>NZ_JAMOZI020000001.1:4800000-6979236 GCF_023667485.2 Rhodococcus sp. MSC1_016
CCCGCCGAGGACCGGCCCGAGGACGCTGGACGTGCCGAACACGGCCAGAAAGTAGCCCTGGTACTTGGCCCGTTCACGCGGGGAGACGATGTCGCCGATGATGGTGAGCGCCAATGAGAACAGGCCGCCGGCGCCGAGTCCCTGGACTGCGCGGAAGGCCGCGAGCATGTACATCGACGTCGAGAACGTGCACAGGACCGAGCCGATCACGAACACCGTGATCGCAAACATGAAGAACGGCTTGCGGCCGTAGATGTCGGACAGTTTGCCGTAGAGCGGCGTCGCCAGGGTGGCGGTGACGAGGTACGCGGTGGTCGCCCACGCCTGCAGTGAATACCCGTCGAGGTCGTCGGCGATCGTCCGGATCGCCGTCGCCACGATCGTCTGGTCGAGCGCGGCCAGGAACATGCCGAGCATCAACCCACTGAGTACAGCCAAGATCTGCCGGTGGGTGTAGGCCACCGGCGTTTCGACCGAATTCGACACTGTTTCCTCGCTGCGCTGTCGTTTACTTGTAGTCCGCAAGTATGCGAGCGCGGCGAGGTTCCGGGCAACTGATGAACTGGGCTTTACCTGCGGATAAGGGTCTGTGAACGCAACCAGCCGCACCCCGGAGGGTGCGGCTGTGTCAGCGAACGGGCTATTCGCCCGTGAACTCGGGCTCCCGCTTCTCGAAGACGGCGGTGATCGCCTCGGTCAGATCCTGCGACGGGAGGAAGGCTGCGTTCCAGGCGGCGACGTAACGGAGGCTGTCGTTCACCGCGGCCGAGCGGGAGTGGTCGAGAACGTCCTTGATCCCGTGAACCACCAGCGGTGGGTTCGCCGCAATGTCGTCGGCGGTGGCGTGCGCCGCCGCGAGCACGGCGTCAGCGTCCTCGTACACGTCGTTGATCAATCCGATCTTCTCGGCGCGTGCCGAATCGATGTCCTTGCCGGTGAGCGCGAGTTCGCGCAAGTGTCCGTCACCGATGATCGCGGGAAGCCTGGCGAAGCTACCCATGTCTGCGACGATCGCGACCTTCACTTCGCGGATGCTGAACCGCGCGTCAGCGCTGGCGTAGCGGATGTCGGCCGCCGAGATCAGATCGACGCCGCCGCCGATGCACCAGCCGTGAACTGCAGCGATAACAGGCTTGCGGCAGTCGGCCACCGCGTTGATGCCGGACTGCATGCGCTTGATCGTGTCGTGGAAGGCCGTCCGCGGGCCGGCTTGGGCTTTGTCCGCCAGGACGGCTCCGAAGCTCCCGCTCATGGCCGGTAGGTCGAGGCCGAAGGAGAAGTGCTTGCCCGAACCGGCGATGACGACGGCGCGCACCTCCGGGTCGGCGTCCAGCTCACCGAAGATGTCGGGGAGTTCACTCCAGAAATCGGGACCCATCGCGTTGCCCTTCCCGGGCCCGATGAGTGTCACCCGCGCGACGCGATCCTTTCGATCGACGGTGAACGCGTTCCAGGTCTTCGATTCGGTCATTACTCAAGAGTAACCATCGGTCCCAGCCGCGACGGTCGGTGTCCGCGAGAGGTCGAACTAACTGTATGTTGTCGTCACAGTTATCTGATCTCGGATCGGCATCACCACGAGAGGACCCCCGTGCTCGACATCGCCTGGACCCCCACCCTCGACACGCTCACCCGCAACGCGTGGCGACTGTCCTTCGGTGGTGGTATCGCACCGGTGGAGCGCACACCCTCGACCCTGATCTCGGAAGGTCCCCATCGTGACCTCTACCGCTTCGACGGCAACTCGATCACTGATGCCCGCCCCGTCCTTCTCGTCCCCCCGTTGGCCGCGCCCGCGCAGTGCTTCGACCTCCGGCCGGGACAGAGCCTGGCCGCGCACCTCGTCGACTCCGGCAAGGCGACGTACCTCCTGGACTACGGGTCGATGGGCTACGCCGACCGCGACCTCGGGTTCGAGGACTGGATCGAAGACATCATCCCGACCGCGCTCGAGCAGGTGTCCCGTTTCCACGACGAAGCTCCAGTCGACCTGATCGGATGGAGCCTCGGCGGAACCCTGTCGTTGTTGACGGCCGCGGGCCGCGGCGACCTTCCCATCGGTTCGGTCACCGCGATCGGAACACCGATCGACTACCGCGCCGTCTCGATGATCGCGCCGTTGCGGACCGTGGGCCGTTTCACCGGAGACCGGCCGCTCACCGCCGTGACCGGGATGATGGGCGGCCTTCCGGCGCCACTCGTCCAGGCGAGTTATCGATTCACCGCACTGCAGCGGGAACTCACCAAGCCATGGTTCATCGCGCGCAATCTGCACGACACGGAGACCCTCGCCCGCATGGAGTCCATCGACCGGTTCATGGCAGATATGCCGGGTTACCCCGCGCGATTCTTCCAGCAGGTCTGCACGCAGTTGATCCTCGGGAATGCGCTCGTCGCAGGGAAATTCGAGACGAGGAACGGCCCGGTGTCGCTGGCGGACATCAGCGTTCCGGTGCTCGCGATCGGCGGCACCGAGGACGTCATCGCCCCCGTCGCCTCCGTTCGGGCCGCTACCGACGTGCTGACGGGATCGCCGTCGGCGCGGTACGAGTCAGCTCCCGGTAGTCACCTGGGCCTGGTGGCCGGACCGACTGCGCGCACGACCACCTGGGCGCACATCGACGCGTTCCTGGACGACGCCGTCGCACGCATCGCATGACGGGTCAAGCCCGGCCGGCGCCTGCGACAGCGCCAGCGAACAGCGCTGCGACGGCCGCTCCCATCGTCGTGTGATCCACCTCTTCGGGATCGACCGAGTGCTCGAGCACCAAGCCCGAGATCAGTGCCATCAGAGAAATGGCGGTGGTTCGCACGTCGAGGGTGTCTTCGACTCCCCATTCGCGGGCGCGCTCACCGATCAGCTCGACGAGCCGCGACCGTAGGTGTCGTCGTTCGCGAAGGTAGGCCTGCGCGATCTGTGGGTCCCGTGCAGCGAGTACGCCGAACTCGAGCACCAGCAGCGACCACCCCGGCTCGCGCATCATCCATGAGGCGATCGCCTCGCCGCCTCTTTCGACTGCGGCCGACGGGTTCAGCCCCGCTATTTCGGCGAGGGCGCGGCCGGCGAGTTCGAGTGAACGCTGGGCGAAGAGTTCGGCGAACAGGTCCTGTTTCGACTCGAAGTTCGAGTACACGGCACCCTTGGTAAATCCCGCGCGCCGCGCAACCTCGGTGAGACGCGCGGCGTTGAAGCCTCGTTCCGCGAACTCTTCCGCCGCCGCGTCGAGCAGTCGTTGCCGCACTACATCACGGCCGGGACGCGTCGCCGGCGTCCATTCGGTGTGACGACTGTCGTGTTGACCATGTTCGGGCACGATACCTACGGTATTGAATACCCGAGGTATCGACAAGGATGAGGATTACTGATGACCACGACCGAGACCGAACAAGCCCCTTTCTCGCCACAACACCCGGACGGCCCCGCGTCCCGGTACGGCACACCGCAGGTCATGGTGGCACTCGTCCTCGGTGTTCTCGTACTGCAGCTCGGTTTCATCCTCAGCTATGTGGCCGCATTCCATCAGCCCACTCCCCGCGGTATCGAGATTGCGGTCGTGGCCGCCCCGGGACTGCCGCCCGGCGTCGACCAGCAGGTCGCCGACCGGCTCAATGGGATCGACGGACGCCCACTCGACGCGCGCATCGTGTCCGACGCGGCGCAGGCGCGGCGGCTCCTGCATGCCCGCGAGATTCAGGGCGCCTACGTGATCGAACCAGTCGGTGCGGACACGCTGATCACGGCAAGCGCCGGTGGGAGTTCTATCTCCTCCGCCCTCGAGTCGGTGTTCACACAGGTCGACAATGCGCAGGGACGGCAGTTCACGGTTCGTGACGAGATCCCGGTGGGCGTCCACGACAATCGCGGACTGTCCGGCTTCTATCTGTCGGTCGGCTGGGTGGTCGGCGGCTACCTCCTTGCGGCCGCGATCGGGCTGTTCATCGGAGCACCTACGTCGCTGCGGCAGGCGGCGGCACACGTCGGCGTTCTCTTCGGATACGCCGTGATCTCCGGCGCTCTGGGTGCGCTGATCACCACGCACGTGCTGGGCACCTTCGCCGGCCACTGGTTTCCCCTCTGGCTCCTCGGTACCGGGGTCGTCTTCGGGACAGCCGTGTTCACGTTGGGACTGCGGGCGGCGATCGGAGTCCTTGCCGTGCCGCTCGCCATCGCCGTCTTCGTGATCCTCGGCAACCCGAGTGCGGGCGGTGCGTTCGGTTCCAACGTCATCCCCACCTTCTATGCGGCAATCGGGCGGTGGATCACCCCGGGTGCGGGGACGGAGGGTGTCCGCAGCATCGTCTACTTCGACGATGTGGGCGCGGGGGCGCCTGCGCTGACACTGGCGCTCTACGCCCTGCTCGGACTTGCGTTGCTCTTCGGCTTCACCGCCCGCCGGGTTTCCAGGCCGGAATAGACCACGCCCCGTGTCGATGTCGTCTCGGACGACGCGTCCACGTGTCGTTCCGGAGTTATGGCCCTACTCTTGGTTCATGCCGACGCCCCTGCACCCCCACGCCGCGCATGTCGCCGAAACTCTGATCGCGCGAGGACACCACGGGGTCATCGTCACCCAGCCGGAGTCCATTCACACCGCCGACGAGGCAGCAAAGGCTTTGGGTGTGGACATCGGGGCCATCACCAAGTCGTTGGTGTTCCTTCTGGACGACGACCCGATTCTCCTCCTGGTGTCGGGGGCACACGAGGTCGACCTCGCGAACACCGGCAAACGACTGCAGGGAAACCTGACGCGGGCACCGCTCGAGATGGTGCGGATCGCCACCGGACAGCCGATCGGTGGCATCGCCCCGCTCGGGCACCCCACCAACCTGCCGACGTACGTGGACAACGCGCTGGCCAAGCATTCGGAGTTGTGGGCCGCCGCCGGACACCCCGACACCGTGTTCCGCACGTCCTTCTCCGAGCTGGTGCGCATTACCGCGGGCCTCGCCATCGACGTCGACTGATTCCCTCGATCGGCCATCCGCCTATAGTTGACGCCATCATGGCGAAGAACACCGATTCCGTCCGCGCCGCGGGTGGCGAGGCCGAGGCCGAACTTGCTACCGGGATCAGCGCCGAGGACTACCGCGCCGCGCTGCGGCGTCATCCGGCGGGAGTCACTATCGTGACGCTCGATTCCGAGGCCGGGCCGGTGGGGTTCACGGCCACGTCCTTTGCGTCCGTCTCCCTGAATCCTCCGCTGGTGTCATTCAACATCGCGCATTCCTCATCCAGCATCGGCGCGCTGCATTCCGCCGATTCCCTGGTGATCCACCTGCTCGGCGAACATCAGCAGCATCTGGCGCAGCGATTCGCACGCAGCGCCGACCAACGATTCGCCGACCGGTCGCTCTGGGCTCGGCTCGACACCGGGGAGCCGGTGCTGCACGGGACCCCGAGCTGGCTCCGGGTCACCGTGGACCAGTTGATTCCGGTCGGTGATCACACGCTGGTCATCGGGCTGGTCACGCGGGTTCACGCCGAGGACGACGACGAGTCCGCCGCCGCACCCCTTCTGTATCACGAGGGGCGGTACTACCGGCCGACCCCGCTCGACAACTGACATCGCACGACGCCGTGGGCCGGGAATCCTGAGATTCCCGGCCCACGGCGTCGTATGCGACTGCGCGTCGAAACCTCAGGAAGCGAGTTCACGCTGTCGGCGTGGAAGGTCGAAACGTCGCAAGGCCTCGTCGACAGCTTCCGCGGACGTGACGAGCCCGCGCTGCTCCAACCAGGGCAATGTGCCGTCGACCAGCTGCTCGAGCACCCTGGGCAGAGTCAGCGGAAGCAGGGTCACACCGTCGGCCACCCCGGCAGCCTGGATGTCGGCGATCAGCCCGGCGAGCCCCACCGGAGTCCCGACGTACTGCAGTGACTCGGGGGTTCGTGGGCTTTCCAGTGCGCTGTCGAGCAGTGCCAGCTCCTTGCGCGCGGTGCGAGCTTCCGCGGCGATCAGTACCTCGAGATCGACCAGCACTGTGACGCTGTCGGGATCGCGCCCCGCGGCGAGAGTTTCGGCGCGCACCCGGGCGCGTTCCTGCTGCGCTCCCCGCAGATCGGTGGCGCGGATCCGGACCACATCGGGCGGGAAGGAGGTCAGGTCGAGCGGGTCCGCCGAATCGGCGGTGAGCTCCACCCAGTAGTCCGCACCGCTGATGGGCCGCGTGCCTGCGGCCCCGATGGCTGCCGGATGGTGACCCGATCCGGTCAGCTCGACGGCGACGCGGAGGGTACGGGAGGACAAAACGTTGCCTGAAGACATGTGGGGTTTCCTCGGAGAATGTGTGCCGATGTCAGGAGCCGAAAAGAACGGTCAGCTCGAACACATACCCGAGGCGGTTCGGCACAGATCGACGTGCCGACGGCACCAGTGAGCAATCATTGCGCTCCCAGCCTGCGATGCCATGCGCTCATAGTAGCGCGTCGTGCGAAAAACGGGTCTCCGGCACCGGATTCCACTGACCGTCGGTCTTGGCATAGCCCCAACTGCGACGACCGGCCACCAATGCGGCGACCGCGTCCACCAGCCGATCCACATCGGCGGAGGAACTGCCGAGACCGAGGCTGACCCGAACTGCTCCGTCTGGCCGGCCGAGTCGCGTCAGCAGCGGATGCGCGCAGAACCTGCCGTCACGCACTCCGATTCCGTGCTCGGCAGACAGGTAGGCGGCGATCTCCCCGGGCTCGTACCCGTCGATCGTGAACGTCACGATTCCCACGGTGTCCGGCGCGTCCGACCACAGCCGCAAAAATTCCACACCGTCCACGTCCGCGAGTCCGGACAGAAGTCGGGACGTCAACGCCGCTTCATGCTCGGCTACTCGACCGAAGTCCAACTCGGCCAGCGCGTCGCATGCCGCAGCGAGGGCTGCGGCGCCGAGGACGTTGGGAGTGCCGGCCTCGTGCCGGGCCGGAGCCGGTGCCCACTCGGTGGATTCGACGGTCACGTTGCGCACCGCCCCACCGCCGGCGAGGTACGGTTCCGCCGCATCGAGCCAGTCACGCTTTCCTACCAGCACGCCCGACCCGAAGGGTGCGTACAACTTGTGCCCGGAGAACGCCAGGTAGTCGACGCCCCATGCCTCCAGGTCGATCCGCCTGTGCGGCGCGAGTTGCGCCCCATCGACGAGAATCCTTGCACCGCAACGGTGCGCGACATCCGCCAGAACCGCGATCGGCAGCACCTCACCGGTGACATTGGATGCACCGGTGACAGCGAGAAGGGCAGTGGGCTTCGAGCACAATTCCGCCACGAGCAACCGAACGGTTTCGGCGAGGGTGTCAGCTGCCCGGACGACACGGGAGTTCTTCCAGGGCAACAGATTAGCGTGGTGCTCGATATCGAGCACCACCGTGCTACCAGGAACGCACCCCGCCAGCAGGTTGAGGGAATCAGTGGTGTTCCGGGTGAATACCACCACCTGGTCGTCGCAAGCTCCCACGAACTGCGCAACCGAGGCGCGCGCCTTCTCGTAGCAGGCGGTCGACACCCGGGATGCGTACCCGGCCCCGCGGTGCACGCTCGAGTACGTCGGCAGCAATGCACTGATTCGATCAGTCACCTGCGCCAGTGCGGGTGCGCTTGCCGCGTAGTCGAAGTTGACGTAGGTGCAGTCACCTCCCTGCACCAGCGGAACCCGCAGGTCCGAGCCCGAAACCGGGGCAAGGGGGGCTCCGCACACATCAGCGGTCAATACAGCAGTCATCACGACATCCCTCGTACTCAGGGACTCGTCACAGGGATAGCCCTCGGAGTCCGCGCTTGCCGGGTCCGGTATGAACCTCAGCCTGGTCGTCACCCGGAGCACCCCACCGCGGTGGAGGGTTGCCGACCAGCTAGCCGGGGCTTGACGCTGGTACTCGTGACCTGATTCGAAGATTGCAGGATCGACGCGAGGTTGTCAACCCACTATCTCGGGCTCACCCCCAGAAGTGGTGCGAGTTGAGTCGCAATCGGGTTGAGGTTCAGACGATTCGGGTCCTTCTTCGGCTTGGAATCCCACGGCTGGACCGTTGCGGGGTCACCGAGGACGATCCGGTTGGCGCTTCGCACACCGGTCACGCTTCCCTGCGGCGTTTCGCAGTTCGCCGCCGTGTTCTGAGGGAAGTCCTGCTGGGTGTCGTCGAAGTCGGGATCCTGGCGCTTCATTTCCTCGAGTATCGCCTGCGTACCCTCGTAACCGACCGTGCACGGAGGTGGGTTGTTCACCTCGCCCACCAATCCCAGGTGCACGGTGCCGTCTCCGGGGGCGATGGTGGAGGATGCCGCGGCAATCCCCGGCAAGTATACGAACAGGGTGCGAAGGGCGTCCGCCTGAACCGAGAGCGTCTCGACGGTCATGCCGAGGCTGGTGAGGTTCCTGGTCGCCGCCCCTCCGGATTCACTGACGAACGCGCCCACTTGATCACTTGCCGCCGTTCCGTTCTCGATCAGGGCCGGCACGTCGGGGTCGGATGCGCGCAGCTGTGCTGCGAGAGCGTCGAGGTCGGTGCTGAATTGCTCGATGGCCGAGGACTGTTCGGACTGCGTCGCCAGCACAGGTCGGCCGTCGCGCAGCAGCGCCAGTGTCTCGTCAAGCGACTCGGAGCCCGACTGTGACAGTCCCGCCAGCGCATCCGCGAGGACTTGAATGTCCTCGCCTTTGCCGTTGAACGCCACCCCTAGTTCGGTCACGACCGTACGGAGCGCATCGACCGGGACCGAGTCGGCCAGTTCTTGTGTTCCGGCAAGCAGTTCCTCGACCGGGACAGGAGTTGCCGTGCTGCCCACTGTGATTACGGATCCATCTTCGAGAAACGGCCCACGATCGGTGTCGGGCTGGAGATCGACGTATTGCTCGCCGATCGCCGACCTGTTGGCCACGACGGCCTTCGCGGACGCAGGGATGGCAGGCGCGCTCTTGTCGATCTTCAACTCGACATCGACACCGTCCGAGGTCAGCGACATCTCACCCACGCGGCCGACGGGAACTCCCCGGTACGTGACCTCGGCATTGCTGAAAATCCCCCCGGAATTCGCGAGCTCGACGCTGACGGTGTATTCGCCGAACCCGAGAAGATTGTCGAGACGCACATATTGGGCGCCGACGTACACCAGACCGGCCAGGGCGATGAGAATCAGCCCGGCCAGCTGCCACTTGACGAGTGCGGAGGTCATCTCTTGGCGAGGCTCGCGCTCTTGTGCTGCACATGCTCGGCGCGGGCTGTCTCGATAATGGCAGTCACAGGGCACTCCGGGAGGTATTTTTATGTGGGACGAGCAGTCACATATATACCTAGCCGGAAGGCTTCGGCTGCGCAAACCCCGCGTCGGGCCCTGGGTCGGCCAGAGCGGGCAGCGCGCGTCGCTGTATGGCCGACCGGTGGCGAAACCCACAGGTCAGCGCACACGTTCTGCTGCGCACGGTGACCGTGATCACTACCTGGCGGAATAGTGATGTCCACTGCTTCCGGCCTGACGGGGTTCCTCACGGCTCGCGGCTCACCTCAGCTTCCACGGAGGGATCACGCGTGAGTGCTTCGTTCGCCGCCCGCCCGACATTCGCCGGAAATCGCCGGGGTGAAGAATGACCATAGGCGCCCGACAGCGAGCACCCCCTGTTCACCAACTGTCTACTTGATCGTGAGATAACGAGCAGTACGCATCAACCGCCCGCTCAGAGAAGGAATCCTGGTTTGTCTCTCCAGTCACCGACGGATTCGGATCGCTCGCTCCGCATACCCCAGGAATTCCTTCGCCGCGAGTTCGCACCGGCGCCGCGCACCCTCATCGACGTTCTGTACGCCACCGCAGAGGAGTATCCGGACGCCGCAGCGATCGACGACGGCACGACGTCGTTGACCTACCGGGAACTGCTCGAGGGAATCGGCCGCGGCGCGGAGCAATTGGCCGAGTCCGGAGTCGGGGCCGGCGACCGGGTCGGCATTCGCATGCCTTCGGGGTCGTGCGCTCTGTATGTCACCATTTTGTCGACGCTGGCGATCGGCGCCGCGTATGTGCCCGTCGACGCGGACGATCCCGAGGAACGCGCCGCCCTCGTGTTCGGCGAGGCTCGGGTGCGCTGTGTGGTGACGGGCTCCGGCATCACGCCGGGAACCGCCTCCGAGCGGTCGGAAATTCCGGCCGCCCGCCCACCGACGGTCGACGACGACGCGTGGATCATCTTCACCTCCGGATCCACCGGCACACCGAAGGGCGTCGCGGTCAGCCATCGGAATGCCGCGGCATTCGTGGATGCCGAGGCACGAATGTTCCTGCAGGACGAACCCGTCGGGCCCGGCGATCGGGTACTCGCCGGACTGTCGGTGGCTTTCGACGCGTCCTGTGAGGAGATGTGGCTGGCGTGGCGACACGGAGCCTGCCTGGTTCCCGCACCGCGATCGCTCGTGCGCAGCGGTATGGACCTCGGTCCTTGGCTGGTTGCCCGAGACGTCAGCATCGTGTCGACGGTGCCGACGCTCGCATCGCTGTGGCCGGCGGAGGCGCTCGAGGCCGTCCGTCTCCTCATCTTCGGAGGCGAGGCATGCCCACCCGAACTTGCGGAGCGCCTGGCCGTCGACGGACGAGAAGTCTGGAACACATACGGGCCCACCGAGGCCACGGTCGTCGCGTGCGGTGCGCTGATGGACGGACGGAGCCCTGTCAGCATCGGCCTTCCCCTGGACGGCTGGGATCTCGCGGTGGTCGACGGCTCCGGGGAGCCGGTGGCCGAGGGCGAGGTGGGCGAACTGGTGATCGGTGGTGTCGGTCTGGCCCGCTATCTCGACCCTGCGAAGGATGCGGAGAAGTACGCGCCCATGCCGACCCTCGGATGGGATCGCGCCTATCGCAGCGGTGATCTCGTCCGCCTGGATCGGCGCGGACTGCTGTTCCAGGGACGCGCCGACGATCAGGTGAAACTCGGTGGCCGGCGTATCGAACTGGGCGAGGTCGACAATGCCCTGCAGAATCTGCCAGGAGTCGGGGGTGCGGCCGCGGCCGTACGCAGGACCGGCGCCGGTCATCAGATTCTCGTCGGCTATCTCGCCAGCACGGATCCCGACTTCGATCTGAAAGCAGCCCACGCGACGCTCGCCGAGCAATTACCGGCCGCGCTGGTGCCCCGGCTGGTTCTGGTCGGCGAGCTTCCCACTCGCACGTCCGGCAAAGTAGACCGAAATGCACTGCCCTGGCCGCCGCCCGGGATCGACGACTCGGCGGAGGACCTCGGACTCGACGGCACATCGGCGTGGGTGGCGGAGCTGTGGACGTCGATTCTCGGCGCGCAGATTACTGGCCCTGCCGACGACTTCTTCGAGCTGGGCGGCGGTTCCCTCGCGGCCGCCCAGCTGGTCACTGCGCTTCGGGAACGGTTCCCCGAGGTCACCGTGGCGCAACTCTACGACCATCCGCGGCTCGGCTCGCTGGCGGAGTATCTCGACGAACTCGCACCCATCGATGCCGCAGAACCCCGTCTCGTCACCCCCACTCCGCGGCGCAGCCAACTGCTGCAGATCGCGGCCACCGTTCCGCTCACTACCCTCACCGGTCTGCAGTGGGTCACCTGGCTTGCCATCGCCAACAACGTCTTCGCGTACGTCGCGGACGCGTCGTGGGCACCCACCGTGTCGTGGTGGTGGGTCCTCGCCGCATTCGTCGTGTTCATCAGCCCGGTGGGCCGGATGGCGATCTCGGTGATCGGCTCGCGGATCCTTCTCCGGAGGCTCGAGCCAGGGACTTATCCCCGCGGGGGCAGTGAACACCTCCGGCTGTGGGTGGCGCTGAGACTCACCGAGGCCAGCGGCGCGGCCAACTTGTCGGGCGCACCGTGGATGCTCTATTACGCCCGGGCCTTGGGCGCCACCGTCGGGAAGGGCGTCGACCTGCACACACTTCCGCCCGTCACCGGCATGCTCGAACTCGGTGACGGCTGTTCGGTCGAGCCGGAAGTGGATCTGTCCGGTCACTGGGTGGACGGTGACGTCGTGCACATCGGCGAGATCAAGATCGGTCCCGGGGCCACCGTCGGTGCCCGGTCCACGTTGCTGCCCGGCGCCCGCATCGGACGAGGCGCGGAGGTCGAGGCCGGTTCGGCGGTGTTCGGACGGGTCAAGGCGGGTCAGCACTGGGCGGGTTCACCCGCCGTCAAGGTAGGTAAGGCCGCACACCCGTGGCCCGAAAAAACCCCGCGACGCGCGTCGTACTGGGTGCCCGTGTTCGGGGTCACGTCGATGCTGATCGCCGGACTCCCGATCTTTGCCCTCCTGTCCGGCATCGCCCTGATCGGCTGGCGGATCCGCGATGCCGGGACGATCGGATCCGCCGTACTGCAGTCGCTGATGGTTCTCCCGATCGCCACTGTTCTCAGCCTTGCGGTGTTCGCCGTTTTCACCGTGATCGCCGTTCGGCTGTTGTCGATCCGGTTGCGAGAGGGGTACCACCCGGTCCGCAGTCGCACCGGGTGGCAGGTGTGGGCCACCGAGCGGCTCATGGACTCGGCCCGGACGTTCCTGTTCCCCTTGTACGCGAGCCTGTTGACACCCGGCTGGCTGCGATTGCTGGGCGCCCGGATCGGCAAGAACGTCGAAGCCTCGACAGTGTTGCTGCTGCCGAAGTTCACCACGGTCGCGGACGGCGCGTTCCTGGCCGACGACACGATGGTCGCGAGTTACGAGCTCGGCGGCGGTTGGATGCACATCGAGGACGCAAAAATCGGCAAGCGGGCGTTCCTCGGCAATTCCGGAATGACCGGCCCGGGACGACGGGTGCCCAAGAACGGGCTCGTCGCGGTGCTGTCGGCGGCGCCATCCAAGGCCAAGTCCGGTTCTTCTTGGCTGGGGAGCCCACCCGTCCGCCTGCGCAGGGCCCCGGGCGACACCGACGCCGCACGCACGTTCCATCCGCCGTTCCGGCTGAAGGTCGCCCGGGCGATCGTGGAGACGTGCCGTTTGATCCCGGTGATGGTGACGTTCGGAATTGGGCTCGGGGTGCTGTTCACGCTCGAGGTGATGGCCGACCTGATCGGCTTCTGGCTGGCCGCCCTGGCCAGCGGCGTGGTCCTCCTCGGCGCCGGCGCTGTGGCCGGATCGATATCCGTGGCTGCCAAGTGGCTGGTGGTGGGGCGCATCGGAAAGGTCGAGCATCCCCTGTGGAGTTCCTTCGTCTGGCGTAACGAGGTGTCGGACGCGTTCGTCGAGACCGTCGCCGCACCGTGGTTCGCGCGCGCCGCCACGGGCACCGCCGTACTCAACGTGTGGCTGCGCGGCCTCGGCGCGACCATCGGCAAGGGGGTGTGGTGTGAAACCTATTGGCTCCCGGAAGCCGATCTGGTGACCCTCGGTGACGGCGCCACCGTGGAACGGGGGTGCGTCGTGCAGACTCACCTGTTCCATGATCGGATCATGTCCATGGACACCGTCACGTTGGGAGCCGGCGCCACGCTCGGCCCGCACTGCGTCGCGCTGCCCGCCGCCGGAATCGGTGCAGGCGCCACGGTCGGACCTGCGTCACTGGTCATGCGCGGCGACACCGTTCCGCCCTCCACCAGGTGGCAGGGCAACCCCATCGCACCGTGGGCGGCGACGTGAAGCCCGGTAAAGAGCTCGACGAACCCCTCGACCCGTATCTCCCTCAGAACGGCAACCGAGGCTATCGGGTTTCACGGTACGAACTCGACCTCACCTACAAGGTCCACAGCAACCGGCTTACCGGGAAGGCCACGATCACTGCTGTCACCACCGAGGCGCGGTCCCGGTTCGCGCTCGACCTGGCGTCCGACCTCCACGTCACCAAGGTCGCTGCCAACGGCGCACGGAACACCAAATGGGTTCATCGGAACGGCAAGCTCATGGTCACCCCTGCGCAGAAGATCCCGGCGGGCGGTGCACTGGTATTCACGGTGCAATACGGCGGTTCCCCGAAGCCGATCCGCAGCATGTGGGGCGAGGTCGGCTGGGAGGAACTGACCGAGGGCAGTCTTGTCGCCAGTCAGCCGAATGGCGCGGCATCCTGGTTTCCGTGTGACGATCACCCGAGCTCGAAGGCCAGCTACCGCATATCCATCACCACCGATTCGCCGTACTACACGGTGGCCAACGGTGCGTTGGTGAGCAAGCAGACCCGAGCCAGCCAGACCACGTGGGTGTACGAGCAGGCCGAGCCGATGTCGAGCTATCTGGCCACGATTCAGATCGGCCCGTACGAACGACGGCGAGTGAATTCGGGCGGCGTCAAGATTTTCGCCGTGCACCCGCCGCGACTTCGCTCGTCGTTCGATGTCGATTTCGGACGCCAACCCGAGATGATGGATGTGTTCGGCAGATTGTTCGGCCCGTACCCGTTTGCCGATTACACGGTCGTCGTCACCGACGACGACCTGGAGATTCCTGTCGAGGCACAGGGACTGTCGATTTTCGGCGCCAACCACTGCACGGGCAGCCGCGCCTTCGAACGATTGGTGGCCCACGAGCTCGCCCACCAGTGGTTCGGTAACAGCCTCACGTTGGGTCAATGGCGGGACATCTGGCTGCACGAAGGGTTCGCCTGTTACGCCGAATGGCTCTGGTCGGAGAATTCCGGCGGACCCGCAGCGCATCAACTCGCGTTACAGGCCCACCAGGGTCTGTCCCGGAAACCGCAGGATCTGGTGGTCGCGGATCCTGGGCCGCAGTGGATGTTCGACGACCGCATCTACAAGCGCGGCGCAATCACTCTCCACGCACTGCGACTTCGGCTAGGTGACGAACGGTTTTTCGCATTGCTGCAGCAGTGGACCCAGTCGCACAGCCACTCCAGCGTCAGCGCGGAACAGTTCACCGATCTCGCCGCGCGGTACACCGATGAGTCGCTACGAACCCTCTGGGACACCTGGCTGGGTGAAAAAGCGCTGCCACCTCTCTAGAGACGCCGACGATCACGCACCGTCCCGCCACACGACGGCGGAGACGCGCTTGGCGACGTCCGTCATCTGCGGGCCGGACTTCACCCCGTTGAGCGCCCCGAATTCGACCGTGTCGGTGTCGAAGATGCCGGCAAAGGCGTACACGTCATAGGTTCCGTTCGGGGCGTCTGCCGACACGGCGTAACTGATCGGCTCTTCGTATACCTCTCCGGCAGCCAGGTCGACGTCGATCGGCCCGAAGATCGGATCACTGATCCCGCCGTCCGGCGACGTCACGCTTGCCCAGACCTGCCCCGCATAGGGCTGATCCTCGGGTGCCGCCACCACCATCGTCGCCGCGATGGTTCCCCCGTTCTCGTGCAGGGTCGTCGAGTCGTCCGCGGTCAGCGACACCCGCACCGGAAGGTCGGTGTCGGGTAGCTGGGGTCGTGTCGAGGAAGGCGAGCCGTCACCGACGTCGGGCCAGTCGTCTGCCCAGACGATCCGGTCGATCATCCCTTCCCGGCGCTGAGCTCCACTGGGCAGTGTGACGTCGTCGCGCGGAATCGCATGGTAGACGATCCAATCGTTCCCGGCGTCGTCCGTCACCACGGTGTTGTGTCCGGGTCCGGCCCACGGGTCGCTGCCCGCGAGGATGAGCGCGCCGCCCCCCTCGTTGAGGTCCTGCCCCTTGCGGTCGAGGTAGGGCCCGGTCAGCGATCTGGACCTGCCGGCCACCACGCGGTACGCGGTGTCCCCGCCGTTGCAGCAGTTCCCGGCGGACAGAAACAGGTGGTAGTAGCCGTTGCGGAAAGTGATGAAGGGGCCTTCGAACCGGTCGTCCGCGATCTGCACCGGTTCGCCCACCGGCGCCGCACCGTCCCCGTCCAGCGGGATTGCGTAGATGCCGCGGAAGTTGCCGACGACCATCGTCTTCGACGTTCCGTCGTCCCAGACGAACGGGTCGATCGTGCCCTCGATGCCCACGTCCTGCGCACAGAACACCGGGCGACCCAGATCGGTCCACGGCCCGGTCGGGCCCGGAGCCGTCGCGAGTCCGATACACGGATTCGACTCGTCGTAGAGCGAGTAGTAGAGGCTGTATCCGCCGCCCGATTCCAGGACGTGCGGGGCCCAGGCAAGTTTTCCCTCCGGATGCCACTCGGGCAGGTCCGGGAACACGTCCCCCACATACATCCAGTCCATGAGATCGAAGGACTTGAACATCGACATGTTGTGCATGCCCTGGCCGTCGCCCCAGTCGTCCGCGGTGGTGTACATGTAGTACATACCGTCGGCCGCACGGACCACGCTCGGGTCTGCGGCAACGGGCTCTACGACGGGGTTCGCCGCCACCGGGGACGCGGGCACCATCATCAAAGCGAGCAGCGACAGCGTCGTCACGATCCATCCCCGTCGCAGCAGTCTTCGCCGTCCCATGGGGGGCCGCACGCATGACTCCGCCTCGACGCCATCAGATTTCTGCACGTTGCTCCCTACCGTGGACCCCAGCCGAGCGGAATGTGGCAAATGTATACGGCTGAGGCTCAGGTTAAGAGTTGAGTTCTCCGATGCGTCGAACCGAAACCAAACTGTGCCCTTCCGCGTGCGCCCGAACGACCGATTCGATGGCGCACGCTGTTACGAGCTTTCGCGGGCAGAGGGCAGATGCGAGCGCCAGTGGACGACGGCGAGGAGGAGACATCCCGCGGCCGCGATGGCGCCGAAGGTAAACATTCGCGGGTAGGTCACCGCGGCGAAGTTCTCGGAGAGAAATGCCATTGCCGCAGGCATCGCGAAGCCCAGATAGGTGAGCGAGTAGAACACCGCGGTCAGGCCGGCCAGATCGTCGGGTCCGGCAATGCGCTGAATTTCCTGCAGCCCGGACACCAAGGCCATCCCGTATCCGCAACCCAGCACCACCGCAGCGACGAGTGCGAGCGGAACGGTCAACGCGGAAGACGCGGCCGCTGCCATCGCCATCCCAGCTATGACGAAGACGAGGGCAACGACGACTGCTCGCGTATTGCGAGGCGTATCGATCTTGCGGCCCAGCGCCTGGATCGCGAAGCCGGACCCTAAGCCCACCATGCACATCAGTGCCGAGAACGCGAGGGGCACCCCACCGCCGTGCTGGGACATGAGCGCCGGAAGTACCGCATACGCGGCGGCCGCGGTCCCGAACACCCAAGGGGCGAGGGGTGCGATGACGAGAAGGAAACGCCGGTGTGCCGCCGAGGGAATCGCCAGATCCCGAGCGAGCGACACCCGCTCGGAGAGCGGTTGAGCTGCACGGGTTTCCGGTGCACGCACGAGTGCGATGGCCGCGGCGATCGCGATTCCGCTGTGGACGAGGTACGCCAGGACACTGGGCAGTGGTGCCCATTGCGCAAGGACGCCCGCGACCCCGGCGCCCAGACCGAACCCACCGGTGAGGCTCATCGCGGCCCGTCTGGCACCGGCTCCTTCCGTCGCCGTGGGATCCCACGGCGCGGTCGACAGCTCCTTCACCCAGCTTCCCCCCACTGCCATTCCGAGCCCGAGCGCAACGCCGCACAGGATGCGGCCTGCGATCAGCATGGCCGCGGAGTCCGCGCCGAGTGCGAGCAGTACCGAACCTGCCACCGTCAGCACCGGAGCGGGCAGCAGAATCGGACGCCTGCCGAGCCGGTCGGACAGGGGTCCGCCCAGGAGGAGCGCGGGAACGATCCCGAGAACGTAGGCGAACAAGAAGAGGTCGACGGTCACCGGCGAGAAACCGTGGTCGGCGCGGTACATGCCCAGGAGCGGCGTGAATTCGTTGCCTCCCCACGCGACCGCGAACATCGTCGCGGCGACCTGCAACCACACCCGCGTGGACACCACGGTGTCGGGCAGTGCGGCTTGCGACTCACGCACGGAGGTCATCGAGCCACTCCCCTCGGATTCAGAGCGTGAACTCGACGCATGTGGGCGAGCACCGCTGCCTCGAACCCGTCCGCGTCACCGTCGTTCACCAGATCGGTCAACTGCTCGTGCTCCGCGAGAATCCTCGGCAATTGCCCGGGGTCGCGGGCGATCGAGTGGGCGGTCATCCGGCGCTGCCGCTCCCGAAGGCTCGAATAGAACGTCGCGAGCAGTGGATTCTCGGCGGCATCGACGATCAGGCGATGAAAGTCGGCATCCGACGCACTGAAGGCAGCCCCATCCCCTCGTGCGGCGATCTGCCGCTGTTCCTCGAGATTGACACGCAACCGAGCGACAAGCACCTCACGTGCGTGCGGCCGCTCCGCCAGGATCCGAACGGCGTGTGTCTCGACGAGCTGTCGCGCATCGACGATGTGCTCGGCTTCCCCCTCGGCCACCGCGACGACGAGAGCGCCCCGCTTCGGATACAACCGCATCCATCCCTCGGCCTCGAGACGAAGAAAGGCCTCGCGGACGGGTGTGCGACTGAGGCCCATGCGCTCCGCGATCTCGCCTTCGCTGATCAACTCACCACCGGGCAGCCCACCCGACAGGATGAGCTCCTTCACCTCGCGGTATACCTGCTCCGCGGCCGAATACAACATAGACACAAGATGTATTTATACGCCCTCGCTGCCAGAGCGGGGCATCGGACCCCGGCTCAGTCGGCCAGCACAGCCTTGAGGAACGACTTGGTTCGGTCGTGTTTGGGTGCGGAGAACATGGTTACCGGATCCCCCTCTTCCACGATGCGGCCGGCGTCGAACATCATCACCCGGTTCGATACGTCGCGTGCGAATTGCATCTCATGTGTGACGATGAGCATCGTGATGTCCGTGGTGAGGGCCACGTTCCTCAAGACGTCCAGCACGTCCGCCACCAACTCAGGATCGAGAGCCGACGTCACCTCGTCGAGCAGCAGGATGTCGGGATCCATCGCCAGCGCTCGGGCGATCGCAACCCGCTGCTGTTGGCCACCGGACAGCTGCGTCGGATGCGCTGTCTCCTTGTCCGACAGCCCTACTGTGTCGAGCAGTTCACGGGCGCGCTTTACTGCCGCCGCCTTGTCGAGCCCGAGGACGTGGATGGGTGCCTCGGTAATGTTTTCGATCACGTTCATGTTGGGGAACAGGTTGAATTGCTGAAAAACCATTCCGATCCGACGCCGTATGCGACGAATGTACTTCTCCGACGCCGGGACGAGTTTGCCTCCCCGCTCCTCGTGGGTGAGGCGCGCCCCGTCGACCCAGATGATGCCGTCATTCACCTTTTCGAGGGTCATGAGCAATCGCAGAATCGTCGTCTTACCCGAACCACTCGGGCCGATCAACGTGACCCGGTCGCCACGCTCCACCTGGAAGTCGAGGTGATCGAGCACGACGTGGTCGCCGAACCGCTTCACGACGTCGTCGAACCTGATCATCGGGGTGCCTGAGTTCGCTTTATCCGGCAAGATGCTTCTCCAATCGCCGTATGAGCAGGGAGGTCGGGTAACTGGCGATCAGGAAGATCACACCGGCGAGGGTCAACGGCTCGAGGTACTGAAAATGCCGGGCCCCGAATTGCTGGGCCGCTGTCACCATTTCGATCACCGTGATCGCGAACAGCAACGGGGTGTCCTTGAACATCGACACGGCATAGTTCCCGAGAGCCGGGACTACCCGGCGGATTGCCTGCGGCAGGATGATCGCCCGCCACGTACGGGCCGGTGCAATGGACAGTGCTCTCGCTGCCTCCCACTGGCCGACGGGTACCGCCTCGATCCCTGCCCGATACACCTCCGCCATGTAGGTCGAGTAGTGGATGCCGAGGACCACTACCCCGATCTGCAAGGGTGACAGTGCCGTAAACGTGTAATAGACGAACAGCAACTGCACGACGAGGGGTGTGAGACGGATGAATTCGCTCACCGCCCGCACCGGCATTGCGATCCAGCGCGGGGCGGCCTGCCGGATCAGCGCGATGACAAGACCGAGCACCACGGATATGAGGAAGCCCAATACGGTTGCGACGAGGGTGATCTTGAATCCGTCGAGCAACACGGGTAGCGCCTCGAACGCGCGATCCCAACTCCACTGGACGCTCATTTTTCAGCAGCCTCCAGTCCGCGCGGGTCCGAGGGCGCCAGCGAGAAGATCTCACGCAAGGAGGGACCGGTACCCAGCCTGTTCTTCGCCCGAACCTCGAGCGCATTCATCAACAGCGTCAGCACGTAGCCGATAATGAAGTAGATGACGAGCCCGACCCCGAACGCGAAGAGCGTGTTGCCCGTCGTACGCCGAAGTTGATCTATCTCGAATGTCAGGTCCTGCAGCAGGATGTAACTGGCCAGGGCAGTGCCCTTGAGCAGTTGGATCAGAAGATTCGTCAGGGGAGGAATCATCTCGGCCCAGGCCTGTGGAAACACCACCCGTCGAAGCCTCTGCCAGTGCGTGAAATCCAACGCCGTGGCAGCTTCCCATTGCGACTGCGGTACCGAATTGATCGCTCCCCGCACAACTTCCGCTCCGTAGGCGCCATAGTTGAGGCCGAGGGCGAGTATCCCACACAGTACGGGGTCGATGAGATATCCGAAGAGCGGAACCACGTAGAAAAGCCAGAACAACTGCACCAGCAGTGACGTGCCGCGGAAGAACTCGATGAAAACCCGCGCCGAACCTCTGACGATTACCTGGTGTGAACGAGCTGCCAACCCGAGCACCACTGCAAGCACGAAGGCAAGGAGAGCACCTCCCGCAGTGAGTTCGAGGGTGATGATGATTCCCTCCTGGATGCCCGGCCAAGCATCGAAGAGGGCATCGAAATCCTCCTTCACAACAGAGTCCCGTCCGACTTAGCCCTGCCCTTCGCACAGCTTCGCCGTGGTCAGTTGCGGATCGGGAAGCTCTGCCTCGGTGAATCCGAAGGGACCGACGATAGAGAGGTACTTGTCCTTGTCCGCCGTGATCTTTGCCAGTTCGGCGTTGTAGGCGTCCCTCAGCTCGGTGTCTTCCTTGCGGAAGACGGTGCCGCCGGCGCCTACCTGGGGGACCCCGTTGATTTCTGCGACAAAGGAATCAGTCACCTCCACAGGCACTTGCGGGTTGTTCTGCGCCAGCCAGTTCAGCGAGATTCCCGTCAGTGCGAAGACGTCGGCGCGGCCATTGGCGATGGCATCCATGCCATCCTGCGGGGATGCCACTTGTGTAGCCTCGATGCCGAGGTCCTGTGCGTAGTCGGACTCGATTGCGCCGGTCATGGCGGCCATCCGGACGCCGCTGTCTTTGACCGACTGCATGTCGGTGAGCTTCGCCGGATTGCCCTTGGGCACCATCAGCGCTGTCGTGTAGTTGAATTCGGGCTCGCTGAACGCTGCTTGTTCGCAGCGCTGCGGAAGGATGGACATTCCGGCACTGACAACGTCGAATCGGCGCGCCTGCAGTCCTGGAATGAGGGCTCCGAAGTCGGTGCTGACGCCTTCGACATTGTGTACTCCGAGGTTCTTGAAGATTTCCCGGTGCAGGGCCACGGTGGCGCCGGTCAGCTTCCCGTCCTGCTCGAAGCTGTACGGGGCCTCGCCGGCGAATCCCACGGTCACCGTTCCCTCGGAACGGAGCTGTTCCAGTAGTGATTCGCCGCTGCTCGAGTCGGTCTTCGTGCACCCTGCGACCGAGCCCGCTGCTACGACGAGTCCCGCCATTGCGACAGCGGCCCGGACCGTAGGACGTCGTTTCGAGTTGGTGCTGCTCACCACAGATTCCCTTCGTTGCCTGGGTGATCCGGCCGGGCGCACCACGTGGCACGATCCGACTCGGATCTGCCCGGGTCACGTTACGCAGGCGAACGAGTCACTGCGCGCTAAACGACGGAATTTGCCGCAGCGCGATGAACGTCGGCGAAAGGAATTGTGGTGGAATGCCGGAAGCCCCCCAACAGGTGTTGGGGGGCTTCCGGTAACGGATGTTCGGCGGTGTCCTACTCTCCCACACCCTGTCGAGTGCAGTACCATCGGCGCTGGAGGGCTTAGCTTCCGGGTTCGGAATGGGGCCGGGCGTTTCCCCTCCGCTATGGCCGCCGTAACTCTATGAAACTGTCACACACCCATCGTCGCTTTGCCGGTTTCCCCTCCGTGGCCACGCACCCGGGTGGGTGCGGAACTTGTCGGGGGTTCCGTAAAAGGGAAAAGGGTATCTGTGTGTTGTTTCAGATACTGCACAGTGGACGCGTAGCTTCTTTGTGGTAAGTCCTCGGCCTATTAGTACCAGTCACCTACACCCATTACTGGGCTTCCAGTTCTGGCCTATCAACCCGGTGGTCTGCCGGGGGCCTTACCCCCTCGAGGGGGTGAGAAACCTCATCTTGGAACAGGCTTCCCGCTTAGATGCTTTCAGCGGTTATCCCTTCCGAACGTAGCTAACCAGCGGTGCTCCTGGTGGAACAACTGGCACACCAGAGGTTCGTCCGTCCCGGTCCTCTCGTACTAGGGACAGCCTTCCTCAAGTTTCTAACGCGCGCGGCGGATAGAGACCGAACTGTCTCACGACGTTCTAAACCCAGCTCGCGTGCCGCTTTAATGGGCGAACAGCCCAACCCTTGGGACCTACTCCAGCCCCAGGATGCGACGAGCCGACATCGAGGTGCCAAACCATCCCGTCGATATGGACTCTTGGGGAAGATCAGCCTGTTATCCCCGGGGTACCTTTTATCCGTTGAGCGACACCGCTTCCACTTGCCGGTGCCGGATCACTAGTCCCGACTTTCGTCCCTGCTCGACTTGTCAGTCTCACAGTCAAGCTCCCTTGTGCACTTGCACTCGACACCTGATTGCCAACCAGGCTGAGGGAACCTTTGGGCGCCTCCGTTACATTTTGGGAGGCAACCGCCCCAGTTAAACTACCCACCAGGCACTGTCCCTGAACCAGATCATGGTCCGAGGTTAGAGGTCCAATACGATCAGAGTGGTATTTCAACAACGACTCCACACTCACTGGCGTGAGCGCTTCACAGTCTCCCACCTATCCTACACAAACCGAACCGAACACCAATACCAAGCTGTAGTGAAGGTCCCGGGGTCTTTTCGTCCTGCCGCGCGTAACGAGCATCTTTACTCGTAATGCAATTTCGCCGAGTCTATGGTTGAGACAGCTGAGAAGTCGTTACGCCATTCGTGCAGGTCGGAACTTACCCGACAAGGAATTTCGCTACCTTAGGATGGTTATAGTTACCACCGCCGTTTACTGGGGCTTAAATTCTCAGCTTCGCCACCGAAATGGCTAACCGGTCCTCTTAACCTTCCAGCACCGGGCAGGCGTCAGTCCGTATACATCGTCTTACGACTTCGCACGGACCTGTGTTTTTAGTAAACAGTCGCTTCTCACTGGTCTCTGCGGCCCCACCCAGCTCACACTGCAAGAGTGATCACCAGACGAGGCCCCCCTTCTCCCGAAGTTACGGGGGCATTTTGCCGAGTTCCTTAACCATAGTTATCTCGATCGCCTTAGTATTCTCTACCTGACCACCTGTGTCGGTTTGGGGTACGGGCCGTGTGAAAGCTCGCTAGAGGCTTTTCTCGGCAGCATAGGATCACTGAATTCGCCTCATTCGGCTATGCGTCACCTCTCAGGATATGTGTGACCCGGATTTGCCTAGGTCACTCCCTACAGGCTTACACCAGTATTACCACTGACTGGCTCAGCTACCTTCCTGCGTCACCCCATCGCTTGGCTACTACCAGATCAGGTCCCACGCATCCGCCACGCACGAACCCGAAGGTTCACACGCGGTTTCAGGGTGGTTAGTATCACTGATTCACCAGGGGCGCGTTCACACGGGTACGGGAATATCAACCCGTTGTCCATCGGCTACGCCTGTCGGCCTCGTCTTAGGTCCCGACTCACCCTGGGCGGATTAACCTGGCCCAGGAACCCTTGGTCATTCGGCGGACGAGTTTCTCACTCGTCTTTCGCTACTCATGCCTGCATTCTCACTCGTGTGGCCTCCACGGCTGGGTCACCCCGCCGCTTCCATGGCCACACGACGCTCCCCTACCCATCCACACCACTGCCCACCCTCCCGCAGGAAAATGGGGGTGCATTGTGTGAATGCCGCAGCTTCGGTGGTGTACTTGAGCCCCGCTACATTGTCGGCGCAGGATCACTTGACCAGTGAGCTATTACGCACTCTTTCAAGGGTGGCTGCTTCTAAGCCAACCTCCTGGTTGTCTTCGCGACCCCACATCCTTTTCCACTTAGTACACGCTTAGGGACCTTAGCTGGCGATCTGGGCTGTTTCCCTCTCGACTACGAACCTTATCGCCCGCAGTCTCACTGCCGCGCTCTCACTCACCGGCATTCGGAGTTTGGCTGATTTCGGTAAGCTTGTGGGCCCCCTAGACCATCCAGTAGCTCTACCTCCGATGAGAAACACGCGACGCTGCACCTAAATGCATTTCGGGGAGAACCAGCTATCACGGAGTTTGATTGGCCTTTCACCCCTACCCACAACTCATCCCCTCAGTTTTCAACCTAAGTGGGTTCGGTCCTCCACGACGTCTTACCGTCGCTTCAACCTGGCCATGGGTAGATCACTCCGCTTCGGGTCTAGAACATGCCACTATGAACGCCCTATTCGGACTCGCTTTCGCTACGGCTACCCCACACGGGTTAACCTCGCGACATGCCACTAACTCGCAGGCTCATTCTTCAAAAGGCACGCCATCACCCCCAACACCGAAGTGTTCGAAGGCTTTGACGGATTGTAAGCGCACGGTTTCAGGTACTATTTCACTCCCCTCCCGGGGTACTTTTCACCTTTCCCTCACGGTACTAGTCCGCTATCGGTCACCAGGGAGTATTCAGGCTTATCGGGTGGTCCCGACAGATTCACACCAGATTTCACGGGCCCGGTGCTACTTGGGTTTCCATCACGACAGTCACAATGTTTTCGTGTACGGGATTCTCACCCTCTACGACAGGCCGTTCCAGACCACTTCCACTAACACCATGATTTCTTACTGTCGGCCAACACGGCAGCATTGACAAGATGAACCCCACAACCCCACGAATGCAACGCCTGCCGGCTATCACACATCCATGGTTTAGCCTCTTCCGCTTTCGCTCGCCACTACTCACGGAATCACTATTGTTTTCTCTTCCTGTGGGTACTGAGATGTTTCACTTCCCCACGTTCCCTCCACACACCCTATATATTCAGATGCGGGTAACACGACATCACTCGTGCTGGGTTTCCCCATTCGGACATCCTCGGATCTCAGCTCGGTTGACAGCTCCCCGAGGCTTATCGCAGCCTCCTACGTCCTTCATCGGCTCCTGGTGCCAAGGCATCCACCGTACGCTCTTCATTACTTACAACAAAGATGCTCGCGTCCACTGTGCAGTTCTCAAACAACACACCCGCCTCGAACTCCGCCAGCACCATGCCCACCACCAAAAGTGATGCGGTCTGCCTGACATCCGAACCGGATCGTCACTTTCCTGAAAGAAAAAACACTCACGTGTTCCCTCAGGACCCAACAGTATGTCGATATAATTCGCCCTCCCACCAGCACACAGGCCGGCAGTTGAGAACCAATACTTGTCAGCGATCCACCCATGAGCAACCACCGGATAACATACGCATCCGAAATGGCCTCTGCCAGACCATCATCCACTGACTGTTCAGCGGTACATGACTGGAGATGCTCCTTAGAAAGGAGGTGATCCAGCCGCACCTTCCGGTACGGCTACCTTGTTACGACTTCGTCCCAATCGCCGATCCCACCTTCGACGGCTCCCTCCCACAAGGGGTTAGGCCACCGGCTTCGGGTGTTACCGACTTTCATGACGTGACGGGCGGTGTGTACAAGGCCCGGGAACGTATTCACCGCAGCGTTGCTGATCTGCGATTACTAGCGACTCCGACTTCACGGGGTCGAGTTGCAGACCCCGATCCGAACTGAGACCAGCTTTAAGGGATTCGCTCCACCTCACGGTCTCGCAGCCCTCTGTACTGGCCATTGTAGCATGTGTGAAGCCCTGGACATAAGGGGCATGATGACTTGACGTCGTCCCCACCTTCCTCCGAGTTGACCCCGGCAGTCTCTTACGAGTCCCCACCATTACGTGCTGGCAACATAAGACAAGGGTTGCGCTCGTTGCGGGACTTAACCCAACATCTCACGACACGAGCTGACGACAGCCATGCACCACCTGTATACCGACCACAAGGGGGGCCGTATCTCTACGGCTTTCCGGTATATGTCAAACCCAGGTAAGGTTCTTCGCGTTGCATCGAATTAATCCACATGCTCCGCCGCTTGTGCGGGCCCCCGTCAATTCCTTTGAGTTTTAGCCTTGCGGCCGTACTCCCCAGGCGGGGCGCTTAATGCGTTAGCTACGGCACAGATTCCGTGGAAGGAACCCACACCTAGCGCCCACCGTTTACGGCGTGGACTACCAGGGTATCTAATCCTGTTCGCTACCCACGCTTTCGTTCCTCAGCGTCAGTTACTGCCCAGAGACCCGCCTTCGCCACCGGTGTTCCTCCTGATATCTGCGCATTTCACCGCTACACCAGGAATTCCAGTCTCCCCTGCAGTACTCAAGTCTGCCCGTATCGCCTGCAAGCTCACAGTTGAGCTGTGAGTTTTCACAAACGACGCGACAAACCGCCTACGAACTCTTTACGCCCAGTAATTCCGGACAACGCTTGCACCCTACGTATTACCGCGGCTGCTGGCACGTAGTTAGCCGGTGCTTCTTCTGCAGGTACCGTCACTTGCGCTTCGTCCCTGCTGAAAGAGGTTTACAACCCGAAGGCCTTCATCCCTCACGCGGCGTCGCTGCATCAGGCTTTCGCCCATTGTGCAATATTCCCCACTGCTGCCTCCCGTAGGAGTCTGGGCCGTGTCTCAGTCCCAGTGTGGCCGGTCACCCTCTCAGGTCGGCTACCCGTCGTCGCCTTGGTAGGCCATTACCCCACCAACAAGCTGATAGGCCGCGGGCCCATCCTGCACCAGTAAACCTTTCCACCCCCAGCCATGCAGCCGAAGGTCGTATCCGGTATTAGACCCAGTTTCCCGGGCTTATCCCGAAGTGCAGGGCAGATCACCCACGTGTTACTCACCCGTTCGCCGCTCGTGTACCCCGAAGGGCCTTACCGCTCGACTTGCATGTGTTAAGCACGCCGCCAGCGTTCGTCCTGAGCCAGGATCAAACTCTCCGTTGAAGACTCTAGAAAGAGGCGAACCCCAATCAGTCATAGACATCGAGTCAAATCACTAGCGATCAAAAACTCAAACTAGCTCAATCAAACACCGACCCCCTCTCCGACGGAAGAAGGAGAAAGAGCCAGCAAAATACCCACACCACTCACAACCAAACCCCAAAAGGCCCAGCCGATCACCCGTGATGCGGAGTACCAAAAACATTTGGCACTGACATTCATCGACACACTGTTGAGTTCTCAAAGAACACGCACACACCATCACACCCGAAGACAACATCTCCGACCGATCCGGGGCAACCGCTCCATCTTATCTCCCCGGAAGCACCAGCGCAAACCAGTACTCCATGAACACAATCCGGGGAAGAAGCACAACCATACACGACGGCCGACTTCAAGATTTTTCGCCAGGCACTCCGTACAACCTCGTGTCCCAGCCCCTGCGGGCGGAGTCGGTGTCCGTGTCGCTCTGACTTCGAATAAGTTACGCGACAGGGGCGTACATTCCAAATCGCCAGGTCGCACGCGGATTATGACCTTCTGAGAGCTCTCGGCCCCGATGCGGAACCCGAACTCACCTGCTTCATCCATGTTCTGGCCGAGGCTGGTCGCGCCGAACGAGGCAACCATCCAGCCCGCCGGTGGAGCGGGATTGATCGGACGACATGGTCACCCTCGACAACGAGCCGAGAGCGATCGACACCGCTATCGCCAGAACGCCGGCTCATCGAGCGCGACAGGGTCGGATACCTAGCGAAGCAGCGCGGGCAGACCTTCGATGCAGTCACGCTGCCCGCGTATGTCGGCGTCTGCTCTCAGCGTGGTGACTGAGATAACGCACCCGGTGACCGCGGCAAAGGACCGGGACGGAGGAGGCACTCGAACCTTCCAAAGCGGCGCAGCAGACCTCAGTTCCCGCCTTCCGGAGGGGCCAGCGGATTCCAGCGATGCGGCCGCTGGTATCTGCCCAAGCCGCTGATGAATACGCCGATTCCGACACCCCGGCCGTGCAGGTGACCGTGCCGTTGGTCGGCGCCGACTTGGAGAAACCAGTCATGAACGCAGACGTCTTCGCGTCATACGGCGCTGGGCGTTCTCAACTTCCCAGGAGACTCCTCGGCACGCACGGCCAACCGGGTGATGCCGGGACGAGGAGTCGGTAGGGGCATTGAACCGAGCCACCTCGAACGACCATAGACAAGGAAGCCTTTTGATCCGAGAACATGAGGTCGCCGAACGCTATTGCGCGACAGTTTGATTGGTGACTCACTGCGATAGGCCTTCGCCTCCATCAGCCTCGGTACGGCGCCCAGGGTGCTGGTGCGGGATGGCGAAGGCGCTGGCCGGTCATGTCGGCACACGCAAAACGCGAACCGACCCAGCAGGGTTTCCGCGGCAACGGATCGACGCCGACCAGGGCTTCGATGCTCGCCCTCCCCCCGGTCCCCCAGTCACCGGGGGGAACCAGTTGACCTGGTGGCCCGCGATGATGGCGGCGATGCGGTGGACGAAACGTGCGACGGTCATGGCGATCACTACATCCGCCTCGACTCCAACGGCAACAAACATCTGCAACCCCGATCATGTGAAAGCCACTGCGGCACTATGCCGGGACCGCATCGCATTGGTCTACCGACAGGCCGGACCACGGAGATGGATCGCGACTACGACGGAGCGGTGGCTAAATGACCGCGAATACCAGAACGTCGCATCGGGACCTGACAGCGGGGTTGAGCCGCCTTCTCACCCGCGCTCTGAAAGAGCCGACCCTGCGTGGCGCTGCCGGCCGATCGGTCGAGCGCGCCCGTCCGAGAACTGGACCCACGAAGTATTCCTGGTCGCTTGCCTGCAGCGGGAGGTCCCGGCCGTGGAAGCCACGACGGTGGACCGCGGATGCGGGCGGCGCGATTCCCCGCCCGCAACTCGTTGAAGGACTTCGACTTCGACTACGCCCGCGGCCCCGAGCGAGACACCTTCGCGCACCCGGGAACCCTCGGCTTCGTGACCGCGAAAGGCAACGTGGTCTTCGGACCGCCCGGCAGAGCAAGACCTTCTGTCGATCGGCTCGCGATCCGCGCCTTCGAGGGTGAGCACCGCTCGATCACCACCGAGCGATAATCAAAATCTGTGGATCACCCTCGGCGGGTGACCTGAAGCTGGCGCACCTCCCGAGCGAGATTGATGCTCGCGGCGGCACTGCAGGCCGAGGTCGCCGCGGTGATGCCGCTGCTGTACCCGCATGGCCTGTACTCCTCGGACTTCGGCCCGGCGTTGGGGCAGTTCCTTGGCAGCAGCAGCGGCCTGTCGACGGCCACCATCACCCGGATGACCAGGCACTGGCAGGAGGAGGCTAAGGCGTTCAATAAGCGCTCGCTGACGGACACCGACTTCGTCTGCATGTGGGGGGGTCGACGGGATCCACCCGAGGTCCGACTCGCGCAGGACCAAGGTGTGCCTGCTGGTCATCGTCGCGTGCGTGCTGACGGCACCAGGGAACTGGTCTCCTTCGACGACGGACAACGCGAATTTTCGGAGCCCTGGCTCGACCTGCTCCGCTCGTGCAAGCGTCGCAGGTTGCGGGCCCCGGTGCTCGCATCGGCGGCGGCGGTTCTGGGTTGCCCTGCGGTAGGTGCTCCCCGACACCCGCGAGCAGCGGTGTTGGTTCCACAAGATCGCCAACGTGCTCAACGCGCTGCCCAGGTTCGCCCAGCCTGACGCGAAGGCTGCACTAGCCGAGATCTGGAACGCCAAAGAATAAGGAGCACGCCCGGGCAACGGCGAAGACGTTCGCCGACGACTACACCTCCAAGTGCACCAAGGCGACCGCAAAGGTCACCGACCACCTCAATCTGCTGCTCGCCTTCTCTTCTATGACTATCGGCCGAGCACTGGATCCACCTGCACACCACCCGATCAAGCCGACCTTCACCACCGTGCGGCTCCGGCACTGGGTCACCAAGGGACCCGGCACCTTCGCGGCCGGTATTGCGAAGGTGTTCACACTCATGAGCCCACCCACCCGGATGGTGTGCCGTGAACGCACCCCACCTCGTCACCCTCGTCCGCGCCGACGCGAAGTTCGAGAAGGGCGTCCTCGTCGGAAACCCGACGACCACGAATCAGGAGGTCATCGGGCAAGTCGCGTGACACGACTGGTCGCGCGATGGTCAACTCACCATGGAGTCGAATCCGCTACTGAGGGGAGCTCCTGATGCGCAGCGTGACCTACTCGATGGCCGTGTCGCTGGACGGCTACGTCGTCGGGCCGGACGGGTCCTTCGACTGGAGCTCACCCGACCAAGAGGTCTTCAACCTCGCCACTGACGAGGTACGCCGGGTCGGCGTCCATCTGCTCGGACGACGGCTGTACGAGACCATGCTGTACTGGGAGACCGCCGACCAGAACCCGTCGCTCGACTACTCAACGCTCGAATTCGCCGCGCTTTGGAGGGGGCTCCCGAAGTTGGTGTTCTCCACCACGCTGTCGGCGGTGCAGGGAAACGCCCGCCTCGCGTCCAGCGGTCTGGCGGATGAGATCGAGCGATTGCGAGCCGAACCGGCGGTGGGCGACATCGCGATCGGCGGAGCGACTCTCGCCGCCGAGGCGGCCGCCTTGGGTCTCATCGACGAGTACCGGGCCAGGGTCTACCCAGTGCTGCTGGGCGGTGGCCGCACCTTCTTTCCTCTAGCCAGCATCGGGTGAACCTCGACCTCCTCGAGTCCCGCACCCTCAATTCGAAAGTGGTCTACCTCCGCTACCGCGTAGCCCGCTAGCCGACTCGTCCCGCTGACCACATGAGGGACACGCCAGCCAACGGCAAAATCGATCCACGGGTCTTTTTATTGCTCTCATCACCTCGAACAACCCCTTTGGCCGCTGGTTGAGGCCTTCGGTGACGAGGCCAACCCAGGGGCCAATTTTCGGTTGCCGGAACGAAGTCAGTTACAAATGCCGCTGGCACTCTCGGCGGTAGCGAAGCCGAGCGCGGAGCTCTGGCGTCGCAGATGACTGCTGCAAATCTCTCTTTGTCCGCGGCTCAAGAGTATGCCGCTGGATGAGATTTACCTCATGGCCTTTTGGGCGCCGCGGATTCCGGCTGCGGCCGAGGCCCGGAACTCTTCGTAGGTCCGGTATGGGTCTGGTCGGCACCACGATGTCGTGCGCGCGATCGGTACTGGTGCAATGTAGTCACTGTCGTAGTACGACAACGGTTTCGGCCGGCCGCGCCGACTGATGACGCCGGTGACCGCGCATTTGCGCCTGAAGGCAGCATCGATTACGACCGTGACCAAGACCGCATTGAACGAGCCGACGAACTCCTACGTGACAAAATATCGCCGACAAATCATTGTCTGGCACAACCCCAAATGCCCACAAGGCGTGATCTCAATCGGTGCAGTTATTCCACGAGCAACATCGATTCCATTGGTCAAGCGAAACCGGGATTCGAATTGGAAACCGTCCCTTGACCGCCCGCGATATATCAAATCCGTCCGGATGCGGCGCGCTCACCTACTGGATTTTTTGTGGTGGAATGCCGGAAGCCCCCCAACAGGTGTTGGGGGGCTTCCGGTAACGGATGTTCGGCGGTGTCCTACTCTCCCACACCCTGTCGAGTGCAGTACCATCGGCGCTGGAGGGCTTAGCTTCCGGGTTCGGAATGGGGCCGGGCGTTTCCCCTCCGCTATGGCCGCCGTAACTCTATGAAACTGTCACACCCATCGTCCTCCGGAGGGAAAAATTTTCGAGTGAACGCGGAACCCATCCACAAAACGTGGGGGGCTTCGCCCGCACCCGATTCCCCGAAGAACATGGTGAATCGTGTGTGTTGTTTCAGATACTGCACAGTGGACGCGTAGCTTCTTTGTGGTAAGTCCTCGGCCTATTAGTACCAGTCACCTACACCCATTACTGGGCTTCCAGTTCTGGCCTATCAACCCGGTGGTCTGCCGGGGGCCTTACCCCCTCGAGGGGGTGAGAAACCTCATCTTGGAACAGGCTTCCCGCTTAGATGCTTTCAGCGGTTATCCCTTCCGAACGTAGCTAACCAGCGGTGCTCCTGGTGGAACAACTGGCACACCAGAGGTTCGTCCGTCCCGGTCCTCTCGTACTAGGGACAGCCTTCCTCAAGTTTCTAACGCGCGCGGCGGATAGAGACCGAACTGTCTCACGACGTTCTAAACCCAGCTCGCGTGCCGCTTTAATGGGCGAACAGCCCAACCCTTGGGACCTACTCCAGCCCCAGGATGCGACGAGCCGACATCGAGGTGCCAAACCATCCCGTCGATATGGACTCTTGGGGAAGATCAGCCTGTTATCCCCGGGGTACCTTTTATCCGTTGAGCGACACCGCTTCCACTTGCCGGTGCCGGATCACTAGTCCCGACTTTCGTCCCTGCTCGACTTGTCAGTCTCACAGTCAAGCTCCCTTGTGCACTTGCACTCGACACCTGATTGCCAACCAGGCTGAGGGAACCTTTGGGCGCCTCCGTTACATTTTGGGAGGCAACCGCCCCAGTTAAACTACCCACCAGGCACTGTCCCTGAACCAGATCATGGTCCGAGGTTAGAGGTCCAATACGATCAGAGTGGTATTTCAACAACGACTCCACACTCACTGGCGTGAGCGCTTCACAGTCTCCCACCTATCCTACACAAACCGAACCGAACACCAATACCAAGCTGTAGTGAAGGTCCCGGGGTCTTTTCGTCCTGCCGCGCGTAACGAGCATCTTTACTCGTAATGCAATTTCGCCGAGTCTATGGTTGAGACAGCTGAGAAGTCGTTACGCCATTCGTGCAGGTCGGAACTTACCCGACAAGGAATTTCGCTACCTTAGGATGGTTATAGTTACCACCGCCGTTTACTGGGGCTTAAATTCTCAGCTTCGCCACCGAAATGGCTAACCGGTCCTCTTAACCTTCCAGCACCGGGCAGGCGTCAGTCCGTATACATCGTCTTACGACTTCGCACGGACCTGTGTTTTTAGTAAACAGTCGCTTCTCACTGGTCTCTGCGGCCCCACCCAGCTCACACTGCAAGAGTGATCACCAGACGAGGCCCCCCTTCTCCCGAAGTTACGGGGGCATTTTGCCGAGTTCCTTAACCATAGTTATCTCGATCGCCTTAGTATTCTCTACCTGACCACCTGTGTCGGTTTGGGGTACGGGCCGTGTGAAAGCTCGCTAGAGGCTTTTCTCGGCAGCATAGGATCACTGAATTCGCCTCATTCGGCTATGCGTCACCTCTCAGGATATGTGTGACCCGGATTTGCCTAGGTCACTCCCTACAGGCTTACACCAGTATTACCACTGACTGGCTCAGCTACCTTCCTGCGTCACCCCATCGCTTGGCTACTACCAGATCAGGTCCCACGCATCCACCACGCACGAACCCGAAGGTCCACACGCGGTTTCAGGGTGGTTAGTATCACTGATTCACCAGGGGCGCGTTCACACGGGTACGGGAATATCAACCCGTTGTCCATCGGCTACGCCTGTCGGCCTCGTCTTAGGTCCCGACTCACCCTGGGCGGATTAACCTGGCCCAGGAACCCTTGGTCATTCGGCGGACGAGTTTCTCACTCGTCTTTCGCTACTCATGCCTGCATTCTCACTCGTGTGGCCTCCACGGCTGGGTCACCCCGCCGCTTCCATGGCCACACGACGCTCCCCTACCCATCCACACCACTGCCCACCCTCCCGCAGGAAAATGGGGGTGCATTGTGTGAATGCCGCAGCTTCGGTGGTGTACTTGAGCCCCGCTACATTGTCGGCGCAGGATCACTTGACCAGTGAGCTATTACGCACTCTTTCAAGGGTGGCTGCTTCTAAGCCAACCTCCTGGTTGTCTTCGCGACCCCACATCCTTTTCCACTTAGTACACGCTTAGGGACCTTAGCTGGCGATCTGGGCTGTTTCCCTCTCGACTACGAACCTTATCGCCCGCAGTCTCACTGCCGCGCTCTCACTCACCGGCATTCGGAGTTTGGCTGATTTCGGTAAGCTTGTGGGCCCCCTAGACCATCCAGTAGCTCTACCTCCGATGAGAAACACGCGACGCTGCACCTAAATGCATTTCGGGGAGAACCAGCTATCACGGAGTTTGATTGGCCTTTCACCCCTACCCACAACTCATCCCCTCAGTTTTCAACCTAAGTGGGTTCGGTCCTCCACGACGTCTTACCGTCGCTTCAACCTGGCCATGGGTAGATCACTCCGCTTCGGGTCTAGAACATGCCACTATGAACGCCCTATTCGGACTCGCTTTCGCTACGGCTACCCCACACGGGTTAACCTCGCGACATGCCACTAACTCGCAGGCTCATTCTTCAAAAGGCACGCCATCACCCCCAACACCGAAGTGTTCGAAGGCTTTGACGGATTGTAAGCGCACGGTTTCAGGTACTATTTCACTCCCCTCCCGGGGTACTTTTCACCTTTCCCTCACGGTACTAGTCCGCTATCGGTCACCAGGGAGTATTCAGGCTTATCGGGTGGTCCCGACAGATTCACACCAGATTTCACGGGCCCGGTGCTACTTGGGTTTCCATCACGACAGTCACAATGTTTTCGTGTACGGGATTCTCACCCTCTACGACAGGCCGTTCCAGACCACTTCCACTAACACCATGATTTCTTACTGTCGGCCAACACGGCAGCATTGACAAGATGAACCCCACAACCCCACGAATGCAACGCCTGCCGGCTATCACACATCCATGGTTTAGCCTCTTCCGCTTTCGCTCGCCACTACTCACGGAATCACTATTGTTTTCTCTTCCTGTGGGTACTGAGATGTTTCACTTCCCCACGTTCCCTCCACACACCCTATATATTCAGATGCGGGTAACACGACATCACTCGTGCTGGGTTTCCCCATTCGGACATCCTCGGATCTCAGCTCGGTTGACAGCTCCCCGAGGCTTATCGCAGCCTCCTACGTCCTTCATCGGCTCCTGGTGCCAAGGCATCCACCGTACGCTCTTCATTACTTACAACAAAGATGCTCGCGTCCACTGTGCAGTTCTCAAACAACACACCCGCCTCGAACTCGCCAGCACCATGCCCACCACCAAAGTGATGCGGTCTGCCTGACCTCCGAACCGGATCGTCACTTTCCTGAAAGAAAAAACACTCACGTGTTCTCTCAGGACCCAACAGTATGTCGATATAATTCGCCCTCCCACCAGCACACAGGCCGGCAGTTGAGAACCAATACTTGTCAGCGATCCACCCATGAGCAACCACCGGATAACATACGCATCCGAAATGGCCTCTGCCAGACCATCATCCACTGACTGTTCAGCGGTACATGACTGGAGATGCTCCTTAGAAAGGAGGTGATCCAGCCGCACCTTCCGGTACGGCTACCTTGTTACGACTTCGTCCCAATCGCCGATCCCACCTTCGACGGCTCCCTCCCACAAGGGGTTAGGCCACCGGCTTCGGGTGTTACCGACTTTCATGACGTGACGGGCGGTGTGTACAAGGCCCGGGAACGTATTCACCGCAGCGTTGCTGATCTGCGATTACTAGCGACTCCGACTTCACGGGGTCGAGTTGCAGACCCCGATCCGAACTGAGACCAGCTTTAAGGGATTCGCTCCACCTCACGGTCTCGCAGCCCTCTGTACTGGCCATTGTAGCATGTGTGAAGCCCTGGACATAAGGGGCATGATGACTTGACGTCGTCCCCACCTTCCTCCGAGTTGACCCCGGCAGTCTCTTACGAGTCCCCACCATTACGTGCTGGCAACATAAGACAAGGGTTGCGCTCGTTGCGGGACTTAACCCAACATCTCACGACACGAGCTGACGACAGCCATGCACCACCTGTATACCGACCACAAGGGGGGCCGTATCTCTACGGCTTTCCGGTATATGTCAAACCCAGGTAAGGTTCTTCGCGTTGCATCGAATTAATCCACATGCTCCGCCGCTTGTGCGGGCCCCCGTCAATTCCTTTGAGTTTTAGCCTTGCGGCCGTACTCCCCAGGCGGGGCGCTTAATGCGTTAGCTACGGCACAGATTCCGTGGAAGGAACCCACACCTAGCGCCCACCGTTTACGGCGTGGACTACCAGGGTATCTAATCCTGTTCGCTACCCACGCTTTCGTTCCTCAGCGTCAGTTACTGCCCAGAGACCCGCCTTCGCCACCGGTGTTCCTCCTGATATCTGCGCATTTCACCGCTACACCAGGAATTCCAGTCTCCCCTGCAGTACTCAAGTCTGCCCGTATCGCCTGCAAGCTCACAGTTGAGCTGTGAGTTTTCACAAACGACGCGACAAACCGCCTACGAACTCTTTACGCCCAGTAATTCCGGACAACGCTTGCACCCTACGTATTACCGCGGCTGCTGGCACGTAGTTAGCCGGTGCTTCTTCTGCAGGTACCGTCACTTGCGCTTCGTCCCTGCTGAAAGAGGTTTACAACCCGAAGGCCTTCATCCCTCACGCGGCGTCGCTGCATCAGGCTTTCGCCCATTGTGCAATATTCCCCACTGCTGCCTCCCGTAGGAGTCTGGGCCGTGTCTCAGTCCCAGTGTGGCCGGTCACCCTCTCAGGTCGGCTACCCGTCGTCGCCTTGGTAGGCCATTACCCCACCAACAAGCTGATAGGCCGCGGGCCCATCCTGCACCAGTAAACCTTTCCACCCCCAGCCATGCAGCCGAAGGTCGTATCCGGTATTAGACCCAGTTTCCCGGGCTTATCCCGAAGTGCAGGGCAGATCACCCACGTGTTACTCACCCGTTCGCCGCTCGTGTACCCCGAAGGGCCTTACCGCTCGACTTGCATGTGTTAAGCACGCCGCCAGCGTTCGTCCTGAGCCAGGATCAAACTCTCCGTTGAAGACTCTAGAAAGAGGCGAACCCCAATCAGTCATAGACATCGAGTCAAATCACTAGCGATCAAAAACTCAAACTAGCTCAATCAAACACCGACCCCCTCTCCGACGGAAGAAGGAGAAAGAGCCAGCAAATACCCACACCACTCACAACCAAACCCCAAAAGGCCCAGCCGATCACCCGTGATGCGGAGTACCAAAAACATTTGGCACTGACATTCATCGACACACTGTTGAGTTCTCAAAGAACACGCACACACCATCACCACCAGCACACTCGCTAGCCGATCCGGGGCAACCGCTCCAGCCTAACTCCTGCCAACCCCCGATGCAAACGGGAACCTCCAGGACATCTCGAACACACCAATCAAGATCAGCATCTTCGGGAAGTTCAGGCGCCTTCGTCCAACCTCGTGTCCCCCGCCTTCCGGCCGGGGTCGGTGTCCGTGTCGCTCTGACTTGGAATAAGTTACGCGACGAACACCCGCTACGCCAAATTGCCTGGTCAGCCTGCTGGAGCGCCTTTTTACGGAACCCAGTACTTCGCGGCGAGTTCCTCGATGACCACATCGCCGTCGGCTGCCTGCTCCAGCGCGGCAAGATCCGCATCGATCGACACCAGCCGGGGATCGTCACCTTCCGCCTCCTGGACCGGGTGGCCTCCGTCTTCGGCGAGCTGGCGGAGCAACTTCTCCCGGACCCGGTCCTTCAGCGAATCACTCATACACGAATCATGACCGTGGGGCGGAGGGTTGTCGAGAGCAGCGCCCGGTCACTCTTCGGCGTCGTCGGGTGCCTTCACGTTGTCGCTCTTACCGAAGACTCGGAGCGCTGTCGGAATGAGCACGATCAATGCTCCGAGGATCGCAATCAACGAGAAAACCTGCATTGCCATCTGTGAACCGACTCTCTGTTTCATGCCGGCGGCGACCGTCGTCAAGCCGGCGCCAGCCAGCTTCCCCAAGATGTATTCCTCGTGACCGTAAACGCCGCGAGAGCGATCAGCACACCGACCATCACATATGGACGGATGCCGATCGATCGAGCGCGCGCTCCCGCCCAGCGGCGCTGCCCCCACCGCACCCACAAGTACACCGAGACAGCGAGCAACGGAACGATCAAGGCGTTGCTCGACAACGCGGCCCCGATGTCCAGATCGGTGAGGTCGTGGACAGCACGAAGGCCCCCGCAGGCCGGACACCACCATCCCGTCAATGCGTACACGGGGCAGAAGCCGTACGCACCCGACTGATGTGGATCGCGAAAGTGCAGGAGAGCGACGGCGGCGGCCGCCCCTGCAGCAACCGTTGCGGGCGCACCGAGCGCACGTAGACCCGCCACCTGTGAGGTACGGGTCCGATTCTCGATGTCCACGCTTCCAGTCTTCCGGATCTTTCCCCGCCGCGGCGGGTCGGGACTGCGAACGACACGGATCCCCGTCCTCGACGTGTCGGATCCGAATACGACTCTGGCCCTCCCCGAGGAATCGGGAAGGGCCAGAGAACCGCTGAGCTGCCTGAGAGAATCGAACTCTCGACCTTTTCATTACGAGTGAAATGCTCTACCGACTGAGCTAAGGCAGCGGTGCCTTTCGGCGGTGGCGAGTCTAGCGCCTCAACCCCGAGTATGCGAAAACGGCTCCCTGAACGCGTCGCCGAGGCTGGCCACCATGGCGTCGACCGCCCACTGTGGTTTGACGTTGACAGCGATCGCCTCACGGCACTCGAGTACCGCTTCGATGCACTTCAGCAGGCCTTCCGGCGAGGTTCTCGACGCGAGTTCCGCAGCTCGGTCGGCCATGTCGGGATGGTTTGCTGCGGCTGCCGATCCCCACGTGGCGGCGAGGGCGTCGCGGTAGAGACCCGCGAGATCGATGAGAGCGCGATCCAGCGCATCACGTCCCGTGCGGGTAGCCCTCGACTTCTGCCGCTTCTCCAGATCCTTGAGTACACCGGCCGATCCTCGGATTGCCCCGGCAGCGCCCTTGCCGGTGCCTCCTGCACCCAGGGCGGTGCGCAACTCTTCCGTCTCCTGCTCGTCTCGCGCCGCACTCATCTCTTTCGCTTCGGCATCGGCTGAGCGCACCAACTCCTCGGCAGCCGCGAACGCAGTCGCGGGTCGCAATGCCGCGACCGCAAGGTCCAGGGCTTCCTTGCGACGAATGCGGGAATTCAGGTCGGTCGCCAGTCGCCGTGCCCTCCCGACATGACCGCCACTGATCGACGCGGCAAGGCGCGCCTCTTCGGGCTCCACACCATCCCTCTCGCGCAGAACCTGAGCGATCGCGTCCGCCGACGGAGTGACAAGGGCGACGTGCCGGCAGCGCGACCGCAGGGTCACCGAGATGTCTTGGGGATCGACGGAAGGAGCGCACAGCAGGAACACGGTGCGATCCGGCGGCTCCTCGACAACCTTGAGGAGAGCGTTGGCCGCGCCCTCGGTGAGACGGTCTGCGTCCTCCACAACGACGATCTGCCAGCGACCGGTACTGGGCCTGCGGGAGGCCGTCTGCACGATGGCCCGCATCTCCCTCACGCTGATGCTCAGTCCTTCTGGAACCACCCGCCGCACATCACCGTGGGTGCCTGCCATTGCAGTGGTGCAGGAGTGGCACGCACCGCAGCCAGGGACGCCGTCACTGGTGCATTGCAAGGCCGCAGCGAAGCACTGTGCGGCCACCGACCTGCCCGAGCCTGGGGGGCCCGTGAAAAGCCACGAATGCGTCATCGACGACCCCATTGAGCCGAGTCCGAGACGGGCCGCCGTAGCAGCGGCTGTCAGTTCGGCCTCGACGTCTGCCTGGCCCACCAACCGGTCGAATACGGTCACGACGTCAGACTATCCCGCACCTGCGACACCCCCGACGCCCCGCCGTACCGGCTCACGCCTTCTTGTCCGCGGCCTTCTTCGCAGCAGCCTTCTTCGCCGGTGCCTTCTTGGCAGCAGTCTTCTTCGCCGCAGCCTTTTTGGCCGGGGCCTTCTTGGCGGGAGCCTTCTTCTTGACAGGTCCGCGCGCCCGACGCTCCGCCAGCAGTTCCGACGCCCGAGCGTCGGTGATGCTTTCCACTTCATCGCCCTTGCGAAGGCTGGCGTTGGTTTCGCCGTCCGTTACATACGGTCCGAACCGGCCGTCCTTGATCACCATCGGCTTCTCACTGACCGAGTCGACGCCCAGCTCCCGCAGGGGCGGCGTCGCCGATGCCTGCCGTCCGCGGCGCTTGGGCTCCGCGTAGATCTTCAAGGCCTCTTCCAGCGTGACCGTGAACATCTGGTCCTCGGTGGCGAGTGACCGCGAATCGGTGCCCTTCTTGAGGTAGGGACCGTACCGGCCGTTCTGGGCGGTGATCTCTTCCTTCGATTCGGGATCGATACCCACCACACGCGGCAACGACAGCAACTTCAGGGCGTCGTCGAGGGTGACCGTGGCCAAATCCATGGACTTGAGAAGCGAACCGGTTCTCGGCTTGGGACCCGCTGCCTTCTTCGCCGCCTTCTTGGCAGGGGCCTTTTTCGCAGCCGTCTTGGTCTTGGTGGTGCCCTCGGCAGGCTCCGGCTCGGTGACCGGCACCACGGCCGGTTCGGGCTCGGGTTCCGGCTCGGGAAGAATCTCCGTGACGTAAGGGCCGAACCGGCCCTCCTTCGCTACGATCTCGTGCCCGGTCAGTGGATCGACACCGAGCTTGCGGCCCTCCTGGGGGGTCGAGAACAGCTTCTCGGCGTACTCGGGTGTCAGCTCGTCCGGCGGAAGGTCGTCGGGCAGGTTTGCACGCTGCGAGATGAGGTCGCCCTCGGGGTCGTCCGGGTTGCGAACCATCCGCTCGAGGTAAGGACCGAAGCGTCCGACACGGACATGAACTTCGCGGCCTTCGGCGTCGTCGAAGAGTCGGATGGAGTTGACCTCGCGAGCGTCGATCTCTTCGAGATTGACACCGACCATCTTCTTCAGGCCACCCTCGCGGGCGACGGAACCCTCGGCGCCGTGATCACCGCCGAAGTAGAAACTGCTCAGCCAGTTGCCGCGCTGTTCCCGGCCACCGGCGATTGCGTCGAGGTCGTCCTCCATCCCGGCGGTGAAGTCGAAGTCGACGAGCCGACCGAAGTGCATCTCGAGGAGGCCGATGACGGCGAACGCGACCCAGGACGGCACCAACGCACTACCGCGCTTGTAGACGTATCCACGGTCGAGGATGGTCTTGATGATCGACGAATAGGTGGACGGGCGACCGATGCCCAGCTCTTCGAGGGTCTTGATCAGGCTCGCCTCGGTATACCGGGCCGGGGGATTGGTGGTGTGGCCGTCCGGATCGAGTTTCGTCGCGGTGACCGCCTGGCCCTCGACGAGCACCGGCAGGCGCGACTCCGCGTCGTCGGACTGGCCGCCGGCTTCTTCGTCGACACTTTCGACGTATGCCTTCAGGAAGCCGGCGAACGTGATGGTGCGGCCCGACGCGGAGAACGTGCATTCTTCGCCCGTACCTGCCGTACCCGAGATCCGCAGGGTGAGCGTGGTGCCGCGGGCATCGGCCATCTGGGACGCCACGGTGCGCTGCCAGATCAATTCGTAGAGCCGGAACTCGTCGGTATCGAGCCGTGAGTGCAGCTGCCCCGGAGTCTGGAAGACGTCGCCCGCAGGACGGATCGCCTCGTGAGCTTCCTGGGCGTTCTTCACCTTGCGGGTGTACTGGCGCGGCGACGCGTGAACGTACTCTGCGCCGTACAACTCGGTGGCCTGCGCACGCGCTGCGGCGATGGCCGATGCAGACAACGTCGTCGAGTCGGTACGCATGTAGGTGATGTAGCCGTTTTCGTACAACCGCTGGGCAATGCGCATCGTCCGCTCCGACGTGAATCGAAGCTTGCGTCCCGCTTCCTGCTGGAGGGTCGACGTCATGAACGGTGGGTAGGGCTTGCGCGTGTACGGCTTGCTCTCCGCGGACGACACGGTGAGGTCGACACCGGCGAGGGATTCGGCGAGCCTCTGTGCACGGGCCTCGTCGAGCACCGTGACCGTGCCGGTCTTCAGCTGGCCGTCCGAGCCGAAATCGCGACCCGACGCGACTCGTGAACCGTCGACACTCACCAGACGGGCCCCGAAGCTGCGCGGGCTCGCGTCGGCGCCTGCGTCGAGGGTGGCCGAGATGTCCCAGTAGGACGCGGACCGGAATGCCATCCGCTCGCGTTCACGCTGAACGATGACACGGGTGGCGACGGACTGCACACGGCCCGCCGACAACTTCGGCATGACCTTCTTCCACAGGACCGGGCTGACCTCGTAACCGTAGAGACGGTCGAGGATGCGCCGAGTTTCCTGCGCGTCGACCAGGTCGGTGTCGAGTTCGCGGGTGTCGTCGGCGGCCGCTCGGATGGCCGGCTCGGTGATCTCGTGGAAGACCATCCGCCGAACCGGAATCTTCGGCTTGAGAGTTTCGAGCAGGTGCCAGGCGATGGCCTCGCCCTCACGGTCGGGGTCGGTGGCGAGGAACAGTTCGTCGGCGTCCTTGAGGAGGCCCTTCAGTTCGGTGACCTTGGACTTCTTCTCCGGACTGACCACATACAGCGGCTCGAAATCATGATCGACATCGACACCGAGTCGGGCCCACGGCTCACCTTTGTACTTGGCCGGAACATCGGCGGCGCCGCGAGGAAGGTCACGAATGTGCCCCACCGACGCCTCGACGACGTAGTTCTTTCCGAGGTAAGGAGCAATCTTGCGGGCCTTGGTCGGCGACTCGACGATCACGAGGCGGCGAGGCTGGCCGGACGCTCCCGCCGCATCCTGCGCACTGCCGTTGTCACCTTTTGCCACCTGTTGCCCGAACCTTCCTGAAGTCGATCGCTGCCACCCGACAGTTGTGCAGACAAACCGTTTATACCGGGTTCGCCTATTACTAGAGTGACATACCGGGGAGCCGTCCTCGCAGATCAGTACTGCCTACGCGGTCCTACATGTGGGGCCAACCGGTACGGTCGTCCATATTTCCGGGTGCTTCGCCGATACTCTCGACGAGTCTGCCGAGCCTACGCCGACCCGATATTCGAAGGCCGGGACCTGACCCGCGCGTGCCTATCAACGTCGGCGCCATACCCGCCCTCATCAAGGCCTGAGCCAGTGGCGCGTGGGTGTCCGGGGCGTGCGAATCGAGTCCGAGAACGAAGCGTTCTCCGTCCGCTTCGCCGTGGCCCGCAGCCAGAGCCCAGAACCGCAGCTGCCTCCCGGACGGCACCCAGCCCGGCGGCACCGCCTTCACCGCGCCCCTCGTCCACTGCTCCGCGAGGGGCCGCAAGTCGACTACCGAAGCGGTGCGCACGAGCGGGCTGCCCTCGTCGCTCCGGGTGATCTCGGCTTCCAGCCCCGCCTCGGCGATCAGCTCGGCGATTCCTTCCGCGCGCCACAGCGCATCCACCACGATGGAAATCCGCGCGCGGCCGCCGCCGGAGACCACCTGGCCCGACGCTGCGAGAAGCCCACCCAGATCCGCAACCGCCGGTGGAAGTGCCTCCGCAGAGAAGAAGGAGAGCTGACTCATCGACCTACCCCCTTCTGCCACGTCACTGTGGCCACCAGCATGGAAAACGAATCGTCCCCCACCGCCTCGGGCGATGGGGGACGATTCGGACGGAATCGCGAGATCCCGCCTATCTGATTTTCGTGTCCACGGAATGGACGGCAGAATCAGACTGCGCGAACGCCGGTTGCCTGGGGGCCCTTGGTGCCCTGGCCGACCTCGAACTCCACGCGCTGGTTCTCCTCGAGGGTGCGGAAACCGCTGCCCTGGATCTCGGAGTAGTGAACGAAGACGTCAGCGGAGCCGTCCTCGGGTGCGATGAAGCCGAAGCCCTTTTCCGCGTTGAACCACTTCACAGTGCCCTGTGCCATGCTTTTCCTTCTCTTTCTAACCACCGGATTCGGCGGACAGCACGTACAGTCCGCCGGGCCGGTTCCGACCGCTGTACTTCTTGATTTCCCCCTCAGGAAAAGCAGAGCACCGCGTTCGCAACATCGATCCTGCGAACGCTCACTCTTTCAAGCCCACGAACACAGAAGCTGCGACCAAGATGTAGTCAACCATGAACTCCGCGAACGCAACAGTCGAAAACGGAACAATTCACACAAAATGTTGATCTTGTAGCGAACAGCCGCGAATCGACGTATCCGGTCGGCACGTGCCGTACCCCCGGAAACATCCTGAGGAGTCGACTCGCTATCATCATATATGCAGGTCGTGGCGGTGTAGAAGCTCCTCGCCCCGCTCCATCGACAGCCCGGAGAGATCAGTGAGCACACCGTTTTCGCCCCGTGACGACAGTGGAAATACTGGCGAAACATACGGTCGCGAGTTGCTCGACAGGGTGCTCGATGGCGTCCCGCCGAGCGAAACGCCATTGACATTCGCCGCCGAAATGCCTGCTCGGACGTCGGCACTGACGGATTGGCCCACGTGGGCGCACCCCTCGGTCGTCTCGGCCCTCCAGCAGAACGGGATCGCCCGCCCGTGGAGCCATCAAACGGCTGCCGCCGATTTTGCCCACCAGGGCACGAACGTGGTGGTGTCGACCGGAACGGCATCGGGAAAGTCGCTCGCCTACCAGCTACCGGTACTCACCACTCTGGCAATGGATCCGCGGGCGACTGCCCTCTACCTGTCACCGACCAAAGCCCTGGGCGCAGACCAGTTGCGGGCGGTGACCTCGATCATCGACGCTACGGACGACCTTCGGGGCGCTTGCCCTTGCATGTTCGACGGTGACACACCGTCTGAGGTGCGTCAGTGGGCGCGCGAGAACTCACGGTGGCTCTTCACCAACCCCGATATGCTGCACATCTCCCTTCTCCGGACCCATCAACGGTGGTCGCACTTCTTCCGCAATCTGGCGTTTGTCGTAATCGACGAATGCCACTCCTACCGTGGTGTCTTCGGCTCCAATGTGGCTCTCGTCGTGCGCCGACTCCGACGCATCGCGGCGCGATACGGGGCCGACCCTGTCTTCATCCTCGCCTCCGCCACCACCGCCGAACCCGGCTCCGCCGCGTCCCGCCTCATCGGGGCCCCGTGCGCCGAGATAGTGGACGACGGGTCGCCCCACGGCCCGCGGACCATCGCCCTCTGGGAGCCACCCCTCATGCGGGAGGTGACGGGAGAGAACGGGAGTCCGGTCCGCAGGCCTGCAGGTTCGGAGGCCGCACGCATCATGGCCACCCTGATGACCGAGGGGGCACGTACTCTCACCTTCGTCCGTTCGCGGCGCGGCGCCGAGCTGACTGCCATGGCCACCAAACGCCTACTCGCGGAGGTTGATCCCGACCTTGCCACACGGGTCGCGTCGTACCGCGCCGGCTACCTGGCCGAAGACAGACGCGAACTCGAGGCAGCCCTCGCCGACGGCACACTGCTCGGTGCGGCAACGACGAACGCGCTCGAACTCGGTGTCGACATCGCCGGACTCGACGCCGTGGTGGTGGCGGGATTTCCCGGGACGGTCGCCTCGTTCTGGCAGCAGGGAGGCCGCTCCGGCCGGCGTGGTGAAGGATCGCTCGTCGTCCTGGTAGCCCGCGACGATCCGCTGGACACCTACCTCGTGCACCACCCGTCCGCACTCTTGGACAAGCCGGTGGAGGCCACCGTCACCGACCCGTCCAATCCGTACGTCCTCGGTCCACAATTGCTCTGCGCAGCAATGGAATTGCCGCTTTCCGATGCCGAAGCAGAAAAATTCGGCGGTCTCGACGTCCTCGCAAAGCTGTCCGAACAGGGCCTGATTCGCAGGCGCGCCCACGGTTGGTTCGTGACTGCGGGAACAAATCCGCATGGCGCACTGGATATCCGGGGTGGAATCGGTACGCAAGTAGCAATAGTGGTGTCGGAAACCGGACGTCTGCTGGGAACCGTCGACACCGGTCGCGCCCCGGCGACCGTCCATCCCGGCGCCGTACACATCCATCAGGGGGAGTCGTATGTCATCGACGAACTCGATCTCGATCAGGGTCTTGCCCTGGTTCACGCCGAGGACCCCGATTGGACGACCTCGGCCCGGGAAACCACCGAGATCACCGTGACGGCTGTGCTGGAGCAGAAACTTTTCGGTGACGTCGAAGTGGCGCTCGCCGAGGTAGAGGTAACGCACCAGGTGATCGGGTACCTGCGCCGACTGCCGTCCGGTGAAGTACTCGACTCGGTGGAGTTGGACATGCCGGAGCAGACCCTCTGTACCCGTGCCGTGATGTACACGATGACCCCGGAGCTGCTCTCCCGAGCCGGTGTCGCGGCCGAACGAGTGCCCGGATCTCTCCACGCCGCTGAGCACGCAGCCATCGGACTCCTGCCCCTGGTCGCGGTGTGCGATCGCGAGGACGTCGGCGGCGTCTCGACGGCGTTGCATGCCGACACCGGCTTGCCCACCGTGTTCGTCTACGACGGACACGCCGGCGGTGCCGGATTCGCCGACCGGGGCCACGCCGAGCTCGCGCGGTGGCTGGGCGCGACCCGGGACGCGATCACTTCCTGCGAGTGCACCTCCGGTTGCCCTTCCTGTGTGTACTCACCGAAGTGTGGAAACGGAAACGACCCCCTCGACAAGGACGGTGCTATCCGAGTCCTCGCGGCGGTGCTCGACGCGCTCGGATGAGCGGCCGTCTCATTCCGCAGGTCCGGCCCGAGCCACTGCCCGGGCATCTCGAATGCCCAGCGAGGACAGCAACATCGGGGCCGTGACCGTCACCACCACATCCCAGTCGTCGACTGTGCAGTCGACCACCTCGGCGTGCATCCGCTCCGCCACGGCACGCGCGGCAGCGCACGCGGACTCGCTGCCCCGGTCGAGTCCCACTCCAGCGGCCAGGGCCGCAAGATCCGCCGCGGACTGAGCCCGATGCCGCACCGACACCGCCGAACCGAGGTGCAGCAGAGTCGCCGTTATCACCACCAGCGCCGCGAGCCCGAAACACGCGAGCACTGTGGCGGAACCACGCTCGTCGCGAGCATTCATCGCCCACCCCACCCAGCGGCGGTGGGCTCGCGTACCGCGACCGCTTCCGCCGAGATATGCACGAGCGGAAGGAGCGGACTGCGGGCGCGTACGGTGGCGACGACGAGATCCCCCTCCTCGCGCAACACCACGTCGGCGCCCTCAGGAGCCACCCTCGCCGCTGCGGACATCGCCGACTCCCGATCCCCGCGAGCAGCGAGACGAGCCGCTTCACGGGCCGAGTCGACACAGCGAACATGGAGCGTCGCCGCCGTGATCGCTCCGATGCACAGGACGACCACCACCACGATGGACGCGATTGCGATGGCCGCCTCCACCGTGACCGCCCCCGCATCCGAACGCCGCAGCCCCCTCGACTGTGTCATCAGACCGTGGTACTCAGCGCTTTGTCGATGATATTCGTCAGCGCGGTCACAATGCTGTCACCGGTGACCACCGAATAGAGCACCGCACCGAACGCCGCCGCGGCGATCGTGCCGATTGCGTACTCGGCGGTCGACATCCCCTCCTCCTCGACCGCGAGCAGTGTCAGGCGAGCCGTCAGAGCACGCATCGTGTTTACCATCATGTTTCCCCCTTGTTGTACCGGCGCAGTGGATCTGCACCGGGAGTGCGAAGTCAGAGCAGTCCGCCATCGAGAACCCGGGAGGCGAGACCGACGACGACGGGAATGATCCCGAGGCAGATGAAGGCAGGCAGGAAGCACAGACCCAGCGGACCGCTGATCAGCACACCGGCGCGTTCGGCCGAAGCCGCCGCCGAATCCTCGGCCTGGGAGCGACTTTCTGTAGCCAACTCGGTCATCGAGCCTGCCAACGACGATCCTGACATGGCCGAGCGTCGAGCCATTCGGGCAAGTGATTCAGTGGCCGGATCCGACGCCGCCGACTCCCATGCGGTGGCCGCGTCCGCTCCCAGGGACAGTAGATCCGCCGCTCGGCGCAACGACTCCGACAGCGGTGCTGGAGCCGTGAGCGACACCGCCTCGGCAGCGACCGCGACAGGGAGCCCCGAGCGTAGGCACGCGGCCAGCAGGTCGAAGGTGGCAGCGACGGCGAGCGGATCCTCGCGCCGGTGTAGATCCTCGCCGTCGTTCTGCACGACCTGGCCACGCTCGCCTTGCAGGCGCGCCCGTGAAGGCCGGCGACCCGGAAGGATGAGAAGTGCTCCGGCCATGAGCGACAGCGTGATCCAGGTCATTGTGTTACCTGCGCGGTGATGCGATCGGTCCACAGCAGTCCCGCACACACCAAGCCCGTCCCCAGCACGGCCAGACCACCGCCCAGTCCGCCGCCGAGCAACACTTCGAGTGGCGCAGCACCCATCATGTGGCCGAGGCCGATGCCCAGGACCGGAAGAGCAGCCAGCACGCTCGCCGTTGCCCTCGCGCCCGCCAGCCCCGCCTCGGTGCGCCCACGAAATCGCCGTCGACCGAGCAGATCAGCGCGCGCCGCCTCGAGTAACTCGGCGAGCGCAAGACCGTGCTTCTCCGCGACGTCCCAGATGTCGGCAATGCGCGCCAGCTCCACTCCGACTCGGGAGTCGTTGATACGCAGTCCATCTGCTGCGGTACCCCCGAGACGCGCGCGTGCCGATGCGGATCGGAAGGCCACCGACACGACACCGGAACCCTCGTCTGCGGCCGTGTCGCACGCCGTCGCAGGATGCGCACCGACGCGAAGTTCGGCAGTCACCACCTCGAGACTCGACAGGATCACGCGCAGGTCGGCATCTCTCGCCCGAGCCGCTCGCCGCCGCACATATCTGAAACGAACTGTGGCGCACGCAATCATCGCCGCGAGTACGACGGCGACACCGCCCAGTTCGTAGGAAACGGGAAGGACGAGGAGAGCAGCCGGAATTATGCCGGACACCCTGGCGCGCCTCCGCGGTGGCCGTCGCCCGACAACCGCGAGCAACCGAGTACGGGACAACGCCGAGGGCATCGCGAGGACAGCGCCGGCCAGCACCACGAGACTTGCGATCACGTCGCCACCACACGTTCGGCAGATTCTTCTCCGATGCGGCGGGCGCAGAGTTGCTGCAGGACCGCGGCGCCCGCGTCCGACCCGGTGCCGAAAGTCCAAGCCGGGACGATGGAGACGTATCCCCGGTCGTCACTGGTGACCACACCGATCTGCATCAGCTTCCGAGTTCCATTCGAGGACCGATGCACGTGCAAGATCACTTGGACCGCAGCGGCCAGCTGACTGTGCAGGGCGCTGCGGTCCATTCCGCCCAGCGCGGCGAGGGCTTCGAGCCGGGCGGGCACTTCCTCGGGCGAGTTGGCATGGACGGTTCCCGCACCGCCGTCGTGGCCGGTATTGAGAGCCGTGAGAAGGTCGACGACCTCCGCGCCGCGCACCTCCCCCACAACTATTCGATCAGGACGCATGCGCAGGGACTGGCGCACCAGATCCCGGACGGTCACCTCGCCGACTCCTTCGACGTTGGCCGCCCGCGCCACCAGCCGGACCACGTGCGGATGTCTGGGCGCCAGCTCGGCGGCGTCTTCGACACAGATGATGCGTTCGGCCGGATCGACGGCGCCGAGCAGCGCGGCGAGCAGCGTGGTCTTTCCGGCGCCCGTGCCCCCGGTGACCAGAAAGGCGAGCCGCGCGCGCACCACTGTTCCGAGCAGCGCGTGGGCTTCTTCGGTGAGCGCACCGCCCGACAGCAGCGCGTCGAGGCCCTGAGTGGCCGGCCGCAGCACACGCAGCGACAGGCAGGTTCCACCGTGCGCCACGGGGGCGAGCACGGCGTGGAGCCGCACTCCGAACGAGCCATTGCCCACCCCGCGCAGGCGCCCGTCGACCCAGGGCTGCGCGTCGTCGAGCCGGCGACCGGCTGACAGGGCGAGGCGTTGAGCGAGTCTGCGTACCGCCGCCTCGTCGGCGAATCGTACGTCGGTGCGTTCGAGACCGCGACCCTGATCGACCCACACCTCGTCGGGAGCAGTGACGAGGACATCCGCGACGCCGGGACGCGTGAGCAGGGACTCGAGGGGACCGGCACCCGTCAGCTCGGTCATCAGCACGCGCAACGCACCGAGAAGATCCGTGTCACCCAGCACACCACCGGACTCGGTCCGGATGGCGGCAGCGACCGTTGCCGGGGTCGGCTCCCCCGAGGTGTGGGCGAGGCGTTCGCGGACCCGGTCGAGGAGGTCGGGCGTGACGAGGGAACTCACGCCGCCCACTCCCGCGAACGCGGCCTCTCGGCCGCCGTCTCGAGGATCGCCGATGCCGCAGCGATGAGCGCTGAGCGCCGGCCGGGCTTCAAGCCGCCGTGTTCGAGCATTGCGGTGAGGGAGCGCTCGGCGCGCATGGACGCGATCAGAGGCAGTTCGAGCACCTCCGCCACATCCGCGCCCCGCAGACCTCCCGGCGCCGGGCCGCGCACCACGACGCCCTGGTTCGGGTTTCGCTCGGCAATCCACTGCGCGACCTTGCCGGCAGCGATGCAGGCACGGACGGTCGCCGGCACGACGAGGACTACCAGATCCGCCAGTTCGAGGACCGTTTCGGTGACCGGTCCCGGAAATCTCGACGCGTCGCATACGACGAGATTCCCGGCGTACCGACTCGCCTCGATCACTGCGCGTGCCGCTGCCGGTGTGGGCCCCGAGCTTCCGGGGCCGCTGCGACTGCAGGACAGAACCCGTAAGTGCTCGCCGCGTGCGGGGAGCGCGTCTCGGAGTGCGTCGGACGAAATCCGTCCACCCTCGATCGACAGGCCCGACCACCTCAGGCCGGGGACGTCCTCGAGGCCGAGGAGCACGTCCAGACCCGACCCCCACGCGTCGGTGTCCACCAGCAGTGTCGTTTCCGCTTGCGCACCGGTGGCGGCACACAGGGCTACCGCCGTTGCCATGGTGGACGCGCCGGCACCACCGCAGCCTCCGACGACAGCGACGACGCTGCCGTCCGCCTCCGGCTTTTGAGGCTGCTCACCGAGCACCGTGACCAGAGTGGCTTCGTCCTCCGGTACCGCGAGGACGTGCTCCGCACCGATCGCGGTCGCGATCCGCCATTCGTCGATCCCCGGCGTTCCGTCACACAGCAACACCACCCGACGTCGGCGAGGGAGGCGGTGACACGCGATGGCGGCCCGGGTGTCGAGTACGACGAGGGGAGCATTCCCCCAGGTGTGGTGCGCATCGGCGACCTCGGCTTCGTCGATCCTGCGGTCCGCCGCGGCGGCGACCCGTCGAATGCTGTGCAGCAGTGCAGGGTCTTCGATCAGAACCAGCACTTCGCCACCGATGTCCGTGTCCATGCAGTGAGCGTGCCCGGCACCGCATATGCGCGAAAGGGGCACGAAACGATCTGTGGACAACTTCGGCCCTGTGGATAGAAATAGGTACGTCCGTACCATTTCGAGGTATGGACATATCAGAGAATCCTGGCCACAGCGGCCGCGAAAGCCATACCTGCTGCAGACAGAGGACGACCCTCGCCAGGGGGGGAGGAGGCGAGGGTCGTCGGCGTTCAGCCCCGGGGGGTCGGGCTGAACATGTCCGAATCAAATCCGGACATCTTTGATAGTACACCTCCCCGGATGTGTATTTGCAAGTTCAACTGTCGAACGATTGTGCCGTGTCGCACGAATGTTTCGAGGCCACTCGCGGTGGCGTCCGGAACACAGCTTCCCTCCCGAACAGCGCATATCCTGGCAGCTGTGACCGTGAAGCCACAGATAAGTGCAAAGACAGGTCGACACACCGAGACGGGTCGCGTGGCCGCATTTTTCGACCTCGACAAAACGATCATCGCCAAATCGAGCACCCTCGCGTTCAGCAGGCCGTTCTTCGACCAAGGTCTCATCAACCGGCGGTCCGTCCTCAAGAGCAGCTACGCCCAGTTCCTGTTCCTTCTGTCCGGGGCCGACCACGATCAGATGGAGCGCATGCGTGCCTACCTGACGAGCATGTGCACGGGGTGGAATGTGGAACAGGTCCGGGCCGTCGTCGCCGAGACACTGCACGACATCGTCGACCCCCTCGTGTTCGCCGAGGCCGCCGACCTCATGGCGGATCACAAGCTGCGGGGCCACGACGTGGTCGTGGTGTCGGCGTCGGGCGAGGAGGTGGTGACACCGATCGCCGAAGCGTTGGGAGCTACCCGCAGCATCGCCACGCGCATGGCCGTGAAGGAAGGGCTCTACACGGGCGAGGTGGAGTTCTACTGCTACGGCGAAGGAAAAGTGGAAGCCATCGTCGAACTGGCCGAGAAGAACGGCTACGACCTGTCGTCCTGTTATGCCTATTCCGACTCCGTCACCGACCTCCCCATGTTGACGTCAGTGGGGCACCCGACCGCGGTCAATCCCGACCGTGCCCTACGAAAAGTAGCGTCCGGAAACGGTTGGCCCATACTGACTTTCTCCAATCCGGTGTCCCTCCGAGCACGCCTCCAGTCCCCGTCGGCGACGACGGTCGCCACCACCGCAGCGGTCAGCATCGGCGCCCTCGTCGCTGGCGCATTCACCTACGGAGTAATGCGCCGCAAGCGCTGACGGGTGACAACACCCGACACGGCCACAAACCGAATTTGACACTTGCTGTGAGGTGGGTCACGGGGTACAAAGGAGTTACGGAAGAACGGAAGGCCAAGATCGACCCGGAAGAGAAGGATCGATCTCCCGACCGCGATTCCCGGCACGGGCACTAGGTACCCACGCGGAGCACAAGCCACTATAAGGGCAGAAGCGTTGTGGGCCTGCGAGACTCGCGTTTCATCGGCAAGGACCCTGCACCGGTTGCAGGGACGACCCGACGATCGTCGAACTCTCGCCGAGGCCACCCACACAACCCACCGAGCACGCTTGGTAACCGGTAGTCCGCGCTGACGGGCGGCGAAGTCGACGAGAGTCGGCAGCGCCGCCCGTTTCGTGTGACGCTCGGGTCAGGTCGCTGCCGCCTCGGCGATGGACATCGCCTCCCGCGCACCTGCCTCCAGCGCCCCACAGCACAGAATCACCCAGCTGCCGACCCCCTCCGCGGCACCGGATGCGAAGGCGCCGATCCCGTTGCGGTACGCCTGCTGGCGGCGAAACCAGCTCACTTCCGGCACACCGAGGTTGTGGGGGTCGAGGCCGCTGGACACGCACACCAACCGTGATGCCGCTCGGGCGACGACACCGTCGCCGACACCGAAGGGCTTCAACGCCAACAGTTCGCCGTGCACCACCGCGGCAAGGACCGGTGCCGGTGCCGTTGTCTCTCCGGTGACGAGTTGCGCGAGACCATCCAACCGCTCGGCCACCCCGGCGGCCGGGCGGGGCCTGCCCAGCAGCTCCGGATCCTCCACGAGGTCTGCGGCGGCGAGGAGGTGAAGCCTCGCGAGCGCTTGCAGCGGAGCGCGCTGCCACGTCGACTGCAGTAGACCCAGCGCATCCCCGTCGAGCGCCTGACCGACACGCAGTGCACCCGACAGGATCGGATCCGCGACCTCGCCCGGCGCCGGCAGTTCCGTGCGTCCACCGTCGAGTGAGGCCGACGCGCGAGCAGCCCGGACGGCTGCCTCCGCCGCCGTGGTCGGCCAACCACGGCGGTTGGTCTTGTGGCGATGCACCTCCCCGAGCGCGTCGCGCGCACGGTCGGCGGCGTCGCGGACACCGGGAAGGTCGACGAGGGGTTGCAACGGGTCACTCACGTCTGAGAACGCTACCCGGCGCCGAGTCGTCCTCAGGCGCCGAGCCGGATCGATCCACCCGGGATGGCCGCGAGCAGTTTCCGCGTATAGGCCGCCTTGGGCGAGCGAAACACCTCGTCGGTAGTGGCCTTCTCTACGATGGCGCCCGCCGACATGACCACGACGTCGTCGGCGATCTGCCGCACCACCGCGAGGTCGTGAGTGATGAACAGGTACGTCAACCCCAGTTCTGCCTGCAGGTCGTTGAGCAGGGTGAGGATCTGATCCTGTACCAGCACGTCCAGCGCCGACACCGCCTCGTCACACACCACCATCTCGGGTTGCAGCGCCAGCGCACGGGCGATCGCCACACGCTGGCGCTGCCCGCCGGAAAGCTCGTTCGGGAATCTCCGCATCACCGACGCAGGCAACGCGACCTTGTCCAGCAGGTCCCGCACCCGGGCCTCCCGCTCCTTGCGGGTACCCACCTTGTGCGTGCGCAGAGGTTCTTCGATGGTGCGGAAGATGGAGTACATCGGGTCGAGGGTGCCGTACGGATTCTGGAAGATGGGTTGTACGCGGCGCCGGAAAGCCAGCGTCTCCCTCCGGTCGAGTGTCGCGACATCCTTACCGTCGAAGACCACGTGGCCCGACGTCGGGGCCAACAGTCCGAGCACCATGTGCGCCACGGTCGACTTGCCCGACCCGGACTCACCGACGAGTGCGGTCGTCGTTCCCCGGCGGACCGCGAACGAGACGTCGTCGACGGCCTTGAACTCGGTGGATCTCCGTAAGCCGTGACGGATGGTGAAGACTTTGTTCAGTCGGGTCACCACCACCACATCATCGGTGACCTCACCGAACTCGCCCTCGAGCGCACTGTGCTGCTCCGCCTCACCGACCACCTCGAGTGCCTGATCCCGGATGTCGGCCCGCGCGAGCGAAGAGCTGCGTCGCTGGGAGGCCAGCGAGGGCGCTGCGGTGACGAGTCTCTGCGTATAGGGGTGTTGCGGGCGCTGCAGGATCTCGAGGGCGGGCCCGGACTCCACGACGCGGCCCTTGCTCATCACGACGAGATGCTCCGCCCGCTCGGCCGCGAGACCGAGGTCGTGGGTGATGAGGAGTACTGCCGTCCCCAGCTCACTGGTGAGCCCGTCCAGGTGATCGAGTATCTGTCGCTGGACGGTGACGTCGAGGGCAGACGTCGGTTCGTCGGCGATGAGCAACTGCGGGCGGGCCGACAGTCCGATGGCGATGAGCGCCCGCTGTCGCATGCCACCCGAGAACTCGTGTGGATACTGCCCCAACCGGTCTTCGGCATCGGCGAGCCCGGCCTCTTCGAGGAGTTCGGCCGCGCGGATCCTCGCGGCCTTCCCCTCCGCGATCCCGTTGGCCGACAGCGCTTCCCGGATCTGGAAGCCCACTTTCCACACCGGATTGAGGTTGGACATCGGGTCCTGCGGAACGAGGCCGATCTTCTGTCCACGCAAGGCGACGAAGTCTCGCTCCGGGGCACCCGCCAGGTCACGTCCTGCGAAGAGAATCCGACCGCCGGTGACCTTCCCCGTACCGGGCAGCAGATCGATGACGGCGTGCGCAATCGTGGACTTTCCCGACCCCGACTCACCGACGATCGCCACCGTCTGCCCTGGATACACGGTGAGACTCACCCCCCGCACCGCCGGAACCGAACCCGAACGGGACGCGAAGGTGACCTCCAGGTCTCGGATATCGAGCAGCGGCGCCTCGTCGGCCGTAGCCATCGGTCCGGTGGTTTCGTTCGGGGACATCACGCTCACCGCTTCCGCGCCCTGGGGTCGAGCGCATCCCGGAGAGCGTCGCCCATCATGATGAAGCCGAGCACCGTAATCGCCAGCGCGGCAGCCGGGTAGAACAAAATCGCCGACCCTTGACGGAGTGTCACCTGCGCAGTGCTGATATCTCCGCCCCACGAGATCTCGGAGGACGGGAGGCCGATACCCAGGAACGACAGCGTCGCCTCGGCCACGATGTAGACACCCAGCGAGATGGTCGCGATGACAATGATCGACGCCAGGGAATTCGGCAGGATGTGACGCAGCAGCGTCCGGAAGTTCGAGACGCCGAGCGCCCTCGACGCCATGACATAGTCGTTGTTCTTGGCCGAGAGGACCGCCCCGCGAGCGATTCTCGCCATCTGGGGCCAGCCGAAGAGGGCGAGTACGACGATCAGCGTCCAGATACTGCGATTCGCGAACAACTGCATGAGAACGATAGCAGCGAGAATGAGCGGGACACCGAAGAAGATGTCGGCTACCCGCGACAGCAACGAATCGGCCCAGCCTCCGTAATATCCGGCGAGGGAGCCGAATACGACGCCGACAAGTAAGACGATCGTGGTGACCCCCACGCCGACCAGCACCGACGCGCGGGCCCCGTAGATGGTGCGGGAATAGATGTCACATCCCTGCTTGTCGAAACCGAACCAGTGGCCGGAGGACGGGCCGCGCATGCTGAACGCAAGGTCGCAGAACCGTGGGTCGGTGCCGGTGAACAGGCTCGGGAAGGCGGCTACGGCGATGACGACGAGAATGATAACGGACGCGACGACGAACAGGGGACGTCGACGAAGATCGCGCCAGGCATCCGACCACACACTCGTGGGCGGCTGATCGAGGGACACGGTGTCGGTCTCCCCCGGCGGCGCGACCTCCTCGGGAGCGACGAAGTGTGATTGGCGAATCTTCCGGTCTCCGGTCCGGGGCGACTCGTCGTTGACCACTTTCTCAGACATAACGGATCCTCGGATCGAGTGCGGCGTACAGGAGATCGACGATCAGGTTGGCCAGCAGGTAGATGACGATCAAGACGGTGACGAACGAAACGACCGTGGGCGCCTCCCCCCGGGTGACCGCCTGGTAAATCGTGCCGCCGACTCCGTTGATGTTGAAGATGCCCTCGGTGACGATCGCCCCACCCATCAAGGTGGCGAGGTCGGCACCCAGGAAGGTCACGACGGGGATGAGCGAATTCCGCAATACATGCACCTGCACGACTCTGCGCCGCGAAAGCCCCTTGGCGGTGGCTGTTCTCACGTAGTCGGCCGTCAGATTCTCGGCCACCGAGGTGCGGGTGAGCCGCAGCACGTACGCGAAAGACACCGACCCGAGGACGAAGGCCGGGAGCAGAAGATTGACGAAGCTGGTATTGCCCCCCACCGTCGGCGGTACCCATCCCCACTTCACCCCGATGAAGAACTGGGCAAGGAACCCGATGACGAAGATCGGGACCGCGATGATCACGAGGCTGACCAGCAACACGGTGCTGTCGAAGAGGCCGCCCTTGTGCAGTCCCGCAAACAGCCCGAACCCGATTCCGAAGACCCCTTCGATGGCAAGTGCCATCAGAGACAGCTTGATGGTGATCGGAAACGCCTGCGCCAGAACCTCACTGACCGGACGACCCGAGAAGGATGTGCCGAAGTCGAGCGTGAAGATGCCTTCGAGATAGAGGAAGTACTGCATCAGGAACGGTTGATCGAGGTGGTACCGGGCGCGGAGCTGGGCTGTGACGGCGGGACTCAGCGCCTTGTCACCGGCGAGCGCGGCGATCGGGTCACCGGGCAGGAGAAACACCATCGCGTAGATCAGGAAGGTCGACCCGAGGAACACAGGAATCATCTGGAGCACACGGCGGCCGATGTACCAGAGCATCGGGTCCCTTCCTCTCCGCAGGCCGGTGACGGCGGAAGCTCGCCCCACCCCGTCGGCGACTCCGGTGTCAGTTCTTCTCGATGTCCGAATACATCGGGATACCCTTCCAGTCGATCGTCACGTTCGACACGTTCTCCGACCAGCCGCTCGCGGCATTGCGGTACCACGTGGGAACAGCGGGAAGATCCCTCAGTAGAACTTCCTGCGCCTGGTCGAGCAGATCTTGAGCCTTACCCGGATCGACCTCGCCGGCCGATGCGCGCAGCAGCCGGTCGAACTCCGGATTGGAGTAGTCGCCGTCGTTCGAGCTGCCGCCTGTCTGGTAGTTCTGCGCAAGGAAGCCGTACTGCTGTGGGTAGTCGCCCTGCCATCCCGAACGGAATGCGGACGGGATCGTGCGGTTGGTGGCCTCGGTCCGGATTTGAGCGAAGGTCGGGTATTCCTTGCCCTTCGCGTCGATGCCCAGCGTGTTGCGGATGCTGTTGGCCGTGGCATCCACCCATTCCCTGTGCCCGCCGTCGCCGTTGTACGCGATCTCGAAACTGCCGGTCCACGGCGCAATGGCGTCGGCCTGCGCCCACAGTCTTTTCGCAGCCTCGGGGTCGAACTTCAGATTGCCGTTACCGGCGAGCGAATCCGACCAACCCTCGATGGCCGGACTGGTGAAGTCGAGAGCCGGAGTACGGGTGTTGTTGTAGATCTGTTCCGTGATCTGGTCGCGGTTGATCGCCATCGAGATGGCCTGACGACGGAGGGTGCCTTCCTCACCACTGAAGTGCGGCAGACGCCCCGGAATGGTGAAGGTCTCGATGGTCGCGGACGGCTGGTTCACGGTGCGACCCGGCAGATCCGACTCGAAGGTGGTGACTGCGCTCGGCGGAACCTGGTCGAGAACATCGACGTTGCCGGCCAGCAGATCGGTGTAGGCGGTGTCGAGGCTGTTGTACATGATGAAGTCGACACCGTCGTTCTTCGGCTTCCGATTGCCGTCGTAATCGGGGTTGGTGACGGTGTCGATCCGCACGTTGTGCTGCCAAGCACCGGGTCCGGCCAGCTTGTACGGCCCGTTTCCGACCGGGTTCTCGCCGAACGCTGCCATGTCCTCGAACGCCACCTGGGGCAGGGGGAAGTACGCGGCGAATCCGAGTCGATCGGGGAACGCCGACTCCGGTTGCTTCAGCTCGATCGTGAAGGTGGTGTCGTCCACCACCTTCAGTCCGGACATCGTCTGGGCCGTCGGGTTCTCGGCCGCCACCTCGTCGTAGCCCTGGATCGGGTCGAAGAAGGATGCCTGGAGCTGCGCATTGGTGGACAGCGCGCCGTAGTTCCATGCGTCGACGAACGACGATGCCGTGACGGGTGACCCATCCGTGAAGGTCCAGCCGTCCTTCAGCGTCACAGTGAATGTCTTACCGTCCGTGGTGTCGATGGACTCGGCCACTTCGTTGGTAATTGCACCGTGGGCATCGTACGAGACGAGGCCGGCGAACAGGGCATCGATGACACGGCCGCCCTGGTTCTCACTCGTATTGGTGGGGATCAGAGGATTCTGCGGCTCACCCGCCCACGCATTGACGATCCCGCTTCCTCCTCCGCCCGAGGATTCACCGGACGAGCAGGCGGACAGCATTCCCGCTGCAATGCCCACCGCCAGAACAGCAGTTGCCACGCGTGTCCTACGCACAACGGTCCTCCAGCCCCGGTGGAATGATGGGACGACGATAGTCACGTTACGGCTCCGCGGGGCCGGAGACGCAGAATCTCGTCGAAATGCCGTCTCGGCGAATCTTCGACCGGGACAGTTCGGCCGTTCGGCCGCCGAGGAATACCGTCCGGCGCGCCGAAAGGACCGATCGTCGCAGAACACGCGCATGCAACCTCGTGCAACGGTGCGCTCCCGAGCCCTTGTGACTACCCTCACACGTGCTAGAACTGCCGTTTTCGAGACTGGAAAGAAGGCCGGGCCACAATGACCAGTGCAGCACAGGCGAACGGATCGACGGAGAAATCCGCACAGCCGGATGCCGTCCCGCAGGTGTACCCGCCGAGCCCCGAGTTCACCGCGACCGCGAACGCCGGACCCGAACTCCAGGCCGAGGCAGATGCCGATCGCCTCGCATTCTGGGCGAAACAGGCGCAGCGACTGCACTGGCACGCACCATTCACCGAAGTCCTCGACTGGTCCGATGCCCCAGTCGCGAAGTGGTTCGTCGGCGGCCGGCTCAACGTCGCATTCAACTGCGTCGACCGCCACGTCCTCGAAGGCAACGGCGACCGCGTCGCCATCCACTTCGAGGGCGAACCCGGCGACACCCGCGACCTCACCTACCACGACCTCCTCACCGAAGTGAGCAAGGCGGCCAACACCTTCAGCGACCTCGGACTGGTCCCCGGCGACCGCGTCGCCATCTACATGCCGATGATCCCCGAGGCCATCGTCACCATGCTCGCCTGTGCACGCCTGGGCCTGACCCACTCCGTCGTCTTCGCCGGTTTCTCCGCCAGCGCCCTGCGCTCCCGCATCGACGACGCCGAAGCCAAACTCGTCGTCACCGTCGACGGCCAATGGCGCCGAGGCCAGGCGGCCCCCCTCAAACCCTCGGTCGACGACGCTGTCGACGGCGCCGAATCCGTCAGGAATGTGCTCGTCGTCAAACGCACCGGCATCGACGTCGACATGGCCGAGGGCCGGGACCTGTGGTGGCACGACACCGTCGAGAAAGCCTCCGACACCCACGAGCCGAAGCCGTTCGACTCCGAACATCCCCTGTTCATCCTCTACACCTCCGGCACCACCGGAAAGCCCAAGGGCATCATCCACACCTCCGGCGGCTACCTCACCCAGGCCTCCTACACCCACCACAACGTCTTCGACCACAAAGTCGGACAGGACGTGTACTGGTGCACCGCCGACATCGGCTGGGTCACCGGGCACACCTACATCGTCTACGGACCGCTGTCCAACGGCGTCACCCAGGTGGTCTACGAAGGCACCCCCAACTCCCCCGACGAGCACCGCCACTTCCAGATCATCGAAAAGTACGGTGTCAGCATCTACTACACCGCTCCCACCCTGGTGCGCACCTTCATGAAATGGGGCCGGGAGATCCCCGACGCCCACGACCTGTCCTCGATCCGGCTCCTCGGCAGCGTCGGCGAACCCATCAACCCCGAGGCGTGGAAGTGGTTCCGTGAGGTGATCGGCGGAAACACGGCACCGATCGTCGACACCTGGTGGCAGACCGAGACCGGGGCGATCATGATCTCCCCGCTCCCCGGCATCACCGCCACCAAACCCGGATCCGCCATGGCACCGCTGCCCGGCATCTCCGCCAAGATCGTCGACGACGACGCCAAGGAACTCGGCAACGGCGAATCCGGCTACCTGGTGCTCGACAAGCCGTGGCCGGCGATGCTGCGCGGTATCTGGGGCGACATGGACCGCTACCGCGACACCTACTGGTCCCGCTACCCCGATCAGGGCTGGTACTTCGCCGGTGACGGCGCCAAGTACGACGAAGACGGCGCCCTGTGGGTCCTCGGCCGCGTCGACGACGTCATGAACGTTTCCGGCCACCGCATCTCCACCTCCGAGGTCGAATCCGCCCTCGTCGGACACCACGGAGTCGCCGAAGCCGCCGTCGTCGGAGCCGCCGACGAGACCACCGGCCAGGGCATCGTCGCGTTCGTCATCCTCCGCGAAGGTGTCGAGAACACCGGCGACGACCTGATCGCCGAACTCAAAGCCGAGGTCGCGCGAGAAATCAGCCCCATCGCGAAGCCGCGGCAGATCACCGTCGTCCCGGAACTACCCAAGACCCGCTCCGGCAAGATCATGCGTCGCCTGCTCAAGGACATCGCCGAAGGCCGCGACCTCGGCGACACCTCCACCCTCGTCGACCCCAAGGTCTTCGACGCCATCCGCGGCAAGTAGGGCGCTTCGCGCCCCGTGCGCCTTTTTGGTAGCTCCCACTACCAGAAAGGCGCACGGGCGGCGGAGCCGCCTACACCCGGGCAGCCCACTGACCGCTAGCCTTCTCGTAGCGAATCTCGCAAACGCGGGAATCGGTGACGGCAGCACGGCCGACGCGATGAAGGTCGGGCTGCTCGTGACATCGTCGGCAGTTACTGTGACGACGGTGTCGGGCACACATGGCCAGAACGAAGACTCGGACGTGCAAGAGCTACCTGGAGGGGTCGACAAGTGAGCATCACTCACGGCAAGGGAGACAGCCCGCGTTACACGGGAGACGGGGTGCCGAACACGGTGTCGTCGATCCCGCTCACCGACGCGGACATTTCACCGTCCGGCGAGGTGACCCTCGGCACACTGGTCAAGCACGCAACCGCGCAGGTCTCCACGCTCGTGCGCGCCGAGGTGGAGCTCGCGAAGGCCGAGGTGACCGGCGAGGTCAAGAAGGGTCTGCAGGGCAGTCTGTTCTTCATTCTCGCGTTCACCGTGCTGCTGTTCAGCTCGTTCTTCTTCTTCTTTTTCCTCGCCGAACTCCTCGACGTCTGGATTGCACGCTGGCTGGCCTTCCTCATCGTCTTCCTGATCATGGTCGTCGTCACGGCGATTCTGGGTCTGCTCGGCTATCTGCGGGTCCGCAAACTACGTGCACCGGAAAAGACGATCGATTCCCTCAAGCAGGCCAGATCCGTGCTCCCGACGTCGTACTCCGATGCGGAGGCCCACCTCGCGTCTCCCAGCGGACGACACGCACGATAGTTCCGTCCGGTGGCACGACCCGATCCGTCAACCGTCCGTTTCGACGGCCCGTGGATTCACCGTGACATCCATGCCAACGGAATCCGTTTCCACACCGTCGAGGTCGGCGCATCCGCCCCGGATGCGCCGCTCGTCGTCCTGCTGCACGGATTCGCGGACTTCTGGTGGTCGTGGCGACATCAGCTGATCGCCTTGTCCGACGAGGGTGTCCGCGCCGTGGCCGTCGACCTCCGCGGTTACGGCGACTCCGACAAACCTCCCCGCGGCTATGACGGCTGGACCCTGGCCGGTGACATCGCGGGCCTGATCCGGGCGATGGGCTACAGCGAGGCCACGCTGGTGGGACACGCCGACGGCGGCTTGGTCTGCTGGGCTACCGCGGTGCTCCACGCGCGTCTGGTGCGGTCGATCGCACTGATCAGCTCCCCACACCCGATCGCCCTGAAGCAGGCGGTTCTCCGCGACCGTCACCAACGCAAGGCCGTTCTGCCCCCGTTCGTGTCCTACCAGTTGCCGTGGCGGCCCGAACGGCGGCTCACGCGTGACGGTGGGGCCGAAGTCGAGCGTGTGATCGTCGAACGGTCGGGGCCGGCGTGGCCGAAGTCTCCGGAATTCGACCTCGTGATGTCCCGGATGCGGTCGGCGATCCAGATTGCCGGCACCGCGCACTGCACGCTGGAATATCAGCGATGGGCGTTCCGTAGCCAGTTCCGCCCGGACGGCCGCCGGTTCATGGCCTCGATGGATCAAACGCTGCGGATACCCGTACTCCACCTCCACGGTGACCTCGACCCCTACGTGCTCGCCGACACCGTGCGGCGCAGCCGTCGCTTCGCCCCCACACAGCAGCTCGACACGATTCCCGGTGTCGGGCACTACGCGCACTGGGAAGCGCCCGAGCGAGTGAACTCCGCCCTGCAGGGGCTGGTCTCGACGCGCCGCGTGTAGGGCTCGCTCAGAGGATGCAGCTTCCGGTGTCCACAGCGGCGGTCGCGCCGGACGCCGTCTCCAGCTGACGCGATACCTCGGCGGCGGTGAGAACGAAGCCGGTGTCACTGTTGTCTACCGCGGCGCCGAAGACCACCCCGAGCACCATGCCCTCACCGTCGACGAGCGGTCCACCCGAGTTGCCCTGCCGGATGGACCCGCGCACCGTGTACACCTCGCGCTGAACCGTTCCGGCCCGGTAGATGTCGGGACCGCTGAGGTCGAGTATCTCGCGTATCCGCGCGGCACTGGCCGTGTAGGACCCGCCGCCCGGGTATCCGAGAACCAGCGCACTGTCACCTGTTCGTCCCGGCTCCGGCGCGAAGTTCAGCACGGGAGCGTCGAGACCCGGTACCTCGAGAACGGCCACGTCAGTCGACGGGTCGAACAGCACCACCTCGGCGTCCAGAGGTCCGTCTGCGGTGTCCACGACGATTCCCGCCGTGCCCGCCACGACGTGCGCGTTGGTCATCACCCGTTCCGGCGCGACGACGAAGCCGGATCCCTCGAGCGCACGCTGACAACTGGGCGCCACACCCCGGATACGGAGCACGCTGGACTGCAGGGAGGACGCCACCGGACTCTCGAGAACACCGGCGTCGGGCGGATCGACCGTGGTGATCGGGGTGCGTCCGAACGGACCGATGACGTCCGGGAGGCCGGAGGTATCGAGTAGCGCGGAGAACTCGGTGGGGAGTTGGCGCATCCACGCCGGTGCAAGGTTGTCGACGGTCTCGAGCACGCTCGAGCCGCGCACCGCGGCTGCGAGTTGCGGTTGAGACGAGGACGTCAGCGGAATGGCCAACAGCCACGCCGCCACGAATACCGCGACCGCCTGCACACAGGCACCGATGACGCTGTCGACGGAGCGCGCCGCCGGACTGTGCATACTCCCGCGGGCGGCTCGGCCCAGGACCATGCCCGCCACTTCCCCGATGATCACCAGCACCACGATCAACGCAATGCCGACGAGCACCCGGCCGCGTCCCTCGTCGACGTGCACCAGCACGTGCGGGGCGATGAGGATGCCCGCGACCGCACCGAGCAGCACACCGACGAAGGCGAGTACCGACGCCACCGCACCCTGCCTCCAACCGGAGCTGGCCGCTATGAACGCGATCAACACGATCGCCAAATCGATCCAGCGCGACCCCGTCATCGCTCACCCACCCGATGTCCGTGCTTGTGAGGCAGATGGTCGTCGTCGATGTCGTTCTCCATTTCGGCCAGGACGGTGTCGAGGTCCCGGATGTCCCGGCGGTCCCACTCCTGTTCCCAGCCCGAGATCGCGAACAACGCCGCCAGGATGCCCGCCGTGAATCCCCACACCAGCATGCCGTCGGCCGAAAATGCCGGACCCTGGTAACCGGCGGGGTGACGCACCTGGAACCGGTTCCGCGGGTCGATCAGGGTGTGCAGCGGAACCCGTGCCACCCGCGCCGCCTCCGCCGGATCGACGACTCCCACTGCGCTCGGCTTCTCCCAGTACGCAAGAACCGGGGTGACCTCGAAGCCGGACGGCGGGACGAAAATCTGTTCCAGAACGGCGAGCGGCTGCACCCCGGCCGGATCCAGCCCCGTCTCCTCCTGCGCCTCGCGCAGAGCTGTCGCGATGGGACCGTCGTCGCCGGGATCGCTGGCACCGCCCGGAAACGCGACTTGCCCACTGTGCTGACGCATGGTGGCCGCGCGCTGGGTGAGCAGAACGTCGGCGCCCGCGGGCAGTCCCCCGGACATCAGGGGGTCTGCCTCGGCAGGACCGCCGAACAACACGAGTACCGCAGCCTCGCGCGTGGCTGCCCCGCTGGGGGCACGCCGATTCAGGACCGGATTGATGCGATGCGGGTCGGCCGGTGTGCGCCGCACGACCTCACGCAACCAGGTCGGAACGGCTGCGCCGTCGACGGACGCGGTCATGCCGCAACCCCCAGGTTCTGCTCGACGGCGACGGCGATCTCCTCGACACTGCGGAACGGCTGCGGCAGGATTTTCGCCACGCTGCCGTCGGGCCGGATCAGCACGGACACAGGCAGGACCGCGGGCGCCCCCGCCGCAGCGGCGACCCGCCCGTCAGCGTCCTGCACACCGGGCAAGGTGACGGAGTAGTCGACGAGCCGCGACAATGCGCTGGCCTGCTGGGGATCGGTGTGCACGGTAAGGACGGTAACGGCGTCACCGGCCCGATCGGAAAACTGCTGCATGTAGGGCAGCTCCTCCGCGCAGGGACCACACCAGTACGCCCACAGGTTCAATAGCGCAGGCCGGCCGGCGAGAGCGGATGCGAGATCGACCCCGCTGCCGTCACCCATGCATTCGAGCGTGATGCCGGCCAATACCGAGTCGGCAGCGGGCGCCGAGGAGGGTGCGGGACAGGGCTCGAGCGCCGCATCCGAACGCAGCGCGGAGAGCGCGCCGGGATCGGCGCCAACGGACATCGGCGGACTTCCGCCCGGACCGAAACGGTCCTCGTACGACGGCGCCTGCGCATCGTTCCCGCGCGGCCAGATCGCGACGACGAGAGCTGCAACAACGACGAGGGCGGCCACACTCCACCGCGCTGCACTAGACACTCGTATCGATCCTCACCGGCCGGCCAGACGAAGCAGATGCTCGGTCTCCGGTCCGCGCACCAGCTCGGCAGCGACGTCGGGGTCGACCGGGCCCAGACCGTACGACGGACAGTCCTTGGCCAGTACACACACGCCACATGCCGGCTTGCGGGCATGGCAGACGCGCCGACCGTGGAAAATCACCCGGTGGGACAGCAGAGTCCATTCCTTGCGTTCGATGATTGCCCCGACCGCGTGCTCGACCTTGACGGGATCCTCCTCGTCGGTCCATTGCCAGCGCCGGACCAGCCGACCGAAGTGAGTGTCGACGGTGATGCCCGGGACATCGAAGGCGTTGCCCAGAATCACGTTGGCGGTCTTGCGGCCGATACCGGGAAGCTTCACCAGTTCCTTCAGGGTGTTCGGAACCTCTCCGTCGTGATGCTCGAGCAGAGCCTGCCCGAGCCCGATCAGCGACGTCGCCTTGTTGCGGTAGAAACCGGTGGACCGGATGTACTCCTCGAGCTCCGTGCGGTCGGCTTCCGCATACGCCTTCGCGTCCGGGTAGCGGGCGAACAACGCCGGCGTCGTCATGTTGACCCGCACATCGGTGCACTGCGCGGAGAGGATGGTCGCGACCGCGAGTTCCAGTGGAGTGGTGAAGTCGAGCTCGCAATAGACGTGCGGGAAAGCCTCCGCGAGGCGGCGGTTCATCCTCCGGGCGCGTCGCACGAGGCCGAGCCGGGATTCCTCCTGATTCGCGGCCCGGGAACGGGCGCGTCCACGCAGACTGGAGCCGTCACTGGGGGTCACATGCACGGGTCCAACTCTACGGACATGGCCGCAATCCGAATCGCCGCTGTGTCGCATCTGAGACATTCGCAGTGTTTACTACCCGGTATGCAAGGTCTCGCTGTGGTCCTCTTCCCAGTGCTGCTGATGCTGTTTGCGCTGGCCATGGAACGTGTGGAGTTCCGGCTCCGCCGGCTCACCGTTCGGCAGCAAGAGGTGGAAGAGTTTCTCGACCAGGCAAGTCACGACGAAGTGGCCACCCTGGCACATGAGGGATTCCCGCATGCCCTTGCCCGCTTCCACCGGCGGCGCAGAGGGCACTCGCGGTTCGACAGCGACGACGCTGCGGTGACGGAAGTCGGCTCACGTCGCGCCAGCTGACCACCGGAGAATGTGTTTCGGAGCACGTACGTACGGTCAACTTTTCCGACTTGCGTGGTATCGGTCACTCAGACCGAGCCGTCTCAACGTAGACTTCAGAGCCGTACCTGTTGCACAGCGACACGCCGCCGATGACCGGGGCGCCGTCGCCGTGCAGCAAATCGCGCACAATATGACTACAGACGAACGAATATTCCCAAGGAGCGCACGTGGACGACGTCCTGGCAAGAGCCGGCATCTTCCAAGGAGTCGAGCCCTCAGCAGTAGCGGCGCTGACAAAGCAGCTGCAGCCTGTCGACTTCCCCCGCGGACATGTCATCTTCAACGAAGGTGAGCCCGGTGACCGCCTGTACATCATCGTCTCGGGCAAGGTGAAGATCGGCCGCCGCTCACCGGACGGCCGCGAAAACCTGCTCACGATCATGGGGCCGTCGGACATGTTCGGCGAACTGTCCATCTTCGACCCCGGCCCGCGTACGTCCACCGCGACGACGGTGACCGAGGTTCGCGCCGTGAGCATGGATCGCGAAGCACTCAAGGCGTGGATCGACCATCGTCCCGAGATCGCCGAACAGCTCCTCCGGGTGCTCGCGCGCCGTCTGCGGCGCACCAACAACAACCTTGCCGACCTGATCTTCACGGACGTTCCCGGCCGTGTCGCCAAGGCCCTGCTGCAGCTCGCTCAGCGGTTCGGCACGCAGGAAGCCGGTTCGCTGCGCGTCACGCACGACCTCACGCAGGAGGAGATCGCCCAGCTCGTCGGCGCCTCCCGCGAGACGGTCAACAAGGCGCTTGCAGACTTCGCTCACCGCGGCTGGCTGCGCCTCGAAGGCAAGAGCGTGCTGATCTCCGACTCCGAGCGTCTGGCGCGTCGCGCCCGGTAGCTTTCACGCTCGACAACGCTTCGGCCACCCCTGCGATCAGGGGTGGCCGAAGCGTTTCTCAGTTGGGTGCCCGCAAGTAGGCGAGCTGCACGTTGACCGACTTCTCGGCCGCCGGCCACAGCTGCGGATCGACGTCCGAGTACACGTGCTCGACCACCTCCCTGGCCGTGGCTTCCTCGCCCAGGTCCGCGATCGCTGCCTGAACCTGAGCGAGACGCTCCTCACGATGATCGAGGTACTGCCGGGCGACGGTGTGCAAGTCGGGCAACTCGGGTCCGTGCCCGGGCATGACGCGGTGACCGGGCCCGAGCGCGAGTAGACGACGCAGTGAAGACAGATAGTCGCCGAGGTCGCCGTCCGAGTCGTCGAGGACTGTGGTGCCGCGCCCGAGGATCGTGTCCCCAGTGAGGACCGTGCCTTCGCATTCGACCGTGAAGGACACCGAGTCACGGGTATGACCCGGTGTCGCGACAACCCTGATGGTGAGCCCGGCGACGTCGATGATCTCGCCGTCGACGAGCGGCTCCCCGCCTCCGCGGAGGAACTCGGGGTCGACCGAACGCACCGGGGCTCCGGTCAGTTCGAAGAAACGCTGCACCCCGCCGGTGTGATCGACGTGACGATGGGTGATCAACGTCACGGCGACGGGACCGAGGGCGGCGACCCGGGCGAGGTGCTCTTCGTCCTGATCGCCCGGATCCACCACCACGCACTCGTCCCGACCCGGTGCTCGCAGGATCCAGGTGTTGGTGCCGTCGAGCGTCATCATGCCGGGATTGTTCTCGAGCACGACCGAGACGATCGGGGTGACCGCACGGACCTGCCCGTAGGCGGGATGGGCAAGCGTCATCGCTTTACGCTTCCGTCCGCACTTCGGCGATGACTTCCACCTCGACGGGTGCACCGAGGGGCAGTTCCGCGACACCGACAGCGGACCGGGCGTGCGCGCCGGCCTCACCGAAGATCTCACCGAAGAACTCGGATGCGCCGTTCACGACGCCGGGCTGACCGGTGAATCCCTCGGCGGACGCGACGAAGCCGACGACCTTGATGATGCGCACCACGGAGTCGATGCCCACCAGCGCGTCGATTGCCGCCAGCGCATTGAGTGCACACGTGCGCGCTCCCGCTTTGGCGTCGTCTTCCGACACGTCGGCGCCGACCTTGCCCTTGGTGGTGAGCTTGCCGTCGACGATCGGCAGCTGTCCCGAGGTGTACACGTAGTTGCCGGTGCGCAGGGCCGGGACGTAGGCGGCGACCGGTGGCACGACGGGCGGCAGCGTCACACCCAGCTCGGTCAGGCGGGCCGACCAGTTCTGTGTTTCCGTCACGCTCTCAGCCCTTCGGACGCTTCAGGTATGCAACGTGCTGCTCACCGGTGGGTCCGGGGAGAACTGTGACCAGTTCCCAGCCGTCGGTTCCCCACTGGTCGAGGATCTGCTTGGTGGCGTGTGTGAGCAGCGGAACGGTGGCGTACTCCCAGGAAGTCAATTCACTCATGCCGGTGAGCCTATCCCCCGCACATCCCGGCTCCCAGACTTATAGGCTCGACGCGTGGTTGCATCCCCAGAGCGGTTCACCCCGACATGGCCAGAGAAGGCGGCGCGCGCGCGGCTGCACTTCGTGTCCGGAAAAGGTGGCACCGGAAAGTCCACGGTCGCCGCCGCGTTGGCCCTCGCACTGGCGGAGGGCGGGCGTCGTGTGCTGTTGGTCGAAGTCGAGGGCAGGCAGGGCATCGCCCAGCTCTTCGACGTGCCTCCACTGCCGCCGCAGGAGACGAAGGTCGCGGCGGCCGAAGGAGGCGGCGAGGTGATGGCGCTGGCCATCGACATCGAGACCGCCTTCCTCGAGTATCTCGAAATGTTCTACAACCTCGGCTTCGCGGGCAGGGCGATGCGCAGATTCGGTGCCATCGAATTTGCCACCACCATCGCGCCCGGACTTCGCGACGTGCTGCTGACGGGCAAGATCAAGGAATGCGTCGTGCGCACCGACAAGTCCGGACGGCAGGTCTACGACGCCGTGGTCGTCGACGCTCCCCCGACGGGTCGCATCAGCAATTTCCTCGACGTCACCAAGGCTATGGCGGACCTAGCCAAGGGCGGCCCGGTTCGCTCGCAGAGCGAAGGCGTGGTGCGGCTGCTTCATTCGGACGACACCGTGGTGCATCTGGTCGCACTGCTCGAGGCACTGCCTGTGCAGGAGACGGCGGACGCGGCTGAAGAACTCGCCCGGGCCGATCTCCGCTTGGGAACCATCATCGTGAACCGGACGAGCCCGCAGTTCCTTCCGGACGAGACCCTGGCCGAGGTCGCGAAGGGACGCATCGACGCGGACGCCGTTCGTGCGGGGCTGGAGAAGAGCGGAATTACGGTGACCGACGAGGACTTTGCCGGACTGCTGACCGAGACCATCGAGCACGCCTCGGTACTCGAAGCCCAGCAGGAGAGTGCCGGACAGCTCAGCGAAGTGGACGGGGCGCGGCTGCACCTTCCCTCCCTCGCCGACGGTGTGGACCTGGGCGGGTTGTACGAACTCGCGGAAATTCTGACGGAACAGGGTGTCCGATGACCCAGACGATGGAACACGAGCGGCGTCGAACCGCTCCCGCCCTCGACATGGCCGGCATTCTGGAGAGCCCGGCCACCCGGATCGTGGTGTGCTGCGGAGCCGGTGGGGTCGGCAAGACGACGACGGCTGCGTCGCTGGCGCTGCGGGCGGCGGAACGCGGAAGGAAGGTGGTCGTGCTGACCATCGATCCGGCCCGCAGGCTCGCCCAGGCTCTCGGCGTCCAGGAACTCGACAACTCGCCGCAGCCGGTGCAGCTCGGACCCGGTGCCACCGGCGAACTCCACGCGATGATGCTCAACATGCGCCGCACGTTCGACGAGATGGTGATCGAGCATTCCACGCCGGAAAAGGCGCAGCAGATTCTCGCCAATCCCTTCTATCAGACCGTCGCCACCTCGTTCTCGGGAACGCAGGAGTACATGGCGATGGAGAAGCTGGGCCAGCTCGCGTCCAGCAAGGAATGGGACCTCGTGGTGGTCGACACCCCCCCGTCCCGCAACGCGCTGGACTTCCTCGACGCCCCACAGCGTCTCGGCACCTTCCTCGACGGTCGCATGATCCGGTTGCTGACCGCGCCCGGACGCGGCCTCACCCGGCTGGTGACCGGCGCGATGGGCCTGGCGCTACGCGGCGTGTCCACCATCGTCGGTAGTCAGATGCTGTCCGACGCATCGAGTTTCGTGCAATCACTCGACTCCATGTTCGGCGGTTTCCGCGAAAGGGCAACGCGTACTTACGAGTTGCTCCGACAGCCCGGCACCAGTTTTCTGGTGATCGCAGCGGCCGAGCCGGATGCCCTGCGGGAGGCGGCGTTCTTCGTGGACCGGCTCGCGAGCGACGGCATGCCGCTCGCGGGCCTGGTCTTGAATCGGACGCATCCCACCCTCAGTTCCCTGCCCGCCGATCACGCGGCCACAGCCGCCGATCAACTGGGGGAACAGGATCCCCTCACCTCCGCTGTCCTGCGGATTCATGCCCACCGAGCAGTGATAGCGAAGCGAGAGGTACAACTACTGAGCCGGTTCACGGCCGCCCACCCTCGGGTGCCGATCGTCGGCGTTCCCTCATTGCCGTTCGAGGTGTCGGATCTCGAGGCGCTGAGAGCGGTGGGTGATCAGCTCACCCGCAGGAGCTGATCAGCTCCGCCGGAGAAACGGCTCACCCACCTAGCGAAATTCTTCCGTCAGCCCACCCGAAGTGGGAGGTCAGACGGCGGACTGGTGCTGCCGCTGCGCTTCGAAGAAGTCGGACCACGACTCGACCTCGGGATGCTGCTTGAGCAACGCCCGACGCTGACGTTCCGTCATGCCGCCCCACACCCCGAACTCGACCCGATTGTCGAGAGCATCGGCTCCACACTGCATCAACACCGGGCAATGCCGGCAAATCGTCGCAGCCTTGCGCTGCGCTGCGCCACGTACAAAAAGTTGATCGGGATCGACTTCCCGGCAACGGGCCTGCGTAACCCAGGCGATTCGGGCTTCTGCTTGCTCGACGTCCAGACGGCTGGTTGGGGTGGTCATATGCATTCGTTTCCCCTTTTCGAGTCTGCGCAGCCCAGCACTTATCACGGAAGAGCTGCACCACATTCGCAATAGAGTGTTACCTCCATCACACTGTTCCAACAACTTAAGTAAAGAAACCGCAACGCGCAAGACGGGGAAGACGCTTTTTTGGTACGCCCGTCCATACCCCGTGCTCAGGGCAGTTTCTTCGTCGAAATCCGCGCCCAACCAGGGCACCCGCGGAGCCCACGTAGTCTGTAGATCGTGTCGATTGCAAAAACAGTGGGGAAGCTCGCCGGATCCTCCGCCCTGGCAGGTGTACTGCTCGCCGGCGTGATGTTTCCGCTCGCCGGCGGCTTCGGTTTCATGTCCAACCGAGCGGCTGACACCGTCGACAACGTCTCCGCCGAATTGGTCGAGGGCACCGTGCCGGCCGTCTCGACGATGGTCGACTCCGCGGGCAACCCCATCGCCTGGCTGTACGAGCAGCGACGGTTCGAAGTCCCGAGCGAGAAGATCTCCAACGAGATGAAACTCGCGATCGTCTCGGTCGAGGACCGCCGATTCCCCGAGCACAAGGGCGTCGACTGGCAGGGCACCATGCGCGCGTTCCTCACCAACACGACCAGTGGTGAGGTGCAGCAGGGCGCGTCCACGCTCGACCAGCAGTATGTGAAGAACTACCAGCTGCTCGTCGTCGCGAAGACCGACGCCGAACGCCGCGCGGCGATCGAGACCACTCCGGCGCGCAAGATCCGGGAGATCCGGATGGCGCTCACGCTCGACAAGGAGCTCACCAAGGACGAGATCCTCACCCGGTATCTCAACCTGGTCCCCTTCGGCAACGCCTCGTTCGGCATTCAGGACGCCGCGCAGACGTACTTCGGCATCGACGCGTCCGAACTGAACGCCGGCCAAGCCGCGATGCTCGCGGGCATGGTGCAGTCGAGCTCGGCGCTCAACCCGTACACCAATCCGGAGGGCGTACTCGAGCGCCGCAACGTCGTCCTCGACACGATGATCGCGAACATCCCCGACCGCGCCTCGGAGTTCCGGGCCCTCAAGGAGACCCCGCTCGGGGTGCTGCCCGAGCCCAACCGGTTGCCGCGGGGGTGCATCGCCGCGGGTGATCGCGGCTTCTTCTGCGATTACGCCCTGCAGTATCTGGCCAACGCCGGAATCAGTCGCGAGCAGATCGACAAGGGCGGCTACCTGATCAAGACCACGCTCGACCCGGCCGTGCAGGCGTCGACCAAGGCAGCGCTCACCGCGAATGCCAGGCCGAACCTCGACGGCATCGCCAACGTGATGAACGTCGTCCAGCCCGGACAGGACTCGCATCGGATCCTGGCGATGGGTAGTAGCCGCACCTACGGACTCGACGCAAACGCCAGTGAGACCGTCCAGGCGCAGCCGTACTCACTGGCCGGTCACGGCGCCGGATCGATCTTCAAGATCTTCACGACGGCCGCCGCCATGGAGAAGGGCCTCGGCACCAGCGCCGTCCTGGACGTTCCCGGTCGATTCGAGGCCCGCGGCATGGGTAGCGGTGGCGCGCGAGGATGCCCTGCGGCCACCTACTGCGTCGAAAATGCCGGCCGGTATCCGGCGGCACTGTCGGTGACCGATGCGCTGGCGCAGTCGCCGAACACGGCGTTCGTGAAGTTGATCCAGGCCACCGGCGTTGCCCCGACCGTCGACATGGCGGTACGCCTGGGGCTGCGCTCCTACGCCCAGCCCGGCACTTCCGGCTTCGACGAGCGCAGCATGGCCGATTTCCAGAAGGATCAGAATCTCGGGTCGTTCACACTGGGGCCCACCTGGATCAACCCCCTCGAACTGTCGAATGTCGCCGCCACGCTGGCCTCGCACGGCAAGTGGTGCCCGCCCACCCCGATCGACTCGGTGTTCGACCGCGAAGGCAAGCCCGTTTCGGTGACCCAGCAGGCCTGTGAGCAAGTTGTCGAGCCAGGACTGGCCGATACCCTCACCAACGCGATGAGCAAGGACGACAAGCCCGGTGGCACCTCGGCGGCCGCGGCGGGCAGCGTCGGCTGGACGCTCCCCATGGCCGGCAAGACCGGCACCACCGAGTCGCACATGTCCTCGGGCTTCCTCGGGTTCACGAACAACCTCGCGGCAGCCGTATACGTGTTCGGTGACTCCCCCACACCGGGCGAGATCTGCTCGAGCCCGCTACGCCCCTGCGGTGACGGCAACCTCTTCGGTGGTAACGAACCGGCCCGCACGTGGTACGCGGCGATCAACCCGATCGTCAACAACTTCGGCCCGACGACCCTGCCGCCGATCGACCAGAAATATGTGCGGGGATCCCAGAACGGCCAGGTTCCGGATGTCGTCGGACTCAGCCAGTCGGCCGCCACCTCGCGGCTGCAGGCAGCAGGCTTCACCGTCAACGCAGTGACCACGCAGGCTCAGGCGGCCAAGGGAACGGTGACGGGCGCCTCGCCCTCCGGATCGGCCATCCCCGGTTCGACCATCACGATCTACGTCAGCGACGGATCGGTGCGGGCGGCGCCGCAGCAGGTACCCGGCCAGGGCATCCCCCTACCGCCCATCCAGTTGCCCGGTCTGCCGCCGATCCAGCTGCCGCCCATACCGCGCTGACCATCCGTGCGGGGGAAGTGCGCACACACACTTCCCACGCACGTCGATTCAGAGGCGGGACTTGACGGCGTGGGACAACCTCGAGCCATCGGCCTTGCCGCCGGCGAGTGCGGTGGCCGCCTTCATGACCTGACCCATCTGGCGCATGCCGGGGCGCTCCCCGATCTCCTCCGCCACCTGAGCGATGGCCGTGTCCACGACGTCCACGAGTTCCGCATCGTTGAGCGGGGTCGGCAGATATTCGTCGATGATCTGGGCTTCGGCGCGTTCTTGCGCCGCCAGTTCCCCGCGGCCGTTCTCGGTGTAGATCTCGGCGGACTCTCCGCGCTTCTTCGACTCCTTCGCAAGGACCTTCAGCACCTCGTCGTCGGTGAGTTCACGGGCTGCCTTGCCGGAGACCTCCTCGGTCTGCACGGCGGCCATGAGCATGCGAATAGTGGCGGTGCGCAGCGAGTCCTTCGCCTTCATGGCGGCCGTCATGTCGGAGCGCAGTCTTGCTTTCAGTGAATCTGGCATGGCCGAAACGCTACGCGCTCGCACGCACGGGAATGCCGCGTCCCACGCACGGGAATGCGGAGCATCAATTTGTACCCTGCACCTCGATCGCGCGCACCCGTATCCTGAAAGGGTGTCCAACGAGTTCCGCACCACCCTGACCCGTGCCGCGCTGGGTACAGCGGGCGCCGCCGCCCTCGGTGTCGGCTACGCCTCCCTCATCGAACGCAATGCGTTTGCGCTCCGTGAGGTCACGATGCCGGTGCTGGCGCCCGGGTCGTCCACGCTGCGGGTGCTGCACATCAGCGACCTGCACATGATGCCCGGACAGCGCCTGAAGCAGAACTGGCTGCGTGAGCTGGACAACCTCGAACCCGACCTGGTGGTGAACACCGGCGACAATCTGTCCCATCAGCGGGCCGTCCCCGCAGTGGTCCAGGCGCTGGGGAATCTGCTCGCGCGCCCGGGCCTGTTCGTGTTCGGCAGCAACGACTACTTCGCGCCCAAGCCGAAGAACCCGCTGAAGTACTTCAGCAGGGAGCACAAGCGCGTCCTGGGTGACCCCTTGCCGTGGGGTGATCTCCGCGCTGCCTTCACCGAGCGGGGCTGGTTCGACGTCACACATGTGCGCCGCGACCTCGAGGTGTCGGGGGTCCGGATCGCGTCGGCCGGGGTGGACGATCCCCACTTGCAACGCGACCGTTACGACACCATCGCCGGGCCGCCGAATCCGTTAGCGGATCTACGTCTGGGCCTCACCCACTCCCCCGAACCGCGGGTGCTCGACCGGTTCGCGGACGACGGGTACGACCTAGTGCTGGCGGGCCACACCCACGGCGGTCAGCTGTGCCTGCCGTTCTACGGGGCACTGGTCACCAATTGCCAGATCGACCGTTCTCGGGTCAAGGGTCCGTCGAAGTGGGGTGCCCACACCCGATTGCACGTGTCCGCTGGAATCGGCACGTCGCCGTGGGCTCCGGCACGCTTCTGCTGCCGCCCCGAGGCGACGCTGCTGACGTTGGTACCAGCCAAGCGTGGTGGCTCGGACAGCGGTGCGGGCGAAGGTCGGACGCAGCCGTCGGAAAGCTCGGTTATACGCCGCTGAACTGCGGATTTAATCGCGGCTGACTCTGTGCTGTAAGCTAGCCGAGGTTCGACACGGGGTGTGGCGCAGCTTGGTAGCGCGCTTCGTTCGGGACGAAGAGGTCGTGGGTTCAAATCCCGCCACCCCGACAGTGTGGGATTGATGTGAGACCCCTTCCGCTCAGGCGGAGGGGGTCTTTCTCTTTCCCCGCACCCGGGGCCAACGACTCCCGGACGCCCGCCGCCAGGTCGGTAGGCTAGCCTGCCCTCATGTCTACGAGGTCTCCCCTGAAGGCCGGGCTCGTCGCCCTGGCCACCGTCTTTCTCGCCGCCTGCGGCACCACCGACACCGGGTCCAGTTCCGGCAACACCGACGTCGCCACGGGCGGACGGCTGTTCGCCACCGCCGACGAGGAGACCGCCAAACTGGGCAGTGATGCCGAACCCGGCGCATTCCCGCGCACCGTCACGCACGCACTGGGCGAGACGGTCATCGAGAAGAAGCCGGAACGGGTCGTCGTCCTCGACGGCGGCGAACTCGACGACGTCCTGTCGCTGGGAATCACGCCCGTGGGATTGGCGAGTCCGGAGAGCGCGGCGGGTCAGCCGTCGTATCTTGCCGACAAGCTGGCGGGTGTGCCCGACGTGGGAACGACCAACAACCTGAACATCGAAGCGATCACCGCATTGCAGCCTGATCTGATCCTCGGCAGCAAGCTGCGGGCCGACAAGCTCTACCCGCAGCTCTCCTCGATCGCACCGACGGTGTTCAGTATCCGTCCCGGCTTCCCGTGGAAGGAGAACTTTCTCCTGGCCGCCGACGCGCTCGGTGAGGAAGCGAAGGCCGAAGAGGTGCTCAACGCATATCAGACCCGGGCCGGGGAGGTCCGGGACGCGATCACCGGCGAGCCCACGATTTCGTTGGTGCGCTTCATGTCCGGAAAGATCCGGCTGTACGGCAACCTGTCGTTCATCGGCGTCATTCTCGAGGATGTGGGGCTGCCCCGCCCGCAGGTGCAGGACGTCGACGAACTCGCGGTCGAGGTCAGCCAGGAGACCATCTCGCAGGCCGATGGCGACCGAATCTTCTACTCCAGCTATGGCGCACCCGAGACGACCGACGAGTCCGCTGTGGTCGGTGGACCGCTGTGGAACCAGCTTCAGGCGGTCAAGGACGGCCACGCCGTGCACGTCAGCGACGAAACTTGGTTCCTGGCCCTCGGTCCCACCGGTGCCATGCTGGTACTCGACGACCTCGAGAAGATGCTCGCCGCGTGACGCGTCCTACTGGGTTACGGGCATGAACGCGTCGTAGATCGCCTCCGGTGCACCGTCGACTGCCCAGATCATCATCAGCCCGACGGTGATGGTGAGGGCGGGCCCGAGAACGAGTTTCTCGAAGGGCCCGCCCGCCCGGATGGAGAGGAAGGACGGCAGGCGGAACTCCCACCACCGCTCTCTGCCCAGCGGCAGGAACGGGGCGAGGAAGGGCACGCCTTCCTTGGTGATGGCATCGCCGAGGCAGTGGGTGGCGCAGCCGAGCGCCACCGCGACTCCGAGCCCGGTGGAACCGGCCTCCGTGGGATATGACTGCCAGGTGAGCGCCGACAGCACCGCGGCCACGGCCGAAACGGCGAGCCAGCCTTTTTCTTTGGCGAACTCACCGGCGAGGCCGCGGAGTGCCAGCCCCAGACAGAGAAACAGCGTGGCGATGATGGCCGGCTTGCCGAACTGCACTACGAGCGCCGACACGCCTGCTCCGAGCCCGGCGGCGAACAATGCTGTGTGCGTGAGCGTGCGGTGCCCGCCGCGGCGCTTACCGTCTCGTTTGCCCTTGGTCACCGTGTAGAAGCCGAGCGACACCGCGTCGACGCCCTTGGCAGCAATGCTGCTCACGGGGCCGAAGGACCGCGAAACGGTCGACTGGCTGGTATCGAGGTCGGGTAGCAACGCCGCGCCTGCGCATACGGCCGCGAACGTGAACGTCTCGGCCGTCGAGGTAGGCCCACCCCATTCCAGCGGGAGCAGATCTGCCGTCGCCAAACCGACGGCAGCACCGGACATTGCGTGGGTGGGACCCATCACCATGGAAGAACGCACCTTTCGAACCCGACCCGGGACACGGTCATCCGAGCCGGTGTCCTGACACCGCTCAACCTAGCAACACCATCCGACACTCCAGTCACACGCCGGACGTACTCCGGCACCGTCGGCGGCGACGAAGTACGTCCGGACCCGAAGTGCTCAGACGCCCTGCGCCTGCCACATCCAATGCAACTGCTCGAGCCGCGCGGTGATGGAGATCAGCAGGTCCTGCGTCACCGGGTCGGCCGTTTCGGTGGCCGCGATACGCTCACGGAGTCGGTCGATCAGGGCGGCGAGGTTACCGACGATCGACGCGGTGATCTCCGCATCCTTGGTCCACCCTTCGCCGATGCCCTTGGCCCCGGAATCCCGTGCGACCGTGGCTGCGCGGCCGTCGGGACTGACGCCGATCGCGGTCGCGCGTTCCGCCGCCTCGTCGGTGAAGTCGCGGGCCGCGCTCACGAGCTCGTCGAGCGCGAGATGCACCGATCGGAAGTTCTGGCCGATCACATTCCAGTGCGCCTGTTTGGCGATGAGGGTGAGGTCGATCAGATCCACGACGGTGGCCTGTAGTGCGTCGCCGGCGGTCTTCTGCTGAGCGGGATCCAACGTGCTGGTAATGGGATTAGTCATGATGTATTTCCTCAGTGGTCGTGTTTCGTTGCGGGCGCATCGACACCGACGCCGGTGGTGCGCCTCAGGCCTTGTTCTGTCCTTCGCGGACACCGATTTCCACGCGCTTGCCGAGGTCGGCGTCGACATTCTTCCAGTACTCGAAGACGCGCAGCAGAACCGGCTCGCTGACGCCATCGAGCGCGTGCCCGACGATGTTGTTCACCAAGCGCTCGCGTTCGTCGTCGCCGAGAACCTCACGTACGAGCGTGCCGGCCTGGGTGAAGTCGCCGTCCTCGGAGTGCTGGATGTAGCCGGCGCGCACCGACTCTCCGTCGAAGGCCCACAGGCCCTCGTCCCCGGCGAGGGACGCGTCCGCGTGGGGACCGCCGTACGAGTTGGGCGCGTACACCGGCGTTTCCGGCGAGTTGGTCGCGTACCGCATCGCCCCGTCCTGCGAGTAGGAGTTGACCTGGTTCTTCGGTGCGTTGACCGGCAATTGGGCGTAGTTCGCGCCGATCCGGTACCTGTGTGCGTCGGCGTAGGAGAAGACACGCCCGAGCAGCATCTTGTCGGGCGAGAAGCCGATCCCCGGAACCACATTCGACGGCTCGAACGAGGCCTGCTCGATCTGCGCGAAGAAGTTGTCGGGGTTGCGGTTCAGAGTCCACTTGCCGACCTCGATCAGCGGGTAGTCCTTCTGGGACCACACCTTGGTGAGATCGAACGGGTTGAATCGGTACCCCTCCGCCTCGGCGACCGGCATGACCTGCACTTTCAGCGTCCAGCTGGGGAACTCGCCGCGGGTGATCGAGTCGTACAGGTCGGCGCGGTGGTGGTCGGGCGACGTGCCGGCCAGCTCGTCGGCCTCCGCTTGGGTGAGGAATTCGATGCCCTGGTCGGTCTTGAAGTGGTACTTCACCCAGAACCGCTCACCCTCGGCGTTCACCCACTGATAGGTGTGGGAGCCGAATCCGTCCATGTGACGCCACGTCTTCGGAATCCCGCGATCACCCATCAGCCAGGTGACCTGGTGTGCCGACTCGGGCCGCAGGGTCCAGAAGTCCCACTGCATGTTGTGGTCGCGCAGGCCGGAACCCGGCAGGCGCTTCTGCGAGTGGATGAAGTCGGGGAACTTGATGGGGTCCTTGATGAAGAAGACCGGCGTGTTGTTGCCGACGAGGTCGTAGTTGCCGTCCTCGGTGTAGAACTTCACCGCGAATCCGCGGGGGTCACGCCACGTGTCGGGACTGCCCTGCTCGCCCGCCACCGTGGAGAAGCGCACGAGCGACTCGGTCTTCGCTCCCGGCTGGAAGAGCTTGGCCTTCGTGTACCGGCTCACGTCGTGCGTGACGACCAGCTCACCGAAGGCACCGCCACCCTTGGCATGGACCACCCGCTCCGGGACACGCTCGCGGTTGAACTGGGCGAGCTTTTCGACGAGGTAGTGGTCGTGCAGAAGGATGGGGCCCTGCGGTCCCGCGGTGAGCGATTCGTTGTCGCTGACGACAGGAATTCCGGCGTTGGTGGTGGTAGCGCGCTGTGTTTCAGGCATGGCAAAGCCTCCAGAGTGCTTCATTGTGAGGGTGGTAGATGAAGACGGGTCAGGACTGGGATGCCGTCGGCCCGGGCCGGCACTGTTCGCACAGACCCCAGAAGACGACTTCGGCCTCGTCGATCTGGAAACCGTGCGACTGCGACGGCTCCAGGCACGGCGCCTCACCGACGGCGCAATCGACGTCTGCAACGGTGCCGCACGATCGACACACGAGGTGGTGGTGATTGTCTCCGGTTCGTGTCTCGAACCGTGCGGGTGACCCCGCGGGTTCGATACGGCGAAGGAGACCGGCGGCCGTACACGCTTTCAGCACGTCGTACACGGCTTGCGTGGACACCGAACCCAGCTGGTCGCGCACCACGGCAGCGATGTCGTCGACGTCGGAATGCGGCTGCGCGGCAACCGCATTCAACACCGCCACCCGGGGTGCAGTGACACGGAGGCCCACGTCACGCAATTGCGCTCGGGGATCGTGGTCGTGTCGCATGTGTTCCAGTATGGCCCTTTTTTGGAATTAGTCAAGAAAAGCGATTGCTCAGCGCAGCTCTGCAGGCCCGGTGGTCATACGGCCATCTGTGATCACGACACCATGATGAGTTCCGGCCACCAGCCAGTCGGCCAGAGTGGGACCCTCTGCCCGAACGCTCACACGGGCATACCGGAAGTGCCCGCGCAGCCGGGCCGACGCCGCCACCAGGCGTCCGCCCGACTCTGCGGGCTGGGCGAACCCCAAGGCGCCCGCGATCGGCAGCCGCGGACCGCGCGGGTGCGCCGTGGTCGACACACGCCACTGGCCTTCCGATGACGACGCGGACGGCCCGGCTGACGCCTCGAACACACCGTGGACGTCGCCGTCGAACGCGGCGAGGACCTTGGGCAGGCTCCAGTGCACGCGTCCGCCGTGGACGGACTGTTCCGAGTCGACCGCGATGAACGGCACGGCCATGCGCGGCAAGGGACCGCTGCGACGCCCGGGCGCCCGCAGCACCGGGCTGGCCAGGATCTCGCGATACGGCCCGACGGGCGAGTCGAGGTAGTCGACCATCATGGCGAGGGTCACCGGCAGCACCGCACCCTCGGGTCCGAGTTCACGGGCGGCGGCGGTCGCGCGATGCCACCACAGCGTTGCACGCACCCCGGCAGGCCACGGCGGCGGCGCACTCTCGGGCCATTCGGTGCGGTCGGTGGTCGATTCAGGCACGCTCCACATCGACGGCCTCCTTTCGGGTCGTCACAGTGAGGGGAAGTCGCAGGCCTCCCGGCGCGTCGGCCGGTACTACCGGGAAGCGCGGCGGCGTCGGGTCGATACGTACGTATGGCTCGCCCGGATCAGGTCTGGGGTCCAGCTCTCCTTTGTTCGGCCACAACGCGAATGCCCGCTCCGCTTGCGCCGTGATGGTGAGCGACGGATTGACGCCCAGGTTCGCGCTGACCACGGATCCGTCCGCCACGTGGAGTCCGGCGTGCCCGTAGGCCCGCAGGTACGGGTCGACAACTCCGGTGTCGGGCGAGTCGCCGATCGCGCAGCCACCCAGGAAATGGGCGGTCATCGGGATGTTCACCACGTCGCCCAGCGAGCCACCGGGGTCTCCGTCGATCTTGTCGGCGACCTTGCGGATGGCCGTGTGCCCTTGAGGTATCCACTCCGGCGGCGGAGCGCCGGGACCGGGCCGACTGGTGACCGCACGCCCGAAGCGTCCCCGCCCCTTGGTGAGTTCCAACGAATTGTCGTCGGTCTGCATCACCAGCGCAATGACCGTCCGCTCGGACCAGTGCCGCACCGACAGACTGCGCAGGAAGGCGTCGGGTCGGCGCAGTGCGACACCGACGGTCTTCAGCAGTCGAGGTGTCCGGCCGCCGCCATCACTGAGGACCGTCTGCAGCAGCCCGATCGCATTGCTGCCCTTGCCGTATCGGACAGGTTCGATGTGGGTGTGGTCGTCGGGATGGAACGAGGACGTGATGGCGATGCCGCGCGTGAAGTCCGTGCTCCGGTTCTTCGCGGTGGCCGCGAGTACGGCCTCCGAATTGGTCCGGACGACCGTTCCGAGCCGCGGCGACAACCGCGCCAAGGTTCCGGCCTCCTTCATCGCGAGTAACAGCCGGGCCGTTCCGTACGTGCCGGCAGCCACGACCACCTGGTCGGCGGTGAAGGTGCTCTCCCGCTTACGGATACCGTTCGTTCGACGAGTACGCACCTCGTATCCGCCGCCCTGACCTGGACGCAGTTCCTTCACCGTCGTGAGCGGATGGATCTGCGCACCGGCCTGTTCCGCCAGATACAGGTAGTTCTTGACCAGTGTGTTCTTGGCGCCCACGCGGCAGCCGGTCATGCAGCCACCGCACTCGGTGCAGCCGGCCCGATCAGGCCCCTTGCCACCGAAGTACGGGTCCGCGACCGCGACTCCGGGCTCGCCGAAGAAGACACCGACCGGCGTGGATGTGAACGTCTCACCGACCCCCATCTCTTCCGCCACCTCGCGCATGATCGCGTCGGCCGGGGTGAACAGCGGGTTGGTCCGCACGCCCAGCATCCTCTTGGCCTGCTCGTAATACGGCGCCAACTCCGACTGCCAGTCGGTGATGTGCGCCCACTGCTTGTCTTCGAAAAAGCGCCGGGGCGGCTGATACAAGGTGTTGGCGTAATTGAGCGATCCACCGCCGACACCGGCACCCGCCATCACGAGCACATCGGGAAGTAAATGGATACGTTGCATGCCATAGCAACCCATCCACGGAGCCCACAGATAGCGTCGCAATCTCCAGCTGGTCTCCGGCATTTCGTCGTCGGCGAAACGCCGTCCCGCCTCCAGCACTCCGACCTTGTAGCCCTTCTCGGTGAGCCGCAGCGCAGCCACACTGCCGCCGAAACCTGAGCCGACCACCACCACGTCGTAGTGGGTCACGCGACGGCCTCCTTCTCCGACTTCCGGCGCGCCACGTAATTCTCCCTGTCGAAGCGCTGAAGTTGCGAGCGGAATCTGAAGGTGAACGTCGGCCACTGCACCGAGTTACGGCCCTCCGCATCGTAGTACCAGCTCGAACAACCACCCTTGTTCCAGACGGTGCTCTGCAAGCCCGATTGAATCCGCGTGTTGTACCGTCGCTGCGCCTCCTCTGCGACCTCGAATGCCGCGATGTCGTTGTTGCGCATGGCATCGAGCGCATCGGTGATGTACGCAGACTGCGATTCGAGCATGTAGACGATGGAGCTGTGCCCAAGGTTGGTGTTGGGTCCGTACATCAGGAAGAGGTTGGGGAATCCGGCGACCGTGGTCCCCTTGTAGGCGTGCGGACTGCCCTTCCAGTGCTCGGCCAGCGTGTGCCCGTCGGTGCCCCGGAGCGCATGCGCGACAGGAGGTTCCGTAGGAGTGAAACCGGTGGCGAAGATGATGGTGTCGACCTTGTGTTCGTTGCCGACCGCGTCGACCACACCATCCTCGGTGATACCCGCCAGGCCTGCGTCGACGAGCGTGACGTCCGGCCGGTCGAGCGTCCGCAACCAGTCGTTCGACAACAGCATCCGCTTGCAGCCGATAGTGAAATCGGGGGTGAGCTTCCGTCGCAGTTCCGGGTCGCGCACCTGCCGACGCAGATGTGCCTTGGCCACCATTTCGAACAACGGCAGCAGTCCGGTGGCATGGGCCAGGACTCCGCCGAGCGCTTCCCGGAAACTGTAGACAGAACCACGGACAGCCTTCTGCACCAGAGGCATTCGCCGATACAGACGCTTTTCGGGATCGGAGAGCACTCGGTCGAGCCGCGGGATGACCCACGCCGGCGTGCGCTGAAAGACCGTCACATGCTTCGCGCGGGGCGCGATTTCCGGAACGAACTGCACCGCCGAGGCACCCGTGCCGATGACGGCCACCCGCTCACCGGTGAGGTCGTGATCGTGATTCCACGTCGCGGAGTGAAAGGTGGTGCCGCCGAACGTGTCGAGTCCCGGCATATCCGGGATGCTCGGGGTCGACAGGGCACCGGTGGCCGCCACCACCACATCGGCGGTCAACGAACCACGGCTCGTGCGCACATGCCACACCGCCTTGTCGTCGTCCCAGTCTGCCTGCTCCAAGGCGCAGTCGGTCACGACCCGGGACAGGATGCCGGTGTCGGCCGCGACCTTCTTCAGGTACCGGTAGATCTCCGGTTGCCGGGCGAAGGTGTGACTCCAGTCGGCGCTGGGCGCGAAGGAGAACGAGTACAGCGACGTCGGGACATCGCACGCACACCCCGGGTAGGTGTTGTCGCGCCACGTTCCGCCGACATCGTGGCCGCGCTCGATGATCAGGACGTCGGCCTCCGGACGGGACCGCAGAATCCGCGCAGCGAGACCCATTCCTGCGAAACCGGCTCCCACGACCAGTGTGTGTACATGTTGCGGAAGACTCACGACTTCTTCACCTTCGATTCCCACGCCGGCAGCAGCCGCGCGCGTAGTGAGCGATCGGCCTCGGGTGTCCGGAACAATGCCGACACTGCGAGACCGCGAACCAATTCGATACCGATCTCAATGGTGTCGGCGTCGTACCGATCGCCGAACACCTCCGCAGACCCGTGTCGCAGGGCCTCGGTGACCTTCCGCTCCAGCGGAACCATCGCCTCGAACAACGCGGGGTCGGTGCGCGCGGCCACCCACAACTCGAGTGCCGCATAGAACAACGGGCCGGAGAAGGCGTCGGCCAGCACGTCGATGCCACGGTCGGTGTCCACCTCGGCGGCGAGAATCTCCGCCATCCGCTTGTCGACGAGGTACTCCACTGCCGCCACCACCAGCGACTCCTTGGTGGGGAAATGGTGCAGCTGGGCTCCCCGCGACACACCCGCCCGGCGGGCGATGCCCTGGGTGGTGGTGCCCGCGTAGCCGAGCTCGACCAGCGAGTCGACCGCAGCCTCGAGCAATCGTGTGCGCATCGCGGCGGTGCGCTCGGCCTGGGTGCGGGTCGGTTTGGCGACTGCTATGTCGGAGGTCACATCTGCACTGGTCACATCTGCACTGTAGGCCGAAAAATCAAAACAGTCCAGACTGCTTTTAATTTGCACAAGCGCCTGTGAGTGCTTGTCAACAACGGGAGGTTTGTTGAGTCTGGGGACATGTGAGACAGATGATGTCCACCCAGATGTGAGACACGCTGCTGTCGATTGAGGTATGAGGCACCTGACTGGTCGTGGACTTGGTTCATGACCGGAACGGAAGCCGTCATGGAACTGCTCCACGCCCTGCTGGTGGTCTCTCAGACCACCGGCGCCGACATGTTCGACGGGAACTTCGCCCGCTGGTGCACCGACCACGGGATCTCCCGCGCCACCGCCTACCGGCACAAGAAACGGATCGAGGAGGACGGCCGGTGGACCGCCCGGTCCCGCCGGCCCACCTCCTGCCCACACGCCACCGCGTGGGAGGTGGAGGCCGAGATCGTGCGGCTTCGCCTCAACCTGCCCCATCACGAGCGCGGCGCCGACACCATCGCCTACCACCTGAACGCGGTCGCCGAGAAACAACACTGGTCCGAGCAGGGCTGGACCATCCCGTCCCGGGCCACGATCAACAAGATCCTCACCCGCTACCACCTGGTCGTCCCCGAGCCGAAGAAACGCCCGAAATCGTCCTACCGCCGGTTCTGCTACCGCAAACCCCGCGACTGCTATCAGATCGACGCCACCGAAGTTCGGTTGGCGACCGGAGCCAAGGCCACCGTCTTCGAGGTCCTCGACGACTGCACCCGCACCCTGGTCGCCACCCGGGTCGCGGACGCCGAGACCGCCGCCGGGGCGATCGCGGCGATCACCGCCGCGTTCACCGACTTCGGGGTTCCGGCACTGGTACTCGCCGACAACGGCAGCGCGTTCACCTCCCGCCGCACCAAGGGCGGCACCTCGGGCTTCACCCGAGTCGTGAAGCGGGCCGGGGCGCGGCTGATCCACTCCACCCCATACCACCCACAGACCTGCGGGAAGGTCGAACGCCACCACCGCACCTTCAAGCAATGGTTGGCCACTCACCCCACCCAACCGACCACTCTGATCGAACTGCAGCAGCTCTGCGACACCTACCAGCGGTTCTACAACACCGACCGCCCGCACAGTGCGGTCAAGATGCCGCCACTGCAGGCCTGGCAGAACGCGCCACTCCTCGGTGGGCCACAAGCACTTCCGATCCAACACGACGCCACCGTGCACGCCCTGATCGTCTCCTCCGCCGGCACCGTGTGCATCGACTCCCACACCCGACTGAGCGTCGGCCGGCGCAGAGCCGGGCAGACCATCACCCTGCTCCACGACGACGACCACGTCACCGCCTACACCGCCGACGGCAACGTGATCGGACACCTACACCTCGACCACACCAAGCGCTACCAAGGACAACTCCAACCCGCCTAAAATCTGTCTCGCATCTACGTAGACACCCGTGTCTCATATCAACGTAGACAGCACAAACAACGGGAGGTTAAGAAGTACTCACGGGACGAGGCGGTACTTCAGCATCATGTCGTGGTCCTCGTGATCGAGCATGTGGCAGTGCCAGACGTAGCCCCGCAGAGGTTGGGGTGCCTGCCCGGTGTGTCCACCCGAGTGATCCGTGGCATGGGCCGACATGCCGAAGGTCGCGTCGGGATCGAAACCCAGTTCCTCGGCTGTCGGAAACCGCACAACCACCCGGGTGACGGAATTGGCGTCAGCGATCACAGTGTCCTTGAAACCGGACTCCCACGGCTGGGGTGACAGCACCGGTCCCCGGGTGAACGGATCCGGAGACGGCGTCCACCGTGTCCCGACCGCGGGGAGCGGCGACGCCGACATCAATGCGGCCGTATCGACCGCCTGCCGCCCGAGTACGCGGAACCTCACCAGATGCAGATGGATCGGGTGCGGCTCCGGGGTGGCATTGACGATGTTCCACTGTTCGACCGCGCCCTGGCGCGGCATTTCGATGTCGTCGGTGGTGTAGCGCAGGTTATTGAGCGACATCAGCGGTGACGGTTGCCCGAGGCCCTGGCCGATCTGCAGTACCGAGACGTTGCGGACAATCTGAGGTTGCGCGACCGGCGCCAGCAGCGGCGGTTGCCGGCGGCCGCCGCGCAGGGTCTGCGGCACCGGGCCGGTGAACCCCGCCGCAGCTCCCACGCGGAAACGGCAGAAACGCGGCATGGGTAGGACCCCGCGCTGAGCCACCTGGTCGGGAATCGCTTCGTCGTTGCGCAGCTCGACGGTCGTGCCGGGCGCCAGAGCACCGAAGTCGACGAGCAGGTCGGCGCGCTCACCCGGTCCGAGGCGAACATGGTCGACGGGGACCGGGGCATCGAACAATCCGCCTTCGGCGCCGATGACCCAGAACCGCATTCGATTGTCGAAGAAGAGGTTCCACACGCTGAACGAGGCGGCGTTCACCATGCGCAGGCGGTACAGCCCGCGCGCCACGGCCATCTCCGGCCACACCTTGCCGTTCACCACGCCGGTGTCGCCGGGGGTCGCCGCTTCCCAGCTGCCCTGCGGGTTCAGCGGGTTGGAGCGAACGCTCTGCCTGCCGTCCTCCGTGAAATTCTTGTCCTGCAGAATCAGCGGAACCTCGAACTCGCCGGCGGGCAGCCCGAGCGGGTTGCCCACGGTACCGGTGTCGAACTCGTCGCGGAGCAGGTACAGACCGGCCAGTCCAGCGAAAATGTTGAGCCGGGTAACCCCCATTGCGTGGTCGTGATACCAGAGTGTGCACGCGTCCTGCTGATTCGGGAACTCGTACACCAGCCCTTGCCCGCGCCGCAGCGTGTGCTCGGGGTGCCCGTCGAACTCGGGCGGATTGGACCCCCCGTGCAGGTGCAGCGCGGTCGCCACGTCGGTGCGGTCCGCTTCGGTCACGCCGTGCAGTCTGGTGTCCACATCGGCGGCGAGGGGATTGCTCGCGATGTCGTTGTGGTAGACGAGCGATGTCCGTTCGCCGACCCGGGCCTCGATCGTCGGTCCCAGGTAGTCGACACCGCCGTACGCGAGCGCCGGGGAGGCGGGAAGCTCGGAGTGGAACGTGTGCATCGTGCTGCTCGCGTGCACCTCGACGGAAGTGCCACCGAGTGTCGGCAGCAGGGGAAGTGGGTCCCGAAACGGTTCGAGTGGCGGTGACCGGAAAACGAAGGGCCGCAGGGGGTCGATGCCGAAGGGAAAGGCGCTTGCCGAGCCGACCCCTACGGCGCCCAGCCCGGCCGTCAGTGCCAGTCCACGAACGAACGACCTGCGCGGAATTCGTCCATCCATTCGCCGGCGCCCCCTGCACGATGAATATCCTGTTGCGACTCGGAAAGCCGACGGTACCTCGAGTGGGGTACCCCTCAGCCCGGTTTCGGCACCGGGGATTCTGTCGCACCCGCGCGCCGACCATGCCACGCTGGCCTCATGACTCGAGCGGTACCGAAGAACATGGCATGGATTCCGGGTGGCACGTTCTGGATGGGATCGGAGGACTTCTATCCCGAGGAGCGCCCGGTCCACCAGGTGACGGTCGACGGGTTCTGGATGGACTCGCACCCGGTAACCGTCGCCGAGTTCCGGCGGTTCGTGAAAGACACCGGTCACGTCACCACCGCCGAGGTCGCCCCCGACCCCGCACAGTACCCGGACGCGGACCCGTCGTTGCTGGTCCCCGGCTCCCTCGTGTTCACCCCGACACCGGGACCGGTGCCGCTCGACGACTACACCCGCTGGTGGTCGTTCACGCCGGGGGCGGACTGGCGTCATCCGGAGGGTCCGGGCAGCAACGTCGGCGGACGTGAACGCCATCCCGTCACCCATGTGTCGTGGTTCGATGCCCGCGCGTACGCGGAGTGGGCAGGCAAAGATCTGCCCACGGAAGCGGAGTGGGAATTCGCGGCGCGCGGCGGACTGGACCGGCAACCGTTCGTGTGGGGTGACGAGCACGAGCCGGGTGGCAGGCCCGGCGGAAATGTCTGGCAGGGCCGGTTCCCCTGGGAGAACCTGCTCGCGGACGGCTTCGCCCGCACGTCGCCGGTGGGTCACTTCCGGCCCAACGGATACGAGCTCACCGACATGGCCGGCAACGTGTGGGAGTGGACCACCGACCACTTCACCGCTAATCATTCCGCGAGCGGGAAAGATGTCGCGCCGACCAGTTCCTGCTGCATTCCGACCAACCCGCGCGTCGACACCGCGCGCGCCGAGAACCCCGGCGAACCCTATGCGCGGCGAGTGATCAAGGGGGGTTCACACCTCTGCGCACCGAATTACTGCCTCCGTTACCGGCCGTCGGCTCGGCAAGGCGACACCGAGGAGACGTCGACCTGCCACATCGGTTTCCGATGCGTCGTCCGCGAGTGAACGCGGGCCGGACTCACCTGACGCGGATGAAGACAGACCGCGTTCACTGCGGTTGAGTAAGTAAGGTGCGGTCGACCAAGTTGTCAGTGATGCTGGCTCGGGAAGCTCTCGCGGCGCGGACCGAATCGGCCAACGGCTGGATGCAGGGCACTCCTCCGGGCCGCACGGTTCGACGGGTCATAGACGGGCTGATCGAGATCGAACTCGTCGACCGGTCGATGACACTTGCCGCGCGGATCTTCACGTCGGTGCTCCCCGTGATGATTGCGGCCTCGACGTTGAGCAGTTGGCACCTGACCGCCCGCACCATCAAGACCCAGTTCGGTTTCGACCCCGCGGAGTTGTCCTCCACGTCCGGCACCGTGGACACCACGGACCCGTCGTTCGCGGCCTTCGGGGTGGTCGGCCTGCTGATGATCGCGATCAGCGGCACGTCGTTTGCCCGGGCCCTCGCCCGGATCTACGGGAAGATCTGGAACGTCCCGTCGATCAATCTCCGGGACGCCTGGCGGTGGCTGGTGGTCCTGTTCGCCGTTGCGTTGTCGAGTACAGCGATCGGCCTGGCGAGTGAGCTCACGAGCGTCCGGTTCATCGGACCACCGCTCGCAGTCGCCGGGGAGTTCGCGGTGTGGATGGCCGTCTGGACTCTCAGCCCGTACCTGCTGACGATGGGCACCCTCGAGGGCCGCGTGCTCTGGGCCACTGGGGCGTTGACCGCCGCAGCACTGACCACTCTCCACGTCGGCGGACGTATCCTTCTCCCCCGGATCACCGCCTCGGCACAGCATCAATTCGGGTCACTCGGCCTGGTGTTCACCGCGATCAGCTGGCTCTTCGTGATGTCCGTCGTCATCGTGGGGGCAGCGGTGATCACCAAGGCGCTCGCGCTGGACGAGGCCTACATCGGTCGGTACCTCCGCGGGCCGGACGCGGTCGCCTCAGAACGCTCCGCCGAGTCCCTTCCCGAGAACGACGGCTCCCATCACGAGTAAGAGCACGCTCATCACCGCGGCGTTGTTGGCCTGCAGCCAGACCTTCAGGTTGTCAAGGGAGCCGCGCATCTTGTCGGCGGCGACTGCGTAGGCGACCACGGGAACGATCACCGTCGACCCGGCCAGCACGGTGAACACCGCCAGCGCGATCGCCTGCTCACCGCCACTCACACCGGACGAGCCGATCACCACGCCCGCGGAGACACACAGCAGAAGGTTCTTCGGATTGATTGCCGCCAGGACGAATCCGAGTCCGATCGACTTGACGATGTTCAGGTCATCGATTGCCCGCATCCACTTCGGTTGTTCCGCGTCGGCATTGCGACTTCTCCACTGCCGTCCGGCGAGCACGAGCAGGAGCACGCCGAGGACGATCTTGATCCATGACGTGGTCGCCGACGGACCGTCGGAGTCGGTGGTGTCGATACCGCCGGCGAAGAGCACGACGATGCCGGTAGCCACAAGGATTCCGGCGAGCCACCCCACACCGAAGCCCGCACTCGCACCGCCGGCGCGCTTCGACAACAACATCAGGATGACCGCGATGATCGGGATCGGTGAAATGGCGACACCGACTGCGAGCGGGAGCATTTCTCCGAGAACTGAGCCCATGTCCGAACCCTAGGGTCGGTGAACTCGTGTGCGCCTCGCACGTGCCGGGTGAATCGCACGTGAGTGGCAGAGCGTGCCCTACCACTCACGTGGGGAGATCACACCAGCAGTTCGGCGATCTGAATGGTGTTGAGCGCGGCACCCTTACGCAGGTTGTCGCCCGACACGAACAGCGCCAGACCGCGGCCCTCGGGGACACCCGGATCCTGGCGGATGCGCCCGACCAGCGACGGATCGCTGCCCGCGGCCTGCAGCGGGGTGGGCACGTCGACGAGCTGCACCCCGGGAGCCTTCGACAGAATCTCCTGCGCGCGTTCCACCGACAGCGGACGCTCGAACTCGGCGTTGATCGACAGCGAATGCCCCGTGACGACGGGGACGCGGACACACGTACCCGACACCAGGAGGTCCGGCAGGCCGAGGATCTTGCGGCTCTCGTTGCGAAGCTTCTGATCCTCGTCCGTCTCACCGCTGCCGTCGTCGACGAGAGAGCCGGCGAGCGGGAGCACGTTGAACGCGATGGGCGCGACGTACTTGTTCGGGGCCGGGAAATCGACGGCGCTGCCGTCGTGGACCAGCTTCTCCGCATTGTCGATGACGGCGCGCGCCTGGCTCACCAGTTCCTCGACGCCGGCGATACCGCTGCCCGACACCGCCTGGTAACTGGACACGATGAGTCGCTGCAGTCCGGCCTCGTCGTGCAGCACCTTCAGGACCGGCATCGCGGCCATCGTGGTGCAGTTGGGGTTGGCGATGATGCCCTTCGGCGGGTTCTTCGCCTGCTCCGGGTTGACCTCGCTGACGACCAGGGGAACGTCGGGGTCCTTGCGGAACGCGGACGAGTTGTCGACCACGACGGCGCCGGCAGCGGCGAACCGTGGGGCCTGCTCGCGAGAGAGCGTCGCACCGGCCGAGAAGAGGGCGATGTCGATGCCCTTCAAGTCCTCGTCGGAGGTGGCGGACGCATCTTCGACGACGATTTCCTCACCGCGGAACGGCAGCTTCTTGCCCGCCGACCGCGCCGACGCGAAGAACCGCACCGTGTCCGCCGGAAAGTTTCGTTCCTCGAGGAGAGTACGCATGACGATGCCGACCTGACCGGTGGCACCGACGACAGCGATGGTGGTCATGATTTACCGTCCCGTTCCTGCGTGCACGACAGCTTCTTCGTCGCCGCCGAGTTCGAATGCGTCGTGGATCGCCTTCACAGCCTTGTCCAGATCGGTGTCCTTGACGAGCACCGAGATGCGAATTTCGGACGTGGAGATGAGGTCGATGTTGATCCCGGCCTCGGCGAGCGCCTCACAGAAGGTGGCGGTGACGCCGGGGTGGCTCTTCATGCCGGCTCCGACGAGCGACACCTTGCCGATGTGATCGTCGAAGACGATCTGGGTGAAACCGATCTCGCCCTGCAGCTTGGACAGCTTCTCGACGGCGCGCGGCCCGTCGGCCGTCGGCAGGGTGAACGTGATGTCCGTCTTCCCGGTCTCGACCTTGGAAATGTTCTGCAGCACCATGTCGATGTTGATCTCCGCGTCGGCGACCGCCCGGAAGATCTGCGCGGCGTAGCCCGGGGTGTCGGGGAGGCCGACGACGGTGACCTTGGACTCGCTGCGGTCGTGCGCGACTCCGGTGAGAATTGCTTCTTCCACGGGGATGTCCTCCATCGATCCGGACACGATGGTGCCCGGCTTGGTCGTGTATGACGAGCGGACGTGCACAGGCACGTTGTAACGGCGGGCGTACTCGACGCAGCGCAGCATCAGCACCTTTGCGCCGCACGCCGCGAGTTCGAGCATCTCCTCGAACGACACCGTCTCGAGACGCTGCGCGTCGGGAACGATGCGCGGGTCCGCGCTGAAGATGCCGTCGACGTCGGTGTAGATCTCGCAGACGTCCGCTTTCAAGGCAGCCGCGAGAGCCACAGCGGTGGTGTCGGAACCGCCGCGTCCGAGCGTCGTCACATCCTTGCTGTCCTGGCTGACGCCCTGGAATCCGGCGACGAGGACGATCGAACCCTCGTCGAGCGCGTCGCGAACGCGACCGGGTGTGACGTCGATAATTTTGGCGTTGCCGTGCGCACCGGTGGTGATGACACCTGCCTGCGAGCCCGTGAACGAACGGGCTTCGGCACCGAGCGAATGGATCGCCATCGCGACGAGAGAGTTGGAGATGCGCTCACCGGAGGTCAGCAGCATGTCCATTTCGCGGGCGGGTGGGGCTGGGCACACCTGCTGAGCCAGATCGAGCAGCTCATCGGTGGTGTCCCCCATCGCTGAAACCACGACGACGACATCGTTGCCGGCCTTCTTGGTCTCGACGATCCGTTCAGCCACTCGTCGGATTCGCTCGGCGGTTGCCACCGAGGATCCGCCGTACTTCTGGACGACGAGAGCCACGCGTTTCTACCTCCAGGTCGAAGAATCTGTACTGGTCCAGCTGTCGAGCTTACCGGCGCAGTCCAATGTGATCCCGGGTGAGTCCGTCGGGCCGCCTATCCGAACACCGTGGTCGCGGCCTCCACGACCCTCGCGACTGCGGTGCAGTTCGGCCCGTGAACAGTGACGACTGCACCAGTGAAACCGAGCCTGCGGGTGAACTGGTCGACCTCGGCTCCGGGTCGCGTGATGTCGATCGGCTCACCCATCGGGCTCGTCCAGCGGCACCGGTCGCCGATCGTCTCCGGTCCGGTGGGAACGGTTGGTCGGTTTTCCTTGACCGGCGACACGGTGAACGACACGGTCACCTCACTTCCTGGCGCCCGATACGGGTCCGGAAACAGGACGCAGTCGAACGGTGTCGGCGGTGCGTCCGGATCGACGACGCGTCCGCCGGCGTTGCCCAGCACGTCGAGGACTTCGCACGGGTCGTGGACCGCGAGTGCCACCTGATTCCGGGCCGCGGCGTCACGGGCGGGCAGTCCCGGCCGCATGCTGTCGATCGCGGAGTCCAGCACCGCGTCGGCCAGCGGGCAGGCGTCCTCCCCGGCGACGGTTCCGACGCGGACAGTCGCGAACTGGGGCTTCGCGCGTTCCTCCAGCGTTCCGAGGTTCAGCTGGAAGACGCGTTCACACGTCCCGCGCGCGAGGTCCGCGCCCGGGCCGCGGTAGACAGTGACCCCGTCGACCGTGTCCGGCCGGGTCAGCGCTGCGTCCGACAGCATCGATGGCAGCAGAGACACGTCCACATAGGTCTTCGCGCCGCCGGGCCTTGCAATCAGCGCCGAACACACCGGCAACTGCACAGCGGATCCGAATTGCTGAACCGTCCCGAACTGCCGCACCACAGCCTCGTCCAGAAGTCCGCACGGATCGGCGGCGCGTAGGGCGTCCTCGACGTCGATGTGACGTTGCTGCCCTGGACTCGACTCGTCCAGCGGAGACGCCCCCGCAGTCCCCGACACGTTGTGCGCACACCCGGACGTGATGACGGCGCACAGGAGCGCCCCGGCAATTCTCTTCACTCGACCCCCCTCGAATCCGCCCGAACACTACCGGCGGCTCCGCCACCCGTGAGTGGTTGAGGAGTCCCTGCACTCGTCAACCACTCACGGGCGCGAAGCGCCTGCGTCGAGCGCGTCCTGCACGGTGGCGTACAGGTTGACGGGTGTCGCATCAGAGCCGGACAGCCGGAGCGTGTCCCGGAACTGTCCGATGTCGTGCGCGACTCGGAGTTCGATTCCCCTGCGTGCGAGCACACTCCGCAATTGTCCGAGCATCTGCGCGGCAGTGACGTCGACAAAAGGTGACGTCTCGGCGTCGAGAACCACCACCCGTGTGTCGTCGGCGCACAGGTCCTCGATGCGGTCCTTGACGTGCTCGGCATTGGCGAAGAACAGTCCCGCCTCCACGCGCACCACCACCACGTGCGGTGCGGTCGGAAGGCCGGGGTGACGCTCCGCGTCCACCCACAGCGATCCTTCCTTCGCCAGCGCTGCGACGTGGGGACGCGACGCTCGGTAGAGAAGCAGCAGCATGGACACGCCGATTCCTATGACGAGTCCGGGAAGAGTGTCGAACAGGAGCACCCCGACCATCGCGGCGAGCGCGGCCGCGAAATCGGCACGCGCGGCGTATCCGTAGATGTTGCCGAGCCTTTCGGTCCACACGCCGTAGAGCCGGCGCAGCGCTCGAATGTCGACGAGCTCGATGACGGCCGCGATCACCACCGCCGACAACGTCGCCTCCGGCAGCTTCTCGAAGAGTCCGGTGAGGAACAGCAGCGTGACGATGGTCAACGCGGCCACTACCAGGCCGCTCACCTGCGATTTCGCCCCTGCCCCACCATTCACGGCGGTCTTGGACAAGCTGCCGTTGACCACCATTCCCGAGCAGAGACCGGAGCCGAGATTCGCGGCGCCGAGACCGAACAACTCTCGATTCGGGTCGACCTCGTAGCCCTCTTTCGTCGCATATGTCTTCGCGGCGCCCAGTCCTTCCGCGAACCCGATCAGCAACACACCCACAGCCGGGCCCATCAGATCGAGGAAGTCGTCGAATCCGACGCCTTCCGGTAACCCGAGCGTCGGCAGACCGGAATCAATGGGTCCGACGATGTCGACGCCCTTGCCATCCAGGTCGAACAGCGAGACCGCGGCGATTCCGAGAAGGACGACGAGCAGCGAGCCGGGGACGACCGGCACCCAGCGCCTGAGCCCCAGCACCACGGCGAGACTGAGCCCGCCGACGACGAGGGTGCCCCAGTCCGTGTCCCCGAGGTGAGCGATCACCCCCCCCAGGTCTGTTCGAAGAAGTTGCCCGTCGTCTTCTCGATCCCGAAGATCGCCGGCACCTGCCCGACGATGATGGTGAGGGCGAGACCGACTATGAAGCCTTTGAGCACGGGTTCGGAGATGAATGACGCGATGAAGCCGAGACGGAGCAGGGCGGCGAGCAGTCCCGCGACTCCGGTCGCGATCGCCAGGACCGCCGACAGTGCTGCATATTTCCCGCCGTCGGCGGCGGCGACGGGTGCGACGATGGCCGCAGACAGCGCGGCCGTCGCAGACATCGGCCCCACCACCAGGTGCCGCGAACTACCCGCCGCCGCATAGAGAATCAGCGCGGGGACCGCCGCATACAGGCCGACGACGGGCGGCACACCCGCGATGGTCGCGTAGGCCAGGGCCTCGGGGACCAGAACAGCCCAGACGGTCAGGCCCGCGAGCACATCGGGCCTGACCCATCCCTTTCGATACTCCCGCAGTGAGCCGAAAACCGGCCAAGCGCCCGCCCGGGGACTCACCACTCCCTCGTCCTAGTACGTGGCGGTGTCGTACTTGCTGGTGTCCCAAGTGGTGACTGCCCAGATCACGACCACGTCGAGGGCGATGATGAGAATCGACCACAGCGGGTAGTAGGGAAGCCACAGGAAGTTCGCGAGGATGGACAGTGCGGCAATACAGACGGCCACGATTCGCGCCCAGGTGGCACCCGTCATCAGACCTACGGCACTAGCGATCAGGACGAGGCCCAGAACGATGTGAATCCACCCCCACGTGGTGGTGTCGAACTGATAAGTGTATTCGACGCCGATGACCAGCAGGTCGTCGGAAGCGACTGCGGCAATTCCCTGGAAGAACGAAATCACGCCGACTGTCAGCAGCAGAATCGCCGCTGCCAGAGACGTTCCTGCTGCAAAACCCTGCTTTACAGGGCTGTTCGTTCTGGACTCGGGATTGGTCGTCATGTCCATGCCCTTCTCGAAAGTGTGTTTGCGAACAAGTGAATGGTCCGGCCTCGTTCGGTCGTGGACATCATCCGCGCCGGGTGATCCTCATCTGCAACGGATGATGTGCGTCGGCGCACCGAATGCGAGAGTCGATGCGGCCGACCTTTGCGAAGGGGACACGAGATGACGGAACCTCAGGACCGGTCCGGTAAACCGGCAGACACCCAATGGTCGATGCCGCGTGGTCTGATCGTCATTCTCGGGCTGGCCGCGCTCGTCGTCACCGTGGCGGGGATCCAGGTGGCTGCGTCGATCGTCGGCCCCATCTTCCTCGCTCTCATGCTGACCGTCGCAGTCCACCCGCTGCCCGTATGGCTCTACAGAAAGGGTGTCCCGGGTTGGCTCGCGACAATCGCGGCGATCGTGGTGGTCAACAGCATTCTTCTCGTCCTCGTGCTGTCGTTGGCCTTGTCCGTCGCGCGACTCGCCACGCTCCTACCGGAATACGCGGACGACTTCACCGGCCTGATCGATGACGCCCAGAGTTTCCTGAACAGCAACGGGGTGAACTCCACCGACGCCCAGACGCTGCTGTCCCAGGTGGATTACGGCAAGGTCTTCGGACTGGTCGAGGGAATTCTGCAGGCGATGCTGGGTGTCTTCTCGAACCTGCTGTTCGTCCTCGCACTCCTGCTGTTCATGGCCGTCGACGGCAGCTCCTACGGTTCGCGGATGTCCATCGTCACGCAGATGCGCCCCGACATCGCTACCGCCCTCACCGCCTTCTCGGCCGGTACGCGCAAGTATCTGATCGTGTCCACGGTGTTCGGATTGATCGTCGCGGTCATCGACACCGCGGCGCTGTGGGCGTTGGGGATTCCGCTGCCGATCCTGTGGGGACTGCTGTCGTTCATCACCAATTACGTTCCGAACGTCGGCTTCGTCCTCGGGCTCGTTCCACCGGCTCTGCTCGCGTTGCTCGAGGGCGGTCCGGGACTGATGCTGACGGTCATCGTCGTGTACAGCGTCATCAACGTCATCATCCAGTCGGTGATCCAACCGAAGTTCGTCGGCGACGCCGTCGGCCTGTCCGTGACCTTCACCTTCCTGTCGCTGGTCTTCTGGACGTGGATACTCGGTCCTCTGGGCGCGATTCTCGCGATTCCGTTGACACTGATGGCGAAGGCGCTGCTGATCGATATCGACCCGTCCACGAGGTGGGTGAACACAATTCTCAGCGACGCTCCCCCGCCCCCAGAACCGGCCGCATAGGCCCTTCGGGCTCGTGCGCCTTTCTGGTAGCTGGGGCAACCAGAAAGGCGCACGGAGGCGCGGAGCGCCCTGCCGTTCACCGACACGAACAGCGCTTTCTCGCTAAAATCACCGCACCGGCCCACGGCGTCGGAGATTGGCGTTTGTCGAAGATCGTTTCTCGGTGCAGCGAGAATTGGGGGTCGGCGTGACGGCAGTACATTTCGGCGAGTTTCATTCGAGTATCCGAATACCTTCGGATGCGGTGGGCCGAACGGTCACCCGCACCAGATTGCACAACCTCCTTACCGATGCCCTGACCAGCGAAGATCACCCCTATCCTGTCGTCCTCGTGTGCGCGCCCGCCGGGTCGGGCAAGACCCGACTGGCCGCCGACTGGGCATCCGAAGTTCTGGCGGGCGCGGATTCACCGACCATCGCATGGATCACGATCGAAGAACGCTACAACGACATCGGCGTCATACACCGCGCCATTCTGCGGGCACTGAACGAAACCGGAAATCCTCGGCTGCGTGCGTTGTGTGACCGCCTCGACCCCGATTCCCCCGACCTCGGTGCGCACATGTCCGCGGAGCTGGGTGAACTCGGGGAGAACCTTTGGATGGTGATCGACGACGCTCACCTACTCCTCGACACCGACATACTGAACGACCTCGAGTCGTTCATGCGTTGGCAACCGCCGATGCTCCGGACAATCATTTGCGGACGATTCGAGCCGCCACTCGCGTTGCAGCGACTTCGGCTGGACGGCAAGCTGTTCACCGTCACGGCCCGCGATCTCGCCTTCACCGCCGAGGAGGCTGCCGCGATGCTCACCGAGCACGATGTGCGGCTCGATTCCGGCGACCTCGACGCCCTGATGGAGCGCACCGAGGGTTGGGCAGCCGGAATCCGTTTGGCAGGAATGTCTTTGGAAGGTCATTCCGATCCCAGTCGGTTGATCGCCGAGTTCTCCGGTAATCGACGAGCGGTCGCCGACTATCTCATCGAGGAAGTTCTCGCCGGCCAGACCGACGAGATGCGCGACTTCCTTCTCCGCACCTCCGTGCCCGCATCGTTCACAACCCACTTCGCGGAGATTCTCACCGGCTGCACCGACGCGCACGACAAGGTGGATTGGCTCGAACACCACAATTTTCTGATCAACCGAATCGACGGCTCCCCGACGGAGTACCGGTACCACCCGCTGCTGCGTAGCTATCTGCGGGCGGAGATCAGCCGCGTCGGGCACGTCGAGGTGGAGCATCTCGAACTCACCGCCGCGCACTGGCACGCGGAATTCGGGGATGCGCTGGTGGCGCTCGAACATGCGGTCAACTCGGGCGACCACGATGCGATCGTCGCGCTGCTCTCCCGGACGTCGCTGTCGTTGATCGTCGGGGGTCACGGTGAGGCGGTCGATCGTCTCCTCACCCGGGCGCCGCGAACCACCCAGGAGCATCCGTCGGCGCGCTTGATCCGCGCGGCGGCGGCGCTGGCCGCGGGCAACGTTCCCGTGGCGCGGTCTACGCTCGACGTTCTCGACCGCACACGGACAGAGACCGCGATCGACGAAATGGATCCGCGACGGCACCTGCTGCTTCGGGAGTCGCTCCGCGTGCAGACCGCCGTTCAGACCGGCGACATCGACGACGCGCTGACCCGGCTGCGGTCGGTGGGACCGGAATCGACCGGCGAATCCGAACTGGACGCGTTCGTACTTCTTCAGGAAGGCAGGGCGCTACTGTTCCTCGGCCGAACCGAGGAGTCGGAGCACGTGCTCGGGAGGGCGTTGGCTCATGCCCGCCTCGCCGATGCGTCGCTCACCGTCATGTACTGCCTCGGCTCTCTCGCGGCCCTCGCCATGTCGAGAGGCGAGGTAGTTCGCGCCGCCACCCTCGTGAGCGAGTCGCTCAAAATCGGAGCGGAGCAGTCCGCCACGGACAATCCGACGTTCCACCTGGTGCGATTGGTCGATTCGTGGTGCCGGTACGTCCGTCTCGACGACGACGCCGCGCAGATCGCCGCCGAATCGGCCGTAGTTCTGCACCGTGAGAACGCCGGAACCGCAACGCTCGCGGACGGCGCCGCGGTGTTGTTCGGACTGGACGGGTCGGACCATCGGCACAGTGCGGTGACCACGCTCCATGCGCACAGCCCTGTCTCGTCGTCGATTCCCGTGCCGCCGGGTATCCGGGCGGTGTTGCTGCCGGCGATCCAGTACGCGTACCTCACCGCCGGCGAGGTCGGGTGGGCACACGAACTCGCGGCGGACGCGCGGACCCTGATCGGATCGACCGGTGACACGGCGGTCCTCGACGCCATCGTTTCCGTCCACGCCCACCGTCTCGATCAGGCCCGCAAAACCCTGCAACCCGTGCTGGACGGCACAGTGGTGTGCGCGGCGGGCACCAATCTGATTGCGGCGTGGCTGGTCGACACGGCAATAGCGCTTGCACGCAAGCATGATTCGCGGGCGCACAGTGCCCTCACCGAGGCGCTCCGCCTGGCCGAGCCCGATTCGGTGCTGCGTCCGTTCCACGACTGCGGACCGCAGATCCGAGAATTACTGATCCGGAGCACCGGCCGGTTCGGGGTGCTCGAGACTTTCGCGGAGCGGCTACGCGCGTCGTTTCCACGGTCCGGAACCGCGGCGTCCGACATGCTGACTCCCCGCGAACTGGAACTGCTCGTGGAGCTTCCGTCGTGGCGCACGGCGGAGCAGATCGCTACCGACCTGTGCGTGTCCGTGAACACCGTGAAGACGCACCTGCGCGGGATCTACCGCAAATTCGGGGTCACCTCCCGACGTGACGCCATCGCGGCGGCGCAACAGGCCGGCTTGCTCTGAGCGCGATTCACCACTTGCGGGTGAGGCGCGCCGCCGTCTTTCGAGTCACCCTTGATTCATTGGCTGACCGCTTGTCGAAGGACTGCCCATCCGCGAATGAAGGAGCCGCCGTGGAGCAATCGACCTGGCCCGACAATGTCAGGTACGCCTTCCTGATCAGCGGCACCTTGTCCGAGCGGGTCATTGCGGCTTTCCCCGAGTTGGACGTGTCGGGTGTGACAACCGGTGACACCACGCTGTACGGCCGGGTCGACAGCCCGACGGACCTGCGAGGGATGCTGGCCCGTTTCGACGCGCTGGGATTGACCGTCATCGAGATGCGGCGGCTACCGGACTGACCCGGGGTCGGGGTTCAATGGGTGGAGGGACCCGGGAGGCGGTGAAGCCGGTGTGAGTGGCGAGTTCGAACCGGGCACGGTGTTTGCCGGCTACGTGATCGAACGGGTTCTGGGACGAGGCGGCATGGGCACCGTGTACCTCGCTCAGCATCCGAACCTGCCACGCAAGGTCGCCCTCAAATTGCTGGACTCGGTGTGGGCGAGCGACGAGTACGTCCGCTCACGCTTCGAGTCGGAGGCCGACCACGCCGCGAAACTCGAACACCCCAACATCGTGACGATCCACGACCGCGGCCGGGAGCGTGGCCGGTTGTGGATCGCGATGCAGTACGTTCCCGGCGTCGACGCGCGGAAAGCCCTCGCGTCCGGCGGACTGGATGTCGCGCGGGCGATGCGCATCGTGTCCGAGACCGGGAACGCCCTCGACCATGCACACAGGGCCGGCATTTTGCATCGCGATGTGAAGCCCGCCAACATCCTGCTTGCCGAGGGTGATCCCGAACGGATCCTGCTGGCCGATTTCGGCACCGCGAAGGCGCTGGACGAAACACATCAACTGACCCGGACGGGGATGCTCGTCGCGACGTTGCATTACGCCGCACCCGAGCAGATCGAGGGTGCGACACTCGATCACCGGGTCGACATCTACGCGCTGGGATGCACGTTCTTTCACCTTCTGACCAACGAACCGCCGTATCCGGGCACCACGGCCTCCGCAGTGATGCACGGTCATCTGAACGGTCCGATCCCGAAGCCGAGCAGGGTGCGGCCGGATCTGCCCGCCGGATTCGACGATGTCGTCGCGCGGGCGATGGCCAAGGACCGTGACGACCGGTATTCGAGTTGCCGTGAGTTCAGCGACGCGATCGACGCCGCGTCACGCAGCGCACCCGCCCCCGGCCCGTCCCGGCCCGTCGATCCCGCGGCAACCACCCATGTCAGCGGCGGGACTCTCACCGAGACCGTCCCGGCGCCGCGGCGCCGGCCGTGGTGGCGCACACCGGTGGCGGTGACCGCGGCCCTGACCGGCGCCGTGATCCTGGCCGGTGTCGCCTTCTTCGCATGGCCGGACGAACAGCCGACAAGCGAGCAGGTGGTCCTTCCGATCACCGGCCTGGCGAGTCCTGCGGGACTCGCGGTCAGCGACGCCGGGGACCTCTACATCGCGGACAGCTCGGCCAAGCAGGTTGTGCGGGTGCACGCCGGCTCCGGACAGCAGACCGTTCTCCCGTTCACCGGACTCGCGGTGCCGCAGGGCGTGGCCGTCAGTGCTTCCGGTGACGTGTACGTCTCCGATCTGGTGACCAACACGGTGACACTGCTGCACGACGACACCGCGTTGCCACTGCCGTTCACCGGTCTGAACCAGCCGTTCGGCGTCGCGGTGGGGCCGGACGGAACCGTGTATGTCGCCGACACGCTGAACAACCGGGTGGTGTCCCTGCACGACGTCACGGCGACCCCCGTCGACGTACCGCTGACGGTGATCGGCCCGTTCACCGTGGCCGTCGACAAGCAGGGCGACCTATATGTAGGCACCCCGAACAAGGTTCTGGCGTGGAACGCGGCGACACGTGCGCAGAGCTTTCTGCCCCTCACCGACCTGCAGAGCGTGGGCGGGGTGGCCGTCGACGACAACGGGACGGTGTACGCCATCGACCAGAACCATCACCGCGTGCTGCGACTTCGGGCCGGCTCGGACGAACAGGAAGTTCTGCCGTTCACCGGACTCAGCGAACCCGAGGGCATCGCCGTGTCGAACCGTGGCGACGTCTATGTCGCGGATACCGACAACGGCCGGGTGCTCATGCTTCCGGCCGGTAACTGATGCCGAACAGCGTCAGGCGTGGAGTGCCAGATCGAACGGCGTCAGGCGCGGCGCGTTAGATCGAACGGCGTCAGGCGTGGCGTGCCAGATCGAGGCCGAACGATTCTGCGACGGCGTCGTCCACCCGGCCCTGGTGGTTGGCGAGGAGTTCTTCGCGTTCGTGCGCGGCGAGCCCACCCCAGATTCCATACGGTTCGCCCACCCTGAGTGCATGCTCGCGGCACTCGACCAGCACGGGACAGCCTCGGCAGGTCTGTTTGGCGCGGAAGTCACGCAGTTCGCGTGCCCGGCCGCGTTCGCGGTCGGGGTGGAAGAAGTGTGACGATTCGTAGCCGCGGCACGCGGCGTCTCGTTGCCAGTCCCACACTTCGGCGACCGGAACGGGAAGACTCAGCCGATTGGACATTGCACTCCTCCAGATACTTGTGAGCCGTCATGAGCGAGCCCGAGCAGGTGCTCGCGAGCCAGGTCGGCGGCGCCGACGATGCCGACGTTCGCGCCGAGTTCGGCCAGCCGGACTTCGGCGACCGGCCGGTGTGCGCGTCCGGTGAGGCGGTTCTCGAACGCGGCGGCGGCAGGGGCCCGAAGCAGTTCGCCCGCTTCACACACCCCTCCGCCGATGATGAAGAGGTCGGGATCGAAGAACGCGGCGATGTCCGCCATGCCGTGTCCGAGCCAGGAACCGATCTCCCGAAAACACTCGAGCGCCGCTGCGTCGCCGTGCTGTGCTGCGGCGGTCACGTGGTGTCCGGTGATGGCCTCGGCGCGTCCACCTGCGCGGGCCAGGAGTTCCGCGGCGAATGCGGGCGAGACCACCGCGAGGTCCTGCGCCTCCCGCACGAGCGCGCGTCCGCTGGCGTAGCGCTCCCAGCATCCGTTGTTCCCGCAACCGCAGCGGCGGCCGTGCGGTTCGACATTGAGGTGACCGAATTCCGCAGCCACTCCGAAGCGCCCGCGGTGCAGAACGCCGTCCACGACGATGCCACCGCCGATTCCGGTTCCGACCGTGAGCACGACAACGGTGCGACCGGTGCGTCCGGCCCCGAATCGCGCCTCGCCCCAGGCTGCGGCGTTGGCGTCGTTCTCGACGATGGTCGGCAGTCCGCAGGAGGCCTGGACGACTTCACCCAGAGGCTCGTTGCGCCAGGCGAGGTTCGGGGCGAAGAGCACGGTGCTGAGGTCGGCAGCCACGAAACCGGCTGCGCCGATACCGACCGCCTGCACGGGATACGTGGCCGCCAATTCACGCACGAGCTCGGCGATGGCGTTCTCGACCTCCCGCGCATCGTGGGACGGGGTGTGCCGGCGCTCCATCCGATGGATGACTCCGTCGCCGTCCACGACTCCGGCCGCGATTTTGGTGCCACCCACGTCGATGCCGATCGTCAGAGCCATGGTTTTTGTCCTCCATACGAGTGAGCGGTGTCACGCTGACAGTAGAGCAACTTAAGACCGACATCAATACATACTTCCGTCTTTTTACGAACAAAGCCGATCTGGCCCGACTTCCGCGGTGTGCTACGAGGTGGCACCATTCATCCGTGACCTTCGCCCATCGTCTGCGTCCGCGCCTCGTCCAGGAGCGCGAGTCGGTTTCGACGCTCGAGCTGTTCTTCGACCTCGTGTTCGTCTTTGCGATCACGGGCGTCACCGGTTTCATGGCAGACGACCCCACGGGCGTCAATCTGCTGCGTGGCTCGCTGGTGATCGCCGTTCTGTGGTGGAGCTGGGTGGGATACGCGTGGATCTGCAACCTCGTGCGCGCCGACGAAGGAGTCGTGCGGGTGGTGATGTTCGGTGCGATGGGTGGCGTCTTCATCACCGCGCTGACCATCCCCGAAGCATTCGACGATCTAGCCGGTGGGCTGGACGGCCCAGTCGTCTTCGCCCTCGGCTACTTCGTGGTGCGGTCCCTACATCTGCTGATGTTCTGGGTGATCAGCCGCGACGATCCGCAGCTGCGCGGCCAGGTTCTCCGGTTCACGCCGAGCATGTTGATCGGCACGACCTTCCTCTTGATCGCCTCCCAGCTCACTGGAAACGCACAGACCGTGATGTGGTTCCTGGCCCTCGCCGGTGACTACATCGGCACCCTCATCGGGGGGACCGGGTGGCGGCTGCGATCGGTCACCCATTTCGCGGAGCGGCACGGACTCATCATCATCGTCGCCCTGGGTGAGTCGATCGTGTCCATCGGCATCGGCGTCGCGGACCTCCCGATCTCCTGGGCCATCATCGTGGCGTCGCTGCTCGGCCTCGCGGTGTCGGGGCTGCTGTGGTGGTCGTATTTCGACGTGACGTCCCTGGCCGTGGAGCACGCGTTCGAACGAGCCACAGGTGCCCGTCAGATCCGGATCGCCCGCAACTGCTACAGCTTCCTGCATCTTCCGATGGTGATCGGTGTCGTGATGCTGTCGCTGGGACTGAAGAAGATCCTGTCGTATGTCGGCGACGGTAACGATCACCGGCTGACAGATCCTCTGTACGGCTGGCCGCTGATCGCACTGTTCGGTGGCGCCGGGCTCTATCTGCTCGCACTGGTGTGGTTCAAGGCGTACGCCACCGGGTCCGTGACGGTGCCCCGGGTGGTGGCGGCGGTCATCCTGCTCGCACTGATCCCGCTCGTCTGGCACGTTCCCGCCCTCGCGACGCTGGGGATTCTCACTGCGGTCCTCCTCGCGCTGATAGGTTTCGAAACGATCCGCTACGACGAGCCCCGCGACCAGATTCGTCACGCCCACCCGTGAGCACTTGTTAACACTCCGCGGTGGATATGTACGCACGGGCTGTCACCAGTTCGTGAAGAACAGATGATTGACGGCCAGTGCGCCGAAAGCCTGTAGTGCAAGCCAGAACCGGTGACTTGGCCGCGGCAACAGCGCAGGAGCGGCGAGCAGCCACACCGCGAACGGCAGCCAGATGCGTTCGGTTTCGGCTTTGCTCAGCGCGCTGAGGTCCGCGATCACCACGGCAAGCAGGGCGGCGACCACCAGCACGTTGACCGGGGACAGCTCCTTCAGCCGCGGCCACGTGAACACCCGAGGGAGGGCCGCAGGTACCGCCACTCCGACGGCGCACACGAGGGAGGCGAAGTTCGCCCATGCCCAGTACCGGAACGGCCGATCCGACGCGATGCCCTGGTAGTAGCGTTCCTGCACCAACACATAGCCGTCGAACCACCAGAAGCCGTACGCAGTGAACACTGCCGCCACCGCAAGGGCACCGACCATGGCGCCGGCCAGCGGCCTCGCCGTGCGGGCGATCACCAGGACGGCCACCGCGGGCAATGCCATCAGAACCAGGCCATAGCTGAGATAGATCCCGAATCCGAGCAGCACGCCACCACCGACCGCGGCTGTGGTCGGACACCGGACCGCGCGACGGGCGGACAGGGCGAGCAAGGCGATCCCCCACGCCACCACTCCCGCGAACAAGGCGTCCGCGGACACCGCCACCCAGATCGCGGTGGGCGCGAGCACGAGGAATGGGGCCGCGCGCCGCGCCATCGACTCGTCGCCCAGCGCCCGGATGGTGACGATCACGGCAGCGGCCGCGCTCGCCCCGACCACGACACACAATGCCGAGGCCCAGGTGCCGCCGCCGAGGCCGATCCGGTCGAGCCAGACGAACGTCAGGAGCGCACCCGGCGGATGCCCCGACACGTGGGTGGTCCACGATTCCGGTTGGTTGTCCAGAATCCGTTCGGTGAAGCCGCGCAGCGTCGTCGGGATGTCGGTGATCCGGGGAACCTCGTGCAGATACTCGTCCTCGGACGTCAATCTGCGAACGAACCCGCGCTGCCAGCCGTCCACCATCGCCAGCGACATCGCCCATGCGGCGGAGACGAGCCACGCTCCCAGCGTGAGGTGCCGCCACGACAGCCGCGAGGCCAGGCCGGGACCCCACACCGTGACCGCCACCGCGAGCACGATCGCGACCGGGGTCCCCCAGCCGACGTGCACGTCGCGGAACCCGAACAGCGGAGCGGCATCCGCGAAGTCTCGCACGCTCTCCGCCGCCCGGTGAACAATCGCTGTCATCGTCTCGTTGCCCAGGCGCGGGACGACGAACGCCGCGGCGACGAGAAGCAGCGCGAGCCCGGCAGCCGTCAGATCCCGGTACGCGAAGCGCCGTCCCGCTGCTCGCTGCTCGGGTCCGATGACGTCATCTCCTTCGGCGAAAGTCGCACTCGCGCCCAGCATAACGACGGAGGATGTCTCTATGGCCGCAATGAGTTCCACCGAACGCCCCCGTGCGGAGGTTGCCGTCATCGGCGGGAGTGGCTTCTATTCCTTTTTCGACGAAGGAGCAGCGGAGGTCGAGCTCGTCACCCCCTATGGCAGCCCGAGCGCCCCCATCACGGTAGGCGAAGTGGACGGCAGGCGCGTTGCCTTCCTGCCGCGGCACGGTCGGCGTCACGAGTTCGCTCCCCACACGATCCCGTATCGCGCCAATCTGTGGGCGCTGCGCACACTGGGTGTGCAGCGGGTGTTCGCACCGTGCGCCGCCGGGAGCCTCGTCACCGACTGGGGTCCCGGAACGCTGGTGATCCCGGACCAGCTGGTCGACCGCACCAGTGGCCGCACCCAGACGTACTTCGATGGCGGCGGCATTCACGTGCAGTTCGCCGATCCGTACTGCGCCGACCTGCGCAAGGCGGCCCTGCGGACCGGCACGGTAGACGGCGGGACGCTGGTGGTGGTCGAGGGCCCACGCTTCTCGACCCGGGCGGAAAGCCAGTGGTTCGCACGGCAGGGCTGGTCACTGGTGAACATGACCGGACACCCTGAGGCCGTTCTGGCCCGGGAGCTCGAGATGTGTTACGCCACCATCGCTCTGGTCACCGACCTCGACGCCGGGATCGATGCAGGGGACGGTGTGCGCGCCGTAGATGTGTTCGCGGAGTTCGAACGCAACCTCGGTTCCCTGACATCACTGGTTCACAAGGCGATCGCCGCGGCGCCGGAAGGTCCGTGCGACACCTGTCGCGTGCACGAGGGCGCGACCTTGCCCATCGAACTGCCATGACTTCTCGACGAGTGCTGCTCACGGGCGCAGCAGGATTCATCGGCAGCCACGTCTTCACGGCTCTGCAGGATGCGGGACACGAGGTCGTGGCGGTGGACGCACTGCTGCCGTCCGCGCACGGCGCCGACGCGGACATTCCGGACGGTGTTCGGCACATCGATGTCCGCGACCAGGAAGCCATCACCCGACTGCTGAACGGCATCGACGTGGTGTGCCACCAGGCCGCTGTCGTGGGGGCAGGAGTGGACGCGAGCGACACCCCCGCATACGCCAGTCACAACGACTTCGGAACAGCAGTACTCCTGGCCGCGATGTACGCAACCAAGTGCACCCGAATGATAGTCGCGTCGTCGATGGTGGTGTACGGCGTCGGGCGCTATCGCAACCGGCGCGGCGATGACGTCGAACCGGCACCACGCCGTAGGACCGATCTCGACGCGGGAGTGTTCGACCACATCGAGCCCGACACCGGGGAGCCGCTCGAGTGGGCCCTCGTGGACGAGGATGCGCCGCTGCGTCCGCGTAGCTTCTATGCCGCCGGCAAGGTGGCTCAGGAGAATTACGCACTCGCCTGGTCGCTGGCCACGGGCGGATCCGTCACCGCGCTGCGCTACCACAACGTGTACGGCGACGGAATGCCTCGCAACACACCGTATTCCGGTGTCGCGGCGATGTTCCGGTCGTCTCTCGACGACGGCGAGCCACCTCGGGTGTTCGAGGACGGACGGCAGACACGGGACTTCGTCCATGTCCGGGATGTCGCGGCGGCGAACATTGCCGCACTCGACGCGGAGTTACCGGAATTTGCGGCGTTCAACGTGTGTTCGGGTCAGCCGATCACGATCGGTGAGGTGGCCACGACACTGGCACGTTCCTGCGGCGGGCCCGAGCCTGTCGTCACCGGGAAATATCGCCCCGGCGACGTCCGGCACATCGTGGCCGATCCACGAAGAGCCGAACAGTTCTTGGGATTCCGGGCCCGGATCCGGCCGCACGACGGACTCACCGCCTTTGCCCACGCACCGCTGCGCAACGCCCGATCGATGGGTTCTCCTCATGCCTGAGGGCGTCACCATCTCTCCCGCGGACGTCACCGTGGTGATTCCCTGCATGAACGAGGCGGGATCGTTGCCGGGTGTACTCGCCGGGATCCCGCCGGGCTACCGAGTGCTGGTGGTGGACAACAATTCCACCGACGGCACCGCTGACGTCGCCCGGGCGCACGGTGCGTCCGTCGCGGCAGAGGCCAGGCCCGGGTACGGCAGCGCCGTCCACGCGGGCGTGGAGGCCGCACGGACGCCGGTGGTGTGTGTGCTCGACGGCGACGGTTCGATGGACCCCCGCGAGCTCCCCGCACTCGTCGCTGCCGTGGAATCCGGTGCGGATCTCGCCGTCGGCCGCCGCCGCCCGGTCGAACGCAGCACCTGGCCCCTGCACAGCCGGATCGGCAACGCCGTCGTCGCTGCCCGCCTCCGACGCCGCTACGGTATCCCCATCCACGACCTCGGTGCGATGAGAGTGGTTCGGCGGCAGGCCCTTCTCGACCTCGGTGTCGGCGACCGGCGTTCGGGTTACCCACTGCAGCTCCTCATTCTCGCCGGCCGCGCGCACTGGCGGATCACCGAATGTGACATCACCTACCGACCGCGCACCGCGGGGTCGTCGAAGGTGTCGGGGTCGGTCAAGGGGACGCTGCGCGCCGTCCACGACTTCTGGAGGGTGATGCGGTGAGCATCGGCGTGGCCGTTCTCGTGGTCGCGAAGGTTCCGGTGCCGGGGTTCGCGAAGACTCGCCTCGCCCGGGAGATCGGGAACGGCGCGGCCGCAGATCTGGCGGCGGCGTCACTGCTGGACACTCTCGACGCGGTCACCTCGACCGGAGTTGCCCATCGTGTCGTGGCCCTGACCGGTGATCTCGCGCGGGCGACGCGGAGCAGAGAGATCACGGCAGCACTGAAGGGCGTCACCGTCCTCGAACAGCGCGGCGGCAATTTTGGGGAACGCCTGGTCAATGCCCACGCCGACACCTTCACGATGACCAAATCACCGGTTCTGCAGATCGGGATGGACACGCCGCAGGTCACCGCGCATCTGCTCGGCGATGCGGCCGCACTACTTGCCGACGAGGCACCGACGTGTGTGCTCGGGCCTGCCGAGGACGGCGGCTGGTGGGCTCTGGGCGTACCCGACCCCGGGGTCGCGGAGGCGATCCTCCCGGTGCCGACGTCGAGTTCCGAAACCGGTCGGCAGACCTACGAGGCGCTGATCGCCGCGGGCGCGTCGGTGCGCCTGCTACCGACCTTGCGCGACGTCGATCACGCCGCCGATCTCGGACCAGTCGCGGCGCAGTGTGCACTGGGAAGCCGCTTCCGCACCTGTGAGTACTTATTAACATTCCGCGGTTAATAAGTACGCACGGGTGGGGACGGGAGGAGCGGCCGGAGGAACGGTGCGATTCGGTTCTCGATAGCCGCGTTGTAGGCGGCCGGTTGCTGGATGGGATTGGCGTGCCCGATCCCATCCAGCTTCGCGACGAGCAGCGTGCCGTCCACGCCGCCGGACTGCTCGACGAGTATGCGTTGGGTGTAGTCGACGTCGACCACGGGATCGAATCGACCGTCCCGCGGGCGAACGAAAACGACTGCCGGCAGGGGTTTCCCATCCCGCTCCACGGCAAGCGACTTCAAATTGTCGATGGCACCGGAGGCGACAATTACCTTGAACTGGGACTCGATCAACCCGTTACTGGCGGCATCATCCGAGAACACCTTGTCGTGCAGGACCTCCTCGACGACGCTGCCGAGAGCGGACAGATCGACGCGCGGGTACCACGAGTTGCTGTCGAGGAAGCGGTCCTTGCGGGCGGCTGTTTCGACGAGCACGCGAAGGCTCCTGCTCTCCCGCGCGCCCGGCAACCAGCCGATCCACCGCAGCATGTCCTCCCCGGCGTCGCGCGCATCTCCCCGCACGGCGTGCAGATCGACGGGCGTGCAGTCGAGAACGACCCCTGCCAACACGGTGTCGGTGTCCTCGTAGATGTGCTGAGCCACCTCCAGCGCGACCACCCCACCCATGCTGTGCCCCGACAGGATGATGTTGTCGGTTCCCGTGGCGGCAGCATGGTCGACGATCAGGTCGCTGATCACCTTGGTGTCGATACCGCTGTTGTCATATTCCACTGCCCACACCTGCCCGAGGTCGGTGTAGGCCGCGAGCGACCGTGCCGTATCCGTGGCGTCGACGTTGCCGAGCCCGACCATGTCGACCACTGCTGTTTTCTGATCGGCCGGATCTTTCGCCTCGTAGACCTCGTGGACGGCGGGCAGGGTCTGGGCCAGCCGCTCCCTCTCGGGTTGCACGTCCTGGACCCAATATTGCCCACCGACGATGAGCACGGGCACCATCGACAGTCCGAGCCACATCAGCATTCGGCGGGTGCGGCCGAAGCGGCGCCACGAGTGTCCCGGGCGGGTTCGGCGCAACTGCATTTTCCGTCGGGCATCACTCCAGTCGCCGACGGTGGACGGGGGGCGAGGGACGTACTGTTGCATCTCTTCCGACGGTACGCGTGCCGGTTTTCTACGGTGGTCACGCAGCGAGGGAGACGTCCGTGCGTTCCCCTTCCCCGCGCAGTCCGGCCCGCCCCTCCCACATCCTGCACAGGACGATGGCGAGTCCGACGCAGGCCCAGCCGGCGAGCACGTCCACCACATAGTGTTCGCCGCCGTAGACGAGCGCGAACGCCATCGCCAGTGGGTACAGCACGAGTGGAATACGCAGCCACCACCTGGTGGTCAGCGGCCACAACGCGATCGCGACCAGGAAAGCGAAACCGGCATGCAGGGAGGGCATTGCCGCCACCGGATTGCCTTGTGCCTCCAGCCACCGCGTGCTCACGTCCAGCGGGACGATGCCGAATCCGAAGCCGGCGACACGGCCCACGGGATCATCGATCGCGCCCACCTCGGCCGCAAACCACGGCGGCGCGGCCGGCAGCAGGATGTAGGTGGTCAACCCGAGGTACGAGAGCACCAGCACCCGCCTCATGTATTTCGCCCAGATCGGCCGGGAGTACGCGTAGAAGACCGCCGCGACCAGCCACGGCACGAGGAAATGACTGGTGTAGACGATGCCGGTGAGCAGAGTCCACCACGGCGGCACACCGTGCGGCCCGAGCAGCTGGTCCTGCAACCAGACCGTCGGGATCGCGCCGCCGAACAGCCAGCTCTCCGCGGTGACCAGTTCCGTGACGCGGATGGGCATTCCGAGTTCGTCGGCGACTCCCCGGCTGAGGTCGTACACCACCAGCGCGGCAATGAGCGGGAGCCAATCGGTCAGTACCTTCAGGTGTTCACGCCAGCTGCGGTCGATGGTGAAGGCAATCAGCCCGGCGATGATCCAGGCGGCCTGATAAAGACGATCGGTGGGCAGGCCGACGAACCAGATCACCAGCACCAGCGCCGACAGGTACGAGAACCACACCACCTGCCGCAGTCGGATCCTGCGCCGCGACGTTTCCTCGGTCTCGGTCGGTGCGGCCCGGAAGAACTGCTCCTTTACCCAGTCGTTCACGTGCACCCCACCTTCGAGCCCGGTTAATCGATGCTACGCACCTGTCATCGTCACCGGGCTCGGTCAGGAGCGATCCGCGTCGGGCGTGTCGAACGATCCGTGCCGCCCCGCACCGGCGGCGAACCGCGACGCACCCTCGACTGTTCCGTTCGCCAACGAGGTTGCGCCGTGGCGTAGTTCCGCCAGGAGCGCGATCTCCTCGGACAGGCCGTGCTGTTCGAGGACCGACAGCCGGTCTTGCCGCATGCACACCTGCGGGAAGGCAGCGATGTCGGCGGCGAGTTGCTGCGCCGCCGAAAGCGCGTCACCGGCCGGGACCTTCCGGTTGATCAGCCCGATCAGGAGGGCTTCGTCGGCGTCGACGGAACGGCCGGTGAGAATCAGATCCATCGCGCGACTCTCACCGATGAGCCGCGGGAGGCGAACGGTCCCCCCGTCGATCAGGGGGACACCCCAACGACGGCAGTAGACCCCGAAGATCGCGTTCTCGTCGGCGACCCGCAGGTCGGCCCACAGTGCCAATTCGAGTCCACCGGCCACCGCATGACCCGCGACCGCGGCGACGACGGGCTTGGACAGCCTCATGCGGGACACCCCCATCGGGGCGTCTCCGTCCGGGGCGACCCGGTTACCCCGGCCTGCGCTGATCGCCTTCAGGTCTGCCCCTGCGCAGAACGTCCCGCCCTCACCGTGCAGAACTGCGACGGAGGCGTCTTCGTCGCGGTCGAACTCGCAGAAGGCGTCGGCGAGCGCCTCGGCGGTGGGCCTGTCTACCGCGTTGCGCACTTCCGGCCGATTGAGACTGATCGTCGTGACCGGGCCGTCCCGTCGGACGAGTACCACGTCGGAAGCCATCGGATGCGCCTTTCCTCGCTGGTCCGGCCGACGTTAGCACCCTTGACGGAAGAACGGAACGGGTGTTCACTTCTTTGATATGGCCTATCGGCGCACTCCTGCCGTTCAGGAAAGACTGGACGCCCTCCGTACCACCCTGATCGACTCCGCACTCGGGTTGATCGCCCGGCACGGCTACGCAGGGTGCTCCATCTCGGCCGTCGCAGCCGAGGCAGGAGTGGGCACCGGCACCGTCTACCGCCACTTCGCGAACAAGGGCGAACTGTTCGCCGAGGTCTTCCGAATCGTGTGCAGCCGCGAGGTGAGCGCTGCGGTCCAGGCCGGCAACTCCGCGCAATCCACCGAAGGGCGCTATGTCGCAGCCGTGTCGGCCTCTGTGCACACCTTCGCCGAACGCGCCCTGCGCGCACCGACACTCGCCTACGCACTGCTCGTCGAACCCGTCGACCCCCAGGTGGACACGGAGCGACTGCTGTTCCGTGAATCGTTCCGCGATGCGCTGGCAGTCGCCATCGCCGCCGCCGTCGAGGCCGGGGAAATCCCGGATCAGGATGCGTCGGTGACCGCAGCCTGCATCGTCGGGGCCATCGGTGAGGCCTTGATCCTGCCGCTGGCCCGCGGAGCCGGCGACTCCGCCATCATCCCCGCCCTGCTCACCTTCACCCTTCGATCTCTCGGGAGCCCGACATGACCGCCACGCACGAGGTTTTCAATCAGGTGCCACCCCTCACCGACTTCGACGCGGCCTACTACCCGCCGATACTCGAAGCGCTGCAACGGGAGGGCGCACACGACGCGCTCGAGGAACTGCACGACCTCGGGCGGCTGGCGGGCAGCGAGGAAGCCCAGCGGTGGGGCGACCTCGCCGAAGCGCACCCACCCGTGCTGCGGACGCACGATCGTTACGGTCACCGCATCGACGAGGTGGAGTACGACCCGTCGTATCACCGGCTGATGACCACCGCAGTCGAGATGGGGTTACACGGCAGTCCGTGGGCGGATCCGAATCCGCATGCTCACCTGATCAGAGCGGCGAAGATGGCGGTGTGGGGACAGGTCGACGCCGGGCACGGCTGCCCGATCTCCATGACCTACGCCGTCGTTCCCGCGTTGCGTCACAACCCCGAACTCGCCGCACGATACGAACCCCTGCTCACCTCCCGCGTCTACGACCCGGTGTTGCGTCCGCCCCTCACCAAGGCCGGGCTGATCGCCGGAATGTCGATGACGGAGAAGCAGGGCGGCTCCGACGTCCGCGCGGGCACCACCCGCGCGGTGCCACAGTCCGACGGCAGCTACCTGCTGACCGGGCACAAGTGGTTCACCTCCGCGCCGATGTCGGACCTGTTCCTGGTCCTCGCGCAGGCCCCGGGCGGACTGTCGTGTTTCCTGCTTCCCCGCGTCCTCCCGGACGGTGGCCGGAACCGAATGCACCTGCAGCGCCTCAAGGACAAGCTCGGCAACCACTCGAACGCGAGCAGTGAGGTGGAGTACGACGAGGCCGTGGCGTGGCTCGTCGGTGAGGAAGGCCGTGGTGTTCGGACCATCATCGAGATGGTCAACATGACCCGCCTCGACTGCACGATCGGGACTGCCACCGGCATGCGGGTCGGCACAGCGCAGGCAGCGCACCACGCCGTGCACCGCAGCGCGTTCGGCGCCCACCTGGTCGATCAGCCCCTGATGCGAAATGTGCTCGCTGACCTGGCGGTGGAGTCGGAGGCGTCCACCACGGTCGCACTGTGGCTGGCCGCACTCACCGACCGCGCGACGGCCGGTGACGAACAGGCGACGATGCTGCGCCGGATTTCCCTGTCGGTGAGCAAATACTTCGTCTGCAAACGCGGGCCGATCCATGCGGCGGAAGCCCTGGAATGCCTCGGCGGCAACGGTTACGTCGAGGAGTCGCGGATGCCGCGGCTCTATCGGGAGGCGCCCCTGTTGTCGGTGTGGGAGGGCTCCGGCAACGTCGCCGCCCTCGACACCCTACGGGCGATGGCGAAACAACCGGAGTCGCTGCAGGTGTTCTTCGACGAACTCGACTCCACTGCCGGAGTCGATTCCCGGCTCGATACCGCGGTCGCCGAGCTGAAGTCGAGCTTCGGCGACCTCGACAGCCTCGAGCACCGCGCCCGCCGGGTCGTCGGCGACATGGCACTCGCCCTGCAGGGTTCACTCCTCGTCCGCCGCGGACATCCGGCGGTGGCCGACGCCTTCTGCGTCAGCAGGTTGTCCGGAGACTGGGGCACCGTGTTCGGGACACTCCCGACGGGCATCGACACCGCGGCGATCATCGACCGCGCCACCCCCAAGGTGGGGTCGTGACCGACTACGAGAACCACGCCGGCATGCGTCCCGGCGCGTGGCGGGAAGGCTGGGACGAGGGAGCCGATTCGCTGTTCGCGGACCGGGAACAGGCCGAGGACCACACCGAGTACCGCACACTCACCTACGAGGTGACCGGGCGGATTGCGCGGATCACCTTCAACCGGCCGGAGCACGGCAATGCCATCACCGCGGACACCCCGCTCGAGCTCGCCGCTACCGTCGAACGGGCCGACCTCGATCCCCGCGTCCACGTCATCCTGCTGTCTGGACGAGGGAAGGGGTTCTGCGGCGGATACGACCTCGGAGTGTTCGCCGAGAGCGGCGGCAATCCGGGAGACGGACCGGACAGGACCACCGGCACGGTGCTCGATCCGATGGTGCAGGCGCGCAATCACAATCCGTTCGGCCACTGGGATCCGATGGCGGATTACGCGATGATGAGCCGTTTCAATCGTGGGTTCGCGAGTCTGCTGCATTCGAACAAACCGACCGTCGCGAAATTGCACGGCTTCTGCGTGGCGGGCGGCACCGACATCGCCCTCTACTGCGACCAGATCATCGCGGCCGACGACACGAAGATCGGCTACCCCCCGACCAGGGTGTGGGGGGTGCCTGCCGCCGGGATGTGGGCGCACCGCCTCGGCGATCAACGGGCCAAGCGATTACTGCTGACCGGTGATTGCCTGAGCGGAAAGCAGGCAGCCGAGTGGGGGCTGGCGGTGGAGTCTGCGCCCGCCGAGGAATTGGACCAGCGCACCGAGGACCTCATCGGCCGGATCGCTCAGATGCCGATCAATCAGCTGATGATGGTCAAGCTCGCCTTGAACAGCGCTCTCCTCGCCCAGGGGGTGGCCAATTCGGGCATGATCAGCACCGTGTTCGACGGCGTCTCCCGGCACACCCGTGAGGGATACGCGTTTCAGTTGCGTTCGGCCACCGCGGGATTCCGCGAGGCTGTTAGGGAACGGGACGAACCGTTCGGTGACCACAAGCGGCGACAGTTCGATCAGCCGTAGGCGCTGTGCCCGCGCGAACGACGGACGTGAGTGCCGAAGTACGGCACTTCGGCACTCACCTGTCTCACGCGCAGTCGCGGCAGATCAGCTGGCCACCCTCGTCCGAGGCGAGTCGGGAACGATGGTGCACCAGGAAGCAGCTACTACAGGTGAATTCGTCGGCCCGTTTCGGAACGACCCGTACCGTGAGTTCCTCGCCGGACAAGTCTGCGCCGGGCAGTTCGAAGGACTCCGCGGTGTCGGCCTCTTCCACGTCGACGACGGAAGATTGCGACTCGTTCCTTCTCGTCTTCAGTTCTTCGAGCGAGTCCTCCGCGAGTTCGTCGTCGACGGTAACCCGTGGTGCGTCGTAGTCGGTTGCCATGACTTCCTCCCTTCGGCTCGGGTCTCCCCTGCCGGACATTCCCGCGCTTGCGGGGCATGGTTGCTAGACAACGCACCGGCTCCCGATTTTGTTCCCCAACCACCGGTCTATGTCATGCCGCTTGTGGTATGCCCGATCGGGGTACTCCTCAATCAGCCGACAGGAAAGTGATCGAGGCGATGACGAGCCACCGTGACGAGCCCCTGAACCGCGACCCGGGACCGGTGCCACCGGGGCCCGAACCTCCCGAGCCGGAACCGCAGCCGCCGATACCGCCCACTCCGACGCCGCCTCATCCGTTCCCGCCGGAGCCCGGACCGGAACGTCCGCCCGAACCCGAGCGGCCACCCGAACCCGGACCCGGACCGCAACCGCCAGGACCCCAACCACCCGGACCCCAGCCACCCGACCCGATGCCGCCGTACCCGCCGCAGATGTAGGTCTCACTCGGTCTGATCGCCGAGCCGTGTGAGCGCCACCAGCGTGCGCAAACCGTGAATCATCGCGCGTTCGTCGAGCCGGAAACCGGGCTGGTGCAGTTCATGACGTTCGCCGACGCCGTCCCAGACGCCGAGGCGGGCCATCGCACCGGGAACCTGCTCGAGGTACCACGCGAAGTCCTCCCCGCCGCTCGACTGCTCGGCTTCCGCGAGGTGATCGAACCCGACCACGGACTCGATCGCTTCCCGTAGATCCGCCGTGCAGTCGGGGTCGTTGACCACGGGTGGCACGCCTTGCAGGTAGGAGAGCTCGTAGCGCACGTGGTAGGGAGCGAGTAGTTCCCCGATCGTGTCGGTGACCAGGGGCTCGAGGTTGGCCCAGGTTTCGTGGGACGCACTGCGGAGGGTCCCGACGAGTTCCCCCGACTCCGGCACGGAATTGCCCACCTGACCGGCGGAGACCTTCCCCCAGGTGAGGACCGTCGCTGTACGGGCGTCGATGCGGCGGTCGAGCACAGAGGCCAGCCCGGTGATGAGTACCGCACCGGCGTGGATGAGATCGCCCGTCAGGTGCGGGCGCGCGGTGTGTCCACCCTGCGACCAGAGGCGCACGGTCACCGATGCGTTCGACGAGGTGATGGGACCGCTCCGGGTGGCGAGCTTCCCGACTTCGAGGTTGGGGTCGCAGTGCAGGGCGTAGATCTTGGAGACACCCTCCAGTGCGCCGGCGGCGATCGTGTCGACCGAACCGCCTGGTGTGGTTTCCTCCCCCGGCTGGAAGATCAATCGCACACGGCACGTCGGTGGGTACTTGACGAGGACGGCGGCGGCGCCCATCAGCATTGCGGTGTGCGCGTCGTGGCCGCAGGCGTGTGAAACCCCGGGCACCGTGGATTGGAATTCGAGACCGGTCGCCTCGGTGATCGGCAAGGCATCCAGATCGGCGCGCAGGGCGATGCAGTGTTCCGTCTCGGGTCCGATATCGCACCACAGTCCGGTTCCACCGGGCATGAGGACGGGCTCCACACCGAGACTCTCGAGGTGATCGCGCACGACCCGAGTGGTTCGTCGCTCCTCGAACGACAGCTCGGGATGGGCGTGGAGATCTCTACGCCACGCGAGCAGCTGCTGTCCGTCGAGTTCTCCCGACCCGGTCCAGGTCAGCTCGGATTCGCTGTCACGCCGGGCGAATCGCGCGGCCCAGTGCCTCCGCGGGCGGGTCGCCACGCTCGAGTGCGAGCGTCCCGCGTGCACGCTCGGCACCAGGGTTTCGCCCTCGGGAAGCGGTGACACCCGGTCGGCCGTCTCGGCGAGAAGCTGGTCGACGACGTCGGTCAACCGATTCCGTCGTTGGAATGCTTGACGCTGACGCGCAGCCGAGCTTCCCGTCGCGAGGGCGGCGGTAGACAGTTCGAGGACGGTGTCCCAGTCACCTGTCTCCTCGAGCTGGGGCCTCAAGGAGCGCACGAAGTCCTCGACGATGTCCGCAGCGGGCCGCGAGCGTGGAACCGTGACGTCTACCAAGTCCGCTTCCAGACCGGAACGCGCAGCCCGCCAGAGCGCCGCCCGAGTCATCGTCGAGACGATCTTCAGACCCTTGTCGCCGGCCCGCAGACCTTGGACCTCCCGTTCGACGAGGGCGCGGAAGAGGGCCGCAACAAGGATGACTGTGTCGAGTCGCGGGCAGCTGTCACACACCCGCAGTTCCAGCGTCGGAAGCTTGGCCGAGGGACGGATGTCGAAGTACGCCATGCCGGGGTCGCTGATCACGCCGCTCGACACCAGGTCGTCGATCAGGGTGTCGTACTCGGCGGCCGAGGAGACGGGCGCCGCCGGACCGGTACTCGGCCACCGCAACCACAGCAGGGTCCGCGCGCTCGCGTAACCGGTGTCCGAACCGTCGGCCCGGAACGGGGAACTCACACTGAGCGCCAGGAAAACCGGCAGGTAGGGAGCGATGCGGTTGGCCACCTGGACGGCCTCGTCCCGGTCGGGCACATCGACATGCACCTGGGTGCCGCAAATCAGTTGTTCGCGGGCGAGCATCTGATAGTCGGCCAGCATGCGCTGGTAGCGCAGTGACCCTGTCACCTGCATCTCCGTCGGAAGGGCGAGTGGCATCGATCCGGCGGCCGCCACCCCGACACCGAGCCCCTCGGCCGCGTCGACGAGCAGCGAGCGGTGCCAGGCCAGGTCGGACCTGAGGTCGGCGAGGTCGGTGAACACACCACTGTTGACCTCCACCACACACCGCTGCAGCTCGTCGACGTAGGCGTCGTCGGGCAGTCGCGCCAGCAGTTCCGGCGCACGGGTCGTCAGGCGCCGGGTCTTCAAGTCGATGAGGTGAAATTCTTCCTCGACGCCCAATTTCCTTGGGCTGCTGGCGAGCACGGTGGGGTCTCTACTGCTTCGATACGCCCTCGGTGTCATCGAAGAACGACCATTCGCCGTCGTGCTCGACTTCCATCCGCCACCCGAGTTCGCTGTTGTCGGCCCGGACATCGACGAACCACGCGTGCGCGTCGTCGGCTGCGTCGATTTCTCGGGTCTCTACCACGTCACCTTTGGGGTCGATTACTCGATAAGTCGCCATGGTGTCGGTATTCCCCGAGCGCGCCGATCCGAACCAACGTCGGAATATCCAGCAGGCTTCCACGGTTACCACACTGATTGATAGTTCAACTATCTAGAAGGAGTGCAGCCATGGAACTCGGGTTGACGACATTCGCCGAGGTCGGCCCCGGTGAGACCGGAACCGTCTCACCACGGCAGCGCCTGAAGAACCTGCTCGAGGAGGTCGTGCTCGCCGAGCAGGTCGGTCTCGACGTCTACGGCGTCGGGGAGCACCACCGAGCCGACTTCGCCGCGTCCGCGCCCGCCGTCGTACTCGCCGCCGCAGCAGCGAAAACTTCCCGCATCGCGTTGACCAGCGCGGTCACCGTGCTCAGCTCCGATGACCCGGTGCGGGTGTTCGAGGAGTTCGCCACCCTCGACCTCATCTCCGACGGTCGCGCCGAGGTAATGGCCGGTCGCGGATCCTTCACCGAATCGTTCCCCTTGTTCGGGTACGACCTCGCCGACTACGACGACCTGTTCGTCGAGAAGCTCGGGCTGCTCCTCGCACTCCGCGACTCCGAATCGGTGTCGTGGTCAGGACGATTCCGGCCGGCCTTGACCGATCAGCCGGTGTACCCGAGGCCCGAGCGTCCCCTGCCTGTGTGGGTCGGAGTCGGCGGCAACCCGGAGTCCGTGGTCCGTGCCGGGCTGCTCGGTCTCCCGATGGCGCTCGCGATCATCGGAGGCCGCCCGGCACGCTTTGCCCCGCTCGCCGACCTCCACAGGCGTGCGGTCTCGGAGGGCGGTCACGAACCGCAGCCGATCGCCGTCCACGCCCACGGTTATGTCGCCGACACGGCCGAGCAAGCCGCCGACGACTTCTACCCGTCCTATGCTGCGGCCATGACCGGACTCGGTCGCGAACGCGGGTGGGCGCCGATGGATCGCCAGTCCTTCGACGCCATGCAGGGCCCCGGCGGCTCACTGGTCCTCGGGAACCCCGAGCAGGTGGCGGAGAAGATCGTCGACATGCGCGAGACCCTCGGCATCGAGCGGTTCATGCTGCACCCCAGCGTCGGGCCGTTGCCGCACGACAAGGTGATGCGCGCCATCGAACTCCTCGGAACCAAAGTTGCGCCACTCGCCGAACAGGCGTGACGTGAGCTAGCCGGTACCGTCACCCATCACTGCACCCTCGCGTCGGGGATCGGCGCCGCCGACCCACCCGGAGTCGACGCGTTGCAGTGCACTGAGCCCGCTCGACTGCGGAGCAACCGAGACCTGGTGGCCCATCGCCCGCAACTGGGCGATCAGCGGGTCATCGGCGCCGTCCCGGGCAGCATTGATGTTCGGATGTTCACCGCCCACCCCGGTCACCGGGGTGTTGGCGGCGCCGAAGTCGACGCCCGAGACAGCCTGCTGCGGGTTCATACCCCAATCGAGCATGCCCACCAGTGTTTTCACGACGAACTGGATGATGACCGAGCCACCGGGTGAGCCCGTCACGAATTCGAGGTCACCTCGCGCGCCGTCCTCGCCGAGACCGAAGACCAGTGTCGGGGCCATCGAACTGCGGGGCCGCTTCCCCGGCTCCACCCGGTTGGCCAGCGGCGTACCATCCGGACCGACGGGCTGCGCCGAGAAATCGGTGAGCTGGTTGTTGAGCACGAAACCTTCGGTCATGTGGAAAGCTCCGAACGCCGACTCCACCGTGGTGGTCATCGACGCGACGTTGCCGTACTTGTCCGCGATCGAAATATGACTGGTCCCGTGCTCCTTGTCCTGCGGCTGCACCCCGAGCGGCACCGGACCGAAGTCACCCGGCTTCGCGGTGCCCATGCTCTTGCCGGGATCGATGAGGTCGGCACGTTGCTTCAGGTAGTCGTCGTTCAGCAGGGTGTCCACCGAATTACCGGGCAGCGGAACGAAATCCGAGTCGGCCACGTACTTGTCCCGGTCCGCATACGCCAACCGCTCCGCCTCGGCGATGAGATGCACGGCCTCCGCGGTCGGTTTTCCACCATTGGCGTCGAGGTTCGTCGGCCCCACGGCGGACAGGTCGAAGTTCTCCAGAATGCCGAGGGTCGCCGCCACCGCCGTTCCCCCGGACGACGGGTTCGGCATACCGCAGACTTCGTGGTCACGGTACGGCGTACACAGGGCCGTGCGCTTCTTCGCCTGGTAGTTCGCGAGGTCGTCGAGCGTGATCTGCCCCGGGGTCCGTCCTCCCGAGGTCGTCGCCGTGGAGTCGACGATGCTCTGGGCGATCGCGCCGGTGTAGAAGGCATCGGCTCCGCCCGAAGCGATGGCCCCGAGCGTTTTGGCCATCGCGGGATTGGTCAGCTTGGTGCCCGCCGCCTTGGGGCTGCCGTCCGGGTTCAGAAAGTACGCCTTCGACGCCTCGTCGATTGCCAGGTCGGGAGCCGACGCGGCGATCTGCCCGGCCATGCGGGGGCTGATCTCGAAACCCTGATCCGCCAGGAAGACTGCGGGATCGAACAGTTCCCGCCACTCATTCCTGCCATGTTCGCGATGTGCCAGCTCGAGCATCCGGACGACGCCGGGCACTCCGATCGACCGTCCACTCGCACGCGCGTCGGGCTTCGGTTCGGTGCGGTCCGTGTCGCTGATCCAGCGGAGATAATTCTCCGTCGCCGCCATCGGTGCGACCTCGCGTCCGTCGTACGCCTCGACACTGTTCTTCTCCGCGTCGTAGTAGAGGAGGAAAGCACCACCACCGATTCCCGACGACTGCGGTTCGACGATGCCGAGCACCGTTTGCGCGACGATCAACGCGTCGGCCGCGGTTCCCCCTTCGCGCAGAACGTCGCAAGCCGCTTGTGTCGAAATCGGGTTGGCGGTCGACACCGCATACGACGCGGTGTCGACGGGCACCATCCCGGAGCGGTAGACCGTCGCGATCTCCGGATTGGTCGCGAGGTTCTGAGTGGTCGGCGGCGTGCCTGCCGGCGGCGGAGCTTGCCCGGCGGGCGGCGCTGCGACCGTCGTGCCGTTGGGAACATCGGCACAGGTGGCCGCGGGGTCGCTCGGTGGCGCCTCGTCCGACGAACACGCCGCCACCATGCCGGCGCAGAGTGCTGCCGCCAGCGTTGCCCGGATTCCGATGCCGACTCCTGTGCCACGACCCATCTCGAGACCCTAACGAAAACTCCGGCCTCGGGAGAGCAGAACGCAGCTGCGCCCCGCGAGGTCGGTCCAGCATTGTGTCGAGGCGCTCACGCCCGCGTTCCGACGACGACGGTGGCGCCGAGCTCGGCGGAGGACTCGACTCGCGCGCTCAACCCCGCGTCGGTGAAGGCCTGGACTGTCCGCGTTGCCTGGCTCTCACTTGTTTCGATCAGAAGGTGACCGCCGGGGGCGAGCCAGTGCTGCGCCCCGGCCGCCACTCGCCGCTGAATGTGCAGGCCGTCGGCACCACCGTCGAGTGACACACGCGGCTCGTGCAGTCGCGCCTCGGGGGGCATCAACCGAATCGCCTCGGTCGGCACATACGGGGCGTTGGCCACCAGAACATGGACCTGTCCGCGCAAGGAAGCAGGCAACGGGTCGTAGAGGTCGCCCTCGAACACGCGCTCCGCGGGCATGTTACGACGAGCGCAGCAGACCGCGGCGGGGTCGATATCGACCGCATACAACTCGGGGGAGTCGATGAGGGCGGCGAGCGCAACCCCGACCGCTCCCGACCCACAGCACAGGTCGACCACGACAGCGCCTTCACGCATCAAAGCCGCCGCCCGGTCGACGAGGAATTCGGTACGCCGGCGAGGCACGAAAACCTCGGCGTCGACCGCTATTCGCAGACCGCAGAACTCTGCCCAGCCGAGCACGTGTTCCAGTGGCACACCGGAAACGCGCCGCTGGACCATCGACACGAGGTTCGTCCGATCACTCGCGGCCGCGAGGATCAACCGTGCTTCATCTTCGGCGAAAATGCAGCCGGCAGAGCGCAATTCATGAACGAGAGCATCTTCGACGGAAACTGACATGAGAGTGCCTTTCGGATTGCCGATGGGCGCTCTCTCGGCCACCTTAGGTCGGCACCACCGCGCGGTCGCGGGGTGAGAGCACCCGGACTGAACTGACGAACACGGGTCTCACCTCCTCGAACCACTCCAACTGGAGAGGGCAACACTACCTGCCGGGCACTCGGGCGAACAGGCGAACGCCGCGAACACACACCGCGTGCTCTCGCCCCACGGGCGATACGATCGTCGCCGCACCAGCCTCGAAAGGACTCCGTCACCACATGCGCCGCACTCTTGCTCTGACCGCCCTCACCCTCTGCTCCGCGACATTCCTGGCCGCCTGCGGTGGGGACAGCGCCGATTCCGCGGCACCGGAGTCGAGCACGACCTCCGCCGCTGCCAGGACCACCGCCGCCTCCGCACCGGGGAAGCGCATCTTCGCAGTCGCCGACGACCCCGCCGCCGCCGCCGATTACCTGACCTACCTGAGGTCGATGAATCAGAACGTCACCAACGACGAGACCGCGGTGCACCAGGCCGGCGAAATCTGCACCGCCCTCGACGCCGGCAAACCCCTCGACCGGGTGCGCGAGGAGTGGACGCCCATGCTCACCGCCGACGGCGTCTACTACTACATCATCGGTGCGATCACCCGGTACTGCCCCGACCACGAGGGCGTCCTCAACTGAGGGCGCTTCGCGCCCGTGCGCCTTTCTGGTTGCTCCAGCTACCAGAAAGGCGCACGGGCGGCGGAGCCGCCTAAGCGGGAATACCTGCACAGCTCCGGTGTTACACCTCGTAAGGTAGTTGAAGAATCAATTACACGAGTTCGAGGAGATACCCGATGCCTGCCGTGACTGTCGACAACATCCTTGCCCTGCCGCGTATAGACGCCGCTACCCCAAACGCCGTCGACCGGCCGGTCCGCTCCCTGACCACGGCTCCGGTCGGGTACGAGGGCGAGGGCTTCCCCGTTCGCCGCGCCTTCGCCGGCATCGATCTGGCCGCGCTCGACCCCTTCATCCACATGGACCAGATGGGTGAGGTGAACTACGCGCCCGGCGAGCCCAAGGGAACGCCGTGGCACCCGCATCGCGGGTTCGAGACCGTGACCTACATGATCGACGGAATCATGGAACACCAGGACTCCAACGGCGGCGGCGGCACCATCGGCGGCGGCGACACGCAATGGATGACGGCCGGTGGAGGCATCCTCCACATCGAGACCCCGCCCGAGCACCTGGTCATGAGCGGTGGGCTATTCCACGGCGTCCAATTGTGGGTGAACCTGCCCCGCGACAACAAGATGGCCGCACCCCGCTACCAGGACATCACCGGGCAGAAGGTGGCCCTGCTGTCCTCCCCCGACGGCGGCGCCCTGGTGCGGGTCATCGCGGGCGAGGTGGACGGACACTCCGGCCCCGGCTCGACATACACCCCGATCAGCCTGGTTCACGCGACCGTTGCCCCCGGGGCGAGCCTGACGCTGCCGTGGAATCCGGAATTCAACGCCCTTGCGTACGTCCTCGCCGGTGAGGGTCTGGTCGGTTCGGAGCGCAGGCCGTTCCGGATGGGGCAGACCGCCGTCTTCGGGCGCGGCGACACCCTGACCATCTCCGCGGCAGACACCCAGGACTCGCGTACCTCCTCGCTGGAGGTGTTCGTCCTCGGCGGCAAGCCGATCCGCGAGCCGGTGGCCATGGCCGGACCGTTCGTGATGAACACGAAGGCCGAGGTAATGCAGGCGTTCGAGGACTTTCAGGCCGGTCGCCTGGGATCCATTCCCGCGGCGCACGAGACGCTGGGCTAGTTCCGGCCCGTCGCGGCGATCGAGGCAGGTGAACGCCGGACTGCGGTGTTCACCACGTCTTCAGGGACGCCGGATCTTCGCGTCGATGCGGCGGATTCGGAGATCGTTCTGCGGTATGCGGAAGGTCTCGATCACCCGCACGGTCACGAAAGTTCGGCCGAACAGTCCGGCGTCCAAAAGATAATCGGCTGTGACGTCGTCCCCGGCCACCGACCACGCCACCTCACGAACGGCGCGGATCAGACGGAACTGCGGACCTCGGGAGAGACTGCGCCGCAGATGGTTTCCGGAGAACGCCGTCTTGATTCCCGCCTCGTAGCGGACGGCCCGGGGATCGAAGGGCACCGCGTTCCCATCGTGACTGACCAACGCATCCAGGTACGCCTGGGCCACCTCGACCTGAGTGTTCATGTCAGTAGTCGAACATTTCTGCCGCGGCGAGCACCAGCATTTGCGCGTCTTCGCAATCACGCGCCGTTGCCGCCACCGAGGCGGTCAGTCTGTTGCCGCGTCGGGCAATTTCGCTCATCGGGCTGTGCGGCACGTTGGTGTCGACAATTTCTCCGGGATAGAAGTAGTAATGGCATTCGAGCCCGTCCTCGAAGAAGGCGAACGACTCTCCGTCGATCTCGACCACCTCCGGTCCCCCGGTCCGCGGCGGTGGGGTGGACAGGGCGAACCGCACGGACGCCTCGTCACCGCGTCCGAGGGTCAGGCGGCACTCGTACGGCCGACTGCCCGGGGCGAACGTCGCGATCTCGGGTTCGGTCACCTTTTCGACCACCCGGCACGGGTCTTGCTGCGCCAGTGGGATATTCGCGGTACCCCGCGGAGCCGAATGCAGCCTGGCCGTCACCGCCCCGAGGACGGCTCTCGCCTCCGCGCAGTCGTCACCGGCATCCCTCACCACACCGGCAGTTCCGTCGAGATAGGAGACGTGACCCCAGCGCTCCGGCGCGGCGCCTCCCGGAACCGGTGGCAGCGAGAAGTAGAGCGTGCATGTACCGGGTAGCGGCGACAGCGCCGGGCGCACCTCGATGCCACCGGCGGCGCGGCCGCGGCCGACTCCCTCGGACGGTTCACGCTCCCCCACCACGACCTCGATCCAGGACGGATCGACCGGTGTACCGCCGGGCGGGATCACCTCGGCATGGCACGTCGACAGGTCGCCTGCCGGACCGTATGCGGTGAGGACGCCGAACGACGCCACCCCGGCTGCATCGAGCAGTCCGCACGGTTCGACGGCTCTGGCCGCCGCAGCCACCGCGAGCTCTGCACGGACGAAGTCGCTGACAGGCCGGCCGTAGACCGGTGCACCCACCCCGACGACACGCGGCGAGCCGTCCACGTTCACCCCGCAGGACAGGGCACACGCTGCGAAAACGATGGCGAGAACCACCGGAGTGACCCGCGAGATGTGACGCACTGCACCTCCCTCGCTCGACGTGTCGAACGGCGGCACATCCGGAAACGTGCCGAACCCCTACACACGGAGAATAGGCTCAGGAGTAGAGTGCTCGTTATGCATCGCGCGCTTCTCCTTGGTTGCCGCGACGGGGTCTGATCCAGACTGGCTTCCCGTCGCGGGGTTCTCGTGCGCCGGTCGACACAGCCGTTGGGCTCACAAAGTCCGCAACGAATCTGGAGATCAATCCCATGTCCCCCGCTGACGCTTTCACCACCGGAACGCGCACCATCACGCCGCCTTCCAAGCCTGCTCCCGCCGACCAGCCGGCGTGGAACACCCAGAGGAACTCGTCGATGCCGACGTTCCGGTATCGCTCGTTCGCCGAAGAAGTGGAACCGGTGTCGCTGCCGGACCGCACCTGGCCCGACAAGACCATCGACCGCGCCCCGCAATGGTGTGCGGTCGATCTCCGCGACGGCAACCAGGCTCTGATCGATCCCATGAGCCCGGCCCGCAAGCGGCGCATGTTCGAATTGCTCGTGCGGATGGGCTACAAGGAGATCGAGGTCGGATTCCCGTCGGCCAGCCAGACGGACTTCGACTTCGTCCGCGAGATCATCGAAGACGGCGCCATCCCGGCTGACGTCACCATCCAGGTGCTCACGCAGTCGCGCCCCGAGCTGATCAAGCGCACATTCGAGGCGTGCGAGGGTGCCGAGAAGGTGATCGTGCACTTCTACAACTCCACCTCCATCCTGCAACGCCGAGTGGTGTTCAAGGCCGAGCGCGACGTCATCAAGAAGATCGCCACCGATGCGGCCGCTCTGGCCCTGGAAGAGGCGAAGAAGTACCCGGACACGCAGTGGCGCTGGGAGTACTCGCCCGAGTCGTACACCGGCACGGAACTCGAGTACGCCAAGGAGGTGTGCGACGCCGTCACCGAGGTCTTGCAGCCCACCCCCGAGAACCCGGTCATCCTGAACCTGCCGGCCACCGTCGAGATGGCTACGCCCAACGTGTACGCCGACTCGATCGAGTGGATGCACCGCAACCTGGCCCGACGCGACTCCGTCATCCTCTCGCTCCACCCCCACAACGACCGCGGCACGGGTGTCGCGGCCGCGGAACTGGGCTATCAGGCGGGCGCCGACCGCATCGAGGGATGCCTGTTCGGCAACGGCGAGCGCACCGGCAACGTCTGCCTGGTCACGCTGGGTCTGAACCTGTTCACCCGCGGGGTCGACCCGCAGATCGATTTCTCGAACATCGACGAGATCCGCCGCACGGTGGAGTACTGCAACCAGCTGCCTGTCCACGAACGCCACCCGTACGGCGGCGACCTCGTGTACACCGCCTTCTCCGGCAGCCACCAGGACGCCATCAACAAGGGCCTCGACGCCATGAAGATCGACGCCGACTCCCAGGATGCCGACGTCGACGACATTCAGTGGGCGGTTCCCTACCTGCCGATCGATCCCAAGGATGTGGGCCGCACCTACGAGGCGGTCATCCGCGTCAACTCGCAGTCGGGCAAGGGTGGCGTCGCGTACATCATGAAGGCCGACCACGGGCTGGTGCTGCCGCGCCGGCTGCAGATCGAGTTCTCCCAGGCGGTCCAGCGGATCACTGACGGCGAGGGCGGCGAGGTGTCCCCGAAGGAAATGTGGGACGTCTTCCACGAGGAGTACCTCGCTCCGATCACCCCACTCGAGCGGATGAAGCAGAAGGTCACCGCGTCCGAAGAGGACGGCGGCACCGACTCCATCACCGCAACGGTCAAGGTGAACGGCAAGGAACAGGAGATCTCGGGTTCGGGCAACGGCCCGCTCGCCGCGTTCGTCGACGCGCTCGCCACCATCGACTTCGATGTCCGGGTGCTCGACTACTCCGAGCACGCGATGTCGGCGGGTGACGACGCCCAGGCCGCTGCGTACGTCGAGTGCGCCGTTACTGCGCCCGACGGCCGGAGCACGGTGGTGTGGGGTGTCGGTATCGCCACGTCGATCACCACGGCGTCGCTGCGCGCCGTCGTCTCGGCAGTCAATCGCGCTCACTGACCGATTCGTCCGTATCGCCGCGAGTGCGCCCCGTGCGTGCTCGCGGCGTTCGCGTTTTTCCGGGCCTCTGCGCCGGCGGACCGAACCGCTCGGTAACTTGAGGTGAAAGTGCGCTGCGGCGTGACGTTTTCGTTGTTCGCCCCGAAACTCACGACGTGACAATGCGTTACAGGTAACTTCTTGAACACTTGACAAACCGAACGTGACCCGCGCTGAAGTTACGCGCGGGTACAAAAAATCGACGTTATGCTCCAGTTCCCGGGCATCGGGTCCTGCAGAGTGGCAGGACCCGATGATCGCATTCGGGGCACCTCTGGAGGGGACAAGTGGGTTGTGCAGGGGTGCGTGTGTCCGCGAAGGCGGCACCCAGTCCACGGCGGATATGGCCTTGGCCATCGAAACACTCTGCGGATCAATGAGTTTTACGGAAACGGAGCGCTAACTGATGTTCAAGCGAATAGCGATTGTCAATCGCGGCGAGGCTGCGGTCCGCCTGATTCGAGCCGTGCGTGAACTGAATGCCGAGCACAACTACGGCATCACGACGGTTGCACTGCACACCGAGGCGGAGCGCCGCGCGATGTTCGTGCGCCAGGCCGACGAAGGTGTGTGCTTGCGCACAGTCAAGAGCGGAACGGCCTACCTCGACCACGCCGAGCTGGCCCGCGCCCTGCGTGAGAGCAAGGCCGACGCCGTGTGGGTGGGCTGGGGCTTCGTGGCCGAGGATCCCGCTTTCGTCGAGGTGTGCGAACAGCTGGGAATCACCTTCATCGGTCCGCCCGCTGAAGCGATGCGTCTGCTCGGTGACAAGGTGGAGGCCAAGCTCCTCGCGGAGAAGGTCGACGTCCCGGTCGCACCGTGGAGTGGCGGACCCGTCGCCACCCGCGCCGACGCACGTCGCCACGCCCAGGCGATCGGCTACCCGCTCATCATCAAAGCCCGCAGTGGTGGCGGTGGCCGCGGCATCCGCAAGGTGTGGTCCGAGGACGAACTCGAACTCGCGCTCGAGCGGACCCAGGGTGAGGCCCAGCGGTCGTTCGGCGACCCCGTCGTCTTCATCGAACGGCTGGTCACCGATGCGCGCCACGTCGAGGTACAGGTCATTGCCGACAACTTCGGCAACGTCTGGGCTCCTGGTGTGCGTGACTGCTCCATCCAGCGCAAGAACCAGAAGGTCATCGAGGAGTCCAGCTCGCCGCTCCTCACCGCAGAGCAGTCGAATCACCTCCGCACCGTGTCGAGCGAACTCGTGCGTGCAGCCGGATACCGCGGCGCAGGCACTGTGGAGTACCTCTACCAGCCGGAGCAGAAGACCTTCACCTTCCTCGAGGTGAACACCCGGTTGCAGGTGGAGCACCCCATCACCGAGGCCACCACGGGAATCGACCTGGTGAAGTTGCAGATCCTCGTGGCCAGCGGCGAACCCCTCGTGGGTGACTGCCCGCCCGAGTTCGGCCACGCCGTCGAAGCCCGACTCAACGCGGAAGACGCCGCCAACGGATTCGCACCCGCCCCCGGCGCGGTGCAACTGCTCAAGTTCCCGCTCGGCAGCGGCCTGCGCGTCGACACCGGCATCGCGCAGGGCGACGTCATCCCGCCCGACTACGACTCCATGGTCGCCAAGGTCATCGCCTGGGGCCGCGACCGCTCCGAGGCACTGGCCCGGCTGCGCACGGCGCTGCGGGAGACCACGGTCGTGCTGCGCGGCGGCACCACCACCAAGTCCTTCCTGCTCGATCTGCTCGACCGCGAAGAGGTCATCACGGCGTCCGCCGACACCGGCTGGCTGGACCGCACCGACGCGGGCACGTCCAACGTGCCGTCCCGCACCGCTGATGTCGCGCTGATCGCCGCCGCCATCGACGTCTACGACGCCGAGGAGAAGCTCGAGCGTCAGGCATTCCTCTCGTCTGCCCGCGGTGGGCGGCCCCGCGCCGGACACGCCATCGGCCGCAAGGTCGAGCTCAGCTACCAGGGTCAGGCATACGGACTCACGGTCACCCAGGTCGGCGCCCACCGCTACCGCGTCGACGGGGACGCCCCCGAGACCGAGGTCGAGGTGGACCGGCTCAGCGAGTTCGAGAGCCGCCTGGTGATCGGCGACCGCCGCCACCACGTCGTCTCCGTCGCTGGACGCGCCCAGTACCTCGTCGAGGTCGACGGCATCAGCCACCAGATCAGCCAGGACGAGGCCGGTGTCGTGCGCGCCCCCGCCCCGGCAGTCGTGGTCGCGGTGCCGGTGTCCGTCGGTGACGAGGTCGAGGTCGGCGCCACCTTGGTCGTCCTCGAGAGCATGAAGATGGAAACCGCGGTCCGCGCGCCCGTCGCCGGCCGTGTCCGGGAAGTGCTGGCCATGGTCAACTCGCAGGTGGACGCCGGAACGGCGCTGCTGCGGGTGGAGGAAAGCTCCGACGAGTCCACGGCGCAGCAGTCGCCCCGCGTCGAATTCGACCTCGGCGCCCCCGCACCCCACGGTGACGCGCGCCTCGATGCCCTTGCGCAGATCGATGCGCTCGGCGCGCTGCTCACCGGGTACGACGTCAGCGCGAAGCGGGCCGGCGTGCTGCTCGCCCAGTACGAGAAGCTGCGGGCACAGATCGCCGGCGATCCCGACCTCGTGCAGGCCGAGCTGGCGCTGCTCACCACGTTCGCCGACATCTGCGAGATCGGCCGTAACCGTCCGACGGTGGCCGAGGAAGACGGCGACGAGCGGGTGCACAGCCCGCGCGAGCATTTCCACACCTATCTCCACACCCTGGACGTCGAGCTCGAGGGGCTTCCGGAGTCCTTCCAGACCCGGTTGTCGCGCGCTCTGCGCCACTACGACGTCACCGATCTCGAGCGCACCGCCGAGCTCGAGGAAGCGGTCTACCGCCTCTTCCTCGCGCAGCAGCGGATGGACAATCAGGTTCCCGTCATCGCCGCACTGCTCGACCGCTGGCTCAACGACGGCAACGCACCCGGCCGCGCCCCGAGCGGACTCGGTGAGGTCCTGGACCGGTTGATCGTCGCCACCCAGGTCCGCTACCCGGTGATCGGCAACGTCGCCCGCAACGTCCGCTTCCGCTTCTTCGACGAGCCGCAGATCCGCAAGGCCCGCGAACAGGTGTACGACGGTGTCCGCGGCAGCCTCGAGTACCTCGCCGAGCATCCCGGCGCCGACGACTACCAGGAACGTCTCGAAGCGCTGGTCGCCACCCCGCAGTCGCTGACCGAGCTGCTCGGACAGCGCATCGCCCGCAAGAGCGCCACCGTGGGCCCGCTGCTCGAGGTGGTCACCCGCCGCTACTACGACATCCGCACGCTCGAAGACGTCGCAGCGTTCGATCGTGGCGGACGGCACTTCGTCACCGGCAACTTCGACCTGCTCGGGGAGCGTCTGCACCTCGTGTCGGCCGTCGCAGACTACGCCGAACTGCCCGGTGCGCTCACCGAAATCGGTGACGTCGCCTCGGAGACCCCCGACAATCTCGTCCTCGACCTGTACCTGTCGTGGTCCGAGCCGCCGGCTGATCCCGACACGATGTCGGAGGACCTGCGCAAGACGCTGGCGACGCTGCCCCTGATCGCCTCCTGCCGCCGTGTCACGGTGTCCGTCTTCGGTGGCGTCGGCATCGACGTCCGCAAGTTCACCTACCGGCCGGACGCTGGTGTACTCGCGGAAGAGACACTGATCCGGGACATGCACCCGCTCACCGGTCAGCGTTTCGATCTGTGGCGCCTGAAGAACTTCGAAGGCACCCGCCTGCCCGCGGCGGCGGACACGTTCCTGTTCCACCTGGTGTCGCCCGAGAACCCCACCGACGAGCGCCTCATCGCACTCGCCGAAATCCGCGACATCACCCCCGTCCGCAACGAGGACGGCCAGGTGATCGGCGTTCCCGCTGCCGAGCGCGTGCTCCAGTCCTGCCTCGACGGCATCCGGCGAGCTCAGGCGGCCCGTGGCAGCAAGCGCAAGCTCGACGCCAACCGCGTCGTGCTGTACGTGTGGCCGAAGATCGACGCTCCGGTGGAAGACCTGCAGGAATTCGCGCGGGTCGCGGCCCCACTCACCGCGGGCGCCGGACTCGAGGAGATCACCGTGATCGCCCGGCTCCAGGGCCCGGCCGGAACGGAGTCGCAGGAGAAGGCACTGCGATTCTCCTACCGCACCGGCAGCGGCGTCGTCGTCAAGGTCACCGACCCGCCGACCGAGCCGCTGCAGCCGCTCGACGCGTACACCCAGAAGGTCCGCAGTTCCCGCGCCCGCGGCACCGTCTACCCGTACGAGCTGATTCCCCTGCTCACCGGTCGCGACGGAACCTTCGTCGAGCACGACCTGGACGAGTCGGGCCGACTGGTTCCGGTGGACCGTCCGTACGGACAGAACCGCGCGGGCCTCATCGTCGGTCTGGTCACCGCCCGCACCGAACGGCACCCTGAGGGCATGACCCGGGTCGCGCTCTTCGGCGATCCGACCAAGGCGCTGGGCACCGTCGCCGAAGCCGAGTGCGCGCGTCTCGTGGCGGGCGTCGACCTGGCCGAGGAGCTGGGTGTGCCGGTCGAGTGGTTCGCGTTGTCGTCCGGGGCGACGATCTCCATGGACAGCGGCACCGAGAACATGGACTGGGTGTCCCGCGGCTTGCGTCGCATCATCACGTTCACGCAGAACGGTGGCGAGGTCAACGTGATCGTGGCCGGTATCAACGTCGGCGCGCAGCCCTACTGGAACGCCGAAGCCACGATGCTGATGCACACCAAGGGCATCCTCGTGATGACGCCCGACAGCGCCATGGTGCTCACCGGTAAGAACTCGCTCGACTACTCGGGTGGTGTCTCGGCCGAGGACAACTTCGGTATCGGTGGCTACGACCGCGTCATGGGACCCAACGGCGAGGCGCAGTACTGGGCTCCCAACCTGCCCGCGGCCTGCCAGATCCTGTTCGCCCACTACGACCATGCGTATGTGGTTGCCGGGGAACGGTTCCCGCGTCGGGCCCACACCGCCGACCCCATCGGCCGCGACGTGCGCACCTTCCCGCACGTCCACCCGTCGAGCGACTTCACCACGGTCGGTGACATCTTCTCGGCAGAGACGAACCCGGAACGCAAGAAGCCGTTCGACATTCGCACCGTGATGCGGGCGCTCGTCGACCAGGACCACCAGGTGCTGGAGCGGTGGGCCGACATGGCGGACGCGGACACGTCCGTCGTCATGGATGCGCACCTGGGCGGTTACCCGGTGAGTGTCATCGGCATCGAGTCGCGGGCCATCGCTCGTAAGGGATGGTCGCCGGCCAACGGCCCCGACCAGTGGACCGCCGGAACGTTGTTCCCGCAGTCGTCGAAGAAGACGGCGCGGGCAATCAACGCCGCCAGCGGAAGCCGTCCCCTCGTCGTGCTGGCCAACCTGTCCGGCTTCGACGGGTCCCCCGACTCGCTGCGGCACATCCAGCTCGAGTACGGCGCCGAAATCGGCCGCGCCATCGTCAATTTCGACGGCCCGATCGTGTTCTGCGTCATCTCCCGCTACCACGGCGGCGCGTTCGTCGTGTTCTCCGGGGCGCTCAACGACAACATGGAAGTTCTCGCGGTCGAGGGTTCCTTCGCGTCGGTGCTCGGTGGCGCGCCCGCCGCGGCCGTGGTGTTCACCCGCGAGGTCAACTCGCGGGTGGCCGCCGACCCGACGATCCGGGAACTCGAGGCCAACCTGGCCGGCGCCCAGACCGACGCCCAGCAGGCTCACCTGCGCGTCGAGCTGGCCGCCCAGCAGGCTGCGGTCCGCAACGAGAAGCTCGGTGAAGTCGCCGCCGAGTTCGAGGCCGTGCACAACATCCAGCGCGCGCAGCAGGTCGGCTCCGTCGACGCGGTCATCCCCGCCGTCGAACTCCGCCCCTACATCATCGGTGCCGTCGAGCGCGGTATGCGACGAGCGGTGGAATCAGCGAGCTAGAACGACGCGACACGGCCGCGGCACCTTCGGGTGTCGCGGCCGTTTCGTGTACTGGGCCATACCCATTTCACCTGTTTCGGATGACGCGGGCGGTGCCGGAAGCTGCGATAGTCGGCGCAGACTTCCTTCGACTGTGTGAAATGGAGCGCTGCAATGGACTCGTTCTGGGACTTCCTCTGGGTAATCATCACCACGTTCGCCTTCGTGGCCTACCTGATCCTGCTGTTCTCCATCATCACCGACCTGTTCCGCGACCATAAGTCGTCGGGCTGGGTCAAGGCCATCTGGATCATCTTCCTGTTCATCGTCCCCTTCCTGACCGCGCTGGTGTACCTGATCGTCAGGAGCGACGGCATGGCTCAGCGGTCGATGGCCGCGGCTCAGCAGGTCAAACAGGCCCAGGACAGCTACATTCGCGAGGTCGCGGGCAAGTCGTCAGCGGAGCAGATCGCGGACGCGAAAACTCTGCTCGATGCCGGAACCATCAATCAACAGGAGTACGAGACGTTGAAGGCGAAGGCGTTGGGCTGACCACTGGCCACTTCCCGAGGGGACCCGCTTTCGTGCGGGTCCCTGTGCCGTGTCAGTCCGTGAGCTCCGCCGCGACGTCGCGGAACGCCTGGAGCACCGTTGCGACGGCAGGAATGGCATCGGCCGCCGGACGACGCGCCAGTTCGTACATGCGCGCCGCCCGGACACCGGCGAGGGGCAACCGGACCACCGACGGGTGGGTCACGGCATGGCGGGCCAGCAGCGCGACGCCGTGCCCGCCGGCCACAAGTTCCTCGATGACCCGGAAATCGTTGATACGCATCACCACACGCGGCTGCACTCCGGTTGCCGCGGCCACCGACAGCAGAACGTCATCGACGGGGAATCCTCCGCGCACGCTGATCCAGCTCTCGTCGGCCAACTGTTCCGGTCGCACCGACTTCTGCCCCGCGAAGCGATGCCCGGGCGGCAGGATCAGATCGATCGGCTCACGCATGAGCGGTTCGGCGGTCACCCGCGGTGACGACGTGTCGGCGGCACGCTCATCCCGGTGAGTGAGAACCACGTCGTAGTCGGCGAGCAGCGTCGGCACTGCCGACGAGGGCAGATCCTCGTCCCGCGGCTGCACGTCCACGCCGCTTCCGGCGAGGACGTCGAGCAGCCGGGGCAGCAGCAACGCGGCGCCGGAGGGAAACAGCGCCACCCGGACGCGGCCTCGCGGCGACCCCCGGTAGGCGTCCATCTCCGCTGCTGCCCGGTCCAGGGCGGCCAGGACGTCGTCGGCCCGCACCACGAGGGCCTGTCCGGCGTCGGTGAGCCGCAGGCGCCGGCCGTCGGGTTCGAGCAGGGTCACGCCTGCTTCCCGACCCAGGATCTTCAATTGCTGCGATACGGCGGACGGGGTCATCGACAATGCCGCAGCAGTGGCGGCCACCGTCCCTCGGTCCGCCAGCTCACGCAGGACTCGCAGGCGGGTCGCATCCATGAAGTAAAACTACATGGACAATGCACTATAAAGTGCTTGTCCTGATGGTTCGGCAGGCTCACGATGGAGCACATGACCACCCGCGATCGGCTCCTCGGACTTACCGTCGTCGTGTTGTGGGGTCTGAACTTTCTCGCCATTCGCGCCGGTCTCGATCACTTCCCGCCGTTCTTCTTCGCGGCAGTGCGCTTTCTTCTCATCGCGATCCCGGTGGTCTGGTTCGTTCCGCGGCCGCAGGTCCCCACCACGTGGCTGCTCCTCTACGGCACCGGCTTCGGAGTCGGGCAATTCACGTTCCTGTTCTGGGCCATGCACGTCGGGATGCCCACCGGGCTGGCGTCACTGGTCTTGCAGTCGTCGGCGCCGTTCACCGTCGTACTGGGCGCAATCCTGCTCCGCGAGCGACTGCGGCCGGTGCAGGTGGGTGGGCTCCTCGTGGCGATGTCGGGGATGGCGCTCATCGGCTGGGACCGGTCCCAGCACGCCGCCCTCCTCCCCGTGGTTCTGACGTTGCTCGCCGGCCTGTCGTGGGCGCTGGGCAACCTCGGAAACCGGAAGGCGGCCTCCGACCAGCCGATGCGCCTGATGCTGTGGATGTGCGTCATTCCCCCGCTGCCCATGCTCGCACTCTCGTTCGCGGTCGAAGGACCCTCGTCCGGCTGGAACGCGCTGACGTCTTCGCTTCACGGCAACGGCCCGCTGGCGCTCGCCGGACTCGCCTACATCGTGATCCTCGGCACCATCGTCGGCTCCGGCCTCTGGACGGCTCTGCTCAGCCGCTATCCGGCGGGCACCGTCGCGCCGTTGTCCCTCCTCGTTCCCGTTGTCGGCATCGGGGCAGCGTGGCTGGTGCTGCACGAGGAACCGAGCGTCGTGTCGCTGATCGGTGGAGCGGTGGTCATCGCCGGTGCGGCAGCCACCCAGGTGAGCGGCAAGGCACGCCAGGGACCATTTCCGCACGTCCGTCCACCGGCGCGAGTCGGCGTCTGACCGGACCCTGTGCAAAACTCGCGGAGTGAGTACTGGAACTGGGATCACGACACGCGGCAAGGTCGCCCTCCGGGCAGCAGCGGCCGCCTCCTGGGCATCGCAGAAGGCGGGACGCGGCAAGGGCTCGATGATCGGCGGATTGATCGCCCTGAAGATCGACCCCACGCTGATGGAACAGCTCGGCCGTAGCCGCCGCACCGCGGTGATCACCGGCACCAACGGCAAGTCGACCACCACCCGGATGACGGCCGCCGCGCTCTCCACCCTCGGCGAGGTGGCCAGCCAGGCCGACGGCGCCAACATGGACGCCGGGATCGTCGCGGCCCTGAGCAACCGGGTGCACGCACCCCTCGCCGCGCTCGAGGTCGACGAACTGCACGTCCCCCATGTCAGTGACGCGGTCGATCCCGAAGTCCTGGTGTTCCTCAATCTGAGCCGCGACCAGCTCGACCGCGTCGGCGAGATCAACATGATCGAGCGCAAACTCCGCGCCTGCGTCGCCGCGCATCCCGAGGCCACCGTCATCGCCAACTGCGACGACGTTCTCGTCACGTCGGTGGCCTACGACGCGAAGAACGTCGTCTGGGTGGCCGCGGGCGGCGGCTGGGCCAGCGACGCCGCCAGCTGTCCGCGCACCGGTGAACCGATCGTCTGGGAAGGACCGCACTGGCGCAGTACCGGTTCCGACTTCGCGCGCCCCACCCCCGACTGGTGGCTGGACGAGGAGAACCTCTACGGGCCGGAGGGCCTGAAGATTCCCATGACGCTGGCATTACCCGGCCGCGCGAACCGAGGCAACGCGGCCCAGGCAGTGGCCGCCGCAGTCGCAATGGGCGCGAAAGCGGAGGACGCGGTCGCCGCCGCAGCCACCGTGCAAGAAGTGGCCGGCCGCTACAGCACCGTCGAAGTCGGGCCCCATTCGGTCCACATGCTGCTCGCCAAGAACCCGGCCGGCTGGCAAGAGGCGCTGTCGATGATCGACCCCACCGTCGACGGACTGGTGATCGCGGTCAACGGTCAGGTGCCCGACGGTGAAGACCTCTCGTGGTTGTGGGACGTGCGTTTCGAGCACTTCGAAGGCGTCAAGGTGGTGGCCGCCGGTGAACGCGGTACCGACCTCGCCGTGCGCCTCACCTACGCGGGCGTCGACCACACCCTCGAACCGAATCCCCTGCGCGCCATCGCTTCCTGCCCGCCGGGACGTGTCGAGGTGCTCGCCAACTACACCGCATTCCGCGACCTGAACAACGCCATCGCGAAGGAGGCGCGCAATGTCTGACTCCACCGTGCGCATCGGACTGGTACTCCCCGACGTCATGGGCACCTACGGCGACGGCGGCAACGCTCTCATCCTGCGGCAGCGACTGCGCATGCGCGGATACGACGCCGAAATCGTCGACATCACCCTGAACGACCCGGTCCCCGAATCGCTCGACGCCTACACCCTCGGCGGCGCCGAGGACTCGGCCCAGCGGCTCGCGACCCGCCACCTCACCAAATATCCCGGACTCCAGAAGGCCGCCGAACGCGGTGCCCCCGTGCTCGCGATCTGCGCCGCCATCCAGGTACTGGGCAACTGGTACGAGACATCGAGCGGTGAACGCGTCGACGGTGTGTCGATGCTCGACGTCACCACCTCTCCGCAGGCCACCCGGTCCATCGGCGAGGTGATCACCAAGCCCCACCTCGACGGCCTGACTCTGCCGCTCACAGGATTCGAAAATCACCGCGGCGGAACGACTCTCGGCGCCGACGCGCGCGGCCTCGCCCGCGTGACCCACGGCGTCGGCAACGGGGTCGGAGATGGACAAGAGGGCGTCGTCCAGGGTTCCGTGATCGGCACGTACATGCACGGACCGGCGCTGGCCCGCAATCCCGAACTCGCCGACCTCATCTTGAAGCGAGCCCTCGGAGTCGACGAACTCCCCACCCTCGACCTCCCCGAAGTCGAACAGCTGCGCCGGGAACGCCTGCGCGTGTAGTCCAGCGGGAGTAGTCCCACGCTGCGCCGATCGAACCCTCTGACCCGGGACGGGTCCGAGGGCGGTTCCCTGTGCCGACGATGCCATTCATTCGCCGTTCTGCACTGCGACGATCCCGCCGATCTACGGCGCGCTCGGGCGGCAGAAATCACACACAGCCTCTCCACAGGCTGTGGATAACCGTTCGTGATGCCACTTGATGCAACCGCGGGGTTGCAGAAGTCGGGTGTGCGTGCAACCATTGAGTTGCAGAGCCACGCGAAGGAAGGTAATCGACATGGATTCGACGAGCATCACCCGAAGCGTTGTGATCAGCGCCCCGCGATCGACAGTCTGGGCTGCCATCACCGACGCCGACAAGGTCGCCCAATGGTTCGGACAGCAGGCCGAGATCGACCTCGCCGTGGGCGGCAGAGCAGAGTTCACCTGGGACGGGCACGGAACGTCCCGTGCGATCGTGACCGAAGTCGACGAGCCGAACTGCTTCGGTTTCCGCTGGGCGGCCGACAGAGACACCGATCCTGTAGAAGGCAATTCGACGCTGGTCCGGTTCACCCTCGCCGAGCACGAGTCGGGAACCGAGCTGACGGTGACCGAGACTGGATTCGACACCCTCGACCGCGACGCGGACGCACGGAACCAGCAGCGCGAAGGCAACATCCAGGGTTGGCACGCCGAACTCGACGAACTGGTCGCCTACCTGCATGGCGTGAAGGCATGACCGTGGGCACCTATACCGAACTCGCTTCGGTGTTCGCGGCCCTGTCCGACGAAACCCGCTGGGAGATCCTGACCGAGCTCGGACGGGCAGATCATTCCGCGTCGTCCCTCGCCACCCGACTGCCGGTGTCGAGACAGGCGATCGCCAAGCATCTCACCGCCCTGCAGGCCTGTGGGTTGGTCGAATCGGTGAAGGTGGGTCGGGAGGTTCGCTATCGGGCGCTCGGCGCCGAACTCGGCAAGACGGCCCGGACGTTGGAGCGAATCGGTGCCGAGTGGGACCGACGGCTGGCAGCTATCAAGAACATCGCAGAATCGATGTAAGGACCCCAGACAGGGGTTCGGCCGGGAATGCTTCTGCATTCTCGGCCGGATCTCTGCTTCACGAGTTTTCTCTGCTCACAGGTACATTTCCTCGATCCGCACTACTTACGATACCCCCGAGTGATCTACGTCACAAGAGGTTCCATTACATTTTTTTGCGCCCGGTCATGACCCGGCAACGCGAGCGAGACGGCGAACACCAAGACGGCCAACACCGCACACACCCCGTACGCCAGCGAGAACGACCCTGAAGTGGCGGACCCGCCCACCACGCCGGCCGCGAGAACCGACGCGACCACTGCGCTGCACATGGTGGTGCCCATCGTCCGCAGCAGGACGTTCACACCATTGGCCGCGGCCATCTGCGTCGCGGGTGCGGCGCGCACGATCAGCATCGGCAGCGTGCTGTAGACCAGTGCCGTGCCGATGGCCGCGACACCCAACGCCGTGATCACCAACCACAACTCCTTACCCGGCACAGCATGCAGCGAGTAACCGGCAACGAGACACACGGCGCCGGCGAGGATCGTCACCTTCGACCCGAACCGCGCGGTCACACTCGCCCCGACCTGGGCGAAAACGATCATCGACAGACTGGTGGGCAGCTGGCACACCGCAGCCTGCAGGATCGTCAGCCCGTATCCGGCTCCACTCCGCGGCGCCTGTAGCAACTGTGTCGTGATGAGCGCGTTGCCATAGAAGGCGAACCCGACGAGAAGTGCGGTTCCGTGCGGCAGGAGAACGGACCGGCGCGCAGAGACTCGCAGGTCTATCAGCGGATTCCGGTTACGCAACTGCTGGTAGCCCCACAACGCGAACAGAAACACCGAAGACGCGAACATGCCCAGCACCGCGGGACTCGACCAGCCCCACGAACTGCCCTGTGTGATCGGCACCAGCAAGCTGACCAGTGCGGCCGTCAGCCCGACCGCGCCGACCCCGTCGAAGCGTCCGCCTGAGCGCACCGCCGATTCGCGGATGAACAACGCCGCCGCCGTGGTGACCGCCAACCCGATCGCTGCGATCACCCAGAAGAGAACGTGCCAATGGGAGTATTCGGCGATGGCAGCCGCGAACGGCAGGCCCAGGGCCGTGCCGATGCCGAGTGTGGAACTCATCATCGCGATTGCGCGGTGCACCTTCTCCGGCGGCAGTTCGTCGCGGAGGATCGAAATACCGATCGGGATCACCGCGCCGCCGACGCCCTGCAGTCCGCGCGCGAAGATCAGCAGACCGATGTCGGAGGTCACCGCGCACAGCACTGCGCCCAACGTCATGATGACGAACGCCACCATCAGCATTCGCTTCTTTCCATACATGTCCGCGAGGCGCCCGAAAATGGGAGTGACCACCGCGCCGACGAGCAGAGTCGCCGTGATCAGCCAGGACACCGACGTCGTCCCGGCGCCGGTGAACGCCGGCATGCTCGGGAGGAGCGGCACCATCACCGTCTGCAGTACAGCTTGGAACACTCCGGCGAAGGCGAGAATGGGGAGAAGGAACCTCGATCCGACCGGGAGTGGAGGGGACTGCGGCTTGGCCGTCGTGCGTGCCGACAACGCCCGCGGCAACGAAGACAGTGGCCGTGGCAACGAAATCGTCACGCGTCACCCCCGCACAGTTGGTAAATGGCTGTTCACCACTCTAGGTGAACAGTCATTTACCACGCAAGCTGAACTCTCAGGGGTCGAGCAGCTGCTGCACCAGGGGGGCGTAGTGCGCCACCACCTCCTCCGGCGAACCGGAGGCATACTCCTGCATCATTTTGCGGCGCATAACCGCGAGACCGGTCAACATCGACATCACCAGTTCCGCGCGCAGCCGCGCATCCGGGCCGGTCAAGCGTGTCGCCAGCGCATCGATCATCTGCGACGAGTAGTTGGCACGCAGCTTGCGGCCCCGCTCCTCGCTGGCCCCGCTCATGAACAGAATGTTCAACGACAGCGGTTTGTACGATTCCATCGGGCGCGCGAACATCGACACCATCCGCTCGCCCAGCCCGTCCAGTGGGCCATTGAATGCCATGTCGGCGGCCCCCCGGAAATCGACGAGGGTGTCGAACAACTGCTCTTTGGACCCGAAGTATTTGATGATGAGCGGGGCACTGACCCCCGCATCGTCGGCAATGTCCTTGAGTGTGATCTCCCGATAGGGCCTGGTGGCGAATGCCCGCCCCGCCGCATCGACGATGAGCGACCTCGACTGCTCGGCTGTGCGTTTCGCAGGTGCGGTCGCAGCGCGTTCGGGCATCGCGGTCGGCTCGGACGTCACAGTGTGCGTCTTCCGGACAACGCTCGGCCCAGGGTCAGTTCGTCGGCGAACTCGAGGTCGCCGCCCATCGGCAGCCCCGATGCGAGCCGGCTGACCGTCAGCCCCGGAAAGTCCCGAAGCATGCGGACCAGATACGTGGCGGTGGCCTCACCCTCGGTGTTGGGATCGGTGGCGATGATGACCTCGGAGACGTCGACCCCGTCCTCCTGATTCGCGATGCGCCCCAGCAACTCTCGAATACGGAGCTGGTCGGGGCCGATACCCGACAGTGGGTCGAGGGCACCCCCGAGCACGTGATACCGACCCTTGAACTCACGGGTCCGCTCCACCGCCTGCACGTCCTTCGGTTCCTCCACCACACAGATCACCGTGCGGTCCCGGCGGGGGTCGGCGCAGATCCGGCAGTACTCCTTGTCGGAAACGGTGCCGCACACCACGCAGAACTGAACGCCGTCACGGACCCGCTCCAAGGCGTTCTCGAGCCGCTGAATCTCGGAAGGTTCGACGCTGAGCAGGTGAAACGCGATGCGTTGGGCACTCTTCGGCCCGACACCGGGCAGCTTGCCGAGTTCGTCGATCAGGTCCTGGACCGGCCCCTCGTACACGCCGGACCTCTAGAAGCCGGGAAGACCGGGCAGGCCTCCACCCAATCCACCTGCCAGCGGACCGAGCTTCTCCGCCGCGATCTGCTGCGCCTTGTTCGACGCGTCCTCGATGGCGCCGATCACCAGGTCCTGCAACGTTTCGACGTCGTCGGGATCGACGACCTTGGGGTCGATCCTCAGACCGACTACTTCACCCGTGCCTTTGACGGTCGCAGTGACGAGTCCACCACCGGCCTGCCCGGTGACCTCGGCTTCGGCCATCTCCTGTTGCGCGGCCATCAGCTGCTGCTGCATCTGCTGTGCCTGCGCCAGAAGCTGCGACATGTCGGGCTGTCCACCTGGTTGCACTGACGTGGTCCTTTCTGCGGTTACCCTGCCAGCGTAGACGGTCGCCGTCGGCGTGGCGCCACGCCGACGAACCAGACAGCGCGCACGGCGGCCTCATCCCCCTGCCCGGCAGGCGCCGGGCAGGAAGGGACGGTCAGGCGAGTTCACGCTCCAGGTTGGCGAGTACCGTTGCCTGGATCTTCTTCAGGCCCAGCGGGGCGAAGGTCTTCTCGAAGAAGCCGCCGATGCCGCCCGCACCCTTCCATTGCGTGGTGGTCGTGACGGTCGAGCCGGACCCGCTCGGTGCGACCACCCAGGTGGTGACGAGCGAGGAATTGGCATCCGTCTCCGTGATCGTGTCGCCTGCCACGGTGACGGTCGCCTTGATGTCACGCGACCGCTTCTCGGTGGCCTTCAACGTCCACTGCGCCACGGTGCCGGTGCCCTGCCCGCCTTCGAGAACGCGGTAGTCCCGGTAGTGCTCCGACAGGATGCGGGGACGCACCGTCTCGTAGTCCGACAAGGCCGCAAGCACCTTTTCCGGCGTGGCTGCGACGGTAATCGAACTGCTCGCGCTGACCTGGCCCACTGTTTGACTCCTCTAGTACGGTTCGTACGGCATCTTCCCTCACCATCCTGCCTCTCGAATGCGGACATCGGTGACGGCGCAGCAATCGATTGTGAGCTAGGTCACCGGATCGCTGTCACGACCCGCGCGTTGGTGAGACATTTGTGTGAATCTTCGGCCCGCCGCGGCGATATGCGTGGCTTCAATCCCCGGAGAGGGATAGCGTCAGGGTGTGGCTGCCTCTTCGGTTGAACTACTGAAAAGCATGCGGGAGGGTGGACGCCCCTCCCGTGCGCATCGCACATCGCCCCTGACCGGGATCGATGCTCACCGCGCCGGTGTCGAACGGTTACTCGCGTCGTACCGCGCGATCCCCTCGGACGCCGACGTACGACTCGCCAAGAAGACGTCCAATCTGTTTCGGGCTCGCGCACACACCACCGCCCCAGGACTCGACGTCTCCGGCCTCGGCGGGGTCATCTCCGTCGATCCGCAGGCGCAGACAGCAGATGTCGCGGGGATGTGCACGTACGAGGACCTCGTGGACGCCACCCTGCCGTACGGGCTGGCACCGCTGGTGGTTCCGCAGCTCAAGACAATCACACTGGGGGGCGCGGTAACCGGGCTCGGGATCGAGTCGACGTCGTTCCGCAACGGTCTGCCCCACGAGTCCGTGCTCGAGATCGATGTTCTGACCGGCAGCGGCGACATCATCACCGCCACGCCGGAGGGCCGGCACTCCGATCTGTTCTGGGGTTTCCCCAATTCGTACGGCACACTGGGATATTCGACCCGCCTGCGGATCCAGCTCGAGCCCGTCAAACGGTATGTGGCACTGCGACACCTGCGTTTCGACTCACTCGACGAGCTGCAGTCGACGATGGACCGGATCGTCGGCGACCGGACCTACGACGGAATCCCCGTCGACTACGTGGACGGCGTGGTGTTCACCGCATCCGAAAGCTATCTGACGCTGGGCAACCAGACCGACGAGGGCGGTGCGGTCAGCGATTACACCGGTCGCAACATCTTCTACCGGTCCATTCAGCACGCTTCGGTGAACCATCCCAAAACGGACAAATTGACCACCCGAGATTACTTGTGGCGGTGGGATACCGACTGGTTCTGGTGCTCGCGTGCGTTCGGCGCCCAGAACCCGACGATCCGCAGGTTGTGGCCGAAAAAGCTTCTCCGTAGCAGCTTCTACTGGAAGCTCATCGCGCTCGACCACAAGTACGACATCGGTGACCGTCTCGAGAAGCGGAAGGGCAATCCCCCACGTGAGCGGGTCGTGCAGGACGTGGAAGTACCCATCGAGCGCACCGCCGACTTCGTTCGATGGTTTCTCGACGAGATCCCCATCGAACCGTTGTGGTTGTGCCCGTTGCGCTTGCGTGAGCCTGCGCCCGCCGGAGCGTCGTCGCAGCGACCGTGGCCTCTCTATCCTCTCGAACCGAAACGCACCTATGTGAACATCGGCTTCTGGTCGTCGGTGCCCATCCGGCCCGGAGAGCCCGAGGGGGCGGCCAACCGGCTCATCGAGGACAAGGTCAGTGACTTCGACGGACACAAGTCCCTCTACTCTGATTCCTATTACTCACGAGCGGATTTCGAGCGCCTCTACTACGGCGGCGATCGATACACCGAACTGAAAAAGCACTACGATCCCGATTCCCGGTTACTGGACCTCTTCTCCAAGGCGGTGCAACGTCGATGACAACTCTGAAAGCTCCCCGCACACAAGACCGGAAGCTGACCATCGCGGAGATTCTCGAGACTCTCTCCGACGGCATGCTCCCGTTGCGGTTCACCGCATACGACGGCAGTGCCGCCGGACCCGAGGATGCGCCCTACGGCCTGCACCTCAAGTCCACCCGCGGAACCACCTACCTTGCAACCGCACCCGGTGATCTCGGGATGGCCCGGGCCTACGTGTCCGGCGACCTCGAAGCACGCGGCGTCCACCCCGGCGACCCCTACGAAATTCTCCGGGTTATGGGTGACGAACTGCATTTCCGTCGTCCGTCGGCGCTGACGCTCGCGGCCATCACCCGTTCGCTCGGTTGGGACCTCCTACGGCCCATCGCCCCTCCCCCGCAGGAGCATCTCCCGCGGTGGCGTCGCGTCGCCGAAGGCCTGCGGCACTCCAAGGCGCGCGACGCTGAAGTGATCCACCACCATTACGACGTCTCGAACACCTTCTACGAGTACGTCCTCGGTCCCTCCATGACGTACACGTGCGCGTGCTACGAGAACACCGAGCAGACCCTGGAAGAAGCGCAGGACAACAAGTACCGGCTGGTGTTCGAGAAGCTCGGCCTCCAGCCCGGTGACCGGCTGCTCGACATCGGGTGCGGCTGGGGTTCGATGGTTCGATATGCGGCCCGGCGCGGCGTCAAAGTCATCGGCGCCACCCTGTCGCGCGAGCAAGCCGAGTGGGCGCAGAAAGCCATCGCCGAAGAGGGCCTGTCCGACCTTGCCGAAGTCCGGTTCTCCGACTACCGGGACGTGCCCGAAACCGGCTTCGACGCCATCTCGTCGATCGGCCTCACCGAGCACATCGGCGTCGGCAACTATCCTGCCTACTTCACCCTGCTGAAAGACAAACTGCGGGAGGGCGGGCGGCTTCTCAACCACTGCATCACCCGTCCCGACAATCGCAGTCAGGCGCGCGCCGGTGGCTTCATCGACCGGTACGTCTTCCCCGACGGCGAACTCACCGGCTCCGGACGCATCATCTCCGAGATCCAGAACGTGGGCCTCGAAGTCCGGCACGAGGAGAACCTGCGCGAACACTACGCACTCACCCTCGCCGGGTGGTGTCAGAACCTCGTCGACAACTGGGACGCCTGCGTCGCCGACGTGGGCGAAGGAACCGCACGCGTGTGGGGCCTCTACATGGCCGGGTCGCGTCTCGGGTTCGAACGCAACGTCGTGCAGCTGCACCAGGTCCTCGCAGTCAAGCTCGGGCCGAAGGGTGAAGCGCATGTCCCGCTCCGCCCGTGGTGGTCCTAGGCGGCTCCGCCGCCCGTGCGCCTTTTTGGTAGCTAGAGCAACCAGAAAGGCGCACAAGCCCGGCAGGGCCTCTCGCCGGACCTCACCCACCCCTCACGCACCAGGACGGTCTCCACTTCGCGGGCCACCACGCACGCACTCTTCGTCACCTCGTCGAACCCGTAGACAAGCCGCGGCCTTCCCTGCAGTTCTGCTGCGTTGTCGCGTCGACGATCCCGGAAGGCGACCTCCGCCATGGCGTGTGCACGGCGACCGTCGAGTCGCACGATGAGCGGCACACCGTGATCGGAGTAATCACAGTCCTCGAACAGGGTGCGTCCGTCCACAACCACCGGCGACTGCCGTCGGGCGCGCGGCAAACCGTGCGCATCCTCGACGTCGGTGGCGTAGCGGTACTCGAGGATCGACTGGACGCCGTCGGCCAGGAGTCGCACCGCGTCCGCGAGTGCCTTGCGGTATCGGCGTGGCCGTCGCTCCTCCATACGTCGTCGGATGTCGCGCAGAGGGATCCGGCCATTGGTCACGAGAGCGATGAGCCGGGTGTAGGCGTCCCGTGCCGTGGGTTCGGCGATCGCAAGGTCCAGCGCAGTGTCGGCGCGACTTGTCCGAGGCGGGTCGGTGTCGACCGCGATGTAATCGTGCGCGCGGGACCTATGGACGACGACGCCCGGATGCAGCGTTGAGGACAGAGCGATCGGATTGCCGGGCTTCCTCGAGGGCCGCATGCCCGTGTGGCTTTGGCACCGCGACGATTTGCCGTACGGCACCGTGATGTGGATCGGCTCGCCGTCGCAGGGAAGAGCCATCCCCCACTCCTCGGCTGCCGTCGCATGACTGAGCATCGAGTGGCCACCTCCGTAGAGCACTGCGGCGGACAGGAGCATGTCTCGGGTGAGTGGGCCGTTAGTGATGGCGTAGACGCCTTGCAGAACACGGCGCCACTGCCCGGAGTCGAGAAGATGGCGAACACGGCCGCGAGAGAAGCCGAACGGCTCAAGCTGGGGTCGCGTGACAATCCCGAACTGGGTGTCGACAAGTCGCTGAAAATCGGTGAGATCGATGTCGGTCATGCGGCACATCGTGTGCCGGGTATACGACGCCGACCCGACAAAAACGCGGTTATCCACGTCGCCTGTGGATAACCGCCAGGTTGTGGATAACCCGCCCCGTGCGCCTTTTTGGTAGTCCCAGCTACCAAAAAGGCGCACGGGCGGCGGAGCCGCCTACTTCAGCGACGCCGGCGGGGTGAAGCGCTCACCGTACTTGGCGGCGAGTTCTTCAGCGCGCTTGACGAAGCCGGCCTGGCCGCCTGTGTAGCCCTGGATGTACTGCGACACACCGCCGGTCCAGGCAGGGAAGCCGATACCCATGATGGAGCCGATGTTGGCGTCGGCGGTGGTCATGAGAACACCCTCGTCGAAGCACTTCTGGGTTTCGATGGCCTCGATGAACAGCATGCGTTCGATGAGGTCCTGGAACGGGACGTCGAGTTCCTTGGAACCGAAGTTCTCCCGCAGGCCGGGCCACAGGCCGGTGCGCTTGCCGTCGGTGTAGTCGTAGAAGCCGGCGCCGCCGAGCTTGCCCTTGCGGTCGAATTTGTCGACCATCGTGTTGATGACGTCGCCTGCCGGATCGGCGGGCAGTTCCTTGCCTTCGGCCTTTGCAGCTTCCGCGGTTTCCTTGCGGATCTTCTGCATCAGCGTGAGGTTCAGCTCGTCCGACAGCTGGAGCGGCGCGGCGGGGTAGCCGGCCTGCAGACCTGCCTGCTCGATGGTGGCCGGTTCGATGCCCTCGGCGAGCATGGCGATGGCCTCGTTGATGAACGTGCCGATGACGCGTGAGGTGAAGAAGCCGCGCGAGTCGTTGACGACGATCGGTGTCTTGCGGATGGCCTGCACGTAGTCGAAGACGCGGGCGAGGGCCTCGTCGGACGTCTTCTCGCCGCGGATGATCTCCACGAGCGGCATCTTGTCGACGGGTGAGAAGAAGTGGATGCCGATGAAGTCTTCCTGCCGCTTCACACCCGTGGCCAGGCCGGTGATCGGCAGGGTCGAAGTGTTGGAGCCGAGCAGCGCATTCGGGTCGACGATGTCTTCGATCTCCTGGAACACCTTGTGCTTGAGTTCCTGGCTCTCGAACACGGCCTCGACGACGAAGTCGACACCGGCGAAGTCGGCCGGGTCGGCGGTCGGCTTGATCCGGTCGAGCAACGCCTTCGACTTCTCCTCGGTGGTCTTGCCACGCGACAGCGCCTTGGCCTCGATGCCCTCGGAGTACGCCTTGCCCTTGTTCGCGGCCTCGATGCTGACGTCCTTCAGGACGACGTCGAAGCCGGCCTTCGCGGACACGTAGGCGATGCCAGCGCCCATCATTCCGGCGCCGAGTACACCGACCTTGGTGATCGGGGTCTTCTCGATGCCTTCGGGACGCGAGGCCCCGGAGTTGATGGCCTGCAGGTCGAAGAAGAAGGCCTGGATCATGTTCTTCGCGACCTGGCCGGTGACCAGCGACGTGAAGTACCGCGCCTCGATGAGCAGCGCGTTGTCTATGTCGACCTGCGAGCCCTCGACAGCGGCCGCCATGATCGCGCGCGGCGCGGGCATGGGGGCGCCCTTGAGCTGCTTGCGCAGGTTCGCGGGGAAGGCGGGCAGGTTGGCGGCGAACGCGGGGGTGGACGGGGTTCCGCCCGGAATTCGGTAGCCCTTCTTGTCCCACGGCTGCACGCCGCCCTCTGGGTTGGCCTTGATCCACGCCTTCGCAGCGGGTACCAGTTCCTCGACGGAGGATACGACCTCGTCGATCAGTCCGACCTCCTTGGCCTGGACCGGTCCACGCTGCTGACCCTGCAGCAGAACCTGCATGAGCGCGTTCTGCAGACCGAGCATCCGGACCGTGCGCACGACTCCGCCACCACCGGGCAGCAGGCCGAGGGTCACCTCGGGGAGGCCGATCTTGACGCCCTTCACGTCCGCGGCGATGCGGTGGTGGGTGGCGAGGGCGATCTCGAGTCCGCCGCCGAGTGCGGCACCGTTGATTGCGGCGACGACGGGCTTGCCGAGGGTTTCGAGGCGACGCAGGTCCGACTTGATCGCGACGCTGTGGTCGTAGATTTCCTGGGCGTTCTCGGGCCCGACCTTGATCATGTTCTTCAGGTCGCCGCCGGCGAAGAAGGTCTTCTTGCCGGACGTGATGACGACGCCCGTGATGGAGTCCTTCTCGTCGACGAGGCGGTCGACGGTCGCCTTCATCGAGGAGATGTAGGCGTCGTTCATGGTGTTAGCACCCTGGTTGGGGTCGTCGATGGTGAGCACGACGATGCCGTCGGCGTCCTGCTCCCAGTTGATGATGTTCTGCTCGCTCACTGCTTCAAGTCTCCTGTTGATCCGGGCGTCAGACGCGCTCGATGATGGTGGCGACACCCATACCGCCGCCGATACACAAGGTGATGAGGGCGTACCGGGCGTTCCGCCGCTCGAGTTCGTCGAGCATGGTGCCGGTGATCATGGCCCCCGTAGCACCCAGCGGGTGACCCATCGCGATGGCACCACCGTTGACGTTGAGCTTCTCGTCGGGAATCTTCAGGTCCTTCTGGAACTTCAGCACCACCGATGCGAACGCCTCGTTGATCTCGAACAGGTCGATGTCGTCGACGGTCAGTCCGGCTGCGGCGAGGACCTTCTTAGACGCCGGGGTCGGACCGGTGAGCATGATCGTGGAGTCGGCGCCGGAGGTGGCGGTGGCGACGACGCGGGCACGCGGCCGCAGACCCATGTCCTTGCCGGCCTGCTCCGACCCGACGAGCACCAGCGCGGCGCCGTCGACGATGCCGGAGCTGTTACCCCCGTGGTGGACGTGGTTGATCTTCTCGACCCAGTGGTACTTCTGCAGCGACACCGCGTCGAAGCCGCCCATCTCACCGACACCGGCGAACGACGGGTTGAGGCCGGCGAGATTCTCCACCGTGGTGCCGGGACGCATGTGCTCGTCGTGGTCGAGGACGGTGATGCCGTTGATGTCCTTCACCGGGACGACGGACTTGGTGAAGTACCCGCCCGCCCACGCCTTCGCGGCGAGATCCTGCGAGCGGACGGCGTACGCGTCAACGTCTTCGCGGGAGAAGCCCTCGATGGTGGCGATCAGGTCGGCGCCCACACCCTGCGGCACGAAGTAGTTGTCGTAGTTGGTGGCCGGGTCGAGTGCCCACGGTCCGCCGTCGGAGCCCATCGGCACGCGGGACATCGATTCGACGCCACCGGCGATCACCAGTTCGTCCCAGCCCGACCGCACCTTCTGGGCGGCGGTGTTGACGGCCTCGAGGCCCGACGCGCAGAACCGGTTGAGCTGGACACCACCAACGGTGTCGGGCAGCCCGGCGTCGTTGACGGCGATGCGTGCAATGTCCATGCCCTGGTCGCCCACCGGGGTGACGACACCGAGGATCAGATCCGAGATGCGGTCCTCGTCGAGGTCGGGGAAGCGGACGCGGAGCTCGTCGATCAGGCCGGTGACCAGCGAGATCGGCTTGACCGAATGGAGCGAACCGGTCTTCTTTCCGCGGCCACGCGGGGTGCGGATGGCTTCATAAATGAATGCCTCTGTGGTCACTTCGGGTGTTCCTTCCTTATCTGCGTCGACGCCGACAGTGCACACGGCGCTCTGCGCGGGGCATACCCCGTCAACTTCACCTTAGAACCTGTTGCAAAACCGGAGGAAGGACCGAAGCGATCCAGGATCGTGACCCAGGCGATCACGGCTCCCCTTCTCATCGCGCCGAGGCAACAATTTCGTGCTGTAATGACGCGCGCCCGCAGTCCCGCGACAAGAGAAGAGACCCCTCGTGCCGACCCCGCTGTCCCGGCGACGTCTCTTCGGGGCCGCGGCGGTGGGCGCCGTGACTGCAGCCGGGTTCGGCGGCCGATCCGCCTCGGCCCGTCGGCGTCTTCCGCCGCCGACGTCCGTCACGGAGACCGACCCCGCTCTGCTGAGTGCGATCGAGGCGGCGACTCTTCTGCAGTCGCGTGCCCTGCACCCGCGGGATCTGCTCGACGCGTGCCTCGCTCGCAGCGCGGAACACGACGGCTCGGTCGAGGCGTGGATCCGGATCTATTCGGAGCAGGCATACGCCGCGGCTGACCTGGCAGCGCAGCGACTGGCTACCGGATCGGCACCACTCGTCTGCGGATTGCCGATCGGCATGAAAGATGTCTTCGCCGTGGCCGGGTTGCCGCTGACGGCGTCGAGCGGCGCCCTCGCCGGCAACATCGCCGCCGGCGATTCGGGCGTATGGCGGCGGCTCCGCGATGCGGGAATGGTCCTCATGGGACACCTGCACACGCATGAGTTCGCTATCGGGACCGCCACACCCCAGGTCGGCAACCCCTGGGGCACCGAGTACTCGCCGGGCGGTTCCTCGGGCGGCAGTGCCGCCGCACTCGCCGCCCGGTTCACTCCGTGCGCTGTCGGGACGGACACCGGCGGATCATTGCGCATCCCCGCGAGCGCGTGCGGGATCACCGCCATCAAGCCGACGTTCGGCCGGTGCAGCACCAGCGGGGTGATCCCGCTGACGTGGACGCGTGATCACACCGGACCGATGGGGCGCAGTGTCGCCGACGCGTCCCTTCTGCTCAGTTACATGGCGGGCGTCGACGTCGACGACCCCAGCACGTCGGTGGGACCCGACGTACCCGCGAACGGGTACCCACTCTCCGCCGTAGGCGGCCCACAGCCGTTGTCCGGCATACGCTTCGGCCTGCCGAGCACGGCAACCGAGGAGCTGCCCGAGTCTGTGGGAGTGTTGTTCTCGGCATTTCTCGACCTGATCCGTCGTCTCGGCGGGGTGATCGTCGACGTCCGGATGCCGACGGTTCCCACCGGACTTCTCACCGGTGACCTGGCCGAATTCGGTTTGTACCACCAGCAGTTCGTCGATCGGCTCCCGTCGTACAGGCCGGATTCGGCTGTTGCCGCGGCTGCGGCTGTCGCGAGTCTCGGCGTGCCGGTGGCAGACTACTTCTCGCTCGAACGCGAACGACGGCGTTACCAGCACGAGTACAACCGCATGTTCGCCGAGCACGCCTTGGACGGGGTTCTGCGACCCGGGGCCCTGACCGACGGAATCCGCCGCGACACACTGGCTGATACGAGCGTGTTCGCCGGCGCCAGGGAAAACTACTTCTGGGCCAATTACACCGGGGCACCCGTGATCTGCGTTCCCGCCGGCCGGTCCGCCGCCACCGGCATTCCGTTCGGCGTGCAACTCGGTGGTCTCCCGTGGGCCGAGGAGTCGCTGATCTCGACGGCACTCGAACTGCAGGAAGCAGATCCGGTGTGGCGCGACACCCCGCCACTCGTCTCGTCTCCTCGCCGGATTCCCGACGTCCGCGCCTCCCGCCCCGGGCCCGGGCCGAGTCCCACGAACACGGACGACTCCGGCCCCGGGTTCAGATTCGTGCCGACGACGTCCACCGCGGCCGTCTAGCTGCCACACTCACGCATCGAGTCCGAGCCCGGCGTCCCGCGCGCGCACGATGGCGGCGGAACGGTCCGGCACACCGAGCTTGGCCAGCACATTTGACACATGGTTGCGCACGGTCTTCGGGCTCAGCACCAGTCGCCGGGAGATGCTCGCGTTGTCGTGCCCGCGAGCCACGAGGTCCAAAACCTCACGTTCCCGGTCGGTCAACTCGGGAAACACCGTCGAGCGCACCCGGTGTGAGGCCGCCATGAAGGTCATCGCCCGGGCGGCGACCGCGGCGCCCAAGATCATTTCGCCGTTCGCGACGGCTCGCACAGCACGTTCCACTTCGGCGGGATCGGCGCCCTTGACGAGATAACCCCTCGCCCCGGCACGCACCGAAGCGACGAGCGACTCGTCGTCCTCGTGCATCGTGACCACGAGCACCCGCAACGCCGGATACGCCTGGACCAACCGGCGGGTGGCGTCCACGCCCGACCCGTCACCGAGTTCGAGGTCCATGAGCACCACATCGACTTCGGCGTCGACGACGTCGAGCGCTTCGGCGACGGAGCTGGCCTGAGCAGCCACCTCCATGCCGTCGAGTGTCGAGAGCAGCGCCACCATTCCGAGCCGGAACACCGGGTGATCGTCGACGACGACGACCCGGATGGGCGAGGGTGAAGGACTGGCAATACTCGCGCTCATAGTGGTGACAACGGTAGCCGGGCGGTGACCACTGTGCCTGTCGGACTCCCCGATTCGACGTCGAGGGTGCCGCCGAGTTCGCGGGCGCGCTCACGCATCGACCGGGTCCCCACCCCGGCACCTCCCGTGGGATCGAACCCACAGCCGTCGTCCCGGATCATCACTTCGAGGACGTCGCCGGCTTCCGGATCCTGACCGAGTGTGGCGTCGACACGGCAACCGTCGGCGCCACTGTGCCGTCGTGCGTTGGTCACGGCCTCGACGATGATTCCGTACGCAGCGGCGCTGATCTGCGTACCGAGACCGGCCGGCGGGTCTGCTCGAATGTGCAGCGTGAAACCACTGCGGGAGTGTGTTTCCGCCAATTCTTGCAGAGCGGGGAGAAGGCCGAGTTCGTCGAGCACCGGCGGAAACATGCTGCGGGACAGCTGCCGGACACCCTCGACCTGGTGGTCGAGTTCCCCCTGCAGCGAATCGATGAGCGCCGCTGCCGAATCGGGATCGCTGGTGAGCAGGTTCCGGGCCCCTTGCAGGCCGAGTCGGATGCCTGCCAGCGACGGTCCCAGGCCGTCGTGCAGTTCACGGCGGATCATCTGGCGCTCCTCGAGGCGAACCGACGCCAGCTGCCGCCGGGCCTCCCGCAGGTCGTCGGCCGACTGCATGACCACGAGGCCCGCAGTGACCACGGCAGACAGCTCGGTGAGCGATCTGCGCGTCCGCGAACCGAGCGTCTCCCCGGGAGGGGCGGTGACGATCATCGTGCCGAACACCGCTCCATGATGTACCAACTCCACCGACTCTGTGGGTCCCGTCGCGTGACCCCACACTGCGGCAACACCGCTGCCACGGCGAATGGATACCGATTCGAGTCGCAACGCGACACCCACACCGGCGGCGAGTTCCGCGAGTAGTTCCTCTGGTGACTCGGCACTGCCGAATCGCCGCCCCAGTGTGCGGACCGCTCGGGCCGGATCTGCGCCCTCGCCGTACACCAGGTGGTGCACTCGCCGCTGGAGCCACAACCGCGCGGGCTGCACAGCGACAGCGACGACTCCCGCCGCCACCACCTGCGCACCCACCGATTCACCCGCGGGGAGCAGCGCCGACACGAGCGTCGCCACCACGACGTACAACACCAGCAGTAGGACGGTGAGCGTCCCGGCCACCGTCGCACGGCTGACCGCCAGGTTCATCCCCCACATGTGCTGCCGCAGAACGCACACCAGAATCGCGACCGGGTAGAACGCCTGCACGGCGAGGTGCACCAATGGATTGAGCACCCACAGCCCGGGTAGCGACGCCGGCAGCGCGAGAGGAATGTACGCGGCCGTCATCAGACCGGTGCCCAGACACATCCATCCGAGACCTACCCGCTCGGCCTGCGGACCGTGTCGCCACCGCCAACCACAATCCGCCGACGCAAGCGCCCCGACGACGAGGACGGGAAGAAGCACCCAGATCGGTGCAATGTCGGTGAAGGTCCGCGACCAGAAGTACCACGCGGTCGCGCCGACACCCGCCACGACTCCTGCCTTCGCGATCGGCCCCAGCGGATGGTCGCGGATCAGCCACGGGACGATAAGGAAGAGGCTGAGTGTGCCCGGAATCCACGCCGTGTTCTGCAGCGGTTCCAGCACAACGACTCCCGGAAGCCCGGGACGGACCAGCGCGAGCTGCGAGTAGCTGTAGCTCAGCGCGGCGACGCCCACTCCGATCGCGGTGAGGCCGAGGAGGATCGGTACCGGGTGCACACGCCGAGCGAGGACGACCCCGCCCACGGTCCCGTACACCGCAGCGCCGACGACATCTACCAAGAAGAACAGCTGGTTCGAATCGATGCCCGGGTCTGCGCCGACGAACGCCACAACGGACAGAACGACCAGCACCCACGACGACACCGCCATGACTGCGGCGGGTACCGGCGCACCGCCGGTACCCGCCGACCCCTCGATCATTCGACATGCCCTCGTCTCGCTCATCGTGCGAACGAGTATCACTCACGCGGGGAGGGTGCGAACGCGAATCCCACCGCACTGACCAACACCCACAGCGGTCCGGTGAACCCGGCCATGTACTGCAGGGGTGACACGCCGATGAGGGCAGTCACCAGACCGAGGACCAGACTGACCCAGCCGATCCACCGGGGCCCGGCGTGTCCGCGTAGCAGCGCGGCAGCCACCGCCAGCGCGCTGACGCCCGCGCCCGCCCACAACCACGGGATCGTGCCCATCCAGTGGGCTCCGATCACCGCGAACTCCGGCACCAGCTGATCCGTCTCACCGAGGCCGAACACCAGCTCCGTCGTCAGGCCGGTCCCCAGCAGGCACGCCGCCGACGTCAGGACCAGCCCGAACGCCGCAACCGACGGGAGAATGCTGTCCGTGGGTAGCGCCGCCCGCAGCCGTTGAGCCAACCCGGCTGCGAAGACGAGCAGGAGCAGCGCCGTGGTCATGATGGACACGTGCATCACGAGGATGCTGGTTCGCTGTCCGGCGAGGTGGTTCATGATCGCTACCGCGTCGCCTGCCGACGACTCCGCATAGACCGCGTCGATCGACATGCTCGCCTGGATGCCGAGAATGCCGGCCGCCCCCGCGAGAATTCCGACATACGCCCACCACCGGCCACGTCGTGCAGCCGCCGGGACCTCGTTCTGCACGCCTTCAGGAACATTCACTGTGCTCATGGAAAGAGAATCGGTTACCCTGCGTCCCGGGCACCAGGGGCCGGAGTCCCGAACCGGCGGGACGATCAGCCCTCGAGTTTCTTCGCCCCGAGCATGTCCTTGAGCAATTCGAACGCCACGACTTCCGGGTCACGACGTGTGGACGGATCAGCGGGTTCCGCCGCCTCGGCGAACATCTCCTCTTCGTCTTCCGGGGTGGTGACAGGAGGGGTCGCGGATTCGTAGTCGATCGGGGGTGCAGGATCGTCGGGATAGTCGGGTGCCTCCGGCGGCGGAATGTCGTCGTCCGGTACGGACGACGAACGAGGCTGCGGCCGGGCGGTTTCTGCGCCTGCAGCTCGCGGCTCCGACGATGGTGAAGTTGCACGCTGCGCGGTCTTGTCCTGGCTGGGCCGCGAGAATCGCGGTGTGCCGGCCGGCCGGGTAGGTGCCGAGGTGACCTTCGTGACCGGCGGCGGCGGGGGTGCCGGGGCGCCCGCCTGATACTCCACTTCCCAGTCGCCGCCGAATATCTCGGCGAGCACCTCCGCGATGACCTGCGCGTTGTGGGGTGAGGCGATGCGTGCGCCCAGATTGGGAACGGGATGCGCGAGGATCAAGCGATTGCCCTGCACGTCGTGCACCGTCGCCGCCGACAGCATCGCCGGAAGAATCTTGTTCCGCTGGCTCACCTTCTCGCGCAGGCTGTTCCATGCCTCTCGCAACGCAGCGACGTCGGGGCCGCCGGACGCGTCCGGTTGCGCCGCGACCTCGCGAGCCGGGGCCGCATCAGGTTCGGTTACCGGTTGCGGCGTCGGTTCCGGCTCGGGGACGGGAGCCGGTTCGGGCGCCGGAACCGGGGCGGGCTCGGGTGTCGGCTCCGGCACGGGAGCAGGCTCGGGCGCCGGAACCGGGGCGGGCTCCGGCGTCGGCTCCGGCACGGGAGCAGGCTCGGGCGCCGGAACCGGGGCGGGCTCAGGTGTCGGCTCCGGCACGGGGGCAGGCTCGGGCGCCGGCTCGGGCTTCGGAACCGGGTGTGGCGCCGGTTCGGGTTCGGATGGCGCAGGCACTGTCTCGGCCGTCATCATCGAGGGCCGCTGGAACTTGAGTTCGGGCTGCGGGGACGAATTGGCTTGCGCCGCAGGATCTGCCGTGGAAGTGTTCGGCGCCGCGGGCGCCTGGGCCGGATGTCCGGCCGCCGCAGTCGCCGGTGCCGCACCGGCCGGGGGCAGTCCCCGTTCGACTCGCTCGAGCCGCTGCAATACCGCGGACTCCGCGTCGGACGCCGACGGCAGAAGCATGCGGGCGCACATCACTTCGAGCAACAGACGCGGTGCAGTGGCGCCGCGCATTTCGCCGAGTCCGGCGTGGATCACCTCCGCGTATCGGGTGAGCGTTGCCGGTCCGATCCGCTTCACCTGTGCGCGCATGTGCTCGAGCACATCGCCGGGTGCGTCGACCAGGCCGCGCTCGGCGGCGTCCGGCACCGCCTGCATGAGGATCAGGTCACGCAGACGCTCGAGCAGGTCGACGGCGAACCGCCGCGGATCGTGGCCGGCGTCGATGACACGATCCACGGTTCCGAACAGTGCAGCGCCGTCACCGGTGGCCAGTGCGTCGACTGCGTCGTCGATGAGTGCCACGTCGGTGACACCGAGGAGCGCAAGCGCACGCGGGTAGGTCACCCCGTCGTCGCCCGCACCGGCCAGCAACTGGTCGAGGATGCTCAGCGAGTCTCGCGGGGAACCGCCGCCCGCACGGATGACCAGCGGATATACGGGATCCGCCACCGGAACGTTTTCCTGCCGGCAAATCTTCTCGAGCAGTCCACGCATGGTCGACGGCGCCAGTAGCCGGAACGGATAGTGGTGAGTACGCGAACGAATGGTCGGCAGCACCTTGTCCGGCTCGGTGGTGGCGAAGATGAAGATGAGGTGCTCCGGCGGTTCCTCGACGATCTTGAGGAGGGCATTGAATCCGGCCGTCGTGACCATGTGGGCCTCGTCCACGATGAACACCCGGTACCGCGACTCCGCGGGTGCGTAGAACGCGCGGTCGCGCAGCTCACGCGTGTCGTCGACACCACCGTGGCTGGCGGCGTCGAGTTCGGTGACGTCGAGGTTGCCGGAACCGCCCGGTCCCAGAGCCACACAGGAGGGGCACTGACCACACGGGGTGGACGTCGGGCCTTCGACGCAGTTGAGCGAGCGCGCGAGGATGCGGGCAGAGGACGTCTTGCCGCAGCCACGAGGACCGGAGAACAGATAGGCGTGGTTGATCCGTCCGGCATCGAGTGCGGTGCTCAGTGGTTCGGTGACGTGCTCCTGCCCCACCACCTCGGCGAAGGATGCGGGTCGGTACTTCCGGTACAGGGCCACGCGGAAAGACTACCGGCGGACCCCGACAGGTCAGGTGCGGGTGGTCGGGTCCACAGCCATGCCCGATCGGTCGTCGTCACACCAGTCACTTCACACCCGGGACTCGTCGAATGAGTGAATTGCGTAACACGTTCGCAACGCGTCGGCAGCACACCTGAAACGGGTCACGGTCATCGTGACTTTCCGCGCACGGTTCCGTCCGAGCGTGTGAGGAGAATGTCGTGCCTGCAATCGACGCCGGAGCAACCGCCTGGCTGCTGATCAGTACCGCGCTGGTCCTGTTGATGACCCCGGGTCTCGCCCTGTTCTACGGCGGGATGGTGAGATCCACCGGTGTCCTGAACATGATCATGATGAGTTTCGTGTCGATCGCCCTGGTCACCGTGGCATGGCTGGTGGCGGGGTACTCCCTGATCTTCGGTGACGACATCGGCGGCGGCCTGATCGGCGGCTTCGAGCATCTGGGGATGGTGGGCATCGACCCCACCACGGTTCACGGGCAGGTTCCCGAGATCCTGTTCGCGACGTTCCAGCTGACGTTCGCCATCATCACCGCCGCGCTGATCAGCGGAGCGATCGCCGACCGCGCCAAGTTCTCGGCATGGATGGTTTTCGTCCCGATCTGGGCCCTTCTCGTGTATGCGCCCGTCGCCCACTGGGTGTGGAACCCGGAGGGCTGGATCGCGCAGTTCGGCGCCCTCGACTACGCGGGCGGGCTGGTCGTCGAGATCGTCTCCGGCGCGTCCGGCCTCGCGTTGGCCCTGGTTCTGGGCCCGCGCCTCGGCTTCCGCTCGGAATCGATGCGCCCGCACAACCTGCCCCTGGTGCTGCTGGGTGTTGGGCTGCTGTGGTTCGGCTGGTTCGGCTTCAACGCAGGCTCCGCCCTCGCCGCCGACGGCACCGCGGCCGCAATCTTCCTCAACACCCTCGTCGCCGGCTGCACCGGCCTGCTCGGCTGGCTCCTCGTGGAACAGAAGCGAGACGGACACCCCACCACATTCGGCGCCGCGTCCGGTGTCGTCGCCGGCCTGGTCGCGATCACGCCCTCGTGCGGAACGGTGAGCATGCTCGGCGCGTCCGTCGTCGGGGCGGTCGCCGGTGTGGTCTGTTCGTTCGCCGTCGGATGGAAGTTCCGCCTCGGCTACGACGACTCCCTCGACGTGGTGGGCGTCCACTTGGTCGGCGGCATCGTCGGCACGATCCTGATCGGCCTGCTCGCCACCGAAGTGATGACTGGCGGTGCGGAGGGCCTCTTGTACGGCGGCGGGTTCGCGCAACTCGGCAAGCAGGTAGTAGCCGTGGTCGTCGTCGCCCTCTACGCCTTCGGTGTCACCTACGCGCTGGGCAAGCTCATCGACCGCGCCTTCGGGTTCCGGGTGAGTGCGGAGGACGAATCCTCGGGAATCGACCTGGCCCTGCACGCCGAATCGGCGTACGAGCACGGCGTCCTCGGCCACGGACCTGTCGGCGGCGGCCAGGGCAACAGTGTGTTCCCGTGGATGCACGAGAGCGAACGCCGTCGCCACCTGGACGAGGAACGGAAGGATTCCGAGTAGCGGCTACTTCTTCTTCGCGGCGGCTTCCTTCTTCGCCTCGGCCTTGGCGGCCTTCTTGAACTCCCGGACCTCGTGCAGACTCTTCTCGTCGACGACGTCTGCGATCGACCGGCGGGAACCGTCCGTACCGTAGTCACCGGCGGCTTCCCGCCAGCCCTGGGGTTCCACCCCGATCTGCTTGCCGAGCAGTGCCAGGAAGATCCGCGCCTTCTGGTCGCCGTAGCCGGGCAGCGCCTTCAACCGTTTCAGAACCTCTTTGCCGTCCGGATCGCCGTCGGTCCACAGCGCTTCGACGCTGCCGTCGTAGTTCTCGACGAGAAACGCGCACAGCGACTGGATGCGCGTGGCCATGGAACCGGGGAACCGATGCACCGCGGGAGTCTGTGCACAGACGGCGGCGAATTCTTCCGGATCCATCTCCGCGATGCGATGCACCTCGAGCCCGCCGAGACGATCCGCAAGCTTCTTCGGGCCCGCGAACGCCGTCTCCATCGGAACCTGCTGATCGAGCAGCATTCCGATCAGCAGGGCAAGGGGGTCACTCGCCAGAAGAGCGTCCGCCTCCGGATCACCGACGAGATTCAACGTGCGTGCCATGAGGTCGATCCTGCCACCACGCCCATTCGGCCGGGAGTCAACAGGTTCGATACAAGAGTTGTCCACAGAGTTGTCCACAGCACTGCATTACTCGCGCGTAGGGTTTGAGGTTGCCCCTACTCCAGGCTGGCGTGCGCCCCCGTGGTCAGAAGTAGCGGAGCCACACGTACCCCCATGCCAGGGTGGTACTCAGCAGGGTGACGATTATTCCGTACTTGGTGAAATGCCAGAAGGTGATGGGATGCCCTGCGCGGTGCGCAATACCGATAGCGACGACGTTGGCACTGGCGGCGACTGCCGTGCCGTTGCCGCCGAAGCATGCGCCGAGAGCGAAGGCCCACCACAGCGCACGGCCGGTTTCGGCGTCCGGCGCCTGACCGGCCATGCCCTCGACGACGGGGGCCATTGTCGCGGGTGTAGGGGATGTTGTCGATGAACGCGCCGAGGATCGCGGATCCGAAGATCAGCGAGGTGGCAGCCGAAAAATAGTTGTCGCCGAACGCTGAGACGGCGGCAGTGCCGACGGCTTCGACAATGCCGGTGTGCACCAGGCCGGCGACCATCACGAACAATCCGATGAAGAAGACCAGGGTCGCCCAGTCCACTTCGGGCAGTACTTCGGCCACGTCGATATCGGTCACCACCAGCATTGCGCCGGCCCCGACGAGAGCAACGATCGACGGCTCGACATGCAGCACCGAGTGCAGCCCGAATCCGATGATGACGAGACCGAGCACCGCCAGCGACCGCATCAGCAGCCGAGTGTCTTTGATCGCGCGTCGTTCCTTCAGCGCCATCACCTGACCCACCTGCACCTCGTCGGTGTGTAGCGCGGAGCGGAACAGCACCCTGGTGGAAACCACGAACAGGGCAAAGATCACGATCACGGCAGGAGCCATGTGAATGAGAAAGTCGTTGAACGTGAGGCCTGCCCGGCTTCCGATGATGATGTTCGGCGGGTCTCCGATCAAGGTGGCGGCGCCGCCGATGTTCGAGGCGAGCACTTCGGCGATCAGATAGGGCTGCGGGGCGATGCGCAGGCGCGCGCACACGACGATGGTCACCGGTGCAATGAGCATGATGATGGTGACGTTGTCGAGGACCGGCGATGCGATGGCCGTGATCAACATCAGCATGACCATGAGCCGGAAGGGTTTGCCGCGGGAACGTTTCGCCGCCCAGATCCCGAGGTAGTCGAACACGCCGGTTTGTTTGATGACGCCGACGATGATCATCATCCCGAGTAGAAGGAAGATGACGTTCCAGGCGATCCCTTCGTGCTCGGAGTAGAACACCTGCTCGCCGGGAATCAGCCCGAGCACGGCCATCAGGGCCGCGGCGACGAGGACCGTTTTGACCTTGTGTGCACGCTCGGTCGCGATGAACCAGAGAGACCCGACGAAGATCAACAATGCGAGTACGGGGGCCATCGCTCAACCTGTCGTCGCGACCGGGTCTGCTGGTTCGGGATCAGTCACCGGGCCCGGCGACCGCCAGGCTGGTCAAAAGCCGCTCCAGCGTTACCGCGCCGACCAGCTTGCCGGTCTGGTCCACCACGGCAATCAGGGGGCTGTGCTTCTTCGCCATGACGGTGGCGATCTCGAGCAGCGTCGCCTCCGGAGGCACACTGGTCGGCTTGGCAATGGGATTGGGCAGGCAGTCACCGACGGTCAGCCGGCCGGCCTCCCGCCAGAACAGGTCGGCGTGCATTTCGTCGATGGTGCGGACCAGCGCGGGGTCGTCCTGATACGACTCGGGAATGGCGAGCCGCAGCACCTGTGTACCCGGTAGAACGGCGATCGGACGGTCCGCGTCGTCGACGACGATCAGCCCCGGCAGCCGGTTGACGACCATGAGCCGGACCGCATTCGACACCGGATCATTCGTCCGAACGGTGGGTGGGCTCACCGCGATCTCGTGTGCTTGCATGGCTTCGTTCCGTTGCGTGCAGGCTGGAGTGGTCGTCATCATCATCGTCCTCGTTCTCGAATCAGTTCGCGGACCTGTCGTTCCACCGCGGCGAGTCGATGCGCGATCGTCGTCCGATTGATGTGCATAACGCCTCCCTGCTGGAGATGGTCTCGAGTGTTCTCCGACTACCGATCCCGCCACAATCGGCCGCGACACCCATTTCTGTGGGTGAATGACATGTATGGACAATGCCGTCGTTGTGCGGTCACTCTGGTGGGGTGAACCGTCGCGTATCGGTCGTGAGCAGGTGTCGGGGGCGGACACGGACACCCGCCGGGGCGCTGTTCCGGCGACTCTTCGTGATCAACGGACTGGTCTTCACCCTCGGAACCCTCGCGCTCGCGCTGTCACCGGCGACGGTGTCGGCCCGCATCAGGTTGACCGAGATACCGGTGCTCGTGGTGGGGCTGGCTGTGATCCTCGCTGCCAACGCGTTTCTGTTGCGCTCGAGCCTCGCCCCGTTGGACAACCTCGCCCGCTCGATGAGCCGGGTGGATCCGCCACACCGTAGCGACCGCCTCGACGATCGCGGGAACGGCGATCTGCACGATCTCATCGCCTCGTTCAACGCCATGCTGGACCGGCTCGAAACCGAACGGAGTTCGGCGACCGGGTCGGCACTCGCAGCGCAGGAAGGTGAGCGAGCGCGGATTGCGCGGGAGCTGCACGATGAGATCGGCCAAAGCCTCACCGTGGCTCTACTCGCCCTCAAACGCGCGGTCGACAAGGCGCCGATCGAGCTGCGCGGCGACCTTCACCACGCCCAGGAGGCGGTGCGCGCCAGCCTCGACGAGGTCCGGGGCATCGCCAGCCGGTTGCGCCCCGACGTGCTCGAGGACCTCGGACTGCACAGCGCACTCAACGCCCTGTGCAGTGAGTTCACGCAGGCGACGCGGATTGATGTCGTCAGACACATCTACCCCAGGCTCGCCCGCCTGAATCCGAACATCGAGCTGGTCTGCTACCGCGTCGCGCAGGAGGCCTTGACCAATATCGCCCGCCACGCCGGGGCCCAGGAAGTGCACCTGGACCTGCACGTCGCCGACGATCACCTGACGTTGTGCATCGTGGACGACGGCAAGGGCGGCGTCGTCGCCGACGGGGCAGGGATCAAGGGGATGCGCGAACGTGCCCTGCTGGTCGGCGCCACGCTCGGCATCGACTCGCCGTCCGGTGAGGGCACGAAGGTTCGGCTGGTCGTCCCCTTGCGCGTGGAATCGAGCGTGCGATGAATTGTCGAGGTGCTCGCATACTGCTCGCCGACGATCATGCGATGGTGCGGAGCGGTCTGCGGATGATCCTCGATGCCGAGCCGGACCTCCAGGTGGTGGTCGAGGCCGCAAATGGTTATGAGGCAATCGGTGCGCTCGACGACACCCTGGTCGACCTTGCGATTCTGGACATCGCGATGCCCCGGATGACGGGGCTGCAAGGAGCGCGAGAGATCAACCGGTCCCACCCGCAGGTTCGGATCCTCATTTTGTCGATGTACGACAACGAGCAGTACTTCTTCGAAGCACTCAAGGCCGGCGCGTCCGGTTACGTGCTCAAATCTGTGGCCGACCGCGACCTCCTCGAGGCCTGCAGGGCCACCCTGCGAGGGGAGCCATTCCTCTACCCCGGTGCGGTGACCGCCCTCATCCGCGACTACCTCCACCGGGACCGGACCGGAGAATCACTGCCGGCCACCATTTTGACGCCCCGTGAGGAGGAAATTCTGAAACTGATCGCGGAGGGCGACACCACCCGGGAGATCGCGAACACCTTGAGCATCAGTGCCAAGACAGTCGACCGGCACCGCGCGAACATTCTGCAGAAGCTCGGACTGCGGGACCGACTCGCGTTGACTCGTTACGCGATCCGCGCCGGGCTGATCGAGCCGTGACTGCGCCGGAAAGGTGGCCGACGCGCAACCGTCGACTGGGGCCGGTGGACGACTCGCCGTGCCCAAAACCGTGCGCTCGTGTGTGGGAGCACGATTAACTGGCCTACGGGTCGGCGCAACGCAAGGGTGCGCGGCCTCAACCATGGAACCAAAACGAGTAGTGGAGGTCAGCACATGGCAGGTATAGCGTCGAAGTTCGACAAGGCCTACGAAACCCTTCCGATCGAGGAACTCGCACAGGCCCCGGTCGCCGCGCTCGAGGGGGTGAGCGAGTCCGACGCCGAACATCTCGCGGCGGCGTTCAACATCAAGACCGTCGCCGACCTGGGTACCAACAAGTACTTTCTCTGGGCGCAGGCAGTCGCGAAACTCGCCGAGTAAACGCTCGCCGGGCGCGGTCGCTGAATGGCCTGACCCGGTATGACTTTATGGGGATACCCCCGCAGACCCTCGAGACTGCGGGGGTATTTCCGTGAACCGGACCGTCCCGCGTCTCGACAGACAGCGTCGCTCATGCGGAAATGTGCATATGATCCGAGGTATCCGCCGAGCGAGAGGGTGAGGACAATGCCCGAAAACACGAGCGAGAAGAAACCGGCGCCCGCAAACGTCGCTGTGGGTGTGCGGGTGCTAGTACGCCGGCAGTCCGAGGAGGCACAGACCGGTCATGTCATCGAGGACTACGCCGCGTTGACCGACGTCGAACGTGGGCACGAATGGGCGCCTGTGCATCGATGGGCCATCGCCCTCGACGACGGACGCCTGGTTTTCGCCGACACCGACGACCTCACCATCGATCCCGGCGCACCCCAATCCGGGACGCAGCCTCCACGCCGCTGACCACACCGCGTGTCGGCGCGGCCGTTGCCGGGTACCTCTAGGTTCCAGGGACTACGGTCCATTCGCGCGACCCGAAGGACACCCGATGGCCCAGAACGAAGCCAACCGAGCCAGCGGATTCAGTGGAGCAGTCGATCGGGCGACAGACAGCACCACGTTCGAACGGGTTGCCCGCGCCGGCCACGTGATGAGCGGATTCGTCCATCTCCTCGTTGCGTACATCATCATTCAGCTGGCGTTCGGAAGCGGTGGCGACGCCGACCAGTCCGGGGCGCTGGGCACTCTCGCTTCCAAACCGGGTGGCCGGTTCGTCCTGTGGGTAGCCGCGGTGGCGTTCGTCGCAATGGCTCTGTGGCGGCTGGCCGAGACCGTGCTCGGACCGCATGTCACCGAGGGATCGCAGGGTGATCCGGAAGGTCCGTCGTTGATGGACCGCGCGAAGGCGTTCGGCTTGGCCTTGGTCTACTTCGCTTTCGCCTTCTCTGCGGTCCAGTTCGCCCGCGGCGCCGGGAAGTCGAGCGGTCAGCAGAATGCGGGACTCAGCGCTCGGCTCATGGAGTCCGGGGCAGGCAAGGCACTTCTCATCGTGGTCGCGCTGGTGGCCATCGCGATCGGCGGGTATCACATCTACAAGGGGGCGTCGAAGAATTTCTGCGACGATCTGAAAGGGCAGCCCTCGAAGCTCGTGGAGCCGCTCGGCGTCATCGGGTACGTCGCGAAGGGGCTGGTGATCGCCGGTGCGGGCGTCCTCGTGATCGTGGCCGTGCTGAAGTCCGACCCTTCCAAGGCCACCGGCCTCGACGGCGCAGTCAAAACCCTCGGCTCGGCGCCGTACGGTCAGGTGCTTCTCGTCCTCGCCGCACTGGGCATCGCCGCCTACGGTGTGTACAGCTTCGTGATGGCGCGCAATGCCCGGATGTAGCCGGGCGCACCCCTAGTACAGCAATGACTAGGGGTGCGTTCCGTCGAGACGCGCCTCGGTGGCCGCGAGGAGAACGCAGGTCGCGACGCCGTTCATCGCCTTGCCCAACTCCTCGGTGGACGGGAAGCTCGGCGCGAGCCGAATGTTCTTGTCCTCGGGGTCGATGCCGTACGGAAACGCGGATCCGGCAGCGGTGAGCGCGATACCCGCTTCCTTCGCCAGGGCGATCACCCGCTTGGCCGTGCCCTCCACGACGTCGAGGCTCACGAAGTAACCACCCTTCGGCTCCGTCCACGACGCCACCTTCGACGCCCCCAGACGGTCCTCGAGGATCTTCAGCACCAACGCGAACTTCGGTGCGAGGAGCTCACGGTGCTTCTCCATGTGCGCCCGGACACCGTCCGCGTTGCCGAAGAATCGCAGGTGACGAAGCTGGTTGAGCTTGTCGGGACCGATACTCTTCTTGCCGAAGTACTTCTGATACCACGCCAGGTTCTCGGTAGAGGCACCGAAGAAGCTGACACCGGCGCCCGCAAACGTGATCTTCGAGGTCGACGCGAACACCAGCGGACGGTTCGGGTGGCCGGCCTCGGCGGCCATGCCCAGGATGTCCAGCGACGGCGCCGTCTCCCCGAACAGCGGATGCACCGCGTAGGCGTTGTCCCAGAACAACCGGAAATCCGGAGCTGCGGTGGGCATCGTGGCCAACGTCCGCGCCACTTCCTCCGAGTACACGACACCGGTGGGGTTGGAATAGTTGGGGACCGCCCACAAGCCCTTGATCTGCGGGTCTCCTGCCACAAGCTTGGCGACGAGGTCCGCATCCGGGCCGTCCGGTCGCATCGGCACCGGAATCATCTCGATGCCGTAGGACTCGGTGATCGCGAAGTGGCGATCGTATCCGGGCGCCGGGCAGAGAAACCGGACCTTGGGCTCCTGCGACCACGGTCGCGGGGAATCCGGATTTCCGTGCAGCAGCGAGAACACCACCGCGTCGTGCATGATCTCGAGGCTCGCGTTGTTTCCGGCGAGGAGATTTTCGACGGGAATGCCAAGCAACTCGCCGAAGATGGCCCGCAGTTCGGGCAGGCCGGCGAGGCCGCCGTAGTTGCGGCAGTCGGTGCCGTTGCCGTCCCGGAAGTCGCCGTCACCCGGCAGCGTCAGAAGCTCCGCCGACAGGTCCAGCTGTTCGGGAGAGGGTTTGCCACGGGTGAGATCGAGCGTGAGCTTCTCGGTCTTCAACTGCGCATAATTCGCAGTTTGACGCTCGTGCTCGGAAAGTAGTTCCTCATGGCTCATCAACCCGATCTGGGTCTGGTTGGGCATCAGGAGCGGCCTTTCACCGACGTGATGAGTCGGGTATGCGAAAGATAGGGGACCCCGCGCACCCGGCAGAGCCCGTTGACCCTTGCTGCCTTCCGGCCCTGGGGGAGTTCACAGGATGCGCGCCGCGCGGGATCCACCACAGAGTGTAGACGGCCCCGAACCGCCGCAGGGATCCACCCCGGAACCGGGGCCCGGTGCTACGGTCGCCACCGCATTCGGCCACCTCGGGCCGAAAGACCGATGGGATTTGAGGGATGTATCGGAGAAGGGCCGCGCGGGCGGTGGCACTCGGCAGCGTCGTGGCGGCGCTGTCGGCGTGCGGAGGGGGCGACGACGAGCCGACCTCGGACGACGCAGCGCGTTGGGATGCGGTGGACCCGTGCACGTTGGCCGACGAGGCAACGCTGGACCCGTTGCTGAGGGCCGACGTCGGCAACGGCACGCCGGTCGAGGCCGACGAGCGTCGCAGCTGCACGTGGGGCCGGCCCGAGACGCTGAACACCGTCACGGTCACCACGACAGACACCGCCGCCCCCGACAAGCCCCTGCGCATAATCGAGGTGCTCGGAAAAGAAGGTCGCGCCCTTGCCGAGAGCAAGTACCAGTGCATCCTCGAGTTCACCACCGACTCGGGCACCCTCCTGATCGACACGACTTTCGGCCTGGACGCCGTCGCGGACCCGGACACCTCGTGCAACCGGTCGGTGCCGCTGGCCGAACACTCGCTGACCGTGCTGCATTGGGCGTAGAACCGCGCTTTCACCTGGCCGTTTAACACCGAGGCGGGGTCGTTGGGTATGCTCCTCCACGGAGGATTCGCCTAGTGGCCTATGGCGCTCGCCTGGAACGCGGGTTGGGTTAACGCCCTCAGGGGTTCAAATCCCCTATCCTCCGCCACAGGAACCCCTGTGAACTGCTGAAAAGCGGTTCACAGGGGTTCTTTCCGCTTCGCATCCACGCCTTCTTGAATACGCAGAGTAGTTATCTTCCTGTTATCGTTCGTGGCGCAGTGTGTGTCGGTACGAGATAAAGGGACAATTCCATGGCGATTCGTCGCACCCGCGCGTTGATCGTGGGCCTCGTCGCAGTGTTGGCGTCGGGCCTCGCATCCGCTTTGACCGGAGCCGGCATCGCCCATGCCGACTCGGCCCTGATCTCGGTGTATTCACCCTCGATGGACAAGCACATTTCCGTGAAGGTGCTGAAGGCCGCGGGCGGTGGTCCTGCCCCTACCCTGTACCTGCTCGACGGGTTGCGGGCGCCGGACAACAACAACGGCTGGCTGATCGAGACCGACGTGGAGAGCTTCTTCGCCGGCAAGCACGTCAACGTGGTCATTCCGTTCGGCGGCGGCGGCACCTTCTACTCGGATTGGCAGCGCGACGATCCCAAGCTCGGCCGCGTCAAGTGGGAGACCTTCCTCACCAACGAGCTGCCCCCGGTGATGGCGTCGCAGTTCGGCAGCGACGGGGTGAACAACGCCGTGGCCGGTCTGTCGATGAGCGGCACCTCCGCGCTGAACCTCGCCATCCATCGTCCCGACTTCTACAAAGCGGTCGCCTCCTACAGCGGATACCCGACGGCCAGCTCCCCCGGCTTCGCCCAGGGTATTCAGGTTTCCGTCGCCCAGATGGGCGGCAACGCATCGAACATGTGGGGCTTCTGGCCGTCACCGGCGTGGATTCGCAACGACCCGCTGCTCAACGTCGGCGCCCTGCGCGGCAAGTCCGTCTACATCTCCTCCGGTGCAGGCGCGGCGAGCGATCCCACCGTCGACCCGGACAGCGATCACTTCGACCCGGTGAAGTTCTCGCAGACCGTTCCCCTCGAGACCGCCGCCGGTCTGAGCAGCCGGACCTTCGTCCCCGCCGCGCAGCGCGCCGGCGCCAAGGTGCAGACGCGCATCACCGATGAAGGCCTCCACACCTGGAACTACTGGCAGGAACGGCTGCACGAGTCCTGGGCCGGCACGATCGCGCCCGCCCTCGGCACCTCCTGAGCCGAGCGTTCCCCTCGCCTGACCTTCCACCACAGTGGCCCCCGATCTCGGATCGGGGGCCACTGTGATTTCAGGCCACTGTGATTTCAGGCCACGGTGTTTCTCAGCCACGGTGTTTCTCAGCCACGGTGTTTCTGCACGGTGTTGGATAGTGCTGTGCCGATCGACGACAGCAGGCGGATGCTCACCCTCGCCGTCGTTCTGTCCGTCCTGGCCGGATACGTCGACGCTCTCGGGTTCATCACCCTCGGTGGGTTCTTCGTCGCGTTCATGAGCGGCAATCTCACCCGCTTCAGCGTCGGATTCGCCGAAGGAACCTGGGCGCATGCGCTGACGGCCGCAGCCGTCATCGGCGTGTTCGTCCTGGGGACCGTGCTGGGTGCAACAATCGTCCACCTCGCCGACCGGCGGAACCTGCCGGTGAAGAGCACCGTGCTCGCGGCGGTGTCGGGCCTGCTCCTCGCAGGGTCTGTCGCCGCGAGCCTCGATGCGAGCACGGTGGCGGTCGGCGCCATGCTGCTCGCGATGGGGGCCGAGAACTCCTTCTTCCAGCGCGACGGCGAGGTGAGCGTCGGACTCACGTACATGACCGGTGCCCTCGTGAAGATGGGCCACCGACTCGCGGCCGTCATGTTCGGCGGCTCCCGCTGGGCGTGGCTACGTCACTTCGCGTTGTGGGTCGGGCTGGTGGTGGGCGCGGTGACGGGCACCCTCGCCCACCGCTGGGTCGGATTGGACGCCCTGTGGTTCGCGGCGGTGCCGGCCACTGCGCTGACCGTCCTCGTCCACCGGACGGTGGACCGCGCTACTCGCCGCCGGCGGTCGTCGTGACGGGGTTACCCGAGGAGTCGAGGGTCCACCAGACACTGCCCACAGCCTGTCCGAACGCGTCCCCGGGCTCGTTGTCGTCCTTGTAGCGGTACACCGGCCGCCCGTTGACGGTCAGCTGGTGGGTACCGTCCGCTGCCGGGATGGTGTCGACGACGACCTCCTGCAAACCCTGGACGACAGGATTCTCGGTGACGCTGGTGACCGGCGGCCACGATTCGAGGCAGGGGCCACGGCACGAACTCGCACCGGACCCGACCTCGTCGTTGTCGTACACATACACCGTCATACCACCGGTATCGACGACCACTTCACCGATGGTCGTCGGGCCCATCTTCAGAACGGGTTCACCGGGGGACGCAGGTGGCGACGTCGGAGTCGGTGACACGGGTGCGTTTCCGCCCGTATCGCCGGAGTCGGTGCTGTCGTACGCGCAACTCGAGAAAGCCAGGCTGACGGCGGCGATTGCGGCCAGCGCCCATGTTCGTCTCATGGAGTCCTCGTTCTCTGTGACGGCGGTATGGCGGGCCTCCGGGGAACCTCGACGGACCCGTGCCTACAGTTCACCTCGAGTTGTCCGCCGGTGCGGGCAGTTTCGCGTGATGCCGCGACAGCGGCAGATGTCGGTGCGCGTGACTACGCTCCCTGTCATGGGCTGGTACACGCCGACCTCACCGTCGTCCGATCTCACCGACACCCTGGTGTGCGGTTGGTCGGCGCGAACCGAGGGCGAGCACCTGCTGGTGCCGGACGGTTGCATGGACCTTCTGTGGATTCGCGGGATCGGCATCCGGCTCTGCGGTCCCGAAACATCGGCCTGGTCGTTCACCCTGCCGCCGGGCACCGAATCGGTGGGCGTGCGTTTCCGGCCGGGCGCTGCTTCGCCACTGTTTCGAACCCCGGCGTCCGAGGTACGTAACATCCGCGTCGGGCTGGGCGACGTCCTCGGCTCGAGCTGGGAACGAACACTCACCGACCGGCTGGACAACGCGGCGGGAAGCGACGAGCGAATCACGTTGTTCGAGAACGCCGTGCGATCCTTGCGCGGCAGCCGACGCGAAGCGGATCCGCTGATCGGCCACGTGCGCCGGGCGCTGGCTCGTCACTCCTGGAACGTGGGCGCGCTCGCCGACGCCACGTCAGTCACCGAACGGCAACTACAGCGGCGGTGCAACGACTCGTTCGGATACGGCCCGGCGACCCTGCGCGGAATCCTGCGGCTTCAGCGGTTCATGGCGCTGGCCCAGTCCGGAAAGCGAAGGAGCCTGGCCGAACTCGCCGCCACCTCGGGGTACAGCGATCAGGCGCATCTGTCCCGCGAGTGCCGCCGGATCTCCTCACTGACCCCCTCCGACCTGCTTGCGAGCGAGGCACCCGGCTGGCACGGCAGCGCCTCCGTCGTCGATGTCGGAAATGTTCAAGCCCTCGACCGCTTCGGAGGGGAAGAATCGGCAGCATGACTTCGACAACGGACACCCCCGCCGCCCATTACCGAGATCTGGCCGAGAAGTTCACCGCTCGCGTCGAATCCGTGCCCGCCGACCGCTGGAACAATGTGTCGCCGTGCGAGGGCTGGACCGCCCGCGACCTCCTGCGCCACGTAATCGACACCCAGCGGTACATCGTCACCGTGGTCGACCTCGAGCTGCCCGCCGGCCCTTCCGTCGACGAGGATCCGGCCGCCGCGTGGGCGGCCACCCGCGACGGCATGCAGGACATCCTCGACGACCCCGAGCGCGGAAGCCGCGAATACGAAGGACACTTCGGCCGCACCACCCTCGCCGACACGGTCGGCAGCTTCTACTGCTTCGACCTGGTGGTCCACGGATGGGACCTCGCGCGGGCCACCGGCCTCGACGAGACGATCCCCGCCGATGACCTCGCGTGGGTACGCACCGTCGCCGAGCAACTCGGCGACAACATTCGCATGGCAGGCGTGTGCGGGCCGGCCGTCGAAGTGCCTGCGGACGCGGACGAGCAGACCCGACTTCTGGGCTTCCTCGGTCGCAAGGCCTGACGATCGGCGCCGTCCCGGCCACACTTGTAACCTCAGGTCATGGGTGTGCCGGGCAGGTTAGCCACGTTGATGGCCGTGTCGCTGGTTGCCGGTGTGCTCAGCAGCGACGGGGTTGCCGGCGCAGAACCGGAGCCGCGCGGCGCCCAGGGCCTGGCGTCGCGCGGGCTGCTGAGTTCGACTCCACTGCACTCCGCGGTCATGTTCGCCGGCATCACCGACGATCTCACGCCGTCCGGTCGTGTGCCCGGCGACGAATCGGACCGCACATCGGCCACCACCCACCGCTTCGACGAGTACCCGTACATGCGATACGAGGTCACGTTCGCGCCGGGCACTCTTGCCAACGAGGTGGTCTGGGAAGGCCGTTCGGTCAACCTCGACGACGTGGCACTGCATGTCTGGGATGAGCAGGCGGACAGCTGGGGTGAGCCGGTGGCCACCGCGCGACCCGACAATCCGGGCGGTCCGGTGAGGCTGAGCACCCGCATCGAGGGTGCCGATTCGGCCCAGATCCTCGTCATCGACAGTCCTCGCCGCGACCGTTCCTTCCGCGATGCCAACTCCGAGGCCGACCAGCAATTCGCAGATCCGGCGTCCTACGACTTTGCGATTCAGCACATCACCGACACCCAGTACGTGTCCCGGGACAATCCCGCGGTGTTCGACAGCATGACCCGCTGGACGGTCGACAATGCCGCGGACCGGAAGATCGCGTACTCGATGCACACCGGTGACCTGGTCCAGAGCTGGATTCGGCCGGGGGCGCCCGACACTCGCGCCCGCCCCGAATTCGAAGTGGCGGACAAGGCGATGTCGACTTTGGAAGACGCCGGCATTCCGCACGGCGTCCTGCCCGGCAATCACGACAATCTGTGGAATGTCGGCGGCCGCCTGATCCCGGGCGAGCATGAGAAGAACCACGCCCTCTACAACGAGTTCTTCGGCCCGTGGCGATACCGGGACAGGCCGTATTGGGGTGGGTCGGTGACGGACACCGACAACTCGGCTCATTACGACCTGCTCGACCTCGCAGGTGCGAAGTTCTTGATGCTGTACATCGGCTACAACCCGCCCGAGCGGGTACTGCAGTGGGCGGAGGACGTTCTCGCCGCGCATCCGGATCGCAATGTGATGATCGGCAGCCACTACTACCTCGACGAGGACGGCTCCCTGCGGATGAGCGGCTTCGGCGACATCGGCGGAAGCGCCGGACAGCAGATCTGGAACCGGCTCGTCGCGCCGTTCGACACGGTGTTCCTCGTCCTCGCCGGACATGTCGACGGGCAGACGACGGTCACCGACAGAAAGGTCGGGGACACCGACCGCACCGTGGTGGAATTGCTCGCCGACTACCAGAACTTCCGGGTCGACAACCGTCGGGAGACCGGCTTCCAGCGGCTGCTCCAATTCGACCTCGACGGCGGCACCCTCGCGGTGACCACGCACTCCCCCGCGTTGAACAGTTTCCGCGTGGAAGATTTCGACCCGCAAAGACGCTACGAGCCCGGTGACGGTGATTTCGTCACCGATGTGGAGTTGCGGGCCGACATGCCCCGCGCCGTCATTCCGGCCACCTGACGTGCACGTCTGACTCGAGGCGCACGTCGATCATCCTGTCCCTCTCCTACCCCTTTCGCGCAAGCTAACCGGCAGAGAGGGGGTCTGTTCGTAGTCCGGGCCCCGGCGGCAGTTCCAGTTCCGTGCCGGAAACAGTCTCGCCGCACTGCTCGCACACCAGCTCGGCGTGCAGCTGACCACCGCACTCACGGTGCCGGGTCAGCCGCGGTAGGCCGTCCGGCCCCGACCGGTGCCGGTCGCCCCAATGCATGAGTCCGACCACCGGCGTGCAGAGTTCGAGGCCGACCGCGGTGAGCCGGTACTCGAAGCGAGGCGGACGCTGCTGATACTCGACGCGCTCCAGCACACCCGCCTCCACCAACCGCTTGAGCCGGTCGGTGAGCACGTTGCGGGCGACGCCCAGGCTGTGCTGGAACTCGTCGAAGCGGCGCAGGCCGAGCATCGCGTCGCGCACTATCAGGAGTGTCCATCGCTCGCCGAGAACTTCGAGCGTGCGAGCGATGGAGCACACCTGGCCGTCGTACGTGCGGTTGAGCATCCGCCGATTCTACGCCGACAAGGTTGCGTGACGATACTCGCCCGTCATGAGGTCGGCGACCAGCTCGGGCTCGTCGACCTGTACGTAATGCCCGGAGTTTTCGACCAGATGCAGGTTGTTGTCGGGGAACTGGCCGGCGAATCGCTTCGCCAACCGCGGATTGAGGAACGGGTCGCTGACGCCGAAGATGATCCGCACGGGACGGTGGAAATGCTGCAGCTGGCGGGCCTTGAACCGCCGGGAAACCACCTGGCCGAGCATGCCGGAGGTGTGCCGCCAGAACGCCGGACGTGACGCGCGAAACTGCTCGAACAGCTGCGGGACGAGTTCAGCGCGTGCGTCGCCGTCGCGGATGAATGAGCCCACCTGGTAGTGGAAGAGGCGCCGCTCGAGGTCGGGTCGCATCGCCGAAAGCCGACGGGGGATCGCGTTGAGCCCGGGCGTCGAGTACAGCACGATGGCATGTGGCCGGCGAAGGCCGATCGTCCACTCGTAGTAGGTGTTGAGCAGGACGAGCTCCTCGACCCGCTCGGGGTTCCGCAGCGCCCAGTCGATGGCCGGCGGACCGGACGCGTCGTGCGCGACCAGCACGACTCGCTCGTCCGGCAAGCTGTTGACCACCGCGTCGATGTCGCCGACCTGGTTGGTCGCGGTGTACGGGTAGCCGGACGGTTTGTCCGATTCGCCCCACCCGAGGAAGTCGAATCGCACCACGCGCCGGCGACCGACAAGGTGCGGCATGAGGCGGTCGTAGAGGTGCATGCTGTCGGGAAAGCCGTGCATGAGCACCAGTGGTGCTCCCGGTCCGTCCGTGATTTCCGCGTGTATCCGGTGCTGTCCTCGCCGGACCAGAAGCGGTGTTGTCGTCGTATCCATCAGGGTCTGCTCCACATCAATGTGAGTTGTTTCACGCAACTCGGCAACCGTAGCATGAGTCTCGTGAAGAAACTAACCCTTGTCATCGTTGCCGGCGAACCGGAAAATGTGCTGCCGCGTGACCGTGCGGCCCACGTTTCCGGCCTGCGAGTAACGCTGAACCCACTGGCCACACGCGACACTTTGCGACACAGGGGCACCTGACACGTGTATTGATTCAATACGCAAGTAATGTTCTATCCATGCGCGAACGCCGATACTCCTCGACCAGTCCAGAGCACCTCGCGGCAGCCCTGTTCGATGTCGCGGCCCAGGCAGGCCTCGAGGGTGCCAGCGTTCGCGAGGTGGCCAAGCGGGCCGGCGTGTCCATCGGCGCCGTGCAGCATCATTTCTCCACCAAGGACGAGATGTTCGCCTTCGCCCTGAGGACTCTCGTCGACAAATTGCTCACCCGTCTGGCGGACGTGGATCAGGGCGGCGACCCCGCCCGCGGCCTGTTCTCGGCCTTGTCGCAGCTACTTCCGCTCGACGCGGCCAGGTCCCGCGAGGCCCACGTCATGGCCGGGTTCGCCGTCCGTGCGGCCACCTCGGCCTCGCTCGCCGAGATTCGCCGCACGACCCTGTTCACCATCCGTACCAAGCTGTCCGCGGTGTTGATCGGCATGGGCGTCCACGAGGCCGAAACACGCGCGGCGTTGCTGCTCGCCGCCGTCGACGGCCTCGCGCTCCACGCGCTCGGCAGCCCCGCCCTGTACCCGCCGGAGTACCTCGAGCACGCCCTCGACATCCAGATTGCCATGGTTCTGCAAGGCGCCGAGGTCGTGCCGACGACGTCGTCGATCGAACTGGCCAGCTGACCCCACCGCCTCGCCGATGTCCCAGTCGCCGCACCCGATAACGCCGCCCTCCCAGGCGGAGCCGAACAACGCCACCGTCGGTGCGGGCCGATTCGCGCCCAGCCCGTCAGGAGACCTGCACCTCGGGAACCTCCGCACTGCCCTGTTGGCGTGGCTGTTCGCGCGGTCGACCGGCCGTCGTTTCCTGATGCGCGTCGAAGACCTCGACCGCGTCCGCCCGGGCGCCCGCGAGCAGCAACTGGCAGATCTCCGCGAACTCGGCCTCGACTGGGACGAGGACCTCATGGTGCAGTCGGACCGGCTCGAGCACTACCGGGACGCGGTCACCCGACTCGAGTCGGCCGGCCTCACCTACGAGTGCTTCTGCACGAGAAGGGAAATCCTGAAGGCCCCGTCCGCACCCCACGCACCGCACGGTGCGTATCCCGGCATCTGCCGAAACCTGACGCGAGAAGAACGCGACGCGCGGCGAGCCGGTGGCCGTCCCCCCGCCCTGCGCCTGCGCGCCGAGGTCGGGTCGTTCACGATCGACGATCTGCTGCACGGCAGCTATTCCGGGATGGTCGACGACCTCGTGCTGCGGCGCGGTGACGGCACGCCCGCGTACAACCTCGCGGTGGTGGTCGACGACGCGGCCCAGGGCGTCGACCAGGTGGTGCGCGGCGACGATCTGCTGTCGTCGGCGCCCCGTCAGGCCTACCTGGCCGGACTACTCGGACTGACGGCGCCCCAGTACGCCCACGTCCCCCTGGCCCTCGACCAGGAAGGCCGGAGACTAGCCAAGCGCGCCGGTGCCGTCACGCTCGGCGACCAAAAGGCTTTGGGGCGCACACCTCGTCAGGTACTCGCCATGCTGGCCACCTCGTTGCGACTCACCGCGCCCGACGAGGAAGTGGACCTGGCCGGGCTGCTCGACCGCTTCGAACCGGCTCGGCTGCCGCGCGAGCCGTGGGTGATCACACTCCCGACGACGCCGCCGCAATCACCATGACGAGGAAGAACAGAATCCACCCGAGGATGTACGCCGCGCCGAGGGCGATACCGGCGATCGCGAGTCCCCGACCCTGTTCCCCGGACCGCTTGATCTGACCGAGTGCAACGACCCCGAGAATGATGCCGACGATGGCGCCGAGACCGTAGACGCAGCCGCCGACGATCGAGACGACCAGTGCGGCGATCGCCAGCCCGTTGGTTCCAGGCTGCTGCGCATACGGCGCGCCATACGCATTCGGGGGCCCGTACCCCGGAGTCGGGGCACCGTACTGGTTCGGGGCGGCATACTGATTCTGCCCGCCGTACTGTGCCTGGCCGCCGTACTGGTTAGGTGCCGCGTACGGGTTTGGTGTCCCGTACGGCTGAGGCGAACCGCCGTACTGATCGGTGCCACCGTACTGGTTCGGCGTGGCAGGGGGATTGGGGCTTCCGTACTGCCCCTGGCTCTCCGGCGCCGGCGACGTTCCGTAGGCGCCCGGCTGCTGATAGTCGGGATACTTCTCGGTGGGCGCCGAATACGTGGGGTTGCCGGAGGCGTCGACCCCGTATCCGTCCCGCGGCAAACCCGGTACCTCGCCGTAGCCGGGCGGGTATTGGCCGCCGTCCGGATTCGAGTTGTCCGATCCCCCAGAATTAGTCACGTTTACCAGCGTAAGGCATGAAATCGCCTCGAGAAGAAGCGGTCCAAAGGTGGGCAAGTAAAGGTTCGTCCACGTAGTGTCTATTCGCACTGTCATACGCAAGCACTCAATTCTTGCTGAGGGGAACACATGACGACTGGTGGATACGACCCGAACGACAAACCAGAGGGCGGTGATCAGGGCGGATACCCTCCGCAGGGCAATCCCCCACCACCTCCCGGCGGATATCCGCCGCCCCCCGGGAATTACCCACCGCCGCCGCAGGGACCACCTCCCGGCGGATATCCGCCGCCTCCCGGGAATTACCCACCTCCGCAGCAGGGGGGAAATTATCCACCCCAACAGGGCGGAAATTACCCACCGCCGCAGGGTAATTACCCACCGCCTCCGCAGGGTCCGCCGCCGGGTGGATATCCGCCGCCTCCGCCCGTAACGGGTTACGGCGCCCCCGGCCAGACACCGGGACAGCTGTCGGTGGGCAACGCGATCAGCTACGGCTGGAACAAGTTCAAGGACAACGCGCTCATCTGGATCGGGATCATGCTGGTCGCGGCGGTCATCCAGGTCGTCTTGAACCTGATTTTCGGCGGTTTCAGCACGTCCTCCGACCTCTCCGACACCTTCACGGTGTGGCGAATCATCGGAACGCTCGTCACCACGGTGGTCGGTTACCTGATCAATGCCGCCCTCGTGCGGGGAGCGCTTCACGAGGTGGACGGCAACAAGCCTGCCTTCGGATCGTTCTTTCAGTTCACGAATATCGGTGCGATCATCATCGCGAGCCTGATCGTCGGTGTGCTGTCCACCATCGGTTTCATCCTGCTCGTCATACCGGGTCTGATCGTCGTCTTCCTCACGTGGTGGACGCTGCAGTTCGTGATCGACCAGAATCAGGACGCCGTCACTGGTATCAAGTCCAGCTTCGGAATCATTTCCCAGAACGTGGGACCGCTTCTCCTGCTGGCTCTCGCCTTGGTCGGTATCAACATTCTCGGCGCGATTCCGTGCGGACTCGGACTGCTCGTCACGATTCCCCTCACGATCATCGCCTCGACGTACGCATACCGCGTGCTCACCGGTCGTTACGTCTCGGCCTGACGGCCTGAACTCACCGCGGGTGAGCGTGCTTCCCGTCCACCCGGACGGCAAGCGCGCTCACCCGTTTCACTATCCGTCACAGGAACCCCACTCTCCCCATGCGTAATGTGCTCGGCGTCATCCGAGACACACAGACTCGAGATTCGAGGGGGAGATATGACTACTGGCGGATTCGATCCGAACCAGGGGCACCAACCGTTCGGTGCCCAGCCGCAGGGGGAGCACCGGTACGGGCAGCAATCCAGTGAGCAGCAGTTCGATTCGGGGCAGGCTTTTGGTACTGCACCGTTCGCCCAGCCCGATTTCGGGTTCGACACGTCCCGCCCGGGCGAGCTGCTTCCACGCCTGGGTGCGCGCGTAATCGACGGCCTGATCGTGGGGATTCCCACCGCCATCGTCACGACGATCATCTCGCTGGCACTCGGTTCGGTTCTCGGTAGTGTCGTCGGTGCCCTTCTCACCGCTGCCGCAGTGATCGGGTACTTCGTGCTGCTGGAGACCACGCGCGGGCAGACCCCGGGAAAGCAGCTCTTCGGCCTTCGGGTGGTAGGACCGAACGGTGGACTGCCCACACAGCAGCAGTCGCTGATCCGGAACAGCTTCTACGTCCTTTCGGCGCTCGGCGGTCTGCCCCTGATCGGGCTCGTGTTCGGACTCCTCGGCACGGTCGCGGCCATCGTCATCGGTGTGACGATCAACAGCAGCCCCACGAAACAGGGCAAGCACGACGAGCTCGCCGGCGGTACTCGCGTCGTTCAGGGCTGAGCGCTGCCACTGGTGTCGCGCCTGCGGGTGAACGTACCTTTCGTCGCTTCAGATCGGACAAAAGGTACGTTCATCCGATCCTGATTCGCGCCACTCCACCCGCAAGTGCTTGGATTGCGGCGTGACAGCCTCAGATCAGCACGTAGAGCAAGCCGACCATGCGACGTTCGCGCACGTCAGTCGCGGGTACTACCCCACGTTCGTCGCATTGTTCACCGCGACGCTGCTGATCTCGAATATCTGCGCGACCAAGGGGGTCGCATTCTTCAGTGATTCGTCGCTGACCCTCGGTCCGCTGCAGATCCTGCCCGTCATCACCGACGGCGGCTTCTTCCTCTTCCCGCTCGCCTACATCGTCGGCGACGTCCTCAGCGAGGTATACGGGTTCAAGTCGACGCGTCGGGCCATCTATCTGGGATTCGGCGCCCTGATTCTCGCCGCGTTCTGCTTCTGGCTCCTCATCGAGCTCCCCGCCGCCGATTTCTACGAAAACCAGGACGCCCTCAGCGCCGTCGTCGGTGTCTATCCCCGACTGTTGCTCGCCGGACTGGCCGGTTACCTGGTGGGCCAGATGCTGAACTCGGCGACGCTGGTCCTCATCAAGGAGCGCACCAAGGAAAAGCACCTGTGGGCGCGGCTGATCGGCTCCACCGTCGTCGGGGAATTCGCCGACACGCTGATCTTCTGCTCCATCGCAGCCGGCGCCATCGGCATCACGACGTGGACCGACTTCGTCAACTACGTGATCGTCGGTTTCCTGTGGAAGACCTTGGTGGAGGTGCTGGTCATGCCCATCACCTATCGGGTCATCGCCTACGTGAAGAAGCGCGAACCGACCTACGTCCTCGCGGCGTAGAAGCGGCCCAGGGTGTCGGCCTTGAACTCGTCGAAGTAGCCGCCCTCGATGCTTCCCCGGATCTGGTCGACCAGCCGCACGGTGAACCGTTCGTTGTGGATGGTGCAGAGGGTCGACGCCAGCATCTCCTTGGCCTTGAACAGGTGATGGAGGTACGCCCGCGTGTAGTTGGCGCAGGTGTAGCAGTCGCAGTTCTCGTCGATCGGCGTGAAGTCGCGACGGTTCTTGCTGGTGTTGATATTGAAGCGGCCGTCCGGGTGATAGATCGCCGCATTGCGTGCCACGCGTGACGGGTTGACGCAGTCGAAGGTATCGGCGCCGTTCTCGATGGCCACGAAGAAGTCGTCGGGTTCGCTGATGCCGAGCAGGTGCCGGGGCTTGTGCTCGGGCAGTTCCTCGTTGCACCAGCGGACGATGGTGCCGAGGTTCTGCTTCTCCAAAGCGCCGCCGATGCCGTACCCGTCGAATCCGCGTCCGCTTTCCCCGCGAATCGACTCGAGTCCGCGGCAGGCCAGCCTGCGTAGATCCTCGTACTGAGCGCCCTGAACCACACCGAAGAGGGCCTGATAGGGACGGTGCGCCCGCTCGGCCGTGAGCTTCTCGTGTTCGGCGATGCACCGCACCGCCCACGCCTGGGTGCGCTCCACGGACCTCTCCTGATAGCCGCGGGTGTTCAGCAGGGTGGTGAGCTCGTCGAACGCGAACATGATGTCGGCGCCGAGCTGATGCTGGATCTGCATCGACACCTCGGGCGTGAACCGATGCCGCGACCCGTCCAGGTGCGATTTGAAGGTGACGCCGTCGTCGTCGACGGTGGCCAGACGTTCCTTGCCCTTCGCGATCACGTCGTCGGATCGCACGCCGACGGCCTCCATGGCGAGGACTTTCTTGAAACCCACCCCCAGCGACATCACCTGGAAGCCACCGCTGTCGGTGAAGGTGGGGCCGTCCCAGTTCATGAACTTGCCCAGGCCCCCGGCCTCGTCGACGATGTCCGGTCCCGGCTGCAGGTACAGGTGATAGGCATTGGCGAGCACGGACTGCGCGCCGAGGTCCTGCATGCTTTCGGGCAGCACCGCCTTCACCGTGGCCTTGGTGCCGACGGCGACGAACGAGGGTGTCGCGATGTCCCCGTGCGGCGTGTGAATGGTCCCGGTCCGGCCCAGCCGGCCCTCGAGTCGCGTGCCTACGGTGAAGAACGGATCGGGCGGGGTGGGGACTACAGCATTCACTGGTGTATCCAATCACGGCCGGCCGTGCGTACTTCCTCACCTCCGGTATGCGCGGGTGAGTCAGCCGGGAAAGTTTGGGTATCCCCTCGGCAGAGTCGGCGCGAGGAGTCCTCCGGATCGCCCGGGAGGCGGCCGGCCCGAGGAGACAAGGGGTCAGGTATGTCGCACACAGCGTTGAAACCCTTCTATCGGCAGGTGCAGTCGCACTACGACCTTTCGGACGACTTTTTCGCACTGTTCCTCGACCCGACCATGACGTACAGCTGCGCGTACTTCGAACGCGAGGACATGACTCTGGAGGAGGCTCAGCGCGCGAAGATCGATCTGTCACTGGGCAAGTGCGATCTGCACCCCGGAATGACCCTTCTCGACATCGGGTGCGGCTGGGGCGCGGCGATGTTGCGGGCGATGGAGAAGTACGACGTCAACGTCGAAGGCCTCACGCTCAGCCGTAATCAGTACGACCACGTGAGCAGGCTGCTGGCGGACCATCCTGGTCCCCGGACGGGCCGAGTCCATCTCCGGGGATGGGAGGAATACCACGAAAAGGTGGACCGCATCGTCAGCATCGGCGCCTTCGAACACTTCCGGCGCGAACGGTACGACACCTTCTTCTCCAACTGCCACGACATGCTGCCGGACGACGGCCGGATGCTCCTGCACACGATCATCGGCCATCCCCTGTCGGCCCTGAAGGAGATGGGTATCCCGGTGACCCGCGAGAACGCCCTCTTCCACATCTTCATCAAGCGGCAGATCTTCCCCGGTGGCCAACTGCCCCAACCACAGTGGATCGAAGAAGCCGTCGACAAGGCGAACTTCCGGATCGAGCGGATTCAATCCTTGCAGCAGCACTACGTGCGGACGCTCGAGCACTGGGCCGACGCTCTGACGGCACGTCGCGCCGAGGCGATCGAGCTGTCCTCATCGGAAATGTATGAACGGTTCATGAAGTATCTTCTCGGCTGCGCCGCCCATTTCCGGTCCGGGCACATCGACGTCATGCAGTTCACCCTCGTCAAATAGGGAGACCGGTCAGACGTCGGCACCCACGAACTGGCTGTTGTACAGCCGGTAGTACGCGCCGCGGGCGATCAGCAGATCTTCGTGGCTGCCTTGCTCGACGATGCGTCCGTCCTCCATGACGACGATCAGATCGGCGTCGCGAATCGTCGACAGCCGGTGTGCGATCACGAAGCTGGTGCGGTCGCTGCGCAGGACCGCCGTGGCATGCTGCACCAGCAGTTCGGTACGGGTGTCCACCGAACTCGTCGCCTCGTCGAGGATCAGGATCGACGGCTGCGAGATGAAGGCGCGCGCAATCGTGATCAGCTGCTTCTCACCCGCGCTGATGTTGCTACCTTCCTCGTCGATGACGGTGTCGTAGCCGTCGGGCAGCGAGTGGACGAAACGGTCGACGTAGGTGATCCGTGCCGCCGCAAGAATCTCCTCCTCCGTGGCATCGGGCCGGCCGTAGGCGATGTTGTCGCGGATGGTGCCCCCGAACAACCAGGCGTCCTGCAACACCATGCCGATCCGGGACCGCAGGTCGTCCCGAGACATCTCGGCGATGTCGACACCGTCGAGGAGGATCCTGCCGCCGTCGAGGTCGTAGAACCGCAGAATGAGGTTGACCAGCGTGGTCTTTCCCGCGCCGGTCGGCCCCACGATCGCGACCATCTGTCCCGGCTCGGCCACCAGTGACAGGTTTTCGATCAGCGGCTTCTCCGGCGAGTAACTGAAGGAGACGTTCGAGAACTCCACGTGTCCCTTCGCCAGCTCGGGGGTCCGGGCGTCGAGCAAATCCGGCTCTTCCTCGTCCTCGTCGAGGATCGCGAACACCCGTTCGGCGGAGGCCACCCCCGACTGCATGAGGTTGACCATGGCACCGATCTGGGTGAGCGGCTGCGTGAACTGGCGGGAGTACTGGATGAACGCCTGCACGTCACCGAGGCTCATCGTGCCGGACGCCACCCGCATGCCGCCGAGGACGGCGATGGCCACGAAGTTGAGGTTTCCGAGGAACATGATCGCGGGCATGATGAGGCCCGAGATGAACTGCGCCCGGTAACTCGCTTGGTACAGGTTTTCGTTCTGTTCCTCGAACCGGGCCTCCACCTCCCGGCTGCGGCCGAACACGGTGACCAGTTCATGGCCGGTGAACGCCTCTTCGACCTCGGCGTTGAGCGCACCGGTCGATTTCCACTGCGCGACGAAATGCGTCTTGGACCGTTTCGCGATCTGCGCTGTCACCAGCACCGACAGCGGGACGGTGAGTACGGCGATGAGTGCGAGCAACGGCGAGATCACGATCATCATCACCAGGATGCCGATCACGGTCATGGCCGACACGATCAGCTGGCTCATCGTCTGCTGCAACGACTGCGACACGTTGTCGATGTCGTTGGTGACGCGACTGAGTAGGTCACCGCGGGAATGGGAATCGAAGTAGCGCAGCGGAAGCCGGTGGATCTTGCGTTCCACCTCGGCGCGCAGGTTCTTCACCACTCCCTGCACGACGATGTTGAGGAGGTACCCGGACAGCCACATGAATACGGACGACCCGACGTACAACGCGAGGACGATCGCGAGAACACGACCGAGTGCACCGAAGTCGATACCGACTCCGGGTATCACGGCCATGCCGGACACCATGTCCGCGAACGTGCCCTGCCCGTCGGCCCGCAGTGCGGCGACGGCCTGGTCCTTCGACATTCCCGCCGGCAACTGCTTGCCGACGATGCCGTCGAAGATGATGTTGGTGCCCTGACCGAGCAGGCGCGGCGCGATGGAGGTGAGCACCACCGCCACCCCGGCGACCAGAATGACGGTGCTCACGGCGATGCGATGCGGCCGCATCCGCCCCAGCAACCTCTTGGTGGACGGCCACAGAGCGTGCGGCTTGGAGCCGGGCGCTCCCGGCGCGACCGGCCCCGGGATCCGGGGGCCCGCCGGCTTCTCGGCGGTGGCGGTGCTCGTGCGATCGCTCATAGGGCTTCCTGAATCGATCGTTGGGATTCGACGATTTCGACGTAACAGGGGCAGGTGTCGAGCAGGTGGTCGTGGGTACCGATTCCGACGATGGCGCCGTCCTCGAGCACCACGATCTGGTCGGCCTCCACGATGGTCGACACCCGTTGCGCCACAAGGATCACGCAGGCGTCCGCCGTTTCCGGTTCGAGTGCGGCGCGCAGGCGGGCGTCGGTGGTGAGGTCGAGAGCGGAGAACGAATCGTCGAAGAGATAGATCGACGGGCGGCGTACCAGAGCCCGCGCGATGGCCAGTCGCTGTCGCTGCCCACCCGACACGGTGGTGCCCCCCTGCGCGATGGGGGTGTCCAGGCCCTCCGGCATCGCCCGGACGAAATCGGCGGCCTGCGCGATCTCCAGCGCGTGCCACAACTCCTCGTCGCTCGCGTCAGGTTTGCCGTACCGCAGATTGGTGGCGACGGTGCCCGAGAACAGATACGGCCGTTGCGGAACCAAACCGATCCCCGACCGCAGAACGTCGAGGTCGAGGCGCCGGACGTCGATATCGGAGACGGTGACGGTGCCGGCCGTGGCGTCGATGAGGCGGGGGATCAGCGAGAGCAGCGTGGTCTTACCCGATCCGGTGCCGCCGATGATCGCGGTGGTTTTGCCCGGTTCTGCCCGGAAGCTGATGTCGCGGAGCACCGGTTCGTCGGCGCCGGGGAACTTGAATTGCGCGTCGCGCAGCTCCACCACCCCCGGATGCTCGATCCGGGTGACAGGTTCGGCCGGCGGGACCACGGTCGACTCGGTGGCCAGAACCTCACCGATGCGTTCTGCACACACCGTCGCCCGCGGTGCCATCATCGCGATGAACGAGGCCATCATCACCGACATCAGGATCTGCATGATGTAGCTGAGCATCGCCGTCAGCGAACCGATCTGCATACTGCCGCTGTCGATTTCGTGCCCGCCGAACCAGATGACGGCCACGCTGGTGATATTGGCGATCACCATGACCAGGGGAAACATGATCGCGGTGAGGCGGCCGACGCGCAGGGCGGTCTGGGTGAGTTGTTCGTTGGCCGTCTCGAAACGTTCGATCTCGGAGCGTTCACGGACGAACGCCCGGACCACGCGGATGCCGGTGATCTGCTCGCGCAGAACTCGGTTGACACCGTCGATCCGGGTCTGCATCTCACGGAAGGCGGGCACCATCCGCGAGATCACGAACCCCATGGACAATCCGAGGACCGGCACGGTGACGGCGAGAATCCAGGCGAGCCCGACGTCCTCGCGTATCGACATCGCAATGCCGCCGATACACATGATCGGGGCCATCACCAGAATGGTGCAGCTCATCACGACGAGCATCTGCACCTGCTGCACGTCGTTGGTGTTCCGGGTGATCAGCGACGGTGCACCGAAGCGGCCGAATTCACGGGACGAGAAGCTACCGACCTGATGCATCACCGCCCGGCGCACGTCACGCCCGAAGCCCATGGCCGCGCGCGCACCGAAGTACACGGAACCGATGGAACACACAATCTGGACGACGGTGACGAGCAACATGACCCCACCCGTCCACAGGATGTAACCGGTGTCGCCCTTCGTGACCCCGTTGTCGATGAGGTCGGCATTGAGGCTGGGGAGGTAGAGCGCGGCCGCCGTCGCGACCAGTTGGAACAGGACCACCAGCATCAGTTCCCGCTTGTACGGGCGAAGGTAGGTGGAGAGCAAACGGTTCAGCATGGGCTGCGATCCTGACGCGTCATCATGATCTTCGAAGGTTACCGGGCCTACGGCCTCGTGCGCCTTTCTGGTAGTTGGGGCTACCAGAAAGGCGCACGGGCGCGGAGCGCCTACCGCGTGGGCTGGAGCGCGTCGTCCGACTCGGGGAGCGCCTGGCGCAGCTTCTCGCCCTCGATGTCGACGTTGGGCAGGATCTTGTCGAGCCACTTGGGCAGCCACCAGGCCTTGTCGCCGAGCAGCGCCATGACCGACGGGATGATCACCATCCTGACCACGAAGGCGTCGAAGAACACGGCCACCGCCAGGGCGAAGCCGATCGACTTGATGAACGAGTTGGGTTCGGCGATGAAGGCGGCGAACACCGACATCATGATGACGGCCGCTGCGCTGACGACGCGGGCGCCGTGGTTGAAGCCGACGGTGACGGCCTGCTTCGCGGTCGCACCGTGGACGTACTCCTCGCGCATCCGGGTCACCAGGAACACCTGGTAGTCCATCGCGAGCCCGAACACCACTCCGATCAGGAAGATCGGCATGAAGCTCACGATCGGTTGCGGGTTGGCGATGAGGCCTCCCCAGCCTTCCTGGAATACGGCGACCGTGGCACCGAAGGTCGCGGCGACGCTGAGCAGGAAGCCGAGCGTTGCCGTCAGCGGCACCAGTATCGAGCGGAACACCAGCAGCAGCAGGAGGAAGGCGAGACCCACGACCACGGCGAGGTACGGAATCAGCGCATCCTGCAGCGTCTCGGACACGTCACCTTCGAGGGCGGTCTGCCCGGTGACGCCGTAGTTGACGCCGATCGAATCGTGCAGTGCGGTTTCCGCACCGCGAATGTTGTTGACCAGGTCCATCGTTGCCGGGTCACTGGGTGCACTGGTCGGTGTCACCAGGATTTGCGCGGTGTCACCCGCCCGGTTCACGCCCACGATCTGAGCGTTCGACACATCGTCCTGCGCCGAGATGGTGTTCACCACTTCGTCGAACGCGGCAGCCGGTGTGCCGGAGGTGAGGTCCTTGGCGTCGACGACGACGAGCAGGGGACCGTTCTTGCCGGGACCGAATCCTTCGCCGACCAGGTCGTAGGCCTGCCGTGAGCTGGTGGCGGGGTCGCCTGTGCCCTCACTCGGAAGAGCGAGGCTGAGTCCCGTCGCGGGAATGGCGAGTGCGCCCAGCAGCACGACACCGGCGATCAACGGAATGGCGGGTCTGCGCACCACTGCGCTGATGTACCGCAGCGCGAAGCTCGGCTTACCCTCGTCGTCTTCGAGGTCACGACTCTGCAGAAAGGGAATCTTTCCGGCAAATGCCTTGCGTCCGAACAACCCGAGGATGGCAGGCAGCAGTGTGAGCGCGATCATGACGGCGATGAGCACCGTGAACGCGGCAGCCGCACCCATGTCCGTGAGGAACGGGATTCCGACGACGCGCAGCGCGATCAGCGCGATGATGACCGTGAGACCGGCGAACACCACGGCGGAACCGGCGGTGCCGACCGCACGTCCTGCCGCTTCCGAGCGATCCGAGGTGAGGGAGAGTTCGTGTCGGAAACGGGACACGATGAACAGTGAGTAGTCGATGGCGACCGCGAGGCCGATCATGATGGCCAGGGTGGGCGTCATCGAACTCAGGTCGGTGAACCCGGTGGCCACGGTGATTCCCAGGCTGCCGATCATGATTCCGATGATCGCGGTGATCAAGGGGAGACCGGCTGCGACGAGCGAGCCGAACGTCAAGGCCAGAACCACGGCCGCCACACCGATTCCGACGAGCTCGGTGGCGCCGCCCGGCGGTTCGGCATCGTTGGCGGCCGATCCACTGATCTCGACGGTCAGGCCGGCGTTGCGGCCGGCGTCAGCCGCCGACGAGATCTGTTCGCGCAGAGCCTTGTCCACGTCGCCCATGTCGCCCTTGAAGGGCACCTCGACGTAGCCGACGGTCCTGTCCGCGTTCAGCGGTGACAGCGCCTGTGCGTTCGCGACGGCCGTCTCCTCGCTGATCCCCTTGTCCGCGGCGGAGGACTTCGCCATGTCGAGGAGCTGCGTGTTCGCCTCGACCGGGTTGACCAGTGCCTGCGCGGCGTCGGCTCCCGAAGCGACTGCGGGATCGACCTTGGCTGCATCCTGGACCTGTTCGATTCCCCGCACCTTGGCGAGCACGGCGTCCATCGCCTGCCGGCTCTGTTCACTCTCCAGGGTCTGCCCCTCGGGTGCGGCAAAGACGAACCTGGCGCTCACCGCTTCCATGGGGTTGTTGCCTGCCGCTTCGGGGAAGCGCTCGGCCATCAAGTCCTGCGCCTGCTGCGCGGGGGTGCCGGGAATGGAGAACGAGTCCTTGGTGGGACCCGACAGGGTTGCCGCCCCGACACCCATGAGGACGAGGATCACCAACCAGACGCTGATGACCGCACCTTTTCGCCGGTAGGCGAATCTGCCGATCCGATAGAGATAGGTGGCCACTGGAGGCTCCTTCTGAGTCGGTGGAACGAGGGGTTCGGGCGCAACCGGTTACGGCTGCGGGATTCCCTGACGGAGTTGACGCATGGCGTCGCGGACCAGCTCTTCGGGTCCGCTCGCACCCGATTTGCCGCTCATCCACAGATCGAGCGACACCTTGCATGCCGAGCCGACTGCCATGTGCAGCAGGTTGGGGTAGAGGTCGGTGTCGATATTGGTGCCCGTCCGTTCGGCGATCACCTCACCGACCAGGCGGGTCACCCGAAGATGCACCTCGAGCTTCTTCGCGAGCAGCGCGGGGCTGGTCTCGACGAGCTCCATCATCACGACGGTCTCTTCGAGGGGTTTCGCGGGATCGGTGACGATCTGGACCACCACGTGTTCGAGGGAATCCCAGATCGGCTCGTCTTCCGGACGAGCGCGGAGCAGGTTCACCCAGTCGTGAACGGACTCCTCGAAATGCGCCAGTACCGCCTCTTCCTTGCTGGAGAAGTAGTTGTGAAACGTCCGAGTCGACACACCCGCCTCGGACGCGATGGCGTCGGCGGTGACGCATTCGATGCCCAGCGCCCGGGCCAGGCGCGCGGCGGCACCGCTGAGAGCCGCGCGAGTAGCGGCTTTCTTACGGTCCCGCAGTCCCATTTCCGAAATCACCCCATCCACCGTACAGAACTTGCAGAGCTCTGCAATTTTGCAGAGGAGTGCAATTTCTATGACGTTGACCACTCGACCGTTCGGCTGTGCTCGCCGTCACCGCTGAACTACCGTGGATTCATGGCAGATTCGGCCGTGCCGCTGTCGTTCCGGTCCGACGAAATTGACCGAAACGCCCTCGAACAACTCGCCTCCGTCCTCGACATCCAGGCCGAGCGGCCGGGAATCCGACGTCTGCGCGCCTGGTCCCACGACGCCCTCCATCTCGAACCGGGTGAACACACGCTCGACATCGGCTCCGGAACCGGATCGGAGACGCGGGCAATGGCTTATGCCGTCGGTGCGGCGGGGCGAGCGATCGGGCTGGACCCGAATCCCGGAATGGTGCTCCTCGCGCGCGAACGGACGGAGGCCGCGCGGTCGACGGCGCAGTTCGTCGTCGGCACCGCCTATTCCCTACCCTTTGCAACGAGCAGTCTGGACGCCGTGCGCTGCGAGCGGGTCTTCCAGCATTTGACCGAGCCGGAGCGAGCGGCAGCGGAAGTGGCGCGCGTCGTGAAACCGGGCGGAAGAGCCGTGATCCTCGACAGCGACTGGGGAACGGCGATACTGCACCCGGGTGATCCCGACGTTCTCGCACGCATCACCGACGTGATGCTGACGAACACCGCGAATCCGTATTCGGGCCGGCTTCTGCCGGGTCAGTTGACGCGGGCCGGACTCGTCGTCGAGGACACAGGTTCGCAGGCACTGATGCAGGAACCCGGCGACGCCACGGGTCCACTGGTCACGATGATGATGGATGCGGCGGTGGCCGAAGGTGCGATCTCCCCCGCCGAACGGAGAGCCCTTCTCGAGCAGCTGGAGTCCGGCGCCCACACCGGCGACTTTCACATGTCCGTGACGATGTTCGGGTACCTCGCACGCAAGCCCTGAGCCCACACGATCAGCCGCGCTGTGCGTCCTCGGCCGCCGGTGCAGCCACACGGGGGCGGCGCTCCCACGCGCCGGGATCCGCGGTGAGTGCGGTGAGGAAGTCCGGGAGCCGCTGCTCCGCGATGTCGGCGACACTCACGTTCTCGAGTACCGCACGCAGGTTCACTCGCACGGCGATCCACACGTCTTGCAGCTTGGCCGCCGGCCCGCCGTATTCCACGTCCTCGGGCCTCTCGCCGCGCACCGAGGCCAGAGGCCCCTCGACGGTACGAATCACGTCGGCGATGGAGATGTCCGACGCCGGACGGGCCAGCCAGTAGCCGCCGTCGGGTCCGCGCCTGCTGTTCACGAGCCCCCCGCGCCGGAGGTCGGCGAGCACGGCTTCGAGGAATTTGTGCGGAATGGTCTGCGCATGCGCGAGGAACTCGGCTTTGGACGGTGACGGCCCGGCCGCGGCCAATTCGATGAGGGTCCGCACGGCGTAGTCCACCTTGGCGGTGATGTGCACACCGAATTCCTATCACCTGAGTATGAAAAGGAGCAAACGTGCCACGGCTGCGACCCGAGTATCTCGACCGCAACTACGCCGGAATCCTCATCGTGTGGGACAGGATGTTCGGCACCTTCCGGGCCGAAACCCACTGCCCCACTTATGAGCTCACCAAGCCGGTCGGGACGTACAACATCTGGAAGCTGCAGACCAATGAGTACGCCGCGATCGGGCGGGACTGGCGCAACGCGCGGTCGTGGCGAGACAAACTCGGCTACGTGTTCGGGCCGCCCGGATGGGCGCCGTCAGGATCGCGCCAGGCTGATCAGGAAGTCCACCGTGCCGCGGCCGTCCACGGTCACGAAGCCCAGTGACGGTGGCTGCACTCCGAAGTCGGTCCAGGTGACCGGGATGCTGCCTGAGGCGATGAGGTCGTCGCCGGAACGCAGAACCTCGATGTCCACCGTGACCGGGCGCGATTGTCCCTTGAGCGTCAGGGTGCCCTGGGCGGTCACCGTCCCCACCGAACCGTCTTCGGGAAGACCGGACAGGTCGACCGGCTCGTCGACGGTGAATGTGGCTGTCGGATGGGTGTCGGTGTCCATCACGTTGCCGCGGAACTGATCGTCCCGACGCGACTGATCGGTGGTGATACCGGCGACCTGCACGTTCACCTCTCCGGCGGTCAGCTTCTCGCCCTCGACGGTGGCCGAACCGGCGACCTCACCTGTGGAACCGACCACCGTCACGCTCGCGCCGTTGAGGATTTCGTGGACGGTGTATCCCGCGGCGGTCTGGTTCGGTGCCTCACCGGGTACGACCGTCCACTGCCCGTCGACCGACGCGGAAGCCGCCTCGGCGCCCTCGGTCGACACCGATGCCGCCGGCGCGTCGTCCTCGGCGATGAACTGACCGTATGCCCACGGGCCGACCAGGACCGCGAGCACGAGAACGGCAACGACTCCGCCGATGGCCCACCACAGCTTCTTCATGCAGACAGGGTAGTTGCAGCTTCAATGGCTGTCACTCGGTTCGCGCGTTGGAGTCGCTGGTGCATCGCCGAACCCACCGGGACATACGCGTGCCCCGCTCGGGTGGGAACCCGAACGGGGCGACGGTATTCCGGGTCAGCGTTGCTGTTCTCGGACCGTGTCCTTCGCATCGGCCGCACGGCCCTGCACGTCCTGGGCGGCGGACGTTCCCTCCGACTTCACGGTGTCCGCGGCATCGGCCACCGTCTCCTTGACCGCTTGGGTGGCGTTCTGGGCGGGTTCCTTCAGGTTCTGGGCCGCGTCCTTCGCGACGTCGGTCAGTTCCTGCGTAAGGGGCTCGGCCTTCTCTTTCACCGCGAGAGCGGCCTCCTGTTCGCGCTCACTCGCGGGAAGCATCGATGCCACCAGCAACCCGGCACCGAAGGCGATCAGTCCGGCCGCCAACGGGTTGCCCTGCGTGTGCTGGCGCACCGCGCGCGGAGCTGACTGAGCGGCGTCGGCGGCGGAACTCTGCGCGTCGGCGAGGCTGGAGCCGGCGTCCTGCGCGGACCCCATCACGCGGTCGCGCACCCCGCCGACCGCGCTGGTCATCCTGCCCACCTTTCTCTTCGCAATGGTGGTGGGGTTCGCTTCCCGAGCGAGGGTGTCCACGTCGGCGCTGAGATTACGGCGCGTGCGTTCGATGTCGGCGCGGATACGGTCGGGGTCCTGGCTGGTGGTCATGGCGACTCCTGGGGGTGAGGGGTGAGCGCGTCGGGAATTTTCTTGGCGGTGTCGGTGGTCTGCGGGAGGCCCCGCGCCTTCTTCAGTGCCGCGCGGCCGAGTACGGCCAGAACGGCGGCGATGATCGCCCACACGAGCATGACAACCAGCGCGGACCAGCCGCGTCCGATCGCATTGCCGAGGCTCCACCATGCGGCAATGGACAGGAAGAGCACCGCAAAGTGCGCGGCTACCGCGGCGCCGGCCAGCATGCCCGCGCCCTTACCGACGCGATTGGCGGTCTGCGTCGCTTCGGCTTTCGCGAGCGCCACTTCTTGACGCATCAGGACGGTGAGATCTTCGCTGACGTTCGACAGCAACTCGCCGATGGAGGGCGGCTCTGTGCCGTTTCCTTCGGTGTGGGATCCGTAGGGTGCGCTCATCGCGTCACGTCCGGGCCGGCCGGCGGGTACCCGGTCTCGGGGTAGCCGGATTCCTGCGTGTATCCGGGCTGCTGGGTGTAGCCGGGCTGCCCGGTGTATCCGGGTTGGGCGTACCCCGGTTCCGTGTATCCGGGCTGCTGCGAGTAACCCGGCTGCTGGGTGTAGCCGGGCTGTGGTGAAGGTGGATATTGGGAGGGCGGGTACTGCGGCGGCGCGTCGTACAGACGCTGCGGCTCCGGAGGGAGTGCTCCCGCATCCGGAACCTCCGGCGGCCACTGTTCACCCTGACCTGCGCGGGCACGGTTCGGCGCGGCGGCACCACTATCGTCGTTCGCCGCCATCAACGAGCGGCCCAGTCGACCGGCGAGCAACCCGGCGCCGGCGGCGAGAGCGAGGAAGGTGCCCGGTTTGCGCCGCGCGAAACGTGTCACTTCATCGAGAACGTGCCCGGGTTCGCGGTCGTCCAGCCACGAGGCGATGGCGTGTGTTTTTTCGGCGACCTGCTTCGTGAGATCGGTCGCCATCCCGGACTGGTCCGAGTTCCTCGCCATCGATCCGAACTCGTCACCGAGGGCCCGAAGACCCGACGCCACTCGCTTCTGCTGCGTAGCCGCCTGATCAGTCAATTCGCTCCGTGTTTGCTGCAGAAGGTCTTTAGCCTGCTGTGTCGCCTCGCCGGCGACATTCTGCGCTTGTTCACCTGCGACACCGGCGACGTGCTTACCCGCCCCGGCCGCATCACTCGCGACCTCACTCGCCTGCTGCTTCGCGACGTCCGTCGTCGACTCGTCCTGTGTGCGCGTTGTGGGCGTGTGCGTCGTGGGACCGGCCCACGCACCCGCTTGGTCTTGTGTGGGGTTACCACCGGGAATAGTCATGTGTTGGCCCTGCCTCCTGCGTGAACGTGTGTACGCGTCGGTCCGTCCGAAGCGGACGTGTTGTTGCAGTTACCCCACACCATCGACCCGAAACAGGCAGCGGCACATCGATCCAGGATCTCGGGAAATATGTCGGCGTACAGAGAATTCACCGGCGAAAGGTGAGATCATGCGGCGTCGAACTCGGCAACGCGCACGAAGTAGCCACGCTTGCTACTGCAGGAACTGAGAGCCGCCGCGGGCAGTGCTGTCGGCAGCACGTCGAGTCGGTGCGACGGGCTGCTGCGGGGCGATCGCAGGCCCCATCCAGCGTCTGAGATATCGCCGCATCTCATCGTCGCTCCTCGGCGGATTCCCCGGGGAAACGAAGAACGACTGCATGGTTCGTAGGACGTACTCGACGAGATCCGCGAGAGCGGGGTCGTCGTACCCGCAGCCCTCCCAGTCGACGTCGAAGCGCTTGATCATCGTCATCCCGAAGGTGCGCGCCTCGTGCGAGGTGATGCCCTCGGGATCGACGTTCGAGTACGAGCTCGACAGCAGTATGCCGAGGTGGGGTGTGCGACGCACCTCGGTCAGTGTGTACACCACTGCCTCGATCATCGCGTCGACCGGATCCTCGATGCCTTTCACCTGCCGGGTCAGGCGATCGAGAAATCCGTCGACGGACGCGATGGCGGCCGCCCTCATCAGTGCGTCGGCGCTGGGAAAGTATCGGTAGACCGTCTGGCGGATGACGCCGAGCGACTCCGCCACATCCGCGATGCTGATCGCCGAACCCGTTTGTCCGATCAATTCGACTGCGGCGGCAACGATTCGGCGGGACGCTTCGTCATCGTCACCGGGTGGACTACCGCCCCAGCCGCGCCTTCGTGCCACTGCCGCTTCCTCGGATCGAGTTCTGTCCGTCGGGCGCGCAGAACCCACGGCGGGAGCGCGCCCATCCAGATGAACGGCGACGCTACCACAGAGCCCCGTCGCCATTTCGAACTCGAGCTTCGAAAGTAATCATACAGATACGCCGCCGTATGTATGATCGTCGCCACTGAGGCTTCCATCCAGCCCGTTTCGAAAGACGAGGTATCGCACCGTGACCGATCTACAAGTCCGAAAGATGCGCTTCGCGTTCGCGGATTACGACGTGCCGTTCGTGTGGAACGAGGAGAATCCGGCCTTCTCGAGCATGGCCAACGCGGTCTCGTTCCTGGCGATCGGCTTCGAGAAGATGATCGTGAAAATGATTCTCCAAACCAAGCCGCTCATCACCGATTCTGCAGTTGCCGAGGAGGCGGACGCCTTCATGCGGCAGGAAGGGCAGCACTCGACGGCTCACCGCCAGCACGTCAAGGCACTGATCGATCGATACCCGGGACTTCAGGAGACCCTGGACGAGGTGATCGGAGAATTCGACCGGCTCACCGCCCAGACCTCGCTCAACTATCGACTGGCGTACACCGCCGACTTGGAAGCGACCTTCACTCCGGTGTTCAAGCTGATGCTCGACAACGATTCCACTCTGTTCCGGCCCGGAGACGACCGGGTCGCGTCCCTGTTCATCTGGCACTTCGTCGAGGAAGTGGAACACCGAAGTTCTGCGCTCATCATCTTCGATTCCGTCGTCGGGAGTGACATGTACCGGATGCGGATGGCCCCGTCGATCTTCCGGCACGTGCTGAAAGTGATCCGGATCGCCTGCGAAGGCTTCAATCGGCACGTCCCGCTCGAGGATCGCAAGGTCGATGCGCTGTCGATGTTCGCCTCGTACCGGCGTCAGCAGAACCTGCGCAAGCGGTTGCCCCTGCTGCGCGTCGAGGACAACGGCCCGATGATGCGCGCGTTCGACGATCTCCCGCTCGGCAAGCAACTCACCGCGTTGGTGGGCATCATCCGCAGCCAGCTGCCGCGGCACAACCCGGATCACGAGAAGCTGCCCGCACTCGCCGACGTGTGGTTCGAGCGCTACGAGGCCGGCTACGATGTCACGCACTGGTATTCCGCCGACACGGCCGCGTCTTCGGAGGCGCGCTGATGGCCGATCATTGCTCACCCACATTCGACCAACTCGCATCGGCGCTCGGCTTCTCGTGCGAGGAAGCCGGTGGGCTCGTCGAGGTCCGTAACCCACTGGCGTTGGAAAACTGGACACTGCCTGTCCTCGAGCTCACCATCGTTCTCGGCTCTGTGCTCGCGCTCGTCGTCGCGATCGTGCGCTTGCGACGGATGGGCGATCCCACCAACCTGGTGCTCTGGTTCGGCGCAACCGCTTACCTGTTCATCATCGAGCCGCCGCTGTACTTCCCCGCCGCCTTCGGCATCGAGGACCACGTGGACACGATGTTCGCGCACAACGTGTTCACCGTGGAGTTCCTCTGGGGCCGACTCCCGCTGTACATCATCGCGATCTACCCGCTGATGGCCACGATGGCCTTCGAGATCGTCAGAATGCTCGGTGTCTTCCGCCGGTACGGAGTGCTCGCCGGCGCGGTCTGCGTGGGCTTCGTCCACCACGCCTTCTACGAGATCTTCGACCATCTCGGCCCGCAACTGCGGTGGTGGGAGTGGTCGACCGAGAATCCGATCAATCAACCGCTGTTCGATTCCGTGCCACTGCCGAGTGTCGTCGTGTTCGCTGCGTTGTGGCCGATGTCGCTTGCGTTCTGCGTGCAATTCTTCGTCGGCCGTCACGTCGACGAGGGCCGGCGCTTCTCCGGTCCCGAACTAGTGTGGCGCACAGTCGTCATCGGTGTCCTGGCGTCGCTGGGCACGTTCATCCTGCCGCTCCCGGCGACGGTCTTCGGAATGGGCAGCACCACCGCCCGCGCCGTTCTCTACGCAGCGGAACTTCTCGTCGTCACCGTCGTCGCGATCTGGATTCTCGTCCGTCAATGGATGCGGCTGCGTGGGGAGAACACGGATGGTCCCGCATACACCAACCACTTCGTCCAGCGCTACAGCGTGGTGTACCTGAGCGTGATGGCGCTGCTCTGGGCCACGGCGTTGCCCGACTACTTCGGGGCGGTCGACGGCGTCACGGACAACGGCGACCCGGTGGGCAACCTCTGGTACACACTCGCCTGCTTCACCGTCGCGGTCCTGTGCCTCGTCGCCACCTTCACCGTGCCGCGCAGAAATACCGCAGGGAGCGACACTGCTTCCGCCGGCGCACCCGCCGCAACAGGCCCGTAAACGCGAGAAAGCCCCTGACCCGGTCTCGAGGACCGGATCAGGGGCTTTGCCCTTGGCGGTGGCGGAGGGATTTGAACCCTCGGACGGGGGTTACCCGTCACACGCTTTCGAGGCGTGCTCCTTAGGCCGCTCGGACACGCCACCGCCGGTGACTTTACCGGATGTGACGCCCGAGCCTGAAATCGCCAGGTGGAGCCGCTTTACGTGAGCTTGTCCTTGAGGTTCGACGCGGCGTCCTTGACCTTCTCGCCGGCGTCCTTGACCGCGGACGACGCCTGATCGGCCTTGCCCTCGTCGCGCAGGTCCTTGTCGTTGGTGGCCTTGCCGGTGGTTTCCTTCGCCTGACCCTTGAGGTCTTCGGCCTTGTTCGATGCTTTGTCTGCGATTCCCATGAGATACCTCCGTGAATCCGTTTCGGACCCGGTGCCGGGCCCGGCGGCGCCTCGTTCGGCGCCTGTCTCCAGAGAAGCACGGATCGTGGCGACCCGGCTACACACTGTCGAGTACCCCACGAAAACGTTTGAAACCGGTCAGCGCCGTTCTCGGAAGAAATCCTCGAGAATTCCAGCACACTCGTCTTCGAGAACACCCCCACGGACCTGCGGCCGATGGGTGAGCCGGCGGTCGCGGACGACGTCCCAGAGGGAGCCGACTGCTCCCGTTTTCGGTTCCCACGCGCCGAAGACGACACGCGACACCCGCGCGAGCACGAGCGCTCCGGCGCACATCGTGCACGGTTCGAGGGTTACGGCCAGCGTCGTGCCCTCGAGGCGCCACCCGTCGCCGTAGACCCTGGCAGCCTCCCGGAGCGCCATGATCTCCGCGTGTGCTGTCGGGTCCGACATCGCCTCGCGTGAGTTCACCGCACGCGACACCTCGACCCCGTCGGCGTCGAACACCACGGCGCCCACTGGTACATCGGCGTCGGTGGCGGCGCGCGCAGCCTCGATTGCCACGCGGATCATCCGCTCGTCGTCCTGGAGTGTCACCGGACGAGAACTATCGCGGAAGTTTGTCGAGAACCCCCGACAGCTCCGTGGTGAAGCCGAGCCGCTGAGCGATCATGCCCAGCTGCTCGTCCGGGTACAGGTCGGTTTCGGCGGTGATCACGGCCAGCACCGGTTCGGGGAGCCCGAGGTCGGCGAGGAGCGAGAGATCACCCTCCTCCCACGGCTCGACGTCGTCGAGGTCGTCCGGGTCGATGTCCGGCACCTCGATGTTCAGCGCATCCAGGACATCCGCTGCGATGTCGTAATCGATGGCCGCGGTCGCGTCGGACAGCAGCAGTCGCGTGCCCGACGGCGCCGGCCGCAGAATGATGAAGAATTCGTCGTCCACGTCCAGCAGACCGAAGAACGCGCCCGCGCTGCGGAGGGACCGTAATTCCTCCTCCGCGGCGCTCAAACTGGTCAGAGCAGCCGAGCTGAGGGCCTTGACCTTCCATCGGCCGTCCTCGTGTACTACCGCGACACCGAAGCCCTCCAGATCCTCAGCCCGATCCGACGAGGCGCTGTTGTTTCCCGCGCGCTGTGCACCCATGAGCGCAACGGTAGCCCGCGGGGTGCCGGTAAATGAAGTCCGTACACGAATGTGCCAACCTGAGCAGGTGTCAGATACCGCTTCCGCACCTCCGGTGTGCGTCCTGGGCCTCGGTTTGATCGGCGGATCCCTCCTCCGTGCCGCAGTACGGGCGGGACGCGACGCGTGGGGCCACAATCGCTCCGCGCAGTCCGTCGAGGCCGCGCGGGCAGACGGATTCGACGCCGACACCGATCTGGTCGCGGTGCTCCAGAGGGCGTCGGCGGAATCGGCGCTCATCGTGATCGCCGTACCCGTCCCCGCCGTGGCAGCCACCCTGACCGCAATCGCCCTCTACGCCCCGAACTGCCCGATCACCGATGTGGTCAGTGTCAAAGCTGAAGTCGCGGCCGCGGCGGCCCGTCAAGGACTCGCCGACCGGTACGTGGGCGGGCACCCGATGGCCGGAACGTCGGCGTCGGGGTGGAGCGTCGGCAGCGCCGACCTGTTCCGGGAGGCGGTGTGGGTGGTCGGCACCGACGACGGCGTCGACCCCGGAATCTGGATGCAGGTGGCGCAGCTCGCCTTGGACTGCGGTTCCGTCGTCGTGCCCGCCGAATCCGCCGAACACGATCGGGCGGTGGCCCGGATCTCGCACCTCCCGCATCTGCTCGCCGAAACCCTGGCCGTGACCGGTGCGGCAGGTGGGCCGCTGGCACTGGGGCTGGCTGCGGGGTCGTTCCGGGACGGCACTCGCGTCGCCGGAAGCGCACCCGGCCTGGTCCGGGCCATGTGCGAGGGAAACCGGAGTGCGCTGCTCATCGCCCTCGACGAGGCGCTGGAACTGCTGCAGAGCGCGCGGACCGAACTGGCCGAGGAGTCGTCCACGGCGACGCTCGTCGACGCCGGACATGCCGCCCGCACCCGATACGACAATCAGGAGACCTGGGACATCACCGGCATCGTGCCCGGCGACGAGGGCTGGATCGAGGCGATGCGCGACGCGGGCCGCCGCGGGGGGCGGCTCCGCCGCCTGTGAGCCTTTCTGGTTGCCAGAGCTACCAGAAAGGCGCACGGGCGCGAAGCGCCTAAATCCGTTCCGCCAGCCCCGGGTAGTTGAGGATGAACCCTTCGGCGTCGACGGTGACCGACGAGCTGGACACCGGAGACAGGACGTGAATCCCGTCCGGACCGCTGCTGTAGGTGAGGATGGCGCCCTCGACCCGGAGGTCGAGGAGGTTGACGTAGACGACGGGCACCTGAATGTCCTCGGAGCCGAGGTGCATCCCGTACCGCCGGATCGGCAGAGTGTTGAAGAAGGGGCTGAGCACCATGTCCACGTCGAGGGCACCGTCGAATGTGGAGCGCTGATGGTGGGCACCGTGCTGCACCATCCAAGTGCCTTCCTCGTCGCGGCTGATCGACATCTGCCGCTCACCTGCGGCGACCGAGGTGCGCAGCGACAACCGGCGGGTGACGCCGCTTTCGTCGGTGACGAGGTCGTAGGAGGCGCTGAACGCGGGGTGCTCGGGACATGTGCCGCCGATGATGCGGCCGGCAGCCTTGATGCGGTCACCGCTGAGCTGGACACGCACAGATTCCATACGGGGTGCGTTTTCCGCCCGCCACGTCAGTACTGCAGGCCAGGACGGGGCACCGGAGTCTTGGATGCTCACCTGTCTACGGTAATCGACGACGGCTCGCGGGGTGGCAATGGGCCGAGTTTCGTTGCAGCAGAGTTGCCGAGATCGGCTGCACGGGCCCGATCCATCGCCGCGATGCGCGCGGAGAACACGATCAGGGCGCCCAGTCCGACGGCCACGTTGAGCAGCGCGCCGAATTCCTGGGCCACGAAATCGAACACCTCCGTGAGCAGCACGGTGACCAGCGCCGCGGACCGCAGGAACTGCAACGGCCACATCTTGCCGTTGCGCAGCCGCACCGTCGCGCTCCAGCACAGCACGAATGCGATGGCCGAACCGACGAGCTGACCGACGGTGGTGATGTCCGCTCCTGCGCCGCGCAGGTCGTCGTCGAGGGTGGTGACGGCGCTGATCAGACCGAGCGTGGAGAAGACGGTCAGCCCGACGGCAGCCGTCCACAGCATTCCCGGGCCCCTCGCGAACTCGGGTGTGGCACGCCGCGCGAGTTCGCGCACCGACGGCATTACCCGGCCTTGCCGATCGGGACAGCGGTCGAGCAGATCGGCAACGCACGCGACTGTCGACGCATCCGCTCCCGCCTCCCCCGCGCGGCGGAGTTGAGCGATGGCCTGCTCTCGCCGCACCCGGTCCAGCCCGCGGTCGAGGCCGCCCAGGGCGATGGCGGCAGCGTTGGCGACGTCCTCTGTGACGGTGGGCGGGCGCACGTCGTGCAGCCACCGATTGAGCAGCAGTAACACCACGATCACCACGTACATGATGGCGACGGACGGGCGGTAGAAGTAGTCGTTGGTCTTGGTGACGAACTTGCCGATCTCGTCGAGGAACAAGCCGAAACCGATGCCGCCGACGACGACGGCCACCACGCGCGGTTTCCGGCCGAGGAACGAGAACACCGTCACCAGAGCCACGATCATGCCGAGCCCGCCCCAGAGCACATGCGCGATGTGCAGAGAAGACCCGCCGACCTGGGGATAGCCCGTCAGGTGCAGGTAGGCGCGGGTGAGCAGGATCGTGAGGATGCCGATGATGACGAACGCCTCGACGAGCCCGCTGCCCTGGGCGTCGCGCACAAACAGCGACCTCTCGCGAAACCCGGGAATCATCGCGCCTCCCTGCGTACCCACCCTCCCGAAGTCTAGGTGGCTCCGCCACCCGTGAGTACTTGTTAACGCCCCGCTGTTAACAAGTACTCACGGGTCGTTGGTCAAAGTCGGTGCAGATCTCGAGTAACGTTCTCGGGTGACTGGTTCGTGAGGAAGGGTGCCGTGACGTCAACCGGGAGCATGGTGGGCCTGTTCGCCGGTATCGGCGGGCTCGAGTTGGGTCTCCGAGAGCACGGCTGGAACACCGAACTGCTCTGTGAGATCGATCCGGGCGCCCAGGCGGTTCTGCGTACCCGATTCCAGGACGTGCCGGTGCATTCCGACGTCACGAAGCTGCGGTCCCTCCCCCAGGACATCGAATTGGTCGCCGCCGGTTTCCCCTGCCAGGACCTGTCCCAGGCGGGGCGGACGGCCGGGATCACCGGCTCGCGTTCGAGTCTGGTGGACGAGGTGTTCCGACTGGTCAAACGCCGCAAGGGTCCCCGTTGGCTGCTCATCGAGAACGTGCCGTTCATGTTGCAGCTCGGTCGGGGCGCCGCTATGAGGCATATCACCGACGCCCTCGAGGACCTCGGGTACATGTGGGCGTACCGGGTGGTCGATGCCCGAGCCTTCGGACTTCCGCAGCGACGTCAGCGGGTCCTGATGCTCGCTTCGCGGACCGACGACCCTCGTCCGGTGCTGTTCGGTGAGGATGCCGGGGAACGCCCGGTGGGTGATCCGGCCGACTATCCCTGCGGCTTCTACTGGACCGAGGGCACCCGTGGGCTCGGCTGGGCGGTCAATGCGGTCCCGACGCTCAAAGGTGGCTCTTCCGTCGGGATCGCCAGTCCGCCGGCCGTGCGGTTGCCGTCGGGCGAAATCGTCACTCCGGGGCTGATCGACGCCGAACGGCTCCAGGGATTCGATCCCGACTGGACCGCTCCGGCCGCGCTCGTCCCCGGCCTGCGCAACAGCCATCGGTGGAAACTCGTCGGCAACGCCGTGAGCGTGCGGATGGCGTCGTGGGTGGGTGGACGTCTGGTGGCGCCGGACGCCTACGAGCGCAGCGTCGAGACTCCCCTGAATCCCGGCGACGCGTGGCCCGCTGCGGCGTGGGGGATGAACCGGCAGGCATTTCGGGTGCACATGTCGACGTGGCCGGTCCAAGAACCCTACGAGGATCTCAGCGGGTTCCTCGAGGACACCCGGCTGTTGTCCGCCCGCGCGACTGCAGGTTTCCTCAAACGGGCGCGGATGGGCAACCTGCGTTTCATTCCGGGCTTCATCGACGACGTCGAAAGTCATCTCGACCGTATGGGCGGGTTTCCGCAGGCTGCGGCCTGACGGACACCAAGCGTTCGCCATGCCGTCCACCGATCCCGCCACCAGCGCCCGGATGCGGGCGCAGCGGCGGCGAGATACCGCTCCCGAATTGGGGTTGCGGCGGGAGCTGCACCGCCGCGGGGTCCGATACTTCGTGGACCGGGCTCCGATGAAGGGCATCAGGCGACGCGCCGATCTGGTGTTTCCACGCCGCAAGGTGGCGGTGTACGTGGACGGCTGTTTCTGGCACAGCTGCCCGAAGCACGCCACCTTCCCGAAGAACAACGCCCAGTGGTGGGCCGACAAACTCGCCGGGAACGTCACCCGCGACCGAGATACCGACGCTCGACTCATCGAGTCCGGCTGGACGGTGGTGCGCATCTGGGAGCACGAGAACCCCATCGAGGCCGCCGACCGTGTGCAAGAGGCTTTGGGCACCGTCGAACTGCCCTGAACCGCTCGATGCGAAATTTTGCACCCTCGGGGGTATGGCTGCCCGGGAAAGTTCGGTGCAGGATGGGGTCATCGGAAAAATCCCACGCCTTACTCCCGGAGGAGCATCATGATCCGCCAGTTCTTCGCGGCGGCCTCCATTGCGCTCGCAGCGGCTGCCGTACCTTTGCTCGGTGTCGGTCCGTTCGCGGCGGCCGCACCGGGAGACACCTACATCAGCAATCCCGTGACCGACCCGGCGGATCAGGCGTTCTGTGACGATCAGGCAGCACTCGCCAACAATCTGTCGGCCAAGGGCGACTACGCGCGCGCCGACGGGGTCGCCTCTTCGGCGAACATGAGCGGTTGCCGCATCTTCACGTTCCAGGCCTCGTAGTCGCCGCACATTGCCGATTCGGCAACAGAACTTTCCTCTTGCGCCGGGTGCCCGCACAGTGGAGCCATGACGCACGTACATGAGCACGACCCCAGCGATTTCTACAGCCAAGAGTTCTGGGACGAGCGGTACAGCTCGACCGGCGCGGTGTGGAGCGGGAACCCCAACCAGCGCCTGGTGGAACAGACAGCGACGCTGATCCCGGGCCGCGCTCTGGACGTCGGCTGCGGCGAGGGGGCGGACGTCATCTGGCTGGCCTCGAACGGCTGGGACGCCACCGGAGTCGACGTGTCGACGGTGGCGCTCGAGCGCGCCGCCGCACGGGCAGCAGCGGCCGGCGCTGCGATCGCGGACCACACCACTTGGCAGCAGGTCGACATTCGATCGTGGGAGCCGCCCACCGAACAGTTCGATCTGGTATCCGCGCAGTTCATGCAACTGCCGGAGCCGGCGCGCGGCGAGCTGCACCGTCGCCTGGCCGCGGCCGTGCGGCCAGGCGGGCACCTGCTGATCGTGGGTCATCACCCCACCGATATGCACGCCTCGGTGGGCAGGCCCGATGTGCCGGACATCATGTTCACCGCCGAACAGGTGGCCGCCGTACTGGACCCCGAGAACTGGGAGATTCTCGTGTGCGCGGCCCCGGCGCGCGAGATCACCGACCCGGACGGAAACCTCGTCACCATCAAGGACGCGGTCCTGCACGCGGTCCGGCGTCACTGACCACCGTGCCTCTACGGTGGGGCAATACGTAGCTCCCTTGCCCCGGAACGAGGAACGATGGCCGATCTGTTCGTCAATGCGGCGGATGGCCCGGCCATCGTCTGCTGTTCGGTGTGCCGACTCCGTTGTTGCACACGGTAGGTCGCACTATCTGCCCGGGGATCCTGGCTACGACCGCATGTGGGCCACCATGAACGCCGCTACAGCGACTGCCAGAAATAGACGCCGTGCCCGATACCCGTTGCGGCTCTTACCCCCTCGCGCTGATCTGGTGACGGGACAACCAATCGGGATCCCGGATAATTTATCCGCCGAACTCGTGGACGTGCTCCGCTGCCCACCGGGTGAAGGTGGTGGCCGGTCGGCCGACGATGTCCTCGAATACAGAATTGGCCTGCTGGGGATGATCGACGAGGGTCGCCATGCCTTCGAGATACCACCGCGCGTACTCACCCATCGCGGGGGTGAGGACCTCGACCGCCTCCTCGAACGAGACCTGCCGGTACTCGATGTTGCGGCCGAGGGCCGCACCCAGCCGGCGAACCAGCTCCGCACGAAGCAACGTCTCCGGCCCCGTCAGCTCGTACGACTTGCCGATGTGTCCGTCCTCGAGCAGCGTCACCGCCGCCACCTCGGCGATGTCGTCCATGGCGATGGGGGCATTGCCTGCCGTCGGGAACGGCTCGCGAACCACCCCGGCGTCCTTGATCTGCGGTGCAAGTATTCCTGCGTTTTCCATGAATTCGCCGGGCCACAGATGGGTCCACGGTATGCCGGACGCCTCGACCGCCCGCGCCACGTCACCCCAGTGTCCGTCGTGCGGACCGGACAGGTCGACGAGGTGACGGACTCCTGCACGCGTTGCCACGGCGAGCACATCCTCGACCGTGTCGGGCGTCGGTGCCAGATACATGGACTCGACGCCATCGAATGCGGCCGGAAGGGTGTCGAGCCTACGGAGATAGCCGTGCACGACCTCGACTCCCGCGGGCAGGTGCGCCTTCTCTGGATGGTTGGTGAGTGCCCGGACATCGGTCGCACCCCGCGCGAGAAGATGATCGACGAGCATCCTGCCGATATTCCCGGTAGCACCGGTCACCAGAATCGTCACGGCACCACCGTACGCGCCGGCGGACGTGGGTTCCGGAGATCTCAATGTCGTGGTTGCGATCAGCTGGTGGGAGCCGGGGCGGACGTCGACGGCTGCGGCGTCCCCGGCGTAGTCGAGGGCGCAGACGTGGCACTGGGATCCTGCACGTCGGCGCGCAACCGGTAGACGTGATCGGGTGAGATGATCTCCGTAATGGCAGTAGCCAGCGCTGTACTCGGCTCGCTGCCCTCGTAGGGAACGTCGGTGTTGATCATGATCGCGAGCGTCATCTCCTTCTCCGGCAGATACACGCTGACCGTCTGATAGCCGGGGATGCTTCCGTTGTGTCCGATCCAGCCGGCGATGTCGAAGATGCCCAGGCCGTACCCGACATCGGTCGACAGACCCGGCGCGGTCACCGTCTGCAGTCGCTGCTCCTGGGTCGCCGGTTGCAGCAGCGTTCCCGTGGCCAACGCCGGGGCCCAGATGTGCAGGTCCTCGAGGGTGGAGATCATGGCACCCGCGGCCCACCCCCAGGACGGGTTCCAGTCGGTGGCCGTTGTTTCCTTGCCGTCCGCCGTTTGCTCGGTGTAACCCTGCGGATGCGGTTCGGGGATGGCGTTCGAGTTCGGGAAGCTCGTGTCGGCCATCTCGAGCGGGTCGATGATCTTCTGCGTCACATAGTCGGCAAGCGACACTCCACTGACCTTTTCGACGACCAGTCCCAGCAACGTCGTGTTGGTGTTGGAGTACTCGAATCCCTGCCCCGGCGGGAAGGTCGCGGGCTGTGCGTATGCGTAGCCGAGCAGCTGCTGGGGAGTGAAGTTCGCTTTCGGGTCGGCGATCAGGGCCTTCTGGAAGTCCTCGTTGGCCGAGTAGTTGGCCAATCCGCTCTGCATCCGCGCCAGCTGGCGGATCGTTATTTGATCACCCAGGGGAACACCGTCGATATACTTCCCGATGGGGTCGTCGAGGCCGACCTTTCCCTCGTCGACCAACTGCAGCACGCCGGTGACGGTGAAAGTCTTTGTCACGCTGCCGATCCTGCTGTAGAAGTCGGTTTCCATCGGGGCGCCCGATGACTTGTCGGCAACACCGAACGCTTTCACGTAGTTGCCGTCCGCGCCCCATACTCCCACCATCACCCCGGGAATCGAGGCCCTCGCCATCGTATTCACGATGGCCTCGTCGAGACGCTGCGCGACAGCGGAATCGATCTGCGTGCCATCTCCGGCCGCCGACGTGCCCGCCTGCGTTGTCTGTGTCACCGACGTGGTCGATCCGGTGGAGGAGTCGTCCGAACACGCTGCCGTGGCGACCAGCAGCACAGCCGCTGCGGCCGCGACCAGCCCTCGCTTACGATTCGCCTTGGTCACGACCCGAGCTGTCATCGTGCTGGTCCCCTCGTCGATGTGCCGATTGTCGGGAATTTACCCCGCCGCCACCGGGCGAATGTACCTTTCGACGCTTCCACCGCGCCGAAAGGTACATGCGTCCTATGTGCCGCGCTGTTCCGCGTACTCCGCCATCAATCGCTTCTCCTCCTCCCGGTGCGGATAGAAGAAGAACACCACCACAGCGCCCGCGCCCACCACCAGGATTGCGGCGAGGTACGCCTTGGTGTCCCCGTCGAGAAAGGCATTGCGCGCGGCAGCGATGATCTGGTCCGCGTATTGGGGATACCGTTCGGCCAGCACTTCTGCACTGGAATACGACTTCGTCAGCGCCGCTTGCGTTTCGGGCGTCACCTGACTCGCCTCAGGCGATTCCGCGATCGCCGACGACAGCGACTTGGCGTACCCGGCGGTGAGTACCGCGCCGAGGATCGACTGCATGATCGCACCGCCGAGGTCACGCTGAAGGTCGGAGGTGCCGGACGCCATCCCCGCCCGCGACACCGGCACCGATCCGGTGAGCGAACGCGACGCCGGTGTACCCGCGAACCCGACTCCGATTCCGACGAACGCGTACGCCACCCCCACCTCGAGGTAATGAGCGTTCTCGTTCCACAACAGCAACGCGACGAGTAACCCGAGGACCACGAACAGGTATCCGAGCAGGAGAGTGAAGCGCGCACCACGCGATTCGACGAGCTTCGCGGAACGAGGCGCGACGATCACCATTGCGACCGCCGCCGGAATGATCGCAGATCCCGCAGCCAGCGTGGAGTAGCCGAGCACATTCTGCAGGAACTGCTGTCCGATGAACATGGCCCCCATCAGCGCACCGAACACGATCACCCCGCCCACGGCGGCGACCCAGAATGTGGGCCTCGCCGCCACATGGAGGTCGAACAACGGGTGCGCCGCGCGACGCTGCTGCAGGAAGAACGCCGCACCGGCCGCCAAGGCGATCACGCCCAGCCCGATGGCCGTCGCCCCCGCGCCGTCGACCGGCGCGAAGTTGATCGCGAGGATGAGCGCTGCGATGAAGACCACCGAAATGACACCGCCGAGGTTGTCGACCGGGTCGGTGGTCTCGTTGACGTGGGCGGGCACCCAGACGGCGGCGCAGACGAGAGCGAGACCGGCGAGGGGCAGCGTCACGAAAAATACCGAGCCCCAGTGAAAGTGCTCGAGGAGCGCACCCGACACGATCGGGCCGAGCGACGAGATCGCCCCGCCGAGAGCCGACCACAATGCGATGGCCTTGGTGCGCGGTGGACCCGACCACAGGGCAGTGATGATGGCCAGCGTGGTGGGGAAGGCGAGGCCCGCGGAGATTCCTCCGAGAACGCGTGCGAGAAAAAGTATTTCGACACTGCCCGCGAACCCGGCAATCGCCGACGCCGGCAACGACAGCGCCATTCCCAGCACCAGCATCTGCTTGCGCCCGTACCGATCGCCGAGCGCACCGAGATAGAGCACCGAGGCCGCCAGACCCAAGGAGTACGCCACCGCGACCAGGTTCAGCTGGGTTTGACTCGCATCGAAGGCGCGACCGATGTCGGGCAACGCGACATTGGCCACCGAAAGATTCAAGTTCGCTACGGCGGCAACGAGTATCAGCGTCGCCAGGATAAGCGTTGCCCGGGCCGGCGCCTGTGTCGATGCGGTTCTGGTCACCGGTCAGCTCCTCCGTTTGTCGTCGCTCGTCGCTGCACTGTCGGTCGCACCCGCAGCGACGAGCACCGACGCATTCGCCGCGGTCATGTCACCCGATTCGACGGCTACCCAGGTGACGGCCACGATCACGGGCAGTCCGGTGCCTGAGGCATCGAGTGAAGGCATACACCACCCCGTCTCTTCCGGCATTTCATCTAACAGCGCTGTCGACGAGCTTCGCAGAGGCCGGGCCTGCCGACATCACCCGTCGTGGATGATGCGCACCCTGCCGCCTGTCGCGAACATCGACATCAGAACATCCCCGGCACAGGGAGAGACATGACGAATACAGCTGTTGACGTCGGACCGGTCGCGTTCCTGTTCCTGACATTCCCTGGTGACCGCGCCGACCCCGCGGTGATCGAGTCGTTCCGAGAGCTCGTCGAGCGGGGCACCGTCACCATCCTCGACCTCGTCTTCCTCGCCAAGTCGGAGGACGGGACGCTGCGACAGGTGGAGGTGGACGAAGAGCTCGACAATGTCGGTCTCGCCGCATTGTCCATCGAAGCCAAGGAGCTCATCAGCGACGAAGACCTCGATGTGGTCCGCGAATCACTCGAACCGGGCACGTCGGCGGTGGCCCTGGTGTACGAGCAGACGTGGGCGCGCAAGCTGGCCGCCGCTTCCCGTGAAGCCGGCGGCGAGGTGGCGCTCCATCTGCACATTCCCCGCGAAGTGGTCGAGACCGCGATCGCCGCGGCGACCTGACATCCCAGAGAACGGAGTACTCACATGGTGTTTCGAGGTCCACGTCGTGTGGGACGGCCCGGCCTGCTCGGTGTGGTGGCCAGGACCGCGGTGATCACCGGCACTGCACGGGCGACGTCCAACGCGATGAACCGCCGCGCAGCCGACAAGGATGCGGAGCAACAGGCTCGCGCCGACCAGGCGTACGCCGAACAGCAGGCGGCGCAGGCACCGCCACCGGCCCCCACCTCCGCGGGCGGCGACGACCTCGTGTCGCGTATTCAGGAACTCGCGCGCTTGAAGGACGCCGGCGTTCTCACCGACGAAGAGTTCGCCGCAGCGAAGGCGAAGCTTCTGGGCTCGTGAGCCCAGCCGCTACCGCGGCACGGGAATCTGCGGCGCTTCCGCATCAGCGAACGCACGTCGGGTGTGCCTGACCAGTTCGCGAACTGCAGGACTCGCAGCGCTTTTCCACACCAGTGCCAGCACCGCCGGGATGTCGACGTCGTCGAGGACGAGCGCCGTCAGCCCATCGAAGGCGGCGGTCATCGATTCGCTGAGGATCGCGACCCCGAGTCCGCGGAGCGCGAGATCCGCGACCGTGTCCGGGGCACTGGCCTGCAATGCGATACCGGGCCGGATATCCGACGCGGCACACGCCTGGTCGAACACGGTGCGGATTCCTGTTCCGGCGGGCATACATACGATCGCATGGTCGCAGAGTTCGGCCAGTGCCACGCTGGTTCGACCCGCGAGTGGGTGATTCGGCGGCACGGCCGCCACCAACCGTTCGCGAATGATCGGAAACGCCTCGAGCCCGTCGGGCGGTGCGGTGGCCGTGCCGACGAGTGCCAGGTCGATGTCGCCGCCACGGACTTGGTCGACGAGCTGATCGGAGCTCTCTTCGAGAAGGGTGATCTCGACGCCGGGGTGCGCGTCGTGGAACGTCGCCAACGCGTCGAACAGACCGGTGACGGTGCAGGCGGTGACCATGCCGACCACCAGGCGTCCACGGACCAGCTGGTTCACGGCGTCGACGGCGTCGCGCACCGCGGCGGCGGCGGCCAGTGCCTCCCTGGCATGAACGAGCGCGGCCTCTCCCGCCGCCGTCAACGTGGCCGTCCGAGTCGAGCGGTCGATGAGCGTGGCCCCGAGGTCGTGCTCGAGTTGGCGAATCTGCGCGCTGATACCCGACTGACTGATGTGCACACGCAACGCGGCCCGGGTGAAGTTGGCCTCTTCTGCCACGGCGACGAAGTACTCGAGCTGACGCAGTTCCATAACCTCTGATTCTAGAAGTGAGCAGAACTATCTGTTGGACTTCTGCTCGCTCGGGTACGACGCTGGGTTTACTCGAACGATTCGAACGAGAGGACTGCTGTGTACGAGAAGGCCATGAAACCCGAGGACCTGACCCGCCTGTTCGTCGAGCGGAGCAACGCCGGCGACGCAGCCGGAGTCGCGGCACTGTACGAAGAGAACGCTGTTATGGCCTACCCGCCCGGAAGTCGGACCGTCGGCCGCGAGGCGATCCGGCAGTTGTGGGAATCCGTCCTCGCCCATGCGCCGCACTTCGAGCCGGAAACTCCCCTCCCCACGCTCGTCAGCGAGGACATCGCTCTCACCGCCACCCCGCCGAAGGACGGTTCGGGGGCGCGCGCCCAGGTGGTGCGTCGCCAGCCCGACGGGTCGTGGCTTCGCCTGCTCGACCAGCCGGAGTTCGTGCCGCCGACCGCCTGACGCCGCCTCGAGTGCGACCGCAGACAGAAGAAACCCCTCACCACTGTGGTGAGGGGTTTCTGTTGTGCGCCCGAAGGGATTCGAACCCCTAACCTCTTGAAAGCTGAAGGGCTTACTCAGAATCCTCGCGATTCCTTCCGTTGCTGGCCAGAGCATGTTCGATCAGTGCCAGATCCGGCCGTTCACAGTCAATTACGGGAGATTCGGGGTGGTAAAGGGGTGCTCGGCGGTGCGGTCCTCCTGGAGTTGAGAAGCTACCGATTCGGCTGATTGGGGTACTCGGAATCCTTGGCGTCCGCTGACCCGATCAGCATCTCGCCGATCGCTCGTGCCGCTGACGGAAGGAACTCGAAGACCTGGCGCTCGAGGAAGCCTCCGTTGTCGTCGGTCCGGTACAGCGACAGTTCGACGTCGATCTGCTCGCCAGTCTCTGACCCTGCGACGCCGACCTTCCATTGCCCGTCTGTGGTAGAGATCGGAACGGGGCCTGTGTATTCGCTCATGAGGAGACAACCTATCCGGCAGGTCGGACAGCTCCGCGATGGGAACGATTTGCCCGAAGCTTGCGTTGGGCATTCTGACAGTTCCAGCTCCGAATACATCCTGGAGGAACATTGAGCGACGGTGCCAGTAAAGTCCGCGGTGAGGGTCTCAGTAAGACAGACGTGGGGCGGTACATCCTCCGCGAGCTGAACGGATACCACCGGCCCGGCAAGATACTCGACCTGATTCCGGTTATCACAGACCCCGAAGGCAGCTGGCTTCTCACTGTCGAATGGGTGGATACCCCGGTCGACCAGGGAGAGGTCAAGGGCCTGAAGGTGAAGTTCGCGGACACCGTGACACTGACCGACAGTTCAACCGCTGCACCGATCCCCGGCACCGCAGCCGCCGAACTGGCAGGAGACGGTAGCGAGGCGGAGAGTCGCCGCGGCGACATTTCCACAACGCGCTGGACCAAGCTGACGCAGAGCGGGGAGCACGAGAACGGCATGACGGAGACCGTCATGGTCCGCGCCGAAAATTTCACGCCGAGCCACGTCGGCAAGTTCATCGGAAACTCCGACCCCGAAAGCGGCGTGAACTACCTGATCAAGCTGCTGAACTTCCGTGTGGTGAATGAGGGCTCCGCCCCGGGCGTGACCATGTGGATCCGACATGGGGAGATCGACGGTAGGCCGAGGTACGACGACCGCTGGCACGTTCCGTTCGATCAGGAGTTTGAATTCACGACTATCACTGCCCTCTGACCAATCCCCGATGCCCCGACCTCCGGAGGTGAGATAGTGACCTGCGAATTTGTCGGCGTCGGCAACGTGGCTGGTCGGGGCGGGCGGTGTGGAAAAAACGCCAGAGAGAGATACGCCTGACTGGGACGGTGAGTCAGGAGACCCCCACCCCCTCGATATTTTCGGGTAGGGGTCTGTGCGGTTCTCATGGCCATGCAGGTATGGCAGAACGCCCCGGCCTCGGGTGAGGTCGGGGCGTTCTGTGTTCGGCGCTGGCCGTTCCGATGGTTGTTCTGTTAAGGCCATGCATTCCCGGTCCGCAGGCAGGAAGGAAAGCAGAAGCCCCTGCGGTGGGTGAGTTTGACGCCGAAGACTATGGGGGTCAGCGGAACCAGGCTGCGGGTTCGACGAGTTCGTCCTTGTCGTCCTGGCTTCCGGCGTAGCCGAGTTCCTTGATCGGCAGCGTGTTGTCGGCGATGGAGGAGAGTGTGGCGGCCATCGTGGGATCGGCGGCGATGAGGTTGGTCCAGTGCTGGGCGCGGGACGGTGGGATCTTGCCGCGGCGGACGGAGTCGGTGACCAGGTCGTCGATGTCACGCTTCTTGGCGGCCGCGGCGAGGACGCGGCCCTGTTCGGCGTCGGCCTTGAGCTGGTCGAGTGCATCACGGCCCGCGGCGGCGAGCGATGCGGCGGCGGCGACGGCGTTCTGGCTGCCGGGAGCGACGGTGAGCTCCTCGACGGCCACGACGACGGTCTCGATCTCGGTGTCGGCGTCGAGGCCGAGGGCTTCGAGCAGTCGGGTCCAGAGTGCTTCGGGGATGGTGGTGTCAGTCATGGCTGGTGTCCTGTTCGTCGAGTTGGTTGATGGCGGCGATGAGCTGGTCCTTTGGCAGCGCTGCGGCGTCGCCGGGGTCGATGCCGCGGGCGATGGCGTAGGTGATCCACTTCTCGGTGGTGGCTGTCATGCGTGGGCGGTTCGGGGTGTCCCCAACCGGCGTGGGTGGGGAAGTTCGGTCGGGTGTGGGGATTTCCCCACTGTCCTCGAGTGCCTTGCGGATGGTGCCCACGGTCTTGTGGTCGACACCGATGGCGTCGGCGTGGCGACGGTTGGACAGCTCGGGTGCGGCTTTGAGCGCTGCGGCGATGCGGCCGCGCTTGTCCTCGCGGCTCTCACCTTCGGCAACCGTGTCAATTTCCACCACGGTAGTGACGACCGTGGTTGCCCCTGCGGCGTCGAGCTCTGCGGCGGTTCGCTCGTCGACGTCGATGGTCTGGCCGTGGGCGGCGATACGGTGCCTTCCGTCCGGATCGGTCCACCGCACGAGGGCGTGGGCGACGGTGCGTGTGGGCATCGTCAGCCCGCCAGTCCGGTGATCTTCTTGACCGCGTAGGGCTTCTCGACGGCGAACGCGGGGACGGCGTACCCCTGCACCCACTTCGAGCGAGTGGAGCGGTCGTCGTAGCTCTCCACGGTCAGCGGGGTCTCGAAACCGACGACGCCGGCCGCACCCTTCTGCAGCGCGTATGCGACACCGGGAGCGACGCGGGCGCTGACGAACTTGGTGACCCCGGCCGAGGTGAGCATGTCGGCGAGCTTGTCGCCGTAGGCCACGTTCAGAGCGTGCTCCTGGTTCGGATGCATGACGAGCAGGTCATGCACGACACCGAGTTCCTGCAGGGTGGCGGCGAGCTGTGCGGCGGACAGGTCCGCGGAGGGCCGTTCGGCGTTCGGGGTCAGCGACGTATCTGGGCCCACGGTGATGACGTCATCCCAGCTGTGGCCGCTCAGGGTGTTCTCAGCGCCGAGGTTGTCCTCGATCGCGGCGAGCGCGGCATCGTTGAGCTTGCGGATGATCGTATTCGTGAGCTGGGTGGTCTGCTGGTCGATGTACGAGACATCGTTGCGGGTTACCTGCTCGTCGAGGACCTGGAACTTGCCTCCCCAGTCGTCGACGGTGGCGAGCTTGGGCTCGGGGTCGACGCCGTCGACGACGGCGTACTCGCGGCCGGGTGCGCGCTTCTCGACGTCACCGGCAGTGTAGAAGTCGCTGGCCCGGATGACGGAGTACAGGATGCCGCCACCCTCGACGGGTGTTCCGGAGCTGGTGAAGAACTTGTCCAAGACGAGCTGAGGGTCGGCCAGCTCGGCGATTCGGTTGCGCAGGATGGTCGGCTGCTTGAGTGCGACGTCGACGGTGAGGCTGCGGCCCTGGAGGGTGGGGAGCAGGGAGTAGGTCATGGTGTGCCTTTCAGGCGAGGGAGATGTGGGCGTCGGCGTTGGGTGCGGCGGCCGTGACGGCGTAGCCGACGACATTGCCGGTGTCGGCGGTGATGACCTTGCCGTCGGTGCCGACTTCGACCTCGGCGAACGCGGCGATCGCGGCACCGGCGGTGACCTTGACGACGCGGTCCTTGCCGCGGGCGATCGGGACGAGTGCGCCGGCGGCGGCGTCGGCGGCGGCGACGCCAGCGACGCGGCCGCCGGCGGTGGCGTGATCGACGACGAGGTTGCCGTCGCTGTTGCGGTCGCCGGTGATCCGGACAAACCGCTTGGCGGTGACAGGGGCGGTGGCGGCTGCGGTGAGGTCGCGGCCGGGGTTGTAGACGTCGATGGACTTCACTTCGGGTCTCCTTCGATGAGGGCGGTGAGTAGGTGTTCGGCGGTGCGGTGCCGACGCCGGGCGGCGGCGACACGAACCTTCACGCGTTCGCGGGGCGGCAGGGTGTGCAGCGTGGAGACGCGTTCGGCGGTGCGGGTGGCGATGACGACGGGAGTGCCGGCCGACGCGGCGACCTGGTACAGATCGCGGACGTCCTCGAGTGAGGCGATGGTCTTGCAGGCTGGATCGACAACGCCCAAGAGGGCCAGCCCGGTCAGCAAGCCGGGGTAGGTGGTGCCGTCGTCGAGCTTGAGGTTGAACAGGGCCTCGATCGACCGGTTCGGGTAGGCGGATGGTGCGATCTCGGCGAGCCATGCCGGAACTCCCACCAGATCCCCGACGAGCGTGTCGCCTTCGTCCGTGAGGGTCAGGTTGTCGACGATTCCGAGTGACGGTTCGCCGTCGAATCGGGCGTCGAGGTGTCCGAGTTTGATGGGCGGCTTGTGGAAGCGCCCGGAGTCGTGCGCAGCCTTCATTGAGGCCAAGCGCTCGCGGGTGATCTCGCACTTGCCGGTCGACGCGTCCCACGTGCCGGCCTTGACGAGCTCGACGCCGGGAATGGTGCGCAGATCCACGGTCATCTGCGCACCATCCGGTCATGCGGCGCGGGTGCGGACGGCGTCAGCGGCGACGAGCCAGCGGCCGCCGACGTGGACGGCCGGGAGGGTGCCGCGGCGGGCGAGGTCTCGGACGTTCGCGGCGGAGCATCCGAGAAGTGTTGCCGCGGCGGCGGTGTCGATGAACTCATGTCCGAACCATGCACGAGGATCGGCGTTGTCGGCCGAATCGCTTACGCGGGCGTCAGAATCGCTTGCGCGGACGGCAGATGCGAGCTGGATTCGCAGTTGGTCGAGTCGCGCTGTCGGGCGTGAACCCATCCGCGGCAACAGGTCCCGGAATAGGGTCAGCGCCTCGACCAGGGTACGCGCGTCGGCCCGGGACAGGAACACCCCGTCGAGACGCTGAATCTCACCCACCCGTCGCCTCGATCCTGGCGTACTCGAGCAACCGTTCGCGCAGCTTCTCGCGACTTCCCCACAGCTGGGGAAATTCGTCGGTCAGCAGTGTGACCACGGCCATCGGGAACCGCACGGCGCCGTAGGTACCTTCGGCGAGAGTGTCGTCCATGACCGCTCGAATGCCGTCGTCGTTGTCGTCGATCATGTGCACCACCAGGGCGGCCGCGCGGCGGTGATACTTGGCCTGATCAGGTGTTTCGTAGATCATTGCTGTCCTTCCGGGGCGGGTTTCGCCCGTGAGTTTCGGCCCCTGTAAAAAATCCCCTGACTGGGCCGAAGGAGTCATGGACCCCCCACCCCTCCAGAAAATCGGGTAGGGGTAGCGGCGGTCAGGTCTGCTCGGTGGCGTCGACGAGTTGGTCTGCGAGGGTGCGTGCTTCGGTGCTGCTCATGGTCACGGCCAGTCCCGCGAACATGAGCAGAATCGGGCGGCGGCGGTCGGGTCCTCGGGTGACGTCGATGCCGACGGTGTGCGGGTGTAGGCGCATTGCAGTCCCTTCGAGGTCAGTTGACGCAGTCTTCGGTGAGGGTCACTTGGCTCTCCGGTTGCCGCTGGGGTCGCAGGCATCGGCGAGGGTGTTGAGGCTGACTGCCAGGAGGCGGGCCTCGCTCGCCTCGAGGGACCATGGCCCGAACTCGATGCGTGCACCGCTGAGTCCGTCGTCGACATAGACCGCGGTGAGTGGCGCGGACTGCCATTCGTCCGCCCGGTCGTGGTGCAGCTGGTGGTCGTGGCGTTCGATCAGCAGGCGTGGCGCGCCCTCGTAGGTGGGGTGCTCTGGGTCGTCGGGCAGCTCACGCCACACCTGGACGTCAGTGGGCGTCGCGGCCACGGTTGCGGTGACGGCGTGCAGGTGGCGGATGTTGTCGGTCATGAGGCAGCCTTCTTTCGCGTGCTGTCGAATTTGGTTGGTGTCTCGCGGATGCGTCCGGCCCATACGCCGGTGGCTTGGTGTTCGCCCGCGGCGGTGTGGCAGGCGGATCGGACGGGGCAGCCGATGCAGATGCGTTCCGCGGCTGCGAGGCGTTCAGATCGGGCCCCGATGCTTTCGCCTTCGACGTAGTCGTCGAACCACGGTGCGCGGCCGCGGCAGGCTGCCCCGGTGAGGCGTGGGTCGACGAGACCACCGATCAGCGGGGGGGTGGACGGCGGCCGTCCGCCTGTGTTGCTCACCGGATCTCCGGATCGCAGTCGTTGACGTGTGATGCGCCGGCAAGGTGCGGCTTGCAGATCAGGCACGGGATGAGACGCCCGTCCTGGTCCTCGCCGAGCCAGCCGCGGCAACCGTGACGATGATCGACACGGTTGGTTTCGTCGTCGATCGGTTCGCCCGTGCGGTCGAGGGTCATGCTGTCCTCGCTTTCTCCAGTGCGGCGCGGGCGAGTGCCGCGCCGCGGCGGTTGGTTTCGGCCTGGTGTGGGTTGTGGCTGCATAGGGCGAGCCGGTTGTAGCCGTCGTCGTCGCAGAGGTCGCAGTCGGCGATCGCCTGTGCTCGAATGTGGGCCCGCTCACGGGCTTCGGCCGATTGCGCCTCAGCGTCGCGACGTCGTTGCTTGATCTCCCACGCCGCGTAGGCCTGTCGTGCGTCGCCGCAGGCGCGGCACGGGGCATCGGTTCCCTGGGGATGCTGAGGGCAGTGGGGGGATGGTTCCGCGGGATCAGGTGAGCTGACCTCGGGAACCCACCCCCCTTCTTTACCTTCTTCTATAGAAGGAAGATTGTTCGATTCCGAACAATGATGATTGTTCGATTCCGCCCATTCGATTGTTCGATTCCGGACAGACTCTGACCTGCCATTGTTCGATTCCGAACTATCGATTGGGCGATTCCGAACAATGGCAGGTCGCGCGGATACTCGGTACGAGCGGGTGTGATCGCTGATGCCGCCGAGGTTGTGCTTCGTCGCGTCGATCTCGTCAATGCGCTCCAGCTTGCGGAGCTCTCGACCGACCGTCTGACGAGACAGTCCCGTCGCGTCGGACAGAGCGAGCTGAGAGGCCCGCCACCACCGGCCCGCCTCGTCCTCGATTCGGTCGGCACCGGGGACGCGGCAGCGGAACTCGATCGCCGAGAGAACGAGGGCACCATTCGCGCCGACTCGGCGCACCAGTTCCGGGCGCACGAGGAGGAACGAACCATCGGGTGACGGCGACGCAACCTCCTCGACGCCCGGAATCTGGTGATCTTCAGTCACAGGGTCAGTCCTCGCTGCTCTCGTCGGTGACCCCTGTTGCGACGTCGACGAGGAGTAGGAGGGTGTGAGCCAGGCTCACGGCCTCGTCGATCGACAGTTCGTATTTGGCGACGCCCCGCCACTTCGGATCGCCGTCCTCACCGCTGTTGCGCTCGAACGCGATGCAGGGATGGGACCTGTTGCCGCGCTGCTGAAGCTGTGCGGTGAGTGTGGCCATGTGGATGCGGTCGTCCTGGTCGGTGCTGTGGTCGAACCACGCCTCGTAGCCGCGGAGCGGGATCGTGACGTGCGCCGATCGATAGGTCGACGACCCGAGGTGGAGTTGGCCGTCGACGGACTCAGCCCAGACCGGCGGGGGCGTCGGGCAACCGCGCGCCGTCAGATCGTTGATGCCAACGCGTGCGGCGTTCTTCGTCGCGGCGGCCCGCATGCGGAGCATCCGCAGGGGTGCAGGCGTCGGCGTCCGTACCTCCCGGTCGCGGTGCCATTCCTCGTGATCGGCGATATCGTCGGCAATCTCGTCGTGCGGGCCGTCGATGTGGAAGTCGCAGACCTTGCAGAGGTAGCCGCTCATCACGCCACCTCGAATCCGGCACCGTGCGAGACGCGCACGATCAGAGCGGAGTCGTTCAGCAGCTGGGCCAGGTGCTCGGCCTCATCGAACGTCAGGGTCATCTTGTTGGCATCGCCAAGATGATGCTGACCTGCCACGTTGTCGCCGCCGTCAAGGTGGTCAGCCTGCGGGAACGTGACCTCGATGCGGCCCGACTCGGTGACGCTGACCTGCACCGAACGGCCATCAGATCGCTTACCGAGCACGACGGTTCCCGCGAAGACTGAGGTATATGTCAGGATGTTCATGTAGGGCTCCTCTTCAAGGCGCTGAACGGGTGTTCTCAACGGCACTGGTCACAAATGCGGTTGCAGCCGCGTGACCGGTGCCGTTGCTGGTTTTGGTGTCCCTGGATCCAGGCGTGTACTCGTGGGCCATGTTCAGCAGGTGGTGCAGTCGCGCCGGGTAGTCACACCGCGTGCACGTCGGCTCGTCACCGAAGTAGCTGGCCATCAGGCAGCTCCGATGCCAAGGGCTTCGCGCAGTCCCTTGGTCGGGACGATGTAGCGACTCCCTGCCCTGATTACGGGGACGGGATACTCCCCCTTGCTCGCGAGCGCGTAGCCGGTCGAGTCGCCGATTCCCAGCGCTCGATTCGCGGTCCTCAAGTCAGTCGCGACACCCAGGGTTTCGAACTCTTCGCGGTTCACATCAAGCTCCTTTGTGGCTTTTCCAGTCACCGATCTAGGTTTTGTGACTGGAATATCCGCAACCCTAGCCGCGGTCTGGAAATAATGCAAGAACTTGCCTACAGTGACTGAAATGACGACATGGGCCGACGGAACCGCGCAACGCATTGGCACTGCCATTAAGGAGGCGCGAGGCAACTCACGAACGGCGCAATGGGTGGCCGATCGAACCCAAGAGCTCGGACACCCCATATCCCGGACGGCAATCTCGGAATACGAGACCGGTAAGCGGAAGACAATGCCAGTCAGTGATCTGGTGGTTATTGCGCGAGCACTGAACGTGCCGCCGGCGCTACTTCTCTACCCTGGACAACCAGACGCCGCGATCGAGTACCTCCCCGGAAAGGAGCTGTGCAGCATCGACGCCGTGCAGGCTTTCGCGGGCGAACGTTCCGTAGTGGACGAGACGCGCGAGAGCATCGCGCTGCTTCGACTTGCTCGTCGGTGGCGAGCTCTCGTTGCCGATGTGGCTGCGCTGGAGCACGCTCAGTCACTCGCGGGCGATGAAGACGACGAGGTGATGGACAACCTTCTGCCGGGACAGTCGTACACAAAGAGGTTGGAGAACACGCGCAAGGAACGCGATGAGGTGCGTACGGCCATCACGAAGCTGATGGACCCCGATGCCTAGGCAGCCTCTCCCCCTCGGAACCTGGGGACGCATCACCCGATCCGAGGTCGAACCGGGTCGCTTTCGAGCACGCGCAAAGTACCGCGATCTTGACGGCGTGACACGGCGGTTCGAGCGGTTCGGACCGACCGGCGCGAAGGCCGAGACCGCGCTGACGACGTACCTGCGGGACCGACGGCGACAGTCGGGCGGCGACACCCTGACGCCGGACTCAAAGGTGTCGGACCTGCTCGACGACTGGCTACGGAACGCCGACGACGGCAGTCGACGACCGCAGACCCTCACCGACTACCGATCCGCCGTCGATGGGCACATCAAGCCGGGCATTGGACAGGTTCGAATCCGTGAGGCGACGGTCGGCACGATCGACAGGTTCCTCCGCGGTATCAAGGGCGACGGAATCCGGAAGCGGACGCGGACGGTGCTGTCGCTGGCATTCGGGTACGCCGCACGACTGGACCTCGTTGCGGCGAACCCAGTGCGCGACACGACCACGGTGCGGAAGCGGTCGAACGGCGTAGAGGTGCCCAAGCTCGCAGACGTGCACAGATACCGCGCAGCGATCGTGGAATGGTCCGGGGCGAACAGGATGGGGAAGCCTCGTGGGCAAGGTCTCGTCGAGGTCGTCGACGTCGTGCTCGGTACCGGGTTGCGGCCGGGTGAGGTGCTGGCACTACGGGTGCAGGACGTCGACGTGGATGCCGGGACGCTGACGGTGGCCGGGACGGTCGTCGGCAGTGAGCGGCAGCCGACGCCGAAGACACGAAAGGGGCATCGGACGGTGAAGTTGCCGGCGTTCGTCGTCGAGGCGATTCGGCGCAGGCTCGAGGATCCGGTCGTCGAGCTGACCGGGTTGGTGTTCCCGTCGGCGACCGGAACGGTTCGGAGTCGCGCGAACCTCGACAGGCAGCTCCGAGAAGCGCGGCCGGACGACCTCGCGGACGTCACGTTGCGGTCGCTGCGCAGGCTCGCGGCGACGACGGTCGACCGCGCGCTCGGTGTCGAGGCCGCGTCGCAACAGCTCGGGCACTCGGGTACCGCGGTGACCGAGCGGCACTACATCGACCGGCCGGACGTCGGCCCGGAGGTCGCGGACGTACTCGGGAAGCTGGCACCCCCAATCGAATAGGGGTGGTTTCGGGGTGATTGCACGAAAAAAACCCCAGGTGATTCGACCGAGTAAACGGTGTCTCACCTGGGGCTTATCTGTGCGCCCGAAGGGATTCGAACCCCTAACCTCTTGATCCGTAGTCAAGTGCTCTATCCGTTGAGCTACGGGCGCAAGTCTTCAGTTATAACTGCACCGGCCAACTAGCACCGGCGTGGCGGAGGCGAGAGGATTTGAACCTCCGGTCCCTCGTAAAAGGGACAACTCATTAGCAGTGAGTCCCATTCGGCCGCTCTGGCACGCCTCCCTGGGGTGGTTCCGATCCCTTCGGACCGCCGGAGCGAAAGATTACACACCTTTCCACGACAAGACAAAACGGCTGGTCAGAGCGGCGGGCGGGCTATCTCAGGTTGCTGTCGAACCAGTCGAAGATTCTGCGCTGAGCGTCGACGATGTTCTCGACGCCGGGGGCGTCGTCCTGCTCGTCAGGCACCTGGAGTGGTTCGTCCGCCCGGTGCGCCAGTCCGGCGTAGCTAATGACGAGGGCCCCGACCGATGCCTTTCCCGTCGCATCCCGCAGCTGCTCGACGTGCTCCGGCGGGGTGGACGGATCGTCCTCGCCGTACAGACCGAGCCACGGAGCCTGCAGCAACGGCGCCGCGTCGATCAGGGCGGGGGCATCGTCGGACAACGGCTCGACGATTCCGCGGGCGGAGACGCTGACAGCGGCTCCGATCGGCCGGTTGGTGGCGACGAGCAGCGCGGCGGTTCCGGCGTCGTCGAAACCGAGAACCCCGACACAATCGGAGAGGACGCCGCGGCTCGTCAGCCAGTGCACGGTGGCGTCGAAGTCCGCGAACAGCGACTCGCCGAAGACCTCGGTTGCGTTGTGCGCGGGACGACCGTGGAAGAGGTGCGGGGCCGCCGCCACCCACCCTTCCTCGGCCAGTGAGCGCATCAACTCGAGGAGCGGCTCGCTGAACACACGCGACTCGTGCAGCACCACAATCGCGCCACGTGCGGGGCCGTCCGGCTCTGCCACGGTGAGTGGAACCCGCGCCTGCGGATCGGCCGGTGCGCCGCCGACCGCCTGCAGGACCGCGGTGTCCCTGAAGATTCCCGACATGTCCCCACCTTGGCACGGACTGGCCGTCGACGCACCGGATCGGAGGCGCATAATCGCCTGGTGACTCCGCGAACAAGGGCAGACCTCGACACGATTCCGGCCTACGTACCCGGCAAGAACTTTCCGGGTGCGATCAAGCTGGCGAGCAACGAGACCACTCTCGGTCCGCTGCCGAGTGTCCGGGACGCCATCGCGGCAGCAGCGGGCAACGCCAACAGGTATCCGGACAACGGTCACGTGGCCTTGATCGAGGCGCTGGCAGGCCACCTCGGCGTCCCCACCGACAACATCGCCGCAGGCAATGGTTCGGTCAGCCTGTGCCAGGAACTCGTTCAGGTCACCTGCCAGGATGGTGACGAGGTGATCTTCGCGTGGCGCTCCTTCGAGGCGTACCCCGTGGTGACCCAGGTAGCCGGCGCCGTTCCCGTGACGGTTCCACTGACCGCCGACTTCGGCCACGACCTCGACGCCATGGCCGCCGCCGTCACCGAACGCACGCGGCTGATCTTCGTCTGCAACCCGAACAACCCGACGGGTAACGCCCTGACGAAGGCCGAGCTCGAACGGTTCCTCGACGCCGTACCCGATCGTGTCGTCGTGGCACTCGACGAGGCCTACTTCGAGTACAACAGATCCGACGCAGACGGCATCGAGCTGTTTCGTGGACGCCCCAACGTCGTCGTGCTGCGCACATTCTCGAAGGCCTACGGGCTGGCGGGTCTCCGCGTGGGCTACGCCGTGGCCGATCCGACCATCGTCACCGCGCTCGGCAAGGTGCACATCGCTTTCGCCGTCAACACCGTCGCGCAGGCCGCCGCCATCGCATCGTTGGCCGCCGCCGACGAATTGCTCGCCCGCACCGACAGCGTCGTCGCCGAACGAAACCGCGTCCGCGACGCCCTCCTCGACGCCGGATACGACGTGCCGGAGTCTGCGGCCAACTTCGTCTATCTTCCGCTGGGAACCGAATCCCGACCGTTCGGCGCTGCCAGCGCAGAAGCGGGTGTTCTGCTTCGGCCTTACGGCGACGACGGGGTGCGGATCACTATCGGCGACCCGCACGAGAACGACGCATTCCTTACCTTTGCGACGAGCGCAGAGGCCCGCTCGATCGCAAAGGTCGGTGTTCGCGCGTAAGTCCTGAGATGTAAACGTTACGTCCAGGTATAGCTCCCGTGATGCTCCCTTGGCAGACTCAGTGCGGTTTGCCGAAGGGAGCCACCCACAATGCGCCATCGCGTCGCGGCCCGGAGTGCTGTCGTGGCCGCCGCGGTGTCGTTGGCACTCGCCACCTCCGTGACCGCCGGCCTTCCCGACGTGCAGGCGCAGGAGCCGCCGGTGTCGTTGCGGTTCCTCGCCTTCAACGACCTGCACGGCAGTCTCACACCTCCCCTCGGCGCTCGTAGCGAGGTGAAGCAGGCTGACGGATCAGGGGTGCCCGCGGGCGGCGCCGCGTATCTCGCGGCATACGTCGATCAACTCCGTGGTCAATCCCCGCACTCCTTGCTGTACTCGGTGGGCGACAACTGGGGATCGTCAGCTCTCGAATCAGCTGCCTTTCACGACGAGCCGACGGTGCAACTGCTCAACCGGATGGGCGTCGACGCCTCCGCCATCGGCAATCACGAGCTCGACGAGGGGTACGCCGAGTTCCTACGACTCCAGCGCGGCGGCTGTCACCCCGTGGACGGTTGCCGTTTCGACGACACGTTCGAGGGCGCCGATTTCCCGCTGTTGGCTGCGAACCTGCAGTTCGAGGACGGCGCACCCGCGACGTTGCCCTTCGCGGTGAACTACGTCGAGGGCATCCCGATCGGGGTGATCGCTACGATGCCCGCCGATACCGCACACATGGTGACGTCGGGCGGTGCGGACGGGCTGCGGTTCACGGACGAGCTCGCGGCCGTGAACCGGACGGCAGATCTACTCGACTTCTTCGGGGTGCGGGCCGTCGCCCTCCTCATGCACCGAGAGACCGAAGTCGACCAGGACAATCGGCCGGACGAGTGCGACGTGGAATCCCGCCGCACCCACGACGTGGCCTTGCGCGCCTCCCCGAAGGTGGACGTCATCTTCACGGCCGACGGGCACCAGCAGTACAACTGCACCTTTCCCGACCCGGCCGGAAACCCGCGGGTGCTGATGCAGGGCGCCTCGCACGGCCGTATCGTCTCGGTGGTCGATGTGGCGATCGATCGCACCACCCGCGACCTCCTGCGGGAACGCACGTCCTCGTTCAATCAGGTCGTCACGCACGACATACCTCCCGACCCCGACACTCGGTTGCTTGTCGACCGAGCGGGAGAACTGGCGGGCGAGGTCAGCCGAACGTGGGTGGCGTCACTGCAGCACGACCTCACTCGGGAGACGACGGACAGCGGCGAGTCTGCGCTGGGCAACGCTGTGGCCGATGCCCAGCTGGCCGCCGGAACAGCGTTCGGTGCTCAGGTTGCACTCACCAATCCCGGCGGTCTCCGCGCAGACCTGGTCGGAGACACCGTCACCTATGGTCAGGTGTATGCCGTCCAGCCCTTCGGGAACTCCCTCGAGGTTCTGACGCTTCCGGGCGCCACCCTCCGCAGCGTGCTCGAGCAACAGTTCCAGCCCCGCGGGGATGGCAGCGTCACCGAGCGAATCCTGTCGCCGTCGAGTTCGCTGACGTACACGATCGATCGGTCGGCGACTGTCGGCAACCGCATCTCGGATATCCGCGTGAACGGAGAACCGGTGTCGCCGGAGGGTGTCTACCGTGTCGCGGTCAACAAGTTCCTCGCCGACGGCGGGGACGGCTTCGATGCCTTCCGCACCCACACGGAGGCTGTCCACGCGGGTTGCGATCTCGACGCCTTGATCACCTACCTCGGCGCGGGCTCGCCCGTGTCACCTCCGAGAACCGATCGGATCGCGGTGGTCGGCCGGCCCTGATCAGATGCCGAGCGCGCCCCTGAGCACCGGCCACGACGTGCGGAGCTCGTCCTGCCAGTACGGCCACGAATGCGTGCCCGAGTTGCGGTAGACGAAGGTGGCGGGAATGGCGAGCGCGTTCAGCCGCTGCTGGAACGTCTGCGTGCAGAGGTTCGCCGCCGCTTCGAGGGGCCCGCCGACCGCGATGGTCGAGGCCAGGTCTCCCCCCGTCGCCATCTCGTACGGTCCCGGAAGGCCATTACCCGTCGAGATGTAGACCTGCTTGCCGCGCAGGGCTTCGGCATTGACCGTCGGGTCGTGGGCCGCCCAGGCCGGGTCGAAGTCCGGTCCCCACATGTTGGCCGGGTTACCGCCCTTGAAAGCGACCGTGCCGCGGACCGAATCACGTGAAGTGGGCTGAGTGTTGTCGAGGCAGCCGCTGTAGGCGGCGAGGCCACGGTAGAGGTGCGGGTGGCGGGTCATGAGGTTGGCCGCACCCATGGCACCCATGGACACGCCGGCAACTGCGTTGGTTCCGTTTCCGCTGAACTGGGCATCGATGATCGGTGGCAGTTCGTCGGCGAGGAAGGTTTCCCACTTGTTGACGCCGAGGGTGGGGTCCGGCAAATGCCAGTCGGTGTAGTAGCTCGCGGTGCCGCCCACCGGCAGGACCACGTTCACCTTCTTGTCGGCGAAGAACTGGACCACGTCCGTCTTCTGCGTCCAGGTACTTTCCCGGAAGTCGGACTCGGCGCCTGCGCTCACCCCGTCGAGCAGATACAGCGACGGGCGCGCAGCGCCACCAGCCGGATGCAGCACCTGCACCTGAACCACCCGGTTCATGGCGGGCGAGTTCACGAAGATCGCACTGCGGGTAGGGGTGATCTTCACAATTTTGTCGACACTGGCAGCACTGCTCGCCCGGGGGGCCGCCGGAGAAGGCGTCGGATCGGCCGTAGCAGTGAACGCCGGCCCAGACAGGGTCAGTGACACTGCCACTCCGACAGCAGCGAATGCTAGGCGACGCATAAAGAAATCCCTCTTCCCGGACCGTGTGAATCCCGATTGCACAGTACAAAGTGCGGCCGGTCAAGCAGAGCTTAAAGGTTTTGTGATTGCTGTGTGATTCGGGTGCGTGCGCTTGTGGCCAGACCGATATGAGACCGAGGGGAACCGATTGCGGGATTGCTGCGTCCAACCCCGTGAGCAGGCACTGACGCCGAGCTGACCGCATGGGGGAGGAACTCGATGGTCGACCAGGCCGCACGCCACGAACTGCGTGCCCGCAACAAAGAATTGCGTCACCAGATCGATTCGATGCTGGACGCCGTGCGACGGCAGGCCGACAGCCTGGCCCGGGCGAAGTCCGAGGTCGAGCGCACGAGGGGCTCGGGTACCTCGGGCAACGGACTGGTCCGGGTCTGCGTCGATGCCGGCGGAAACGTGACGGCGGTCGAACTGTCGCCGGACGCGTTCAAGCGCACCAGCCCCGAGGCGCTGGCGTCCTCGACGGCAGAAGCGGCACGTCTGGCCTTGGCGGACGTGCGCGAGCGAACCGCCCAGGTCCTGGCACCCGTATTCGACGCCCGCGCCGACCTGCCTGCCCTCTCAGAGCTGATTCCGGATGCTCCGGGCCCGGGTGACCCGCCGCCTTCCGCCGACGAACCCGGATGGAATGCCTCGATCCTGCGCGGAGCGGACCGATGAGTCGAGCACTGTGGGTCGACCCTCACCATCTCCGGACCGTGGCGCCACAATTCGATGCGCTCGCGGACACAGCCGACGCCCTGCTGACCGAGCTGACGAGCACGCTCGACGCCGAAAGAACTGCGTGGGGCTCCGACGAGGGTGGGACGGCATTCGCCCGGCACTACGTTCCCGGGGCGGAGTCAGCGGTCCACGCCGCCTTGTCTCTCGTCGCGCTATTCTCCGCGATCGGTGACGGGATGCGAGCGACGGCCGAATCCTTCGAAGCAACGGATACGCGGTTCTCCCGGCGACTGGGCGAGGCTTTCTGATGGGCATCGAACTTCCCGAGGTCGTGAAGCCGGTGGCCTGGCTGGCGTCCGGTTCCAGTTGGCCCGCGGCCGACGAGACGTCACTGCGCCGACTCGCCGACGCCTGGGGCACAGTCTCCACGGGGCTGAAGAACCTCACGGCGGACGGTGACGCCGCACTGCGCGACGCGTTGTCCGCCGTCGAAGGCGACGTCGCCACTGCCATGTCGCTGCACTGGCAGAAGTACGGCGGAGACGCCGGCGCCCTCCACGACCTCGCGGCACTGTGCGAGAACCTGTCCGCGATGTGCGAGTCGACGGCGACCGAGGTCGAATACGCGAAATTGTCGATCATCGCGGCACTGGCCATATTGCTCGCGGAGCTCGTGGCGATGGCCGCCGCAGCGGTTCCGACACTCGGCGTGAGCGCTGCAGGTGCAATGGCGGCGGAAGCAGCAACGCAGGTCACCATCCGCATGATCATTCGGGATCTGATCATTGCGGTTCTCGAACAAGCCGCAGTCGCTGCAGCACAGAGCGTCGCGCTCGACGGCGGAATCCAGTCACTGCAGATCGTGACCGGTGGCCGGAACGGATTCGACGTCGGCATGCTCACGAACTCGCTGATCACGGGAGCCACCGACGGCGCCACCAGCGCACTGTTCGGCGAGTTCGGAATCGAGGTGCACGAGCCCGCGACCGACCGGTGATCCGGTCGACTCGTGGCGACATCAGCACCGTGTGACCCATTGCACAACGCGTTAGTCGCGACTAACGTATTGGACGTGCTCGACCAGTTGGAAGTTGCAGCCGAGCCAACCCGGAGACGCTTGATGCATCTGCTGACATCTGGGGAACAGACCGTCAACACGCTTGCGGCGCACTTTTCCGCGAGCCGGTCGGCCATTTCTCAACACCTTCGGGTGCTCATGGACGCGGGGCTGGTCACCGCACGTAAAGACGGACGTTTCAGGTACTACCGGCTCGATCCACAGGGCCTTGCCCAACTCCGCACGCTGTTCGATTCGTTCTGGATCGACGAACTCGACCGGCTCGTCGCGGACGCCACCGAGGAAGCAGCTTCCAAAGGAGACCGCTGATGCCATTCGACAAAACCGTTGTCGTTCCGCTCGACCCGGACGCCACCTTCGCACTCGTCACCGAGCCCGAACGGTTACGCAGGTGGCAGACGGTCGCAGCGCGGGTCGATCTCCGAACGGGTGGCGGATACCGCTGGACCGTCGTGCCCGGACACTCGGCCGCGGGAACATTCAAGGAGGTTGACCCCGGTCGGCGAATTGTCTTCACGTGGGGTTGGGAAGAGAGCGAAGACCTTCCGCCCGGCACCTCGACCGTCACCGTGACCCTCACTCCTACCGCAGGCGGAACCGAGGTGCGACTGGTTCACGAAGGACTGAGCGACGAACAGGCAGCCCGCCACGCCGAGGGCTGGACCCACTACCTCGATCGCCTCGCCGCAGCTGCCGTCGTGGGCGACGCCGGACCCGACGAATGGGCGGCGCTCCCGCAGCCTCTCGACGAATTGTCGAGCGCAGAGGCAACTCTGGCGGTCGTGCAGCGGGCGCTACGCGATCTCACTGCCGACGACATGTCCGCCCAGACGGTGTGCACCGAGTTCACCGTCGCGCAGCTCGCCGACCACCTCGCCGGATCGATCATGACCATCGGCTCCGCCGCCGGTCCGAAGATCGACGACGAACCGGGAAAACCGGTAGAAACCAGAATCGCCGACGAAGCCCAACAGGCATTGGAAGCGTGGCGGCGCCGCGGACTGGACGGGACCGTGATCATCGGGGGAAACACCGTCCCGGCACCTATCGCCGTAGGAATATTGTCCATCGAATTCTTGGTGCACGCCTGGGATTTCGCAGCAGCCGTCGACCGGAATGTCAATGTCGATCCTGCACTGTCCGAGTACGTACTCGGACTGGCACACACCATCATCCGGCCGGAAGCCCGGGGTGCCGTCGGATTCGCCGACCCGGTACCTGCCGAACACACCGCCGACCCCTTCGAGCGTTTGATCGCCTTCACCGGTCGCCCACTCCCGACGGCCTGATCTCCTCACCGAAAGGAACCGCCATGCCGATCAAAACGAAATACCCTCAAGGAACACCGAGCTGGGTAGATCTCCAGACCAGCGATCAGGACGCGGCCAAGAAGTTCTACGCGGAACTGCTCGGCTGGAAATACGACGACCGGCCGATGCCCGAAGGCCCCGTCTACTCGATGGCGACCGTGCGCGGTGAGAACGTCGCCGCCATTGCGCCACTACAACCCGACGCGGCCCAGGCCGGGGCGCCGGCGAATTGGAACACCTACATCGCAGTCGACGACGTCGACGAGACGGTCGCGAAGGTTGCCGGCGCCGGCGGCCAGGTTCTGATGCCGGCGTTCGACGTGGGGGAAGCCGGCCGCATGACCTTCGTCACCGACCCGACCGGGGCGAGCGTCGGGCTGTGGCAAGCGAAACAGCACATCGGTGCCGGCCTCGTCGGAGACCCGGGGGCCTGCCTCTGGAACGAACTGAACACCACCGACGTCGACACGGCGGTCCGCTTCTACAACAGCATCCTCGGGACCACCACCACACAGATGTCCATGGGACCCGACTACACCTACACCCTGTTCCAGGTCGGTGACGAGCAGGTCGGCGGCGCCGGTGCACCGCTCCATCCGAATACACCGAACCATTGGCGCGTGTATTTCGCAGTGGAGGACGTCGACGCCAGCGCCGCAAAAGTGGTCGAACTCGGCGGCGCGATCGTCGAAGAGGCCATGGACATTCCGACGGTCGGACGGATGGCCGGAGTCGCCGACCCCCAGGGCGCCGTCTTCAGCATCATGACCCCCGAAGAGCGCCCGGAACAGTAGATCCGGACGCTGCGAAAGGACTGTCCATGGAGATGCCGAAGCCAACCGAAGCGGACAAGGAATTCTTCCGGTCGCTGATTCCCGACCGACCCGGTGTCCGAGTGAAGCCGATGTTCGGCAACCTCGGCGCCTTCGTCAACGGCAACATGTTCGCGGGACTTCTCGGACCGAGCGTCGGGGTCCGGCTCCTCAGCGAGCAGGCGAACGACGAGCTGTCGTCTGCGGACGGCGTCGGCCCGTTCGGACCCGGAGAAAAGCCGATGCACGAATACCTCGCCCTGCCGGACCAGTGGCGCGACACCCCCGATCAGGCCAGGCGGTGGCTCGAACGCGCGCTCGCGGAGGTAGCGGAACTGCCGCCGAAGGCGCCCAAAGCCCGGAAGACTGCACGCCCCGGCGGGTAGAGGAATGAGAGGCGGCCCCGACCCGGCACGTGTGGTGCCGGGCCGGGGCCGCTTCATCGGCGGAAGCGGAGGGATTTGAACCCCCGGTGGGTTTAACGCCACGCTCGCTTTCAAGGCGAGTGCATTCGGCCGCTCTGCCACGCTTCCGTGCGCGATCCTATCGGTAACGGTGTCGACGATTGCAACCGGTCAGCGGTCGCCGATGGCTTTGTCTACCCGCTCGAACACCTCGGCGAGTACTTTGAGCTGCGATTTGGTGAGCTGGTCGACGAGGTTGCGCCGGACCCCGGCTACGTGGGTGGGTGCCGCCTCGGCCAGTCGCGCCCGACCCTCGTCTGTGATGACGGCGAGAACACCCCGGCCGTCCTCCAGGCAGGTGTCCCGGGTGACCATGCCTTGCGCCTCCATGCGCCGGATCTGATGCGTGAGCCGACTGCGCGAGGACAGCACCCCGTCGGCGAGATCGGACATCCGTAGCGATCCGTCGGGCGATTCGGACAGCAGCACGAGAATTCGGTAGTCGGCGAGCGACAGATCGTGCTTTTCCTGCAGATCCCTGTTGAGGACGTCCATGAGCCGCTGGTTGCCGTCCATATAGCCGCGCCATGCGCGCATCTCGGCCGGGGTCAACCAATTGGTCTCGACTTCGGCGTCGGAGGTTTCTGCTGTCACAGGTTCATATTCTAGTAGCGTGACGTTACTTTCCAGTAGCGTCGGGTCCCAATCCCTCGATGTGACAAGCGGGATCGCTCGCAGGGACCGTGCGTCGCCTCGATTCGCTAACGTCGTCCTTCATGTATGCGATCACGATCGATCAGCCGGGTGGTCCGGAAGTCATGCGATGGGCGGAGCAGCCCGATCCCGAACTGCTACCCGGCCACGTTCTCATCGATGTGGCGGCTACCGCCGTCAACCGCGCAGATCTCACCCAGCGCCAGGGGTTCTACCCGCCGCCGCCCGGTGCCAGCGACATTCTCGGCCTCGAATGTTCCGGCATCGTCGCTGAGGTCGGCGACGGCGTCTCGGAGTGGTCCGTCGGCGACCACGTGTGCGCCCTGCTCGCGGGCGGTGGTTACGCCGAACGGGTGGCCGTCCCCGCGACCCAGCTACTACCGGTGCCGAAGGGCGTCGATCTCCTCGTCGCCGCTTCCCTACCCGAGGTTGCCTGCACGGTGTGGTCGAACGTGGTGATGCGGGCCGGGTTGTCGCGCGGTGACGTCCTGCTGGTGCACGGCGGTGGCGGCGGCATCGGCACCCATGCCATCCAGGTGGGTGTCGCGTTGGGCGCGCGGGTGGCAGTCACTGCGGGATCCGAGGCAAAACTGGAACGCTGCCGCGAGCTGGGTGCCGACATCCTCGTCAACTACCGCGAAGCCGAGTTCGCCGAAGAAGTGAAGAAGGCGACGGACGGACACGGCGCCGATGTGATTCTCGACAACATGGGCGGCTCGTACCTCGGCCGCAACATCGACGCGCTGGCGTCGGACGGACGGCTCGTCATCATCGGCTTCCAGGGCGGACGCAAAGGCGAGCTCGATCTCACCCGACTGTTCGCGAAGCGCGGCAACATCACTGCCACCGGACTACGCGGCCGTCCAGAAAACGGGCGCGAGAGCAAGGCGGAAATCGTCGCCGACGTCCGAAACCGCCTGTGGCCACTGATCACCGAGGGCGCGATACAACCCGTGGTGTCGGCCGAACTGCCGATCACCGAGGCGCCGCGCGGCCACGAGCTGCTCGACTCGCCGGAGACCGTCGGCAAAGTGATTCTCACCATTCCGCGGCACTGACACCCTCGCGCCGCCTCCCGCTGACCGAGTACCCCATCGGGTCAGCGGCGGGGCGGACCGGGGCGGTGCAAGGGCAGGGCGTACGTCAGCCCAGCGAAGCGAGTTCGCCGACGAGCTGATCGATCTCGTACCGCGTGGTGTACGGGGCGAGGCCGATGGTGACCGCGCCGCCTTCGTCGTTGACGCCGAGGGCGTCGAGGAGTCGGGATCCACCGTGGACGCCGCTGACTGTGGCGATGCGTTTGTCGGCGAGGTGAGACGCCACCTTGTCGGCGGAGACTCCGGCGACGGTGAAGCTGAGAGTGGGTACCCGGCTGGGTGACCGGCCGATGACCATGATCTGCGGGAGTCTCTTGAGCGACGACATGAGGTGGTCGAAGAGGGTGTCCTGGTAGTTCTGCAACGAGCTGATGGACGTCTCGAGCTTTTCCCGGCGTGATCCCGTGGCGGATTCGTCGAGTCCGGCGAGAAAGTCGATCGAGGTGGTGAGCCCGGCGAGCAGGGCGAACTGGTGTCCCCCGACCTCGAGTCGTTCGACGCCGCGCGCATAGGGGTTGAGCGAGACGGCGGGAATGCGGTCGAGGAGGGTGGGGTCGCGGAAGACAAGGGCGCCGACCTGCGGCCCACCCCAGGAGGTGGCTCCGACAGCGACGACATCGGCTCCGAGTTCGTTGATGTCGACGTGGGCGTAGGGAGCGGCGCCGATGGCATCGACGACCATCAGGCCGCCCACCTCGTGGACGCGATCTGCGGCGACTCGGACGTCGGGCGCGGAGCCGACGATCGGGGATGCCGCAGTGAGGGCGACGAGCCGCGTTGTGGTGGTGATGAGGTCCTGGAACTGCCAGCTGGGGAGTTCGCAGGTCTCGATCTCGACCTCGGCCCAGCGCACCTGGGCGCCGTAGCGGCCGGCCACGCGGAGCCAGGGCGCCACGTTCGCTTCTTCGTCGAGACGGGAGAGAACCAGCCCGGTTCCGAGTCCGAGTCGTGTGCTCAACGACTCGGCCAGCCAGGCGAGCAGGACGGCGCGGTCGGGGCCGAGGACCACCCCGGCAGGATCACCACCGACCAGGTCGGCGACGGCGGCGCGGGCAGCGTCGAGCACTGCAGCGCTCCGCCGGCTGGACACGTGACGGCCGGTCGACGAGGAGGCGGACGCCCGGAACGCCGTCGAAACGGTGCGCGACACCGCGTCGGGGATCTGCATGCCGGCCTGAGGATCGAGATGGATCCAACCGTCGCCGAGTGACGGGATCAGTCCCCGTACGCGGGCAACGTCGTAAGCCATGCCCGACACTCTAAGACCCTGAGTCAATACGGTCGAAGCCAGCCGCCTCTTGTTGTGGTGTGCAACAAACCCTGAATGTGGAGAAATCGGACGCACCCGCGCATGCCCGAGCGCGAACAGACAAGATGGAGTCATGACGAACTCGGAGAATGAACACGTCCTCGTGATCGGCCCCGACGGTCAGCCTGTGGCCGTACCCGTCGAAGAGGCCGCGAAGCGATCCGCCGACGCCGACGCCGGCGCCGAAGACAACGCGAAACCGGAGTCGGTGGCCGACATGGTCGAGCAGCCTGCCAAGGTCATGCGGATCGGGACGATGATCAAGCAGCTCCTCGAGGAGGTGCGGGCGGCACCTCTCGACGACGCCAGCCGCACCCGGCTCAAAGACATCCACAAGTCGTCGATCAGCGAGCTCGAGCAGGGGCTCGCCCCCGAGTTGCGGGACGAGCTCGAGCGCCTCACGTTGCCCTTCACCGACGACACCGTCCCGTCGGACGCGGAGCTCCGCATTGCGCAGGCCCAGCTGGTCGGCTGGCTGGAGGGCTTGTTCCACGGAATCCAGACCGCGCTCTTCGCCCAGCAGATGGCCGCACGCTCGCAGCTGGAGATGATGCGTCAGGGCGCCCTCCCACCGGGCATCAGCATCGGCAACCCGCACCCGCCGCAGAACCACGGCGAGGGACACCAATCGAGCGGTACCGGCCAGTACCTGTAGCAACGGGCGGCGCAGCGTGGAAGTCGACTCCCGGTAGGCTCGGTGCCCGTGTCAGCATCCGCTATCGAATCCGAGGCCGCAGGCGTTCCGCACCCGGTGTCCGACTCGCAGACCTTCCGTCGTGCGTTCAAGGACCTCCGGGACGGCTTCGCTCAGCGAGAGCTGTGGCTGAGCCTCGGCTGGCAGGACATCAAGCAGCGGTACCGCCGGTCGGTGATCGGCCCGTTCTGGATCACGATCGCCACCGGCGTGCAGGCTGCGGCCATCGGAATTCTGTACGCCGCGCTCCTGGACATCCCGCTGCCGGAGTTCCTTCCGTACGTGACGGTGGGACTGATCGTCTGGAACCTGATCAGTGCCAGCATCCTCGAGGGCTCCGAGGTCTTCATCGCCAACGAGGGCCTGATCAAGCAGTTGCCGTCGGCACTGAGCGTGCACGTGTATCGGCTGGTGTGGCGACAGTTGCTGCTGTTCGCCCACAACCTGTTGATCTACGTGATCATGCTCGTGGCATTCGGCGTGTGGCGCGACTTGACGTGGACTTCGCTGGCCGCGATCCCGGCCCTGGCGCTGATCGTTCTCAACGCGGCGTGGGTGTCGATCATGTTCGGCATCTTCTCCACCCGATACCGGGACATCGCGCCGATTCTCTCCAGCCTGACGCTGCTGCTGTTCGTGCTGACCCCGATCATGTGGACCACCCAGAGCCTCGAGGCGCAGGGCGGTCAGGCCGCCGAGCGGGTCAAGCTCGCCGAACTGAACCCGTTGTTCCACTATCTCGACATCGTCCGGGCGCCGATGATCGGACAGGACCAGCAGGCGTACCACTGGTACATCGTGCTGGCCATCACCGTTGCCGGGTGGGCCGCCGCCATCCTCGCGCTTCGCAAGTACCGGGCCCGCGTGCCCTACTGGGTTTAGGGGTTCCGCTATGACAGAACATGTGAGTATCGAGACGCGGGATGCCTGTGTCGACTTCCCCATTTTCGACGCCAAGTCGCGGTCGCTGAAGAAAGCCTTCCTCGGCAAGGCCGGCGGCTCCATCGGCCGGAACAGTTCCGACGTGGTGGTGGTCGAGGCCCTGCGCGACATCACGTTGTCGCTGAAGGAGGGTGATCGGATCGGGCTGGTCGGTCACAACGGTGCCGGAAAGTCGACGCTGTTGCGACTGCTGTCGGGCATTTACGAGCCCACCAGGGGCAGCGCGAGCATCCGCGGCCGCGTGGCGCCGGTCTTCGACCTCGGTGTCGGCATGGACCCCGAGATCTCCGGCTACGAGAACATCATCATCCGCGGACTGTTCCTCGGTCAGACCCGTAAGCAGATGCTCGCGAAGATGGATGAGATCGCCGAGTTCACGGAGCTGGGCGAGTACCTGTCGATGCCGCTGCGCACCTACTCCACCGGGATGCGCGTGCGTGTCGCGATGGGCGTGGTGACCAGCATCGACCCCGAAATCCTTCTCCTCGACGAGGGTATCGGCGCCGTCGACGCGGAGTTCATGAAGAAGGCCCGCGTCCGGTTGCAGGCGCTCGTCGAACGGTCCGGGATTCTGGTGTTCGCCAGCCATTCCAACGAGTTCCTCGCCCAGCTCTGCGACACCGCGATGTGGATCGATCACGGCCGGATTCGCCAGCAGGGTGGCATCGAGGACGTCGTCCGGGCGTACGAGGGGGACGACGCGGCCGACCACGTCCGGCACGTGATCTACGAGCTCGAGCGGGAGAAGGCCGGCTTGACTGCTCCCTCGCGTTCGTACAAACGGGACGCTGGTAGCGCTGGACCGAGCGAACGTTCCGTTCCTACGGGGACAAGTGCGGGCACGAGCACCGGCACGGAGGCGGAGTCCGCGTGAGCGCTCCCGCCGAGCGGATCATCGGCGTCGTCGTCACGCACAAGCGCCGGGAACTGCTCGCGCAGTCGCTGAAGGTGCTGGCGTCGCAGACGCGGCCGCTCGACCATCTGGTGGTCGTCGACAATGCCGCCGAGGACGAGGTGCGAACCCTCGTCGAGTCTGCGGGTATACCGACCAGCTACCTGGGGTCGCGGCACAACCTCGGTGGTGCGGGAGGCTTCGCACTCGGCATCCTCTATGCGTTGTCGCTGGGCGCCGACTGGGTGTGGCTGGCCGACGACGACGGCCGCCCCGAGGGCGACAAGGTGCTCGAGACCCTGCTCGACTGCGCGACCCGGCACGGGCTGGCCGAAGTGTCGCCCGTCGTGTGTGACATCGACGACCCCGACCGCCTGGCGTTTCCGCTGAGACGCGGGGTGGAATGGCGGCGGCTTCGGTCGGAACTACACAAGGACGGTGACGACTCCGCCGATCTGCTGCCGGGCATCGCCTCCCTGTTCAACGGCGCGCTGTTCCGTGCGTCCACGATCGACGCGGTCGGGGTTCCCGATTTGCGCCTGTTCGTACGCGGCGACGAGGTGGAGGTGCATCGCCGGCTGGTGCGGTCCGGGCTGCCCTTCGGAACGTGCCTGCAGACGGCGTACGTGCACCCGAACGGCGCTGAGGAGTTCAAACCGATCCTCGGCGGCCGGATGCATACGCAGTACCCGGACAACGAGGTCAAGCGCTACTTCACCTACCGCAACCGGGGATACCTGCTGTCCCAGCCGGGAATGCGGAAGCTGGTTCCCCAGGAATGGGTGCGGTTCGGGTGGTACTTCCTCGTCACACGGCGTGACGTGCAGGGACTGCGCGAATGGATGCGACTGCGGAAGCTGGGACGCCGGGAGCGTTTCGAGCGGCCGTAAAATCGGTTGCCCGACGTTCTGTCGGGTGGGATCCTGATTCCCGAACGGTCCGGAAAGTGTCGTGAAGGAGTGAGTGTCCGATGATTGTCTCGTCGGTCGACGCCGCGTGCGTCCACACTCCCCCTTCCTTCGCCTGACCGAACCCTGATCGTGGTCCGGTCGGCACTTCACCGACCCGAGGATTCCACTCATCATGTTCAACCCTGGACAACTCCTGGCTTACGGCTGGAACGACACCCTTCCCTTCGACGACTACACGACCGGGGGTTCCGAGCCCGGGCGCGTGATCCGCGTCGACCGCGGACGTTGCGACGTCGCAACGTCTTCGGACATCATTCGTGCCGAGAACGGTGAGCATGCGCTCTGCACCGGCGACTGGGTCACTGTCCGTACGAGCGGTGACACCGTCGTTGTCGCCGACCTGCTCCCGCGGCGCAGCGCCATAGTCCGGTCCGCCGCCTCTGGCAGATCCGACGGCCACGTGCTCGCCGCGAACGTCGACACGGTGGTGATCGCCTCCGCTCTCGACACCGACCTCGATCTCGGCCGCATCGAACGACTGCTGGCACTGGCCTGGGAGAGCGGCGCGACGCCGGTGGTCGCTCTCACCAAAGCCGATGCTGCCGAGGATCTTTCCACCGCAGTCACCGCCGGGACTGCGGTCTCGCCCGGTTCGGCGGTGCTGGCGGTGAGCGCCGAGACCGGCGACGGCGTCGCTGCTCTGACCGCAATGATCGACGGCACCATCGCTCTGATCGGACCGTCCGGTGCGGGCAAGTCGACGCTCGCCAACGCGTTGCTCGGCGCGGATCTGCTCGCCACGGGCCGTGTTCGCGAGGGCGATCACAAGGGTAGGCACACCACCTCGCACCGGGAACTGCTGCCGCTTCCGCAGGGTGGCGCCCTGATCGATACGCCGGGCCTGCGCGGTGTCGGCATGTGGGACGCGGCGGACGGCATCGACAAGGCGTTCCCCGAGATCGACGACTGGGCCGCGCAGTGCCGGTTCCGGGATTGTTCACACGAGGCGGAGCCGGGTTGTGCGGTGCTGGCCGCGGTCGAGCGCGGCGATCTTCGCGAACGACGACTTGTGAGCTACCGCAAGTTGATTCGCGAGAACGGTCGGATCGCGTCACGGGCCGATGCCCGGCTACGCGCCGAGCGGGAACGGGAGTGGAAGATCATCGCCCGTGGGCATCGCCGGATGTATCGAACGCGCGGTCACTGACACCTGCCCAACTCGCATCCCGGTTCGGCCCTGAGCCGGGATGCGACCTGGCAGCATGGATACATGTTCGAGGGATTTCGGCGAAAGGCCAGACTCAAGCTTCAGCGCGCCGTGTATGAGGTGGTGGCCGAATCGGATCGGCGTTCTCGCGAGTTGCACGAGAACCAGCACGATCAGACGCTGGCCGAGCTGTCCGCCACCAATAAGGAACTCTCGCGCGTCCTGTCGGAACTGTCGGATGCCCGGATGGAGGTATCCGACGTTCAGCAAAGACTCGGCGAACTCGAACAGCAGGCTCGTCGCGACATCACGCAGGCCCTCGATGTCGGAGCCACCAACCAGTCGGCGGCGTTCGTGCTCGAGCACATGCCGAAAGCTCCCGTGTTCTGGAATCCCCACGACACGCTGCGGTACGGACTGTCCCAGGTGCAGATTCCCGGAATGGCGCTCGAGTTCGGTGTCGCGTCGGGAACCACCCTGCGGATCATCGTCGAACAGCTCAAGGATGCCCAGCACGAGGTTTTCGGCTTCGACGTGTTCTCGGGACTGCCGCAGACCTGGCGTACCGGTTTCCCAGCGGGCGAGTTCGCCCAGGAGAAGATGCCCCAGGTACGCGGCGCCCAGCTGGTCCCGGGACTCTTCGAGGACACGCTCGCCGATTTCCTCGACACACATCCGGATCCGGTGGCTTTCGTGCACCTCGACGCCGACCTGTATTCGTCGACCAAGACGGTGCTGGACCGGATCGGCCTCCGGCTTGTCGCCGGAACGGTGATCGTCTTCGACGAATTCTTCAACTATCCGGGTTGGCAGGAACACGAATACCGGGCGTGGAAGGAATTCGTCGACCGCACGGGAATCGGTTTCGAGTACCTCGGTTACACGGCCAACCACGAGCAGGTGGTCGTGCGCATCACCGAACCGATATCACGATGACGCCTGGTTCATCTGCTCGTAGAGCCGGGTCCAGTTTTCACGGCTGGTGAGGGTGGGCATCTCGGCACGGAACGCCTCCGCGACGGTCGGCGCCTCCGCGCGGAATCGTTTCATCACTCCGGCGAGGCGGCCACCCATCTCGGCAGCGAGCTCCCTGTCGTATTTGCGTTCGCGCACACCGGCTTGCGACGCGTCCGTGACATACACGTGGTCGAACCGTCCGACATGCCACCACCGCGCGTCCTCGTAGGAGATCGCGACGGGCCCACGCTCGAGGCGTCCACGAAGGTGGGCGGCCGCCCGTTTCGCGAGCACCAGATCGTCCCAGCCCTCCTTCGGAGGCGGATCGGCTCGACGGAACCGGACGTCCGCCGGCAACTCGGACACCGGTCTGGTGATGGTCTCCGGGAACCGGGTGCGCTCCTTGTTGATCATGGCGAGAGCTGCCTGCCCACCATCCGCGAGGGCATTCGGGCCTTCGAGGAAGCCCTCGATCGCCCGCAGCTGCGTGTGCGCAAGGCCGTATTGCAAGCTCACGATCGAATGACTGATTTCCCGGCTGAGCTGCTTGGCCAGGGATGTCGGCGCGAAGCCGGGGTCGAGGGCAGCGGTGATCAGCCCGTTGCGGGTACTGAAGTAATGCGCGAAGCCGTCGACATCTTTCCAATAGAAATCGGCGTGCCAGACTCCGGTCGACGGCAGTGTGATCGTCGGGATGCCCGCCCGGCCGGCCCGCAAGCTGTATTCGACGTCGTCCCACTGGAAGAAGACGGGCAGTGGCATCCCGATCTGCCGGACCACTTCGGCCGGGATGAGACACGACCACCAGCCGTTGTACTCGGCATCGATGCGGCGCTCGGGCAGCTTCTTCAGAACGTTGCTGTTCCGGACTCCGTATTTGTCGGTCGGTAGCCCGCGCCGCAGCGTCGTCAGATCGGCGCGTTCCCCGGACGCCAAGAGGTAGTTGGGGTTGTACAGGAACAGCATCTGGGCGCCGATCAGCGCCGGGTCGGTGGTCATGTTCGCGAAGGCGCTCAGTCGCAGCACGCTCTCCGGCTCACACAGAACGTCGTCGTCCATCAGAAGGACATCGGCATGGGGACCCGCGGCGGACGCCTCGTAGAGTCCCCGACTGAACCCGCCCGCGCCACCGAGGTTGGCCTGGCGGAGGTAGTGCAACCGGTCGCCGAACTTCGGGGCGACCTGCTGGAACAGTTCGCGGGTCTCCACCGGATCGGTGCCCTGGTCGACGACGTACACCGCGTCGAGGGAAGAGAGCACCCGCTCGTCGGACGCGAGAGCGGCCACGGTGTTGGCGCAGTCGTCGGCCCGGTTGAAGGTACAGATCGCAATGGCCACCGGCCGGACGGTCTCGGGCGAGGCCACCGTCCATTCGATGTCGGCAACGGTGACGCCGCCCTCGAGCGCATCGAACTGCAGCCACAAGGCGCCGCCGTCGGCGAACTTGTCGAGTTTCGCGGTGAGGGTGACGGTGCCGGAGCCGGTGATCACCTCGGCGGCGATGATGCGTCGGTGCCCGCCGATGTCGGAGGCCAGGAGCTGCGCCCGGCAGTGGTCTACGGCGTCGATCCGCGCTGTGGCCGTGACCTCGGCCGCAGTGGTCCATCGCTGCCAGTAGCTGGCCGGGAACCGGCCGAAGAAGGTGTTGGTGTGGACGGTGGCGCCGGCGTGCAGATGCAGTGCGAATCGGGTGCGGGTCGACCCGCCGCGCTTGACCACTGCGTACAGGTCGTCGTTGACGATCGGTGAGGTGCCCGTGAACGGTCCTCGCTGCGCGACGAGTCGATCGGACACCGCCCGGTGCTCGGTCAGCTCGACGTCGGAAACGGAAGCGTTCGCTGTATCCACCCGGGCAGGGTATCGCGATCGAGACCTTCGCCGCGGCTCAGCCCGCCTTTCCTGCTGGGGTGGTGCGCGCGGTCGTGCCGGTCAGAGCGCCGCATCACCTGCGGGCCGGGCCCGGACGTGGGCCCGCTCCCCCTGCGGCCCGAAAAGGCTCAGGATTTCGACCGGCTCGGGGCCAGGGTTGCCGAACCAGTGCGGTACATGCGTGTCGAACTCGGCCACCTCGCCCGCGGTGAGGATCACGTCGTGTTCTCCGAGCAGTAGGCGAAGCCGCCCGGAGAGGACGTAGAGCCATTCGTATCCCTCGTGGACTTGCAACTGCGGTTCGCTCGGCGACGGCTCCCGCGCCGGGATGACATGCTTGAACGCCTGGATTCCGCCCGGTCTGCGGGTGAGGGGAATGATCTTCGTGCCGAAACGCTCGATCGGCCGCAGGTGGACCCGCGGGTCACCGGTGGCGGGCGCGTCGACGAGTTCGTCGAGTGGAAGCTGGTGCGCTCGGGCGAGGAGCAGCATCAGCTCGAGTGTGGGTTTGCGCTGACCGGACTCGAGGCGGGACAGGGTGCTCACCGAGATGCCGGTGGCGTCCGACAGCTGCGCCAACGTTGCGCCGCGCTGCTGACGGAGTGCCTTCAGTCGTGGACCGACGGCGTCGAGGACACCGCCGAGGTCGGGAATGTCGTCGCCCATACCCTCATCTTGCCATCCCGGCAAAAGAGTTTGTCAGTGCTGCACGGAGTGCTGGACAGTTCGATTACGAAGCCCGAACGAAGGAGGACGCAGTGAAGGACAAATACGACGTAGTGATCGTCGGTGGTGGCGCAGCAGGACTGAGTGGTGCGCTGGCCCTGTCCCGGGCGCGGCGGTCGGTGCTGGTGATCGATGCCGGCGCCCCGCGCAACGCCCCGGCGGGGCACATCCACAATTACCTGGGCCGCGAGAGCACTCCCCCGGCCGAATTGCTCGGCATCGGCCGCGGCGAGGTCGTTTCCTACGGAGGCGAGGTGGTGACCGGCACCGTCACCTCCGCCGAGACCGCCGAGGACGACGGCTTCCGGGTCACCCTTGCCGACGGACGTTCGGTCTCGGCCCGGCGACTGCTGGTGACCACGGGGTTGGTGGACGAGCTGCCCGACATTTCCGGCGTGTCCGAACGTTGGGGCCGCGATGTGCTCCACTGCCCGTACTGCCACGGGTGGGAGGTGCGGGACCAGCCGATCGGCATTCTGGCGAGCAGCCCCTTCTCGATTCACCAGGCACTGATGTGGCGGCAATGGACCGACAAGGTGACGCTGTTCCTCAACGACGCGATCGAGCCAACCGGTGAGGAGTACGAGCAACTCGCCGCCCGGGACATCTCCGTGGTCGACGGAAAGCTGTCGGGCCTCACGGTGGCCGAGGACCGCCTCACCGGTGTCCGGTTGCATTCCGGTGAGGAATTCGCCTGCGCCGCAGTGGTGGTCGCGCCTGTCTTCACCGCGCGCGCCGACGTACTGACCACACTCGGGCTGGAGCCCGTGGAGCAGCAGATGGGCGGACACGTGGTGGGCACCTATATCGCCTCGGATGCCATGGGCGCCACGGCCATTCCGGGCGTGTGGGTCGCGGGAAACGTGGCGGACCTCAAGGGACAGGTAATCGCTTCCGCTGCAGCGGGACTCAACGCTGCGGCGGCCCTCAATGCCGATCTGATCGCGGAGGACACCCGCCTCGCCGTCGCAGCGAGAGCCGGGCGGTAGCCGGACGGGCGTCCCGTCACTCGTGGGACAGCAGCGGTCCCAGCGGCCCGAGATCGATGTTGAGGTCTTCGGGCGTCAAGCCGAAGTGCTCGCGCAGTTCGGCCATCCGCTCCTCGAGGAGCATCAGCGTCGTGCCGATCCGCTCGATCTGCTCGTCGCTCAGGTCACCGTTGTCCACCCGGCGCAGTGCCTGGCGTTCCATCAGCTGACGGAGCAGTTCCACGAGAGTGAGCACCAGGGTGACGAGGCCGCGTTCGACCGACTCCGGGTCGGCGTCGATACGCTGCGGCAAGACCCGACGCCCCTCGCCCGTCAGCGCGTCGAGCTCGGCAGGCGGCGTGGTGTCGCTTCCAGGTGGGGTGTCACTCATCGCCGGCTTCCTGCACTTCCGGCACCAGGGCACTCACCGAGGCGATCAGCGTGCGCAGCGAGATGCGGACCATGTCGACGTCGGCGAGCGACAGCGTGATCTCACCGGTGATCACCACCCCACCGCCGAGCACTCGATCGAGGAGGTCGACTAGGGCGATCTGCCGCGTGTCGTCGGCAGGAACCATCTCGCTCATGGGTTCACCTGCTCGATGGTGGCGAAGGAGTACGGCGGCCACGGGCCGGTGAGCTCCAGGGTGATACCCGGATGTTCGGCGTCGAGTCGGGTGACGAGGGCACCGAAGTCCTGCGCCCGCTCGTCGTCGACGAGGTAGGTGCCGTTGAAGATCATCCACGCACGCTTCCCGGTCAGCGCCGGATCGGTGACCCGCTGTCGCCGGCCGTCGACAGCCTTCTCGACGAGCGCGGCATGGATTTTCGCGGCATGCTCGGCAGCCTGCCGTTCGACGTTCTGCCGCGCGGCCAGTTCCGCACGCCGGCGCAGCAGATACGCCGTTCCCTTGCCGGCGGCGCCCTGCGCAACGCGCTCCTCCGTCGCCGCCTGAGCCAGCACGTCGGCGTCCCCGTACGCCTTGACGCCCCACTCGCTGCGACCGGTCACTCGCTCGAGTGCGGCAGCGAATTCCTCCCGCCGATCAGCGAGCAGGCCACGAACCCGGTCGTCGTCGAGATACAGGGTTGCCAGTCGCAGCGGAACGGTGGGACCGCAACGCAACACCGCGGCCACCACGCGGTCGTGTGCCCTTGCCGTGGCCGCCAGCCAATCGAGGTCCTCGAGATTCCGTTGCAGGGAGTCCTCCCCGAACTCGCTGAGACTGACCGACCCCACCACCGCGACCAGCCCCTCCGAGGCGACCGCCCGCACCGGTTCACCGGCCACGCCCGTGACGCCCGCCAGTTGGGCATCACCGACGCCGTCGAAAGTGATGCCGTAGAGCCAAACCCCGTCACTGCGCGTCATCGTCGGTGTCCTGACGTTGCCCCTCCACCTCGATCGACTCGGCACCTCCCAATGCGGGCGACACCGAACGGTCGGACTCGAGTTCGGCGATCCGTTCACGCAGCCGAGCGTTCTCGATCTCGATGCTGCTCTTCGAGCCCGTCAGCCAGGGATCGTGTTCCCACCAGTCGATGCCCACCTCCTTCGCCGTTTCCAGCGACGCGATGACCAACCGCACCTTGATGGTCAGCAGTTCGATATCGAGGAGATTCACCTGAATGTCGCCGGCGATCACCAAACCCTTGTCGAGGACCCGCTCGAGGATGTCGCCCAGGTTCGTCGATTGATGGCCGCCGCCGAGGCCGCCGCCCTGCGACATGGGCCCCGACCCACCCCCCGCGACGGTCATGAGGCTGCGCCCCCGTTATCGGTGCTGCCCCGCATGTAGCGCCGAGTCCGGCGGTAGGACAACAGTTGTCCGTCAAGATCCAACACCACCTCGTACAGCGCGAGCATGTCCGCGGACGACGGAATGCGCCGGTCTTCGACCACCTCGACCTCGACGGTCCACCCGTCGTCGCTGGGCATGACGGAGGTGGCACCGAGAGGCTGTTTCCCGGTCAGCTTCGTGATATCCCGCAGAGCGACCTGGGCGATCTCGGGCGCCGGCAACGGTGGCGGCTGATCCTCGGTCATGATCGGTCACTCCTCCTGCGGGTTCTCCGGGCGGGTTGCGGCTCCGGAGGTCATTCGATCGAGGATCGCCTGCTGTGCGTGTTCTTCTTCCTCGGCTGTGATGTCGCCACGTTCCCGGGCTTCCTCCAACTCTTCGAGTTCGCGGCGGGCCGTCGCCGGGTTGTGCATCTCCTGTTCGACCTGACGTTGAATCACCTCGGCCAGCGAGATCACGCCCCGCACCGGCGCCAGTGGCAGAGTGAACACGAACGACAGCAGGCCCATCGCTCAGCCTTCCGGTGTCTGCGTCACCACGAAGTCGTACGGTGCGAGCGGGCCGAGCACGCGCATCTCGACCCGGCCTTCCCACTGTTTGGCGAGTTCTCCGACGGCCTCTTCCAATTCACCCTGCCTCTCGACTTCGACGAGCACCGCCACTTGCGCGGCATCTTCCTCGTGCGTCGGTTCCCGGACGTTGACCGAATCGGCCAGCGGCGTGAGTGCGTCCACCACGGTGCGGGTGTCCTGCTCCCGTTTGGCCGCGATGGAGTTGTTGACGATTTCACCCAGAGCCATCCGGGCGTCACGGGTGGCGTCCTCCGGCTGATTACGGATGGTGTCGCGGAGGTCGCTGGCCTGCTGGTTCTCGCTGATCACCTCACGAAGGATCGCCTTCTCGACATACCGTCCCTTCACGACGTACTGCGCCTTGCCCTCGAGCTCCTGCAGCGCCGCCGCGAACTCGTCCGCGTGCTCGCCGAGCAGTTCCTCCTTCACTGCGTCGGCGTCCGTCAGGACCGCGCCGAACCTCAGCGGAAGTACCGGCGCCACACGAGAAGTGCCGTCGAGGATATGTGCGTGCACTCGCAGATCTTCCGGTTTGCCGAGCGGCCGATCCACCGACACCTCGCTGACGAGCGCCGCGATATCCCCCTGCTTCACGACATCGACCTTCGCATCGCACATACCGACGGCATCTGCTTCCGGCTCCACGTCTGCCGGGACGATGCCGTACACGTAGACACCTTTCGTGCCTTCCCGTTCCGGCGCGTCAGTAGTCTGATCCGAAGTAGTCATCACCGGTCTCCCCGACTCGATTTTCGCGTCACTCGCTCCGGTTGTTCCTGTTCACCTCCGAGGAGATCACCGAGTTTCTCGCCGGCGGCCTCGAGAGCGCCGCGGGTCTTCGACTTGGCGCCTCCCTCCGTGACGTCCTGGACGAGGTCCGGCAGGCCTTTCGGCTCGTTGTCACCGATCTCGAGCCGATTGACCGCCTCGGCGAACCGCAAATAGGTGTCGACGCTCGCGACCACGACACGTGCGTCGATGGTCAGCAACTCGATGCCGACCAATGACACACGGACGTAGGCATCGATCACGAGGCCCTTGTCGAGGATGGTGTCGACGACGTCGGCGAGGCTGCTCGAACTGGGTCCACCGCCCACTCCACCGCCGCCGCCACCGGCCGGTTGGATCGCCGTGGTCATCGGGTCGCTCCTTGCTTCTTACCGACCGGGGCTGTCGAGCGCCTGCGGGCTCGCCGCTTCGGCGGCGGCGCCTCCTCTTCCTCGGGCTCCGGTTCGGGTTCTTCTTCGACTTCGTCCTGCTCGGTGTCGCCCGCGTCCGCCTCTTCCGGTTCCGGCTCGTCCGGTTCAGATTCTTCCGCCTCGAGCTCGTCCTCGTCGAAGTCGAACTCGTCGGCTTCCGCCTCGTCTCGCCCTGTGTCGTCCGGTTCCTCTTCCTCGGATTCCTCCGGCTCGACCACCTGGCTGTCGCGGATCTCTCCGGGCCAGCCCTCGACTTCATCCGGGTGCAGCACCGTCTGGGTCATGACGTGACGCCGGAAGTGTTTGAGTTCCAATCGCACTCGCCGACCCTGTGCACGCCAGATGTTCCCGGTCTTCTCGAACAGACCCTTGGGATGGTATTCGAGAACGACGAGGATGCGGGTGAGGTCCGGCGTCAGCTCGTGGAAGGTCACGGCACCGTCGATGTAACCCTTGGCGCCCTTCGAGCGCCAGATGATGCGCTCAGCGGGGACCTGTTCGATGATGGTCGATTCCCACGTCCGCCGCGACCAGAAGACTTTCGCCTTCCACTCGAGCTTCTCGTCCGATACCTGCTCCACTTGTTCGAGCTTCTTCATGAACTGCGGGAAGTCGGTGAACCGAGTCCACTGGTCGTAGGCGAGCTGCACCGGAACACCGACATCGATTTCTTCGATGATGTTGGTGAGTTTGAGCTTTTTGCCTTTCCCGCCGCCACCGCCACCACCCGTGAGCGCTTCCTTCAGGTCGGACGCCTTGTCCTTGACGAACTGTGTGGCGCCAGAGGCAGCGGACTTGACCGGGGATTCACCCCCGGCCAGTTTCTCGGAGCCGGTGACTGCCGCGAGGAGCCCGCCACCGCCGCCTTCGGCGTACTCATTGAGCCGCCCGGAGGTGGACAGCACCTTGCTCGACACGGACGTCAGCGCCCGTTCCGCCATAGTGCCGACCAGCTTCTGCACCGCATCCTGCAGTGGGGACGACAAAGAGGCGCCTTTCTTCCCGCCGGACGACGCCGTGTCCTTCACCTTGTCAGTCAGATTCGTAGTCATCGATTTACCTCCGCCCGCGGCGAACCGGCGCCGCATCGGTGGGGGCCTGGGCCCTCGTCTTACGACGGCGCGGCGCAGGCTCGTCGCCCTCATCGGCGGCCGACTCGGAACGAGACTCGCCGTTTCGAGAGCCGGCTCCACTTGTCGCCCGGCGACGTGCGGTCGGACGGCGGACGGCGGGCTCGGGCTCGGGCTTCGGCTCGTCCTGCTCGTCCTCGATCTCAGCTTCCTCGTCGGCGTACTCGTCCTCGAGCTCCGCGTCGACGGTCGCTGCATCGACGTCGTTCTTCCGGGAACGCCGCCCCCTCTTGCGAACGACATCCCCCACACCGGCAACGTCCGCGACGCCGCCCACGGTGTCGGTGACACCCTGACCGCTCGATTGCAGGCGGCTGTTCAGCGAATCGATCCGCTGACTGGCCGCCGTGACCGCCGCAGCCCTCGCGGCGTTGAGCAGTTCCCCTCGCACCGATTCCCCGATTTTGGCGACTTCCGGGGAGCTGGCGAGCATCTTGGTGCCGCGTTCGAGCAGAACTCGCGGCCCTCCCGGAAAGCGTCCGGTCGCGCCCGCGGCTGCGAGCATCAATGCCATCTTCATCTTGTGTGTGCGGCCGAGCATGTAGCCCGCGCCGACGGCCAATGCAACCTGACCTTTTGCCTTCATCGTCGACCCCTTAGTCCACGTAGCCACACGCACCTCGACGCCAGCTTCGGCAATTGTGTGTCGGAGGGCCGTGCGCGTTAGGGGTGCGCCCTTCGGGTCTACCCCACTTGCTGGACGCTCAATCACCAGAGGTGGGAATCTTCGGCGGTGTTCCCCGGGATCCGCCCGTGCGGAGGTCGCAACGAAGGATCAGCCGATCACAGACTCCGTAGCCGCGTACGCCTTCTCGGCGAATACCTTCTGCGCCCGCCACCACGGTTCGTTGTCGCGGTACCAGCGCACGGTGGCTTCGAGTCCGCCGCGGAAATCGGCGTATTGAGGTGTCCACCCCAGCTCGGTGCGGAGCCGCGTCGAGTCGATGGCGTAGCGGAGGTCGTGCCCGGGGCGGTCGGTGACGAAGTCGAGGTCGTCGATATCGCGGCCGAACAGCTCGAGCAGTGTTTCGACGACGGTCCGGTTGTCTAGTTCACCGTCCGCACCGATCAGGTACGTCTGGCCGATGCTGCCCTTCTCGAGGATCGTCCACACAGCCGAGTTGTGGTCGTCTACGTGAATCCAGTCGCGCACGTTGCGGCCGCTGCCGTACAGACGCGGGCGAGCCCCGTCGATGAGGTTGGTGATCTGCCGCGGAATGAACTTCTCGACGTGCTGGTACGGGCCGTAATTGTTCGAGCAGTTCGAGAGCGTGGCCCGCACGCCGAACGATCGTGTCCAGGCCCGCACCAGCATGTCGCTCGACGCCTTCGTGGCGGAGTACGGGCTGGACGGGTTGTAGGCCGTCGATTCGGTGAACCGCTGTGGGTCGTCGAGCTCGAGGTCGCCGTATACCTCGTCCGTGGATATGTGGTGATAGCGGACGTCGTGGGCACGCACCGCCTCGAGCAGGCTGAACGTCCCCATCACGTTGGTGTGCAGGAACGGCGTGGGGTCGGCCAGCGAGTTGTCGTTGTGTGATTCGGCCGCGAAATGGACCACCGCGTCCGACGCCGCGACCAGGCTGTTCACCAGCGCACCGTCGGCGATGTCACCGTGGACGAATTCGATCCGATCGGCGACCGGGTCGAGTGAGCGTCGGTTGCCGGCGTACGTCAGGGCGTCGAGCACGGTCACCTGCACGTCGGGCCGCTCGGCCACCGTCAGATGTACGAAATTGGCGCCGATGAACCCCGCCCCGCCGGTCACGAGAAGCCTCATGGGCACCAAGGGTAGCGGCGACGCCGAGTTTTCATCCGCGGCGAACACTGGAACACTGCGCACATGCGCGGAATCATTCTGGCCGGTGGCACGGGGTCGCGGCTGCATCCCATCACTCTCGGGGTAAGTAAGCAGCTGGTACCTGTCTACGACAAGCCGATGATCTACTACCCGCTCTCCACGCTGATGCTGGCCAACATCCGGGACATCCTGATCATCACCACCCCTCACGACGAAGAGCAGTTCCGTCGGCTTCTGGGCGACGGCTCCCAGTTCGGTGTCAACCTCTCGTACCTTGTTCAGAAGGAGCCGAACGGCCTCGCCCAAGCCTTCGTCCTCGGCGCCGATCACATCGGTGACCAGCCGGTCTCCCTGATTCTCGGGGACAATATCTTTTACGGACCCGGTCTCGGTTCCCGTTTGAACCGGTTCGAGAACATCGACGGCGGGGCAGTGTTCGCCTATTGGGTCTCCGACCCCAGTTCGTACGGTGTGGTGGAGTTCGACGAGCGCGGCAGTGCCACCTCTATCGAGGAGAAACCGGCCACCCCGAAGTCGAACTACTCGATTCCCGGGCTGTACTTCTACGACAACGACGTCGTCGCCATCGCGCGGGGCCTCACCCCGTCGGATCGCGGCGAGTACGAGATCACCGACGTCAACCAGGCGTACCTGCAGGCCGGGCGGTTACAGGTGGAGGTCCTGCCCCGCGGAACCGCCTGGCTCGACACCGGCACCGTCGACTCCCTCCTCGAGGCTTCGAACTTCGTCCGCACGCTCGAGCACCGGCAAGGACTGAAGATCGGCGTTCCCGAGGAGGTCGCCTGGCGGCGCGGGTTCATCACCGACACCGAATTGGCCGAGCGTGCAGCTACTCTCGGCAAGTCGGGCTACGGCGACTATCTCCTCGAAATCCTCGAACGCGGCAAGGACTGGTGACGTGGAATATCGGGAGCTGACGATCCCCGGGGCGTGGGAGATCACGCCACGACAGTTCGGTGACGACCGCGGCGTGTTCCTGGAGTGGTTCAAGGGCTCCGAGTTCGAGGCGGCTGTCGGGCACCGACTCGACCTCGCGCAGGCCAACTGCTCGGTGTCCGCTGCCGGCGTGCTGCGCGGCATCCACTTCACCGACACCCCACCCGGTCAGGCGAAATACGTCACCTGCGTCACAGGTGCGTTCCTCGACGTCATCGTCGACGTGCGCGTGGGCTCCCCCACCTTCGGGCAGTGGGATTCCGTGTTGATCGACGATGTGGACCGTCGCGCCGTGTATCTCCCGGCGGGTCTGGGCCACGCGATTCTGTCGCTCGCGGACGCGTCCACAGTGATGTACTTGTGCTCCCTCGAGTACACTCCCGAACTCGACCACGACGTCCATCCGCTCGACCCCGAACTCGCCATCGACTGGCCCGCCGTCGGACGTGACGGTTCGCCGCTGAACTTCCAGCTGTCCGGCAAGGACTCGGCCGCGCCGACGCTGATGCAGGCAGCCGAGGCCGGGGTCCTGCCGGTCTATGTGAGCTCCTGAGGTCGGGTCCGCAGCCGGATCGGCACTGGTCTACCCTCCCGAGGATAGGGTTCCCTAACTACCTCCAGGAGTTGCCATGTTCGCCGGTCGAGGCAAGCACTACGCGAGCGCACTGATGATCGGCGCGGTGTCGCTCACCCTGGTGGGGTGTTCGGGCGGCGGGGACACGGCAGCACCGTCGACGTCGCCCACAACCGGCCATGCGGAGGTCGGTGAGGTGGCCGGTGAGGTGGCCGCACCCCGGACCCTTCCGGACGGTATGGGCAGCGGCGCATCGGACGGCGAATTCCCGCGGACGGTGACCCACTTCGCCGGGGAGACCGCCGTCGACTCGGAACCGCGGCGCGTCGTCGTGATTTCCACCGGTCAGGCCGATGCCCTGCTCTCCCTGGGTGTCGTGCCCACGGCATCCACGCGAGCGGACGGCGCCGAACTCGTCCCGGAATACCTGAAGGAGGCTTATCCACAGCACCGGGTCGCGCTCGACTCCGTCGTCGACGTCGGTGCCCGGTTCACCCCCGACTTCGAGGCCATCGCACGTCTCGAACCCGACCTGATCCTGATGAACACCGCAGGCAAGGACGCCGAAACGCTGTACGGCCAGTTGTCGGCCGTCGCCCCGACGGTCGCCACCCAGGGCACCGGGGTGTACTGGAAACAGGACTTCCTTCTCGCCGCCGATGCTCTCGGACGTACAGAACAGGCACAGACCCTGCTCGACGGATATCACGCTGAGACAGCTGAATTCGGCCGCTCACTCGGAACTGCCCCGACAGTGTCCTTCACACGCCAGAACGGCAACCGGTTGCGGATCTTCGGCATTCCGTCGTTCACCGGCAGCATCGGCGAGGACGCCGGTCTCGGCCGCCCGCAGTCGCAACAGTTCGACGACACCTCCCGTGACATCAGCGAGGAGGAACTGACCGTCGCGGACGCCGACTGGCTGTTCTACGGGGTGCAGGGCGACGCCGCCACCCTGACGAACGCACCATTGTGGTCGCAGCTCGAGGCCGTGCGGTCGGGCCGGGCGATACCGGTGGACGACGACGTCTTCTACCTCAACACCGGCCCGACCGCGGCCCGGAAGGTGTTGGAGACTCTCAAAGCGCACGTGGGGTAACCGGGCCCTGCGCCGGGCGCAGCGCGGCACCGACCAGGGGTGGGAAGATGCCTGGATGACCAGCGACACGAACGAGACCGCCCCGGTACGCGAACGACTGGAAGTTCAGCGGGCGATCGCGGCGAAGCCGGCGGACATCTTCAGCGTGCTGTGCGACCCGAACGGGCACGTGGCCATCGACAGTTCCGGCATGTTGATGTCCGCCGAGGGCGAACCCGTGACCGCGGCAGGTGACAGCTTCGTCGTCCACATGGACCGTGATGCGCTGAACGACGTGGATCTCGGTCTGTACGACGTGACCGTGACGATCGAGACCTTCGTTCCCGACCGCGAGATCTCGTGGAAGGTCCTCGGCCGGATTCGCCCGCAGATCGGCCACGTGTACGGCTACCGCCTCGAGCCGATCGAGGAGGGCACGATGGTCACCTCGTTCTACGACTGGTCGTCCATCGACCCCGTCTGGCGGGACGCCGGAATCTTCCCGGTGATTTCCGAGACTGCTCTGCGCGCCACTCTGGGGATCCTCGCCCGCACCGTCGCACCCGGGTTGCCCCGGCCGCTGTAGCCGGAGTTCCGGTGGGCGGCGAGGTTACTCCTGCGGAGGCCGCCGGTACTCTCGGCGTTGCTCCTCGGCACGTTCACGGCATCGGCGCACGAACTCGGCCTCCTCCGGGTCTTCGGGCAGGCGCTCGCCGGGGTACTTCTCGGGCCGCCCCGCTACCAGCCAGAGGATCGAGCCGACGATCGGCAGGAGCAACACCACCACCAGCCAGCCGTCTTTCGACAGATTCCGGACCTCGTTTTCGTCGGTGGTGATCGCATCGGCGAAACAGAGGACCCAGAGGATGAATCCGAACAGCGCGACGTACAGCATCAGCGTTCTCCTCGCCGGCACGCCCGAACACATGGTGCGCCTCCCTCCATCGAACAACTGCCGGGTTGTCACCGCAAGGGTCGGTTCACCCCGTCCACTCGATCCGGTCAGCGAGGGCGAGCAGCGCACGCTTGCGGTTCGGGTTCGATTCCCCGATCCAGGCGATGCGCCCGTAGACGTATTCACGAAAGTGCGAGCGCCCGTCCCGGTTCTGCAGATAGGGGCCGGTGCGCAGGGAGTTGAAGAGCAGCGCACGCAGTTGGTCGTACTCCGTGCGGGCGGCCTGCGCGTGCGAGTTGACCACGAGTCCCGCCAGGTGCTGCCGTCGGTGCGCTCGCATGATCCGCGTCTTACGCAGATGTACCGAGAACCCTTCGTCCGCTGCTATCCGGCCGACGGCGGAGATCAGGCGGTCCGCCGAGAGGTCGACGCCGGAAAACGCGAGATCGTCGGCGTACCGCGTGTATTCAGCTCGGGACGATCGCGCCAGCCCGGTCAGCCGTCGATCGAGCCGATACGCGACGAGATTCGCGAGGGCCGGCGACGTCGGCGCCCCCTGCGGCAGGTGTGACCCCCGTAATCGGCTCGCCGTGTCGAACGGCAGCCGCGCGAGAACGTCCGGTGGAGTGGAGGTGGTGCAGAGTCCCGTCAGCACACGCGACACCCGTGGCGGATATCCGAGGGAGTCGAAAACCGCCCGCACGCGAGCCTGGCAAATCGACGGAAAGAACGCGCGCAGATCGATCCGCACCACCACATCTCGACCCGTATGCGGGGCCGCGAACGTGTGAACGCTGCGCCCGGGCACGAAGCCGTGCGCGGCGGCATGCGGAGGTACTCGATCGAGGAGACCCCGCAGGATTCGGCGCTGCACCTCGCGGAGCCGTTCCTTGGGTGCTTCGAGCAGTCGGTGATCCGACCGTATTCGGTAGCGGTAGTGCTGCAGGGTAGGCGCCTTGTTCCGCAGCCACTCACCCGAATCGGCGAACCAATCCAATTCCGCCGGGGTGAGACCGACCGCCTGCGCCACCGCGACCGTGTGGGTCCACTTCGGAACGTCGAACCTCCATTCGCGGTCAGGTTGCTCTACCACCGGAGCGGGCTCGTCGATGTGCGGCAGTTCCGACAGCAACCGGTACACGCTGTCGACCCCCTCCACCGGAGGAGTGGGCAGAAGGTCGAACAATCGTGTTGCGATCCGGTCGGCGTCCGGGGTGCCGATCTCCTCGAACCGCTGGGCAATCCCGGCTCGCGTCCAGGAACCCGACGTCGCCACCGCGGCGAGGCGACGCGCCACAGCCGGGGACAGGGCGCGACGCCCTGTCATGCGTGCGACGGTGAGAGGCGACCGATACCTGTCGTCTGCGGCGCGCCGAAGCACGCGGAGCGTGCGGTCGTGCGTCGGACGGTGCCTCCGGTGAACAATGCCGAGCCAGGGGTTACCCCTGACGTGGTCGCAGCCGGCGTACCGGCTACCCCACTCTCACCTCTGCACCGCCGCACCCCGTGAGGATGCCATACCGTTCAGGCGCTTTCACGACGTTTCCGGCGCGGACGCGATAGCAACCTACACCGAGTCCTGAATTACGGGCGCCCTGCCGGCGTGCTGTCGACGCCGATCTGCGCCTCGATCACCCGCGAGACGTGCTCGACTATGCGCCGCTTGGAGATTCGTGAACTTCCGGTGAGCCAGTGCTGATACAGGAACGCGAGAGCACCGAAGATGGCGATCGAGTTGAGCGCGATCGTGGTGGAGTCGTGTTCGGCGCCGCCGGCCAACGTTTCCAGCGACGCCGCGATCGGCGCGGTGAACTCCTTCACCAGCTGCTCGCCGCGCTGCGCAAGCTCCGGAACGCTCTGGGACTCGACGAACATGATCCGTCCCCGACGTCGGTCGGTGGCCACGTAGTCGGTGAAGGACCGCACGACGTGTCTGATGAGATCCCGGGGTTCCGACGGGGACGTGCGTAGTGCGGCGATCAAGGTGTCCCGGGCCCCGAGGACGACCCGATCCAGGACGGCGACCAGCAGTTCGTCTCTGTTCTTGAAGCTCTCGTAGAAGTATCTCTCGGTGAGACCGGCTCGACGGCAGGTGGCGCGCATCGTCGTCGCGGCAGCACCCTCCGTGCCCATGATGTCCAGACCGGCCTCGATCAGCTGCTCATGACGTGCGGCCCGGCGATCCTCGGGCTCGCGGCCCCGCCATTTCCGGGGCGCGCCGCGAGCGGTCTCGGTCTCGGTCATGCCTCCATCGTCTCATTACCGCGCACCCGGGAACCTTTCGACGGGATCGCTCGAACACAATGTTGACATCAGCTGCTGTTGACATTGGTTGATGTCACTTCTACTGTCAGGTCACACGGCGGCATCGACGAGGAGGACGCGGCACATGGTCAGCTCTGCACAATCGATTTCCAGCCCGGTCGACGACGACGCTCGCGAGAAGGTCCACGTACTCGTCATCGGCGCAGGCTTCGGTGGCCTGGGAACGGCGATGAAGCTGAAACAAGCCGGTATCGACGATTTCGTCGTGCTCGAGCGAGCGAGCGAGATCGGTGGAACCTGGCAGGTCAACACCTACCCGGGCGCACAGTGCGACATCCCGTCGATCCTGTACTCGTTCTCGTTCGCGCCGAATCCGAACTGGACGAGGCTCTACCCATTGCAGCCCGAGATCCACGACTACCTGCGTGCCTGCGCCGAGGACTTCGGAATAGTGCCGCACCTGCGCCTGAACCACGAGGTACGGGAGGCGACCTGGGACGATGCTGCCCAGGTCTGGCACGTGGCGACGAATCAAGGCCGCTGGGAGGCCCGCATTCTGGTGGGGGCCATGGGACCCTTCAGTGAACCGGCGGTCCCGGACCTACCCGGACTCGACAGCTTCGACGGCGCGGTGTTCCACTCGGCAGCCTGGGATCACGGGCACGATCTGGCCGGCGAGAGAGTTGCCGTCGTCGGAACGGGCGCGTCGGCAGTGCAGATCGTCCCCCGGATTCAGCCGATCGCCCGGTCGATGACGGTGTTCCAGCGGACTCCGACCTGGATACTCCCGCATCCCGACCAGCCGATGACCGGTTGGCCGCGAAGACTTTTCGAACGTGTACCGCTCTCGCAGCGACTGGCACGGACTGGACTCGATCTGGTGCAGGAGGCGATGGTTCCGGGGTTCGTCTACCGGCCCGCACTGCTGAAAGGTCTGGCTGCGCTCGGTCGCGCGCACTTGAATCGCCAGGTCCGAGACCCGGAACTGCGACGCGCACTCACTCCCACGTATGCCTTCGGGTGTAAACGTCCGACATTCTCCAACGCCTACTACCCCGCTCTGGCACAACCGAACGTCGACGTGGTCACCGCGGGAATACGGGAAGTGCGACCGGGCGGAATCGTGACCGCCGACGGCACACTGCACGAACTCGACACGATCGTGATGGGCACCGGCTTCAAGCTGACCGACAACCCGGCCTTCGACGTGGTCCGCGGGCGGGACGGCCGCACGTTGGCCGAGGCCTGGAACGGCAATGCCCGCGCATATCTCGGCACGACGATCAGCGGCTTCCCCAACTTCTTCATGCTTCTCGGCCCCAATTCCGTCACATACACCTCGCAAGTGGTGACAATCGAGGCCCAGGTGGAGTACATCCTCAGCGCTCTCCGGCAGATGGACGCGCAGGGCATGACGAGCATCGACATCCGCCCCGAGGTGCAGCAGGCGTTCGTCGACGACGTGGACAGGCGTTTGCAGAAGTCGGTGTGGAATGTCGGCGGCTGTACCAGCTACTACCTGAGCGGTGCGGGCCGCAACTTCACCTTCTATCCGGGGTTCAACCACAGCTTCCGGGCGCGCACCCGGCGGGCGGACCTCGCCCAATACGTCACCCGAAGAGCAGGAACCCCGTCACACCCGACCGTGAGGACAGCAGGATGATGACTTTTCCCCGAATCGGCCGGAAACCGGTGGTCGACCCCGCGGGCGCGCGCCGGTACACCGACGAGTCTCACGCGATCACCGCCCGCGACGTCGAATTCACCTGGGAGGGAGTGCCTTTGCACTACGTTCCCGGCGAGCCGATGACCACGCACGTCATCAACTTCATGCACCTGGTCCTTCCAGAAGGTGAGCGGGCGATGTCCGCGACCCTTGCCGAGGCACTGCCCCTGATCGAGGACGAACGACTCCACGAGGAAGTGGTGGGTTTCATCGGCCAGGAGGCAACCCACGCCACCTCGCACAAGGGCGCGCGCGAGCATCTCGCGGAACTCGGCATGGACATCGGGCCGATGGCGCGCAAAATGGACTGGCTCGTCGATCGAATTCTGGGTGACCGTGGGTTGTCCGGCCGGGCGAAGCGGGCATGGTTGTGCGAGCGCCTGGGCCTGTTCGCTGCGATGGAGCACTACACCGCCGTCGTCGGTGAGTGGTTGCTGACCGACCCCGCGCTCGAGAGGGCAGGGATGCACCCGGTGATGCTGGACATGGTCCGGTGGCACGGAGCAGAAGAGGTCGAGCATCGCAATGTCGCCTTCGACGCCTTCATGTACGTGGACGGCAGCTACGCCCGGCGGGTGCGCACCGCCCTGATTGCCAGTTTTACCTTGATCCTGCTCTTCCTGACCTCGATGAACTACCTGTTCCGCGCGGACCCGTCGACGGACAAGGGCCGTTTCTGGCCGTTGCAGCTGATCAGCGCGATCAGACGCGGATTGGTACCCAACATCACCTTCCTGGTGACGGAGATTCCGCCGTACCTGCGCCCCAGCTTCCACCCGTCGCAGATCGGCGACATGGACGTCGCGATGCGCTACCTCGCGCAGTCCCCTGCCGCCAACCGCTCCTAGCGAGAAAGACCACTCATCATGATGACCACCTCGGAACGGGCATCGGGGCCGGACTCCCCCGCCCGCGAGTTCGAGCCCACCCGCGCACTCCGGTTGGCGGCTCGGGCAACCGTCGCCTACCGGACCGTCTTCGCGGCCAGTCGCGCCGCCTCGTGGCTGTCGCGTCCGAAGCCGGTGCGCAACACAGGTTTCGACATGAGTCTCGTGATCGAGCAGGTGAGAGCCGAGGCGGAGGGCGTCATCGGCGTGACCTTGGCGTCGCCGGAAGGACATGCGTTGCCGTCCTGGATTCCGGGCGCGCACCTCGACCTCTTCCTACCGTCCGGCCGGCAGCGTCAGTACTCCTTGTGCGGTGACCCCGACGATCTGTCGTCGTACCGCATCGCCGTCCGCCGCATCGACGGCGGACTGGGCGGTTCGGCGGAGGTCCACGATTCGCTCGAGGCCGGGGATGTCGTCACCGTACGCGGTCCGCGCAACGCCTTTCCGTTGGTTGCTGCGGACTCGTACCTGTTCGTCGCGGGCGGAATCGGCATCACGCCGATCCTGCCGATGGTGAAAAAGTGCCACGCGCGCGGACGACCCTGGCGGCTTGTTTATCTGGGCCGCTCGCGCGACACCATGCCGTTTCTCGACGAACTCGCGCGGTATGCCGGTTGTGTGGAGGTCCGGCCCGACGACGAGAACGGTCAACCCGATATCACCGAGATCCTCACCACCGCAGCCCCTGGCGCAGCCGTCTACCTGTGTGGACCACCGCCGCTGACGAGCACCGCGCGTCGTGTGATGGGTCAGCTCAATCCCACCGGTTCCCTTCACACCGAACGGTTTTCGGCTCTGCCGGTGGTCGGCGGGCAGGAGTTCGACGTACACCTCGCCCAGCGGGGAACGACTGTGTCGGTGGGCGCCGACGAAACCGCGCTGGCCGCGATCCGCCGGGAAGTACCGGGTGTCGCCTACTCGTGCCAGCAGGGCTTCTGCGGTACCTGTCGAGTGCGGGTTCTGGCCGGAGATGTCGAGCACCGCGACCGCACGCTGACGGACGCCGAGCGACAGGACTCGATGCTGATCTGCCTGTCACGCTCGGCCGGTGGATCTCTGGTGATCGACCTGTGACGCGCTGGTACCCACTCGCCGCCGCCGACGACGAGTTCCTGCAGACCGCCAGATTCCGCATCGTGCACGTCGCCTACCTGTCGACGGACCCTGCGCACGTGTGGAGTGTCCTCACCGCCCACGACGCACTGGTGTCCTGGTCGCGGCTGATCACGGCGAGCGACTGGACCTCGCATCGGCCCTTCGGTATCGGCACCACCAGAACCGTGACGCTCGGACACGGGGCCGCCGCCCTGAGAGAACGCTTCTACCGCTGGGAGGAGGGCAGACGCATCACGTTCACCGCCGAAAGCGCGTCCAGGCCCGGATTCCGGCGGTTCGCCGAAGACATCAGCCTCGACGCGCACCCCGACGGCACCCGGCTCACCTGGACCTTCGCGATGGAGGCCGCACCCGGGCTCACGCCCTTCCTCGCGCTGTCCCTGCCACTGCTGCGCCGGGTGACGCGCGGATGGGCGCGCGGCCTCGCCCACAAGGCACTCGACCACCCGAAGGGCGCGACCCGATGACCACTACCACGCCGGCACCTGCCACATTCGAGGTGACCAGTCCGGCCACGGGACAGGTGGTAGGCGTTCACCCCCTCGGCTCGACCCGCGACGTCGAGGACGCCGTAGCCCGTGCGCGTGGCGCCGCCGACTGGTGGGCATCACTGGGATTCGCTGAACGGGCCCGCAGGCTCGATGCCTGGCGTGGCATCATCGCCCGGCGGGCAACGGAACTCGCAGACCTCGTCCACCGGGAGATGGGGAAGCCACCCGCAGACGCGATGCTCGAGATCGCGATGGCGTTGGAGCACCTCGCGTGGGCGGCGAAGAATTCCGGCAAGGTACTGGGGCGTCGCTCGGTACGCTCGAGCGCGCTCACCGTCAACCAATCGGCCAGCGTCGAATACCTTCCCCTCGGCGTGGTCGGTGTGATCGGGCCGTGGAACTACCCCGTCTTCACTCCACTCGGGTCGCTGTCGTTCGCCCTCGCAGCCGGAAACACGGTGGTCTACAAGCCCAGCGAGTACACCCCGGGCGTAGGCGTGTGGCTGATCGAGGCTTTCACCGAAGCGGTACCGGAATTTCCAGTGCTGCAGGTCGTTACCGGAGATGGTTCGACCGGCGCCGCGCTGTGCCGGTCAAAGGTGAACAAGATCGGATTCACCGGATCCACTGCGACCGGCAAGAAAGTAATGGCCGCGTGCGCCGAATCGCTCACCCCCGTCCTGATGGAATGCGGCGGCAAGGACGCCCTGATCGTCAACGCCGACGCAGACGTCGATTCTGCCGCTGACGCCGCTGTGTGGGGCGGGCTGTCCAATGCCGGGCAAACCTGCCTCGGGGTCGAGCGGGTATACGTGCACGACAAGGTATTCGACGAGTTCGTCGATCAGGTCGTTACCCTCGCCTCCCGCATTCGCGCCGGTTCCGACACGGATGCGCACATCGGCCCGATGACGATGCCCTCGCAGGTCGACGTGATCCGTCGCCACATCGACGATGCGCTCGACAAGGGCGGGCGGGCGGTTCTCGGCGGGCCCGACGCCGTGGAGGGCCGGTTCGTGCAACCCACCGTTCTCGTGGACGTGCCGGAGGACAGCATCGCGGTCACCGAGGAAACCTTCGGCCCCACCTTTGTCGTGTCGAGGGTCCGAAACATGGACGAGGCTGTGGAACGGGCCAACGCGAGCCGATACGGCCTGGGTGTCAGCGTTTTCTCCCGGAAGCACGGCGAGGACATCGCACGGCGAATTCGCACCGGCGCCGTCTCCGTCAATTCCTACGTTCTCTACGCGGCCGTTCCCGGTCTGCCCCTGGGCGGTGTCGATGATTCCGGATTCGGTCGGGTCCACGGCGCGGACGGCCTGAGGGAATTCACTTTCCCACGGGCGATGACCAGACAGCGATTCCCGTCCGTGCTGCCGCTCACGACATTTCGGCGTACACGCCTGGTGGACTCTCTCGTCCGCGTCCTCATCACCGTGCTTCACGGAAGGAACTGACGATGGCGATCTTCGAGAAACGAACTGCATACGCTCGCACGTTGCGCGACCTGGGCCTGCCGTTACCCGGGAAGGGGGCTGAGTACGACGTCGCCGGCAAGGTCGTCCTGATCACCGGCGGGGGCGACGGCATCGGACTGGCCTCGGCGCGCGCGCTGCACGCCCGCGGCGCAACCGTCGCACTGATCGATAACAATCCAGCGGCCCTCACCGACGCCGACTGCGCACTGGGACAGGAACGGGTCCTGACTCTCATGGCCGACGTCCGCGACCGGGCCGGCATGAACGCAGCCGTGCGGGACGTGATCGAACAGACCGGGCGGCTCGACGTCGTCGTCGCGAACGCCGGTGTGACACCGCCACCGGGCACTCTCCGCCGAATCGACCCCGCCGCTTTCGACCGGGTCATCGACATCAACATCACCGGAGTGTTCAACACCATTCGTCCGGCCGTCGACGAAGTGATCGAACGACGTGGTCACATCGTCGTGGTGTCGTCCGCGGCCGCGTTCGCGCCCGGCCTCGGCGGGGCGTCGTACATGATCAGCAAGGCCGCCGTCGAGCAACTCGGCCGCGCCCTGCGCCTCGAACTCGCAGGTTACGGCGCCTCCGCCGGTGTCGCCTACTTCGGCATGGTCGACACCCAACTGGCACGCGCAACCCTGGACGACGACGAGCTCGGCCGAAAACTCGACGCCCGCCTGCCGCGGCCGTTGCGCCGCCGCATCAGTGCCGAGGACGCCGCGACCGTCATCGCCGACGCCATCGCCCGCCGTGCCGGCCGCACCCTGGCACCCGCGGCCTGGCAACCGTGGGCGCTCGGACGCGGACTGGTGAATGTCCTCGCCGACGGTTACCTCGTCGCCGACCGCGACTGCCACGAACTCATCCGTGAACTCGACGCCCGACCCGCCACCTCCACCACTCCCGGATCACCCACCGCCAGCAGGAAGATGCCATGACCCCGACTCGAGCTCCGATCACCCTGTGCGAGGCCTTCCAACGCGTCGCAGCCATCGCCCCCGACTCGGTCGCACTCCGGACCGTGGGCGGCAACGAAGTACTCACCTGGCGGGACTACGCGGAACAGGTACGGGACGTGGCGGCCGGGTTCGCCGGGCTCGGCGTCGGACGCGGGGACACCGTGGCACTCATGATGGGAAACCGCCTCGACTTCTACCCGGTGGACGTGGGTGCCCAACACGTCGGTGCCACCTCGTTCTCGATCTACAACACCTCACCGCCGGACGCCATCGCCCATGTCCTCCGCAACGCGGGAGCGAAAGTGGTCGTGTGCGAGGCGCAGTACGTCGAACGGATCAGAGAATCCGGCGTGCAGCCCTCGCGGATCGTCGTCGTCGATGTCGACTCGGGGAGCGCACCCACCGGAACCCTCTCGCTGGACCAGATGAAAACTCTGCGTCCCGCTGACTTCGACTTCGCCTCGGCCTGGCGAGCCGTGCAACCGGACGACGTTGCCACGCTCATCTACACCTCGGGGACCACCGGAAAGCCCAAGGGCGTCGAATCGACCCACGCCGCATTACTGTTCGAGGCCGGCGCAGTGCGCGAGATCCTGCCGATCGAATTCGGCGACCGGATCACCTCGTTCATGCCCTCCGCGCACATCGCCGACCGGATGACCTGCCTCTACTTCCAGATGGTCTTCGGCACCGAAATCACCGTTGTCGAGGACATCTCGCAGATCGCCGCCGCCCTCCCCGATTGCCGGCCGACCATCTGGGGTGCAGTCCCACGCGTCTGGGAAAAGCTCCAGGTCGCAGTGGAGCGGGCGGTAGCCGACGAGCCGGAGGAAACTCGGCGCCAGGGATTGCAATGGGGCCTCGCGGTGGGCGCCCGCCGGTTTGCAATGCTGCGGGCAGGCCAACCCGTACCCGAGGAACTCGAAGCCGAATTCGTTTCTGCAGAAACGCGAGTGCTGGCACCTCTGCGGGCGCAACTCGGATTCGACGCCCTCCGGTGGGCCGTATCGGGCGCGGCCCCCATCCCCGCTGACACCCTGGCATTCTTCGGCTCTCTCGGTCTCAACATCTCGGAAATCTGGGGCATGTCGGAACTGACGTGCATCGCGAGCGCCGCCGCGGCGGACCCCACCAGACTGGGAACGGTCGGCAGAATCATCCCCGGCATGGAGATGCGGATCGCCGACGACGGCGAACTCCTCGTCCGAGGCCCGCTGGTCATGAAGGGCTACCGGGGTGAGCCGGGGAAAACAGCGGAGGCAGTCGACGCGGACGGCTGGCTGTCCACGGGAGATGTGGTGACCGTCGACGACGACGGATATCTCACCATCATCGACCGGAAGAAGGAGTTGATCATCAACTCATCGGGCAAGAACATGTCGCCGGCCGGGATCGAGAATGCAATCAAGGCCCAATCCTCGCTCATCGGGAACGTGTCCACCATCGGTGACGCGCGGCCGTACAACACCGCGCTGATCACGTTGGACCCCGACGGCGCAGCCGGCTACGCGGCACAGCTTCACGTGGAGGCGGATGCCGCGACTCTGGCAGCACACCCCGCTGTCATTGCCGTGGTTGCCGACGCGGTCGCGGCAGGAAACAGCCGCCTCTCACGGGTAGAGCAGATCAAGAAGTTCATTGTTCTGCCCTCTTTCTGGGAGCCCGGCAGTGACGAATTGACTCTCACCATGAAGCTGCGACGCACGCCCATCGCCGCAAAATACGCGCCCGAGATCGAAAACCTCTACGCCCAGCCCGTGCCTGAGGGCGTCCAGGTAGCCGCGCTGCACCGGGCGGACGCTGTGCCCGCAGTCGCAGGCTGAGGGCAACTCTCCACCGATGTCGAAAGAAGACGATGACCATCTCTCCCGCTTCCACACTGACGAACTCCGCCTGGATCGACGAGGACCTCGGCGCCGTAGCCGAACTCGCACGCAACTTTTTCGCCAGGGAGGTGACTCCGCACCAATCCCGCTTCGCGCAGCAAGGCTTTCCCGACCGGGAGGTCTACCGCACTCTTGGTGACCTGGGCCTGTCGGGCATGTCGATTCCCGCCGAATACGGGGGTGGCGGGGGCACTTTCGCGCACGACGCTGTTCTGTTCCATGAACAGGTTCTGGCCGGTGACCATTCGCTTCAGCTGGGCGTGCATTCGGGAATAGTCCCGCACTACCTGAACGCCTACGGGACCGAAGACCAGAAATTGCGGTGGTTGCCCCGCCTCACGAGTGGCGAATGGGTGGGTGCGATCGCCATGACCGAACCCGGAACCGGATCTGACCTCCAGAGCATCACGACCAAAGCGGTGCGGGACGGCGACGACTACCTCCTCACCGGTACCAAAACCTTCATCTCGAACGGCTACAACTGTGATCTGGTGATCGTCGCCGCCAAGACCGACACCGCACTCGGCGCGAAAGGAGTGTCGCTGATCGTCGCCGAAGTCGACGACAACACTCCGGGTTTTACGCGGGGACGAATCTTCGACAAGGTGGGACAGAAAGGGCAGGACACCACCGAACTGTTCTTCGACGGCGTCCGAGTGCCCGCCGAGAATCTCCTCGGTCCGACCGAGGGTGCCGGCTTCGTCCAACTGATGCAGCAGCTTCCCCAGGAACGATTGATCTGCGGTGTTGCCGCAGTCGCTGCGATCGAACGAGCGGTCGCCCTCACCGTGGAGTACGCGAAGTCCCGGACGATGTTCGGCAAGACCCTGTTCGACCTGCAGAACACCCGCTTCGAACTGGCCGAATGCGCCACAATCGCCCGGGTGTCGCGCACCTTCCTCGACGACTGCATCGTCAAGCATCTCCGCGGTGAGCTCGACGTCGCCACCGCCGCAATGGCCAAATACTGGCTCACCGACCAGCAGTGCTCCGTGATCGACCGCTGCGTACAGCTTTTCGGGGGATACGGCTACATCCTCGAATACCCCATCGCCCAGATGTACGCCGACGCCCGGATCCAGCGCATCTACGCCGGATCCAACGAGGTCATGAAGGAGCTCATCTCTCGCACGCTCTAGGCGCTCCGCGCCCGTGCGCCTTTCTGGTAGTCCCAGCTACCAGAAAGGCGCACGAGGCCGAAGGCCTAGAATGCACTCATGGATCGAGAGGCTCCGCGCGGACTGACGCTCGGTGAGTTGATCAGGCGCCAGCGGGAGATGGCCGAGCTCCCGATGCGTCAGTTGGCTGCGATGGTGGGAATTTCGAATCCGTACCTGTCACAAATCGAACGGAACCTCCGGGAGCCGAGCGACCGCGTCCTGCAGGCCATCGCCGATCAGCTTCATCTGTCCGCTGACATGCTGGTGTCGGAAGCGTCGCGAGCCCAGAAGGACTCCGCCTCGGCAGTGATAACGGCGATCCGGGAGGACCCGGACCTCACCAATGCGCAGCGTAAGGCGATCGAGGAAATGTACGAGGCCTTCCGGCAGCTCACCATCGCCAAACGGAAGCGTCCGAGCACCGGACCACAAGACTGAGTGCGTCTCGCACATCACCGACCACCCACGACTGTGTTGCATGTCACATGGACTGGTAAACATAGGTGTGACGACGAGTCCCCGCAGATAGAGACGCCGTATGGACCAGCTCGTGCAGCCATGAAAGTACGCCGACGCAACTGACCGTGCAGTATACCCCTCGGTAATATGCAGTTCAAACGTTCCTGTGTCAACGTGTGATCGGGCGCCACCGGCGCCGTCCCACTCTTCGCCTCTGCGGGATCCGCAGCAAGATCACCTCACAGGAATACCGTGCAGACAGAACACACCACCGCGCGCGCCGTCGCACTCGAAGACCTCCCCACCCTCGTCGGTACCGAACTCGGCACGTCGAGTGCCGTACAGATCACTCAGCAACAGATCAACATGTTCGCCGATGCGACGAATGATCACCAATGGATCCACACCGATCCCGAGCGCGCGAAGGAAGGTCCGCTCGGGACGACAATTGCGCACGGATTTCTCACATTGTCGTTGGCACCCAGTTTATTCTGGCAACTGATCGATGTCGTCGACAGCGAGCAGGTGATCAATTGCGGTATAGGCAATGCACGGTTCACGGCGCCCGTTCCCGTCGGTTCTCACCTGCGTTTGACCGCTGAGGTCACCACCGTGAAAGCCTGTAGGGGCGGCTATCAGGTGACGTCGGCCCTGACCATGTCCGTCGACGGCTCCGAACGTCCGGCGTGCGTGGCGGATATGACGATTCGATTTTTGGGGAGCAACGTGTGATCGACAACCTGCACAAGAAGATCGCCTCGCGGATCGACCCCATCGGCTGGGGCCCCGCGGTGGCGTCCGTCGCCGGCCGTGCAGCAAAGAATCCTCAGGCCGTCGTCGCCGCGTCGACGAACTACGCCACTCACCTCGCCCACATTCCGGCGGCTGCTGTTCGAGTGTTCAACGACGTCGACGCCCAACCTCCCGTCCCGGTCGACCCGAGCGACAAGAGGTTCGCAGACGCGGCGTGGCGCGAGAATCCCGCGTTCTTCTCTCTGCACCAAAGCTATCTCGCGACTCGTGAACTCGCGGAAGACCTCACAGAGGCGGGCGCGGGAGACGAACTACAGGACGCCAAGGCACGGCAAATCGTGAACTTGATGCTCGACGCCCTGTCGCCCACCAATTTCCCGCTCACCAATCCGGGTGTACTGACGCGCGCGTTCGACACCGGCGGGGCGAGCCTCGTTCGCGGTGCCCTTTTCGCTGCCGAGGACGTCATCAAGCGGAAGGGGCAGCCGGTGAAAGTCGATCGGGCCGCCTTCACTCTCGGTGACAACCTTGCAGCCACGCCGGGCAAAGTCGTTTTTCGCAACGACTTGATCGAAGTGATCCAGTACCAACCGCAGACCCCCTCCGTGCATGCGGTCCCGATCCTTGTCTCCCCACCGTGGATCAACAAGTACTACATACTCGATCTCGCGCCGAAACGCAGCCTCATCGAGTGGGCGGTCGCGCACGGGCGCACAGTCTTTGCGATTTCCTACCGCAATCCCGACCGGTCCATGATGGACATCACGATGGACGACTACTACCTTCGCGGGTTCGCTGCCGCCATGGACGTCGTCGAAGAGGTCACCGGTTCGGGGAAGATCGACATCCTCTCCATCTGCCTCGGTGGCGCTATGGCCGCGATGGGAGCGGCCCGTCTCGCTGCAACCGGGGACGACCGCATCAACTCACTGACGATGTTGAACACGCTGCTCGATTACAGCGAGGTCGGCGAGCTGAAGCTTCTGGTCGATCCAGACACCCTCGATCGTGTCGAGATGCGTATGCGGCGGCAGGGCTTTCTGTCCGGCGAAGAGATGAGTGGCACCTTCGACCTGATCAAGGCCAAAGAGTTGATCTTCAGCTACTGGGTCTCGCGCTGGATGAAGGGCGAAAAGCCGGCCGCGTTCGACATCCTCGCGTGGAACGAGGACAAGACCAGGATGCCCGCCACGATGCACTCCCAGTACCTGCGATCCCTCTACGGCCGAAACGAATTATCCTCTGGGGAATACGTATTGGACGGTCAGCGGCTGGATCTGACGAAGGTAACGTGCGATTCCTACATCGTCGGTGCCGTCAACGACCACATCGTGCCGTGGACCTCGTCGTATAAGAGTGTGCATCTACTCGGTGGAGACGTGCGTTTCGTCCTCACCAACGGGGGCCACATCGCCGGTGCGGTCAATCCACCGAACAACCGGTGCTTCTTCCATACCGTCGGCGCACCCGACTCGAGCGAACGCCGGACCATGCCCGCAAATCCGGCGGACTGGCAGATTTTGTCCGAGAAGCATTCCGGCTCGTGGTGGGAGGACTGGACACAGTGGTCAGCTTCTCGCGCGGGCGACATGGTGGCACCGCCGGCAATGGGCAATGCCAAGCATCCCGTCCTTGCCGAGGCCCCGGGGACGTACGTCTCTCAGTAATCAGACGACAGGTGCGTTAGCAATCAGCTTGCTAACCTGCTAATGTGCTTACTGACGTTACCCCCACCCAAGGAGTAAGAACGTGACCACAGCCAAGACAGTCACCGACGCCACCACCGCAGCGGCTGCCGGCCTCAGCAAGGCACTCGACGAATCGACCGAGCGGATCTCATCCCTCAACGAGAAAGTGGTCGACGCCGCGAAGCAGAGCGGAAACCTCTCGCTCGACACCTACGAGAAGGCCCTCGGCAGTGTCCTCGAATTCCAGGAGAAGATCGGCACCAGCAGCAACGTCGAGTGGATCAGTAGCCTCACGAAGGCACAGGTGTCCCTCGTCAACGGGCTCAGCACGGCGTTCACCGACGCCGCACGCTCAGTGCTGAAATAACGTGACAGCAGCGATGGCCGGGATGACACATCCCGGCCATCGTCGTCTGCCAGTGAGAGCGCGCACATGCACCCGACAGGAGCCAGCTGCATGACGACAGCAGGGAATAGGCACTGGAGAGACCTCGCTCTTCTCCCGCTCGAGGTGGGGGCTGCGGCAGTCGAGGGATGGTCGGGGTACTGGGCAGGACTCTGTCGACGAAGGGCGAATCCGTTCGACATCGCCGACGACGTTCTTTCGTTCTGGATAGCGGTGAGCTCGCGCGAATACCCGAAGTGGGCGCATCACAGTGACGTTGCTCGTCGGGGTCGATTGGCCGATTGCCGGAACTACTCCACCGAAGGACCCACCGACCAGATCCCGACCTTGGTGATCCCACCCCACTCGGGTCGCGCGTCCTCGATCGTGGACTACGCGGACGGACGGAGTCTGATGCACACGCTCCGCGAGGCCGGAATCGACAACCTCTATTGCCTCGACTGGCACGGCCGCAGTCCCGACAACATCAACGCGTCGATCGACGACTACCTTGACTTGCTCACCGAGACAACCGAGTTCTTGGGCGGCAGGATCAACCTGGTCGGCTTCAGCCAGGGTGGATGGCTTGCCACGATTTTTGCGGCTCTTCATCCCGCTGCGGCCCACTCACTCGTCATCGCAGGTGCGCCGATCGATTTCCACGCCGGACGACCGCACGTCGTCGAGGTGATGGGCAGCTGGTTGCGTGATCCGAGCGCCGCATGGTTGCGAACGTGCGCCGTGGCAATCGCCGGATTGCAGTATCGACTCGGTGAAGCGGCCGGCGTCCCTCTGGGGAGACCTACTGCGGAGTTCGAACACGCCATGACGCTGCTTGCGCACATTGATGAACCGGAGTCCGTGGAACGCTATCTCGAGCGTAGACGGTGGTTCGCATGGTCGCAGCAGTTACCGGACCGATTCCGCGACTGGATGATCGAGGAGCTGTTCCTGACGAATCGGCTGATCTCGAACGAGCTCCGCGTGAAAACGGGAAACGTTACGCTCGAGTCTATTTCGTGTCCCGTCTTCTTGATAGCGGGCTCCGAGGACGAGTTCACACCACCCGAGCAGGTGTGGGCGCTGGAACGCCACATCTCCACCCCACCGGAGCACATCACGCGGCGTCTCGCGAACGGTGGGCACCTGAGCTTGATCGTCGACCCCGCCGTTCTCGAGGAAGTGTGGCGGCCGGTGATGCGCTCGGTGGCGGCGCTGTCAGCGACATCGGAGGTCGACCACTCACCGTCACCATGAACGCGTATCGGGAAAAGTCGCAGCGGAGCCCCAATAACTGAAACGCGTTCTAGTATGGAAGGCGACCGGACACCGGTATCGCCCGCCAAGGAGACGCTGTGAGCTTCGTTCTCGTCGACCATCCACGGCCGGGCGTCGCCCTGGTGACGCTCAATCGCCCGGAACGCATGAATGCAATGGCGTTCGATGTCATGGTGCCGTTTCGCGAAACGCTGGAACGGATCAGCCACGACAACGCGATACGAGCGGTCGTGGTCACCGGCGCCGGAAAGGGGTTCTCTTCCGGCGCCGACCAGACGTCCGCGGGCAGCCCGCCGCACATCGACGGCCTGACCCGGCCGACCGTCGCCCTGCGCGCGATGGAGATGCTGGACAACGTCGTACTTGCGCTTCGCCGCATGCACCAGCCGGTGATCAGCGCAGTCAACGGTGCCGCCATCGGCGGTGGGCTGTGCCTGGCGCTCGCATCGGACGTCCGGATCGCCTCGGACGCCGCCTATTTCCGGGCCGCCGGGATCAACAACGGGCTCACCGCGAGCGAGTTGGGACTCAGCTACCTACTTCCTCGCGCGATCGGCTCGTCCCGTGCCTTCGAGATCATGCTGTCGGGCCGAGACGTCCACGCCGAGGAAGCCGAGCGGATCGGCTTGGTGTCGCGGTGTGTGCCTGCCGACGACCTACTGGGCGCGTGCTTCGACCTGGCCGATCGGATGGCGACGTTCTCCCGGCCGGGCCTGGAGCTGACCAAGCGCACCCTGTGGTCGGGACTCGACGCGGCATCGCTGGAGTCCCACATCCACCAGGAAGGTCTCGGGCAACTCCTCGTGCGGCTGCTCACCGACAACTTCGAGGAAGCCACCGCCGCACGCAAGGAGGACCGCACTCCCCGGTTCCGCGACACCCGCTAGGCGCGGGACATGCGCGGCGCTGCGCTGATGGGGGGTGAACGTCGGTTCCCGGTCCGCGGGTGAGCGCGGGGTAGTCGGGGTATCTTTCGCACTGGAACGTGAGCGCACCACCCGACGAGAGGTCACCATGCCGAAGCCTCCCCTCCCGCAGGAAGCCGCGGAGATGTTCGCGCGGCCCAATTACGCCACCATCACCGCCGTCCGACCGGACGGGCAGCCCGTGTCGGTGGCCACCTGGTACCTCTACGAGGACGGGAAAGTACTGGTCAACATGGATTCGGGGCGCAAGCGGCTCGATTATCTGCGCCACGATCCGCGGGTGAGTCTCACTGCGATGGACCCACAGGACTGGATCACCCACGTCAGCATCCAGGGCCGGGTAGTCAAGCTGGTCGACGACGAGAATCTCGACGACATCGACCGCATCGCCCGGCACTACACCGGCAACCCGTATCCGGTCCGGGACCGGGCACGGGTAAGCGCGTGGATCGACATCGACACCTGGCACGGTTGGGGATCTCTGAAACAGTCGTGAGCCGCACCCCTCGACGGAGGTAGCCGGGCATGCCGAGCTCCCGCACCGCATCGGTCGTCGCCGTGGCGGTGGCGGTGGCCGGCGGTGTCCTCCTGAACCCGCTGCCGGTTCGGGAGGCGGGCGTGCCCACGGTGAGCGTGGCTCAGCCCGCCGCCCCCGCCCCCGCCCCACCTCCGCCGGTCGTCCTCACCCCCGAGGAGATCGAGGCACGCGTCGTACCGGTCATCGTCACGCTCGTCGCGGATTCGGGACTCGTCGACACCGCAGGTACGGGCATCGTGGTGACACCCGACGGCGTCGTTCTCACCAATCATCATGTGATCGACGGCGCACTCGACATCAGCGCGGTCACCCTCGCCGACGGTGCGGAATATGTGACGGACGTCCTTGGCTACGACAGCTCGCGCGACATCGCGGTGCTCCAACTCCAAGGCGCGGATTCGCTGCCCACGGCAACGCTGGCGACGTCACCCGCCACCCGGATCGGTGACCCCGTGACAGCTGTGGGCAACGCCGAGGGCAACGGATATCCGGTGCCGGCAAGGGGCTTCGTCACCGACGTGGGCCAGTCGATCACCGCGAGAAGCTCGACGGACGGTTCCCGGAACCGGTTGAGCGGCCTGATCGAAGTGGACGCCGCAGTGCGCCCGGGCGACTCGGGCGGTCCCCTCGTCGACGCCACCGCCACCGTGATCGGCGTCAACACCGCGGGCAACGCGGACTCCGATCCGTCGACCCCTCCACCCGCGCAACCACGTTCGTATGCCGTCCCCATCACCACCGCGATGGCCGTCGTCGATCAGGTCCGTGCCGGCAGGACGTCATCCACCGTACACGTCGGCGACACAGCACTTCTCGGCATCAACGTCACGAACAACGAGCGCGGCGCCGAAGTGCTGTGGGTCGGCATCGGGACCCCGGCAGACGACGCGGGGCTCGAGATCGGCAGCATCATTACCGATTTCGATGGAGCACCCGTCCGCTCGTCGACAGAACTGAGCGAACGCATGAACGCAAAACACCCCGGCGACACGGTGTCGGTGCTCTGGCTCGACGACCACGGGCAGTCGCAGGCAGCCACCATCGTCCTCGACGAGGGTCCGCCGCGCTGACCGTCACGCCGTGGCGCCCTGCACCATCCCGTCGTCACGCCGGACACGGACAGCCACGAATCTGGCGATCCGCCGCAGCACCGCACGACTTTCCGGCAGCCCCGGCCACAGCGCCGGAAATGCATGCACCTGCCCGTCCCAGATCTGCAACGTGGTCGCCACCCCCGCGGCGCTGAGCCGGTGCGCCATCAACTCCGAATCAGACCGTAGCACTTCACCTTCCGCGGCGATCAGCAACGACGGCGGCATTCCCACCAGATTGCCGTTCACCGGCGACAACGCGGGGTCGAGCACGCCGTCGACCTCGGCTCCGAGCTTCCCGATGGTGACCAGCGCCTCGATCGGTGCGAACACGTCCTTGGCCGCGTTGACGTGTACCGACTTCTCCGCGCAGTCCAGATCGAGCAACGGGGACAACCCGATGAGTCCGGCAGGCAGATCGACGCCCTCCTCACGGGCTTTCAACGCGGTCGCGAACACCAGGAACCCACCTGCGGAATCACCGGCAAAGACCGTCCCGCCCGCCCGGGCACCGTTCTCGAGCAGCCACTTGTACGCCGTCAGGCAGTCGTCGACCGATCCGCTGATGTTCGTATCGGGCAACTGCCGGTAGCCCACGTGCATCACCGGCAGTCCGGTGAGTTTCGCGATGGTCGCCACCACCGGCCGGTGCGTGTTCAGGCCACAACACAGGAATCCACCCCCGTGAAGGTAGAGAACGACGCCCTCACTCAGGTCCGGCGAGACTCCGGGAGCCCGCACGACCTCGGCGTCGAAGCCGGGCAGTCGAACCTTCTGGCGGCGAATGCCGGACGCGGGCCGCATTCCCGCGGCGAGGTCGAGCAGTGCCGCACGGCGGATGGCGGACTCGTTGATCGGGGCCATTCGGACGACAGGGCGGAGAAACCAGCGACAGGCCTGGTAGAGGAGCTGGGATTCCATACTCGGCCCGGCGAGTCGGGCACCGGGCCGGTACTGCACCGTCGGTTTCCCGATCCGCTGTTCCGCAGGTGTGTGGCGGTCGTTCGGCACAGAATCCATGCCCGCTCCCTCGTCGCCGACGCCCGTCTTCGTTGACGGGCGTCTCTCCACGGTAGAAGTATCGGGCGCCGCGTTTGTCCCACATCGGCGCATCGGCATCGAGTCGTGACCAGCCGGGTAGCGAGCCGGATCAGCCGAAATCGACGTCGTCGAGTTCCTCGACGATGCTCACGCGCCGGGTGCGCCCCCCGATCATCTTCCCGAGGCCGCGACGCCCACCGTTGTCTGCCTTCCCGGACGGCGGAATGCGCTGAGGTGCGGCGCGTGGGCGCGGCACGGTGACCGGCGGCGGGCTCGGTACCACCGGGCGCTCCTGTTCCGCCGGCACCCACTGTTCCGCCGGCAGCACCAGAGGTTGCACCGAACTGTCGAGGATGACCGGTTCGGGCTCCGGGCTGGGTAGGTCCTCGGTGCGGAGGTCCACGTCGGCCAGGCTCGTGGCCCACCACACACGCCCGTCCAGTCGGCGTTCCCGTAGTTCGGCTGCGAGGTCGTCGTGCCATACCGAGGGTTCACCGCCCCCGAAAGATCGGGTGTTGGCACTGACCCACACGACACCGTCCGGGTGACGATCGGCCAGATCGAGGACAGTCAGCCAGTTCACCGTCGCCGCGTAGCCGTCGTACCGCTTCTTCTCCCAGTAGGGGCGGCGGCGCTGGACGGCGCGCTGGGCAATCTCCACGTGCGAGCACCCCACCGGCTCGACCACCTCGACGCCGATCTTCTCCAATTCGCGGGCGAGGGCGACCACGTACCCACCGGCCTTCGCACGGGCCACATCGACGAACAGGGACAGGTCGTCCCGCAGTCCGAGCCGGTCGTACATCCTGGCCTGGACGGTGAGCGCTTCGATCATCGCCGCTGACTCCCGCTGGTACCGGTCGGCGATCTCGACGAGAACGAGCCGGGGAACTGCGACCCGGACACCCCGGTCCACGGCCGTGCGCACGAAAGTCTCGAAACGCGAATCTCGCGTGACCGCCGATGTATCGAGAACGATGAGCATTGCCCGATTGTGCAGGAGAATCCCACCCGCGCAGCCGCTGTCGCCGGGTCGTTATGCAATCTCGATCACGACGAAAGCACCGCAGGCTCGATCACGACGAGAGCATCGCAGGAACTGTCTCGAGGCCGGGCGGTCAGCGGATCTTGAAGATCACCGCGCGCTGGACGACGAAGTTGATGACCGTTGCCGTTCCCTGCGCTATGACGAACGCCAACGGCAAGCGCCACCACTCGTCGGGGAATGCCTGGTACATGACCCAGTTGAGACCGACCTGCACCGCGAAGGTCACCGCATAGAGGATCACGACCGCGACGAAACGGGCCCGGCTGGGTTCCGCTTTGAACGTCCACCGGCGGTTGATGAGATACGCCGTGGTGGTGCCGGCGATGAAGCTGATCGACTTGGCCACGTTGACGGGCAGTCCCACCACTTCGAGGAGCAGCCAGTACAGGCCGAAGTCGACGATCGCCGACAACCCGCCGGTCAGGACGAACCGCACGATCTGCGTCTTCAGGTCCAGTGCGTCGTCCGCGATGTTCTCGGTGACGGGAATCTCGACCGGGAGGGGAACGTGATGTTCGTGCTCGTGACTCGGCTGGGTTTCTGACACGACGACGAGAGTAACCACCCGTGCGTACTTGTTAACCCCCCACTGTTGATAAGTACGCACAGGGCCGGTGGGTCCTACCGCCAGGTAGCCTCTATCTCGATGTCCACGACAGCAGAAGAGACGCCCACCCAGGCGCTCCCCACACAGACCCGCACCCTCACCGGCTGGGGACGCACCGCGCCCACCACGGCGCAGGTGCTGTCCACTCCCGATGTCGACGTGATCGCTCGAGCGGTCGCCCAGGTCGCGGAGAAGAACGAGTCGAAGCCCTCTCACCTGCAGCGCGGGGTGATCGCCCGCGGCCTCGGCCGCTCGTACGGCGACCCAGCGCAGAATGCCGGCGGCCTGGTCATCGACATGAATGCGCTCAACCGCATTCACCGCATCGACCGCGAGACCCATCTGGTGGACGTCGATGCCGGCGTCAATCTGGACCAGCTGATGAAGGCCGCCCTGCCGTTCGGCCTGTGGGTCCCGGTGCTCCCCGGCACCCGCCAGGTCACCATCGGCGGCGCCATCGGCTCCGATATCCACGGGAAGAACCATCACAGCGCGGGTAGCTTCGGCAACCACGTCGTGTCGCTGGATCTGCTCACCGCCGACGGTCAGGTGCGCAAGCTCACGCCGAAGGGCGGCCGCAACGACCCCAAGGGCGCGCTGTTCTGGGCGACGATCGGCGGCATGGGCCTGACGGGCATCATCCTCCGGGCGACCATCAAGATGACGCCCACCGAGACGGCGTACTTCATCGCCGACGGCGACGTCACGGGCAGCCTCGACGAGACGATCGCCCTGCACAGCGACGGCAGCGAGGCGAACTACGAGTACTCGAGCGCGTGGTTCGACGCCATCGCGGCGCCGCCGAAGCTCGGCCGCGCTGCAATCTCCCGCGGTTCCCTGGCCAAGCTCGACCAGCTGCCGGAGAAGCTGCAGAAGAATCCGCTGGCGTTCGACGCACCGCAGTTGATGACGTTCCCGGATATCTTCCCGAACGGGCTGGCCAACAAGTTCAACTTCTCGCTGATCGGCGAGCTGTGGTTCCGTAAGTCCGGGACCTACCGCGGCAAGGTGCAGAACTTGACGCAGTTCTATCACCCGCTCGACATGTTCGGGGAGTGGAACCGTGCGTACGGTTCCAACGGCTTCCTGCAGTACCAGTTCGTGGTGCCGCCGGAGGCAGTCGACGAGTTCAAGGCGATTATCCGCGACATCCAGAAGTCGGGGCATCACTCCTTCCTCAACGTGTTCAAGCTCTTCGGTGAGGGCAACCAGGCGCCGCTGAGTTTCCCGATCCCCGGTTGGAACATCTGCGTCGACTTCCGGATCAAGCCGGGCTTGAACGAGTTCGTCACCGAGCTCGACAAGCGCGTGCTGAAGTTCGGTGGACGCCTTTACACCGCCAAGGATTCGCGGACTACCGCCGAGACCTTCCACTCCATGTACCCGCGGATCGACGAGTGGATCGCCACCCGCCGCAAGTACGACCCCACCAATGTCTTCGCCTCCGATATGTCCAGAAGGTTGGAACTGTGATCAACGCCGTCGGGAACCCGCAAACCCTCCTGCTCCTCGGTGGCACCTCCGAGATCGGTCTCGCCATCTGCGAGGAGTACCTGAAGAAGGCTCCGATGCGGGTGATCCTCGCCGCTCTGCCCGGCGACCCCGGCCGGGACGCCGCAGTGGCGCAATTGACGGCTGCAGGAGCGAACGCCGTCGACGTCATCGACTTCGACGCCGTCGACACCGAGAGCCACCCGAAAGTCATCGACGAAGCCTGGGCGAAGGGGGACGTCGACGTCGCCATCGTCGCGTTCGGCCTGCTCGGTGACGCCGAGGAACTGTGGCAGAACCAGCGCAAGGCCGTCCAGATCGCCGAGGTCAACTACACGGCAGCGGTGTCGGTGGGCGTGCTGGTCGGCGAGAAGATGAAGGCGCAGGGCTACGGCCAGATCATCGCCATGTCGTCCGCCGCAGGCGAGCGTGTACGCCGGTCGAACTTCGTGTACGGCTCCACCAAGGCCGGACTCGACGGCTTCTACCTGGGCCTCGGTGAAGCACTGCGCGAGTTCGGGCCCCGCGTCCTCGTGATCCGTCCCGGTCAGGTCCGCACCCGGATGTCCGCGGATGTGAAGGAAGCCCCGCTCACCGTGAACAAGGAAGACGTGGCCAAGCTGGCCGTCGCGTCGGCGGAGAAGGGCAAGGAGCTGGTCTGGGCGCCGGGCGCCTTCCGGTACGTGATGATGATCCTGCGGCACATCCCGCGACCGATCTTCAAGAAGCTGCCCATCTAAGCTTCGCCCTCGTGACGGAAGCACGCGTAGCCCCCGCCCGTCGGGCACTGTCGACCGCCGCCGAGATGTTTTCGGCGGCGGTCGTCGCCGCAGTGGTCGCGGCGGTCGGACTCGTCGCGTTCGCGCGAGTGCAGTGGCCGGCCTTCAGCTCGTCCAATGTGACGCAGGCCGTCACCACCGTCGGCCAGGTACTGGCCGTCGCCGGTATCGCCGTATCGGTGCTGCTCGTGCGGCGCCACCGGGCAGTGCGGTTCGCGAGGCTGCTGTCGTGGGCGAGCCTGTCCGGGTTCGTGACGGTGACGCTCGGCCTCCCGCTCGCCGCAACCCGGCTGTACCTCCACGGTGTCTCCGTCGATCAGGAATTCCGCACCGAGTACCTGACACGGCTCACCGACTCCCCCGCGTTGCGCGACATGACGTACGCGGACCTGCCGCCGTACTACCCGGCGGGGTGGTTCTGGGTCGGTGGACGGGTCGCGGACCTCCTCGGTATGGACGGCTGGGAGGCGTTCAAGCCCTACGCCATCGGGTCGCTGGCCGTGGCTGCCGTGGTGGCACTCGTGTTGTGGAGCAACCTGATCCGGCACGACCTGGCGATCGTCGTCTCACTCGCGACCGCAGCGCTGGTCGTGGCATACGGTTCTCCCGAGCCCTACGGGGCGATCATCGCACTCCTGATCGGGCCCGCCCTCGTTCTGGCTTGGGGTGGGCTGCACCGGGTGTCCGGGCGCGGCGGCTGGGGCGCGGTGATCGGCACCGGACTCTTCCTCGGTCTCGCCGCAACGTTCTACACGCTCTACCTCGGCCTGGCCGCCTTCGCGGTGACCCTGCTTGCGGTGCTCGCCGCCGCACTCCGGGTGCGATCGCAGAAGACGTGGCGGGGGGCGATCGACCCGCTTCTCCGGTTGGCCGTGGTGGCGGTGGTGTCCGGGCTCATTGCCCTCCTGGTCTGGGGTCCGTATCTCCTCGAAGTGATCCACGGCTCGCCTGCCGCGTCGGGAACTGCGCTGCACTACCTGCCCGAAGCGGGGGCGCGTCTCCCACTGCCGATGATCCACTTCTCGCTGACGGGCGCCCTGTGCCTACTCGGGACCATCTGGCTGGTCGGCCGGGCAACCACGTCGCGTCGCGCGCAGGCGCTCGGGGTCGGGGTGGTGGCCATCTACGTGTGGTCGATGATGTCGATGGCTCTCGCCGCTCTCGGCAACACCCTCCTGTCCTTCCGGCTCGAGCCGGTGTTGATCGTCCTGCTCGGTGCGGCAGGTGTGTTCGGATTCGTCGAGTTCGCCGGCTGGCTCCTGCTGGCCACGAGCGACAATCCCCGAGTCCGCGGCGCGATTCTGGTGATCGGCGTGCTGGGCGGGCTCTCCTTCGTCCAGAACATTCCCCGGCACCTCGATTCCGACATCGCCGTCGCCTACACCGACACCGACGGCAACGGTGAGCGCGCCGACAAACGTCCGCCCGGTGCGGCCGCGCATTTCGCCGAGGTGGACGAACTCGTGCAGGAGCAGATCCCGCGCGAACGTGACGACACGGTGGTCCTGACCGCCGACACCACCTTCCTCAGCTTCTACCCGTATCTCGGGTTCCAGGCACTGACGTCCCACTATTCGAACCCGTTGGCCGACTTCGCCGGTCGCGCACAGACCATCGCCGACTGGAGTGAACTCGACACGCCCGACCAATTGGTATCGGCCCTCGACGCATCGCCGTGGCGCGCGCCCGACGCTTTCGTCTTCCGCCAGGGCGCCGACGGGTATACCTTGCGCCTCGCGGAGGATGTCTACCCCAACGATCCGAACGTTCGCCGCTACACGGTGACGTTTCCGAAGGAACTGTTCGACGACCCCCGATTCACGGTGTCCGAGACCGGACCCTTCGTGGTGGTCACCCGAAACTGATCGGTCGGTCCGCGTTTATCCCGGCTCGAGCGAGGGAACTCCGCACCCAGTCCAGGAGCGGAAGCATCCGCCCTTCGAGGGGAATGCAGGTTGCGGCGAGGAGCGGTCATGCCCGATGCAGGAAGGCCGCCGCGCGACCTCTCCGGTCCCGAAGATCATGTGCTCGGCACCGGGGGTGGTGAGGTTGCGGTGCACGCCGGACTCGCATTGACGATCGGGGCGATCCTGGGTGTCTACGTGGGGCACTGGGCGCTGTTCGTCCTCGCACTGATCGGGGTGTCGTTGTGGATCACCAGTGGTGTCGTCGTCCAGACCACACGGCAGAGGCCGCCGGACGTCGGTCCGGCGGCCTCCCACAGTCACTCGATCGAGCGTGCTGCCTAGTTGAGCTTCTGCGGCACACCGTAGGTCATGACCGAGTCACCGTTCGCGGTGACGGCCATCGCATACGGCCGGATGGTGACCGGACCGATCGCACCGGAGATGAACCCGTGCATACCCTGCATCCGCACGAGAGCGGAAGGTCCGTCGAACTCCTGGCCTTCGAGGAACGGGACGGTGGTGATGCCGCCCGGCTCGAGGTCGATGTCGAGTTCCTGCGACGGGATGATGGAGCCACCGATACCGGCGGCCGTACCGGCATTCAGTCCGAGTTCCAGCTCGGGAACCAGCCCGAGATCGATCCCGTTGTTCGATTCGATGAACCAGTCGAGGTTGGGCGTGTTGAGGACGATCGTCGCACCGGCGAGCGCCACCGGGTAGCCGATCTGATAGCCGAGAGTGAGCTGCGTGTCTTCGAACTCCGCGGCGTTCGGCCCGGTGATGTTCACCGCGGCGTAGCCGTCGTGGAAGAACTCGACCGACGTCGGCACGCCGTCGAGCGGGGGAACCGTGTGATAGGAGGTATCTCCCTGGAGGACTTCGATGCGATTGCCACCGGCGTCGACGACGGAGCTGGAATTGTCGACCCCTGCCGAGGCAGTCCCATTGCCCATGACCATGCCGAGCACTGCAATTCCTGCAACAGCCACTGCGCGCGTGAACCGTTTGTATCCATACCGAGATGTGGTGATGTCCGTCATGCCGACCCCATTCAGAGTGCACTGCAACCGATACGAAAAAGCAAGCTGAGCGTAACCACAGGAAGCGAACAATATCCCCGTATTGATCAGAAGTTCACAAATGAACTTCCTGTGACATGGGCAACACTTCTGCCGTCACGCCCCGAATACCCCATCAGACCCTCCGGTACCCTCGGTCGATCGACATCGACCCCGGATATTCGGAGGCGCGCCTGCGTGACTGAGATACTCACCGACGTCGGAACGCCGCAGCGGTCCCTGAGCACTCCCACCGAGACCCCCGGCCCCGTACGCTCTCGAATTCGCCCCCACCCCGCCGATGTCGCTGCGGTGGCATTCTTCGTCGGCCTGGCGGTGTTCGTACTGGTTCGACAGTGGAAACATCTCGGGACCGGCTACCTCGTCCGCAGTGGCCAGGACCAGACCATGTGGGAATGGTTCTTCGCCGTCGCGGCGCACTCGGTGGTGCACCTGGAGAATCCACTGTCGAGCGACCTCCAGAACTATCCCCTCGGCGTGAACCTCATGGGCAACACGGCGATGTTCGGCATCAGCATCCCCCTGGCACCCGTCACCCTGTTGTTCGGCCCCGGTGTCACGTTCACCCTCGCGCTCACGCTGGGGCTGTCCGGCACGGCCATCGCCTGGTACTGGCTGTTCTCGCGCCACGTCGTCGCCTCGCGGTTCGCTGCGGCCGTCGGCGGCGTCGTCTGCGGATTCGCCCCCGCCCTCATCTCGCACAGCAACGGACACCCCAACTTCGTCGCCCTGTTCCTCCTTCCTTTCATCGCACTCGGCGTGATCCGGCTCGGCAGTGGACGACGTCCGGTGCGGGACGGTGTCGTCCTCGGCCTGCTGATCGCGTACCAGATCTTTCTGGGCGAAGAACCACTTCTGATCTATGCACTGGCCTTCACGGTGTTCGGACTCGCGTTCGCAGCGACCCGTCCCCGCGCCGCTGTGACGTCGGTACGCAAGGGCAGCAAGGGTTTTGCCATCGCAGGCGGCGTCGCCCTGTCCATCGCCGCCCTGCCCCTGTGGTGGCAGTTCTTCGGGCCGGACAGTTACCGCGCGCTCGAGCACGGTCCGGTGGGCAACGACACGGAGGCGTTCACCGGTTTCCCCACTTCCTCACTGGCGGGAGCCCCGGGAACAGCCGAGTTCAGCATGAACTCCACCGAAGAGAACGCCTACTTCGGCTGGCCGCTCCTGATTCTTCTCACGCTGTCGGGATTGTGGTTGTGGCGGATGCCGCTCGCGCGCGCAGCCACCGTGACCGTTGCGGCGATGGCCGTCCTGTCGCTCGGGTCCACCCTCACCATCGGCGGAACCGATACGGGAATTCCACTCCCGTGGAAGTACGTGTCGCATCTTCCCCTCCTCGAATCCGTTCTGGAGTCACGCTTCGCCATGGGCTGCCTCCCGGCTGCGGCGCTCCTCCTCGCACTCGGCACCGACCGCGCCCTCGCGTCCGCTCGGGCCGGGGAGCGAACCATAACTCTGCTGTGGATCGGCTGGCTCGCCGTCGCCCTGCTTCCGTTGGCGCCCACACCCCTTGCCGTCGTGCAACGGGACACCGCACCCGACTTCTTCGCCGAAGGAACGTGGAAGCAGTACGTCACCGACGGATCGGTGGTGACCGTGCCGCTCCCGTCACCGGAGAATGCGCGAATGCTGCGCTGGCAGACCGAGCAGGACCTCGCCTTCCCCATCGCCGGGGGGTACTTCGTCGGCCCCGCCGGCAGTGATGCGAAGGGTAAGTACGGGCCGGACGACCGCCCGACCGCACTGCTGCTGGCGTCGGCGCAGAAGTCCGGCAAGGTGCCCGACATCGAAGGGCAGACGCGGACCCAGGCGCTGGCGGATCTGCGCTTCTGGAACGCCGACGTCCTGGTGCTCCCACACACCCGCAACGATCGCGTTCTGCGTGAGACGGTCCGCCTGCTCATCGGCGAGCCGGCGACGCCTGTGGACGGCGTCTGGGTGTGGGACGTCCGCGCCCTGACGCGGGAAAGCGGTTAGCGGGTCAGCACTTCCGGTCCGTCTTCGCCGATCGCCACCGTGTGCTCGCTGTGAGCGGCGCGGGCTCCCGTCACGGTGCGCAGCGTCCATCCGTCGGCGTCGCAGCGGTAGTCGTCACTGCCGTCCGCGATGAGCATCGGTTCGATCGCGAGAACCATTCCGGGGCGCAGCAGCAGACCCTTGCCCGCGCGACCCTCGTTGGGCACGTGTGGATCCTCGTGCATACGCCTGCCGATGCCGTGCCCACCGTGATCGGCGAGCATTCCGTAACCGGCGCCGCGCGCATACAGTCCGATGGCCGCACCGATGTCACCCAACCGGTTTCCGGGGCGCGCAGCCGCAATCCCATGAGCCAGTGCCGCTTCGGTGGCCGCGACCAGTGCGATGTCCGCCAGGTCCGCCGTGCCCACGACGAAACTGATCGCGGCGTCACCACACCATCCGTCCAGCCGCGCCCCGCAGTCCACGCTGATCAGATCACCGTCGCGGAGTCTATATGGATCCGGGATGCCGTGCACGACAGCATCATTCACACTCGTGCACAGAGATCCAGGGAAGGGAGAGGGCGCCCAGCTCGGGTGGTAGTCGCGAAACAGCGGCACCGCTCCCGCCCCGACGATCAGGTCGGCGGCCAGGGCGTCGAGGTCGAGCAGGCTCACCCCGACCGCGGCCGACTTCCGTACCGCGGCCAGTGCCGCAGCAACCACCTGCCCCGCCGCGCGCATCGTCTGCACCTCGGCTGACGTCTTCAGCTCGACCACGACCCACCCTTACCTGTGTGCAATTTTTATACCGGTATTACTATATGGCACATGGTGCGTGTGCCGTTGACAGCCGAAGAACTCGAACGCGGGCAGAGACTGGGCGAGCTGCTGCGCGCCACCCGGGGAGACAGAAGCATGGTCACCGTCGCGCTCGACGCGGGCATCTCGGTCGAAACGCTGCGCAAGATCGAGACCGGACGCATCGCCACTCCCGCATTCTTCACCATCGCAGCAGTGGCCCGGGTCCTCGGCCTGTCGCTCGACGAGGTGGCCGATTCCCTCACCCCTTCGGTGACCGGAGGCATAGCCGCGTCCTGACGCCGGTCGGCCGCGGACTCGGGTCTCCGGTGCACCGCACGACGTGAGGCCGGTACGCCGTGGGGACGGAGCACCCGCCGGGAGTCACCGCCTACCATCGTCGTGTGCCGTCCGAAGTAGCAGAGAAGCCCACACGTTCGCCGTCGGAGCGGCGGCCGCTGCCCGACATTCGAAGCATCCGCACTTCCCGGCTCATCGCGATCGTCACCGGCCTGCTCGGTTTCGTGCTGGCACTCGCCATCCCGTTGCTGCCGGTCGAGCAGGACGCCGCCTCGATCGACTGGCCGCAGAACGGTGTTCTCGGCAGCGTCGACGCCCCACTGGTGTCCTACGCGCCGCTGAACATGCAAATCTCCGTGCCCTGTTCGGCTGTGGCACAGCTCGGCGAGGGGGGCGGCACCCTCGTCTCGACGCTGCCGAACGGCGCGCCCGACTTCGAGTCGGCCGGCCTGGTGGTGCGGGCGGCCGCCGACGGCACGGTGAAGGTCATCACCCGGGGCAACACGCTGATCTCCGCGACCGGCGCCGAGGTGCAGGGCTGCGACATGATCGAAGTCACCTCCGACCACCAGCGCACGTCCGCCGAGGTGACGGGTACCGCGGATCCCGTTGCAGGGTCGGTCGAGGGAGACGCCCGCCCGCAGATGGTCGGTATCTTCACCGACCTGCGCGGCAGCATCCCGGACGGGTTGAACGTGCACGTCGACCTCGACTCCCGGTTCTCGTCGAGCCCGACTCTGCTGAAACTTCTCGCGATGATCGTGTGCGTCCTCGCGACCCTGTCGTCGCTGTACGCGCTGCACCGGGTGGACGGCATCGATGGCAGGCGCGCCCGCCGCTTCCTGCCTGCCCACTGGTGGAAATTCACCGGCGTCGATGCCGTGGTGATCGGGACGTTGCTGCTGTGGCACGTGATCGGAGCCAACACGTCCGACGACGGTTACCTGCTGGGGATGGCCCGGGTGTCCGAGCAGTCGGGTTACATGGCCAACTACTTCCGCTGGTTCGGGGTGCCGGAAGCACCGTTCGGCTGGTCGTACGAGCTTCTCGCGGCGCTCGTCAAGGTGAGCACGGCGAGCATGTGGATGCGGCTCCCCACTCTCCTCGCGGCGCTGCTGTGCTGGATGGTGATCAGCCGGGAAGTCATTCCCCGCCTCGGTGTCGCGGTGCGGCGCAACAGGACTGCCCTCTGGACGGGCGGGCTGGTCTTCCTCGCGTTCTGGCTGCCCTACGACAACGGCCTGCGCCCCGAACCGGTGATCGCGCTCGGCGCCTTACTCACCTGGTGTTCCATCGAACGCGCCATCGCGACCGGACGACTGCTTCCCGGCGCGGTGGCCGTGCTGATCGCGGCCTTTTCCCTCGCCGCGGGTCCGTCGGGTCTGATCTGCATCGCCGCACTGATCGCGGGTGCGAGGCCCATCCTGCGCATCGTCATCGCGCGGGGTCACCGCGTGGGGTTCGCGTCGCAGATCTTGCCCGTCCTCGCTGCGGGCACCGTTGTGCTCGTAGCCGTCTTCGCCGATCAGACACTGGCGACCGTGCTCGAGTCGACCCGCGTGCGGACAGCCGTGGGCCCCAACGTTGCCTGGTTCGACGAACGGGTGCGCTGGGACGCGTTGCTCGGCATCTCCCCCGACGGCTCGCTCGCACGCCGGTTCGGTGTGTTCGTCATGCTGCTCTGCGTCGTCCTCTGCGTGATGCTCATCCTGCGCAAGGGCAAGGTGCCGGGCACGGCTATCGGCCCGTCACGCCGCATTCTCGGCATCGTCTTCGCATCGCTCCTGCTCATGATGTTCACGCCGACCAAGTGGACCCACCACTTCGGCGTGTACGCGGGGCTGGCCGGATCGGTGGCCGTGCTCGCCGCGGTGGGCGTCGGGGCCCGAAGCATCCGCTCCAAACGCAACCGCACCCTGTTCGCCGCGGGCATCCTCTTCATCCTCGCCGTCGCCTTCACCGGATCCAACGGCTGGTGGTACGTCTCGAGCTACGGAGTCCCGTGGTGGGACAAGCCGCCGATGCTGGCCGGGAAGGGTTTCTCCACCCTGTTCCTCGGTCTCACCGTGCTCGCGTTGCTCCTCGCCGCCTGGTACCACGTCCGAGAGCCTTACAGGAAAGACACCGAGCCCGATGGGAAACGTGCCCGCGTACTGGCTCCGTCACCGCTGACCATCGCCGCCGGTGCCGTTGTCCTGTTCGAGGTGTTGTCGCTGCTGAAGGGAGTGGTCGCCCAGTACCCCGGCTACTCCATCGGGAAGGCGAACATCGAGTCGATGACGGGCGGCACCTGCGCCCTCGCCGACGAGGTACTCGTGGAGACCGACCCCAACGCGGCACTTCTGCGTCCGCTGGCCCCGATCACCGACCCGGACGGAGCCGGCGCCTTCGCTGCCACCGCCGCCGACGGTTTCACGGCCAACGGCATCGCCCGCGACCTCACCGCCGACTCCGAGAAGATCAGCAAGGGCGGGGCCAACACCGTCGATTCCGACACCGATGAGACGACCACCGGCACGAGTTCCGGTACCGGCGGCGGCACCGAGGCCACCGCCGGCGTCAACGGGAGCACCGTCACGCTGCCGTTCGGTCTCGACCCCGCCCGCACGCCCGTCCTCGGTAGCTTCCAGACCGGTGAACAGCAGCCTGCCGCCCTGACGACGGGGTGGTACGGCCTTCCCGAGCGCACCGACGACGCACCGATCGTGACCCTGTCCGCTGCCGGACGCATCCGGTCGGTCGATGCGGACGGTGTCGTCACGCCCGGGCAGATCCTGAAGGTGGAGTACGGCTCCACCGGCCCCGACGGATCCGTCACCACACTGGGCAGCATCGATCCGATCGACATCGGACCGTCGCCGTCCTGGCGAAACCTGCGTGTGCCGCTCGAGTTGCTGCCCGCCGACGCGAATGCCGTCCGGCTCGTCGCCGAGGACCCGGATACCGACCCCGGCCAGTGGCTCGCCGTCACTCCACCGCGGGTGCCGAAGATGCAGACACTGCAGACGGTGGTCGGATCGACCGATCCGGTGCTGCTGGACTGGGCGGTCGGGCTCGCATTCCCCTGCCAGCGCCCCTTCGACCACCGGTACGGCGTCGCGGAGGTGCCGCAGTGGCGGGTTCTGCCCGACCGCATCGGCGCCGAGTCCACGAACGCGTGGCAGGACAGAATCGGCGGTGGCCCGCTGGGGTGGACCGACCAGCTGCTGTCGGCGAGCACCCTCGCGACCTACCTGTCGAACGACTGGGACCGCGACTGGGGCTCCCTCGAGCGGTTCACGCCGCGCGATGCTGTCACGACCCCGGCACAGGTGGACACGGAAGAGGTCACCAGGTCCGGCACCTGGTCGGCAGGACCCGTTCGCTACTAGTTTGCACACTCGTTACCGACGGGTAAGTTCTTGCTTGGCGTAGGGAACCGCCGATATGACTCCTCAGGTTCCTGACATACCATCGACAACCGTGCCCGACGCCGTGACAATCCCTGTGTCCGAACCCGCAGCTGCCCCGCCGCCTGCCCGGCAGGACCGACGGGGCGAGTACCGGACCGCTCGTCTGGTCGCCGTCGTCACCGGCCTCATCGGGTTGGTGCTGGCGTTGGCCACCCCGTTCATGCCCGTGGAGCAGAGCACCGCAACGGTCAACTGGCCGGAGAACGGCCAGGTCAGCGACCTCGAGGCACCGCTGATGTCGCAGGTACCGGTCGCCCTGTCGGCCACGATCCCGTGCTCCGCCGTCGCGGAGCTGCCCGAGCGGGGCGGCATCCTGCTCTCGACCGCACCCGCGCAGGGTGACGGCGCCGCGTTGAACGCGATGTTCGTGCGCGTGTCGGACAAGTCCGTCGACGTCCTCGACCGCAACGTCACCATCGCGACGGCACCGCGCGAACAGGTGCAGTCGGGCGCCTGCTCGGAGATCCGCATCACGTCCGACATCGACACCACCTCGGCGGAGTTCGTCGGCCTCCGCACCCCCACCGGGGTTCCCATCGCCGGTCAGCTGACCGGCGACCTGCGGCCGCAGGTGGTCGGGGTCTTCAGTGATCTCCCGAACGGCGCGGCCCCGGCCGGCCTCTCGTTCACGATGGACGTCGATTCCCGGTTCTCGTCGAGCCCCACGCTGATCAAGCTCGTCGCCATGATCGTGGCGCTCCTCACCACGGCCATCGCCATGGTCGCCCTCGGCAGACTCGACGGCACGGACGGACGGGGGCACCGCAACTTCTTCCCGTCGCATTGGTGGAAGTTCACCGGCCTCGACACCCTCGTCGTCGGCACCCTCGTCGTCTGGCACTTCATCGGTGCCAACACGTCGGACGACGGATATCTGCTCACCATGGCGCGGGTGTCCGACCACGCCGGATACATGGCCAACTATTTCCGCTGGTTCGGTGTCCCCGAGGCCCCGTTCGGCTGGTACTACGACGTCCTGGCCGCGATGGCGAAGATCTCGACGGCCAGCCCCTTCATTCGTCTGCCCGCCCTGATCGCCGGAATTCTCTGCTGGCTCGTGATCAGCCGCGAGGTGGCTCCCCGCCTCGGACGCTCCGTGCGCCGCAACAAGGTGGCACTGTGGACCGGAGGACTCGTCTTCCTCGCGTTCTGGCTGCCCTACAACAACGGCCTGCGTCCCGAACCCATCGTCGCCCTCGGTGCGCTGCTCACCTGGTGCTCCATCGAGCGCGCGATCGCGACCGGGCGGCTCCTGCCCGCAGCCGTTGCCGTGCTCATCGGTGCCTTCACACTCGCGGCAGCCCCGACCGGCCTGATGTGTGTGGCCGCCCTCCTCGCCGGCACCCGGCCGCTGGTCCGCATCATCGTCAAACGTCACCGACAGGTGGGGACGCTGCCGTTGCTGGCGCCGATCGCCGCCGCCGGCACCATCGTCCTGGTCGTGGTGTTCGCCGATCAGACCCTGGCGGCCGTCCTCGAAGCCACCCGGGTCCGCACTCTGATCGGCCCCAACCTCGAGTGGTACAAGGACTTCCTGCGCTACTACTACCTGTTCGTGCCGACCGTCGACGGATCCGTCGCTCGCCGGTTCGCGTTCCTCACCATGATCCTGTGTCTGCTCACCACACTGTTCATTCTGTTGCGGCGCAGGCGAATTCCCGGTGCCGCAACCGGACCGTCGTGGCGCCTGCTCGGAGTGGTGTTCGGAACGATCTTCTTCATGATGTTCAACCCCACCAAGTGGACCCACCACTTCGGGGCGTACGCGGGCATCGCCGGTTCACTCGCTGCGCTCACCGCCGTGGCGGTGTCGGCGTCCGCGCTGCGGTCGCGCCGCAACCGCACCATCTTCCTCGCCGGACTGCTGTTGATGCTCGCGCTGACCTTCGCCGGCATCAACGGGTACTGGTATGTGTCGAGCTTCGGGGTGCCGTGGTTCGACAAGACGGTGTCGCTGGGTGGCCGCGAGTCGAACACCCTATTCCTCGTCCTCTTCGGACTCGCGGTGGCCCTCGCCGCCTGGCAGTACCTGCGTGAAGGTTTCGCCGCGCCGCCCGTCCGGCCCAACACCGAAAAGGGCAGGCGCATCAGGAAGTTCGCTGCCGCACCGCTCACCGTCATTGCCGGGGTCATGGTGCTGTTCGAGATGGTCTCCCTGCTCAAGGGCGCGGTGTCCCAATACCCGGCGTATTCGCTGGCACGATCCAACTTCGACTCCGTTGCCGGTCAGACGTGCGGCCTCGCCGAGGACGTCCTCGTCGAAGGCGACACCAACGGTGGCAATCTCGCACCCATCCCCGACCCCACGACGCCGCTGGCCGACCCCGCCGATCCACTCGGCGGCGCTGCGCCCACCGGCTTCTCCCCCAACGGTGTGCCCGCCGACCTCACCGCCGATTACGTCGAGGTCAAACAGGGCATGGGCAACACCGACAACCAGAGCGTCGGCCCCAGCTTCGAGACCGGCGGCAGCGCCGGCACCAGCGGCGGCACCGGCCGCACCGGTGTCAACGGCAGCACCGCCAAGCTGCCGTTCGGACTCGACCCCAGCACCACCCCGGTCATGGGCAGCTACCAGGAAGGCGTCCAGGAACCGGCCACATTGTCGTCCAGCTGGTACGCGCTTCCCGAGCGCAGCGAGAACTCCCCGCTCGTCGTCATGTCGGCCGCCGGACGTATCTGGTCGGTCGACCCGACCGGCGCCACCACCTACGGGCAGTCCCTCCTCGTCGAGTACGGCAAGCGTCAGCCCGACGGCACCGTGCAGATCCAGGGCACCTACCTGCCCAAGGACATCGGGCCCGCGCCGTCGTGGCGGAACCTGCGGGTCCCCATCGACGAGCTCGCCCCCGACACCGACGCGGTCCGGATCATCGCGAACGATCCCAACCTCACCGGCGACCAGTGGCTCGCGTTCACCCCGCCGCGGGTTCCGACGCTCGACACGCTCAACTCGACGATCGGCAGCACGCAGCCGGTTCTCCTCGACTGGGCCGTGGGGCTTCAATTCCCGTGCCAGCGACCGTTCGACCACCAGAACGGGGTCGCGGAGATGCCGAACTATCGCATCCTCCCCGACCGGCCACTCGCCGTCAGCTCCACCGACACCTGGCAGTCCGCCGAGAACGGTGGCCCGCTCGGGTTCACCGGACTGCTGGCAGGCGCCACCGCCATCCCCACCTACATGCGGGACGACTGGGGTCGGGACTGGGGCTCGCTCGAGCGTTTCGACCGTTACTACCCGGACGCCACCGCGGCCACGGTCGACACCGCCACCAGCACCAGGTCCGGACTGTGGTCGCCCGGCACCCTGCGGGTGTACGACAGCCCGTAGCGCGAGTTATCCACAACTTCCGGTTCATCCACAGGGCAAAAGTGCCACCTGCACTTTCCCGGAGGTGACACCGGCAGGGCCCGGCATGCTCTGATCCATGCGACGTGGAACGTGGGCCGACGACCTTTCTGCCATCACCTCGATCAGCCGGGACGCGGTGGTGCGGACGGCCGAGCTGGAACGGCTGGGCATCGCGAAGGGAACCATCTCCGCCCGCTGCGGTGAGCGTGGCCCGTGGCAGCGCATCCTGCCCGGCGTGATCCTGCTGCACAGCGGGCCGCCGACGACGCTGCAACGGAACCTGGCGGCGCTCGAGTACGGCGGGCCCGACTCGATGCTGTCCGGGCACGCGGCGCTCACCGCTCTCGGGTACAACCGGTCGGCGTCGAGAAACGATGTGCTGCTGCTCGTTCCGTCTGTCTGCTATCGACGTGACTGGGCGTATGTGAAGGTCGAGCGGACGTGGCGGATGCCCACCCCGGTCCGGCGTGGACTGCTCCGGCTCGCACCTCCCGAACGCAGCCTCCTGGATGCGGCGCGGCGGACCCTGCTACCCGACAGGTGTCGTGCGCTGCTCGCCGACGGAATCCAGCGCGGCGACGTCACCGTCGACGACCTGGCGCGCGAACTGGCGTCGGGCAGCCACCGCGGAAGCCATGTGCCGCGCGCGGTACTGCGGGAGCTCAGCGAAGACGCGCACTCCGTCGCCGAGGTTCACGCCCGAATGTTGTACGGCTCGAGTGATCTTCCGCCACTGCAGCAGGGCGTCGACGTGCTCTCTGCGACGGGGCAGTGGCTCGCCCGCCCGGAGGGGTGGCTCGACGACGTGGCCCTGGCATGGGAGCTCGACTCGCCGAGGTATCACTTCTCCCCGGAACTGCACGAGGCCACCATCATTCGGCGGGCGCGCATGCAGCGGGAGGGCATCGTCGTGGTCAGTCACTCGCCCGAGCAGATTTCGGCGGCACCGGCGACGGTGCTGGCAGACCTTCGCGCCGCCCGGTCGCTCGCAGCTTCTCGTCCGCGTCCCTCGGTGTTCGCCGTCACCGGGCACACTCAGCGGTCGCCGGGACTTCCCGCAGGGTTCGGCGGTGGCGACGGCGCCGAACCGATGTCACAGCAATCGAATCGGACTGTGTGACATCGGCCTTGATCGCCGCGGATCAGCTAGAGAGGCATCAGATCGTGCTTGCGCGGATTGCGCTGCACCGTCTTGTCGCGCAGCATCGTCAGCGCCTTACGGATCTCGAGCCTGGTCGTGGAGGGCTCGATCACCGCGTCGATGTAGCCGCGCTCGGCGGCGATGTACGGCGTTGCGATGTTCTCGTTGTAGAAGTTGATCAGCTGACGCCGGACCGCGGGTGCGTTCTCGCCGGCGGCCTCGATCTGACGGCGGCCGATGAGATCGACGGCACCCTCGGCGCCCATGACGGCGATGCGGGCGGTGGGCCACGCAAAGTTGATGTCGGCACCGAGCTGCTTGGACCCCATGACCGCGTACGCGCCGCCGTACGCCTTGCGGATCACGACGGTCACCTTCGGCACCGTCGCCGTCACGAACGCGAAGATGAACCGGCCGCCCCGCTTGATGACGCCGATCCGCTCCTGCTCGAGACCTGGAAGGAATCCCGGGGTGTCGACGGCGAACACCAGCGGGATGTCGAAGGCGTCGCAGATGCGGATGAAATGCGCGGCCTTGTCCGAGGCCTGGGCATCCAGGGCGCCCGCCGCGACCAGCGGCTGGTTCGCGATCACGCCGACCGTGCGTCCGTCCACGCGGGCGAAGCCGGTAATGATGTTGAGCGCGACCTGCCCGCCGATCTCGTGGAACTCGCCGTCGTCGAAAATCCGCAGCAGGATGTCGTGCATGTCGTAGCCGGCGTTGTCGGCGTCGGGAATGAAGGTGTCCAGATCGCGGTCCGAGTCCGTGATCTCCGGTTCGAGACCCGGGTTGACCACCGGCGGCTGCTCCATGCAGCTCGACGGCAGGAAGCTGAGGTACTTGCGCACCCACTCGAACGCGGCCTTCTCGTCGGCCGCGACATGGTGCAGGTTGCCGTACTGCGCCTGGTTCCGGGCGCCACCGAGTTCTTCGAGGCTGACGTCCTCGCCCGTGATCTTCCGGACCACGTCGGGTCCGGTCACGAACATGTACGACTCCTCGGTGGCCACCAGGATGTCGGTGTTGATGGGCGCGTACACGGCCCCACCGGCACACTTACCGAGGATCATCGAGATCTGCGGGCACATCCCGGACAGCGGCTCCTGCCGGCGGCCGAGCTCGGCGTACCACGCCAGCGAGGTGACCGCGTCCTGCACTCGGGCGCCGCCGGAATCGTTGATGCCCACGCAGGGGCAGCCGATCTTGGCCGCGAATTCCATGATCGCCGCGACCTTCCGGCCGAACATCTCACCGACCGAACCACCGAACACGGTCTGGTCGTGCGAGAACACTGCGACCGGGCGTCCGTCGACGGTGCCGTGGCCGGTGACCACACCGTCGCTGTACAGGGCGTTGGGGTCACCGGGCTGGCGCATCAGCGCGCCCACCTCGATGAAGCTCCCGGGGTCGAGGAGCATGTCGATGCGGTCCCGTGCGCTGGGAATGCCCTTCTTCGCACGTTTGGCGATCGCCTGCTCTCCCGCCGGTTCCTTGGCGACGTCGAGCTTTTCGCGCAGCTCCGCCAGCTTCTCTGCGGTGGTCGTGGTCACTACTGTGCTCCGATTCCGACGGCGTGGATGGCCGCCAGCTTCTTGGTGAGATCGGCCCCGACCTTCGCGATGTACGGCTCGTCGACGATCTGCAGGTGGTCGCCACCGACGTGGATGATCTCCAGGTTCTCCACCGCGTCACCCCAGCCGCCGTCGGGCTTACGAGTCTTGAAAGCGGGCTCGAGCTGCATGACGTCGTCGTGATAGCGGTCGGCCATGTACAGGACCACCTCGCCGTCGTACTGCTCCAGTTCGGCAGTCTGGATGGCCCGATTGTCGAGCCACGACGTGCGCTGGTGCTCGATGATGCCGCCGGGGATCTTGGTGCCGCTCAGCTTCAGCAGCTCGGTGAGGATCTTGACCTGTTCCTCGTCGCTGCCCGCCGCCGCGAGCTTGTCGTACGGCAGCGGGTAGTCGACGTTGTAGGTCTTCTTCGCGAACGCCGCGTAACGCTGCCAGCGCTTCCGGATTTCGTCCGGAGTCTCCGGCACCTCTTCACCCGCCATGACGGTATCGATCAGGCCGACGATCCGGACGTCGGCACCCTCGGCCCGCAGCAGCTTCGCCACCGCGTACGCCAGCACACCACCGAGCGACCAGCCGTACAGCACGTACGGCCCGTTGCCCTGGATCTCACGGATCAAGGGAAGGTACTCGGCGGCCCGCTTCTCGATCGGACCTTCCGTGCGCTCGAACCCGTACATCGGCGTGCCCTCGGGCAGTCGCTTGAGCAGCGGCTCGTACACGACGGTCGAACCACCGGCCGGATGGAACACGAATACCGGTACGGCAGTGGACCCTTCGGGACGCGCACGCAGTGTGCGCACCAACCCGTCGATCTTGCCGGAATCCTCGAGGAATCCGCGGACCACATTGGCCAGCTCCTCGATGGTGGTGGCATCGAGGACGTCGTCGAACGTGATGTCCCCATTCGCACGCTCGGACAGGCGTGCGGCCAGCTTCTCCGCCACCTCGTCACCGACGATCGGCAACGTGTTGAAGATGCCTTTCGCGGACTCACCGGTGACAACGGCCCACGTCGCGAAGGTCAGTCGCTCGGCCGCATCACGCGGTGGGACGTCCGAACCCGTCGCATCGGCGAACGCTTCCTTGCTGTCCATCGAATTGCCGTTCGCGACAACGCTTTCCGGTCGGGCGGGTTCGGGCACAGCCGCGGACACCGGAGCGGCGGCTTCGGTCACAGCCTCCGAAACGTTGGCGGCCTCCAAATCATTGGCGGCCTCCGCGGCCTCCGCATCATTGGCGGCCTCCGCAGCCTCAGCGGCCTCGGCGGCCTCCCTCTCGGCCTTCTGCTTGTCGGCGAGCGCCTGCACCTCTTCACGGTTCTCCACCGCGTATCGCAGGTATTTGCCCACCTCCATGAGGTTCGCGTCCTTGACGGCTTGCAACTGAAGCTGCGGGATGTCGAACTCGTACTCGACGCGGTTCTTGATGCGCACCGCCATCAGCGAGTCGAGGCCCAGTTCGATGAGCGGGATCTCGGCAGGCAGATCCTCGGGTGAGTAACCCATCGACTCCGCAACGATCAGCGCCAGGCGATCATCCAGCGACTGCGAACCGTTCGGGTCCCATTTGTCCCCGATGTCTTCGACGACTTCGGGCAGTTCCTCCACCGGCTCGGCCGCCGGCGCCGCGGTAGCGACAGGCTCCGGAAGCACCGCTCCCGAGGAGACCGCAGCATCGAACAGCAGCGTGAAACCGGACGCGGTCCGGGCATGCACCTGAACGGACGCACCACCGGGATGGGTGGTGAGCGTGGTGGTGAGGGTTCCGTCCGCCGGAACGTCGGCATGGGAAATCGACGCAGTCAGAGCGACATCCGACAGCACCTGGGCCGCGGCGGCGGTGACCAACGCGGGCAGGTCGGTGACCGCATCGGCCTGGACTTCCCACACGTGGCGACCGTCGGGCAACGACACGTGCGCACCGGGAACTCGGTTGTTGCCGCTCGACGTGATGCGGCTGTGCACCCAGTACGGCTTCCGGAGCCACGCCGTGCGCGGCACGGACGCGTAGTCGCCGGCGGGCAGCAACGACGACAGGTCGACCGCGTGTCCGTGGACGTACAGCTGCGCCAGCGCGGCGAGCACACCGAGCGGCTCGTCTTCTTTGCGCTTGAGCGTCTGGATGAGCTGCATGTCGTGCAGACCGGCGTCGAAGGCCGTGGCAGCCACCGACATCAAGGCCACCGGGTTCGGGGCGAGCTCCACGAACGTGGTGTGCCCGCTTCCGACGGCGAGGCGCACGGCGTTGGTGAAGTACACGCTGTGCCGCAGACCCTTGGTCCAGTACTCCTCGCGGTGGATCGGCTCATGGCCGGCGCGGTAGAAGGTGTCCTGATCGACCGACGAGTACACGCCGCACTTCAGCTTGGTGGGTTCGATTCCGGCCAGTTCGGCGGCCAGCTCGCCCAGCAGCGGGTCCACCTGTGAGGTGTGGCTCGCGCCCTTCGTCTGAAGGACCCTGGCCATCTTCTCTTCACCCTCGGCCCGCGCGACGATTGCGTTGACCTCGGACTCGGGTCCGCCGATCACCGTGTGGGTCGGGGCCGCGTACACGCAGACCTCGAGGTGCGGGAAGTCCGGGAGAACGGTCTCGATCTCGGCCGCGCTGTACTCGACGAGCGCCATCAGGCGGATGTCGTCGCCCTCGAGCGTGGCCTCGGCCTCACCCATCAGACGCGAACGGGCGCAGATCACCCGGACTGCATCCTCCAGCGGCAAACCACCGGAGATGAATGCCGCCGCGGCCTCGCCCATGGAGTGACCGACCACGGCCTCCGGCTCGGCGCCGTGATGGCGGAGCAACGCCGCCAGGCCGATCTGGATCGTGAAGATGCCCACCTGCGACGTCTCGACGTCGTAGTCGACGCTGTCGTCGAGGAACTTCTCCTTCATGGAGTAGCCGGCCTCGTCCTCGATCAGCGCGTCCACTTCGTCGATGGCCGCAGCGAACACAGCATTCTCGAGATACAGCTGCTTGGCCATCTTGCGGTGCTGTGAACCGAAGCCCGACAACACCCACACCGGGCCCTTCGACGACGGTGAATCAGCCGAGAACACACCATGTCCCGGCTTACCCGCGGCGACCGCACGCAATCCGGTGATCGCCTCGGAACGCGTCTTCGCCAGCACCACGGCCCGGGAACGACCGTGATTGCGGCGCGCGAGGGCACGAGCGACATCGGCGAGGGGCGTGGTGCTGCCCTCTTCCGTCTCGAACCAGTCGGCGAGATCGGCGGCGGCACGGCGACGTCGGGAAGGCAGCGCGCCCGACACCGGAAGGACGACGGTCTGCTCCACAGCCGCAGTCTCTTCCACAGCCGCGGTCTCATCGACCTGCGCGGCGACGTCTGTCGCGTCGGCGCTGTCGGCGCCGGTGGTTTCCTCGTCCGCAACCGGCCCGGTGTATTCCCGCACGACGACATGAGCATTGGTGCCACCGAATCCGAATCCGGAGACACCGGCCACCGCGGCGCCCGAGTAGCGCGGCCAGGCCGCACCTTCCGGGATGACCTGCAGGTGTGCCTTGTCGAACGCGATGTACGGGTTGGGTCCCGCATAGTTCAGGGTGGGCGGCAGGGTGTCTTCCTGCATTGCCAGCACGACCTTGATGAGCCCCGCCGCACCGGCGGCTGCCTCGAGATGGCCGAAGTTGGTCTTGGCGGACCCGAGGAGCGCAGGCTTGTCGTCGGCACGCCCACGCCCGACGATGCGACCGAGCGCGTCGGCCTCGATCGGATCACCGAGGATGGTGCCGGTGCCGTGAGCTTCGATGTAGTCGACAGCCGAAGGATTGATGCCGGCGTCCCGGTACGCGTGTCGCAGCACATCGGCCTGAGCGTCCGGGTTCGGGGCCGCGAGACCATTGGAGCGGCCGTCCTGGTTGACCGCGCTACCGGCGATCACGGCCAGAACCTTGTCACCGTCGCGTTCGGCATCTTCGAGGCGCTTCAGAACGACGAGTCCGCCGCCTTCTGCCCGGATCATGCCGTCGGCGTCAGCGGAGAATGCCTTGATGCGGCCGTTGGCGGCCATCACACCGAGCTGGTCGAACCCGAGGGTCCCGGGGGGCGCGATGAGCATGTTGACGCCACCGGCAAGCGCGACGTCGGATTCACCGGTCCGCAGCGAACGCACCGCCTGGTGCACGGCGACCAGCGAGGAGGAGCACGCCGTGTCGAGCGCGACGGAAGGCCCGCGGAAGTCGTAGAAGTAGGAGACACGGTTCGCGACGATCGCCGTCGACGTGCCGGTCAGCGCATACGGGTGGGCGCCGCCCTCGGCACTGACCGCCAGCATCTGATAATCGTTGGCCGAGCTGCCGATGAACACACCGACCTGCTCGCCCTTGAGATCGCTCGCGGGAATGCGGGCGTGCTCGAGAGCCTCCCAGGTCAACTCCATCGCGAGGCGCTGCTGCGGATCGACGTTGACGACCTCGAGCGGAGACATGGCGAAGAATTCCGCGTCGAAACCCTTCACGTCATCGAGGTAGCCACCCAGTGTGTTGGCCTTCTCGACCGCCGCCTTGATCTGCGGGTCGGCGGTGAATTCCTCCCACCGTCCCTCGGGGAGGTCGGTGATGCCGTCGCGGCCCTGCGCGAGCATCTCCCACATCTCGACGGGGGTCTCCCCCGCTCCCGGGAACCGGGTCGAGAGTCCCACGATCGCGATGTCGTGCGAGTCCGACGTCGGCGCGGACGCGTAGTACGCAGCATCGGCCGAATCGTCGATCTGCTCGGGCTCACCCTCGATGATGCGCGTGGCGAGCGAGGCAATGGTCGGATGCTGATAGGCGACCGTCGCGGTGAGCGTCACGCCGACCAGTTCCTCGATCTCGCCGCTCAAGGCGACGGCATCGCGGGACGAGAGGCCAAACTCTTCCATCGGGCGGTCGTCGGTGATCTGGGCGACCGGCTGGCCGGTGGCGTCGGCGACCCAGTTACGGAGCCACTCACGCAGCTGCGCAACCGTCATGTCGCCGGCAGACTCCGACGCCCGGTCCGCATCGCTCGTGGTCGCACTCGCGCTGCTACCCCGGTCTTCATTCAATTCAGCCATCAACTCACCAAGCTACCCGTCAGAAAGTGGACTAGTCGGAAACGCTATCGGGGAACGCCGTCTGCGTGTATCCGCCACGCAGGGTCCCTTCGATGTAGCTCGCCTTGCACGCGCGGCGGGCGATCTTGCCGCTCGACGTACGCGGAATCGATCCCGCCGGAACCAATAGAATGTCCCGTGCGGTCACACCGTGCCTGCTCGAGATGGCTGCCCGCACCGTGTCGGAGATGGGCTGGGGATCGGCCTTGCCGGCGCCGGGAGCACGCTCGGCGACGATGACGAGCTGCTCCGAGGAATCGTCGGGATCGAACGACAGCCCCGATTGTGTGTTTTCGAACACGACCGACGGCAACTGGTTGGCCGGGACGGCGAACGCGGCCACGAAACCGGGTCGCAGGGCGTTACTCGCCTCCTGCGCGGAGAATTCGAGATCCTGCGGGTAGTGGTTGCGGCCGTCGACGATCACGAGGTCCTTCACGCGGCCCGTGATGAACAGCTCACCGTCGATGTAGACGCCGAAGTCCCCGGTCCGCATCCAATTGGCATCCTCGGGTGTGCCCTCGGCGTGGCTGCCCTCGACGAGCCGGTTGGTCAGCTTGTTGTGGAACGTTTCCGCGGTCTCGTCGGTGCGCCCCCAATAGCCGGTGCCGATGTTCTCACCGTGCAGCCAGATCTCCCCGACCCGGTCGTCGGGCTGCTCGATGCCCGTCTCCGGATCGACGATCGCCGCCCACTGGCTGCGCGCCACGTATCCGCAGGACACCTGCGGGATCGCGTTCTCGGCGTCCTGATCGACCTTGACGACGCGTCCCGCATTGAGTTCGTTGCGGTCGACGTAGATGACCCGGGCCTCGTCCGAGTGCCGGGTAGCCGACACGAACAAGGTGGCCTCGGCCATGCCGTACGACGGCTTGATCGCCGTCTTGGGCAGACCGTAGGGCGCGAACGCCTCGTTGAACTTGCGCATCGACGACGTCGTCACCGGCTCGCTGCCGTTGATGAGGCCGATCACGTTGCTCAGGTCGAGGCTCTCGCCGTTCTTCGGCAGACCGCGGGCGGCCGCGTGCTCGAAGGCGAAGTTGGGGGCAGCGGCGAAGGTGCCCGCGCCGTCCGAAACCGCGGCAAGCTCCTTGATCCAGCGGTACGGACGCTGCACGAAGGCACGCGGACTCATGATGGTGATGTACTTGCCGCCCAGCGCAGGCAGGATGACCGTCAGCAGGCCCATGTCGTGGAACAGGGGCAGCCACGTGACGCCGCGCGAGTTCTCGTTGAGCTCGATGGAGTCGACCATCTGCAGGGCATTGGTGCCCACCGCACGGTGGGTGATCTCGACACCGGCGGGAACACGCGTGGACCCGGACGTGTACTGCAGGTAGGCGATGTCGTCGAGGTCGATCTCGGGGCGAACCCAGCTGTCGCCGACGCTGTCGGGAATGGCGTCGACCGCGATGATGCGAGGGCGTTCGGCTGCGGGAAGTGACCGGAAGAACTGGCGAACACCCGCGGCGGAGGAGGTGGCCGTGAGGATCGCGGAGGGCTTGCAGTCACCGAGGACGGCGTGGAGGCGGTCGGTGTGACCGGGCTCGTCGGGATCGAACAGCGGCACCGCAATGGTGCCGGCGTGGATTGCGGCGAAGAACGAGATGACGTAGTCGAGACCCTGCGGCGCGAGGACGGCGACACGGTCGCCCGGCTTGGTGACCTGCTGGAGGCGGGCGGCGACAGCACGCAGGCGATGACCGAACTGTTCCCAGGTCAGCTCGTGGGCTTCGCCGTCACGGTCCCGCGAATAGTCGATGTAGCGGTACGCCAACTCGTCCGAGTTCTCTCGCGTGTGACGCTGGACATAGTCGACCAACGTACTGTCCGAGTCGAGCCGGATATGGCCCTTCTCGTCGATAAAATCATCGAACTTCGCGTTCATTCCATCTCCTCCGAAGCGATCACACAGGCACGCCACCGGCATGCCTGCGCCCCAGACTTCCTTCGCCGAATCGGATCTTGTACAACTCGTGGGGAATCACGCGAAACGCGACTCACCCGAATAAGTGCATCGATTCCAAACCATCGATATGTTACAGATTGGCATCGCCGCCCTCGCTACGCTGCGTCTACTCGCCCTTCAGTTGCGAGATGATCGGCGCGAACGCATCCATCTGTGTGGGGAACACGCCGACGTAGGACATTGTCGTCTTCTCGCGCACCATCCGGATCTGATCGGCGATCTCGTCGAAACTGCCGATTGCCAGGTAGGGCGAGTTGAGGATGTCCTCGACCGAGAGCTTGGCGTCCACCTCGATGTTGGGTGGGAAGCCCTGATCGAGCGCCGAGAGTGCCATCTCGGCCGTCTGCTCCCGGTCGTCGGTGATGACGATGGTCGTGATCGTCCAGTTCAGCTCGATGTCGTCGAATCGCTCTCCGGCCGCTTCGCGGATCCGCTCGACCCGTTCCATCGTCTTCTCGAGCGTGACCCCCGACAGCAGCAACTTGCCTTCCTTGCTGGTGGGGGTGGCGACGGAGATGATGTCCGCGTACTTGGCGGCAAGAGCCAGCATCTTGGGGCCGCCACCGCCGACGGCGATCGGCGGGCGCGGGCCCTGGCGGGGCCGTGGACTGCCGGTCAGGCCCTTGATCTGGTAGTACTTGCCGTCGAAGTTGCATTCCTGGCCGCGCAGCAGCGTGTCGAGAATCTGCAGCGACTCCTCGAGCTTCGCGATGCGCACGCCGGGTCGCTCGTAGTCGATGCCACCCTTGTCGAACTCCTCTTTCATCCACCCGGCGCCGATACCGAGCTCGAGGCGTCCACCCGACAACACGTCGATGGTGGCCGCATCCTTGGCGAGGATCGCCGGGTGCCGGAAGCCGTTGGCGAGCACCGCGGTGCCCAAACGGATCTTGTCGGTAGCTATGGCCAGCGCACCGAGCGCGGCGATCGGCCCCACCTGATTGCCGAGGTGATCAGGGATCATGAAGCTGTCGAACCCGAGTTCTTCGGCTTTCTGGGCCAGTTTGACGAACCGGCGCGCGCCGCCCTCGTCTGCGTTGCCCTCGCCGCCGGCCGCGAATCGGAACTTACGGGGCGGGCTGGCCTCGGAACTCATGTATCGCTTCTCCTGTGGTGAAACGCCCGCGCAACAGGACGTGAACATCGGTGGGATGGGCACGGGTGGTGCCGCAACAGTGCAGCACTCTACCGGTGCCGAGAAACGCACACTACCGGCGAGTACGAGGCGTGCGTCTCTGTTTGGGACGATTTCCGGATCAGGGACCCCGGCATACCCACCAGTCACAAACTCAACTGTGCGGCGGTGTCGGCGCCGCGGCGATCTTCTCCGCTGCCCATCGCGCCATCCACTGGGTGGCCGTGGTGCCGTTTCCGTCCACGACGTACGAGTTGTACAGCGCGTGGACGGGGTTGTTGTTGTACTCGAGCAGGCGCAGCGCGCTGCCGATCCAATTGCCCGGCGCCAAAGCCCGGGCGGGCGCGTCGCAGATGCCGTCCGACGGTGCGCAGATCTCGACCGTGCGGTCGGCAAGTTCCCCGAACCCACCGGGACGCGGACCGGTCATCGTGATGCCCGGAATCTGCAACCCGGCGAGCGACAACTCGGCGCCGACACCGACGACCGGAGCACCGATATTCGTGGCGGCCGAGGGGTCGCGGCGGCCGTCGGCGATGAGGCCGACACCGAGAACGAGGTCTTCCGGGACCGGACCGTCATCGGCGCCGATGCTCGACGCGATGTCGCCTGCGATCACCGCACCCTGCGAGAAACCGGTCAGCAGGAAGCTCGTCAGCGGGCATTCGGCGTGGCGACGGATGAGAATGTCGTTGGCGGCTGCCATCCCTGCGGCCCGGCTGTTGTTGTACGACTGCTGGCCGTCCGGCGGGAACGCGACCGGATTGGAGAACTGGGCGACGTACGGAACCGTGTAGACGTCGGCCCGCGACGGCGGAAACTGTTGCTGCAACGGCCGGGACACGTTGAGCATCAGCGACGCCGGGTTCGCGGACGGGTTGTACGGATCGTCGGTGGGGCTGGACTCCCACGTTCCCGGGACGACGACGACCTGGACGTCCGGGCAGCTCGCGGATTGCGAATCGGGCCGATCCGGACCGGGCGGGCTCGGGATGGGTTCGGGGAGCCGCCCCGCAAGGAGATACCAGAGTGCGATCAGTGCCAGCAGAACCACCAGCAGGAAGGCCGCCAGCAGTACGAGCTTGCGCAGGAGGCTGCTCTTCTTCTTCCGCGTTCCGCGCCCGGTCCCCGTCATCGGCGTTTACTTGCAGTAGGTGGCGTGCGCGACGTCCACGTAGGTCTGCGCGTCGGCTATCGCCTGCTCCTGGCTGAGTTCCTTGCCCGCCGCAGCAGCCTCGGAGCCCACCATCGCCGTGACGAACACCATCGTGTCGGCGTCGCTCTTGCCTTCTGCCTTCGACTGGCAGATGAAGTCGGCGGTGCTCACGGCCATGGTGCCGTCGGCCGCCGGCTCGATGCCCTTGTCCTTCAGCGCGGCGAGGAACCGCTGACCGTCCGCGCTGACAGGAACCTCACTGGGCCCGGGGAAGTCACCGGGAACTTCTTCGGGCTGCTCCGGCGGCGCGGTCGCCGCCTGGCCGGGGCTCGTCACCGGCGCCGACGAGGTGGCACTTCCACTGGGAGCAGGCGCCGAACTCTCGGTGGCACTGGACGTGGCCGCTGCCGTGGTGGTGGTCGCGGACGGAGTGGACGTCGCCGTGGAGTCGTCGCTGCCGCATCCGACGAGCAATCCGCTTGCTGCAACTGCAATCGCGCCGGTCGCCAGTGCTCGTGCGAAGGTGGTGCTGATACGTGAATGCTGCGGCATCTATTTCCGTCCTAGTTTTCCAAGTCGTTGTCTCTCGACAGGGTACAGACGCAGATCGGGCGGGAACCCGGTCCGCTGGACCGGTCCCGCCCGCTGCACTACGCACATCAGTGCACTTCGGCCTTACCGTCGATCAGGGTGATGTAGCCGGTCTGGAAGTTCTGCTGCACACCGCCGGGGATGACGAATTTGTCACTGATCGGGAAGCCGATCCGGCCGGCTTCGTAGCCGACGCTCTTCCAGGCGTCGAAGATCGGGCCATTCTCGATAGCCCAGGCGCCGGACAACGGGCTCCAGTAGATGTTGCCGCCCTCGAACTCGTTGAACCGGCCGCCGTCCTTGACGGCGATCTCGCTCGTCTTCGGGAACCCGAGCCATCCGCCTTCATACCCGAACTCGGCGTACTTGCCCATGATCATCCCCTGCACGCGGTGCGTGCCGTGGACGGGGCTGTAATACATGGCGCCGATCTCGAAGCCCTGCACGACACCGTCCTTGCCGGGGGTGGGCACCTCGTCGGCCACCGGGTAACCGAGCGGCCCGCCTTCCCAGCCCTGGCGTGCCCACTCGGCGAGAATGGCCCCGCGGATGGCATGCGCACCGGTTTGCGGTGTCCAGTAGATGGACCCGTGCTCGAAGTGATTGAAACGACCGCGACCGTCCGGTGTGCCCAGCTCGGGTGTGGTCGGGTAGCCGAGTGGCCCTGCCGGACCGCCCGCCGCCTGGTAGGCGCCGCCGATGACCCCGGCAACCGGATGCGTGCCCGTGTCGGACTTGGCGAAGATCCTGCCGAAGCGGAAGTCCTGCACCGTGCCGCCCGCGAGGCTGTACTCGGGTGTGAGGCAGTCCCCGATCCACGGGCTGGCCGCCGCGACCCCGGCAATGGAGCCACCCGTCCCGCACACCGGCTTGTCTGCCTCGATGCCCACGGCGGCGGCGAGCTGCGGCCACAGCTGGTGCAGCTCGAACTGCCAGTACGGCCACGAGTGTGTCCCGGACGGGCGGTAATTGACCTGCGCGGGAATGCCCAGCTTGTTGAGCTTGGTGGCGAACGTCTGCGAGGTGAGACGCGAAAGAATTTCCAGACCCATGCCCGCGTAATTGGTGCTCACGCCCGGAATGCCCGACGGCTGGTCGTACGGGCCGGTGGTTCCGCTGCCGCTGGAGATGTACAGGCTGACACCCTTGAGCTTGTCGGCCAGGAGGTACGGGTCGTGCTCTTCCCACGCCGAGCTGGTCGGAGGTCCCCACATGGCGTTCGCGTCGAACCCGCCGGCATCACTCATGGCGTACGCGACGGCCTGCGGCATTCCGAGCGCCGTGGTGGTCAGCATGCCCGACAGCGACGCGGCGAAGTCGAAGAATCCCTGGTTTCGAGCGGCGAGGAACATTGCCGACGTCCCGCCCATGGACAACCCGACCACTCCACGCGTCTGGGTGGTGCGCCAGTCGCTCTGGAGGATCGGCGGCAGTTCCTTGGTGAGGAACGTCTCCCACTGGTAATTCTGGCCGTTGTCCTGCGCCACCCAGTCGGAGTAGAAGCTGGACTGACCGCCCACGGGAAGGACGACGTTGATGTTCTTGTCCGCGAAGAACGATTCGGCGTCCGTTTCGAGTGTCCAGCCGTTCTCGTTGTCCTGCGCCCGCAGGCCGTCGAGCATCCAGACCGACGGGAACTTCTCGGTCGGCTTGGAATTCCAATCGCGGGCGAGCAGCAACTGGACCTGAATCGGCACACCCATGGACGGAGAGTTGACCCACAGCGCGACCCGGCGGTCGGACAGCCAGTCGACGTGATGAATGGTCGCGCCACTCGGCGCCTGCGTAGCCACCGGAGCCGCATGCACGGCAACCGGCGCAGCGGACGCGGTGGCGGTCGAGGTGAACCCGACCGCCACCGGCACCACGAGCACAGCGGCGAGCGAGGTGAGGACCCTTCTGCGGACCACTCCGGCCGACACACGCTGACGTTCTGCCCTGAGCAGGCCTACTCGCATGGCGTTCACTCTCTCTCTGCGCGTCGAGGCCACAACACGGAACACTGCCTCACGTTCCGGTTCTTTCTACACGCAATCAACTGACGAGTGGGGGCGCCGCGCTGTTACCGCTGGTGCAATTGTTACTTCCGAGCTATTTCCGGCTAGCCGATGGTGTTGCTGAGATCCGGTGCCAGATCATGGATCTGCTGCTGCCAGTACCGCCAGCTGTGGATGCCGCGGGGCGGGAAGCTGTAGGTGACGTTCTTGGCGCCGATGGTCGCCATCCGCACCTGGAAGGCACGGGTGTTGGCCAGCGACAACGCCTCGAGGCTCGCGCCGGTAGTGGCGTTGAACACGTCCATGACCCCGGTGGGGGCGGCGCCGCCGGGGGCGGGGATGCCGTTCGCGGCGGAAACCCAGACGCGGGTGCCGTTGTCGCGGAGCTTGTTGGCGAAGACGAACGGGTCGTTACGCAGCCACGCCGGGTTCCACGGCGGGCCCCACATCGCGTCGACGTTGAACCGGCCGGCGTCGAGCATCGCGACCCGGATGGCTTCACGCATGCCGGGAGCGGAGATGTTCAGGTACCCGGAGAGCGAACCGGCGTAGTTGAACTGGTCCGGGTGGTACGCGGCGAGGGTCAGAGCGGCGCTGCCACCCATCGACAAGCCGATGACACCGTTGCGGGTGGACTGGAACCCGAGGCGGTCCGCGAGCGCGTTGCGGAGTTCCTGCGTGAGGAAGGTCTCCCACTTGTAGGTGGTCTTCTGACCGTTGAAGGTCGAGTTCGACAACCAGTCGGAGTAGAAGCTGGACTGGCCGCCGACCGGCTGCACGACGTTGATGTTCTGCGCGGCGAGGAACGGCCCGGCGTCGGTGTTGATTTCCCAGCCGCTGAGGTCGTCCTGGGCGCGGAGGCCGTCGAGCAGGTACACCACGCGGCTGGTGTTGCCGTCAGCTGCACGCCAGATGCGGCTCTTGACCGGGCCCATGCTCGAGTCGACCCAGAAGTCCTGGGCTGCAGGGTCGAAGGCCGCGGATGCGGTCGCGCCGCCGCCCACCATGGTCACGCCCAGCGGCAGTGCTACTGCCAGAGCAATCGCGGCGGCGGTGCGTCTGGCCCACCCGCTCGTTCTCGTCGAACCCCCAACTCGCATGAAATCGTCTTCCCTTCGGTTGATCCCTCGCGCGCCGCGGACGCGGCAACCACTCGAACTCTCGTGAAAATCTCACGTACAGACGCCACCCGCGCAGCGATCGCTGCGCGGGTGGCGTCTCGACGGGATCACCTTACTGACAAAACATGTCGTTGCGCACTCCCGGGTACGCGAATTCCGACCGTTCCCCCGGTTCGGGACTACTTCTGACAGACCCGGTCCGAACGACGAGTGCCGTCCCACCCGGAAGGTGGGACGGCATCGATGTCGAGCTCAGATCACCAGGCGCCGAGCGTGTCCAGGATCTGTCCGCGGGCCTTCCACAGCTCCGAGCTCCAGTACGGCCACGAGTGTGTGCCGTTGGCGGGGAAGCTGAAGTGGGCGGGAACACCGAGGGTGGCCAGGCGAACCTGGAAGGCGCGGGTGTTGGCCAGCGCGAGCGCCTCGAGTCCCATGCCGTTGGCGGTGTTGTAGTAGTCGATCGGTGCACGCGGGTGGTCGAACTCACCGGGCAGACCGCTGGCGGCCGAGATGTACATCGACAGGCCCTGCAGACGCGGAGCGAACACGAACGGGTCGTTGCGCAGCCACGCCGGGTTCCACGGCGGGCCCCACATCGCGTCGACGTTGAACCGGCCGGCGTCGAGCATCGCGACCCGGATGGCTTCACGCATGCCGGGAGCGGAGATGTTCAGGTACCCGGAGAGCGAACCGGCGAACTTGAATTGGTCGCGGTGGTATGCGGCGAGCGTCAGAGCGGCGCTGCCACCCATCGACAGGCCGAGAACCGCGTTGTTGGTGCGGGAGACACCGTAGTTCGCGAGGAAGTTGGGAAGCTCCTGAGTCAGGAAGGTCTCCCACTTGTACGTGACGGGCTGGCCGTTGAAGTTGCTGGGCGCGTACCAGTCGGAGTAGAAGCTCGACTCGCCACCGACCGGCATGACCAGGGTGACGTTGTCGTTGCGGTACTGGTCCAGCGCGTTGGTCTCGAAGCTCCACGCGTTGCGGTCGTTGCGGGCACGCAGTCCGTCGAGCAGGTAGAGCGCGGCGCTACCACCACGAGCTGCCCACTGCACCTGGACCTTGATGTTCCCCATCGACGAAGGAACCCACAGCTCCTCGTATCCACCCGACGGTGCGGTGTGGACGGGGGCGGCGTGAGCGGGTGCTGCCACGGCGACGGCTCCACCAGCGACTCCTGCGGCCACAGGCAGTACAAGTGCGGCGGCACCTACTGCCATCGCACGCTGCTTGAGGCGCTGAGACAACCTCGTTCTGGCAAAACGCATGGATACTGCTCTCTCTCTTCGTCTGCGGACTCCGCCAAGGGGCGGTTCCGGCGGATTCCGTCGGGGAACAGGCGACCTGCCGGCCCGGATCGACTCCAGATCGGCAGCGGACCTCTTCCAAGTCACACTGCGCTCGGTGGACTGTATGTCACACAAAGTTCCCTGACAAACGCTCGCGGAGCATTTGCCGGGGCACTTTCTAGACCACCGTCACCGATGACTCATCATCGACGTACATCGTGACCGAAGCGCCCGGCGTTACACAAACGAGATGTGACGTTCTGGCATCGAGATCTGCAGGTCGGCTACCGGAGACCGCGCCTGCCCGATTCGGCCTATTTCACCGGTTCCGGAAAAGGTGGCTCGAGATTGCACCGCTGAATTTCGTACGCAGGCACACGCTCGAAACGGTAACTCGCGAAATCCAACGCATCCTTGAAATTCTGCTTGAAACGCGGCCAGGTCAGTTCGGACCTATACGAGGTCAACAGTTCCTGTGTCTCGGGGCAGGACAGCGCCACGCGCGCTTCCGTCACCCATTCCTCGTCGAGGAATCCGGGCATCCACGGGTGCTTGTCGATCATTCCAGTGTCGACGACGACCCAGTCGGGATAAAGGTTCTTGTCGTGTCCGATGCGGCCGTCGTCCAGACGTTCGGTGTGGGCCGCGAGCGGATACGCGAGGCCCATCTGGTCGAGAACCTTCACATCGAGCCCGACATTCATGCTCGTCATGCCGAGGTTGAGGAAATAGACCGTGTGGCCTGCACCGTCCTCTGGGATCGGAAGGGGCGGAGGAACGACGAACCAGTACGTGTAGTCGGGCGCCGGGATGAGCAGGCCACCGTCCGGGGTGCCCGCAATGGTTTCCGCCATGGCCCGCATCCGGGGGTAATCCAGATAATCGTCGGCACGAATGGGATGGGCGTGACCGGTATTGAGCACGTAGAACGCGCGCTCGTCGACAATTCCGGATCGCCCGACGACGGCGCCTTCCGGCATTCCGGTGGTATTGGACGCGAAGAATGCCCACACCACCGTGCCCACCCACAGGAATGCCATCGCGAAGAACACTGAGGTTGCGCGATTTCTCCCCCACGACACCTTCTCGGGAATTCGCACCGGAATAACGGCGACCGGGACGAGGAAACAGAACAGCACGGGAAGGAGAACGCGCCCGTGCATGAAGTCGCCGCCGACACGCAACGAATAGAGACCCAGAATGAATCCACTGCCGAGAATGAATGCAACCACCGCATTCTGCGTCCGGAGCCGGGCGCGTAGGCGTCGGACACGGCTGCCGGAAGTGTGAGCAACACCATCGCCGAGAGACTTGCTCCGACCCCGCCAGGCGAGAACCGCGCCGACGAGAAGGAACAGCAGCGGGAGCCACAGAAGGTACGGGCCGACAAGATTCCACAGATACGCGAACCCCTGCGACCACTTGGCGCCACCGGCGTCCTTCGACACCGCGGTGTTGGGATACGGGAGCGCGTAGTAGCCCATCCGCCAGATCTGGTACCCGACCGGCACGATGCCGGCCACGAACACCATGACGGTGCGCGCCACCCAGGTCAGTCCGGGTGCGAGGAAGATCATGGCCAGCGACAGGGCGCCCAGAATAGCCAGTTCGGGTCGCACCAGCGGGCCCATTCCCGCGACGAACGCGAGGATCAGCACAGATCCCGTGGAGGGTGCAGCAGCCTGACTCCAGCGGATCAGCAGCAGCCACAGCAGCGCGATCCAGAAGATGACCAGGCAACTTTCGAGGCCGGACGTGGCGAAGTCGCGGGCAGGCGGAACCGCGATGTAGACCAGCACACCGGCAGGCAGGAGGAACAGCGTCCCGCCCGAGCCGAACGATCCACCGCGGTAGAGCCGGGCCGTGCCCAGCATGGCGAGCACGATGGCTGCCGTGGACAGAACCAGGGCAATCGTGAGAACCACGTACTCGAGCCGGCTCTGGGTGAGCCAGCCGAAAGCGTAGACGATGTAGGTCCAGGCGGTACTGGTGTTCGCCTCGACGCGCTCGCCTGCGTTGAAGACGGGACCGTTGCCCGCGAGCAGGTTGCGCACGGTGCGCAGGACGATCAAACCGTCGTCGGCGATCCACCGACGTTCCCAGGCTCCCCAGAACATCAGGAGAGCCGAGATGGCCACACCCCCGAGGAAGACCACCCTCGAGAGGATGGCCTTCCGGTGGCGTTCGGTCTGCTCCGCGGCGGCATCCGAGTGTTCGGTGCCTCCTACCACGTCAGACGAGGTAGACAGCGACACCCACCACTCCGATCCAGGCGATGGCGAGGAGTTGGAGCACGCGGTCGCCCAGAGCGATCTCCTCGGGCTCTCCTGCCTCGCCACCGTCGACGTCGACCGCGTAGCGGAGGATCGCGATGGTGAACGGCACCATGGAGATGGCGTACCAGTTCGTGTTCTTCAGGTCATCCTGCTGGAAGGCCCACAGTCCGTAGCAGAGCACCACGGCCGTGGCGCTGAGCGTCCAGACGAAGCGCAGGTAGGTAGTGGTGTAGTTCTCGAGCGACTTGCGGATCTTCGCCCCGGTGTTCTCTGCGAGCTGCAGTTCCGCGTACCGCTTACCGGCGGCCATGAACAACGAACCGAACGCCATGACCAGCAGGAACCACTGCGACAACGCGATCTCGGCGGCTACACCGCCGGCGATGGCGCGCAGCAAAAAGCCGGACGAGACGATGCAGATGTCCAGTACGGCCTGATGTTTGAGGCCGAAGCAGTACGCCAGCTGGATACCGATGTACACGGCCATCACGACGGCGAGCTGCCAGTTGGCCAGGAACGACAGGGCGATGGCACCGACCAGGAGGACGACCGCCATGGCAAACGCCAGGTTGACCGGGAGTACGCCGGCCGCGATGGGACGGAATCGCTTGGTGGGGTGTGCGCGGTCCGCTTCGACATCCATTGCGTCGTTGACGAGGTAGATGCCGGATGCTGCCATGCAGAACACCACGAATGCGAGCGCGACCGGCAGCAGGACGTCGGGCTCCGTGGCCGTTCCTGCCGCGATGGGAGCTGCCAGCACCAGGACGTTCTTCACCCACTGGCGGGGGCGAACTGCCCGGACGATGCCTGTGGCCAGGGATGTCGGGGGTCCGGTGACGACTGCCGGTTCCTCGCTCATTTTTCTCCAAACTTCTGCTCGGCCTTGAGTACCGCAGCCGCAGACGCGGCCCCCAGGGCAGATCCGGCGAGCACATCGGTCGGGTAATGCACTCCCAGAACGAGCCGGGAGAGCAGCATCGGCGGTACCAACAACGCAGGCAAGGGTAGCCCGGTGAGTCGGCCGAGCAGCACAGCAGCCGCCGTCGTGGACGTGGCGTGCGAGGACGGGAAGCTCAGTTTGCTCGGTGTCGACACGTTGACCTGGATGGACGGGTCGACCGGCCGAGGCCGGCGGACCACGCGCTTGATCGCGATCGACGCCGCGTGGGCGCCCACCGCGCCGACAGCGACTCCCGCCCATTGACGCCGGCGGGGCTTGTCGAGCGCGGCGCCGATCCCGGCGACGGCCACCCAGCCGAAGGCGTGCTCACCGAAGTGAGACATCCCACGGGCGGTGGCGACGACCCCCGGCTTGCCCGCGATCGTCGACTGCACGGACCGCAGAATCTTCACCTCACGAGATGCCGAAGACACGTTCCCACCTCTCCTTGCTGGTCAGGGCAGGAACAGCGTCCTGGTACTCACGTTTGAGATCGGGGAACCGCTGAGCCAGTTCACGGCGTAGCCGCAGGGCTTCCTTCAGCAGCGCGAGGGCCTGCTTGGGGTTGCGCTTGCGGTAGACGACTCCTCTGCCGTCGGCGGTGGTGACCGTGACGCCGTCCACCTGTGAGAGGAGGAACCAGCGTGCGTCCAGCGTCGGGACATTGAGCTGCGGCCGCTCGTGGTGTTCCGTGTGCGCGGGCTTGACGTTGTGAACCAGGCCCTTGCCGAGGCGCACCATTTTCGCCAGCGGGTTGGTGGGCAGACCGACGGCGCCGACCTCGGCCCCGGAGGGCAGCGGCAGGCTGGTCGACGACGGCAAGACAACGGCGTCCGGGAATTCCTTGCGCATCGCATGGACGTTGCCCAGCGCGGTGGGCAGCAACTCGAAGATGTGCTCGGGTCCCTGGAGGAAGTCGGCGATGGCCTGGTTCTGAATGGCCACGGTCGAGTATTCGAGGCACAGCAGGTGCTTGATGGTGGCCTTCACGCTGTTGACCACGAGGCCGCGGACGCTGCCCGGCATGTGCAGGGCAGCGACGACGAGCCGGTTCCGCAGGTGGAAGTACGCCTGCCAGTCGATGGCGTCGTCCTTGTCACTCCACGCCATGTGCCAGATGGCGGCACCGGGCATGGTGATGGTGGGGTAACCCGCCGCGCGGGCACGCAGCCCGTACTCGGCGTCGTCCCACTTGATGAAGAGCGGGAGCGGCTGGCCGAGTTCCTCGGCCGCCTGGCGGGGGATCATGCACATCCACCAGCCGTTGAAGTCGACGTCGATGCGGCGGTGCAGCTTCTTCGAATTCTCGCGGTCGCTGAGCGGGTACTTGGAGAAGTCGTGGTCGTATTCGACGTTGGGCGCGGCGGTCCACATGAAAATGCTGCGATCGACCACTTCGCCCATCGTGTGCAGGTGGCTACGCTCCTGAAGGTTGAGCATCTGGCCACCCACCAGCATGGGGGACTTGGCGAACCGGGACATCGCGAGCGCACGCAGAATCGAGTCGGGCTCGATCTCGATGTCGTCGTCCATGAAGAGGATGTGCTGGCAGTCGGTGGTCTTCAGGGCCTCGTACATGATGCGGCTGTAGCCGCCCGAGCCACCCAGATTGGCCTGGTCGTGAATGACGAGGCGTTCACCGAGAGCGGCGGCGGCCTCTTCGTACCCGGGCTCGTCCACGACCTTGCGCGTGCCCTGATCCGGGACGATGACGGCCTTGACCACATCGAGCACCAGCTCGTCGGACGCGAGCGCTTCCAACGCCTTCACACAGTCGGTGGGCCGGTTGAACGTGGGGATGCCCACGGCCACGGTGCCCTCGCCCGGCGCATCGATCGGCGCGAACCAGCCGGCGCTCTCGAGCACGACCTCGGTGTCGGAGGTGATGTCGAACCAGATCCAGCCGCCGTCCTCGAAAGGCGCCAACTCGATCTCGAACTCCATCGCGGCGTCGCCGTCGAGAAACTCGCGTCCCTCGACGTGGATGCGGGACGAGTCGGCCTTCGAGCGGTACACGTCGACGCGGCCGTGGCCGGACAGATCCAGCCGCAGCACCACCGACTTCAGGATGGTCCAGCGACGCCAGTAGCTCGCCGGGAAGGCATTGAAATAGGTGCAGAACGAGGCCTCGGACTCCGCAGCGACCGACAGCGACGTCCGCGACAGCGGGTGGGCGCGACGACTGTTGGTCTTCGCCTCCTCCACGTAGAGGGTGCGCACGTCGAGGGGCTCCCCCGGCCGGGGCACGAGAATGCGCTGCAGCAACGACTTGCCCAGCAACGACGGGTCCTCGGTCCCCTTCTCGGCCTCGAGCAGGTGGCGGGCGCTCATTCGGAGTCCCCCACGAGTTCCGCACCGGATTCGAAATGCGGTCGAAGGGAGTTGTCGAACATCGACAGCGCGCTCGCGATCGCCATGTGCATGTCCAGGTACTGGTAGGTGCCGAGGCGTCCGCCGAACAACACCTTCTTCTCGGCCATCTCCGCCTTGGCCCGGTCCCGGTATGCGGCGAGTTTCTCGCGGTCCTCGCGGGTGTTGATCGGGTAGTACGGCTCGTCCGCACTCTCGGCGAAGCGCGAGTACTCGCGCATGATCACCGTCTTGTCCTTCGGATAATCCCGCTCCGGGTGGAAGTGGCGGAACTCGTGGATGCGGGTGAAGGGCACGTCGGCGTCGTTGTAGTTCATCACCGGTGTTCCCTGGAAGTCGCCGGTCTCGAGGACCTCGGTCTCGAAGTCGAGCGTGCGCCAGCCCAGCTCCCCCTCCGAGTAGTCGAAGTACCGGTCGAGGGGGCCCGTGTAGACGACGGGGGCGTCCGGGTTCGCGGCCCGCAGCTCGTCACGGACGTCGAAGTAATCCGTTTCCAACCGGACCTCGATCTTCGGGTCCTTCGCCATGTTCTCGAGCCACGCCGTGTAACCGTCGACGGGCAGGCCCTCGTACGTGTCGTTGAAGTAGCGGTTGTCGAACGTGTACCGCACGGGTAGTCGAGTGATGTTGCCCGCAGGCAGGTTCTTGGGGTCCGTCTGCCACTGCTTGGCGGTGTAGTCCCGGACGAAGGCCTCGTACAGCGGGCGTCCGATCAGGGAGATCGCCTTTTCCTCGAGGTTGGACGCTTCCGCAGGGTCGATCTCGCTGGACTGCTCGGCGATCAGCTTCCGCGCCTCCTCAGGGGTGAAGAAGCGGCCGAAGAACTGCGACACCAGGCCGAGGCCCATCGGGAACTGGTACGCCTGCCCCTTGTGCAGGGCGAACACCCGGTGCTGGTAGTTGGTGAATTCGGTGAACTGGGTGACGTAGTCCCACACGCGCTTGTTCGAGGTGTGGAACAGGTGTGCGCCGTACTTGTGGATCTCGATGCCGGTCTCCGGCTCGGCCTCCGAGTAGGCGTTTCCGCCCAGGTGGTGGCGGCGGTCGAGCACCAGCACACGCTTGCCCAGCTGTGTTGCTGCACGCTCGGCGATGGTCAGTCCGAAGAATCCGGAGCCGACGACGATGAGGTCGTATCCGGCCGCGCTGTCGCGCTCCGTCTCGGCCTTCGCGGGGGCAGTGGTCTCTGGGTTTGCAGCGGTCACGGTGAACCAGGGTAAGCGACTCGGCCCCCCGTGCGCGGCCACGGGGTGCACGGACACCCTCGCCATGCACGAGGAGTTCTCCCGCTATTCACCGCTTCTGCGGACCTCGTTGTTCGCGCCGTCGCGCCGATCCAGCTCAATGATCGGGTGCGCATCGTCCAGTTGGCCAACTTCTACGGACCGCGGTCGGGCGGGCTCCGCACTGCCCTGCACAACTGGGGGCGTGGCTACGCCGAGCGCGGCCACGAAGTGATCCTTGTCGTCCCAGGTCAGCGGGACAGTGAGGAGGTTCTGCCGGGTGGGGTTCTGCGGATCACCCGGGCGGCCCCGGTGATCCCGGCGACGGGCGGCTATCGCATCGTCAATCCGCGGCGCGTGGCCGACGTCGTGCGAGGACTGCGACCCGACGTCCTCGAGGTGTCCGATCGGCTGACGTTGCGTGGTTTCGGCGGATGGGCCCGCGACCGCGGCATTCGCAGTGTTGTCGTCTCACACGAGCGTCTCGACCGACTTCTCGGCCAGTTCGCACCGCGTCGTCTCGCCACCGGGTGGGCCGATGCCGCGAACCGCCGCATGGCGCGCAACTACGACGCCGTCGTCTGCACGACGGACTTCGCGAGCGAGGAGTTCCTCCGGATCGGGGCACCCAATCTGCACCGGGTGCCGCTGGGGGTGGATCTGGCGATGTTCCATCCCGGCAAACATGATCAGGGCATGCGCGACTCCTACGCCGGGCCGGCACAGCGCTTCCTCCTGCACTGTGGCCGCCTGTCGGTGGAGAAACAGGTGGAGCGGAGCATCGAGGCGGTCCGCCTACTTCGGCGCGAAGGGCACGACACCCGCCTCGTCATCGCCGGTGACGGACCCCGGCGCGAAGCACTGAAGTCCCGGGCACGCGGACTCCCGGTCCACTTCACCGGGTTCATCAGCGACAAGTCGCGGCTCGCCGCCCTGTTCGCCTCGGCCGACGTGTCGCTGGCGCCCGGCCCGCACGAAACGTTCTGCCTGTCGGCGCTGGAGTCGCTGGCAGCGGGCACCCCGGTAGTTGCGTCACAGTCCTCGGCGCTGGCCGAGATCATCACACCGGGGTGCGGCGCCCTGGCGAGCAACCGCGGCTCGGCCTTCGCGGAGGCGGTCAGCAGCGTCCTCGAGATTCCCGCGAACACTCGGCGGGCGTCCGCCAGGCGCCGGGCCGAGGATTTCGGCTGGGCCGAATCCGTCGACGGCATGCTCGCAGTGCTCGGGGACGACCGCTAGCTGCCGCCGGTCGGGATCCAGTCCCGGAGCACACTCGCGTCGATCACCTGCGCACCCAACTTCTCCGTCCAGATGATGGTTCCGTTCTGATACATCCGGAACTTGCCCGCCTCGGACGGCAGCATCATCTCCGGGCCGACCGGTGCGCCGAGCGTGCTGTTCACTCCGCCCAGTTCCTTGTACTTCTCGGCGATCGGCGATCCCGGGTTGGTGCCGACGGTGTCGTCGTCGGCCAGACTCGGGTCGGGTTCGCCCGGCACCGGCGGCACTCCCGGTATCCCGACCCCCTCGCCGACCGTGAACCAGTCGGACTTCAGTTTCAGCTTGGCCCGCGCCTGCGCCCCCGTCACCTCCGTGGTACCGGCAGAACCGACTACCTTCACGCCGGTGACCCGACCCCCGTCGACGCCGAAGTTGTTGCGTGTCACCACTTCGAAGGTGTGGAGTTCGCCCACTCCAAACGCGGTCGCGATATCGCCGGCCGTCAGCGTGACCGTCCAATCGTGGTGCGGCGACGCGGTGTCGCCCTGGTCCTCGACAGCCGGGAACTCGCCACCAGCCGTGAATCCGCCTGTCGACGAGGAAAATTCGGCGGTAACGGCCTTGTTGTCGCTGACGAGGATCATGCCCTGAGTCGAACGCACGGCATCCGTGGTGCGAGGATCCTCCACCGCGGAGCCGCCATAGACCTGGCAACTCTGGGTGTCGCAGGTCCGCGCGTAGGCCTCACGACTCTCGGCGGCAGCGTACGAGCGTGCGGCAACCGCCTGTGCCCGAAGGGCTTCCGCACCGCCGGTATCGGCCCACTCGGCCTTCGCCTCGACGGGCACGACCCCGAGCAGGTAGTCCTCCATGCCCAGGACGTTGACCGTGCGCACGGCTGCGCCGTCCAGCGCGACACCGAGCGCACCGCGGTACGGCGTGTCGCCGGCACAGAAGGTGAGGTGCTCGTTCGGCGGGCGGTCGGGCCCGAGATCGACCGGGTCCACCCACGGGTGGTCCGTGACGTCCTGCCACAACACCTCCCCGGCGCAGCCCCGGGTCACGACGACGTTGGCGCCACCGCCCGCCGTCGGCGTGAGATGCACGGCTTCACCCGGCCCGACGGGCTTACCCGCCACGACCGCACCGACGGCGGAATACACGTCGAGTGCCTGATCGTCGCGGCCCTGGAGTCGCACGCTGATCTGGGCGTCAGCGAGCGTGCCGAGGGTGGTTCCGCCGTAGTAGTGGGCGAGGATGCGCTCGGCTGCCCATCCCTGGTCCTTCGCGTATCCGTAGGCGCCCCACTGGCCCATCCCGCGACCGTGCCCGTTGCCGTGTCCGGAGAGCGTGAACGGAGTGTCCGAGGCGACCGACTCCCGGATCTCCGGCTCGGCCGAGCGGAAATGGACCGCCATGCCCGCAGCGCCCACCACGAGGAGAGGAGCGATACCGAGCGCCGACACGCGCGCCACCGACGACGTCCATCCGCGCCGAACGGGACGTCCCGCGATGTACCGCCTTTTCCGTGTCCAGGCAGTTCTCCCTGCGCGGATCCCGAATTCGGTCTTGGACATCAATGCACTCCTCATCGCTGAAACAACGAGCTCCGAAGCGCGGTGAGTGCCTTGCTCCGGCGGGTCCGAAGAATTCGGGATAAAGTCTCAATGTAAGGTTGAGCGTTATGGACCTGTGTGACTAGTGTGGCAAGAGTGATTCGAGTTGGCAACATCAGTCACACAGGTCACATCGGCATCACAAGTTGCAGATGAGCGAGGCCTGCTCGCAGGAAACTACAACTGAGGAGAGTCCCCTTGCCGCACCGCCGACCGAAGCCCTCGATCGTCCTCGGGGCTGTCGCTGCTCTGGCTGTCGCAAGTCCCGTTGCGGTCTACGGCATCAGCAGCGCCCCCTCCGACGTCCGCTCCACCAACGAGACCTCTGCCTCCGCGGTGTCCACGGAGATCGCCCAGGTAGTGCTCTCCCAGATTCCCGACATCGTGATTCCGCTGAAGGAACTCACGGGGCTGAACCTGCCCGACGTCAATATCGGCGATCTGCGCAACGTGAAGATCCCGCCGTACATCCAGATTCCGAGCAATCTCCCCCTGCCGGCCGGAATTCAGATCCCGAACCTGCAGATCCCCCTGAAGCTTCCCGCTCCCGGTGATGTCTCCGACCCGGCGATCCTGCCGCCTGCCGACCAGCAGCCGGGAGCCATCGTCAAGGAAATCACCCGGGACACCCCGTTCAGCATGGTGGCGCTCACCTCCGAGACCGTGGCGTCCGCGGAGTCGAAGGTCCGCGCCCTGCGAGCCGACGGAACCTGGGGCGACTGGTTCTCCCCCGACATGATCGACACGCGGCGCACCGACAGCACGGCATCGAACGGCACGGTGGCCACCGAACCGGTGTATGTCGGGTTGACGAAGGCCATCCAGATCCTGACGCCCACGTCTGCGCCGGCATCCGCCGCCGAGCCGGTACCCGCTCCGGTCGCGCCGCAGCCTGCACCTGCACCTCCGGCTGCAGCGGCGCCCGCGGGTGCTGCGCCGCTGGGGTACAGACCCGCTTCCGTCGACAGGCCGCTGCGCCAGCAGCCGGCCCAGACCGGTGCCGACGACGTCACCGCCGTGCTCATCGAGCCGGGCAGCGGACCGGGCGACGGAGCCCTGAGTGACATCGCGGCACCGATCGGCGGTTCCGGACCCAAGGTGATCACCCGCTCCCAGTGGGGCGCCGACGAGTCGATCCGCTGCGACGAACCGACGTACGACGACTTCATCGGTGGTGCGACGGTGCACCACACCGCCGGCGCCAACGACTACTCCAAGGCCGAGTCAGCCGAAATCGTCCGGGCGATCTACGCGTATCACGCGCAGACGCTGGGCTGGTGCGACGTCGGCTACAACGTGCTGGTCGACAAGTACGGGCAAATCTTCGAAGGTCGCGCCGGTGGCCTGGACCGTCCGGTTCAAGGAGCGCACGCAGGCGGGTTCAACGAGAACACCATGGGCATCGCGATGATGGGTGACTTCTCGTCCGAGGATCCGCCGCAGGCGACGATCGACTCCGTCGGCAAGTTCCTCGGATGGAAGCTCGCCAAGGCGGGACTCGATCCGCTCGGCCAGACCACGATGTACTCGGAAGGCACCGAGTTCACGCCGTATGCACAGGGTGAGGCCGTCGACCTGCCGGTGATCTTCGCGCACCGCGACGTCGGCAACACCTCCTGCCCCGGTGATGCCGGGTACTCGCACATGGACGAGATCCGTCAGATCGCGGCCGCGAATACCGGTGGCGGCGGCGACAGCGCATCACTCGCCTCGGGACCTCCCCCGGGAGAGACCCCGCCCGCGTCCGCGCCGGGAACCGATGCGAGCGCGAACCTCGGGGCAGGCATTCCGTCCCTGGTCAACGAAATTCTCCGGCTGACGGACCCCTCCCCCGTCGCACAGAAGTGGGTGGCCGAAGGCGGTGACACCGGCCCCCTCGGGCAGGCCGTCACCGGACTGCTGCAGGCGAAGGCCGGCAACCAGGGTGCGAAGTTCACCAACGGAGCCATCTACACGTCACCCAACGGGGGTGTGTGGTCGGTTCTCGGACAGATCTTCAAGACCTGGCAGAACCTGGGCGCCGACAACGGCGAGCTGGGATTGCCGACCTCGGACGAATACCCGATCCCGGGTGGGCTGCGAACCGATTTCGAGAACGGCTCGCTCATCTTCAACGAGCTCACCGGCATCGTTACCAAGGTGTTGAAGACCTACAACGACGCCTACGCGGAGGCGTACCGCGACGGCGCCCGGGTCGACGCCGCGGCGCCCGCCGCACCGCCCGCCGCACCGCCCGCGGATCCGGCACAGCTACCCCCGGCACCTGCTCCGGCCGCACCTGCACCTGCACCGGTCGAGCCTGCGCCGGCCGCTCCGGCTCCGGCTCCGGCACCAGCTCCGGTGGGCTGACGGAACTGCATCACCCTCTCGGGCGCTGGTGGTCTACGACCACCAGCGCTCGAGTACTTTTGCCACACCGTCGTCCGAGTTGGTGGCGGTGACCTCGTCGGCAGCCGCCTTGGCGTCCGGATGCGCGTTCTCCACGGCCACTCCTCGACCCGCGAGGTTCAGCATCGGAATGTCGTTGGGCATGTCACCGAACGCGACGATCCCCGACGCCGTGACCCCGAGCTCCTCCATCACGACCGCGAGGCCGGACGCCTTGCTGATCCCCGACGCCGACAGCTCGATCAGACCGTTGTCCGTCGAAAAGGTGAGGTCCGCGCGGGCGCCGAGGTGAGGCCGCAAGACGTCGACCATCGCCTGGCTCGACATTCCGGGCACTCTGATCAGCAGCTTGACGGCCGGCGCTGCCAGAACCTCGTCCTCGGACATCTCGGTGTTGTCCGGGTTGAGCCACGCATGCTGATAGCCGGGAGAGCTCACGAACTGGGGTGTGGCGGCGTCGTGAGCGCTGACGCCCACACGTTCCGCCGCCAGCCCCGCACCCGGCAACATCTCCAGAGCGATCTCCGACAACCAGGTGAGGGTGTCCACGTCGAGCGTCGCGGCGCTGAGGACTCGGTCACTGTCGGCGTCGTAGATGACGGCGCCGTTGGCGCAGACGGCGAGGGGCGCATAACCCAGGCCCTCCACCACGGGATGGATCCACCGCGGCGGGCGGCCGGTGGCGAGGACGAAGGGGGTTCCCGACGCCACCACCGACTGCACGGCGTCACGGGTGCGGGCACTGACCCGTTCGTCGGGCCCGATCAGGGTGCCGTCGACATCGGACGCTACAAGGGTCGGTCGGTCTGGGCTCACCCGGTCATTCTGCCTGCACTGTTCTTCCCCGTGCCGAGCGGCCGCCGGGCGCGGGCTACCGGTGGTGTCGCAGCTCGGTCTCGCGGTGGTCCATCTCGGTGGCTTCCTCGATCGTCGGGGCACGGCCACCGAGACGTCTCGGGACCCGATACGCCCCGGCCGGATGCTCGAAGCCACTCTGCACGTGATGCAGGATGCCTTCATCCGCGTGTGCAGCGTCTCGACAAAGACAGTTCCACCCGATCTAGCTCCCGGACTCCCGTTCCTGTCGAGCCTGCGCCCTCTTCTCGACGTCGGCGGCGTCCAACTTGTCGGCCTCTTCCAGCGTCGGCGCGCTGCCGCCGAGTCGCGCGGGCACCCAGTAGGCGCCCGCGGGATGGTCGTAATCCTTCTGCAGGTCGGCGAGCATTTCCTGCATGGTGGTGTGGAGTTTCTTCGTCAATTCGGCGGCGGGCTCGAACGGCGCGACGGGCTCACCGACAGCAATCGAGATGGGGGTGTTGGTTCGCCCGAGGCGCTTCGGGAAACCCTTGGTCCACACGCGCTGCGCACCCCAGATCACGATCGGGATGATGGGCACGTCGGCCTCGATCGCCATCCGTGCGGCGCCCGACTTGAATTCCTTGATCTCGAAGCTGCGACTGATCGTGGCCTCGGGATAGACGCCGACCAGCTCCCCGCGGCGCAGCCGGTCGACGGCAGCCCGATACGAATCCGAGCCGGCCCCGCGGTCGACGGGAATGTGTTTGAGGGCCCGCATGATCGGGCCCGAAATCTTGTTGTCGAACACTTCCTTCTTCGCCATGAAGCGGATGTACCGCTTCACCCTGCGCGCAGGGAGTCCCGCATAGGTGAAGTCCATGTAGCCGGTGTGATTGATCGCGATCACCGCCCCACCCGTCGCGGGAATGTGCTGATCGCCCTTGACCGTGAACTTCAGCCCCTCGAAGGCGAATACGGTGCGGGCAATGCCGATGACGGTTCGATAGACGGGTTCCACAATCGGCTAGCGTAGCCGGGTATCGGCGATCTGGCCCGCAGTCGGGAACGGACGCTCGGCGGGGAGTCGGCAGGAGGGCGTGTGAAGGAAATGGGCCGCACGGGCAGGGGGGCGTTCGCGCCCGCACACACATTCGCCCTCGTGGTCGGGATCCTCGCCTCAGCGGCGGCCTGCGATTCCCAGTCCGGCATCCCCGTGGACGCCGCGGAGGCAGACGTTGCGACTTCAGAAGTCGCGGCGGCAGAAGTCGCGGCTGCCCCCACCTCCACCGCCGACAGTCCCGGCACCGTGCCTCCCACCCCGGCCCGGCCGGCCCCGCAGGTGCTTGTCGGTGAGGTCCCCGGCAATCCCGAGGCCGCCGACGCCGTCCGCGCCTGGGCTCTCGACCTCGTCACGGATCCCGAGGGGCTCGCCTCGACCTGCTGGACGCTGCCGCCGGCTCAGATGGCCGAACAGTACGAGGACACCGGCGCAGTGCTGCGGGCCCTCGCGCAACCCGGTGTCGACGGGCAGTTCTCCGTGTCGTGGACAGGTGGCGGCACCACCGTGTCGGTCAAGCGGAGCGAAATCGCGTCGGGGTACGCCTGCCCGCACGTCCATCCCGCCGGGACGGCCGACGTCTACACCCCGGCGGACGCCGAACACGCGGTGGCGAGGTTCCTGTCGCGGGAGGCGGGACGACCGGTGAGCCCGGCCGACACCGAGGCCGCCTATCCCCTGATCTGCCCCGGGTTCAGTCCGTGGGACCCGTCCGGGTCGGGGAACGGCGGACAGCCACCGCTGAAACAGGGCCCCGACGTTCTGGCCGGCACCACAGCGTTCGCGGCAGACGACATGACCACCACACCGGTCCGCGGCGACTACGTGAACGTCACGGTCCCGGTCACCGATGTCTCGGGTGTGACGAAGACCAAGCAGGTCACCTTGTCGATCGGCCAGGACGGCTACTGCCTGGGCGAAGTGACGTAGGCGGCTCCGCCGCCCGTGCGCCTTTTTGGTTGTTGGGGCTACCGGAAAGGCGCACAGGTGGCGCAGCCGCCTACCCTGGAACAGTCGCTCAGCTCTTCAGGAGGCATACCAGTGCAGGTCACCAGCGTCGGCCACGCCGGATTTCACATCCAAACCGAGGCAGGATCGATCCTGTGCGACCCCTGGGTGAACCCCGCGTACTTCGGGGCGTGGTTCCCGTTCCCGGACAACACCCAGCTCGACTGGGACGCCCTCGGCAACTGCGACTACCTGTACGTATCGCACCTGCACAAGGACCACTTCGATCCGGAGAACCTGAGCAAGCACGTCAACAAGGACGCCATCGTTCTGCTCCCCGACTATCCGGTGCCGGACCTCAAACGGGAACTCGAGGCACTCGGATTCCATAAATTCTTCGAGACCGAGGATTCGGTCAAGCACAGGATCAACGGGGCAGGAATCGAGGTCGCTCCGCAGGCCCCGCTCGCGCCGGGAGACCTGGACATCATGATCATCGCCTTGCGGGCGCCCGCCGACGGACCGATCGGCGACTCCGGTCTCGTGGTGTCCGACGGCGAGACGACGTGCTTCAACATGAACGACGCCCGGCCCGTCGACATGGACGTCCTGCACGACGAGTTCGGCAAGATCGACATCCACCTGCTGCAGTACTCGGGCGCCATCTGGTACCCGATGGTCTACGACATTCCCACCAAGACGAAGGCCAACTTCGGCAAGCAGAAGCGTCAGCGCGGCATGGATCGGTGTCGCAGTTACATCGAGCAGGTCGACGCCACCTGGGTGGTGCCCTCGGCAGGTCCGCCGGTGTTCCTGGACGACGAGCTGCGTTACCTCAACGACGACCGCGGCGACGAGGGAAACATCTTCCCCGACCAGATCACGTTCCTCGAGCAGATGAAAATTCACGGCAACGACGGCGGGATATTGATGATCCCGGGGTCCACCGCGGATGTGAAGGGCAGTGCGCTCACCCTGACGCACCCCATTCCCGATGCCGAGGTCGACAAGATCTTCGCCGACAAGGCCGGGTACATCGAGGACATGGCGCAGCGGATGGCTCCGGTCCTGGCCGCCGAGAAGTCGGGTTGGGCCCCGGCCGAGGGCGAACCGTTGTTCGAGGCGCTCAAGGCCAAGTTCGAGCCGATCATGAAGCAGTCCGACCTGATCTGCGACGGTATCGGCTACCCGGTCGGTCTGGTGATGGGTGACGAGACCGTCGTCCTCGACTTCCCGCAGCGCATCGTCCGTCCGCGCGGGGAGAAGGACGGCAAATACCGCTACGGCTTCCGTATTGCGCCCGAACTGGTCCGCACCGTGCTCCGGGACGACGAACCCGACTGGGTGAACACCATCTTCCTGTCCACCCGCTTCGAGGCGTGGCGGGTCGGCGGATACAACGAGTTCCTGTACACGTTCTTCAAGTGCCTCACCGACGAGCGCATCGCCTACGCCGACGGCTGGTTCGCAGAAGCCCACGACGACTCGGCGTCGATCGAGCTCGGCGGCTACGAGATTCAGCGTCGCTGCCCGCACCTCAAGGCCGACCTGTCCAAGTTCGGCGTCGTCGACGGCACCAATCTCACCTGCAACCTGCACGGCTGGCAGTGGGACCTCGAGTCGGGTCGCTGCAAGACGTCGAAGGGCCACGAGTTGCGGTCCAGCAAGCTCTGACCGCTCGGGCGAATGTACCTTTCGGCGCATCTGAGGCGTCGAAAGGTACATTCACCCGACGGTGGGTGTGTCCGGCCGAACCGGTGGCAGCCACCGGCGCACCAGGACCGCCGACAGCAGCACCGGAACAGCCAGTGCGGCAACGAGTGTGGTGACCGAGAACCACGTCGAACCGACAGCGAAACCCACGTAGATCAGAAGTGCGGTGATCTCGCCGAACAGCCCCGACACCGAGGTGACGGTGGCCCGCGCCGGACCGGTGATCGCGTCCTGCACACGAGCTTCCGACACGATCATGGCATTGCCGAGGATGCCGTAGCCCACGCCGATTGCCGCGAACCCGGCGACACCACCCAGAAGGGCTCCGACACCGAGCAATACGGCACCCGCTGCGATGACACGGCTCATCGTCACCGCTCGCATCGACGCCGTCCGGCCGGCCGCCGCGGTACCCACCACTTGGCCGGCGACGGTGATGGCCACCAGCAACGGCACCGCCGCCGTCGGGGTGCCACCGTCGCGGGCGAGCAGGCCGAAGTACTCGTCGAAGGCGAGAAATCCGACGAGTACCGACGACAGCACCACGCCTCGGCGGAGCACCGTGTCGTGCGACACCTCCCCGACGCCGGCCCGGAGCATCCCGGCGTAGCGGGACAGCAGTCCGCGCCCGTCTGCCACTTCCCGTGTTTCGTCCGCGTCGGCTGCTCTCGGCGCAGCGGGAAGCAGTAGTGCGAAGCCTCCGTGCACCACCGTCGCAGCGACACTGGCCCATCCGACCAGTGTGTAACCGCCAAGAACGAAGAGCGGCGCGGCGGTCAGCGTGGCGACGAGGTTGCTCGCCATGGCGCCGGAGTTGGCGTAGCCGAGGAGCCGGGCGAAGCTCTCCGATTTCCCCCGCGAGGCAAGTTCGTCGTACAGCAGTGCCTCGAACGTTCCGGACTGGATGGCACCACTGATGCCCCACAGCACGAATCCGGCTGCGAAGCCTGCATACGACGGCGCCACCACCCACACGGTAAATCCCGCGGTGTACAGGGCGGAGGCGAAGACGAGCAGTCCACGCCGGGACACGGTGTCGGCCCAGGCGCCCGACGGCACCTCGGCGACAAACGATACGACGGACCAGATGACGAGTAGCGACGAAATCTGCCCGACGCTGAGGCCGTGGTCGGCGAACAGCAGGTCGTAGAGACCGAAAAGCGGAATGAGGTCACGAGTGGCGGTGTAACCGACCACGCGGACGGTGAGCGATCGCTGGGAGCTGGGTCAAGGCTGAGCGGCGGGGTATCTCACGCGCCTATTTTTACACAGAGCGCCCAGCGAGTCGCGCGGTTTTCGTCGATCGACTACCCGGCCGTCGGTGGCTGATCAACGAGCTGGGCCATGTACAGCTGGTCGCCCATCTTGTCCATCAACTCGATCTGAGTCTCCAGATAGTCGATGTGCTCCTCTTCTTCCGCGAGGATGCCTTCGAGCAGCTTCGCCGACGTCGCGTCGCCCTTCTCCCGGCACATCTGAATTCCGGGGCGCAGGCGTTCGACCACCTCGAGCTCGACCGCGAGGTCGGAGTGGAACTGCTCTCGCAGGTCCTGTCCGATGCGCAGCGGAAGCAGCTTCTGATAGTTCGGTAGCGCCTCGAGAAAGAGGATGCGGTCGGTCAAGATCTCGGCGTGAATCATCTCTTCGATGGATTCGGCACGCGTCTTGGCCGCCAGTTTGGTGAAACCCCAGTTGGCCTGCATCTTCGAGTGCAGGAAATACTGGTTGATTGCCGTCAACTCACTCGTCAACTGTTCGTTGAGAAGAGCGATTACCTCGTCGTTACCGCGCATGACAACCTCCGGTCGCCGGGACTAATGCGACCGTATCAGGCTCGACCACTCTCCGCAGCGGATCGTGGTGTCAGTTGTCAGGCAGCTGTGCGATTACGCTCCGCGTACGCACAGAGAATTTCTTCGAGGCGGTTGACGCAGGTTCCACACCCCCATCCGGCTCCACATCGCTCACCGATGGCATCTGCAGTGTCGGCACCGTCGTGCACATGCTCGTGCACCTCGGTTTCGGTGACGGCCTTGCAGATGCACACGAACATGTGGCTCTCCCTTACGCGAACTATCTGATTAGGTAAGGGTTACATCATTCGGGCGGAGATGCAAGGGTAGCCTTGCATAACGGACAGTATTTTTTTACGGCTTCAATACGTCCGTACCGACGAAGGGCACCAGCGCCTCCGGCACTCGTACCGTCCCATCGGACTGCTGGTGGTTCTCCAGGATCGCCACGATCCACCGCGTGGTGGCCAACGTGCCGTTCAGGGTGGCGGCAGTCTGCGGCTTCCCGTTCTCGTCGCGGTACCGCACACCGAGGCGCCGCGCCTGGAACGTCGTGCAGTTCGAGGTGGACGTGAGCTCGCGGTACGCCTGCTGGGTGGGCACCCACGCCTCGCAATCGAACTTGCGGGCAGCCGAGGAACCCAGATCGCCCCCGGCGACGTCGATCACCCGGTAGGGGACGTCGATTGCAGCCAGCATATCGCGCTCCCAGGACAGCAGACGCTGATGCTCGGCGTCGGCATCCTCGGGCTTGCAGTAGGTGAACATCTCCACCTTGTCGAACTGGTGGACCCGGATGATTCCGCGGGTGTCCTTGCCGTAGCTGCCTGCTTCCCGGCGGAAGCAGGTCGACCAGCCCGCGTACCGCCTCGGGCCTGCGGAAAGATCGAGGATCTCGCCCGAGTGGTATCCGGCGAGCGGGACCTCGGAGGTTCCGACGAGGTAGAGGTCGTCGTCGGCGAGGTGGTAGATCTCGTCCGAGTGGGCGCCGAGGAATCCGGTGCCCGCCATGATCTCGGGGCGCACCAGCACAGGGGGAATCATCATCTGGAACCCGTTGGCCATTGCCTTCTGCGCGGCGAGCTGCAGCATTCCGAGTTGCAACATGGCGCCGAACCCGGTGAGGAAGTAGAACCGGGCGCCGGACACCTTCGCGCCGCGTTCCATGTCGATCAGTCCCAGCGACTCGCCCAGCTCGAGGTGGTCCTTGGGCTCGAAGTCGAACGTGGGGACATCGCCGACCGTGTCCAGGGTGACGAAGTCGTCCTCGCCACCGGCCGGGGCGCCGTCCTGGACGATGTTGGAGATCGCCCGGTGCGCGGCATCGAGCGCGGCCTGCGCCTCGTGCTGCTCCGCCTCGGCCTGCTTGACCTTGGCCGCGAGTTCCTTGGACCCCTCGAGCAGCGCGGGCCGTTCCTCGGGGGACGCCTGGCCCACCTTCTTACCGAAGGCCTTCTGCTCGGCGCGCAGAGTGTCACCGGCGAGTACCGCGGCGCGACGGGACGCATCGGCCTCGAGCAGCGCGTCGACCAACGCAGGATCTTCACCGCGGGTGCGCTGCGACTCGCGGACGGCGTCGGGGTTCTCGCGGAGGAACTTCAGGTCAATCACGGTGTCAAACCCTACCGGGCGCCTCCGGAGCGCTCATTCGGGTTTCGGTTCCAGCAGGCTCAGGAGATCTTCCCGGCCGAACATGCGCGCGGCGTCCACCGCGGTGGGGTGCCCAGCTGTGGGGTCGGCACCGCCCGCGACGAGGGTGCGCACCACCCCGTCCTCACCCTTGAACAACGCCCCTGCCAGCGGTGACTGACCCTTGTCGTTGAGTCGGTTGACGTCGGCACCGCGGTCGATCAGAGCCTGGACCGCCTCGGCATGGCCGTGGTAGGCGGCCAGCATGACGAGGGTGTCGCCGTTCTGGTTGGTGAGGTTCACCGGGACCCCGGCGTCGATGTACGTGGCCAACGCCACTGCGTCGCCCGCGCGTGCGGCATCGAACACCCGGCCCGCGAGTTCCTGGAGTTCCGGATCCACAGGTTCGGCGGAGGGCTGCGAATGGTCGTTCATGGCACTCGAAGCTACCCCCGCCGCGAACCTGATCGAAGGAGTTGTTCTGCTTCTCGCACCGGAACGGGCATGATGGAAAACGATGTCCTCAGATCAGCCGAACGGTGCCGAACCGCAGCCCGGGAACGCCGGGCAACCGACCAAGGCACCCCGCACCATGTCCGCGACCACGACGCGTCGCGCGCTCGCTGCTGTCGCGATCGGCGCCGTGGTCGCGGCGATCGCGACCTTCGCGATCGCAGGTGGGTTCGACCGCAGCGAGAATCTTCCCACCCACTCGGGCGATCCCGGGCCCCAGGCCACCGCGTCGGTGGAAGGGGAGGCTTTCGCATCGGCGATCGCCGGCGACTGCCTCGACTGGACACCGTCGAACGACCCGAAAGAGGATCGCAAGGACGTCGCGAAGGTCGACTGCGCCGAGGAGCACCGTTTCGAGGTGGCGGCCCCACTGGACCTCAGTGTCTACCCGGGCGCAGAGTTCGGGCCGGGGTCGCGTTACCCGGGCGCCCTGCGGTTCGCCGAGCTGCGGGACGAGCACTGCGTGCCTGCCGTCGAGACCTACCTGGGTGCGCGTTTCGACCCTTACGGGAAGTTCAGCGTCGGTCTCATGTTCCCCAGCGAGGCAGGCTGGACCGCCGGGGAGCGCACCTTGCGGTGCGGTCTCCAATTCTCCGGCACCGCAGGCACTTTGCTGCCTTTCAGTGGGCGGGTGGCCGAGCAGGACCAATCGAATGTCTGGGATCCCGGCACCTGCATCGGCATCAATCAGAATGTCCCCACCGATCCCGTCGACTGCGTGCAGCCTCACGCGTACGAGGTGATCTCCGTGGTCGACCTCGGCACCCAGTTCCCGGGTTCGATGCCGTCGGTCGAAGACCAGGACAAGTACCTCGAGGGCGTGTGCACCCAGGCGTCCAACGAATTTCTCGGCTCGGCGGACGCGTTGCGGAACAAGACCCTCACCCTGTTCTGGGACAACCTGGAACTCGACAGCTGGCTGGCGGGCAGCAGGCGCATCAACTGTTCGGTGGGCAAGGAGACCGACACCGGCGGCTTCTCGACCATCACCGGGTCCGCCAAGGGCGACATCCTGATCAACGGCGCGGCGCCGGTACCGCCACCGCCTACTCCGGAGGGCAGGTCGATGCCGACGCCGCTTCCCGGTGCAGCTCCGGTTCCCGGGCCCTGACGTGCCGGTTCTGATGACGCCCGACCGATTCGAGGAATTGGTCGGGGACGCGCTCGATCTGATTCCGCCTCAACTCGCGACCGCAATCGACAACGTCGTCGTCCTCGTCGACGACCGCAACGAGGACGATCCGCATCTTCTCGGGCTGTATCACGGAATAGCGCTGACCGAACGGGACAGTCATTACGGCGGTTCGCTACCCGATACGATTACCATCTACCGCGACGCCCTCCTCGAAATGTGCAGTTCGGAGGAGGAAGTCGTTCACGAAGTGGCCGTCACCGTGATCCACGAGGTTGCACACTACTTCGGGATAGAAGAAGATCGCTTGCACGAGCTCGGCTGGGGATGAACGGTTTTCCCGGGAATTTTTTTCTCGGGATCGGGGGGAACCGAAGAGCGCGTGGCAGCGTCCAAGGAAGTAGGGACGCTGCACCATGCAGTTCGCTTGCCGGGGGGCAGCTGCCTTCCGCACCCGCCTAGGTCAGAAGGAGTTCGACGCAATGCCAGCTCTGCACGTCGCACCCGAAGCTCTTGTCGCCGCCGCCGTGGAACTCGACGCGCTCGCCGCGCGCCTCGAGGCTTCGGTCGCACTGAACTCCGCAGCAATCCGGGTACTCCCGTCGGGGAGCGAAGAAGTCTCCCTCCATGCCGCCGGTTACTTCAACACGGTCGCAGGAACGTTCACTCCTGCTGTCGCACAAGGAATTCTCGAGATGCGGGAGACCGCGAACACGCTCCGCACCCAAGCCGCTCTGTACGCCGCCGAGGACCTTGCCCTGGGCGCGTCGCTCGCTGCGGGCATGTGACCGGAACGCCTCGAGACCAGTAGGAGAATCGCACATGACCATGGGACTGACAGGTGTCATCTGGTTGCCCCGCGGGGCCACCGTCAACTCCACCACGCTCATCGCGGGCGCAGGCCCTGTGCCGCTCAGCGTGGCGAGCGCTGCGTGGACTGCGCTGTCCACCAGCTTCGTCGACGCCAACCTCACGCTCGTTCGGGTGATGGCCGAGCTTGCCGCCGGCTGGCAGGGCGTATCGGCCGTGGCCGCACTCGCCAAGATCACGCCGTTCACGGTATGGACGGCCGAGTGCGCCGAACTGGCGGCAGACACCGCCGTCAAGGCCGGACTCGAGGCGGGCGCATACACGACGGCCGCGCTCATCATGCCCAGCATTCCCGAGATCGTGGCAGTCAAGACCGCGAAGGCCACCGCCTACTCGACGGGCGGTGCCCTCAACGGCTCCGCGGCAGTCGCCGAGGCCGCCGACCGGGCGATGGACATCCGGGCAGGGCTCGTGATGGAGGGGTACGAGGCCGCATCCAACATCCTCGCGCTCAAACGCACGTACAAGCAGCCCCCGCGCATCGTCACCAAAGCCGATTCCAAAGAGGTCGGAACCTTCGAGGATGTCCCGCAGGACGGCAACTTCGACCCGACACGGGCCGCTGCTGCCGCGCTGATGGCGGCCGGTCAGAATCCCGCGGTCACCACCGCCGCATCGCAGGTCGGCAGTATCGCCGGTACCACCGTGTCCACCGCCACGTCTGCGGCGAGCAACATCGGTGGGGCGGCGCTGTCCGCAGCCACCAGCTCGGCGGCCACCCCGATGATGGCTGGTGCGCCGATGCTGTCGGGTGGCTCGTACAGCGGTGGCGGCGCAGCTTCCACGTCGACGGCGGCTGCACGGACGTCGGCCGGTGCGCTCGGCGCCGGGACGGGAGCCGGCGGTGCGACTCTTCCCGAGGGCTGGGGAAAGACAGATGCCCTGGGCCAGGGTGCTCGGCCCGGAGCGCCCGCGGCCACACCCGGCGCAGTGATCGGAGACGTCCGGACCGACATGAATCCCGCTACCGCGGCACGTGGAGCAACGGGTAGCGGACCCATGATGGGCGGGCGCGGCGCGGGTACGGCCGGTTCGCAGGACGACGAAGAACGGGACACCCCCGATTATCTGAAGAACTTCGAGCACTTCGCCGACGGACGTACGGTCATTCCTTCGGTGATCGGCGCCAACCCCGACCACCCGGAGAGCGGACGTTGATAGACCTGGGCACCCAGGCGGGACCGACCCTGCCAGCGGTGACCCTGAGCCTCGACGAGATGGATGTCCTCGTGGACCGGCTCGCGCTCGACGTCCTGCCGGTGGTGCTCGACGCCGGCCCGCGGTACGACTCGTACGAAGCCAGGGGCAAAGCATTTCACGACGCCGTCGCCGGCCTCACCGCCCGGGACCTCCTCCCGGGCGGTGAGGTTCGCGCCGAGCTTGCTTCGGGACTGCGAGTTCTTGCCCGCCCGCGGTGGGAAATTGCTCTGCGCTGGTACGTCGACGGAACCATCTCGCGGTTGTGTGTTTCCCGGGGCGACACCATGTCGGTGCTCACCATGCGCGCCGGCGACACCTACGTGGTGCAGGACGCCGGCTTCGACGTCTTCGCGCCGGTCATCGCTGCCCTCGGCACCGCCGAGCCGATGGACTTCGGCGTGGTCAACGCACCCACTGCCCAACTCGGTGAGGTGTTCGACGCGGGGGGCGACGGTAAAGCTCTCGCTGCCGGCCTCACCGCACTCGGTGTCGCGCCGCCCGACGCCACCGCGGTGGGCACCGCGATGGCAACCTGCAACACCTACGCCGAAATCGTGGGAATCGTGTACGGCGACGGGCAGTACGACCCCGTCGGTGGTCCCGTCACCGTATTCGACACGCACAAGGGGCGAATCGTCGGCACGTCCAGCGTGTCCGCGCACGGCGTCGCCTGGTCTTCCCTGAGCCCGGGTACACCACAACGTCTGCGCCAGGCCCTCGAGTTCCTGGCCGACAGATTGCACTGAGTTCAGATTGCACTGAGTTACACCGGTTCACGCTTCCACCACGCCCCCGTCTCGCGGCGCTCCTTCCACGTGGTGAACCGGTAGCGGTACAGACGCGCACGCACATGTTGAGGTGGGGCGTCGGGGAAAGGATTGTGGCGCAGCAGTTTCAGCGTGTCGCGGTCGTTCCTCAGCAGCCGCTCCACGAAGGCGGGAAACCATGGATCGGCGTAGCCCGGCGAGATCGGAATGAACCAGAACAACCAATCGAGCCGCAGATGGTACGGCGCGAACTGCCGTGGCCGGCGATTCACATCGCCCGGTTTTCCTTTGAACTCGTATTCCTTCCATTCGGACTGCGCGGTGATCGCCGAGTCGGATGTCCCCTCCACGATCACTTCGTACCGAACCTTGGTGACGCTGCCGAAGGCGCCGTAGGTGTTCACCAGATGCCACGAGTTGAACGACGCATTCATCCGCTGACCGTGCGAGATCATGTTGCGGATCGGCCAGTAACTCAGCACCACCACCAACGCTGTCACGGCGACCACCAGGACGACGAAATACAGCGGCGCCGACGAACTTCCCTCCGGGAGCGATACCGGCACAAGCATCTCGAACACGCTGTCCGGGATGACCGACAGGGCCAGCACGATCGTGATCCAATTCAGCCAGGAGAAGTTACCGCTCGCCACCAGCCATAGTTGAGTGACGATCATGACGGCCGCGGCGATCGCCGCCACCGGCTGGGGCGCAAACAGCCCGAACGGCATCACTAATTGCGCGAAATGATTTCCCAACACCTCGAGCCGGTGAAGTCTTTTCGGCATTCTGTGGAAGTACCAGCTGAGCGGTCCGGGCATCGGCTGGGTTTCGTGGTGATAGTAGAGGCAGGTGAGGTCACGCCAGCATTTGTCGCCGCGCATCTTGATCAGTCCGGCGCCGAACTCGAGCCGGAACAATAACCACCGCACCGCGATCAGCACCAGAATCGGCGGACCGACGGAGGAGTTACCGGAGAAAATCGCCAGAAATCCGGCTTCGAGGAGTAGCGACTCCCATCCGAAGCTGTACCAGATCTGCGAGACGTTGACGATCGACAGATAGAGAATCCACAGCACCAACCACACCAGCATGCAGGCGGCAAGCGGCATGAATTGCGTCGCACCCAGCAGAGTCGCGAGTGCCAACCCGGCGCCGGTCCAGGCAACTGCCGCGAAGAACCGATCCGAGTAATGGAAGTGAAAGACACTCGGTGCACGTGCGAAGGGGACGGCCCTCAGGAACCGCGGAATCGGCATCATGCCGTCACTTCCGACGAGCGGCCTGAACTGATGCACCGCGCCCAGGAAGGCGACAAGGTAGATCGCCGCGAGCCCCTCGGTGACGAGCAGCCGCCCGAGGGAATAGTCTTCGGCTACGAACCATTCCATTGCCGTCACTCCTCGAGGACGGTTTTCTCCATCGTCGCGCAGCGGGTGGAAGTCCGCAACGCATTCATCCCATCGGGTCGTCGGCCCCGGGAATCACGCGATGTTCGAACGGCGGCTCGATCGTTCCCCACCGCACACATTCCCAGCCTCCGCCGAGGGTCGGTACCAACTCGACCGACTCCGTGTTCGCGAGGTGGTTATTGGCGGCGAACAGCCCGGGAACATCCGCCAGCTGTGCGGCGACGAGGCGGATCGCGGCGCCGTGGCTGACGAGGACGACATCTCCCGATCGGTCGGGATCGTCGAGATACTCCGCGCGCAGGGCATCGACGACCGGCACGTAGCGGTCGAGGATGTCGTGAGCGGATTCGCCACCGGGTACGCGGGCTCCCAGCTCACCCGCGTGCCACAGGTGGAAAGTCTTCATGAACAGGGCGTGCGATTCATCGTCACGGCGATCCTCGAGTTCACCCGCCTGCGCCTCGTACAACCCCTCGCGGGTCTGGGCGGAAAGCCCGGTGGCACGTTCGACCGCACCCGCTGTCTGCCGGGCGCGCAGGGCCTCCGAGTTGACGAGCGCAGCGAGCGACGCACGGGCCGCGAGCCGGGCCCCGAGAGCGTCGGCCTGCGCCTGCCCCTCCGGTGTCAGCGGTGCACCGGGCAGCCGGGTGTCGAGTCGGCGTTCGACGTTGGCCTCGGTCTGTCCGTGCCGTACCAGAATCAGCTTGCCGCTCACAGTTCCCTGTCTCCCTGACGGATTCGTTCGATCCAGTCCGCCGCGTCTCCGTCGGACGGCGGGGGCGGACCACTCGGGTTCGCGGCCGGCCACGAGCCGAGGAAGCGCACGGTCGACTTGCGGTGCAGCGCGCGGAACGCCTCGGCGACCAGCGGATCGTCGAGGTGACCGATGCAGTCGACGAAGAACCGGTAGGAGCCGGGTTCGGTGCGAACGGGCCGGGATTCGATGCGGATGAGGTCGATTCCGCGAGTGGCGAACTCGGAGAGAACGCTGACGAGCGATCCGGGTTCGTTGTCGGGCTGCAGAACGGCGGAGCTCCGGTCGCTACCGGTGCGCGGCGGTACCCGAGTCGGGGCGGTGACGAGCACGAACCGCGTCCGCGCGCCGGCGACGTCCGCGACACTGCTGGCCAGTGCGTGCAATCCGAGACGCCTGCCGGCCAGCGCGGTCGATACCGCGGCGTCGGCGAGACCGTGCGAGACGTCCTCGGCCGCACCCGCATTGGACGAAGCGGTCTGAATCTCGGCGTCGGGGCAGTTCTTCTCCAGCCAGGTCCGCACCTGGCCGGCGGCGACGGGATATGCGCGCACGGTCCGCACCTGGTCGAGGCGATCGATGCCGGGTCGACCCAGAATTTCGAACGCCACGTCCAGTTCGGTCTCCGCGACGATCTGTAGCCGTTCGCCCAGGGCCAGGGAGTCCAGAGTGGGCACCACAGCCCCCTCGACAGAGCTCTCGATGGGGACGACGGCACCGTCGACCACACCGTCGCGTACCAGCTCGAGCGTGGCCGGGGGGCTGGACGCGGCGACGCGTTCGACCGGCCCGTCGAAGGCGCCCGCCCCCTCGAGTTCGGCGAGCGCCATTTCCGTGAAGGTTCCCGAGGGTCCGAAGTACGCGATCTTTGGCACGCCTATGAGATTACGCACCGAGAGTTGACGGCCCGGCGCTATGCGGTGAATCTTTATCGCAACCCGGCGGCGGCGAGTTCGCGACTCACCCGGACGGGATCGCTCACCTCGATGCCCAGCAGCACTTCCCGGACTGCCTCGGCCGCCTCCGGACCGAGGGCCGCAAGCTTCTCCGCGGTCGGGTCGGCGAGAGCCGACCGAACGTTGTCTCCGCGCAGCGACGCGACGGTGCCGGACAACAGGGCGAGCACCTCGGCGGCGTCACGCGCTCTGGCCACGTATCCGACATCCGCATGGGCGAGGACCGCCAGAAAATCGGCCACCTCACCGATGGAGAATCCACTGCCCAGGCCGGGGATGCGTCCGGCATCCGCGAGTTGCTGCGCCGATTCTGCGAGCCCGAGGTCGCCGTCACCGACGAACACGGCGAGCGGCGAGGGCAGTCGCAACGCGAGTGCGTCGCCGAGCTGCGCCGCAGGGCACTCGAGGTGGAATCGGACCGCCTCGTAGGACGCCTGTTCTCGGGTACGCAGCTCGGCGGGGTCGATGTCGAGGCCGACGATGATGCGGCCCGCGTCGGTGCCGTGGCAGCCGATCAGAGTGGATGCAAGAACCACCCGGGGCCCGACTGTTCCGCCGATCGTGTCCGCGGGGTCTGCGGATACTGCGGTGGTGGGTGCCGCGCTGAGCAGGCCTTCGAGCAGCGACTGCGGTCCGCGCGAACGCGGAACTCCGAGGGAAAGAGGAATTGCCACCTTCACACCGTAATCCTGCGGTGGTCTTGCCAACCGACGCACGTCACATTAGGTTAGGTTTACCTCAGTACCGCTGCTCCCGAAGGAGGCTCCATGCCCGTCACGACTACCGGACCGACCACCGCCGAGCGTGTGCGTAGTTCGTGCGCACGGACCCAGGAGGCAGTACTCGCTGTCGAGGGCAGCGCTCCTACGGTCACGTCCGTCCACCACCTGCGCGCCGGCGGAGACGTCGTCGTCGCGGTGCCGACCGACTCGGCGGCAGCCACCCTGTCCTGGCTGGCCGGTGGCGGCGGAATCCCCGCGGTCCTGGAGCTGACCGACAACTCACCGCTTCCACTCCGCGAACCCGTGCGATCACTCGTCTGGCTACGGGGCACCCTCCACTCCCTGTGCGAGGCGCACACCCGCGCACTCGCGGACGAGGTCGCCTCCGAATACCCGCATCCCGGGCTCCTCGACGTCGGGCACGACGCCACGCTGTTGCAGCTACGGCTCGAGTCTGCCGTCGTCGCCGACTCGACCGGCGCCGAACCCGTCTCCCTTCCCGAACTGCTCGCGGCCAGGCCCGACCCGTTCTGGGAAATGGAAACGGCCTGGCTTCAGCACCTCGACGAGGATCACACCGACCTCATCGACCTGCTCTCCCGCAAGCTTCCGCCGCACATGAGGCAGGGACGCATCCGACCGCTCGGTATCGACCGCTACGGGTTGCGGTTGCGCGTCGAGAGCGACAACGGTGACCGCGATATCTGGATGCCGTTCGCGAATCCGGTGGACGACGCCCTGTCGCTGAGCCGGGCGATACGACTGCTCGTCGGATGCCCCTTCGTCAACGGTCTGCGCGCCCGCGGCTGATCGGCAAAACCACGGACCCGCGCGCTAGCGTTGCCGCGTGATCTCGCGGACAACGCTCGACTCCTGGTTACGCCCCGCATCACCCGAGATGCCGGTGGTGCCGGCGAGGGAACGCCGCGGGCTGTGGATCGAAATCACGATCGTCCTGCTCGTCACCTTCGGGACCAGCGGGTTGTCGGGATTGCTGTCGCTGACCGAGTCCCTGCTGACGCCCGGTGACCTTGCCGACCAAGCGGTCGCGCTGAACATCGCGCGCGCGGAGAACCAGTTCATCGATGCGGCACGGCAGCTGCTCGGTGTCGTGAAACTGCTGTCCTGGGCGGCGCTGGGTCTGTATCTCCTGTGGCGTGGCGGCATCAGCCTCGCCTCGGTGGGGCTGGGGCGGATCCGGTGGCGTCCCGACGCTGTACAGGGTGTCGGGCTGGCTGCGCTGATCGGGCTCCCCGGCCTCGGCTTCTACCTGCTGGCGCGCGCGGTGGGCGCCAACCTGACCGTCGTCCCCAGCACGATCGGTGACCATTGGTGGCGGCTTCCCGTCCTCGTCCTCTGGGCGATCGCCAACTCGGGGGCCGAGGAGGTACTGGTCGTCGCCTATCTCGTCACCCGACTGCGGCAACTGGGGTGGAGCGAGAACTCGTCCCTGCTCGCGTCGGCCCTGCTGCGTGGCACCTACCACCTCTACCAGGGCTTCGGCGGCGGGCTGGGCAATGTGGCGATGGGTGTGGTGTTCGGCCGGTACTGGCAGAAGACCGGCCGGCTGTGGCCACTCGTGATCGCGCACGCCACCATCGACTCGGTGGCTTTCGTCGGCTACGCGGCCCTGCGTGGCCACGTCGGCTGGATTCCGTAATCCTTCGAGACCAGTAAAGTCGTGCGGGTGACCGGCGACGCACCCTATCCACCGCTGCCGCCCCGCCCGCCTCGGCGGACGCAGGGCGGCGGACCCGCGCCGCAGTCGCCGAACCGCCGGACCCCACCTCCCGGCCCGCACGGTTCCGCCCCGCCTCCGCCTCCTCGCGTTCCGCCACGAGGATCTCCGGGACCGCCGCCGCCGCGACCCCGGCACCCGGCGCCCCGCCCCGGCCCCGCAGGTCCGCCTCCGGAAGGAACCCAGGTGATCCGGCGAGACGGGCGAGGCACCCCACCCGCCCCGCAGCAGGCGTGGTCGCAGGCGCCCGAACCGCGATTGTCGCGGTCCGCGCCTCCTCGCCCGGACGGCTACGCGCCCACCCAGACGCCGCAGCCCTATCGTGAGCCACCGCAGTATCGCGAGGCGCCGCAGTACCGACAGGCGTATGTCCCGGATCAGCGCCCCCCTCGCAACCCGCCGCCCCCGCTCGCGCCTCCCCGCAACCCCGAACCACCGCGTCAACGCAGACCCAGACGCCGGCGAAACTGGGGCAGTCGCATCGGCATCCTCTTCCTGGTGTTGGTTCTTGCCCTCGCCGGCATGACTTACTACCTGGATACCTCCCTGAACCGGGTCGACGCCCTCGCCGATTACGACGGCCGGGTCGGCGACACCCCCGGCACCAACTGGCTGCTGGTCGGGTCGGACAGCCGCACCGGGCTGACACCGGAACAGGAGCAGGAGTTGTCGACCGGCGGCAACAGCGGTCCCGACCGCACCGACACCATCATCGTGATGCACCTTCCGAGCAGTGGCGGGCCGGCGACCATGGTGAGCATCCCCCGCGACTCCTACGTGTCCATACCGGGCTACGGCGAGGACAAGATCAACGCGTCGTTCGCATTCGGTGGCCCGCAATTGCTGGTGCAGACGGTCGAGGAAGCGTCCGGGCTGCACATCGACCACTACGCCGAGATCGGGTTCGGCGGTTTCGCCGGGATCGTCGACGCCATCGGTGGTGTCGAGATGTGCCTGGATGCCCCCATCGACGATCCCCTCGCCGGCATCAATCTGGCGCCCGGCTGCCAGGAGCTGTCCGGCTCGGACGCCCTCGGATTCGTCCGCACTCGCGCAACGGCGCTCGCCGACATCGACCGTATGAACCACCAGCGGAAGTTCATGGCCGCGCTGATGGCGAAAGCCACAAGCCCGGCAACGTGGTTGAACCCGTTCCGGGTTTGGCCGCTGATCACCGACACAGCCAAATCGTTGCGCGTCGACGAGGGCGATCACATCTGGAACCTTGCAATGCTCGCCTGGGCCGTGCGCGGTGACATGGTCACCACCACGGTCCCGGTGGCCGGATTCGAGGATGTCGACGGTTCGGGGAACGTGCTGGTGTGGGATGACGAACGGGCCTCGCAGTTCTTCGGCGCTCTCGCCGAGGATCGGCAGGTTCCCGCCGAACTGGTCACCACGGGCCAGTGACGCCGCATCCGTAAACTGAGCCGCATGACACAGTCGGCGCCTACGAAGCCCAGTGAATTCCACCACCTGTTGCAACAGCAGATCCGCAACGAATTCACGGCGTCACAGCAATACATCGCGGTGGCCGTCTACTTCGATTCCCACCATCTCCCGCAGCTGGCGAGGCGCTTCTATACGCAGGCCACCGAGGAACACCGCCACGCGATGATGATGATCCAGTACCTCCTCGACAATCACGTCCCCGTGACCGTTCCGGGTATCGACGACGTGATCACGGATTTCGACTCCGTGCGGGCACCGGTGGAACTGGCGCTGAAACAGGAAGAAGCGGTCACCGAGCAGATCACCAGACTCGCCCGCACCGCCCGCCACAACGGGGACTACCTCGGCGAGCAGTTCATGCAATGGTTCCTCAAGGAGCAGGTCGAGGAAACTGCAGGCATGAACACCCTGCTGACCATCGTCGACCGCGCAGGCAACGATGTGTTCAACATCGAAGACTTCGTTGCCCGGGAGATGAACGCCGCCCCGCGCGCCGATTCGACCGCTCCCAAGACCGCAGGTAGCGGAGCCTGAAGGCACCCCGGATAAACCCGAAACGGTGCGCCATAATTCGGCGGAATTCGCGCCGAATTAGGCCGCATTAAGTTTGGGAACCCTTGCCATAATTAGGCAGAACTTGCATGACAATGCCGTCTGACCAGCTATATCGTGTGTCTCATGACTTCCGTTGACGCGCACAAGACAAAATTCCACGCCCTGCTGCACGACCAGATTCGCAACGAATTCAACGCGTCACACCAGTACACCGCGACTGCCGTCTATTTCGATAATGCGGACCTTCCTCAGTTGGCCAAGCACTTCTACAAGCAGGCCGTCGAGGAACGCAATCACGCGATGATGATCATCCAGTACTTCCTGGATCGCGGAATCAACGTGGAGCTGTCGGGTGTCGACGCCGCGAAGGGCAACTTCGAGAATGCGCGTGAGCCGATCGCGCTGGCTCTGACGCAGGAGAAGACGGTCACCGAGCAGATCGTGCAGCTCGCGAGCACCGCCCGCGAAGAGGGCGACTACCTCGGCGAGCAGTTCATGCAGTGGTTCCTCAAGGAACAGGTCGAGGAGGTCGCCAGCATGACCACCCTGCTCGCCATCGCCGACCGCGCGGGCGCCAACCTGTTCCATCTGGAGGATTTCGTCGCTCGCGAGATGAGCGTCGTCGACGACACCGCCGGAGCGCCTGCCGCTGCCGGCGGCGCCATCTAGGCGGCTCCGCCGCCCGTGAGTGGTTAGCGAGTCTCTGCACTCCTCAACCACTCACGGGCCCGGAGGGCCTAGCGCAACGTGACCTGGCGACCACGGAGGCCGTCGCGGGCGCGACGCTCGTCGGTGGTGAGCGGAGCATCGACGGCTAGCGCCTGCGCGAGTCGGTCACCGAGCTCGACCGTGGCGGCTGCCCACTCGTTGGGGTGCTTCTCTCGATCCAGGTCGAAGACCGGAACGAGAAGGCCGTGCGTCCGGAAAGAGCCGGCATAGCGCGACCCTTCACCCAGGTGCAGCCCGCCGGTGGCGTGGACCCGCGCCAGCGCCAGCATCAGGTCGTCCTCGTTTTCGGGACGCACCCAGCGGATGTGGGCCTTCTCCCCCGCATCCACCCACCACGCTGCCACGACGCCTTCGGCTTCGACCCGCGCGGACGGCATGATTGCCGCGTTGGCGTGCTGCACCGTGGTCGCGACCTCGGGTGCCGGTTCCACCCCTGCGGGGATCCACCAGTTGAAATCCTGGTGCACCGTGATGTCGAGCAGAGCGTCCGCGTCGATCACCTCGGCCGGTGCGGGGGTGTCGGCACCGGGGTTGGCGGAGGCCAGCGATTCTCCGGCCGCGGCGTCTCGAACCCACACGACGGAGGCCGCCAAGTCGGCACCGAGGTCCGCAGAGTGTGCCTGGACCTGCACACCGACGAACCCGGTGGCGTCCTCGCCTTCGTCACGGACGAGCGCCGCCACGGCACCCGGCAGGACGGTCGCCAACGTCACCGGGCGCGAGGAGTCCTTCACCGGCAGCGGTGCTGTTGCCGAGGGGACGAATTCACGCAGCGCGACGAGGTCGCATTCCGCGGCGAGGCCTTCGAAGGGGCGCGTCACGGCCGCGGCGGCACTTTCCCGTTCCGCCTTCCGCTGCGCAAGCTTCTCGGCGCGGGCACTGTCGGGCTTCGGTCCACTGTTTCTCTTGCTCTTCTTTGCCACGACGCCAAAACCTACACGCCGGAAGAGGCTCGGTCAGGAGGCCAGCCAATTCTTGGTGCGCCCGGGGTGGTTGGTAGCCACCCAGCTGACACCGAGTTCGCGACACAGAGCGACATCGGTTCGATCGTCGACGGTCCAGCAGTAGGTGGCCCGTCCTGCGGCCGCGGCCTTGTCGACCATGTCGGGGTGCTCGTGCAGGGTCTTGACCGAGGGACCCACCGCGGTGGCGCCGACCGTCGTCGCCGCTCCTCCGCCGAGATAGCGGGCCGACTCCCCCAGCAGCACGGTCGGGAGCATCGGCGCCGATCTCCGGATCCGCCACACGGCTCCGGCCGAGAACGACATCACGACGGCGCGCGAGTGGTCGGCCGACGGCGGGGACGCGATGCCGAACCGCTGCAACTCGGCCAGGACCTTGCTCTCCACGAGCCCGCCGAACCTGACGGGATGCTTGGTTTCGATGAACACCTTGACGGGCCTCGCCGAGTCGAGAGCGAGCTCGATGAGCGCACTCAATTCGAGAAGATCGGCAGGCTCTTCCGCGGTGCCGTAGTTGTATTGGGCCAGCTCGTCGCGCGTCATCTCACTGACGACGCCTACGCCGTCGGAGGTGCGATCGATGGTGCGATCGTGGACGCACACGAGGTGGCCGTCCTTCGTGAGCCGCACATCGCATTCGAGCCCGTCGGCACCCTCTCTCAGCGCGAGTTCGTACGCGGCGAGGGTGTGTTCGGGCTTGGCCGCGGATGCACCACGATGCGCGACGACGAGCGGTCCGCGCCGATCGGGGCTCACGAGGCGAGCGCTTCCTGATCAGGTGTTCCCGAGTTCTTCGCCGGTGGTTCCGATTCGGACGGCGGATCGGTGGCAATCACCCAACGGGTGACCGCTTCCTTCGTCCCCTTCAGAGTGCGGCCCTCGAGTCTGCGCAGGACCAGCAGGGCGAGCAGCGCGGTGGCCGCCGCGACCATTGCGGTGAACGCAGACAGGAGGACGCCGTCGGCCATGGCCTGCAACCCGGGACGGGACCGCCAGAACCAGTTGAAGACGAGGAGGACGACACCGAAGACCCACATGGCCCACCAGGCGCGCACGAGCGTGACAGCTCGGGGATCTCGCCGGATGACCTCGAGTAGGAACACACCAGGCATCACCAGATTGAGGCCGGGGACGGCGCAGCCGACGATCAGTTCACCGGCGGAACGCGGATCCGACCTTCGCTCCCGGGCGAATGTGCGGCGGCGGATCCGCAGCAGCCAGCACACGCCACCGATACCGGACAGCAGTGCGAAGAGCATTCCACCGGCTTGGGTGACGAAGACGGCGACGTCCGAGACGGCGAGCACGGTCGGGTCGACCAAACGGGTCCTATTCCAGACGAGGACGGCGTAGCGACCCAGTTCGGCCGGCACGGCCAGCGCGTACAGGCCGGCGGTGACGATCAGGAAGGTGGCGGCCTTGTCGGCGAGGGCTTCCGGCCAGTTCCTCCCCCCACGAGACGCATCGACGTGGTCGTGAAGTCCCCAACGCGGAACGTCGGTGTAGCGGGGTGTCGGACTGGGCGCAGGAGGATCAGCGGCCAGCCCCCCACGCCGGAGCGGTGATCGCGCCACCCAACGGAAGCCACGCTGATCGGGAGAAAGCTGCTGCTCCGTTCGGATCGGTGCGAGCAGCACGCCGTGACAGCGAGGACACCACTGTGCCGGGGCACCGAGAACTGGCCACCGGCCGGCGCATCGTGCGCACACCTGAATGACGCTCATGCCGTCCGCACCCACTTCACAGTTCCGATTCTGTCACGACCCACCTGTTGGGGTCGGGCAGCGACCGATTCGTCCTTTTCCCACCAATTTTGTGAGCTGCGCCACGAGGATTCTCGAGTTATCCACAGTTTCCACAGGTTCATCCACAGTTATGAACACTGCTCACACCGCGCAATTCCTGGTCAGAAGGCGTGGACAATCTCCGTTGTTGACAGCCTCGACATGAACGGTCCACAACCGTGGATGAACTTGACACCGCAGGTCGGTGAACGATGCGATTCGGCTGGGCGACGGCGCGGCCCGGAATTACCCCTCCATGCCGGGTGGCCCGCGAAGCAACCCGAAAACTCCGGACCGACCGTCTTTCTCCCCCGCCGCGTGCCGGGGCAGATTTTCCCCGACACCTGATCTGACGCAGCCCGGCGCCATTTGGTTCCACTCGATCTGTAATCTCGGAAAACGATGACGGACGACGTCGGATCGCGGTGGCAGCTCGGACCCGCCCGCGTCCTCCACCTGGCTCTGGGCCTCATCGCCGTATCGCTACTCGTCCGGTCGTGGGTGGCAGCTCGCAGCGACTTCTACTGGGACGATCTGATCCTCAATGGGCGGGGCGGGAGCCTGCCGCTCCTGTCAGCCGACCTTCTTGTCTACGACCACGACGGTCACTTGATGCCCGGCGCCTTCCTGGTCGCCGGTATCGCGACACGAATCGCGCCTTACCAGTGGATCCTGCCGATGATCACGATGATCGCGCTTCAGGCGGCGGCGTCCTACGCGGTCTTCCGGTTGTTGCGCAAAATTCTGGGACTGCGGCCCGCGGTGCTGATCCCTCTGGCGCTGTACCTGTTCACGCCGTTGACGGTGCCCGCGTTCGCGTGGTGGGCGGCGGCGCTCAACGCACTACCTCTGCAGATCGCGCTTGCCTGGGTGGCGGGTGACGCACTGGAGCTGTGCCGGACGGGACGACGCAGATACGCGATCTCCGCCATCCTCGTCACCGTCGCGGGGTTGCTCTTCTTCGAGAAGTCTGTGGTGGTGCCTTTTGTGGCGTTCGCGACCGTGGCGTTGCTCGCGCACGTCGACGGCGCTCCTCGACCGCTGTGGTCCACACTGCGGCGCGGCGCTCCCCTGTGGATCGGTTCGGGAGTGGTGCTCGGTGGGTGGGCGGCGCTCTACCTGTTCACCGTGGAGTCGCAGTTCGAGTGGGCAGGACCGTCTCGGGCGTTCCAGTTGTTCCACCACGCAACCTCACTGGGTCTGGTGCCGACGCTGCTCGGGGGACCGTGGACGTGGGACCGCTGGATTCCGAGTCCGCCGTGGGCGTCTCCGTCCCCGGCTCTCGTGGTGGTGAGCTGGCTGGTTCTTCTCGCGGTGGTGGTCGCGACGATGCGATCGAAGCGTCGCATCGGTGCGGTGTGGATTCTCACTGCCGGTTATTTCTTGCTGTCGGTGGCCGCGATGGTGGTCACCCGGTGGGGAGCCGACACCACCTACGAGCTGGCCCAGACTCTGCGTTATTTCACCGACACGGCGGTCGTGCTGGCGATCGGTACCGCGCTGATCGTGCGGGCACCCGCACGGGGGCCCGTCCCGGTCCCGTTCCTCACCCGGCCGGTCGTGGCGGCGACCGTGGTCGGCGCGTTCGTGGTCGGCAGCCTGTGGTCGACGTACACGTTCACGCGGAGCTGGGCGGAGAACCCCACCACCGACTACCTGACCACGGCCCGTGCGTCCCTGGCCGAGCATCAAGACGCAGCCCTGCTCGAACAACCGGTGTCGATCTGGGTGCTGCTTCCGGTGGCGTATCCGAACAATCTCGTCAGCCGGGTCTTCGCGCCCCTCCCGGACCGTCCGGCATTCGCCGACAGCACCGACCGGCTACGGATGCTCGACGACTCCGGGATGTTGGTCGATGCGCAGGTGACGTGGGTGCGGTCGCTCGAGCCGGGGACGGTACCGGACTGCGGGCATCTGGTAGACAAGCGCAGCTTCGTCCCAGTCGCTCTCGACGGCCCGCTGACGGGATGGGAGTGGACGGCCCAGCTGAACTATCTCGCCAGTGCGGACGGTGAGCTTTCCGTGGCCATGGAGGTCGGTGATCCCGTGCGGGTGCCGGTGCACCGCGGACTCAACTCGGTGTACGTGCGCCTCACGGGCGGCGGGCAGAGTCTGCGGGTGAAGACGCTGACTCCTGACCTGTCGGTGTGTGTGGGTGTGGGCCCGGTCGGGGTCGTCGTACCGAAGTAGCCGGGCGTCCCGGGAGATCAGAGGCCGTACCGGGACCAGGCGACACGGGCCCTCGCCGCCCCGACCACGGCTGCCACGGCGTCGTCCCATCCGGCGGCGGGCAGACCGAGTTTCGCGAAAAGTGAGCGGCGCGGGCCCGTCAGTTCGATGGTGGCGTCGGGGAATCGCTTCTCCACCACCTCGCGTAGGGTGCCGATTCCGTCCACGACGCCGAGTTCGACGGCCCGTCGGCCCAGCCACACTTCGCCGTTGAACAGCTCTTCCTCGGTCGCCTTCAGCTTGTCACCGCGGCGTTCGATCACCCAGTTCCGAAACTCGTCGTGGATGCCCTCCTGGATCTGCTCGAGCCACCGCACGTCCTCCGACTTCTCGGCGAAGAACGGGTCGAGGCGGGCCTTCGCCTCACCTGCGGAGTGCAGCCGTCGCTCGATGCCCATGCGGTCGATCAGTTCGGAGAATCCGAACCCCGCCGAGATCACGCCGACGGAACCGACCACCGACGTCGCGGTGGCATAAATTTCGTCGGCGGCACACGCGAGCCAATATCCGCCGGACGCCGCGACATCTTCACAGAACGCGAGCACCGGCAGTTCGTGCTCGGACGCGAGCTGCCGAATGCGGGCGCCGATGTACTCACTCTGCGTCGGCGAACCACCGGGACTGTTGATGAGGAGTGCCACGGCCTTGGCGCCGTGTGAGGTGAAGGCGCGGCGAAGCGGTTCCTCGACCGACTCCGCGCTCAGGACCCGCCCGAAACCGGCGCCTCCCGACGCGATCATTCCGTGCAGGCGCACCACCGGGACCACGCCCGCACCGCCGCCACCGAGCGCGTCGGGCAACCTGTCGGCCAGCGGTTTCGGCAGGGAGAGCGGGATCTTCTTGGCCATGAATTCAGCGTACCGACGACGCATCGGGCAAAGTGGCTGCCATGGAGTTGCGAATCTTCACCGAACCTCAGCAGGGCGCTACCTACACCGACCTTCTGGCCGTGGCGCAGGCCGCCGAACAATTCGGCTATGGCGCGTTTTTCCGCTCCGATCACTACCTTGCGATGAACAGCGAGGGCTTGCCCGGCCCGACGGACGCGTGGATCACCTTGGCCGCTCTGGCCCGGGAGACCTCCACCATCCGGCTGGGCACCCTCGTCACCTCCGCGACGTTCCGCCATCCGGGACCGTTGGCCATCTCGGTGGCGCAGGTCGACGACATGAGTGGTGGACGCGTCGACCTCGGGATCGGCGCCGGCTGGTTCGAGGAAGAGCACAAGGCATACGGCATCCCGTTCCCTGTTCTGAAAGAGCGTTTCGAACGACTCGAGGAGTCGCTGGCGGTGATCACCGGACTGTGGCGCACACCTCGTGGTGAGTCCTTCTCGTACAGCGGGAAGCACTTCCAGATCGAGAACTCACCTGCCCTTCCCAAACCTCGACAGCCGCAGGGCCCACCCGTCGTGATCGGCGGTGCGGGCAAGAAGAAGACGCCGGCTCTGGCCGCGAAGTACGCCGACGAGTTCAACGTCCCCTTCGCCTCCATCGAGGACACGCGCGACATCATCGAGCGAGTCCATCTCGCGTGCAAGGCCATCGACCGCGACCCCACCGAGTTGGTGTACTCCAACGCGCTGGTGTTGTGCTGTGGCCGCACCGAGGAGGAAGTGTCCCGACGGGCCTCGAACATCGGGCGTGAGGTGAGCGAACTGCGGGAGAACGGACTCGCCGGGTCGCCCGCCGAACTGGTCGACAAGATCGGCCGCTACACCGAAGCGGGATCACAGCGCATCTACCTGCAGACCCTCGACCTGAGCGACCTCGACCACCTCGAACTGGTCGCGAGCGAGGTACTTCCGCAGCTGAGCTGAACCAGGACAACTACAGCACAATCAAGGTATGAGGTTGCTGCTACTTGCCGACACCCATGTACCCAAGCGTGCGCGGGATCTTCCCGCCCTCGTCTGGGAGGAGGTCGACAAGGCCGATGTGGTCATTCACGCCGGAGACTGGGTGGACGTGGCGCTGTTCGATGCCCTCGAGGAACGGTCCACCCGGCTCGTCGCCTGCTGGGGAAACAACGACGGCGACGACCTGCGCGCGCGGATGCCCGAGACGGCTGAGGTGACACTGGAGGGGGTCCGCTTCACTGTCGTGCACGAGACCGGGGCGTCCACCGGCCGGGACAAGCGGATGTCCGCCGCCTACCCCGACACCGACGTTCTCGTGTTCGGGCACAGTCACATTCCGTGGGACACGGTCTCCGACACGGGTCTGCGCCTGCTCAATCCTGGGTCACCCACGGATCGCCGTCGTCAGCCGTTCTGCACGTACATGACGGCCGAGGTTCGGGACGGGGAACTGCGCGAGGTCGAACTGCACCGACTGTGACAGGCAGCCCGGTCAGTGGCGGGTGGTCGAGTCCAGGAACTGCCGGAGGTCGCGGTCCCACTGGGCGTCGCGGGCACGGTTGAGGGACGCCCGGGTGATGAGGAATCCGGACATCGCGATCATCATCACCACGAACCAGGTGAACAGGCCGGCAATCACTCCGGCCACTCGTGCGGCAGACGCCGACATCGGCTGGGTGGTCAGGTTCCCTTCGCCGTCGACCCAGATCTGTTCCTCGGTGCCCGCGGGAGTGGCGGGATCGACGGTGATGTCGGCGCGGCGGCTCTGGTCACCCCACGTCCACTTGGCCGGGGCGGTGTCGACTCCGGACGGTGCGACGTCGGAGGACATCGTCACGCCTGTGGAGTCGGCGAGGGTGGTCGCGGTGACGGTCCGGAACTCGGAGGTCTGCTGCTCAGCCAGCACTTCTTGACTGGCGGCGGTCTTCGCACCCGCGAAGATGGCGAGCGGAAGCATCGCAAAGGCGAGCACGATCACTGCAAGCGTGAGAAGGTTCTCGATGCGGTCGGAACGTCGCATCAGAGGGTTGCGCCGGGCGGAGCCGGGCCGCAGCGGCAGCCCTCCCGCTCGAGAGTTCTTCCACATGTCGTTCCGGTCCTCTCGCCGACAATCTCCTGCTTCCAGGGTCGTACGCTTCGCAAACAAGATCAAGTCATCGAGGTGTGTGCTTGGGCACTGTGTGGTATTACACCTCCACTGATACTCCTCCCGGGGTTCGTCCGCATAGGGCCAGTTCCCGATGTTCTTTGGGGCTCATGCCCCGTACTCGCTTGAATGCCGCACTCAGCGCGAAACCGCTGCCGTACCCGACTCGCTGCGCAACCGCGGCCACGGTGGCGTCGGGCTCGCGGAGCAGGTCGGCGGCCAGAGCAAGCCGCCAGTGGGCCAAGTAGGTCATCGGCGGCTCCCCGACCAGTTCGGTGAACCTGCGGGCAAGGGCAGCCCGGGACATCCCGGTCTCGGCGGCAAGCGAAGCGACGGTCCACGGTTGCGCCGGATTGTTCTGCAGGATGCGCATCGCCTTGCCGACCACCGGATCGGTCTGTGCCCGCACCCACGACGGCGCCTCGACCGCAGGCCGGGCGAACCATGCACGCAGCACGGCGATGAGCAGTAGATCGAGCAACCGGTCGAGAACCGCTTCCTGGCCGGGCTCGTCGCGCACCACCTCGTCGTGCAGAAGGGTGACCAGTCGGGAGTCCCAGTCGGTGCGGCATTGCACTACCAGCGGGGGCAGCGCCGACAGCAGGCGGCGGCTGATTTCGCCGGGAGTCGTATACGTTCCGGTCAACAGCACGGTGCGGCCGCTGGGATTGTTTCCCCACGTCCGGACGCCCAGATCCATCGATTCGGCGAGCGGTTCCCCGTGCAGCGTCGTGCAGCTCTGGTCGGGATTGATGACGACGCGCGGCGACCTCGCCGGGTCATCCGCGACGACGTAGCGTTCCGGTCCACGCACGACCGCGATATCCCCCTCGGTCAACCGGATGGGTTCACCGGCATGGGGGGAGATCCACGCCTCGCCGCGGCCCACGGCCACGAGACTGAGCGGTGCACGGTCGTCGATCTGCAGCGACCACGGTGGTTCCATGATCGAGCGGAGCACGAAGGCTCCGGTGGCCCGGGGACCGCTGATGAGACCGGCGAGGGGATCCATGGACGCGATCGTAGACGCTGGCGTATGGATGAGCGCTTCTCGACCATGGATAGTCTCACCACTTCCGTCTTGACTGGAACGCATGACAACGACAACCTCCACCCTCGTCCTGACCGGCACCGGCAAGATCGGCGGTCACGTTCTCCGCGGACTCGCCGCCGCGGGAGCGTCCGCCCGCAGTGGTTCACGATCCGGCCACCCACCCTTCGACTGGGACGACGAAGACACGTGGACGCCCGCGCTCGAGGGCATCACCTCGGTGTACATCGCCTACTACCCAGACCTCGCCGTGCCGGGGGCCGCCGAGGTGGTCGAGAAATTCACCGAGACTGCGGTGGCGGCCGGAGCGCAAAGGCTGGTTCTGCTGTCCGGCCGGGGCGAACGGGAGGCGGAGCGGAGCGAACAGGTGGTGCAGAAGTCGGGCGTGGAGTGGACCATCCTCCGCTCGAGTTGGTTCAGCCAGAACTTCAGTGAAAGTTTTATGGCCGACGCGTTGCGCACCGGAACTCTCACTCTGCCCGTCGGCGACGTCCTCGAACCCTTCGTCGACGCCGACGATCTCGCCGACATCGCCGTCGCCGCCCTGACCGAGGACGGGCACGCGGGCGAGTTGTACGAGGTGACCGGCCCCTGCTTGATGTCGTTCGCCGACGCCGTCGGCGCAATCTCGGAGGCAACGGGGCGCGACTTCCGCTATGTCACCACCACTTCGGCGGACTATGCGTCACTGCTGGCCGCGGCGGGGTTGGCCCCCGATGCGATCGGTCTGCTCACCTACCTGTTCGAGGACGTTCTCGACGGGCGGAATGCATATCTCACCGACGGTGTGGAGCGGGCTCTCGGACGGGCACCGAAGGACTTCGCCGACTACGCCCGCGCCGCGGCGGCAGCGGGCGTGTGGAAGGAGAGGTGATGGTGCGTTCCCTGCTGATCGTCACGGCTGTGGGGGCGGGGTTGATCGGCGGTGTGATGTTCGCGTTCTCGACGTTCATCATGCCGGCGCTGAGCCGCCTCGAACCGAGACAGGGCATCGCGGCCATGCAGGCGATCAACCGTGCAGCGCCGAATGTTTTCTTCATGACCGCGTTGTTCGGTACCGCGGTGACCTCGATCGCGCTGGCGGTGGCGACGGTGGTCCGGCACGACGCGTCGGCGAGCTACGCAGTGGTCGCGTGCGTTCTCTATCTCACCGGGATCGTGTTGACGGTGGTCTATCACGTCCCGCGCAACAACGCGCTGGACGCGGTCGATCCCGGTGGGAACGACGCAGCCGACGTCTGGGGAAACTACGTGCCCGGGTGGACTGCGTGGAACCACGTGCGCACGGTCAGCGCACTGTCGGCCTCGGCGGTGCTCGTGTGGGCGGCGACCGGAACCTGAGCTACGACGGCGGAAGCACATCCGTCTGAGAGGGGACCTCGTCCTGCTTCAGCACTCCGACGGGGCAGCTGACTCCGGTGGCGTGCACCGGGCAGTAGCCGCCGGGGTTCTTGGCGAGGTACTGCTGGTGGTAGTCCTCCGCGTAGAAGAACTGGGTGAGCGGGGCGATCTCTGTGGTGATTGCCCCGTAACCGGCTTCGGCGAGGCGTTTTTCGAAAGCCTCGGCCGTCGCTTCCGCGATCTCGACCTGCGACTCGTTCATCGTGTAGATCGCGGACCGGTACTGCGTGCCCTGGTCGTTGCCCTGCCGCATGCCCTGGGTGGGATCGTGATTCTCCCAGAACTCCTTGAGGATTTCGGCGTAGGAGATGACGTGCGGATCGAACACCACGAGCACGACCTCGGTGTGCCCGGTCCGACCGGAGCAGGTCTCCTCGTAGGTGGGATTCGGGGTATAGCCACCTGCGTATCCGACAGCGGTCGTGTACACGCCGTCGAGCTGCCAGAACTCTTTCTCGGCGCCCCAGAAACATCCCATCCCCAGCACCGCGGTCTGCATTCCTTCGGGGAACGGCGGCTGCAGCGGATGACCGTTCACGAAGTGCGTCGCCGGAACCGGCATCGGCCGATCCCGGCCGGGGAGCGCACCCTCGGCGGTGACCATCGTCGACTTAGCGGTTGCCCGACCCAGCAGCTCGTCGTACCAAGACATGACTCGATGCTACGCGTGCAGTCGCAGGCGTCTCCTCGACCGATGTCGTCGTTTCACCCGGGTCCGGAATGCGCGCGGCGACCCACCGCGAGGCAGGCAATTCCACCCATCGGTACAGCGCCTCCGAGATCAGCGCGGTCACCAGGAGGAAGACGACGATGGCGCCGGTCGCGCCGAAATGGCCGACGGTGTGCTCGTACACCCGGTACAGAACGAGTGTATGGACGAGGTAGATCGCGTAGCTGCGCGTCGCCGTCCAGCGGACGACGGCCCAGTGGGCGGCCGGTCCGTCGTACCGGCCGACGAGCACGACGCACGCGGTGACGACGGCGAATGTCCACAGGTAGTGTTCCCCTGCCCAGTACACCCGGAAGTCGGTGGCGAGGTGGATGACGTTCACCTGGGCGAGCCCGGCGATGATGATCCATCGTGGCTCCGCGAGCCTGGCCCAGCCGAGGTAGATGAGTTGACCGAGGAACACGGCGGGCAACGTCGCGGCGATCTTGGACAGCATCGGCACCGTGAAGGGCTGCGGCACGTACAGGTTGTACAGCAGGATCAGCGAGCAGATCGCGGCGCCGGCGAGAGGCATCGCAATGGGCGTGGCGCGTAGGACCGGCCGCGCGGCGACGCAGGCGACATAGAAGAGAATCTGCACGGCCAGGGTCCACGTGACGCCGAGTACCGCGACTTCCGGTTTGAGAAAGAATCCGCCGAGCAGAAAGCTCAGGAGGGCGTCGACGTTGGAGATTCCGTCCTGTCCACTGAACATGCCGTTGATTCCCAGGCGTACCAGGACGACGGCGGCGAGAATCGCCACCCAGAATGCGGGCAGGATGCGCCCGAGCCGGTTGAACAGGAATCGCCCGGGCGGGTGACGAATAGCCGAACGGGTGATCAACACCCCGGTCAGCATCATGAATACGGCGACACCGAGAAAAGACAAATGCTGATTCAGTCCGGCCCGTTCGATGAATATCTGATAGACGACGTCGATGAACCACCATCCCGTTCCGAGATCGTCGATCAGATAGAACGAGATGTGCGAATAAATGACGGTCAGCACCGCGAAGAAACGCAGCAGATTCGCGCCCGTGAGCTCCACGCGCGGTGCGGCCGCGTGTGAATCTGCAACAGGTATCAGCAAAGGCACCGCGACAGCTTAAGGTTCCGTTCACCGGGCAGACGAATTTTCACGACCGCCGGATCTGCCGTGTCAGATTTTTTTCGGGTAGCCGAACTTTACTGTGAGGGAATCGCCCCCTGTGCCCCGGTGTTGCGCACGGTGTACCAATGAGATTGGGTATATACCCGAGAACGATTGGAAAAGGCGGGTGCGTGACGCATGCTCACGCGGCGTTCGCACCCGGAAGAATCAGGGCCACACGCCCGCAAAGAAGGGACCCTCGTGTCTGAATACACGCTGCCGGAACTCCCCTACGACTACGCAGCCCTCGAGCCGCACATCTCCGGCAAGATCATGGAGCTGCACCACGACAAGCACCACGCTACCTACGTCAAGGGCGCCAACACCGCCCTCGAGAAGATGGCCGAAGCCCGCGAAGACGGCACCATCGCCGACAAGGCGCTGCTGCTCTCCCGCAACCTGGCCTTCAACCTCGGTGGACACACCAACCACTCCATCTTCTGGAAGAACCTCTCGCCCAACGGTGGCGACAAGCCCACCGGCGAGCTGGCCGCCGCGATCGACGACCAGTTCGGTTCGTTCGACAAGTTCCAGGCTCACTTCACCGGTGTCGCGACCACCCTGCAGGGTTCCGGTTGGGCACTGCTCGGGTATGACACCATCGGCCAGCGACTGGTCATCGAGCAGATGACCGACCAGCACGGCAACATCACCGCCGCGCTGATCCCCGTGGTCATGCTCGACATGTGGGAGCACGCCTTCTACCTCGACTACCAGAACGTCAAGCCCGACTACGTCAAGGCTTGGTGGAACATCGTGAACTGGGCAGACGCCGAGGAACGCTTCACCCGCGCCCGCACCCAGGGTGCCGGCCTCATCGGCTGATCTCCTCTCTTCTCTCACGAGCGCACAGAACGCCTCCGGGCATTTCTGTGCGCTCGTGCCGTTCCGGCGCCCTCGCCACTCCGGAATTCGTCCAAGTTGGCCGTGCGTCCAATAGCCTTGATCCGTGACCGACAACAGCACGCCACGCAACGACTCCGCCGTCCACGCCTTCCGCGACGATGCGCTCGGCGATCTGGACGCCACCGGTATCGCGGAGCGGATCGCGTCCAAGGAAGTCTCGGTCCGTGAGGTGACCGAAGCGGCAATCGCCCGCGCCGAGTCGGTCGAACCTTTACTGTGCGGGCTGGCGTTCCCCGACTTCGACCGCGCCCTGACAGAATCGGGACGCCCCCACGAAGGCGTGTTCGCCGGGGTGCCGACGGTCATCAAAGACAATGTCGACGTCGCCGGCCAGCCCACCCAGCACGGCAGTTCAGCGTTCACCGCCACTCCGGCCCGGGCCGACAGCGACTTCGTGGCGCAGTACCTCTCGACCGGGATCGTCTCGCTCGGAAAGAGCCGGCTACCGGAGTTCGGGTTCAGTGCCTCGACGGAATTCATGGATGCAGAACCGGTGCACAACCCGTGGAACCTCGCGTACTCCCCTGGCGCCTCGTCCGGCGGTTCAGCCGCGCTCGTCGCGTCCGGGGTGATTCCGATCGCCCACGCGAACGACGGCGGCGGCTCAATCCGCATTCCCGCCGCGGCCTGCGGGCTCGTCGGCCTCAAACCGTCCCGGGGTCGCACGGTGCCCGATGCCATGGACAAGACGCTGCCCGTCAGGATCATCTCGCAGGGCGTCGTCACCCGGTCGGTCCGCGATACCGCTCGGTGGATGGCCGCGGCCGAACGCTACTACCGCAATCCGACGCTGCCGCCCATCCGATTGGTGGAGGGGCCCAGCACCACCAGGCTCCGCATCGGCGTGGTCGTCGATTCCGTCACCACGTCTCCCACCGACGACGAAACGCGAAAGTCGGTTCACGCCACCGCCGACCTACTCGCCGAGCTGGGACATCACGTCGAGGAAGCACCGATGCCGGTGAACCAGTCCTTCGTCGACGATTTCTGCACCTACTGGGGATTCCTCGCGTTCGTCATTTCCAACAACGGCAAGCGGATGCTCGGGCCGGATTTCGATCGAGCCGCTACCGACAACCTGACACGCGGGCTGGCTGCGATGTACCGGAAGAAAATGGCCAGAACACCCCAGATGCTGTACCGGCTGCGTCGTACGTACCGCGAGTACGCCCGGGTGTTCCAGACGTACGACGTGGTGCTCTCACCCGCCCTCGCACACACGACACCCGAACTCGGATACCTCTCCCCCAAACAAGGTTTCGAGGAACTGTTCGACAAGCTCATCGCCTACACGGCGTTCACGCCGCTCAACAACGCATCCGGCAGCCCTGCCATCTCGCTGCCGCTGCACGAGACGTCGCAGGGGCTTCCACTCGCCTCACATTTCTCCGCGAACCACGGGGACGAGCGCACCCTGCTCGAGTTGGCGTTCGAGTTGGAGCAGGCAACTCCCTGGCGACGCATTCAGGATGCGCGCTGAAAGTTATCTCTTCGCAGGCTCATCCACACAACAATGCCGGCGAGTAGCACCGTCGTGCACCCGAATCCGACGGCCAGGTGACCGGCGGTCAGGATCGGGGTCGGCGCACTGACGCTGCGCGACACCGCGACCGGGTCCGCGAGAACGGTCGCCAACTGCGTCTGCTGCGCCCCGGACCGGGCAGGCATGGCGGCCACCCCGGCATTGAGATCGGTCGACAGCTGCCCCGACAGTGCCTTCAATTTCGCGAAGCCGTCGACGATCTGCGTGGTGGCACCGGCCAGCAGCTCGGGAGCCTGATCAGCGATCGGGACGATGCCGTCGTTCAGTTGGCGCGCGCCACTGCTCAGTTCGGCACTTGCGTCGTTCAGCTGTCCCATCGCCACCCGGACGAGTTCACCCAGGTCGGTGTCGGGGCCGACTTGCTCACCCAGAAGCCCCGGGACCGAAGTCAGCTGGCCTGAAAGCAATCCCAGGTCCGCACTCACCTGCTGTAGGACCGGAACCACTTCGGGCGCGACGGGAGTGGCCGCGAGAACGCGGATCGCCGCATCGATTCTCGTGCGCATCTGCACGGCACTGTCGTTCGCTTCACCCAAGGTCAGTCCCAGCGCGCTCAGCCGATCTGCCAGGTCGTTCGCTGTTCCGGCCGTCTCGTCGACCACACTCGCTACCTGATCCGCCACGCCGAGGAGTTGCACTGCGCCCGATCGCGCCGTCTCGAGGTAGGGCAGCAGCGTGTCGGCGCCTGCGGTGAGTTGCTGTGCCGCATCGTCCGCCGCGGATGTGCCCGCCGCGAGAAGTCCGGCGGCCATCCCCGCCTGCTGAAAGGTAGTCCGCGACTTCGACATGTCGGCCAGCAGGTCGGCGACACCATCGGCCCCGACCTGAGAAGACACCACCTCGGACAGTGTGAGGGATGCCACCTCGTCGGAGCCCTCCACGTCGAGGCCGAGGGTGGCCTGCCGCGGTTTCGGACCCCAGATCGACGACACGGCGGCACTGAAATCCTCGGGCACGGTGACTGTGGCGAAATAGTTGCCGGTCTCCGCCTCGTCGGCCGACACCACCCGCCAGTCGAAATCCTGATTCGCTTCGAGATTCTCGATCAGCGATTCGCCGGCCCGCACTGCCTCCCCCTCGACCGTGGCACCCGCATCCGCGTTCACGATCGCCACCGTCCGGCTGTCGGGCGCGTCACCGAGAAACAGGGCGCCGAGGCCGGCCGCGGAGACGGCGACGAGCGCGGTCAGGCCGAGTGAGGCGGTGCGGCGGGGCGTGAAGAACTGTCGCATCGTGTCGGTTGCGGCGTGGTGGCCGACGGATTTCCCTGGGCGCTCAGACGTCATTCCGGTGAGGGTAGGGGGCTCTGATAGCGGGGAGTTGTGGGCTTTCTGAGGGTTCTCTGAGGAACGAGCGCCGCCTGCCGCCCGATGAGCACTCCTGTGCGTTAGCACTCGTGTGCACTTGTGTGCCAGGCATTGTTCGGTGCATTCTTCAAGTACCCAACGAGGTGTGCGCACGAGGCATGTTTCCAGCACGTCATTCACACCGAGGAGGCAGAGATGAACAGGGACGGCTACATCGGCATCTCGCCCTTCCAGGCCGCAGGTACTTTGCGCGGATTCGTCATTTCGGGGCGTTGGCCCGACACCACCAAGGAATGGGCGCAGCTGCTTGCCCTCGCCGTTCGGGTGGCGTGCATTCCGGGGCTTCTGCACACCACGACGGTGTTCGGCGCCCGCGAGGATCTGCCGGAGGAACCGGAGCCCGAGACCGTCGGCCTCGTGGTTGCCGAGGGCACCGTCCTCGGTGAGTTCGCGCTCGCTCCCGGGCGGTTCGCGGACCATCAGCCACCGGCGTTGATGATGCTGCACCCACCGTCGGAGACCACGCCGTCGTTGCCGGAATGTGCAGGCGCGGCATCCGGTTGCGTCCTGCTACCCGGCCTGCCTCACCTGGGTCTCGACCACCGGGCGGCGTGGGTGGAGGCGGAGGCGGACGGCACGGTCACCTCCATGGTCAGCCGAGTCGGCATCGACCCGATCAGTGATCCCGACACCGCTGTTTTGGCGATGCTGCTGGCATCGTGAGGGTTCCCGAAATTCCACGACGAGGTTGCCCAAACTTATTGTCGCCTTTGCGTTTTCGAATCCGCCCCGCTAGCGTGAAGGTCAGCGAAGGGGAGTAGCCCCCAATCGCCAGTGTCGACATATCGGTACTGTGACGCGAGTCACCGGACCCGGCCTGGCGAACCGGCACCGTGACGTCTCTCGGTGCCGGTGGGCGAGACCTTCGGCCGAGTGGGCGCGTCAGCGCCTGCCACGCCGGGGGACCCACCTGTCAATCCTCCGACCGACTACTGGAGGAGGATGTTGTGCTGGCCGCCGTGCTGCTGAGTTTCGGGGTGATCTTCGTCGCCGAGCTGGGTGACAAATCCCAGCTGATGGCGATGACGTTCGCGCTGCGCTACCGGTGGTGGGTGGTGATCTCGGGCATCACGGTCGCGACGGCGGTGGTGCATCTGGTGTCGGTCGCCGTGGGTCACAGCCTCGGAGTCGCTCTTCCGACCGGCGCGATCAGTGTGGTCGGTGGGATCGCGTTCCTGATCTTCGGTGCGTGGACATTGCGCGGTGACCGCCTCACCGACGAGGAGCAACTCAAGGCCGGCCGCACCGCCCGCTCCGCGTTTCTGGCGGTGACATCCGCGTTCTTCCTCGCCGAACTGGGCGACAAGACGATGCTCGCCACCATCACCCTCGCCACCGACCACGACACGGTCGGCGTGTGGATCGGCTCGACTGTCGGCATGGTGGCGGCCGACGCCCTGGCCATCCTGCTCGGCGCAGTCCTGGGCAAGCACCTGCCGGAGAGAGTCATCCGCATCGGTGCTGCGGTGTCGTTCTTCGCCTTCGGGGCCTGGTTGCTGCTGGCAGGTTTGCTCCCGGGCAGCGCGGCGGGCCCACTCGCGGCCGGCGCCGTCGTCGTCACCGCCGTCGCTGTCGCAGCGGGTCGTGCCGTGTGGTCCCGTCGCCGGACGCATGCTCCGGTGAAGGATCAGGAGTTGCTGCACTGACCGCAGTCCGGTGCCTCCCAGCGAGTCGACAAGTTCACGCAGTCCGGGCGATACTCGACGCGAAAGTTGCTCTATGTTCTCCGCAGACGAGAGGCGTGTGTGAACCAGCCCGTTGCGAGCGCCAAACCCGCGCTTCTCACAGTCGACGACGATCCCGGAGTGTCTCGCGCCGTCGCGCGGGACTTGCGGCGCCGGTACGGCGAGAAGTACCGCATCATCCGCGCCGAGTCCGGCGAATCCGCACTGGAAGCGCTACGCGAGCTGAAACTGCGCGGCGACCCCGTTGCGGTCATTCTCGCCGATTACCGCATGCCGGCCATGAGCGGAATCGAGTTCCTCGAGAAGGCCATGGACCTCTACCCGGTGGCCCGCCGCGTGCTGCTCACCGCATACGCGGACACCGATGCGGCGATCGAGGCGATCAACGTGATCGACCTCGACTACTACCTGCTCAAACCTTGGGATCCGCCGGAGGAGAAGCTATATCCGGTGGTCGACGCGCTGCTCGACGCCTGGGCGTCGTCGGAGCGGCACCCGGTGGAGGAAACCAAGGTGATCGGCCACCGCTGGGCGGCCCGGTCGTCGGAGGTGCGCGAGTTCCTCGCACGCAACCAACTCTCGTATCGCTGGTACATGTCGGACGAACCGGAAGGCGAGCGACTCCTCGCCGCCGCAGGCGCCGACGGACTGCGGTTGCCTGTCGTCATCTGCCCGGACGGTGACGTCCTGGTCGAGCCGGCCGACACCGAGCTGGGCAATCGGCTGGGGTTGCGGACGTCACCGTCGGAGAACTTCTACGATCTCGTCGTCGTCGGCGGCGGTCCCGCCGGGCTGGGCGCCGCGGTCTACGGCGCCTCCGAAGGCTTGCGCACCGCGCTCGTCGAGCGGACGGCAACCGGCGGGCAGGCAGGTCAGAGCAGCCGCATCGAGAACTACCTCGGATTCCCCGACGGCGTGTCCGGCGCCCAGCTGGCCGACCGCGCCCGTCGCCAGGCAACTCGATTCGGGGCCGAGCTGATCACCACGCGCGACGTGGTGGCTCTCGAGGTGAACGGCTCGGCGCGCACGGTGCGATTCGCCGACGGCCACACCATCGACGCGCACACCGTGATTCTGGCCACCGGGGTCTCCTATCGGCGCCACCCCGCGCCCGGGATCGACGAGCTCACCGGACGTGGGGTCTTCTACGGGTCGGCCGTCACCGAGGCGGCCCGCTGCGCGGATCAGGACGTGTACATCGTGGGCGGCGCCAACTCTGCCGGGCAGGCCGCGATGTACCTGGCGCGGGGCGCGCGCACCGTCACGATCGTGGTCCGGGCGAAGTCGCTCGAAGACTCGATGTCGTATTACCTGATCCAGCAGATTCAGCAGAACCCGCGAATACGCGTCCGGCCGTGCACCGAGGTGGTCGGAGTGGAAGGCGACGGCCACCTCGAGAGGATCCGGCTGCGCGACAATGCGGGCGGGAACGAGGAGACCGTCGATGCCGGGTTCCTCTTCCTGTTCATCGGTGCCGCCCCGCGCACCGAGTGGCTCGACGGTGTGGTGATTCGCGACGAGCACGGATTCGTGGTGTCCGGCCCGGATCTCGTCGTGGACGGGAAGGCGCCGAGCGGCTGGCCACTCGACCGGCTTCCGCACCACCTCGAAACCAGCGTCCCCGGAATCTTCGCCGCGGGCGACGTTCGGTCGGAGTCGGCCAAACGGGTGGTGTCGGCAGTCGGTGAAGGGGCGATGGCTGTCATGCTCGTGCACCGCTACATCGGACAACCGTGATCGGGGGCCGACCGTGACCACACTTTCCTGTTCCCCGGAGGAACTGAGAACGCTCTTCCTGTTCGAGAAACTCGACGATCGCCAGCTCGGCGAGCTGTGCGCAAGCGGTCGCGTCGAGCTGATCGAACCGGGTCCCGTCTTCGCCGAGGGCGATGCCGCGACCTGCTTCTACGTGCTGATGGACGGCGAACTGGTCCTCGGCAAGTTGTCCGGGGGCGAGGAGATCGAGGTCAACCGAACCTCTCAGCGCGGCGTGTATGCCGGGGCGTGGCAGTCGTATCTCGGCGATCGCGCACCTCAGACGTACACGACATCGTTGCGGGTCACCAGGCCGTCCCGGTTCTTCGTTTTGGACGCCGACCGCTTCGGTGCCCTGATGCACGAGTGGTTCCCGATGGCAGTTCACCTCCTCGAAGGGCTGTTCTTCGGCAGTGAGAATTCCCGTCAGATCGTCGACCAGCGCGAGCGGCTCCTCGCCCTCGGCTCACTGTCTGCAGGATTGACGCACGAGCTCAACAACCCGGCGGCCGCCGCAGTCCGGGCGACGGCCTCGCTCCGCGACCGGGTGTCGCACATGCGGCAGAAGCTCGGTGTCATCGCGTCCGGGGTGTACGACCGGCAGGCACTCGCGACACTGATCCGGTTACAGGAGGAAGCGGCTGAATTGGTGGCGAAAGCCCCTACACTCACACCGTTGGAAGCCGCGGATCGTGAAGACCAGCTCGGCGACTGGTTCGACACGCATGGCGTCTCGGGCGGCTGGGACCTCGCTCCCACGTTCGTGCAGGCAGGCCTCGACATCCCCTGGCTCGAGCGGATCGTGGCGAGCGTCGACGACGACGCGGTGGTCGAGAGCACGATCCGGTGGCTCAACTACACCATCGAGACAGAGCTTCTGATGAACGAGATCGCCGATTCGACCGCCCGGGTGTCGACTCTGGTGAATGCAGCGAAGCAGTACTCCCAGATGGACCGCGCCCCGTACCAGCGCGTCGACCTTCGCGAGTTGCTCGACAGTTCGCTGGTGATGCTGGGACGCAAGATCGGCGACTCGGTCGCGGTGGTGAAGGACTACGACTCTTCCCTGCCTCAGGTTCCTGCCTATGCGGCGGAACTCAACCAGGTGTGGACGAACCTCATCGACAATGCCGTCGCCGCGATGCAGGGGCACGGCACTCTCACCGTCCGCACCCGCCGAGACGGCGACATGGCGCTCATCGAGATCGGCGACACCGGTCCCGGTGTGCCGGAAGAGATCCGCTCGCGCATCTTCGAACCCTTCTTCACCACGAAGCCCGTCGGAGAAGGCACCGGCCTGGGCCTCGACATCTCCTGGCGCATCGTGGTGAAGAAACACCGCGGCGATCTCCGCGTGCACTCCGAGCCGGGCGATACCCGCTTCCAGGTTCGCATCCCGATCGAGCCGGAAGTGACAGCGATGGAAGGAGACTCGCATGGGTGAAGTGGAAGGCATCGACACGAGCGTCGCACCGAGCGGTACCGGGTGCGTCGAATGCGACGCCGCCGGTGGGTGGTGGGTGCACCTGCGGCGCTGCGCACTGTGCGGACACGTCGGATGCTGTGACTCCTCACCGGCGCAGCACGCCAGCCGGCACGCCGCCGACACCGGTCACCCGGTGGTGCAAAGCTTCGAGCCCGGCGAATCGTGGTTCTGGAACTATGCCACCGATCAAGTGTTCCAAGGCCCCGAACTGGCTGCACCGCAGCATCATCCGCTCGAGCAGACCATTCCGGGCCCCGCCGACCGCGTGCCGCAGGACTGGCAGAAACACATCCACTGATCTGCCGAGCTAGAGACCGGCACCGTTCACTTGTGCCGCGGTCGCGGCGTCCTGTTCGTCGTAGCGGGCAAGCGTCGCCTCGAACGTCGCCTTCATCGCCGCGGCGTGGCGTTCGTGCGCGGCGAGAACACCGACCGCGGTGTTCTCGTCCGCCACACCCGAACCGCCCACGGCCGTCGCCCGAAAGCGCTCTGCCAGCGCCGCGGCCGACCACAGATGCGTTTCGCCCAAACCGAAGTTGTCGGGCGCGAGTTCCCGGTACGCCCGCAGTCGCAACTCCGCCATGTCCGACGCCAGGGCGTCACACGCCGCGATGCAGCGCAGCAGCGCCTCGCGATCGACTTCCATCTGATTCCCGGTCATCCGTCCCCCCACCGTTTTGCCTGCGCCTCCCGTGCGCACGCGAAGACAACCTACCCGGCTACTCCACAGGCCGGTAGGTGCACACGTGCACGCCCGTGTTGCTCGTGACCGAGGAGACCAGCTCGAGAGTCCGGAGCCCGCCGTTCTCGGGGAAGATCGACTTGCCGCCGCCGAGGATCACCGGCTCGATCATGAGCCGCAGTTCGTCGAACAGGCCCTCGCTCAGGAGGGTCCGCGCCAGTGTGGCGCTTCCCATCACCAGCAGCGAGCCGTCGCCACTCTCCCGCAGCTTCCGGATTTCCGCGACAGCCTCGTCACCGGGAATGCGCGTGGTGTTCTCCCAGGTCAGCTCGTCGTCGCCGAGTGTCGAGGAGACCACATACTTCGGGATGGCGTTCATCTGGTCGGCGAACGGGTCGCCTGCCCGCTCCGGCCACGCCGCGGCCATCGTCTGCCACGTGCGCCGCCCGAACAGCAACGCCTTTGCCCCGCTCAACGCGTCGTCGAAAGCGGTGCCCATCGCCTCCGGATCGAAGAACGGATGTGACCAGCCGCCGTGGGCGAAACCACCGTCGGTGTCCTCCTCAGGGCCGCCGGGCGCCTGCACGACACCGTCCAAACTGATGAAGTCCATGATCACAACGCGCACGGGACTCACTCCTCTTTTTCGTTACGGGATGGCGAAGGGATAGACCATCGAGCCGTTCGAAACTCATCGCGCCCACTGTAACCACGAACAGAACAGTGTCCGGGCTTTTCTCCGCACTCAGGGGAGGAGGCGCGACACGGCGTCGGTAGTGGCCCTGTCCTGCCCGTCATAGCGAGCGGCTGTACCGGCGAGGTTGTCGGCAATTCTGGCGAGGTCGCCGAGAAGCGCCTCTCGCCGCGTATCGAGATAAGCGCAGAACTGCGGGAAAGCCGCCCGCGACGTGGCAGCCCACGCCGCAGATGACCGGGCGATCACGCCATCGATGGCCGCGAGCGCCGTATTCGCCTCGGTGAACATCCCCTCCATCTGCCCTGCTGCGACACGCAGTTCCACGACATCGACGTTCACTGTTTGCCCCTCCCCCACGACATCCCCCTTTACGAATCAGGCCGTGCTCCGCTACCTTACGTGCACAGTGGCACCCGGGGGGGACCGTGGATCTGAAGATGATTCGTGAGTGGGACACCGTCGCGCTCGAACAGTTGGAACAGGCTCTGTCGGCACGCATCACCGCCATCGACGATGTGCGACGGCGGATTACCGAACTCGGTGATCTGCGCGGTTGGGAGGGCGAAGCCGCGCACGCAGCACGACGTGCTTTTCAGGTGGCAGTGCAGGACCTCGCCGACGAGAGTGCGGTGATCGGCGCGGTCCGGCGGGTCACGGCGGACACGTTCGACGCTATTCTGCACGTCCAACTCGAGGTCGCCGCGCTGATGGCTACGGCCGACGACTATGCGTTCGTTGTGTCCGATGCCGGCGCGGTCACCGATGCGCCGAGATCTTCCGAATGGCGGCAGCACGAGTTCACAGCCCGGGCCGACCTCGAGGCGAGTGCGCGGGCGCTGATCCTTCAGGCCGAGGACATCGACGCCGACGCAGCCCACGTGCTCACACACGCTATGAGCGGTGGCATCGGAGATCGGGGCGCCGGAGACTTCGAAGCCGGCGATCAGCAGGGCAGACTGTCTGCCCCGGCGCCACCGCAGAACGCCTCGCCGCTGGAGAACCGGAAGTATTGGGACGCAATGCCGGAGTCGCAACGCAGGGAAATGCTCGAGCGCCATCCCGAGTGGGTCGGAAGCAGTGACGGCCTCCCCTCTGCGGCGCGGCATCAGGCGAACGTCAACCAGTTCGACGACGAACGGGTCCGGTTGACAGCAGAACGCGACCGGTTGCAGTCGATTATCGACGACGCTCCGTTCGGGGGCGCATTCACCAATGACGATGCGGCGCTGTGGTACAGCGAACAGAAGCTGAAAGATCTGCGCATACTCGAGCAGGTCGTCGCGAAGAATCCGGACGGCCGGCTGATGCTGCTCGACCTGAAATCTGGAGAGCGAGGCATGGCGGCCTTCGCGGTGGGTGACCCCGATACCGCCGAGCACATTTCGGTGACGACGCCCGGACTGAACACCACCATCGTCGACTCGTTCGAGGGAATGGTCGGCGAGGCACGTTCGTTGGGAGACACCAGCGTCGAGCAGTTGCGTCTTCAGGGCCGGCACGACGAGACGGTCGCGACGATTGCGTGGTTGGGATACGAGCCGCCGCAGACGATGGGACCGGGGACTTTCGACACGGTTCGAGGCATGCTGGACGTGACACAGAGCGACCGGGCCGCTGCCGGAGCGGTCAAGCTCGCCGCCTTCTACGAAGGGGTGAATGTCGCCTCTCGACAACCGGATCCGCACCTCACCGCACTCGGACATTCGTATGGTTCCTACACGACTGGCCTGGCACTCCAGGATCCCGGTCCCGGCCAGCCGGTCGATGACGCAGTGTTCTACGGTTCTCCCGGCGTCAACGCCGATGACGAGTCCGACCTCGGGCTGCGCGACGGGCACGGATACGTGATGGAAGCCGCCGACGACCGATTCGTCACCGAGGTAGGCAAGACGCACAGGTTCGGTCCCGATCCGGGCACAGTGAGTTTCGACCAACTCTCGGTCGACGAGGGAATGAGCCCGGACGGAATTTTTCGCGACGGCGCTCTGGGGCACAGCGAGTATCCGCACCGGGGAACCATGTCCGAGTACAACATGTCGGCAATCGTGGCCGGGCTGCCGGAGAGGGTAGTTCGGTGATTGCCGACGGCCGTCGCCCGGCTCACCGGGCCGCCGCAATTGCCGTGGGAATTTTTCTGACGGCCGTCACAGGATGTGCTCTCGTCACAGGATGTGCTGCCGTCACAAGCTGTAGGAGTGCAATGACAGACAACCCGTACAACGGCACTGCCGCCGACATCGCGGCCGCCGAGGGGCGGATGCGCCAGTGGCCTCCGCTCGAGGACACGGAAGCGACGGTCGCGAGCGTGGCGCACCAGATCGCTGACGCCGCCGCAGCCATCGTGCCCACGCTTCGCTGGGTGTCGGCGGGCGACCGGACTCAGGGAAGCTGCTCAGTGCCGTTTGCGAGTGCCGACGGGATGTCGGTCTTTCTTCCCGACATGTACTCGACGAGTCCCATCCCCGACGCCGAGTGGCCGGCGGTGCTCCAGGCGGCTCGAGACATCGCGTCGGCACATGGATTCGCGGACATCGAGGTACGGGCAGATCGACCGGGAGACCATAACGTGCGACTCCACAGCGGTGACGGCAACGAAATTCGTCTCGGCACAGCGCGAGCCGCCCTCGTCAGCGGCCGAACAGGGTGCCGCTACCTGCGAGCGGAGTTCGGGAATTCCACGGGGTAGCCGGTCGGGCACACCTTGCCTCTGCTGCCATGAGCTGGCCGCGTTATGGTGCAGGTCACCAGGGTTGACCAACTCGGGTCGCCGGAGAGAAGGATTCGAACAGTGGATATTCAGGGAACCGCCGCACTGGTCACGGGAGCAGCGTCGGGCCTCGGTGCCGCCACCGCCAAGCGTCTCGTCGACGCCGGAGCCACCGTCTTCGGACTGGACCTGCAGCAGTCCATCGAGCGGGCCGGCGACACCGTCCCGGACGGCGTGACCCTCCTCGCCACCGACGTCACCAGCGGCGACGAGGTCCAGGCCGCAGTCGAGAAGATCGTCGAATCGGGACTGCCGCTGCGCATCGTGGTCAACTGTGCCGGTGTCGGCTGGGCGGGCCGCATCCTGTCGAAGAAGGGCCCCCACGACCTCGAACTGTTCCGCACCGTCATCACCGTCAACCTGCTCGGCACGTTCAACGTCATGCGACTGGCCGCCGACGCCATCTCCAAGACCGACACCGTCGACGAGTCCGGGCAGCGCGGCGTCATCATCAACACCGCGTCCGTCGCCGCGTTCGAGGGCCAGATCGGCCAGATCGCCTACTCCGCGTCCAAGGGTGGCGTGCACGGCATGACCGTCCCCGCCGCCCGCGACCTCGCCCAGTTCGGCATCCGCGTCAACACCATCGCCCCCGGCATCATCGACACCCCGATGCTCGCCGGCGTCACCGACGAGTACCGCAAGGGACTCGAGGCCGGGGTCCCGTTCCCCTCACGCCTCGGCCAGCCCGCCGAATACGCGCAGCTCGCTCAGATGATTGTCGAACACGACTACCTCAACGGTGAGACCATTCGTATGGATGGTGCGCTGCGTATGGCCCCGCGGTAGGCGGCTCCGCCGCCCGTGCGCCTTTTTGGTTGCTCCAGCTACCAGAAGGGCGCACGGGGCGCGAAGCGCCCTGATGGGAGGACGGCATGGGTTTCTACACTGATCGGATCGTTCCGCGGCTCGTCGACATCAGCTGTGGAGTGAAATTCACGGAGCCGACGCGCCGGCGGGTCTGCGCCGGACTGCACGGGCGCGTTGTGGAGATCGGCTTCGGTTCCGGCCTCAACGTCCCGTTCTATCCACCGGATCTCGATTCCGTGAGCGCCGTCGAACCAGCCGATCTCGGCTGGAAGCTGGCCGCGAAAAGGCTGAGCGGGTCCCCGGTAACTGTCGACCGCGCCGGTGTGGACGGTCAGTCGCTCCCGTTCCTGGACAACAGCTTCGACAGTGCATTGTCCACCTGGACGATGTGCACCATTCCCGATATCGACGCCGCACTGCGTGAGGTGCGCCGAGTGCTGAGGCCGGGCGGAACCCTGCATTTCGTCGAGCACGGCCTCGCCCCCGACGCCGGGGTCCAGAAGTGGCAGCACCGGCTGGAGCCCATCCAGAAGACCGTGGCCGGTGGTTGCCACCTCACCCGCGACATCCCTGCCCTGCTCACCGACGCCGGTTTCGACATTCGGGAACTCGACGTCTTCTACGAGAAGTCCACTCCCAAGGTGGTCGGCGCCTACTCCCTCGGGTACGCGGCCGCACCGCCCGCTAGGCTCTAACGCTGACGGTGGGGGGAGTCGGCCGAAGTGGCCGGCAGTCGAAGGGGGCCTTTGTGGGGACGTTGAAAGCTGATTTGGACCAGCTCGAAAAGCTGGGCGCAGTATTGCGCGGCCTGGCCGGGGAGGCAGGCAGTTTACGAGTCGGCCCCGCGGCAGGCCCTTTCATGTCGAGCCCGGGCGGCGTCATGAGTTCCGTCCTCGAGGCGTGCAGCATCTCGGGCGACCTCATCGAGGGATCCCTCGTTCCCGCTCTCGAGGAGCGTCTCGGCGAAACCGGTGACGTGATGATCAACGTCGCCCGGGAATACCGGGATCAGGACGACGCGTCCGCCGACCGATTCGTCGCTGCGTACACAGACGCCACGGGTGACTGGAACGCAGAAGGATGACCGTCACCCGCACACAGCTCGAATCGTGGGATCCGTCGATGCTGACCGAGGTCGGTGACGCGTGGATTGCGCTCGGCGTCAAGGTCGAGGACCTGTTCGGCCGTTACGTCGACGGCGTCACGAAGGTGAACGACTCATACTGGGAGGGCAAAACCGCAGAGGCCGCCCAGGGTCGGGCGAATGCCGACAAGAAGACCGCCCTCGCCCTCGTCGATCACCTCGAGGCGCTCGCCAACCGGGCGAAGCAGGGTTTCCACGAAGTGGATGCGCCATTGCAACGCGCCCGGATGGCGATCGTCGGCGCAGAAGCAGCCCAGTTCCGCGTATCCGACGACCTGGTCGTGACGGATCCGGTCAATTCCGAGGCGGACACCGACCGAGCGAACGACATGGCCGCTTGGCAGCGCGACCTCTCCGACGCAGCGACAGCGACAGTGAATGCCGACAGAACTGTCCGGGACGCCCTCAACACGGCGCGTGACGGCCTGCGGGCGGCCTTCACGTCCGCCGCCGCACTCGGTGCAGACCAGGGTCGCACCGATGCGGCCGACCTCGTATCCGACCCGGGCGGGTTGACCCCGGAGCAGGTCCGGAGGCTGGGCGAGGCGGGTGCCCTGACGCCCGCACAGCTCGATGCAGTGAACAGCGGAAATGCCGCTACCATCCCCGCGTCCCAGATGGAGTACCTGAACCAGGTGAGCCGGTCGCTCGACGGGAAAAGTCCGCAAGAGATCCAGCACATCATGGAGAAGCTGCCGCCCGACGCCCAACGCTCTCTCGCGAACTCGCTCCAGCTCATCTCGAACGAGAAAGTCACCGCCACCGTCACCGGCGACTCCGAGGTGCCGACCAAAGGCGGCGGAGCCCTGCTGCCGGACAAGATGCGGGAATCGCTTACCCGCGACGACCTCGTCATCCGAGACTTCAAGATGGTGGGTTCCTCGGGCGCCTCCAGCGTCGAACTCAACGGTGTCGCGGACAATCAGGCCATCGCGAAGATCGTCGAGGCCGGTGATCCGCAGTACCAGGTCGGCAGCGGCCTCGATCAGCACCTACTCGACGTAGGTCGCCAGTACCTCGACGCCCAGGTCGCGCACGAACAGAACCCCAATCACAAGTTCGAGTACTTCACCGTCGACGGCCGCGGCACCGAGAACACGGCCATCACCGAAGGTATCTTCGCGGCAGTCGCGGACGACAAGATCGCCGTCGAGAATGCGGTCACTCATCCCGACACCGGTCAAGGACTGGTTCGCGATGTGTTGCTTCACAATTGGTCCGACAACGGGCAGGCAGCCTCGACGCTCTTCGAGTTCGGGGCCCAGGATGCAGTCGTCGAAGACCCGAACAACCCGGCGGACGTCGCCACCGCCACCCGCACCGGGAGCATCATGTCGGCCGTCGCGGAAAACATGAGCACCGACTGGGACACGCTGAGGAACATTCCCGGTACCGAAGGCCAATCCGTCGGGCAGGTCAACCCGGACCTGCTTCGGACCGTGTCCCACAGCATGAGCCCGTATGTCGGAGACCTCGCCGGTGCCGGGAGGCCCGAGACACCCGGATTCGATATCGGCACCTGGGCAGATCCCGCCGACAACAACCACTTCGGCGGCTCATCGAACGTTTTCGCGGTCCTCAACACCGACCCGGAAGCAGGAACACATTTCACCCAGTCGTCGATGCAGGAAATCCTCGCCGCAGAGGGTCGGTACGCGCACGACCCCTCGGCGCCCCTCTCCGGTGGCGACCTCTCCACAGCGGGTCGAATCCACGGCCTCATGGACAGAGGACTACTCCTCTCGACCGAGGACAGCTACAACGACAAAGCCGAACAGGCGCAAGCCATCTACGACCGCAAAGCAGCGGCGTACGGCGCCCTGACGAGTCTCGGAGGCCTCGGAATAGACAGACTCCCGGGCGGTGAATACATCAACACCATGATCGACGCGGGCGGCGACCCCCTGAAGGACGCCATCATCGGCAAGGCACCCGGTCCGGCACCGTCAGTCGCCCTCGAAGCCCCCGACTTCTACCGCGATTACTACAACATCCTCCAATCGACGCCTGAACTTCCAGGGGATTTTCGCATCGACTTCCCGTGGGCATTCGATACTTCGGGTGGTCTCCGGAGCTGGGAGGATGTTCAATCTGCGCCAGAATCTCGCACGCTGTTCAAGGACGGATTCCAAACGATGTTCAGCCGTCTCGGTGAGCCCACGGATGGCAATGGTGAAAGAATTCGCAATGGCTACGAAGACGTGGTGCGAAATGACGGTTAGAAGCAGGAGTGTTCGATTGGCGGGGACCGTCATGGCTGCGACAGTCCTCGCCGCAGGCTGCGGATCCGAAGGCGGAGAAGAGCCCCGACCGGTCGAACAGAGTTCCGCAGTTCTCTACAGCAACGTATGGTCCGCCGACCCGGGCATCGAACTGTTGCAGCGAGGTCCAGAGCTGGTGCGGGCGACGTACGAGTCCGCTGACTACACAAGGTTCGTCGGGCAGTCCCGCTCCTTTCCGGGCTATCCCGAAGCGGTCGGTGGCCCCACACGACGAAGCAACGCCGACAAGGAAGACTTTTTCACCTCGGCCGAACCAGGAAAGGACGAGCAAATCGCCCTTACCAACTTCCTCCACATCACCGGCTATGCCGAGACGGCCACAGGTATCGGGGCGACCGTATGTAGCTACAACCTGCATGCCGACCCCGGCGTGAATCTCAGTGTCGAAGGTCTCAACCTCGCTTACCGTATCGAACTCGAGCGGATCGGCGAGGACGGCCTACCCGGCATTCCCGATACCGACCCCGCCCGACACGACCCCCGCGCCAACCGACCGCCGTTGTGGAACGTGTTCGACGGCTGGAAAATCACCAAGCTCCGTTACCTGCGACCGATGAAGGGAGACGAGATGCCGCAGGGTTGCATCGATTGGTGGCTGCGACAACTCCCGGGTTTTACGCAAAACGCGTCCGGGGTCGTCGTCCCCCCACCCGGATTCGAACCTCCCACCATGCCGGTGGCCGTGCAGTATCCGGAGTGGATCGGTCCCGCGACACCGGAGTAGGCGAGCCCGCCGTCGCCTTCTCGGCGAGCAGCGGGGGTGCACCGGTTGCCTCCCAGGGCTGTCGCGGTTGCCGCGATGGTTTGGGCGTCTGCATGTGATGGAATCAGCCAGTCAGGATCCGCGGTTCAGTTCGGCAAGTGGCCTCGAAACAGCAGGTACGCAATCGCTTCAACGAGGTGCTGAATCGGGTCGACCAGGTCGATGATCATCGAATACTCCGAACTATGCAGGGTCGAATTTCGTGACCAGCCACGTGTCGGCGTGGCGTTCCATTTCGATGCGAACGGCCGTGCTCGTGGTGGTCGGTTGGGCGGTGTCGGCTGTTGTCGTGGACTGGTTGAGGAAAACCAAGACGTTCGCCCGGTCTTGGGAGAAGTCGGTGATCGCTTTGCCTACGACGGTCGCGGAGGTGTCGATCTTCTTCTCCTTGGCGGCGGGTATCACGACGTCGCGGGTAAAGGTGCCGTAGTAGTCGGCGAACGGGCCGGTGAGTAGGTCGTGTGCGTGATCGAGGTCTGCGTCGACGGTGTCTGGTCCGTAACTGAGAATCGCGACTGCTGCGTCGGCGGCTGCATCGACGGCAACTTGCTGCTGCGTCTGACCGATCGCCGCATCGCGCGGAGCGACGAGGAACGAAAGATATGCCCAGCCGGCGACCCCGACGAGCGCCGCGCACATACACGATGCGAGTACGGCCCGCCTACCCCGCCGAATCTTCTGTAATACTGGAAATTTCATGCCACAAACTCCACGTTCGACATTTTGTATCGGCTACTGTCGTCGGTCAGCGTGACGCGTAGGCGCCAGGTTCGGGTTTCGTTCTCGGCGCCGGCGGCGTTGGTGACCGACGACGTCGCGTACACCAGTACTGTTGCCGTGCCGTCCTCGCGCGATTCGATTCCCTGGGCGAGCACGTCGCCGGTCGTGACGACCTTGGCTTCCTGCACGACCGACACGAAGGACGCCGATCTCGCCTCGAAGTCCTTCTGGAATGCACCGGTCGACTGGTCGAGGACCTTCTTGACGTCGTCTGGGGCCGAGGTGTCGCGGATCGAGATCATGGCGAGCACCCCGGAGCGGGCGGCGTCGAGAATCTCCACGTCCTCGATGCGTTGACGCTCGAGGGCGCGGTGGTCGCGCAGTGACGTCACCGCTAGTCCGGCGAACACGGCCGCGACGATCGCGAAGCCGACGGTCGCGGCGATCAAGCGGTCGGTGCGGCGCATCGCGTCCAGCAGGGTTCTCATACGGTGTGCCATCTCAGTTTTCTCCCGTCTCAAGGGGGGTGTTCTCGCCGAGGGGGGCGTAGAGGCCGGCGTCTCTGCATTGCTCGACGGTGGGTGCGCGTCTACCCGGGGCCTCTATGCAGGGCAGGTTGCGGGCACCGCGGACCACAGAAGGATCGTTCTGCGGGACCGCACAGTATGCGAGTGTCTGCAGCGGGATCGGTTCGGAATCGGCTGGTGAGCGCCGTTCGCCGGGTGGGAGGAAGCCCGTGGTGCACGGCGGCGGCGCGTTGACACCCAAATTGAAATCGAGGTTGGCCATTCCCGGTTCGGATCCGGCCACCACGCTTTGAATCGCCGCGGCGATCGCGGGATAGATGACGAGGACCTGTTCGACGCTCATGTTGTAGATCCGCAGGACGTCGGCAACGGAATTGAGGTTGCCGAGTGCGCGGGGAAGCGTCGACCCGATGTCCGCGAACAGGGCGGCACCTTCCTCCCCTGCGGGACCACCGTGGTCGATCAAGCTCCGCACAGATCCGTCCTTCTCGGCGACCGATCGAGTGATGGAGCTCAGATAACCCGACCACGCGTGAATGGCATCCGCTGTCGCGGTCTGGGTGGCGAGCAGCGGACCCGCCCCGTCGATCAGTGACCGCGTCGGGCCGAGGTTGCGTACCCCGTCGTCGAGGAAGGCGTTGGTGCCGTCGAGTATCCGCTGGAGATCGGTGCCGGAGTTGCGGAACGCGGCACCGCTCTCGTCGATCAGCGTGCGCAGATCCTCGCGCGGCACATCGGTGAGGGCGACGTCGAGTGTGTCGATCAACTCTGATGTGGGGGTCGGCAATCGACCGCCGATGATCGTATCTCCGTCCTCGAGGTAGGGGCCGGAATCGTTTTGCGGCAGCAGTTCTATGTACTGCTCGCCGATGGCCGACCGGCTGTGCACCTCGGCGACGATGTCCGTCTCGGGGATGTCGACGGCGCCGTCGAGGAACATGGTGGCGACGACCGAGTCGCCGTCGACGCGCAGGTTGTCGACGACACCGACGTGTATGCCGCGATAGGTGACATTCGATTTCGCGTAAAGCCCTCCACCGGAGGGCAATACGAGTTCGACGGTGTGGCGACCGACTCCGAGCATCGTCGGCACCTGTAGGTACTTCATTGCGATCCATGCGAGAGCAAGGACGGTGATCACCGCAAAGGCAATCAGCTGGCACCTGACGAGTCGCGATAACAGCATCAGTTGCCCCCTTGGTCGGCCGGACGGGTGTTTCCCAGGTCGAGCGGCGTGATCAGTGGGTTGCCGTCGATCGGCGGGAGGGGCGGAAGCTGGCCGATGATGCCGCCGAGCGAGGCGAGCTGTCCGGCTGCCGGTGTCCCGGTCAGCCATCCTCGGTCGAGCCGAGCAGTGGTCAGATCCAGATTCAGGAACAGATTCGCGAAATCGCCCTGCACCGCGTTGCGGTAGGTGTTCATCGGGAACGGCAGGGTCGCGAGCAGAGACAGTGAGGAGGTCAACGCGGGGCCGGAGTCGGCCAGCCCGCGCAGTGCGGGTTCCAGTGCGCGCAGGTCGGCGTCGAGGTCTTGTCGGCTCGTGGTGACGAGTTCGTCGGCGGACCGGGAGAACCGGCCGATGGCGTCGACCGCACCGAGGAGGTTCTCGCGTTGGTCGTTCAGGGTCGCCAATGCTGGATCCAGCGTCTGGAGGGCGTGATCGAGTGTGTCGCGGTCGTTCGCGACGATGGCCGAGAAGCGGTCGAGTCCGTCGAGGGCGGCCACGATCTCGTCGCGCTGTCGGTTGAGTCGGTCGGTGACCTCCCGCAGATTGGCGAGCAGGCTCCGTACCGTGTCCTCACGACCGGACAGGGCCTGACCGACTTCGCGATTGATCTCGGCGAGTTTGCCGACACCGCCACCGGTCAGGAGGTACGACACCGTCGACAGTGTCTGCTCGGTGGTCGGATACGCGTCGGCGCGGTCGAGTGGGATCCGGTCACCGTCGTTGAGCAGTGGTGTCGCTGAGGCCGAGTCGGGTGTGAGAAGTTCGACGTGTGCCGAGCCGAGCAGACTTGTCGCCCCGATCTTGGCTGTGGTGCCGTCCGGCAATTCGACATCGGGCCCGAGTGAGACCGTGACGAGGGCGTGGTCGTCCTCGACTTCGATCGAGCGGACCGTCCCGACCGTCACATCACTGACGCGAACCCGCGCGTTTTCGGTGAGGGTGGAGACGTCGGGCATTTCGAGGGCGAGCGACCAGGAACCATCGCCGGTGCCGACGGATCCGGGTAGGGGCAATTGATTGATGCCCGTCCACCCGCACCCCGTGAGGATCGACGCGGCGCCGAGGACACCCACCAGGCGTGCACATGCGTTCATCGTGCGCCTCCCGGCAGCGGGAGTGGGGGCAGCATGAGTCCGGGCAGACCGGGTTCGCTGTAGTCGATCTGGTCGGGCAGCGCGCCGACGGAGTTCCCGACGACCGCGCCGATGGGGGCATAGTTGAACGCGATCGTCTTCAGCAGCGGTCCGAGGTACTGGATGCAGAGGTTCGTTGCTTCCTCGGCGCCCTGTTCACCGGCGGCGGCGATGGCCGAGCAGATGAACTGGGTCGGGTTGGCGAAGTTCGTCAGCGCGGGCGCCCCGGTCAGCGAGTTCTGTGCGGGCTGGTAGATGTTCTCGAGGTTCGCTAGCACCGTCGGGGACACGTGGAGTATCTGTTCGAGGTCGCGGCGGCGGTCGGTGAGGACCTGCGTGGCGGCGCCGAGTTTGTCGACCGCGTGGCTCACCCCTGCTCTGTTCTCGCCCAGGAAAGTCTGTACGTCGGTGATCGCGGCGTCGAGATCGGCGAGTGCGTCACCGAGCGGTGTCTCGCTCGTCGCGACCAGCTCCGAGACGGACGCAAGATGGTTCTCGAACGCCACGATCTGGGCATGGCTTTGCGAAAGCGCGTCGACCAGTACCGATAGGTTGCGTACGACAGCAAAGAGATCGGTCCGCCCGTCGGAGAGCGTGGTGGTCGCCTGAGCCAGGTTCGCCAGAGTGTCGTTGAACGTGGCACCGTTTCCGCGCAGATTGCCCGCTGCGTCGGAGACGAATTCCCCGAGGGTTCCGGGCTCGCCGGGTTGCGGACCCAATGTCGTGCTCAGCCGGGTCAGCTGCTCTTTGATCTTGTCCCATTCGACAGGCACGGCTGTCCGTTCTTCGGGGATCGTTCCTCCGTCGGGTAGCTCGGGCCCGTCGACGTAGGCCGGGGTCAGCTGCACGAATCGGGCGGTGACGAGTGTCGGCGACACGACGACGGCATGCGCGTCGGCGGGCAGTTTCCACCGCCGATCGAGGGTGAGGTGTACGGCGACGCGGGTCCCCTCAGGCTCGATGCGGTCCACCGTGCCGACCGTCACGCCGAGGATCCGCACGTCGTCGCCCGGGTACAGGCCGACGGCCGCGGGAAAATGCGCCACGATCGCCCGGTCGGTGAGTCGCGGAACGATCACGTAGCTCAGGACTGCGAGCGCTACGAGGACGCCCGAAATAGCGATGGCCACCAATGTCTTTCGCCGAAATCTCATCGCGGAACCTCCGATTGAAGCGCTCGGCCGTCACCGAGCGCCGCGTCGATGAACGGCTGAATGAACTGGCCGGGAATCAAGTTGCCGACGTAGGCGTCGAAGAACGGTCCGCTGCCGACGGCTTCGCCGAGCGTCCCGACGTACTTGACGAGGCCGGGCAGCGCCGCGTCGATCGACGTCTTGTTCCGTTCGAGCAGTTCGAGCGCACTGTTCAGCCGCGCCAGCGTCGGGGCAAGCTGGTCACGGTTGTCGGCGACGAGCCCGCTCACCTGATGCGAGACCGCCGACAAGGAGTGTGACAACTTTCCGATCGCGAATCGCCGCGCATCGAGTTCGGCGAGGACACGGTTGCCGTCGACGACCAGGGTGTTGATCTGCCTGCTGCGTTCGGCCAGCACACCGGTGACCTTCGAACCGTCGGCGAACAACTGCCCGAGGACCTCGTCGCGGGATCCGACACTGTCCGACAGTCGCGCGACCCCCTCGAGTGCGTCCTTCAGCTCCGGCGAGGTCTTCTCGAGCACCCCCGACGAGGTGCGGAGCGCGTCCGAGAGTTGCTCGGTGTCGATGCCCGCGACGTTGTCGGTGAGCCGGCCGAGTTCGGTGGGCAGGTCGTACGGCGACCGGGTACGTTCGAGCGGAATGACGGTGTCGTAGTCGAATCGGTGGTCGTCGGCGCTGGGAATCAGAACGGCAGCCTTACGCCCGAGCACGGTCCGTGTCTTGGTCTGTGCACTCGGGGTGGCACCGAGTGGGAGATCGCCCTCGACGCTCATCGTCACTTCGACGTCGGTGCCGCGCAGCACGATGTCGCGCACCGACCCCACGTTCACACCCGCGAATTCGACGCGGTCCCCCGCTTTCAGGCCGCCGGCGTCGGCAAAGATCGCTCGAATCTCCCGGTCGGAGTTCAGCATTGGTAACCGGTCGTAATTCGAGACAGTGGCGACGACCATCAGTATCAGGATTGCGCCGACAACGCCTGTGCGGGCCGTGTTTCGGTTCTCATAGCGTCTCATTGCGGTGTCACACACCTGCCTTGTTTCTGTTGCACGAGTTTCGTGACGATCGGTGCACCACCGGGGCCGTCGACCTTCACCGTGACCGCGCAGAGGTAAAAGTTGAAGAAGCTGCCGTACGCGCCCAGTCGGGTCAGTCGCTGATATGCCTCCGGCAGCGCGCTCAGCACGGCCTCGACTTGGGCGCTGCCGTCGTCGAGGAGCGTGGCCGCGCGGTTCGTCTGTGCGATGTCTGCGGCAATGGCCGGCCGATCGGCGACGAGAAGGTCCGTCAGCGTCGCCGACGCGGAATCGACGTGCACGAGGGCGTCCGCGATCGGCGTGTTCCGCTCGGCCACTGCCGCGACCAGCTGCTGCAGGTGGTCGATCACCCGCGTGAAAGCGTCACTGTCGTCGCCGATTGTGCCCAGCACCGTACCCAGGTTGGTGATGACGGACCCGATGAGCGCGTCGCGGTCGGCGAGTGTGCTGGTGAGGACGGCGATCTCGTGCAGGATTGAGGTGATCGTTCCGCCCTGCCCTTGCAGGACACGGATCAATTCACCGGTCAAGCGATCGATCTGATCGGGTTCGAGGGACCGCGTCAGCGGGGCCAGCCCTCCGAGAAGCGAATCGATATCGAGGGCCGCCTCGGTCTGTGTGAGGGGAAAGGTGCCGCCCACGGGCATCGCCTCGTCGACGCGGTCGCCGTTGGCGAGCTCGAGGTAGCGATCCCCGAGCAAATTCGCGTAGCGCACCTGTAGCCGTGCGTCACTGGTGACGGCAACACCGCGGGCGACGTCGAACTCGACAGCCACGTTCCTGCCGTGCAATTCGACCGCGTGCACCCGGCCGACGTCGACACCAGCGAGACGCACGACATCACCCTCGGCGAGGCCGGACACCTCGGCGAACTCGGCGTGGTACTCGGTTCTGGGGTCGAGGCGGATCTGGCCCAGTACCAATACCAAAAGCGCGAGCACCATCAGCATCACGAGCGCGAAACTGCCGAATTTCAGAGCGTTCCTCATCGCACTCCCCCGGGGACGCCGTAGAGCATGAAGTCCAGGACATTGAGGCCGGCCGGCCGGCCGTTGGGTAGGTAGGGATTGACGCCTGTGTCGGTTGCGAGGTACTTCGCCGGTCCGTCGGTGATATCCAGGTCGGGCAGTGCACCGCACCGCGGACCGCCGCTCGCGGCGACTTTCGGCAGATCCTGCGGGTAGCGGTACGGCATCTCGCCTGGCAGCAGGGTGGCACTGATGTTGACCCCCGGCACGGCGCCGCCGACCACGGATTCGATGTCCGCGCGCGCCTGGTCGAGGCCCTGAAAGAAGCACGGCAGTCCGGTTGAGTATTCGTCGAGCAGTTCGACGGTCGGACGAACGGACCGCAACAGCGTTTCGGTGGCCTCTCTGTTCGCGTCGAGCGTGTCGCCGCCGGTTCGTCCGAATCCGATTGCCGCCAGAAGAAACCGATCCAGCCCGGCGGCATTCTGGATGACCGTGGATCCGGTCGTCGTCAACGACCGCAGCGTTTCGACGATCCCCGGTGCTGCGTCGGCATAGAGGTTCGTCACCTCTGCTGTGGCATCCAGGTCGGCCTGCAGTGCGTCCAGACTCGGCCGCAATTCGGTCAGGTAGGTGTTGGCCTGGTCGATAGTGTGACCGACCTGCTCGCCGCGGCCGCGCAGCGCATCGGAGATCGCGGTCAGGGTGGCGTTCAGGTTTTCCGGTGCGACTGCGTGCAGGACGGTGGTCAGGCGCTCGAACAGCGTGTTGACTTCCGTGGTGACTCCTCGGTTGTCGATGGTGTCACCGTTCGCAAGGGGCTGCGAGGCAGGGTCTTTCGGTAGCGTGAGCGAGACGAACTTCGCGCCGAACACGGTGGTGCTGGCGATCGTCGCGCCGATGTTCGCCGGAATCGACCGTGCTCGCTCCGGTGAGAGGTCGAGCTCGATCGACGCGAATCCCGATTCTTCCCGGACCGTCCCCACCCGGCCTACCTGCACATCGAGCAGCTTCACCCGGGCGCCTGGTTCGAGGTTGAGCCCCGACCGCGGCGCCAGCAAAATCACCTGCACACTGTTGACGAATTCACCCCGGAACTGCGCGGCGACGAGTGCGGCGACCAGTGCGAGACAACTGACGAAGGCGATTCCTGCCGTGGTGACATGAGGGACACGCGGCCCTCTGCGCGATCGCCTGATCATCCGGCGAAGTTGAAGCTGTCGGACGTGCCGTACACGGCGAGGGACACGGCCAGTGTCACGAATACCACCGCCGCGAGCGATGCACGGACCGCCCGGCCGACCGCCTCACCCACTCCCGCCGGACCACCGGCGGCGGTGTACCCGAAGTAGGTGTGAATAAGCATCACCACCAGTCCCATCAGGATGACCTGCAGGAACGACCACAGCAGGTCGGTGGGGACCAGGAAGGTGGAGAAATAGTGGTCGTAGACACCGCCCGACTGCCCGTACACGACGACAGTCGCCGTCCGGCTCGCCAAAAACGAGGCGATGACCGCAACTGCGTACACGGGGACGATCGCGATCATGCCGGCGATGATCCGTGAGGACGCCAGGTAGGGGATCGATCGAACACCCATCACCTCGAGCGCGTCGACCTCGTCCGAAATGCGCATTGCACCGATTTGGGCTGTCGCTCCGGCGCCGATCGTGGCGGCGAGGCCCACGCCCGCGATCACCGGAGCGGCGATCCGGACGTTGACGTATGCGGCCAGGAACCCGGTCAGCGCTTCCACCCCGATGTCACCGAGTGTCGTATAGCCTTGCAGCGCTACGACAGCCCCTGCCGACATAGTCAAGAATCCGACGATGGCGACAGTGCCGCCGATCACGGCCAGGGCGCCGGAACCGAGTGCGACCTCGGCGAGCAGCCGCAGCGTTTCCCGGCGGTGACGGGCGAGCGCGATGGGGATTTCGATGATCGCTGTCCGGTAGAAGATCGCTTGCCTGCCGATCTCGTCGACGGCACGCTTGGTGGACTGTGCACGAAGAACTGCGATCCGTGCCGGTCGCGAGGTGAAGCGGGGTAACGCCTGTGCCATTCAGCTACCTGCTGTCATCTTGATACCGATCGCCGTCAGGGCGATATTGACGAAGAACAACGCCATGAAGGCGTAGACGACCGTCTCGTTCACTGCTTGGCCGACCCCCTTGGGTCCGCCCTTCACGGTCAGACCGCGATAGCACGCGACGAGCCCGGCGATGAGGCCGAACGCCCCTGCCTTGATCTCGGAGATCACCAGCTCCGGCACCCCGGTCAGCAGCGGGATCCCGTCGACGAACGCACCGGGAGTGACGTTCTGGAAGTACACCGAGAAGAAGAATCCTCCCGCAATTCCGATCGCACACACCAGGGCATTGAGCAGCACAGCGACCACTGTCGAGGCCAGCACTCGCGGCGCCACCAAACGCACGATGGGGTCGATGCCGAGGACCTCGAGGGCGTCGATCTCCTCACGGATGGTCCGCGATCCGAGATCGGCGCAGATCGCGGTCGCACCTGCACCGGCGACGACGAGAACCGTCACCACCGGGCCGACCTGAGTCACCGCGCCGAGTGTGGCCCCGGCGCCCGCGACATCGGATGCACCGAATTCCGCGGCGAGGATGTTGAACGTGAAGCTGATCAGCGCGGTGAACGGAAGTGCGACAAGCAATGTCGGCACCAGCGACACCCGCACGATGAACCAGCACTGGTCGAGAAACTCCCGGTGCTGAAACGGCCACGTTGCGATGCCACGGAACGTATCGATCGACAGATGGAAGAACACGCCCAGAGAACGCACGGGTTCTCGCACTGTGGCTCGCAAAGTGTTCCTCCAACTGTCGAATCGATCATGGGTGCCGTGCTGCGGGCACGGCCCTGCAGCAGCTGGTGGATCCGCTGAGGACGACGATCAGGCGTCGACCGTCCGATAGACCGTGCGCAGGTACGCTTCGCTGCGCGGTGAACCGATGAGACCGGGCCCCATCTTGTTCATCGCGTAGGTGACGGTCATCCGGCGGTCGAGGTCCATGACGACCATTGATCCACCCCAGCCGCCCCAGAAGCAGATTTGCTCGTCCGGGATGTACGGGACGGTGACCGTGTGGGGCAGGCCGTAACCGATGCCGAAGCGCAACGGAGATCCGAGAACGACGTCGACGCCGTTGGACTGCTCTTCGAAGATCAGATCGATCGTATCCGGCGTCAACAACGTGACGCCGTCGACTGTCCCCCCGCGGGAAATGGCGGACATGATCCGGGCGAGCGAGCGGGCGTTGCCGTGGCCGTTGTAGGCCCCGAGATCGGCACGCCGCCACGCCGCGGTGTTCGCGGCGGCCGCATCCAGCGGAGGGGTGCCGAGGGACTTGCGCGTCAGGTTGTCCTCAGGCAATACGGTGAGGTCGACGGGAAGTGGCGGCGGCGGAACGACATCGGCGATCCGCGGCCAATCCGATTCGCGGGCACCGATCTGGAAATCGGCTCCCAGCGGTGCGGCGATCTCATCGGCAACGAACTGGGCGAGGGACTTCCCGGAGACCCGGCGGACCACCTCGCCGAGCAACTGGCCGTAGTTCTGTGCGTGGTATCCGGATGCGGTGCCCGGCTCCCACCAGGGAGCCTGGGCAGCCAGATGCGAACTCGCCAGCTCCCAGTCATAGAGGTCGTCGAGGCCGAACGGCGGCTCCCAGCCGGCTACACCGGAGGTGTGTGAAAGCAGATGGCGGAGCTCGATCCGGTCTTTCCCGTTGGCGGCGAACTCGGGCCAGTACTGCGCGACCGGTGCGCGGACATCGAGCAGGCCCCGGTCGACCAGCATCAGCACCGCCAGACTCGTGACCGTCTTCGTCGACGACCACACGTTCGTGATGGTGTCCGCGTTCCACGGCCGGGTTCGTCCGCTGTCGCAGAACCCGCCCCAAAGGTCGACCGCAATTTCGCCGTCGACGTCGACCACTATCGACGCGCCCAGCTCCTCTTCCGAGGAGATGTTCTTCTCGAATTCGGCTCGTAGGTCGTGGAATTCGGGGTTACAGTGCCCGGAGACGGTCATGACGGGAGTCCTTTCGGTACGTAGGTGGCATCGCCGAGCAGCGCTGCGACCGCTACGGCGGCCTTCGCGGCGTCGGGGCTTTCCCCGGTGATGATGTCGGCGTAGACGAATGCTTCGGAGATGCGTGCGATGAGGTATGCGAGGTCGTGCGCAGACATCGGATGGACGAGGTTCCCGCGGTCCATCTCCTGCTGCACCAAACGTTCTGTGGCGGCGACAATTTCCTGTTGGACCGGGCTTGCTTTCGTCGTGAGCAGGCGCAGTGCGTGTTCGGGTTCGCGGCGGAGGAAGGCCCGGAAGTAGGGCGCGTCGATGAGCGCCTGGTCGAACATGGCCGCCGCGTCGGCGATCCGGGCGGCACCGCTGCGGGTGGTCGCCGCCATCGCGGCGCGGTAGGTCGGTTCGGCGAGTGACCACAGCACCGTTGCGAGCAGCTGGTCGCGATTGCCGACCCAACGGAACAGCGTTGACGGGTTGACCCCGAGTTCAGCCGCAAGTTTCTGCATGTCCAGCCGGTCGCCCGCGAGGAATTTGCGGCGCGCGGCGTCGACGGCCTGTTCGTATCCGGCGCTGCTGTGACGGGGAACACTCATGCCTGCAATATAATCATGAATCGTGCAATGAATCAAGCATTCATTGCATCTATCTAAGAAATCTGTCCTCGGGTCCGCTCCGCGGTGCCGTTATCGTGGTGCCGATGACACACGACACCGCCCTGCCACTTCCCACCACCGCCGACTTTCCTGTCCTGTGGCCGGTTCCGACCCGGTGGGAGGACAACGACCACTACGGCCACGTCAACAACGTGACGTACTACTCGTACTTCGATACCGCGGTCAACGGGTGGTTGATGGCGACGACGGGCCTCGACATCCGGACGCTGCCGGCGATCGGCGTCGTCGCGGAGACACGCTGCACCTACGTCCGCGAGCTCACGTTCCCCGACCTGCTACAGGTGGGCGTGAAGATCGAGAAGCTCGGCAATCGCAGCATCGTGTACTCGTTGGCCATCTTCCGGGTGTCGGGTGCGGAGTCGACCCTCGCGGCGGTGGGCCGGTTCGTCCACGTGTACGTAGACGCGCAGACCCGCACGCCCGTCACCATCCCACCCGAGATCCGTGCTGCGGCAGCACAGTTGGTCATGACGCCCGCCTGACCTCACGCGCGGATCACCGGCCGGCGCACCTACGTCCACAGCGGTGGCGGTCGCGCTCGCGGGGGCCGTCAATCCCGATCGAAGATGACGATCTGTCGGACCGCTTCGCCGTCGGCCAAGCGATCCATGGCCGAATTGATGTCGGACAGTCGAATCCGCGATGTGATGAGCCGCTCGACGGGGAGCACGCCCTCGCGCCACATCTGCGCGTAGAGGGGGATATCACGCTCGGGCACAGCCGAACCGAGATAGCTTCCGGTGATCGTGCGCGCTCCGGAGACCAGATCCAACGGTGCGATGGCGGCGCGTGTCTCGGGTCCTGGCAGTCCGACCGTGACAGTGGTCCCGCCGGGTGCGGTGGCCGCCACCGCGGTTTCGAAGGCGCGGGCGTTGCCTGCCGCCTCGACCACGAGCGGGGCGGTGATATTGAATTCGGCCGCCTGTTGCGGTGAGTACGCGGTGGCCCCGGCCGCGCGCGCATGGTCGAGCTTGTCGGGTAGTGCATCGACACCGATCACCTCGCCGTTGCCCAGCGCGAGCGCAGTGAGCAGGGCGGCCATTCCCACCCCGCCCAAACCCACGATCATCACCGCGTCACCCGGCCGCGGGCGGCCGGCGTTGATCACCGCGCCGCCGCCGGTCAGTACCGCGCAACCCAGTACCGCAGCAACGTCGGCCGGTACGTCGTCGTCGAGAGGAACGACCGAGCGTCGGTTGACCACCGCGTGCGTCGCGAATCCGGATACCCCGAGGTGATGATTGACGACCGTCCCGCCGCGACGCAGCCGTGTCCCGCCGCCGAGCAGGGCGGCTTCGTTGTTCGCTGCACTGCCCGCGGAACAGGGCAGGCGCCCATTGGTGTCGCACGAAGTACAGGATCCGCATCGCGGGAGAAAGGTCATGACCACCCGCTGTCCGATCGCGACGTCGTCGACGGCCGGGCCGAGGCGCTGTATGCGTCCGGCGGCTTCGTGTCCGAGCAGCAGAGGCACGGGCCGGCGGCGGTTGCCGCCGACGACAGACAGGTCAGAATGGCAGATGCCGGCTGCTTCGATACGAACGAGGACTTCGCCCGGCCCGGGCGGGTCGAGGTCGAGCTCCTCGATGACAAGCGGTCGAGACTCTGCGTACGGTCGAGGCAAGCCGCTGTGCTCGAGTACCGCGCCCTTGATCTTCATGCCGATGTTCCGTCCGGACGGTGCGCGCGCTGCATCAGATGCTGTCCAGCGCAGGGGTTCCGGTCGGCGGCTGCACGCGGCGTCGGGGGCGCAGCCGCTGTAGCACCGCCAGGTACGAGCTGGGAAACAACCGGACTACGAGATCGGCCGTGACCGCGGAGGGTGCGATCAGTACACGGGGTTTACGACGGGTGATGCCGTCGAGGATCTGCTCGGCAGCCTTGTCGGCCGGGTACGTGAGAAGTTTGGCGAAGTTCGTCTTGGCCGCTCGTGCCTGTCCTTCGGTGGCCGATCCGGCGACACGGGCGGTTTCGGCGATTCTGGTGCGGATACCACCGGGGTGGACGGTGGTGACGCCGGCCCCCTCTTCGGCAAGTTCGTGGCGGAGCGCTTCGCTGAACCCGCGGAGAGCGAACTTGCTGGCGGCGTAGGCGCTTTGACCGGCTGGTGCGATGAGCCCGAACAGGCTCGAGACGTTGACGATGTGGCTGCCCGGCGAGGCGAGCAGGGTCGGGAGCAGCAGCCGGGTCAAGGTGACCGGGGCGCGGAAGTTGATGTCTTGGACCCACTGGAACTCCTCGGCCGTGAGGTCCTGGAACTCACCTCCGAGGCCCACACCGGCGTTGTTGATCAACAGGCTGATCCGGCGATGTCGGGTCAGGATCGCCGCGGTCGCCGCCGCAATAGCATCGAGGTCGGCGAGATCGACGACGTGCGTGTCGACCTCGCGGTCCGGGTGAGCCTTCCGTATGACCTGGGCGACGACAGCAAGTCGGTCGGCGTCCCGGTCGAGCAGAATCAGATTGCTGCCGCGTTCGGCCAGCCCGTATGCCATCTGTTCACCCATGCCACTCGCGGCTCCGGTGAGCAGTGCGGTGGCCCCCGTGAACTTGTAAGGGGGAAGTGACATCGGTTCTCCTTCGACGGTGCTGATGGTGCCCTGGCCTCCCAGTGTGTTGCCGAGCACCCATCCGTACTTGATCGAAGACGACAACTATTTAGCCCGGCGCGACAGTGTCACAACCCGAAAGCACGGCACGCCAGAACACCGCGTTCAGCGTGTCAGGGCGCCGCGGCGGACCTCGCGCGGTGTGGCGTTCCACCAGCGCCGGCAGCAACGGGTCAGCGTCGATTGCTCGGTCAATCCGACCAGGGCGGCGATCTGGCTCATCGGCATGTCCGTGGTGGTGAGGTAGCGCCGTGTCTGCTTGCGGCGGACCTCGTCGAGAATGGCGGCAAACGACGTTCCCTCTGCGGCGAGGCGGCGTTGCAACGTGCGGGGATGCATGGCGAGAAGCCTCGCGACGACACCGATCTCCGGAGGTGTGGTGCCCAGCGATTGCAGTACCGCCGCCTGCACTTGCGTCGCGGTGCCGGGCGCGGGGTGCGAAGGAGCCTGCCTGGCAAGGAAGGTCAACGCCAGCCGCATCAAAGCCTCGTCCGCCCCGAGGAGCGGATGGGTCGTGATGCTGCGCGGCACCCGCAACAGCGCGGCCGGACGCGCGATACGCACGGGTGCGCCAAAAAAGTTCTCGTAGCGGTCGATCGGGGCGGCAGGGCGATACGGCAGATCCACCGAGCGAAGGCCGTACCTCCCACCCATCAGAGACTCGATGGTCCGGTGGACGAATCCGAGCCCGAGGTCGACGCCTTGAACCGAGACAGGCAATCCGTCCGGCGAGACCTCGTAACGCAACGCGAGGACCCCGCGCGCCCCGTTCGGGTCGGCCTCCATCGCGATGCTCATCCCCCGGGCATGCAAGAACAGGTACCGGGACGTGCATTCGATGGCATCGGCGACGGTCGGCGCATTGCGGATCGCCAAAGCCAGCGGACCCAGCATTCCCAGGTCCTGGCGGGCGGCTACCCGCAAACCCAGATCCGGGCAGTCGAGTACGCGGGCAGCGGATTCGAGGATCCGGACGACCGCAAGATCGGCGACAAGCATGTCGTCGCTGTCGAGGGCGACCGGTGGCAATCCCGCCAGCCGGGCAAGCTCGTCCGCATCACCGCCAAGTTCGGCCACCGTGGCGCGGAACCCCCGTAGCGCCGCGGAGCGGATCGTCGACATGTCGCCCAGTATCAAATTTCTGTCGTCTCAAATCAAGATTGCGGGAGCGGCGCTGCGAATACTGGGAGCCATGACAGACGCCCCTCGCCCCACCCCTTCCGACCATGTCGATGTGGTGATCGTCGGTGCCGGCTTGTCCGGTGTCGGTGCCGCGTACCGGTTGCAGACCGAGTGCCCGACCAAGTCCTATGCCGTTCTCGAGGCCCGCACCGCCATGGGTGGCACGTGGGATTTGTTCCGCTATCCCGGTATTCGCTCGGATTCGGACATGTTCACCCTCGGTTATCCGTTTCGGCCGTGGCGCGACGCCAAGTCGATCGCCGATGGATCGTCGATCCTGCGCTACATCCGGGACACCGCCACCGAGTTCGGTATCGACCGCCACATCCGCTACAGCACCAAGGTCGTGGTCGCGGACTACTCCACGGACACCGCCTTGTGGACGTTGACCGTCGAGAAGCGTGCCCACGACGGGGCCACCACGCGCACCACACTGACCTGCAACTTCCTGTACTCCTGTGCCGGCTACTACGACTACGAGAATGGCCATGCTCCGTGGTTTCCGGGCAGTGACAGCTTCACCGGCACCGTGGTCCACCCCCAATTCTGGCCGAAGGATCTCAACTACACCGGCAAGAAGGTGGTCGTGATCGGCAGCGGGGCGACCGCCGTGACCCTGGTGCCGTCCATGGCCACCGATGCCGCCCATGTGACGATGCTGCAACGCTCACCGACGTGGATCAGCGCGGTTCCCAGTCGCGACAAGACCGCCGACCGGTTGCGAGCCGTCCTGCCCGCCGCCACGGCTCATCGCCTCATCCGCAGCAAGAACATCCTCCTGGGCACAGCGTTCTACCAATTCTGCCGTCGCCGCCCGAAAGCAGCACGCGCACTGCTCACCAAGACGAGCACCCGTATCCTCGGCGACCCGCAGCTCGTCGCGGAACACTTCACTCCCAGTTACAACCCGTGGGATCAGCGGCTGTGCGCTGTCCCCAGTGCCGATCTGTTCAAGGCGATCACTTCGGGTGCCGCCGAGGTCGTCACCGATCGCATCGATACCTTCGTCCCCGAAGGCATTCGGCTCCGCTCCGGCAGGGTCCTCGACGCCGATATCGTGATCACCGCAACCGGACTGCGGCTCAAGGCCTTCGGAGGGGTGAAGCTGCACATCGACGGCCGGCCTGTCGACCTCCCATCCCAATTCGTCTGGCAGGGTGCCATGATCACCGCTGTGCCGAACTTCGCCCTGTGCATCGGCTACACCAACGCCTCCTGGACGCTGCGCGGAGACCTCACCTCCCGATTGGTTTGCAAGATCCTCAACCACATGGACCGGCACCAGCTCGCCGCCGTGGCCCCCAAGGCGGATCCCGGCCTGCGCGAACGTCCCCTGCTCGAGCTGGCCGCCGGCTACGTACAGCGCTCCATCGGCGACTTCCCCCGGCAAGGTGACCGCAGGCCATGGAAGGTCCGGCAGAACTACCTCCTGGACTGGCTGACCACGATGCGTACCGACCTCACCGCGACACTCGAGACGACGCCCCGCACCGCAACCCGTCAGACGCACACTCAAACCGACCTCGTCAGCGCCCGTAGTCGACACAGTCACTGACCCATCCCGCCGACAGCACACACTGTCCCTCGTGCGACCGGCCACCAGCAGAAGTCGGTCACGCGCAACCCCGAAGGAGTTATTCCGTGAGTTTCGCAAGTCCCTTTCCCGACGTCGAGATTCCTGATCTGAGCGTCTACGACCTCCTGTTCGGCTCGATCTCCGATGAGGACCTCGATCGCGTCGCACTTGTCGATCCGACATCGGGAACCGAGACGAATTACCGGCAGCTGATCGGCCAGATCGATGCCGCAGCCGGGTCACTCGCCGCCCGCGGCGTCGGCGTCGGCGACGTCGTCGGCGTCCTGCTGCCGAACATTCCTGCGTTCGCCACCGTTTTCCACGGCATCCTGCGTGCCGGCGGAACCGCGACGACCATCAACGCACTGTTCACCGCACCAGAGATCGCCAAGCAGCTCACCGATTCCAAGGCGAAGATGTTGGTGACGATCTCAGCGATGCTCGAGCAGGCCCACACCGCGGCGAAGCAGGTCGGCATCACCGACGACAAGCTGATCGTTCTGGACTGGACGGGAGAAGCCGACACCGGCCACCCCAACGCCATCGACCTCCTCCGGCCACAGCTTCCCGCTCCGCAGGTCACGTTCGATCCGGCCACCCATATCGCCGCCCTGCCGTACAGCTCCGGCACCACAGGCAATCCGAAAGGCGTTGCCCTGAGCCATCGAAACCTGGTTGCCAACCTCGCCCAGATTCGGCCTCTGCAAGGCCAGCACCCCGACGACGTCGTGATCGCAGTGCTGCCGTTCTTCCATATCTACGGGATGACAGTGCTGCTGAACGGCGCACTGTACAACCGCACACGCTTGGTAATCATGCCCAGGTTCGACCTCGTCGAGTTCCTGGAGAACATCCAGAATCACAAGGTCACCGGCGCCTACATCGCGCCGCCGGTCGCGGTCGCGCTGGCCAAGGACCCCATCGTCGACAACTACGACCTCTCCTCGTTGAGGACTATCGTGTCAGGCGCGGCACCGCTCGACGACACATTGGGTACCGCAGTCGCCGAGCGACTCGACGTACAGATGCTGCAGGGCTACGGGATGAGTGAACTCTCCCCGGTCAGTCATATGATGCCGACCGACGCGTCCGCTTTCGGACAGGACCAGCCCCCGCTGGCCTCGTCGGGGTGGCCGGTTCCCAGCACCGAAAACAAGATCGTCGACCCCACCACCTGTGCTGAGATCACGATCCCGGAGGAAGGACTCTCGGAGCCCGGCGAGCTGTGGGTCAAGGGTCCGAATGTGATGCTCGGCTACCTCGGCAACGACCAGGCCACCACCGAGACCATCGATGCGGAGGGATACCTTCACACCGGCGACCTCGCACAGGTCGACGCTGCCGGATGCGTCTATATCGTCGATCGACTCAAGGAGCTCATCAAGTACAAGGGCTATCAGGTACCGCCCGCCGAACTCGAGGCACTGCTGCTCAGCCATCCCCGAATCGCCGATACCGCAGTCGTCGGCGTGATCGAAGAGGACACCGGGGAGGAAATCCCCAAGGCGTTCATCGTCACCCGGCCCGGCACCGAACTCACCGCCGGCGAGGTGATCGACTTCGTCGCCGCACAGGTGGCACCCCACAAGAAAGTGCGGGCCGTCGAATTCATCGATCGGATTCCGAAGTCCGCTGCGGGCAAGATACTTCGTAAAGACCTGCGATCACTCGCACACTGATCCGGTACGGCGGGTATACAGGACACGTTCCTCGAGCAGTGTCAGGAGCGACTGCGGCACTCTGCGCGTCACTCGCTCACAGTCGGCGGCGTCGCCGGTCGTCGATGTAGAACAGCACGAGTGCTCCGCACAGGAGGGCAGCGGGGATCCAGGCGGCGGCTCCGCCGAAGTAGCGGGTGGCGAACGCCCCGAGGACGGCTCCACCGGCGAAGCTGCCGACGATGGCGGCGTACACCCGCGTGTGCTGGAGCGATTCGGGGACCTTCTCGATGTATCCGGCGTACGCCGACTCGGTGAAGCGCATGAGGTTGCCCGTGGTGGCGACAGCAATGTACGACAGCGAGCCGATGGTGCGGAACAGACCGAACTGCATGGCCGCCACGAAAGAGATGGGTACGGTCACCGCCGCGTTGGGGACGTTCGCGGGAACGAAGGCGACCGCGACGAGAACGACGATCTGCGCGACCATGGCGATCCGGATGGGGTGATCGAAGACGCTGTGGGCGAGTTCGCCTTTGAGCAGGTGTGCGAATGCGACACCCACGATGAACGCGAGGATCGGCCACAGGTGTGCCCGTGCGGCGTGGAAGTGCCGCTCCGACAGGTCGATGGCCATGAGGATGACGTTGCCGGTCTGGGCGTTCGCGAAAACTCCGCCGCGGCTGATGTAGGTGTAGGCGTCGAGGAAGCCGCCGGCGGCGGTGAGCAGCAGAGCGAACCGCAGCGTCGTGGATGTCTTCGGCACTTCCACCTGACCACCCCTACCGAATCGGCCCCTGCCTTGCAGCCTAGAGGTCCGACGCGAGCGGGATCTCCTTCTCGGCCCGATCCGACATCCACTCCCGCAGCACTTTCGTGGCGATCACATCGTCTTCGTTGTATTGCAGGAGCCGCTCGCGCTGGGTGAGGTCGGGTTCACCGTCGTAGCCGACGGCTTCGCGGTACCAACTCATCGACGCCTCACCGCCGGCGTCGGCGTCACGCCACCTGAAACCTGCGACGGGAGCGATCTTCTTCAGTCCTTTGCCGCCCGGGCAGATGAATTGATCGCTGACCGCTTGGTAGATGTCGACCCATTGCGGGCTGTCGATGAACTCGCGGATCTCGGCCTCGGTGGGGATGCCCGGGACTCCGGCGAATCGGCGGGCCGAATCGAGCAACCACTTGTCCTCGGCCGCACGTGAATAGCAGTAGGCGGCGAACGTCTTGCCGCTCAGGGCTGCCGCCTCCCGTTCGGCCATCAGCCACGTCCAGAACTCGGCGAACGACCGCGCCTCGTCCTGTGTCGGTACGGGGTCCCAGCTGACGAACGGTCGATATACCGACACCCCGTCCATGTTGAGCAGCGTTCCCCACAGGTAGGCACCGTGTTCCTGGTAGCTCTCCATGTCGACGTCGATCTCGATGTCGGCGCGGGTCACCCGGATCTGCGGAAAGCGCCGAACCAGTGGCGCACCCGCCAGCCAGGCTTTTGCCGTCACCACAGCGTCCTCGAATGCACCGTGCGGCCAGTCCTCGAGAGGTTCGCGGTCCCAGGCGGCAAGGTCGTCGATGGTGTGACAACCGGCCTCGCGCAGCATGTCGGCCCGCGACCCGGTGGCCACCAGGCTCACGTCGTGCGTCAGCGTCAACTGTTCTTCGCATCCGGGCCACCAGGGGCACGATCGGCATTCGCCGATCCGGGACGGTACCGTCGCCGATTCCCCCCGCGCCACGGACAGTCGGTCGGCGAAACGCTCGTCGTAGTCGGCGAGGATGGTGCTGAGATCGTGCACGAAGATCACGTCGGAGCCGTATCCGATCGCCCCGGCCAGGCGGGCCGGACTGGCCAACCCGTGCCGCTCGAGCATCCGGTACACCTGTGCCACACGCATCTGGTCGCGGACCTGGCTGCGGGGCTTCCTGCTCGGATCCTCGCGTGGCTCCCACTCGAACATGCCGGACGTCGTCGCGCCCCGACCGGGATCGGTGACCTTGTGGTTGACGACGATCACGGGGATGTACCCGCCGCGGTCCGTGTCCCGGATGAGAATCTCGCAACGGGCTTTGCGGCCGGTGTCCCGTTCGAGCGGCAGCACGGCGCCCCAGATCCGGTCCGCGCCTGCCCTGCACGCGGCCACCGTGTCTTCGGCACGAGTGCGCATGCTGTGTTCGGCGTCGATCACTACCCACCGCTCGGGATCGTGCTCGACGAGAAGCCGACGAATGTCTTCGCGACGGGCGGCAGCCGCATCCTGTCGCTGTCGGACACCGATGTCCTCCGGCGCAGCGGCCAGGGCGGCGGGGAAGGCGGCGTCGAGATGCACACGGTGACGGCACCGCGTCAGTGCGCTGGCATCGATCACCGGCCCGGGCACCTGTCCGGGAGAGGCGCCGGGTTCTGTTTGCTGACCGATATGGGAACACACGATGACGAAGATTATGTGCTCCCCTAGGCTGATCCCGAAGCACCGGATGCAGTTGGTAGCGTGGGCTGCGCTGAAACACCAGGAAAAGGGGTCTTTTCGATGGGGTTGTTGAAGAAACGTAAGTCCCGAGCCACCCGTAAGGCAGAAGCGAAGGCACTCAAGCACAAGGCGGGAGTGGAAGCGAAGCTGAAGGCACGCAACGAACGCAGGCGGGACAAGGCCGCGTTCAAGTCCGCGCGCAAGCTCGAAGCTGCCGAACTGAAATCACAGAAGAAAATCGAGAAGGCTCAAATCGCTACCCTCAAAGCTCAGGAGAAGGCGGCCGCCCAGAAGGGCTTCACCGTGGCCTCCGTTCGCAAGTATCTCGGTGTCGCGCGGCTCCTCACGCCCGTGCTGCTTCCCATCGTCTACCGCGCCGCAACCGTCGTGCGCGGCCAGATCGACGCCAGGCGCGCCGATCGGATGGGCGTCGGCATCGACCAGCTCGCCAACTTCACCGGTCACGGCGCCAAGCTCAGCGCCCGCATCGCCGGTGCCGAAAGCTCCACCACCGAGATTCTCGGTCAGAAGCCTGACGACGCCGAGACGCAGAAGTTCGCCGGCGCAATCCGCGAGCGCCTCGGTGATCTGAATACCGCCGTCCGCGCGGCAGAGCAGATGCCCCAGGCTCGCCGGAAGGCCGCTCACCAGGCCATCTCGTCCGAACTCGACGGTGTCGAAGCGGATCTCCTCGCCCGCCTCGGCGTGCGCTGACCGACTTCGACGCACTTTCATGTCCCCCGCCCGCTCCGACGCGACCGCCACCCTCAGAGGCGCGGCCGTCGGTGCGCTTTCGGCCGGTCTCGCGGTCGCGGCGCACGGCGCGGGTGGGGGCGGATTTCCCGCATCGGCAGCACTGACGTTGCTGCTCCTCGCCTGTAGCGGCGTGGGCGCGATCACCGCGAACCTGCCGCCGCGTTTCCACAGCAACTCGGCCCTTCTCGGCGCGCTCGGTTTCGGACAGGTCGCCGGCCACCTCACACTCGCAGCCACAGCACACGTGCACGCAGTTCTCCCCGCTGCACCGATGCTGCTGGCGCACGCAGCCGCCACCGTCGTCTGCGCGTTGCTCATTGCCAGCGCCGAACGGCTCTACCGTTCGCTGGTCCACGTATGGCGGGTGGTGTTACGCGGGGAGCCTCGACCCGTCGCGGTCGCCGTTGCCCTCCCTCACCCCGTCCCCCGCAGAAATCCCGTCGACGCACTGCTCCGAGCGAGCATCTCCCGTCGCGGTCCCCCTGTTCTGGTCTGAACCTTCATCTCACTTCGCCTTCAGACCAGTAAGGACCTACTTTCGATGAACTCCCTAGTTTCGCGTGCTCTTTTCACGGCCGGCGCCGCCGGTGGTGCCATGTTGCTCACGGCCGGTGTTGCCGTCGCACACGTGACGGTCGCGGCTCCGGGCGCCGAACAGGGCGGCTACTCCGTCCTGACGTTCCGGGTGCCCACCGAATCCGAAACGGCTTCCACCACCGCGCTCACCGTGACACTTCCGGGCCTCAAATCCGCTCGCACCGAACCGCTGCCGGGCTGGACGGCCGTCGTCGCCAAGGACCCGGGATCCAAGCTCGCGACCTCGGTGACGTGGACGGCCGATCCCGGTGTCGGGGTGGCACCCGGCCAATTCCAGCAATTCGTGCTGTCGGCCGGACCTCTGCCCGAACAGGACGAGGTGTCGTTCCCGGCAGCACAGACCTACAGCGACGGCAACGTCGTCAACTGGGATCAACCCGCCGGCCCGGACGGTGCCGAACCGGACAAGCCGGCACCCACACTCACCCTCGCGGCCTCCAGCGGGGAAGACGGCAGCCACGACGCCGTGTCCTCGTCGGCCGATGACCACGAGGTGGCGGCCGCGGGAACCGACGACACCGCCCGTTGGTTGGGTGGCGTCGGACTCGTCCTCGGCGCGCTGGGTGCGGCCCTCGGCCTCGGCGCACTGGTTCGAAGTCGTCGCTCATGACGGCGCGCACCTCGGCCAAGGTGATCGCCGTCGGACTGCTGGCGATGCTGGCGAGCATGCTCGGTGTCGGCTCCGCCGCGGCCCACTCGGTGGTGCTCAGTTCCAACCCGGAGAACGGTGCACAGATCGCGGCAGCGCCCGAACGGGTGAGTGTCACGTTCAACGAGGCGCTGCAGGAGTCGTTCGCTTCGCTCACCGTGGTGGGCCCGGACGGCAACCTGTGGACCAAAGGCGACCCCTCGGTCGAAGGGGCCACCGTGAGCGCGGAGCTCGGTGAACTTGGCCAGGCCGGTGACTACACCATCGCCTTCCGCATCACCTCCGCCGACGGACATCCGGTGAGCGGAACCCGAACGTTCACGCTCACCCAGGCGGGGTCGGGCACACCGGGCGCCGCCGCCGACAGCTCAGGTGATTCGGGCTCCGGAGGCATCCCGTTGTGGCCGTTCGTCGGTGCGGGTGTGCTCGTGTTCGGTGCCGGGCTGTGGTTCGCGCTCCGCACACCGCGCGAGCGGAACTGAGAACGGTGGTCACGGCGCGACAGTGGTGGCTGCTGTTCGCCGTGCCCACCTCGCTCGTGGGTGTTGCCGGTGGGTGGGCGCTGGCTCGACCGGAAGACCCCAGCCCGTCGAGCGCTGTGCGGGCTCTGTGCCTGATCCTCGGGTCGGTGGTCCTGGGACTGGCCGCACTCGGGTGGTGGGGCCGGACGGACAGCCGACCCCTCGTGCAGGACCCCAACTTCTGGCGACTGCTGACGGCCGTGGCCGGATCGTGGATGGCCGCCGAGGCGGTCGTGTTCGCCATGACGGCGGCGGAAGCCGACGCCCTCCCGCTGTCCGGATTGACGGTCGGCCGGTTCGGTTCCTACGTCACCGACATCAGTGCCGGACGTATCGACCTCGCCGTCTTCGCGTGCACGGCCGCAGTCACCGCATGGTCGCTGTTCGCGTTCCGGCATCCCGGGGCTCGTCTTCCCGTTGCGGTCGCTGTCGTGACGGCCTTCGCCATCGTCGCGCGCCCGGTCACCGGGCACATGTCGCAGCAGGTCCTCGGTTCGGTGCTCGACGCCGTTCACGCCCTGGCAGCCGCCACCTGGTTCGGTCTGCTGGCCGCCTTGGCGATGACGATGCGCTCACGGGGGGACTGGTCGAGGTGGCTGCCCCGGTACTCGGACGTCGCGGTGTGGTGCGTGTGTCTGCTCACCCTGACCGGTGTCGTGGACGCTGCTGTCCGACTGGGCGGGGTGTCGGCCCTGACCGACACCGGCTACGGCCGCATCGTGGTCGCCAAGGCCGTGGTGCTCGCGGCACTGCTCGCACTGGGGTGGTGGTGGCGCCGCACCTGGGTCGGCCGAGCCTCCGCGCATCGGATGAGCGCAGACGACTCCTTGCGGCGCGCCGCAGTCGAGGTGGTGGCGATGGCGGTGGCCTTCGGTCTCGCCGCCGCCCTCGCCACCACTGCCTGACCCCCCTGTGAGTACTTATTAACAACCCGTTGTTAATAAGTACTCACAGGGGTCAGAACGAGCTTCCCCCGGCTGCCGCCCTTCTCACCCTCACGGTGGGCGTCCGCAGCACCGGCGAGGGCAAAGGTGCGAGCGGGTGGCAGTGCCAGTGCGCCGGCCGCGGCCGCACTACCGAGGCGTCGCAGGATTTCGGCGCTCCAGTCGTCAGAGGTGCCGGAGGAGAAGGTGATACCGAGCTCGAAGGCCGCCCCGTCGGACAACGTCACGATCCGCTCGGTACCGCCGCGCAGCTCGATAGCGGCCGGCAGCCCCCCGACTCCGGCATCGAGGACGGCGTCGACACCCTGCGGTGCGAGTTCACGCACCCGCTGGGCCAAGCCGTCACCGTACGTCGTCGGGACGACGTCCAGTGCGCGGAGTGCGTCATGGTGGCGTTCGCTGGCGGTGCCGATCACCGTGACTCCTCGTTGCCGGGCCAATTGCACGGCCAGGGTTCCGACTGTTCCCGACGCCCCGTTCACCAGAAGTGTCTCGCCCTCACGCAGGTCGAGCAGCCGCAGTCCGCGATCGGCGGCTTCCCCGGCCACGGGAATCGTGACGGCGTCCGTCCAGCTCAATTCGCGCGGTTTGGGGACGATGACGCTGGCGAGCACGTAGTCGGCGTAACCGCCGGTGTCGGACCAGCCGAACATTTCGTCCCCGACCACAGCCCCGGTCGCAGACGGACCGACGGCATCGACGACGCCGGCCACCTCACTGCCTGGAACTTTCGGGAACTGCACCGACATCACCTCGGCCATCGAACCCGACCGCACCTTCCAGTCGATCGGGTTCACCCCGGCGGCGCGGACAGCGAGGCGCACCTGATTCCCCGTGGGTTCCGGAATGGGAACGTCAACCACTTCGAGTACGTCGGGACCACCGTAGGAGGAATAGGAGACGGCCTTCATGGTCTGCTTCGGATTCGTCATAACCCCATGTTGTCTTGCGGGGCGGTCCCTCGCCTACCCCTGTGAGTACTTATCGACAACGGGTTGTTAATAAGTACTCACGGCAGGGCCTTACAGGGCAAGGGCTGCCTTCTTCAAGTCCTCGACGAGTCCGGAGAACGCCTCGTCCCGATCCGGTCCGCGCAGGACGGCGGACGGGTGGATGGTGACGAAGACGTCGGGATCGCCGGCGACGTCCACTTCACCGTCGAGATGCAGCCGCTCCCCGCGGTGCTCGGTGAGCCGAAACGACGGTCCGAGCAGCGCCTGGGCGGCGGTGGCGCCGAGGCACACCAGGACATCGGGCTCTACCGCGTGCAGCTCGGCGACGAGCCACGGCCTGCACGCCACGATCTCGGTGCGGTTCGGCTTCTTGTGGATGCGGCGCTGACCGCGTTCGGCGGGTACGTACTTGAAGTGCTTGACCGCGTTGGTGACGTAGGTGAGATCCCGGTCGATGCCTGCCGCTTCGAGGGCCTTGTTCAGCAGCTTGCCCGCGGGCCCGACGAACGGTTGCCCCGCGCGGTCCTCCTGATCACCCGGTTGTTCGCCGATGAGCATCATCCGGGCGGAGCGCTTGCCGGCGCCGAAGACGGTCTGCTCGGCGTCGCGGTAGAGATCGCAGCCGCGGCATCCGCCGGCGGCGTCCGACAACGCGTCGAGGTCGACGGTATCGGGCACGAACGCCGCTGCCGACTGTTTCGTGGCTCGTGGCATGCGGGTCGAGTACCCGCGGGCGGGGTATTCATTCGCCGGGCCTGCCAATTAGTTTAGCGCTAAGATATACTGAGTCGACGCCTACTTCGAAAGCGAGTCCCCATGTCCATGACTGAAGTCTCCGCCCATCACCCCTACAGCCCGGCCGTGGTCGCGGGAGGTTTGGCCTTCGTTTCGGGCGCCCTGTCCGTCGACGCCGAGGGCGTTGCCGTACCCGGGCGCACCGAAGCTCTCGACGCCGCCGTGGACCGGATGGTCGATCGCCTCGCCACCGTGGGTGGACAGCTTCAGGACGTCGTGAAGCTGACCTACTACGTCACCGACCTGACCCTGCGCGAAGAGGCCAACCGGCAGTTCGAGCGCATCTTCGACGAACCGCGCCCGGCCCGCACCTTCCTCGAGGTGAGCAGCCTCCCGTACGGCGCGATCGCCGAGATCGATGCCGTCGCCGCAGTCGGTGGCCGCTGAGCGACTCCCCCGAACAGACGACCGCGGGTCCCCGTCCTCGACACACCGGACGGGGACCCGCGGCGCGTCCCCTCCTCCCGGCAATCCGATACCTTGGGACTCAACAGTTCAGGACCACAAAGTTCAGGAGGCGCCCCGGTGACGCAACGCCCGGTTCCCGACCGTGACGCCGTCGACGACATCGTCGATCAGTGGGCACACCAGTGGCCTGAACTGGATGTGAGTCCACTGAAAGTTCTGGGCCGCTTGCACCGTTCGTACCTGCGGTACCAGGCCTCGCTGGCTGTCGTGTTCGAAGAGCACGGCATCAACATGGCGTCGTTCGATGTGCTCGCCGCACTGCGGCGTTCGGGTCCGCCCTACCGGATGACGTCCGGCCAGTTGGCGGAGTCCGCTCTCGTGACCACCGGGGGTGTGACCCTCCGGGTCGACCGGCTGGAGAAGGCGGGTCTCGTCGAGCGTGAGCGGGACGCCGAAGACCGCCGGATCGTGTACGCACAGCTCACCGACGAGGGCCTTCGGGTGATCGAGAAGGTGGCGGAGGCACACTTCGCGAACGAGGCACGAATCCTCAGTGGTATGTCCGCGACGGATCAGGCGTCCCTCGCGGAACTGCTCCGCAAACTCGAACATTCGATCGTCGACAACCAGACGCCCCTCACCTAGGGAGACAACCAGACGTCCCTCACCTGGGGACCTGGTTCAGCAGGCCGGCCTCTCGACGAGTTCGGTGTCGCAGTCGAATCCGATGAAGCGTTCGGCTGCGGCCGTCATCTCGACGATGAACCGACGTTGCTCGTCCGGGGAGGCGCCGATCAGGTGGGCCGCTCCCCGCCACTGCGCATCCGACAGCTTGCGGGCGAGCTGGGCCGCCTCGGCGCAGGGCCGTGCGATCCCGGCCTCGTCCAGCCCCTCGATGAAGCGGGTGTACCGGGCCAGGATCCGGGTGTGCGCCTGCGACAGCTGCTCGCCGACCACGGGGTCGACGGCGGCCCGGGCTTCGATGACGGTGAAGAGCCGGCCGACGCTGTAGACGGTGTCGATGAATGCGGCAGTGGCCGCGCCCAGCACGGTACGAGGGTCGGCGTCCGGCGGCACCGCGGTGCGCTGCGCTTCGAGGAACTTCTCGAACACGGCGGCGGCAACCGCATGAAATGCATCTTTCGTGGACCGGAAGTGCCGACGGAAGTCCGTCACCGACCGGCCGGCGCTCTCCGCGATGACCGCCTCCGTGGTCTTGTCGTATCCGAGCTCCGCGAAGCAACGACCCGCCGCCTCGATCAACGCACACCGATCCGCAACGCCGTCGTTTTCGTGCACCGCTCGCGCCTCCTCGTACCGGCCGGCTCCCGACGTGTCGGCCGTCACACATTCTTGGTTGACAGTTCATTCAAGTCAACCCGCGCGACCTTACGCTCCGGCGAGCGCCTCCGCCTGCGCTGCGGCCTGGCTCCGGTAGAGACGGCGCAGGCGGATGACCCCGAGGTCGTGCTGGTAGAGGTTCTCGGCCTGGTCGGCGTCGGCGGCCATCGCCTCGAGCATGACCCGGTCCTGTTCGAGAACCGCCCAGTGCCGCTCCTCGAGTTTCGTGCGGTAGAGGAAGCGCCAGACGTCGCGCTCCCAGCCCTCCACCCGGCGGTACCGCCAGAAGAAGACGGCGGTGGTCTCGGCGTCGATGGGCGTTCCCATTCCGACGATGCCGAACGATCCGCCGGGGCCTGCGGTGGGCGGGTACGGGATTTCCAGGTCGACCCAGTCGACTCCGGTCCGGCAGAATTCGACCCAGTCGAAGTTCACGCCCCGCTGGTCGGTCTTCTCGAAGAAGAACCCGCGATCGGTTTCCCGGATCCGGAACTTGGCGGACGTTTCCCCGCCGAACATCGAATGCGACTCGCGGTGCAGGAACGCGCCGTGCATCGGATCGAGCAGGTTCTCGAGGGTGAAGCGCCAGGGCGCCTTCCATTCCGCGTAGCAGAGGAAACGGGAAATACCGTCGTCCACGAGGCGTTCGGGGAGTTCGAGGGGACCCGGTTCGGCGTCCGGATCGGTGCCGAACCATGCCAGGACGGCGCCGGCCACCTCACGCACCGGGAGGCTGGTGACGAGCCGCTTGCCCTCGAGATTGCACCCGGGCATTCCCGGCACGGATACGACGGTTCCGCCGCCGTCGACCTGGACCCCGTGATATTTGCAGGCGACCCGGTCACCGAGGTGCTGTCCCTGCGACAGCGGTGCTCCGCGGTGCGGGCACCTGTCGGCGAGCATGCGGAGGCTTCCGTCGGACTGACGAAACAGAAGCCAGTCCTCGCCGAGGCGTCGCACCTTCTTCATGTCGCCGCGCGCGACGAAGTCCGAGGGACAGACCGCGTGCCATTGGTTCCGCATGCCGGTGGCGAAGATTTCGTCGCCGGTCAGTGCCGTCTTGTTCAGTCGATTCACCATGTTCAGGCCGCCATCCGTCGCATCTCGTCCGTGAACGTGTCGGGGGTCCACGGTTCCCCACTCGGGCTGCAGATACCGAGGTCGTTCAGCCCCTTCACCAATCCCTCGAGGTGGTGCACACCGGTACCGAAGACCTCTTCGATGGCACCGGCAAGCTTGAGCTCGTACGGAGTGGGGCCCGCGGTGCCGGCCTGCCGTGGTTGCAGGTAAAGACTCATGGTTCTTCCCTTCTAGAGGTCCAGCACGAGCTCGTCGGAGCGGGCGCGGGAAACGCAGATCATCATGGTTGCCCCGGACTCCTGCTCGGCGCTCGAGAGCAGCGAGTCACGGTGATCGGGGGTGCCGCACAGGACACGGGTTTCGCAGGTACCGCAGATGCCTTCCCGGCACGAGTTGGGGACGTCGACACCGGCTTCCTCGAGCGCGTCGAGGACGGTCCTGTCGGCGGCGACGGTGGTGGAGATGCCCGACCGCTCGCAGACGACCCGGACCGGTCGGTCACCGGCCAGCGTGTCGGCGGGTATTTCCTTGGCTTTGAAACGTTCGAGCTGAATGGACCCTTCGGGCCACCCGGAGGCGACGTTCTCGATGGCGGCGAGCAGGCCTTCGGGTCCGCACGCGTAGACGAGGGTGTCCTGGCGAACCTCGCCGAGGAGAGCGTTCAGGTCGAGGATGCCGTCCACGTCTTCGGTGACGACCTGCACCCGTTCGCCGTGCGCGGACAGTTCATCGAGGAACGCCATCGACGCGCGGGAGCGTCCGCCGTAGTGCAGTTCCCAGTCGGCGCCCATCCGTGTGGCTTCGCCGATCATCGCGAGGAGCGGTGTGATGCCGATTCCACCGGCGACGAACAGGTAGCGGGGAGAGGGAAGGAATTCGAAGTTGTTGCGCGGTGGGCTCACGTGGACGGTGTCGCCGGGACGCAGCGTCTCGTGAATGTGCCGGGACCCGCCGCGACCGTGCGCCTCGTGCAGGACCGCGACTCGGTATCCGGTCTTGTCGTCGGGATCGCCGCAGAGGGAGTACTGCCGCACGGTGCCGCCGCTCAGGTGCAGATCCAGATGGGCACCCGGGGTCCACTCGTGGACTGCCCCGCCGTCGGGCCGTTCGAGGCGGAGCGAGACGACGCCCGAGGACTCGACCCGCATCTGACGGACCATCATGGGGATGGTGTCTGCGTCTGTTGTCATCGATACTCCTGCACTCGGCATTTCCTTAGTGCTCAATAATTTAGCACTAAGATGTATCGTGCGCCACAGTTGCAGGAATTTCGTTCCTACGAACGAACGGTGACCCGGCCGTGGGGCCGGGTCACCTGGTATTGCTGTCGATCAGACGGTCCGCTCCCATACCCGGTGCGACCGCATCAGCGTCGTCATGCCGTCGAGCAGCCCCTCGGTCTCGTCCGCCACGACGATTCCGGGGGCATCGGCCGAGATGCCGGCGCTGACGAGCAGATCGCGGCCGGCAGGCCACCCGCCGATCGCCTTGCAGTGGCGGAATGCCTCGGAGACGAGCACCAGAAGCCGGGGATCGGACGGGGATGCGGCGAGGAGGATCGCGTCGAATTCCACCGAACGCATCGTCAGGAACGTGCGCGACACCGGTACCGCCTCCTTCCCCGACCCGAGTTCACCGCCGTGGGGTCCGATGACCAGCGGAACCATCCCGCCCGCATCGATCGTCTTCACGGCGGCGGCCACCTCGGCCAGGTCCGACGTCTCGTCCGCGACGATGCCGATGATCCGGCCGTCGACCGGCCACTCGGCGCCCACCTGGGACAGCGCGGGACTGACGATCGGCGGCGCCTCGTGGGCGACGGTCGGCTCGGGGGCCGGGAGTCCGAGCCCGGCAGCAACCTCCGCACACAGGCCGGTATCGATCTCGGCGAGAACGCGGAGTGTCCGCTCCTTGATGGCCTGCTCGTAGCACTTCCCGAGTTCGAACGTGTACGCCTGCGCGACGTGGGCGCGTTCGATGTCGGTGAGGCTGGCGTAGAAGAGCCGGGCCTGCGAGAAGTGGTCGTCGTAACTTGCGGGGGCGCCCCGGAGTTTCGTCGACTCCGGCATCGGCACCGGCACCTCGACGAAGGCACTGGTGTCCGCTCCGGCCAGGAACGGGCATCCCCCGTCGAGCGAATTGGGCCGGTACGGCGCGACCCCGGGATGGACTCCGGTCTGGTGCATGCCGTCGCGCAGCATGTCGTTGACCTCGGTGTGGGGACGGTTGATCGGTATCTGCCCGAAGTTCGGGCCACCGAGGCGACTGATCTGTGTATCGAGATACGAGAACAACCGGGCCTGCAGCAGCGGATCGTCGGTCACGTCGATGCCGGGAACGAGGTGGCCGGGATGGAACGCCACCTGCTCCGTCTCGGCGAAGAAGTTGGTCGGGTTCGCGGTCAACGTCATGACGCCGATCGGCTGCACCGGAGCCAATTCTTCCGGCACGATCTTGGTGGGGTCGAGGAGGTCGATTCCGTCGAACATCTGGTCGGGAGTGTCCGGGAACGCCTGGATTCCCAGTTCCCACTGCGGGTAGGCACCGGCTTCGATCGCATCGGCCAGATCGCGTCGATGGAAGTCGGGGTCCATGCCGTTGATGATCTGCGCTTCCTCCCAGACCAGCGAGTGCACGCCAAGCTTCGGCTTCCAGTGGAACTTCACCAGAGTGCTTTCGCCGTCTGCATTGATCATGCGGAAGGTGTTGACGCCGAAGCCTTCCATCATCCGATACGACCGCGGGATGCCCCGGTCGGACATGTTCCACAGCGTGTGCGCCGTCGCCTCGGTGTGGAGGGACACGAAGTCCCAGAACGTGTCGTGGGCGCTCTGGGCCTGCGGAATTTCGCGGTCGGGATGCGGTTTGCCCGCGTGAATGATGTCCGGGAACTTGATTCCGTCCTGGATGAAGAAGACCGGAATGTTGTTTCCCACCAGGTCGAAGGTGCCCTCGCTGGTGTAGAACTTGGTGGCGAAACCGCGGGTGTCCCGGACGGCGTCTGCCGAACCACGCGAGCCGAGAACAGTCGAGAACCGGACGAAGACGGGAGTTTCGACGTCCTTGCCGAGGAAGGCGGCCTTACTGATCGGCTCGGCGGCGCCGTAGCCGCGGAACACACCGTGCGCAGCAGCGCCCCGGGCGTGGACAACCCGCTCGGGAATCCGTTCGTGATCGAAGTGGGTGATCTTTTCCCGCAGATGGTGATCCTGAAGGAGGGTCGGTCCCCGCTTCCCCGCTTTGAGCGAGTGGTCGGTGTCGTACAGACGCGCACCCTGCGCGGTCGTGAGGTACTCGCCCTTCTGTCCCCTCGCCGTCTCCGCACCCTTGACGGGCTCACCCGTCGCGGTCCGCAATGCAGGCGACCGCTGATCGGATTTCGGTGGAAGCGGCTCTTTGGGCTCGGTCGGCTCGTCGACCGACGGTGTTCCCGATCCGGGTGTTCCTGGGATCAGCGGCTTCTTCTCGGACACGTAAGTTCCCCTTCGCTGTCGCTCGAGCAAGGCCGGTGCCGCATCGCTGTTGTACGGCGCCGCTCTCGAGGCAGAGTGCCCAGACGGGAGCAGCGCAACCCATCCCCTGGTCGCACCCGTGGGACGCGGGGGTCAGTGCCGGCCGACGTACCGTTCGCGTTCGGCTTCGAACCGTTGCTCGTAGGCGGAAGCGAGGTCGTGCAGCGCCTGGACGCAGTCGCCGGTGAAGGCCGGTGCATGCATGGGTGCCAGGGTTCGGGGTTCGAGATCCGCCAGTGCGCGGATGGTCGGTTCGAGCGCCGGTGTCAGGCACGTCGCCCTCCCGTTGTCCTCACCCTCCAGCGCCGGACCGAGCAACTCCTCTTCGGTCAGGGCGGGATGATGACCGAACGCGGTAAACAGATCTCCGCAGAACAGGGTCGACGTCGTCTCCTCGAACATCAGTCCCGCATCCCAACCGTGCGGGACATGCGGAGTGTCGATGTGACGCACCCGCCGCGTCCCCGTCTCGAGGACGTCGCCGTCGTCGAGGGGCCGCGGCATACGGTCGGCCAGGTCGTTCACCTGCACGAAGCAGCCCATCGCCCCGTGCGCGACCTCGGCGTGCGGCGCCACCCCGAGCCACGAGTTCATCGCGCCGCACTCGTCGGCCTCGACGTGGCCGAACGTGATCCATCGCAATCGGTCGAGTGGGATCAGCCGCGCGACCGCCTCGGATGCCGACGGGAAGAGGAACCGCTGTCCGGTGTGGAAGAGGAGCGGCTCCTCACCGTCGACGAGGAACTGGTTCATGATCAGGTTCGCGTCGTCGATGTACGTCGACATGCGGTAGATGTCGGGTGCGATCTCGGTGATCGTGGTGTCCATGTCCGGCCTCCGCAAGGGGTGACGGTGTCCTGGAACACCACCCTCCCCCTCCCCGTTCGCGGAGACAAGGGAATCGGCACGACTCGCCGAGTTGCGTGCCCGGAGCCCCGCCTACACGGCGGCGCGATCGGCGGTGACCAACTCGCCGATCTCCGGGACCACGGCGTCGCGGACCCGGATCGACCGTGGGAGGAGTCCGTTGGCCAGCAGGAGGTCGGCGGCGCGCTGCTGTTCGTCCAGGAACTCGTCGGTCACCGGGTGGATGCCGAAGGGCCGGCCGCGTAGCGCCGCTTCCCAAGCATCGAGACTGGCGGTGCCGCCGCGCCGCTCGACGTCGTCGACGAAGAACTGCGCCGCTTCGCGCGGGTGTGCCTCGATCCAGGCGTCCGACTCCTGCAGCGCCTCGACGACGGCCCGCAGCTGTTCGGCGTTGTTCTCCGCGAAGTCGCGGCGGGTGAACCACAGCGAGGGGTGGCTGAAGAGTCCGTCCGTTTCGACGAGCGTGCGCAGTGCGTGCTCGGCTTCGATCTCCGCCAGCCCCGGGTATGCGCCGACCCACGCATCGATGGTTCCGCTGACGAGTTCGGCGCCGCCTCCGCGCACGTCGGTGTCGACGGGCACGATGTCGGACCAGGTGAGCCCTGCCCGGTCGAGCGCGAACAGGAGCAGCGTCGTCTGCCATGAGCCGTGTGCGATGCCGACGCGCTTTCCGCGAAGATCCTCGACAGCGTCGATGCCGGACTCCGCCTTCACGACGAGGCGGCCATTTTCGATGCGGGGCCCGGAGATGCCGATGTAGACGAGGTCGCGGTCGTGCGCCAGGCCGGTGATCGGCGGGGTGAAGCCGGTGCCGATGACGTCGTATCCGCCGTCCTCGAACAGCCAGTCGGAATGCAGGGTCGGAAGGGCGTTGGTGGGATCGACGGGCGGCTTCGACGGAAGGGCGCGCAGATCCACCCATTCGACGTCGGGTAGCCGACGCTCGAGAATTCCGGTGTGCCGCAGCACGAAGAGCGAGTTGTTGTGCGGGAAGTATCCGACACGGACTGTCATGGCCGTTACCTGTTCTGTTCGGTTGAGGAAAGTGAGGACATCAGAGGAGGCCGCGTCGGCGGGCCTCGTCGGCGAGGCCCGAGCGTCCCCACTGCACGGCGAGGTTCGAGGGGTCGAATTCGACCGAACCGCCGAGAGATTCGGCGATGGCCTGGAATTGTGCGCCCTCTTCGAGGAGAACGACGAATTTTGCGAGCTCGAGCAGGCCGCTGCGGCCGATCACGTTGACACCGCCGTTGGCCTCGAAGATGGCCACGAGGTCCGGGTCGTCCTGCAGGCGTTCGAGGATGAAGTCGCCCGCCGACTGCGAACGATCAATGTGCGGCGGAATCTCACGCGAGAGCGTCAGTCGCTGTGACGCCGCATACCGGATCGGCAAGGTGCGATGGGTTTGCGCCCAGCCGCCGAGCCACGGTGTGTGAATGTGGACGACGCTGGTGATCTCGGGATGCTGCCGGAAGACGGCGGCGTAACCGGTGACGAATCCGGCGGAACCGTTACCCGACAGCACGTCCCCGTCGAAGGTCGCCACGACCGGTGACACGTGGGGATCATCAGCCCACGGGCCGGGATCGTTCAACGCGACGGCGATCTCGGTGCCCGGGACCCGTTCGACGAAATTGACGGTGCCGTTGGCCGACACGGTACCGGTGCTCCGGAATACGGCGAAGGCCTTGTCTGCGTCGCGCCGCGCTGCCTCCACGAAGGTGGTGACGTCGGAGTTCACGCGATTCTCGGTTGTAGTCATGGTGTGTCCTGTCCGAAAGTGGGAAGTGGTTGGCGTTGCAGGAGGGGAAGAACTTCTTCACCGACGCGGTATGCCTCCTCGAGGTGAGGGTTGCCGGCCAGGATGAAGGCGTCCACGCCGAGCTCACGCAGTTCGTCGAGACGTTCGGCGACCTGCTCGTAGCTGCCGACCAGTCCGAACGCCGGGCCGCCGCGGATGAGGCTGAACCCACACCACACGTTCGGCTGGACTTCGAGATCGCGATACCCGGTGATGTGTTCGGGCACCCACCCCTTGATGCGGGCCGCACCGACGGAATCACCCTGCGCCGCACGGTCGGCGGCACCCTTGTCGACGAACGCCCAGCCCTTCTCGATCTCGGCCCAGGCGGCCTCCTCGGTGTGACGAGCGACGACGTCGATGCGCACCGCGAACTTCGGTGTGCGGCCGAGCTTCGCGGAATGCTCACGCACACCGTCGAACTTGGCTCGCAGGTCGGCGTACGGCTCGAGCCAGGAGAGGTAGTAGTCCGCGTGCCGTCCCGCGGCAGCCACCGCGGCGCCGGAGGAACCGGAGAAGTACACCTCGGGAAACGGTTGGCCGGCGAGGCCGGGCGGGAGGGCGGCGCCTTCCGTGCGGAAGAAGCGGCCGTCGAAATCGAACGGACGTCCGTCCCACACGCCCCGGAGCACGTCGAGGAACTCCGAGGTCCGGGTGTAGCGGTCGTCGTGATCGACCTTGTCACCCCACCACAGTTGCGGGGCGCCGCCACCGCCGCTGATGATGTTGTAGACCAGTCGCCCACCGGTGGCCCGCTGCAGGCTCGCCGACATCCTCGCCGCTTGCAGGGGGTGGAGGAACCCGGGCTGGAAGGCGACCATGAATCGGTATGTGGTGGTCTCGGCGGCCAGCGCGGCCGCGGTGGCCCACGGATCGTCCGTCATGGGGAACGACGGCAGGAGACCGCCGAGAAAGCCGGCAGACTCGGACGCTTTCGCGACGGCCGCCATGTGGTCGATGTACCCGTAGCCGTCGAGTTCACCGTTCCGGATCGCCGGCGCGATGTTGCCGGGACCGTATCCGCCCGCGTCGCCACGGTTGTAGCGCCGCGGCGTGCGCAGTGACGCGTGGTCGCCCTCCATGCCTATGCGCCAGTAGAAGTCGATACTCATGCGTGTGCCTCCTGACCGGCGAGGGTGCGTCCGGCGGGGTCGACGAGATGGAGCAGGTGTTCGCCCGCCCGGTGAAGTTCCTCGATGTGTGGTCGGCCGGTGAGGACGAAGCCGTCGATATGCCGGAACGACGACAACTCGCGGGCCACGTCCTCATAGCTGCCGATCAGGCCGATGGGCTGGTCGTAGCCGAGGCGGTCGAACCCCGACCACTGGGAGTTCTCGCGTGCGAGAGCGCGGCTGTCGCCGCTCACACCGTCCGGGTGCGCCTCCCGCCACAGCCGTTCGACGCGCGCCCACGCCTCGTCCGTCGTCTCACGCGCGATGATCGGCAGCCGCAACAGCTTTCGCACCGACCTGCCCTGCTCGAGTGCACGGTCGGCCAGGGTGCGCGCGGACGTCTCGTACCCAGTGTCGGTCAGCACGAATTGGTGGACGTCACCGTGTTTCGCAGACAACGTCACAGCCTCGTCCGAATTCCCGGTGAGGTGCACGACGGGGAAGGGAAGCCCGGAGAGGATGCCGCGGAATCCGCCGTCGATCACGTCGTAGTGATTCCCGGCGAACTCGTATCCGGTGCCGCCGAATCCGCCCGGAAGAACTTCGCTGTCGTTCCAGACACCGCGCGCCACGGTCAGGAACTCGTCCGCACGAGCGTAACGGTCTCGACCGGTCACCTGGTCGCCGCGGGCGCGGGCGTCGGCCGGGTCGGTCTCGACCTTCAGTCGCCACTCGAGCCGTCCACTGGAAAGCCTCTGCAGGGTCGCGGACATCTTCGCCGCGTACACCGGAGTGCCGAATGCGGGATGGAATTCGACCGCGACCCGCACGTGCCGGGTCTGCCGCAGTGCCGCTGCGGCCACCACCCAGGATTCTTCACCCGACGGGTCGTAGGGAGCGATCACTCCGTCGACTCCCGACAGTTCCGCGGCGTGGATCACCTGGGCGAGTTCGTCGAAGGGCCCGAGCTTGCCCGGACGCAGGTCGGTGGCGACCGTCGCCGGACGATCGGCCCCGAAGCCGCCGCGAGTGTTCAGCTCGGATGCGACCCGGCGCCCGTCACCGCGGGACGGCAACTCCCAGTAGAAATCCGTCACGTCGTGGGCTCCTTCTCCGCGGCGAGCTGTGCCTTGGCCTGCTCGAGGGGTTCGCGCGCCACCCAGGATTCGAGGTCGAAATCGCTGGCGAGGAAGCCGTGGGCGTACAGGAACTGCTTCTGGACGCCGAGAAGGTCGACCCGCTCCTCGGACAGGTTCAGGTGGAGCCCTTCGTGGAAGTTCTCGCCGTACGCCGCGACGACGCCTTCCGGCCCGGACTGTGTCTCGATCTGGAAGACGGCACGTACCTGTTCCACGTTCGCCACCGCCCAGTTCGCGGCACGCAGGCTCTCGGCGAGGAAGCCGATCACGATGTCGGGGCGGTGTTCGAGGAGGTCGGCGTGCACGGTGACCGGGCGTGGGGTTCCGTTGTTCACCCGATCTCGCAGCGAGGCAGTGGAATCGAGGTCGACCGCGACGACCAGCCCGTGCTGCCGAGCCACGTCCTGGGCGCGGGCGCCCTTGACGTACACGGCATCGACATCACCCGCCAGCAGTGATTCGATGCCCCAGGTGGTGTTGCGGTCGGGATTGGCGGTGCGCACCTGCGGAGCCACCGTCGTCGCGACCTCCACCAGCTTTACGTCCGCGAAGGACAGCCCGCCGAGGCGCAGCGCGGAGGCGACACCGTGCAGTGCCATCGCACGCGGGAAGCTCCGCGCCCGGTCGGCGGCCCAGGCGGGGATGCCGACCCGCAGCCCGGCCAGCTCGGCGGCCGCGCGGATACCGGACTCCGGGCGCACGAGAATCGCCTGCGCCTCGTCGATCCAGGTGAGTCCGATCAGCCGGGTCGGTGAACCTTCGGCGCGTGCGGCGAGGGCCGGCACGTTGCCGCCTTCCCGGATGAGGCCCGGCAGTCGGTGATCGAAATGTCGCACGGCCAGTTCGGGACCAGCATCCTGCAGGACACCGAATTCGACTCCGGCGGCGTCCGCGGTCCGACCGAGCCAGCCGAGATTGTTCGCGAGGCCGCTCGCCGTGGGTACCGGGCAGCGGGTGTACCAGAGGGTGTCGAGCGCAGGTCCGGTCGTCACAGTCATGAGTTGTCCTTATCTGGTGGGGAATGGCGTCCCACTCCCAGTTGGGCGAGGAAGGTCGCGCGGTAGCGGAGCGAGTCGGGATCGTTTCTGTCCCGCGGACGCGGGAGATCGATGTCGACGTCCACCGCGAAGCCGCCGTTGTCGAGGATCAGCACCCGGTCGGCCAAGCGCACCGCTTCGTCGACGTCGTGCGTGACGAGCAGAACGGCCGGGCGGTGCCGGGCCACCAGGTCGCCGACGAGGTCCTGCATCTGTAACCGGGTCAGCGCGTCGAGCGCGGCGAAGGGTTCGTCGAGCAGCAGCAGTTCCGGTTCGCGGACCAGGGCACGGGCGAGCGCGACCCGTTGTGCTTCGCCGCCGGACAGGGTGGCGGGCCAGGCTCGCTGTTTGTCGCCGAGATTGACCTCGGCCAGCGCACGCTGGGCGTTTTCGCGGGTGACGCGTGACCGACGTTGCCCGACCGACACATTCGCCAGGACACGCTTGGAGGGGATCAGACGCGGTTCCTGGTACACCACCGTGCGTTGCCGCGGTACCAGAACGTCGCCGCTGTCCGGTGGCTCGAGCCCCGAGAGCAGTCGCAGGAGTGTCGTCTTGCCGGTACCGCTCGGGCCGAGCAGGACCACGAACTCGCCGCGGGTGATCTCGAGGTCGATTCCGGCGAGTACGTGCTTGTCGCCGAACGACTTCCGCACACCCTTCAGCGACACGGCAAGGGGGGACCCGGCTCGTCGTTCCGCTGCGGTGGTCGCGGTGCGTTCGCGGGGGGCGAGCGGCGGCAACGGCGCCTCGGTGGTGTTCATCGGGTCGCCGACAGTTGCCGCCACGGCATCGCGAACTTCTCGATCACCCGGACGACGGCGTCGAAGATCAACCCGAGACCCGCATACAACACGATGCACAGAACCATGTAGTCGGTGCGGTTGTATTCCTGCGCGAGGGTGACGAGGTACCCGATGCCTTCGCGGGTGCCCACCTGTTCGGCGGCGATGAGCCCGGTGATGCTGAGTGACAGGCAGATACGCAACCCCATCAGCACTCCTGGCAGTGCGGTCGGCAGGATTGCGCCGAACACCAGCCGCCAGCCGGTGAGCCCGAACCCGCGGGCGGCCTCGACCATCTTGCGGTCGACGCCGCGCACTCCGAGGTAGGTGTACGCGTACATCGGAGCAAGGGTCGCCACGGTGATGAGGACGACCTTGAACGTCTCGTCGATGCCGAACCACGCGATGAACAGCGGAACGAGCGCCAGGAACGGCACCGCCCGGTTGATCTGCATCGTGGAGTCGATGAGCTCCTCACCGAGCGCGGAGAGTCCGGACAGCACTCCGAGCACGAGCCCGATGACGACACCGCAGCCCACACCCAGCGCAGCGCGTTGCAGCGACGCGATCCCGAAGTCGAGTAGCTGGCCCGACTCGTACAGCTCCGCGAAGGCCTGCCACACCGCAGGCGGTCCGGCGAGGATCTCGGGGCTGAGGATGCCGGTGGAAGACCCGATCCACCACCCGGCCACGAGCAGCGCGGGGACGAGGAATCGGAGGGGAATCGAGATCCACCGGGGCCGTTCCCGGGTGCGGCGATAGCGGGGTGTCTCCAGTGTCAGGGTTCCCGGTGCCGTGTCGCGCGCGGGTTCCGTCAGGGTCACCACCGAACTCACTTGCCCTCGGCCGACGCGCTGCCGAGTGCGGCAGGGAGATCGAAGATGACGTCACTGCCCTTCAGCGGCCGCTGGATGACTCCGTTCTCGGCGAACAACGCCGCGATGGACTCCAGGTCGGCGGCATCGGCGGCCGTCGGGTACCGGAAGTTGGTGATGCGGCCGCCCAGCTCGATCGCGTCGTCGAGTCGCTGACCCGAGAGCGCGCGCGGCCCGGTTTTCTCGAAGACGTTCTCGAACGACGCAGGGTCTTGGCGCTGCTTCTCCGTGAGCTGCTGCGTCACTTCGAGGAATTTCGCGACCACCTCGGGATGTTCCTCGAGCACCTCGGTACGGCCGGCGATGATGGTGCTGTCCACCGAGCCGATGCTCGCCTCGGTGACGATTTCGACCGCCCCCTTCGCCTTCGCCTCCTGGTACGGGATCAGGAACGACGCCCAGGCGTCGACCTGCCCGGTGGAGAACGCCGACGCGGCGTCGGCCTGCTGCAGCGGCACCCGCTCGACGGAGTCGATGGGAACGCCCGCCTCGGTCAGCGCCTTGAGGGTGATGTACTCGCCCTTACCGGCAGGGTTCACCGCGATCCGCTTTCCGGCGAGATCCGCGACGGTCGTGATCCCGGATTCGGGGCGGGCGATGATGCCTGCCTGATCCTTGTTGTACGGGTCGGAGGTCGCGAAGATCCGCACGCCCACATCCTTGGACAGCGCCCCCACCACCGGGCTGTACGCGCCGGTCTGGATGTCGAGTTCACCGGTGTTGAAAAGTTTGAGGTTGGAACTGAATCCGGGTGTGGTCTTGACCCATTCGATCTTCGCACCGAGTGATGCAAGGGCATCATCGTAGGTTCCGTCGCGCTTTCCGACAGCGATGGCGCCCGAGTTGCCCGGATCGAAGACCTTCAGAGTGACGTCCGCACCGGCACTGGCTCCTCCGGGCTCCTCGGAAGACCCACACGCCACCGCCAACCCGGCCAGCGGGATCATGGCGAGCGCGGCGGCGGCTCGTGGCAGTCGGCGTAAGCGGGACATGTGGTGAACTCCTTCAACGGATGAATCGTCAGGTGTGACGACCGTTGACGCTATGTCCCCCACCCCAAATTTCCTCCTGTTTGTTTTCTACAGATCGGAAACCTTGACAAGTTCCGGAAACCCAGTTCACCGGCGTGCGCTGGGGATTCGGCACATGCGGGCCCCACCGTTTTCCGGCAGACGGAAAGTATGGTGCCTTCTGCGCCGGACGCCGTTCCGGCCCGTGCGCCTTTCTGGTAGCTGGGACAACCAGAAAGGCGCACGGTCGCATTGCTCGACGAAAGGACCTTTGGTGACCGACTCACGTGCTGTGGGAGTTCGGACGGTGTCGCGGGCCCTGACGATGCTCTCCTGTTTCGGTGGGGGTGAGGAGCTGGGCGTCTCGGAGATCGCCAAACGCCAGGACCTCGCGGTGAGCACCACCCATCGGCTGCTCCAGTCCCTGGTCGATGCCGGCTTTCTCGACAAGGATGCGACGTCGGGCCGGTACCGCCTGGGAAGTGCCCTGGCCGCGTACGGTCAGATCTCTTACCGGCAGCACCGCATCTATCTGTCCGAGCCCTATCTCGAGCAGTTGGCGGCCACCACGGGGGCGTCCGCCTCACTGGCCATGCGGCACGGTCACGACGTCGTGCTCTTGGGCTTCAGCCGGTGGCGGGAAAGCGACGGGCATGTGCTGCAGGGTGTTCGGCTTCCCCTGCACGCCAGCGCCTTGGGTAAGGTGTTCCTCGCGTGGTCGGACACCGACGACGCCGAACTCGCCTCGCTACCGCGGGCGGCCACCACGTCCCGCGCGATCACGGACGTCGCCGGTATTCGAGAGGAACTGCACCGCACTCGTGAGCGTGGATACGGTTTCAACGACGAGGAGCTGACCCCCGACTTCCGCACCATCGGGTTGCCGATTCGCGACTCCAATGGAGTCGTCCGGTTCGCTCTCGGATTGCGCGGACCCACCGAACTCATGATCGACCAGCGCATACCGTTCTTCGTGGAACTCGCCCGCGTCACAGCCGGGGAGATCGCCGCCGTCCTCTTGTGAGAGGGCAGGGGCAGACAAGAATCGCTCAGCGGCGCTGCCCGACGCCGACCTGCACCAGATCGTGCCCGACGGTCACAGTGCCGGAATACGTCGATGACACGCCGCTGGTCCATTGATCGTCGGTGACCTGACGGGGGTCGCCCGGTCCGATGTGCGAGAGCACCACCTGGCGGACTCCTGCTTCGGTCGCGACACGTCCTACGTCCTGAGCGGTGGTATGTGCGTGAATCATGTGCTCGACGAGGGCGGGACCGGAGGTGGCGGCGTAGAAATCGACGTCGATCACCTCGTGGACCAGGATGTCGGATCCCGTCGCGAGCCGAACCACGTTGAGTGACTTCGCGGTATCACCGGAGAACGTCACCGCTCCGTCCTCGGTGTCGAAACGGTACGCGTACGACGGGAAGACGGGCCCGTGTGGCACCAACGTCGCGGTGACACGCACCCGGTCGTCTTCGAATACGGGGAACGGCTCCATGTCCGGCGACGTGTTGTCGGCGGACGCACCCGCCGACACCGGGGGCAATACGTCGTGCAGGGTGAGCCGCTGCCCGTAGTCGGACTGCGCACCCTTCTCGGCATTGCGAATGTTGATGTCGTAGGCGTACGCGTCGAGCACTCCGGAGAACAGCTGAGTCAGGCCGGGAGCCGGCGCACCGGGACTCTGGACGGGAATGCTCGCGCCACCACGCGGGACGGGCAGCTTTCCCGCCGACCCGGGACCGTACACCGGCACGACGTTGCGGAAGGTGTACGACGGAGTGCCGCCCGGAAGCCAGAAGACGTTGAACAGGTCGGCAATGTGATCGCTGTGCATGTGTGTGATGAACACTCCACCCAGAGAATCCGCATCGATACCTGCCTGAATCAACTTTCGACTCGACCACGGACCCGCATCGATGAGATACGGCCTGTCCCCGACGACGAGCACGCTGGCTGTGCCGCTACGCCCGGGTACCGCAATGGGACCCGCCGCTGTTCCCAGCAGAATCAGCTTCGTCGTGTATCCGTCGACGTCACCGGACAGCTCGTAGGCGTCCGGTGGCGTCGCACCACTCGGCTGCGCGTCCGAGGTGTGGGACGCACAACTCGTCGCTGCGACGGCCGCCGCAGCGGAGCCGAGCAGAGCCAGTGCACCTCGTCTGGAAATCTGGTGCCGTCGTGATGTTTCCATTCACGCTCCTGCCCGCACGGTGGCCGACTCGAGCGGCACCCGCCAGGCGTCGTACTCGTATACCCAGTCGCCGTTGCCTGCGACTTTGAGCCATTCGTTGGACCGGGAGCCGCGCTGGATGCGTGAGGTGCGCTGCAGGCGGGTGTGCTGATAGGTCTGCAGCGCGGCCGTGGGTTCGTCGAACATGCCGAGGCAGCGGGCCAGTACCACGGCGTCTTCGATGGCCATGCCGGCGCCCTGTGCCATGAATGGCATCATCGGATGTGCCGCGTCGCCGAGGAGCACCGAGGTTCCGTCCGTCCACGACTCCAGCGGGTCACGCACGTAGAGAGCGGATTTCAGGACGTCGTCGCAGGCGTCGAGCAGGGCTCGTGCGTCGGGGTGGAAGCCGCGGTAGAGGTCCCGCAGCTCGGTGACCGAGCCCGGGGTGGTCCAGGATTCCTCGGTCCACTCCTCCTGACCGCAGGTGGCGAAGACGAAGATGTCCTTGCCTTGGTTGAGGGGGAAGGTGACGATCTGCGTCGATGGATCCGGTCCCCACCACTTGGTGAAGCAGTCGAGGTTCGGGAGTTCGCCGACGCGTTCGGTGGGGACGACGGCACGGAATGCCACGACTCCGGTGAACGTCGGCTGGTCCCGCCCGAGGAGAGCGGTCCGGACCGCGGAGTGGATACCGTCGGCACCCACGATCACGTCTGCGGAAACCGTACTGCCGTCGGTGAATTCGATGCGACCGTCACCGACGCCGCTGACCCGCCGGCCCATTTCCACGACACCTGAGGGCAGCCGATTCTCGAGGGCGGTCATGAGGTCGCCGCGGTGCATCGTCAACTGCGGTGCACCGTACTGCTGTTCCGCTGTATCACCCATCGGTAGCCGTGAGGTTTCGACTCCGGTGTCCCAGGTTCGGCTGAGCCGGAACTGGGGCCGGGCCGCGGACTCGCGGATTTCCGCACCCACGCCCAGTCCGTCGAGTGCGCGGACCGCGTTCGGGGTGAGGTTGATGTCGGCGCCGACGCGGGCGAACTGCCTCGTCTGCTCGTAGACCGTGACGTCGAGACCAAACTTGTGGAGGGCGATCGCCGTGGCGAGGCCGCCGATGCCGCCGCCGCAGACGGCGACCGTAGTCACTGTGCAGCCTTTCCGGGCACCGTGACGGGCGGCGTGAACGGTGCGGGCATGTCGCCGTACGCGGCGAGGTCCACCTCGACGATCACCGGCGCCTGCCGCGAGACGGCGTCCTCGAGCACGGCGTGGGCCTCTTCGGCACCGCCGATCCGCAGGTACGGCACCCCGATCGACTGGGCGAGCAGCGGGAAGTCGGGCGTGACGAGGTCGACCGCGTAGGTGTCGTCACCTCCGCCCTTCTGCATGTTGCGGAGCACGCCGTAGCCGCCGTCGTTGAACACGAGCAGCACCAGCCACGGCTTCTCCTGCGCCATGGTGAGGATCTCGCCGAAGTGGACGGCCAGGCCGCCGTCGCCGACGAGCGCCAGGGTGGGCCGGGTTTCGTCGGCCAGTGCGGAACCGATTGCCATGCCCAGGCCCTGCCCGATGCCGCCGCCGCGGGGGAAAACGTTGGACTTGGGGTCGAACATCGGGAGCAGCCGGTTACCCCAGGAACTCGACGCAATGGTGACGTCGCGGGCGATGACAGAATCCTGTGGGAACGCGGCACGCACGGCGTCGCACAGTACTGCGTGATCTCCGAGTCCGGCGCGCTGCTTGCTGCGGACGAGTTCGCGGGTGGTGCGGGCACGTTCGGTCCAGGCGGCGTCGACCGGAGCCAGATCGGTGAGTGTCCGAAGGAATGTTCCGATGTCGGCGGTTACACCGGCCTGCGCGGGATACACGCGGCCGAGCGCGGTGGCATCGACGTCGACCTGCACGTGCACGGCGGGGACGGGCATGGAGTAGTCGCCGGTCTCGTTGGACCGGAAGTGGGTTCCCAGCGACAGCAGCAGGTCGGCGTTCTGGAGGAGTTCCCGGCCCACCGGCGTGTTGCCGTAGTTGCCGATGCACAGCGGATGGTCCTCGGGCACGGCTCCACGACCGGAGTTGCTGGTGAGTAACGGGACTCCCCACCGCTCCACCAGTTCAGTTAGCTCGGCACCGGCTCGTGCGACGCCGCCGCCGGCCCAGATGACGGGGCGCTCGGCCGCAGCCAGCAACGACAGTGCCGCAGCGAGTTCGTCGGCGTCGGGAGTCCGGGGGCTCTCCTGCGCCGCCTCCATAACGTCGATGTCGTGCTCGGCGTACTGCAGGTCGATCGGCCACTCGATGCTCGCCGGGCCGCCGGGCGTTGCCAGAGCCTGGGCGACCGCCTCCCGCAGCGTCTTTGCCGCACTGTCGGTGTCGAGGATGGTGGCGGCATGCTTCGACGTCGCCGTCAGCATCCCCAGCTGATCCTTGGTCTCGTGGATGAACCCGCGACCCGAGCCGAGGTACCGGCTCTCGACGTTGCCCGTCACATGCAGCACCGACGTTCCGGCACTCAGCGATTCGATCAGCGAGCCGGCCGCGTTGCCGGCACCGGTGCCGGTGCTCGTCAGGGCGCAGCCGAGTCCGCCTGTGGCCCGGGCATACCCGTCGGCCGCGCTGACCGCGGTGGCCTCGTGCCGGACCGGCACGAACCGCAGGTGCTTGCTGACCGCCTGCACCAATGGCTGATTGTGGACGCTCACGATGCCGAACACGGTGTCGACACCGGCCTCGCGCAGCACCTGGACGAGCAGGTCGCCCCCATTACCCACAGACATGGTGTTCCTCTCAGACATAACGGGCGACGCCTCCGCAGACGTCGAGGCTGGTGCCCGTCACATAGGACGAGCGGGGAGACAGCAGGGTCACGATCATTGCCGCCACCTCGTCGGCGCGGCCGAACCGGCCGAGTCCGATGCCGCGGTCCTGGGCGATCTCCGCCTCCCATTCGGCGAAGGTGGCGTCGGTGCCGGATTCCTCGTAGCGGCGCCGCCACTGGCCGGTGTCGACCAGTCCCAGCGACACCGAGTTGACACGGATGCCGTCGGCGGCGAGTTCCAGCGACAGCGACTTGCTGAGGTTCAGCAGTCCGGCCCGGGCGGCGCTGGTGGTGACCAGCCGCGGCTCGGGCTGCCGCGCGAGCACCGCCGAGATGTTGACGATGGCCGCGGCGTCGGACTTGCGCAGCAGTGGCAAGGCCGCCTCGACGGTGTTGAGGACGCTGGAGAACTTGAGGTCGAGTTCGTCGCGCCAGTCGTCGAGGGTTGCCTCGCCGCGCGGGACCATGCGGGACTTGCCTGCGTTGTTGACCAGACCGTCGAGTCCGCCGAACCGCTCGACCCCCGCCTCGACGAGTGCGGCGACCGCGGCCGGGTCCCGGACGTCGCAGGACGCGGTAAGGACGCGGTCGCTGCCGGGCAGGGGTGCGATGACGGAGTCGAGCCGGTCGCGGTCCCGCGCGCAGGTGACGACGTTGGCACCTTCCTCGAGCAGCATCGCGACGGTGGCGAGCCCGACTCCCGAGCTTCCGCCGGTCACCAGGTAGGTGCGGTCTTTCAGTTGCAGGTCCACGACGTGGTCCCCTTCTCTAGTGCAGGACGAATCCGCCGTTGACGACGAGTTGCTGACCGGTGATGTACGACGCCTCGGGCCCCATCAGGAACGCGACGGCACCGACCAGATCGGACGGCTGCTGCGGCCGCTCGAGTGCCCGGTTGAGCCGGTACAGCTCGTGCCGGTGTTCCGGAACCTTCTGCGCCGATTCGCTTTCGGTCAGACCGGGCGAGACGGTGTTGACGGTGATGCCGTGCGGGCCGAGGTCGCGTGACATGGCCCGGGTGAGAGCGGCCACCCCACCCTTGGAGGCGATATAGTGCGCGAGACGGGGTGAGCCGTACAAGGCGGCGTCGGAGCCGATGGTGACGACTCGTCCGCCTCCGTTCCCGATGATGGCGGGAATGATCGCCCTGCTCACGAGGAAGGTGCCGCGCAGGTTGACGCCCAGCACCTTGTCCCACTCGTCGATATCGAGTTCGTGAATCGGCTTGCCGCCCACTCCATCCGCGAGGGCCGCGTTGTTGACGAGCCCGTACAGAGGGCCACCGGAGGTGACGGTGGCCGCCATCGCGGAGACGGATTCGGCGTCGCGCAGATCGACGTGAACGAACTGTGCCTTCACGCCGTCGGCGCGCAGGCTCTCCACCGCCGACTCTCCCCAGTCCTCGCGAATGTCGGCGAGCCACAGGTCGGCGCCGTCCTCACCGAGCCGGCGGGCGATGGCCAGACCGAGGCCGCGCCCGGCACCGGTGACGACGATGGATTTCCCGTCGAGATTCACGATCAGTCCCGTGTCACACCGTGCATGGCCGACGTCTCGGGGTACGTCGGGATCTGCGGCTTCTGCGCGCCGATGATGACGCAGAACAGGGCGTCCTTGTCGCCGTTGTTCTTCAGGCTGCGCGGAACCCCGGCCGGGACGACGATCATGTCGCGGTAACCGAGGGTGCGCTTCTCCACCTTGCCGTCGCGGTGAACACCGACCTCCACCTCACCCTCGAGGACGAAGAAAGCCTCTTCGGCGTCGTGGTGGGTGTGCTCGGGGCCCTCGGCGCCGGGGGGAAGGAGCATGTTGGAGAAGGTGAATCCGCGCGACGGGATGGTCCGGTTGTCGTTGTCGTGGTTCCCGGTGGCTCCGGAACCGACGTAGCGGATCTGTGCGCGCTTGAACTGGTCACCGGCCTTGGCCTGGAACCCGAGGGTGTCCCAGTCCTCGTGGCGGGAGCCACGGGTCAGGATCAGCGAATCGGTGAATTCCTTCAGGTCGGCGGTGCCGTAGTCGAGTGTCATGTCGTGCTCCTTCTCTAGAGGTGGTTGCGTAGGCGTTCGGTGATGAAAATGAAGGATTCGACCCAGGCGTTGAACGCGTCCGGTCGCTCCTGGTTCGCGAGATGTCCTCCGCCCCTGACGGTCACGAAGACGGCGCCCGGAATACCGCCGGCCAGCACCTGGCTCGCAGGAATTCCCGTCACGGTGTCCTCGTCTCCACTCAGGACCAGTGTCGGGATGTCGATCTTCGCGAGATCGGCGGTGTGATCGGTGGCTGCCATGGAGTCGGCGGCGTACCCGTAGCCGGGGAGCCGGATCGACGCGGCCATGATCGCCGTGGCCTTCGCTGTCAGTTCGGCGCCGGCCGTTCCGGACACCAGGCGTGGGGCACGTTCCGCCGCAAAGGCTTCGGCGCCTTGCTGAGCGAGCGTTGCAGCCCGGGTCCGCATCCGGCCGGCAGCCTCGTCGTCGGCCCCCGAACCTACGGTCGAGCTGCCGAGCAGGAGGCTGCGCACGAGGTCGGGATGACGCAGGGCCATGCGGGTCGCGATCACCCCGCCCCACGACATGCCCAGGACGTGCGCTCCGGCGTCACCGCAGCGGTCGCGGATCACGTCGGCCGCTGCGTCGGCGTAGTCGTCGAGGTCGAACGGACGGCCCGGGTCCTCACTGCGGCCGTACCCGGGAGCGTCCCAGGCGAGCAGTCGCAGCGAGTCCGACAGTTCGTCGAACTGCGGCGCGAAACTGTCTGCACTGCCACCGATGCCGTGCAGCATCAGCAGTGCGGGGCCGGAACCGGATTCGACGACGTGCGTCACGACGCCCGCCCGAGGTCGAACCGCTCGAACGCGCCGGGGTCGGGGATACCGGCCATGTGATCGCGGACCTGCTTGGACGGCGGGCCCGCGGTGCCCCACAGGTCGGAGAGTTCCGGCACCCGTCGCCACACCTTGCAGAGCCACCGGTCCTCGTCGACCTGCGCGATGCCGGAGGTGTACTCGCACACCAGCCCCGCCGGGTCGGCGAAGTACGAGAAGGTGTTGTCGCCGGGGCCATGCTTGCCGGGACCCCACAGCGGCACGGTGCCGTGGTGCCGGAGCCGCCCGATGCCGCGCATGAAGTGGTCGACGGTGGGCATCTCGTAGGCGACGTGATTCACCGACGTCCACTCGGCCTGATTGAACGCGATGCTGTGATGGTCGGTGTTGCAGCGAAGGAACGCCATCTGGTGCTCGGACCAGTCGGAGACCCGCATGCCCAGGACGTCGCAGTAGAACTTCACCGCGGCATCGATGTCGACGGTGTTGAGGACCACGTGGGTGACGCCCACCGGGACGGCGTCCTCCCGGCCGAGCTTCGGGACCGCCAGCGCATCGGCGAGCAGTTCGACGACGCGACCCTCGGGGTCGACGAGGCTCACACCGTATCCACCACCGAGGTCGTCGACGGGGCCCGGCCCGCTGACGATCGGCACACCCCAGGACTCGAGCCGGCGGGCGGCCTCGTCGACCTCTGCGGGTGTGGCGACTGCGAAGGTGATGCGGCCGAGGCCGTTCCGCTCGGCCTGGGTGAGCTGCAGCGCGTGGTGGTGCTCACCGGTTCCCCGCAGCCAGGCGCCGGTCGCGCCCTGATCGACAACGCGAAGGCCCCAGACCTCCGAATAGAACTCGGTGGATTCCGTGCTGGCCTGCGTCCGCAGCTCCACGGAGCGCAGGCACCGCAGCCGGGCTATGGGTTGATTCATCGCGTGCCTCCAGTTGCTTAGGTCTCAATATCTTAGCGCTAAAGTATTAGGGCGTACAGAGCTGGCGGGAGATTTTTCTGTAGGCCCTATCTACGAGCGGGTCGCTCAATCAGCCCACGAGCAAGCTTCAGTCAGCCCACGAGCGGGTCGCTCAGTTTGCCCACGAGCGGGTCGCTCAATCAGCCCACGGGTTGGGTTCTTCGTCGAGGCCCCAGTAGATGCTCTTCTGCCGCGAGTAGGCGGCGATACCGCTGCGCCCCTTCTCGACTCCCAGCCCGCTTTCCTTGACGCCGCCGAACGGCGTGGAGATGCTGAACTGTTTGTAGGTGTTGATCCACACGGTCCCGGCTTGTAGTCGGCGGGCGAGTTTCCAGGCCCGGCGATAGTCGCCGGTCCAGATTCCCGACGCCAGCCCGAACACCGAGTCGTTCGCCTGCTCGACGAGGTCGGCCTCGCCGTCGAACGGCAGGACCACCAGCACCGGCCCGAAGATCTCCTCCTGGCACGTGCGTGACGTGTTGGGGAGCCCGTCGATGATCGTCGGCAGGTAGTACGCGCCGTCACGGAGCCGTTCGTCGTCGGGGATCGCCCCGCCGCACAGCACCCGTCCGCCCTCTTCGCGAGCGAGGTCGACGTATGCGGCGACGCTGTCGCGGTGCTTGCGGTGGACCATCGGCCCCACCTGGGTGTCGGGGTCGCGGCCGGGACCGAGTCGCAGTCGCTGCGTCTTGGCCACCAGTTTCGCGAGGAACTCCTCGTAGATCCGGCGGTCGACGAACAACCGAGACCCGGCGATGCAGCTCTGCCCGGTCGACGAGAAGATCCCGTACATCACCCCGTTGACGGCCGCGTCGATGTCGGCGTCGTCCAGCACGATGGTCGGCGACTTACCGCCCAGCTCGAGCGATACGGGCATCAACTTCTCGGCCGCGGCATGGGCGATGGCGCGGCCGGTGTTGGTGCCGCCGGTGAACGTCACTTTCCCGATACCGGGGTGGTGGACGATCGCGTCACCGACCACCGAGCCCTTGCCCGGGAGCACCGACAGCAGTCCGGCGGGCAGACCGCTGTCGTCGAGGATTCGAGCCAGTTCCAGCGACACCAGCGGTGTCCACTCGGCGGGCTTGAGGACGACGGCGTTGCCCGCGGCGAGGGCGGGCGCGATCTTCTGGGCGTCGCTGGCCACCGGCGAGTTCCAGGGTGCGATGGCACCGATCACGCCGATGGGTTCGTGAACGCTCATCGTGAGGTAGTTGCCCCGCGGCGTGGTCAGGTCTTCGTCGGCGGTCTCGAGGACCGCAGCGAAGTACCGGAACGTACCCGCGGCACTGCCGACCAGCGCAGTAGTTTCCGCGACGGTCTTGCCCGTGTTGTAGCTCTGCAACAGTGCCAGCCGGGATGTGTTCGCCTCGATCGCGTCGGCGATGCGGTGTAGGAACTTCGCCCGCTGATGCGGCAGCAGGCTGCGCCAGGCCGGGTCCTCGGCGGCGGCGCGACCCCGACGGACCGCCTCGTCGACGTCGGTGGTCGTGGCCTGGTGCACGACCTGCAGGACCTCGCCGGTGGACGGGTCGGTGACCTCGAAGGCCGGCCCGGTCCCCTGCCGCCAGGTTCCGGCGACGAAGATGCGATCGGCGATCGGCGCGAACGGTAGCGTCGCCTCACGGAAGTCGAGAGCGGTCACTGTGAAATCTCCTCGAGGGTCTTCTCGCGGGTTTCGACGGCGAAGAAGCCGACCACGAGGGCACCGATCAGGGCGACGACCGCGAACATTCCGAAGACCATGGTGAGGGAGCCGCCGCCGCCGAGGATGCCGCCGACGACCAGCGGTCCGACGATGATGCCGAGGCGACCGCTCGCGCCGCCGATGGCGCAGCCGATGGCCCGCATCCGGGTGGGATACAGCTCGGCGGTGTAGACGTACAGCGCCATGTTGACGGCGAAGACGAACAGGGCGGATCCGGCGGACCAGAACAGCACCTTGGTTGCGGTGTCCGCACCGGTCGCGGCCAGCAGGAACAGCAGCGACGAGCACAGGACCATCGATGCGGTGATGCAGATGCGGCGTCCGAGGTTGTCGATGAGGAACGCGACGAGGACACAGCCGAGCAGACCGGCGACGCTGGTGACGATGCTGTAGTGCAGCGCCGTGTCGACGCTGACGTCGAACGCGGAGTGGTAGAGCGACGGCAGCCAGGAGGCGATGCCGTAGTTGACGAAGTAGGCGCATCCCCAGATCGCGGCGAGCATCAGCGTGCGGCGCAGGTAGACGCCCTGGAAGGCTTCGATGAACCGGCCGCGGCGGACGTCGACCGCGACAGCGGGCAGCGGTTGCGGGGTAGGCAGAGTCTTGCCGTACTTGTCGGTGATCTCACGTTCGATCTGCGTCATCGCCTTGTTCGCGTCTTCGAAGCGTCCGCGGGAAGCCAGCCAGCGCGGCGATTCGGGGAGTTTCCACAGCAACGGCAGCAGAAGGATGGGCAGCGCGCCGAGGGCGAACAGGATCTTGTAGCCGAAGTTCGGCACCACCCAGGCCGACACGACGGCCGACATGACGAGGCCGACAGGGAAGATGACCTCGTAGAGGAGGACGAAGCGTCCACGTTTGTGGGCCTTGGTGATCTCCCCGATGTAGCTTGCGGCCACCGGGACTTCGGCGCCGAGGCCGATACCCTGCACGAATCGGAAGACGAGGAACAGCATCAGGCTGTCGGTGAACGCCATCCCGAGACTCATCACCGCATACAGGGCGAGTGAGGCGATGATGACGTTGAGACGTCCGACGCGGTCGGCGAACCAGCCGCCGGCGAGTGCGCCGACCAGCATGCCGATACCGCCGATCGCAATGACCCAGGCGATCGAGGACGGAGTGAGGTTCCACTTGGGAGTGAGAACGGGAAGCGAGTAGGCGATCATCAGCTGGTCGAAGCCGTCGAAGAACGTGACAGCTCCGACGATGACGCGCGCCTTGACGTGCCACCTGCTCATGGGCAGGCGTTCGAGTCGGGCGCTGATCATCTCAGCTGTGGCAGCCATGGCGGGCGATACCGTCGTCATGAGCATCCTCAGGGTTGTGTCGAGGCATTTACTTAAGCCCTCAAAGGCTTACCGCTAAGATGTAATCTCACGCACAAGACATCCGTCAACCCTTGACTTTAGAAGAAACATGTTGTTCACATCCATTCACCCACCGTGAACGCTGGGCCGCCCCGCCGCGCCACGTCCGTGTTTTGTTCGGGCCGACTCGGGTACTTGCTCCCGCTGTCGGGGTCTCAACAAGGTTATCGGCGCGGACGAGGAGGCGTGATGCGAGCGATGGTGTATCGGGGGCCGTACAAGGTCCGCGTCGAAGAAAAGGCAGTCCCGCCCATCGAGCACCCCAACGACGCGATCGTGCGGGTGGCATTGGCGGCGATCTGCGGATCGGACCTGCATCTGTACCACGGCATGATGCCCGACACCCGGGTCGGCATGACGTTCGGCCACGAGTTCATCGGCGTCGTCGAGGAGGTCGGCCCGTCGGTACAGAACCTGCAGCGCGGCGACCGGGTGATGGTCCCGTTCAACGTGTACTGCGGTTCGTGTTACTTCTGCGCACGCGGCCTCTACTCGAACTGTCACAACGTGAACCCGAACGCCACCGCCGTGGGCGGCATCTACGGGTACTCCCACACGTGCGGTGGCTACGACGGTGGACAAGCGGAGTTCGTGCGCGTGCCGTTCGCCGACGTGGGCCCCGCCAAAATCCCCGAATGGATGGACGACGAGGACGCGCTACTCCTCACCGACGCCCTCGCCACCGGCTACTTCGGTGCACAACTCGGCGACATCGTCGAAGGCGACACCGTCGTGGTGTTCGGAGCCGGGCCGGTCGGGCTGTACGCGGCCAAGTCGTCGTGGCTCATGGGTGCCGGGCGAGTGATCGTGATCGATAACCTCGAATACCGACTGGAGAAGGCTCGCACGTTCACACACGCCGAGACCTACAACTTCGCCGACTACGCCGACATCGTGGTCCACTTGAAGAAGATCACCGACCATCTCGGGGCCGATGTGGCCATCGACGCCGTCGGCGCCGAGGCCGACGGCAACTTCCTTCAACACGTCACGGCCGCCAAGTTCAAGCTGCAGGGCGGTTCCCCGATTGCCCTCAACTGGGCGATCGATTCCGTCAGGAAGGGTGGGACGGTTTCCGTGATGGGCGCCTACGGTCCAATGTTCAGTGCCGTCAAGTTCGGTGATGCGCTGAACAAGGGACTGACGCTTCGCATGAACCAGTGCCCCGTGAAACGCCAGTGGCCCCGCCTGTTCGAGCACATTCGCAACGGTTATCTGAAGCCCAACGATATTGTCACGCATCGCATTCCGCTCGAGCATATCGCCGACGCCTACCACATCTTCTCGGCCAAGCTCGACAACTGCATCAAACCGGTCATCGTGCCGAACGCCGGCTGATCGACGAGGAGGACCCGATCATGGCCTATACAGCCGAGACGCCGAAGCGTCCACTGACAAGCGACGAACTACGCGCGCGCATTCCGGGATGGTGTGCGGACCTCGACCCCAAGGACCGGCCCGCGGTACCGAAGGAGCGTTTCGACCCCGGCGCGACGGGCGCCCACTGGGATTTCCCGGAATGCCAGGAGGAGAAGTGGCCGCGTGAGCGGTCGATCGAACACCAATTCCTCACACCCGTATTCGGCACCTCGTGTCCTCCCAAGGGCCTCTCCGGCGCCATGCGGAAATTCGCGTTCCGATACAGCGAGGGCCGGTCCGCGCACTGGCTCATCCTGCTGGCCGCCGACCGGGTCGATGCTCTGGAGAGCCATCTGGTCTCGTTCGCGACCCTGCATCCCGACAACCCCATCACCCAGACGGGTATTCGCAGCGAGCTTTCCCATCACGGTGTGTCGTCCCGACTCGGGAAGAAACGCGTCGACCTGAACCACCAGTGGATGGACCCGTTCATCGTCGCGGCCCCCTGGGTACTGTCCGCAGCCGGCGTCGCCTACGCCGTGACGGGCGCCCTGCAGAATGTCCGGCGACGCTCGAGGTCACACGGGCACGAGTGGCCGGTGCGGCTCAGGCGGTAACTCGAGGGAAATAGCGTCACCGGGCCGGACGTCGCCGCCTTCGAGGACGATCGACATGATGCCCGACTTGCGGACAATCGCGCCGTTCACGTCCCGGTCCACCGTGTGCGACAGGAGACCTGCGCGGAACGCCTCGATCTGCTTGCACGGATTCCTCAGACCCGTCACCTCAACGACCGCCCGCGCGCCCAGGTGAAGACGAGTTCCTGTCGGCAACGCGAGCAGGTCGATACCGCGGGTGGTGATGTTCTCGCCCAGCTGACCGGCCTGGACCTCGAAGCCGAGGGAGTTCAACTCGTCGAGAAACTCGGCGCGCATGAGGTGCACCTGCCGCAGATTCGGCTGCGTCGGATCACGCCGCATCCGGTAACGGTGTCGGACGGTGACGCCCTGGTGAGCGTCACCGTCCACACCGAGTCCGGCGAGCAGGTGGACGGCGCTCTCGTTCGACTTGCTGAACGCGTGCCTGCCACTCCGGCTCACGGCCGTGATCGTTCCCACGCACTCCGACCCTACCGAGTCCTCAACGCCGGATCGGCATGATCGTGCGGACCCCGGCGTCGCGCAGCCACAGCCCGCCCCACACGAAGATGCCGACGTAGACGGGGAACAGGATGGTGCTGAACAGCGGTTGCTCGGTGAGCATGTTGGTCGCCACCGCGCCGCCGAGGTAGCCGGTCAGGAGGACGGCACCGAGGATGCTCGTCGCCGGAACCAGGTACAGCACGAGGCACACCAACATCACGATTCCGATCACGACGGCAATGTTCTCGTCGAAACCGAGTTCGGCCATCGCGTCGCGGACGGACTGAATGTTCGCGATGTGGATGATCGCGTCGAAAAGCAGAAATGCGGTGACCAGACCGGTGATGATCAGTCCGGCGATCCTCGCCTTCCGCCCGACCGGTGCCGCGTTCTCGGCAGAACCGAGCGGTCCGGCGGTCTTTGCGGTGGAATGTGGTGTCGAGGTCATGGCGATCTCCGAAGGTAGAAGGTGACGGGGCGGGGAGCGTGTTCCGTTCCCTCGAAAAGACAGACTGCCGGGCCGAGGAAAACTCATCGCGGCTCGCGGACCGGGGCGAGAACCCGAGCGAGGAGACCGAAAAGTGTGCGGACGGTACGCCAGCACCACCACGGACAAGGAACTGCGGTCCATCTTCGAGGTCGCCGAGATCGTCGGTGAGGAGCTGGGTCCGTCCTACAACGTCGCTCCCACCCAGCAGGTCCGGGTCGTGCTGGAACGCCCGCCGCGTGCAGAACCCGACGCCGACCCCGTCCGTCAGCTCCGGACGGCGAAGTGGGGACTGGTGCCACCGTGGGCGAAGGACGTGAAGATCGGCAACAAACTCATCAACGCCAGATCCGAGTCGATCACGGAGAAGCCCGCATTTCGGAAGGCCGCCGCCCGACGGCGTTGCATCATTCCCGCCGACGGTTACTACGAGTGGTTGAAGCGGGACGACGGCACCAAGATCCCGTACTTTCTGCACGGCGACGGGGTGCTGGCGATGGCCGGCCTCTACGAACTGTGGCCCGACCCCTCCCTTCCGGAGGACGACCCGAACAGGTGGCTCTGGACCACCACGGTGCTCACCACCCAGGCCACCGACGTCCTCGGCCACATTCACGACCGTTCACCGGTGGTGCTGCCACCGAGCTTCCAGGAACACTGGCTCGACCCCACCCTGACCGAGCGCGAACAGGTCGATGCCCTGATCGCGTCGATTCCCGAGCCCCGTCTCGAGCCGTACGAGGTGAGTACCGCCGTCAACTCCCCGCGCAACAACGGACCCGAACTGCTCGAGCCCGTGTGACAGATCTGTCCTAGCGCTCGTTCAGTCGGCGTGTCATGCTGGCCGGATGAACGCCGAACTCCCAGTGGCCCCGCGCGTCGTCACCCGCTGGCACCAGGTGGTCGACGACCACGACCTGGGCGCCCTCGACGCCCTGATTGCGGAAGACGCGGTGTTCTCCTCCCCCGCCGTGTTCACACCGCAAGAAGGAAAAGCCACGGTCCTCGCGTACCTGCGCGCGGCACTCACGGTGTTCACCGGCACCGGCTTCCACTACCGCGAGGAGTGGTACGGCGACCGCTCCGCCGTCCTCGAGTTCGCCACCGAACTCGACGGCGTCCATGTGCACGGCGTCGACATAGTGCACTGGAATGACAACGACCAGATCACGTCGTTCACGGTGATGGTCCGTCCGGTGAAAGGTCTGCAAGCGCTCATTCCGCTGATGGCCGCCCAGCTCTCCCAGTCCTAGAAACCCGCACAGCAAGGAGCTTTCATGAGTCTGCCCACCATTCTCCGAGACCGGTTGCGCCTGCCCGTCGTGGCCTCGCCGATGTTCATCGTGTCCGGTCCCGACCTGGTGATCGCCCAGTGCACCTCGGGTGTGGTCGGCTCTTTCCCGTCCCTCAACGCCCGGCCGCAGCCGGTACTGCGCGAATGGCTCACCCGCATCACCGAAGAGCTGGCCAAGCACGACGCCAACAACCCGGAGTCGCCGTCCGCGCCCTTCGCGGTGAACCTGATCGTCCACAAGAGCAACGACCGGCTCGACGAGGATCTGGCCACCGTCGTCGAGTTCGAGGTCCCGATCGTCATCACCTCCCTCGGCGCCCGCACCGACGTCAACGACGCCGTCCATTCCTACGGCGGCATCGTTCTGCACGACGTCATCAACAACAGGTTCGCGAAGAAGGCCGTCGAGAAGGGTGCCGACGGCCTGATCGCCGTCGCCGCGGGTGCGGGCGGACACGCAGGCACCCAGTCACCGTTCGCGTTGCTGCAGGAAATCCGCGAATGGTTCGACGGCCCCGTGTTGCTGTCCGGCTCGATCGCCCACGGACGTTCGGTACTCGCCGCACAGGCCGCCGGCGCCGACCTCGCCTACATCGGGTCCGCATTCATCGCCACCGAAGAGGCCAACGCCGACGCCCCCTACAAGCAGATGATCGTCGACTCCACGGCCTCGGACATCGTCTACTCCAACCTCTTCACCGGCGTGCACGGAAACTACCTGCGCGGCAGCATCGAGGCGGCCGGATACGATCCCGCAACCCTCCCGGTGTCGGATGCCGGCGCAATGGATTTCGGTACCAACGAAAAGTCGGAGTCCAAGGCGTGGCGCGACATCTGGGGTGCCGGTCAGGGAATCGGCGCGGTAGACGCAGTCGTCCCGGCGGCCGAGGTCGTCGAGCGGCTCACTCGGGAGTACGCCGACGCGAAGTCCCGCCTGCTCTAGGCGCTCCGCGCCCGTGCGCCTTTCTGGTTGTTCCTGCTACCAAAAAGGCGCACAGGCGGCGGAGCCGCCTACTGTGACGCGATATCGCGCCCGATGATTTCCTTCATGATCTCGGTGGTTCCGCCGTAGATCGTCTGGATACGGCTGTCGACGTACGCGCGGCCGATGGGGTACTCCATCATGTAGCCGTAGCCGCCGTGCAGTTGGACGCAGCGGTCGACCACTCGCTTCTGTAGTTCACTGGCCCACCACTTGCCCTTGGACGCGTCGACGGCAGTGAGTTCGTCTGCGTTCAAGGCGAGTACGCAGCGGTCGATGTGCGATTCGGTCACCTCGATCTCGGTGAGCATCTCCGCCAGCGCGAACCGGGTGTTCTGCAGATCGCCGATCAGCTTGCCGAACGCCTTCCGCTCGAACACGTAGTCCCTGGTCCACTGGTATGCCGCCTTCGCCGCGGCGATCGCGTTGACCGCGATCGAAATACGTTCGAGTGGCAGGTTTTCCATGAGATGGACGAATCCGCGCCCCTCGGTGCCGAGCAGATTGGTCGCGGGCACCCGCACGTCCTCGAACACGAGCTCCGCCGTGTCCTGACCGGCCAAGCCGACCTTGTGCAGTTTGCGACCACGACCGAAGCCGGGCATGCCCCGCTCGACGACGAAGAGCGAGAACCCCTTGGAACCGGCGTTCGGGTCGGTGCGGGCGACGACGATGACGAGGTCGGAGTGGATGCCGTTGGTGATGAACGTCTTCTGGCCGTTGATCACCCACTCGTCGCCGTCCCGCACCGCGGTGGTCTTCACGCCCTGCAGGTCGCTGCCGGCGCCGGGCTCGGTCATCGCGATCGCGCCGATCAGCTCACCCGCCGCCATGCCGGGCAGCCACCGCTGCTTCTGCTCGTCGGTGCCGAGGTTCACGATGTACGGGATGACGATGTCGTCGTGCACGCTCAGGCCCGAACCGAATGATGTCGTCGCGGTGCGTGCGATTTCCTCGGCGACGACGTACCGGAACCGGTAGTCGGTGACGCCGGCGCCGCCGAACTCCTCCGGCGCACCGAGTCCGACGAGCCCGGACTTTCCGGCCGCAAGCCACGCCGATCGGTCGATCAGCTTGTCGGACTCCCACCGTTCGTAGTGGGGCTCGATCTCCCGGGCGAGGAACTCGCGCACGGTCTCCCGATACGCCTCGTGATCCTTCTCGAAGATAGTGCGCTGCATGGTCTCTCTCCTAGAATTCGGTCACACACCGACGGAAACCGACAGGCCCGCGAGACGTTCCGCGATCAGTGCTTCCGCCTCGCGGACGATGCGTTCGACGAGTTCACCGGCAGTGGGGATGTCGTGGATGATGCCCTGGACGGTGCCGACGGTCCAGATACCCGCGTCGGTGTCGCCGTTCTCGAACACGGTGCGCCCGCGGGCACCGGCGACCAACTCACGAACGTCCTCGAACTTGCCGCCCCGATCGAGGATCTCCACGACCTCACGGCTCACGGTGTTGCTCGCGACACGCGCAGTGTTACGCAGCGGCCGGAAGATCAACTCGGTGTCGGTCTCCTTGCCCGCGACGATCGCTTCCTTGATGTTCTGGTGGATCGGGGATTCGGCGGTGCACATGAAGCGGGTACCCATGTTGATTCCGTCGGCGCCGAGGGCGAGTGCCGCGACCAATCCACGCGCGTCCGCGAACCCGCCCGACGCGACCATCGGGATGGTGATCTGTTCCGCGGCGGCCGCGATGAGCACCAGCCCGGGAATGTCGTCCTCACCGGGGTGGCCGGCACATTCGAAGCCGTCGATGCTGATGCCGTCGACGCCGGTGTCCTGGGCCTTGATCGCGTGCCGCACGCTGGTGCACTTGTGCAGCACCTTCACGCCCGCGGCGTGGAAGTCGGGTAGATGGGGGGCGGGGTTGGAACCGGCCGTCTCGACGATCTTGATTCCGGATTCGATGATCACCTGCCGGTACTCCTCGTACGGCGGCGGCGTGATCGCCGGCAGAATCGTCAGGTTCACACCGAAGGGCTGGTCGGTGAGCTCGCGGGTGCGAGCGATCTCCTTGGCGAGGTCCTCCGGAGTGGGCTGGGTCAGCGCGGTGAGCAGGCCCAGCGCACCGGCATTGGCGACGGCGGCGACGAGTTCGGCGCGGCCGACCCACTGCATGCCGCCTTGCACGATCGGATGGCGGACGCCGAAGGTTTCGGTAAACGCTGTGGAAAGCATGGGACGGCTCCTCTGGGAAACGGTCAGTGGGCGGGTCGGTAGCCGACGGTGTGGAGAGCGATGTCGACGTAACGCTCGGCGACCTGCTCGGGGGTCAGTGCCCCACCGAGCTGGTACCACCGCGGAATCGACTGGAACATCCCGAGGAGAGCGCGCACGGTCTCCGCTACGTTGGTGGCCGAGAACGCACCTACGGCAACACCCTCGGACACCACGTCGATCACCATGAGCTCGAGGCGTTTTCGCGTGGCCGCGTACCGACTACGGCTGTCCACGGAGACGTGCCGCAACTCGGTGTCGAGGCCGACGTGCCGCACCCGGTTCGTCATGTACAGGACGATCGCCTCGACGACGTTGGAGAATTGCGCGACCACATCGTCGCCGGCCTCGCGGGCGGCTGCCTCGGCGCGGTCGTTGAGTTCGCGCATCTGCAGTTCGAACAGTGCCACGAGAACGGCTTCCTTGCTCTCGTGGTGGTAGTACAGGGCCGGGACGGTCACCCCGACACGACGGGCGATTTGCCGCACCGTCGTGCCGTGGTAACCGTTCTCGTTGAACAACTCCAGTGCCTGCTCGAGGATGGGCGTCAGCGGCAGGGCCTCGAAGGTCCGCCAGTCGGCGAACATCGGCTCCGTGGTGATTGTCCCGTTCTCGCGCAGCTGGGTCACGGGGTTGCCGATCAGCGCGGTGCCATGCGGATGGCGCCGTCGAGACGGATGGTCTCACCGTTGAGCATGGGGTTGGACACGATGTGCGCGGCCAGTGCGCCGTACTCGGACGGGTCACCCAGACGCGACGGGTGCGGCACCTGGCCGCCGAGGGACTGCTGCGCGGCCTCGGGGAGGGAACCGAGCAGCGGGGTCTTGAACAGGCCCGGTGCGATGGTGTTGACGCGGATCAGCAGCGAGGCGAGGTCGCGGGCGATCGGCAGGGTCATGCCGACGACGCCGCCCTTCGATGCGGAGTACGCGGCCTGACCGATCTGGCCCTCGTAGGCGGCGACGGAGGCGGTGTTGATGATGACACCACGCTCGCCGTCGATCGGCTCGTTCTTCGAGATGCGCTCGGCAGCAAGCCGGATCACGTTGAACGTGCCGATCAGGTTGACGGTGACGATCTTGGTGAAATCGGCCAGCGGGAACGCGCCGTTCTTGCTGACGGTCTTGATGGCGTTGCCGATGCCGGCGCAGTTGACGGCCACCCGCAGCGGGCCGAGGGACTCCGCGACGTCGAGGGCAGCGGACACGTCGGCCTCGCTGGTGACATCGCCCGCAGCGAAGCGGACGCGGTCGCCGAGTTCCTTGGCGACGGTCTCACCGTTGGAGGAGGGCAGGTCGACGATGACGACGCTGGCGCCGTCGGCGAGCAGGGCCTTGGTGGTAGCGAGGCCGAGGCCGGATGCGCCGCCGGTGACGAGAGCAACGCTGTCGTTGACGATCATGTTGTGCCTTTCGAAATTTCTGGGGTTGTCAGGAGACGGTGATCAGATGCGTTCGATAATGGTGGCGTTGGCCATGCCCGCGCCCTCACACATCGTCTGCAGGCCGTAGCGTCCGCCGGTTGCCTCGAGCTGGTTGACCAGCGTGCCGAGCAGGCGGGTGCCCGAGGAGCCGAGCGCGTGGCCGAGGGCGATGGCACCGCCGCGCGGGTTCAGCTTGGCCGGGTCGGCACCGAACTCGTGCGCCCAGGCCAGCGGCACCGGCGCGAAGGCCTCGTTGACCTCGTAGGCGTCGATGTCGTCGATGCTCAGCCCCGACTTCGCGAGGATCTTCTTCGTCGCCGGGATCGGGGCGGTGAGCATGAAGACCGGGTCGTCGCCGGCAACGGAGAACGAGTGGAACCGCGCCCGCGGCGTCAGGCCCAGCTTGGCGGCCATCTCTTCACTCATGATGAGTGCACCGGACGCACCGTCGGTCAGCGGGGACGAGTTGCCCGGGGTGATGTGCCACTGCGCCTCGGGGAACCGGGCCGCGTACTTTTCGGAGTAGAAGGACGACTTCAGCCCGGACAGGCCCTCCGCGGTGGTCGAGGCGCGCACGGTCTCGTCGACGAGGTGCGTCACCGTCTCACCGGCCGCGTTGGTCACCTCGATCGGCAGGATTTCCGTGTCGAACAACCCCTTCGCGGCGGCCTCGGCGGCACGGCGATGCGACTCGGCCGAGTAGGCATCGAGGGTGTCGCGGTCGAACTTCCACTTGGCGGCGATCAGTTCGGCCGAGATGCCCTGGTTGACCAGGCCCTCGGGGTACCGGGCCGCGATGCCCGGGCCGGACGCATCCTGCCCGAGGGTCGTCGTGCCCATCGGCACGCGGGACATCGACTCGACACCCGCGGCGATCACGATGTCGTAGGCGCCGGCGATGACGCCCTGCGCGGCGAAGTGCGCCGCCTGCTGGCTCGAGCCGCACTGGCGGTCGATGGTGGTGGCCGGGACCGAATCGGGGAAGCCGGCCGACAGCACCGCGGTACGCGAAATGTTGAGAGCCTGCTCGCCGGCCTGACCGACGCAGCCGCCGATCACGTCGTCGACCTGCGCGGGGTCGATGCCGTTGCGCTCGACGAGGCTGCGCAGCACGTGCGCGAGGAGTTCGACCGGGTGGGTGCCGGACAGGGCGCCGCCCGGCTTGCCCTTACCGGAGGCGAGGCGGACGACGTCCACGATGACAGCGTTGGTCATGAGAGTTCCCTTTCGAGGAGGAGGAAAAGTGGTTGCGGCCCGGTGTCCGGGGTCGACAGAACACCGGGCCGAGTTCTTGTGCCGTGAGTACTTGTTAACCGCCCGCGGTTAATAAGTACTCACAGGCCCGAAGGGCCCCTCAGCGGCCCTGCCACACCGGCTGGCGTTTCTCGGCGAACGCGGTGGGCCCTTCCTTGGCGTCCGCGCTGGAGAACACGACGGCGAGCGCGGCGTTGTTCGCCTCCCACGCCCGGTCGCCCCAGTCGTCTTCGGTGGCGGTCCGGTGGATCATCGCCTTCGATTCGCGCACCGACAGCGGCGCGTTCGCGGCGATCTGCTCGGCGAGTTCGAGCGCGACGTCGAGGGCGGTGCCGGCCGGGGCGACCCGGTTGACCAGACCCAATTCCTTGCCCTGCGCCGCGGTGATCGGCTCGCCGGTGAGCGCGATCTCCAGCGCGACCTTCTTCGGAATCTGCTGCTGCAGACGGATCACTCCGCCCGCGGCCGCGAACAATCCTCGCTTGACCTCGGGCAACCCGAGGGCCGCCCCTTCATCGACGACCGCGAGGTCGCTGGCGAGCACCAGTTCGGTGCCACCGCCCAGGGCGAACCCGTTGACCGCGGCGATGGTCGGCTTGCTGATCCAGTGCTGCGCGTATCCGGCGAATCCCCACTCCGGATGCCCCTCCGCGGAGATGGCCTTACCGACGGAGAGTTCCTTCAGGTCGGCGCCCGCACAGAACGCGCGACCGGACCCGGTGATCACGACGACCCGCACCTCGGGGTCGTTCTCGGCCTGCTCGAGCAGATTGCCCACCGCGGTCGACAATGCACCGTTCACCGCGTTGAGCGCCTTGGGGCGGTTCAGCGTGATGATGCCGATGCCTCCACGCCGCTCCCACAATGCGGCTGCCTCCGTCGTCTCCGTCATTTCCGGCACGTCACACCCTTCGACTCACGCATGATTACTGATCGCTCGTTAAAGTTAGTACCACGACGACCGGGCACGGTCAATGGCCAGCTTTACCTAGCGCACGTTAAGTTGCGTCTGGTATGGATAGTCCAGGGACCGACGGAGGAGATCACCACGTGTATGCCCAGCAACTGACTGCCCAATCCGGACCGAGCGGTGTCCGGCTCGCCGAGATCGACGAACCCGACGGATCCGGTCTCGTCGTCGTCGATATGCACGCCGCCGGGGTGGCCTTTCCCGACCTGTTGCAGACCACGGGCAGCTACCAGGTGGTGCGCGACCTTCCGTGCGTGCTCGGTGTCGAGGGCGCCGGAGTGGTACGAGACGCTCCGGAAGACAGCGGTTTTCACGCCGGACAACGGGTGGCGGTACTCGCCTCCGGCGGCGCGTGGCAGCAGACCGTGGCCGTGGAACCTCACTCCGTGTTTCCGTTGCCCGACTCGGTGTCGCTCGAAGCCGGCGCCGGTTTTCTCCTGAACTACCTCACCGTGCACTTCGCCCTGGACGAGCGCGCGCGGTTCCGCGCCGGCGAAACGGTTCTGGTCCATGGCGCCGCCGGGGGTGTCGGGGTGGCCGCACTCCAGGTGGCGGCCGCTCTGGGACTCGAGACGATCGCCGTGGTCAGCACCGAGGAGAAGGCCGGCATCGCGAAGGCCCACCGCGCCGACCACGTCGTCCTCCTCGACGGGTGGAAAGACCGGGTCCGGGAGATCACCGGCGGCCGCGGAGTCGACATCATCCTCGACCCGGTGGGCGGCGACCGGTTCACCGACAGTCTGCGCAGCCTCGCACCCAACGGGCGACTCGTGGTCCTCGGCTTCACCGGCGGCGAGATCCCCACGGTCAAGGTCAATCGCCTTCTTCTCCGAAACATCTCGGTCCTCGGGGCCGGGTGGGCCGAGTACGTGCGCACCGATCCCGGCTACACGAAGCGGCAGTGGGCCGCCCTGGAACCGCTGCTCGAATCCGGTGCACTGCAGATCACCGAACCCACCATCTATGCGTTCGAACACGCTGCCGACGCCCTGCGCGCCCTCGAAACCCGCTCGGCCGCAGGCAAAATCGCGCTGTCCCTCCTCCCCCACGACACCGAAGGACCCTCATGACTTCCGACCTACCCGGTGTGGACACGACCGTCGACCACGGCGTCCTCCGCATCACGCTCGACCGGCCCTCCCGCATGAATGCCGTCACCACCGAAACACTCGACGCCGTTGCGGACGCGTTGGAAAAATTCTCGGGTGACGCCGAGGTGCGGGTCGCCGTACTCACCGGGGCCGGCCGGGCGTTCTGCACGGGCGCCGACCTGACGACGAGTACCGACGTGTCGGGCCCGCCGTCGACCGCTACGATCGACGCCGCCAATCGCGTCGTCGCCGCGCTCCGGGCGTTCCCCTGTCCCGTGATCGGCGCCGTCAACGGTCCCGCAGCCGGTGTCGGTGTCTCCCTCGCGCTGGCCTGCGATCTCGTTGTCGCTACCGAATCGAGTTACTTCCTGCTGGCATTCACGAAGTTGGGTCTGATGCCGGACGGAGGCGCCACCGCTCTCGTCGCCGCATCGATCGGCCGAGCCCGTGCCATGAAAATGGCCCTACTGGCCGAGCGTCTTCCGGCGAGGGACGCCCTCGACGCCGGTTTGATCTCGGACGTCTATTCCGACGACGAGTTCGCCGCCTCGGTGGATGCCCTCACCCGACGTCTCGCCGACGGACCGCCGGAGGCCTTCCACCTCACCAAAGACGCGGTCAACGATGCCACGCTGACCGAACTCGACAGCGCCTGTGCCCGCGAGCGCATGGGACAGGAAGTGCTGCTCGCCGCGCCCGACTTCGCGGAAGGCGTTGCGGCATTCCGGGAGAAGCGGCCGGCAGTGTTCGGCCGGGTCTGAGGAGCTCCGAGACGGTCGGCGGCCGGCCCTCGCCCACAGTGCGGATCAGGAATTCGATCTGGTCGGCCACCACCTTCTCGAAGAGCTCACCGAAGTAGACGTCGAAGTGGCCGCCCGGATACTCGCGTACCTCGGCATCCGGGGTCTTGGCCGCGGCCTCCCGCGCACTGCGTGTGAAGGTGACGACGTCGTTGTCGGCGATGGCGAAGAAGACCGGACAGCCGATCTGCGCGACCGCCCTCGTCGGCCGGTAGAGCGCCGCCTGCAGCGCGACGCGTCCGGGAGTTTCGTTGCGCCACGTCGAACCGGGCGGGTCCATGGCGCGGTATCCCGCCTCCGCATCGGGGGTGGTGATGGCCGCGAACGACCCCGGCGGCCCGACCACGGGGAACATGTGCGGCGGCCGACGTCGTAACTGCGCGAGCCGATCCCGCAGGTAGGCGACCGACATGCGGGCCAGCCCCGCGATGCCGAGCCTGCGAAGGTTCGTCAGCCCGTCGACGTACGGCACCTGCGACACCACGGCCGCCACCCGGTGATCCCGCGCTGCCGTCGTCAGGACGAGACCGCCGGCCAGTGAGGTGCCCCAGATCGCGATGCGGTCGGGATCGATGTCGGGACGACTGCGCACGTAGTCGAGAGCGCCGGCCCAGTCGACGAGCTGACTGTCGAGGTCGAGGAGTTGCCGGGGTTCCCCTTCGCTGGCACCGAAGTAGCGGTAGTCGAACACCAGTACCGCGAATCCCGCGGCCGCGAACCGCTCGGCGTAGGCGTCGAGTCGTTGTTCACGCACGCCGCTCCAGCCGTGCGCCAGCACGACACACGGAAGTGCCGCCGAGGTGGGCGATGGGGGGTGATAGAGCCAGGCGGCGCAGCGCTGTCCGCCGGAGGAGAACTCCACGTTCTCACGCCGGATGCCAGGGCAGGGGTGTTCGGCTGGTGTCGGCCGAGAATTCATGAGGGGCGCCTCCGCGGGTGTAACCATCACCCACAGCCTCCACCCGGGCGTCCACCGACGACAGGCACCCCAGGGCGGGTAAAACGACCACCCTGGGGTGAGACTCAGCGTCCCGGCACGTACTGCAGCGCCTTCACGAACGGCGGCATGATCTTGGCCCACACCTTGGGCGGCAATCCGCGTGGGCCGCCGAGATTGAGAATGCGGGTGGTGGCGATGGTCTGGGGTTCGGTGTACTTGAGGAGCCCGTCCGCACCGTGGCGGCGCCCGACCCCGGACACTCCCATGCCGCCCATCGGCGCGCCGGTGCTGCCCCAGGCGGGGGCATAGCCCTCGTCGACGTTGACCGTTCCGGCGTGGATGCGCGCCGCGATGGCCTCACCCTCCGCCTTGGTTCCCGCCCATACGCTGGCGTTGAGCCCGTATTCGGTGTCGTTGGCACGTTCGATCGCCTCGTCGACGTTCGCCACCGGGTACACCGACACCAGCGGTCCGAACGTTTCCTCGCGGTAGCACTCGGCGTCCTCGGGAACTCCGGTGAGGACGGTCGGCTCGTAGAACAGCGGCCCGAGATCGGGGCGCGCCTTGCCGCCGGCCACCACGGTGGCCCCCTTGACCACGGCGTCGTCGACGTGGCTGGACACCGCCTTCACCTGCGCCTCCGACACCAGGCTGCCCATTTCGATGCCGAAGTCGTAGCCGGCGCCCAATGACATGTTGCGCACCCGCTCACCGAACATCCGGGTGAACTCGGGGGCGATGGATTCTTCCACGTAGATGCGCTCGATCGAAATGCACAGCTGACCCGAGTTCGAGTAGCAGGCACGCACGGCGGCATCGGTGACCTCGCGGAGGTTGGCACCTGCCGTGACGATCATCGGGTTCTTGCCCCCGAGTTCGGCGGAGAAACCGATGAGCCGGCGACCGGCCTGCTCGGCGAGTAGCTGCCCGGTCTGCGAGGACCCCGTGAACATCACGTACTCGGTGTTCTCGACGAGCGCCGTGCCGACGACCGAGCCCGGCCCGGGGACCACGGCGAACAGGTCACGCGGAAGTCCCGCCTTGTAGAGCAGGTCGACGCAGGCCAGCGCGCAGTACGGCGTCTGACTGTCCGGCTTGAGCACCACCGCATTGCCGGCGAGGAGGGCCGCGATGGCGTCGGACACCGCGAGGGTCATCGGGTAGTTCCAGGGAGAGATGACGCCGACGACGCCCTTGGGCTGGTATCGCACCACGGTCTTGGTGAGCACCGGCAGCATCCCGGAGACGCGGCGGGGGCGGAGCAGCTTCGGTGCGACGCGCGCGTAGTGGCGGGCCGTCATCGAGATGTCGAGGATCTCCTCCTGGGCGGCCGTGCGGGACTTTCCGGTCTCTGCCTGCGCCATGTCCATCAGGGCGTCGCGGTTCTCGAGCACCAGTTCGCGGTACCGGTGGAAGATGGCGGCCCGTTCGGTGACCGGCCGCTGTGCCCAGTCCTTCTGCGCGACCCGGGCACGAGCGATGGCGTCCACGGCGTCCTGGGCGGTACCGATCGGGACGGTCGCCAGTTCCTTGCCCGTGAATGCCTCGACGACGGAACGGGTCGGACGATCCGCCGCCTCGGGGATGGCGATGAGATCAGCGAGCCGCGCGAATGTGGCGGCGGACGGAACAGGCATGACGTACCCCTACTGGTTAGTAGTTTTTGCGGTTACACATAACCTACCTGTTCCGTGGGCCAAGTCACAGGCCCGGAGGTTCTAACCGGGGCGGACGGTGCGCAGAACGGTTTGCCCGGCGTCTAGCCGGCGGATGTTGTCGGTGATGTCCCGGACCCGTCCGACGAAGGTGTGCCGGGTGACGCCGGAGGAATGCGGTGTCATGAGAAGGTTCCGCAGGTCCCGGAACGGGTGCGCGGCCGGGGCACCCCGACCGTTCGTGTCGGGGTCGGCGTACCAGACGTCTACCGCGGCCGAGGCGATGACGCCCGTCGCGAGAGCGTCGTAGAGCGCCTGTTCTTGGATCAGCGGGCCGCGGCCGACGTTGATCACCAAACCACCGGCTCCCAGTGCCGCCAATTCCGCGGTGCCGATCATCCCGCGGGTCGCGGAGTTCAGCGGCGCCGACACCACCACGATGTCGGACTCGAACATCAGGCGCAGCAGCGACGAGTGGTCACCCGCCCACACGAGTCCTTCCGCACCGGCGTCGACACGTCCCCGGCCGGTGACGGCGCAGCCGGACGAACCGAATGCTCGAAGCAGGTTCCACGACCGCCTGCCGATGTGACCGAACCCGACGAATCCGATGCGCGCGTCGTGCATCGACGCCGGCTGCGGGATCGCGTCGTCGTACACGGAGCTGGCCCATCGGTCGCCGCGCAGCGCACGATCCTGATCGAGCAGTCCGCGTCGCAGCAGAACTGCCGCCGACACGATGTATTCGGCGATGGAATCTTCGTGATGGAAGGTGTTGGCCACCAGAGTGTCAGCGGGGAGGGCGTCGAAGTCGACCTTGTCGGTACCCGCGCCCGCTACGTGGACCAGACGGAGTTTTGGTGCGGCGGCGGCCATCGCGGCGGTGAACCGGCCACCCACGTACACGTCGGCGTCGGCCACATCGGTGACGATCAGTGGTTCGTCGAACCTCTGATGCCAGGACACGAAAGCCCCGGACGGCAGCCCGGATTCGAACAGCTCCTTGTGTGGCAGCAGGTTCCGGTCGCCGACGACAATCTTCACCGGCCGCGTACCAGTGCGGGCCGCTTGCTGTCGAAAGTCCAGTTCGGCACGAGGAACTGCATGCCCACCGAATCATCTCGGGCGCCCAGACCTTCACGGAGATAGAGTTCGTGCGCCGCTTCCACCCGATCCATGTCGAGCTCCACACCGAGACCGGGCGTGGTCGGCACGGTCAGGTATCCGTCTTCGATGGCGAACGGCGCCTTCGTGATCCGCTGCCCGTCCTGCCAGATCCAGTGCGTGTCGATGGCGGTGATGTCACCGGGTGCGGCCGCTGCCACATGGGTGAACATGGCGAGGGAGACGTCGAAGTGATTGTTGGAATGCGAACCCCACGTCAGCCCCCAGGCGTCACACAGTTGCGCCACCCGAACCGAACCCGCCATCGTCCAGAAGTGTGGGTCGGCCAGGGGAATGTCGACGGCGCCGGAGCGGATGGTGTGGCCCAACTCCCGCCAGTCGGTGGCGATCATGTTCGTCGCCGTCGGCAGTCCGGTTGCCCGCTTGAATTCACTCATCACCTCGCGACCGGAGAAAGTGCCCTCGGGACCCACCGGATCCTCCGCGTACGCGAGGACGTCACGCAATCCCCGGCACGTCTCGATCGCCTCCGCCAGCAACCAGCCGCCGTTGGGGTCGAGCGTGATGCGTGCGGACGGGAACCGTTCGGCCAGCGCGGTCACCGCCGCCGCCTCTTCGCGCGGGGCGAGCACCCCACCCTTCAGCTTGAAATCCTCGAAACCGTAACGCGCATGGGCCGCCTCGGCGAGGCGGACGATGGCATCGGGGGTCAGGGCCTCCTCGTGCCGCAGACGAAGCCACTCGTCGGACTCGCCCTCACCGGACAGGTAGTCGAGGTCGGTCGCCGTCCGATCGCCGATGAAGAAGAGGTACCCGAGCGCCTGCACGCGGTCCCGTTGCTTGCCGTCACCGAGCAGGCCCGCGACCGGGACACCGAGGTGCCTGCCGAGGAGATCCAGCAGGGCCGACTCGACCGCGGTCACGGCGTGAATCGCCACGCGCAGGTCGAAGGTCTGATTGCCGCGCCCGGCGGCGTCCCGATCCGCGAACGTCCGGCGCATGTCGGCGAGGACGGCGTTGTACTCGCCGATGCTCCGGCCCGTCACGATCGGGCGGGCGTCCTCGAGCGTGCGCCGGATCGGTTCACCGCCGGGTACCTCTCCCACGCCGACGTTGCCGTCGGAATCGGTGAGGATCACCAGGTTGCGGGTGAAGTACGGGGCATGCGCGCCGGACAGGTTCAGCAACATACTGTCTCGACCTGCAATCGGGACCACACGCATGTCGGTGACGACCGGCGTGGTGCTCGTTGTACTCATCTCCGAAAACCTTCCTTCACAGCGCAGCGCCGCCCGTGAGGCGCCTCACAACCAAAACTCTAAGTGGCCCGATTGATACATGTCCAAGACTTGTTGAGCATCGAACGATGCACATCGTGCATCACCTCAGCTGCCGTCCCCGGCCGGCGACGCTCACCCGACCGCGAGTGGCATGCCCAGTTCCGCACGACCGCGGGGATGGTGACATTCGGCGACGTGGTGTGCCTCTCGCACGTCCACGGCCTTCGGAGGGATCGTGCTCGCGCAGATGTCGGTCGCGTGGGCGCAGCGGGTGCGGAACCGGCAGCCGGACGGCGGGTCGAGGGGCGAGGGCACCTCGCCGTCGAGAATGATCCGGTGTTTCCGCGAGGCGGCGTCCAGCTTGGGCGCCGCGGACATCAGCGCCTCCGTGTAGGGGTGCGCCGGCCGGTCGAACACGGCGTCCGTCGCACCCGTCTCCACGATCCGCCCCAGGTACATCACCGCCACCCGATCGGCGACGTGCCGGACCACGGACAGGTCGTGGGAGATGAACACGTACGAGATTCCGAGCTGCTTCTGCAGATCGCCCAGCAGGTTCAGCACCTGGGCCTGCACCGAGAGGTCGAGTGCCGACACCGGTTCGTCGCAGATGACGACGCTCGGGTTCAGTGCCAGGGCGCGTGCGATGCCGAGCCGCTGACGCTGCCCGCCGGAGAACTCCTGCGGATACCGGTTCTCGTCACTCGCCCGCAGCCCGACGAGCTGCAGCAGTTCCCGCACCCGCGCGGTGCGGTCCCGACCCGACTTGTACAGATTCTTGTGGGTTCGCCACGGTTCCGCGATGATCTCGCCCGCCGACATGCGGGAGTTCAGCGAGGCGTACGGATCCTGGAACACCATCTGCACGCGGCGGCGCAGGGCCAGTAGATCCTTGCCCCGCAGCGAGAACGGGTCGACCCCGTCCCACGTCACCGAACCGGAGTCCGGGCGCTCGAGCATCATCAACGTGCGGGCCAGAGTGGATTTGCCGCAACCCGATTCACCCACCAGGCCGAGAGTCTCACCGCGAGCCAGGTCGAGGTGAATGCCGTCGAGAGCGCGTAGCTGGTTTTTGCCTGCCTTGTTGGCGGGGACCTTGAAGGTTTTGGTCAGCCCCCGCACCTCGAGTATCGACTCAGACACCGGTTACCTCCTCGGGGAAATGACATGCGGATCGACGACCGGCTCCTCGGACCTTCTCGAGCGGCGGCCGGGTTGTGCGGCAGAGATCGCGGGCCAGCGGGCACCGGGCCTGGTAGACACAGCCCGAGGGAATGGAATGCAGGTCCGGCGGTGTGCCGCCGATGGACTTCAGAGCTTCTCCGCGCACCGCGCGCACCGGGACCGAATCGAGGAGGCCCTTGGTATACGGGTGGCGCGGATGGGCGAATACCTCGGACACCGGGCCGGTCTCGACTACGTTGCCGGCGTACATGATTGCGACGCGGTCGGCTTCCTCGGCGACGAGAGCGAGGTCGTGGGTGATGAGCACGACCGCCATGTCGTGTTCGCTGCGCAGGTCGCGCAGCAGGGACATGATCTGTGCCTGCACGGTGACGTCCAGCGCGGTGGTCGGCTCGTCGGCGAGGAGTACCGACGGGCTGAGCGCGACGGCCATGGCGATCAAGAGTCGCTGGCGCATGCCCCCGGAGAACTGGTGCGGGTACGAGTCGGCGCGGGAGTCGGGTTCGGGGATACCCACCCGGCGCATCAAGGCGATCGCTTCCCGGCGGGCCTGTTTGGCCGTCATACCGCGGTGGAGCCGAAACGGCTCTGCCAGTTGCTTACCGACGGTGTAAACCGGGTTCAGCGCGGTCAGTGCGTCCTGGAAGACGATGGCGAGTTCGGTGGCGGCCAGGGCGCGGCGGGTCTTGGTGTTTGCGGTGACGAGGTCCACCTCCCCGAGGCGCACCGAACCGCTGGTGATGTCCGCGATCGGCTCGAGCAGACCGACGAGCGCCTGGGCGGTCATCGATTTGCCACACCCGGATTCGCCCAGCAGGGCGAGCGTCTCACCACGGCGGGCGGTGAACGACACCGCGTCGACGGCCCGGACGGTCCCTGCGGGGGTACGCAGGTCGACGGTCAGATCCGAGACCTGGAGGGCCACACGGTCGGTCTCTGCGACCTCGGGAGATTCGACGGCTGCTGCGGGTGCGCTCATGAGACAACCTTTCGGGTGGGGAGAAGGCGCGAACGGCGCGAGCGGGGCACGGTCAGGCGCCAGCGCTGGCCCGGGTCGGTGGCGATGCGCGCCCACGCCGCCAGTACGGTGGCCGACACCGTCGTAATCACGATGGCCAGTCCGGGGAAGAACGACAGCCACCACGCCGTCTGCAGGTACGTGCGGCCCTGCGACACCATGAGGCCCCAGCTGATGTCCGGTGGCTGGATGCCGATGCCGAGGAAGCTCAGTGACGATTCGGCGAGCATCACGTAGCAGAAGTCGAGGGTCGCGACGGTCAGGAGAGTCGGCAGGAGGATCGGGAACACGTGCCGCCGGATGATTGCTCCGCTGCGAGCGCCGAAAGTCCTTGCGGCGTCGACGAACAACCGGCTCTGCAGTTCGGCCGACTCGGCGCGGGCGGTGCGCAGGTAGATCGGAATGCGGGTAATGGCCAGCACCAGAACGATGTTCGCCGCACTCGGTGAGAAGACGTACAGCACCACCACGGCCATCAGCAGGGAGGGGAAGCTCATGATGACGTCGGCGACTCGCATCGCCGTCGTCTCACGCCATCCGCGGTGGTAGCCGGCCCACATGCCGACCAGCGAGCCGATGACGCAGGACAGCGCGACCGCGGGTAGTGCCACGAGAAGAGTGGTGCGGCACGCGACGACGAGCCGGGCGAGCATGCTGCGCCCGAGCGGATCGGTGCCGAGGATGTTCATCCAGCCGTTGGTCACGTCGAAGGGCGCGAGGGTGGATTTCTCGAGGTCCTGGTCGGTGGCCGCGTCACCGACGAGCCAGGGACCGAAGACGGCCACCAGGAACACGATGACGAGGATCGCCGCGGCCACCGTGGCCATCCGGTCGCGCAGCAGCAGCCGCCACAGCGGCATCTTCCCTGCCGCGGATTTCTCCGGCCTGCCGGGTGCGGTCGGGACCGGTTCGCTCGGCAGCGGGACTGCGGTGGGCTCGTCCACCCGGGGAGGGTTGTCGATGGACATGTCGGCGGCCTCCTAGACCTTGGACTTCTCGCGGACACGCGCGTCGAGAAGCGCATACCCGGCGTCGATCAGGATGTTGAGCACGAAGATGCTGACCGCGGTGACGAGGACCGCGGCCTGCAGCACCGCGAAGTCGCGCTGCAGAATCGCGTCGATCATCAGCTTGCCGATGCCGGGCCACCCGAAGATCGCCTCGACCACCACGGCGCCGTTGACCAGGCCGACGGTGAGGTCGCCGGCCACCGTGAGAGCGGGTGCGGCCGCGTTGCGCAGCGCATGGTGGGTGACCACCCGCAGGTCGCCGGCGCCCTTGCTGCGGGCAAGACGTACGTATGGTGCGGAGAGCGCGGACACCATCGCACCGCGCACCACCTGGGTGAGCACGCCGAGCGGTCGGATCAGCAGGGTGGCGATCGGCAGAATCCACGACAGGGCACTGCCAGTTCCCGACGTGGGGAGCACGCCGAGCACCACGGCGAAGATCCACACTCCGGTGATGGCGAACCAGAAGTCGGGGATGCTGGCGGCGGTCATCGACAGCAGGCTCGACACCCGGTCGGCCGGCGAGTTGGGCCGGTACGCGGCCCAGCACCCGATCACGACCGCACCGATCACCGCCAGCAGCATCGTGAAGAACGCGAGCTGGAGGGTGGCGGGGAAGGCCCGGAGCGCCATGGCGGCGGCGGATTCCCCTGTTCGCAGCGACTCACCGAAGTCGAGATGGACGACCCCGGAGAGATAGTCGAGCATCTGGCTCAGGACCGGCTTGTCCAGACCGTTCTCCGCGGCGAACTCCGCCCGCTGATCGGGTGTGGCCGACACCGGCAGGTACAGGTTGGTCGGATCACCGGTGAGACGGGCGAGGAGAAACACACCGAAAAGCACGACGAGCAGTGGAACGAGACTGGTGTACACGCGTCGGCGCAGGAATGCGAACACGGGTCACCGCCTTTCGGACGGTATCGGTCGGGACATCAGGATTCCTCCGGGTGGCTGGGGAGAGGGTTAACTGCTCGCATCTGTGTCGGCGCGGGTCATCTCGCTCAAGCGCATCTCGTCTCCCGTCGCCGAGTTCGGCTCGTACCGGACGGACGGCGACTTGGCGAGCACCGCATTCATGTGCGCGATGTACGCGAACTGGCGGAGCTCTGTCGATTCGTCCGCGAGAACCGCCGCGAAGGCGTCCTGGCGGGCGTCCCCGACGAGCGCTTCGGCCGCGTCGATCCGCGCGTCGTATGTGTCTGTGCCGAAATAACTTTGGTAACCGTCACTGCGCATGTACTGGTCGACGGTGAACTGCGCGTCACCCGCCTGGTTGCCGTGCTGAATCATCAGCAGCACCGGACCGGCGTCGGGAAACGGGCGGATCTGGTACTGCATCTGCCCGGCCGTATCCATCATCTCGATCTTGACGTTGAGACCCGCCTCGCTGAGCGAGTTCTGGATGACCTCGATGGTCTCGTTGATCTTCGGGAACTGACCGGTGCGGCCGATCAACCGAATTTCCTTGTCGACCGGGACGCCGTCGGCCTTCGCCTCGGCGACGAGGGCGGCCGCCCGGCCGGGGTCGTACGGTGTGGGCTGCAGATCCGGATCGAACCCGACGATGCTGCTGCCGACCAGCTGCGCTGCCGGATCGCCGAGCCCTTGGAAGAGCGCCTTGACGATGCCGCTGCGGTTGACGGAGTAGTCGATCGCCTCACGGATGCGGTAGTCGTCGAGCGGCGGTTCGTTCGCCTGCATCCGCAGCGCCGTCGTCTCGTTGTTGGGGTACGCGACCCCCAGGTCACCCGCCCCGTCTTCCGGGCCCAGGTAAGTGGCGAGTTCCGCCTCGTCGTTGGTGACCATGGCGGCGCGCACACTGCCCTCGGTGCGCCACTGGTAGATCGCGCGCGCATACTCGGGCATCGCACCCCAGTAGGTGTCGTTCCGGACCAGCGACAGGCGCTGGCCGTGGTCCCAGTAGTCCACCCGGTATGGACCCGTTCCGATGGGTTCCCGCACCTTGTCCTGCGCATCCGTGGTGGTGGGCACCATCTCCACGAACGAGATCCGCAGCGGAAGGATGGGATCGGCGGTGGGCGTCGTCACCGTTACCGTTCCGGGGTCGACCGCCGCGACCACCAGCGGGTCGTCACCGAAGACGTACCCGTCCACATCGCAGCCGATGGTGGAGTTGACGGCCCGGTCGATCGAGAAGGCGGCGTCCGCGGCGTCGAACACGCTGCCGTCACTGAACGTCACGCCGGGGCGGATGCGGAACGTCCACACGTTCCCGGACGTCTGCTCCCAGGACTCGGCGAGTTTCGGTTCGAGGTCGCCCGTGTCGGCGTTGCGCTCGACCAGGGGTTCGGTGATGTTCGACCGCACCACGACACCGGTCGAGGTGAGGGACGCGTCGCAGGGTTCGAGCGTGGGCGGCTCCTGGGGGAGCACGATGCGCAGCGTGTCGGGGCTGGCGGCATCGCTGTGGTTCGAATTGGCCACCGAGCAGCCGGCGGCCAGCGCCGACACCGTCATCGCGGCTGTGGCTGCAATGGCGGCGCGGTAACGGGTTCCCTGCTGCAACGAACGTGCAGGGCTCATGGTGTCCTCCGTAGGATGTGTCGCGACTGTCCGCGAATGAAGAGGGCCCGTCTGTGACGGTAGACACACGCTAGAAGCGGCCCGGAACAGCGTCAACAGCGGTAAGTCGAGGTTGCTGCGCCAAAAGGCCAGGTGAGCCCCGTCACACGACACCCGCCGAGGAGACTGCGATCACCCCCGGGCAGGCCCGTGACCGGCGGATATCCGGTGGCGCTCCCCCTTACCGTCGTCAGAGAGCCCGTCAATCATGCCGTTTCGGTATCGGTCCATGTTATTTACGTGTTGGACAGGCATTGGGACCCGGCTTAACGTTCGAGTATCCCGATGCGTGGAGACTCGCTCCACCTCGTGCGAGGAGGACTGAATGGCGACGGCAGAGGCTTCTCCGAATTCGATTGCGGCGCAGGGTGTTCACCTCGGCCGAGTACTGATGGTCGGACCGTTGAAGCCCTCCCTCGCGGCGACGCTGACGGAGCGGTACGACGCACTCGACCTGCCCATGGGCGAGGGGCGGTCGAACTTCCTGCGCGAGCACGCCGAGTCTGTCACTGCGGTGGTCACGTCCGGCCGGACCGGAGTCGATGCGACGTTGATGACCGCCCTCCCCCGTCTCGGGGCGATCGTGCACTTCGGAGTCGGTTACGACACAACAGATGTCGCGCTCGCCGCGGAACGCGGCATCGGAGTGAGCAACACTCCGGACGTCCTCACCGACTGCGTTGCCGACACCGCGGTCGGGTTGCTGATCGACACCCTTCGCGGATTCTCGGCCGCCGACCGCTACGTGCGGGCGGGGCGGTGGCCAGTGGACGGCAACTTCCCTCTCACCCGCAAGGTGAGCGGCACCCGGGTCGGCATCGTGGGGCTCGGGAGAATCGGCTCGGCGATCGCCACCCGACTCGAAGGATTCGGTTGCTCGATCTCGTACCACAACCGGCACGAGGTGTCCGGCTCTGCGTACACGTACGTCGGGTCGGTGGTGGAACTCGCCGCCGGCGTCGACGTACTCGTGGTGGCAGCGGCGGGAGGTCGGGGCACCGCGAAGCTCGTCGACCGCGCCGCGCTCGAGGCGCTCGGTCCCGACGGCTATCTGATCAACGTGGCCCGCGGCACGGTCGTGGACGAAGAGGCACTCGTCGAGTTGCTCACCCAACGACGCCTCGCGGGGGCGGGTCTCGACGTATTCACCGACGAGCCGCACACTCCCGAGGCGCTGCTGGCGCTCGACACCGTCGTCCTCCTTCCCCACGTCGCGAGCGGCACCGTCGAAACCCGAGCCGCCATGGAGGCGCTCACGTTGCGCAACCTCGACGACTTCCTTACCTCGGGCACACTGACCACCCCCGTGGTGCAGCCGAAGGTACTCACCCGCTGAGTGACCGGGCGCGTACATAACGTTCGGGGCGACCGGAGGCCGAGGCCGGCTACCCGGTGATGCGAAGTACGGATTACCGAAGTCTCGGTTTCCGTCAACCGAAGTCGAGGTGCTGTGAGTTCGATCACAGTCGAACTCCGAGCTGCCATAACCTTGTCACTCGTCCAGTTCCGCGCCCGACTTGAACGCCGTTCGGGATTTTTCCCGCTCAGCCAGGCATCGCGTTGCGTCGACGGAATGGGAGGCGCACCCGAAACAGTCGCGACTGCACCCATGCGAGACCCCGGCAGCGCATCCCGCCGGAAACACCGCCCTGTTTACAGGCGCCGACAAGTTAGGTTATGCATTCCATGCTTTGTTGGTGTTCGTTGAACGCGAAGGTGTGCACACGTGACTTTCTCCCGTCGGCAATTCATCTCTGCCGGACTCGGCACGACGGCGTTGATCGCCCTTGCTGCCTGTAGTTCCTCCGAGTCTTCGGAGGGATCCGGAAACCCCAGTTCCGGTGGCACGTTGCGGGTCGGCGCACTGGGACAGCCGTCGAAGATCGAACGCGACCCCCATCAGACGCTGAGCAATGACAGCGACTTCCTGATCACCTCGCTGGTATACGACGCCCTCACCGTCCCCGGCGAAAACCCCAACGTGGCACCGCGCCTGGCGTCCGAATGGACCCAGCTCGAGGATCTCCGCAAGTGGAAGTTCACGCTCGCCGAGGGCGCGACATTCCACGACGGAACACCGGTGACCTCCGAGGACGCGGTGTGGTCGCTGCGGCGCCTGCGAGAAATCGCCGGCGAGACCAAGGTTCCTGTCGCCTCCGTGGAGGACATCGTCTCCGACGGCCCCTCGGCCGTCGTGATCACCACCGCCGCACCGAACCGCGAGCTTCCCCTCCTGCTGCGGTTGATGACGTTCGTCGTGAAGAAGGACACCACCGACTTCACCACGCCGGTGGGTACGGGACCGTTCAAGCTGGAGTCGTACCGCGACGGGAACGCGCGCCTGGTGCGCAACGAGAACTGGCACGGTGGCACCCCGCTCCTCGAGGCCATCGAGGTGACGCGCTTCGACAGCACCACGGCGATGGCCAACGCGGTGATTGCTCAGCAGATCGACCTCGCTTCCAACGTCGGAGCCGTGGCGGGCCGCACCGCCGACGGGCGCGACAACCTCACGGTGGTACGCCGTCCCAACGACGTCGTGATCCCCATCGTCATGCGCACGTCCGACGGTCCGTTCGCCGATCCCCGGGTGCGCGAGGCACTTCGGCTCGCCGTGGACCGAGACGCCATGGTCAAGCAGGTGACGTCCGGGTACGGCACCGTCGCCAACGACGTGCTGGGCACCGGCGATCCCACCTACGACTGGTCGCTGAAACAGCGCAGCCGCGATATCGAGAAGGCGAAGCAGCTGCTCCGCGAGGCCGGCTTCGATACCGGCCGGACGTACACCCTCTTCACCAAGGAGGAAGCTGCAGGCGAGGTCGACTCCGCGAAGCTGTTCGCCACCCAGGCCCGGGACATCGGTGTGACGATCGACGTGGTCACGCAGGATGCCAACGCGTTCTACGACGAAACCTGGCTGAAGGCTCCGCTGTACACGGCGAACTGGGGCACCAACGACTCCGTCATCTTCTTCGCCAGCAAGGTGATGTATTCGGGCACCAAGTGGAACGAATCCGGGTTCCGCGATACCGAGTTCGACGCCGCCTACCTCGAGGCGCTGGCGGCTCCTGACGACGACACCTACGCCAAGGCGAGTCGCACCCTGCAGGAGATCGAATACGCACGAGGCGGTTACCTGGTGTGGGGCATGGCCGACGGAGTCGACGTCGCCTCCTCGAAGGTGCAGGGCCTGCCCCAACTCGGCGGATACGGACGCGTACAACTGGAAAAGACCTGGCTGTCGAGTTGAGCGAGTCCACCACCACGGCCGCGTCGGCCGCCACAGTTGTGGCGGCCGACGCCCGTCGGTTCACCACCCTCGGGACACGGGTCTCGGTGGTGCTCGCCCAACGGGTGTCGATCCTGGTACTCGTCCTGGTCCTCGTGTTCGTCGCCATCGATCTCCTCCCGGGCAGCGCGGCGCGCGCAGCCCTCGGCCGCGATGCCACCGAGGAACAGATTTCGGCTGCCGAGCAGTCGCTGGGACTCGACCGGGCACTGCCGGTGCGATTCCTGATCTGGTTCAAGGGGCTGCTCACCGGTGATCTCGGGACCACCGTGCGTGGCACCCCGATCACCGAGATACTTGCGTCCAAGTTCCCGAGCACGTTGCTGCTCGGGGGGCTCGCACTGGCCCTGACCACGATGGCGGCGCTGCTCGGTGGTGCTCTGTGGGCGTTGCGCCCGCGCAGTGCCGGCGCCCGCGTCCTGTCACCGGCCACCACGATGGTGATCGCGGTTCCCGAATTCGTCATCGCCACCCTGCTCGTCCTTGCCTTCTCGCTGGGAACCGGCTGGTTTCCCGCCGTGACGATCACCGATTCGGCGGGCGGCCCCCTGGACTCCTCCATGCTGGTGCTGCCCGTCATCGCCCTCGCAATCCCTCAGTCCGGGTGGAATATTCGGGTGACGCGTGCGGCCCTGCACGAGGCCGCGCAGGCGCCGCACGTGCTCGCCGCCGTCCTCGACGGCCTGCCCCACCGGCACGTGCTGTTACGCCATATCCTGCCGATCGCGCTTCCGACCATCGCCACTTCCCTGGCCACCTCCGTCGGAATGCTGCTCGGGGGCGCGCTGGTGGTCGAAACGATCTTCAACTATCCCGGCATCGGCTCCGTCCTGTCCGGTTCCGTCGCAGACCGTGACGCGGCACTGGTCGCCTCGGTGGTCGCACTGACCGGTGCCGCAATCACCTGTGTACTGCTGGCAGCCGACCTGTTGCGCGCGTGGTCGGTCCGGGGGCGCGCATGAGTCGACCCTGGATGCGTCCTGCGCTGCTCGCGCTCCCCGCTGCCGCCGTCATCGCGCTGGCGGCACTCGGCCCCTTCTTCGCACCGCACGCGGTGGACGCCGGTGTCGACATTCCCTACGCCGAGCCGTCCGCGGCGGCGCCGCTGGGCACTGATCACCTCGGCCAGGACGTCTTGACGCACCTCCTCGTCGGGGGGTGGGGACTGCTCGTGCTCGCCGCGGTGATCGCCGTCCTCGTCACCGGACTAGCGGCCGTGATCGGTACCGTGGCGGCCCTGCGGCCCCGGGTCGGCGCAATCATCGAACGGTCCACCGACGCCCTGATGCTGCTTCCGCCGATCCTCGCGATCCTGCTGGTGATGCTGTCGTGGCCGAGTTCGGGCGCCGCCGGCCTGGTACTGATCGCCGTGGTCGTCGGCACCCCCTACACCGCGCGGGTTTTCGCCGCCGCCGCCAGTGGTGTCGCCGCGTCGGGATACATCGAAGTCGCCGCCGCGAGTGGCGAGCGCCTGGCGTATCTCGTATTCCATGAAGTCCTACCGAACCTGCGCACCACGGTGACCACCCAACTCGGCCTCCGCTTCGTGGAGGCGATGTACCTCGTGAGTACTGCCGCATTCCTCCAGTTGCCGACGGCGCTCGGGGATTCCAACTGGGCTCTGATGGTCCGGGAGAACAGCTCCGGGGCCCTGCTCAACCCGTGGTCGGTTCTCGCACCCAGCCTCGCGATCGGGTTGCTCGCGGTCAGTGTCGCTCTCGCCATCGCCTCGGCCCGGACCGGCCGGCAGGGGGTGCAGGTATGACGGATCCGGCAGTGGTCGCCGAGCACCTGACCATCACCGCCGCCGGCACGGCGACGCCGCTCCTGCAGGACGGGTCGATCACCCTGCGCCCCGGCACGGTCACCGCAATCACCGGTGAATCCGGATCGGGAAAAACAACACTGCTGCAGGCAATCGTCGGATACCTTCCGCCCGGAGCCCGCCGCGAGTCCGGCAGTCTCCGGGTTCTGGGGCACGACGTACTGACGTTGGAGCCCGAACCCCTGCGCCGACTCCGCCGGGCACACCTGGCCTTCGTGGGACAGGATCCCGGATCGGCCCTGAACCCCACCATGCGAGTAAGCGCGCTGCTCCGTGAAGTCGCCGCCACCCGCGACCCCGACGAACCGGCCCGCGTCCTGGAGCGTGTGCAGTTACCCGCATCGGTTCTGCATCGCCGTCCGGGCGCCCTCTCGGGCGGCCAGCAGCGGCGGGTGGCGCTCGCCCGGGCCCTGATCCGAGGTGTCGACGTGCTCCTTGTCGACGAACCGTTCGCCGGATTGGACGGGCGTGTGCGGCACGGAGTCGCCGACGTCCTACGCCGTCTCGCCGATACCGGTGTCGCAGTCGCGGTGTCCGGTCACGACACCACGATCTTGCACGAACTCGCGGATCACACCGTGCACCTGGGCGTCCCCGTCACCACGAGGGTGCACACCACTGCCACGACGGCAGAGACGCCACGCGGTTCCGCCGTGCTGTCAGCATCCGGCCTCGGTCTCGTCCGTGGTGGCAGAACTGTTCTGGCGGGCGTGAATCTCTCGGTCCACCCGGGTGAGGCGACCGCAGTTCTCGGCGAATCAGGGGCCGGGAAAACGACTTTGGCGCGGGTGCTCGCCGGCCTCGAACCGGCCGCGACCGGAACGATGCGGCTTCACGATGCCCCGCTCCGACTACCGATCGCCCGCCGGCCACGGTCGCTGCGCGGCCGGATACAGCTCATCCCGCAGAACCCGCTGTCGACACTCAATCCCGCTCACACCGTGGGACATACCCTCGCCCGGCCCTTGCGGCGTCGGGGTGTCCGCGGGAGGGCACACCTCGACAGCACGGTCACCGCGTTGCTCGCCACCGTGGGGCTCACCGGGGCATTCACCACTCGTTACCCTTCCGAACTTTCCGGCGGTCAGCGCCAACGCATTTCGATCGCGCGCGCACTGGCTGCGGAACCCGACGTCTTGATCTGTGACGAGGTGACATCCGCGCTCGATGCCGCCACCGCGCAGTCCGTCATGGATGTGCTTCGCGGGACCATGCACGAGCGACATACGAGCTTGATCGTGATTACTCATGATCTGGAACTCGCGGCCCGATACTGTCGGGACGTACTCGTGATCGACGACGGACGGGTAGTCGAATCCGGCTCATACGCCGCGGCCGACCGGCTCCGCCGACCCGTCGAATCCAAAGGTAATCAATCGTTAAACCACACTGCCACATAGGAATACGTCGATCCGCCCAGTAGTGTGATCTGCCGCACAGAAGGTTTCGGTTGGCCTAAAATGAGGTTAGCCTTCCCATACACCGATTCCGGCCGTGAGCCTTTTCGAATCTCGCACTCACACAACACTTTCTTCTCAGCAACGACGGTTCTCGATCGTCTGACCGAAAGTTGGATACTCCATGCCCACAGCATCAACACTGACCACGCGTGCCATCTCGGTTGCCGGAGCGGCGGCCACTGCAGACCTTCTCGCGGCGGTGGTGTCGGCGTACGGCACCGTCGACAATCCCGATCTGATCGGTGAGGCAGCGGACATCGCGAAAACGCTGCCCGCCGAGGTCCGCGAGGCGTGCACCATGGAGCCGCGCGGACTCGGATTCCAGGTGCTGTCCGGGTTCGAGATCGACGATCGGGCAATCGGTCCCACCCCCGCGCGATGGAACGACGTGGACCCCCACCGGACGGCCGAGTGGGACGTGCTGATGCTGCTGCTCGCGCATGTCGTGGGCGCCCCCTTCGGGTGGTCCGGCCAGCAGGAGGGTCGCCTGGTCAACAACATCGTGCCGTCTCCGGGACACGAGACGGAACAGACGGGGGCGAGCAGTACCGTCCTGCTCGAACCACACACCGAGGACGCATTCCACCCGGGACGGTGCCACTTCCTTCTGCTCGGCGGGATGCGTAATCACGACCGGATCGGCACGACCATCTCCTCGGTCCGGGAAGTGGAACTCGAACCCGCCGAGTTCGTCGAACTCGCCAGCGCCACGGTCCCGATCCTCCCGGACGCCTCCTACGAGACCAACCCGGCGGCGGGCGTGCCCACGGCAACACCTGGAGCCAATGCTCTCGCGCTGCCGACACTCTGGGTCGGCGAGGACGGGCTGTGCCTGCGTTACGATCCGGCTTACACACCACTCGACATGGCTCCCATACGGTATCGGCGCGCCTACGCCCGACTGTCCGAGGAACTCGCACGCCATGCCCGCACGATCTCCCTCGACGCCGGGGAGGTACTGATGATCGACAACGACGTCATCGTGCACGGGCGGGTTCCCTTCACACCCCGCTACGACGGCACGGACCGGTGGCTCAAGCGCATCAACGTGCGGGTCCCGGGCCGGCATCGACCCCCCGCCGAGGACTTCGAGGACGGGTACGGTGAGGACGTCGTCGACCCGTCGGGTGTTCATCCGATCTACTCCGTCAGGAGCGCGAACCGATGAGCGCACCCCATCCGATCCTCACGCTGACGGCGAGCGATCTCGACAAGGTCGAGGTGTCCCCCGATGAGGTACTCGCCGCGGTCGAGCAGGCGTACAGCGCTCTGGCGGCTGGAGAGTCGACGAATCCCGGGAAGCTCACCGTAGCTCCCACCGACAAACACTCGGTGGCCTACTCGATGCTCGCCCGGGACGGGCAGAGCTCCACCGTGGCTTTCAAGACCTCGTACAAGTTCGACCCGGACCGGGATCGTACGAGTAAGCGCTACTACACCACGCTGTCGCTGTACGACGACGCAACCGGACTCCCGATCGCCCTGATGGATTGCGGACGCATCGGCGCCCTGCGCACACCGGCCGTATCGGGGCTGATCATCCGGGCCTGCGCGGCACCGAGCGCGTCCACCGTCCTCGTCGTCGGTTCCGGAACGCAGGGGCGGTTCGCGCTGCCACTGGCGCTCACCGCACACCCACAGTTCACCCACCTCGAACTCTTCGGCACACATCCGGACGGAATTGCCGCGGTCCGAGAAGAATTGGCTCGTCAGTACCCGGACCGCACGATCACGGTCAGTACCGACCTCGAGGCATCCGCCCGCCGGGCCGACGTGATCCTCGCTGTGGCCGGTGAAGCGACGCCCGCGCGGATCGAAGCCGACTGGCTCGCCCCTGGCGCGCTCTCCATCCTCGTCGGCTACGGTCTGTCGCCGTCGACCCTGTCGGGCGCGGATTACGTGGTGGCCACCAACGCCGAACAGATGCGTACCACCGGTACCGACATGGCCGGCCCGGACGGGGTCCTGCGTTCGGTGGATGCTGAACTGCCCGACATTCTGGCCGGCCGGGCGCTGCCCCGCCTTTCGGCGTCGGACCGGGTGTTCGCCTACAACAGCGGACTCGTGGTCACCGACATCGCGCTCGGGCTCCTGTTCGCACACAAGGCACGTGAGCAGGGCCTCGGCAGCCCGTTGGAGTTGTGGTCATGACCCGAAGCATCCTGCGGTCGGTGCGACTACCCGCATTGACCACCCCCTGGACCGACACCGTCACCGCCGACCGGTCGCTGTTGAGCGCCCTCGTGCGGGGATTCGGCGGCGGGCCCGTGCATCTTCTCGACCCGGCACAGTTTTCGCGCAACGCCCGCAGCTTCGCGGCCGTCTTCGACGAGGCCGGGGTAGATGGGACCGTCTACTTCGGGAAGAAGGCCAACAAGGCGAACGCCTTCGCCGATGCCGTCGCCGACCTCGTCACCACCGACCGCCGCGCCGGACGTTCGGGCACCTTCGGTATCGATGTGGCCAGCGCCGGGGAATTCCGCCAAGCCCTCTCGGCGGGAGTGCGGGGCAGCGATCTGTTGATCACCGGCCCCGCCAAACCGGCCGAACTTCTCGCTCTGGCCGTGCGGCACGACGCCGTCGTCACCATCGATTCCCCGAGCGAGCTCCGGGCACTCGCCGACCTGTCCGACGGACTGGGCGTACGGGTCCTCTTCCGTGTTCTTCCGCAACCGGAGACCAGCCGATTCGGGATGAACGACGACGAATTGCGGTATGCCGAACAGCTTGCACTCGATCGCTCGGCTGACGTGACGATGCTCGGGTACAGCTTCCACCTCTCCGGGTACAGCATTCCCGAGCGTCGCGATCAGGCCGGCCAACTGGTCGAACGCCTCCGTGCCGCCCGCGCGCAGGGGCTCGCTGCCGGAACGATCAGCCTGGGGGGCGGGTACCCCATCAGCTATGTGCCGCAGGAGGACTGGCAGCGATTCACGGGCGAATCGGCCCACGCATTTCATGCCGGTAAGCGCTTCGACAGTTACTACCCGTACCACTCGGCGATCACCGGAGCGCACGCCTTGCGGGCCATCCTCACCGAACCCGCACCGGGACGAAAATCGCTGGCCCAGTTCAGCCAGGACCACGGCATCTCATTCTTCGCCGAACCGGGTCGCGCCCTGTTGGACCGCGCCGGGATCACCGTGTTCCCCGTGCTGGGAGTCAAGGAACGCGATCCCGGAATGATCGTCGTCAACGGCACTAGCCTGAGCCTGTCCGAACAGTGGTTCGACACCGAATTCCTCCCGGACCCTCAGCTGGTGTCCGCAACGACGCCTACCGAGGACCGCATCCCGTTCTTCGCGTCGGTCGGGGCCGCGACCTGTCTGGAATCGGACATGCTGACCTGGCGAGTGATCGAGTTCCCGCACCGACCTGCCCCAGGCGATTTCCTGGTGTACCACAACACCGCGGGCTACCAGATGGACTCGAACGAATCCGCGTTTCACGACACCCCCGTCCCGCCCAAGGTCGTCATCACATACGTCGACGGCCGACCCGCCTGGGAACTCGACCGTCCCACCAGCAATTAGGAGAAGACAGTGGAGACCATTGCCACTACCGCCCGCGTCGTCAGCCGAGTGTCGGATCTGATCGGTTCCACTCCCCTGCTACAGCTGTGCACCCTCGAAAACGGGACACGCTATCTCCTCAAACTCGAGCAGTTCAATCCGACCGGGTCCATGAAAATCCGTATGGCGCGCCAGATGGTGATCGACGCCGAGGTCGCGGGACTGCTGCGCCCCGGAGGTCACATCATCGAATCCACCTCGGGCAACACGGGACTGGGGCTGGCTGTGGTCGCGGCGGAACGCGGATACCGCTTCACCGCCGTCGTCGACAACCACGCCAGCGCCGAGAAGTTGCGATCCATGCGGGCGATGGGCGCTCACTTGCACTTCGTCACCGAGGACGGCGAAACCGAGCTCGCCACCTCTGCCCGTGAGGACCTCGCCGAGCAGATGGCCGCGGCCGATCCGGACGGGTGGTTTCCCGAGCAACACAACAACCCGAGCAACGCCGTGGGCTACCGCGCCCTCGCCGCGGAGCTCCTCGACGACGCGGCCTCGCCGATCGACGCCTTGGTCTGCGCGGTCGGAACCGGCGGCTCGCTGTTCGGGACGGCGCGCGAACTGCGGCGGCTCGGGCAGTCGACCACCGTCATCGGTGTCGAACCCGTCGGTTCCATCGCCTTCGGCGGACCCGGTGGGCCGTACCACCAGTCGGGCACCGGCACTCCTCCCGGAGCCACCATCGGAACCGCAGTCGATTACTCGCTCCTCGATCAAGGCGTCAAGGTGTCCGATGTCGACGCCTTCGCGACCGCTCGGGCTCTGGCCCGGCGGAACGGGCTCATGGTCGGTGGTTCGTCCGGCGGCGCCATCTTCGCCGCACTCGATATTCTCCCGACGCTGCCCGCAGGCAGCACCGTCGTCACGATCGTCTGCGACGGTGGCGAGAAGTACCTTGATACAGTTTTCGACGACGAATGGATGACACGCCACGAGCTCCTCGACCTCGCCGCCGAGCTGCACGTGGACGAGAAGCTCGATGCGGCCGGAGTACCGGCAAGCCGGTCCGCCCGCGAGCAGTCGCCGATCGAGTACGCATGACACACGGAAGCACAGGAACCATCGCGCCCACACAGAGTTACCGGCAGACCAGTCGCGAACTCGCCTATCTCTCTGCGCCGATCGCTCTGACCCAGCTCGCGCAGGTGGCGCTCACCACCACCGACACCGTGATGATGGGCTTGATCAGCATCCAGGCCCTCGCGGCAGGCGGTCTGGCCATCACCTTGTTCAATCAGTTGCGCACCATGGGCGTCGGGCTGGTGACCGCCGTCGGCAACCTCATCTCCGGGGCTGTCGGCCGCGGTGAGCGGACAGGCGATACCACACCGTCCGAGGCCACCGCGGAGGAGGTTCGCGACATCGTCCGGTCGAGCTTCCTCATCGCCACGGTCGCCGGAATCCTCGGCGGCATCCTGCTCGTCGGGCTCGGTTACGGTCTCCGGTTCGTCGGCCAGGACGCCGAGGTTCTCGACATGGCGTTGCCGATGCTCATCGCGCTCGCCCCGGGCCTGGTGCCGTGCTTGTGGTTCCAGGTGATCCGCCAGTTCACCGTCGGCATGCGGCGGCCCAAGGCACTGCTCGTCATCACCATCCTGTCCGTGCTCTTCAACATCGCCCTCAACTGGGCCTTCATCTACGGCACCTTCGGGCTTCCCGCCCTCGGCCTGCCGGGCATCGGTGTCTCCACCTCTCTGGTGTACCTGCTGACCTTCGGGATCTTCGCGGCCATGGTGCGCCGCGACGACGTGCTGTCGCCGATGCTCAGCTTTGCCATCCACCGATCCCGGCCCGAGACCGTACGGACGATCCTCCGTCTCGGGGTCCCGATCGCCGGAACCTACGGCAGCGAGGCGGGTCTGTTCTCGGTGACCGCCGTGATCATCGGCAGCTTCGGCGCTCCCGCTCTGGCCGCCCATACCGTGGTCAACCAGCTCACTTACATCGTCTTCCAGGTGTCGGTGGGCATCTCGCACGGTTCGTCGATCCTGGTCAGCCGATTCGTCGGACTCGGTGAGGCGATCAAATCGCGTCTGACCGCCCGAGTCGCCTTCTCCCACGCGGCAATCGTCATCGCCGTCGTCGGTGTCGTGTATCTCCTGGCACCGACCTGGGTGCTGTCGCTGTTCATGGACACCTCGGACACCACGGCCGTGTCCATCGCGACGGTGCTCCTCGCGATCGCGATCTTCCAGCAGTTCGCCGACTCCGCCCAGAACATCGGTATCGGACTGCTGCGCGGGGTGGGCGATACGGCCTCGAGCTTCGGTATCACCCTCATCGGGTACTGGCTGGTGGGTTTGCCGGTGGGCCTTCTGTTCGCCTTCGGGTTCGGCCTCGACACCTACGGCATGTGGATCGGCCTGTCCTGCGGATTACTGACCGCGGCGATCTTGTTGCTGCGCACGTTCCAGCAGCGTCTACGGACGATCGAGACTCAGCCCGCTTCGTGAGTCCGGAAGGACCAGAAAAGGACCCTAACCAGGAATTTTCTTGCCAGATCTCTTGTTTTCAACTACGCCAGATGCTATAACGAATCTACAGCATCTGCTGCAGGTAACCTGTCACAACGAGAGGGTTTTCTGGAGGTGGACACGATGTTGATGCGCACAGATCCGTTCCGCGACCTCGACCGTTTGACCCAGTCGATCCTCGGTACCGCTGCCCGCCCGGCAGTGATGCCCATGGACGCCTGGCGCGAAGGTGAGAAGTTCATCGTCGAATTCGACCTGCCGGGAGTGGACGCCGATTCGCTGAACCTGGACGTCGAACGCAACGTTCTCACCGTGCACGCCGAACGGCCGAGTCGGGACGAGAACAAGGAAATGGTCGCGGCCGAACGGCCACGGGGCGTGTTCAGCCGGCAACTGTTCCTCGGTGAGAACCTCGACACCGACCGGATCGAGGCTCGCTACGACGCCGGGGTGCTGACCCTGACCATCCCAGTCGCCGAGAAGGCCAAGCCACGCAAGATCGAAATCGGTACCAACACAGAGAAGAAGGCAGTCAACGCCTGACCCTGAACCGGGAAGGGGCGAGCGCGCCTCGCCCCCTCCCACTCCCGTCGGCGCCCTGGACCCCGTCCGCGGCGCCGGTACCGGAGATCCGCGGATCATGAACACCCGCACCGACTTCTACGACATCCTCGGGCTGCCACGCAGCGCAACCCAGAGCGAGATCACCAGCGCGTACCGGCGCAGACTGCGGCAGTTCCACCCCGACACCCGCGAAGCCGCACTCGACACCCAGCCTTCGGACGAGTCGCTGCAACACCTACTGGCCGCGTACGCCGTGCTCCGTGACCCGCTCCGTCGCGCCGAATACGACCGGCGGAGCCTGATTGCGCCACCGAGCGCAGGGGTCGCACCGACGATTATTCGCGTCCGGCACCACGCATCGAGCGACCCGGCACCGATGTTCCGGGCCGGGCCGGTCCGGCGTCACCGTTGACGACTGTGCGGTAACGAACGCCGGATCCGACCTGCCTGATCCGGCCCTGGGTGCGTGTTCCCCATCGAGATGGGTATTCGTCGCTCATGGCTTCGGACTTCGGTGGCCGGGCGTATCCGGAGGCAAGGGCTGTCGCCGGACATCTGATCGCGCTGGTCGCCGATCGAGACTACGCGGCACTCTCTGCGGAGTTGTCCCCGCTCGTGCAGTCGCCCGGGAGTTCGCTGTCTCGGCCGGCCCTCTACGGGGATGTACTGACCTGGATTGTCACCGCGCTCGCGGACGTGGTCGTCGCGCGCCTGGGCGCGGCGGCGGATGGGGAATCCTTCGTCCTCGAGGTCCGTACCACCGCCGGCCGTACGGTGGGTGCCGGCGATCTGCCTCCCGGACAGGGCCGGGTAGGGCGGTCGGTGCTGGCGTTGTTGGCCGACGATCGCGCCGCCGCCCGTGCGCAGCTCGCGGCGGCGGAACGCGAATCCGATCCAGCGCTGCGGGCCACCACTCTGGTCGAGGCCCTGGTCTGGCTCAACGCCATGCTCGACGCCGAGACCTCCACCTTTCCCGACCTGCCACCCCGGTGACGGCGAGAGACCAGATACTTGCAGCATTTACTGTAGGTTTATTACAGCTTGAGGAGTATTATCGGGAAATCGAAGGCAGCGAGAATTCCACTTCCGAGGAGGTGTTATGCCGAGGAAAATCCTTCCGAAATCCCGGCGCGGCCTCTACGGCATCTCCGTCGCCTCCGAACTGTCGGGCATTGCGGCCCAAACGCTGCGCTTCTACGAGCAGTACGGACTGGTCACCCCGGCACGCACCAGCGGAGGTAACCGCCGCTACAGCGACTACGACCTCGCACGCCTCCAGCGGGTCTCCGAGCTGATAGAGGCCGGCGTCAACCTGGCCGGGATCGGCCGAATTCTGGACCTCGAGCGTCGAACCGAGAAACTTCAACGGGACAACACCCGCCTCGCTGCCGACAACGCCCAGCTACGAGCAGAAAGGACACCGACCATGGACATCGACCTCTCCGATGCCGTTCCGGAAGCCGACCAGCTCGAGCAAGCACAACCCGCCGACCCCACCGATGCAGGGAGCCGCTCGATCGCCGACGAGCGGCCCGTGACTTCGCGGTCGTCGTGGGACGCTCCCGAGGCCGACAGCTTCGAACAACAGCAGTCGGCAGCCCCAGTCGCGGAGCTGATACCACCCACCTCCGGCAGGTGGGACGCCCCCGAGGCCGACGTGTGGGAACAGGCTTTCGCCGTGCCCATGGACGACGACCGTGAAGTCGCCGACGAATAGGTCGTCGACGCAGTAGAAAACTACCGGAGGAACAGCCTCGCACACGGCCTCACGGCGTAACGTCGAGACCATAGCCGCGACGAGGCGCCGTGTCAGGTCGACCAGTCCCGACACCCGTCGAGGAGGGCGAGATGACCGAGCAATCTGTCGGGGGATTATCGCTGACCGAGGTGACGCACGCCCTGGACGTCGTCACCGGAGCGCTGAATGCGCTGCGCGACGAGGCCACCGCCTGCGAACCACTCGAGACGGCCTTGCAACGAGTGGCTCACACAGCCGTCACGGCACTCCCCGAGGCCGATGCCGCCAGCGTCACCCGCCTCGTCGATGGCGTTCCGGACACAGTTGCCACGACCGACGCCGCTGTCGCCGCCATCGACGAACGCCAGTACGCCGCTGGCCGTGGGCCCTGCCTACAAGCCGCCCACACACGAGAGCCGGTTCGCGCGGTCGTCGGCCGACACCGAGAAGAATGGCACGAATTCACCGCCGCCGCAGAGGCGGCCGGAATTCACGCCTACCTCTCGGTACCCGTACTCCTCGACGACCGAGCCCACCACTCCGAACTCATCGGATCTCTCAACGTGTACAGCTATCGCACGGAAGCCTTCGACCCCTTCGACGAACAACTGGTGCGGCTGCTCACCACGGCGGCCTCGGCGGCCATCGCCAATGCACTCCGCTGGCAGCGCGCACACGACCAAGTCCTCCAGCTTCAGAATGCGCTGAGGTCACGCGCCGACATCGACCAGGCCAAAGGCGTACTGATGGCCATCCACGGAATCTCGAGCGACCAGGCATTCGAACGGCTCGCCAAGATCTCCCAACGCACCAACACGAAAGTTCACGAAGTAGCCCGGAACTTCATGCGTAACTTCACCGCGCCGTCGTCGTGATCGGTTCGGGTCGAGGCAGACAGTCAGGACTCCGGAGGGTCGACCACTACACAGCACCGGTCGGGTCGCGGATCGAGTACCGCCCGCGCACCGGGTTCGGCGCTTCCGGCGATCATCCCCTCGACGAGCCGTAAGTTCAGCCCGCACACCACGTCCAGATGGTCCTGGGCGACGAGATGGAACGGGCAGTTACGCAACTCGACTCGGCCGTCGTCATCTACCTGCGGCAGGTATCCGCAGCTTCGGAGCGCTGCCAGAAGGTTGCCCCCGGACTCGGCGGCAGATCGGCGTCCGGCATCGAGCGCCGCCTCGTTCACCGCGTTCCGAACGGCTCCGCTGGCATCCTGTTCCACGGAGGAGACGAGCAACCGGGCGAGCAGTTCGTAGTCCCGCGGCGGCACACTGACGGCCATCTCCTTCGTGGCCCGGGCATACAACTTCGCCGGACGTCCGGCCCCGGGACCGCTCCGGCCCGCCGGCCGCTGGTAACTAATGGTCAACAGTTCGGCATCGGCGAGCTTGTCGAGATGATAGGCCGCGAGGGTGCGACCGATCTCGACGGCCGCGGCCGCTTCCTCGCGGGAAACCGGCGTGGCGCTCTCGGTTACGTACTCGTACAGCTTGCGCCGCAACGGATCATCCAGATTACTCAGCGCCGCCAGAGCCGCCGGCGCAGCCGATCGGGCTGTGGAGGACATGCCTCTACTCTATCACCAAGAACTATTGACAAATAGGTGCGGGCGGGCGGATTCTAAAAACAGTTCCTATTACTTTTACAGAAGGATCAGTGATGAACGCCCCGACGCCACGCTCCTCGTCAGCAGTCTCTGAACATTCCCTCGGTGCCGCCGTGCAACGCGCACGCAGCGACCCTGCCTATGGCGCATTTCTGTTGCTACGCATCGGCTTCACCGTGCTGCCGATCGTCATGGGCCTCGACAAGTTCACAAATCTGCTCACCAACTGGGAGAACTACCTGGCACCCTGGATCGTCGACATCGTCCCCCTCAGCGCCCACCAGACCATGCTGGTGGTCGGAGTGATCGAAATCGTCGCCGGGATCGCTGTCGCGATCAAACCGCGATACGCGGCCTACGTCGTTGCCGCCTGGCTCGCCGGGATCATGGTCAACCTGCTGAGCTACCCGGGCTTCTACGACATCGCACTGCGCGACTTCGGCCTGATGCTCGCGGCAGTGACCCTCGGCCGACTGGCCTACGTGTACGACCCGGCGTGGCACCGACGCACTGCACCGGCCACGAACTTCGCAGCCGCGTAACCGGACCCCGTCAGTTCCCCGCCCACTCGACGAGTCCCCGGGCCCGTCGGGTGGACATCCCACGGTCAGGCCGGAGTTTCTCCTCGGCGCCTGGACCCCCGAACCCGATTGAGCGGCCGTGTGGGGGTAACGGCGTCCGCGTCGGCGAACGGATTGACCCGCCCGTCGCCGGACGCGGGTGTCACCGCGACGTGCCTGCCGAGCGCCGCCACATCGACGACGACCATGTTGTTATCGATCGGATCGCTGTTGCGGCCCAACCCGTCGATGACGGTGCGATAGTCCCCGGCGTCGAGCAGGCTTTGGTAGCGCTGATGAAAATGGCCGTGCCACAACCGAATCGGCCGAACCGCGTCGACGATCATCCGAAGTCGATCACGGTTCTCGGCAGTCGCGCGCAACTCGTCGGGTGGCACACCGGCCTCACGACGAGCCGACCCGGGGACGGCTATTCCGGCGGGACAGTCATGGCAGAACATCACCTCGGCGCCACCAGCGGCGGTGATGGCGCCGACCTCGTCGGCGCTCAGGGCTTCCTGCGGCCACCACGAGGTGTGCGGGGTCCGCAGTATCTTGTCGAGCGAGCAAGCCCCGCCGACAGCCAGGCACCGCAGCTGACCCCACTGCCAGCGCAGCCCGCGCGGCAGGTGGACGATGCGTTCCCGCAGATACCGCAGTCCGTCGTCGGCGATCGGTTGTTGCAACAGCCAGTCGAAATCCTCGTGATTGCCATCGACGAAACCGAGGACCAAGCCCTCCTCCGCGAGGGCGGCGTCGAGGCTGTCGAGGTATGCGGGGCGGAATGTGTAACCGAAATCGCCGAGCTGGACGATCACATCGGCGGCGCGGGCTCCCGCACGAGCGATCGCGCCGACGGCGTAGTCGGTGTCGGCGTGCCAGTCTCCCGCGACCGCCACCCGCCGTGGGGTGGCCAGGAAGCTGTCCACAGCCCACCTCCGTTCCGGAAATCCCCCATCATCGTGTAGGAGATACCCATTCCGCCGGCGCACCAACCCCGGTACCGAGTGGGGTGATCGTCATGAGCGTCATCCGCGACCTGGCCAGTGGGCGCGTGGATCGAATCCCGCGGACTTCTCCGCTTTCTCGTACGTGCGCAGCGCATCGACCGCATGCTGATCCAACCGGGGCGGCACGGCGACCTCCACGGTCACCAACAGATCTCCGGGTGGTCCGCTGCGGCGCGGTACGCCACGCTCACGTAATCGGAAGGTCCGACCAGTCGGGGTACCCGGCGGAATCTTCACGCTGACACGACCGTCGAGAGTGGGAACCGAGATCGTTGTGCCCAAGGCTAATTCGCTGAACGTCGCCGGTACGGTCACCGTCAGGTCGTCACCGGCACGGGCGAACACGGGGTCGGGATCCACCTGCACATTCACGTACAGGTCGCCCGACGGCGCGCCCCGCAGACCCGGCTCACCCTGTGCGGGAAGCCGGATTCGTTGCCCGTCACTCACCCCGGCGGGGATGCGCACCGAGATGGTGCGGGTGCGGTTCGCGACCCCGGCTCCGTGACAGTCCGAGCACGGTGAATCGACCACCGAGCCGGTGCCACGGCACTCGTCGCAGGCGTCACTGAACCCGAACCCGCCTTGGTTCCGGTTGAGCACGCCGGAACCACCGCAGTAGGGACACCGACGCGGATGAGTTCCCGGACGAGACCCGCTGCCGTGACAGGTGGTACACACGGTCGGTCCACTGATGCGCAAGGGTACGACCGCACCGTTGACCGCATCCCGGAAGGACAGATGTGTCTCTGTCTCGATATCGCTACCCCGACGTGGGCGCGCTCGGGTGGTCTGTCGGCGACTCCGGAACAGATCACCGAACACGTCACTCATCGAGCCGGCATCGGCAGTCGTGAAGTGCGATCCGTTCCCGAAAAGATCGCCGAGGTCGAAATCGCTCATTCGGGAGGTGCCGGTCGGGCCTGGGCGGAATCCGGTGTTACCGAACATTCCTGCCTTGTACAGCCGCCGCGTCTCGTCGTACTCCTTACGTTTGGCAGGGTCCGACAACACGGCGTGCGCCTCACTGACCGACTTGAACCGTTCCTCGGCGCGGGAGTCGTTCGGATTGGCGTCCGGATGCAGCTCGCGGGCCAGCTTCCGGTACGCCTTCTTGATCTCGTCCGCCGACGCACCAGAGGAGACGCCCAAATCGGCATAAAAGTCCCGCTCCAACCATTCCTGCTGCGTCACCGGGCATCCTCCTTTCACAGTCCCTACGATCGGTGAGCGTCCACCACGGTGACCATCGCCGTCCGTAACACCTTGCGATCACCGAATTTGTAGCCGCGACGCAGCACACTTCCTACGACGAGCTCGTGCCCGTCGCCCTCGTGCTGAACTGCCTCGTGCAGAGTCGGATCGAACGGATCGCCCTCCTCGCCGAATGCGGCCACCCCCAGGTCCGCAAGCGTTGCCCGGATCTTGGACGAGACAGCGCGCAGTGGTCCGTGCTCGAGGTCGCCGTGGCTGCGTGCCCGGTCGAGGTCGTCGAGAATCCCGAGGAACTTCTCCGCTACGGAAGCCTTCGTGATCTCGGCCGTGACCTGCCGATCGCGTTCGACCCGCCGCCGGTAGTTTGCGAACTCGGCCTGCAGTCGTTGCAGATCGGCGGTCAGCTCCGCCACTCGATCCTCGCCGGGCGCGCCCGTCTTCCCACCGTCGGCCGCGCCCGTCTTCCCACCGTCGGCGGACTGGCTCCGACCGCCGGCGACCGGGGGTTGCGAGGGCGTGTGCTCTCGAACCTGCCCGGTCTCCGGATCGACCCGGCGTTTATCGGTGATCGAAATCGGTTCTCGCGGCGGTTCTTTCCCGTTGGTGCGCTCAGTGCTCATCGCGCATCCTCCCTCCCGGGTTCGTCCACCACCTCCGCATCGAACACCTGCTCGGATCCATCGGACCCCGTGGTCCCGTCGCCGCCGGGCGCGCCGCCCTGCTGCGCCTGGGTGTCGTACATTGCCTGACCCAAGGACTGGGACTCCGTGGCCAGCTTCTCGACCGCGGACTTGACCGCCCCGATGTCGGTGCCGGCCAGAGCATCCTGCACTTCCTTGATCGCCGACCGCACCTTGCCCTTGACGTCCTCGGGAACCTTGTCCTCGTTGTCCTTGATGAACTTCTCGGTCTGGTACACCAGCGACTCGGCCTGATTCCGCGTTTCGGCCTCCTCGCGCCGTCGGGAGTCTTCGGCAGCGTGCGCCTCGGCATCCTTGATCATCCGGTCGATCTCTTCCTTGGACAGACCGGAGCCCCCCTGGATCCTGATGGTGTTTTCCTTGCCGGTGCCCTTGTCCTTCGCGGTTACGTGCACGATGCCGTTAGCGTCGATGTCGAAGGTGACCTCGATCTGCGGCACCCCGCGCGGAGCCGGCGGAATGCCCGCCAACTCGAACGAGCCGAGCAGCTTGTTGTGCGAGGCGATCTCGCGCTCGCCCTGGAACACCTGAATCTGCACCGACGGCTGATTGTCGTCGGCCGTGGTGAAGGTCTCGGACCGCTTGGTCGGGATGGTGGTGTTGCGCTCGATGAGCTTGGTCATCACCCCACCCTTGGTCTCGATGCCGAGCGAGAGCGGCGTGACGTCGAGGAGCAGGACGTCCTTGACCTCACCCTTCAGGACACCGGCCTGCAGGGCAGCGCCCACCGCGACGACCTCGTCCGGATTCACACCCTTGTTCGGTTCCTTACCGCCGGTGAGCTCCCGGACCAGGTCGGAGACGGCGGGCATGCGGGTGGAACCACCGACGAGCACGACGTGGTCGATGTCCTTGACCGCGATACCGCTGTCCCTGATCACCGATTGGAATGGGGCCCGGGTGCGGTCGAGCAGATCGGAGGTGATCTTCTGGAACTCGCTGCGCGAGAGCTGCTCGTCGAGGAACAGCGGGTTCTTGTCCGCGTCGACGGTGATGTAGGGCAGGTTGATCGAGGTGCTCTGCGAGGAGCTCAGCTCGATCTTCGCCTTCTCCGCCGCCTCACGCAGGCGCTGCAGCGCCATCTTGTCCTTGGTCAGATCGATGCCGTTCTGCGCCTTGAACTTGTCGACCAGCCAGTCGACGATGCGCTGATCCCAGTCGTCACCACCGAGGTGGTTGTCGCCGGAGGTGGCGCGGACCTCGACGACACCCTCGCCGATGTCGAGCAGTGAGACGTCGAAGGTGCCGCCGCCGAGGTCGAACACCAGGATGGTCTGTTCCTTGTCGCCCTTGTCCAGGCCGTAGGCCAGTGCCGCAGCGGTGGGCTCGTTGATGATGCGCAGCACGTTCAGGCCGGCGATCTGGCCGGCTTCCTTGGTGGCCTGCCGTTGCGCGTCGTTGAAGTAGGCGGGGACCGTGATCACGGCGTCCGTGATGTCCTCGCCCAGATACGACTCGGCGTCACGCTTGAGCTTCATCAGAACCCGGGCACTGATCTCCTGCGCTGTGTACTTCTTGCCGTCGATCTCCACCGTCCACGGCGTGCCGATCTCGCGTTTGACCGACCGCACCGTCCGGCTGACGTTGGTGACCGCCTGGTTCTTGGCGGGCTGGCCGACCAGCACCTCACCGTTTTTGGCGAAGGCGACCACGGAGGGCGTGGTCCGGGACCCTTCCGAGTTGGCAACCACCACCGGGTCGCCGCCCTCGAGCACTGACACGACCGAGTTGGTTGTACCGAGGTCGATACCGACCGCGCGTGCCATTTTTCCTCCTCAGTTATGGAAAGACTGCGTGTTTCAGAGTTGAGCCTGTTGGACTCAATTTTCCGACTCCCGAGCTGGTCAGTCAAGGTGTCCGGCCCTGCCGAGTCAGTCCGAGTCCGTCGAGCCCGCGCAGCCTCGACGGACTCGGGCGGGGTCTACGAGCCCAAGATGCGGAATGGGTGATTGCGCCACATCGGCATGTCGGCGAATTGGCAATGCCATCGTCCTCGACCTCCTCGTCCACGAGTGAATGCGGAAGCGTGTGCAAAGTTGAGCGCATCACACTCAGGTTTTATTCCCCTTCTGCCCGGAAACTCGCTCGACGTACGCCATCATTTCCGTCCGACCAACCACCGAAGGGCGCTCATGCTGCTTCGTCCGGGCTCCGCCTATCCCCTGGGGGCGACGTACGACGGGTCGGGCACGAACTTCGCCCTGTTCAGTGAAGTCGCCGAACGAGTGGAGTTGTGCCTGTTCGACACCGCAGGCACCGAAACGAGGATCGAACTTGTCGAGTTGGACGGCTTCATCTGGCATGCCTTCCTCCCGGGCATCGAACCCGGCCAGCGCTACGGGTACCGCGTGCACGGGCCCTTCGATCCGGGCGCGGGAGCCCGGTGCAACCCGAACAAGCTTCTTCTCGACCCCTACGCCAAGGCGATCGACGGGCGGTTCGACTGGAATCAGTCACTGTTCGGCTACGACTTCGGCTTCCCCGACAGCCGGAACGACGAAGACTCCGCAGCGCACATGCCGAAATCTGTGGTGATCAACCCCTTCTTCGATTGGGGCACCGATCGCCCTCCACGGCATGCCTACGCGGACACCGTCCTCTATGAGGCCCACGTCAAAGGGCTCACAGCGCTGCAGCCGGCCGTACCGGAGGAAATGAGAGGCAGCTACGCGGCCCTCGGACACCCGGCCGTCCTAGGACATCTTCGCAGTCTCGGGGTGACCGCGCTCGAGCTGATGCCGGTCCACCACTTCGCCGACGACGCGCTTCTGCAGGAGCGCGGATTGTCCAACTACTGGGGATACAACACCATCGGCTTCTTCGCGCCGGACGCCAAGTACGCGATGAGCAGATCACCTGCAGGCCAGGTCCAGGAATTCAAGGCGATGGTCCGGGCCGTCCACCAGGCGGGGATCGAGGTCATCCTCGACGTCGTCTACAACCACACCGCCGAAGGCAATCACCTCGGTCCGACCCCTCCTGCTGTCGCAAGGTGTGCCCATGCTCAGCCACGGTGACGAACTGGGCCGCACCCAACACGGCAACAACAACGCCTACTGCCAGGACAACGCGATCACCTGGGTCGACTGGGCCGCCACCGACGAGGACCTCCTCGCGTTCACCCGGCGGCTCGCGCAGCTACGCACCCAGCACCCAGTGTTCCGCCGGAGACGGTTCTTCGAAGGCCGCCCCGTGCAACGACGGGGCGACAACCTCCCCGACATCGCCTGGCTGCGCCCGGACGGAAGCGAGATGACCGAGCAGGACTGGCTCGTCGACTTCGGTCGTGCCGTAGGAATCTTTCTCAACGGCAACGCTATTCCCGACACCGACGACTACGGGTTACCCGTCACCGACGACTCGTGCTGTACCTCAGCGCTCATCACGACGGCATTACCTTTCCCCTGCCGTCGATCGAGTACGGAAAGTCCTGGGAGCTCGTCGTCGACACCCGACTGCCCGAGGCCGAACAGCCGAAGGCGATATTCCTCGCCGGAGCCGACATCGAGGTCGGGCCACGCGCACTGTTACTGCTCAGGCGAATCGACTGAACCGACCCGCACTGTCGGTCCTACCTCGCCAACCGGAAACCTCCGACCTGATTGCCGTTGATGTACGTGGCGCCGGTGTAGGAGCCGTCCCCGTTGGCCACCATCGTGTCAGTGAGGAATCCGAGACCCGAGGGGCCGTAATCGATGACGGTTCTGCCCGCCGCATCTTCGTAGTAGTTGCCGCTCAGACCACTGAGGCCGAACACGAAGTTGTTGGTGACCGTGCCGTTCCGGAAGGTCTTGCCCTTCCAGATCAGTCCGCCTCCAGGCGCGTCGGTGGTTCCCTGATAGGTCCCGTCCGGGACAGGTTCCGCGGCAGCGTTACCCGCTCCGACGAGGATGATGCCGGACGACAGTGCGGCCGCGGCGATGCCTGCTGCGAACTTGCGCATAATTTCTCCTGAGCGTGTAGGGACCCGACTCGACGGACCGCTTACCCACCTTCGGCGCCCCACACACAAGGTCATCCGCGCTCACCACGAGGCTCCTCGGGAGGAAATGTCACACGAGCGGCAATGATGTCTTCCGCAAGCGCGGTGATCCTGCGCTCCTCGGCGAAGGCCATCGCCCGCAGCCGGGAGATCGCATCAGCTGGCGAGATACGTAGCTGGCCCGCCATCATGCCCGCCGCGACGTGCACATTGCCGTGGGGGAACAACGCCGGATCTGTCCAGACCGACGGGTAGCGAGTGGGGTCGAGCTCCTCGAGCACGGTCGGACCGAGCATCGCGGCGCAGTCCTCGGCCGCGCGGTACTGGGCACCGTCGAGCGTCCGGGGCTTGTCGCTATACAGCTCGAGGACACCGACTCGTCCCCCGTTCCACAGTCCGAGAGGAAAGGCGTAGATGCCGCGGACCCCGAGCGCGACCAGCTCCGGCGCGAACGCCGGCCACCGCGCGGATTCGGCCAGATCGGCCATATCGGCGTGAAGCTCGGGCCTGTGGGAGCGGTACGCGGCGAGGCACGGCCCCTCGCCGAGGGTGAACTGCAATTCGTCGATGCTCTCGGCGGTCGAGTCGGTGGCGTACACCAGGTCACGAGTGGTGTCACCGGCGAACACGGCGACTGCCGACCCATCCACGCCTACCGTGTCGAGGCACCCCTCGCACAATGCGCGGGTGCGGCCGAGCAGCATCAGCGCAGGATCGTCATTGCGATGAGCTGGATCCTCTCCGTGCGTCATTTCTCCAGCGTGCCCCGGCACACTGTCGGGCAAACGCCCTACCTCCCATCAGGCCGACTCGTCGTACGCGACGGGCAGGTCCCCGGCCATCGGGTCGACGACGTCCGACATCGGTATCGGTATCGGGAGAGCCGGTGCGGCAGACTTGTAGCGGTGCCCGGTCGGGGTGAGGAAGTCGTACGCGTGTACCTCCCCTTGCCGCCGCTTCGGCGTGGCCGCATGCCAGCCGGCGGCCTGCTTCGCGTAATTGCACGCCGCACACAATCCTGCCCCGTTCTCGAGTGTCGTCGGCCCGCCCTTGTGCCACGACCTGATGTGGTCGTGGTGCCGGATCGGCGCATCACACCAGGGCGTGCGGCACGTGCGGTCGCGCAGGTCGATCATGCGCGCCAGTCCCACTGGGAACTTCCGCGCCTGCGACTCCACCGCGGTCAGCGACCCCGACTCCGGGCACGCGTACACCCTCCGCAGCAACATCATTGGCTCGGCAGACGGAGCTGCGCCCGTGGTCTCCCGACCTCCGGCTGCTTCACGACCCCCAGTCTCGTGACCTCCGACTGCCTCGCCACCTCCTCTCTTGCCGACCCATTCCCGCGCTAGTGCGGCCGGCACGGGGCCGTACCCCTGCAGGTGCGCCGGCTCGGACCCGCCGGCGAGCAGGGTGTGATCGGACATCACCAGATTTACCGTGACCGCACATCCTGAAGCGGCCCCGGCGCCGGTGACCCGTTCGAAGAGCAGGTCCGCCATGATCTGACCCCGACTCCGCCCGTCCCCGGCTGCAATCAGCGCGGCTGCGTCCCGCGACAACGTCGTCTGCACCGCGACACCCTGCTTTACCGGCAACAAGGCGCTCACATACGCCATCGTGTCCGGTGCCGGACGGCAGGAGACCCGCCGATCGGATTCCGCCCGCCGGGCACGGCGCACCACCGCTGCCGCGTCCACCTCTGCGGCCCATGCTCGGGCCTTGGCCGCGACCGCACGGTCCCCGAGGCCGTCCAAGGTGGCCGGGTCTTCACACAATCGGCGGTCCAAGACTGTCCGGTCTTCCCGGGACAGGCAGGCTGTCTCCTTGACGAGCAACGTCGCTCGCCATTCACTGAGCAGTCCGCGTTCGAGCAACTGCAGAGTGAAGGGCATTTCGTGTACCAACGCCGTCGCCATGCCCAGGTGCCGGTTCCCTCGCCAAGGTGAGTCCCGTCGCGCGAGTCCCACCTGCGCCGCGATTCCCCGACCGCGCTGCGACACAGGGATTTTCGCCGACCCGGCCGCTTCCTGTTGCGAGGAAGCGAAATCGGCGGTAACCCGAGCTTGAGCCCCCGCACAGGCCGCTTTCAATTCTTCCAACGCCCGCAGTAGATCGACCCGCACACCGTCGTCACAGTGGCGCTCGACGACGCGCAAGCGGTCCACCACCGCGCGCACGTCAGCGACACCGACCGTCCCGGCATCGCGTGCATCAACTGAATCCCCACCCGACATCGAACCCCCCAATTCGAACGTATGTTCTACCTTAGCCCCCTCATCGATCCCACCGCAAGCCCCGTCGACTTTGCGGCACGATTTGCCAACTGTTAGCCTTGCGCCCGCGGTTGAGCATGCAGCCCCGGGACGGAGCCCGCTCCCTTCCCACGCCGGCCAGCTCACTCAGGAGATTGATGACCGCCACCATGCCCAATTCCGCTTGCGCGTCCCAGAGTTGCCGGTAACGAATGGGAGCGCTGCGTAAGGGACGCTTCGCCGCGATCGTGTCCGGCGGGTTGCTTGCCGCCACGATCCTCGGTGCCGGGATAGCCGGCGGACAACTACCCATGAACGTCGCGCTGTCGGGTCAGAGGTTCGTCGGGACGATGTCGGCAGTGGAGGGCGAGAGCATCACCGTCTTTCCTCGCCAGGTCGAAACGAAGGCAGGGCAGTTGACCACGGTCGCGATCCTGATCGAGTCCGCTCGACTGACCGACGTGTGCCTCTCGACGGTCGCACACGGCCTGCCCCTGTTCGGGGACGTCACGATGTTCCTGCGGGTCCCGGGTGACGGCACGACAGCACGCGACCTCGTCGCCGATGCGTCCGTCCTCGGTGGTTCGATCGGAATCTCGAACGTCGAGATGGGCGCCGATGTTTCGGCCACCGGCGACGTGCAGGGTGTGGTCACGTCGGGGATGGTGGCCGCGGAATCGTCGATGACGGGCGCCCGCCTGGAAGGAGTGTCCCTCACGGCGACTTCACTGTCGTTGCGCGACTTCACGATTACCTCCGAGATGGGTGTGAGAAGTTGCTGACAGCTGAACCACCGCTCACCCGAAGGGAACGCTTCCGGCATTGGCGCGGCATGCGCCCGTTCGGGGGCGCGGTCATGCTCACTGTCTCCGCTGCGTTCCTCCTGCTTCCCGCCTACACCACCGTCGAGGTCGGTGATCTTCTGATCTCGATCAGCACCATCTCGGGAGTGTCCACGCTTTTCCTCGGTGCCTCCATGCTGTTGTGCGCCGGTTCGGTGCTGGTGCGGCCGAAGACGCGGGTCACGGCAGGTGGAGGTGCGATGCTCCTCGCTCTCGTCGCGCTTCCGGCCGCCAATTTCGGCGGCTTCGGCGTCGGGACGCTCATGGGTGTTTTGGGTGCCGCCGCCACCCTCGCCTGGACGGATCGTTCCGGCGCGCCCCCGGCTGAGACAGCCGCACCACGGAGACCGCCGACTACTCTCACCGCAGACTGACCGGCACGATCAGACGGGCGCACCATGGACAACCACGCGGTCACGGGTTCCGCCGACCCCCACGAGCTGGCCCAGCGTGTGCTCGGACTTCGGGTGCCGGGGCAGCGCCTGATCGTCGGGGTGACGGGACCACCCGGCACCGGGAAATCGACGTTGGTCACCGAGGTAACGGCGGCCCTGCCGAGGCGGGTTCGGACGGTGGTGGTCCCGATGGACGGTTTCCACCTCAGCAACACCGCGCTGCGCGCGCTGGGGTCGGTGGATCGCAAAGGTGCCGTCGACACCTTCGACGATGCCGGGTTCGCCGTTCTGCTGGAGCGGCTGCGCAGCCGCGACGAGGACGTCGTCTATGCGCCCGACTTCGACCACGCCTTCGGCGATCCGGTGGCTGCCTCGATCGCAGTGCCGCGCGCCGTCGATGTGGTGTTCACCGAAGGCAACTATCTGCTCGCCGCTTCAGGTGCCTGGCCGCGCGCGCGTTCGGTGATGGACGAGGTCTGGTATCTCGAGACCCCACGCGAGCTCAGGTTGGCGCGTCTGATCGATCGGCACCGCGCGGCAGGTAAATCGGGTCCCGCGGCCCACGCCTGGGCTCACGGCACCGACGAGATCAACGCGTCGATGGTGGCCGAAACGCGCGGGTGCGCGGACCTGATCATCTACAACAGGTGACGGACATGCTCAGAGCTCGGTCATGTCCGACGGCGACCAGTACGCCCGCATGCTGGTGATGGCTCCGCGGTCGTCGAAGGTCATGACGTCGATGGGTTCGATGGCATAAGCCTTACCGTCGATTTCTGTGATGACCCGGAAATGGAAAGCCGCATTGTTGCCGCTCACCCGGACCGTCAGCAGTTCAGTCTTGCAGTCGACGCCGTCGAGAGCGCTGTAGAAGGCTTCGATCGCTTCGCGCCCCACCCGGACCTCGCCGCCCACTGGGTCTTCGAGGGTGGCGTCCTCCGCATACAGTGCGGCGATGGTGCGGGACGGGCCCGAGGACACGGCGTCGAGGTAGTTCGTGACGGCGGTCCGGATAACGTCGGCGGTGAGTAGTTCCTGATGTGTCATCAGTTGTTTCCGTTTCTCGGTTGCGGCGCCGGTGCGGTGATCAGTTTGTGCCGCAACGTTTCGATGGTTCCTCGGCTCAGTCCCAGTCCCTCGGTGAGGTAGCGGTCGACTGTGCCGTACTTCTCGGCGAGCCGGCCGAGCCCCGCCTCGAGATAGCTGCGGTCGACCCCCAGCAGAGGCTTATAGATCTGCGCGACGGCCTCGCCTCGAGAAGCCACGATGTGGTCGTACGTCACCTTCATCGACGCGGCCGTGTACTCGTTGGTCAGCAGGTAGTCGTCGAAGATGGTGCCCTCGGGCACTCCCGCAATGGACAGCAACAGCGCTGACGCCCAACCGGTGCGGTCCTTGCCTGCCGTGCAGTGGAACAGCTGGGGCCCTGCCGTGCGGGCCATTTCGGTCAGCAGCTGGGCGAATCCCGCTCGGGTGGCCGCGTCGTCGACGAAGCTGCGGTTCATATCCTGCATGAACGCTACCGCATCGGCGGGTGACTTCAATTGCGCCACTGCGGCGCCCAGATCGCCCGAGAGAATGGGGATGCCGAGGTAGCGCGGTCCGGCAGGGAGCCTGTCCGGCTTCGCAGCGACCTCTTCGACCGTGCGGACGTCGTAGATGGCGGTCAGGCCGAGGCCGGTGAGCACGGCGAGATCCTGGTCGTTGGGCACGAGCGCGTTCGAGCGGTAGAACACACCCCTCGTGACGTGGTCGCCCTCCGCGGTGGCGTACCCCTGCCCGGTTCCGCCGACGTCCCGGAAGTTGTCGACCGACGCCAGACGCGGTGTTTCGACGACGGGTCGTGCATTGCCCAGGGAACCGAAATCGGGGAGGCTGATTCCCGGTGGTGAGAGCGGCTGCGCTGACACGGCCGCGGGACCACCGAGGCCGGTGAACAGGACGCCACCGGTGATCAGCACAGCGGCGGTGGATTTTGCACTTCGAGACATGAACAGCCTTTCGTCGGAATGTCGCGAGATCCGCTTCCGTCCGGCTTGCGCGGAACGTCAGCGGGTAATCCACATCACAGTGCCCCGGCGTTTCCCGTGGCTACGAGTTATTCCGATGACCGGGAGAACCCGTTCCCCGGGCGGAGACGCCCGCAGCAGACTCGGGCCATCGGCACCGGCGTGCCGACGAACGAAATTTGTCACGAGACGAGGATGTGAGCTGAGATGACCGAGATCCCACAGCAGGTAGCGGGGAAGGTCGTGATCGTCTCCGGAGCGTCGCGCGGGCTCGGTGCCGCGTTCGCCACCCGGATCATCGACGAGGGCGGGAGCGTGGTGGTGGCGGACGTCCTCGATGACGAGGGACGCGCCACCGTCGACAAGCTGGGCGCACGCGCCCGATACGCCCATCTCGATGTCACCGACCGTCAGCAGTGGCAGGACGCGGTCGACCTGACGGTCAGCGAGTTCGGCCGGGTCGACGGTCTCGTCAACAACGCAGGCATTTCGGCCGGGCAGTACATCGAACACGAGACGGCCGAGAACTTCCGCCGTGTCCTCGACATCAACCTCACCGGTGTCTTCAACGGCATCCAGGCCGTGATTGCACCGATGCGGGCGGCCGGGGGCGGATCCATCGTCAACATCTCCTCCGCAGCGGGCCTCATGGGCTTGGCTCTCACGGCCGGATACGGCGCCTCCAAGTGGGGCGTCCGTGGACTGACCAAGATCGCGGCGGTCGAACTGGGCACCGACAAGATCCGAGTCAACTCGGTTCACCCCGGTATGACGTACACACCGATGACCGCCGACCTCGGAATACAGCAGGGCGACGGCAACTATCCCAACACCCCGATGGCGCGAGTGGGCGTACCCGAGGAGATCGCCGGCGCCGTCAGCTTCCTCCTGTCAGACTCTGCCGCCTACGTCACCGGCGCGGAACTGGCGGTCGACGGCGGTTGGACCGCGGGACCGACAGTGAAATATGTGATGGGTCAATAACTTCTACCAATCAGCACCATCCGATCACACCGAGGAGTATCGACATGAATCGTTTCGCAGAGCGCCGGGTGCTGGTGACGGGCGCCGCCTCCGGCATCGGGCAGGCCACAGTCCTCCGCCTGCTCGAGGAAGGCGGCACCGTCGTGGCCGCCGACGTCTCCGACGACGGCCTGAAGCGCACCTGGGCGCTGGCCGAGGCGAAGGGCACCGCCGGGCGTCTCGACACCACGACCATCGATATCGGCGACGAGACGTCTGTGATCGACGGCGTGCGTGAGAGCATCGACAAGCTCGGCGGGCTGGACGTACTCGTGAACGCGGCAGGAATTCTCCGTGCCTCGCACACCCAAGACACCTCCCTCGACCTGTGGAACCAGGTGATCGGCATCAACCTCACCGGCACGTTCCTCGTGGTCCGCGAATGCCTGCCCGCGCTGCTGCGGTGCGAGCGCAGTGTGGTCGTGAACTTCAGCTCCACCTCCGCCGCGTTCGCCCATCCCTACATGGCGGCGTATGCGGCGAGCAAGGGCGGAATCCAGTCGTTCACCCATGCGTTGTCGCTCGAATACGGCAAGCAGGGCCTGCGCGCGGTCAGCGTCGCACCCGGCAGCATCAAAACCGGAATCACCGACGCCACAGCCGGTTATGTGCCCGCAGATGCCGATTGGGGCCTGTTTTCCAAGCTCTCCCCCATCCTGCCCACCACCCTCGAATCCGGCGGCGCCGCGATGGGGGGACCAGAACAGGTTGCCGGGGTCATCGCCATGCTCGCCTCCGACGACGGTGCCTTCATCACCGGCACGGAGATCCGCATCGACGGCGGTACGCACGCCTGAGCGCCGACCTTACGGAACGGCGGTTCGGCGCGGGCAGCTCAGTTATCGACTGACGCTGCCCGCGTCGACCGGCAGGGCCACGGACGTGATGTACCGCGCCTCGTCCGAGGCCAGGAACAGAGCGGCGTTGGCGACGTCGACGGGTTCGATCCACGGGATCGGCAGCATGTTCATCGTCGCTGCGGCCGCGGCGAACTCCTCACGAGTGGGATGCTCGAGGTCGGGCCGGAACACCCTCCGCACCATGTCGTTCTGAATCATGTCCGTGTCGACATTGGTGGGGTGCACGCTGTTGACCCGAACCCGGTGCGGCGCGAGCTCCTTGGCCAGCGAGCGCATCAATCCCACGACACCGTGCTTTGCGGCGGTGTAGTGCGCGACTCCGACCAGGCCCCGCAGGCCCGCAATGGAACTGGTGATAATCATCGCACCACCGCCGCGCTCGATCAGATGCGGCGCCGCAGCCTTGCAGGTCTGCCAGACGCCGGTCAGGTTGACGTCCAGCATGGTCTGCCAGGTTTCGGTGGTGAGGTCCAGCGCGGCACCCGAGGACGTGATACCCGCTGTGGCGCAGACGGAGTCCAGCCCGCCCAGCTCGGCGGTGGCCGCCGCGACGGTCTCGGTGAGAGCCGCTCCGTCGCGCACGTCCACCCGCGCGGTCACGATTCTGCGGCCGGTGTCCCGCACCAGCTTTGCGGTGACCTCGAGGTCCTCGGGACTCGCCGGGGGTGTCACCACCGTGTCCACCGGTCCGCACAGGTCGACGGCGATGACGTCGGCGCCCTCCTGGGCGAACCGCAGTGCCTGCGCCCGCCCGATTCCCCGGGCGGCCCCGGTCACCAGAACGACGGTGTCTTCTACACGACCTGTCATCACGACACTTTCTGGGTGAGTCCGGCATCGACCACGAGTTGGGTGCCGGTGATGTATCGGGATTCGTCCGACGCGAGGAAGAGCAGCGCATTGCTGACGTCACGTGAGTCCAGCCACGGCACCGGAAGCAGGTGGTTGCGGGTCAGCACCGGAATCACGTCGTCCTCGGTGGGATTGTCGAGGTCGGGCCGAAGCCGGGACATCGTCGCCGGGTTCAATGTCATGCGGGTGCCGACCGCACCGGGGTGCAGCACGTTCACGCGGATGAAGCGGGGGCCGAGTTCGTTGGCGAGGGTCCGCGCCAGCCCGACCACCGCGGTCTTGGACGCCGAGTAGTGTGCGGCGCCGGCGACGGCCTTGATACCGGCCGTGGAACTGACCACGACGACGGAACCGCCGCCCTCGGGCATCGCCGGGACCGCGACCTTGACGGTGTTCCACACTCCGGTGAGGTTGACGTCGAGGGACCGATTCCAGACGTCGTCCGCGATGGTCCACGCTGGTCCCGGATTGTCGGCGATGCCGGCGTTCGCGACCACGACGTCGATGGCACCCAGCTCGGCGACACCGGCGTCGACCGCCTCCTGCAGGGCCGCCGGGTCGCGCACGTCGGCGTGTGCGACCACCACGCGTCGCCCGAGTTCGCCGACAAGTCGGGCAGTCTCCGCCAGACTCGCGGCCGGCTCGTCTCCGGGAAGGTCGACGGCGATGATGTCGGCGCCTTCCTCGGCGAGCCGGACCGCATGACTGCGTCCCATGCCGTTGCCGGCTCCGGTGATGAAGGCGGTCTTTCCTGCCATCCGCGCCATTCGTCCGCTTCCTCCTAGTCCAGGCGTCCGGGCGTCGGATAGCTGCGCAGCGACAGCCCTACCCGTCCGTCGTCCACGGCGTCGTCGATCGAGCCGCGCAGGGCCCCGCAAGTGGGGATGAACATCGAGTGCTCCCCTGCCGCAGCGAGTTGCGCGAACTCCGGGCAGGACCGTTCGGCGTCACCGAGCCATTGCACACTGGTGTGCGCTTCGCTGTACTTTTCGACGAGTACCGAATTTCCGCAGCGACGGCATTCGACGGGCAGCATTCAGCTCACCGCCCCGGCGGCGTGGCGCGCCCCGATCCACCCGAACACCATTGCGGGCCCGATCGTCGCACCCGCGCCGGCATAGTCGTTGCCCATCACCGATGCCGACGTGTTGCCGGTGGCATAGAGTCCCGGAATCGGGTTGCCGCCCCGGTTCAGTACCTGGCTGTGCTCGTTGCACACCAGACCGCCCTTGGTGCCGAGGTCACCCGCCTCCATTCGCACCGCGAAGTACGGAGCCTTCTCCACCTCGTCCAGCGTCGGATTGGGCAGACGCGGGTCTCCGTAGTAGCGGTCGTACGCGCTGTCGCCGCGCCCGAAGTCGGAATCGACTCCCGCGCGAGCGAACCCGTTGAACCTGTCGATCTCGGCCGCGAAGGCGCCGGCCGGAACACCCATCTTCTCCGCGAGCGCGGCGACAGAATCGGCCCGCAGCATCAGCCCCGTCTCGAACCACTCGGCCGGGAACTTCTGGCCGGGCATCACACCGCCGAACTGGTAGCGGCTCTTGGCCTTCGAGTCGAAGACGAACCAGACCGGGTCGTGCCTTCCGGCGATCTGGTCGTGGACGAACGACACGTAGGGCGACGCCTCGTTGGTGAAGCGTCGACCGTTCTGATCGACGATGAGTGACGGGGGAATCGAGCGCTCCGACACCAGGACGTGCATGATGCCGTCGGGACGCCGGAACGACGGCATCCACCAGGCGTCGTCCATCAAGTCGAGTGCGGCGCCCACCTGTTCCCCGGCCATGATCCCGTCACCGGTGTTGTCGGGTGAGCCTGCGCTGTAGTTGTCCTTGCCGCCTTCACGCAGGTATTTCTTCCGCAATTGCTCGTTCTGCTCGAAGCCTCCGGTCGCCAGCAGCACGCCGCGGCGGGCCCGGATTTTCAGCTCACGCTTCCCGGCGTCGACCACCGCACCGGTGACGGCGCCGGAGGCGTCCGTGACGAGGCTTTTCAGCGGGGAGTTGAGCCAGAGCGGAACGCCCGCCTCCTTCAGCGCGAGCCGCAAACGGCCCACGAGCGCCTGCCCCAGTGTTTCCATTCGCCTGCGCCGCACCATGGCGACGACCGAGCGCCAACCGACACCGAGCGCGGTTCTGCGTCCGGCCCACGTCCGGAAGAACATGTTGAGGTGACGGAACTCCGTCGACGTCATGTACAGGCCACCGGGCATCGCCAACGCGTTGGGACGTTGCAACTCGCGATCGGAACCAAGCAGGTTCATATCGAACGGCAGAGGCTCCACGGTACGACCCTCGGCGCGCCCACCCACGTTCTCGGGGTGGTAGTCGGAATAGTCTTTGCACCAGGAGAACCGGAGATGAGAACTCGCCTGTTCCAGGAACCGCATCATCGCCGGGCCCTGTTCGATGTAGGCCTCGAGGCGTGCGGGCGGGACGCTCTCGCCGACGATCGAGTCCAGGTACCGCCGGACCTCGCCTGGATCATCGGTCATACCCTCGCGGAGTAGAACCGGTGAGTTGGGAATCCACAGGGCTCCGCCCGAGAGGGCCGTCGAACCGCCGTACACCGAGGCCTTTTCGACGACGAGGGTGTCGAGTCCCCGTCCGGCACCGGCGAGCGCGGCAGTCATGCCACCCGCGCCGCTGCCGATCACCAGAAGATCGACTTCCCGGTCCCATTCCTGCTCGTCTACGCTCATCGTGCACACCTTCCGAAGTGGTCTCGATCACACTCTGCCGGTGTCGATTCCGCTTTCCCACAACTCTTCCCGCGGAGCGGGAGACGCATCCGTCTATCCGGCGAAGAGTCCGAGTCCGCCGCGGTAGACCAGCAGCGGCGGTGCATCACGCAACGCGCGCAGGCCGGTGACACGTGCGACGACGATCGTGTGATCGCCCGCATCGTGTTCGACTTCGACGGTGGCCTCCACCTGGGCGAGAGCGCCGTCCAGCGCGGGTGCACCGTTGTCGGCATACGACCATCCGACGTCGGCGAACTTGCCTCCCCCGCTGGTCGCGAAGGTTCGGCACACGTCGCGCTGGTCGTGGGCGAGCACATTGATGCAGACGCGTTCACTCGCTCGCAGGTGAGGCCAGCTCGTCGACGTGCGGGCCGGGCAGAACGACACGTACGGCGGTTCGAGCGACAACGAGACGAACGACTGGCACGTGAAACCGTGCGGGCTCGTGCCGTCGTGGGCAGTGACGACGGTGACGCCGGTGCAGAAGTGCCCGAGCACGGACTTGAAATCGGACGGCGCCAAGCCGCGGACGACCGGTGGTGCCGGTTCCTCGGTTCGTGTCATCGTGCCTCCTACCAGTACGAGTCGACAGAGTTCGACGGGTTGCCTCCAGCCTGGACGGCGCCGCCCTCCGCCGGAACGGTCCGTCCCACCCAGCGGCAGGCTTTCGTAGGTCGGTGGTTGATAGGCTCCGGACATGCCTTCGTCCGACCCCCCACAGAGCTCCGGTTTCGCCGGCCTTCGGTCGACGAGTTGGCCGGTGCTCGGCATCTTGTCGTTCGGCGAGGAGCTGTCCGGATACGACCTCAAGAAGTGGGCGTCGTACAGCGTGCGCTTCTTCTACTGGAGCCCGTCGTTCAGTCAGGTGTATTCGGAACTCAAGAAGCTCGAGGAGCTGGGATACGTCACGTCGCGGACCGTCGTCGACGACGAGTCGCGCGTGAAACCCAAGCGGCTGTACAAGATCACGGACACCGGTATGGCCGTTATCCGCAGCTGGGCGCGTGAGGCCCCCATCGATCCGCCGGTGCTCAAGCACGGTGTGATGCTCCGGATGTGGCTCGGCCATCTCACCGAACCCGATCATCTCAAAGAAGCTCTTCGCGAACACATCTCGTACGTGGAGGGCATGAGCCGACAGGCCGGCCTCGACGCCCGCGACTCCGAAGTCGAACCGACGTGGGCCTTCGCGCACATGGTCAACAAGTGGTCGGAGCGCTATTACGAAGCCGAGGGCGAACTCGCGAAACAGATGCTCGCCGACATCGACGAGGCCACCCGGAAGATCCGGGGCGAGGATGCCCCGGAGCACCCCGGTGTTCCCAAACCCACTGAAACACATGCCATCCGCAGATCCCGCGCCGCCCTGCAGGAGTACCAGGCTGCCATGAAGGCGGCGCGGGACGCAGACGAGGCGGAGGGCTGACCCAACTCAGCGTCGAGTGTTGTCGTCTTCGGTGAAACGAGCAGTCCAGCGTTCGAGGGCATCCTCGGTGGCTCCCCGTTGCAGGAGCCAGGTCCGCACTCCACCGGGTTCCGCGTCCCACGTGTCGAGAACACCCTGGATCGCCTCGGGAGGAGCGCCGACCAGGTCCCGCTTGGTGGGATGAACCCGCCCGAGTTCCGGCGCGAATCGGGTGATCCTGGCGAGCACCGCGTCCATGTGGTCGTTGGTCGCCGTGTAGTCGTCGACCACCTCCGCTGCGCCGACACCCGCAACACGCAGAAGCATTGCGACGGCGATGCCGGTCCGGTCTTTCCCAGCGGCACAGTGGAGGAGAATCGGGCCGGGTGCGGTGGCCGCCACGTCGAGTATCTCCGCCAGTTGTGTGCCGGCTCGGTCGAGCACCCTCAGGTAGAGATCGGCGAGACGGAAATTCGGGTCCGGCCGGGCGACCTCCCCGTCCGACATCAGCGCGATTCGGTGGACAAGGGTGTCGGCCGAGGCGAACGGATGCGCGCGTGTCGCCTGTTCCCGGGGACTGCGCAGATCGACGACGGTTCGCGCGGGCCACTCCGCCACGCCGGTCGGCGCTGTGTCGCCGTCGACCGGAAGTGCGCTGCGGTAGAGCACCCCGCTGCGGGTCTGCAGCCCGTCGGGGAGCGGTAAGCCACCGAGGTCACGCAGATTCGGTAGGACGGCGGTCTCGGCGACGGTCATGTGAGCTTCTTCCGTAGATGGGAGGCGACGCGATCGAGGGTAACCACCACCACGAGAACGACGAGAACGATGGTGAGGACACTGCCGTATTCGAAGAGGCGAAGCTGCTGCGTCAGTTCCATTCCGATACCGCCCGCACCGACGATACCGAGAAGGGAGGCAGCGCGGACATTCCCGTCGAGCATGAGCAGTGTGTAACTCGCGACGGTCGGTGTGCTCTGCGGCAGGAGGACCCAGCTGATGCGCTGCGCCCGGCTCGCCCCGGACGCCGCGGCAGCCTCCCACGCGCGCATGTCGGTCGTTTCGAAGATGTCGGCGAACAGACGTGCCATCCCGGCGGCGGAACCGATGATGATCGCCAGCGTTCCCGCGAGTGGGCCGAGCCCGACGGCCGAGACGAACAGCAACGCCCACATCAGCTCGGGAATAGCGCGCGTGAGGTTGATCGAGCCGCGGGCGGCGTGGTGAAGCCAGGCCTGGTCGAACACCGAACGCGCCGCGAGCAGCGCCCACGGTATGGCGAAGAGCACGCCGACCGCGGTTCCGATGACGGCGATCGCCAGGGTCTCCCCCATGAGGGCAATCGCGGTGGGGAGGATGGCGACGTCGGGCGGGAACATCCGTCCGACGAAATCGGCGATGTTCGGGATGCCGTCGAGCAGAGCGGCCACCGAGAATTCGGTGGCACCTGCCGCCCAGAGAAGGACGATCAACACGATGACCACCCCGGCCGCGGTCTGCCAGGACGGTCTCCGCAGAGCCGCCAGGTCGGCCGTGCTCTCGACTGCCTCCGGCTTCGGTTCGGTATCGAGTGTCATCTCACTGCACCCCCACGGGAGAACGAGCCGGATCGGCGTACAGGAGATCGAGGTCGGACGAGGACACGTCACCCACCGGTCGGTCGAACACCAGGCGGCCCGCACGAAGCCCGATCAGGCGGTCGGCGACATGCCTGGCCAGGTCGACGTCGTGCAGGTTCAGGACCGCGGTGAGCCGTTCGACGCGCGCGAGACGGACGATGTCGTCGACCACCCCGCGCGCGAGCACGGGATCGAGGTTCGCGACCGGTTCGTCCGCCAACAGCATGTCCGGCTGCTGGGCGAGGGCTCGCGCAATCGCGACCCGCTGCCGCTGTCCACCCGACAGTGCATCGGCGCGTTTACGCAACTGCTCACCGAGGCCGAGTCGCCGCACGCTCTCGACGGCGATCTCCCGGTCGCTCCGCCGAACGAAATGCAGGAGGCTGGGCAACACCGGTTGGTACGCGAGGCGCCCGATCAACGCGTTGGACAGCACCGTCGCGCGCTCGACGAGCTGAAACTCCTGGAACACCACACCGACCCGGGCATGTGCTCGACGCCTGGCCCGACCGCGCAGCGTGCCGCGGTCCTCGCCGTCGTGCAGAACGCGGCCGTCCGTCGGAATCTCCAGCCCCGCCAGGCAACGCATCAGCGTCGACTTCCCGGCGCCGCTGCGGCCGAGGACCGCCACGATCTCACCGGCGTGAACCCGCAGCGACACAGACTGGAGGGCGGTCGTACCGTCCGGATAGCGGTAGCTCACGGCGTCCGCCTCGAGTCGCGGAGACATAACGACGTCGCTCATTTCCGCGACAACTCCTCGAGATCCACGCCGAGCTCGCTGGCGGCGTCCCGGAAGAGGTCGAAATCGGCGGCGGTCGCTTTTTCGAAGCTGGTGGCCTTCACCACGCCGAGCGCCGCCGCATTGTCGCCGTCGACGAAGGAGTCGACGATGCCCTTTTCGAGGGCCGGATCGAGGTCCTTGCGGGCGATGATGACCAGCGACACCGGGATCGGGTCGGATTCGGCGACCACGCGCTGCGCCGAACCGTCAATGACGCCCTTGTCCACCATCGTCTGATACGACGATCGAGCATCGGCGGCGCAGTCGACCGAGCCCTGCTTCACCGCGAGTTGGGCGGTGTCGTGGCCACCCGCATAACTGCCCTCGATGTCGGTGTCCGGGTTGATGCCTGCCCGCTTCAGCAGGAGCTTCGGGATGTAGTTGCCGCTGGTCGATCCGGCGTCGACGAAGGCGATCTTGCGTCCCCTGAGATCGTCGATCGAGTCGATGCCGGTGTCGGTACGACACACGAACACCGAGGTGTACGCGGCGCCCTTGGCGACCACGAGAGGCGTGACACCGGCAACTGCCTCGGCCAGCGGTGTCGGGAAGGGGCTGAATGCTGCCACATCGATCAGTCCCGAACGCATCGCCTCCACGATCGACAGGTAGTCACTGGTGGGCTTGACCTCGACGGGCTTACCCGAACCGGTGGCGATCAAGTCGGTGATCGGCGCGAACTTCGCCTGCAGGTCGGCGTTGGCCTCGGAGGGCGGTAGGCCGACCTTCAGCACCGCGGGTGCACCGCCGTTCGCGGCCGAATCGCCGCACGCGGCGGTGCCACAAACGGTCAGAGCGCAGGTCGCTGCCACCAGGGCTCGGCGCAGTCTCGGGTTGTTGCTCACGGAAGGCCTCTCGAATCTGTCAATGGGGTGATCGAAGATTCATCTAGACAAGTAGACGTTCGCACCCATCGAGGTTTCGGGCAGATGAACCGTTTCCCAACAGATATATCGAGCCTCGCACCGATCTCCTCGACAGACCAGACTCATCTAGACTTCCGGCATGTCGAGCACTCTTCGTCGCAGCAAGGTCCCCCTCTACCGGCAGGTGCAGGAGGTGCTGGAGCGCCGGCTCGACGGCGGATTGCTCCGCCCGGGCGACAAGTTGCCACCTGAAACCGAACTTGCGGCCGAGCTCGGCGTCAACAGGCTCACGGTGCGCCAGGCCATCGGTGAACTCACCCGGGCAGGCCGCGTCGTCGCACGGCAGGGCGCCGGAACGTTCGTCGCGCAGCCGCCGCAACATTTTCCGATCGAGCTGACGCCCAGTTACATCAACGATCCGGACGGCATGAGCCACGCCTTCGCCGCGGTCGGGCGCCACGTCACCGAGTTCCTCGTCTCGAGTGAGGTGGTCCTCGGCGGCACCGCCCCCGAAGCCGAGGAGAATCTGCCCGGGTGCCGGCTCCGCCGCATCGACACTGTCCTCGCGGTGGACGGCGACCCCTGGTTCGTCAACGCGTACTGGTTGGACGACAAGCGCTTTCGCGGTATCACTCGCCTCCTCGGCGAGGGAACACCGATCTACTCGGTGTGGAATGACGCGTACGGAGTACGCCTTCGGGCCGCGTGGCGTTCGTTCGGAGCCGGCGCGGCCACGCCGCGGGTCGCGGAGCTGCTCGACATCCCCACCGGCGCCGCCGTCGTCCTACGCGACGGGCTGAATCTCGACGAGGACGGCAAGGCCACCGTCTACATCAACCGCGCGTGCCGCAGCGACCGAGTGCGGTTCGTGGCCAACTACGTCGCGGAAACATAAATCTGCTGCCCGACAAAGGCCGAGTTCAGGCGGAATACCGGCCTGCGCCCGGCGTGGCGGTCGCCATGTAGTTGCGCCAGGTTCCCTTGGCCGCCATGCGGATCGGAGCGGTCAGCCGGTGGTCGAGCTTGATCTGGCTGCTGGGTCCGCAGACGGAAATTGCCGCCACCACGTTGCCCTCGGTGCCCACGGGCACGGCAACGCAGCTGACCCCCACAAGGTCCTCTTCCCGGTCGTACGCCGCTCCGCGTTCACGCGTCTTCTGCAGCTCCGCGCGAAAGGCCGCCGGTGAGTCGATGCTGAACCGCGTGCTGCGCGGCAGACCGGCGTCGACGACGCGATCGACCACGTCCTCGGGCGAATGGGCCAGCAGCACTTTGCCCACGCTCGTACAGTGCGCGGGCTGGCGGCCGCCCACCCGCGACGGAAGGCCGACCCCGAAGCGTCCGGCGATCTTCTCGAGATAGACGACGTCGATGCCCTCGAGGATGGCGAAATGGACGGCATGGCCGGTGAGGCGGTGCAGTTCGTGCAGGAAAGGGAGCGCGGCACGGTGCAGTCGGTCCTGGTGCACGGCGAGCGATCCGAGCTCGAACAGTCGCATACCGAGTTCGTAGTCGCGACCTTCACGTCTCAGCCACCTGAGCTGCACCAGCCGCTCGAGCATCCTGTGCGCGGAGGAACGCGGCAGTCCCGTGCGGCGCACGATCTGGGCGAGGGTGAGCCGTCCCGGACCGTCGAAGGCGTCGAGGAGAAGAGCGGCCCGATCGAGGCCGGCGGTGGGGGTTGCGGGGCTGAGTGTCGTAGTCATGGGGACCTCCGTTGCGCCGCTGTGCTGGAGAACGACGCGTTGTGTGACTGGCGACACTTACTATAAATAGGCATATACCTATTTGCAATACGCCAGTCGGCCCGGACAGCAAAAGGCCCGGTACCACGTCGATCGACGCAGGTACCGGGCCTCGAGCAGCCGCTACATCGCGGCCAGCGGTTCGCTTCCGGACCAGTCATGGCCCCAGTAGCTGTCGGCGGTGATCTCTTCGGCCGAGTAGTACTTCTCGTCCACCTTCTTGCCCTCGGTGCCGAACTCGATGTCCCAGCCGCCGGGGGCACGCACGTAGAACGACACCATCTTGTCGTTGGTGTGCCGGCCCAGCGTGGAGGAGACGGAGAACCCGTCCTTCACGACCCGGTCGAGGGCTTGTCCGACGGCGTCGAGTGTGTCGACCTCCACCATGATGTGCACCAGTCCCGGGGCGCCACCGTGCGGTGCGGGGCACAGCGCCAGGCTGTGGTGCCGCTCGTTGACACCCATGAAGCGAACCCGCATCGGGCCGAACTCGGGCGGCGCCGGGATCCGGAAGGCGCCGCGGGGCAGGAACCCGAGCACGTCGGTGTAGAAGTCGAAGGCCCCATTGATGTCCATCACCGGCAGCACCACATGTCCGAGTCCCTGCGCGCCGGTCACGAACTTCGCGCCGAACGGGGTGACCACCGGAGAGTGATCGAGGACGGCACCGTGGAAGATCTCGATCGTCGCCCCGGTCGGGTCCTGGAAGGTGACCACCTCTTCGACGCGGCGGGCGTCCGCTTCTTCCACCGACAGCGGCTTCACCGCGATCCCGGCGCCTTCGACCGCTTCCTGCACGCGCAGCAGGCCAGCATGATCTCGGACCTCCCACCCGATGGTGACCACCTCGTCGGTGTCCCCCGGCACGACGACGATGCGGGCGGCACGCTCGTCCATGCGGAGATAGAGGGCATCCGTGTCCGGGCCCTTGCCCTCGGCGAACCCGAGGACGTCGAACGCGAACGTGCGCCACCGTTCGAGGTCATTGGTCTGGATCTTGACGTAACCCAGTCCCTTGATATCGGTCATAGTGTCTGTCCTTCTTCGTGTTTCGGTAACGCCGGTCAGATCATCGACTTGAGGTTGTCGGCGGGGTCGAGGCCGAGCGAGCTGAGCGCCGATGCGTGGTACACGGTGCTGGGGACATGAATGGCGTGAGCCAGTCCGGCGTGCGCGTCCCGCCAATACCGCTGCAGCGGCTTGTCCATGCGCAGAGCGTTACCGCCGGACCGCGCGAAGATCTGATCGACGGCGGTGACCGCCCGCCATGCTGCGCGGACCTGCGTTCGGCGACCGGCAGCTCGGTCCTCGAAGCTGACCTCCTTACCGGCTTCCACTAGGTCCCAGATCTTGTCGACGTTCGCGAGGAGCTCCTGCCGCGCCGCATTGATGTCGGCCGCGGCCTCGCCGACGGCGAAAAGCACGTAGGGATCGTCCTTGATCGCGGTGCCCTGGGCCCCGACGCGGTCGCGCTGGTAGTCGAGGTGCGCGGCGAGGGCGCCCTCCGCGATTCCCACGACGGCCGAGGAGATACCGAGCGGGAACATCGTCGACCACGGCATGTTGTAGAGCGTCTCGGTGCGGCCGAACTTCTGCACCGCCGTGCCGTTCATGACCTCATCGGCGTCCATGACCCGGTAATCGGGGACGAAGGCGTTCCGGACGATGATGTCCTTGGAACCGGTGCCCTTCAGCCCGACGACATTCCACGAATCCTCGACGATCTCGTAGTCACTGCGCGGAAGAATCATGTGCAGCATCTTCGGCGGCATCGCCATCGCGCCGTCCTTGTCGCCCAGCATGGCGCCCAGGAAAATCCAGTCGCAATGATCGGTACCGGACGAGAACTGCCAGCGCCCGTTGAAGAGGTAGCCACCGTCGACCGGCGTCGCGATGCCGGTGGGCGCGTACGGCGAGGCCATCCACGTGTCGGTGTCCCGGCCCCACACCTCCTCCTGCACCTTCGGGTCGGCGAACGCCAGTTGCCACGGGTGGACGCCGACGATGCCGCACACCCACCCGGTGGCGGGGTCGAGGGCGGCGGCGGCCATCACTGTTTCCGCGAATGCGCGTGGATGGGCCTCGAATCCGCCGTAATTCGCCGGTTGCAGAAGCTTGATCGGCCCGGCTTCGCGGAGCTTCTTCGCGGTGTCGTCGGGCAGCCGGCCGATACGCTCGGCCTCGGGAGCCTGGTCGCGGAGCTCATCCGCGATGGCCATGATGTTGTCGAGAACCTCGTAGGTCATCGTTCGTGTCCTTTGTCTCTGAGCCCGCTCAGGCGTGGGTGTCGAGCGGTACGACGCCGTTGGCGAGGTTGTCGGCAACCTCCGCCTCCCAGCTCTGCACCGCCCTGGTGGTGTCGATCTCGAACTCGAAGCGCTTGGTCATGTCTTCGGTGATGTCCTCGACATCCACGTAGAACTGCTGGTACCAGCGGCGCAGCTGATACACCGGCCCGTCTTCCTCCGACAGCAGCGGGTTGTCGATACGCGACTTGTTGAGCCAGATGTCGACGTCCTGCTTGAACCCGAGTTCGACGCCCTCGGCGAATTGGGCCGCCATGCCGTTGGCCATCTCGTCCGACAGGCCCTCGGGCTTCTTGACCATGGCGCCCCATTGCAGCACGAACGAGTTGGACGTCACCGGATAGTGGCAGTTGATGAGCACCGTCTCGATCATCATGCCGTTCGCCTCGCTCCACAGCTTGTCGATCATGTAGGACGGGCCGAAGTACGACGCGTCCGAGCGCAGCGTGGAGTTCGGGTCGTCGTAGCTGGTGCCCACCGAGATGTCGTGGCGTGGCGTCGACTGCATGTACTGGGTGGCGACGTGCCCCTCGAACACATTCTTGAAGTAGCGCGGGAACGAGAAGTGGACGTAGTAGAAGTGCGCCATGTCGACCACGTTGTCGACGATCTCGCGACAGTGCGAACCCTCCACCAGCAAGGAGTTCCAGGTCCAGTCCGTCCACTCCGAAGACCCGACGCCGTCGATCTCGGGGATCGTCACGTCGGCCGGCGGCGGGTTGCCCTGCGGGTCGTTCCAAACGTAGAGCTGTCCGTTGCGCTCGAGCGTGGTCCAGCCCCGGGTGCGTGCGAGAGGGGGCACGCGGCGCGCGTAGGGAATCCCCGTGCACTTGCCGTTGCCGCCCCAGCGCCAGTCGTGGAACGGGCAGGCGATGGAGTCACCCTTGACGGTGCCCTGCGCGAGGTTGCCGCCCATGTGCCGGCAATACGCGTCCAGCACACTGAGGGTGCCGTCGGAGGTCTCGAACACCACCAGGGACGTGCCGAACGCATCGACCTGATGCGGGGCGCCGTCCCGGAACGTCTTGGCCAAACCCAGGCAATGCCACCCGCGAGCGAATCGCGTGGGGGCAGAACCTACCTCGATCATCCGAACTTCGTCACCGTCTACGGCACCATTGCGCACCATGTCTACCTCCGCCTCGCTGTACGTCAAGAACACCCTCGGGGTGTGGTGCAGCTCATAGTCGGCTCGTCGCGTCCAGTGCGGTACCCAGCTCTCCCACTGAGCGAGAATCTTTCGCAAAGAACCCGATTCCCCTCCCGTTGACAGGGAACGCGGCCGTCGCGCGGGCCCAGCACGATTAGCGTGCACTTCACGCACACCCTCGACATCGGGAGGACCGATGGCCGCCGCCACCACGACTCACACCCGCACAGCCTGGATTCGGCACCTCTGCGACGGCTCCCGCACGCCCGGCACAGCTCTTCCGACGAGGGCCGTCGAGCAGGACTACGTCTTTCTGCACCCGGATCAGATGTGCGAGGACCTGCGCGTGCAGTCCCGGACGGACGGCACCGAGGTGCTGGTGCAGGGCCGGGATTCCGACGAGAGGCTCGTCGTCGAATTCTGGTCCAACGTCGTCGGTTCAGGACCCGCCGACGCCGCAGCCGACCTACTCGAGCAACACTGTGCCGACCGGCATTTCGGAACCTTGCGCCGGTTCCGTACCCGTATTCGACGCGAGATCACCACCGGCGCCCGGTATTCCGCTGCCGTGCAGCAGACCTACGTCCAGGACGGCGCCCGAATGGTGGACGTCACCGTCACGTGCACGCTCGGCGGTGACGTGCTCGCTCAGGCCTGGGCCACCTACGCGCTCCCCGAATAACTTTCGCGCATCTTCCGACGAAATGGTCAGCCGCGCAGACAATTGCCTGCGCGGCTGACCATTGTCTCGGCAACTACCCCACCCGGTCGGCCAACCGAGTGCGAGACCGGCAGAAGTCGAAACCCCGAAATCCGTCGTCCGCGACTTCGGCCAAAATCTTGCCGTACGCACCGAAGCCGCCGATATACGGCATGAAGACGCGAGGCTTCCCCGGAATGTTCGCGCCCATGTACCACGAATTTGCCAGGGGGAAGAGAGTGGCGGACGCCAGCTCCCGGCAATGCTGCACCCAACGGTCCGTAGCCGGGACGGTCGCCTCGATCGCGTCGTGGTCCTTCTCCCACAGGTGCTCGATGCAGGCCGCGATCCAGTCGATGTGCTGTTCGGCACCCAGCACCATGTTGGCCAGCACCGACGGGCTACCCGGGCCCGTCACGACGAACATGTTGGGGAACCCCGGAACACCGACCCCGAGATACGTCTTGGGCCCTTCGCTCCAGTACTCGGCGAGGGACACACCCGCCCGTCCCACAATCCGCATTCGATCGAGGGCGCCGGTCATGGCGTCGAAGCCGGTGGCGAACACCAGCGTGTCGAGGGTGTACTCGGTGCCGGTGGTGGAAATGCCCGACGGGGTGATGGACTCGATCGGTGTCTCTTTCAGATCCACCAGCGTCACATTCGGGCGGTTGTAGGTTTCGAAGTAGTGGGTGTCGGTGACGATGCGCTTGGTACCGATGGGGTGATCGTTCGGGATCAGCTTCTCGGCAATCGCCGGGTCATCGACCAGCCGGCGAATCTTCTGCTCGGCGAATTCGCGTGCGGTGGCGTTGGCGGCATCCGTCTTGGTTTGATCGGGAAAGGTTTTCGCGAACAGGACCCCACCCAGCTTCCAGCGCTCCTCGTAGGCGGCGCGGCGTTCCTCCTCGGACACCTCCAGCGCAGACTTCGGATGCGCGTTGTACGGCGAGCCGCCGCCACTCTCGCGGGAGAGCCTGCGACGTTCGGCGTAACCGGCCTTGATCGCGCGCCGCATCTCGTCGTCCCACGACATATTGCCCGCGGGAACGCTGTAGTTCGCGCTGCGCTGGAACACGTAGAGGTGGTCCGCCTGCTCGGCGATGAGCGGGATCGATTGGATCCCCGACGACCCGGTGCCGATCACCCCGACCCTCTTACCGGTGAAATCGACCCCCTCGTGCGGCCAGTGACCGGTGTGATGCGTGTCGCCCGAGAATGATTCGCGCCCGGGAATGTTCGGCATATTGGCGGTGGACAAGGCACCCGTCGCGAAGATGCAGTACCGGGCCGTCAGGACGTCGCCGCGGTCGGTGCGCACCTCCCACCGCAACGATTCCTCGTCCAGCTCGGCCGACGTCACCCGGGTCTCGAACAGGAAGTGGTCCCTGAGGTCGAAACGGTCGGCGACGTGGTTGATGTACGCCAGGATTTCGGGTTGCGTGGCGTACTTTTCGCTCCAGTTCCACTCCTGCTCGAGCTCCGGGGAAAACGAGTACGAGTAGTCGACGCTCTCGACGTCGCAGCGGGCTCCGGGATAGCGATTCCAGTACCAGGTTCCGCCCACACCCGCGGCCGTTTCGATACCCCGGACGGTCAGGCCGAGGCTCCGCAGTTTGTACACGGCGTACAGTCCGGCGAATCCGGCGCCGACGACCACCGCATCCACGGTGTCGATCCGGTTCACACGAGCAGCATCTTCGGTGCGTGCACTCACGGGCGCGCTCCTCTCCCAGTCGATGGACATAGCCGGCAAAACGCCTGACTGGGACGGTAGGTGGAGACGGGCAGGGCGCCCCAGACCCGTTCCCGGTGAGCGGTCCCCACTCCTGGCCGACGCTGGGTGTACTCAGAATTCGATTCGGAGATGCTCGCTGACGGGTCGTGCTTGGCAGGCGAGAATGTAGCCGTTCGCGATGTCTTCGGGATCGAGTATCGCGGCACTGTCCATCGAGACCTCTCCCTCGATCACCGTGCACGCGCACGAACCACATTCGCCCTCACGGCACGAGTACGGGACTTCGAGCCCCTTGGACAGCATGACGTCGACCAGGGTGGCGGCGCGTGGCCAGCTGAGGTTATGGGTGTCGCCGTCGAGCTGCACCTCGACCGTGGCCGTCGACCCCTCGTCACCGACCGGAATTTGCTCGACCTCAGGCGCGAACGGATCACCCGACAGCGAGGTGAACACCTCCGCGTGCACCTTGTTCCGCGGCATGCCGACGAGCGCGAGCGCCTCGTGAATTGCGCCCATGAACGGTCGTGGACCGCACACATAGGCTCGGCGGTCGTGCCACCGATCCGACAGACTCGCCAACTGCCGCGCAGTGGGCAGGCCCTGCACACTCTCGAGCCAGTGCACGACGGTGAGCCGATCGTCGTGGCGGGAGGCAAGCTCGCGCAGCTCCGCCGCGAAGATGATCGACATCTCGTCCCGGTTCGCGTAGAAGAGCATGACCTTGCCGCCGCCCTGGCTCAACGCGGACTTCAGAATCGACATCACCGGGGTGATCCCACTGCCCGCGGCGAACAGAAGCACGTCCTCGTCGAGATCGACCGGTGTGAACGCTCCTGCCGGCGGGAGAACCTCGATTCGGTCACCGACGTCGACGTGATCGCACAGCCAGTGCGAACCGTAGCCGTCCGCGGTGCGCTTGACCGTGACCTTCGGGAGGTCGTCGGTGAACGGCGAGCTGGCCAGCGAGTAGCACCTCGCCACCGAGCCGGATCGATCGCTCGGAATACGCAGCGTCAGAAACTGGCCGGGTTTGTAGGCGAATTCCTCTCGCCGTTCGGGCGGAACGTCGAATACCAATGATCGCGCCTCGGACGTCTCCTCCACCACAGCGGCGACGGTCACCACTACTGATCGTGAATTGCGCGGTGTTGTAACGGTCGTCATCGCGACGGTGCCCTCTCGGTATGGGAGTTCGATCCTGCCGAAACTAGTGGAGACCGGCGGCTACGGCCGTGGGCTTTCCCGGTGGGCGGGATCAGCTGTCAACCCCACCGGGACTGGCCACCGTCCAGCGGGATCGTCGCCCCGGTGAGGTAGCCTGCGTCCTCACCGACCAGGAAGACGACGGCGCGTCCGATGTCGGTTTCGGCGTCACCGACCCGACCGAGCGGAATACCCGCCACGAACTCGGCCGCCTCCTCCGGATTGTCGTTCATCCAGCGTTCGAGGGCCGGGGTCTTCGCGTGCGGCGCGACGGAGAGCACCCGGATGCCGTCGGTGCCCCATTCGCAGGCAGCCGACCGGGTCAGTGAGCGCATTCCCTCCTTGATCGAACCGTAGGCGCCGTAATTGCTCGCGTCCCAGCGCACCGCCGCCGAGGTCACCAGATTGACGATCACGCCGCCACCGCGGACCTTCATGTGCGGATGGCACGTCTGCATCATGCGGAGCGTCGCGAGCGGTCCCGTCGCGAACGACCGCTCGTACTCCTCGTCCACGACGGACAGGATCGGGCCCGGCTTGCAGTCGTTGGCGTTGTTCACCAGGATGTCCACTCCACCGAAAGCGTCGACGGTGCGTTCGACGGCGGCCACGATGTCGTCCCGTCTGCTGACATCGCAGACGACGGGCACGCTGCGTGCCCCCAGCGCCGTGAGGCGCTCGCAGGTGCCGACCAGTTTCGATTCGGTTCGGCCCGCGACCGCGATCGCCGCTCCTTCCCTGGCCAGGGCGAGGGCGATCCCCTGTCCGATTCCCTGCCCCGCGCCGGTAATCAACGCGACCTTGCCGTCCAGCTTGCCCATACCCGCTCCTGTTCGCCTACTATCGGTTCCGATACCTCCGGCCGTCGGTCGACGACCGGTCCCACTTCCGCTGAGCGTCAGTGTTTCTCGCGCTCTCCCCATCTCAGAGGACTACCGTGACTCTCCCCAACCCCCTCGATTTCCGGAACCGCGCCGTGGTCGTCACCGGCGGCACCAAGGGCATCGGATTCGTCATCGCCCAGTCGTTCCTCGAGGCGGGCGCCGACGTCCTCGTCTGCGCGCGCACTCGCCCGGATGTGCTTCCGGCACACGGCGACCGCACCGCGTCTTTCCGCGCGACCGACGTGCGCGACGCCGACGACGCCGCCGCGCTGATCGACGACGCCGTCACTCGGTTCGGCCGCCTGGACGTGCTCGTCAACAACGCCGGCGGCTCCCCCGACGCCGACGCGGCCACCGTCTCGCCGCGCTTCGTCGAGAAGATCATCGCCCTGAACCTGTTGGCGCCCTTCACTGTCGCCCAGTCGGCCAATGCCGTGATGCAGCAGCAGCCCGAGGGCGGTGCCATCATCAACATCGGAAGCGTCTCCGCTCACGACCCCCAGCCCGGCACCGCCGCGTACAGCGCCGCGAAAGCCGGTCTGCTCGTCCTGACCAAGGCGCTCGCGCTCGAATGGGCCCCGAAGGTGCGGATCAACCACATCACCACCGGGCTCATCCGCACGGACAGCGCCGCGACGGTCTACGGCGACGACGGTGGAGCCGCCGTCACCCGTACCCTGCCCATGGGCCGGATGGCGGTGCCGTCGGACATCGCGGGCGCCTGCCTGTTCCTGGCGAGCCCGCTGGCGTCGTACGTCAACGGTGCCGATCTCGCCGTTCACGGTGGTGGCGAGTACCCGGCCCGCTTCCTCGCCACCCACCCCGACCGCTCGTGACGCTGCTAGCCGAACGCCGCGCGGGCCCCGGCGATCACCGGGTGCCCGCCATGGACGAGCTCGAACGACGCGGCAGCCGCGTCACCCCACGCCCGCAGAACCGGTGAGTCGCCCGGAAACACCGGGGCGGCGAACCGGCCCTCCACTTCCACCAGGTCCGCGGGGTGTACGCCCAGTTGCCGCGCCAATTCGAGAGTGCTCGCCGCCAGTGTGCACAACCCATGCATGATCGGCCGGGGCTGGCCGATCCGGGCGGCCGCCGCCGGGTCGAGGTGAATGTGGTGCCGGTCCCCGGTCAGCCGGTACAGCGCCGCCTGATTGTCCGCAGTGTTCACCACCGCCTCCACGGTCGGCGCGCCCTCTGGCCGAGCCGGTTTCGACGGCCCACGCTCCCCGCCGAATCCACCCGCCCCCGGCGCGAACAGCGACCAGGTGGCGACGAAGAAGTCGGACTCGACGCGCACCTCGAACACCGCCGCCGACCCCTTGTCCCACACCTCACCCACCGATGCAGACAGCGCGATGTCACCGCGGCGTGGGAGCGGCGCGCGCACCGTCAGGTTCTGCGAGCCGTGCAGCGCGGTCTTCGTGTCGAAGGCACCACGTGATCCCAGCTCGTCCGGTGCCCACTGCGCGAGAGTCAACGCGAAGGTGGGCAGCACCCGCAGCCGGTCCTCGAAGACGAGGTCCAGTTCGGTGGCGCGGGCGCCCACCGCCAGCGCATACAGAATCGCGTCCCGCTCGTCGTAGGCCACGGTACGAGTGCCGAGGTCCTCGCCTCGCCACGCCGCCGCAGACCTGTTTTGTGTGCTCGTCATGTTCAGTCCTCACTGCTCAGGATCAGGCCGCTGGTTGGTACTGCCGTGCCGGCGGTCACCAGTACATTGCGAATGTCGTCCGGTTGAGTGGTCGAGGTTCCGCGGATCAGCCGGACTGCCTCCGCGATCCCGTTCACCCCGTGCAGGTACGCCTCGCCGATCTGCCCACCGTGGGTGTTGGCCGGCAGACGCCCTCCCACCTCGAGGTTGCCCTCGCGGATGAAGTCCTTGGCCTCGCCCGGCTTACAGAAACCGAGCTCTTCGAGCTGTGGCAACACCAGCGGGGTGAAGTGGTCGTACAGGATCGCGGCCGAAATATCCTCTGGCGTCAGACCACTCTGCCCGTACAACTGCCGGGCCACCAGTCCCATCTCGGGAATTCCGGTGATGTCGGGCCGGTAGTAGCTCGCCATCATGTGCTGGTCCTTGCCGGAGCCCTGAGCGGCGCCCGCGACGAAAGCGGGTTTGTGCGCCAGGTCGCGCGCGCGTTCCGCCGACACGATGACGAGCGCCTGACCGCCATCGGTTTCCTGGCAGCAGTCCAGTAGGTGCAGGGGTTCGGCGATCCACCGCGAGCTCTGATGGTCCTCGAGCGTGATGGGCCGTCCGTAGAACCAGGCCGCAGGATTGTCGGCGGCATGCTTGCGTGCGATCACCGCGACTCGCCCGAAATCCTCACTGGTGGCGCCGTACTGGTGCATGTAGCGGCGCGCGAACATGGCCACCCACTGCGCCGGCGTCGACAGTCCCTGTGGTGTCAGCCAGGCATATGCGGCCCGGTCGGCGGTGCTGTCCATGGGCCGGTCGTGCTGGCCGAGTCCGTACCGCACCCCGGATCGTTCGTTGAAAGCGCGATAGCAGACCACGACATCGGCGATTCCGGTGGCGACGGCCATCGCCGCCTGCTGCACGGTCGCGCAGGCGGCACCGCCGCCGTACCCGATGCGGGAGAAAAACTTCAACTCTCCGATGCCCGTGTTGCGGGCGACGAGCACCTCGCCGTTGGTTTCCGCGGTGTAGGTGGACAGTCCGTCCACCTCTGCGGGGTCGATGCCGGCGTCGGCGAGTGCCGCCACGATCGCCTCGCACGCGAGCTGGAGTTCGCTGCGTCCGGAGTTCTTGGAGAACTCGGTGGCGCCGATGCCGACGATGGCGGCCGCCCCGGACAATGGGCTGATCACTGAACTCCTCCCGTGGCCCGGGCGACGGTGACGGTTCCGGTCACGTGATCACCGAGGCTGTTGGCGCCGCGCACCTTCACGGTGACCACCCCGGCCTCGTTCGAGATCACCTCGCCGGTCAACGTCAGTACGTCACCGGGATAGTTCGGGGCACCCAGGCGAATCGCGATGCGTCGCAACGACGCCTGTGGTCCCGCCCAGTCGGTCACGAACCGCCCCACCAGGCCGTTGGTGGTGAGGATGTTCATGAACACGTCCTTCGAGCCACGTTCGACGGCCAGTGCGGGGTCGTGGTGGACATCCTGGAAGTCCCTGGTGGCCAGTGCCGTGGCCACGATGAGGGTGCGGGTCAGCGGGATTGCCAGTTCGGGCAGGCTCGACCCGACCTCGACCTCGGTGAACGGGCGGAGGGCACCGGTCGCGGTGCTCATGCGACCACCTCGACCCCGGATGCGAGCAACGCCCCGAGCCGTGCAAGGTCGGAGGCGGAGCCGCCGAGGGTGGCCGCGAGTTGTTTACCCCACAGCAGGTGGCGGTGCACCGGGTAGTCCGTGTCCACGCCGATGCCGCCGTGCACGTGCTGGGTTCGGTGCACCACCCGCTGACCGGCGTCGGTAGCCCACCACTTGGCCACCAGCACCGCAGTTCCCGGGTCTTGACCGTTCGCGAGGAGCCAGACGGCTTGCCACAATGTCACCCGCATCGCCTCGAGATCGATGTAGCAGTCCGCGAGTTGATGAGTGACGGCCTGGAAGGTGGCGAGTGGGCGACCGAACTGGTTGCGTTCGTTCAGGTAGGTCACGGATTGACGCACCGCCCCCTCTCCTACACCCAGTTGCAGTGCGGCAAGGGCTAATTCGATTCGTTCCTGAAGCCAGGCGGGCGTGGTGCCGTCCGCGGGACCGAGAAGCTCCGCGGGTGTCGCGTCGAACGTGACGTTCGCGCAGATCTCGTGGGTAGTCGATGCACCCCGTTCGGCGGTCACTCCCTCCGACCGCGGGTCGACCAGGAACAGCGCCGCACCGGACGGGGTCGTGGCCGACACGACGACCCTTTCGGCAGCGTGCATCACCGGCACGGCGGCTTTCGCTCCGGTCAGCCGCCATCCGCCGTCGACTTCGGTGGCCGTCGTCGACGGGACCCCATCTCCGTAGGGCCCGAATTCTTCGATTCCGATGGTGAGGAACAGGCTGCCGTCGGCCGCGGAGGACACAAGGGCGTCCCGTTGGTCCGGTGTCCCGTACTCGCAGATCGCGAGCGCGCCGAGCACGTGCGGCCACAACGGAACCGGGGCCACGTGCCTGCCCTGCTCCTCGAGGAGGACGTAGAACTCGGGCAGTCCCATACCGCCGCCACCGAGATTCTCCGGAAGGGCGATTCCGAGGAGACCGGTGCCGGCCAGTTCACGCCAGAGGTCTCCGTCGATGCGCTCCGCGTAGGATTCGACCTGCTTGATCCGCTCGGAGGTTGCCTTCGCGGCAAACACATCGGAGGCAAGTCCGCGGACCGCCTGCTGTTCCTCGCTGAAGGTGAAATCCATCAGTGCTCCCTCGATCGTTGGGGCCGGAAGGCGGGGAGCGTGAGTTCGGGATCGGCGTCGATCCAGTCGAGCTCCACCGGCATTCCGATAAAGACGTGTTCGGGTTCGACGTCCGTCATGTTCGCGATCAGGCGTGTGCCCTCTTCGAGTTCGATCACCGCCACGATCAGGGGGTAGTCGAAGGCATCGATCTTCGGGTGGTGATTGACGACGAATGTGTAGACGGTGCCGCGACCGCACGCGTCGACGGTGTTCCACTCCGTGGAGCGGCACTGCCCACACATGGGTCCGGTCGGATGCCGCAACACACCGCACCGGGCGCAGCGCTGGATCACGAGGCGGTGCTCGCGCGCAGCCTCGAACCAGAACGCGTTGTCAGCGTTGAGGGCCGGGCGCGGACGAAGAGCACGCGGGGCCGGTTTCGGGGTGGGCCGGAAGCGGAGAGTCCGCCACCGCTGGGTGCCGACGACGACACCGTCACCATTTCGGTACGTCTTGAGGGTGGTGACGAAATACCCCGCTCCGAGACCCGTCTGCTTTTCCTCGGAGACGGCTTCGACCACCTCCGTCGCGCTCACCCGCTCCCCGGGACGCAGCTCGACGAAGAACTCCTGATCGGAATCTGTCGCCACCACCGAGGTGAACCCCGCACTGTCGAAGGTCTCGATCAGCTCGGTCCAGACGTCGGACGGATCGGTACCGGACATCTTGTCGGCGTACGTGCGCATCGTCCACACCTGCAACATCGGCGCCGGGGCGACGGCGCCCTCACGTCCGGTGCCGCGTGCGGCGTCGTCGTCGAGGTAGACGGGGTTGGTGTCACCCATCGCCTCGACCCAGTGCCGGATCATCGGAGTGTTCACCGGGTCGGGGCCCCACGTGGCCGGGACGATCGTCCGGCCTTCGAAGGCGCGTAACCGGGCGAGGAGCTCACTCACTTCGCCCTCTTCTCGCGCACCAGGCCGAGGCCTCGAGTGCCCACCATGTCCCGCAGCACTTCGTTGACTCCACCACCGAACGTGTTGACGACGCTCTGCCGGGAAATCTGCTCGATCTGCCCCGCCAGGACGGCCCCCGGCGAACCGGGGCGCAACCGGCCGGCGGCACCGAGAATTCCGAGTAGCGCCCGGTACACGTCGACGTGCGTTTCGGTGCCGTAGGTCTTGGTGGCGCCCGCGTCGGCGCCCGACAACGTGTCGTTCGCGACGGCGGCCGTCATCTTCCAGTTCAGCAGGCGCATCGCCTCGAGCTTGGCGTGGGTGCGCGCGAATTCGATTTGCACCCAGGGCATCTCGAGGGCGCCGTTCGCCCTGGCCCAGTCGAGTACCTGATGCCACAACCCGAGTGTGCGGCCACCGAGGGCCGCGAGGCCGATGCGCTCATGATTGAGTTGGGCGGTGATCAGCTGCCACCCGCCGTCGACGGCTCCGACCACGTCCTGATCGCTGACGCGGATGCCGCTGTAGTAGGTGGAGGTGACCGTCAGACCGCCCACCGTGGAAATCGGTGACCAACTGAATCCGGGATCGTCCGTCGGCACGATCAGAATCGAAATACCCCGGTGTTTGGGCGCTGTCGTATCGGTGCGGCAGGCGAGCCACACGTAGTCGGCCGTATTGGCCCCGCTGGTGAAGATCTTGTTGCCGTCCACCACCCAGGAGTCGCCGTCGCGGACCGCCCGCGTCTGCAACGACGCGAGGTCCGTGCCGGCGCCGGGCTCGGTGTATCCGATGGCGAAGACGATCTCACCGGCCAGGATGCCGGGGAGAAACCGTGCCTTCTGCTCCTCGGTGCCGTACTTCATCAAAGTGGGGCCGACGGTGTTGACGGTGACGAAGGGAAACGGCAATCCGGCCCGTTGCACCTCGTCGAAGAACACGAACTGCTCCTCGACCGACCGGCCCTGCCCGCCGAATTCGACGGGCCAACCGATACCCAGCCAACCGTCCTTGCCGAGCAGTCGCACGATCTCGCGGAAATGCTCCCCGCCGACGCCCTCCTCACCCGCGATACGCCGCTTCTCCTCGGGCAGCAGTGCCGCGAAGTAGGCGCGCAACTCCCTCCGGAGTTCCCGCTGCGCGGGCGATTCCCTCGAGTCCATCAGCGTTCTCCTCATGCTGTCGCTACGTTCGTTCGCATGGCTGCAGCGAACGTCGTTCTGGACGCTAACCAGCGCCCAGGCGCCTCGGTGGCGATGTCTCGGTCACCGGGAGGTGGGCATCGCAGAGGTCGGCTGTCCGCAGGGATGGCCGGGCCAGCGTGCGTGGTGGAGACGAAGACGGTCAGTGGGCGCACGCTCCAAGAACACCCATCCGCGCAGCGCGAAAAAGCGGAGCACGCCGACGCGCGCGCTGACCGCGACCATCAGGAGTGCCTGCGGGACGCCGCTCGCTGACGGCAGCCAGAGGTCGAGCGGCGCAAGCGAAATGGTGCTGAGAAGCAGCCCGAGCATCGCGAGCCCGCCACCCTCCCACTGCGCGAGGACCCCTCGCCGCGTGTTCGTTCCATGTCCATGCCGACACACGGCACACCGAACGGTTTCCATCGTTTCCGCACGTTAGCGCCCTGCCCGCCGCGGGGTTGCGGCAGGAAACCGATCGGTTTACGATGGCGGAGACGGAACAGTGGAGCTGCCGCAGGCTCGGCAATGTCGCCTTCACCAACGGCGCGCGTTCGCGAATGAAGCATGCCTCCGTGGTCAATATTTCCGACCGGGCCCTTACGGTTCCCCGCCCCAACACGACAAAGGACACAATTGATGCCTGAGCGCAATCCCATCCTGATCACCGGTGCCGCCGGCGAAATCGGTGGCGTGAGTCGCACGATGGTCGACATGCTGCTTGCCCAAGGCCACCCTGTGCGCGCATTCGTGCGACAGGACGACGAACGCGCACACTCCCTGCGCCAAGCCGGGGCGGAGGTCTTTGTCGGAGATCTACTCAACATCGCCGACGTGACCACAGCATTGAAGGGTTGCAGTCGCATCTACTTCAGCATGAGCTTGTCGCCCTACTACACCGACGCCGTCACCCTGATGGCCGCGGCGGCGCGAGATCGAGGTGACATCGAGGTCTTCGTCAACATCTCCGAGTACGAGCAGTCCTTCATGACCTTCGAGAAGCTCACTGCACCAGAGGAAGAACGGCGCTCGTGGCTCGGGGGTCTCGTTGCGGACTGGTCGCCGCAGCAACGTGCCCACTGGATCGCAGAGCAGGTTCTGGACTGGTCAGGCATCCCGACCGTCAACGTGCGGGCGGCCATTTTCGTTGAAAACCCACTCATGACCTGGCTGGCGCTCGGCCCGTTGAGCAACGGTGAACTGCGCCTGCCCTTTGGCGACCAGAGATTTGCACCCATCGTGGCGTTCGACGTGGCGGAACTGTGCGCGAAGATTCTGGTCGACCCTGCACCGCACATCTCGAAGTCCTACGAGCTCACCGGTCCGGAGCGGAAGGACATGCACGAATTCGCGAAGGACTACGCGGCCGTGCTGGGACGTGAGGTGATCTACGTTCCCGAAGAGGTCGAAAGCTGGAACGAGACCTACGTGGACAGCGCCCTGGCCGAGTATCCGCACATTGCGGAGCACTTGAAGACCTTGACCCGGCTGATCGCGGGAGGGGGATACCGTGGCAGCACCGATCAGTTGCAGACCCTTCTCGGGCGTCCGCCGAAGACCGTGCGGTGGGCCCTCGAGAACCATCCGCGGATCCGAAAGCTGATGTCCGCGTAAGCCGCTGAGATCCGGCTCGCCGGATTGTTCGTCTTGGGTGTTCAGGCGACGAGGTTCGCTGCCGCCCAATCCATGTGGGTCTGGATCGCACGGGCGGCCTCATCGGCGTCTCCGGTTTCGATGGCGTCGACGATGGCGCTGTGGCGGCCGACGTCCATGTTGCCGACAGCGCGATCGAGGCCGGCGAACATGATCGACATCCGGATGGACCCTTCGAGGGAGATCCACGAGTGCACCAGTGTGTCGTTGCCGGTGAGAGCGCACATGGTGCGGTGGAAGTTCAGATCGGCCTCGATGCGGGCTTCGAGGACGGCGGTGTCCATGACTTCGAGGGCAGCGCGCAATTCCGCGATGACGGTGGTGCGGTCGGCCAGGCCGGCGAGTTCCCGGACCGCCAGCGCCTCGAGTGCTGCGCGGACGGCGAAGATGTCGCGGATCTCCTTGGAATCGAGATGCCGGACATAAAGGCGGCCGCGCGCGCCTGCCGTGATCAATCCTTCTTGCTGGAGCTGCCGCATCGCCTCGCGGAGCGTGCCGCGGCTGATCTGCAGCTTCTCGGACAGTTCGGTCTCCACGAGGGGGCTGCTCGGCGCGAGTTCCCCGCTGGTGATCGCGACCCGCAGGGCGGCGACGGCTTGCTGACGGAGACTGGTCTTCTCCAGCCCGAGCAGTGCGGCGGGTTGTCCGGCCATGGTTGCCTCCGTGGGATCAGCGATCAACTGTCGACAAAGGTCTGTTGACAGCAACCTGTTGACAGCCATCGTACGGCCCCCGCCGCCGGGCCTGCGGCGAGGGCCGTACGAGCTGCGCCCGGCACAGGTACTGCCATTGCTTCGGCAGGAGCCTTTTCGGGCTTGTTGCCGAGGAGTGAACGCTTCCGATCGTCAAGCCGCTCTGCTATCGAGGCAACGAGCTGCACGGCAATCGCATGATTTGGGTGAGCGTTTCGAGCCGACTTTGTAGCCGCGCGGATCGCCGTGAATACCAAGTTCGGGTTGGGGTGTCTCGTCAACGGCGGCTTGTAACAGATATCTCTTTAGACGGGCGATAGGCATATAACCGCAATAAACATTCGGGTGAGTTAAGTCGCCTTGCCTTCTTGTGCTGATGCCTTTCCGCTCCCTTTGCATGGACGGGATACCCGCCGCCAGGTGTGACACCAAACTTAATCGCAGGGTAGCCCGAGGGAAGAAACCGACCCGACCCGATCCGATCCGATTCTGGACGGAAGATCCGTGCTGGTTATAGCACCGGCTCGACTGCTCCTTGTCCGGTCCGGGTTGAGTCGAGATGTTCTCGTGTGGCCTGGATTGGCCCGCGCGGTCAGCCGACGCCACCGGCGAGCGTCGCGCTCAGCCGCTACGAGAAAGCGACGAATGCAACACTAAAGTCAATACCGGCGGAGCCAATTGAAAGTCACTTTGTCGACTCTGTTGTCCCGTCCCCTGAGAGTTGATCGTCGCTCGCTTACGTCAGATATTGACGGACCTGAGGGAACGCCTCGTCGAAGCGGAAAACCTTCAGTTGATTTGAACAATCGCCCAGTTAATCTGGACATTCGATCAAATTACCCGGGCGGCTTACGCTATTAAGTAGCTCGCGGCAGACCCCGCCGGGCCGAGCGAAACTCACTGGGAGCCCAAAATTACAGGAGGACTGTCATGTCGGACAAACCGCCTCAGTCACCTCAGGATCCCAATGACGGCGAAGCGCCGCAGCATGGCGCTACGCCGAGTGGCGGCTATCCCCAGGGCTATCCACAACAGGGTGGCTACCCACCATATGGTGGTTACCCACCGGGCGCCTATCCGCAAGGGCCATACCAACAACCACCGAAGAAGCGCCGCCTTTGGCCATGGATCTTGGTCGGCTTATTCGTGTTGGCATTCGGCGGATGTTTCGCCGTCATGGCGAGTATTACTGACAGCGACGACGCGACGGTGACACCAGGGAACGGCGGTCAGCCGGCCGACAGTGGCTTGACATTCGCGGGGAAGCAGGGGGGAGATACCGCCGCGAAAGCGGGAGACGCGGTCACGCTCGACGACGTCACGATCACCACTAACCCGCTTTTCGACACGACCGATTTCGCGGGAGAACCGCAGCTGTGCACGGCCGTGACGATCAAGAACGCCGGGGATAAGCCCGCGAACTTCCATGATTGGGACTGGAAATTGCAAGACCCCACAGGTGCAATACGTAGTACCAGCTATACGGGACGTGACGGTCAGCTCAGTCACGGCGAAGTCGCGACTGGCGGCACCGTCACAGGAGATGTTTGCTTCGACAATCCGCCTGGCTCACCTCCGGGGCAGTACATCGTGCTCAACGATCCCTCGCTCGACTTCTCCTCAGATCGGATCGGTTGGATCAATCAGCGGTAACCCCCTGGCGTGTTGTTCCGAAAGAAGGGGTTTGCAGCGAAGTGCTGGGTGCGATGCTCGTTCGTGTGTGCGACCACTGGCATGGATCCCGCCGTTGCCGCTACGGCTCCGGCCGTGAGCGGCACCGACCACAGCGACGCGACCTGACCCAATCTTCGCTCGCGTAGCTGTACCTCCGCGTCCACTTGTGGTGGAGACCGCGCGGGACGCTTGGCCAGACCGCTATGTCACCAGTCGTTCGAGTGGTTGGCCGGTTATCGCCGCGATCAGATCGAAGTCTTTGTCCAGATGCAGAACGACTCGGTTGTTAATTTCCGCGGTCGCCGCGATGAGCAGATCCGAGATCGATGGTGCGCGATGTTGGCCACGTTCAGCCAGTTGCCGTTGCACATCAAGGGCGCGGTCTTCGATCGCGGGAGTCGAATACTCCAGGGGCATGGCCGATAGCGGTGGGGTGCGTCGTCCCCGCGACAGATCGTGGGCGGTACGGGCCGAGTAGCCGACCTCGAGCAGCGTCACGGTGCAGATGTGGACGAGTCCGCGCTGGATTCGATTGGCCCACTGTTCGGCGTCCGGGCTGGTGCCCAGGCGCACCAACGCAGACTGGTCGATGAGCCACGTGGAGCCACTCATGACCAGGCGCCGCGCATGACCTCATCGTCGTTCAGGTCGGGGAAGTCCTGCGAGAACCGCATCAGGTCGGCGGTCGACACCGAGGTGGCGGTGCGACGCGCCTCCTGCTGCAGCTGACGGCGCAGGAATTCAGTTCGCGAGATCCCGAGACGGGCAGCGTGCTCGTCGAGCAGCGGCAGGTCCTCGATGGGGAAGTTGCGGTCAAACGTCGGGCACAACAACCTTGTCGATATCACTGCGAATCTCGACAATTGCCAGGCGACACCGACGCCCTCCCACGATTACAGCAGGAGATCAACTTTCGCCTCGGTATCGCGCACTGTGATAACAGTCCGTACGCCCAGCTGATGTGGTATCTGACCGGTGTCCGCTCTACAGAGATTCCTCAGACCGCCGCCCTCGCGGAACTCGACTTCGACGACCACCCTTCGCTCTATCCAGTGCACACCGACCGAGGGCGTAAGCAATTCTTGGTGCTGGTCATGCCAGTTCGCCCAGAACCTTGGCGACGATACGGTCCGTGCTGAGGCCATACCGCTCATGCAGGGTGGGCAGGGCGCCCGCGTCGAGGAACTGGTCGGGCAGGGCGATCGGCACGATGCGTTTGCCGAGTCCGGCAGTGACGACGGCGGCGGCCACGGTTTCGAAGAGACCGCCGATCACGGTGTGGTTCTCCAGGGTGACCACCAGCCGGTCGGTGTTGACCTCGGCGAGGACGGTCTCGGCGTCGAACGGTTTGATCGTGGGCGTGTGCACGACCGCCACGTCGACGTTGTGCTCGGCGAGTCGGTCAGCGGCCTGCAGTGCGCGCATCGTCATCAGCCCGCTGGTGACGAAGACGACGTCGTTGCCGCCGCGGAGCACCTTCGCCTTGCCGAGCTCGAAGGTGTAGTCGTACTCGTCGAGCACCGTCGCGACCTTCCCGCGCAGCAGCCGCAGGTAGGTGGGGCCGTCGGAGGCGGCGAGTTGCGGGACGGCCTGTTCGATGTCTACCGAGTCGCACGGGTCGACGATGGTGAGGTTGGGGATGCCCCGGAAGATGGCCATGTCCTCGGTCGCCTGGTGGCTGGGACCGTAGCCGGTGGTCAGGCCGGGGAGGCCGCCGATGATGTTGACGTTGAGATTCGGTTCGGCGATGTCGAGGCACAGGAAGTCGTAGGCGCGGCGCGCGGCGAATACCGAGTACGTGGATGCGAACGGAACCAGCCCGGTCTCGGCCATCCCGGCGGCGGCGCCTAACAACAGTTGCTCGGCCATCCCCATCTGGAAGAACCGGTCGGGGAACTCCTGCGCGAATATGTGCATGTCGGTGTACTTGGCGAGGTCGGCGGACAGGCCGACGATCTTGTCGTTCTCCCGTGCGGCTTTCACGAGGGCGTGTCCGAACGGCGCCGTGGTGGTCTTCTGGCCGTCGTCGACGAACGAGGCGATCATCGCCGACGTCTTGAGCTTCGGCTTACTGGCGGTGGTCATCTCAGGCGTCCTTGTCGTTGAAGCCGGCGGTCAGTTGGTCGCGGCAGATCTGCCACTCGTGTTCCTCGATGCGCATGAAGTGCGCCTTCTCCCGGGTCTCGAGCAGGGGCACGCCTTTACCGACCTTGGTGTCGCAGAGGATGATCGACGGCTTGCCGTCGGATTCGGCGGCGGCGTTGTCGAACGCACGCACAAGGGCGGTGACGTCGTTGCCGTCGACGCGCTCGACGTGCCAGCCGCACGCCGCCCACTTCTCGTGTATCGGTTCGGTACTCAGCACGGTCGAGGTTGCCCCGTCCGCCTGCAGGGCGTTGATGTCGACCATCGCGGTGAGATTGCCGAGCCGGTGGTGGTGGGCGCCCATCGCCGCTTCCCACGTGGAGCCCTCGTCGAGTTCTCCGTCGGAGAGGAAATTGAAGATGCGGGCGGTGGAGTGCTGGTGCCGCAACCCGAGCGCCATGCCGACCGCGATGGTCAGCCCGTGTCCGAGGGAGCCACCTGAAATTTCCATGCCGGGGGTGTAGGTGGACATCGCCGACATCGGTAGGCGCGAGTCGTCGGACCCGTAGGTTTCCAGTTCGCTGCGCGGGATGATGCCCGCTTCGGCGAGGGCGGCGTAGTGGCCGATGGCGTAGTGGCCGGTGGAGAGGAGGAAGCGATCCCGGCCTTCCCAGTGCGGGTCGTCGGCGCGGTAGCGGAGTTGGTCGGCGTAGACGGTGGCGAAGATGTCGGCGGCCCCAAGCCCCTGCCCGACATACCCCTGGCCCTGCTCCTCACCCATGTCGATGATGTTGTGCCGCATCCGGTAGGCGAACTGCTCGATGGTGGCAATCCGCGATGCTTCACGGGTGGTGGCGTCGGCCGCGGCGGTGGCGGTTGTGGTGGTCACAGGAGTTCCTTTTCCTTGCGAATCGTGTTCGTCGTGCCGGTATTCGTGGTTGCGGTGGGTGCGCAGGTGCTTTTGGAGTCGGCGCTCGCCACCGCCTCGTCAGCGAGGCGTCGTTCGGTGGGTCCCCACGTTTCCTTGGTGATCAGCGCTGCCCAGAGTCCGATCAGGGCGTATGTGCTGAACAGCAGCGCCGGCCCCCACCAGCCGAAGGAGACGAACAGCAACGTGGTGACGAAAGGCGTGAAGCCGGAGACCATCGCGGAGATCTGGTATGCGAGTGAGGCTCCCGACGATCGGCGGGCGGCGTCGAACAGTTCGGGGAACCAGGCACCCTGCGCACCCGCCAGCGAGTTCTGGCAGACGGCGTAGGAGATCACGATGGTGGCGATGATGAGAATGAACAGGCCCGTGTTGACCAGCAGGAACATCGGGGCACCGAAGAGTGCCGCGAACGCGCAGGATGCGATGTAGAGGGGTCGGCGTCCGATGCGGTCGGTGAGTCGGGCCCAGGCCATGGTGGCGAAGATGCCGATCGCGGACGCGATGCACAGGGCGACAAGCGTTTCGGATTTTCCGGCGAGACCCTCATTGTGCAGGTAGGAAATCATGTAGGTGATCGACACCGCGTAGCCCGCGGTCTCGGCAACACGGAGTGCGATGCCGCGCAGGATGTTGCGCCAGTCGTACTTGATGGAGTCGAGCACCGGCGACTTGACGATCTCGCCCTCGTTCTTCACGTCCTCGAAGACTGGCGACTCGGGAACCTTCGACCGAATGACCAGCCCGACCATCACCAGGACAATGCTCGCGAGGAAGGGCACGCGCCACGCCCAGTCGCCGCCGAGGTGCACGCTGAACAGGAACACCAGATTCGCGAGTAGCAGCCCGACGGGGAAGCCGGCCTGCACGATGCCGGTGTATTTCCCTTTCGACTTCCATGGGGCGTGTTCGTAGCTCATCAAGATCGCACCGCCCCACTCGGCGCCGAAGGCGAGACCCTGGACGATACGAACCAGAACCAGCAGCACCGGGGCAATCAGCCCCACCTGCGAATAGGTCGGCAACAGTCCGATCGCGAAGGTCGCCAGTCCCATCGCGATCAGCGAGGCCACTAGAACCGGTTTACGGCCCAGCTTGTCTCCGAGATGGCCGCCGAGTACGCCGCCGAGCGGGCGCGCAGCGAAACCGACACCCAGCGTCGCGAAGGCCGCGAGTGTGCCCGTGACCGGATCGGCACCCGGAAAGAAGGCCGTACCGAAGTACAGCGCCGCCGCCGTGCCGAACCCGATGAAGTCGTAGGTCTCGATGACCGCCCCCACCGAGGAGCCGATTGCGACGCGCTTGGCGTCCTTCGTGCCGTGGACAGGACCTCGCATCCTGAGTGTTTCGGTACTCATGGGTGACTCCTCTTCGGGCTGCCGGTTTCTACGATTGCCGCCGACTTGTTGACTGTCAACAGTGGCGTCTCAACAGTGTGATCCGAGCCACGTCGATCTGTCAACCGTCATCCGGTGACGGTTGACTGTTAACAGTCGATCGCATTACTGTGGTGGCAGTCACTTACCGCATCGTCGACCGGTTCCCGCTTTCCATCGCATCACCCGGGAACGGTCAGCTTTCCAACAACGAGGAGCGATCATGTCGTCCATCCAGCGCACCGCCGTCGTCACCGGCGCCACTTCCGAGCGTGGCATCGGTCTCGCCACCGCCCGCCGCTACGCCGAAGAGGGCTGGGCGATCGTCGTTCTCGACCTCGACGGCGAGAAGTCCGCGAAGGTCGCCGCCGAGATCGGCAACGAGTTCGGTGTCCCGACCTTCGGTCACGACATCGACGTCGCCGACGAGAACTCGGTCCAGCGGGCGCACGACGCGGTCGCCACCGAAGTTGCAGCCGGGAACCTCCCCGCTGTGGGTGCGCTCGCCAACATCGCGGGCATCACCTCACCGGTACCGTTCCTCGAGACGACGCTGGAACTGTGGAACAAGGTGATGGCGGTCAACGCCACCGGCACCTACCTCGTCACCCGCGCATTCTTGCCGGCCATGATCGACAACGGCTGGGGACGAGTGGTGAACATGTCGTCGGTCTCCGCCCAGCGCGGTGGTGGAGTTTTCGGCAAGGTGCCCTACTCCTCCGCGAAAGCCGCGATCCTCGGTTTCACCAAGTCCCTCGCACGCGAACTCGGCGACAGCGGAGTCACCGTCAACGCCGTCACCCCCGGTGCGGTCGACACCAGCATCCGCGTCGGCAGCACCGCCGAAACGGAAGCGGCACTCTGCCGCGACATCCCCCTCGGCCGGGTCGCCACCACCACCGAGGTCGCCGCGGTGATCACCTTCCTGTCCTCCGAGGACGCCGCCTACCTCACCGGCACCACCGTCGACATCAACGGCGGCAGCCACCTGCACTGAGCGCAGATGGCGTTACCGCGTGATCATCGAGGTGCATTCGACGTGCCCCTGGGCGGTGCGCTGGGAGATGACCAGGCGGGCGGCGATCGCCTTGTTGGTCAGCCCCTCGGCCACGAGGTCGGCCACCTGCCGCTCCCGCTTGGTCAGCTCCGTCGACTGGCCTGTGGTCGGAGGCGTGGCCGAGGGTTTCTCGTCGAGGGCATAAGCGATGGCGGCGTCGACATCGAAAGAGTTGCCTTGGCGGTGTGCGGCCTCGAATGCCCGCTGAGGCCGACGTGTCTCAGCCACCTGTTCCGACTGCGGCACTGGGAAGGGAGGGGTGGAAGGCTTTGTTTGCCGACGTCAGCACTACCCGGTGATGGGGTCGTTGATGAGCAGATTCAGTTGGGCATCAACGAGAGTGAGAGATTCGGCCAGCAGCCCTTCCACATCCGCGTCGTCAACACCCAACAGCCGCAGGCATATTGTCGCGAAAGACTCCTCGTGCGCCACTGAATCACCCTCGGAATCGACGACCGCGCAGTGCAACTCGGAAAGAAGTAGCCACGGCAGCGTCCGTATCCAGGTCTTGTGGCTTACGGCCGGCTTCAGTGCGCCGGATTCGATGCCTGGTGTTTCGAAGCGCTCCATAAAGGGCTCGGCTTGCGTTCGAAACGTTTCCACCAACAGGTAAGGGCGTTCGAGCATCCAACGAACGACCGCGTCGCTGAGAAACGATCGAAGGATTACCCGAGCCCCGACGCAGGGCAACAACCGGGGATCGTTGACCTCGGCCATGATGGCGGCGGTGACGCGCAGAATGTCCTGCACGCTCCGGACGAGCAAGACCTCGGCAATGTCCTCGAGTCCACGGAAATGGTTGTAGAACGATCCGTAGCCGACATCGGCACCTTCGGCAATCTGCGCGACTGCCGTCGCCTCGACTCCCTGCGCGGCAAAAAGCTCCGCGGCGCTCGCCAGGAGAGCGTCGCGGGTGCGGGCCCGCCGTCGCCCCTGTCGACCCTGCGGCAATTCGTCTCTCGCGTCGTCTCTGTCATTCACGGTGTCATCGGGCCTCGGAGTCGTCGGCCTCAACGGCCTGCGGGAGCTTCACAGATTACACCGTGCCACTCGACACGATGCGCGGCGGAAGCGAGGCGCGCGTCGGTCCACGTGACATGCGGCACGTAATGGCAAACGAAGTGATTGACGACACGTCATTTCTGACATACGGTCAGTTTTATCGCTCAGCCACTTCGACAGGAGAGAACGATGACCCAAGTGATTGCCCCTACGCGCAGTCCCCGCGCCAGTGAGCTACTCGAACTCGCGCAGGCTCTCAAGACCGACTTGCGCGCTCACAACGAGCAGACGGAAGCCGACCGGTGGATCGGTGATGAGCTGTCTCGCCGTCTCAATGACGGTGGTTTCTACCGAATGCTGGCGCCCGAGCGGTTCGGCGGTGCCGAATTGACCCTGCGCGAAACTCTCGAAATCCTGACGACGATCGCCGAAGGATGCCCGTCGGCCGCCTGGGTTGCCGGTATTCACAACGCCGCCATCTGGTTGGGTTCGTTGTACCCCTTGGCCGCCCAGGAAGAACTCTTCGGGGATCCGACGCCGACGGTCGTATCGGGCACCCTCGCCCCCCTGGGCACGTTGACCCCTGTTCCGGGTGGCTACCGCATCAGCGGCAAGTGGGGGTTCGCTTCCGGAGTACTCGATGCCACCTGGATGCTGCTGGGCGCGCCCCGCCCGGACGCCGGCGACAATCCCGGCCCCGTCTTTGCGCTCGTACCCATGACGTCCATCAAGATCCACAAAGACTGGGACACCATGGGGCTCGCCGGAACGGGCAGCCATAGCGTTGAAGTGAAGGACGTCTTCGTGCCGGAGTACCGGATCATCGACCCGGTGGCCGCCTCCGCCGGCGAGTACCCGTCCGAGTACGCCAGCGAGGTGCCTCTGTACCGTGCGGCGTTTCTTCCCGTCCTCTCAGCCGTGCTGGTATGTCCGGCGCTGGGCGGGACGAAGCGCATGCTCGAGGAGTACCTGAAGCAGGTTCCCAACCGCCGGATCGCGTACACAATCTACGAAAAAGCAGCAGAATCGGTGGTGACCCAAACCCGATTGGCCGAAGCTGCGATGCTGATCGACGAGGCACAGTTCCACCAGGACCGCCTCGGAGACGACATCGACAAGTGGGCGGCAGGCACTGATTACATGCCCGAGTCGCTACGCGTGCGTGCCCGCATGGACATCGGACGAGCACTCGACCTGTGCCGCGACGCGGCGAACCTCATCTTCAGCCTCGGTGGCGGCTCCGGCATCGCACGAACGAACCCGGTACAACGCCTTTTCCGCGACGTCCAGGCCAGCAACAGCCACCCACTGCAGATGGCGACCGTCCAATACGAGGTTTACGGGCGCCACATGCTCGGACAACCTCAGATCACATCCTTCATCTAAGCCCGGATACACCGATTCGGGTGGGGTGGCGAGCGGGTCGTAACGACGAAATGCCCTGCCGTACTGAAAGCATCGATTTTGTCTAGTGATCAGTTCACACCACACTGGAGGGCATCTCGCAGATGCAACAATCTCACACCCGGCCCGTCGCTGCGGCGAGGTTCGACGACCCGAATCTGATGTCGACCGCGGGACTGGCCCCGGTGATGGCATTGGCCAAGGCCAGCGGCCTGCTCAACCTCGCCGACCGGCACTTGAGCGTGCCGACCGACAAAGGCGCCAACGCCGACCGCAAGATCGCCTCGCTAGTCGGTTATGTGGTCGGCGGCGCCGACAGCATCGCCGACCTGGCGATGCTGCGGCACGGAGCGATGGGGACCGTCTTCGACCGGCCCTATGCACCGTCGACGCTGGGATCATTTCTTCGCCAGTTCACCTTCGGGCACGTCCGGCAGCTCGACGCGGTGGCCTCGAGGTTCCTGTCCGCGCTCGCGCAGCGATCACCGCGGGTCGCCGGCATCGGTACCGGGCGGGTGCTGGTCGATAGCGACGATTCGATCATCGAGGTCCACGGGCATGGCAAACAAGGCTTCGGATACGGCTACTCCGGGGTCCGCGGACTGAACGCACTGCTCACCACGGTCATCACCGACACCTGCGCGCCGGTGATCGTCGGACAGCCTCCACGCACAGCACGGAATCAGCGGCCGAGTCCACACAGAAGTGCTGGTACGTGGGATTCTGCGTTCTACGGTCATCCCACCCTCAGGGCCGCGATCCGCGCCGGCGCCGACGTCTCGATCACCGTGCGCCTGACCGCCACCATCAGGCGAGCGATCGAATCGATCGACGACGACGCCTGGATACCCAGCGAGTACACCGACGCCCTCCACGACGAGGCCACCGACCTGGATCTCGCGGGCGGAGGTCGCCGAGATCCCGTTCACCGCGCTCGCCTCCAAAGCCCACCAGATCCCCGGGCGGCTGGTCGTGCGCCGTGTCCCCGACCTGCGACCGAGGAAGGACAGAGACCAAGGCACGTTGTTCGATATCTGGCGGTTCCACGCCTTCTTCACCACCACCGACCCCGACGACCTCGACACCATCGCCGCCGACAAACTTCACCGCCACCACGCCATCATCGAGCAGGTGCACGCGGACCTGAAGAACTCCGCCCTCACGCATTTGCCCTCGGGCCGGTTCACCGCGAACGCCGCCTGGCTGGTCTGCGCGGTGATGGCGTTCAACCTCACCCGCGCCGCCGGCACCCTCACCGGTGATCCGAAGCTGACGAAAGCGACCACCGGCACCATCCGGCGGACCCTCGTGGGAAACAGCCTGGCACAACTTGTTCGACACGACCTTCGGTCGCGCTCAGCCGATCATCGTCTAACGCCCGCGACACCTGCCCATCCACGACGCGAAAGACCCAGTGGAACAGGCCGACAAAAGTGGTCGGACGATCAACTACGCTCACACACCGTCCCATGCCGCACATCGAAACTCGCAGCGACCGCATCAGAGAATCGGTGCAGTCGGGCCAAGCCCCGCGAGGACAAGGAGGGGCTGGCCTGACCACAGGCCGGCCCCCTCTCCATGTCCTGTCCCGCCGCGCCCTTGATGATGCCCAACTCCGATAGAGATGAAAACGCCGGTCCGGCGTGAGTACGGAACTGCCGGCCAGGGTCAGGGGCGTCAAAACTGAAAGTTCTCGCCCCAGCGTTTCACCGACTCTGCTCCGCCGCGTAGGAATCCCTGATGCCGCTCGACGAAAGTGCTCCGACTTGCTGGGCGAAAAGCGCCCACCTTTGAGCGGTGTTCACTGCAGGTCGGTCGCGTGCGTGCACCGCGGCTCCTGCCAGCCCGACCGCGAAGTGCCTCTTGCCATTCTCACCGCGGGCTTGTTCGAGTGCGGCGGGCAGTGCTCTGACGAGCTGCCGGATCGCCCGGTCGACCTCGTCGATTTTTTTAACTCGGCCTACTCCGCGCGGTCAGGGCGGCGCGGCGGCGAGTGAGCCAGACGTTGTCGTCGTGTATCGGATGTCGGTGGCGTTGCTCGAATTCTCTGGTGGCGCGGCCGATTAGTTCGGCGTTCCCATCGAATTGGCGTTGCAGGATGTGCCGATGAGGGTTCGCTCCGTGTCGGTCTCCGACTGGGACGATCTGCAACGGCCGCACCAGTTCACCGGTGGTCTGCAGCGGTCCCGCCAGGTGCTCCCAGGGAACGAGGACAGCCACCACAGCAGCTTCAGCCACTGCGCCGGCGCCCGGCCCGCGTCGCAGCCGCTGCAGCAATGAATGGCACAGCCGTCAACAGCTCCTGCACGTGCTCGACAGACGCCGCGTTGTGCGGCCATCGTTCTTCGCCCGACCGCCGCGGAAATTCGGTGTACTACAAATTCTTCGTGACCGTTTTCGGTTTCGATCGAGGTGACGGCTGGTAACGGCTTCCGTGTCGGGGCTTGACGGTCGAGGTCATAGCGTCCACCGAACAGCACGCTCATCACCTGCGGGTTATGACTGGGTGGGCGACGGGCCATCGATGTTGCGTAGAACGCGGTGTTGGACCATGCGATGACCACTGCCCACGAAATCGACCTGCACCAGTTTCTCGCCGACCGGCTCACCGACGCCAGCCCGGACCTGATCCGGCTCGTCGGCGAGATACTCGTCGAGCAGCATGACGAGAGGATCGAAGGCCGCCGCTATCTCGGGCTCGACATGCTGGCTCGCTCCCGCGGTATCCACCCCGACGGCACCGCCACCGAACCTACGCAGGAGGTGATCCAAGCGGCGCTGACCGCATAACCACCCGACGAAGACTCACGCGTCGATGTCGTACACCCCCCGGGACTCGACCAAGCTCTGGGCAATCCGCGCTCCCTTGCCGCGCGCATGTCCCGTCCGCGAGCACCGCCGGTCACTCGCAGGGACACAGCCGCCGCACGACCGGACACACCGCGCTTTCAAAGGAATTCGCCTCGTCGCGGGCATGAGTACCCCTTTTTCGAACCTAGATACAACGCCTCAGTGACAACACATCGCTTCGCAAATTGTGCACCAGGCGTGCGCGAAGTGGATTGACCCGGCACCGGTGCCCGAAGATAAGCTTTTGACATCGAGAGACGGCCGTCACACCATCGCCGGTTATACGACCTCCGACACACTCGCCGCCTATCGCGCAACTACTGACCACCACCGTCACAGGCTATGTGACCGACGCTAGGAGTTTTGGTGACCACAGGATCCGATCACGCACTCAATATCCCTGCACAGTGCCCGGTCTCCCACGAATTCAATCCGTTCGGCGGTAGCTACCAGGAGGATCCCGCCGGTTCACTACGCGAGGCTCGACACGAGCAACCTGTCTTCTACAGCCCCCTCCTGGACTATTACGTTGTTACGCGCTATGTCGACATCAAGGCGATCTTCCGGGACACGACCTCGTTCTCCGCGGCGCTGACGCTGGAGCCCATTACGCCGCTGCGTGAACCGGCAATCCAGAGGCTGGTCGAGCACCAGTTCGACCTGGGTCCGTTCCTGGTCAACGAGGACGAGCCCATCCATATGCGTCGGCGTCGGGCTTTGGCTGAACCGCTCAGCCCCGCAAAAGTGCGGGAATGGGAGCAGTACATTCGCGATCTCGTCACCAGCTACATCGACAAATTCGTGAAGAAGGGCCATGCGGACCTCGTCGCCGAACTGATGTGGGAGTTCCCGGCGACGGTCGCATTGAAGTTCATGGGCGTGCCGGACACCGAGATCGAGCAAGCGAGAAAGTTTGCGGTCGGGCAGATCATGTTCGGATTCGGCCGCCCTACCGAAGAAGAACAGATCGCCAGCTGCGACGGAATGGGGCAGTACTTCAACCACGCCAAGAAGCTCGTTGCAAAGCTGAAAGAGAACCCTGATGTAGATGGCTGGGTTCCCCTTGCGATTCGGGCGAGCCAACAGGACCCCGACACGATCGATGATCGGTTCCTGGTCAGCATGATGATGAGCGGGACGAGCGCGGCACACGAAACGACGAGCAATGCAGGAGCGAACGCACTGCTCACGCTGATGCGGAACCGAAGCATGTGGGACGAGATTTGCGAGGAACCCTCCCTCATTCCCAATGCCGTGGAGGAATGCCTGCGGTACAGCGCTTCAGTGGTGGCCTGGCGACGTCTGTGTGTCAAGTCAACTTCGATCGCGGGAGTCGAAATCCCGGAAGGCGCGAAGGTTCTGGTGGTGACCGCGTCGGGCAGTTTCGACGACGAGATCTTCGACGAACCGGAGCGGTTCGATATCCATCGCACCAATGCGAAGCAACATTTCGCGTTCGGTTTCGGCACACACACACCTGTCTCGGCGCCCCCCTGGCCCGTCTGGAAATGAAGATCGTTCTGGAGGAGATGTCACGGCGACTCCCCCATATGCGCCTCGTACCGGACCAGGAATTCGAATATCTGCCCAACACGTCCTTTCGAGGACCGCAGAACCTGTTGGTCGAATGGGACCCGGCCGCCAACCCGGTCCCCTCAGACCGACCGTAGCTGATAGGAAATGACGAAATGCACAAACTGACAGTGTGTTACGGACAGCCACTGGACTCCTCAGCCTTCGACGAGTACTACACGTCGAAGCACGCACCATTGGCGAAGACCGTTCCGGAGGTGGTCCGATTCAGCTACGGAAAGTGCGAGCCCCTTGGCGGGGTTACACCCGACTTTTGCATGATTGCCGAACTTGCTTTCGATTCCCGGCCGGACTTGGAGGCGGCCCTTCAATCGCCCCAGGGGCAGGCGGCATCGGCGGACCTGACGAACTTCGCGACCGGCGGTGTGACGATGCTCGTTCACGAGGAGACGAGCTGAACTATGTACTCAGATTTGCAGAATAGGTCGCCCACAGCAGCGCCTCCCGAACGGAATCTTGAAGTGGTCGTCGCCGATCGGCAAGTCGTGGCGGACGGGGTCGTCCTGCTCGATCTGCAGAACCCCGAGGGTGAGGTCCTCCCGGTTTGGGAAGCGGGAGCTCACATCGACCTGGTCCTGCCCAACGGGCTTGTGCGGCAGTACTCGCTGTGTGGTGAACCGCAGGACCGGCAATCCTGGCGGGTGGCGGTGCTTCGCGAATCCGACGGTAGGGGCGGTTCGAAGTTCATTCACGACGAGTTACGGGTGGGCGGCACCGTTCGGGTTCGTGGCCCGCGCAATCATTTCCCACTTGTGCCGGCGCAGCGCTACGTCTTCATTGCCGGCGGTATCGGCATCACACCATTGATTCCCATGATGACTGCCGCATCCTCAGCTGGAGCGGACTGGCAGTTGATATATGTCGGGCGCAGTTCGACGTCGATGGCGTTCGTGGAGCAGTTGGTCGCCGAGCACGACGACCGGGTGGCCGTACGCCCAAAGGACACATTCGGCCGGCTCAACCTAGATGCCTTGCTCAGCGCACCGGGCGGATTACCGGACGGGACCCTCGTGTACTGCTGTGGCCCCGGATCACTGATCGATGCGGTTGAGCAGCGCTGCACGGCCCTGCCCACCGGCCTCCTTCACGTCGAACGGTTCGCGCCAGGTGACGCAGGCGAACCGGTCCTTCACGGGTCATTCGAGGTGCAGATCGCATCGACGGGTGAGAACTTGACGGTGAGTCCGGGAGAGTCGGTGCTGGAAGTGCTCCGCTGCAACGGAATTGAACTCGACGCCTCATGCGAGGAAGGTACGTGCGGCACCTGCGAGACCAGGGTCCTCGACGGACAGATCGATCATCGAGACTTCGTCCTCACAGCCGCCGAGCGCGAGCAGAACGAACTGATGGTGGTCTGTGTTTCCCGTGCGGCCTGCCCTCGGGTCGTTCTGGATCTTTGACCCCCTCGCGGCCTGACTACAGGCCGCGAGGTGCAAACCTGAAGCAGTGCATCACCGTCGCATGTCACGGTGAGTGTTCGCGGCGCCAGTCAGCCCGTGCGCGCCAGTGTCGTCGACGGGGCTTCGCCGTAACGGCGCCGGTAGTATGCGGCGAACCTGCCTGGATGCGTAAAACCCCAACGCATGGCGACACCCGCGACAGTCGTCCCGTCCAACGGGACGGCCGACATCAGATCGCGCCGCGCCCGGGCCAACCGAACATTGGCCAGATACGCGGCCGGCGACGTGCCCAGCTGACGCCGGAAGCCCATCTGCAGAGCTCGCGGGCTCATCTTGACCGCGCGTGCCAGGCTCGCCACCGTAAGCGGAGCCTCTGGTGAGGTCTCGATCAGATCAACCGCTTCCTGCACCGCGCAACGGGAGACTGACCGGGGCTGGGCCAAGAGCGCCCCTGAGTAACTGTTCGGCTGCACCATCAGCAAGGTCGCCATCAATTGTTCCCGCAACTGTGCGGCTATCATCGGAGCAACTCGCTCGGAGGCATCGACACGTTCGAACATGTCCTGCATCAGGCTCACGGCCCCGCTTACTGCGGCCAATGCGGTAGGGCGAGTCACTGCGGGCGTAAAGCCCAGCTGTCGCTCCCCAGCATCCGGCGCAAGCTGGCGGGCGAACGTGGTGAGCGCAGACAGCTCCAAACGCGCGCACAGCATCGCGAAGCCGGGGCTCCATTTCATCCGAAGGTCCTGATCCGGAGAAATCACTCCCGCCGAGTGTCCAGCAGTAACACTGAACTCGTGCCCCGCCTGCCGCAGCTGCATGGTCCCTTCCAACGGAAGAGTCAATGCGACGTAGTCACCGAGTGGAGGAGCGATGACCTCGAGCTCCGCGCCGTACTTCATGTAGTACAAACTGACCGGACCGATCGAAACACCGTGTATGCGGGCGTCCAGCGTATCTCGTGGCCGGATACGGAGATGGTTCTCCGAGAGCAACTGCGCTCCCTCTTCCTCCGCTCGGCTCACCTGCGAAGTGCGAACAAGGGAATATCGACTGAGTGGAGCGGGTTCAGCCTCGCCCGGAGCGACGTCACGAGCCGACGTTTGTACGCTCATGAACTCCTCCTGTCCGAGCCGGTTCGCTGTCGAACCTCCCGATCGCCGCACGAGTCTGTTCACCGCCAGACTATCCGATATAGCGTCTGACGTCGCCATACTGGCTGACGGACGTGCTCCGGCCTTCGTCCTGCACTGCCGAACTCCGCCTACCGGCCAGTGGGGTGCCCAGTGCCCGATGATGTCATCACGACTCCCGAAAGCTCGGATCGTGCCCCGATTGCAAACGAGCTGGCCGCAGAGGGCTTCGACGACCTCGGCATAGTCGGCAAGGGAGGAGTTGGCGTCATCTTCCGCTGTCGCGAACCCTGCTTATTCGACCGACTGGTGTGATTCGAGTCGAACTGGTTGTGGACCTGTTGGAACAGCCACAGCTCTTTCGTTTCGCCGGGACTTCCTGTGGTCAGGCCGGGGTCTTGCTGCCCTGTCGAGCGCGCACTCGACTCGCGATTCCGGCCGCGACGACCTGCAGGAAGTTCCGCACTCGTGTGGCAATACCAGGTTGTTCGAAATGGGTAACCTGCGGAGTGGCGACGAAGAATTCGGCCAGTGCATCCACGATGATCTGCGCTTCCGAAGACGCACCGAATTCCGCATGCTGCTCCACAGAATCCCAGCCGACGCGCATGAGGTAAAGACCGTCGGTGTCAACGCTGCGAACGAGTTCCGCGGTCTTGCCGCCGTTGGCGGCAACGAGGTGCTTCTTCACGCCGGCGAACGCTCGCTCGAAGTCGGATCGGCGATCGACTGCCACAGTGACGTGGGCGTGCTCGAAGATCATGTTGTAACTCTCTCTCGCTCTGTGCAGGGTCTGAAACGTCATATCTGTTGTGCGGACCGAGTTGCGGAAGAAGGGACACGCCTCCCTAGCGGAGAGCGGGACGTGCCCCAACCCCAGTTCGATCGGGTCTATTTGGGGAGCGAGCTACGGTTCCGGATACCGTCAGTGCAGAGTTCGGCGCCGATTCCGAGTAGCCAGACGTCCTTGGCGATTGCGATTCCGTCTGGAGTGGGTCGAATCCCGTCGCGCATACCGGGGGTTCGGACGTACAGGCCCAGGAGGCTAGCGGCGAAGCCCGTGAGTACCGCACCGGCCACGGCGGCGGGGACAACAGGGGTAAGCCGAGGGCGATCTCGGCTCCGGCGAGGAGCTTGAGGAACTTGGGGGCCTCGATGCTGTTGAGAACCGGGTAGGTTCCGGCGGCCATTCCGTGCACACCTGCAGCCATCTCCTTGTTCCCGGACCATTTGCCGAGACCGGAGCTGAGAATGAAGGCGCCCGTCGCAATTCGGGTCGGTAGGTGGGAGGTATCGATACTAGGCATCGTCTTCACGTGCTTTCGGTTGGAGGGTGTAGGTGGAGCATCTGACGCATCTGGCGACCGATCGATTCGCGGAAGAATTTCGTTCAGCCCCACGGTGATCGCGGTGGAGCGGCGTCGCCGTGGCGAGTGGGTGCCGACAGTCAATAGGCGCCGAGGGTCTCGGGATCACGGTGGGGAGTTGATTCCGTTGAGGGGCGCTTGCGGAGCCGAAGCAGCCCGACGACGATGAGGATCAGACCGAGCAGTGCCGACCCGAGTGGGATTACAACTCCCATCAGCGTGAGCAATTTGCCTACCGTCGACGCGGTGGCTGCCGCGTCAGCGACGGACTGATCAGTGAGTTGTGTGTCGAGGGCAAGAACCGGCATGACGCTGACGTTTTCACCACCGATTTCGACGTTTGCGATCACCTGCAGGTTCAGCGAGCCGTCGGCAGGCGTTCCGAGGGTCTTGTCGGTAGAGAGCGCCAGCTTGCTGACGGCGGTGTAATTGAACGGCACCGGATCGGGCAGCGAACCGGACGCGGCACCCAGCTTCGCTTGCAGATCAGCTGGCAGAAGCGGAGCGAGTGAGGCGAGCTGCGCCTTCGGCATGGCGGGCGGCAGTCCGTTGAGAATGCTAGGATCGGCAAGCGGACCAGCTACTTCAACGGTGTAGTTGAGCACGTCTCGACCCGATACGGAGCCTTCGCCGGCAAATGTCATCGGCGCTGTCGTCCTGGTCGCGAAGTCGTATAGCGCGTAGCTTGCGTCCGGATTCGGATTCATCGGCCATCCCACCGTGAGACCTGCGTGCGGTTCCACTTCGACCCCTTCCGGGGCTGGTGCGCTGTTTATGGTCGTGCGGTCAATCGCGTAGGTGTGGTTGGAGGGCATGGATACTCCTCCGGGCGCTTCAACAGTCAGGTCATCGTGTGTAATGGCGGTGTTCCCGTGCACGCTCGAGACGTAGACGTGTCGGTCGACGGCGACCGGAACATTGGTAGCCACCACGTTGGCAAGATCGCCGGCCTGCAGAGCCGAAGGATTGAGCATCGTCCCCGTGCCCTCGTAACGAAGATTGACATCGAGGTCATCAGGCATCTTCGAGGCTGCCGGCACTAGGAAGAATCTCAACGTCACCGCGAGCAGGACGAACAGAACACCAACTGTAAAAGATAGTTTCGTTGATCGGGGTACTGACATGGAAATCATTCCTAGTGAGAGATTTGCGTGACTTTGCCGGCGTGTGGTGCCGTGGTGTTATCGGGCCGGAGCTTCCGGTTCCGTGAGGGTCCGCGGTCGGACCCTCAGTCGGGAGCGGCAATCAAATCGACTTTCGGGTTTCGTACTCGTGTGGCGATGCGGATCGGCTGGGTGTGGGTCGGCCAAGACCCGAGCGGGCGGGTCTTGGCCGGACCTGTCTAGATGAAGGGGACGTCGGGTTCGTTGCCGGCGAGGATCCGCCCATACAACTCCGCGTTGGTCGAGTGCAGCAAGAACGAGTGCACCGACATCGTCCGGATATCCCGCAGAATCGAACCCAACTTGTCCGAAGCCCGCAACGCATTAGCACCCGAACCGTGCTCGACGATCTCGCAGGCCTCCCGCGTGAGCTTGATCGCCCACGCGATATCCGCCCGGCACCGCACCCGCTCCGCAATCTCCCACGCCGCCCCGGACGCGGCATGCTCATCGACCGCACCAGTGATCCGGTCCGCATGAAACTTCGCATGATCGAGCTTCATCCGCGCCTCGGCGAGCTGATGAAAAGTGATCGGGGCATCCGCCTGCCGCGCATAGTTGGTGTACGTGATACCCCGGGACCCCACCCGCTCCTCGAACGCCCGCAACGCCGCACGCCCCAACCCGATCGCCGGCCCCACCGACATCGCACACATGAACGGCACGAACGGCTGGTTGTAATAGGTGTCACCGGCAAGCGACTCCGCCCGATAATTGCCAGTCACGATATCCATGAACGGAACCGCCCGATGCTCGGGAACGAACACGTCCTCGAGCACCACCGTATTCGAGCCGGTACCGATGAAACCGGTGACAAACCAGTCATCCTTGACCTCGAACTCGGCCTTGGGCACCAGGAACGCGATCGGCGCACCACCCTCGTCCGGGATCCCAGGAACGATGATCCAGCCCGCATGATGCTGACCGGAACTGAAGCCCCACTTCCCACTGACCCGATACCCACCCTCAACCGTGGCCGCACGGCCGGTCACCGCGAACACACCCGCGCAACGCGGAATCTCCGAACCCACGAACTCATCGAGCGCATGATCACCGAACGCACACACCATGTGACTGACCGCATTGTAAATCGACGTCACCCACGCGAACGACCCGTCCGCCTCGGCCAGCGTCGCCATCACCTCCGCCTGCACCGCCGTCGGCGCACGCCACCCCCCACGCTCGACCGGCAACGACATCACCGTCAAACCACCATCGACCAACGCCTCCACCGAACGATCCGGAGCACGCCGCAACTCCAACGCCTCCGGCGCCGCCTCGGCAACCACCGGCACGATCTTCACCGCCTCCGCCAACAAATCCGGCGCAACTCTCGGCATCGCAGTAGCAGTCACTTTGTCCTCCGTAGTTTCTTCCATGTGGCTTCAGACGCCACACCTTCTGGTGTATTCAGAGTTTCGCGGGCACTTGCGAAGATCGAATGTCAATTCTGACTGGAAGTGCCTTCACACCTCAGTGTGTGCTGGACCACACACTATGCTGCGATATGTTATAACGTCAAGCCCGCGGGCGAGGGAATTGAAGAGAAGTTCCCCGCGTTGTTCGACACGATCTACTGCGGTGCAATGATTCTCCGCAGTTCCGTATCCGACCGTGCAAGAACGACGCGGAAGTCGCCGCTCCAAACGGCACGCAGCGGGGCAGAAGTCGACGGGGTCGCTTGCATTCGCGACCCTGGAGTAGCGAATACGGCGAAGTGCGTCGACAAGATCGACGGACAGACTATTGCCCGATTGGCCGGATGTCGTTGCTGAACAGTGCTTCCCAGTCAAGGTATCCAAATTGAGAACCGAGCGGCAGCTGACCTGGCGGTCGAGGACGTTGCCCCGCTCGAAGTGACTAGCCTGCCGACCCGCATGTCGATCGCGAATAGAATCTACCCTATTTCAGATGCGTGGCCAGTATTCACGATGACGAGTCCATATCGGCGCGCGAAGCGGTCCGCTTCCTCTGGAGCAACCAGTTGCGTTGGAATATCGACACTTTCGAGATCCGCGAACACCGCGCCGGAACGGGACGGATGCGCCCAGTCGGTCAATCCAAGTGCGAGAGCGGGGACGGTCCGTGCATTCCTGTTCGATGCCATGACGCGAACGGGAACGAGGTGGCCGGGACGCGTGAGACCATCTGGTTCAGTGGAGGGATCTGCCAGCACGCGCGCTGTACGGGCACGGTCTGCACCGGATATTCCCGTGGTCGTTCCCACTGCGGCATCCACGGCAACACACTGCCCGCGGGCGTGTGTGGGCGCATACCGATCCGAGGGAATCGCCTCGGGGAGGAGCAGTCGGTCGCACACCGTCTCGTGGAGGGCGACTTGGACGAAACCACTGGTATGGCGAATGAGGAAGGCCATCTGCTCGGTGCTGATGGTGCCGGCGCACGCCATCAGCACGATGCGCGAATCGTCAATCATCACGATCGTCTCGCCGGCCGCCAGGGCTCGAATACCGCATTCGAAGTCGTCGTGCTGCGCGCTTTGTGCACGGGTTTCGATCATCGAGGTTGTCATGGCGTTGTTCCGTCCTGTCCGCTAGGGGGATTGGCATTCCGTCACGGGTGCTCTATACACGCGGTAATTCCATCTTTGAGCACAAGTGCAGTCCACGTTTCGAGCGCTCGTTCATCGAGCGAATGCCCGATAAGTTGTTCGATCTTCTTCAGGCGATATATGACGGTATTACGAACGACGTATAGTTCGTTGGCTACCGCGAGAGGACTGTGCTTGAGGCGCAAGTACGCTTCTGCGGTCTGCCGCAGTGTCAAGCTCTGCGGGTCGTCGGCAGCGAGCTCGCCCAGCTCAGCCTCGAGAAAGCCGCGGGCCTTTTCCATGTCTTGCACCAGGACGGACAGCAGGTGCACATCAGCGAAGTCGACGCTGCGCTTCCTCAGTCCCGGCAGGGCGTCGAGTACTACTCGCGCCTGCTGCGCCTCGTGATGAGTTCGTATGAAGCCTTCCAGTCCTTCGTGCGCTCGTCCGATCACTACCCGTACCGGGGCGTCACCGTCGAGGTCGACGTGCAGCGGGAAGGGCGAACGTTGGTGATTTCCCCATGCATACAGTGTGGATTGACCGTGTGGGACCAGGAGTACTTGTTCCGCGCCGCAGGCCCTGAGCGCGGAGTCGGCGATCTTGTTCAATCTCGAGTTCCGCCGCAGGTCGTTGGTATCGGACCACAGGATCAGTCCGATGTGATGACCGTGCGCCAACGAGTACTGGAGTTCTTTTTCAGCGCTCGCTATGTCATATGCTTCACGACCGAGAAGCGCTCGCACGACCTGCTCACGTGCGGCTGCGGTTGTCGTCATCCACCGCCCGTATTCGGTCTCGTACTCGCGTCCGATGGCGTCGGAGAAGCGGTCGATGAAGCGCAGCAGAACCTGCGAAATCATTTGAAGCTGAACCGGTTGCTCTTCCACGGGAACCATATCCATGCAAGCATCCATGTACTCGTCTGCGAGCCATTGGTGTCCCTTGCGGACGGCCGCCCAAATCGTCAGCAGTGAGACTCCCCGTTGAACCCACTCTTGGACTGCCCGAACCGTATCGTCGTTGATTTCGGGCATCTGGAAGTCATGGCTGTCGATTGCCAGCATGGTGATGATCGCCCCCGATTCGGTGCCGAGACGAACCGTGGCCACTTGAGCCGGCCGGTCGCCGAACTCGGGAAAGATCTCGACACACCGCTGCGCGAGCTCCTTTCCCACCGCGACAGCCCAATCCAATGCTTCCCACCCAACCTGGCCAGCTGCCAATTCGAGCAACTCGGTCGAGCAGACCGATTGGATCCGCTTGGAGTCCCTCACTTTGAGCCGGCTGACCCAACGCCCTTCCACGGTGGCCATTACCTACTCCTTCGGCTACGTGCCATCAGCATTCGCCTGTGAGCGGCGCGCACGCACTCCGGCGGTATGGATCGTCCAGTCGACGGCAATCCACCTGGTGGGATCTGACCTGGTCCGAGCGGCGTCTCGATGGACATATTGAAGACTACGTGACGCGCAACACAGCTTCTAGGACTCAGCGCCAAAAGTTGAGGGTAGTCATTGCGCGGTGTTGTCCGCGATGGATTCAAGCCGGCGGATCCCGGGTTCACTTGGAGGCGTCATCCCGGGGGTTTGCGCGCCTCGGGTGACGCCTCCGCTTGAATCCGACTCTGATCAGCCCACGTCGAGTCGATGACCGGCCGAATTTGGTGTTTCTCGACGAATTGAAGCATCTGACCGAAGTCTGTCGGGCTGCCGAGCGTGGTGCCCGAGATCGCGAACAGGCCGAAGTAGAGGCTCGGCACCTCGAACGTCGCCGTTCTACCGGCGCTCGATCCGAATACGGCGATCCGACCACCCGGCTCGAGGCATCCGAGGGCCTCGGCCACGTTGGCGCCGGTTCCACTGATAACCACGTCGACTCCACCGCCGGTGGCCTGGACAACCTGCTCGACCCAGTTGGGATCGGTGTAGAGGAAGCCGCTCCGCGCCAATCGCCCGGACGGATTCGATCTTGTCGTTGCTCGACGACGTCACGATCCGTCTTTTGTGCGCTCACCGACACGCGTCAAGCTCAATGAGCCGTGCTCATCGAACGGAGTCGGTTTCCTGGCATCGTGAGCGCTGCTGCCGTACATCTTCGGCGTCGCGTTTTACGTTATAACACTGCGCGCGTTGGCGGGAGTCGCAAAACTGGAGGGCGGTCGCAGCGCCGGCCGATGTTCGATTTGGCGCAGAGCGCAACCATGCGCCCGATCTCCTCATATTGAGCCCAAGAAAAATGTGCTCCGCATCACAACAATGGGGAGATAGAAAAATCGCATCACGATCCGGAGCATCAGAAGGAAGTGGCAGGTCGGATGAACGCCATAACAGCCTCCCTCGACGGAGAGGCGCGAGAAACCTCGCCGCGTACAGCAGGGCAGCCGGACTCGATGCGCGACGATACGCCCCGGTCGTCACCGCGCGTATCACTCGATGAAGAGTTATACCTCGGAGGCAAGCGGGCCCGACTGGTCGCGATCCAAGACAGCAGCGAGCGCGAGTACACGTTCTTGATCATCGGGACGATCACACACATCGAGCAAGCGTCCGTGCGGGTGGTCGACCCCGAACGAATTCTCATTGAAGGTGGACGACCTCACGCCGGACCGGAAGTTCTGGTGGGCGTCTCCACCCCCTTCGTTTCTCGCATATCCGTAGCAAGAGACATCGCTCGGCTATTGCATAGTGGTGGCCCGGTATTCGATCGGATCGCAGCTCGGCAGACGCCCGCATTACCTGATGCGCCCACCGATCTTCGTCGATCGTTCGTCATGCCTGAGGCAAAGGCGTGTGGCGCAAAGCAGATTCGGGAACGTCGCCTTACAGGGCCGATCGGCACGGCAGCTATGCGGAAACCTCGACGGACCGAGTCTTGGCAACCCGCCTAAACCCCTGTTATAACATATTACATAGCTAGATCTGCTCCATACTGACGGCCGGCAACCTCGGCCGGGCGCTCATTATGAGCTTCAGCGAATGAGTCAGGCATTACCCCCGCTGTGCCACATCGGCCTCAGCGCCGACTGGCCATTGGACACCAAAGGAGTCAATGATGACCGCCACACCCAAGTTCGCGCATGTGGTGCTGCAGACGAGCCGTCTCGAAGAGATGCGCGATTGGTACTGCACCGTGCTCGATGCTCACGTCGTCTACGAGGGGCACGGTCTGTGCTTCATCACATTCGACGAGGAGCACCACCGCATCGCACTGCTGGGCGCACCCGTCGACCTCGCGCCGCGCAACCCCGGTGCCGCCGGCATGCACCACACGGCGTACACGTTCGATACGCTCGACGACCTCCTCAACCGGCACGATGCGTTGAGGGAGAGGGGAATCGAGCCCAAGGTTCCCATCCAACACGGCGTGACGACATCGCTGTACTACCAGGATCCCGACGGGAACTTCGTCGAGCTGCAGATCGACAACTTCGCGACACCCGAAGAGGCAACGGCCTACATGAACGGGCCCGAGTACGATGGCAATCCGATCGGGGTTGCGTTCGATCCCGCGCTCATGCGACAGGCCATCCTGCAGGGAACGCCGATCGAGCAGATCATCACCCATTCGTGGGCAAAGGAGACCAGCCCGGACCTGCCCGACCCCATGGTCGCCCTGACCAACTGATCAAATCCCGGCCTGGACGAGCGCTCCGGGCCCACTTCACGACCGGCCTCGTTTCATCATCAAAGGACTCCCCATGCGAGTGGCAAATCAAGCCGGGCGCCTCGAGATCGTCGTCGACGGTCGCGCGGTAGATGTCGAAGAGGCCAGCGACCAAGAATTTCCCGCCGATACCCACGCCGTCCTCGACCGGTGGGACGAGTTCATCGAGTGGGCGAAATCAGTCGACACCACCGGAGGATCGCCGGTAGTCGAATCGGAACTCCAGGCCCCTGTCCCACGGCCCGGGCAGATCTTCGCGGTCGGCGTGAACTTCGGCGTCGCCGACAACCGCCTCGTCCACGCCGAGCGTTCGTAACGGGTCCCTGCGTCCACGCCGCTCACCGCGCGGGAACTGTAGTGCTCCCACCGTGCTCGCCCGCATAAACGCGGACGACAGCACGGCTAGGCGATATCGTCGAGCGCGCGGAGCGCGATCTGCTCGTTGTCGTCAAGATGCTTGCGTGTCGCCGCCGCAACTTGGCGGATCCCACCGGTACGCGTGGCGACCAGGAGTTCATTGTGTGTGCGCCACCGCCGGCTCGGCTCGTCCGGTTCGGCATCACGTCCAGAAAAGGCGAGCCGGACGTACCGCTCCGCGGCGTGCCACAGTCCTTCGAGGGTGCGCAGATCCCAAGTCGTCGCCGCCGGCCGCAGCAGTTCGTAATGGAACGCGTGATGGGCGTCGTAGACGTCGTCGATACCCGAATTCTCGTCGGCGAACATCGTCAGGTATCCCTCGAGCCGCCCGAAATCCTGACTTGTGAGCAGCTTGGACGCACGTCCGGCGAGCTCCGGTTCGATCTGCCGACGGAGGCGATAGATGCCGTGGAGATCGTCGTGTGCAAGCGGGGCCACCATCGCGCTTCTGCCGGGTCGAGTGATGACGAGTCCCTGGCCTTCGAGATCGCGGAGGGCCTCGCGCACCGGAATGAAACTGACGCCGAGCTGGCCAGATATCTCACGCAGCGAAAACGTCTGTCCCGGCCGCAGTTCACCGCACAAGATGGCCCGACGGATCTCCTTCGCCACCTGATCGGGCACCGACGTCGGCGCAAGCGTGCGCACGAAAGACCGTTGCCCTTGTGTGGTTGCCGTCACCGCATCCTCCGCTTGGTCCTGATCTTCAACTTCGCCGACCTTTCCGTCGTCAACCTACGTTATAACGGTTCACTGGTTGGCTGCACTTGGGTGTTGCGTGTTGGCCACCCGCCGAAAGAAGCATTTGTTTATCCCCCGGTAGGCGCACCGGCCGGGCAGAAGAGCTGATCCGCATCGTCTGTGCGCCGGGCGGGGACACCGGCTCCTCGCCCGCCAATCCCTGTCGAATCCGACCGAGCCGCATACTATATCTGCCCCGGACCGCGCCGGACGTCGCTCACCGAACTGGCCCGTCGCCGGATCGCGGTGGCGGGTCGAGGAATGCTATCAACAGGTCACACGGGGCGCGGAAAGTCGTTGCTACTAGTCCTTGACTCGACCTCATAGTACTCACGATGCTGGGGTTTCCGTTGTTGATCAGGACGACCTTGCTCGGGACACCTTCGATCGCGGCGGTGGGCCAGGTTCCCTATTGGTCACCTGGAAACACCCGACGCCGTCGATCGCCACACCTCACAGTCCGATGCTCCGTGGTTTGCTCTGAGTGCCGCCGGAACCGCCTAGCCCATCGCGCCCAGTCCCCCAAAAATCGAGCCAAGTGCGCAGCATCTCGTAGTCGAAGTAATGAGCGGCCCACATCTCGTGCTGCCCGAAGCCGAAAACATAGATCCCGCCGGGACCGGCAGCTTCCGGAGGGGTCTTGCCAAACATCGACGCCGAGCTCTCGGACTTCCCCACATTTTCGCGTCTTCCGCGCAACAGCCGAATCTATGGCGGTCGAGAGGGTTGAAAGACAATAGAACTCGTTTAGAATGGTTGTTATCACATATTGCGCTGGTGTTGAACCACCCTATTCGAGGAGCTCTCCGCTATGTCCGACATCCACTCCGTTCCATCCAATCCCTCGCCCGACTCGATACCCGCGGGGACGTACGTCGTCGACACCACACGGTCCGCTGTCACCTTTCGCGCTAAAGCCTTCGGGGTGATGTGGGTACGCGGGCACTTCCCCGTTCGTGACGGTTCGGTAGAAATCGGTGGCGGCACACTCACCGGCACTGGCGTCCTCGCCGCCGACGAGATCAGCACTGGTCTGGCACCGCGTGATTGGCATCTAAGGTCCTCGCACTACCTCCACACACACGAACACCCCACGATTCGGGTGGCGATCGATAATGCTGGCCTTTCGGACGAGAGCGTCCCGTGCGAGGTGACTGTCCGGGGGATCACGGCTCCCGTGCGGTTGCAGCTCCGGTCGGTCGAGGCTGGCGACGGTGCGCTCGAACTCGGCGCCGATGTGGCGCTGGATCGGACGGTATTCCCGATGCTGGGCCCCTGGGCGGGCGTGTCCCGTCTCGTGCACTTGGGAATCACGATTGTGGCCCTACCCGCCGGCGAGTGAGGCGGTCGACATAACGCAGCCAGGAGGAGGCCCGGCGAATCGTCAATCGCCGGGCCTCGAACATGTTCCGCAGCCCCTACCGTGAAACTTGCGCAGCACGAGTTTCGCCCGCCTGAACGATTCTGTAAGGACAGAATTACTGCAGATGCGTGCGGGTTGCGAAACTGACGGCGTTAATCGGTTGCGGGTCACCCATGGGGAGCCGTTTCGATACGACTGGGGTGATGGTGCGCCGAATCCGCGGCAGCTTCTCGGTTACCGAGCCGGCCGCATTCTGCGACACCGCGGTGCCTACTGTGTCCGGCTCCGGCGGCGGCGAGGGAACCATCGCCAGAGCCGGGGCACCGACGGCGCGGACTGTACCGGATCGCTACCGGTACCGGTTTGGTTGGGGCCGCACGGCTTTCAATCTGCACCGCAGACTTTGTGATGACGGCAAGCTCGGCCCCCACTGCAACTACGTCCTTCTCTTCAGCGAGGATGCGGACGATCCCGTCCCTACGCAACGAATAACCAGAACTTCGAGCATAATGTCCAGTTAATGCCTACAGGCGGGTGGAATGGGTTACTGCAGCACCTCGATGGCGGAGTGAGTTCCGAACGCGCGTCCGTGGTAGGTGAGGGGCTCACCGTGAACATGTTCGGCCGCCACCACGCTGCCCAGGACGATCATGTGGTCACCGCCTTCGACGATCTGCTTCACGGTGCATGCCACCCAGCCGGCGACGCCGGTAATCCGGGGCACCTCGTGATCGAGGTCCCAACGGACGCCGTTGAACTTCCCCACGCCGCCCTTCTTTGCGAACTTCAGTGCGGTCGACGTTTGGTCACTGGCGAGGATGTTCAGGCCGAACCGCCGCGAAGTCGCCACGAGTTCGAGCGTCTCCGAACCCTTGTCCAGAGAGACCAAGACCATCGGCGGCGTCATCGACAGCGACATGAAGGCGCTGACCGTGGTTCCGACGGGCAATCCTCCGTCCACGGAGGACACGACCGCGACCGGCGTCGCCACGTGAGCCATAGCCTCCTTGAAACTGTGCTGAACCGAATCGCTTTCACTACTCATTGATCTGATTCCTTCCTCCTGCGGGCCGCGATCCGTCACCGCACTGCATGACGTGCCGGGTGATTGCATACGTTGCCCTTGCTAGATGAAGGGGACGTCGGGTTCGTTGCCGGCGAGGATCCGCCCATACAACTCCGCGTTGGTCGAGTGCAGCAAGAACGAGTGCACCGACATCGTCCGGATATCCCGCAGAATCGAACCCAACTTGTCCGAAGCCCGCAACGCATTAGCACCCGAACCGTGCTCGACGATCTCGCAGGCCTCCCGCGTGAGCTTGATCGCCCACGCGATATCCGCCCGGCACCGCACCCGCTCCGCAATCTCCCACGCCGCCCCGGACGCGGCATGCTCATCGACCGCACCAGTGATCCGGTCCGCATGAAACTTCGCATGATCGAGCTTCATCCGCGCCTCGGCGAGCTGATGAAAAGTGATCGGGGCATCCGCCTGCCGCGCATAGTTGGTGTACGTGATACCCCGGGACCCCACCCGCTCCTCGAACGCCCGCAACGCCGCACGCCCCAACCCGATCGCCGGCCCCACCGACATCGCACACATGAACGGCACGAACGGCTGGTTGTAATAGGTGTCACCGGCAAGCGACTCCGCCCGATAATTGCCAGTCACGATATCCATGAACGGAACCGCCCGATGCTCGGGAACGAACACGTCCTCGAGCACCACCGTATTCGAGCCGGTACCGATGAAACCGGTGACAAACCAGTCATCCTTGACCTCGAACTCGGCCTTGGGCACCAGGAACGCGATCGGCGCACCACCCTCGTCCGGGATCCCAGGAACGATGATCCAGCCCGCATGATGCTGACCGGAACTGAAGCCCCACTTCCCACTGACCCGATACCCACCCTCAACCGTGGCCGCACGGCCGGTCACCGCGAACACACCCGCGCAACGCGGAATCTCCGAACCCACGAACTCATCGAGCGCATGATCACCGAACGCACACACCATGTGACTGACCGCATTGTAAATCGACGTCACCCACGCGAACGACCCGTCCGCCTCGGCCAGCGTCGCCATCACCTCCGCCTGCACCGCCGTCGGCGCACGCCACCCCCCACGCTCGACCGGCAACGACATCACCGTCAAACCACCATCGACCAACGCCTCCACCGAACGATCCGGAGCACGCCGCAACTCCAACGCCTCCGGCGCCGCCTCGGCAACCACCGGCACGATCTTCACCGCCTCCGCCAACAAATCCGGCGCAACTCTCGGCATCGCAGTAGCAGTCACTTTTCTCACTTCTCTCATTCAACGGGACATCTGGCGCATCCATCGGCCAGACAGGGAGCTTCGACTTGTACGTTGTGGGGACGTCCGCGGTGTCGAAAGTGGTCCTTCAACTGAGGTGCCGACATCCTGCGTACGACCACCGCAAACGCTACGTGACCCGGACCACAGGCGTCTTGCGCGCACCGCCAAAAGTTTGGGAGGACGATTGCGTTCTTCCCGCAGTCGGTACGGTTAAGGAGCCGAAACTCCTACGATTGCGCGAGCACGCCGCGGACGCAACATTGTGAAAGTCGGCTGCAACCGGCGACTATGGAGGCCAGGAGTGGTGTTGTCCCCTCGAGGAACCGCCTGCCAGTGCACGCGCATCTGTGCGCCGCTGTAGTGCCGCGGCATTCCGCGGAAGGCGAGGGGCGAACGTGGATTCGGACACGTCGAACGGCGTGACGTCACCGATACCGGACAACGTGCCGGTGGCGGTCGTCGAAATGCGACTGACCGCGGGCGGCACACTCACGCAAGACCTGCCTGATTCCTACTTCACACCTCTAAAGCCCCTAAAAACGAGTGACGCCCCGCACCGGACTCCGGTACGGGGCACATTCATTCGTCACGTCATTCCAATGGAGGAGAATTGACTTGCAACGACGGGAAGGGCTACGTCTGCGGCGACTAACTCCATCCTCGCGCCGTCGAGAGCGAGTCCACGGTCTGTTCGCAGATTGCGTGCATGGATTCTCCTACGAAATCCATTGTGACGGTGGCGTCGTCAAGACTTTCCTGAATCGCGATCTGGCCGTTCTCGGGCAGCGTGTGCATGATCTGGCGGACACGTTCCTGCCGGCGGGCCACGGCCTGCCGGAACGGCATCCCCGGCGTCGCCTTCATCTGCGGGACGATGCCCTCGACGTCGTCGACACCACCGGCGTGGTGACCGGCGTCCACCATCGCCTGTTCGGCGGCCATGGTGGCTTCGTCCTTCTCCTCGGACATGCCGATCGGTCCGATCATGGTGCCGTTGAGGAACTGCTTGACCACCGGTTCGTCGCTGGTGAGCAGAACTTCGCGGGGTCCGAACATCACCAGTTTCCGGCGGAAGAGCATGCCGATGTTGTCGGGAACGGTGCGGGCGAGGTTGATGTTGTGCGAGACGATCAGGATCGTCGCGTCGATCTCGGCGTTGATGTCGATCAATGTTTGGGAGATGTAGGTGGTGCGCACCGGGTCCAGGCCGGAGTCCGGCTCATCGACGAGGATGATCTGCGGGTCGAGGACCAGGGCGCGGGCCAAGCCGGCGCGTTTGCGCATACCACCGGAGATCTCGCCCGGCAGTTTGTCTTCGGCCCCGAGCAGACCGACGAGTTCCATCTTTTCCATGACGATCTTGCGGACGTCGGATTCGGATTTCTTGGTGTGCTCGCGCAGCGGGAACGCCACGTTGTCGTATAGGTTCATCGACCCGAACAGGGCGCCGTCCTGGAACAGCACACCGAACAGCTTGCGGATCTCGTAGAGCTCCTTGGACGAGCACTCGAGAATGTTGGTGCCGTCGATGACGATTGACCCCTGCTCCGGGCGGAGCAGACCGATCAGCGACTTCAAAAACACCGACTTACCCGTACCCGACGGGCCCAGCAGCGCACTGACCTCACCGGCCGGAAGGGTCAACGTGACGTCCTGCCAGATCCTCTGCGAGCCGAACGACTTGCTCAGTCCCTCGACGGAAACCTCGACTCCCACCATTACCTCCTGTGGTTCATTTGCATTCGATGACAACGGAACTACGACCCCGATGCACGGGCCGACGGTCCGCTCGTGCACACGGACCACTGCGGTAGCCGATAAAACAATGGCTGGTGCGACCAGTCATGGAAGGTTTTCCATCGCGTTGTACCGCCCGTGAACTCGTTACCCTAAAGCAATATGTGATAACAGGGAACCCCGCTACTCGAGCTCATGGCGCCCGGTACCTGGCGCATCCGAATGAGCGACGCGAAGACCACGGGGACAATTCGCCTCGGCCTCGGCGAGCATCTACGGGGTGATGCGGCCGCGCCACTCAGGCGATGGAGGCGATTTTCGCCTGCCCCTCCGACTCGGCTTGACGTTATAACATAGTACGACCTACTGTGTGTCAGCGCACACGTTCGCAACAATATGCTCCGCGACACGGTTGTTCGAGACCGCCCCAAGCGCGGGAGCGGGGCAGGTCGAGGCCAGCGGACACCCGAAATGACGAGTATCGCCGGGGAACGAAGCGGTGCCCATGAACTGTGCGACCAGATTTCGCGAAGGCACGCAGACGGAGTGACTACGCCGTCCCGAGGCCGTTCTACCGGAGGACACACGCAACAATGACGACGAATCCACACGAAACGAACCCACTGATCGCGGTATCGCCGGTCGCCGCGAGGGCACACAAGGCAGTTTGGCTGTGGTGACCACCAGGGTACGTACCGCATCCGAGGCGGCTCGGCGCGGGATCTGGTCGGTCGCCAGTGATGTCGGCGGCTTCTACCGCATGAGCGGGAAGACGTTCAAGCACATGTTCCGCCGGCCGTTCGAAGTCGAGGAACTCATCACTCAATCCTGGTTCATCGCCCGTGTCGCACTTGTCCCTACCATTATGGTGGCCATTCCCTTCTGTGTGATTGTCGTCTTCCAACTCACACAATTGATGGCAGAGCTCGGGGCTTCCGACTTGTCCGGAGCGGGAGCAGGTATGGCGGTGGTCCGTGAGATCGGACCCCTCGTCAGCGTCCTCGTTGTCGCCGGCGCAGGCGGAACCGCAATATGCGCGGATCTTGGTGCTCGAAAGATCCGCGAAGAGATCGACGCAATAGAAGTTCTCGGTCTCGATCCCGTGCAGCGCCTCGTCGTACCGCGGGTGATCGCGTCGACCCTTGTAGCTCTGGCGTTGAACGGGATAGTGACAGTTGTCGGCCTCACCGGAAGCTTCCTGTTCACCGTCCTTGTTCAGAACGCCAGCGCCGGCCAATTCGTGGCGAGTATGACCCTGTTGGTCAATCTTGTCGATTTCCTCGTCAGTGAACTGAAGGCAGCAGTGTTCGGGCTGCTCGCCGGGTTGGTTGCCTGCTACCTGGGCATCAAGGCCAAGGGTGGCCCCAAGGGCGTCGGGGACGCCGTGAACCAGACGGTCGTCTTCAGCTTCATGCTGCTCTTTCTGGCCAACTCGATCATCTCCGCAATCTTCCTCCAGACAAAGTATTAGGGGCGCAGCAATCGTGTATCCCACGTCTCGACTGGGCAGGCAGCTTCACCTCATATATCGAGCGCCGGTCCGCAAGCTGACGGAAATCGGTTCACAGGCCGACTTCTACGGCAATGTCGCCACCGGAGTGCCTCACGCCACCCGGCGGTACTGGAAAGAGGTCATGCGCCTGCTCGCGTCGGTGAGTCTCGGCACGGGTGGTCTCGCGATGATCGGCGGCACTGTCGTCGTGATCGTGTTCATGACGGCCGCAATCGGTGTGGAGGTAGGACTCCAAGGCTACAGTTCCCTCGCGAACGTCGGCATCGAAGCACTCGCAGGATTCGTTGCGTCGTACTCCAACACCCGTGAAGTCGCTCCGGTCATCGCCGGCATCGCATTGACGGCCACCGTGGGTGCCGGATTCACCGCGCAGATCGGCGCGATGCGAATCAGTGAGGAGATCGATGCGCTCGAAGTCATGGCCGTGCCATCGGTTCCCTTCCTCGTCACCACCCGCATCCTGGCCGGATCGATTGCCGTCGTTCCGCTCTACTGTTTGGCGCTGATCGGTTCGTTCATCGCGACCCGACTCATCGTCACCGCAGGCTACGGACAATCTGGTGGCACGTACGACCACTACTTCAGTGTGTTCCTGATACCCAGCGACATTTTCTGGTCATTCGTGAAGGCACTGGTCATGGCCGTTTTCGTCATGGCTAATCACTGCTATCACGGGTATCACGCTTCCGGGGGTCCCGCCGGCGTCGGTGAAGCCGTCGGCCGCGCCGTTCGCTCCTCGTTGATATCGGTGATGATGATCGATCTCGTATTGGATCTCGCCATCTACGGTGGGCCCTCGACTATACACATCACGGGGTAGAAAGTGACCACTCGAACTCGACACTCCCAACGGCTGCCGCTACTCGGTTTAGTCGCGGTCGTCACTGTCGGCGCGTTGGTTGCGGCGGCGATCGCCCAGTTCAACCAAGCCTTTACTCGATCGGAGATCGTGACCCTCATGTCACCGCGTGCCGGACTCCTCATGGAATCGGGTGCAGCCGTGAAACTTCGTGGCGTGCCCGTCGGCAGGGTAGGCAATATCGATGTGGATGCCGATGGTGCGCGGCTGCAACTGAATATCGACCCCGATCGCATTTCTGAGATTCCCGGCGACATTCAGGCTCGGATCGTTCCGCCGACGGTGTTCGGCGTCAAGTTCGTCGATCTCATCTCCGATACGGAAGCCACCCCGGCCAACCACCTCCGACCGAATACCATTCTCTCCACCGATGACGTCACCGTCGAGCTGAATTCGACCTTCGACGTGGTGATGAAGGCGCTCGCGGCACTCGACCCACAGAAGCTGAACACCGCGCTCGGGTCCGTTGCCAGGTCCGTCGACGGTAAGGGCGATCAAATCTCGGCGATAATGCGCAAGCTCGACGAGTACCTCAACAGGTTCAATCCCAATCTTCCTGCCGTGGTCGATACTCTGCCCGCCGCAACCGAAGTGGTTCACGACTATTCGCAGTCCTTCCCTCCCCTCATCGAGACTATGTCGAACGTCGGTATCACAAGTGAGACCGTCACCGAACGGCAAGCACAGTTCGGCGCCTTCTGGCTGTCCATGACGAAATTCGGCAACGACAACTCCGATTTCCTGCGCAACAACGGCGGTCGGCTCATCACCACTCTGGACGTACTCGAGCCCACGGTTGGTGTTCTGGAGCGCTATTCCCCGGTGGTGCCCTGTCTGGTCGCGGGTTCGTCCTACAACGCCGACCAGTGGCGCGCCGTAATGGGTGGTCCTGGATACGGGGGTGTTCAGAAGAACATGAGCGCGGAACTAGGTTTCGTTCCCGGTCTTCCCGCATATGAATACCCACGTGACTTGCCGAAGACAGGGGTCGACACCGGCCCGAACTGCCACGGGCTGCCGCGTGCTAATCCGAATGGTGTCCCCTACGTCGCTTACGACACCGGCGCGAACCCATACCCGGATAAGGCCAACAATATTCAGATCGGGTGGGTCCAACTCGGACAGTTCCTGTTCGGGGATCTGGGAACCAAGGGAGCCGGCAATCCATGAAAAACGTTGCGACGACAGTGAAACTGTCGATCTTCTTTCTGGTCGCTGCCATCGCCGCAGCCGTTCTCGGTCTCGCTCTGAACGAAACCCAGTCTGGTGGTCCGGAATCGACGTATCACGCCATATTCACCGATGCGTCTTTCCTGAAGCCGAACCAGGAGGTCCGTATCGGCGGGGTCCGGATCGGAACCGTGGACGAACTCGAGCTGACCGAGGGGAACGAAGTGCGAGTCACGTTCGACGTGTCCGATGCACCTGAGCTGCCGGAGAGCGTCGAGGCCGCGATTCGGTATAAGAATCTGGTTGGTGATCGCTATCTCGAACTCCTACCGGGCGACGGCGAAGGTGCAGCAGGCCCCTTCCCCGAAGGTGGGACGATCCCGGTCGAACGCACACGCCCAGCGGTCGATCTCGACGTACTTGTCGGCGGCTTCAAGCCACTGTTCCGTACTCTCGATCCCGAGCAGGTCAATTCGCTGACCGGTTCGCTCATCGCCGCATTTCAGGGTGAGTCTGGTTCGATCGCCACACTGATGGCGTCGATGGCCTCGCTCACATCGACGCTGGCGGATCGGGACCAGGTCATCGGTCAGGTCATCACCAACCTGCGCGACGGCTTCGGCGTCATCAGTAGCCGGGACCGCACCGTTACCGACGTGATCGACCAAATGCAGGGCTTGGTTTCCGCTCTCTCCGAGGGCCGCGACCCCGTATCGCAGGCAGTGGTGCAGATAAACGGGCTGACCTCGTCGGCGGCGGATCTGCTGTCACAGGTCCGTCCTGATCTGAAGGATTCGCTGCCGAAACTCCGGCAAGCCTCCAGCACGATCAACGACAACACCGTATCGCTGGAAGGCACGCTACAAGAGCTGCCCGAGACCTACCGAGCAGTGAGCCGGATCGGGGTCAGCGGCGACTTCTTCAACTTCTTCCTCTGCAACCTGCGATTCCAATTCGACCCGTTAGGTCAGGATGTCAAGACTCCGTGGATTAACAGTGACATTGCCCGCTGCAACGGAGAGCCGGTGAAATGAAACAACTACGACTCCCTCGTTGGAGCCCAGCTGGGCTCGGTTTCGTCGGTACCGCAGTAATATTGGTGAGCCTCGTTGCCATCCTCGCGCTCAACGGAGGCATGGGTTCGTTCGGTGGCAGAACTTATCGTGCGGCGTTCGCCGAGGCAGGGGCCATCGCATCCGGCGACAGCGTCATCGTCTCGGGCGTCCACGCCGGCAAGGTAGACGCGGTCGAGCTGATGGACACCTGGGTACAAGTCACCTTCACCATCGACAACGACTCGGTGCAGCTCGGTGATCTCACCACTGCCGAGATCAAGGCGCAAAACCCCCTTGGCCGCAAAGCCTTGCAGGTGGTGCCGGCGGGCGACGAACAGCTGGGTGACAACGAACTGATTCCGCTCGACCGCACGACACCACCGTACGACGTCGCGGCCGCGCTGGAGGATCTGACGAAGAACGTAAGCGACATCGATACTCCTCGCGTAGCGGAGTACCTGGATGTCCTTTCCCAGACCTTCGACGACACCAACGACGAGATGCGGCCCTTTCTCGACGGGATGAAACGTATTTCGGCGACCGTCGGAAGCCGTGACCAGGCGGTTGAGGATCTCTTGTCGAGTACCGCCAGCGTGTCCGGAATCCTCGCGAGCCGAGATACCCAAATCCAGCAACTCATCGGAGACGGCTCGACGTTGATATCGACACTGAACGAACAACGCCAGGCACTCGACCAACTGTTCAGCAACACCTCGGCCTTGTCGGTGCAGTTGAAGGGGACCGTGACCGACAATCAGGAACAGCTCCGTCCTGCGCTGGACCAACTGGACGGCGCGCTCGCGCTCCTCCAACGCAACCGCGAGTCGGTCGCGGGAACTCTGACCGGTGGTGCCGGAGTTCTCCGCGCCCTGGGAGAGGTCCTGTCCGCCTTCCCTGGCTTCAACCTGTACATCCCGAACCTCGCTCCGACCAACCTGATTCCCGGCCTGCCGGAACTGATGACGGGAGGCAAATGATGTCCCCCACGACCAGCCGCACAAGGCGGTGGGCATACCTCGCGATCGGCCTCGTCGCCGTTATCACCATAGGATTCGGCACGATCACCGTATGGAACCACGTCGCACCGACAACACGGGTCACCGCGCACTTCGAGCGAGTCAGCGGACTCTACACCGATGACGAGGTACGCATCCTCGGTGTGAAGGTTGGAAAGGTCACGTCGGTCGAACCACACGGTGACGAAGTCGTCGTTTCTTTCGAGTTCGACGGCAACCGCAAAGTGCCGGCCGATGCGATGGCCGCGATCGTCGCGCCTGCGCTCGTCAGCGGGCGATACATCCAACTCGCACCTGCGTACACGGGCGGACCCCAGCTCACCGACGGCGCCGACATCCCGGTCGAGCGCACCGCGGTGCCGGTGGAATGGGACCAGATCAAAGATGAACTGACAACCCTCACTGATGCGCTCGGGCCGCAGGACAGTGATCGCACCGGCTCACTCGCGCGGTTCGTCGACAGTGCCGCTACTGCATTCGAAGGCAATGGCCAATCACTTCGCGAGACCATCTCCGCGCTACACGACGCCGCGGCAACCATTGGTCGGAGCAGCACGAACCTGTTCGCGACGGTCGACAACCTCAACAAGTTCATTCGCGCGATGAACCAAAGCGACGCGCAGATACAGAGTTTCACATCGCAATTGGCCTCGATTGCCGCGTTGCTGAACGACAATCGGGGTCGGATGGCAGAAGCGCTCACACAGCTGGATGAGGCCTTACGCGCGGTGTCCGATTTCGTCCTGCAGAACAAGGACCGAATTCAGTCGAGCGTCAGTCAACTCAGCGACGTCGCCACCATGGTTCAAGAAAACCAGACCGCACTAGCCAGCGTGCTGCACTCGCTCCCGGTCACCTTGGCCAACTTCTACAACATCTACGACCCGAATTCGCATTCGTTCACCGGCAGAATCGCGCTGCCACACTTTGGCGACGTACCGACCTTCGTGTGCCAGACCGTCTTCTCCCTCGGAGGTACCCTCGACGACTGCCGTGCATCTCTCGACCCGTATCTCGAGCAATTCAACAACCCGAATCTACCTTTGGGTTTCAACATCTTGAATCGCCCGGGCACCACCGACCAAGCACCGCCGGGCGCCACATCACTGCCTGTTCCCGGGACACCACCGATCAATACCGGCGCACTGGGATCTCTCTTCGGAATTCCTGGAGGACAGAAGTGAGCCGCACACTCCGCCGTATCAGCGCTTACACCGCGCTCACCCTCGCTGCCGCCATGCTCGCCGGGTGCGGTTTCAAGGGGGTCAACTCGATCGTGCTCCCCGGTGAAGGAACGGGCAACGACAGCTACACTCTCTCACTACAGTTCGACAGTGTCGCCAACCTCGTTCCGAATTCTGAAGTGAAGTTGAACGACGTCACAGTCGGAACAGTGAGGTCGATCCGCCTGGACGGCTGGCAACCGGTTGTGGAGGTCGGGATACGCGGTGACGTCGTCCTGCCGTCCGACACGACCGCGGCGGTGAGCCAGAAGAGCCTCCTCGGCGCCCAGATCGTCGAACTTGCTGTACCACCGGAGGGACAGAGCACCAGCCATCTCGACGACGGTGCCGTGATACCGCTCGATCGCACCTCCAAGTTCCCGGAGACCGAGGAGTTGCTCGGTTCGTTGTCGCTCTGGCTCAACGGCGGCGCCGTCGACCACCTGCGAACCATCACCGTCGAGATGAACAAGTCCTTCGGTGGGAACGATCGAACCGTGCGGAACCTCATCGATCAACTCAACGCACTGGTAGGGACTCTCGACAGCCAGCGCTACGAGATCACCGGCCTGATTGATCAGATGGACACCTTCGGTATGAGCCTCACAGATCAGAAACTCGAACTCGACAGTGCCATAGAACGACTCGAACCAGGGTTGACAATACTGAACAGGCAGTCGAACGATATCGTCAACGCCGCCGGCGCGATGGCGACCTTCGGAGATCTCGGCACCCAGGCCGTCGAAGGATCACGCGAGTCGCTGCTGTCGATCATGTCAGACCTTCAACCGATCCTTGACAGTCTGGTAACCGCTGCTCCGGACCTACCGAACGCGGCCGACATCCTCCTCACATTGCTGTTTCCGGTCAGCACTCACGACAACGTCCTCAAGGGCGACTATCTCAGTGCAGCAGGTACTTTCAATCTCACCACCAAGGACCTCGGTGGGGCGTTTGCGACGGCCCCGATCGTGATCGCGCCACCAACCGATGCGGGACGGACAATCGGTCCGTTGCAATCGTTGCTGCTTCCCGCTCTTCCACACCCCGGGCAGGGTAACTGACATGTTCACACGGTTGATCAAAATGCAGCTCACCGCCTTCGCCGTCATCGCGGTGGTGGCCACAGCTGTCGTCATAGTTCAGTACCTGAAGCTTCCACGTCTGATGGGCTTTCAGCAGTACCACGTCTCCGCGGAAATCACCGACGCGACCGGGATCTACGTCGGCGCCCTGGTCACCCTGCGTGGCGTCGAAGTCGGGAAAGTCGCTGGCCTCGCGCTGCACGGAACCGGCGCTCGCCTCGACCTCTCCCTCGACGACTCCACGTCGATTCCGGCCGACGTGCACGCCACGATCCGCAGTTCAACCGCCGTCGGCGAACAGTACGTCGAGCTCACCTCCGGAACGGACCAACCGCCCTTCCTGCAAGCCGGTACGGTCATCCCAGCCGACCGCACGACCCCGCAAGAGCCCATCACGAACATGCTGACGAGCGTGACCGAGCTTGCGCGGGCGGTCCCCGCCGACAGTTCCGCTGTGCTTCTCGATGAGATGTCCACCGCTTTTCAGGGTGCCGAACAGGACATACGGGAACTTCTATCGCACGGAGACACCATCGTCAGCGAGGCCGTCGACCACGCCGACTCATCAGGGGAAGTGTTCCGAGAGCTTCCGCCCTTCCTCCAGACACAGAGTTCTGTCAATGCCGACGTGCAATCACTGACCAGGGATTTGGCATCGTTCACAGCGCAACTAGCGCAAAGCGACCACGATCTGCGGGCAGTCGTTGACAACGCTCCCACAACGGCAACAGCAATCACCGACCTGGAGGCGGGAATTTCCCAGTCGTTGCCGGTGCTGCTCGACAATCTCACGTCCACCGGAGAAGTTCTGCGACTCCAGATTCCAGGACTAACGCAGTCGCTGGTGTTGTATCCCGCTGTAGTCGCCGCGTTGCAGACGGCCTTCATCCACACCGACGAGGGTACGTCGATCCGTCTTCGGGTGCGCACCACCGCGAACGACCCGCCCCCGTGCTATGAGGGATTCAATCCTCTGTCCGAGCAACGAGCGTGGGAGGACGTCAGCCCGGCACCGCAACCTGCGGACATGTACTGCAAGGTTGCTCAGGACGATCCGCGGGACGTGCGTGGAGCACGCAACACCCCGTGTGCGAACGACCAAGAGCTTCGCACCCCCTACTTCGAGGAGTGCCTCGGCAGGCCTCGGGGCAGCCAGCCTGTACCTGTAGGGTCGGTTCCCCCCGTCGCGCTGTCATCGCCCGGCTTCCCCGCGCTCCCGCCATCGTCACCCGCACCGGCGGCTGCGCCGACATCGGTGCCGGACGGGATTTCCGCCGGCCCGGGACTCCAGGCGCAGACCAGCGATTGGAAGACCTCTTACGACCCACGAACTGGACTGTTGTCAGGACCGGACGGGCGGCTGTATCTGCTGGGCACCGTGTCCGCCAAGGAGGAAGATATGGAGAAGGAAACATGGAAAAATTTGATTCTGAAGTAGATGTCGGTTCGGACACTGCTGTGGGACTCATCGATCACGCGGCCGCCCCCCGATCCCCACACCAGGTGGACGAAAAGGCAGAGTCGATAGCGACTCGAACCGGGCCGCAGCCGGGGGCGGCATGGACCGCGCTCGCGCACGCACGGAAGTACCTGGCCGACCACAAAATGTTCAGTGCCACATTCTTCGTTCTGGTCGCGGCCATCGTCGTTGTCTCCGTCGTAACGGCCACCTTGTGGGGCAGGCTGCAGGACGCGAACCGAGCCGACGCGCAGCGCGCGGCCGTCCTGGACGTTGCTCGTGACGCCTCCATCGGTCTCACAAGTATCAAAGCCGACACTGCGCAGGCCGATATCGACCACGTCCTGAGCATGGCCACCGGCGCCTTCAGGGACCAATTCGCCCAGCAAGCAGCCACGGTTACCCAGATGGTCAGTGACAGCAGGGTCGATTCGGTAGGGAACGTCATCGAGGCGGGAATCGCCCACGAGGACCCGACAACTGCACTGGTCCTGACGGCAGTGACCGCGACGGTCAAGAACGCCCAAGCCCCGGACGGCGAGCAACGGCATTTCCGTATGAGAATAAGCCTCACCCAAGAGAACGACCGCTGGATGATCTCGAATCTGGAGTTCGTCGCATGACCGCCACCGAAAGCACAACCATGAAATCATCCGCCACACCACAGGACGAGTTCTCTGCCGATTCGACGTCGTCCGGTGAGCCGCCAGTGACCACCACGGAGGTCTCGATCGAACCGGGACGCCCAATTGCGGGCAGGAGTCGCCGGCGAGTTCTTGCCCTTGGGTGCTCGGCGTTCATCCTCTGCGCGCTCCTCGCAATCGGCGCCGTGCTCGTCGGGAAGGTGCGCGCGATGGAGACCTCCGACACGTCCCGCGCGGAGGCCGTGGCAGCCGCCCGCGACCTCCTGCCAAAGGTTCTTTCCTACAGCTACGACACCCTCGACGCGTCGCTCACCGGCGCGACCGACGCCTTGACCGGAGACTTCAAGTCGGACTTCCAGCAACTGGTCGACTCCGCCGTCCGGCCGTCGGCCTCCGATCGTAAGATCGTAACGACCACGGCTGTACAGGATGCTTCGGTAATCGACGCCGACCAGGCGCATGCAACGGTGCTCGCCTTCATCAACCAGTCGACAACCGCCGCCGACCAGCAGACACCGAAGATAGACGGTGCGCGCCTTCGGATTGGCCTCGAAAAGGTCGACGGACGGTGGCTCATCTCCTCGATCGACCCTGTGTGAAGACCTGCCACGAGCGTGAGCAGTTCTTGTGCACAACTGATTCCTGCCATCGCCGACCGATACGAGATCGAATGGACCGATCCGCAGTGGGCACTGACATCGTAAGGGTGTCTCTCGGGAACGGTGCGTTCGGTGGCAGCCCCAAACTTCAACGCTCTAGTCATAGGGCGAGCGCTACAGGTGTAAGTTCCGATCAGATCACAGGCCTGGCGGGGCAGCGTTGCGACCTGCACCACGTCCCTCTGTGAGGTGGTCAGGAAAACCCGCGAACGAGCTGAGAGCCTGGGAGACAGGGAAAGATGAATCAACAAGGTGAAGTATGCGACCGCCACTGAGGCGCGGACGGCGGTGAGACGCGTGTTGGTTACAGCCTGCAGACCGACATCGATAGCCGGTATGGTGAGTCACGGGTGGTGGTCACTGCTGTGCTCGAGCAACGAGCGCCCCCACGGTCCGCGAGACAGTGAACCAGATCGAAATTCCCTCCCGCTGTCCAACGCCTGGACATCGGACGTGTGCTCGACTTATGTCGAACTGCAGCGCGCCTGATATTCGGTCTCGGTGCTGATCAGGTGTCGCATGGACCAATTCCATTCAAAGACGTTCCAATATTCAGGCACGCACCAGCCACCCACTACAAATGGCAACTGTCCAGCACGAACGGAACGGGCGCAAGCTTTCCGACATCTGAAATTACGTGATCCATCAAGGATTTCGCGCGCTCTCCGAGAGTTGTGTGCAAGAGCTTGGGGCCGGCATATCTACGCTTGTTAGCAGGATGGAACGCCCTGAAATAGCCGCTTTGGAATCCCGACCTCGCCTCAATGGTGCCGTCGTCTGCTCCGTGCTAGGCAGCGGCACCGAGTTGCTGGGCGAGCTGAAGCATTTGTTCGACGTGGTAGATCTCGCTGATCTTGCCATCGACAACGCGGATGATGTCACATCCATTGAGCGCAACTTGTTTTCCGGTAGCGGCGAACCCGAAAGCTTCTCCGGTATGAGTCGCCGTCATACGCCAGTGAAGGACCACCCAGCCGCCGGGAAGCTCCCCCTGGAAAAGGATCCGGTGCTGCGTATCGGTGAATCCGTCACGCACCGAGGTGATCAGCGAACGCATGCCGTCAATGGCCGAGGCGGCGCTGGGATCGGCCGGATTGTGGTCGATCAGATCGGGGGCGAACACCTCGTCGGCCCCGGCGACGTCTCCGGTGTCATAGAGCTCCAACTCACGAAAGGCGACCCTCAACGCGGACGAGGTCGTCGAGCGCACCATCTCGCTTGCGGTGTTCGCCGTGGGGATTGCGCTGATACTTGGCGGTGTGGTGTTCATGCTGTTCCTCGGTGATGTGTAGTCCGGCTGACTCCTCTATAGTTCCCTGGAGGAATCACTTCCCTCAAATGAACTAAAGAGAAAATCATGAGTGATTTGGAACACACCTTGCCGGAATGTCCGGTCGCCCGATTCCTGACCGTGTTGGACGGACCCTGGGCAACGTTGATCGTGCGGGACTTGCTGACCGGACCGAAACGCTTCACCGAGCTGCGCGCCGGACTACCGGGGATCAGCCCGAAAACCCTCTCCTCACGACTTCAGCGATTCGTACGGACAGGGCTGGTGACCCGCACCGCCTATGCGGAGATCCCACCTCGAGTGGTGTACGAACTCACCCCGGCAGGTGCCCGACTCGAGGTCGTGCTGGCCACCATGGCCGCCTGGGCGGAAGAAGACCTTCCCCGCATCGGCTGAGTCCCACCTGTCCGTTCCCGGATCGTGTTTTAATCAGCGCCGATCTGGCACCAGCCCAGCAGCGGATATTGTCAGCCGTTTCCATGGATCAGCGATGTGGACGACGGCGAGGAGGTCGGCGTGCACATACCCGCGTCGGTGATGCTCATCGAGTTCGGAATCACAGCCGGCGCGGCACATCCCGTGTGCGAGCCAAAGGCATACCCGGTGGTCCGAAACTGGGGTGACGTTGCGAACTGGCAGACGGACGATCTGCTGTCGAAATCGGATCCAGGCGATAGTGAATTCAGCCCACTTTGTTCACGAGCACGATCTTGCCGAGGTGTTGGCGGGACTCGAGATGCCGGTGGGCTGCAACGACATCATCGAGAGCCCACGTCGAGTCGATCACCGGCCGAATCCGGTGCCTGTCGACGAAGTCAAGCATCCGCCCGAAATCCGTCGGGCTACCCAGCGTGGTACCCAAGATCGTGAACTGCCCGAAGTAGAGCACCGGCACCTCGAACGTCGCCGTTCTACCCGCGCTCGAGCCGAAGACAGCGATCCGACCACCCGGCTTGAGACACCCGAGGGCCTCGGCCAGGTTGGCACCGGTACCGCTGATCACCACGTCCACTCCCCCACCGGTGGCCTCGACGACCTGCTCGACCCAGTCCGAATCGGTGTAGAGGAACCCGCGCTCGGCGCCGATCGCCCGCACGGACTCGATCTTGTCGCTACTCGACGACGTCACCAGCACGTGAGCACCGGCCGCGGCACCGAACGCCACCGCGAACGTGGACACCCCACTTCCGGCCCCCAGGACCAGCACCGTCTCACCGTCTTTCAGGCCGGCGCGCGTGAACATTGCACGATAGGCGGTCAACCCTGCACAGGGCAGCGCTGCCGCCTCCTCCCAGGACAGGTGCTCCGGCTTGGGAAACAAGTTCTCGACCGGAACGGACACCACGTCCGCGTACGTTCCGTCGGTGCTGTCGCCGAGGATGGAAAAATCCTTCCCCGGTGCCGTCTCGTCGCTGCCCCAGTTCAGGCACGGGTAGATGATGGTGTCGTCCCCGGTGTCGAGCCGGGTCCCCGCACCGTCCATACCCAGGATGCTCGGCGTCGCGAAACCTCGCCCGGTCTGGCGGACGAGCACGTCGTGCCAATTCAACGAGCTGGCACGCAGCTCAACCAGCACCTCACCGTCCTTGGGGGTGGGATCGGGAACGCTTTCCACGCCGAGTTGGTCGGCATCGCCCCAACTGTGCACCACTGCTGCTCTCATCGATCTCTCCTCAGGATTATTCTGGGCGCCGGCATAGGTGCCGTTGCCGGTATCAGTTTGTGCATCCGCGCTGCAGGCTTTGGCCGGTGAACCGATCGACCAACCATTGAATGGCTTCGCCGAAGCCGCGCAAAGTAGCCGCGTGAGCGAGGAACCCGATCTGCGGGAGTAGCGGTGGGGTGTCCGTGCTGGTGTCGTAGGCGATTGTTGCGCCGTGCGAGCACCAGGTGTCGGCGAGTTGCCGGGTCATAGTGGGGTCTACGACCTCGTCGTTGATGTTCTGCATGATCAGAACTGGTTTGTCGGGTGTCGGGCCGGTACGCAGATCGAGATTATCCAGCACCGGACGAATCGCTGGGTCCGCCATGAGGTTGTCGGTGATGGACTGCCCGTTTCGGGTGTATTCCGAGGTCGGGGCGAACGACCTCGTCAACATGATCCCGAAGTCGCATTGCTGGGCTGTTTCATGGAGAAATTCCATCCCGGCCGGATTCAGTGTGGTGGTGATCGCTTCGGTGAGTTCGGGGTGACTTGCCATGAGTCCGTTGAGGAAGAAGCCGATAATTCCGTTGAGGAGCTTGCCGTCGGCATTGTGCAGTGTTGCAGTCGCGCTGACCGCTGGTGCACCTATGACCGTACCCACCAGATTGACGTCGGGAGCGTAGCTGGTGGCCAGTTGTGCGGTCCCGCCTGCGGCTTGACCGCCCTGCGATACACCCCAGACGCCAACTGGGGCGGTCGGTTCCACGACACCCAAACCGATTGCAGCTCGTGCCGCATCGAGCACGGCGTGGGCTTCCGGGACCGGTTGCAGATAGGTGTGAACAGCTTCGGTTCCGAGGCCCTGGTAATCGGTGACGACCACCGCGATTCCGCGCGCGGCCAGCGCGGCAATATCGGCGATCTGTAGTTCGAGCATTGGCACGCCGGATCCGTCGACGGTCACCGCGTCGGCGAGAAGACGCGACGGTCCGCAGGCATCGCCGGCCCCGTGCGTCCCGACCGCGAGGCTGACCAGCGGGCGAGGCCCCGGCCCGGCCCACGGGCCGGTGGGGTCGAGCACGATACCGGTGGTGGCGATCGGTGCGCCGTGGGTGTCGGCGCTCTGGTACATGATCCGGGTCGCGGTCGCCGGGATGGCCGCGGCCAGGGGCGAGCCTGCCAGTAGGGCCGCGGGCTCGGACTTGATGACGGCGCCGTTGCTCCCGGGCAGGTCGGCCGGCACGTGGTAGAAGTCACCCGCCGCGGCGGGCGGTTCAGCTGTCGCCGGTCCCATGGCCACCACCGTGGGAACGAGGGCCAGTGACGTGGCCAGCCCTACCAGTCCGGTCCGTCGAAAGTGCACAGCATTCTCCTTCTTCGTCGAGCAATGACGTGAAAGCGGTCACGATGGACCGCCTGCGAATCCGATGTTAGGTGCGTCACAGCAGGTGTCATCACCCCCGGATGGGGGGTGTCGCGGGAGCCGCGCGCGGATTACGGGAGGAGCCCGAGTCGGCGAGCACGCGATACCGCCTCGACTCGGGAGCGGGCATCCAGTTTGCCCATCGCTCCGCGTAGATAGTGCTTCACCGTTTCCGGTGTGATCGACAGTCGTTGCGCCACCATAGCGTTGGTGTAACCGAGTCCAACATAGGTGAGGACGTCGATCTCGCGACCGGACAAGGTGACGTCGGTGGCGGGGAGGTCGCCGCGGGACAGACCGGCGAGTTTGTCGGCGAGAGAGTGCAGGCTTGTTGCGAGTGTCGAGTCCGGGGCGGTGCGCAGCAGTGCGCGCAGCTCGGTGTGGATTTCGCGGATGTTTTCGATCAGTGCCGTTGTGGTGGGGGCGTGCCCACCATCGACAAGTGTGTCGATCAACTCGACTCGTCGGTCGACTTCGTCTCGAATGGTGATCTCGGCGGCGAGTCGGTTCCCGGCCCGGGAAAGTATGTCGAATAGTCGACCTCCGAGTGGGGCGGATTGACGAAATGCGGCGTACATGATGGCGCGCGGTCCGCCGTCGACCACCACCGGTACCGCGATGATGGATCGTAGTCCTTCGTTGATGACCGGCCGGTCGTAGTCGTGGGTGATGGTCTGCGCGCTCGCGTAATCCTCGACCCACTGGGGCCGACCCTGGGTCATCGCACGCCCGCCGAGACCCAACATCGGCGAAACCAGCAGGCCGCGCAGTCCGGCAGTTCTGGTGCCGAGCGTCTCGGAGATCTGCAGGGTTCCCGCTGAGACAGGGCCGCCGAATATCACCGCGGGTGTCGCGAATCCCGCTGCGATGACGCGTAGCTCGGCGCGCAACGCATCGTCATCGCGCGGTCGGAGCAACCGCGCTGAACCTTCTACATCTGAAACCGTCACCATGACCTCTCCGAGCGGGCGCCCCATGACTCGCAAACGAAAAATGTAGTGGTCCCACCACATTCACCCGCGTCGGAACGGGCGCTTGTGGAGCGCCACGTCACTCGAGGTTGTCAGTCCTCGAGAAGTCCCGCCGGATCGGCAACAGTCGGGGCAGGTGCGGAGGCCTAGATGTGGATGTCTATTACGAGGGGGCTGAGGTAACGGGGCTGGGGTCCATGAAGATCAGGTATTCGGTGACCTTGTTGTTCTCGACGCGGGTGCGCGTGACGGCCGGGAGTGTGAAGGATTCACCGTTCTGCAGGGTGTAGGTGACCTCCACCCGGAGCGCGGCGACGGTGCCTTCCGACCATTCTTCGATGATCTGGTGGCGCATCGACGCCACTGAGGTGAGGTATTGCGCTACCCAGGCTTGGATCGCGCCCTTGCCGATGACGGGGGCGTTGTTGCCCATGCGGAAAACGCAGTCGTCGGAAAAGAAGTCGAAGAACGCTGCGATGTCGGTGTCGGCGGCTTCGAGAAGTTTACGGGTGGTCTCGACCTGGATCGTGGCTGTGGTCATCGCGGACTCTCTTCCTCTGGTGTTGTGATGGGATGGCCCCGCACTGTGTGGGGTCGATCTAGACTTGAGATGGACGATCGGAGTGGGGTCTACAGCCCTCAACCCCAGCGCACGGTCTCTTCGGGGTCGAGTCTGGGGAGACGCTCGAACCACGGATTCTCGCCGGGGTATCCGATGTTGACGACCAGGATGGACCTCCAGGAGGTTCCGGAGAAGAATTCCGCGTCTATTCCTGCGGGATCGAAGCCGGCCATCGGCCCGGCCGCCAAACCGGCGGCACGGATGGCGAGGATGAAGTACCCCGCCTGCAGGGCGGCGTTGAAGTTGCCGGTGCGCTCGCGCAACGCGTCGTTGTCGGCGAAGACGTCACGGATTTGTGGCCGGATGGGCAGCAGCCGGGGCAAGTGCTCGTGAAATTCGCTGTCTACCGAAAGAATTGCGGTAACGGGCGCTGACGCCGTCTTCTCACGGTTACCCTCGTCGAGATGGTCGAGCAGTCTGCGGCGAGCGGCGTCGGTGCGGATGAAGTGCACGCGCATCGGCTGGGAGTTCGCTGCCGTGGGCGCCCAGCGGGTCATTTCCCAGATCTGTGCGAGTTCGTCATCGCTGACCGGGGTCGGGGCGAAGTTGTTCACTGTTCGTGCGGCCGCGAACAGCAGGTCTCTGGCTGCGTCGTCGAGGCGTTCGATCGTCGAGTTGCTGTTCACCAGTGCTCTTTTCCTCATTCTTTGCAGACGGTGATGCGGGAAGGCGGATCGGGTGTTGTGCGGTTACTCGATTGCCCCTCCCGAGCCTCGGCCGCGGCTTCAGCTGAGGGCCGAGGCTCGGGATGAGAGGGAGCAGCATCCGGTCAGAGGAGCGGATCGGCGACGGGAAGGTCGAGGGTGAACCGGCCGATGGTTTCCGAGGCCGTATCGATGTCGAGGAATGCGTGCACCGACAGCACGGACAGGTCACGGAAGAACCGCTGGATCGGTGCGGAGGTCCGGTACCCGTCCCCACCGATTCCGCGAACCATGTCGTTGAGGGCGTTGCGGGCCAGGTCCGCCAAATATGCGGCCTTGAGCTTCATTTCGGCACGATCGCGGGGGTCGGACTGCTCGGGTCGCTGCGCGGTGAGGCGCTCGAAGAAGGCATCGAGGAGGGTTTCGGCGGCGTCCGCCGCGGCCAGCGCCCGGCCGAGGCGCATCTGGGCGGCCTGCTTGCCGGAGGCCTTCTCCTGGCTGATTGTGCCCTGCCGGTCTTTGGTGCGCTGGACGAACGCGTCCGCCGCACCGCGTAGCGCACCGACGACGACCGGGGTGACCTCGGCCATCGCGAACGGCAGGAAGGGCAGGTGGTACATGGGATTGGGGTGGAGCAGCTGCCCGGGAGCGGTACCGGCGAGTGCGAGGGCGAACGGCCCGGTGCGGTACTCCGGGACGAACACGTCCTCGACGCTGATGTCATTGCTGCCGGTTCCGGACATGCCGGCGATGTACCAGGTGTCGAGGATCTTGACGTCCTCGCGGGGCACCAGGAACCACAACGGGGTGGGGGCGCTGCCCTCCTCGAACACCACACCGGCGAAGGTGAACCACTCCGCGTGCACCGAACCGGAGTTCCATGCCGTCTGCCCGGTGATGCGGTAGCCGCCGTCAACCTTCTGCACCTTCCCGAGCGGGGCCGCGGTACCGGCGGTGAGGGTGTAAGGCTTGTCGGCGAACACTTCTCGTTGGGCCTGTTCGGTGAAGATGTTCACCCGCCAGGCCGCTCCGATGTAGAAGGAGGTGACCCACCCTGTCGACGGGCAGACCGCGCTGATGGTGCGGACGATCTCGGCGGCAACGTCGAGTCCGAGCTCGAGTCCGCCGTACTCCTTGGGGGTCAGCGTGGCCAGAATTCCCGAGTCGATGAGGTCGGTGATCGTCTCGTCGAGGGGAGCACGGTTCTCCTCGGTCTTCTGGGCGCGTTCGGCGAAGGCGGGTACCAGGGCGTGTACCCGGTCCATGAGTTCGGTACGGGTGATGTCCATTGTTTCCTCCGATGTGTGGGGTGGTGTTTCTCAGCGTTTGGGGCGATCTGCTTAATTCGGGGCATGCAGGAACCGCGCCTGAGGTAAGTGGATGCCGGCTTGGTCGGTGTGCGTGTCGCGTACGGCACGGAGGGATGTCAGCGGAAAGTACCCTCAGGGTCCGGGCCGGCGACGAGTGTGAGCCCGTACCGGTCGGCAAGGATCTCGGCATCGCCTCGATCGCCGACGTCTGTCGGGTCGGCGATGCCGTCGAGGTCGGCGAACACCGCGCCCGAGTAGTGGGATTCAGCAGTGTCGGTGAGCGCGAGGGCGACTGACGCGGTGGTCAGGCGCGTACGAAACTCTATGGGTGTTACTCGAACCGGGATCAGGTGCCCAGGCCTGGTGAGATCGTCCGGTTCCGTGGCCGGGTCGGCGAGAATGCGTGCCGTGCGCGCCCGGTCGGCGCCAGAGATCCCGGTGGTGATGCCGGCGGCGGCATCGACGGTGACACATTGGCCGTGGCCGAGCGTGGAGATGGCCCGAACCGTGGGGGTCGCTTCCGGCAGTACGAGACGGTCACAGATCCGTTCGTGCAGCGCCACTTGCAGAAATCCCGTGGTGTGGCGGATCAGGAAGGCCATCTGCTCGGTGGTCGCGGCGCCGGCGCACCCGACGAGCACGACGCGGCGGTGATGGCTGAGGATAATCAGCTCGCCGGCGGCGAGGGCGCGGCTACCGGCTGCGATTGCCGACCATGACCGATGGTGCGTAGTGCGGGGCGCTAACGAGGTCGTCATGGCGTGCCTTCCTTTGCGGATTGCGTAATCGGTAAAGTTATGCGGATTCGAGCGCCGAGTGCGTGCCGAATACACGGCGGTGATAGGTGAGCGGGTCGCTGTAATTGTTTTCTGCAGCAACGACGTTGCCGAGTACGACCACATGGTCTCCGCCCTCGACGAACTGCTCGACGTGACAGGCGATCCAGCCGGCGGCGCCGGCGATTCGGGGAAGTTCGTGGTCTAGGTCCCACCGCACGCCGTGGAACTTGCCTATTCCGCCCTTCTTCGCGAACTTCAGCGCGGTTCCTTGCTGGTCGCGGCCCAACACGTTCAATCCGAACTTCTTCGATGCCGTGATCAGTTCGAGCGTCTCCGATCCGCGGTCCAAGGAGACCAGGACCATGGGGGGTGTCATCGACAAAGAGGTGAAGGCGCTGACGGTGGTGCCGAAGGGCAGGCCGCCGTCCATGGAGGTCACGACGGCGACCGGAGTGGCCACGTGTGCCATCACGTCCTTGAACGCTTCCTGGACAGGACTCGAGGGGGTATTCATGGTAAATCTTCCTTCTGTCGACTGCGGCTCTCAGCGCAACGATCCGTGGAATCCAAACGGGACGGGTGCCGCTGGCCTTCGGGCTTTCACCACCCGCTGTGTTCTACACCACAAGTAGACCGCATCAGTTACCCAGTTCGCACTACTGCAGAGCCCAGCGTTGTCGCCGACTTTTGGTCTCTGGACCAGCCGAGGGTCGGGCCATCGACCTACGATCGTTCCCACTGAGCGATGGGGGCGTCTCGGAGCCACTCGTAAATGCGGAGCGCGGCACGCAGGTCCGTGGTCGATCCATCCGAAGGCGAGCACAGGCTCAAGGCCTTCTGCACTCGGTAGGTCACCGTGTTCTTGGAAATATGCTCTGCCGAAGCGACTTTGGCAAGGCTGTGGTCCATGTCGAGATAGAGGCTCAAAGTCGACCGCAGGTCGGCCATCCGGGGGTCTTCGCCGGCGAGCGGGCCGAGCAGGCGGGAGGCGAACTGCACCGCGGCTTCCGGGTCGGCGAGCAGGAGCACTTCCAGGCCGATGTGCTCGTGAGCGGTGGTGGTGGGCGGATGGCCCGAACGGAGTCGAACCAGTCGCTCGACGGCCCGGGCCTCGAGGTGGCTTCGGCGGAATCCTTCCATCCCGGAGCCGAGTTGGCCGGCGACGACGAAGGTGTCACCGAAGTCGGGTAGGGAGGAGGTCAGGGCTCGGGTCGGATCCGGGGTGATCGCCCCCCACGCCCAGATCGCTTGGAGACCGATGGGTATCACCAATGATGCTGTCGGCGTTCCCCAGTGCCGGAGCACCGGGTCGACGACGGCCCGCAGGTCGTGGCTCGAGTGGGGACCGCTCCAGGCGATGATGGCCACGTGGTGCCCACCGAGTGGGTAGCCGAGGACCTGTTCGGCGTGGGCGAGTTCGATGGGGTCGGCGGCGATGATCTTGGTGACCAGGTCGAGCCGGGCCGCCGACACCCCCGCCGCCCAGGCGCTCTGCTCATCGAGGAAGGCCGCGGCGGCCACACCGGTGAAGTCGTCGAGCACCTCGAAGAGGAGCAGGGAGATGCGGCGAATCTCGGCGCCGCTCTCGGTCGGCGGTATCAGCCGGGTCGCTGCGTCGAGAAGTGCGGCCGCCAGCACGGCATATCCGACGCGGATGGTCCGGAGCAGATCGTCGAGCTCCAAACCCCGCCGGGCGAAGTCTCTGGCGATGTCCTCCACTTCGGCGCTGGCCAGAGTGGGTTCCGACTCGCCGATACCCGCGGTCAGCGTCAGCGCCCGGAACACGGTCGCGGTGGTGGCTCGCCGAATCGCGTCCAGGGGTGGCGCTCCGTCGCCCACTGCAGGAACTTTCCGAGAGATTTTTGCGGCAATGTCCTGACCAACCTCGACGGCCCAGGTCACCGCGCCGTCGCCGAGGGCGGCGCGAACGCGTTCGGCGTCCGGGCTGAGCCACTCGAGCTCCGATTGCCGGGCCCGTGCTCCCGCGAGTTCACCAGTCCAGTGCGGCACCTGACATCCTTTCGACCACCTCAACGCTACAGCGAACACATCTCCCGAATTGGGCTGTGAACCAATTTCCCTCGAAGTTCCTGTTCTCCAGCTACTAGCCATCCGAGCTGAAATCTCGTGAAATGGTGATACACGCAACGTGATGGAGACCACAACAAAAGGTCTTCGCCACAGGTTCGCCGCAACGCGAGCTGTTATCAAATATCGCCCCTGGTCAATTCACAACTCAGCGGTGTGACAGACATCCAGGAGCGCGAGTTTCACACCGCCCTCGCGGTCACCAGACCGTGATTCGAATCGAAGGAGTCAACGATGACCGCCACCCCTAAGTTCGCGCACGTCGTGCTGCAGACGAGCCGGTTCGAGGAGATGCGCGACTGGTACTGCACCGTCCTGGCCGCGCACGTGGTCTACGAAGGGCACGGTCTGTGCTTCATCACCTTCGACGAGGAGCACCACCGCGTTGCGCTGCTCGGCGCCCCCGTGCAACTGGAACCTCGCAATCCGGGTGCGGCGGGCATGCACCACACCGCGTACACCTTCGACACGCTCGAGGATCTTCTCGATCGGTACGACTCGTTGAAGGAGAAGGGCATCGAGCCGAAGGTGCCCATCCAGCACGGCGTCACGACGTCCCTGTACTACCAGGATCCGGACGGCAACTTCGTCGAGCTGCAGATCGACAACTTCACCACCCCCGACGAGGCGACGGCCTACATGAACGGCCCCGAGTACGGCAGCAACCCGGTCGGGGTGTCGTTCGTCCCGGAGCGGATGCGACAAGCACTGGCCCAGGGCACCCCGGTCTCGGAGATCACCACCCACTCCTGGGCCCTGCAGACCAGCCCGGACCTGCCCGACCCGATGGCGGCACTGACCAGCTGAGCTGCTCGCGCTCAGCCCGACCCAGCGGCACTCCCCCTTATCTAAGGACTTTTTCTCATGCGCGTGGCAAACCAAGCCGGCCGACTCCAGGTCGTAGTGGACGGGATCGCCGTCGACGTCGAGGCGGCCAGCGGGGGTCGTTTTTCCGCCGAACCCCAGCACATTTTCGACCGATGGGACGAGTTCACCTCATGGGCAGCCACGGTGGACTTCACCGACGGAACACCGTTGGTCGAGTCCGAGCTGGGTGCTCCGGTTCCCCGGCCGGGTCAGATCTTCGCGATCGGCGTGAACTATGCCGACCACGTCGAGGAGTCCGGGCTGACCCTGCCCGATACCCCGTTCGTGTTCACCAAGTTCCCCGCCTCGATCACCGGCCCCCATGACACCATCGAACACCCCGGCGGTTCGGTGGATTTCGAGGTCGAACTGGTGGCGGTCATCGGCAAGGAAGCCCGACACGTCCCCGTCACCGAGGGCTGGGACTACGTCGCCGGGCTGACCCTCGGCCAGGACCTGTCCGAGCGGGACCTGCAGCTGTCCGGTCCCCCACCGCAGCAGTTCGGCCTCGGCAAGTCGTTCGCCGGATTCACCCCGATCGGACCGGTGCTGGTCACCCCCGACGAATTCGAGAACGCCGACGACATCGAGGTCAGCACGATCCTGTCGGGCGAGCTGATGCAGAAGTCGCGCACCCGGCACCTGATTTTTCCGATCCCGGTCCTCGTGTCCTACCTGTCGTCGATTCTGCCGCTGCGCCCCGGCGACCTCATCTTCACCGGCACCCCCTCGGGTATCGGCTTCACCCGTGAGCCGAAACGGCTCATCGGTGTCGACGACGAGCTCGTCAGCCGAGCCGACACCATCGGTGAGATGCGGCACCGCTTCGCCGCCACCGGCCGTCCGCACCCACTCACCACTGTTTCCAGGAGCACCAGCCATGTCTGAGATCACCGTTCCCATCCTCATCGTCGGCGGAGGCGGGTGTGGACTGACCACTTCGATCCTGCTGTCCGAGCACGGCATCGATCACCACCTCGTCGAGCGGCACACCAGCACCTCTCACTTACCCAAGGCGCACTACCTCAACCAGCGGACGATGGAGGTGCTGCGCCAGGTCGGGGTCGCGGACTCGATCTACGACGTGGGCACCCCGCCGAAGAACATGGGCAAGACCCGGTGGGTCACCTCACTCGGCGGCGACGGTGAACTGGATGGCCGCACCCTGTACACGCTCGAGTCGTTCGGCGGTGGACGACTCGAGAGCGAGTACGCGGTCGACAGCCCGTGCCCGTCGAGCAACTACCCACAGATCCGGCTCGAACCGTTGTTGCGTGAGCATGCCGAGAAGAGGGCACCGGACTCGATCCACTTCGGCCGCGAACTCGTCTCGTTCGAGCAGGACGAGAGCGGAATCCACGCGGTCGTCCTCGACCGCGGCACGCAGGAGACCTACACCGTCCACGCCCAGTACATGGTCGCCGCGGACGGCGGCAAGACCGTCGGTCCCGAACTCGGTGTCAAGATGGAGGGCCCGACCGGGATTCTCGACATGGTCAGCACCCATTTCACCGCGGACCTGTCGCAGTACTGGGAGGACGACGTCCTGATCACCTGGCTGCTCAACCCCGAGGGCGCCGGATCCTGGAGCAGCGGAGCCATGGCGGCCATGGGACCCACGTGGGGTAAGCATTCCGAAGAATTCGTCCTGCACTTCACCTTCCGCCCGGACGACCCGGCCCGGTTCGACGAAGAGGCGATCGTTCCGCGGCTGCGCGAGCTCCTCAAGCTTCCCGACCTCGAACTCGAGGTGCACAAGGTCAGCCACTGGATCCTCGAGGGCGTGCTTGCCGACAAGTACCAGATCGGCCGAGTTTTCCTTGCCGGTGATGCCGCCCACCGGCACCCGCCGACCACCGGTCTCGGCCTGAACACCGCCATCCAGGACGCCCACAACCTGGTCTGGAAGCTGGCCGCGGTCCTCAACGGCGACGCCGCCCCCGCCCTGCTCGACACCTACGAACCCGAACGCCGCCTCGTCGGCATGCGCAACGTCGACTGGGCCATGTTCACCTTCCTCAACCATATGGTCATCGACGCCGGCCTCGGTCTGATCCCCGGCCAGCCTCTCGAAGCCCAGATCCAGGTGTTTCGGGACTACTTCTCCGACACCCCGATGGGCGAAACCCGCCGCGCCCGTGCGGCTGAGGTGATCAGCACCCAGCGCACCGAATTCCAGGCCCACGACCTCGAAATCGGCTTTGCCTACCGCGACGGGGCCCTCGTCCCGGACGGCACCGAGGCACCGCCGCGCGACCCGATGGGGCACACCTACCACCCCACCACCCGCCCCGGGCACCGCCTGCCTCACGCGTGGATCGAGCACAACGGCCGGCAGATCTCCACCCACGACCTCACCGGAAACAACGCGCACTTCGTGCTCATCACCGCCGCCGACGGTGCCGCCTGGTCCGACGCCGCCCGGTTGGCCAAGGACAAGTTCGGGGTCCAGATCAAGATCGCCCAGATCGGTGGCGCCGACTACACCGACCCCACCGGCCGCTGGGCCGAACTCCGCCAGACCGACGACACCGGCGCGATCCTGGTCCGTCCGGACAACCACGTCGCCTGGCGCAGCACCGGCGCCGCCGCAGACCCCGCCGATGAGCTCACCCGGGCCCTCGGCACCGTGCTCGCACGCTGACACCACCGCACGAAAACCCCGCCGCCACGGGCAGGCAACGACGCGCCGTCTGCCCGTGGCGGCGGGAGCCGGAAAGGACGCACCAACTATGACCGCGCCAGGACGTGAAGTGTTGTGGACCCCGCCGCCCGAGCGGGTCTTCGCCTCGAACATGAGCCGGTACCAACGATGGCTCGCGGCGGAGAAGAATGTCTCCACCACCGACTTCGACTCGCTGTGGTGTTGGTCGATCAGCGACCTCGAGAAGTTCTGGCTCTCGATCTGGGAGTACTTTGACGTCATCACCTCGGCGCCACCGCAGACGATACTCGCCGACCCCAAGATGCCCGGGGCCCGGTGGTTCCCCGGCAGCCGGCTGAACTGGGCCGAAAACCTGCTTCGCCATACCGATCAGGCCGGGCCCGCGATCATCTCGGTCGACGAAACCGGGACCACCGGCGAACTCTCGCGCGCCGACCTGGTCGCACAGGTCGCCAACCTCGCCGCGCACTTCCGGAAGATCGGGGTGCGCCCCGGCGACCGGATCGCCGCGATGCTGCCGAACATCGCGCCCACCGTCGTCGCGGTGCTTGCCGCGGCCAGCGTCGGTGCGGTGTGGTCCTGTTGCGCACCGGACTTCGGTGTAAAAGGGCTGGTCGACCGGTTCGCGCAGATCGAGCCGACCGTGCTGATCGGGGTGGACGGCTACCAGTTCAGCGGCAAACGCGTCGACCGCCGGGACGTGTTCTCCGCCCTGTTGGACCAGCTCCCGACCGTGCGGCACGCCATCATGGTCGACAACATCGGGCTGACCTACGAGGGAACGCACCGGCAGAGCATCGCCGACTACGCCGTTGTGGTCGCCGGGAACGCCCAACCCGAGTACGAGCAGGTGGATTTCGATCATCCGCTGTGGATTCTGTACAGCTCCGGCACCACCGGCCTACCCAAGGGCATCGTGCACTCGCACGGCGGAATCCTCCTCGAAGCCCTCAAAGCCAACGCGCTGCACTACGACCTCGGCCCCACCGATCGGGTATTCATCGCCGCCAGCACCGCCTGGGTGGTGTGGAACATGCTCGTCGACGCCATGGTCACCGGCGCGACGATCGTCACCTACGACGGCAGCCCCACTTTCGGGCGACCCGACCACCAATTCGAGATCTGCGCCCGCTACGAGGCCACGCGATTCGGCACCGGTGCCGCCTATCTGACGTTGTGTGAGAAGGCCGGCACCCAGCCCGGGACCGACTTCGACCTGTCAGGATTGCGGTCGATCATGTCGACCGGTTCACCGCTTCCGGACACCACCTGGCGGTGGATCTACGACACGGTCAGTCCGAATGTGCACCTGGGATCGGACAGCGGCGGCACCGACGTGGCCACCGGTTTCATCGGCGCCAACCCGCTCTCCCCGGTTCGGGTGGGTGAGTTGCAAGGCCCCTACCTGGGGGTCGATGTGCAGGCCTGGACCGAGGCCGGTGAAGCGGTCGTCGGGGAGGTCGGGGAAATGGTGATCACCGCACCGATGCCGTCGATGCCGATCTACTTCTGGAACGACCCGGACGGAACTCGGTACCGGGACGCCTATTTCGAGGTATATCCCGGGGTGTGGCGGCACGGCGACTGGATCACCATTGAAGCCGACGGCGGTTGCGTCGTTCACGGTCGATCGGACTCGACGATCAACCGCGGCGGTGTCCGGATGGGATCGGCGGACATCTACCAGGCCGTCGAAGCGCTTCCCGAGATCGCCGAGGCCCTCGTGATCGGTGCCGAACTACCCAACGGCGGCTACCACATGCCGCTGTTCGTGGTACTGCGCGACGGATACGACCTCGACGAGGCACTCGTGGAGAAAATTCGCACCACGATCCGCCGGGAGGCCTCACCCCGGCACGTACCGGACGAAATCATCGACGTGCCTGCGATCCCCACCACCCGCACCGGCAAGCGGCTCGAGATTCCCGTCAAGAAACTGATTCAGGGAATAGCCCCCGAGACCGCGATCAACCGTGCCACCGTCGCCAACACCGACGCCCTCGACTGGTACATCGACTACGCGAAGCGGTTTGCGCACCACCGCGCCGAAACCTCCACGCTCACCTGAGGACTCTGTGACGGCCGAGGCAGGTGTCTCGGCCGCCACAGAACAAACGTGAACATGCCGAGCCGGCAGTGTTCAGGGCGCTATCGGGTCGAGTGCGCGCAGCGCGATCTGTTCGTTGTCGTCGAGGTGCTGCCGTGTCGCCGCGGCGACCTTCCTCATATTGCGGGTGCGCACGACGGTGAGTATCTCCGAATGCGCATGTCCTCGCCGCTCGTGCTCGTCCGGGTCCGCTTCACGGCCCGAGAATGCCAGCCGGACATACCGTTCGGCGGCGTGCCACAGGCCACCCAGCACGCGCAGGTCCCATGCGGTGGCGGCGGGCCGGAGCAGCTCGTAGTGGAAGGCGTGGTGTGCTTGGTAGATGTCGTCGAGGTCGAGGCTTTCGTCGCCGAACACGGCCACGTAGCCGTCGAGGCGACGCAAGTCGGAATCGGCGAGCATTTTGCAGGCGCGGCCGGCGATTTCCGGTTCCAGCTGTCGTCGTAGCCGATAGATACCGTGCAGGTCGTCGTGCGAAAGCGGGGCGACCATCGCGCTTTTCCCGGGGCGGGTCACCACCAAACCCTGCGCTTCGAGCTCTTTGAGTGCTTCCCGGACCGGGATGAAACTCACCCCGAGCTGCCCGGAGATTTCCCGCAGCGAGAACGTCTGCCCTGGACGGAGTTCACCGGAGAGGATCGAACGCCGGATTTCCTTGGCGACCTGTTCGGGAACGGAGGTCGGAGTCAGCGACCGCACCAGTGGTTGCGGGTTTCTCGTGCTCGTTGTCACGACCATCTCCGTCTCTTCGCCATCGTGTCACCCTTCAATGACATGTTATAACACCAGGTCGGCGCAGGTCCGGGCGTGGACCGACCGGTGTCAGTCGATGAGCTTGTCGACCAACGGCGCGATCCGGTAGTCGACCATCTCGCGCATCACCAAGGCGGTGGTAGTGCGTTTGACCCCCTTGATTCCGAGGATGTCCCCCGCCACCCGATACAGATCGTCGGCGTTCCGGACGGCGACGTGGATGAGGAGATCCGCGACACCGCTGAGGCCAAGGACCTCGAGCACCTCGGGAATTCCGTCGAGCGCCGCCCCGACACGAGCCAGTTTGCGCTGGGTGACGTTGGTCAGGATGTACGCCTGCAGCGGGTAGCCGAGGATCGCCGGGTCGATGCGACGCTCGAATGTGCGCAGCGCGTGCGAGTCGTCGAGCTTGCCCAACCGGGCCTGAACGGTGTTGCGTGAGAGTCCTATCCGGTCCGCCAGGGCGATGGTCGTGGCCCGCGGCGACTCGGCGAGCGCGAGCAGTAACCGGGCATCGATCTGGTCCGCTTTGTGCGTGCTTGGCATTGTGCCAATTCCACCTTCCCTCGAGTGCCCGGCCGGTGTGCATTCTGCTCATTCTCGACACCGACTATTGCGCAGGCGGCAAATTCCTGATCCACTGTTATAACAGGTGGGCGGCGGTCAGACCAGACCAGCACCGCCGCATTCCGAAACCGCATCCGACCGCACGCACCCGTCACCGGTCGAGCGGATCGCTCCTCGGCCACCCCGTCGGAGCTGTTCTTGTAGTTGCGCTCGTCCGTAGCGATTCGCACATGTGAGGAAAGAGAATCCGATGCACAACACCCTGCCCGTCGCCCCCGGGACCGCGACCCCCGTCGCAGAAGCCGGCGGTTCGGTGGACCTGGAGACACTCGAAGCGATCCAGCAGCGAGTGTTGTGGCTTTCCACCTCGATGATTCATCACGCCAACCGGATCCGGCCCAATCCCACCGGCCTGAAGGTCGGTGGTCACCAGGCGTCCTGTGCGTCGATGGTCTCGATCATGACCTCGCTGTGGTTCGAACAGCTCCAACCGGGTGACCGGGTGTCGGTCAAGCCGCACGCCTCCCCGGTGCTGCACGGCATCAACTACCTGCTCGGTGAACTCGACGAGAAGTACCTGACCACCCTGCGCGAATTCGGCGGCCTGCAGTCCTACCCCAGCCGGTCCAAGGACCCCGACACCGTCGACTACTCCACCGGCTCGGTCGGCATCGGCGCCACCGCCCCGATCTGGGGCGCCATGGCCCGCCGCTACGTACAGACCACCACCGGCGGGGCCGGCACCGGCCGCCAGTACTCCCTCGTCGGAGACGCCGAACTCGACGAGGGCGCCGTCTGGGAAGCAATCCTCGATCCCGGTATCGCCGACCTCGGCGAGGTGGTGTGGATCGTCGACCTGAACCGGCAATCCCTGGACCGGGTGATTCCGAACATCGCCGCGAACCGGTTGGAGAAGATGTTCGACGCCGCCGGCTGGCAGGTGATCACCGTCAAATTCGGCAAGCTGCTCGAAGAACTGTTCACCCGCCCCGGTGGGCAGGCCTTGCGCACCCGGATCCTGGACATGCCCAACCCGGAATACCAGCGGTTGCTGCGGTGCAGCGCCGACGAGGTCCGCACCCGCCTGCCCGGCGACGGCCCCGGTAGCACCGAGATCAGCGGCCTGATCGCCGGCCTCGACGACGCCACCCTGATTGCGGCCATCCGCAACCTCGGCGGGCACGACCTGTCCGCGCTGACCGCCGCGTACCGGCAGATCGACGACACCCGGCCCACGGTGATCATCGCCTACACCATCAAGGGATACGGGCTGCCCACTCAGGGACACCCGCAGAACCACTCCTCGCTGCTGTCGGTCGAGGAATACGCCTCGCTCGCCGCCGATCTGGGCATGGACGCGGCGAAGCCGTGGGGCCGGTTCGCCGCCGACTCCGCGGCGGGGAGGCGGTGCGCGAGCAACGCGGAGCGGCTGCGCCGGGAGCCGGTCCAGAATGCGCCCGCGCTGACGATTCCCACCGACATCGGCCGCACCCCCAAGGGCACCGCCACCACCCAGGCCGCGCTCGGGCGGGTGTTGCTGGACCTGACCCGCGAGGCGCCGGAGGCCGCGAAACGGGTGGTCACCGTGAGCCCGGACGTGAGCTCGACGACCAACCTCGGCGGATGGGTCAACAAGGTCGGCGTGTGGTCCGCGGCCGAGCGCCGCAACTGGTTCGACGACGACCGCGAGACCATCATGCACTGGAATGAGCGGCCCACCGGGCAGCACATGGAACTCGGCATCGCCGAAACCAACCTGGTCGGACTGATGGGTGAACTCGGCGCCACCTGGAGCCGGTGGGGACAACCGCTGTTCCCGATCGGGGTGATGTACGACCCGTTCGTCGAACGGGCGCTGGAACCCTGGTCCTACGGCATCTACGCGGGTGGCCAGTCGATTCTGGTGGGCACCCCCTCCGGTGTCACGTTGGCCGCCGAAGGTGGTGCGCACCAGTCGATCAAAACCCCGTCGATCGGGCTGGAACAGCCCGGGTGCATCAGTTACGAACCGGCCTTCGCGATCGACACCGAGTGGACCCTGCTGGCCAGCATCGGCCGGCTCGGCCGCCCCGACGGCACCTCCGCGTACCTGCGGCTGTCCACCCGCCCCGTCGATCAAACCCTGGCCGCGGTGCCCACCGACCCGGCGGCCCGCGAACGCCGCCGCCGGCAGGTGGTGGCCGGCGGGTATCCGCTGGTGCGCCGGGACGGTGCCCAGGTCACCATCGTCGCCATGGGCGCGATGATCACCGAAGCCCTCGCGGCCGCCGATCGTCTCGCCGAACAGGGCATCCCGGCCGACGTCGTCTGCGTCACCAGCCCCGGGTTGCTGTTCGAAGCGATCCAGGCACGGCAGGGCCGTGGACCCGGTGACAGCTGGATCCTCGACCAACTTTTCCCGGCCGATCGCGCGACCCCGATCGTCACCGTCCTCGACGGGCATCCGCACACGCTGGCATTCCTCGCCGGCATCAACCACGTGCGCAGCACCTGCCTCGGGGTCAGCAAGTTCGGGCAGGTCGGCTCCCTCGACGACGTGTACCGCTACCACGGCATCGACACCGACAGCATCGTCCGCGCGTCGCTCGACATCCTCCCCTGATCACCGAGACCCGCACGCCCACAGGCCAGGAGCACACCAGACCATGACAACCGAACAACTCGAAGGCACCACGGTGCGGATGCCGGCGCTCGGGGAGAACGTCGACGAAGGCACTATCACCCGGTGGCTCAAACAACCCGGCGACCGCATCGAGGCCGAGGAACCACTGCTCGAGGTTGCCACCGACAAGGTCGACACCGAAATACCGTCCCCCGTCGGCGGAATTCTCCAGCGCATCCTCGCCGACGAGGACGACGTAGTGACAGTCGGCGCCGAGCTCGCCGTCATCACCGATTCGTCGGACGGTGCGGCCGCCGCACCGACACACGCTTCGCCGGCTCCTCCAGTTCAGGCACCCCCTGCGGTTTCGACACCCACCGCAGCCGCGGTGCCTCCGGTTTCGGCGTCGACCGTTCCCCCGGCGCCGAAACCGGAACCCACCCCGGAACCCACGCCCGCACCCCCCGCGCCGCGGGAGCAGGCCGCTGCGGCCGGCTCCGTCACCGAGAAGCTGCCGCGGATACGGCGCACCATCGCTCAGCGGATGGTCGAGTCACTACAGACCTCGGCCCAGCTCACCACGGTCCTCGAGGTCGACGTCACCGCGGTCGCCCGGCTGCGGGCCGCCCACAAGGACGACTTCCTCGCGCGCACCGGACTCAAGCTGTCGTTCCTGCCGTTCTTCGCCAAAGCGGCGGTCGACGCGCTCACCGAGCACCGGGTCCTCAACGCCTCACTGAACCCCGATGTCACCGAGGTGACCTACTACGACCACTGCCACCTCGGCATGGCCGTCGACAGCGAGAAGGGGTTGATGGTGCCGGTGATCCGCGATGCCCAGAATCTCGGGATCGAGGGGCTGGCCCGGGCGATCGCGGACAAGGCCGAGAAGGTGCGCACCGGAAAGATCACCGCAGACGAATTATCCGGCGGCACGTTTACCCTCACCAACACCGGCAGCCGGGGTGCGCTCTTCGACACCCCCATCATCAACCAACCACAGACCGGCATCCTCGGTGTCGGTGCAGTGGTCGAGCGGCTGATCCCGACGCGGCAGGACGGTGAGCTCCGCATCGACGTGCGGTCGATGGCGTACCTGTCGATTTCCTACGACCACCGCATCGTCGACGGTGCCGACGCCGCCCGCTTCCTCACCACCGTCAAGAACCGACTCGAAAACGGCTTCACCCCAAACGATCTCTGACAGGACACAGCACACCCTCGGGGGACGGCAAGGAGAGATGATGACCCGAGACGATAAGGCAATGCTGGCGTTCGCCACCAAATGGTCCCGATTCGGCGGAGGAGACGAATACATCCTCCCCGAGTTCGGCATCACCCCAGTCGTGTTCTACAAACGCCTTCTCACGATGGTGACGTCCACCCTGATCAACGACGTCGACTTCGCGACCCGGACATACTTGCGGGACTTCTGCTCCAGCAAACTCGCCCGCCCGGCTTCGGGCACTGCCGCGGTGACACGGGTGGCCGTGTGATACACATCGGTGGCCGCCCCACAATGGCGGCCACCGGTTTCCGGGTTACATCGTTGCGAGAGAGTCTCTCCACGAACATCTTCGGTGGATTACTCGTTCCCGGTTGGCCGGGTGATTTCGGCCGACAACGTCACCGGTGGGCAGGATGACAACCGGGATCCGAATCAGCATCAACGTCGGCGTGCAGATTGCTCACTCTCATCGGTGCTGGTTGCCGGATCCGCCGCTCGCTGCTTGACTGAGATCACGCAGGCACGAGAAAGACACGCCGTTTCTCGATCGCCTACCGGGAGAGCTCACGAGGCCGGAGACCCGGACAACGACACCGCCGCACGGTTTTCGACGCATCGTAAACGGCGGGGTCCGACCCGTAACCGCAAACCGTGCACCATGTGCAGCACGGATCCGACTCGAGGACTTCTTGTGCAATCTTCTGTCTCCGCTCCGCAGCGAACCGTCCCGGCGATGTACGACAGCGAGCCGCCCAGCCGGATTGCCGCAGCAGCCACTGCCCTCCCCGAACACCACCCGATCCGGGTGACCGGCGCCCAAGCGGTGGTGCGCTCACTCGAAGCGCTCGCCGTCGAGGTGGTCTTCGGTATCCCGGGCGGGGCGATCCTGCCGGTGTACGACCCGCTGATCGATTCCCAGCGGCTGCGTCACGTCCTGGTGCGCCACGAGCAGGGCGCCGGACATGCCGCCACGGGGTACGCCCAAGCCACCGGCAAGGTCGGGGTGTGCATGGCCACGTCCGGGCCGGGCGCGACGAACCTGGTCACCCCGCTCGCCGACGCGCAGATGGACTCGGTGCCGGTCGTGGCGATCACCGGACAGGTGGGACGCGGCATGATCGGCACCGACGCCTTCCAGGAAGCCGACATCTGCGGTATCACCATGCCGATCACCAAGCACAACTTCCTGGTCACCGACCCCAAAGACATCCCCCGCACCCTCGCGGAGGCGTTCCGCATCGCCGCCACCGGGCGGCCCGGCGCGGTGCTCGTCGACATCCCCAAGGATGTCCTTCAGGCCACGACCACCTTTTCCTGGCCGCCGGCGACTCACCTGCCCGGCTACCGGCCGGTCGGCAAACCACACGGCAAGCAGATCCGTGCGGCCGCCGACCTCATCGCCGCCGCGAAGGCGCCTGTCCTCTACGTCGGCGGGGGTGTGATCAAGGCCGAGGCGTCGGTCGAGCTGGCACTGCTCGCGGAGCTGACCGGGATTCCCGTCGTGACGACGCTGATGGGCCGCGGAGCGTTCCCCGACAGCCACCGCCTGCACTACGGGATGCCCGGCATGCACGGCACCGTCGCCGCGGTCGCCGCTATGCAGAAGAGCGACCTGCTGATCGCGCTCGGTGCCCGGTTCGACGACCGCGTCACCGGCGAAGCGGCCTCGTTCGCGCCCGACGCCCAGGTCGTCCACGCCGACATCGACCCCGCCGAGATCGGCAAGAACCGATTCGCCGACGTGCCGATCGTCGGTGACTGCAAGCAGACCATCACAGCACTGATCGACGCGATACGTTCCCGCCGAGACCAAGGCCGACCAATCGACCTGACCGACTGGCGCGACTACCTCGACGGGATTCGCCGGACCTACCCCGTCAGCTACGACCGCCCACGTGATGGAGCCCTGTCACCGGAGTTCGTCATCGAGGCTCTCGGCAAGGCCGCCGGTCCTGATGCGATCTATTGCTCCGGAGTCGGCCAGCACCAGATGTGGGCCGCACACTACATCAGCTACGAAAAGCCGCGCACCTGGCTGAATTCGGGCGGCCTCGGCACGATGGGTTATGCGGTGCCGGCGGCGCTGGGCGCGAAACTCGGTGCACCCGACCGTGAGGTGTGGGCGATCGACGGCGACGGCTGCTTCCAGATGACCAACCAGGAACTGGCCACCGCCGCGATCGAGGGCATCCCGATCAAGGTCGCCGTGATCAACAACGGAAACCTCGGCATGGTCAAACAACTGCAGGAAATTCATTACGGCGGCCGGTACTCGAACGTCGACCTGGCCACCCATTCGCGCCGCATCCCCGACTTCGTGCAGCTCTCCGAGGCACTCGGGTGTGTCGCGCTGCGCTGCGAACGCGAGGAGGACGTCGACGCGGTGATCGCTCGAGCCCGCGAAATTAACGACCGCCCCGTCGTCATCGACTTCATCGTCGGTGACGACGCCCTGGTCTGGCCCATGATCGCCGCCGGGGCCAGCAATGATCAGATCATGGCCGCTCGAGGAATCCGGCCGCTGTTCGACGACACCGAAGAACGCGCCGAGACAGCCACGATCCACGGACTGCTCGAGGGGATCGACGGCCACTAGAAGGCGGGTATCCGGATTGATTGGTAGTCCGGAGTTTGCAGGTTCCGCCGGTGAACGCCCTCAGTCGGTGCGCAGCAAGCCGTGGAGCAAGAGGTCGCCGAGCTCGCCGAAGGCATCGGCGGCGGACAGGCCGGTGCGCTCGAGGAGCACGCCGGACTGGACGGCGTCGATTGCCAATGCCACCAACTGGGCGGCGAATGCGGCGTCGGTGGCGCGAAAGTGCCCGGCTTCGACGCCCTCGTCGATCAATTCGTGCACCCGCTGCGCGGCCTGTGCGGTATTGCGGCCGTAAATCTCCGCCGTCGGTGCGTACGAAACCATGTCGTCGTAAAACGCCCGCGAGTTCCGGCGCATCGCCGACGCGACACCACCGAGATACGTCGTAATCCGCTTACGAGGATCGGACTCGTCGGCAACGGCGGCTTCGATCTCGTCCGCGGCGGCGCCGAAGAAGTGTTTGGTGGCGGCAATGACAAGTTGTTCTTTTGTCGACGCCACGCTGTAGAGGGTGGCCTTGGAGCACCGCAAACGCTGAGTCAGGTCGTCGACGGTGACCGACGTGAACCCCTCCGTCAGGAAAATCTCCTCGATCCGCGCGAGCAGTTCGTCCCTGCGGGCGGTATCGACGCGCCGACGCCGCGGGGTGTTCAACGTCGCGCGGTTCGGCGTCGCTCCTGCACGTGCCATGCGGTCGAGTGTTCCACAATCCCGGACCCCTCGAATCCAGGGCTTCCCTTCCCGGCACACCTTGGGTACATTGCTAGGTACTTAATTACCCTGAAGATTACCCGCTAGGAGTTGTCGTGTCTGTCGAGATCGACGCGCGAGTACGCGAGATCCTTTCCTCGTATTCCGGCGAGGACGCGAACGTGGCGTGGCTACTGTGTGATCGGCACCCACCCGAGTCCCTGGCACTCACGGTCGTGAACGAGGATCTGTCCACCACACGGCTGACCTATGGTGACCTCGCCGAGTCGTCTCGCCGCTTCGCGCAGGTGCTCACCGATCGCGGGATCGGCCGGGGCGATCGCGTGGCGAGCCTGATGGGCAAGGGCACCGACCTGGTGTCCGTCCTGCTCGGCATCTGGCGGGTCGGAGCCGTCTACGTCCCACTGTTCACGGCGTTCGCCGAGGACGCCGTGACCTCCCGCCTGGCTAACTCGGACACCAAGCTGGTTGTCGTCGACGCACAGTACCGGCCCAAGGTCGCTACCAGTGATGACTGGGACGTGCTGGTGGCCGGCGGTGACGAGGACGGTCTGACCGCGGCCCTGGCATCGGTGAGCACCGACGCCCGGCCGTCCGTTTCGGTCGGTGGCGACGGCCCGCTGGTGCACATGTTCACCTCCGGCACCACCGGCACGCCCAAGGGCGTCGTCCATCCCGTGCGCTATATCGCCGGATGGCAGAGCTACCTCGAATTCGCACTCGGCGTCAGCGAGGACAGCGTGTTCTGGTGTGCGGCAGACCCGGGATGGGCGTACGGGCTCTACACCGCGGTCATCGCGCCGTTGGCCGCCGGAGTTCCCACCATCCTGACCCGCGGCGGCTTCTCCGCCGCCTCCACCTGGGATGTGCTCTCCCAGTTGCAGGTCACCGATTACGCGGCAGCGCCGACCGTGTACCGGGGCCTGCGCGCCGAAACACTGACTCGTCCGGACACACTCGCGTTGCGCCGCCTCTCGAGCGCGGGTGAACCGCTCACCCCCGAGGTCAACCTGTGGGCCGAGAGGGAACTCGGCCTGCTCGTGCACGACCACTACGGACAGACCGAACTCGGGATGCCCGCCGGATTTCCGCATCACCCCGACCTCGGGGTACCGGTGGTCGCAGGGGCCATGGGGGTCGCGCTGCCCGGGTGGACGCTGACCGTCCTCGACAACGACCGCGACGAGCCCGCACCCGCCGGCACCGTCGGGCGGCTCGCGGTGGTGGTCGCCGACAGCCCGCTGATGACCTTCACCGAATACGCGGCCGGACGCGGCGACGCCGGCCGATTCACCACCGACAAGAACTACTTCCTCACCGGCGACACCGCACACATCGACACCGACGGAATCCTGCACTTCTCCTCCCGCGACGACGACGTCATCATCATGGCCGGTTACCGCATCGGCCCCTTCGACATCGAATCCGTTCTCGCGCAACACCCTGCCGTGCGCGAGTGCGCCGTGGTCGCCGCACCCGACGAAGTCCGCGGTGAAGTGATCGAGGCCTTCGTCATCCGGAAACCCGAGTCCACCGCCGACGAGGAGGATCTGGTCCGCGAATTGCAGCAGTGGGTCAAGACCAAGTACGCCGCCCACGCCTACCCGCGCCGGGTGCATTTCGTCGACACCCTCCCCAAGACCCCGAGCGGAAAGATTCAACGGGCCCAGCTCCGCCAGCAGCGCCGAGCGGAACTGGCCCGACAGGAAGCACACTCATGACCGACACTCCCTCACCACTGGTCGTGACCCAGCACGGCCCCACCCGCATCCTCACCCTCAACCGCCCCGACCGGCGAAACGCATTGAACGACACCCTGGTCGAAGCACTCGACACCGCGCTGTCCGACGCCGAGGCCGACCGCGACACCCGAGCCGTCGTCCTCAGTGGCGCCGGCAAAAGCTTCTGCGCCGGCGCCGACCTCCAGTACTTTCTGGACCTGCACTCCCGCGGGCAGACCCCACTCGGCTTCCTGCGCAAGGTTTCGGCCCTCGCCACCCGACTCGAGGCCAGCCGGTTGCCTATCGTCGCAGCGATCCACGGGCACGCCGTCGCCGGCGGACTCGAACTCGCACTCGCCTGCGACGTCGCCATCGCCACCCCCACCGCGCTCATCGGAGACGGCCACGTCCGGAACAACCTCCTCCCCGCCGGCGGCGCCAGCGTGCGCCTGCCCCGCAAGGTCGGCGACTCCACGGCCCGCTGGCTCGCTCTGACCGGTGCCCTGCTCCCGGCGACCGAACTTTCGCACACCGGATGGCTACACGCGGTCGTCGAACCCGAACACCTCCACACCGCCGCCCTGGCCGCCGCCACCGAACTCGCCGAGCACGCCGGCCCCGCCCAACACGCCTACAAAACGCTGCTCGCCGACCTCACCGGCCTCGACGAAACACGCGGCCTCGCTCACGAACTCGACGCCTTCGATACCCACTGGCAGGCCAGCGACGTCCCCGCCGCCCTGAACGACTTCCTCCACGGCAGGACCACCACCAACTTCCACCCCGCCCCGACAGGAACACGATGAACCGCTACACCGATCAGGTCGTACTCGTCACCGGCGCAGGACAAGGACTCGGTGCCGCCATGGCACACCGGTTCGCCGCCGAAGGCGCCACCGTCGCGATCGCCGAGATCAACGACACCGCCGGACAAACATTGGCCGCCGAGCTGACCGACCGCTACGGCCGCCCCGCCACCAGCCACCCCGTCGACGTCGCCTCCGCCCCACAGGTGCAAGACTGGGTCGACACCATCGCCGACACCCACGGACGCATCGACGCCCTGGTCAACAATGCCGGCATCATCCGCGACAACCGGATCGAGAAGATCACCGTCGAGGACTGGCACGCCGTCATCGACGTCTCACTCACCGGGACCTTCCTCTGCGCCCAAGCCGTCCTGCCACACATGCGCGCCCGCACCTACGGACGGATCGTCTCGTTCAGCTCGATGAGCTGGCGCGGGAACTTCGGCCAAGCCAACTACGTCGCCGCCAAGGCCGGCATCGTCGGCCTCACCCGCACCATCGCCCTCGAAGCCGCACGCGACGGCATCACCGCCAACGCCATCGCCCCCGGACTCATCGAAACCCCCATGCTCGCCTCCATGAACGGACCCGCCCGCGACAAACTCGTCTCCAAAGTCCCCCAAAAACGCACCGGCGACCCCACCGACATTGCCGAAGCCGCCGCCTACCTCTGCTCCCCCGCCGCCGGCTACGTCAGCGGCATCGTCCTCGACGTCGACGGCGGCCTCGGCATCGGATCCTCCATCCGATAGCTCCGATCGAGCGCTCACCAGCGCCTGGGCTGGGTGGGCGCCACCACTCTCAGCCCATCACCCGGAATCCGACTCGACAAAGAAGCCATGCCTATTCGGTTTCTTTCGGGTGCCCGGGCTCGCAGCGCTCGAGCAGGACCCGGCCGGCGACCTTGTCACCCCTCGGAGCCGGATCGAGGAAGAACCAGATCCGCCCGCCGTTGGGCACTTTGTACTGGTAGCGGGCGAAGTTACGTCCGTTGTACCTCCCATAGGCGTAGTCGCCCTTGAGCTGATACAGCCGCGGCGTCTGCACTGTCGGTTCCCGGGTCAGGGTGTCCCACGCGTCGACCGTGGCGTTGCGGGCAGTGGCCAGCAGACCGGTCCACCCTTTCTCCGCATCACGCGTGGCGAACACCAGCTGCCATTCGGCACGTTTGATCGGACGAGGGACCGCTTCCCCCTTCCTGCTCACGCGTCGAGGCCCGGTTCCGTGACCACCTCAGGAACGTCGAGATACTCCAGATCGGAGCCGTCGGCGGTCGGGCGCGGGTCGGCATACGCCTCCGCGGTGGCCTGCCACGCCTCGAGCAGAATCGCGAGCCGATCGAAGCGGGCCACCGCGATGCAGGCCCGCGCGGTGTCCTGGAACTCGGCGATGAACTCCGCGTGCAACCCCGCCGGCAGCAACCCGATCCACGGCAATGCCACCGCAAGGCGGGTGGCGACCCGATCGAGCGCCGCCTCGTCCAGGGAAGCAGCGAAGAGTTGCCCGACCACGCCGAGGGTGCTCAATTCCGCGCGGCTCGCCGATTCCTGGGTCAACCGCAAAGCCGGAGCGTTCCGACGCGTCAGCACCACCTCACCACTGTCCTCGAGAACGCCGAGTACCTCCTTCGGTGCCCGCAAGAAGTCGGAGAACGTGGTGGTAGCCGGCGACTTTCTCATACCTACCATTACATCAGAACTAGTTCAGATATTCCACCTCGTCAGGAGTTACCCATGCCCACCCGTTCGCACGTCGCCGCGCCCGTGCAGGCAGGTCGGGCCCATCACACCCCGGTCACCGGCCGTTCCAGCACACCCCCCGGCAGCGCTGCGCCTGCCACTCACTGCGACCAACGACTCCGCGGGGGGCTGCAAACTCGATCAACAACCCGGATGAATTGAGCCGCGTAGTCAGCGAACTGATCTCCGCAGCTTTTTGCGCTCGTCCTCGGTGTAACCACCCCAGATGCCATGGCGTTCGGAAGATCCGAGTGCATATTCGAGGCACCGGTCCCGCACGGGGCACCGCCGGCAGACCTGTTTGGCCGCACGTACTCGACGCGCACGGGGTTCGCCTCGTTCGTTGTCGGGGTGGAAGAACACCGCGGGGTCGGTGTCCCGGCAGGCCGCGGACAGCTGCCAGTCCCATTCCTCGGCGATGGGGACGGGCAGCCGCACCGTCAGGGCAGGCAACTGCGTTCCTTCCTCGCTCGTCGGTAGATGCGGATCAGACTGGCGGTGGAGCTGTCTCCGGCCTGAGCAGGTCCGTCCTGGTCCCAAAGGGCAGGTCCCAATTCCAGTGCCGATGTCTTACCGAGCTCGACTCCCCATTGGTCGAACGAGTCGATTCCCCAGACGACGCCTTGAACGAGTACCTGGTGTTCGTACAGGGCGATCAACTGTCCGAGAGTCGATGGGGTGAGCTTCGTGCCCAAAATTGTTGTCGAAGGCCTGTTTCCGGGCATCACCTTGTGTGGGACGAGCTCGGCGGGCGTTCCGTCTTCGGCGATCTCAGCTTCGGTCCTGCCGAACGCGAGGACTTTCGATTGTGCGAGGAGGTTCGCGGTCAGCACATCGTGCATGGATCCGATGCCGTCGATTGTGGGTAGATCCTCCACCGGCTCCGTGAATCCCACGAAGTCGACGGGGATCAGATGTGTGCCCTGGTGCAGGAGCTGATGGAACGCATGTTGCCCGTTTGTGCCTGGTTCTCCCCAGAAGACCTCGCCGGTGAAGGTGCCGACCGGAGTACCGTCCGCCCGCACCGATTTGCCATTCGATTCCATGGTCAGTTGTTGCAAATACGCCGGAAACCTGGCCAGGTCGTTCGCGTACGGCAGCACGGCCCGCGAGTCGGCGCCGAAGAAGCTGGAGTACCACACACCGAGCATGCCGAGAATGACGGGCGCATTCGATTCCAATGGTGCAGTGCGGAAGTGCTCGTCTATCGCGCGCATTCCGCCGAGGAACTCGGTGAACCGTTCCCGTCCGATCGCGATCATGACCGAAAGTCCGACGGCAGACCCGACCGAGTACCGTCCGCCCACCCATTCCCAGAAGCCGAACATGTTATCCGCGGTGATGCCGAAGTCTGTGACCCGTGCAGTGTCGGTAGACACCGCGACGAAATGGCGGGGCACCGCATCCTCCCCCAGTGCGCCGGTGATCCAGCGCCGGGCAGCGGATGCATTCGTCATGGTCTCCAGCGTGGAGAAGGTCTTGGAGACAACGACGAACAGTGTGGTGCGCGGGTCCAGGTCGGTCAGATTCGACAGCAGATCGGTGGGGTCGATATTGGAGACGAACCGCACCTCGGGCCCGTCGACGTAGTGGCGCAAGGCGCGATAGGCCATCGCCGGACCGAGGTCGGATCCGCCGATCCCGATGTTCACCACCGTACGAATGCGCTCGCCGGTGGCCCCGCACCACACGCCGGATCGGACACGATCGGTGAACTCACCCATCCGCCCCAGCACGGCGTGCACGTCCTCGATCACGTTCTGTCCGTCCACGATCAGCTCGCGCTCGGGGTTCGCGCGCAGAGCAGTGTGCAGAACAGCCCGGTCCTCGGAGGTGTTGATATGTTCGCCGGTGAACATCGCCTCACGGTGGCGTTCCACTCCGGCGGCCCGGGCGAGGTCGAGTAGCAGGCCCACCGTCTCGCGCGTGACACGATGCTTGCTGTAATCGATGTAGAGATCACCAGCCGAGACATGCAGATCTTCACCCCGATGGGGGTCGGCGTCGAACAGTTCCCGAAGGTGCGTGGCCGCGACTTCCCAGTGGTGATCCGACAGTTTGTTCCACAGCGGCGTAGTGGTGACGTTGTGTGTCATGCGAGTCCTCGCAACCGGGGGGCAAGGTCTTTCTCGAACAACTCGAGGAACCGCTTCTGGTCGTGTCCGGGCGCGTGGAACACCAGATGATACAATCCGGCGTCGAGATACGGCTTGATCTGCGCCACCGCCTCATCCGGATCCGACGCCACGATCCACCGCTTCGCGACCTGCTCGATCGGCAACGCATCCGCCGCCTTCTCCATCTCGATCGGATCATCGATCGAATGCTTCTGCTCCGCCGTCAACGACAACGGCGCCCAGAACCGGGTGTTCTCCAGCGCCAACTCCGGATCGGTGTCGTAGGAAATCTTGATCTCGATCATCTTGTCGATCTCCGCGACATCGCGCTCCGCCTTCGCCGCCCCCTCCGCCACCGCCGGCAGCAACTTCTCCGTATACAACTCCATCCCCTTACCCGACGTACAAATGAACCCGTCCCCACTGCGCCCGGCATACCGGGCCACCACCGGACCACCCGCCGCGATATATACCGGAATCCCGTCCTCGGGCACGTCGTAAATCGACGCCCCCTTCGTGGAAAAGAACTCGCCCTCGAAATCGACCCGATCCCCGAGCCACAACTCCCGCATCAACCGCACCGACTCCCGCAACCGCGCGAACCGCTCCTTGAACTCCGGCCACTGCCCCGCAAAACCCGTCGCGATCTCGTTGAGCGCCTCACCGGTACCCACCCCGAGCATCACCCGACCCGGATACAGACACCCCATCGTCGCGAACGCCTGCGCCACCACCGCCGGGTTGTACCGGAACGTCGGCGTCATCACCGACGTCCCCAACTGCAACCGCTCCGTCCGCTCCCCCACCGCCGTCATCCACGCAATCGAGAACGGCGCATGCCCACCCTCGTGCCGCCACGGCTGGAAATGATCCGACACCGTCGCCGAATCCATCCCGTGCGCCTCCGCCAGCACACCCAGCTCCACCAACTCCCGCGGACCGAACTGCTCCGCCGACGCCTTGTATCCCAGCTTGATCACGACTGCACCGCCTCCATGCTCCGAACCTGATGTCCACCGAATTGTTGCCGCAGAGCCGAAACCGCCTTCATGGCAGGTGAATCCGGCTGGCGGGAGGAGAAACGCGCAAACAGGGCAGCGGAGATGACCGGGACCGGCACGGCGTGGGAGATGGCCTCTTCGACCGTCCAGCGCCCCTCGCCCGAATCTTCCGTGTACCCGGATATCGAGCTCAATCCCGGGTCCTGCCGAAGCGCAGCGACGAGAAGGTCGAGTAGCCAGGAGCGCACCACGGTGCCCTGCCGCCACGCACCCATCACAGTGTCGGGGGCAGTGATGCGGGGTTCGGCGGCCAGGAGTTCGTATCCCTCGGCGTACGCCTGCATCAATCCATACTCGATACCGTTGTGCACCATCTTGGCGTAGTGGCCGGCGCCGACCGGCCCCGCATGCACGAAACTGTCCTCCCGCTTCCCTTCGGGCCTGAGCGCATCGAAGATCGGCATGGCGCGTGCAACATCGGCGTCGTCACCGCCCACCATCAGCCCGTAGCCCTCGTCCAGGCCCCATACTCCGCCCGATACGCCGCAGTCCAGATAACCGATTCCGCGCTCACCGAGCACAGCGGAGTGGAACTCATCGTCCGAGAAGCGCGAGTTTCCGCCCTCGATCACGAGATCTCCGGGCCCGAGCAGCTCGCTCAGCTCGGCGATCACGGAGCGGGTCGGCTCACCGGCCGGAACCATCACCCACACCACCCTGGGGCCACTGAGGCGAGTGACCAATTCGGCCACCGAGTCGACGTCACGCACGGTGGGATCGAAATCGAAGCCGACGACCTCGTGACCCGCGGCACGAACACGCTCGCGCATGTTTCCGCCCATCCGCCCTAGACCTATCACACCCAACTGCATCGGGAACTCCTTGACGTTTGCTCGACCGCCGACCCAAGCCACAGACCCACGGCTGCACGATATCGCGCAGCAATTGCGTGCAATCATGCCGTTTGCGCGATCGGACTGTCAATAACCGCGCATGAGAAGGTAGGATCCGGGCAGACCTGATCCGCGTGTGCATCGAGCCGAGTTCCAAGGAGTGTTTCTTGTCCGCAACCACACGACGTGGCGAAATACTCCAACGCCTTCACGTCGACGGATATGTAGAGGCGAAGGTTCTCTCACGCGAGCTCGGTGTGGACGCGTCGACGATTCGGCGTGACCTCGACACGTTGGTTCGTTCCGGCCAAGCCGAACGAACGCACGGCGGAGCGCGGCCCGTCACAGGCGCATCCTCCGAAATCCCTTACGCGGTAAAGAAAACCGAGCGACGACCCGAGAAGATCGCCATCGCACGCCGCGCAGCGCAGCACGTGGCCGACGGCGACACGGTCATCCTCGACAGCGGGTCGACCACCTACCAGGTTGCTCTGGAGCTTCGTCACAAAGCTGATTTGACGATCATCACCAACGACCTTCGCATCGGCAAGTACGTAGCCACCATCCCCGCGGTACGCCTGCTGGTCACCGGTGGCGAGCTACTCGGATCCGTCTTCACACTGGTGGGCGAACGCGCCGTCGACTTCCTCTCCGACTACTCGGCCGATTGGGCCTTCCTCGGAGCAGACGCCATCGACCCGACTGCAGGTATCACCAACACCAACACGCTCGAAGTACCGCTCAAACGAGCAATCATCTCGGCCGCGGCGCGCACCGTCGTCCTCGCGGACAGTTCGAAGTTCGGACACCGTGCTCTCGCCAAAGTCGCAGCGATAGACGAGGTCGAAACGATTCTCACCGACTCCGGACTTCCGAGTGATCAGGCCGAACGCTACGGCGGCAAAGTCGCCCGAGCGATGATGGCCGACGACTGAGGGTTGCGGGTCTGGCGCTGACGGCATAGTCACCGCTGTGTGAACTTGGTCCGGTATCCGTGATCCGGAAGCCCACGGTATCCGTGATCCGCGAGCCATTGATGTGCACGTCCGCGGCCGCGTTCGTCCGAGAGCAACTGGTATCGCTGGAACCATAGAACGGTGCGCGGCTGATGTCAGGCTGCGGATCCGCCTGCGACGCTGTCGAGGTCGGGGAGCGGACGGCGGCTGACTCCGCGAGCGTCGTCCGGGGTCAACCCGAAGGTGCGCAGCAGGTCTTCGGCGAGTGCGTCGGTGGCCTCGGCGGCGTCACGGTCCGGGCGAGCGTGCAGTATCTGGCCGAGCCCGATGAGCGCTCCGGCGGTCAGGACCAGCGCCAGTTCCGGGTCACGGACGGTGAAGCGTCCGGTCGCGGTGGCTGCCTCGATGTCGCGAAGGGCACGGGGGGCGAGTCCGCGGTCGGCGGTGATCAGGTCGGGTGCGTTGTTGAGCAGCACGCGGCCGAGGTCGGGCTCCTTGCGAAAGAGTCGGCCGGTGAGCCGAAAAGCCTGCGCGAACGTCTCGGCGGGGTCCTCGAGGTCGCCGGTGAGATGATCGAGGAGTTGGCCGTGCGCTTCCAGTGCGGCGTCCACCGCTGCCCGGTAGAGCTGTTCCTTGCTGTCGAAGTGGTTGTAGAACGAGCCCATTCCGACGTCGGCGGCCTGGGTGATCTCGAGTACGGGAACACTGAGATTTCCCTCGGCGATGAAGGTTTGCGCCGCACGAATGAGAGCCGCCCGCGTGCGTGCTTTTCGTCGTTCCAGTCGACTCGCTGGTGCGTCCTCGGTGGTCAAGGGCCGTGTCACCGCCTCTGTTGTGTGTAGACCCGCCCACGATAACACCGACACTCAGAAATGATGATTTCGTCAGCACTCTTGACTGATGGACCACTCATGAGTGACGATATCGTCATTCACCTCAGGAGAGCTCATGAATAAACACTTCGACGCTCACGCCGATCTGCACAGCAAACAGGGCGCACGGCGCGGGGAACACCCCGGCCGGGCGCCGAACCCGACCGTCAAGGTGCACGATCTCGCGTGGCTGGAATTCGCGAAACCCGACCTCGACCGGGCCGAAATGTTCGCTCACGCCTTCGGATTCACCACCGCCTCACGGACCCGAGATGAACTGCAGCTACGGGGAACCGACGCCGGAACTCCGTGCGTGATCATGAAGAGGGGCCCCCGTTCCCGATTCCTGGGAGCGGCGTTCCTCGCCGCGGATGACGCGGACGTGCTGCATCTGGCCGAGGCCACCAGCCGTCGTGTCGACCGGCTGCCCGAGAGCCTGGGCGGCATCGTCGTCGAGTTGGCCGATCCGAATGGGAGTTCGGTGCGCGTGGTCTCCGGCGTGCGCCGGTTACCCGCACTGCCCGCGCAGACTCCGGTCGCCCTCAACGTCGGACGCACGGCGGAACGGACTAACGCGACGCAGCGCCCACCACGGGAGCCGGCGTCGGTGCAGCGGTTGGGTCACGTGGTGCTACAGAGCACCACGTACCTCGAGACACTGAATTGGTATCTGCAGCACCTGGGAATGATTGTGAGCGATTTCCAGTACTACCCCGGCCAGCGCCAGCGTGGGCCGGTGATGAGTTTTATCCGCTGCGACCGTGGCGATACCCCCGCTGATCATCACACCGTGGCTCTCACCCTCGGCCCGTCCAATCGCTACGTGCACTCGGCGTACCAGGTCTGCGACCTCGACACCTTGGCCGCAGGCGGCGAATACCTGCGGGAGCGGGGTTACCGTCGCTCGTGGGGGATCGGCCGTCACATCCAGGGCAGCCAGATTTTCGATTACTGGCGCGACCCGGACGGTTTCCTGGTCGAGCATTTCAGTGACGGTGACATGTTCGACGCTGCCCTCGAACCTGGCTGGGCGCCGATGAGCGCCTCCGGTCTGGCGCAGTGGGGCCCGCCGGCGACCAGCGATTTTCTCGGTACCGCCCCTGGCCGGGAGTCCCTGCGCGAATTGCGCGCGACGATCTCTTCGCTTCGCGGAGACAACGAGTTCGACCTCCAACGCCTTCGTGGCCTGTTGAAAGTAGCTTGTACATGAGCATTTCCGTCCTCCGCACCCATGACGGCTGGTGGGTGCAGACCCCACGCGGCGCCGCCCCGGTCGACTCCGCTGCCACCACGACGGCCGCACTTCTCGCCGATCGGGCGGCGATCGAGGCCGCTGCCGCTGCCACGGCCACGGCCACGATCCCGATCGACACCTTGGAGCTGGTCTCGCCGGTCACCTCCCCGTGCCGAGTGGTGGCGCAGATGACGAATTACGTCTCGCACGTGAAAGATTCGGGAATGAACCCGGATACCGTCCCGCTGACGTTCTTCCGAAAGGCGTCCGGTTCGATCAGTGGCCCGTCCGCGGACGTGATAAAACCCGACCATGTTCGGTTCCTCGACTACGAGGTCGAGGCGGGACTGGTGTTCGGCCGACCCGTTCCGGTGGGTACCTCGATCGACGAGCACAACATTGCCGACTTCGTCGCCGGTCTCGTCATCACGAACGACGTGTCCGCCAGGGACGTGCAGCTCCCGAAAACGCAGTTCTACGAAGCGAAGTCGTATCCCACCTTCACCCCGATCGGCCCGGCTTTGGTGCTGCTGGAGGAGGGCGACTTCAAGCGATTCGATGATCTTCGACTGCAGCTGCGCGTCAACGGCGAGGTCCGGCAGAACATGACGGTCGGGTCGGACATGATCTACCGGCCGGTGCAGGCGCTGCGGGCATTGACCAAGTTTCAGCGACTCGATGCCGGAGACCTGCTTCTCACCGGCACTCCCGGAGGTACCGCCCTGAAGGCGCCTTCCAAGCCTGTCGAGATCATCGGCTCGCTGCTGCCGCCTGCGGTCAAGTGGAAGTTCTTCTTCAAGGCTCAGGCGAAGAACCCCCACTACCTGCAGGACGGCGATGTCATGGAGCTGTCGATCGCCACGGACGACGGTGTCCTGGACCTGGGTATCCAGCGGACCGTGGTCAGGTTCGTCCGGTGACCGCTACCGCACTGTGGCCGACGTACGACCATCCCGACGATCTCCCCGCAATCGAAGCCGTCCCGCTCGACTCCCGAGGACTACCCGCGTCCACCTACCACCTGCTGGTCCGCGCGGCCGACCTGTGGCCCGACCGCACCGCGCTGACCGTCCTCCCCGACGCGGCGCGCTGGCGTGAACCGGTGCGGCGCACCTACTCGAATTTGATCGCCGACGTGCACCGAGCTGCGAATGCCCTGCACGCGGCCGGTATTCGTCGTGACGACGCCGTGGCGTTGATGTCGCCGAACTGCGACGAGCTGGTTACTGCCACCCTCGCCGCGCAGGTCACCGGGATCGCTGCCCCGATCAACCCGGGCCTGTCCGGTGAGCACATTGCCGAACTGCTGCGTCGTTCCGGTGCGCGGGTGCTCGTAGCGGCGGGCGCCGATCTCGATCCGTCTGCGTGGGCCACCGCGAGTGCGCTGGCCGAATCCGGCGCAATCGACACCCTTCTGGTCCTACGCCCCACCGGCGCCGGGCCCGCAGTTCCCCTTCCCTCGATCTCCGGGGCGCGGGTGGCCTACCTGACCGACGCGGCCGCCGACTACGCCGCCGCCCACTTCACCGGCGCCCCGCCGGCAGCGCACGATCTCGCCACCCTGTTCCATACCGGGGGCACTACGGGCGCACCGAAACTCGCCGCACATACCCACGCCAACCAGGTCGCCAATGCGTGGATGATCGGTGCCAACTCCCTGCTCGACGACGACTCCACGATCTTTGCGGCTCTGCCGCTGTTCCACGTCAACGCGCTGATCGTCACGCTGCTCGCACCGATGCTGCGCGGACAGAATGTGGTGTGGGCAGGGCCGCTCGGTTACCGCGACGCCGCCCTGTACGGCGAGTTGTGGCGGATCGTCGAGCACTACCGACTCGCCGCGATGAGCGCGGTCCCCACCGTCTACGCCGTGCTGGCGCAATGCCCGGTCGACGCCGACATCTCCAGCCTGCGCGCCTGCCTCGTCGGGGCATCAATACTGCCCGCCGCGGTCCGGACAGGTTTCGAATCCCGCACCGGTGCTCGGCTGCTCGAAGGCTACGGACTCACCGAGGCCACCTGTGCCAGCGCCCGCAGTTTCACCACCACGGTGCGCCCGGGCGCGGTCGGACAACGACTGCCCTACCAGCAGATCAAGGCGGTCCGCATCGACGAGGACGGCCGCTGGACAGATGTGCCTGCGGGTGACGTCGGAATCCTGGTCATCAGCGGACCCACAGTCTTCGCCGGCTACGTGATCGGCCGCGACGTCTCCGGCCCAGTCCTCGACGGCCTCGGCAAGGTGGTCGACGGATGGCTCGATACCGGTGATCTCGGTCGGGTCGACTCCGACGGTTTCGTCCACCTCACCGGGCGGGCCAAGGACCTGATCATCCGCGGCGGCCACAACATCGACCCGGCCGTCATCGAAGATGCCCTCCTCACCCACGACGACGTCACGGGCGCCGCCGCAGTCGGACGCCCCGACATCCACGCGGGTGAAGTTCCGGTCGCCTATGTCACCCTCGTCCCAGGCACAGTCGTGAGTGAGGACAAGCTGCTCGCGTGGGCCACCGAACAAGTCCCCGAGACCGCCGCTGCTCCGAAATCGGTCACCGTGCTCGACGCGCTCCCCGTCACCGACGTCGGCAAACCCTACAAGCTCGCACTGCGCGCGGACGCCGCCCGCCGCGTGGCCGAGAGTGCCCTGGCCTCGGTGACCGGGATCGACCACATCGACGCGATCGTCGAGGACGGTTCGGTCGTCGTCACCGTCGCGGCGGCCGCTGGCGCCGCCGTCGGACCCGCGCTCGACCGCTACCCACTGGTCTGGCGACTGGAGGCGACGGCATGATCAAGGAGCGGTACCCGGTCGTGATCGTCGGCGCCGGACCTACGGGTATCACCGCCGCCATCCTGCTGGCGCAGTACGGCGTCGACGTCCTGGTGCTGGACCGGTGGAATGGCGTCTATCCGCAGCCACGGGCGGTACATCTCGACGATGAGGTCTACCGCATCGTCGCCCGGCTCGGGCTGGCCGAGGAGTTCGCCCGCATCTCCCGCCCGGCGAAGGGTTTACGGCTCGTCGACCGCGAGACGAGAACGCTGGCCGAGTTTCGCCGCGACCCGGCAAGCAGCGTGCACGGCTTCCCCCAGGCCAACATGTTCGACCAACCGGAATTGGAACAGCTGCTGCGTACGGGGCTGGCCCGGTACGACACCGTGCGTTTGCGCGAAAACAGTGCCGTCACCGTGGTCACACACGAACGCGATTGTGCGCGAGTGGCATTCACCGACCGTCTCACCGGGGAACGCCACTTCGTTCGAGCCGGGTACGTCCTCGGTTGCGACGGCGCGAACAGCGTGGTCCGGTCGTCGATCGGCTCGCGCATGCAGGATCTCGGATTCGAACAGCGCTGGCTTGTCGTCGACATCGCCACCGACGCCGACCTGCACCAGTGGGAAGGTGTTCATCAGGTGTGCGACCCGGTGCGCGCCGCGACGTACATGCGGATCGGTGGCAACCGCTACCGCTGGGAGTTCCGACTCCGGCCCAGCGAGAGCGCAGCGGATTTCGAGGACCTGGGCGCACTGCGGCCCCTGATCGCTCCCTGGACCCGGCAAGTCCCTGTCGCCGACCTCGAAGTGGTCCGGGTCACCGACTACACCTTCAACGCGCAGGTCGCCGACCGGTGGCGCGACCGCCGCGTCTTCCTACTCGGCGACGCAGCACACCTGACGCCACCGTTCGTCGGACAGGGGATGGGGGCCGGACTTCGCGACGCCGCGAACTTGGCCTGGAAGCTCACCGGCGTCCTCGACGGCACCCTTCCCGAAAGCTGCCTGAACACCTACAAGCAGGAACGGAAGCCGCACGCCCACCACATGATCCGACTCGCGACCACGATCGGCTGGGCAATGACCGAGGGCGGTCGCGTCGGGAACGTGGTGCGCCGGCGCCTCGCTCCACTGGCCAGACGGATACCGGGAGTAGCTGCGAAAATTACCGACAGCACCACCCCAGCGCTGCGCCGCTCCGAATTCGTCCACCGGACCGCGCCCACGCGCGGGCTGGCCGGAACCCTGTGCCCGAACCCGCTTTGCGACGGTGACGGCCGTCGACTCGACGACAGCACGCCCGCAAAGTTCCTGCTCGTCACCACGATCGAGCCGTCCGCCGGCCAGCGTTACGAGATCGAACGTCGCGGCGCCGTCGTCGTGCCCGCCCCGCCCGGCTCCGACCTGGGTCGCTGGCTCGCCGGCGGGCACGCGACCGCGGCAATCGTGCGACCCGACCGCACCGTCATGCAGACCGGGCGATCTCTGGCCGCCCTTTACACGGGAATACCGGCTTTCAGGTCGCGCACGTAGAGACCGGGTGCGTCACCGAGGACGGTGTGCTCGTCGCTGCCCAGGCGTGTACTCGCGGCGATGCGCTCGCCGGCCCGTTCCGAGACCCAATCGGCCCAGGATTCCCACCAGCTGCCGGTCTTCTTCGTCGCCGCATCGAGCCACGCCTCGGGATCGGGTCCCGGCTCTCCGCCTTCCCAGTAGTGGGACTTCGGGTTGCCGGGCGGGTTGACGAGGCTGGCGATGTGCCCGGAGAAGCTGAGCACGAACTTGGTGTCGCCCGACAACAGTTGGGTTGTGCGGTAACAGTTCTTCCAGGACGTGAGGTGGTCGGCAATCGCGCCGGAGACGAAGGTGGGCACGGTGATCCTGCCGAGGTCGACGGGCGTGCCGAGCGCCGTCATCGCTCCCGGCGTCGCAAGGGTGTTGTTCTCGAAGATGTCGAGGAACTGGACGTGCAGCGCTCCCGGCAGGTTGGTGCCGTCGGCGTTCCAGGAGAGGATGTCGAAGGCCGGCGGCGTCCGTCCCATGAGGTAGTTGTTGACCACGTAGTTGAAGACGAGGTCGTTCGGGCGCATCCACGTGAAGGCGCTGCCCATGTCGCGTGCCGAGATGATGCCGTTTCGCCGCGACCGGCCCTTCACCAGCTGTAGCAGTCTCGGTCCCGAGAACGCCGCGAGCCCCGCCGGGTCTGCGAAGTCGAGCATTGTCACGGCGTACGACATGCTGTGCACGCGGGTGTCCCCGGTGGCGGCGAGGTGGTTGAGCAGGGCGGTGGTGATGAGGCCGCCGGCGCAGAAACCGATCACGTTGACGTCATCGCTGCCGGTAATCTCCCGGACCTCGTCGATCGCGTCCGACACCCGTTGCGCGTACGTGTCGAGGTCCCAGTCACTCTGTTCTGCTTGCGGATTACGCCACGCCAGCATGAACGTCTGCAGTCCGCGGGACACAGCGTGCTCGACGAAGCTGCGGCCGGGACGCAGGTCGAGGAAGTAGTAGCGGCCGATCGGCGGCGGCACCACGAGCACGGGGCGCTCGTACACGGTCTCCGTGGTCGGCGTGTACTGCAGCACCTCGGCGACCTCGTCGCGGGAGACGACGGCACCCGGCGTCACGGCGAGATCGACGCCGACCGTAAAGGCGTCGGGATCGACCATCCGCGGCATCCCACCGTTGTGGCGCAGGTCGGACACATAGTTGCGGGCGCCACGAACCAGGCTCATCCCGCCGGTGTCGAAGGCCTCTTTCACGGCCGCCGGGTTGGTGGGCAAGTAGTTCGTCGGTGCGAGCGCGCTGGTGAGGACGGTCGATACGAACGCCGCCTCCCGCGCGTGGCGGTCATCGACTCGTCGGCCCAAGTCTTCGACGACACTTTCGACCGCGTCGACGGAAGCAAGGTAGGTCTGTTGCACACGGCGGTAGATCGGATTGTTCGTCCACGCCTGATCGGTGAACCGCCGATCGCCCGCGGCCGGCCCTACATCCGAGCGGCCCACGGTGATCTTCGTCAGCTCGCGCCCGAGGCGAAGCGACTCCTCGAGGACCACTCGGCCCTGCCCGACGACTCCCGTCACTGCGTTCAGCGCGTTCCGTGCGCCGAACCCGCCCGCACGGTCCTCCTCCTCGGGGGTGGCGTCGGGTATCACGAGTGCGATCTTCGGCTCCGCTGTCTTGGTCAACGGTTCTCCTTCGTCTGTACCTGGACACCAGCACCCCGTGGCGGGGATAAGTCCCAGTGTGGACCGCAGCATAAACACCTTTAATGGTTACTCGCGCGTAATCCAGAATTTCGAGCGTGATCATTTTCGACACCGTTGGTACTTGTGTCGAATTTACGTACTCGAGGCGAGTTTGTGCCCGAATAATGTTCGGCAGCGGGCCTTTTCGCGTCGCAAATCACGAATATATGAAACCGCCGGGTACGGGTAAGTATTCGGCGTCGAGTGTTACTGCGCGCTCCGCAAAAAAGGCATTCCGGGGAGAAATGCCCCATCACCGACAAGAACCAAGGTGCGGTTTCCGGCACCCGTTTCGATGCTTGCGACGCTCAACCCGCTCTCGGACACCGGACGGGCACCTGCGGATGTGTGGGGGCCCGCCCGCAGTGGTGGCGCATTTTTGCGCACCCGGGTAGCGGATCTGGTGATTGACCGGCGCGGACTCGCACCGCATCGTGGATGTATCACCCGCCGCCATCGGAGTTTCGACGGCGATTCATTGACTCACGTCCTGCCCGACGCATGAGCCGTGCTCATGCTGCCCGAGCACGATACAGCTAGGAGACGCCCTATGACTTCCACCCAGACCTCCCTCGCGGACCTTCAGATTCCCGAAGCCCGCGACTACCCGATGTTCGTCGACGGGGCGTGGGTGGAAGCTCTCGACGGTCAGTGGAGTGAGGTGACCACTCCTATTCTGCGCAAGCACGTGATCGGCCGTGTCCCGACCTCGAGCGCCGAGGACGTCGATCGCGCGGTGCGTGCTGCCCACAAGGCCTTCCCGCGTTGGAAGTCTCAGCACTTCACCGCCCGCGCCCGGATTCTGTCGAAGATCGCCGACGCCATCGACGCCCGCGCCGAGGAGCTCGCCCGGCTGACCGCCCTCGACACCGGAAACGCGCTGCGCACCCAGGCCCGTCCCGAAGTGCAGACCCTGGCGAATCTGTTCCGCTACTTCGCCGGTGTCGCCGGCGAGATCAAGGGCACGGTTCTGCCCGCCGGGGATGACCAGCTTCAGTACTCCCGCCAGGAGCCGCTGGGCGTCATCGGCTGCATCCTGCCGTGGAACTCCCCGTTGATGATCGCCGGATTCAAGATCCCCGCCGCCCTGGTCGCGGGCAACACCGTCGTGGTGAAGGCGGCCGAGGCCGCCCCGCTGAGCGTGCTGCTCCTCGCCGAGATCTGCGCCGAGCATCTGCCGGCCGGTGTCCTCAACGTCATCACCGGAAAGGGCTCGGTGGCCGGCGAAGCGCTGGTCCAGCACCCGGGCGTCGACAAGGTTTCCTTCACCGGCTCCACCGAGGTCGGGCGACGCGTCGCCCGTGAAGCCGGCGGCCGCCTCGCACACGTCTCCCTCGAACTCGGCGGTAAGAATCCGTCGATCGTCTTCCCCGACGTCGATGTCAACGACGACTTCATCAACCAGCTGCTGCTCTCGACCCGCGTACACAGGCAGGGCCAGAGCTGCACCGCCGGCTCCCGGCTGTTCCTGCACCAGGACATCTACGACAACGTCCTCGACCGGCTCGTCACCACCCTGGCCGGGCTGAAGGTCGGCAACCCGTTGGACGAGGCCACGGACATGGGCGCCATCATCAACGAGGCACAGTTCGCGTCGGTCTGCGGTTTCCTCGACGACGGCCTCAGCTCGAACACGGTCTCGACGGTCCTCGACGGCTCCCCCGACAAGGTCGGCAAATCCGAGGGCTACTACATGGGCCCGACCGTGTTCTCCGGAGCCGACAACTCCTGGCGCCTGTCCCGGGAGGAGATCTTCGGTCCCGCCCTCGTCGCCATCCCGTGGACCGATCACGCCGACGTCGTCGCGATGGCCAACGACTCGCACTACGGGCTCGCCGCCTACGTCTGGACACACAATCTCGATTTGGCGCTGTCCACCGCCCACGCGCTGGAAACCGGGTGGGTGCAGGTCAACCAGGGTGGCGGCCAGATGGTGGGCCAGTCCTACGGCGGCTACAAGCAGAGTGGCCTGGGCCGCGAAGTGTCGCTCGAGGGCATGATCGCCGGTTTCACCCAGACCAAGCAGGTCAACGTGCGCCTGCGCACACTCTGACCCCTCGCTTCCTTACTCTGGACTGAACGGAATTCCATGACTGTCGGACCACTGAACGACATCCTCGTGCTCGACCTTTCCCGTGCACTCGCCGGCCCGATCGCCGCCATGATGCTCGGCGATCTCGGGGCCCGGGTGATCAAGGTCGAAGCCCCCGGCACCGGCGACGACTCCCGCACCTGGGGACCGCCGTTCGTCGGGCCGCAAGACGACCCGCAGTCGTCGTACTTCATGTCGGCGAACCGGAACAAGGAATCGATCGTCCTCGACCTCAAGAGCGAGGACGGGCGTGAGGCGCTGCGCCGGCTGATCCGGCGGGCGGACGTGCTGATCGAGAACCTCCGGCCCGGAGCCTTCGACCGCCTCGGCTTTCCGACCGACGTGCTCGAGGAGCTCAATCCACGGCTGATCACGTTGTCGATCACCGGCTTCGGCCACGACGGCCCGGAAGGATCCCGCGCCGGTTACGACCAGATCGCCCAGGGCGAGGCCGGCCTGATGTCCGTGACCGGAACCCCGGACGGCGAGCCCACCCGTATCGGGGTGCCGATCGCAGACGTGCTCGCCGGCGTGCACGGAACCGCGGGGGTGTCGGCGGCGCTGGCATCCCGGGAAAAGACCGGCAAGGGCATGGTGGTGCGCACGTCACTGCTGGCCGCGGCGGTCAGTGCCCACACCTTCCAGGGCACCAAGTGGACGGTCGGCGGACAGGTCGCGCAGCGGTCCGGCAACCACCACCCCCAGATCGCACCGTACGGCAGCTTCCGGTGCGGCGACGGATACGTGCAGATCGCGGTCGGCAGCGAGGCGATCTGGGCGAAATTTGCTCCCGTCGCCGGGCTGTCGGCGGATGACCCCCGGTTCACCGTCAACCGGGACCGGGTCGCCAACCGCGACACGCTCATCGCCGCTATCGAAGCGGACTTCACCAACCGCACCAGGGCCGAAGTTCTCGCCGCCCTCGAAACAGCCGGTGTGCCTGCGGGATCGATTCGTACCATCGACGAGGTCTACGAATGGGAACAAACCCGTAGTCAGGGACTCCTCCTCGAGGTCGACCACCCAGTGGTCGGGCCGGTGCAATTGCCGGGACCCTCGCTGCGAATGGAAACCGCGGACGGACAGTCATTGGTGCGTACTCAGCACGCTCCCCCTCCGGTACTCGGTCAGCACACCGAGCAGATCCTCGACTGGATCGGCAGTGACAGTCTGGCCGACCCGTTCGACTCAGAGGTCACCACGCGGGCGTAACACGTAAATTCGTCGGTGGTCGGCGTTGCAGGATCCTCTGTCCTGCAATGCCGTCCATACGGCGCCCGCCATGTGACCGACCCCTACGGAGCGCGCGGTCACTGTGACGTGTCGGGGCCCGCGGGTTTCGGGTGTCGCGGTTCCGGGAGCAATTCGTCTCGGCGGCTGAGGATTTCTTCTTGGAGTACTCGTCGAACTGCTTGCACGGCCGGGTTTGTCAGGCTTGCCCTGCGCGCCGCGATGGAGAAGGAGAGGCGGACGTCGACCAGGTCGGCCATCACCCGGCGAAGGTCGGGATGCTGGTCGGCCATGAAAGCGGGAAGCAATCCGATGCCGCCGCCGGCGCGTGTTGCCGAAACATGCGCAAAGATATTGGTAGACATGAATTTAGCGGTCACTCCGGGCAGGTGCCGCTCGAGGTCGAGGTCTCCCACCTGCAAGAGGGAGTCGACGAAGAAGATCAGCGGGTGGGCTGTCAGCTCGTCCATGGTGGCGGGTTCACCGTGATCGCGTAGATATTGTTCGCTGGCGTACAGGCCTAGCGAGTATTGGCAGATACGTTCCGAGACAAGCCGACTGCTGATCGGGGTTCCGACAGCGACGGCAATATCGAATCCCGCCGGTTGCAGATTCAGTTGCCTTGTTGCGGTGATGAGTTCCACAACGAGATTGGGATGGTTCATGCGAAGTTTAGCCAGGGCCGGGGCGACGAACATCGGTCCGAACCCGTCCGGTGCAGTGACGCGAATGGTTCCGCGGAGCGTATTCTCACTGATGCCGGCCACGACATCCGCGGTTTCCTGGACTGCTTCCTCGATGAGCCGGGCCTTTTCGGCGACGGACCGCCCGACGTCGGTCAATTCCCAACCGTCCGCGCTGCGCTGGAGCAGACGAACTCCTAGAGCCTTCTCCAGTGCATTGACGCGCCGCGTGACAGTGGTGTGGTCGACACCCAGGTCCTTTGCCGCCGATCGACGGCGCCCGCTCCGTGCGACCGCGAGCAAATACCGAAGGTCATCGGATCGAATGCCTCTCACATCGATCGTGACCGGCGGGGTAGCGTCGGCATTCCGACCGTCGTGGGCGTCAGCGCTGGTCATCGCGTCCGTTCCCTCGAACGCTCTCAGAAGTGTGAGCTGACGGCGCGGCGCCTTGCCGCGCTTGTGCATGTGAAGTTGCGACAAGCAGCGTGTGTAGGTCGATGCTCAGACGACGCAGCACTTCAGGGTCCACGGCGGAGACATCGTCGACGACCCGTGCGGCCGACAGCGCCGCAGCCCGCCCACGGTCGGTGATGGTCACGAGAGTCTCGCGTCGGTCGACGGGGTTGGTCGAACGGGTGACCAAGCCGGTGCGCTCGAGTCCGTCGATCAGGGAAGTGATCGTGGTGGGATGCCGGTCCAGAGTGCGGCACAGAAGCGCTGTGGACATGACACCGTCCGGTGCCGCGTCGACCAGCGACAGGACCTCGTACCGAGGAAAGGACAGCTTGAACGGACTGAGGGTGGCATCAAGCTTGCGAACGATCAGTTTCTGCGTCTGCAGGACCGCCGCGATCAGTGCTGTCCCCGAAACTTCCGTTGACTCAGAGCAAGATCGCTCTGTTGCGGCCGGTTCCGTAGCGGTCACGAAAGGTCTCCTTTTCACCAATGCTTGACGACGAACTGCACGTCTGTGGCCGGCAATCGACCCAGATGAGACCAATTGCCCTGGCACTCCGACCTCCGGGACGACTTCCCATCCCACACTCGGAGGATCCGGCTTTTCGCCGCCCGCGCCGGACGAGGACTAGCAATGTTCGTGGATGTCCAACTATAGTACTTCCAACTTCTCCGATCTGAAAGGGTCGAATCGTATGTTTACCTTGACCGATGACGAGCGGGCGATCAGTGAGACGGCCCGTGACTTCGCGGCCGAGCATCTGGCGCCGTATGCCGTGGAGTGGGATCAGTCCAAGCATTTCCCGGTCGATGTGCTGCGTAAGGCGGCGTCGTTGGGGATGGGCGGGATCTACATCCGGGAGGATGTGGGTGGCTCGGAGCTGACCCGGGTGGACGCGGCCCGGATCTTCGAACAGCTCGCGAGGGGGTGCCCGTCGATCGCCGCCTATATTTCGATCCACAACATGGTGACGTGGATGATCGACAGGTTCGGCACCGAGGAGCAGCGCCGTGCGTTCGTGCCGGGGTTGTGTGCGATGGATCAGTTGGGTAGTTACTGCCTGACCGAGCCGGGTGCCGGGTCGGATGCGGCGGCGTTGAGCACCCGGGCGGTCCGCGACGGTGATTCTTTTGTGCTCAATGGGGTCAAGCAGTTCATCTCCGGTGCCGGGACGTCGGATGTGTATGTGGTGATGGCCCGCACCGGAGAGGGTGGGCCGAAGGGGATTTCCGCGTTCATCGTGCCGAAGGAGTCGGCGGGGCTCTCGTTCGGGCCGAACGAGGTGAAGATGGGCTGGAACGCCCAACCGACCCGGCAGGTGATCTTCGAGGATGTGCGGGTGCCGGCGGCGAACCTCCTCGGCACGGAGGGGGGTGGGTTCCGGATCGCGATGGCCGGGTTGAACGGGGGCCGGCTCAACATCGCGGCGTGCTCGGTCGGCGGTGGGCAGGCCGCGCTGGAGAAGGCGGTCGCGTATCTCGCGGACCGGAAGGCGTTCGGTGCGCCGCTGCTCGAGTCGCAGGCGTTGCAGTTCCAGCTCGCCGACATGCGCACCGAACTCGAAGCGGCCCGCACCCTGTTGTGGCGGGCCGCGGCCGCCCTCGACGAGGGGGCTCCGGAGGTGGTGGAGCTGTGCGCGATGGCGAAGCGGTTCGCCACCGACACCGGTTTCGAGGTCGCCAACAAGGCGCTGCAACTGCACGGCGGGTACGGCTATCTGGCCGAGTACGGCATCGAGAAGATCGTCCGGGATCTGCGGGTGCACCAGATCCTCGAGGGCAGCAACGAGATCATGCGGGTCGTCATCGCCCGCAGCATTGTCGGACATAAAGGAGCGGCAGGGTGAGCGACCTGAATTCGGAATCTGAGGTCATTGTCGACACGCGGGACGGTGTGGGCCGGCTGGTGCTGAACCGGCCCAAGGCGATCAACGCCCTCAACCACGGCATGGTTGGGCAGATCGCGGCAGCCCTGGCCGCCTGGTCCGACGATGATCGGGTGCGGGCGGTGGTACTTACCGGGGCCGGTGAGCGGGGTTTGTGCGCGGGCGGCGATATCGTGTCGATCTACCACGACGCCCGAGAGGGCGGCACCGGGTCGCGGGAGTTCTGGCGGGACGAGTACATCCTGAACGCGGCCATCGCGAACTACCGGAAACCGTATGTGGCGGTCATGGACGGCATCGTGATGGGCGGCGGCGTCGGGGTCTCCGCGCACGGCAGCGTCCGGGTCGTCACCGAACGGTCGATGATCGGGATGCCCGAGACCGGGATCGGGTTCGTCCCCGACGTCGGCGGCACCTACCTGTTGGCCCGCACCCCCGGGGAGTTGGGCACCCACATCGCGTTGACCACCGCCCGCCTGAGCGCCGGGGACGCGATCGCGTGCGGATTCGCCGACCACTACCTCCCCTCGGCGCAGATCGACAGCTTTATCGAGGCACTCACACAGACCTCAGTCGACGACGCCCTGGCCGCGTTCACCGAACCCGCCCCGCCCTCGGAACTGGTGGCGCAGCAGGGGTGGATCGACGCCGCCTACTCCGCGGGCAGTGTTCCCGACATCGTCGCCCGCCTGCGCGGCAGCGGGGTGCCGGAGGCGGAAAAGGCGGCCGAGCAGATCCTGTCGAAGTCGCCGACCGCGTGCGCGGTCACCCTGAAATCGTTGCGCCGGGCCCGGGCGGCGGGCAGCCTCGAGGAAGTCCTCAACGAGGAGTTCCGGGTGTCCGTGGCGTGCCTGTCCTCCCCTGATCTGGTCGAGGGCATCCGCGCGCAGGTGGTGGAGAAGGACCGCAACCCGCAGTGGTCCCCCGCCACCCTCGACGAGGTGACCGACGAGCAGGTCGAGGCGTTCTTCGCCCCGCTCGGGAACCTCGAACTCGGCCTCACCCCACCCACCCCCACAGCCACAGCAACAGCCACAGCCGTTCCGGCTGCTTCGGCCAGCGATACGCGTCCAGGAGGGACTGCATCATGAGCACTATCGGATTTCTCGGACTCGGCCACATGGGTGGTCCGATGGCGGCCAACCTCGTCAAGGCCGGGCACACGGTGGTCGGTTTCGACCTCGCGCCCGCCGCCCTCGAACAGGCAGTGAAAGACGGTGTCACCGTCGCCGAGTCGGCCGTCGACGCCGTCCGCGAGGCCGAGGTCGTGATCACGATGCTGCCGAACGGCAAGCTCGTCCTCGGCCTGTATGCGGAGATTTTGCCGGCCGCGAAGCCGGGCACCCTGTTCATCGATTCCTCCACCATCGACGTCGCGGACGCCCGCGCCGCGCACGACGAAGCCGTCACCGCCGGGCACCGCTCGGTCGACGCCCCCGTCTCCGGTGGGGTCGTGGGCGCGGCCGCGGGCACGCTCGCGTTCATGGTCGGCGGTGCCGATGAGGACTTCGAGGCCGCGAGGCCGCTGCTCGAGGTGATGGGCAAGAAGGTGGTGCACTGCGGCAACCCCGGGAACGGGCAGGCCGCGAAGATCTGCAACAACATGATTCTGGGGGTGTCGATGATCGCGGTCAGCGAGGCCTTCGTCCTCGGCGAAAAGCTGGGACTGAGTCACCAGGCGTTGTTCGACGTCGCCTCGAACGCGTCCGGGCAGTGTTGGGCGTTGACCACCAACTGCCCGGTGCCCGGACCGGTACCGACCAGCCCGGCCAACAACGACTACCAGCCCGGTTTCGCGGCCGCGTTGATGGACAAGGACCTCGGTCTCGCCGCGACCGCGTTGACCACCAACGGCGTGGAGGCCGACCTCGGGCTGCGGGCCGCCGAACTGTATCGCCGGTTCCACGCCGCCGGGCACGGCGGCGAGGACTTCTCGGCCATCGTCAACGACATCCGCGACCGCTCCACCGCACAGACCGCGCAGGCCGGGGGGAACCAGTGACCGATTTCGAGACCATTCTGCTCGACCGTCAGGGCCGGGTCGGGATCATCACCCTGCACCGCCCGAAGGCCCTCAACGCCCTGAACTCACAGCTGATGCGCGAGGTCGTCGCCGCGGTGGAGGAGTTGGACAAGGATTCCGAGATCGGGGCCATCCTGATCACCGGATCCGATCGGGCGTTCGCCGCCGGCGCCGACATCAAGGAGATGCAACCCAAGTCGTACATGGACGTCTACCTCGACGACTTCTTCTCCGCCTGGGACAAGGTGGCCGCGGCCCGCACCCCCACCATCGCCGCGGTCGCCGGGTACGCGCTCGGCGGTGGATGCGAGTTGGCGATGCTCTGCGACATCCTGATCGCCGCGGACACCGCGAAGTTCGGGCAACCCGAGATCAAACTCGGGGTCATCCCCGGGATCGGCGGCTCGCAGCGGCTGACCCGGGCGGTCGGTAAGGCCAAGGCGATGGAACTGTGCCTGACCGGCCGGAACATGGACGCCGAGGAAGCCGAACGCGCCGGACTGGTCTCGAGGATCGTGCCCGCCGCGGACCTGCTCGACGAGGCCCTGCAGACCGCGACCACCATCGCCGACATGTCGCTCCCGGTGGCGATGATGGCGAAAGAAGCCGTCAACCGGTCCTTCGAAACCACCCTCACCGAAGGAATCCGCTTCGAACGACGAGTCTTCCACTCCACCTTCGCCACCGAAGACCAAAAAGAAGGCATGACCGCGTTCGTCGAAAAACGCCCACCGGTATTCAAACACCGCTAATGAGGCGACTCCGCCGCCCGTGCGTGGTCCGCGAGTGCATAGACTCGTTAACCACTCACGGGCGCGGAGCGCCTATGTTTGATCCATCCTGCGGAAAGGTGACAGCTAATGGAGAATTCCGTTCCCGTCGTGAGGGTCGAATCCGTCGACCTGGTCCGTGACGGTAGGTTCCTCCTGCGCGACGTCACTCTGCAGGTCCGGCGCGGCGAACACTGGGTACTGTTGGGCGCCAACGGTGCCGGCAAGAGCACGTTGCTCTCGCTGCTCGGAGCAACCGCGCACCCCACGGCCGGCACCGTCCACGTTCTCGGTCACCAGCTGGGCCGGGTCGACATGCGGGAATTGCGAGCGCACATCGGTCACGTGAATCCGCGCCACGTGGTTCGGGCGCCGCTGACCGTGCGGGACGTCGTCCTCACCGGCCTGACCAACACCCCCGAGTTTCCTCCGCGGTGGGCACCGACCGACGCGCAGGTTGTGCGCGCGGAGGAGCTCGTCCACGCCCTCGGGATGGGGTCACGGTTGAATCTGCTGTGGCCGACCTTGTCCCAGGGTGAGCGTGGCCGTGCCCTGATCGCCCGCGCCCTCATGGCCGAACCCGAACTGTTGCTGCTCGACGAGCCGGCGACGGGCCTCGATCTCGCGGCGCGCGAACAACTTCTGACTTCGCTCGACGATCTGCGCGCCCAGGACCCCGACCGCGCCAGCATTCTCGTCACGCACCACCTCGAAGAAATCCCCACCACGACCACACATGCCGTTCTCGTGCGGGAAGGTGTCATTGTCGCGCAGGGCCCGGTATCGGACGTCCTCACGACCGCCAACATCAGCGACTGCTTCGACCACTCCATCACCATCTCCAACGAGCACGGACGCTGGGTGGCGCAGACACGGGTTCCCGTATCCGTCGGCTGAGTGGTCGGAACATCGCCGTCGCCGGCGGCCGCTGACGCTACCGCGCTCGGGAGCCGATCCGCGGGACGAGCATCGGCACCCGCGTGCGGTAGGTGCGATAGTCGTCGCCGAACGTATCGACCAGGTCATGCTCCTCGAAGCGCACCGCCACCAGGATGAACCCGGTGGTCCCGACCGCGAACAACAGTCGGCCCCAGGACATCGTCGGCGCCACCCAGAACGCGATGACGAAACCCGCATACAGCGGGTGCCTGATCACCCGGTACAGCATTGGCGTCCGAAAGTGACTGGGAAGTGCCGACTTACCGCTCTGATTCCGCAGCACCTGACGCAGCCCGAAGAGATCGAAGTGATCGATGGCGAACGTTGCCGCGAGCACGAGAGCCCATCCGCCGAGCGACACCGCATACAGTGCGATTCGGACCCAGGTGGTCTCGACGTTCCAGATCTGCTCGGGCAGCGGACGCCACTGCCACATCAGCAGCGCCAGCGCCGCCGTGGCGAACAGTACGTATGTCGAGCGCTCCATCGGCTGGGGGACGATCCTCGTCCAGCGTCGCTTGAACCAGGGCCTGGCCATCACCGAATGTTGCATGGCGAAGACTGTCAACAGCGCCAGGTCGATGACCACGGCGACCACAACGGGAGCGTCAGGACCATCGTCGATCGTGTGAGGCACGACGAGCCCCTCGACCCATCCGATCGCATACACGAACACGATTAGGAAAATGGCATAGACCACCATTCCGTACGCGGTGATCAGGGTGCGGGCGACTCCCCGCGTGTGCGGCGCCCGCGGCTTTTCGACCATCTCGGCCATAGTGTTTCTCCGATCGCTGGATTTTCCGACGCACCGAAGTCTCCGCTCGAGCGAGGAGCGCAACAAGGAACCCTGGGGTGAAACTCACTGCACCCCTGTGACGTCTGAAGAAGAGCCGTTTCTTGGATCGCGCGCTCGAGAATCTTCCGTGCGTGTTTCGACAACCCATGCCGCGATCTGTGTGCGTGAAGTGAATCCCAACTTGGTCAGAATATGTTCAACGTGCCCCTGAGCGGTGCGAGGGGAGATCACCAACCGGGTGGCGATCTCTTTATTCGTCAGTCCCTCGGCGATCAGGTCGGCGACCTCCCGCTCGCGCTTCGTCAGGTGTGCGGCAAGAGCGGAAGGTGGAGGTTCAGCCGGCAGCTGCTCACCTAAGGCGTAGGCGATTGCGTCACCGAAACTCAGACTCGCCCCGTCCCGATGAGCGGCGGCGAAGGTCTCCTTGCTCAGAGCATGTCGAGTCGCGCGTTCGCACGCTTCCTGGTACTCGCTCATATTGGGCAAGACGACGATCGGACTTCCCACGGACCGGCTGAGCTTTTCCGAGGCTGCCAGCAGCACGACCGCACGTCGCGCGTTCTGGTCCTCGGCGGCGATCCATGCCATCGCCTGCAGGCTGAAGCTGGCGTTGAGCCGGTCGTTCACCTCGAGGTCGGCCAGCAGTGCCTGTTCGAGTAGTCGGACCGCTCGTTCCCGCTCCCCGCGTCGCCATACCGCGACCGCCAGCCCCCACAAGCAATACGACCGAAACACCGATTCACCCCGTGCATCGGTGATCACCAGAACGCGCTCATAGCATTCGATGGCGTGTTCGGTGTCGCCGAGGAACTCGTCGGCCAAGCCGAGACCGACGAGCGCTACAACCTCGACGACATCGTTACGGCCGGCGTAGATTCGGACAGCCTTCTCGAGATAAGCACGTGCGTCGAGAGGTTGTCCACCGAACAGGGCAGCGTAGCCAAGTGCACTGTCGATGTGTGCGCGTACCAACGGATCTCGTGTCCGAGCCTCGAGTTCGTGTGCATCCTCCACCAGGGCGGCCGCCGCCTGCAGGTCGCCCTGGACGCCAGTCATCATACTGCCGACGTAAAGTGCTTTGGCGTGATCGACGGTCGGCTGGGCCGGTTGACGGGCGAGGAGTCGGTCGAGCCATCGCCTGCCTTCGCTGAGCAAACCCCGGGAAAGCCAGAACGGGTACAAGGCGGCCACGATCCGGAGTCCGGAGGCTGGGCTCTCGGAGACACAGGATTCCAATGCGTCCCGAATATTCGGGTGCTCCCGCACGAGTACGGTGATCAACGCGAGCTCGCGGGAGCTGATCCATTGCGATTCCATGTCGAGTACCAGGCGCTCGCACCAGTCTCGGTGTCGCTGACGCAGTTCGGCATGCTCGCCGCTCTCCTGCGCCTTTTCTCGACCGTAATCGCGCACGGTCTCGAGCATGCGGAACCGCATCTCGGCACCGGCCGGCTCCCGTATCAGGATCGACTTGTCGACGAGGTAGGTCACCGTGTCGAGGATCTCCTGCACGGGCAGATCTGCGCCGCACACTTGTTCGGCGGCATCGAGATCGAAGCTACCGGCGAAGACCGACAGCTGCGCCCACAGCCGCTGCTCCGCCGGTGTGCACAGGTCATAACTCCAGTCGATGCACATCCGGAGCGTTTGTTGTCTCGACGGAGCGTCCCTGCTGCCCTGGGTCAACAGTACGTACCGGTCGGTCAAGCGTTGCAAAATCTGTTCCGGTGTCATCACCCGCAACCGGGCGGCGGCGAGCTCGATCGGTAACGGGAGCCCGTCCAATCGCTGGCAGATCCGAGCGATGGTCACCCTGTTCTCCTCGGTGACCTCGAATCCCGGAGCCGCGGCGGCTCCGCGTTCGGCGAACAGGGTGACCGCGTCGTTGCCCGCCATCCCTCGCGGTAGGTCGTCGGGATCCGGGACGCCGAGCGGTGGCACAAGCAGCACCGCTTCCCCGCTGATGCCGAGTGGCTCGCGACTGGTGGCGAGAATCCGCAGCCGTGGGCACGTTCGAAGCAGGGTCTCGGTGAGCTTGGCGACCGCGGACACCAGTTGCTCACAATTGTCCAGTATCAACAACTGTTCGCGCCCGGCGAGGAACTCGACGAGCACCTCGGGTATGGGTCGCGCCGATTGGTCACGTAATCCCAGCGCGTTCGCCACCACACCCGCCAACAGCAACTCGTCACGCAACTCCCCGAGCTCCACCAGGGTGGTGCCGTCGGCGAAGTCTCGGCGCACCTTGCCGGCGATACGAAGCGCAAGACGGGTCTTTCCGACCCCACCGGTGCCGGTCAGGGTCAGCAGCCGCGCGTTCGACAACGCGTTCCTCGCCTCGGTCAACTCCGTGTGGCGGTCGACGAAGCTGGTCAACTCCAGCGGGAGTTGACCCCCTCGCCCCGAATCGGCCGACCACGACGGTGCAGGCCAAGCATCCTTTCCAGGAGGGGCGTCGGTCGCTGCCCCTGGCTCGGTGGTGTGCACAGCGATCTCGTCGACCGCGAATCCATGCCGTAACTGGGCTTCACGCAGCTGTTCTCTGAGCTCCGCGGCAGACGGGCGCGTCTCGGGACCGCTGGCCATGGTCTGTTCGATGATTGCACTGACGTCCTCGGGAACGCCGTGCTCGCGGGGGTCCGGCACCGGCTCGGATGTGATCCGCACGAAGTGTGCCATCAATTGCTCGCCGCTGCGGCGTTCGAACGCGGCATGGCCGGTGAGCGCCGCGAACAGGGTGGCGCCGAGCCCGTACACGTCCGCGGACGTGCTCGGCGGGCGTCCGGCTACGACTTCGGGGGCGATGAACGCCGGTGACCCGGTGACGACCCCGGTGGTCGTCTCGAACCCGCCGGTGATGTGTGCGATGCCGAAATCCGTCAATGCCGGCTCGCCGTAATCGGTGAGCAGTATGTTCGCGGGCTTGATGTCGCGATGGAGGATGCCGACCTTGTGGGCGGCGTCCAAGGCACCGGCCATCTTCACCCCGAGCCGGAGCACATCGGCCAGCGGAAGCGGGCCGTGGCGCCGGATTCGGGCATCGACAGAGCCCCGGGCGCAGTAGGGCATCACAATGAACGGGCGACCGTTGCCGGTGACGTCGGCATGGAGAATGTTGACGATGTTGGGATGACCGGTCAGCCGGCCCGCCGCACGCTGCTCTCGCATGAACCGTTCCCGGTTCTCCTCGTCGAGATCGGCAGTCAGTACCTTGACAGCCACCGAACGCTCGAGCGACGCCTGCGTGCACCGGTACACGATCCCGAATCCGCCACGACCGATCTCGACAGCATCCTCGAACCCCGCCGCCGCGAGTTCCGCCGTGACCGCACCGGACACGTCGCGTTGGGTCGCGAAAGGATCCACGTTATTCATCGACACATCTCTTCACGGTGCACGTCGAACTGCCCGAGAACCTCTCGAGTAGCACCTAAGGATATCGCCAGGCGGCCTCACCGCGGTCGAATCCGACACCGCAACATCACGCCGGTCGATCGACGCGGGCGCACTCGCTTACCCCAAGGCGGCCGACGGGCCGAGTGCACAGGGCGCGAGTCGGACGGCAAACGTCCGGGTCCGAGGGGCTCGAGTGTCAAGCAGCGGCCAGCTGTAGCTGGGCGCAACCGCGGTCTCGTTGTCAGTCGTAGTAGGCGCCGGCGTCTTGCGATGCTTCCACCGCCGAGACGTCGACGCCCAACTACGCGGGTAACAGCCGAATCGCCTGTCGGATAAAGCAATTCCGAACACCCTCCATTCACATGCGATCACGCTCGAGTGATGAGACGCGATGACGAATGATGCGGGCTCGAACACCACGCTCATCACCGGTGGAACCGATCTGGCGGCCCAGAGCCAAGACTGGTGGGCACACGGCACTGTGACCGACCGGACCAGACCTCTTACTGTCTCGGTCGACTTCACCTGGGAAGGGTGATGCCAGGGGCGCCCCCGAATCACGAGACTGGGGGCCGTGGGTGCGAAACCCACCACGACCCATTTTGCGAGGAGTGCCGATGTCCGCCGATTTCGCCGATCGCACCGATTTCGACAATGCCAACCGTGGTCTTGTCGCCGTGCTCGAACCTGCGCAGGTCCGCGCCGGTGACGGCCGGGTGGTTTACGACGCCGAGGGCTTTGCCGCGGCGACCACCGGTGACTGTCCCGACACGGTGAACCCGAGCCTCTGGCGCCAAGCACAGTTGACTGCGATCCACGGACTGTTCGAGGTCACCGCGGGGATCTATCAAATCCGCGGCTACGACCTGTCGAACATGACGCTCGTCGAGGGCGAGACCGGGGTGGTTGTGATCGACCCGTTGGTCTCCGCCGAGTGCGCCGCGGCCGGGCTCGCGCTGTATCGCGAGCATCGTGGCGACCGCCCGGTGACCGCTGTCATCTACACCCACTCTCACATCGACCACTTCGGTGGCGTACTCGGTGTCGTCGACGCCGACACCACCGTGCCGATCGTCGCGCCCGAGCATTTCCTGGAGCACGCGGTCTCCGAGAACGTCTACGCCGGCGGTGCGATGCTGCGGCGCGGCATGTTCCACACCGGGATCGTGCTGCCCGTCGGCGCAACAGGCACCCTGGGGGCGGGCCTTGGGCCCAGCACATCGAACGGAACCGTGGGACTGCTCGCACCCACGCTCGATATCACCCACACGGGGCAGGAGGAGACGCTCGACGGCGTCCGCATGGTGTTCCAGGTGACGCCGGGAACCGAGGCCCCGTCGGAGATGAACTTCTTCTTCCCCGACCATCGCGCGCTCTGCTTGGCGGAGAACGCGACCCACAATCTGCACAATCTGCTGACGTTGCGGGGCGCGGAGGTGCGCGACGCACGCAACTGGTCGCGGTACCTCACGGAGGCGATCGAGATGTTCGCCTACGACTCGGACGTCGCCTTCGCCTCGCACCACTGGCCGACCTGGGGTACCGATGACCTGATCGGGTACCTCACCGAACAGCGCGACCTCTACGCCTACCTTCACGATCAAACGCTGCGCCGTCTCAACCAGGGGCAGGTGGGCACCGAAATCGCTGAAGACTTTCCAATGCCGCCCGCTCTGGACGCGGCGTGGCACACCCACGGCTACTACGGCTCGGTCAGCCACAATGTGAAGGCGATCTATCAGCGCTACCTCGGTTGGTACGACGGCAACCCGGCGCACCTGTGGCAGCACCCCCCGGAGGCGGCAGGCGCCCGCTACGTCCGTGCGATCGGTGGAATCGATGCCGCCGTCGCGAAGGCCAGCGAGTTCGCTGACGAAGGCGATCTGCGTTTCGCCGCCGAACTCGCGAGCCATGCGGTGTTCGCCGAGCCGAATCACGCCGGCGCCAAAGAAGTGCTCACCGACGTGCTGACCCGACTCGGCTACGGCTCCGAGTGTGCGACGTGGCGGAACAACTTCCTCGTCGGCGCAAGCGAGGTCGATGGGCCGCCGCATCCGGCCGAGGTCAGTGCGGCAGGCATGGCCACCGCGCTCACCATCACGCAGATTTTCGACAGCATCGCGATCCGCATCGACGGTCCGCGGGCCTGGGATGTGACGGCGGCGATCCGCTGGCACTTCACCGATGTGGACGAGACCTACCGCATGGAGTTGTCGAACGGCGTGTTGATCCACTACCCGACAAAGCGGTCCGATCCTGCCGACCTCGTGGTGAAGCTGACGAAGCCACAGTTGCTCGGCCTGCTGGCCGGATCCGGAACCGACACCATCACGATGGACGGCGACGCGACAGCCATCACCAGGATCGTCGAACTGACCGACGCCCCCGACCCGGCCTTTACCATCGTCACCCCGTGATCACGTCGAGTACCACCGATCGATTGCCTGAAGCGCCCGGCGAAATTCCTCGCCGGGCGCTGGCAAACAGTTCGACCACCTAATTCCCCTGTGGCGCTTGCTCGCCAGATGACGGTGTGGATCGGTCGGTCGCCCACGCGCCCGGTTCGGAAGGCTTGCGTTCGGTCGTAGTGCCGACCCGACCCGACACCGATACTCACCGACACAGCGAACACAGGGGGCCAACTGTCTTGCTACATCGTCCAACTGGTGGACATACTTGACGTGATGACAATCCCCATTACGTGTGAGAGCCTCCGGAAGGGTGCGATTCCGATGCCAGCGAACCAGCCCGCCTCCTCCCCTGTGCAGCTCTACGCCGACTTCCGCCGCCAACACCCTCACACCGCGATCCCGGCTGACTACGTCACCGAAAGCGGGTTCCACCTCGGTCGTTGGCAACACCGCCAGAGGGTGGCGCGCATGCTCGGCACCCTGCCACCGCACCGTATCGCGGAACTCGATGCGATCGGGTTCGTGTGGAGCGACGACGACACCCCACTGCCGACCGTGTCCCGGATCGACGGCAAGCGGCGGCGAATGCTCACCGAAATCGCCGCGTACCGCGAAGAGCACGGAAACGCACTGGTTCCCGCGAACTACGTCACGGCGGACGGGGAGCAGGTCGGTCAGTGGCTCTATCGGGCGGTGAAGAAGTGGCGGGCCGACGCACTCCCGGACGACGAGCGTGGCCCGCTCGCCGTTCTCGGGGTCTCCCCCAGTCCGCGCCCGCGGGGACCGCGCACGTCGGCCCAACGCACCGGATCGGCAGTCCGTCACCCCGGTCGGCGGCCACCAGCGCGGATCTGAGCACCAATCCGGCTGGCCGCACACACGTTCGCCTGCCACTCTCGTCAGGCGAGGGCGACCGCCGAGCGTCCGTCGATGGCCGATTGCACCAGGTTGCTCTTGGGCAGCGCCGAGTCCGACGTCAGCGCTTCGATCCACTGCGCAGTGGTCGACACGGCAGCGAAATTCGACTGCAGCAACACCATCAGAGCCGTGTGCAGGGACTCGGCGGAGATCGCGCCGGCCTCGTTGGCCAGATTGATGGCACCCGTGGCGTCGGACAGGATCTCGGTGGCGAACCCGAGCCCTTCGGCCTCCACCGCTGTGGCGAGGTCGCAATTGTTGGTCATGTATCCGACGATCGTGATGGTGTCGACATTGTGCGCGTGTAGCCATTGCGCCATATCCGTACCGGCGAACACGCTCCCGTACTGCTTGTGCACCCGCTTGGTAGCCGGCTCGATGCGCCGTTCGATCTCCGGATGAAGCGACCACCCCTTCGTGCCCTCGACGAAAACGGGGGCGCCCTGCGGCATGTGATGCTGGACAACGAGAACCGGAATGTCACGTGCGGTGGCAGTCTCCACAGCGTTCACAATGTTGGCGAGTGACTCCGCACGCGGTGGGTACCGGATCTCGAGTGGTCCCTCGAAGTACTCCTGCTGGACATCGACGACGACAAGGGCACGGCGGGGTGCAGTCATCAGTTGCTCCTTCGTTGATGGCGTCGCGCCGCCATGGTGTGGACGCGACCCGTCTCAGTGTTCGGCACATCGGTTTCCTCTACGAGTGGCATGGATGCATACTTTCGATGGAATCAGGCCAACCTCGGAGGCATCATGCGTATCGCTGTCTATGCGTTCGACGACATCACGATGTTTCACCTGGCGGCGCCGCTGATGGTGTTCGGCGAGGTGGGCCGCCTCGGGCTCGCACCCAACTGGCAGACGCGATTGTGGTCGGATCGTGCAGGAACCGTTCGCACCATCGAGGGATACCCGATCGGCGAGGTGGCAGGGCCGGACACCGTCGAGTGGGCCGACATCGTCGTCATTCCCTCCTGGCCTCAGTCCCTCACACCGGTCAACGACGAATTGAAGACTGCGATCACGACCGCGCATGCCCGCGGCGCTGCCATTGTCGGCCTGTGCCTGGGTGCATTCGCTCTCGCCGACACCGGCCTCCTCGGGGGACGTTCCGCGGTCACGCATTGGGAGGTGATGCCGCTACTCGCTGAACGCAGCATCGGCAGCAAGGTCGACTCCTCGGTGCTCTACATCGATCACGGTGACGTCCTTACCTCGGCGGGGACGGCCTCGGCAATCGACGCCTGCCTACACCTGGTTCGCAAACACCTCGGGTCTGCCGTCGCTACCCGGATTGCCCGTAGCCTGGTCGTCGCCCCTCACCGGGAAGGAGGGCAGGCACAGTACATCGATCGCCCCCTGGCTCAGCCGGTATCCGACACGACCATGGCCGAAGTGCAGGAATGGGCACTCAGCCATCTCGACGAGCCGCTCACCGTGGACCGGCTCGCCGACCAGGCGCGGATGAGTAGACGCGGCTTCGTACGTCACTTTCAGCAATCCACCGGAACGACCCCAGCACGCTGGATACTCGAACACCGCCTGCAAGAAGCTCGGGCATTACTCGAAACAACCGACTGGGGAATCGACTCCATAGCCGCGAAATGCGGCTTCGGGAGCAGCGTGACCCTTCGGCAGAGATTTGCCGCAGCATTCGCGATTTCCCCTTCCGCGTACCGGCGGCAATTCGCGGACCAGCGCGGCGGCAACATGGCCGACACGACACCGAAGGGAACAGATGTGATTCGTTGACACGCCTTCCCGGGGACGATCAGAGTGCGCGCGCGATCAGTGCTTTCATGACCTCGTTGGCACCGGCGTAAATCTTCTGGACGCGGGCGTCCTCATACATCCGGGCGATCAGGTATTCGCGCATGTATCCGTAGCCGCCGTGCAGCTGGACGCAGCGGTCGATGACAGCGCACTGCTGTTCGGTGAGCCAGTACTTGACCATCGCCGCCTCCTCGGGGTCCAGCTGCCCGGCGAGGTGTTCGGTGATGCAGTGGTCGAGGAATACCTCGCAGGTGCGGGTGATGGTCTGACACTCGGCGAGTTCGAACGCTGTGTTCTGGAAGTCGAAAAGGCTGTGCCCGAATGCTTGTCGCGATTTGGTGTAGTCGACGGTGTCCTCCACTGCCCGACGCATCGCACCGGATGCCTGGGCTCCGATGATCAATCGCTCCTGCACCAGCTGCGCCATCAGCTGCCCGAATCCCTGCCCCTCCTGGCCGAGCAGGTTCGATACCGGGACCCGTACGTCGGTGAATGAGAGCTCGGCGGTGTCGGCGCCGCGCTGACCGACCTTGTCGAGCACTCGCCCCACCTCGAAGCCGGGGCAGTCCCGCAGGTCCACGATCAGCAGCGACACCCCTTTTGCGCCGGCCCTCGGGTCCGTCTTGACCGCCAGCACGATGACATCGGCCGACGCGCCGTTGGTGATGAACGTCTTCGATCCGTTGACCACATACTCCTCGCCGTCCCGGACAGCGGTGGTCTTCATCGCCTTCAGATCAGAACCTGCCCCGGGCTCGGTCATGCCGATGGCGCCGAGGATCTCGCCGGTGGCCATGCCCGGCAACCAAGCATGTTTCTGTTCGGCTGTGCCGTATTCGAGGATGTAGTGGGCGACGATCCCGGAGTGGACGGAGATACCGAACGAGAGGTCGCCGGCGTAACCCTGGGCGTCGAAGACGGCGAGATCGTGCGCGAAGGTGCCGCCCCCGCCGCCGTACTCCTCCGGGACGGAGCAGCAGAGCAATCCGAGCTTTCCTGCCTCGATCCACACGTCGCGGTCGATGCGGTGCTGGGCGTCCCACTTCTCGTTGTGGGCGACCACTTCGCGTTCGAAGAATCCGGCAGCGAGGTCGGACAGTGCCCGAACTTCGTCGTCGTGCCAGGACGGGACGTACTTTCTCATCCTTGTTCCTTTTCGGTCTGTGTCTGCGTCGGCCGATGTCGATGTCACACGGCCTGCTTGGCGACCGGGGTTGTCTCCGAATACGCCTTCACGAGCTTGTCCAGTTCCTGGTGGTACGTCTGCACATTGGCGACCTTGATCTGTTCGTATCCGCGGATGAGATCGGGCAGTTCGGCGATCTGTACCGCAGCAGCGAGGGTGCGCGGGGTGAGCAGGCGCAGGAGTTGCTCGATGGTGTCACGGTATTCGGCGATCAGCTCCCGTTCCATCTTCCGGATGTGGTGGTAGCCGAAGACATCGAGTCTGGTGCCGCGGATCTTGCGCATGCGGTGCAGTGTCCGGAAGCCGGGGTTGATCCAGGAACCGAGTGAGAGCTTGTTCTTCATGCCCATCGCTCGCAGCATCGGAGGGTGCAGCCGTACGGACCGTTTCGCACCCTTGCCGAACGTGTCGTTGATCGCGGCGTCGAAGGCCGGATCCAGGGCGAGGCGTGCGACTTCGTATTCGTCCTTGTACGCCATGAGCTTGAACAGGTTCTTCGCGACCGCCTCGGTCAGTGCGGTCGACCCGCCGACCGACGCGGCTTCGCGCCGGCGTACCGATTCCACGAACTGGGCGTAGTCGCGAGCGTAGTCGGCGTCCTGGTAGTCGATGAGTTCGGCGGTGCGCAGTCCGACGATGCGCGCGAGTTCGGAATCGACCGACGCCCGGACCGTGCCGGCGAGAGCCACAGCGCGAGGGGACGGAGCTGCGGGTTCGAACACTGCCCGCCGATTGCCGTCGATGGCGGCGGTGAGAGCCTCGGGGTCGGCGATGGCCTGGCGGCCGCGGCGGAACGCCTGCAGGTTCGCCTCGATCGAGACACCGTTGAGAGTGATTGCCTGCTCGATCGCGGCCGCGGTGATGGGGAGGACACCGGTCTGGAATGCGGCGCCGATGAGAAGCATGTTGGTGTACTGCTCGTCGTCGAACAGCTCACGTGCGAGCAGGGCGGGGTCGAGGTAGATCGCACGCGCGGTGGCCTCGTCGATGGCGGTGCGGATCGTGCTCAGTTCCGGGAAATGCACTGCGGTGTCGACGATCATCTGTCCGGTGGGGATTTCGGTGGTGGAGACGACGGCGACGGTGCCGGAGCTGTTCGCGACCTTCAGATTGTTGGGATCGGTGGCGACGAGGGAGTCGCAGCCGAGGTAGAGACCGCAGCGGCCCTGGCCGATCTTCGAGGCGCCCTCGCGGGGTTCGGCGCTGATCTTCAGATCCGACACCACGGCGCCGCCCTTCTGCGCCAGACCGGTCTGGTCGAGGCTGCGGACGAACTTGCCGTCGATCACGGCGGCGGTCGCCAGGATCTGCGCGACGGTGATGACACCGGTGCCGCCGACACCCATGATCCGCATCCCGAACTGGCCGTCGATCGCCGGCACGTCGGGATCGGAGATCAGATCCGCCGCGATGGCCGGGACGGGCGTGCGCTGTTCCTTGGGGCCGGGGGTGATGGTCACGAAGGAGGGGCAGTCGCCTTTGAGGCAGGAGTAGTCGAGGTTGCAGGAGGATTGGTGGATCGTGGTCTTGCGGCCGAACTCGGTGTCGGTGGGATGCACCGACAGGCAGTTCGATTTCTCCCCGCAGTCACCGCAGCCTTCGCAGATGCGTTCGTTGATCATCACCCGGGTGGTGGGGGTGGGCAGGGTGCCGCGCTTGCGTTTGCGGCGCTTCTCGGCGGCGCATTCCTGGTCGTGCACCAGGACGGTGACCCCGGGGATCGTCGCCAGTTCGGTCTGCACGTCGACGAGGTCGTCCCGGTCGCGTATCTCGACGCCCTTGGGCAGTTTCAGTGATCTGATGCGTTTGCGGTCTTCGGTGGTGACCACCACCTTCTCGACCCCCTCGGCGAGGAGTAGGCGGGTGATCTGGTCCAGCGGCATGGCGCCGACCGGGTCCTGGCCGCCGGTCATGGCGACGGTGGCGTTGTAGAGCAGTTTATAGGTGACGTTCTCGCCGGAGGCGACGGCGGCACGCAACGCGAGGCTGCCCGAGTGCATGAACGTGCCGTCCCCGATGTTCTGGATCAGGTGGTTTTCCTCGAGGAACGGGGCCATACCGATCCACTGGGCGCCCTCGCCGCCCATCTGGGTCAGCCCGATCACGTCGCCGACCTGCTTGTCGTCCATCATCATCACCATCGCGTGGCAGCCGATGCCGCCGCCGATCAGCGAGTCGGGGGCCACCTTGGTCGAGGAGTTGTGCGGGCATCCGGAGCAGAAGTAGGGAGTGCGGTTCAGGAGCGGCAGCGCGATTTTCGAGGACTTGGGGCGTTGTTTCCACTGTTGGACCGGTTCGATGCCGTACTCGTCACCGAGTCGGCGACTCAGTGCATTGGCGATCAGGTCGGCGTCGAGTTCCCCGAAGACGTTGACCAGGGATCTGCCGTTCGGGTCGGTCTTGCCGATCACCATGGGGGCGTTGGCACGTCGGTAGAGGATGTCGCGGATCGCGGTCTCGAGGAAGGCGCGTTTCTCCTCGACGACGATGATCTCGCCGAGCCCTGCGGCGAACTGGTGCACGATTTCCGGGTCGACGGGGTAGATCATGCCGAGCTTGAGGATCCGGATTCCGTACCGGCGCAGTTCGGCCGGTCCGAGCCCGAACGTCGAGAGTGCTTCGCGTAGATCGAGATACGTCTTGCCGGAGGTGACGATCCCGATGCGATCATCGGCTCCGGACTGCACGATCTCGTTCAGTCTGTTGATGCGCGCGTAGTCGAGGGCGCGGGGCAGCCGGTCCATCATCTGGCTGCGTTCGAGGGTGAGCAGGTTGGGTCCGACGAGGTTGGCGTTCGGGGTGTAGGTGCTCGGTCCGAGGTCGCCGAAGCTGGGGTCGATCCGATCCGGGTGCACCACCGCGGAACCCGCGCCGTCGGCGACCGCGGTGACAATCTTCAGCCCCGACCACAGTCCGGTGAACCGGGACAGGAACGGGGCATGCAGCCCGTAGTCGAGCACCTCCTGCGAATCGGCCGGGTAAAGGGTGGGGATGAGCAGATCCGCCATGGCCACCTCGGATGCGCACGCCAGGCTCGACGATTTGCCGCCCGGGTCGTCGCCGACGAGCGCGACCGCGCCGCCGCGCGGGTCGGTACCCACCAGATTGGCGTGGCGGATGGCGTCGGAGGCTCGGTCGAGTCCGGGCGATTTGCCGTACCAGTACCCGGTCACACCGTCTGAGCGCAGATGCCCGATCTGCGGGGCCATCTGGCTGCCGAGTACGGAGGTGGCGGCGAGTTCTTCGTTGACGCCCGGCCGGTGCACGAGGTCGTATTCGGCGAGGATCCTGCGTTTGCGGGCGATCTCGAGGTCGTATCCGGCCAGGGGTGAGCCTTCGTAACCGGAGACGAACGACGAGGTTCGCAGGCCGCGCCGGCGGTCGAGGATTGCCCTGTCCCGCAGCACGCGGACCAACGCCTGAATGCCGGTCAGATAGATCGATCCCTCTTCGAGGACGTAGCGGTCGTCGAGCGAGAACGTGGACGGACGGGTGTGCACGGTGGAGGACAAGGCGGTGTTCCTTCGAGTGATGTGGTCGGCGCGAGTCAGACGGGGGCGGTGCCCGGAGTGAGGCCGGCGACGAGTTCTTCCAAAGTCGATGCTGCGTCTATTCGTTCGATGAACGCGACCTCGGTTCGGTGGGCGTTCTCGCAGTAGTCGACGACCCGCGGGACGTCGAAGAACGGGATCACGCACACCCCGTCGATGTCGGCGACGAGGTAGTCGCCGGGGTTCACCAGGTGACCGCACAACGAGACCGGCCCGTTCATCTGCACCGTCTCGTAGCGGTAGCGCGCGGCGGCGGGCCGTCGTGCGGTACTCCAGACCGGCAGCCCGCTCGCGATGATGGACGCGGTGTCGCGGATCGCGCCGTCGACGACGCATCCGCCCATCTCCGCCTTCACAGCCCACCGAGCGGACAGTGCGCCCATCACGGCACCGGATCGTGACCCTGAACAATCCATGACGGCGACGTCACCCGATCGGCCCAGACCGTAGAGGTCCCGGTCGCCGAAAGTAATGCCGCGCCCGGCCACGCGGTTCCCGGTCACATCCCCACCGAGTGGGACATATCGGAGGGTCACCGCGGGGCCACACATGCGAGCATCGTTCGTCACCGGGTTCAGGTCGGTCGAATCGATCACCGCACCGACGCCGAGTTCGTCCAGGGCGTCGGCGACCGCGGACGCCGTGTCCGGGATCGACAGCAACCGGGACGCATAGTCTTCGGCGTATCGCGGGATTTCGGTGGTGAGGATCTTCGACGACGGGACAGTGCCCGTCATCCGTGCGCGGGTGTCGGTCAGGTCGGCCTCAGGCATGGCTGGTCTCCGCGGTGATGCGACGGGATGTGGTGGGCAGGGTGGCGCGGCGGGTGGTTTCGTAGGCGTCGATGTCCTCGACGTCGCGCAGGGTCAGGCTGATGTCGTCGTAACCGTGGAGCAGCCGCCAGCGGGCGTTGTCGTCCAACTCGAACTGGTAGATCGCGCCGCTGATCCGCACTTCCCGTCGGACGAGATCGACGGTGAGGGGCAACTCGGGCCGGGCTTCGATCGTGTCCCAGAGTTCGTCGATCACTCGCTGGTCGAGAACGATCGTGAGCAGACCGTTCTTCAGGGAGTTGCCGCGGAAGATGTCGCCGAAGCGGGGGGCGAGCACGACCCGGAAACCGTAATTCTGCAGGGCCCAGACCGCCATCTCGCGCGACGATCCGACACCGAAGTTCTGACCGGCGACCAGGATGGTCGCGTTTCGGTAGTCGGGTTGATTGAGCACGAAGTCAGGGTCGAGACGCCAGTCGTGCAGCAGGGCGTCCGCATAGCCTTCCTTGGTCACTCCGACACAAAATCGTGCTGGGATGATCTGGTCGGTGTCGACATCGGAAACACGCAGGGGCGCTGCGATTCCGGTGTGTTCGGTGAAAGCGTCCATCAGCGCTCAGTCCTCCAGGTCTGCGGGCGCGGTCAGTCGTCCGGTAACCGCGGTTGCGGCGGCGACGGCGGGCGAGACGAGGTGCGTTTGCACGCCCCGCCCTTGGCGGCCCTCGAAGTTGCGGTTGTTCGTCGATGCGGCCCGCTGGCCCGGGCGTAGTCGGTCGTCGTTGAGTGCGACGCACATCGAGCACCCCGAGTAGCGCAGCGGGGCGCCGGCGGCGGCGAAGATCTCGTCGAGTCCTTCCTCGATGGCTTGGGCGCGGACCGCCTCCGACCCGGGGACGACGAGCACCTCGACACCGGGTGCGATGTGCCTGCCTTTCCACACCGCGGCGACCTCCCGCAGGTCCTCGATGCGCCCATTGGTGCACGAGCCGATGAACACCGCATCGACCTCGATGTCGCGCAATGGTGTTCCCGGGGTCAGCTGCATATAGGCCAGAGCTCGTTCGGCGGCAGCACGTTCGACTGGGTCGAGGAACGACGACGCGGCAGGCACGGTGGCGTCGAGTGGCACCGACTGCGCCGGATTTGTCCCCCAGGAAACCCGCGGGGTGACGGTGGCTGCGTCGATGTGCACTTCCTTGTCGAAGACAGCATCCTCGTCGGTGTAGAAGGTGCGCCAATACTCGGCTTCGTCGTCGAACGCGGCCCCGGACGGCACGTGCGCGCGGCCGCGCAGGTACTCGATGGTGACCTCGTCGGGGGCGACGAGACCGGCCCGGGCACCGGCTTCGATGGACATGTTGCACACCGTCATTCGGCCCTCCATGGACAACGCACGAATGGCCTCGCCTTGATACTCGATGACGTAGCCCTGCCCGCCGCCGGTCCCGATCTGCTCGATCACCGCAAGAATGAGGTCTTTCGCTGTCGCCCCGGGCGGCAGCTGACCGTCGATGACCACACGCATGTTCTGCATCGGCGCCATCGGCAGTGTCTGGGTGGCGAGGACGTGCTCGACCTGGCTTGTGCCGATTCCGAACGCGAGGACGCCGAAGGCGCCGTGGGTGCTGGTGTGGGAGTCACAGCAGACCAATGTCATTCCGGGCTGGGTCAGCCCGAGCTCGGGTCCGATGACGTGCACGATGCCCCGGGCCGAGTCACCGAGCGAATAGAGCTCGATACCGAAATCACTGCAGTTACGCCGGATGTGGTCGAGTTGCTCGGCCGCGCCCGGGTCGTTGATGGTGCGCGCCACGTCGTCGGTGGGTGTGTTGTGGTCCTCGGTACCCAGGGTCAGGTCGGGACGGCGGACGGTGCGACCGGCCTCCCGAAGGCCCGCGAACGCGGCCGGGGTGTTGACCTCGTGCAGCAGGTGCATGTCGATGTAGATCAGATCCGGCTCGCCCTCGGCGGAGCGCACGACGTGACTCCTCCATATCTTGTCCGCAAGCGTGTAGCCCATGGTCAGTGCCTGTCCCTTCCGGTAACCCGCGATCGCTCGTCGGCCGATTCCGTGTCCGATGTGACCCACAACATAAGCAAACCTGTACCGTGAGATAAACCGAGAACGAAAAATTGCTGCCAAGTGCTCAACTTTGGCCGTCGCTGATGCGGCCAAAAGCGCATGTGGACCAAAAATCCACCCTCACGACAGGACTACCGATGGACGGCTTCGACAAACTCGACCTCGACATCCTTCGACTCATCGTCGAAGAACCCCGCGCAGGTGTCCGCGAGTACTCGCGCAGACTCAACGTCGCCCGCAACACCGCCCAGGCCCGGATCACCAAGCTGGAGAAGGCGGGGGTGATCGTCACCTGGCGGCCGCAGATCAATCTGGCACCGCTGGGCTACGCCGTCATGGCGTTCGTGCACGTGCACATCGCGCAGAGCCAGGTCAACGAGACGCTGGAACGGCTCACCGCGGTCCCGGAACTGATCGAGGCCAACACCGTCTCCGGCGAAGGAGACCTCCTGTGCCGATTCGTCGCACGGGACAATTCACACTTCGAGGAAGTGCTCCAGGTGGTGATGAAGACCGAGGGCGTGCTGCGCACCCGGTCCGAGATCGTCCTGAGCCGGCGCATCTGGCCCCGGACCGTCCCTATCGTGGAAAAGCTCCGCGCCGAAGCCTAGGTGCAGGAACTCATGATGCGGTGCAGTCATTTCGCGCCGTTGGTCCTCGATACGCCGAACACCTGAACGGTTCCGTGCCCCAGCGCAAAAAATCTGAGCAATTGGTCCTTCGGTAAGGATTGAGGATGTCGGGGATTGAGCATCTGGATGCTTTCTCCTCGAACGAGTTGATTCTGTGACTGCCATCACCCTTCAATAGCGGGGCGCGGGTGCGCCACCGAGGTCCGGCAGCGGATCCGGCGCCACCGCAGTCGGCTCATCGCTACCCGGCTCATCCCCGGCAGGCGTGCTCGGACAACCGGGCAACCACCGAAAGGGTTACCTCGATGCTCTACTTCATCTCGATCGCGGCGTTGATAGCGCTTTTCGCGATCGGCACCATGACACCCATCAACATGGGCGTCCTGGCGTTTGCCGCCGCCTTCGTGATCGGCGGCTGGTTGTCGGGAATGCCCATGGACGACATCTTCGGGTTCTTCCCCGGCAGTATCTTCACCATCATCGTCGGGATCACGCTGTTGTTCGGGATCGCCCGGGTCAACGGCACCGTCGACCTGATCGTCTCCGGGGCGCTCAAACTAGTCCGCGGCAAACGCTGGGCCATCGTCTGGCTGATGTTCTTCCTCGGCGCCGGACTGATGACCATGGGCTCGGTCCTCGCCGTCGGAATGCTCGCCCCCATCGCCATGCCGATCGCCAAACGGTACAAGATCGATCCCCTATTGATGGGCATGATGATCAGCCACGGCGTGCTCGGTGCCGCCTTCTCCCCGATCACCGTCTACGGGGCGTTCACCAACGGCTGGCTTCAATCGGCCGGTCTGCCCACCAACCCGCTCGCGCTGTATGTCATCCCCCTCGGACTGAGCTTCCTGCTCGCCCTGGCGCTTTTCCTCGTCCGTGGCCGTGACCTGCTCCGCGCCGATGACCAGACGATCGATATCGACGATCTCACCCGCACCGACGGCCCGACGATTGCCGAGAGTCCGGCGCCGGGACCGCGTGGGGGTGACCTCGTCAGCTCCGGCGCCGGCGTCGGCCAACACGCCACCTCCGCACGGCCGGGCGCCGGCCCGATGGTCCTGACGACCGGAGCACCGCAACCGACCCCGACATCGGACCGGCTCGAGGAGATCGAATCCACCGGGTTCACCCCGCTGCGCGTCATGACCCTGATCGGCATGGTCGCCCTGCTCATCGGATCGGCCGTGTTCCAGATCGACGTCGGCGTGTGCTCGATGGTCATCGCGGCGATCCTCCTCGTCATCGCCCCGAACAAGCACAAGCCCGCCGTCAACAACGTCACCTGGTCCGCGGTCCTCCTCGTCTGCGGAATGCTCACCTACATGAGCGTGCTCAAGGCCAACGGCACCCTCGAATTCCTCGGCGACGCGGCCGCCTCCCTCGGCTCTCCGCTGCTGACCGCACTGATCCTCTGCTACGCCGTCGCCGTAGTGTCCGCGGTCGGTTCGTCCATCGGCACGCTCGGCATCGTCCTCCCCCTTGCGGCACCGCTACTGATGATGGGCGACATCGGGCTCATCGGATTCGTTGCCGCGGTGTCGTTCTCGGCAGTGATCGTCGATGTGAGCCCTTTGTCGAGCAACGGCGTCATGGTCCTCGCCAACGCCCAGGTCCCCGACCGAGACAAGTTCCAACGTACGCTGTTCAAGTACACCGGCTACGTCGTCCTCGTCGCACCGATCCTCGCGTGGATCCTCGTCGTGCTTCCCACCTCGATGTAGACGCCGCCCGACGAACCCACTCCACATCCGGTGTCGGTCACCCGCTCGCAGGGTGACCGACACTGCGGCACTCGCGGGACTCGAGCGGCACCCTGACTGTCACACGTGCAGGAACCGTTGCCGCCCGTGCGTGTGGAATTCATGCTCCAGCGCGGTCTTCTCGCTGTCGGTCATTTCCTGGTACTCGGGATCGCCGCGTCCCACCCACCGGAAGACCGGATCGTCACACCGCCAACCCTGTTCCTGCAGAGCACGTTTGAGCACCTTGTTCGATCCGGTCACGGGTAGGTCGGTCGATACGCGGATGAAGCGCGGCGCGGACTTCGTACCCAGGTCGTCCTGGCCGGCGAGGAAGGATGCGAAGTCCGCGGGGTCGAAGTCGCTGGGGTCGGACATCTCGACGGCGGCCATCACCTGGTCGCCCGACCGCGGGTCGGGAACGGCGTAGACGCCGGTGGCGATCACCTTGGGATGGCGTCGCAGGATCCGTTCCACCATCAGCGCGGAGGTGTTCTCCCCGTCCACCCGGATCCAGTCACCCTTGCGTCCCGCGAAGTAGAGGAACCCCTCCTCGTCGAGATAGCCGAGGTCACCGGTCCAGTACCAGCCGTGTCTGATGCGGTCCGCAACGGCATCCTCGTTCTTGTAGTAACCCTCGAATCGCCCTGCTCCGGCCTTGTCGACCATCTCACCGATCGCCTCGTCCGGGTTGAGGACGCGGCCGTGCTCGTCGAGCCTGGCCCGGGCCTTCTCCTCGAGGGTGTCGGGGTCGACGATGACGATGTTCTCGTGAGCGGGTCTGCCGAGAGCGCCCTCGGGGGCGGCGGGGTCGAGCGTCACCGAGCCGGCGCCTTCACTGGAGCCGTACCCCTCGTACAGTTCGGCGCCGAACCGTCGGACGAACTCGGCCTTGTCCTCCGGCGAGGCCTCCGTGCCGAAACCCCGTACGAGCGTGTTGTCGGAATCGTCCGGCAACTCCGGCGTGGCCATCAGGTACGCCAGCGCCTTGCCCACGTAGGTGAAGAAGGTGGCGCCGAAGAACCGGACGTCGGGCAGGAAGCCCGAGGCTGAGAACTTGCGCGGCAGACACACGGTGGCCCCGTTGGCGAGTGCGGGCGCCCACAACGCCATCAGCGCGTTGCCGTGGAACAGCGGCATGCAGCAATAGTCGACGTCCTCCCGCACGTGACCGTACTTCACCGTGTTGGAGTAGGCGAGGCGCGCCAGGCGACCTTGGCTGCACCGCACGGCTTTCGACGTGCCCGTCGTGCCCGAGGTGAACAGCAACAGAAACAGCGTCGAGGCGTCGATCGCCGGATCCGCTGCGGGGTGCTCCACCCGGCAGGACGCCACCCGATCCGCGTACCTCGGATCGTCCACGAGGAGAAATCGGTCCTCGGACAATCCGAGGTCGAGACCGGCGAGCTGCGCCTTGCCCGCGGCATCCGTGACGATCAGCTGGCAGTCGACGTACCGGATCTCGGCCTCGAGTTCGGCCCCGCGGCGGGTGGGGTTGATGCCGACGATCGTCGCTCCCCCGAGCGCCGCGCCTCCCAGCCAGAACAGGAACTCGGGGGTGTTCTCGAGCAGCACACCGATGTGGAACGGACCGCCGCGCCGAAGCGACGCGGCGAGTGCAGCACGCGCCGCGCTCTCGTGGACCACCGCGTCCCACGTCCAGTCCTGCTCGCGGGTGCGGACTCCCAGCCGTTCGTCACCCAACCGGTCGAGCAGCATCTGGGCGATCGTTGTGCGTTCCAACTCGAGCTCTCCTCTCGACGGCGTGTGCGTGGTCATGGCTTCCGGAGCACGCAATGGGTGCCACCGTAGATCGCCGTCATGCACTTGTTGCAGTGATTGCACAGACCCGGTCTGTGGGTCTCCGCGGTGATGCGGTTGACCAGATCGGGCTCACGCAGCAGTGCACGCGCGATCGCCACGAACTGGAAGCCCTCTTCCATCGCGAGGTCCATGCTCGCCTTGCCGGTGATACCGCCGAGAAGCACCAGCGGCATGGTGACGGCCGCACGGATCTGACGGGCGTCGTCGAGCAGGTAGGCGTCGCGGTAGGGGTACTCCCTCAGGAAATGCTTGCCGACGAGCTGGATGCCGAGCTTGGTGGGTTGGGGCATGGCGGCCGCGAATTCGCGCAGCGGCGCATCACCTTTGAACAGGTACATCGGATTCAGCAGCGAGCTGCCCGCCGTCAGTTCGAGTGCGTCGAGCGAGCCGTCCTGCTCGAGCCACTGCGCCACCTGGATGGCCTCGTCCACCCAGAAACCGCCCGGCACACCGTCGTCCATGTTCAACTTGGCGAGGATCGCGATCCGATCGCCCACCGCGTCGCGGACGGCCCGCGCGGTGTCACGGGCGAGCCGCGCGCGGTTCTCGAGGCTGCCGCCGTATCGGTCCTTGCGCCGATTGGTTCGGGGGCTCAGGAACGAGCTGATGAAGTAGTTGTGCCCGAAGTGCAGCTCGATCGCATCGAAGCCGGCCTCGATGGCCCGCTTCGCTGCATCGACGTGCTGAGCGGTGATCCGCTCGATGTCGTCGACGGTTGCCGCTCGCGCCAAGGTCTGCGTCGTCAGACGGAACTGGGTGCTCGGCGCCAGCGCGGGGGCGCCGTTGTATTTGGCGCCGGCCACCGGCCCCGCATGCCCGATCTGTGCAGACACCGCCGCCCCCTCCGCATGGATGGCGTCGGTCAGCTTCCGCAGTCCCGGCATCGCGTCGTCACGCCAGGTGATCTGGCCGGGAGCCGTGCGGCCGTCGGCGGCGACGGCGCAATAAGCGACGGTGGTCATGCCGACCCCGCCCGCCGCCGGCTGCCGATGAAACTCGATCAGTTCGTCGGTCACCAGACCCTTCGGCGTGAGTCCCTCGTACGTCGCGGCCTTGATGACGCGATTGCGCAGAGTGATCGGCCCGAGCTTGGCCGGCCCGAGTGGATCGACCTTCACGGTGGGCGGGTCGAGATCTATGGTCATTAGGTGTCCCTCCAGCTGCGATTCGCTGACGAACGTAACGGCGCGGAGGCACCGCGGATCGGGCCAGTCTCGGTGAGTGGTAACCACGGCCGAAGCCCCGCCACGGCGTGCCATCTTGTGTCGGTACGAGTGCCCGAGGACGAAAGGCCGGCCCCATGACTGCCCCTACAGATCCACAGCTGCACCTGGATCAGGTGATGTCCCGCCTCACCGGGCCCGGTGGCCGGTTCGAGATCGTCGAGGAGCCCGTACTGGGCACACGCATGCCGGTGATGAAGAACCGCGGACGGGCGGTGGGCGACCTGCTCGCCACCTCGTTGCAGTGGGGAGACCGGGACTACCTGGTGACCGCTGACCGCCGGCTGTCGTACACCGAGCACGCGGCGGCGGTGGCGGCACTCGCGACCGCGCTGCGCGATGAGCACGGTGTCCGCAAGGGCGACCGGGTCGCGATCCTCGCCGCCAACACTCCGGAATGGGTGATCGCCTTCTGGGCCACGCAAGTGCTCGGCGCCATCAGCGTGGGACTCAACGGCTGGTGGGTACCGCGCGAGGTCGACTACGGGCTGACTCACAGCCGCCCCACCGTCGTCATCGCCGACGCGAAGCGGGCCGAGACGCTCGCCGCGGCCGGAAGCGAAATACCGGTTCTCACCATGGAAGACGATCTGCCCCGACTCTTCGACCGGTACGCGGGCGCCCCGATGCCCCACACGGACGTCGACGAGGACGATCCGGCCGCCATTCTCTACACGAGTGGCACCAGCGGCCGCCCCAAGGGCGCATTACATTCGCAGCGCAACATCCTCGCGGTGGTCGACTACCACCGGTTCAGTGACGCGGTGGTGGCCGAGTTCACGGGTGCGCCCACCGACCCGGCCGTCCCGAGCTCGCGGCGCTACCTGCTGACGTCCCCGCTGTTCCACATCGCGAGCCTGCACAACCTGGTGGTGCCGCGGCTCGCCACCGGCGGCGCCGTCGTCATGCATCAGGGCGGATTCGACGTGGACGCCGTGCTCGCCCTGATCGAGCGGGAACGGGTCACCAACTGGGGTGCGGTCCCCACCATGGCGTCGAGGTTGGTCGAACACGACAACCTGGAGAAGTACGACCTGTCCTCGCTGACGGCGTTCTCGCTGGCGTCGGCACCGTCGTCGGTCGCCTTCAAGGAACGGCTGCGGGAAAAAGTGCCGTTCGCCCGGGACGCGCTGGTGGACAGCTACGGTCTCACCGAGTGCAGTACGGCCATCGCCGTGGCCGCCGGCCCCGAACTCGAGCAGTACCCGGGCACGCTGGGCAGGCCCATCATCACGGTCAGCATGGAGATCCGCGATCCGTACGGGAAGTGGCTCCCGGACGGAGTCGAAGGCGAAGTGTGCGTGCGCAGCCCCTTCGTGATGCTCGGCTACTGGGAGGACGAGGCCGCCACCGCCGCGGCAATCGCGCCGGGCCGGTGGTTGCGCACCGGCGACTACGGCGTTGTCGAGAACGGCCGGCTCCGGCTGACGGGACGTCGCTCCGATCTGATCCTGCGCGGCGGCGAGAACGTCTATCCCACCGAGATCGAACAGTGCCTCGACGAACATCCCGGTGTCCTCGAGTGCGCGGTGATCGGCACGCCGCACGAGGATCTGGGACAGGAGGTGTCGGCCGTCGTAGTGCTACGGCCCGGTGCCACGACCACCGAGGCGGAGCTGCGGGACTACGCGGCCGAACGTCTGTCGTACTTCAAGGTCCCGACCCGCTGGCGAATCACCACCGACCTCCTGCCACGCAACGCGACCGGGAAGATGCTGCGCCGCGACATCGCGGTCTGATCCCCCTCGGGAACGCCGAATGCCCCAGTGGTGCAAAACAACTGCGCCACTGGGGCATTGGGCGGAAAAGAGATCAGCGAATGAGGTTGCCGAGATCCACCGGGATCTGGGCACCGGTGATGTATTTCGCTTCATCGGAGCACACCCATGCCACCACGGCTGCGACGTCCTCGGGCGCGAGGATGGTGTACGGCAGTGAATTCATGTAAATCGGCCCGAGAGTGGACGCGAACCGGCTGATCAGCGGATGCAGGTCGCTGAGCTTCATGCCGGTGTCGACGCCCGCCGGATGCACGGTGTTGACGCGAATCCGGTGCTCCCCCAGCTCGTTCGCCATCGTCTTCGCGAGTCCGGTGATGCCGTGCTTGGTGGCGACGTAATGGCCGGTGAACGGCGTGCCCTTGAGCCCCGACACCGAACTGGTGAATACGATCGCGCCGCCCTCGCCCTGCTCGATGAGGTAGGGGATCGACGCCTTGGCGGTGTGGAATGTTCCCGTGAGGTTGACATCGACGGTCTCCTGCCACTGCTCGGCGGTGATCTCCCAGGACAGCGCGCCCGAGCAGATGCCGGCGTTCGCGACCACCACGTCGAGTCGCCCCAGCCGGTCGATACCGTCCGCGAGAGCGTCCGACAGGGCGTCGAAGTCGCGCACGTCGGCTGCGGCGGCGACGATGCGCCTGCCCGTGGCCTCGACGAGGCGCACGGTCTCCGCCAGATCTTCCTCGCTGGCGCCGGGATAGGGGGTGGAGGCGAACTCGGTGCAGGCGTCGATCGCGATGACGTCGGCGCCTTCGAGCGCGAACCGCACCGCCTCGGCCCGGCCCTGACCACGCGCAGCGCCCGTCACGAAGACGACCTTGTTCTCGAACCGTAGGACTTCGGTCATGTCCTGCATCCTCCCCCTCTCAGCGCGGCCTGGGGACGGTCTTGTCGATGAACAGTCCCTCGACCGACACGCACACCTGCCCGTCCGCGGTCCTGATGTCGCCCACGGTGGAGATTTTCCGCCCGTCGACGCCGATCAACTTCCCGGTCAGGGTGAGCGGTTCGAACAGCGGGGTCGGACGGTGGTACCGCGTACTCAATTGTGCTGTCATGCCGGACTTTCCGCCCCACGCGTTGGCAACACCGAGCACGTGGTCGAGCAGCAGCGCCGAGACACCACCGTGGACATGCCCGGGCGGACCCTGGTACGGGATGGTCAAGGTGACGGTGCCCTGCACCGAGCCGTCCGCCAGGCCTTCGAGGACTACGGGTGGTGCCAGCGCATTCTCCGGTCCGGTCACCGGATCGTGCCGGGTGACGCCCTCCCCGTTCCACATGTCGATCAGCCGTTCGGCCACCGCGGGTGCGTGCTCCTCGAGGTGCTCGGCGATGCTGTTCAACTCCTCGGCCACTCGCTCGAGGTTGGCGTTGGCCCGGTCGGTGCGCAGCAGGGCGTCGATCACGCGGCGCGCCGCCTCGGTGGCTCGATCGACCGCGGCTCCGTCGGAGGGAGACGTCAACACTGTTCCCGCGGTGCTGTTTTCGAAGGTGGGATGCGTACCGGTGTTCACGGGCGAACCTCCATCGTGGCGTGCGTGAGGACGGGCTGTCCGTTCCGTTCGGGACACGTCGCGCGCAGCGTGAGCACGTCGCCGTCCCGCCAGGCCGCGATGTCGATCGTCTCACCCGGATAGAGGGAGCCGGCGAACCGCGCCGAGTACGTGCGCACCCGGGTGGGGTCGCCGTCCAGCATCCCGTCGACGACGGCCTTACACACCACTCCGTACGAGGCGAGCCCGTGCAGGATCGGGCGGTCGAACCCTGCGGCGGACGCGAACTCGGGGTCGGCGTGCAACGGGTTCATATCGCCGCTGAGCCGGTACAGCAGCGCCTGTCCCGTTCCGGTGCGTGACGCCAGCACCTTGTCGGGTTTCCGCTCCGGCAGCGTGGCCACCGACTCGGGACCAGGGGACCCGCCGAACCCGCCCTCATCACGGGCCCAGATCTGCATCCCCGTCGTCCACAACGGGTGACCGTCGTCCGAGTCGGTGGCCGTCTGCTCGAGCACGATGACGGCAGCCTTGCCCTTGTCCCACACGTCGGCCACTCGCGAGGACACCCGGGCGGTGCCCGAGGACGGGATCGGCGCGTGCACCGTCAGTGTCTGCCCGCCGTGCAGTATCTTGCGCAGATCCACATCGATGCCGGGCATTGTCAGCCCGGAACTCGGCGCCGATCCCGAAGAAATACCCTGCCCGGCCACCAAGGCGAACGTGGGCAGCACCTGCAGGTTCTTCTCGTACACCCACCGGAGTTCGGCGGGGTCCACCGCGTTGCCGCCCGCCCCGACGCCGAGGTGATAGAGCAGGACGTCGCGTTCGGTCCACGACGCCTCCCGAACTGCCGGCTCCGCGGTCAAGGCGACGTTCACATCGATACTCATGTCAGGTCACTTTCCGGGCTCGGGGTCTCGGGGCAGACCAAGGAGGCGTTCACCGATGATGTTGAGCTGGACGTTGGTGGTTCCGCCCGCGATCGACATGCATTGCGCGTTCAGGAACATCTGAGTGTCCGACGTGCGGGCCTGCTCGCCGAGCAGAGCGCGTGGTCCCGCCCAGTCCATCGCCACCTCCCACACCTGCTGGATGTGTTCGACGCCGAGCAGTTTCGCAACCGAGGACTCGGCACCCGGCTGCCCACCGGCGATCGAGCGCAGGGTGGTGCGCAGCCCCATCAAACCACCGGATTGCGCGTCGCAGAGCACCTTGCCGAGCACCGTCAGCTGCTCGTCGTCGATCCCGCCGGGCAGGTCGGCGGCCAGAGTCAACAGCGCCTCGCCACCGGATCCGAGGGAGGAGTCGTGCGAAAGCGAGACCCGCTCATTGGCCAGTGTGGTGCGGGCCAGCTTCCAGCCGTCACCCGGTTCACCCACCAGCAACTCGTCCGGGACGAAGACGTTGTCGAGGAACACCTCGTTGAACAGCGCCTCACCGGTGATCTCCCGCAGCGGCCGGATGTCGAGTCCCTCGCTGGACTTCATGTCGATCAGAAAGTACGACAGGCCCTTGTGTTTCGCTGCATCCGGGGCCGTCCGCGCCAGGCAGATGCCCCAGTGCGCGTCCCGGGCCATCGACGTCCATACCTTCTGGCCCTGCAGCACCCAGCCACCGTCGACCTTGGTGGCCTTGGTGTTCAGTCCGGCGAGGTCGGACCCGGCGCCCGGCTCGGAGAACAGCTGACACCAGACGAGGTCACCGCGCAACGACGGTGGCACGAATCGCTGCACCTGGTTCTCGTTGCCGTGTGCGATCAGTGTGGGGACCACCCAGTTGCCGATGATCATGTCGTGCGGCTTCACCTGAGCGGCGCGGAGTTCCTCGGCGATCACGAGTTGTTCGACGGCAGCTGCGCCTCTCCCCCACGGTGCGGGAAGATGCGGCGCCGTATAGCCTCTTTCGGCCAGGTAGCGCTTGCGCTCCTGCTCGGCCAGACCGACCGCCGGAGCCAGCTCGGCACGCACATCGGCGCGGATGCGGTCCGCCTCCGGTGGCAGTTCGATCCCGAGCACGCGCCGGCTGCCGTCGAGGGTGGCGCGGGCGACCCGACGCCGCCACGACGCGGTGGACCCGAGCAGGATTCGCAACGACTGTGCCCGTCGCAGATACAGGTGAGCGTCGTGTTCCCAGGTGTAACCGATGCCGCCGAGCACCTGGATGCAGTCCTTGGTCACCGAGAACGCGGCGTCGGGTGCGGTGGCGCCGGCTACCGCCGCGGCCAACGACGCCTCGGCGGGATCAGTGTCCGGGCTCATGGCGCGGGCGGCGTCCCAGCCGCACACCCGGGCCTGTTCGGCAAGGGTGAGCATACGGGCCACCCGGTGCTTGACGCCCTGAAATTGGCCGATGGGACGGCCGAACTGCTGCCGAGCCTTCGCGTAGTCCGCGGCGGTAGCGACGGCCCAGTCGGCGATACCCGACGCCTCGGCGGCGAACAGGGTTGCAGCGAGATCGAGGACACGCCGCGAATCGATCGACAAGACCGCGTCTTTCGCCAGAGTGATGCCGTGCGCGGTGGCGATAGCGTTGCGGCGCACCACGTCGTGGCTCGGCAGGTCGGTGACGTCGAGGTACTCGCGCGGCAGCACCACGAACGCCGTCGTGTCGCCGTCCCGCGCCGCCAGCAGGAACAGATCACCCACCTGACCGCCGAGGACGTACCCCGACTCGCCGTCGAGGGTCACCTCGTCGCCGTCGCGGGAGATCCGCAACGAACTCGGTTGCAAGGCAACGGCTCCCATCACCGAACCGTCGGCCAACCCGGACAGCCGGCCGCTGTGGCCGCCTTCGTTCAGGACGGCACTCGTCAACACGGTCGGCAGAAACGGTCCGGGAGCCAAAACCCTGCCGAGCTCTTCGGCGACAACCGCGAGTTCCACCAGGCCGCACCCCGCGCCGCCCACCTCTTCCGGCAGGTGCAACCCCAGCACGCCCAGACCGGCGAGTGCATTCCAGAACAGCGGTCGCTGTTCGGTTTTCGCTTCCACCGCTTGCCGCAGCACATCCGGCGTCACGGTTCGAGCGGCCCATCCCCGCACCGAGTCGCGCAGGTCTCGCTCTTCTTCGGTCAATCCCATTGTCATGTCGGCCTCGTCGAGTTCTCGGGTGTCAGATGCGTTCGATGATGGTTGCGGTAGACAGCGCCCCGCCCGCGCACATGGTGATCAGGGCGGTGGATTTGTCTGCCCGTTCCAGCTCGTGCAGTGCCGTGGTGATCAGTCGCGCACCGGTCGATCCCACCGGATGCCCGAGGGCGATCGCACCACCGTTGACGTTCACTTTGGACAGGTCTGCCTCGTGAACCTGCGCCCAGGACAGCACGACCGAGGCGAACGCCTCATTGATCTCGACGAGATCGATGTCCGCCAAAGACATTCCGGCCCGCTCGAGGGCCAGTGCGGTCGACTCGATCGGTCCGTCCAGGTGAAAGTAGGGGTCGGAGCCGACCATGCCCGATGCGACGATCCGGGCGCGCGGACGCAGCCCGAGTTCGCCGGCCAGTTCCTCGCTCATGAGGAGTACGGCCGCGGCGCCGTCACTGATCTGCGAGGAGTTGCCTGCGGTGTGGATGTGCCCGTCGATCACCGGTTTCAGTGCTGCCAGAGCCTCGGCCGTCGTCTCTCGCAGTCCCCCGTCCCGGGTGACCACTGCTTTCTCACCGGTGCGCACGCCCTGCTTGTCCACGACGGGCGCGGTAACGGGGACGACCTCGCGGTCGAACCGTCCCTCGGCCCAGGCCTGAGCGGCGCGGCGCTGCGATTCGAGGCCGAACGCGTCGACATCGCGTCGGGTGATTCCACGCCGTTCCGCGATGCGCTGCGCGGACGTGAACTGGTCGCCCATGTCGATCGACCAGTCGTCGGGATAGGGGCTTCCCGTCTCGGGGGTCAGCGCCTGACCGAGGAACACGCGGCTCATCGCCTCCACACCGCATCCGATGCCCGCGGTGATCTGCCCCGAGGCGATCAGGCCGGCCACCAGGTGCACGGCTTGCTGCGACGACCCGCACGCACAGTCGATGGAGGTGGCGGCAGTGCCATACGGCAGCCCGGCGTGCAGCCATGCCTGCCGGGTCACGTTGTTGGATTGCTCACCGGCCTGGGTGACGCAGCCACCGACGATCTGACCGATGTGTTCGGCGGGGACTCCCGCCCGCTCGAGGACGCCGCGTTGCGCCGCTCCGAGCAGTTCTGCCGGATGCAGTCCGGACAATGCGCCGCGCCGGCGACCTATCGGTGTCCGGACCGCGTCGACGATGACTGCGTTGCCCATTGTTGGCTCCTTCGCTGAGCCGCCAGGATTCGTGCCAGGGCGGCATTTCTGAAACGTATTCTATTTGTGAGGACAGATCAACGCACTGCCTCGGTAGTGAGCGTGCATACGCGTCGAGAATGAATTGCACCCCGTCAGGCGTGGCGGTGCGCGACCCCTGTGCCGAGAACGATCAGCGGCGGGAAAGGCCGACGAGCAGCAGGTCGCAGCCCTTGCGAATATCCGATTCGGCGTCGGGAATCGAGATCCGGCCGTTGAGGCACGACTGGACCACCCCGAACCACAGCTGCACCACGAGGCGGAGCGCGGTCAGATCACCTTCGGTCGGGTGTTCGATCCCCGCCGCATCGAGCATGATCTGGCGGAAGGCTCGGTCGACCTTCCCGGCATCCGGGACGGTGGCGACATTCGCAGTGCTGGTGGACTGAATCATCGCCGTGGACAGCGCAGGCCGGCGCAGGAGGCCACGAGTGGCCCGCACCAGCACGTTGTAGACGGCGTCCTGGGGAGTGGTGTCCGACGCGACACCCTTCGAGAATCCGGCGCCCATCTGATCGATCTGATCGACCATCACCGCGACGAACAGGTGCGTCTTCGACGGGAAGTACCGGTACAGCGTGCCGATGGCGACACCGGCCCGCTTCGCCACCTCGTGCATCTGGACCCGGGCGAGCTCCTTCTCGGACGCCAGCTCGGCGGCCGCCTCCAGCATGCGCACATGGCGCGCCCGCTGTTCCTCCGAACTGGGTTCGGCAGCGTCCCTGACCTCCGCGATTCTCGGCACCCTCGATCCCCTTCTCCCCGAGCAGCCTCGGATCCAGCCCAATTCTGGCATTCGATCGCGGCGGCGCCGAAATGCGTCCGGTGAGTGGGACCAGCGGTGCATTCCGTCGCCCGAATGCGATTGCGTGGACGCCACGACTGGGCGTCAGTCATGACCCACAACCATCACCCACAGGCATCACCCACCCCAACGGAGGACACGACGATGCAGGACTGGACAACGGAGTGCGACGTTCTTGTAGTCGGCTCGGGCGGCGGCGCGCTGACCGGCGCATATACGGCCGCCGCGCAGGGTTTGCGCACCCTCGTCCTCGAGAAGACTCCACTCTTCGGCGGCACCTCCGCCTACTCGGGCGCCGCCGTCTGGCTTCCGGGCACAGCTGTCCAGGAACGGGCCGGCATCGGCGACTCCACCGAGCTGGCTCGCACCTATCTGCGCGCCGTGGTCGGCGACTCCGAGGTCGAACGCCAGGAGGCGTATGTCGCCACCGCCCCTGAGGTCGTCGACTTCCTCGAGCAGAATCCGCACCTCGACTTCGAGTGGCGTCCCTTCCCCGACTACTACAAGGCGCCGGGCCGCATGGACGCCGGCCGCGCGATCAATCCCCTCGATCTGCCCGGCGACGAGATCGGTGACCTTCGTGAGGTCATCCGTCCGGAGGCCGACGTCGATCGCGCCGGGCAGCCGCACCCCGAGGGAACTCTGATCGGCGGGCGCGCTCTGGTCGGGCGTCTCCTGATGGCGTTGTACGGAACCGGGCATGCGGAGCTCCGCACCGAGACGGCGGCCCACACACTGATCGTCGAGGACGGTCGCGTCGTGGGTGCCGAGGCCACCGACGCGGCCGGGCAAACGATCCGCATACGTGCGCGGCGCGGCGTGCTCCTCGCCGCCGGAGGGATCGAGGGCAACGCCGGTCTGCGCACCGAGAACGGCACGCCGGGCAGAGCCGAGTGGAGCATGGGACCGCGGGGGGCGAACACCGGCGACCTGCTGGCGGCGGCTGTGGAGGTCGGCGCCGACACGGCACTCCTCGACGAGGCCTGGTGGTGCCCGGGCGTCGAACTTCCGGACGGCTCAGGCGCTTTCATGGTGGGTGTACGCGGCGGAATCCTGGTGGACGACACCGGGGAGCGGTACCTCAACGAGTCGCTGCCGTACGACCAGTTCGGCCGCGCGATGATCGAACACCGAAGTGCGAACTCTTATCTGGTCTTCGATTCCAGGGAGGGCGGCCCCGTTCTGCCGGCCATCTCCATCCCGTCGATTCCGGCGCAGCAACACCTCGAGGCGGGCACCTGGGTCACCGCCGACACCATCGAGGAACTCGCCGAGAAGATCGGCGTCCCGTCCGACACGCTTCGGCGCAGCGTCGAACAGTTCAACGACTACGCGAAGCACGGTGTCGACGAGGCGTTCCACCGCGGCGAAGATCCCTACGACGCCTTCTTCTGCCCGCCCGGAACGGGTGCCGACGCACCACCGAATCCGGCGCTCGGACCGATCGCGCAGGGGCCGTTCTACGCTGCCCGCATCATCCTCAGCGATCTCGGCACGAAGGGTGGCGTCCGCACCGACGCCGATGCCCGCGTGCTTCGCGCGGACGGCAGCCCGATCGAGGGGCTGTACGCGGCAGGGAACACCAGCGCCTCATTGAGCGGACGCTTCTATCCCGGCCCCGGGGTCCCGTTGGGCACCGCAATGGTGTTCTCCTACCGGGCAGTGCAACACATGCGGAACTGATCAGACGAGGTTGTCCTCCACCGGAAGTCCGAACGCGCCCCTGCCGAACAGTGCAAGGGCGCGTTCGGGTTCGTTGGCCACATGCACGCTGCCCGCGTGAGCGTCGCGCCAGGCCCGTTCGATCGCGTTGCCCCGAGACAGCGAGCTGCCCCCGGCCGTCTTGAAGAGCAGGTCGATCGCCTCCAGCGCGCGCTCGGTCGCCCGCACCTGGTCGCGACGGACTCTCAACCGCAGCGCCATCGGAAGTTCCTCGCCCGCGACCGCGAGCTCCCACAGCTCACGGACGTTGCGGTCCATCTGCAGGATCGCCGCATCGATCTCGGACGACGCCCGGGCCACCGACACCTGGGCGAACTGGTCCTCCACGAAGCGGCCACCCCCGAGGCTCAGACGCACGCGTTCACGCATCACCGTCAGGAACCGCTCGTAGCAGCCGGCCACCACACCCACACCGGGGGCAGTGACGGCCGTGGTGAAGATGGTGGCGAACGGTAAGCGGTAGAGCGGTCCCCGGTTCACCTTCTGCCCGGCTCCCCGTAACTGCGCGGTCTCGAAGTTGCGTTTGGTCCGGTAGTCGGGCACGAAACAGTCGTCGACGGTGATCTCGTTACTGGCTGTCCCCCGCATACCGACCACGTCCCACACGTCGTGGATGCGGTAATCCGACCTCGGTACGAGCACGGTGAGGAAATCGACCGGCCTACCTTGCGTTCCCACCACCATCGCGCCGAGCAGCGCCCACGACGCGTGTTCGCAGCCCGAGGAGAAGTGCCAGTCACCGGACAGCCGATAGCCTCCGTCCACAGGCGTCAGCCGCCCCACGGGGGCGTATGCGGACGACAGCAGCACCGAATTGTCGTGTCCCCATACGTCGCGCTGAGCGCGGTCGTCGAACAGCGCCAGGTGCCACGGATGCACACCCAGCACCGAAGCGAGCCAACCCGTCGATCCGCAGACCCCCGAGATCGCACGCACCGTCTCGTAGAAGTGAACGGGATTGCACTCCGCACCCCCGTACCGCTTGGGCTGCAGCATCGCGAACATCCCGGCGTCCCCGAGTTCGCGGATCACCTGTTCGGACACGCGTCGCGATTCGTCCACCTTGTCGGCGCGCTCCGCGATCATGGGCAGCAATTCACGGACCGACAGCAGCACCTCGTTGACCATCTGCGGAAGGGTATTGCGCGATCGGGGCACCGTGGACGACGGTCTCGCTCAACGGGAAGCGTGCACACACCCACCACACGCCAACCGGTCCCGTCCAGTGAGACGTCTCGGATCGGCCTCGTCCCACTGACCTAGCGTGCTCAACACCACAGGTACGAACGAGCAGGAGAGGACGGGACGCATCGTGAGCACCCAGCAGTCCGACAGAGACGAGGTCCGCGAGATCGTTGCGGGCGCTGCACCGACCCGATTCGCCCGCGGCTGGCATTGCCTCGGTTTGTCCCAGGATTTCCGGGACGGCAAGCCGCATTCGCTCGAGGCCTTCGGCACCAAACTGGTGATCTTTGCCGACAGCTCTGGCAAACTCGCCGTACTCGACGGCTACTGCCGGCACATGGGCGGCGACCTCAGCCAGGGCACCGTCAAGGGTGACGAGGTCGCGTGTCCGTTCCACGACTGGCGCTGGGGCAGCAACGGGCGCTGCAAGAAGATCCCGTATGCCCGCCGCGTACCGCCGCTGGCTCGTACCCGCTCGTGGCACACCCTCGACCAGGACGGAATGCTGTTCGTCTGGAACGACCCGGAGGGTAACCCGCCGCCGGCCGACGTCACGATTCCCCGAATCGAGGGGGCGCTCGACGACGACTGGACGGACTGGGTCTGGTACCGCACCACGGTGAACACGAATTGTCGTGAAGTGGTGGACAACATCGTCGACATGGCGCATTTCTTCTATGTCCATTACTCGTTCCCCACCTATTTCAAGAACGTCTTCGAAGGCCACGTAGCCAGCCAGTTCATGCGCGGCCAGGCCCGCGAGGACATGCGCCCGCACGCCTCCGGACAACCCAAGATGGTGGGAAGTCGTTCGGATGCCACCTATTTCGGCCCGTCGTTCATGGTCGACGACCTCACCTACCAGTACGAAACCCACGACGTCGACTCAGTGCTGATCAACTGCCACTATCCGGTCAGCGCAGACGAGTTCGTGCTGCAGTACGGGATCATCGTCAAGAAGTCGAAGGAACTCGAGGGTGATGCCGCCACCGAGATGGCGAAAAACTTCGGCACCTTCATCGCCAAGGGATTCGAGCAGGACATCGAGATCTGGAAGAACAAGACCCGCATCGAAAACCCGTTGCTGTGCGAGGAAGACGGCCCCGTCTACCAATTGCGCCGGTGGTACGAGCAGTTCTACGTCGACGCGGCCAACGTGACACCGCAGATGACCGAACGGTTCGAGTTCGAGCTCGACACCACGCGCCCGGTGGAGTCGTGGAAGAAGGAAGTGGAAGACAATCTTGCACGAAAGGCGCTGGAATCCGATGCAACCGCTGCAGTGCACTGAGTGCGGTGCGCGGGTGCTGGTCCAGAAGAACAGCTGGGAGCACACCTCCGTGCAGTGGGACGACCTCGCCCGCGGCCGGTGCCACCAGATCGCCGGCTCCGGCGACGGCCGTCCCGGGTCCCCCCGGAAGGGCTGCGACGCACTGACCACATCCATCGTCCGAGCGGCGGAGCGGGGCGACATCACGGTGCGCGACCCCGACCCGGTTCCCACCCCTATCGTCGTCCCCTGAACTTCCTTCGAAAGGACACCCCATGATCGACACCCACCAATACGGGCCGTGGGCCGTGATCGCCGGCGGGTCGGAGGGCGTCGGCGCAGGTTTCGCCGACGAACTGAGCCGCTCCGGAATCAACCTCCTGCTCATCGCCCGCAAGCCGGAACCACTCGAGGAGACGGCCGCGAAGGTTCGCGCGAACGGTGCGGAGGTCCGCACGCTCGCGCTCGACCTCCTCTCGGCGGACGCCTTCGACCGCATCCGCATCGCCACCGACGACGTCGAGGTGGGCCTGCTGATCTTCAACGCCGGGGCCAACAGTTACGGGCACGAATTCGTCAGCGGCGACCTGACCGGATTTCAAGGCGTCATCGATCTGAACATCACGTCGCAACTGCAGCTTTCGCATCACTTCGGCGCGAGAATGAAGGAACGCGGGCAGGGTGGGATCATGCTGGTGGGGTCACTGGCCGGATATATGGGTTCCGAACACCAAAGCATCTACGCGGCATCGAAGGCCTTCGGGCGCATCTTCGCGGAAAGCCTGTGGCTCGAACTGGCACCGTTCGGCGTCCACGTACTCGAACTGGTCCTGGGCGTCACCCGCACCCCCGCGATGGTGCGGGCCGGACTGAATTTCGACCTCCCCGGCATGAACGTCGCCGAACCCGAAGATGTCGCGCGTGAAGGACTCGCACACCTAGACGACGGACCCGTCTGGGTGGCGGGCGGCAACTACGAAGCAGCCCAGAAGCGGAGCGGATTCCCCCGCGACACACTCGTGCAAGGTGCCGCCGCGGGTATGCGGAAGCTGCTGGGTCGCGGGTGACGGCGGGCGGCCGCAACAGTCGCCGCCCAACGTCAAGACGAGGACCGATAGGCGTCCGCGCCATGGGTGCGCGGTCACACGGTGTAGTCGGTGTCCATGGCTTGGCGGCCCTCGCAATTGTTGGCCTCGGGGAGCCGCGCGGCACGGGTTACGGGAGGAGCCCGAGTCGGCGAGCGCGCGATACCGCCTCGACCCGGGAGCGGGCATCCAGCTTGCCCATCGCTCCACGCAGGTAGTGCTTCACCGTTTCCGGTTTGATCGACAGCCGGTGCGCCACCGCGGCGTTGGTACATCCGAGTGCAACATAGGTAAGGACGTCGACCTCGCGACCGGACAATGTGACATCGGTGGCGGGAGCGTCACCGCGGGACAGGCCGGCGAGTTTGTCGGCGAGAGCGTGCAGACTTGTCGCGAGTACTGAGTCGGGGGTCGTGCGGGTCAGCACCCGCAGCTCGGTGTGGATCTCGCGGATACCTTCGATCAGTGCCGATGTTGCGGGTGCTTGCCCTCCTTCGACGAGTGTGTCGATCAACGCGACCCGCCGGTCGACTTCATCTCGAATGTTGATCTCTGCAGCGAGTCGGTCTCCGGCCCGGCCCAGCATGTCGAGGATTCGACTCCCGATCGGTGTGGACTGCCGAAATGCGGCGTAAATGATGGCGCGCGCTCCGCCGCCGACCACCACCGGTACAGCGACGATGGAGCGCAGTCCTTCGTTGATGACCGGCCGGTCGTAGTCGTGGGTGATGGTCCGAGCAGTCGCGTAATCCTCGACCGACTGCGGCCGAAGCTGGGTGATCGCGCGCCCGCCAAGCCCCAGCATCGGTGAAATCGACAGGCCGCGCAATCCGGCAGTTCTGGTGCCGAGCGTCTCGGAAATCTTCAGTGTTCCCTCGGACACGGGGCCGCCGAATACGACCGCGGGTGTCACAAACTCCTTTGCGATGACGCGTAGCTCGGCGCGAAGGGCATCGTCATCTCGCGGTCGGAGCAACCGTGCTGAGCCCTCGGCGCAGTAAGGGGGACCCTCGGCGCATGAATTTGTCACCTCCACCTCCTCGTGGCGGGCCTCGTGACTGGTGGCGCGTGATCCGAGAACGACGTCCCTCATCTTCTCTTCATCTCGCGCAAAGGACGGGTGCAAGAGCGGCGCGTACTGCGGGGCAGCGAATTCGTGTGCTGCACCCGGCGGGTTGATCAGCGGGTGTACATCGATTTCGTGCGGACGTAGGCGTCCAGACCTTCCGGTCCCAGTTCACGGCCGAGACCACTGGCCTTGACGCCCCCGAATGGGGCGCCGATGTCTAGATCGAAGAAGTTCACACCCACGCTGCCGGTCTCGATCCGACGGGCCAGGTCGAGGCCCTTTTCGGGATCGGAGGTCCAGACCGTTCCGCCCAGGCCGTACTCGGAGTCATTGGCGATTGCGACGGCATCGTCGAGGTCGTCATACGGCAGGACGGTCAGGACCGGCCCGAAGATCTCTTCCCGCGCGACGGTCGCCGAGTTGTCGAGGTCGGCGAACACGGTCGGTTCCACGAACCATCCCCGGTCGAGGTGTTTCGGCCGGCCGCCTCCGGCCGCGACGGTGGCGCCTTCCCGTCTACCCGTGTCGATGTACGCCTCCACACTGTGCCGTTGGCGCTCGGACACCAAGGGTCCCACTCGGGTGGCGAGGTCGGCCGGGTCCCCGACCACGAGAGTGGATGCCAAATGTGCTACCGCGTCGACTGTTTCACGGTAGCGAGACCGGGGGGCAAGGATTCGAGAGGACAGATAGCAGGTCTGGCCATTGTTGAGCAGGCTCGCCCAGGACAGTCCCCTGGCGACGCTCACCAGGTCCGCGTCGTCGAGGATGATGGCGGCGCTCTTGCCTCCCAGTTCCAGGGTCACCGGTCGCAGCAGGCGACCGCAGGTCTCCCCGATCACCCTGCCGGCGGCGGTCGACCCGGTGAAAGCGATTTTGTTCACCTCGGGGTGGGCGACCAGATACGCACCGATCTCTCGGCCGCCGGTCACGATGTTCAACACACCGCCGGGCAGCCCTGCTTCTTCTGCAGCGTCCGCGAGTTGAAAGGCGTCGAGCACGGTTTCGGGTGCGGGCTTGAGGACCACGGTGCTTCCGGAAGCGAGTGCGGGGGCAAGCTTGAACATGGTCAGCGACTGGGGAAAGTTCCACGGAATGATTGCGGCGACAACGCCGATCGGCTCGCGGCGCACGATCGTGGTGGACCGACCGTTCGCGGAGACGCGCGGCATCTCTACCGGTGTCTTCTCGGTGAGATCGGCGTAGTACCGGAGCGTCGCAACCGGACCGCTCCCCTCGGCCGCTAGAGATATCGCTGCCGGCATGCCGTTCTCGTCGGTCACGATGGCGGCTGTGTCTTTTCGGCGCCGGTCGAGCGCATCGGCGAAACGGCGCAGGGTGTCGGCACGTTCAGCCGGTTCCAACGCAGACCACTCCGGTGCACGCAGGGCGCGGCGGGCTGCGGAGACTGCGGCGTCGACGTCCGCTGGGGTACTGTCCGGCGCCGACCCGACGGGTTCCTCGGTGGTCGGCGAGATGACCGTGATGCGGTCGGAGGTGGACGGCGTATGCCACCGGCCGTCGATGAACAGATGCGATCGGGTGTACTTCATTGGGGAACCTCGGTCGTCGTGGTGCGCGGTCAGGGATGCGGGAGAAGAACCGGTTTGATGGTGTCGCCGCTGGCGGCGTCCGCCTCGGCGACTGAGATCTCGGCGAGAGGGTAGGTGCGGATCAGTCGGTCGAACGGAAACCGGCCTTGACGCCAGAGTTCGATCAGGCGGGGCAACAGCAACTGCGGGACAGCGTCGCCTTCGAGGATTCCCATGATGTTCTTCCCGGCCGCCAGCGCGGCCGGGGCGAGGACCAGTTCGCGGGTTGCGGCGCCGACGAGTCCGACCGTCCCCGTGGGCCGGAGGCTGTCGATCGCCGATGCGATCACCTGCGGAACCCCGGTGGTGTCGAGGGCGGCATGCGCTCCGCCCCCGGTCAGCTTCCGGATCTGTCGCGCGATATCGTCAGCGGACCCCTCGATCACGTCCGTCGCACCGAGTTCGAGGGCGAGATTCAGGCGACTCGCGTGCAAGTCGACGGCGATGATCCGGGAGGCACCGGCGACCCGCGCGGCCATGATCGCCGACAGACCCACCGCTCCGGCACCGAACACGGCGAACGTGTCTCCCGTACCGACTTTCAAGGCGATCAGCACGGAGCCGGCACCAGTCTGAATTCCGCAGCCGAGCGGACCCAGCAGATGCAGGGGCAGATCCTTGTCGACAACTACGACGTTCCGAGCACTGACGACCGCGTGGGTGGCCAGAGAGGACTGTCCGAACCACCGTGATGCAATGGCGTTGCCGCTCAGGTCGGTGAGCGGGCCGGGACCCTCGGTGCCGCGGCCGGACAGGTTGCGCGCGAAGAACCCGAAGCAATACGCCGGGTGACCACCCGCGCAGTTCTCACACAGCCCACAGGAATCGAACGACAACAAAACATGGTCGCCGACCGCGATTCCGGATACGCCGGCACCGACTTCTTCGACGACTCCGGCTCCCTCGTGGCCCACCACGATCGGCGGCTGAGCCAGAAACGATGGGTCCCTGGGCAGGACGTCGGTGTGACAGAACCCGACACCGGCGATGCGGACCCGCAGTTGGCCACCCGTCGGGTCGGCCAACTCCACCGTTTCGATCTGGAACGGTGCGTCGTGGTGGCGCAGCACTGCGGCTTCGATGCGCATCAGAAAGCTCCCTCTGTTCGGTGCGGTAGCGAGAAACGTACTGCCGACCGCCTGTACGGCCGATAACTTGCTCTTCGCCCATTCACGCGAGAAGTTCCGCTACCGCCTCGATCGAGGAATAACCGAGGCCCTGAAGCAGCAGCGTTGTGACCGCCGTCTTCTCCCATCGAACGAGGTCTTCTTTGATCTTGTCTCGTGATCCGACGAGCGCGACATCCTCGACCATGGCCAGGGGCACCGACGCTATTGCTTCGGATTTGCGCCCCTCCAGGTAGAGACGCTGAATGCGTGCGCATTCCGCTTCGTAACCCATGCGCACAAACACTTGATTGTGAAAGTTGGCCTCCTTCGCGCCCATTCCACCCACGTAGAGCGCAATGTTGGGCCGGATCGCGTCGGCTGCCTTCTCGATGTCGTCGTCGATGACAATGGGGACCGTGGCGGCGATGTCGAAATCGTCGAGAGATCGACGGGCCCCGGGTTTCGAGAAGCCTTCCTCGAGGGCTCCTCGATAGAAGTCGTCCATTCGGGGCGAGTAGAAGATCGGCAGCCACCCGTCGGCTATCTCCGCGGCGAGTGCGATGTTCTTGGGCCCCTCGGCGCCGAGATAGATCGGGATCTCGGGACGAAGGGGGTGAAGCATCGACCGGAGTGGCTTTCCGAGGCCGGAGCCACCTTGCAGCGGGAGTTGGTAGAACGCACCATCGTTGTTACTTACGGGTTGGTCTCGTCGCACGAACTTTCGAACAAGTTCGACGTATTCCCTTGTGCGAGCGAGTGGTCGAGGATACGGCTGCCCGTACCATCCCTCGACGACCTGTGGCCCCGAGACGCCGAGACCCAGGATGAAGCGGCCTCGAGACAGGTGGTCCAATGTCATCGCCGCCATGGCGGTCGCCGCTGGGGTTCGCGCCGACATCTGCAGAATGTTGGTGCCCAACTTCACGGTACTGGTTGAGGCGCCGTACCACGCCAAGGGAGTTAAGCAATCAGATCCGTATGTCTCGGCAGTCCAGACCGAGTCGTAGCCGAGACTCTCCGCAAGAGAGAATGCCGCTCGCTCGTCGTCCGAGGGGGCGGAAGACCAATAGCCCAGGTGAAATCCCAGTTTCATCGTTTGCTGTCCCTACTTCGTCGTTATGGGTGTGGTTCGTTGTCGAGGTATGTGAATCCGGTCGTCGCGTCTACCGAGACGGGGGAAGCACGCTGTCACCCGTCCGGGTGGTCCGGAGGTCGTCGACCGCCAATTCGTCGGCGTCGTAGCGGCGGCGCAGGTCCTTCTTGTCGAGCTTGCCGACACTGGTCTTGGGGAGGGTGTCGACGAAGCTCCACCGTTCAGGAAGCCACCAACGGGCGACCTTGCCGTCGAGGAACGCGAGCAACTCGAGTGCAGTGACTGCCGCTCCGGGCTTCACGGTGACGCACACGAACGGGCGTTCCTCCCATTTCGGATCAGGTACGCCAATCACAGCAACCTCGATGACGGCTTCGTGCTCGAGCAGGGCGTTCTCGAGTTCGACCGTGGAGATCCATTCTCCGCCGCTCTTGATGCCGTCCTTGAGCCGGTCCTTGAGCTGGATCCACCCACCGTCGTGCAGGACTCCGAGGTCACCGGTGCGCAGCCATCCGTCGTCGAACTTGTCCGGTGCTGCGGCGCGAAAATAGGTGCCCGCGATGGTGGCGCCCCGCAGCTGTACTTCGCCGACGGACCGGCCATCCCAAGGCAGTTCGTCGCCGGATTCGCCGACGATGCGCGCCTGCACTCCGGGGACGATGCGCCCTGTCAGGCTCGCCCAGTGCGCCAGGTCGGCGTCGGGTGTGTTGTGGGGTGGCCGGGAGAACGTCAGGAGTGGGCTGGTCTCGGTCATCCCCCATCCCTGCGTCAACCGGACGCCGTGGTGGGTGGCCATGCTCCGCACCAGTGCGGCCGAGAGAGGGGAGCCACCGGATACGGCCAGACGTAGGCCGGTGAAGTCGACCGCCTGGGTGCGGGCGTACTCGTCGAGACCGGTCCACAGTGTCGGCACGGCGGCGGCGGCGGTGGGCGCGAGGTCGGTGATGATGCGGGCAAGGTGGTTGATCTGAAGAAACCGGTCGTTGAGGATGATGTCGGCCCCGCTCGTCCAGGCGGCGTGCGGCCAGCCCCAGGCGTTGGCGTGGAACATCGGCACGATCGGCAGAACCCGGTCGGCGTCGGAGAAACCGAAGGCGCTTCCGGTGGAGATTTGCAGGCTGTGCAAATAGATGGACCGGTGGCTGTAGGCCACTCCCTTCGGGTCGCCGGTCGTACCGGTGGTGTAGCAGAGCGCGGCGGCGCTGCGTTCGGGTAGGCGCGGCCACTCGAAGTCGGTCTCGGTATCCAGCACGTCGTCGAGATGGTGCAGTTGCACACCGGCGGGAACGGTCAGGTCCGCGTCGCCGGCGATGATCACGTGCTCCACGGTGGGGAGGCGGTCGATGATCCGCTGCAGCTGGGGCACCAGGTCGGCATCGACGAGGATCACCTTGTCCTCGGCGTGATTGGCGATGTAGACGATCTGATCATCGTGCAGTCGCAGATTCAGTGTGTGTAACACCGCCCCCATTCCCGGTACTGCGAAATAGGCAGCCAGATGCGCCGGGCTGTTCCAGCACAACGTGGCAACCACATCGTCCCCGGACACGCCGAGCCGGCGCAGACCTGCCGCGAGAGCGGTGACCTTGGAACCGAATTCGCGGAAAGACAGACGCAGCACCTCGCCGCCCTGATAGTGCAGAACCGAACTGTCGGGGTGGGTGCGAAGGCCGTGCAGGAACAAATCCGACACGAGAAGGTCGACATCTTGCATGGTGCTGTGCATGGCAGGTCCGTCCTGGCTGTGAGGATTCAGGGTCGTTCCGCTGCGCCGTCGGCCGAATTGCGGAGCCGAAGCCGGTCTTGACCCACGGACAGCTGCTCCCTACCATAGACCGTACGTACGGTCAGTCAAGTACTGATTCCTGCTCGTCCATCCCTTCCTCCCTGCCCCGAAGGAAACGCCATGACGTTATCGGCCCTGCACACCGATCTCGGAAGCCCCGACGCGTACATTCACGGAGTTCCTCACGAGGTCTTCGCCGACCTCCGTCGCCACGAGCCGGTGGCGTGGATCGAAGAGCCGGCCGGTGGGGGTTTCGCCGGCGGCCCCGGTTTCTGGGCAGTCACCCGCTACGACGACGTGATGACCGTCTCGAAGAACCCGGACATTTTCTCCTCACACAAGGGCACGTCGTTCCTGCGTGATCAACGCCCTCAGGATCTCGCGGCCCTGCAGCAGATGATGCTCAACCTCGACCCCCCGGACCACTCGCAGATGCGGTCGATCGTCAGCAAGGTGTTCACCCCGAAGATGGTGCGCGGGATGTTCGACAGCATCGCTGATCACGCCCGCGCCATCGTTGATGCGTTGCCCGACGACACCGAGATCGATCTCGTCGAACACATTTCCGCAGAGATGCCGCTTCGGGTCCTGGCCGACGTTCTCGGGGTGCCGTCGGAAGATCGGCACCTGCTTTACGACTGGACCAATCGGATGGTCGGACTCGACGACCCCTCCTATGGAGGGCGCGAGGCTTTCCTCTCTGCGTTCATCGAAATGTTCAAGTATTCCAACGCACACACCAAGGCCAAGCGCGCCGAACCCGGCTCCGATGTGTGGTCACGGATCGTCAATGCGGAAGTCGATGGTGCCCGGCTGTCGACCGAAGAGCTCAACCGCTTCTTCCAATTACTGGTCATCGCTGGAAACGAAACGACGCGCAACCTGCTGACCGGCTTCGTCCTCACGCTGAGTGAGCACCCGGGCGAGCGCAGCAAGCTGGCCACCGACCCGGCGCTGCTGCCGAACGCCATCGAAGAAGTGCTGCGATTCCACTCCCCCGTCATGCAATTCCGGCGCACGGTGACCCGACCGACCGAACTCGGCGGCAAACAGCTGCACGAGGGACAAAAGGTGGTCATGTTCTACGTCTCGGCCAACCGGGACGAAGCACAATTCGACGACCCGGACACGTTCCGCATCGATCGGGGTGCCGCCAATCACCTTGCCTTCGGCGCCGGCACCCACTTCTGCCTGGGTAACAGCCTCGCGCGCCTCGAAGCGAAGGTGCTGCTCGAAACCCTGTTCACGCGATTCCCGCACTGGCAGGTCACCGGGCCGCCGGACCGTTTCCGGTCGAACTTCATCAACGGGATCAAAAAGCTTCCCATTCACCTCGGAAAGGCCACGTCATGAAGCTCTGCGTCGACCGCACCAAATGCACCGGCCTCGGAATCTGCGAATCCCTCGCCCCGGACTACTTCGAAATCGACGATGCCGGTCAATTGCTGGTGCTGCGCGAGCACACCGATGACAGCGACATCGACGATGTCCGTGCCGCCATCGAAGGGTGCCCGACCGAGGCACTCACCCTTGTCGAGGACTGAGACCATGCCCGAGCAGAATCTCGTGGTGGTCGGGGCGTCGTTGGCGGGTCTGCGTGCCGCCGAGGCAGCCCGCAAGGCGGGATTCACCGGAACGGTGACCCTCGTCGGCGCCGAGGAACACCTGCCCTACGACCGCCCCCCGTTGTCGAAGGCGTACCTCGACCCTGGACCAACCCCTCCGGACACCACCTTCCGTGCCCGCAGCACCCTCGACGACGCCGGAATCGACCTGCGTCTCGGCACCACCGCCACCCACCTCGACCCGGACGAGAAGACAATCCACACCTCGCACGGCTCACTGCCCTACGACATCGCCGTCATCGCGACCGGATCGTCGGCGCGGATGCTGCCGGGAACGGCCGCCATGACCGGTGTCGTCACGTTACGCACACTCGACGACGCGGTCACCGTCCGCGCCGCCCTCGACAACCGGGCCCGCACAGTGGTCGTCGGTGCCGGATTCATCGGCTCCGAGGTTGCCTCGGGGGCACGCAAACGAGGCCTGAACGTCACCGTGGTGGAGTCGCTGCCGGTTCCCCTGGTGCGCGCGATCGGTACGGACATGGGCCGTGCCTGCGCGGACCTTCACCGACGCAACGGAGTGGACCTGCGCTGCGGCGTCGGGGTCGAGGAAGTTCTCGGCAACGGACATGTCGAGGCCGTGCAATTGTCGGACGGATCAACACTCGAGGCCGATCTGGTCGTGGTCGGCGTCGGTGCGGACCCCGCCACCGAGTGGCTCGAGACCTCGGGCATCACTCTCGACCGCGGTGTCGTCTGCGACGAAACCATGGCGACCACGCTGCCGGGGGTTTACGCCGCCGGGGACGTCGCCCGCTGGCACAACCCACTCTTCGAGGCATCCATGCGGCTCGAGCACTGGACCAGTGCCGCCGAGCAGGGAGCACTCGCCGTCCGCAACGCACTCGACCCACGAGCCGCGAAGCCGTACCGCAGCGTGCCCTATTTCTGGTCCGACTGGTACGACACCCGCATTCAGTTCGTGGGAGTGCCCGAGGCCGACGAAATACGCGTTGTCACCGGACATCTCGACGACGGACAGTTCGTGGCGCTCTACCGGCGCGGCGACCGGGTCGTGGGCGCACTTGCCCTCGACCACCAGTCCCACATCATGAAATATCGTGCCCTGATCGCCAAAAGCGCGAGCTGGGAGCAGGCGCTCGACTACGCGCGCACCCGCCAGCCCAAGGACGCGACGCTCGACGCGGGCCGCTGACACAAGGCCCACCCCGACACACTGCAGAAAAGAGGGCCATGCCAGAGCGCAACGCCACCATCGTCGGATACGGGCTCACCGAGGTGGGCAAGGTGTACGGGAAGACCGCGCGTGGTTTCGCCGCGGAGGCGGTCCGGCTGGCTGTCGCCGATGCCGGACTGTCCCTCGGCGACATCGACGGGCTCCTCGTCAACGCCCGCACGGGAACCGATCTCAACCTGACCCTCGCCCGCACCCTGGGGCTCGAAAATCTGCGGCTGCTCAGCGAGATCAATGCATTCGGCGCCTCGGCCGCCATCATGATCGCCCAGGCCTCGAAGGCGGTGCTGTCCGGCGAAGCGGAGGTAGTGGTGTGCGTTTTCGCCGACGACCCCAAGAAGCAGGACACCGGCGGAGCGCACGCTTACCGGGCAAGCTCCCTGACTGCGACGGGGTTCCGCAGCGCGGAGACCGCAGCCGGGTTCACCAGCGTCAATCACCGCTACGCTCTGGCGGCTCGCCGCTACATGGACCGCTACGGACTCACCTCCTCCCACCTCGGCGCCGTGGCGGTGTCTCAGCGGGCGTGGGCACTCGACAATCCGGTGGCCCAGATGCGAGCACCGTTGACCCTGGACGAGTACCACCAGTCTCGATGGGTGGTCGAACCGCTACATCTGCTCGACTGCTGCCTCGTCTCCAACGGTGGTGCCGCAGTCGTGGTGACCACCCCGGAGCGGGCACGGGATCTACCGAATACCCCGGTGTACGTCCGCGGGTGGGGCCAAGCCCACCCGGGATACGTCCTCGAACGTGACAGCGATTTCGGCCTCGTGACCGGCGCCGCCATATCCGGGCCGGCGGCGTTGAAGATGGCCGGAATGACCGTCGACGACATTGATCTGCGGGAAATCTACGACTGCTACACCTACACCCTCCTGGTGACGCTCGAGGACTACGGATTCTGCGGTAAGGGCGAAGCCGGGGAACTAGCCGCCAGCGGGGCACTCGCCCCCGGCGGCACCCTGCCCACCAACACCGGCGGCGGGCAACTGTCGTCTTTCTATCTGTGGGGCATGACCCCGTTGATGGAAGCCCTCACGCAACTGCGAGGAGAAGGGGGCCGACGGCAGGTCCGTGAGCACGCCACCGCCATCGTCAGCGGCAACGGCGGCATTCTCGACCACCACGGCACCCTGGTTCTCGCCACGAGCTCGGCGTGAACACCAGCAACGGAGAAGGAACACGATGACATTTCCCGCCGTCCGGGACGAGACCTCGGCACCGTACTTCGATGCCCTCCGGGAGGGCAGGTTGATCTTGCGGTCATGCACCCGTTGCCGGCATATCGGCCGACCCGACACCCTCAGCTGCAGCTCGTGCCACAGCGACGAGCTCACGTGGGTCGGCTCCACTGGTGACGGGGTGGTGGTGTCCGCAGTCGTCGACCACGCGAGTGTGCCCGAGCCCACCGTCCTTGCGCTGGTCGAGCTCCGAGAAGGACCGTGGATTGCCAGCCGCATCCTCGACGTCGCCACCGCGTCCGACGTCCCGGTATGCGCACCGGTGCGGTTGCGCATCACCGAATTTGCCGACGGTGAAGCGATTCCCACGTTCGTTCTCGCCACCTGACCATCACATCGACGGTGCGCCGGATCCACGACTGATCACGCAGCGCTTAGACTGACTGCACAATCAGGACCGTGAACGAGGTGGAGGTAGCGCGATGGCAAAGGCCGGTACCCGGCTGGCCGGAAAAGCCAACGAGATCCTCGAGGTCTTCACGCACAACGTCGCGCAGTTCGGCTACGACGGGACGAACCTGAGCGACATCGCCAATGAGTTGTCGATCTCCAAGGGCACGATCGTCCATCATTACGGCACCAAGGATCGCCTGCTCGCCGCCCTGCACACGTCCTACATGCGCCGCCGCCTCACCGAAGCGAAGTTGCTGATCAGCAAACTCGACCATCCCGAGCAGCAACTCGCAGGACTGCTGTTCGCGTTCATCCTTTACCAAGAGCACGACCGCGACGCCACCATCGCGTTCCAGCGCGAGGTCATGCGCCTGGCAGCGCTCGATATCGACACCGAGGGACTCGAACTACGCGCCGAATACATCCAGCTGGTGCGTGACGTGATCGAAGCCGGAATCACCTCGGGACGGCTTCGAAAAACGGATCTGCGGATTCAGTCACTGCTGATGTTCGGATCCGCGCAATGGGCCTACACCTGGTTCGACCCGAGCGGTGACGAATCCGCCGAAGAGGTCGGGGCAGCACTGGTCGATCTCGTGCTGGGCAGCCTCCTGGTCCGTCGCACAGCGCTGCCGGCGTTGGCGAATCCGAAGGGCCTGGCTGCCCAGACCGCGCGGCAGTGCCTGCTCGAAGCGTCCGCCGAATCCGGCAGCGGGCTCGCCGCATCCTGACCACTTCACCGCGTCGCGGCGAGACCAACGCTCGCGCCACGACGACGGTGGACCACGCCCGCCAGGCACGTAGTGGGAAAAGGAGCATCGGTCACCACTCGGTGCTGGGCCCATCCGTGTAGAGACCCTCTCCGGCCACGCGGTACTTCTACGCCGGGTCGGGTCGCTGTATACCAGGGCCATGAGCAGTCAGGCGTCCGCGCATATGCGTGCCGATTCGACCCGGCGCTCAGCGCGCACGCCAGCCGAATCTTATTGCGCAGCAATAATTATTCAAATAGAAGTCACATTCCTTCCGATACGTGTCCCCACTGGGCACTCGGCACAGCACCCGACTGGGTAGCCCCGGTGGGGAGAGCTCTCCATATTCGGATTTTTCGCCCAACTTCTTCGGTGACCCCTTGTGCTGTACGTCACGCTTCTGCTTTACTGACCGTGCGTACGGTCACTAGTTGAGTCGGACGAAACGGACTGAACAACTTCCCTCGAGAGGTGCCTGATGGCTTCACCCATCCACCATGTCTTCGACCCGATCACCTACTGGGTATCGCAGGATCCCACCCGAGTCGCCCTGCGATTCGGGGACGAGTCGTGGACATGGCAACAATTGTCGGACCGTGTGCGGCGTAACGCCGCAGCGCAGTCCGCACTCGGGCTGGCACCGGGTGACCGGGTCGCGTTCCTGGACAAGAATCACCCGGCCAGCATCGAGACGACACTGGCGTGCGCCTTGGCCGGAACGGCCAACGCGGTACTGAACTACCGCCTCGCACCGTCCGAATTGACCTACGTCATCAACGACAGCCAGGCCGAACTGCTGATCCTCGGCGCCGAATTCGTCGATGTCGTCGAGACGATCAAGCCGAACCTCGACCATGTGCGCACCATCATCGTCCTCGGTGGTGAGGCGGACGAATACGAGGCGTGGCTCGACAAGGCGCCGCCACGCCACATCGCTCATTCAGCCCATCCGGAGGATTGCTTCCTGCAGCTCTACACCTCCGGCACCACCGGGTACCCAAAGGGTGCCATGCTGACGCACCGCTCCGTGGGCGCGCACAGCATTGCGGCCAGCGCGGCTTTCGGCTTCGCCCGAGACAGCGTGAACATGGTGGCCATGCCGCTGTTTCATGTGGGCGGCACGAGCTGGGCACTGGCCGCGATGGCGCAGGGCGCGGAGACGGTCCTCGTACGCGAGGTCGTTCCCCCGATGGTTCTGGATCAGATCACCCGCCACTCGGTCACCCACGCGTTCTTCGTCCCCGCCGTCATCCGGTTCTTCCTGCAGGTTCCGGGTGTGTCCGCACGGGACTTCCCCTCGCTGCGCTGCCTCGGATACGGCGGATCACCCATGCCCGAACCCCTCCTGCGAGAGGCGATGAGCACCTTCGATGTCGACTTCTACCAGGTCTACGGGATGACCGAAGCCTCTGGAGTGTTCTGCGTACTCGGGCCGCAGGCCCACCGCGATCCCGCCCGGCCCGAGCGCCTCCGCTCAGCAGGCCAGCCAATCGAGGGTGCCGAGGTCCGGGTGGTGGACCCAGTCAGCGGGGACGAGGTGCCCGCCGGCGAGGTCGGGGAATTTCAGATCCGCGGACCGCAGGTGATGGCGGGATACTGGCAGCGCGAGGCGGACACCACCGCCAGTTTCGATGGCGAGTGGTTCAAGACCGGCGACGCCGGCCGACGGGACTCCGATGGGTTCTACTACGTCGAAGACCGGGTCAAGGACGTCATCATCTCCGGCGGTGAGAACATCTACCCCGCCGAGGTGGAACGTGTGGTGAGTGAATTCCCCGACGTCGCGGAAGTCGCCGTCTTCGGCGTTCCCGACGACAAGTGGGGGGAAGTAGTCCACGCGGTCGTGGTCGCGAACAGCGGCGCCGACATCGACGAAAACAAACTGCTCGACTTCTGCGCCGCTCATCTAGCCGGTTACAAGCGACCCCGCACCATCGACATCGTTCCGAGCCTGCCGCGCAACGCGACAGGAAAGATCCTCAAACGCGAACTGCGCGCACCCCATTGGGCGGGCCGCAGCCGATCGGTCTGACTGCCAATCCTTGCAGCACCCACCACCACCCCATCCGAAAGGGATAACACCATGAGCTACTTCACCGACGCCACCGAGGTCTACCGCTACCTGGGTGGAGTCTTCCGCGCAGCCAACGACGAACCGACCGCCGGCCCGGCGCTCAAGGACGCCGACCTCATCCTCCGACTCGACTACACCAACCCCGATTCGTCGCTCACCGTCGCACTGAAGCCAGAAGGCATCGAGGTGATCGAAGGCGAAAACGACCTCATCCCGGATGTCCGGTTGGCGATGTCCGCCGACAACGGCAACAAGTTCTGGCGCGGTGAGTACAACGTGGCGGTGGGGTTGGCCAAGGGCCAGGTCAAGGCCAAGGGCCCGGTGTCGAAGATCCTCAAGCTGATTCCGATCTCCAAGCCGCTGTTCCCGATCTACAAGAACCTGGTCGCCGAGAAAGACGCCCAGCACAGCTGATCACCCGGCCTCGAGCAAGGACAACCCAACCATGACAGCCATACCGCACTACACCCAGTTCATCGACGGTCATTGGGTCGATACCGCCCGCACGTTCGACATCATCGACCCCGCGAACGGCGAACTGGTCGCCACCGTCGCCCGAGGCTCCGTCGAGGACCTCGACCAGGCGGTCGCCGCCGCCAAAGCCGCCCACGCCCGGGGCGAGTGGCGCTCGAAGACGCCGGACGAACGCGCCGACATCTTGTCGGCAATTGTCGCCGACCTGTCCGAGCGCATGGAGGACCTGGTCGCTCTGCACGTCAAGGAGAACGGCGTCACCGTCCGCCAGGCAATGGCCTTCCACGTCGGGTATTCGATCTCGCACCTGCAGTACTTCGCCGACTTGGCCCGCACCTACGAATTCGAGCGGTCAGGACCGCAATTGTCCTACCCCACACTGGCATCCGGGATCGTGCGCCGTGAACCGATCGGTGTGGTCGGCGGCATCGTGCCGTGGAACTTCCCGCTGCTGCTTGCTGTGTGGAAACTCGGTCCTGCCCTGGCGGCCGGCAACACCATCGTGCTCAAGCCCGATGAAAAGACGCCCCTTACCTTGCTCGAACTGGCCAAGTCCGCAGAACGAGCCGGGCTGCCGAAAGGCGTGCTCAACATCGTCACCGGTGCCGGCGAAGAGGTCGGTGCCCGCCTCGCCGCACACCCGGACGTACGCAAAATCGCCTTCACCGGGTCGACGGCGGTCGGCAGGGAGGTCAGCAAGCTCGCCGCGGAGAACATCAAGAAGGTCACCCTCGAACTCGGCGGCAAGGGACCGAACATCGTGCTCGCCGACGCCGATATCGACTCCGCGGTCGACGGGGCACTCTTCGCCTGCTTCCTCTACGCCGGTCAGGCATGCGAATCGGGAACCCGGTTGCTGCTGCCCGAGAGCCTGCACGACGAAGTCGTCGACCGCCTGGTTCAGCGGGCGGCGACCATCAAGGTCGGCGACCCGTCGGAGTTCGACACCGACATCGGCCCGATCATCTCCGCCGAGCAACACGCACGGATCCTCGACTACATCGAAATCGGCCAGAAGGAGGGCGCAACCCTCGCGTTCGGCGGCGAACCCCCCACCGGAACGCAATTCGAGCAAGGGCACTGGGTGCGCCCGACGATCTTCACAGACGTCACACCCGACATGCGCATCGCCCGTGAGGAGATCTTCGGTCCCGTCCTGTCGGTTCTGAAGTACCGCACCGTCGACGAAGCCGTCGCGATCGCCAACGACTCCGAGTACGGATTGTCGGCCGGGGTGTGGAGCGAAGACCTCGAAGCGGCACTCGACGTCGCGGCGCGAATCGAGTCGGGCACCGTCTGGATCAACGACTGGCATATGGTCAACGTTCTCTACCCCTTCGGCGGTTACAAACAGAGCGGGAACGGCCGCGAACTCGGGCCTCACGCGCTCGACGAGTACACCGAGGAGAAGTTCGTCCACGTCGACCTCTCGCGGTCCCTCGACCGCAAGGTGTACGACCTCGTCCTGCCCGCGGTCCCGACGGCGGTGGACCGATGAGCCACGCACGTGTCGCGCTGTTCGAGGCGCCGGACGAGAAGCTCACGGTTGTCGACGTGCAGATCGGACCGCTCGCCGAGGACGAGATTCGGATCCGCGTCGCCGGCGTCGGGATCTGTCACACGGACCTCACCGCTCTGCGCGGTGGTGTTCCCCTGCCCTTGCCTGCGGTGGTCGGACACGAAGCATCCGGGATCGTCGAAGAGGTCGGGGCCGAGGTGACGACCCTCGTACCCGGAGACCACGTCGTGGTCAGTTTCGACTCCTGCCGAACATGCACTCAATGCACCTCGGGGCGGCCGGCCTACTGTGAGTTGTTCGCGGCGCTGAACTACTTCGGCACACGCCTGGACGGCTCGACCACGATGAGCCGTGACGGCGAACCGGTCCACGGCAACTGGTTCGGCCAATCCTCGTTCGGAACCCATGCCGTCGCGAGCGTACGCAACGCCGTCAAGGTCGACGAATCCTTGCCCCTACACCTGCTGGGGCCGCTCGGCTGCAGCTTGCAGACCGGGGCCGGCACCGTAATGAGTGTCCTGCGGCCAAAACCCGGGCAGAGCATTGCGGTGTTCGGTCTCGGCGCGGTCGGGCTCAGCGCTCTCATGGCGGCCAAAGCGCTCGGCTGCACACCCATCATCGCGATCGATCCGAACCCGGAACGTCTGAATTTGGCGACCGAGCTCGGCGCCACCCACACCCTCGACCCCAATGCGATCGACGACCTCGCGTGGGCGGTCACCGACATCAGCGCCAACGGTGTCGATTTCAGCGTCGACGCCGTAGGGCTCGAGTCCGTCGTGCAACAGGCGCTGGCAGTGCTGCGATCCCCAGGCATCTGCGCCACCCTCGGACTACAAGGCCTCGAAAACGACATCGTGATCGACCAAGGCCATCTTCTACTCGGTCGCACACTCACCGGGGTCATCGAAGGCGACGTCGACCCCCACCAGTTCATCCCACAGTTGGTCGACCTGTGGAAGAACGGACAGTTCCCCTTCGACAAACTGATCGAGACCTACACACTGCCGGAAATCAACGAGGCGCTCGCGGCAGCCGCCGCGGGTTCCGTAATAAAACCGGTGATCGTGTTCGACTGAGCGCTGGAAACCGGGAAACATGTTCGATCGTCGTGGCGAGAGTGTCCCTCCCGTCTGTGAACCCCATCCATCAACACATCACCGTGTTCAACAAAGAAGGATCTGACTCGATGTCTATCGACACCACCGCTGTCACTGCCGATTTCATACACAATTTCTTCGCGTGCGTCGACGCGCACGATTTCGACCGGGTCGAATCAATGCTCGACCCCGAATGCGAGATTGTCGCTCCAGGATTCACCCAGGTCGGTGCCCCCTATGTCTGCCTCTGGATGGCCGGGTTCTTCGCGACCTTTCCCGATCTTCGCCATCGACCACGCCGCGTCGTGGTCGATGGCAACGAGATCGCCTTCGAACTGCACGTGACCGGGACGCACACGGAAGACCTCCCGCTGCCGGACGGCTCGAGCATTCCACCGACGGGGCGGTCCCTCGACATCACCCTGGGAGAATTCTGGACACTCGCCGAAGGCCGGGTGAAGAACTACACCGTGTACTACGACCACCACGACTTCCTCACCCAAATGTCAGCACTGGATTCAGATGTGGCCAAGAATCACGTCGGGTAACCCGGATCGATGCGAACATTGCTCGGTAGCTGCGAACGCCGCGGAATGCTCATGCTGCGTTGCCAACTCGTCTCCGAGCTACCAGAGAACGTTGACTTCACGGCATGCCTGGAGCCGCGGCGCATCGCCTGCAGCAGATGTTCTCCGCACCCCCCATTCGGGGGTTTCGGTCCGTATCGAGCCATGCCAGAGTTGTGATCCGCATCACCAATACCCCTAGGAGGGTTCGGATGAATCGTCGTCGTTTTCGCGCCGTGACCGCCGTGGCAGTCACGCTCGCTGCGGTGGCCATGTTCGGGTCGGCTGGACAAGTGGTGGCCGAACCACTAAACGCTGCAACCGCAGCGGATTTCTATCTTCCACCGAATCCGTTGCCCGCCGGTAACAGTGGGGATCTGATCCGCAGCGAACCCTTCCGCCCGCTGGGTGGTTCGCCATTGGCGGTCCTGGTACCGGCCGCGTCCGCCACCCGAATCATGTATCTCTCCTCCGACACCGTTGGCGCGCCGGTCGCGGTCACCGGAACGATTCTGGAGCCGACCGCGGCGTGGTCGGGGTCCGGGCCACGCCCCCTCGTCAGCTATACGTTCGGCACCATCGGCGCGGGCGACAATTGCGCCCCCTCGAAATTGATCGCCGACGGCATCACTACCGATGGTGCCGGAACACCGATGCCCAACTTATACATTCTCGACGTCGTGTCGCTGCTGGCACGCGGCATCACTGTCGTGGTCACCGACTATGAGGGGCTCGGTACCCCGGGCGCACACACGTACCTGCAACCGGTACCCGAAGCGCACGCCGTGCTTGACGCAACACGCGCCGCCATTCGCTTCGGCGTGGCGACACCGCAGGCGCCGGTGGGAATTTGGGGATACTCACAAGGCGGCTCGGCAGCCGGTGGCGCCGCCCAACTCGCCCGCAGCTACGCTCCCGATCTCAACCTCGCGGGCACCGTTGTCGGCGCACCGCCCGCGAACGTCGCCTCTACCCTGTCGAACGTCGACGGTAAAGCGCTCACCGATGTAATCGGGTTCTTCCTCAACGGTCTGCTGGCCAGCCACCCGGAATTCACGGACGCCGTCATCACGATGCTGAACTCCGACGGGATCGATTTCCTGCACCGCACCGCAACCGAATGCAACGTGAACGCCCTACTCCATGCCTATCAGCCCACCAGTTCGTTGACGGTCAGCGGCCGACCCATCATCGACGAACTGCAAGCCAATCCCGCGATCCGGGCCGTTCTCGACAGTTTCAATCTGGGGACACCAGCCCCCGCTGATCCCGTTCTCCTCGCTCAGAACGTCAACGACGACGTCACCCCCGCCGCGGACACCTACGGCTTGGAGAACGCCTGGCGTGGGGCGGGCGCCGACGTAACCGTGGCACACCTCGACACGCCTCCGCTGCTACCGCAGCTCGGGGTCGCGGGGCATGGGGCCGGGCTTCTCCTCGACAATCCGACCGCTGTGCAATGGCTCATCGACCGGTTCAACCATTGACACGCTGGCCGATTCGGCTAGCGGCGCTGAACGACCTACGTCACGAATTTCCGGGCGCCTGTAGAGACTGAGCGTCCCTACCACAGTGTGTCAGGGCATGGTTCGCCGTGATTCCACTACCCATGCAGCGATCTGGGCACGCGAGGTGAAGCCCAACTTGGCAAGAAGGTGTTCGATGTGCCCCTGTGCGGTACGCACAGAGATCGTCAAGCGGGACGCTATCTCTCTATTGGTCAACCCCTCGGCGACCAGCTCGGCGACCTCACGCTCCCGCTTGGTCGGTCCGGCCTGGCCAGTGGTCGGTGTGTATGACGCCGGACTTTGCTCACCGAGTGCGTAGGCGACCGCGGACTCCACTCCCAACTTGTTCCCTTTTCTCTGAGCTGCAGCAAATACCTTTTCGCTCAGCGCCCTCCGTGTATCCCGTTCACATCTCTCGCGGTACTGGATCAACCCGGACACGAACATCGGGGAACTCCCCATGGCATTGCTCAGGTTTTCGGCAGCTGAGGTCAACACCACGGCTCGTTCGAAAGCACCTTCCTCGGTCGCGATCCACGCGAGTGCCTGTAGGCAGATGCTGATGACGAGCCGCTCATTGACTTTCCGAGCAGTGCGGAGCGCTTGTTGGAGTAGCTCGTTCGCGCGTTCGGTATTGGCGTGTCGCCACACCACCACGGCCAGGGCCCACAGCAAATACGACCGATGCACTGCTTCGCCGCGCTCCTCGGTGACCGCGAGTGCACTCTCGTAACATGCGATGGCGCGCTCGGTGTGATCGAGCAACTCGTACGCGAACCCGAGACCCTGCAACAAGAGGATGTGGAGGGCAAGTGCACTCGGCACGGCGGCGTAGGTCGGTCGTGCGGCTTCGAAATGGATTCGTGCGTACTCGACGTCGCCGCCGTACAGGGCCCGGTGACCTTCGGCAAGGTCGATGTGCGCCTGCAGCAGAGGATCGGCCGATCGATCGGCGAGTGCCCGTCCTTCCTGGATCAGGGTGATCGATGCCTGCAGGTCGCCCTGCACTCCCGCCATCACGCTGGCCCAGAGTATTGCCTTGGCGCGGTCAACGCCCACGGTGCGGGGCGACAGAGTTAATAGTCGATCGATCCAGCGCCGTCCCTCGGTCAACAAACCGCGCGATAACCAGAGAGGGAACAGCGCTGCGGCCATGCCAAGCCCGGACTCGGGGTCTTCGGAGACACAGAACTCGTGTGCCTGTCGTAAATTCGGCAGTTCGGCGACCAATCGGCTAAGCCACTCGAGTTGCCGCGGACCGACCCAATCAGCTTCGGCGTCCGAGGCCAGCTGCACGTACCAATTTCTGTATCGGGTGCGCAGCTCGGAGTAGTCGGCGCCGGCACGGACCTTCTCCCGACCGTAGTCGCGCACCGTCTCGAGCATCCGGAACCGAGCGACCGGAGCCGACTGCTCTCGATTGAGAATCGACTTGTCGACGAGAAAGGTGACGGTGTCCAGGAAATCGTCAACGGTCAGGTCCTGCCCGAAGATCTGCTCGGCCGCAGCGAGTTCGAAGCTACCTGCGAACATGGAAAGGCGAGCCCACATCAGTTGTTCCAGGGGTGTGCACAGGTCATAGCTCCAGTCGATGCACATCCGCAGGGTCTGTTGCCGTGACGGGGCGTCTCTGCGTCCGCGAGTCAGGAACCGGTAGCGGTCGGTGAGTCGCTGCAGAATCTCCTCTGGGGAGATCGCCCGAAGTCGCGCCGCGGCCAGCTCGATCGCCAACGGCAGGCCGTCGAGGCGCTGGCATATCCGGGCGACGGTCACCTTGTTGTCGTCGGTGACCTCAAAGCCAGGCATGACCGCGGCGCCCCGCTCGGCGAACAGTGCCAACGCGTCGTTGCCGGGCAACCGTCTCGGCAGATGGTCGGCGTCGGGTACCGGAAGCGGGGCGATCGGTAGCGCTATTTCGCCGCTGATACCGATCGGCTCGCGGCTGGTCAGCAACATCCGCAGGCCCGGGCTGGTGCGGAGCAGCGCTTCGGAGACTTTCGCGACCGCGTCGACCACCTGCTCGCAATTGTCCAGAACGAGTAACACTTCGTGCGGGGCAAGGAATTCCGTGAGGACCTCGAGAAGTGGCCTCGCAGCTCGGTCTCGGAGACCCAGCGCATCCGCCACCATGTTGACGACAAGCGAGTCGTCGCGCAGCTCGGCCAGCTCGATCAGGAACACACCATCAGCGAAACGCGATTGCGTTCGATCTGCGACTCGCAGCGCCAGTCGGGTCTTGCCCACCCCTCCCATCCCGGTCAAGGTCACCATGCGGGCCGTCGACAGCAAGCTAGCGACCTTCGCCGTCTCCTCCCGACGGTCGATGAAGCTGGTCAACTCCAGCGGCAGCGCCCCGGTGCGGCCCGGATGCGGGGCTCGTGGCGCATCATCGTGGGATGGTTGCGTTGGTGGCGTGTGACTGGGGGCGCTGTTGTCGGTTTCGTCGTGAAACGTGCGGCCGGCAATGTCGTCGACCGGAAAGCCGTGCTCGTGTTGCAGGCGCCGCAGCTGCTGGCCCAGTTCCCCAACGGATGGGCGACCGGAAGGATCATTTGCCATCGCGGCCTCGATCACGGTGCTGACATCGTCGGCGATGCCGTGCTCTCTCGGGTCCGGCGTCGGCGCGGTGGTGATCCGGACGAACTGGGCGACCAGTTGCTCACCACTCCGGCGCTCGAACGCGGCGTGCCCGGTAACGGCGGCGAACACGGTCGCGCCCAGACCGTACACATCGGCGGCCGGACTCGCGGCACCTCCAGCGACGATCTCCGGAGCCGTGAAAGCCGGCGATCCGGTCACCACTCCGGCGGTGGTTTCGAATCCGCCCGAAATGTGCGCGATCCCGAAGTCGGCTAATGCGGGTTCACCGTAATCGGTGAGCAAGATATTGGCCGGCTTGACGTCGCGATGGAGGATGCCGAGGCCGTGCGCGGCTTCGAGGGCACCGGCGATCTTGACGCCCACGTGCAGCACGTCCTCCAGCGTCAGCGGACCCCGTCTTCGGATGCGGGCATCGAGGGAGTCATGGGTGTAGAAGGGCATGACGATAAAAGGCCGGTCGTTCTCAGTTACTCCGACCTGCAGGACGTTGACGACGTTGGGATGGCCGGTCAAGCGGCCCGCGGCACGCTGCTCACGCAGAAATCGCGCACGGCTGTCCTCGTCGAGGTCCCCGGTCAACACCTTCACGGCCACGGTGCGATCGAGCGCAGTCTGCCGACAGCGGTACACGACCCCGAACCCCCCGCGGCCGATCTCCGCGGCGTCGGCGAACCCGGCCGCCGCCAAGTCCGCGACGACCGACCCGGCCACATCCGGACGGGTAGCGAAGGGATCAAACTCCATCATGAAGGCCCTCGGATCGCGAACCGTGTCGATTGTTTGCCCACTCGAAGTTACTCGTCCCAACTTCGACCCGCGCAGAGTTAGCCGACGCCGCACCTCGATATCGTTAAGACTGAAAGGCCGACAGGACGTTGAAGCTGCGGGTTTGATCCCCGGCTTTCGTCGATAAGGATCGCCAAGACCAGCAGGTCAAAAGAACGATCCAGGGCGGAGCGCGGCGCAGCTCGACTCGCGGGGACACCGCAGGGTGCCCGGTAACCGCCGGAGGCGGATACCGGGCACGCCACCCCGCCCCGCCATACTGACCCGCAGCTGCGGTCGATCAGTTCGTGTGGCGCGGAAGGGTGTGCGGTTGATCAGTCGGCCTGCGTGTGGCGCCGCGCCTGGCGACGGGCGTGCCGGGCCATGAGATGTGCTCTGTTTCAGCGTGCACCCACCAAGTACGGTCATCGTGGGGGTTTGCTCCGACCACCCGCAACTCCGACAGTTCCCCCGCACACAGATCTTCCGCTGCCGCTCCCTTGACGAGGTCTTTCGACGCGCGGAACACGATGTCGTCGGCGGTGATCATCTCGTCGTCGTTGAGCCGCAACTTCCCGGCGTCGAGCAGCTGATACACCCGGTCGGTGCGGAGCTTTTCCGCCTGTGCGTCTGTGCGGGGCTGGGCTTCCTTCGCTGCGGCGCGGCGCGCGGTGCGGGCCGCTTCCTCGGCGAGCAGTTCGGCGAACCAGTCCCGCGCTGGTTCGGTGCCACCGACCCCACCCTTGGCGGTCTTGATGTCCAGCGGTGTGGCAATGTCGTTGGCACGCATCGCAGCAGCGATGTAGTGCACGCGAATTCCGAGCCAGCCCACGACCCGCACCTGACACAGCACGTGATCGGCGCGGACCACTTCTTTTCGCTGCCGCTTCTGCGTGTCCACCGTCTTCATCGGATTACCCCAGCAAACCGTGCTGCCGCATCGGCCGAGAAGACGGCGTTGATTCAGCCTCGACCGCAAACTGATAGAACCGGCCCGACAACGACGCCGGCAACGCCATAAAGTCATCGATCAACTCTTCCCCCACCGATGTGTCGCCATGCTCCCGCAGGACGTCGACCGTAACCCCGACCACCGACAAATACCTTTCGATCCAGGCGACACCGAACCTGACCAACCGATCCCGCCACACCACCCGCACCACGGTGAAGTGACCCTTGGCAGCGTCGTCGAGCATCCGGTCCAACCCGGCCGCGTTTCCCGCACACCCGAACCGCGATCCTTAACACCCGATACACGACCCCGCAGGCGCTCTCGCGCAACACCTTCTCCCGATTGGCGAGCGAGGACTCCTACCCAGTCGAGCCGGACACCCGGCAGTACAACGCTTCCACCCGGTCGACCGGAACCTTGTCAGGGGCAGATCGGCCGAGATAGGCGTCGAGGTCAGCGCGATCGAAGACTCGTTGACGGAACCCTGTAACCCGTGAGGGCAACCGGCCTTCCGACGCGGCCTTGCGAACTCCCACGACTGACACTTCAGCTACACCGCGGCCTCACCCCTTCACATGAAACGGAGAGTAGCAGAGAGGATTAGGAGGTATCAGAGACTACGTCAACTGTTGAGAGACTACGGCGGGCGGCTCGACTTGCCTGCGGAGAATTTTGCCGGTCGGTCCTTTTGGGAGGCTGGGGACAAACCAAATTTGCCGGGGGTACTTGTACGCGGCGAGCCTGGCACGAACGAACTCGATTATCTCAGTCGGCTCGACGTGCGCTCCGCGTTTGAGTGATACGGCAGCTCCGATTTGCTCCCCGAGGTGCGTGTCTTTGATACCTACAACAGCTGCCTCGGCAACAGCTGGATGCTCGTACAGAACCTCTTCCACTTCGCGTGGGTACACGTTGTAGCCGCCGCGAATAATGATGTCCTTTTTTCGATCGATGATGCTGTAGTAGCCATCGCTGTCTCGTGTGGCGATGTCGCCTGTGCGGAACCAGCCGTCGCTTATGGCCTCCGCGGTGGCAGCCGGACGAGCCCAGTATCCCTTCATCACGTTCTCACCGCGGATTTGGATTTCTCCTGCCTCATCACAGCCGACAATTTCGTTGTCGTCGTCGTCGACTAGTCGGAGCGTGCATCCGCGCACGGGAATCCCGATCGTGCCAGCTTTGCGCGGGTATCCGGGCTGGTTGAAGCAAGCAATGGGTGCGGTTTCAGAAAGTCCGTACCCCTCGTATATCCCGCATTCGAATTTTCGTTCGAACGCTTTCAGAACCTCGACAGGCATCGGCGCTCCCCCTACGATGCAGCAGCGGAGATGGGATAGCTCGGCGGAGTCGGCGTCGGGAGAGTTGAGCATCGCGGAGTACATGGTGGGGACCCCTTCGAGGACTGTAACCTCATCTCGAACCAGAACACGCAGGGCTGATTCCGCATCGAACTTGGGGATCAGAGTCAGGAGGGCTCCTGACTTCACCGCGGCATTCAGTCCACAGGTCAGGCCGAACACGTGGAACAGTGGCAGGCACCCCAAGATGACGTCATTGGGCCCGGTCTGTATCAGAGTCTCGGCACTCGTCGAAGCATTGGTCGACATATTCTCGTGAGTGAGTTCCGCTCCCTTAGGACTTCCCGTCGTCCCAGAGGTATAGAGAAGAACTGCGGTGTCGTCGCGGCTACGCTCCACAGGTTCATCGATCGGGTTCCCGGTCAGATCAGCGTCACTCGGACCACGGTCGTCGACCAAGAGCGCGGGAATCTTCTTTGCTAGTGCGGCTTTCGCAACCAGATCACCGCGAGATCGCGAGCCATAGATGAGAGCCATCCCAGAGTCTTCCAAGTAATATGTGATCTCCCGGTCCTTGAGCATGGGGTTGATCGGAACTGCGACGGCGCCCGCCATCAGAATCCCGTAGAAGATGATCGGAAACGCAGGGACGTTCGGCAGTACGATGCCGACCCGATCGCCGGATCGAATACCTCGCGAATGCAGGTCGCCCGCCACTGCCGCAGCGGCACGGTGGAACTCGGAGTAATTCAAGGTGGTTTCATCAAGCCGGATCGCGGGTCGATCGCCTAGTTGCCGAGCAGTCTCGACGAGATTGTTTGCGAGATTTGATGACATCGAACGACTTCTCCTGGATTGGCGTGGCGTCAGGAGGCTGCGGATGCGCCGGCGTTTCGGGACGTGAGGGACCGTCGCGCAAGTGAGCGAACCGACCTGAATTACGAGTTACGAGATACCCCGCGAGCGGGTTTCGCCGGCGTGCCGATGAACGTCGCCCGTCGCGGTTCACGTACGTACAATATAAACGATGTGTCGAGTATGATCAACGTGCAGTCGAGATACTTAGCCAGATGTTTGCATGGGGAGGAGGGTCGACTTGGCGCTGTGCCGTCGATGGGTGACGCTCGCGCGGGCCACGAGCCCTGCACGCAAGGCTCAGGGGCTGACGTGGGTCGAATCGCGTAATGGGTGCCGCGTCACCAATTTCGCACCAGTCGTCGACTTGCTACATGAACATTAAGTCGGATCCGCATGCCAACGTGGTCAAGACGGGCCTGGGAATTCGCCCCCTATTGTTTTACCGAACTGCCGTGCAATCCGAGAGGCCCGCCTCGGGCGATGCTGCGGTGCATATCGTGTACGGACGTCGTGCCCCCGGCTACATTTGCAGGTTGAACTAGCCTACTCTGTAGCCATGGCGACTTCGTTCTCAAACGGTCTCAACGCATCCGAACCTCGGACTGGTAGGCGCAATCTCAAGGGTGACATGCGCGAGCAAGCAATCCTCGAGGGTGCTTATGAGATTCTGCGCACCGAGCCGTTACGAAACGTTTCGATCGACGACCTTGCCAAGAGGGCGGGGTTGTCGCGTTCATCCTTCTATTTCTATTTCGAATCTAAATGGCAGGTTCTCTCGGCGCTTCTCTCGAGTGTGACTGCCGACGTGTTCACTGCATCATCGATGATCTTCGAGCGACCTCCTGGAATTTCTCCGGAGGCTGCCATTGAGCATGCAGTGTCGGAGGTCATGGTCGTGTGGGAGCGGCATGGACACGTACTCCGCGAGGTCGGTGATGCAGCGGCGGCCGAACCCACCTTGCAGGCCCAATGGGACAAAATACTGGGTCGCTTCATCGATGCCGCGGCCGCTGCGATCGAGCGCGACAGAGCCACGGGTGTGGCTATTGATGGACCACCGGCTCGTTCACTGGCGGCAGCGCTGATGTGGATGGGCGAACGAAACTTGGGGCTAATGAGCATGCGAAGCGAGAATGCAATTCGCACCGAAGACATGGTTGAGACGGTGACAACCGTGTGGCTCAGAACGGTATTCGGTTTGGAATGGAGAGGCCGTTCGAAGAGCGATTAGTTCCGGTCGTTCAGTGCAATCGCAGCGAACTGGTTAAAAAAACCGGTTCGCTGCGATCGATTTGTTCTATTCAGCTTTGTCTCGCATGAAAAATCCGGGCCTTCAGGAAGTGTGTTCTCTTCCAGTCGAAGGTACGTCGAGTTGTTACTGTGGTTGATCGGCGGCCATCTTTGCCATATTCAGTCCTGGCATAAGCATATGGCCACCGTCAACGTGCATCTCGAGTCCGGTGGTCCAACGAGACTCGTCGGACGCGAGCCACAGCACCGCTTCGCTCATGGCGCGTGGTGGGAGCAACCCGACATCGCGAAGGGTAGACCAGTACTTCGCGCCTTCAAGGTCTTCTTTCACACCCTGACCGGGGCCTTTACCTGCACAGAGGTCATATCCGCCCTGCCAGTCGAGGGCTGGAGTGTCGGTCGGCCCTGGGAGCAGGATATTGACTCGGATACCGTACTGACCAAACTCCAGCGCAGCGCTTTTCGCCAGCCCTATAACGCCGTGCTTCGACGCGACATAGTGGGCGTAATGGGGTGATCCCTCCACGCCGTTGCCGGAAGAGGTAACGATGATTGAACCGCCGCCCCGTTCCTTGATCGCCGGTGACACCGCCTTCAAGGTGCGCCACACTCCGGTGATATTGACGTCCAGAACAGCTGTGAACTCGTCTTCAGGGATATCGTGGAACGGGTGTACGGTCCAGATTCCGGCGTTGGCGACCGCAACGTCCAGACCACCGAATGCCTTTACGCCCTCAGCAACCAGTTTGTCGAGCGACGACTGCTTCCGGACATCTCCCTCGTGTGCAATGATTCGTCGGCCCAGTGCTTCTACCTCTTTGACTGTGATCTGGAGGTCGTCAGCTGATCCGGTCGGATACGGGAGCCCGGTGTCCGGCGGACAGTCGATAGCGAGGATATTGGCGCCCTCCTCGGCGAGCCGGATTGCGTGCGCCCGTCCCATTCCACGTGCCGCACCTGTTACCAGGGCGACCTTTCCGTCCATGCGTCCCATTGGTCTCTCCTCTTGTGAGTGTGAATCGGATTGGTTGTGCTTCCCGGTCGATCGGCGTACCGGTGGCCGCTTGTGCAAATTGAATTATCAACTCGCGGTGTAGTTCTGGTCCCGGTCCCTAACCCCACATTCACAAATGGTGGAAGGCATTCGGGAGGTGGCGTTCGCAGTGCTATGGAGTGCTATCGGTCGGGGTTATGAGCTGTAGCAGTACGTCGATTCCAGGTGGCTCTGTCCATACATGCTCTGAGTCGGCGATGATGAAAGGAGCTCCGATCGGGTCCGGTCGTCCGGGCCCGCGGATCGTGCATCCAGCGAGATCGAGCTCTCTCGCGTTTCCGTCGAACCGCAACGCAATGTGGTCGAGCTTCGCCGAGGCTCGGCCCAGTGCGAGATCGAGAACCTTTGGATCGTCGATGGTGTATAGCTCGATATTGGCCGACGCTATGGCGAGAAACGTCGCGCGGATGGCGAGAGATGGTGCCTCGAAAGTATGCGCGATAATGACGTTGAATCTGCTCTGCCAACGTGTGGTGGCCAACTCGAGGTCGCGGACAAGTATCCCCACATGATCCAGCCGCGGAGTGCCTTCTTCCCGAGCATCGTCGGAAGGCGAGGATGGGGAGCGGTCGATCATCGTCATTGATGCCTCGCGGCGACGAAATGAGGAGACACGCCCATTCGGGGTTCAGTCCAACGTTGGGTGACTACCTTGGACTTGGTATAGAAGCGATATGCATCGTAGTTGAGCCCATCATCGCCAAATCGCGAGTCGCCCCAACCTCCGAATCCGAACCAAGAGATCGGAACTGGAATGGGAACGTTGATCCCGACGCTTCCGGCCTGGACGCTGTGAGCGAACCGGCGACCAGCCACTCCACTTGCGGTGAAGATGGTCGCACCATTGCCATACGGGCTGGCGTTCACAATGCGAAGTGCTTCGTCGAGATCATCGACGCGGACCACACTCAGAATCGGTCCGAACACCTCCTTCTGATAGAGGTCGCTGTCGACGCTTACGTTGTCGACTAAGCTCGGACCGATGAAATAGCCGGCTCCGGACGCTATGTTGACCCGGCCGTCTACAACGACGTTTGCTCCTTGGCTAGGTGCCGCCTCCAACGCACCTCTGACTCGTTCGATGGCGACCTCTGAGATGAGCGGCCCCATGTCGGTGCCTTCGACATTCCCCGGTCCGGTACGGAAGGCTGTGGCCCGCTCAGCGGTCTTGGCAACTAGCTCGTCCGCGACTTCCCCCACCGCTACCGCGATGGGCACGGCCATGCATCGCTGACCGGCGGCGCCGTATGCAGCCGACGCCAGAGCATCCGCCGCTGCGTCCAGGTCGGCGTCAGGCATGACGACCATATGGTTGTTCGCTCCACCCAGTGCCTGAACCTTCTTGCCGGCAGCGGCGGATCGGCTGTAGATCTCACGCGCAACCGGGGTGGAGCCCACGAAGGAAATGGCAGCGACGTCCGGGTGTTCGATCAACGCGTTCACCGCGTCAACGCCACCGTGCACGACGTTGAAGACACCGTCGGGTAGCTCGGCTTCGGCGAGCAGTTGCGCCAGCCGCACCGAGGCGGATGGCACCCTCTCGCTTGGTTTGAGCACGAACGAGTTACCGCAGGCGATCGCGGCCGCGAACATTGACACCGGCACCATGATGGGAAAATTGAATGGGGTGATACCAGCACACACTCCGAGCGGCTGGCGGAACGAGTACGTGTCGACTCCTCTGGAGACTTGTTCTGCGTACTCACCTTTGAGGTGCTGCACTACAGATATCGCAACTTCGACAGCTTCGACAGAACGGGCGACCTCCCCTCTCGCGTCTGCGAGGGTTTTCCCCTGCTCCGAGGTGATGATCGATGCAAGCTCTTCACTGTGTTCGAGCATCAGGGCGCGGAAGCGGTGGAGAGTGGTCGCGCGGACGGGGGCCGGGGTCGAAGCCCAGGCCCCCGCAGCGCTCCGGGCGCTGGTCACAGCCGCGTCGACGACAGCAGCGCCTCCCAGCTCAACAAGCCTCAATACGTGACCCGTGGCTGGATCGACAACCTCCGACCTCCGCCCGTTCGTCGAGCCGGAGGGGGCGCCGGCGATCCAGTGCGGCACCGTTGCAAGATGGACATCGTTTGTAGTCACAGAAACTCCATAGTCACGAAGAGGCGAGTTGATTGTTTGTGGCCGCTTAAGCTTTGGCGTCCCGGGGGTGCGGCAACTCTGGGAACATCTCCAAGCCATAGTTCGTCTTGAGATTCTCAACCTCTGCGGCTAGCTGCTCCGGAGTGCGCAATTCGCGATCACGCGCTTCGTAGAAGTACTTGTCGATGCCGCCGCCAGGTTCGAATCCGCTGCTCTCGGGACCCGGAACGAAGATCACGAGGATCCTCGCCTCTTCTCCGACTACCTCGTAGGTATGCCGCTGATCCTTGCGCCCCCAGACGAATTGACCCGCGCCGGCATTGTAGGACCCGGCTTCGGTGTGGATCTTGATTTCACCGTCCATCACGAAGAAGCCTTCCTCTTCGCGGTGATGGATGTGCCAGACCGGCTCGGTTCCGCGGACCCAGTTGGTCTCGATGATGATCAGCTGACCATTGGTGGTTTCACCGGTCGCATGAATCCAGAAATCTACACCGGTCATGAAGTCGCCGGTCATGTTGAAATGCACATCGCTGCGGTGGGAGACGTAGCTCTCGCCGTCTCGGCTTGTCGTCGGTTGAATCTGGTCGACATCGGACTTCGTAACCATGAGGGTCCCTTTCGTTGCTTGCCGTGGTGATGAGTGACGTCACGGCTCGGACATTTTTGAGATTAGACTCACAGTCGATAAGAGTCAACACTATGTCGGTTAATGGAGAACCGGCAGCTCAGGGGCGCGATAGCCGGGGCAGCCAGTGCTGCGAAGGCCGCCGGTGCGTATTAATCGACACAATGTTGACGAACACCAACGCAAAGTGCAGAGTTGATACACCGGCGTGTGCCCCGACTAGTCGAGGGTCGTACGCATCTGACAGCAGCTGTGGAGGAGACGACTGGTGAGTTCGCTACGAGAGCGCGTGGGTGCCGCGACGAACATCTATGCAGGACATTCATGAGCAATCTGCACCCTCAGGTACTCGAGTTGCTGGCGTCCCTATCAACGAATCCGCCGGCGCAGCCATGGGAAGTATCCATCGCCGCGTACAGGGCGGTCGGCGAAAAGTTGATCGGCTTGGCGGGTGATCTCAATCCACATTGCGATGTGAGGGACTTAGAGATTCCCCTCCGCGGAAGGGTAGTGAAGGCCCGGAGTTACTCTCCGAAAGGCGCGACCACAGCAGTGCCGGGTGTCGTGTACTTCCACGGTGGCGGTTTCGTCAGGGGCAGCCTGGAGTCTCATGACCGACTGTGTCGCGAGTTGAGCGTCCAGGGCGCTCTCCGTGTGATCTCGGTGGCGTATCGCCTTGCGCCCGAAAACACTTATCCGAGCGCTCACGCAGATGCGATCGAGTCCTTTTGCTGGGTAGCCGATCGTTCTGATGAGCTGAGAATTGACGGCGAGGCGCTGGCGGTTGCTGGAGACTCCTCTGGGGGGATGCTCGCAGCGGCGACCGCAGCGACTCTCAGCGCACGTACAGACGGTGCGTCGGTCAAGGCGCAGGGACTTCTGTGCCCAGTGCTAGATCTGACTCTGAGTAGTGACTCCGTGAACCGATACGGGTCGGCGCCTCTTCTTACGCGTGCCGCACTCGAATGGTGTATCGATCAGTACGTGCCCGACGTGGGGCTTCGGGAGTCGCCGGAAGTCTCGCCGTTGTTCAGTACGAATGTGAACAACGCCCCGCCTGCGCTCATCGTCAACGCAGAGATTGACCCAGTCTCAGATGATGCCAGTCGATATGCATCTAAATTGCAGGCTTCGGGCGTTGCAGTCGTCCAGCGCGAGTATGCGGGCATGCCTCACAGCTTCTTTCTACTAGCCGGCGTGGTGGATGAGGGAAAGCGTGCTATTACTGGCTTCGCGGAAGGGTTGTCTAGGTTGCTGCGCTAGGTGATCTGAAGCGTGGGGTCGACGGTAGTTATAGCGGACGTTCCATACGACGACGGCCTCTGGTCGTTGGGTTTCGCTGATCCAGTCGCGGGCGTAGAGGAATCCCTCGGGGAGAATCCGGTTGTATCGCTCGACCTTGCCGTTGTGTCGTGGGTGTAGGACCGGATGAACTGGTGACGGGTGCGGAAGCTGCCCATTTCGTTGGCGACGTGGGTGATTGGGTGCGTGCGGCAGCTTTCGACGAGTCGGCGTCGGCCTTCTTCCGACAACGGGGCGCTGCTGTGGGTCACTGACGGGACTCGTGTCTGTAGTGCATAAGTTGCTGACGCGCATAAGCATCCCGCCTCAGATCCGGCACTACGAGTGATTCGGTGTCAGCTCTGACGCAGAGGTGGCTGGGCTGGCGTCTCGCGATCGAACGCCCGGTACCGCCGAGCGACTTTGCGCCCCTTCAGATCGACCAGTCGAGGGCTGTTCGGCGGTTGAGGTAGGCGTCATCCATCAGCTCGAGAAGGTGTCCCTGAGCGACCTGGGTGCGAATCCCGCTGGCGATGTCTGTGATCTGAACGCTGTTCTGCACGATCTAGGTTGGCCTATGGCGGCGATCAGGTGGTCTCTCGCCTTGCGGGCGCTTCGAACGCGCGCTCCCAATGATCCGTCGTGGTCGACTCGGCTGCGAAGTCCACGGTGGCGAGCCTTGTCGGCGAGAGTGCGCGCTGCTCCGTCCTGCTCGGGGCAGACGGGCAGGACTGTGATGTGGATGGGAGAAAGCCAGAACGGGAGGCGGCCTGCATAACGTTCGAGTAGTGCTGCAGTGACGCGCTGAATTTGCTCAGATGGCCGGAACGCTCGTGCAGCGCCTGCTTCCCGAGCACCGGCGAGAACACGCCGAGACAGCCATCGGCGAACGCGAGTTCCTTGGCCAGCTTCTGCAACTCCTCGCGGATAACGCCCCTCGGGGGAGCCACAACGAAAGACCTGAACCGGCAAGCGGATCGGTAGCGAATATGTCCGCGGCTCGGATTCGCTGACGGGCTGCGTGGCTTGCTTGGCGGTCTATGCCACGCCTTCCAACTTCGCGCGAAAGCGGCGGGCCGCACCTCACACTTACATGTGATGTGCGGCCCGCCGGCTGCAGTCCCGGTTCCTCCTACTGCAGGCCTACGCGAAAGACCTGAAACTCGATGACGGGTCCGGGTGTAATTCGCCCTTGTCCCACGAAGATAGTCTGGTTGACCCAGCCGTACCTAGCGTCCCCGCACTCGAGGCGCGGAGTGGTGACAAAGTAGTGGTCGCCGAAGTTCGTGCTCGAGTCCCCGCCGGTCAAGGCGGCTGCCGCAGCTTCGGTCACCTCAACCAGGCCCTGGTAGCTCATGTAGATGACGGCACCGTCGTCGGTATTGAACTGAGCGCGCACATCCAGCCGCCCGAATCCGTCATCTCCAGCCAGGAGCCAGTCACCGCCGCCGATGGCTGCTGTACCGCTCAGTCGATCGCCCGTTACAGTGCCGCCGGTAACGGGGAGGACCTGCCGCACGCCGTACGGCCCAGGACCGACGACCTGCGGCGCAGCGAGTTCTGCGGTGTACGAAAATTCCGGGATGAGCTTCACTTGCTTACCTCCAGGCCTGCGGCTGCCATCACCTGGGACATACCTTCCGCAATGACTTCGACGCCGAAGGCTTGTTCGACGATATTTGGATCGAAGTACTCGCGAATCAAGACCACCTTGCCGCCTCTGATTCGCATGTGTGTGCAGTACGTGTTCGCGTACACGTTTCCGTTCTGCGTCACGGTCCCCTCTCCGTGTAGCTCGAGCACAAACAGCTCGGGATCTGTCGTGTCGTGCACAACCAGCGAGTCGATCTTCAGGTCGGGCACGGACTTGAAGAACCAGTCGATGAAGTGGCCGATGAGTTGGCGTCCGGGGACCGATTTCGCGAGCGGCTCAGGGGCGAACGGCATCTCCCAAACAGCATCTTCCGCGAACCAGTCTTTCCAAGACTCCAGCTCTTTCCCGGTAGGCGGCCCGCTATCGAGGTCGCCCCAAAAACCATCTACTACCTTGCGATTCTCCGCTTGTGTACTCACAGTCGCCTCCTTGGTGGGCTCTGGCGACGACTGATGTGCCAGCCGCCGTAGCCTCAAAGAATGCCCGTCATGTCGGTGATAGTCAACAGTGTGTCGACACTTTTCGGCGACAGGCGCGCCGAGTCTCCACCGCACTGTGGACAGTGTGTTGACTATGATCAACTGTGAGTCTAATCTCAGGGTGGTCGGCCCAATGAGCGACTGGACAGAGTGCCCGCGAAGCCGCATTCCGGCGGGCTCGAGAGGCATTCCGCTTTGGCATTTATGCGCCCCTTAAGGAGATGTGATGAGTACTTTGACCAACCGGCTCTACCGATTGCGGAGTCGTCCGGAGGGGGAAGTAACTGCCGAAAATTTAGAATGGTTGGAAGAGCCGGTTGCCGATATCCTTGATGGGCAAGCGCTGATCCGAACGCACTACTTGTCGGTCGACCCCACAAATCGTGTGTGGATGAGTGCGATGCGTTCCTATATCCCCCCGGTCGAATTGAACGCCGTCATGCGCGGGGCCGGTGTGGGACGGGTCGTCGCCAGCCGACGTGACGATCTTCCTGTCGGCTCGTTTGTTGTGGGATTGACGGGCTGGCAGGACTATTGCGTAGCTGATGCAGCGACTGAAGACATGTCATTCACAGTCCTACCCGATCCGCTACCGGCCCCCCTCCCCGCGTTCGTCGGAGTCATGGGCCACACCGGAATATCGGCGTACCTCGGCGTTGAGTTCGGTGATCCTCGACCGGGAGAGACGTTTTTCGTATCCGCCGCAGCCGGAGCAGTGGGCTCTATTGCAGGTCAGCTCGCAAAGCGTCGGCGTGCCCGAGTGGTCGGTATCGCAGGTGGCGCCGAGAAATGTCGTTACCTGGTGGAGGAGTTGGGGTTCGACGCTTGTATTGACCGACATGCTGGTGACTGGCAGAAGCAACTCGACGACGCCACACCTGAAGGTATCGACGTGGACTTCGAAAATGTTGGCGGCGAGATCATGGACCACGTTTTCGGCCGACTGAACATTGGGGCACGAATCACGCTCTGCGGGTTGGTTTCCGAGTACAACGACTATAATGGAGACAACGCCCAACGCGGCCTACGTAATGTCAGTCAGCTGCTTATGCAGCGGGCAACTTTGCGAGGGTTCATCGTTTTCGATCACGTGGATCGGTACGCAGAAATCATTGGACAGCTGTCGCTGGCTCTCAGTGCCGGCACGCTGCGCTCCGCGGAGACCGTGGTCGACGGTCTGGAGCATGCGAGACATACTCTCAACCGCAGTCTCGCCGGCGAGAACAGAGGGAAGGTCGTGGTCAAGGTGATCACCGACTAACCGAACGACGGTAGATGGCTGGGCGTACCAGTCAAGTCGCGCCTGGCGCGCCTCTCCCTCATCGACTTGCCTGGCGATGCCCTGCTCGGCTGGCGGTTGAGCACTCGAGCGCCCCCCGGGGCCGCTTCGCACCGGTCCTCTTGGACGATCCTCAGTGCGGCAATCGATTACGTCGGTTTCATGGTGTTCTGCCGCTTGCTGGCGCCTCATAGGCTTGACTCGACAAATGGACCGCGCTGCGGTCCTGTTCGAGGGTGGCGAACCATTTGGTGGGGGCACGATCGAAGTCGTCGTGGTATTCGGTGGCACTAGCTCAGGCCGCAACGTCGTCGGGTCAGATGAGCCGAGCGGTGAGGCCACGATTATTGCGCTCGGGACTGGCCACATACCGGATTCGGGGCCTGCCCATCTCTGCACTGCCTGCCCCGAGCCTGCAGTCAATGTCGAGGCGAGTGCCACGCCGGTGCCCCGCGTCGAGTAGTCCACGAAGTAGGTTCCGTCGGCGAGGCAAAAGTCGGGTGCACTACCGAGGCTGACCACCCCAGGGAGTGGACACCAATGGTTCGTAGGAGAACCAGAGGGTTGGTGTTCGCATGGGACGTCAGTCTCAGTACACGGAGTGGTTAAGCCGAGACACGGTCGCTTTGTGACGGCCAGGCGGCGGCATCCGCACCTACGCGGCCGTGGCCTCGGACCTCGGCATCAGCGGCGAGAGGCTGCGGACCTGGAAGACGGTGGCTAAGCCACGGTCGCCCTCATTCTCGGCTCTCCCGTCGGAATCGGCCGCAGAGGGCGCCGACCGAGATCGACACCACGGAGAACAAAATGGATACCTACGACCATGCGTTGTTGGGCTTCGCCCTACGGTGGAGCGGCTATGGTGGCGGTGACGATTACATCTTCACCGAATTCGGAATACCCCCCAGAATTTTCTACCAACGCGTGCTGTGGATGGTGGAAAAGCGGCTCGCCCCCGGCCTCGACCTGACCATGAGGCAGCAGCTTCGGGAACATTGCCTCGCGAAGTTGACTTCGGTTCAAAAACCGCAATGACAGAGCAAAAGCCGACGCAGCGACATCGTGGAGAACAGGCCACCTGGCGGCCGCACCGAACACCTCACTGCATTCCCTGAACGTGTGCAGTCGAGGCACTGCGACGCACCGCGCAGCAGAGCACCGAGGCTGCGGGGCCTTCGCACCGCAACGCTCCGACGCCTCCGCGAGGGTGACCACCGGAACGGTCTGAGCCTCTGCGTCGCGGTCGTCGGCTGCATCCTCAGCGGTCCAGGATGCCGTTGACGAAATTCTGCGCGTCGGCCTGCGAAGCTCCGATGGTGGCCCGGTGGTCCGCACCCTCGTACGTCACATACTCGAGTTCGTTCCCCCTGTCGCGCAGCGTCTTCACCATCAGATCGGTGGACGGCTTGGCCACCACCCTGTCACCGGAGCTCTGTGTGACCAGCGTCGGAACCTGAACGTCCACCTGCGAGGGTTCCTGACGCGTCAGGTACTCCGTGAGCGGCCCCAGATCGGCGTCCGGACGGAAAACCTGCCCGGCGGGTACCGGTGGCACCTTGCGAATGTCGTCGAGGCAACCGGTTCGTGCGGCGGCGAGCAGGGGCTGGGCCTGCTCGGTCAGCAATGCCGACGGGTCGATAGATGGGTCCGCAGCCTGCGCCCCGAGAAGAATCAGCGGTAAGAACGCCTCCGCCGCTTCGATTCCGGGCACACCGGACCGGAAGTACTGCGGCGTCTGGTCGAGGCCGCTGCCCGGCGCAATCGCCACCGCACCCTTCAGCTCGAGTTCCGGTGCCCGCTCCCCGGCCTGGGCGGCAGTGAACAGCGCCGCCTGCCCACCCTGGCTGTGCCCGACCACGAACCACTGGGAGCCGACCGCCGGATCCAACTCACGCACGGCCCGCACGATGTCGACGACGGCGTTGACCTCGGTGTCACCGTTGACATATGGATGAATACCCGGCGTACCCAGCCCGTGGTAGTCCGTGCGGACCACGGCGAAACCCTGCTCGACCCAGTCGTCGAGGGAGGCGTCGACCTCAGTCAGATAGGCGTGGGTGGGGCCGCCCGGGAAGTCCGCCGACGGCGCGCAAGCGTCGGCCACACCGGTGGTGCCGTGTGCCCAGCTGATCACCGGGTACCCGCCCTCGGGTGCCGGTGTGCGCGGCAATGCGACGGTGCCCGACACCACCACGGGATCACCGTTCACATCCTGGGAGGTGTAGGTGATCAGCTCGTTGCGGGCGGCACTCGGCAATGCCGGAGCGTCGGTCACCGCACTGGACGTGAGCAATTGGCCCGCCCGGAGCACATCCGGTTCCGTCGTCGTCTCGGAGGGCTCGGTCGAGCACGCAGCGCCGGTGAGCACGACGAGAGCCGCCACCGCCCCGAACCCGGTACGCGCCGAGTTCATGAGAACGCTGCCAGTGGCTCGGACCCGGACCAGTCGTGGCCCCAGTAACTGTCGGCGGTGATTTCCTCAGCTGTGTAATGCTTTTCGTCGACGAGCATGCCCTCGGTACCGAACTCGAGGTCCCAGCCGCCGGGAGCCCGCACGTAGAACGAGACCATCCGATCATTGGTGTGGCGACCCAGTGTCGAGGAGATCGAGAATCCGAGCTTGCCGAGCCGGTCGAGTGCCTGGCCGACGGCGTCGAGGGTGTCGACCTCCGTCATCAGATGCACCATCCCGGGTTCGCCGCCGTGCGGCGCCGGGCACAGCGCGAGACTGTGGTGACGCTGATTGACTCCCATGAACCGGACCCGGCGGGCGGGACCTTGGGCATCGGGCGGCCCGAGGCGGATGGCACCGCGCGGCAGGAAACCTAGCACCTCGGTGTAGAACGTGTAGGCCTCCTCGAACGCCGGGGTCGGGAGCACTACATGTCCCAGACCCTGTGCGCCGGTGACGAACCGGCCACCGTGCGGGGTGACCACCGGACTGTGGTCGAGAACCGGCCCGAAGAACACTTCCACCCGCGTCCCGGACGGGTCGTCGAATGCGATGACCTGCTCGGCGTCGCGGTACCGTGCCTCGTCCTCGGACAGAACGTCAACGGCGACACCCGACTTCTCGACCTGCTCACGCACCCGTTGCAGGGCGAACTGGTCGCGGACCTCCCACCCCACGGCCAAGGCCTTGTCCTTCTCGCCGGGCAGCACGATCAGTCGGGCCCGCCGCTCGTCGAGCCGCAGGTACAGGCCGTCCGGCTCCGGGCCGGAACCCATCGCCATGCCCAGCCCGTCCACCACCAACTCGCGCCAGCGCGGCACGTCCGTCGTCTGGATCCGGAGGTAACCGAGTCCTCGAATGTCTGTCATGGAGAATCCCTTTCCTGGGGGCGGCTCCGCCACCCGTGCGCCTTTCTGGTTGTTCCAGCTACCAAAAAGGCGCACGGGCGCGGAGCGCCTAGATCATGGAGCGGTGCACACCCTGCGGTTCGCCGCCGAGCTGGGTGAGTGCGGAAGAGTGGTAGATGGACCCCGGCACGTGGATGGCGTGGGAGAGTCCGGCGTGGGCGTCACGCCAGAATCGCTGCATCGGTGTGCTGAGCTGCAGCGCGCCGCCGCCGGAGCGGGCGAAGATTTCGTCGACTGCTCGGACCGCACGCCAGGCGGCCGCTGTCTGGGTGCGTCTGCCGATGGCACGCAGTTCGAACGTGACGTCCTGCCCCTTTTCTGTCATTTCCCAGAACCGGTCGACGGTCTCGAGGATCGCGGCGCGCGACGCTGCGATTTCCGCGGCCGCCTCGCCGATCGCGAACAATACGTATGGATCTTCCTTGATGGCGGTGCCGGATACGGTGACCCGTTCGCGTTGCGCGTTGAGGTGGCACGCCAGCGCGCCTTCGGCGATGCCGATCAGCGAGGAGGTGATACCGAGCGGGAAGATGCACGAGAACGGGAAGTTGTAGAGCGTCTGGGTACGTCCGAATTCCTTCGGCGCGGACCCGTCGAACACTTTGTCCGCCTGCAACGTCCGGTGCTGCGGAATGAACGCGTCCTTCACGATCAGGTCCTTCGACCCAGTGCCGCGCAGGCCCACGACGTTCCAGCTGTCCTGGTCGATGTCGTAGTCGGAACGGGGCAGGAGCACGTGCAGGATCTTCGGCGGCATCACCCGGTTGCCGTCGGCATCACCGACAGCGGCGCCGATCATGATCCAGCCGCAGTGGTCGGTGCCCGAAGAGAACGACCAGCGTCCGTTGAGGACGTAGCCACCGTCGGTCGGCACGGCGACACCCATCGGCGCGTACGGGGAGGCCATCCACATGTCGGGGTCTGCGCCCCACACCTCGTCCTGGGCCTTGCGGTCGAAGAACGCCAGTTCCCACGGGTGGACGCCGACGATGCCGCTGACCCACCCGGCTGCGCCGTCGATGGCACCGATCCCCATCGTGGTCTCCGCGAATTCGCGAGGATGGGCTTCGTGGCCGCCGTATTCCTTGGGTTGCAGCATCCGCATCACGCCGGAGTCGCGCAACCGCTTGGCGGAGGTGTCCGACAGGCGCATCAGCTTGTCGCCCTCGGCGCCTTCCGCGCGGATTTCGTCCGCGAACTGTTCGATCCTGTCAAGAACCTGACCCATGATGATCTCGGCTTTCTGGTTTGGGCACCCGGTCAGGCGCCTAGGCGGACTTCTTCTCGGCAACAGCGGCGCTCGCGGCCTGCCGGTCCGCGAGCCCGAGCGCGATTTCGATCAGCTGGTCCTCCTGCCCGCCGACCAGTTTGCGGCGGCCGGCCTCGATGAGGATTTCCGCACCGGACACCCCGTACCGGCGGGCGTGCGCATCGGCGTGCTTGAGGAAGCTCGAGTAGACGCCCGCGTATCCCATCGTGAGGGACAGCCGGTCGAGAAGGCAATCGTCGTCCATGATCGGCCGCACCACGTCCTCGGCGGCGTCGATGATCTTCAGAGTGTCGATGCCGGTGCGGATTCCGAGCTTCTCGGTGACGGCAGCGAAGGCCTCGACCGGAGTGTTACCCGCGCCCGCGCCGAAGCGCCGGGTGGACCCGTCGATCTGCAGCGCGCCGGCCTCGACGGCGAGCACGGAGTTGGCGACGCCGAGGCCGAGGTTCTCGTGTCCGTGGAAGCCGACCTGTGCGTCGTCCCCCAGTTCGGACACCAGCGCGGCGACCCGGTCGCTGACACCGTTCATGATGAGCGCACCCGCCGAGTCCACCACGTAGACGCATTGGCAGCCGGCGTCGGCCATGATCCGGGCCTGCTTCGCGAGCGCTTCGGGCGGCTGGCTGTGCGACATCATCAGGAAGCCGACGGTTTCGAGCCCGAGGTCGCGGGCGAGCCCGAAGTGCTGGACGGAGATGTCGGCCTCCGTGCAGTGGGTCGCGATCCGGCAGATGCGCGCACCGTTGTCGGCAGCCTCCCGGATGTCGGACTGGACACCCAAGCCGGGGAGCATGAGGAAGGCGATCTGCGCCTGCTTCGCCGTCTCCACGGCGGCCTTGATCAGCTCCTGCTCCGGGGTGTGGCTGAAGCCGTAGTTGAACGAGGAACCGCCGAGCCCGTCACCGTGGGTGACCTCGATGACGGGAACGCCGGCGGCATCGAGTGCCCCGACGATGGAGCGGACGTGGTCGACGGTGAACTGGTGCCGCTTGGCATGGGAACCGTCGCGCAGGGACGAGTCCGTCACCCGGATGTCGAGATCGGCGCTGTAAGGCATCGGTATTCCTTCGAAGAGTGAGTGGTAACGGACGCGTTCAGACGCTCGCGCCGAGGATCTGCGTCGCGAAGCTCTCGCCCACCTTGGTGGCGGCGGCGGTCATGATGTCGAGGTTGCCCGAGTACGGCGGCAGGAAGTCGCCGGCGCCCTCCACCTCGAGGAAGATGCCGACCCGGGCGAGCCCACCACTGATCGGTGTCGGGTCGTCGAACTGCGGTTCGGCGCGCAGGCGGTAACCGGGCACGTAGGACTGCACGGACGACACGACGTCGTGGATCGACGTGCTGATCGCATCCCGGTCGGCGTCGGCGGAAATGGCGCAGAACACGGTGTCCTTCATGAACATCGGCGGCTCGGCCGGATTCAGGATGATGATGGCCTTGCCCTTCTTCGCCCCGCCGATCGTCTCGATACCCCGACTCGTGGTGATCGTGAATTCGTCGATGTTGGCGCGGGTACCGGGTCCGGCGGACGGGGACGCCACGCTGGCGACGATCTCGGCGTAGGCCACATCGGTAATCCGGGAGACGGCGTACACCATCGGGATGGTGGCCTGCCCGCCGCAGGTAATGAGGTTGACGTTGGGCGCAGTCCGGTGCTCGCCCATGTTGACGGCCGGCACGACCGCGGGACCGAGCGCGGCGGGAGTGAGATCGACCGCCTGGATGCCCAGCTCCCGATAGCGCGGGGCGTTCACCCGGTGCACGTAGGCGGACGTGGCCTCGAAGACGATGTCGGGGCGTTCGTCCTGGGCGAGCAGCCAGTCGACACCGTCGGCGCTGGCGACCACGCCCCGATCGGCCGCACGCTTGAGTCCCTCACTGTCCGGATCGACACCGATCATCCAACGCGGTTCGATGATGTCCGAACGCAGGAGCTTGTACAGGAGGTCGGTGCCGATGTTGCCGGATCCGACGATCGCGGCGAGAGCCTTGGTCACAATTTTCGCCCTTACTTGAATTCTACTGATACGGAGCCGATGTCACTGAAGTCGGCGCGAAACACGTCGCCGGGACGGGCATCGATCGCCCGGGTGCACGAGCCGGGCAGGATCACGTGACCGGCCTCGAGTCGCACTCCGAAACTCGCGACCTTCCGTGCCAGCCAGGCCACGGCCTTCGTCGGGTTGCCGAGCACCGCCGACGCCTCGCCGCGGGCAATTTCCTCGTCACCCTGGAAGAGCACGGCCGAGATGGCGCCGATGTCCACCCTCGACGGTTCCACCCGTCCGGCGCCGAGGATCACTCCGGCCGACGATGCGTTGTCGGCGATGGTGTCGGCCAGCCCGATCTTCCAGTCCGTGATGCGTGAGTCGATGAGTTCGATACTGGGAACGATGTATTCGGTGGCCGCGAGAACGTCCGCCTCGGTGCACCACTCCCCCGGCAGCGTCTCGCCCAGCACGTAACCGATCTCCACCTCGATGCGCGGATAACAGAACCGGGCGGTGTCGATCGGGGTTCCCTCGGCGTACACCATGCTCGACAGCAGGTGTCCGTAGTCGGGCTCGTCGACGCCCATCATCTTCTGCATGACCTCGGAGGACAGCCCGACCTTGTGGCCGTACACCGTCTCCCCCGCATCGAGCCGCGCGCGGATGTTGATCAGCGCGATCTCGTAGGCGTCGACCACGTCGATGTCCGGGTAGGTCGCGGTGAGCGGTTCGATGGGTGCCCGGTCCCGTTCGGCGTCCGTCAGCGACCGGGCCGCATCCAGCCTCTGCCGCTCGCTCAGCATCAGGCCACCTCGCCCGCATGTGAGCGAGTCTCCCGCCGCAGGTCACCGGCCTGGGCGGCGTGCTGCGCGGCGATGTAGCCGAACACCATGGCGGGACCGATGGTCGCGCCCGCACCGGCGTATTCGTTGCCCATCACCGAGGCCGAGGTGTTGCCGGTGGCGTACAAGCCGTCGATGACCGAACCGTCCTCGCGGAGAACCCGCGCGTCGGCGTCGGTGACGAGTCCACCCTTGGTGCCCAGGTCGCCGGCCTCGCAGCGGATGGCGTAGAACGGGCCCTGGGTGATCTCGTCGAGGCACGGGTTCTTCATCGTCGGGTCGCCGTAGTACCGGTCGTACGCGCTGTCGCCGCGGCCGAAATCCTCGTCCCGACCGGTGCGGGCGAAGCCGTTGAAGCGGTCGACCGTCGCCACCAGAGTGTCGGCCTTCACGCCGATCTGATCCGCGAGGTCGCGCAGGGTGTCGGCTTTGTGCACCACACCGGAGTCGTAAAACCCCTGGGGGAACGGCACACCCGGCAGAACTTGCGCGAACGGGTAGCGCGACTTCGCCTTGGAGTCCATCACGAACCAGGCGGGTACATGGCCACCGTCGAGCTGATCGTGTACGAAGTTCACGTACGGCGACGACTCGTTGGTGAAGCGTTCGCCGCGGCCGTTCACGATCACGGACGGCGGAATGCACCGCTCGGACACCAGCGGGATCACGGCGCCCATCGGATGCATCACCGACGGCATCCACCACGCATCGTCCATGAGATCGACTGCCGCGCCGAGGTTCTGACCCGCGAGAATCCCATCGCCGGTGTTCTCCTTGGCTCCGGCACTGACGTTCGCGACACCGTGCTTGGGGAGGTATTCGGCGCGCATGTCTTCGTTGTGTTCGAAGCCGCCGGTTGCGAGGAGTACCCCGCGTTTCGCACCGATCCGGACGGTATTGCCGTCGCGCTTCGCAACCACTCCCACGACAACGCCGCTGTCGTCGACGATCAGTTCCGTCATCGACGTCTGCAGCCACAGCGGGACGCCGGCATCCTTGAGGACCATGCGCATCCTGGCCACCAGTGCGCGTCCACCGGTCGCCATGTGACGACGACGAATCACGTTGGACGCCACCCGCCAGGCCGCCACCAGCGACGCCTTGCGTCCCTTCCAGGTGCGCTTCACCATGGCGAGGTCGTGGTAGTCCTTGGACGTCACCCACAGTCCGAGCGGGCCCTTCATGCTGTTCGGCCGCTGGTACCGCTCGTCGTCCTGCAGCGCCCTCGTGTCGAAGGGCTTGCATTCGATGGTCCGCCCGAGGGGTCGGCCGCCGTCGTACTCGGGGTGGTAATCGGAGTAGCCCTTCACCCAGTAGAGCTTCATGTGCGGGCTGCGGTCGAGCAGTTCCATCAGCTCGGGGCCCTTGTCGACGAACGCGTCGAGACGGTCTGCCGCCACCCGGCCCTCGGTGATGATGTCGAGGTAGCGGCGAATCGACTCGCGGGAGTCGACGACGCCTTTCTCGCGCAGGGTCGGGGCGTTCGGGATCCAGATTCCGCCACCGGAGATCGCGGTCGACCCACCGAACGTCGCGCCCTTGTCGATCACGAGGGTGTCGAGCCCGCGGTGCGCGGCGGTGATCGCGGCGGCCATTCCGCCGCCCCCGCTGCCGACCACGAGGAAATCGACGGTGGTGTCGAAGGTCTGCGAGCCGGCGCTCATCGGTCGCCACCTTCCTTGCGGAGCAGGAAGGCGAGGACGGCACTCTCGAACGCCGTCTTCTGCTCGATCATCGCCCAGTGCCCGCAGTTCGGGAAGACGTGGAGTTCCGCCTTCGGGATCAGCCGCATCGGGATGATCGACATGTCCACGGGGCTCACCCGGTCGTCGCGGCCCCACGTGAGGAGGGTGGGGGCTTTCACCTTGTGCAGCTGCGCCCAGTAGGGCGTGGCGTCGGACTCGAGGGCCGCCCGGGTGTTCGCCTCGAACGCTGCCCGGCTGTACATCTTGCGGGCGCTGGCGAGGGTGTCGGGTTCGGTGGCCTGTGTCCAGCGTTCCTCGATGAGTTCCTCGGTGACCATTGCGGGGTCGAACACCATCGAATGCAGCCAGTCGATCAGCCGCTCCCGTGTGGGGTCGTCCGTGAACTCCATGAGGAGTTTGATGCCCTCACCGGGGCCTGGGCTGAAGAGATTCTTGCCGATGCCGCCGATGGTGATCAGTTTGGTGACCCGGTCGGGGTGCGCGATGGCGAACTGGGTGGCGACGATGCCGCCCATCGAGTTCCCGAGGAGTGCGACCTCGTCGATTCCGAGCCCGTCGAGGAATCGGAGGACCGCGTCGGTGGCCGTGAGCATCGGATGCCCACCGAAGTCGTCGCTGACCCCGAAGCCGGGGAACTCCAGAATGAAGGTCCGGAAGTGCTCGGCGAAGACGTCGAGGTTGCCGCGGAAGTTGCGCCACCCCGTCACGCCGGGGCCGGAGCCGTGCAGCAGCAGGAGCGGCGGGCCGTCGCCGGCCTCGTGGTAGCGAAGCACGCCGAGGTCGGTGTTCAGCTCCTTCAGGGTGCCCTCGTAACTCGAGTCAGTCGTCATGGTCGATCACGTTGCCAGCGGGTGCACTGCTCGGACAGAAGCGATCCCGGTCAGCGAGACGTCGACCGTCCCGGTGACGCCTCGATCCGGGGCTTCCACTGATCGAGATGGCAGTTCGTGACCTGCCGACCACGTCCCTAACCTCGGTGGTGATCACCGAATCAGTCGGTGTCGCAGACGATGTGGAGGTGGTCCGATGCCAACCGAACCGACGTGGCCCGAACTCGGCACGCAGATCGCCGCACCCACCCCCGACGAAATGCGGCGCAATCTCGGCCATTTCGCGAGTGGTGTCACGGTGGTGACCGGACTTGACGCCGACGGTCCGGTCGGATTCACCTGCCAGTCGTTCGCTTCGGTGTCGCTGGCGCCTCCGCTGATCCTGTTCTGCGCCGATCATCGCGGGCGTGCCTGGCCACGCATCCAGGAGTCTGGGCGCTTCACCGTCAATGTTCTGCACGAGAATCAGACGGATCTCTGCATGCGCTTCGGCTCCAGCCGCGGCGAAAAGTTCGACGGTCTCGACTGGGAGGGGTCGCCGTGGGCGACGCCGTCGCTCCCCGGCGTTCTGATGCGCGTGCACGCGGACGTGCAGTCGGTGCACACCGCCGGCGACCACGACATCGTGATCGGGCGGGTCCTCGGCCTCGAATCTCTCAGCGACGAGCGCCCGTTGGTGTTCTTCCGGGGTGGGTTCGGGCTGGGCGCCGTCCCCCGGCCCGTGCGCGCGTGACGAGTCCCGAGACTCGTCAACCGCGCGCGAGCGCTAGAGCCACTGCCCCGATTGCACCGACAGCAGCTGGTCGAGCGCCTCGGTGGACCAGGAGGTTTCCGGTATCTCCGCGGTCCGGCGGGCGCGGCGCGGCGTCACGGGTTCGGGATGCAGCGCCCGCGTGACGGCCCGGGCGGCGTCGACGACGAGAGGCGCCACTCGCTCGAGCTGCACCGTCCGGGCATCTCCGCACAGCGAGATACCGGCGACCGGGCCGTCGGCGCTCCGGACCGCGACACCGACACAGCCCACGCCGCGAACCGCCTCACCGCGCTCGAACGCGAGACCGCGGCGCTGCCGAATCCGGTTGAGTTCCTGATGGAGGGTGGTGAGTTCGGTGATGGTGCGGTCGGTGCTCCTGTCGAGACGCTGCCCGTACAGGCTGTCGACCTCCTCGGGGCCCACCCACGCCAGCATCGCCTTGCCGCCGGCCGTCGTGTAGGCGGGAACCCGCCCGCCCACCTTGGACGGCAGCGCGGCCGCCATCCGGCCGCCGACCTTGTCGAGGTACAGGCTGTCCCCACCGTCCAGCACCGTCAGGTGCACGACCATTCCGGTCTGCATGTGCAGGTCGTGCAGCAGCGGCGCCGCGGCAGCCCGGATCTGACCGTGCCCGTTGTCGCCGCCGCCCACACCCATCGCTCGACGGCCGAGGCAGTAACCGAAGCTGGCGTGATTCACCCAGTCCAGGCGCACCAGCTGGTCGAGGATGCGGTGCACGGTGGATCGCGGCAGCCGGGTCCGGCACGCCACTTCCTCCAGGGTCAGGCGGCAGGTGCGGCCGTCGAACGCGTCGAGGATCAGCGTCATCCGTTCCACCATCGACGGCGGAACCTCCTTCTTCGCGGCAGGTACCGACGGTGCATTGCCTGAATCGATGACAGTCATCGACGCCTCCAAATATCCTGGTCACAAGCGTGCACCAGACTAAAACTGAAATGAATTCTTAAAATACTAACAGCTGTCTGCGGTGCGGGGAAGCAGACCGACAACGCTGACCGGGGGTGGTCACCATGAGGGTCCGCGATCAGACTCGGGCGCAGCTTGTGTGGACGCCCCGAGACCGATTTCCCGCGGATCGCGGTCGGTGCGCGGTACCGTCAGCACGGTGTCAGCGGCGCAGCTGGCGAGCCAGGTCGTCGCGACAGACCCATCTAACGGGTCACAGACACTGGTGGCACGGCGTGGGGCGCCCGTCAGCCCACGCGGATGCCCTTGTCGGCGAGGAACTCGCGGGCACGACCCAGTTGGCGGTCGGTGGAGAAGGCGTACCACTGGTCAGCGAGACTCTCTTGGTGGACGAGGTCGCGGAACCTGCCGAACGCGCCCTTGCCCTCGGTCGCCCGCTCCAGCCGCTCCCGCAGCGCCGCATCGTGCTGCCGCTCGGCGAAGGCCGCCATGTCACGCCAGCCGTCCCGCGAGCCTGTCCGGTCGAACCGGAGCCAACGGTCGGGGCTCGGCCTCCACGTCGACGGCGGCGTCCTCACCGACCATCATCGGATCGGTACTGCTTGCGTCGTATACGTCCCCGGTGTGCAGGTCGACGTAGCCAGCCGTCGACATATCCAGATCCCCCTCCAATTCGGCACCGAGCATCTCGAGGTCGACCGGTACCACCCTCCCGGCCAGCGGCTCGCCGCGCAGACACGCGAGCAGGTCCTCGGCCAGCACCCCGTCACCCGGGCCGGCGCGCCAAGTCAGCCGGTTGATGACCGACACCGCCACCGGCTCGGCCTGCTTCCGTCGCTGCTTCAGTGCCATCGGCATGCCGGCCCCCACCTGTTGCAGCGCGTCGTCGACGTCATGTCCCCACACCGCGGCGAGGAACCGGGCGGCATCTGCTGCCGCGATAGCGGCGCGCAGCTCGGAGACATCGAGTGCGGGCACCTGGTCCTGTGCGGGCCACGCGTGCAGCAGCATTGGATGCGGCTGGCTCGGTCTGCGCGGTGCTCGGCTCTGCCCGTCGTCGTCGGCCCACCGGCGCCCGTACTGGTCCGGGATGGTGCCCCAGCCCCAATACGGCATTGGGGCGTCGGGGCGGATACCCAGCACCTCCATGGGGTCGACCTTGTCGCCGCCGATCACACAGCGGTGGGTCCAGTCATCGCCCAGGTCGAAGGTGAACTGGAACTCCGCCCCGGGCCCCAGCAGCCGGGCGACTTTGGCCGACTCGATGTCCACCGCCTCGGTGATCGGTCCGCCGAGCGACTCCACCATCTCGGCCCCGGTCTCGGTGTCGGTGACCACTCGTCCATCGGCAAGGGTGAACATCGACAGGTGCGAGCGGTCCCATCGGGCGAAGGCGTCGTTGATCGCGTTCGCGAGGTCGCTGAAGGTGTGCGACGGTCCGACCGCGAAGATGCGGCCGGGCCAGGGCCACAGGTCCTCGCCGCGCCCGCCGAGCAGTTCCACCGTCACCGACAACCACGTTCGTGCCATTCCCCGAGGATGGCATGCGGGCCGCGGCGCCGCCTGGCCACAGCCCAAAACGCGCACAGCGCGTCACCGCTAGCAGATCCATGACCGGTTAACTGGGCCACCGAACATCCGGGTGCGCCGACCGTGAGTTGAGGCATATGAGGTCATCACCACCCACTTCGGGATGGTAGGCGGCGTGCGGTGAGCGTCAGATACCAGGCACTCCGATCACAGAGCTCGACGGATCATGTTGCTGCACGTGCGGGCTGTGGGTATTTGTTTGCGGGCGATACAGCAGCGCAGGTCATCGTCGTCCAGGTGTGGATTTCGAACCCTGCCACCACCGCCAGCGCGGTTCCAATGCGGATGTGGTCGGCGCTGAGAGCGTCTCTCTCTGCGAATCCGCGGTCTGTTCGGCATCGATACCCTCGCGTCGCCCAAAAGGTTCGTTCACGAGCCAAGGCGTTCCGTAACTCACCGACGACCGAACTTGTGAAGCATCATTTTCTGACGCGGGTTCGGAACATACACCTCTCCTGGTCGACCCATGAGGTGGCAGATGTATCCGAGAACGGCGTTTCTTGAACGTCGCCCTGGACGGACCGAAATACAGCCACGCTGGCGACGGACAACTGCGCCGAGACCCCGAGCCGTTGGAGGTCGGCCGCCTTCGCGGAATGAGGCTCTCGCACCGGCCGCGCGACCGCTACAAGAGGTCGAAGTACTGCGAGCGAGCCTTCATGGCATGAATGAGCAGCTCGTTCCCACTGTCGAAGCGCAGGACAACCAGTTCCAGGAGCCGACCGTTCGGGTCGAAACCCAGCCGGAACTCGCGCGCGGGGTTGTCGTCGTCCAGACCAGCGGTATATACGTGATGCTGTGCCGCGTAGATGCCATCGTTTTCGCTGATCCCGTGTTTGAGCGCGGATTTATGCGCCTTCACGCGACCTGGGTCCAGGCACGCACCGCTTCTCGAATCGCCTCGGAGCGGGAAACATGCTCCTGCTCGGCACGGGCGGTCAATGCCTGTAACAATGCCTCGTCCATCCGTACCGGCACCACTGCGCCGGGGCCGTCCCCCACGGTCGGTCGGCCACGTTTGCGCAACTTTTCGACGTCGTAACCGGTCTCGGCCTCGTCTGCCCACTCCTGGATCATCGCGTCCGTGACGGGCGCTCCGTTAACCGTCTCCTCAGCCATACCCATTATCGTAATACGAAAATAGATTTGGGGCCACGGTCCGCAACCCGGCCCCCTGGGGCGGTCGATCCCAGTGATACCTGCCGCTCACGTTCTTGCGGTCCATCGGGCCCCGGAACACACCGACTCGCCCGGGCGTCACGACCACCCGACTGACCGCCCCATCTCAGCGTGAGTATCCCCCGGAGGACGCACCAGCTGGCCCGAGCTCAGCGCACTTGGGAATCGCTGGGAAAGTCGACGCCCGCTCAGCGAAGTTCGACGACCGTTTCGTAGTCGTGGTCCCCACATCCGGCGAACCGGGCGTGGAGCATTCGTGCTCACGCTCACGTGCCCCCCGCGCGATCGCGGAGGCGTCCCCGACGACGAAGGCAGCCGGAACCGCAGTCGCCAGCGACGTCAGGGCAGGTCCCGCATCGAAAATCAACCGCAGAATCCCGACACCACGGGCAATGTGCAACCTCATGTCCGAACCGCTTTTCTGAAGCGCGCCTCGCAGGCGCGAAAATGGGGTCGAGTCGCCTGCCGACGCCGACTTTCCCTTGGGCCTGAGCTCGTTCATTAGCCTGGCGCCGGGGCCGACCTGGAAGGGTCACGCATTGTCTTTTCGAGCACGCCGGTCAGAATCTCGGTTCCCTTGATCGAGCCCCCCAGACGGCCCGCCCTCGAGCATGCGTGTGGAATACGGCGGGAGGACAACAGAAGTGGATTCATTACCGGAACAGATTCCCGATGCAGAGCATGAGCTGGTGGACGAGTGGGTGGGCGCCTGCGACGTGGCCAAGGCCTCGGGCAAGGTGTGCACCCGGGCACCGGATCCGAGACGACCAGGCCGGCGGGTCAGCACGGTGTGGGATGTCCCGGCCACGACCGCCGCGATCACCGATCTCGGCGAGCAGCTGGTGGCGACGGGGATCGAGAAGATCACCGTTGAATCGACGTCGGACTACTGGCGGATCTGGTTCTCTCTACTCGAATCGGCCGGCTCGAGGGTGCAGCTGGTCAACGCCCGCGATGTGAAGAACGTACCGGGGCGCCCGAAAACGGACAAGCTCGACGCCGTGTGGCTCGCCAAACTCACCGAGAAAGGTCTGCTGCGGCCGAGTGTCGTCCCGCCGCAACCGATCCGACAGTTGCGCGACTACACCCGGCTACGGATCGATCTGACCCGTGAGCGCACCCGTTACTGGCAGCGGCTCGAGAAACTGCTCGAGGACGCGCTGATCAAGCTCTCGTCGGTGGCTTCCAGGATGAACACCCTGTCGGTGCGCGACATGCTGAAGGCGCTGATCGCGGGCGAACGTGACCCGCGGCGGCTCGCCAGCCTGGCCCGCGGCGCGATGAAGGCCAAGCACAGCGCCCTCATCGAGGCGCTCACCGGCCGGTTCGACGATCATCACGCCGAGCTGGCCCGGAAGCTGCTCGCCCGGCCGCTGGGCGGGCTCTTCTTCGGTCCGCTCAGCGAGCCGCCTCGCCCCACTTCCTGGGCATGTTCGAATCCGGCCGCGGCCAGCTGGGCCACGATCGTCAGGGCCCCACCGCGCTGCGTCGCCAACGGATCGAATTCGGCCATCGCACCTCGACTCCGATCGTCATGGAACGACTGATCGCATATGCAATCACCATCTGACCGGGTACCGAGCATAACTGCACGCTGCGACGCTCGTCTCGGACAGCAACTGGCGCAGATTCTCGAAGCCATCGTGGTTCGTGGTTGTGGCTCTGCGAACGGGAACTGGCTTAACGTTGGACCGCGCCGGCGCGGTCTCGTCCCCTGCTCGGGGTTCCTGGCTCGACCTCGATAACGGTCCCGCCGGTGCCGTGAGACTGTCCGGCCCGCCGGGACAAGCGTCTGCTGCTGACATGGAGCGGTGGCAGGATAGGAGGAGCCCTCTAGGTCCAAACAACCTGTGCTTGCCGTTGGCAGCGACGCCCGGAGGACACGCTCGAAGCGAGGTGCGCGGTGCAACATCGTCAACATTGTCGCGGTCCGGACGAAGCGGCGTAGCCGATGGCCGATGTCGATCCATTCGAAACTCAGCGCGACGCCGTTGGTCCGGTCACGTCGGAACTGGAAGCGGCTGGATTCGAAGATGCCCACGAGATTGGTCGCGGTGGTTTCGGCGTCGTCTTTCGGTGCCGTCAAGCAGATCTTGACCGTACGGTGGCGGTCAAGATCCTCACCTCCGACCTCGACGAGGAGAACCGAGAGCGATTCCTCCGCGAGCAGCGGGCGATGGGTCGCCTGACGGGGCACCCGAACATTGTCAACATCCTGCAAGTCGGCGCGACAAGCAGCGGCCGACCCTACATCGTGATGCCGTTCCACTCGCGGAATTCGCTGGATGCCGAGATCCGCCGGCATGGTCCGCTGTCGGTGGAGGACATGTTGAAACTTGGGGTGAAGATGACGGCCGCCCTGGAGAGCGCGCATCGGCACGGCATCCTCCATCGTGATGTCAAGCCAGCGAATATTCTGCTCACCGATTACGGGGAGCCGGCATTAACCGACTTCGGTATCGCACACGTGTCTGGAGGATTCGAAACTGCCGCCGGTATCGTCACCGGCTCCCCGGCGTTCACCGCCCCTGAGGTCCTCGCAGGGCGGCCCCCGAGTCGCGCTGCCGACGTCTACGGTCTTGGGGCGACCCTGTTCTGTGCCTTGACCGGTCATGCCGCCTTTGAGCGTCGTAGTGGCGAGCAACTGGTGGCTCAATTCGTGCGCATCACCACCGAGTCAGCCCCTGACCTGCGAAACTATAGAATCGCCGATGACATCAGCGCGGTCATCGAACAAACGATGTCTGCTGATCCGCTGGCTCGCCCGTCCGCTGTCGAACTCGGCGAACACCTCAGAGAGGCTCAACTTCGCCACGGATTCCCTCCGGACGAGATGGCGCTGGTGTCTGAGGACGAGTCACGGCGTGGTCTGCAATTGGGTTCGCACAGGCGCCAGCCATCAGCAGTAGATCCCGTTCATCAGTTCAAGGCCGATCTCCCTGTCGAGATGACGAGTTTTGTCGGTCGTCGACGCGAGGTTTCGGAGGCGAAAAAGCTGTTGGAGGCGTCACGCCTGGTTACCCTCACCGGTACCGGGGGCGTCGGGAAAACCCGACTCGCCTTGCGAGTGGCCGCGCAGGCGCAGCGCGCCTTTCCCGGCGGGGTGCGGTTGGTCGGGCTCGGTGAGCTGCGAGACGAGTCGTTGTTGGTGGATGTGGTGTCCGGCGCTTTGGGGTTGCGGGACCAGTCGGCGCGGCCGATCCACGACGTGCTCGTGGAGTTCCTCGCTTCGAAGCGGATACTGCTGGTACTGGACAACTGCGAGCAGCTGGTGGACGCGGTAGCCAGGCTGGTCGAGGACTTACTCCGGGCGTGCAGCGAACTACGCATCCTCGCAACGAGCCGCGAGGCTCTCGCGATCAGCGGAGAAGCTGTCCTGCGGGTTCCACCGCTCACTGTCCCCGGTTCCGAGCGGCAACCCTTGGTGCAGGGCCTGGCTGGATACGATGCGGTGAGGTTGTTCGTCGAGCGGGCTGCGTCGGCAGTTCCCGGGTTCGAGCTGACCGAGGACAATCAGGATGCGGTCGCAGGAATCTGCCGGCGGCTCGACGGGCTGCCGCTGGCTATCGAGTTGGCCGCGGCGCGGCTGCGAGCGATGTCGCCCGAGCAGATTCTGCAGCGGATCACTGATCGCTTTGTTTTGCTGACCGGTGGCGCTAGGAACGCCCCTACGCGGCAGCAAGCCCTGCGGCTCTGTATCGACTGGAGCTTCGAGTTATGCACTTCGAGAGAGCAATTGGTGTGGACGCGGCTGTCGGTATTTGCCGGCAGCTTCGAGTTGGATTCGGCGGAGGCCATCTGCGGCCACGACCTGGATCCCACGGGTGTGTTGGACACTGTGACCGCTCTACTCGACAAGTCGATCCTCCTGCGTGAGGAGTCGGGACAAATGGTTCGATTCCGCATGCTCGAGACTCTTCGCGGTTACGGCCGCGAGAAGTCTCAACGGGCCGGTGAGCATCTGGAACTGTCAGTGCGTCACCGGGACTGGTATCAACAGTTGGCAGTCGGCGCGGAGACCGATTGGATTAGCTCCCGCCAGCTCGAGTGGATCAGGCGGCTCGAGCGGGAGCAGTCGAATCTGCGTGAAGCTATGGAGTTCTGTGTACTCGAGAACCCACGAGCTGGGCTGCGGATCGCAACTGCTCTCTATCAGTTCTGGCATGCTCGATCCCTGTTCAGCGAGGGGCGGTATTGGTTTGATCGTCTCCTCGAGCACGACGACGGGCAACCGACGGTCGAACGGGTCAAGGCGTTGTACGGCGACAGCGTGTTTGCGGAAAAGCAAGGTGCACTCACGGTGACAAATGCGCTGGTCGAGGAGGCGCGTGCGTTGGCCGAGCAGGCGGCCGACACGACAATGGATGCTCTTGTGGCGTATGCGGAAGGGCTCAGTGCGCTGTTCAGAGGTGACCTCCCTCGTGCGTGTGCACTGCTGGAGGGGTCGGTCGCGGTGTATACCGCGCCGAAGGATCTCACTCTGCGTGTTGAGGCGTTATGGATGCTAGGGCTCGCGTATGGGTGGCAGGGCGACACTGGGCGGTCCATTTCTTGCCTCGACGAGATTCTCACGATCACCCGCGCACGGGGTGAATCGGTGTTTCAGGGGTGTTCGCTCTGGGCTAAGGGCGTCGCATTGTGGCGGCAGGGCGATCATCAGAGCGCGGCAGTACAGCTGAAGGAAGGACTCCGTTTGGCGCAAGTAGCCAACGACCAGGTCGGGGCAAGCGCCTGTCTGGAGACACTCGCGTGGATAGCCCGAAGTGATGACGACGCCCACCGCGCAGTGGTGCTGATGGGGGCCGCCGAATCACTCAGTGGTGCGGTAGGTAGCTCTTCGGTATACCTTCCGAACCTTCGCGAGTACCACAATGACTGCGAACGGAAAGCGCGAGGGGCTCTCCGTTCCAATGCATTCGATGCAGCGCGAAAGGAGGGCAACATGATGTCCTTCACTGATGCCATCGCCTACGCTCTCGACGAGCGACCCTCCGACGGAACAAGCCAGGTGCACAACGTCCCGGTACTCACCAAACGTGAACAGGAGGTCGCCAGACTCGTCGCCCAGGGCCTGACGAACAGAGCGATCGCCGACCGACTGGTGATTTCCCCTCGGACAGCTCAAGGTCACGTCGAGCATATTCTCACCAAGCTCGGGTTCACCTCGCGGGCGCAGATCGCAGCGTGGGTCGTGGAATGGGACGCGCAGGGATCGTGACACTGCAGTCCGGAGCGAAGTTCACCGCCCCACGCTGATGCCCGAGTACATCGCGGGCACATGCACCGAGTTCGATTGTGTGCGTGCAGGTCTGCCGTAAATATCCGTGTCGAACGCCCTCCTCGAAGGCCTTCAACGCCACCGCGGCGGTCGGCCGCTCCCAGCGCCTGGGGTGATCGCCCAGGGAGAGCGACGCGGAGCAGATCGGAGACGAGGCGCTCCAATCGAAACCCCATTCGACCGGAATTATCTGGAGCAGTCCAAATCAGCGCGGCGACAACCGCAGCGGCTCGAGAAGTGCTGAAGTAGCTGGCCGGGCCCACGGTAAACCAGTCGCCGTGGGCCCTGACCGCTGCCCCTGCGGAATGCGTTGCTCCCTCCCCTGTCCAATAGAAGACGCCGAGGTCTGCACTTACCCGCGCTTACGCTCGGCCCTAGTGACCTTGCGGAACGTCTCGTACATCTCCACGAGCGCCTTGCGCTGGGCATTGGTCAGGTCGCCGTCCTGCCCTATCGCTCGAACGCCGTCCGAAGCCTCCTCTGGGCGCGTCGGACCTGCCCGAGCAAGACATCAGCCGAGGTCTGCAGGTGCTCCGCGATGGCGTCGAGGACCCTCTCGCTGGGCTCTTCGGAGATTGCGTTCGATCTGCGAAAGGTAGCGGTAACGTCGGTGACGGCTTCTTGTCGTCGGCCACCCTGTCAGGACAGTCATCGGGGAGACACCGGTCTTCGACCAGCACGTCCGAGCTGCTTCGGACCGCGCTTTCGTCACGTCGGCTGGCGGACGGAGAGTGTCAGCCCAGTGTGACGGCGGATTGTTGCCGTCGATGGAGCGCCTTTCCCGTCTTCTTCAAGATTGTCAGCAACTCGCCAGCGAGAGCGACGTGGCTGGCGCTGGCCGGCAAGGCCACAAAGACGTCCCGCGCAAGCGCCGGCTTCAACCGGCGGGCCCGGGTTCCCCGGCCCGGCACCAGGGCGAGCTCGGGAACGAATGCGACGGCGACACCGGAGGCGGCGAGCGCCTGGGCGACGTCGTAGGACTCGGTCTGAAACGGCACCCACGGCACGAATCCGGAGTCGGCGGCGGCCGAGTTCAATTGTGTGCGGGCGGGTCTGCCGGTGATGCTGCACGCCCAAGCGTCCTTCTCGAATGCCTTCAACTCCACCGCCTGTGAGGCCGGACCTTGCGCCTGAGGGTGATCGTCGGGGAGGACGACCCGAAGCGGATCGGTGAGAAGGTGCTCGAATCGAACTCCTTCGACCGCACTCGGGGTGCCGCTGTAGGAGGCGGTGATCGCCATATCCAGCTCACCGCTGGCGATCAGTTCGATGCCTCCGTCGGTGGGCACGTCGACGACCGACAATTGAGCTTCGGGATGTCGGTAACGCAGCGCCGTCAGCCCGTCCGGAAGCAACGCAACCGCCGCCGAGGGAAACGCGCCGAGACGGAGCCTGTTGGCGTGAGCGCCGAGGTAGTCCGCGACGGTTTCCTCCGCTCGGGACAGTTCGGCAGCCACGCGTTCGCTGTGCTCGGCCAGCAGGCTCCCGAGCGGAGTCAACTTGGCGCCTCGCGCGCCCCGCTCGACCAGCAATGCACCGAGGTCACGTTCGAGCTTGGCGAGCTGCTGTGACACCGCGGGGGAAGTGATTCCGAGTGCTTCTGCTGCGCGCGCGAGGCTGCCCCCCTGCTTGACGGCCAGCAAGAGGGCCAACTGCGACGAGGTGAGGTTCATTAAGCAAACCTTAGCGCTGCAACAGCTAGATCGCCATTCTACTTATTCAATTTCGGCGACACGATGGACGGTATCGAAACCCGCAGAAGGAGTACGCCCTGATGGTCAGTTCACTTCGCGCAACCCGCGCCGTCGACTCCCTTGCCCGGAAGTCGGGTGTCCTCCGGTGACGACCTCCGTTCGATTCGACGTCCGTAGCAACGTCGCCTGGATCACCCTCGATGGTGTGGATACCCGCAACTCCCTCGATCGGAACAGCGCGCAGGCCCTGGTCGATGCCTGCGATGCCGTCGACGATGACCCATCGGTGGGTGCTGTGGTGATCACCGGCGCCGGAAGTGCCTTCTGCTCGGGAGCCGACCGGGCTGCGCTCCGGAATCTTGCAAGTGCACAGCCGCATGAGGCGTACGAGGCGCTCGATTCCCTTTATCGTGCGTTCCGCCGATTCGGTGAGGTGACTGTTCCCTCGATTGCCGCGATCAATGGTGCCGCGGTAGGAGCCGGACTCAATTTGGCGTTGTCGGCGGACGTGCGTCTTGCCGCCGAGGACGCACTATTGGTGCCGGGATTCGCCGAGAACGGAATTCACCCCGGCGGTGGGCACTTCCATCTTCTCGAGCGGGCAGCCGGCCGCCAGGCCGCCGCCGCGTTAGGGGTGTTCGGGCGCCGGCTGACCGGGGCAAGCGCCGCGGACATAGGGCTGGTGTGGGACGCAGTTCCGGTGGCCGATCTCGCAGAGGCGGCCCAGCGCCTCGCCGAACCGGTCGCCCGAGATCCTGAACTCGCTCGGGCGTTGGCGAACAGTCTTCGGTTGACGACCACACCACCGCGCGCATGGCAGGCGGCAATCGAGGTCGAACGCGCCCGGCAAATGTGGTCGCTGTCCCGCCCTCGACCCGTCGATGCCGCTGGTCGCTAGGGCCCCCAGTACCACGGACTGGGGTCGACCCGGCACCGTTCGCTGATGGAACCGAAGACACAGGAAGGATCGTGATGATTGACAATCTCCCACATCTTCTCCTCGATCGCGCGGCCGTCCGCCCCGACCTGATGATCGGCGTCCTCGACGATCAGATCTCGTTGCAGCTCGCTCTCGAACTTGCCGCCGGTGGGGCCGCCGACTTGCAGGCCCGGAATCTCTCCGCACAGGACCGTGTCGCAATCGTGGCAGAAAACTCGACGGACTACGTTCTGGCCTGGCTGAGTTGCCTGTTGGCCGGCGTGCCTGTCGCGCTGGTCGATCCGACCTATCCTCGGGAGCTCCTGGCGTGCATGCTCGACGTCCTCGACCCCACGGTGGTGATCAGTGACCGCCCCGCGGCCCCGTCGTTCGCTGGAACTCGCCGCGCGATCACCATCAGCACCTTCCGCAATGCCCCTCGGCTCGATCCCAGCCATTCCCCCGGCACCAACTCCGATCGGTACTCGACGGCATCACTGATGCACCCGGCCAGGCCCACGCCGGGTATTCCGAAGTTCTGCGCCCAATCGCATGAGTACTTTCTCCGACTGGGACGGGCAGTTGCGGAGGCGATGACACTCACCGCCCGCGATCGTTCACTCACTCCACTGCCTCTCTCGCAGATCAACTCCCTCGGGCACGGGCTCGTCGGCGCACTGACCGCGGGCGCGGACGCCTTGCTCGCGCGCACCTTAACGGTCGAGACCTTCTGGTCCGAGGCCATCGACCACAGGATCACCGCACTGACACTGGATGCACCGCTGGTGAACGATCTCGAGCGCACCGCCACACCGAAGGACTCGGCCGGCCACCGCGTACGAACCATGTTCCCGGCCGACGGTGCGTTTATGCGGCGGTTCGGGGTTGTCCGGGCCGTGTCCGGATACGGTTCGACGGAGGCCGCCGGAGCGAGTCACTTGCGCTCGTGGTCCATCGACGACGACATCCCGACCGACGCCCATCGCCGCGGCGGGACCGCGCGAGAGGACATCGAATGGAAGCTGACGGACTCGGGTGAGATCCTGATCCGCGAAGCCGCCCGTGGCACGTTGTTCACCGGATACTTCACCTTTCCCGGCGTGAGCTCGACGCTCGACCAGAATGGCTGGTTCCGTACCGGGGACCACGGGCGCCTCGACGAATCCGGCGGCTTGGTCGTGGTCGAGTGTGGGTTCGACCATTCACATGGATGAAGAGGTCGTTCCGTTTCTCTACCGGACTAATCAAGTGAAACTCCCGACCTCGCGTGGGCGCGCCGTAACGGGGTAACGAGTCGTGATGTGGGGCCACTTCCCACCCGCCCATAGTCAGCACTACATCGAGTATCTCCCAACCTGAAGGAACTGAGATGTCCACGTCCCTGCACAGTCTCACCGACCACGAACTCGACGCCGAGCTCACCCGGAGCCGCGCGGAGTACGACATGTTGAAGGCGCGCGGGCTGGCCCTCGACATCACCCGGGGCAAGCCCGCACCGGAACAGCTCGACCTCTCAGCCGCGATGCTTTCCCTGCCCGGTGACAACGACTATGTGATCGATGAAATCGACTGCCGCAACTACGGTGAACTCCCCGGCCTCCCGTCGCTGCGCGCCCTGTTCGGCGAGGTCCTCAATATCGCCCCGGAAAATTTGATTGCCGGCGGCACGTCAAGTCTGGAAACGATGTATGACGTGCTCTCGTTCGCGTGGATCCACGGGACAGGTGACGACGACGCTCCGTGGTCCTCCGCTCCGGTGAAGTTTCTGTGCCCCGTACCCGGATACGATCGGCATTTCGCTATCACCGAGTCGTTCGGTATCGAGCTGATTGCGGTCCCCCTGCTCTCGGACGGCCCTGATGTCGATGCGATCCGGGAGTTGGTTGCCAATGACCCGCAGATCAAGGGCATGTGGTGTGTCCCCATGTTTTCCAACCCCAGTGGGGTGACTTATTCCGAGCAGGTCACCCGCGACTTGCTGAGTATGCAGACCGCCGCACCGGACTTCCGTATCTTCTGGGACAACGCCTATGCGGTGCACGCCCTCATCGGCGACGCCCCGGAGGTGCTCGATGTCCTAGCCCTCGCCGCACTCGCGGGCAATCCGGAGCGGCCGTTCGTCTTCGCGTCGACGTCGAAGATGACCATCGCCGGCGGCGGTGTGAGTTTCTTCGCCGGATCCGGGAAAAACATCGCGTGGTATCTGGGCCACCTCTCGCAGAAGCGGGTCGGACAGGACAAGGTCAACCAACTCCGGCATGTCCGGTTCTTCGGTGACGTGACCGGTGTGCGTACGCACATGCGCAAGCACCAAGAGATTCTCGCCCCGAAGTTCGAGCTCGTCACCACCATTCTTCGCCGCGAGGTCGGCGATTCGGGCATCGCGTCGTGGACGGAGCCGTCCGGAGGCTACTTCGTCAATCTCGAGGTGCTGCCAGGCACGGCCAAGCGGGTGGTGGCGTTGGCCCAGGAGGCGGGGATCGCGCTGACACCGGCCGGTTCGGCGTTCCCGGCCGGCAAAGATCCCCGGGACAGCCACATCCGGTTGGCACCGAGTTTGCCGTCCGAGGACGAGTTGCGGCTGGCGATCAGCGGGCTGTGTACCTGTATCCGGTTAGCGGCCATCGAACTCGTCCACCGCGACCGCGCCGCCGGTGTCCACCGCTCTTCGGTATCGGTGTAGCCGATACCGGCTCGTGCGGAGAGGATCCCAGATGCATCGAATCGCCCACAGGATGCGGCGAACCGTCCTCGCCATGGGGCTGTTGGTGGTCTTGATCGTCACCGGAGACCTCATGCAGCGGGCATGCAGCTCATGCGCACCTGGTTAACGAAACTAATACTTCATGACCGGATCCGCTTCCGGTCCATGGCCTTGTCTGAACCCGCCCGACGGCTCGGCCATCCGGTCGCTGCTGCACGCGCACCCACTCGCATCGGAAAGTACCACCCGCGGCGGCCCCTTCCGATGACGACGGATAACCACGCGAAGCATTAAGCAAAGTTAACGCTATGCAATCGAGAACGTCGTTCCGTTGACGGGATGTTGACCGGATCATTGGTGCTTACGAGCCAGGACGAATTAGCGCCGGGCGGCCCCCACCATCAAGTGTCACAGGAGATGTCAGTGAATCTCGAAGGACTCGAACACGACCGTCAGCTCAGTGTCTGCGCTGAACTCGGGGCCCTGGCGTCCGCACCGGGCGGCTACCAGGATTACGTCGATGCACTTTTCCGTCACGAGCCCCGCGAAGATCTCGCCGAATGGACCGACACCGCCCTCGCTGACCGCGCTTATGAGTACCTGAACTTCGCTCGGCTTCGGGCCGAGGGGACCGCACTGGTGCAGTGCGATCTTGCGGCGGGAACCAACCACGCACACATTTTGGTGGTCAGCACCGATCTTCCCTTCCTGGTCGACTCGGTCGCGATGGCTGTTCGACGGCACGGCAGCGTTTCCGCTCTTCGGCATGTCACGCTGGCAGTGCGCCGCGATACCGAGGGAGTGCTCGCCCCGGACGGTATAACCCGGCCCCGCCAGGACGATCAGTACGAAAACGATCCGCTGGTCGAGTCCTGGATGGAGATCACGTTCCAGCCGTCCGGAGGAAGCGAAACCACTTCCGCCGAGTTCGCCGCGATGATCGAGAACGCGATTCGCAGCACCCTCGCCGACGTCACGGTCGCAGTGACCGACCAAACCGACATGGAAGCCGTCGCCCGTCAGGCTGCACTGTCCCTGAAATCCGATGCGACCGAGAACCAGCTCGACAGCGCCTACGAAGCCAGCGAGCTCCTCCACTGGATGTGCGCCGAGAACTTCACCTTCCTCGGCTACTGCTCCTACCGCCTGATGAAGGAAACGGCGTCGGGAACGGCGACCCTCGAACCACTTCCGGCGACCGGACTGGGTATTCTTCGGCCCCATCACCATGAGCACCGCGACCACACCCTCGACCCGCTGACCGCGACTCGCGCGTTCGGCCCGGATGTGTTGATGGTGTCGGCGGCCGGCACCCGCAGCACGGTGCGCCGCGACGCCCCGTTGGACTACGTGGGAATCAAGATCGTCAATTCCGACGGGGTCACGGTCGGCGAGCACCGCTTCCTCGGTCTGTTCGAGAACACCCTCGACACGTCGGATATGCGGACGATTCCGGTCGTCAACCGAACTGCCGGACGCACTCTGGCGATGCTCGAGCGCGATCCGCGCTCCCGAGAAGGCCTAGAACTGCTCGACATTCTCCAGGACTACCCGCGGCGGGAGATTCTGCAGAGCACCGCCGAGGAGCTTGCACCAACGGTCCTCGCGGTGCTGCATCTGCAACGGCACCCACGTGTGCGGGCATTCATCCGCCAGGACACCTACGGCCGGGCCATCTCGATTCTGCTCTATGTCCCCCAGGACAGGTTCTCACCCGCCATTCGACGGGCGGTGGTGGCGGCGGTCTCCCAGTTCCTCGACGGCGCCGCGGTCGATCACAACACCCGAATCGGGGAAACCGCGCTGGTGCGTGTTCACGTCACCGCATGGCCGCACACCGCGGACGAGCGCATCGATGTCGCGGAGTTGTCGCGAGTCGTGGTGGAAGCGGCCCGGTCGTGGACCGAGAAGCTCGACGATCTGCTCTCCACGGCGTCGACGTCGGGGCACGACGACTTCATCCCCGTGGCAGTGCCCCTGAGTTATCAGGAGCGGTTCTCCCCCGCCGAAGCAGCCGCCCACTTGTCGGCCTTCTCCACACTGACGAAGGATCCGCACCGACGGCTGCAGCTGATCGTCACTCCGCCACCCGCGCGGAGCGCGGCCACGGACCTGATCTCGGCCATCGCCGTCACCACCGAGCCGATGGTCCTTGCTTCCGCGCTGCCGATCTTCGGGCACCTGGGATATGAACTCGCAGCAGAACATCCACAGACCCTGACCAGTGCCGACGGGCAACTCGCCTACGTGTACGAATTCATCCTCCGCTCGCGCTATCGCCAGCACCGACTGGACGCGCCCACGGCAGCGCGGACCGCCGAGGCGTTCGAGGCGAGCTACAGCGGGCACACCGATGCAGACGCGCTGCAGGCGCTGGTCACTACCGCGGCCATGGAGTGGCGGCAGGTCGTGGTCCTGCGCGCCTATGCCGCCTATCTGCGGCAGAGCGGTTGGACCTTCTCCTCGGAGTTCGTCAATTCCGTCATCGCCGGCCACCCGAAGATCGCCGCTGGCCTGTGGACACTGTTTCGCACGCGGTTCGATCCGGCGCTTGCTGACGGCGAACGCGACCACAGCGAACTGGTCGCGGAGATCGAAGGCGCAATCGACGAGGTTCAGGGAATCGAACCCGACCTGATCCTTCGGACCTTGCTCGATACCGTGCTCGCCACCTTGCGAACGAACGCGTTCCGGCGACTGTTCGTGCACACCGACGGACCGGTCGACACGGTCCTGAGTTTCAAGCTCGATCCCCGCAGGATTCGTGGCCTTCCCGCTCCCTTGCCGCAGCTGGAGACGTGGGTGTTCGCTCGCAACGTCATGGGCACCCATCTGCGATTCGGGCACATCGCGCGCGGCGGCATCCGGTGGACCGACCGGGTCGAGGATTTCCGCACCGAGGTGCTCGGGCTGGTGCGCGCGCAGATGGTGAAGAACGCGGTCATCGTCCCCACAGGAGCCAAGGGCGCTTTCCTTCCGCGGCTGCTGCACACCGGCGTTGACCGCGCCCAGCAACTCGAGATCGGGCGCGCCGCCTACAGCACGTTCGTCGAAGGACTGCTCGATCTGATCGACAACTTCACCAAGGACGAGTCCGGCACCTACCGCGTCGACCCGGCACCGCACACGGTGCGGCACGACGGTGACGACACGTATCTGGTCCTCGCCGCCGACAAGGGCACCGCCCAATTCTCCGATGTCGCGAACGCGATCGCCACGAACCGGGAGTTCTGGCTCGGGGACGCCTTCGCTTCGGGTGGGTCCAACGGATACGACCACAAGCAGATGGGCATCACCGCGCGCGGCGCCTGGGAGTCGGTACGCCAGCATCTGTTCGAGCTCGGCATCGACTCCGACACCGACCCGGTCACCGCGGTCGGGATCGGGGACATGAGCGGGGATGTCTTCGGGAACGGACTGCTCCGGTCCCGGTCCGTGCGCCTGGTCGCCGCCTTCGACCACCGGCACATCTTCCTCGATCCGCAGCCCGAGGCGGGCACGGCGTTCGAGGAACGGCAGCGGCTCTACGATCTGCCCGGCTCCTCATGGACGGACTACCGCCGCGACCTCATCAGCATGGGCGGCGGCGTCTTCCCCCGCTCGGCGAAGCGTGTCACCCTCGCTCCGCAGGCCCGTGCCGCACTGGGACTGGACGAGAAGCGGGCAGACTACACGCCGAACGAGCTGGTACGCGCGATCCTGTCGACGCCCGTCGATCTGCTGTTCAACGGCGGGATCGGCACCTATGTTCGGGCGAGTTCGGAAACCGATTCCGAGGTCGGCGACAGCGCGAACGACGCCGTCCGTATCACCGGGCGGGAGGTGCGTGCCCGTGTGGTCGGTGAAGGCGGCAACCTCGGCCTCACCCCGCTGGGGCGGCGCGAGGCGGCATTGCACGGCACACGGTTGAACACAGATGCGATCGACAACGTCGCCGGTGTCGATACCTCCGATCACGAAGTCAACATCAAGATCGCGCTCGACGATGCGGTCGCCGCCGGCGCCCTGGATCGGGAGAAGCGCAACATTCTGCTGCAATCGCTGACGGCCGATATCGCCGACCGCGTGCTAGCCCACAATCGTGCGCAGAACACCATGCTGTCGGTGGCCCGTGCCGAGGCCGCCGAGATGGCACCGGTGCATCGCAGGATGCTGACGACCCTGGAGGGGCAAGGGCTACTTTCCCGGGAGGTGGAGTCGCTGCCGAGTGACGCCGAGCTCGAACAGCGCATCACCCAGGGTGGGGCTCTGACCTCTCCCGAACTCGGCACCCTGCTTGCCTACGTGAAACTGGAGATGAAGTCGGCTGTGCTGGCGGCCGGGATCGCGACGGAATCGTGGGCCGAGCATTTCCGCACCGGGTACTTTCCCGCCGACGTTGTCGCCGTGTGCGGTGATCGTCTGGGGGCGCACCCATTGGCGAACGAGATCACCGCGACCGCAATCACCAATCGGCTCGTCGACGACAACGGCATCACCTTCGTGTTCCGGATGCAGGAGGAAACCGGGGCGTCGGTCGCGGCGATCATCCGGGCATGGGAAGTCGTTCGTCGCGCCGTCGGTCAGCGCAATTACCTGTCCAACATTGCCGCGCTCGACTCCTCGGTCACGACGGACACTCGCGTCCGGTTGCAGCTGAGCCATCGACGGCTCGTCGAGCGCTCGGTGCGCTGGCTCCTGGCGAGCCGACGGCAGACCATCGATGTGACCGGTGAAACTGCCCACTTCACTCCCGTTGTCGAGTCGCTGCGCTCCTCCCTTCCGGACTTCCTCGTCGGCGCCGACCGGGCCGCCGTCGACGCCAAGCAGCAGCGGTACCTCGACGACCGGAATGTCCCCGACTTCCTGGCACGCAGATCGGCGAGCCTGTTCCAGGAGTTCTCGCTGTTCCCGATCAGCGAAACCGCATTGCGTGCCGGCAGGGATCCGGAACGGACGGCGCGTACCTACTTCCAGGTCGCCGAGCGGTTCCGGCTCGACAAGCTACTGCGCCGGGTGGCCGCACTTCGCCGAGTGGACAACTGGGACGCCATGTCGCGGGCGGCACTCCGAGATGATCTCTACTTCGCGGTCAGCGATGCCACACGGCGTCTGATCGGTGACTCGGACCTACCGCAGTCGGAGGCCGCTCAGGTCGGCGACCTTTCCTCCGACTGGCTCGACAACCTGCTCGACGCGGCACTCGACCCGGCACGCGAACCCGAACTGGCGGTGTTGCTCGTGGCCACGAACGCCCTGCGTTCGTTTGCGGAGAACCTCGCCTAGCGGCATCGGTGACCGCGGCACCGCCAGGGCCACCCGGAGGTGCCGCGGTCGGTCGAGTCCACTCTCCGAGTCCAACACACACGTAACACTCGTATCGGAGCCAGATCCTCAATGCCAGCTACAACTGTGTCCGTTCACGACCTGCCCGAGCTCGCCGGTACGGATCTCGGCGTCGGCCCATGGCACGAAGTGTCCCAATCCGGACATCGATGATTTCGCCACGCTGACCGGTGGCGAACAGTGGATTCACGCGGCACCAAGCCCGCAGCTGTCATCGAACTGATCTACCGCACATACGAGTAGATCTCCAGTAGAGGGGAATCCGTCCGTTGTCGATCCTGAAAGCCGCCCCGTCGTGGACGCCGTCACTTGATCTCGGGGCGCTGAAGAACGCCACCGATGCCGACCCCGCCGCCTTCCTGCGCCCACTCGGCTCGGCAGGGATCGGCGCCTTGAAGCACCCGAGCGGAACCACCGCCGCACATGGTCGGCTCCTGCTCGGCTCCGGCAGCTCACCGAGATCGGGCGTGAGGATGCGTCGTCATGTCGCCGTCACGTTGTGCGCTCCGCACTGCCGCGGGCCGCGCGATCGGCCGAAAGAACCGGGGGTCGACAGCACCGAGGGCGGGCGGTAAGCGGTTCTCCGACAACGCTTATCAGGAGAATTCCGCCTACTTTTAGGTGGCACAGCAGTACCTGCTCCTCGACGTTCCGGCGGGTCACGATCTGCAACGCCCGGATGTCGCGGACTCGGTCGCCAGACGCGTGTTGCGATTTCTCGATGGGCCCGTCCCGAAGAACATGGCGGCGGAAGACGACACCGGCCTCAGCCCCTGTTTGCGAGCCCGAAAGATTGCACGAAACAACCTCAAGGAGTTCAGTTGTCCTCGCTACATTTCGACGAACGCGTTGCCATCGTAACCGGAGCCGGCAACGGGCTGGGCCGATCGCACGCCCTCGAACTCGCCCGCCGCGGTGCGCGAGTGGTGGTCAACGACCTGGGTGGCTCGCTGCATGGTGACGGACAATCAACGGGCGCGGCACAGGCCGTCGTCGACGAGATCACCGCGCTCGGTGGTACGGCGGTCGCCAACCGTGACAGCGTCGCCACGGAAGAGGGTGGCCGTGCGATCGTCCGGACGGCGCTCGAGGAATTCGGACGGTTGGACGTTCTGGTCAACAATGCTGGAATTCTGCGAGACAGGGCCTTTCACAAGATGGACGGTCCGATGATCGACGCCGTCATCGACGTCCACCTCAAGGGAACCCTGTTCGTCACTCAACCCGCCTTCCGTGCCATGCGGGAAGCGGGATACGGGCGCATCGTCAACACCAGCTCGGCCTCCGGCCTGTTCGGCAATTTCGGGCAGGCGAACTACGGCGCCGCGAAGGCGGGGATCGCCGGCCTCACCCGTGTTCTCGCGCTCGAAGGGGCGGCCTACGGGATCACCGCAAACGCGATTGCGCCGATCGCCGCCACCCGCATGACGGCAGGCCTGCTGGGTGATCTGGCGGCACGCGTGACACCGGAAGGCGTCAGCCCGGTCGTCGCATTTCTCGCGCACGAGGATTGCCCCGTCTCCGGTGCCGTGTACTCCGTCGCAGGCGGTCGGGTTGCAAAGGTCTTCGTCGGCGAAACCTCAGGGGCAGTCCTGGAGGAGCTGACGGCGGAAGCAGTCCGCGACCAGCTCTCGGAGATCGAGGATCAGAGCACGTATCACGAACCCACGTCATTGGACATGGCTACAGCGATCATCGCCCGCGCGCTCAGCTGACCGACAAGTGCGGGCAGCGACCACGTCGCTGCCCGCACTTGCTCCCGATCTCAGCTGCCGACGACGATATCCGCCGCCAACGGTCGTCGAGTCTGTCAGTACTACTGGTTCCGCCTCCGGCGCTCGATCATCTGATACGAGACGAAGCGCTTGAGCTCCTGGAGCGTTTCCGGAGGGAGCTCGCGCCGGATCGGCCCCTCGAGCGCCTCGGCTAGACGGTCCACATACCGGGCGGGGGTCATCCCGAACTCGACCCAGAGGTGTTCGTTCGCGATGGTACCGAAAGGTAGCCACGTCAAGGCGAACTCAACGAGGGCGTGCTCCTCGCGGCAGACGGTAGCAATGCCTCGATGGCGGCCCGGATGGTTGATTGGCCGGCGAGTCGGTGCCGGCCGTTGATCGTTTCTCATGTCAGATCCTGCGGAAGAGTGCGGCGAGGGCCTGGCCGCCGCCGATGCACATGGTGACGATGCCGAGTTCGAGGTCGCGGCGCACGAGGTCCTTCGCGAGGCGCAGGCTCAGGATCGCGCCGGTCGCGCCGACCGGGTGACCCAGAGCGATCGCCCCGCCGTACGGGTTGGTCTTTTCCGGGTCGAGCTTGGCGTCCCGGATCACCGCCACCGCCTGCGACGCGAACGCCTCGTTCAGCTCGATGACGTCGATGTCACCGGGGGTGGTGCCGGTCTGCTCGAACAGCTTCTGGAGCGCCAGAACGGGGGCGTACCCCATCAGGCCCGGGTCCATCGCCGCGGTCGCGACGGCCTCGAGGGTGACGAGCCCGGTCAGGCCCTTCTCGCTGGCGGCGAACTGGGTGGCCAGCACCAGGGCCGCGGCTCCGTCGTTGATACCGGACGCGTTGCCCGCGGTCACCGAGCCGCCCTCCTCGAACGCCGGCCGCAGCTTCGCCAGGGTCTCGAGGGTGGTGCCGGGATTGGGGTGCTCGTCGACCTCGATCGTCTTCGGGTGGCGGCCCCCGATCTCGACGGGGGTGATCTCCTCGGCGAACGCGGCCTTCGCGGCCTCGGAGGCGGCGCGGCGCTGGCTCTCGACCGCGAACTCGTCCTGCGGCTGCCGGCTGACGTCGTACTTGCGGGCGACCGCCTCGGCGGTGCGGCCCATGTGCACGCCACCGAACGGGTCGGTCAGCATCGCGACCGTGCCGTCGACGAGCGTGCGGTCGCCGAGTTTGTAGCCGGAGCGGGCGGAGAAGTCGTAGAACGGCATCCGGGACATACTCTCGTCGCCGCCGGCGAGGGCGAAGTTCACCCCACCCCAGCGCATCTGCTGCGCCGCCGACTACACCGCTTGGAGGCCGCTGCCGCAGAGGCGGTTGACCGTGTAGGCGGGGGTGCTCTCGGGTAGGCCTGCTGCGAGGGCGACCCGGCGGGCGTTGTAGGCGTCCGGTCCGACCTGACCGATGCAGCCCATGACCACCTCGTCGATGTCGCCGCCCGGCACCCCGGCACGCCCCAGCGCGGCCTTGACGGCGGTGGCACCCAGCTCGTGCGCGGGCACGCCGGCGAGCGTGCCACCGAAGCTGCCGATCGGGGTCCTCGCGCCGTCGACAACGATGATCGGTTCGGGAGAATTCATGACGTGCCTTTCAGGTTGCACTGCCGGGCGGGCAGCAGCGGTACGCAAGCTCTCGATTTGGTCCCTACGATGTTCGGTTTGACCCGACGGTCGACGGGGCCTGTATCAACGTCGAAGGGGGCGGCACCGGTCGGCGCCGCCCCCTTCGAATGGATCACACCGGAACGACTTCTTCCTCGAGGTGATTTTCCCGCACTTCGTCGGTCTCGAAGCCGGAGGCGACCGACCAGTAGTACCCTGCGAGGCCCGCGATCGCCACCGGGATGAGGTCCCAGCCCTCGCCGAAGACGGGGTGGTCGAGCGGCCCGTAGCTACCGTAGAAGGACAGGAAGAGCACGGCCATCAGCAACGCGACGAACCAGGTCGATCGGGAGACATGCACCCGGCCAACAGTGTTACTCATCAGGTAGAGGACGATCCCGCCGACGGCGAGCACCGCTGTACAGGCCATCAGGTAAGCGGGGGTATCCCACGCTCCCTCTCGCTGGCCGCCGCTCACCGTCATGAACCATCCACCCTGCCAGCTCACAAAGCCCCACACCGTAAGGAACACAGCGGACCAGCTGTACGCGCGAATGCGGGTGATCCAGTTCTGTCGTACGGCGATGTATGCGACGTACGCCGGGGTGCCCGCGAACACCACGATGGACAGGTTGAGGACGGTCGAGAAGCCGGCGACATACACCAGGATCAGGGTTGCTACGAAGCTGGCGGGCGCCCAGAATCCGGCATTCCGCAGGCGGAACGGACGGGGCAGGTCCGGGGCGGTGCGGCGGAGAACCATCATGCTCGAGCTGCCGACGAGGTAGCTCAGCAGCAGTGCCACCGACACGATGGAGACGAGGCGGTACCAACTCGGCAACGGGAGCAGGAACAGGCAGGACACCGCGAAGGAGACGATCAGCGAAATCCACGGCACTGCAAATCGGTTCAGCCGCTGCAACAGCGACGGGGCCATATCGTGCTCGGACAGTGCGTAGGTCGACCGCGTAGCACTGCCGAGGAACACCCACCCGGTTGCGGCCGGAGACACGATCGCGTCGATCAGCAGCAGGGTGCCGAAACCACCGAATCCGGCGGCGATGAGGGCCTGGAACAATGGCGCCGACGCCCAGTCACTCGACAGCAGCGATCCCCATTCGCCCGGCGCGAGGCCGGCGGCAGCCCAGTCGAGCGCTCCGATGAACGCCACCTGGAGCAGCACGTAGACGACCATCGGAATGAGGATGGACGCGGCAATCGCGATCGGGATGTTGCGCTGCGGGTTCTTGCATTCGCCACCGAAGTCGAGGACCTGACGGAAGCCCAGGTAGGCGAAGGCGATACCGGTGGCGGGGATGGCGTGGAGGACACCGTCGAAGCCCATGGCGAAGAAGCCGGTCTCGGTGAAGTTGGAGCTGCGGAATGCGGTGAACAGCAAGATGAAGGTGAGCGTCGGAATCGCGATCTTCCATAGTGTGATCCAACGGTTCGCTTCACTGAGCATTTTGATGCCGAAGATGTTGAGGACCGTGAAGACTGCGAGGATGGCGACACCGGCGAGGATGCCCCTCGGCCAGGTCAGGATCTCGAGTCCGTCGACCTCGTGCATCAGTCCAAGTTGGGGCCAGTTACTGCTGACATAGGTCAGTACTGCCTGCGCCTCGAGGGTGGTGACTGCGACAGTGGCGATCCAGTACGCGCCGCCGACCAGCCAGCCGGTCATCATGCCGTGCGACAAGCTCGGGTACCGGACCGGTCCGCCCGAGCGGGGAAGCATGGCGCCCAGTTCCATCCAGGGCATCGCGATGACACCGAAAAGTAGAGCCGCGAGTACCCAGGACACGATTGCGGCCGGTCCTGCGGCCCCTGCGGCGGACAGAACGGCGAACAACCACCCGGAGCCGATCTGCGCACTCACACCGAGGAAGATCAGGTTGGTCAGGGACATCGAGCGCGTCAATTTCTCCGACGACGCTCCCGGGGCGGCGATGCCACCCGATGGTGCGGATGAAAGTGCCATGAGTTTCCTGTTTCGTGATCAGCGGCGCCGGCAATTTCGATCGGCACATGAGCGCTGAGGGGGGAGGCGGGTGCCCTGCATCCGGATGTCTTCGAAATCCAAAGCGCCGGAGGAGGACAGCTCGAAGATTACAGGGCATTGGTGACGGAGAACACAGTCACAAGAGTGTGTTCACCGCAGGTGATGGCAGCGCGTGCATTCGCTTATCACCGGAGTCGGAAATGTCTTCGACCAGGGAGGTGCCGGGACGAAAGTGCACGGGCAGAAAGAGATCTGGGCGCCTGCCACTTGGGCGGACGGGCCACTCTGGAAGCGGCGGAGATTACTCTTCTCGGCCAGAGGAAGGCGGCGAGTGCGCCATTGAACTTGCCGCCCTCCCTTGGCTTTTCGGGGGCTGGGCGCGGCGATGGCGGGTGCATCGTTGAACACACCATTCGCCGCGCCCGATTGTCGATGCGCCGTCGGCAGGACTGGTCCTAGCCGGTGACCTCGCCGGGGAGCCGTACCCCGACGCGCTGGTCAGAAGACGAGCGACACCGAATTCTCGACGGCACCGGACTGGAATCGGGCCAGGGACAGCTCAGAGAGGTCGATGCTGGTGATCGCCCCAGTGGTGACCTGCTCGGTGACGAGCCGGCCGATCTCCGGTGCCTGAATTACTCCGTGGCCGGAAAAGCCACATGCGTTGATCCACTGCGGTTCTCGCGGGTCTGCGCCAACGATTCCAGCGTGGTCCGGGGTGTTCTCGTAGGTGCCGGCCCAGCATGCCTTGCGGTCGAGAGGCAAGTCCACCATCCAGGGGAAGCGGTCGGCGGCCAGCGCCAGCAGCTCCTCCATCCACGGCCAGTCGACCGCAGTGTTGTATCCGTCGATCTCGGTGGGCTTGGCGCCGGCGAAGAGCAGTCGTGTCCCCTCGCTGCGCATATAGACCCCGGTCCCCGCGTCAATTGTCATCGGCACGTAGTTGTCGAGCGCGCCCTCCGCGGTGGCGTAGACATTGCGGCGCGAGTGCACCACGGGCACATCCAGCCCGGCGAGACCGGCAACCTCGCCTGCCCAACCGCCCGCGGCATTGACCACGTGACGCCCGGTCACCGTACGTTCACCCGCCGTGATCGTCCACAGCCCGTCGACCTTAGAGGTCCCGTCCACCGGCGCGCGGAAGAAGACATCGGCACCATTCCCGCGAGCGAGGGTGAGGAACGCGTTCGTTACTCCGTGCGGGTCGACTTGCCCGTCGGCGGTCCCCCACGTCGCCCCGCCGATTCCGGCCGGGTCGAACGGAGTGATCTCCTGAGCACGCGCAATATCGAGCACCTCGACCGGGACACCGTGGGAGCGCTGCAGCTCGACCGCCTGGAGCTGACGTTCCCAGCTCGCTTCCGGGATCAGCAGGAGGTACCCGGTCGGGCGGTATCCGATATCGATACCGTACCGGTCCTGGAAGTCCCGGTAGAAGCTGATGCTGCGCCAGGACAGCTCGGTGTTGAGGTCGTCGGCCCACTGCGCGCGGACCGAGGCGAACGACAGCCCGGTGCTTCCCTCGGCCGCACCGGCCCTTGCCTCGAGCACGGCGACCTCGAGCCCCTGCTGGGCCAGGTGGTGTGCACAGCTGGCACCGACGATGCCGGCTCCGACGACCACGACGTCGTACACGGTTGGTTCGGTCATGACGTTTCCTGTCGTGGATCGGACATTACTTCTCGAGGTGGGGGTAGCGGAAGTCCGTCACCCTCAGGTGGTTTTCCTTCGTGGTGCGCGGGCTCGCGAAGCGAATCAGGTTCCACACCGTGCCGGCCTTGTCGTTGGTGCCCGACGCGCGCGCGCCGCCGAACGGCTGCTGTCCGACGACCGAGCCGGTGGGCTTGTCGTTGACGTAGAAGTTGCCCGCCGTGTACCGCAGGGCGGCGTCGGCCTCTTCGACCGCGCGGCGATCTTCTGCGAACACTGCGCCGGTGAGGCCGTACGGGGTCGAGCTGTCCACCAGGCGCAGCACCTCGTTCCAGTCGGAGTCCTCGTACACGTAGGTCGTCAGAACCGGGGCGAAAATTTCCTCGGTGATGAGCGGCGAGTGCGGGTCGGTGACCTCGAGGATGGTGGGGTCGACGAACCAGCCGACGCTGTCGTCGGTGTTACCGCCGACGACCACGGCCTTGTCTGCGCGGGCCCGGGCGAGGATCTCGGTGTGCTTGGCGTGCTGGCGGCCGTTGATGACGGCGCCGACGTAGACCTCGGGGTCGGTGGGGTCGCCGACCTTGATCTGTTCGGTCAGCGCAACGAGCCGATCTTTCAGGCGCGGCCAGAGGCTGCGCGGCACGTAGACGCGGGAGGCGGCCGAGCACTTCTGACCCTGGAATTCGTAGGCACCGCGGATACAAGCGACGGCCAGGGCCTCGAGATCGGCGCTCGGGTGGGCCAGGATGAAGTCCTTGCCGCCGGTCTCACCCACGACGCGTGGGTAGTTGCGGTACGTTCCGACGTTCTTGCCGACCTCCTGCCACATGTGCTGGAAGGTGCCGGTGGAGCCGGTGAAGTGGACGGCCGCGAGGTGCTCGCTGCTGAGGGCGGTGGGGCCCACGTCGCTGCCGGTGCCGTAGACGACGTTGATGACGCCGTCCGGCAGGCCGGCTTCACGCAGCAACTGCAGGGACAGGTGGGCGACGAGCGAGGCGCTCTCGGCCGGCTTCCACACGACGGTGTTGCCCAGCACTGCGGGCCCGAACGCGAGGTTGTTCATGCAGGTGAAGTTGAACGGGGTGACCGCGAAGACGAAGCCTTCCAGCGGTCGGTACTCGATCCGGTTCCACGCCCCGGCCTGCGAGCCGGGCTGCGTCTCATACATGTCGAGCATGTTCTTGACGTTGGCGCGGATGAAATCGACTGTCTCGCAAGCGGCGTCGATGTCGGCCTGATAGGTGGTCTTGGACAGTTCGAGCATCGTCGCGGCGTTGAGCTTGGCCCGCCACGGGCCGTGCTCGAGCATGTCGGCGGCCTTGAGGAAGGGGGCGACCCGTTCCTCCCAGGGCAGGAAGCCCCACCACCGGGACGCCTCGAGTGAGGCATCGATGGCGGCCTGGGTCTCCGAAGGTCCGGCCAGGTCGAGCTCGCCGAGCTTCTGCGCGTGGTTGTGGGGCGCCTGGATGGCCATCGTGCGACCGGTGCGGACCTCCTTGCCCGCGATGGTGCTCGCGACCTGGAAGTCGGTGTTGCGGATCTCGTCGAGCGCGGCGGCGATTTCTGCGCGCTCGGTCGAGCCGGCAGCGAAGGCGTAGGGATCGGTGGGGCCGATGGGGAAGAGGCCGGTACGGCCGGCGGAAATATTCATCAATCGTCTCCAAAACGGGGTGGTCGATGGTCTGACCAACGGTCCCACAGCGGTACGAGTGAGTCAATGCACAGCAGTTAACGGTTTGTTACGGCGGCCACTAAGTTTGTTAACGGCGTTACGAGCGCCAACGCCTCAAATGCTCGGCCATGGCCGCGCGGGCGCCGTCACCGTCGCGTGCGATGACCATGGTGAGCAGCTCGATCACTTCTTCACGCAACAGCTCCGGACTCGATGCGCTCGGCTCGACCTGGGCGAAGCTGCGGGCAAGTGCGTCGTGGATACCCGCCGAGATCGCGACCCGGACGGCATTGTGCGAGAGCGCCGGCAGCAGTTCGTGGACGGTGAGGTCGAGGGCGCGGACCCGATCCCAGTCGGTCGAACCCGAGACACCCAGTTCGCGCACCTCGTCAAGGATCTTTTGCAGACCCGCCAGCTCCTCGTCGGTCGCACGCCGGGCCGCCAGCTCGGCGTTTTCCTGCTCGAAGTCGATGCGGTAGTCGGTGAGATCTTCCTCGGACACGGACTCGAACGCGAGGAGCATCGCCAGTGCCGAGCCCATCAGGCCCGGGTCAGGCGGGTTGAAGAACGCGCCGCCGCTGCCGCCGAGGCGCACCGTGATCAGCCCGTGCGCCTCGAGTGTGCGCAAGGACTCGCGGACCGTGGTACGGCTGACCTGCAGCAACCTGGCCAGCTCTCGTTCACTCGGAAGCTTCTCCCCCGGAGCGACCCCTCCGCTCAGCAGGATCTCGCGGAGCTTGGCGACCACGTCGTCCACTGACGTCGTGCGGACCGCGGGTGAGAGCAGCGACTCGAAGTCGGCGCCGAGGGGAGAGGCTGTGGACATGGCGTATGTGTATCACAGCGACGCCCGAGGTCATCAGCCCCGACGAGGCACGCTGGCCGAGACGAGACATAAGTTTCCCTTACCACTGACGCTAGCTGAAGACCGTTCCCTTATCTGATTCCGTCGGCAACCATCGACTGTGCAACCAACTCCACGGGAGCGACCTTCAACCGCCTGCGGCGGGCTCGGCGCGCATGCCGCGGCAGCCGTTCGCCGTTGACGACGCCCTGCCCTCCAGCCCGGAAGAGACGACATGAGCACCACGAACCTCGCCCAACTCCTTCTGCAGCGGTCATCGGATCGACCCGATCTCCGGGTGGGCACCGTCGACGACCAGATCCTCCTGTCCGACGCGGTCCGCGTCGCCGCCGCGGGTGCGCAGGCGCTGCAGGAACTGGGCATTCGGCGTGATCAGCGCCTGGCCATCGTCGCGAACAATTCGACCGAGTACATGCTGGTGTGGATGGCGTGTCTGCTCTCGGGGACCCCGGTGGCCCTGGTGAACCCCACGTATCCGCCGGAATTGCTCGCACAGATGCTCGAGCGCCTGGACCCGACCGCCGTGTTCACCGACCTCGACACTCTCCCCGCGACGTTGCGCACCTTTCCGCTGTCGAGCGCACGGGCGTGGTCACCGGTCGATCCGCAGTCCAGTCCCGGTCTCGACGCCGCACCGTCAGACCTCGCCTCGTTCATGCACACCTCCGGAACCACAGGGCTGCCGAAGTTCTGCGCCCAGACCCACGAGTATTTCCTGCGGCTGGGTTCGGCGATGGCCGACGCCCTCGACCTGCAGGCAGGCGACCGCATGCTCGCCCCCCTGCCACTGTTCCACATCAATCCAATGGGATACGGCATCATCGGCGCCCTGTGCGCCGGCGCCGATGCACTGACGGTCCGGAAGTTCTCGGCCAGCGGCTTCTGGCCGGCTGTCCGCGAACACGGGGTGACCGCGCTGGCGCTGCACGCACCGCCCGTCGAGATCCTCAAGCGGGCCACCACCACCGCCGAATCCGGTGAGCACAGCGTCCGCACCATGTTCTACGCCGACCGGGAGTTCATGTCCCGCTTCGGGATTCCCGTCGCCGTGTCCGGCTACGGCTCCACCGAGGCGGCCGGAGTGAGCCACCTGCACCGCTGGTCCCTCGCCGACGAATCCGAGATCCCGTCCAACGCCAGCCGATTCGGCGGTCAGACCCGACCCGACGTCGAGGACCGCCTCGACCACGACGGTCAGATCTACGTGCGCGAGACCGCGCCGAACACCCTGTTCGCCGGATACTTCCGGGACGGCGCCGTCGACCCGAGCCGCGACGAGGACGGATGGTTCGCCACCGGTGACCTCGGCCGACGCGACGAACAGGGTCGCCTGGTGTTCCTCGAGCGGGCGGCCGAAAGCATCCGCGTCAAGGGCGAGTTCGTGCCCATTCCGTACGTCGAGGAACGACTCGGCACGATCGATGCCCTCACCGACCTCGCGCTGTGGAAGAAGCCCGGTGAACTGGTCGACGACGACGTCGTCCTCTACGTGGTCGCCGACAGCGTGCCGCTCGAGTCCATCCGCGACGCCGTCGCCGATCTGCCGGTGTTCATGCGTCCCGCCCACATCGCGCGCGTGGCGACGATTCCCCGCGACGCGGCCGCCGGCAAGGTACAGCGTCGGCTTCTTCACGATCAGCAGGTCCTGTCCTGGACTGCGATGTCCTGACGACCGCGCCCGGACCGACTCCGGCCGGTCCGGCGATCCTCCCCTCCACGAAAAGACGCACCCCATGACTGTCATCGCAGTACTACCCGGCGACGGGATCGGCAGCGAGATCCTCGACGGACCACTCGAGTTCCTCCGCCGACTCGCTGCCGACGGAGCTCCTCTCACGCTGACCGAACCGCTGCCCTACGGCACCTCCGGTTGGCAGGCGACCGGTTCGATCCTGCCGGAGGAGACCATCGAGGTGTGCCGCACCGCCGATGTCGTGCTCAGCGGGGCAGTCGGAACGCATCCAGGGGTCACCGCCTCGCAGTGCCCCAATCCGGAGGCGGCGCTGATTTCCCTCCGCAACCTGTTCGACCTGCGGGTCAGTGTCCGCACCGTCTGGGTCCCGCAGCTGAGCGAGGACGTCACCATCGTCCGCAACATCACCGGCGGCGCCTACGCCGATCCCAGCCAGCGGCAGGAGAGCGACGGTGTCAGCGCCGCAGTCGACCAGCTCCGGCTCCTGCCCACTCGTGTCGGCGAGGTCCTGGAGATGGCGGCCGACTTCACCGTAGATGCTCCCGGGCGCAGGTACATCAGTGTCGACAAGGCCAGCGTTTTCGCGACCTCACGGCTGTGGCGAGCCACTGCCGAACAGGTCGCCGACCGGACCGGGGTTGCGTTCGATCACGTCAACGTCGATCGCGCAGCCTACGAACTGGTCAGTGATCCGCAGCTGCCCGCAGTAATCGCCACGGAGGGCATTTTCGGCGACATCCTGTCCGATATCGTCTGCGCCCGGGCCGGCTCCCCCGCTCTGTGCGGGTCCGCGACCATCAACCCCGACCGGAACTTCGGGGCGGGCATCACCGCGCTGTTCGAGCCGGCACACGGGTCCTCACCACACCGGACCGGCACCCGCCGTTCCAACCCGACGGGCGCCTGGCTCGCGCTGGCAGCACTGCTTGACTGGTGCCCCGACCTGCGGCCCCTGGGCCAGGCAACCCGGATCCGTTCCGCGCTCGAGTTGGTGCACCGTTCGGGTGTGCGCACCTACGACCTCGCCACACCCGAGCAGGAACTCGTCGACATGGACGGCTACAACGCCCGGATTCTCGACCAACTACAAGCGCTCCAGCCTGCCTGAGTGGCGGGCACGCGGGGGCGCCCCCGATGAACCGTCCCGGCCACCCATCCGACACCAACCCTGCCTCACTTCCGATACCGAGATCACGAGCAAAGGTCCAATCATGAGTTTCTGGAGATATCTGGTCGACGAGAAGATCGCCGCCCCCGCACGCCAATTCAGCGAAGACGTCGTCAAACCCGTCGCCGACGAGATCGACCACCAGGACGTGTATCCGGTGGATCTGGTCGAGCAGACCGCGAAGCTGGGGTGGAACGCGATGACCCTGCCAACCCGGTTCGGCGGGCAGGGTGAGTCGATGGAGAACGCGCTCGGGGTCTTCGAGGAACTCGGAGCCGGGTCGGCGAGCCTGGGCGTCTCACTGATCACCATCCTGCAGAGCAGCAAGATCATCGAACTCTACGGCCGCGACAGCCTCAAGGAACGCGTCCTTCCACGGTACGCACAAGGCCTGCGCGCCTCCTACGCACTGACCGAGCGCGGGCACGGCAGCGACATCCGCACCCTCGACACCAAAGCCCGCGGCAACGAACGCGACGGGTGGGTACTGACCGGAGAGAAGGCATTCATCACCTCCGGATCGCGGGCGGAGTTCTTCGTCGTGCTGGCCGAAACCCCGGTCGGAGTCTCCACCTTCGCAGTCGATCGCGACGCCCCCGGTGTCAGCACCCGGCAGACCCGGGAAGCACAGACCTTCGGATTGCGCAACGGCCCGCACGTCAACCTCGTTCTCGACGATGTCGAGATCCCCGGCGACGCCCTCATCGGTGAGGAAGGCAACGGGCTGCGGCAGGCCCTGGTCACCTTGTCGAACAGTCGCACCCTCGCGGCGGGCATTTCCCTGGGCATCGCGCGTGCGGCGTTCGACGACGCGTTCGCCTACGTGCGCACCCGGCCCGCGTTCGACGGCAACGTGATCGACTTCCAGGGCATCCAATGGTATTTCGCCCAGGCTGCCGCGGAGATCGATGCCGCCCGACTCGTGACGTATCAGGCCGCCCGCGACCTCGACTCCGGCGGGGATTACCAGCGGTCCTCGTCCGCGGCGAAACTGCTTGCCGCCGAACTGGCTACGAAGGTCGCGAGCATGGCCGTGCAGGTTTGCGGGGCGACCGGCACCCAAGAAACCTCACCGTTCGGGCGCTACTTCCGCGACGCCAAGGCCTATGAGGTGGCCGGGGGCTCATCCGAGGTCCTGAAGAACACCATCGCCAAGACCCTGATCAAGTCGGCCCGCTGACCAGACGCCGAGAGCAAGGAGAACACCCGTGGATTTCGGAACGGACAAAGTCGACCAGGTGTGCCCGGCCCCGGACCCGGCCCCGCATGCGCCGCGACGGTTCACCCTGCCCGCGGGGGCGGTCGATACCCACGCGCACGTCGTGGGGGACTCCTTCGTTCCCGAGCGCAGCTACACCCCGCCGCCCGCGTCGACCGAGCAGTACCTGTCCATGCTCGACGCCGTGGGCACCACCTACGGGGTGCTGGTGCAGATCAGCGTGCACGGCACCGACAACACGGTCATGCTCGAGGCCGTGGAGGGTGCCCGTGACCGGCTGCGTGCGGTCGCCGTGGTCGCCCCCGACGTCGGCGACCGCACGCTCGCCCACCTGCAGGACTCGGGTGTCGTGGGGTTGCGGCTCAACACGCTCTCGGGCGGCGGCATCGGACTCGATCAGCTCGCCCGGTACGACGCCATCTGCGCGGAGATGGGCTGGCACTTACAGTTCCTCACCAACACCCGGCATCTCGCCGCCGCGGCCGCGGACCTGCGCACGCTGACCGTGCCCTACGTGGTCGATCACATGGGCGACTTCGACGTCACCGCCGGTGTCGACGCGCCCGAGTGGACCCAGTTCCTGAAACTGATGGCGGACGGCGCGTGGGCCAAACTGTCCGGGGCGTTCCGAATGGCGCGAACGGCCGACTACTCCGACACGATTCCGTTCGCGCAGAGCCTGATCGAAGCCGCGCCCGAGCGCTGCGTGTGGGGTTCGGACTGGCCGCACGTCGGGTTCTGGGGACAGATGCCCAACGTCGGTGACCTCCTGGATCTGCTGCCCGACTGGGCACCGGACCCCGCGACCCGCGAGGCGATCCTCACCACCAACGCACACCGGCTGTACGGATTCACCCACTCCTGAGCACAGTTCACTGTTCATCCGAGAGGACGCCCGCCATGACCCCACCATTCGACGCTGTCCACCACGTCTGCATCGTCGTGCCCGACATCGACGCCGCCGTGACGTTCTACGAGGAGATCGGGATCGGTGAGTGGCAGGATTTCCCCCCGCTCAGCGCGTTCACCGACCTCGATGTCCCGGACCGTGAGGCCTTCCTGGACCTGACCTACAAGTACACCGACGCCCCGGGACTCCAACTGCAACTGTGTGAGCCCGGTCCCGGGGGCTCGCCGCAGCGACAGTTCCTCGACCGTACGGGCGGCGGTGTCTTCCACATCGGTTTCGTCGTCGACGACGTCGATGCGGGAACCGAGGCCGCCCGCGAGGTCGGCTTGGAACCGTGGATGTACGGGCGACGCCCCGACTCGACCGGGTTCACCTATCTACAGACCCCTGAGCTGGCGGGTGTCACGCTCGAGATCCGGCAGAGCCCGAACCGGTAACCAGCCGGGACGAGCAGTCTGCTCTTGACCTCACAGACCCATCGTGCGATCGTTGGTCAGACCATCGACCACTCGATTCCTATCGAAAGAGATACTCGATGAACATCCTCGTGGTCTTCGCGCACCCGGAACAGCGCTCGTTCTGTGGCGCGCTCAAGGACACCGCGGTGCGGACACTGACCGACCTCGGCCATGATGTGTCGGTCTCCGACCTCTACGCGATGAAATGGAACGCCGAGCTCGATGCCCAGGACTTCACCGGCGAGCGAGTCGATGAAAATTACCTGGACCTTTCCCGCGAGCAGGAGCACGCCTTCGCCACCCAGACGCAGGCGTTCGACATCGAGCTGGAACAGCGGAAGGTGGCCGAGGCCGACCTGATCCTCTTCCACTTCCCGGTGTGGTGGTTCTCGATGCCCGCCGTCCTCAAGGGATGGGTGGACCGGGTGTTCGCCCGCGGTTTCGCCTACTCCGCCGGCCGCAAGTACGGGACGGGCCACTTCACTGGAAAGAAGGCCATGGTGTGCCTGACGACCGGAACCGCCTCCACGCTGTACGAGCCGAACGGCATCGACGGCGACCTGCTCCACGTGCTGTGGCCCATCCACAACGGGATACTCGCCTACACCGGATTCACCGTTCTGCCGCCGTTCGCGGCCTGGATGCCCGGCAACGTCACCGCCGAAGAGCGTCAGGGCTACCTGGACGCGTACGCCCGCTCCCTGACGACCATCGAGGACACCGAACCGTTGTTCTTCCACCCCTGGGAGGACTACGACAGGACTCAGCGGCTCAAGCCCGGCGTCAAGGCGCGCTCCGGTGTCCAGTGGAATCCGAGCGCCGGCCAGACGTTCGAGCAGGCCGCGCAGGAGTACGACCGACGTGCGGCAACAGAGAGGTGACCAAGACCGTGACCAGAGATTTCCAGGCCCTCCACCACGTCTGTGTCGTCGTGAGGGACATGGACCGGGCCGTGGCCTACTACGAGTCCCTCGGGATCGGCCCCTGGCATCCCTTTCCGTCGCTCGAGGCCTACCGCCCGAACCTCCAGGCCCCCGACGTCGACGACTTCATGAAGCTCGAGTACCGATACGCCGATCTCGGCAACGTGCAACTGCAGCTGTGCTGCCCGCCGGAGGGGAACACGCTGCAGCGCCAGTTCCTCGACGAACACGGCGAAGGGGTGTTCCACCTCGGTTTCTCCGTTCCCGACGTCGACGAGGCCGAAGCCCGGGTCACCGCCGCCGGACCGACTCCCAAGTTGCGGGGGCGGTTGCCTAGCGGTGCCGGATTCACCTACTTCGATACCGACACCGCCGGCGCGGGCATCACCTTGCAAATCCGTGCTGCTCGCTAACCGCCCAGCTCGAACCCGGCGGCAGCTGCCGCCCACCCTCCAACTCGGCCTCGGGGCGGCAGCCCTGGGGGCGTCGGGAATCTTCATCGCCCTCGCCTCGGTGTCGACCGCCACGACGATTCTGGTCCGCTATCTGATCGCGGTCCCGATTCTCGCGGTCCTCGCGTGGCGTGAATACCGCAAGCACGGCCCGCTGCCACGGCGGGTGCTGGCCGTACAGTTGGTTGCTGGTGTCTTGTTGGGTGTGGATATGGCGATGTGGGCCCAATCGGTCATGCTCGTCGGAGCCGGCGTCTCCAGTGTTCTGGTCAACATCCAGGTCGTGGTCGCTCCCCTACTCGGACTGTGCATCACGGGCAAACGGCCGTCGAAGGCCTACGTCGTCGCAGTCCCGTTTCTGCTGTCCGGGGTGGCGCTCACCAGCGGTATCGCACAGCCCACGGCCGACCTCCACACGATTGTGTACGGATCCGCGCTGGCCCTGGTAGCCGGGATCTGTTACGGCGCCTACGTCTTCGCCATCGGCGCGTGGTGCCCACCGAACCGTGCCTCCTCTCAGGTCTTTTGCTCGTCCGTCGTCGCGTGGGCCACCGGCACAGTGCTCGCCCTCATATGGGACCCGCTCGATCTGTCGCCCGGGTGGGCGGCGATCGGCTGGCTCGCCGCACTCGCGATCGTCGGCCAGGTCGCCGGCTGGATCCTCGTCGGCGTATCCCTGCCGCGCCTCACCCCCGGCGTGGGGGCGAGCATCCTGATGCTCCAACCCGTTCTCGCCGTCGTCTTGGGTGTCGTGGTCCTCGGCGAGCGCCTTTCCCTCACCCAGATCGTCGGTGTCGTCATGGTCACCCTCGCCATTCGGGTGGTTGCGATGCCGCCACGGAGGGTGAACCGTCCGGCACGCTTGGCGCCGACCCCGAAGTGATCCCACACGGCGACACGGCCCGCAGTGCGCCGGAATCCGAGGACCACATCCCGGACCCGGTGCGCTCGTAGCGATCTCGACGCCCGGGCGGGCGAAACACACACTCAGTGCTGGTCGGCAGATGCCGGAGTAAGGGGCGGGCGCCCCACGCCGGACAGTTCCACGGAACGGTCGCGTGCCGCGGTCAATGCTCCTCGGAACGTTCGCCGAATGTCGGATTGTTCGAAGACCTCCAACGCCGCCGCCGTTGTCCCCGCGGGCGAGGTCACAGCCGCACGCAGCTGGACCGGGCCGACGTCACCGACACCTAGCATCGCCGACGAGCCGGCGAGGGTTCCGGTCACCAACCGGTCCGCTGTCACCCGGTCCAATCCCAGCGTCATCGCCGCGTCGATCATCATCTCTGCGACGAGGAACACGTACGCAGGGCCCGAACCGGAGACCGCGGTGACAGCGTCGAGCTGGTCCTCGGGAACGCGCAGTACCTCACCGACCGATTCCAGCACGGATTCGACAAGCCGCAGATCGTGTTCGGTTGCCCCGGCGCCACGGGCGATCGCAGTGACCGCCGCACCCACCGTCATGGGGGTGTTCGGCATCGCGCGTACCACCGGCACCACCGAGGGAAGAAATTGCTCGATTCTGTTGGTGGGCATCCCGGCTACCACCGACAACACGACCGGACGGAGAGCCGATCCGCGCAACGCCGAGCCGAGGTCGGTCAACACCCCCTCGATCTGCTGCGGCTTCACCGCCACGACCAGGACGTCACACTCGCCGGGCAGATTCCGCAAGTCGGCTACTCGCACGCCGTGCCGGTGCGCGACATCGAATGTCCGTTCCATACTGCGACCGACGACGGTGATCGATTCAGCAGACGTCCCCGCTCGACACAGTCCTGCTACGAGTGCCTCGCCGATCCGGCCGACACCAATGACGGTTACTCTCACGCACCAAGTTTCCCACGACATGAGTTGTCCCACTAGGTGTCTCACGCACCTCCTGCAGAGAAATCCTCTTAACGGTGAGATGACCACCCTAGGGTTCGGTAAGCGGAAGAACACACGCCACCCACCCAATCACGCCCAGAGGTCTTCGACCGAAAGACAATCCGTTCCACGGACTCGACCGGAGCTGCGTAGTGCTGCAGGAGGCAGATATGCCCGATGGGTCCGCCGGGCACCGGCCACTGACACCGGTGGAGTCTGTCAGACAGTCTCCGATGCCCGAGCTGAATTCAACAGCCATGCGATGGTCGAAGCAACGTCACCGGCGGCGAGTTCCCCAGGGCCATTGTCCTTCAACGCCGCTGAGGTGAGAGCGAAGCGTGCCTCGCTGCCAGCCAGAACCACCGACGGGCAACCCATCTCCGCAAGTTGGGCACGGGCCCGTTCTACCTCGTGCATCCGACGCTCGGCGTGCTGAACATGGCTGGTGATCAGCATCTCCAAGAAGGGAACGAACCCAATGGTGTCGACATCGGTCAGTACGTCATAGAGACTGCTGCGAAGACCCTGTTGCTCGGCGGCCATGAAACACTCGACCACAAGTGATTCGAGGCCCTTGGTCAGAATCGTACGCAGTAGCTTGATTGCGGCGGCATCACCCGCCCGGCCGCCGGTCATCGTCTGCACCGGCGCCCCAAACACTGCGAACTCGGCAAGTACTTCACCAGCCTTCGGGCCCGCAGCCAACAACGGGGTGCGCGACCCGGTCAGTGTCACTGACCCCATAATCACGGCATCGACATACTCGATACCGTGTGCCGCGAGCGTGGTCGAGCACTCGCGCTTATCATCGGGTGAAGCGGTCGTCAGATCGACCACCACGGCGTGACTGGGCAGCTTTCCGATCAGAGACGCGGTAATGGACTTCACCAAGTCTCCGGACACGCAGATCCACACCCGGTCCACGTCGCCGACGGCCTCGTCCAGCGAGAGATGGAGCACCGCCCGGGTCTGATCGGCGACTGCGGTCGTCGTCGCTGACGGACGAGGGTCCACGAGCACGAGTTCGTAGCCGGCGGCCGCACCCGCCAAAGCGTACGCACGCCCAACTTCCCCACACCCGACAATCGCTACCTTCACGACGTTCCCTACTTTCGTTAGCCTTCTGTTGCTTCGAGGATGACACGATCAGTAGCCAGTTCGGCAGACGATTTATCTTTCGCCGGCGCATGACAATGCTTATCGGTTGGCCGAAGTGTAGGGTTTCGGCTCGTTTGTCACTTGTCTGAGCTTCTGAGTTGCGAGTTCTCGACGTCGTGTCAGTGTGTAGTTCTGACGAACTTGTTAGAATCCTCAGCCCCGGTCTCTTCGCGTGAGTGGGAGGTTACAGACACAGGGGCCACGGCTTGGGTACCCGTCAGCCCACAAGCGAGATTGACATCGGCAGAGCGATACGAGTCGTATTCCCCGTCTTCGACGGCGGACACAGTACGACGACGCTCGCTGCACGGATGGCCGATCGACCGGCGGTGCACCGCACCCTGGCCGAGTTGGACGACCTCGGGTTCACTCTGCGGGCCGCGTTGGATAAAGAGATGCCCGAATCATCAATCGCGGGTCCCCATGCTCTGCGCATCAACCACGCGGAAGTCCCGATGCCAACGAACTTCAGCTTGATACTGCAGCGACCCGGGGCGATTGACGATTCGCCTTGGGTAACCAAACGCACTGTCAGACAATACTTTCCGATCACCGAAAACACAGATTATGTCGACTAAACTGCCCCATATTGCATCAGATGCATCATCCGTGCCCATTGGCGGGCGGCATCTGCCTCGGCCTGGAGTTCGGGTCAGGCGTTTGCGGTCGCGGTGAACTCGGGGCTCGGACGATACGTCAAGTGTTCGGGAATCCATGAAGGGGTCCTTTCGTCAGAGTGATCGCGAAGCAGACTGAGTGCTGTTGGCACACGATCAAATCGGCGTAAGCACCGGAGCTAGGCGACCCGAGAGATGCCACCAGGACGCGCTCACCGACGAGTGACGGATCGACCTCCACTCCCACTTCCTCGACTACTCCCCCACAGTCGAATCCAGGGGTGTAGGGAAGTTCAGGAAGACCGAAAGAATAGGTACCGCTCCGAATGTAAGTGTCGGCGGGATCGACTCCAGCCGTGTGTGCACGCGGACAACGACTTGATCGCGGCGCACGATCATCGGCGTAGCGGGCAGCAACGCAACGAACTCAGTGATGGCGATGCGGAAACACATCGCGGCGAAGGCCACACGATCCGACCTGTTCCAACCCGGTGACCGGCTTGTCAATGGTCTGACCTAGGATCTGCAACTTCAGGTCGTACTGGTCGCTCCAGATATATGGGATCGTGGGCACGCCTTCGGGGACATCGAGTCCGAGCACTTGCGGCACAATACGCGCCACTTGACCCGCAACGTTGTTCCAGTGTTCGGTCCTCCGATAGCGCTCTCCTGTCTTCCAGGCCGCGACATCGCCTACTGCCCAGACATCTTCGCCGCTGGTGCGTCCATGCTCATCGCATAGGACGCCGTTGCCCAACGCTGTGCTCGACCTATTCAGCCACTGGGTATTCGGTGCGGCACCGATGCAGACGACAACGAAATCTGTGGCGATGCGGGATCCATCGGTGAGGACCACGCTGTGGACGCGGCTTCCGAGAGCGACACGCTCTCCGTCGACGGCGTGGAGGTGCGCGTCATCGAGGTCAAACAGGCCGACATCCATCCGACCTCGATCGTGCACGTTCCCTCGATCGACCTCGTGGTGGCAGGCGACTCGATCTACAACGAGATTCATCCCATGCTCGGAATCTCGAGGCCCGAGGAGTGGGAGGTCTGGCTCGAGACCATCGACCTCGTGGAGAGCCTGGCGCCCAAGATGATCGTGGCCGGCCATCGTCGTCCCGATGGCGACGACCGTGCGGTCGAGGCGATGATCAGTCAGACTCGAACCTACATCCGCGACTTCGCTGCCACCTACGACGGCGCCACGTCGCCCGAGGAGATCGTCGATGCGATGGTCGCGAAGTACCCGCACCACGGCAATCTCTGGACGTTGCAGTTCTCAGCCATCAACGTTCTCGCGTCGAAGGATGCCGGAATCCAGGCCGCAAGCTCAGCGACCTGACTGCGTCGCCGCGGTCTCCGACGACGGAAGTGGCTCCGGCAGGTCAGACTCGCGATAGGGAACGTGGCCTGCGGGAGGCGCCTCGCCAGCAAAGCCTCGGCACCCGACGAATAGTTCCAATTCGTGATGCGGGTGCTGATCTTCTCGGAGAACACTCGCGTGCAGTGCGCGGCCGCGAGCGCGTCGAGCTGGCCCTGCAGCTCCTGCTGGGCCGTACTGCAGCGGGCGTACCCGATCCGGATCGGCGCCCCGTTCGTCTCCGGCTTCGCCGCGACGACCTGCGGTCCCTGCGTCCACTTCTTGCCGGGGCCCCGGTCGCCCGGGACAGCGACGGTGAGCTCGTCGCGCAGCGACGGCACGAGGATGATCCGGGCGGGCGGCGGTCTTCCCGGCCCGTGTCCGGCATGGGTTTCCCGTCGGCGCCTCGCACTTAGGTATGGCGTTCGACCGCGGCGGCGGCCTGTTCCGGGTTCACGTCCATTCCCGATTCTCTCAGAACTCCCTCTCGCAACACCGAGGTTGTGAGAGGTGTTGTGCGAATCGCGACCTGCGAGAACGTGGTACGGATCGGGCCGTTCTCAGAACTCTCACATTCGGACTCTCACATCCGGTCGTTTATGCGAACCCGGCCGTTGCGCGATCGGTTGAGAGAGTTGTTCCGGTTCTTCACGTTTGACGCCGTCATCAGGGTTCGGCTCCGATCGCATCGCCCCGTTGTCCTTAGCCCAGAAGAACCCGAAGATCCCCAGCGCGAAGGACCTACCCAGGCATATACGCCCGATTCTCGGCGAGTACTACCGCAACCCCCCGCTGACGGGCGGCGGTGTCATCGCGTCCCGCCGCGGCCAGGTCGATGCCCTTGGTCTCGGGGATCAGGCGCCAGGCCGTGAACGCGGTGAGCAGGGCGAGTGACATGATGTAGAAGTTCGCGGCCCAGGGGACGTCGAGGCTGTTGAGCAGCTGGTTCACGTAGGGGGCACTTCCGCCAAAGATCGCCGAGGCACTCGAGAAACCGATACCGAGTGCCATCGCCCGGATCGGCGTCGGGAGAATCTCGGGCATGGCGGCGGAGACACAACTTCCTGCGCAGACAATCATCAGGCCGACAGTGGCGGCGACCAAGAGCGTCCACGGCCGATCGCTGATCAGGGTCATCAGCGGGAACTGAAGGACGACGATGCCGACGCCGAAGGTGATGAGCATGGGACGTCGGCCGATCTTGTCCGACAGCAGGCCGAACCAGGGCACGGCGACAGTGGCGATGACGGTGGCAATAAGTGACATCCAGAATGCCGAGTTGGCGTCCATGCCCTTCTGCACGATGGCGTAGGTCGACGCGTAGGACAGCCAGGTGTAGTGCGCGGCGCTGATACCGGACATCAGAGCGAAGCAGAGCAGGATGCCGCGGATCAACTGCCTGCGGGAGACCGGCGGCGCAGTGGTCGTGCCCGAGGACACGCCTGCGGCATGCTCTTCGAACACCTCACTCTCATCCATTTGGCGGCGGAGGATCAAGACGACAACCGCGAAGGCGCCGCCGAGCAGGAACGGAATGCGCCAGGCCCAGTTCGAGACGGCGGTAGCGTCGAGGGCGCCGGTGACCGTCGCGCCGGTCAGGTAGGCGATCACGGCTCCACCGAAGACGGCGACGAAGGTGAAGCTGCCCCACATACCGCGGCGCTGCGGAGTGGACATTTCCGTGATGTAGACGGCCACGGTCGCGGATTCGCCACCGTGCGCGAAGCCCTGGATCAGTCGCAGTGCCAGCAGAAGCACCGACGCCCAGGTGCCGATGGAGTCGTAGGTCGGCATCAGTCCGATCGCCAGGCTTCCGCCGGCCATCATCAGCATCGTCGCGATGAGCACGAACTTACGTCCGCGGCGATCGGCGAGCCGACCGAAGAAGACTCCTCCGAGCGGGCGCATCAGGAAGCCGACAGCAAAGACGGCCAGCGTGGAGAGCAGGGAGGAGACAGGATCGTCGGCATTGAACACTGCCGCGGCGATGAACGGTGCAAAGACAGCGTAAGCGGTCCACTCGTACCACTCGAGTACGTTGCCGACACCGCTGACTACGACGGAGCGCAGCGGCGCACGGCGCCGCGCCGCGTCGGGCGCGATTGTATGGGTCATGAGGGCTCCTGAGTCGAACAGTGCTGGGAAACCGGTTAAGACTGGTGACAAAGGACGCGACAATTCTTGGATCAGGGACACCACCAAGGTATGGATCAGTGAAGGGCGACCCGTAGGACAATCGTGCCCACTGGGGGTAGAGAAGCGCCCTTCTCCATCCAGTTCGAGTATCAGCTTCCAGGAAGGGACTGGAACATCGTGAAGCTGGTCACGACATGCGGGTACTCGGGCAAACGGAGGTATCGAGGCCTTCCACCTACGTCCGGAGCCACGAAGGGCCGGGAAAGCGGTCCTCCACGGTGACTGGGCTTCGCGCGCCCGCTAATCGAGGCGCAACTGCTGGCTCCGAGATCGCGAGTCACCGTGTCGGCGACAGTCGCCGCCCAGCTATCACCGACTTTGCGATTCCGGCGCGCGCCGTTGTGCCACCCAGGTCGCGATCTGAGTGCGGGAGTTGAACCCGAGTTTGGCGAAGATGTGCTCCACGTGTACGTCGACGGTGCGTCGGGAGATGACCAGCTTGGCCGCCACGTCCTTGCTCGACATTCCCTGCGCCACCAGGTCCGCGACCTCGCGCTCTCGAGGTGTCAACAAGCTGTCGGCCTGTCGGGGCTCGACGGGGGAGACTCGGTGCTCTCGGAGCGCGAAGGTCAGCATCTCCTCGACGGTGAGCTGGCCTCCGCGGGCAAACGCGGTGTCGAAGCCGGGGTTGCCCATCGCCTGCCGAGCCATGTTCTCGAACTGTTCGCGCCGCGCGAGCAGGTGTTTCGCTCCGAGCAGTGGGACGCCAACGGTCTGCCAGACCTGGTCCGATGCGCCGAGGAGCACGGCGGCTCGCTTGCAGTCGCCGCTCGCCGCGGCGGTCCAGGCGAGAGCGTCCAGGATGAAGGCCGAGCCCAGACTGTCCTGGGTGAACCGCTTGAGCTGGAGCGCCTCGCACAGGTCGGCTTCGGCCTGCTCGAGCTCGCCCTGGAGGAGCCTCAAGAATCCCTTCGCCCACATGGCGTAGGACAACAGCCAACGCTCGCCGGCCTGCTTGCACTGTTCGCATGCCTCCTCGGCCACGTCGGCGGCTCTGTCAAGCTCGCCGGACAGCACGTAGGCCATGGTCAGTGCAGGGCGCACACTGTTGGGGTAGTCGGCGGGTACGTCGGCGCGCCCATATCGCTCGAGCGCTTCAACCAACAGTGGAATCGCAGCTCTCGGGTCGGTGCCCAGTGCGCGTAGGCCGAGCATATGGGTTGCGTAAGCCAGGCCCTGTGGGTCGCCCAGTCGGCCCGCAAGATCGTGGACGGCGTCGATCAGTGCAGTAGCAGCAGCCTCATCGCCCTGGAAGACAGCGATGTCAGCGGCGGTGCCCAGCGCCCAAACCCGCTCGAGACTCGGTTCTTGATCCATTGCCAACGCCCGGTCCAGCCACAGGCGGCCTTCGGTCATGAAGCCGAGCGCAGTCCAGAGGAACCAGGGCCGGCCGGCCATTCGGAGTCCGACGCGCACCTCGTCTGGCCGCGCGAGGCAGAATTCGAGCGCCGCGCGCACGTTCGGATGCTCCACACGGAGCAGGGCCGCCCAATCCTCCTGACCCGGGCCGAACCACTCCGCGGCAGCCTTCTCGATGAGCCGCCAGTACCAATCCCGGTGCCTGCGTTGCACCTTCGCTTCGGAGCCGGACTCTCGTAGTCGGGCCTGGCCGTACTCCCGGATAGTTTCCAACATGCGGAACCTGACACGCCGGCCGTGCTCGCCGCGGATCAGGATCGATTTGTCGGTCAGCCCGGCCACCGTGTCGAGAAGGGCCTCCTCGGCGAGCAACTCGTCCGCGCAGACAGCCTCGAGCGCGTCAAGACCGAACCCACCAGCGAACACTGATGCGCGCGCCCACAGGGTCTGCTCCGCCGGAGTACACAGCTCGTAGCTCCAGTCGATCAGTGCCTGAAGGGTCTGATGCCGCTCCGGCAGGTTACGACTGCCCTCGCGAAGCAGCTCGAACCGACTATCCAGCCGATGCGCGAGCTCCTCCACCGTGAGCACGCGCAACCGTACCGCTGCCAGTTCGATCGCCAACGGGATCCCCTCCAGTCGCTGGCAGAGCCGGATGACCGCCTGTTCATTGTCGGGGGTGATCTCGAAGCCGGGAACGACCGCAGCCCCCCGGGCGGCGAACAGGTCGACCGCCGCGAACTGCGTCGCCGAGCCGGGAGCGAGATGGGCATCGACGTCGGGCACCGGGAGCGTTGGAACCGGGTACACATGCTCACCGGCGATCATCAGTGCCTGTCTGCTCGTGGCGAGGATCCGCAGTTTCGGCGCCACCCGGAGCAGCCGGTCCACCAGATCCGCGGCTGCCTCGAGCATGTGCTCGCAGTTGTCGAGGACTATCAAGGTGTGCCGGGGGCGCAAGTAGTCGGTGAGGACCAACGGGGCGGGGGCTGACTGCTCGCGAATCCCGAGTGCATCTATCAGCGTGTGCGGCAACAGGTCCGGGTCCTTCAAGGAAGCCAGTTCGACCAGGCACACCCCATCCGGGAACGCGTGCCGGAGATCATGGGCCACCCGCAACGCGAGGCGGGTCTTGCCGACCCCACCCACTCCGGTCAACGTGACGAGCCGATCGGCGGAGAGAAGCTTTCGGACAGTCTGGGTCTCGGATCGACGACCCACGAAGCTCGTCAGATCCGCGGGCAGGTTGTCCGGCTGCTTGGCCGACCGTGAGGCCATGGTGCGGGCAGCCTAGCCCATCGCGCCTTCGACTTGGAAGAGTCGGGCTAGAGCCCGAATAGGTAATGCCGAATAGGTAATGGGATACGTCATTCACACAATGTCCCCCGTGGTGGTCCACAGGCAGGCTGTACAGGCAGATCAAACCTAGTCCACTGCTTTGGGAGGCCCCGATGACCGCGACCGCAGCCACCGAAATCGAGGTCCTCGACGTCGAGGCGGCCGGGCCTGGGGCCCGGTGGGAGACTGCGGTCCGCGATGTCTCGGGGCCGATGACGGTGCAACACCGCAAGAGGCGGGGCAATGCCACTCGCTTGCGTGCGCGAGACGTCGGCGACCTCCAGCTCGCGGACTGGGACTGCCCCGCCCTGCAAAGCGTGCTGTCGCTGGGTAAAGATTGTGACGCTGAGCGCGATGTCGTCGTTGTCGTGGCAGGTGACTGGGGCGACGAGCGACTTTCCTTTGCGGGCCCGAAGGCCGCGCTGGTGAACGGGACAGTGGTCGTGGCGACCGGCGGTTACGACGGTGACGGCTTCTCGGTGCCGGAGCGGGTCAGGAAACGCACGCTGACCCTGCCGCGGGCCGCGCTGCTGGCAGCTGGTTGCGACGCGAACATTCCTGGCTGCCTCGTGCTCGAGCAGGACCGGCCGCTGGTCGGCGTCCTGTTTACGACCCTTGACCAGGTCTGGAGCCGGCTACCAGCCATGCATCCCTCGGAGATCGAGGCGACCCGCGGGGCGCTGGTGGCACTGACTGTCGGCATCATCCGCGCAGAGACCGGCTCTGTCACAGGTCGATCGGTCTTGGCTGATTTGCGTGCGCAGATCGACAACTGGATCACGCGCAATCTTCGTAGCGGTTCGATCCATATCGAGGATCTTGCGGCCGCCCACAACGTCTCGACACGAACCATCCACCGGGCCTTCGCGCTGACCGGGGACACCATGACCGCTCTCGTGCGTGCACGGCGTATGGCCGCGGTCCGCGAGGAGCTTGTGAACTCCAACATGACCATCGCGACGATCGCTCACCGATGGTGCTACTACGACCCCAGCCACCTTCGCCGGGAGTTCCACCGCTGCTTCGGGGTCTCGCCGAGCGAGTATCGGGAAAGCCACGGCTGCTGATGCCCGTTCTGACTAGCAACGCGTGAAGAAGGGTGCAGATATGGATTTCGGAATGGACGCGGTCGTGGAGGTGAGTTCGATCGGACCCAGGGACGTCGCCTGGTCGCCCTCGGCAGAACGGATCGCCAGTGCCCGGATCAGTGAATTTATCGACTGGCTGCAGGCTACGGGCCGATTCGAGGCCACCTCCTACCAGTCCTTGTGGGACTGGTCGGTGACCAGTCCGGAGGAGTTCTGGGCGGCGATGAAGGACTACTTCGGGGTGACCATGACCGGTGTTGGCCCGGTGCTGGCAACACGGGAGATGCCCTTTGCCCAATGGTTTCCCGGCAGGCGGCTGAATTATGTGGACATGGTGCTGAGCCATGCCCAGTCGTCCCGCCCAGCGATCATCGACGATTCCGAACCTGGCGGGCCCGGGCCGCGGACGGTGTCCTGGACCGAGCTCTCCTGCCAGGTGACCGCGCTGGCGAACTGGTTGCGCGCCCGGGGCGTCGGCGAGGGCGACTGTGTGGTCGGATACCTCCCCAACATTGCAGAGGCGGTCATCGCCTTCCTCGCCACCGCGAGCGTTGGAGCGACCTGGTCGTGCTGCGGACAGGACTATCAACCGGAGGCGGTTGTCGACCGCCTCGGACAGCTCGCGCCGGTGGTCCTCGTCACGGCTGACGGCTACCGCTTCGGCGGACGCGAGGTCGACCGCCTCGCGGCCCTGCCAGCCCTGCAGGCCGGGATGCCGACGCTGCGTGAGGTGCTCGTCGTCGGCCGACTTCACTCTGATGCGAGTGTTTCCGCAGGCACCACGCCCTGGGTCGAGGCAGTCACAGGGGGTGGGCCGGCCATGACTCCCGCGCACGTGCGGTTCGACCACCCCCTCTGGGTGCTGTTCTCCTCGGGTACGACCGGGAAGCCGAAGGGGTTTGTTCACGGCCACGGTGGAGTCGTGCTCGAGCACCTCAAAGCCCTTGCCCTCCATCTCGACCTAGGGCCTTCCGACACGTACCTGTGGTACACCTCGCCGAGCTGGATGGTCTGGAACTCCCTCGTGAGCGGCCTCCTCGTCGGCGCGACGATCGTCTGCTACGACGGAAGTCCGTCGTACCCGACCGACGACGCGCTGTGGGCGCTCGCAGCCCGGCACGAGGTCACCGTGCTGGGCACGAGTCCGGCATACCTCCAGGCCTGCGCCCGAGCGGGCCGGTCACCCGGCACCGACCACGATCTGCGTCGCCTGAGGACCCTCGGGGCCACCGGCTCCGTGGTCGCTCCCGAGTTGCACTTCTGGGTTGCCGATCACGTCGGCCGCGATGTGCCGCTCGCCTCGGTGACAGGGGGGACGGATGTCGCCAGCGGGTTCGCGGGCTTCGTGCCGATCCTGCCGGTGCGGGCCGGGGAGATCTCGGCCCCGTACCTGGGCGTGGCCCTTGACTCGTGGGACGCCGACGGCCGAAGCCTGCGCGATGCCGTGGGCGAGTTGGTGGTGACACAGCCGATGCCGTCCATGCCGACCAGATTTTGGGACGACGGCGACGGGGACCGCTACCGAGAGACCTATTTCGAGAGCTACCCGGGAGTCTGGCGGCATGGTGACTGGGTCACCATCACCGAACGGAACACCGTGATCGTCCACGGACGGTCTGATTCCACGCTGAACCGTAACGGGATCCGGTTCGGTACCGCCGACATCTATCGCGTCGTCGAAGAACTTGCGGAGGTAGCGGAAGCTCTCGTGATCGGGGCGGAGCAGCAGAACGGTGAGTACTGGATGCCGCTGTTCGTCGCACTGTCCGACCACGCCGAGCTCGACGACGCGCTCCGCGAGCGCATTGTCGGACGGATCCGCGAGGCGGTCTCGCCCCGAGTCGTGCCGGACGACGTGATCGTCGTCCGGGCGATCCCGCACACCCGAACGGGCAAAAAGCTCGAAGTCCCGGTCAAGCGCATCCTGCAAGGCAACGACGTCTCCGCGGTCGCTGAAGCACGATCGATCGACGACCCGTCCCTGCTGGAAACCTTTGCCCGCTACGCAGCCACCCGTGCCGCGAACTCACCGGTGCATGGCGCGTGAGAACCAGCTGGCGGTGGGCCTATCGGTTTACTCACGCCCAGCGAATCGTGGCGGCTGTGTACCGGTGTCCGGCATGACCGACCTACGTCCCGGAAACGGCGCGCTCATACCGTTGATCTAACTGCGGTGGGCCGCAGGCCCACCCGATGCCACTGACCAATCACTCCCATTCTGGAGGTACTTCATGAATACCGACATCCGCCCGCCCGCCGCAGCCGCCCCGCCGATCCGAGCGACCGTGTACGTCGGTCGCTGGCCCGAGATCCCCGCGGGAGACTGGCCTGATGTTCCCCGCGGCAAGTTCTCGCCCACCACTGCGACGTTGATCAGCGGCCCGACCGAAGCTGTGCTCATCGACGCCCAGTACCTCGAGGATGACGTCCGGGACCTGGGCGACCTGATCGAGCGCACCGGGAAGCAACTCACGACGATCTACGTGACGCACGCCCATGCCGATCATTACCTGGGCATCGGTCCCCTGATGGAGCGGTTCCCGGACGCGAAGTGCGTTGCGCTGCCCCACGTGGTCGAGGCCATGAAGGAATCCATGGAACTGCAGCAACAGCAGTGGGCGATGCTGTTCGGCGACGCCTGCGTCGTCAGTGATGCGCTCCCCGACCCGATCGACGACAACACGCTCTACGTCGACGGCTCGCCTCTCAACATCGTCGAGGTGAAGCAGGCCGACATCCATCCCACGACGATCGTGCACATTCCGGAGATCGATGTCGTCGTTGCCGGTGACTCCATCTACAACGAGATCCACCCGATGCTCGGTCTGTCGACGCCCGAGGAATGGCACGACTGGCTCGAGACTGTGGACCTGGTGGAGAAGCTGGCCCCCAAGGTGATCGTCGCCGGCCACCGCAGGCCCGACGGCGACGACCACGCCGTCGATTCCATGATCGCCGAAACACGTTCCTACATCCAGGATTTCGCCGCCGCCTACGAGGTTGCGGACGATGCCGAGGACCTGGTCCGCATCATGTCGGCGAAGTACCCGGGGCATGGGAACCTCTGGACCCTGCAGTTCTCGGCCATGAACGCGATCCAGCTTCGAGACGCAGGTTCGACCGCGGCGGAAATCCGGCCGTAACTTCCCAGGCTGGACCCCGCGCCAGCGAACGACGCCGCAGCTCGGAACTCGCAGAACAGCGAGCCTCGAGCCTCGAGCCTCGACGCGGGTCCCTCCTGCCCCGGCCCATCGCGGCGATGGGTGCAGTTCTAGGCGTTCGGCTGAGCACCGCCACTCGATATCGCGTGGTGGCCGCGAGACATTGTGTGACTCGCTCGCAACGGCACCACGGTCGAGTCGTAGGTCGCGCCGTGAAACAGGCCGGGCCGAACCGGGTGCGTCTCGACGGCCGGCCCAGTCCCGAAGCGGATATCGATGGGATTTCTGGGATTTCGCGGCCGGGATAACGGAAACCGCACGTGGCGGACGTGTCCTCGAAGTGGGCGCAAGCATCCCTTCAATGGTGTGTTCCACGTCACTACCTTCTTCAACAAGCGTACAAATTTCGGAAGGATCTTTAATGCCACGTGAGGATATTGAATTCTCAGCGGACAATGTCACTTTGCGCGGATGGTTCTATCCCGCAGAAGGGGTCGATTCCAAGGGCCCAGTGGTGGTGTTGGTCCATGGACTGTCCGCCGTCAAGGAAATGTATCTCGACGACTACGCCGAGTCCTTTTCCCAAGCGGGACTGAACGTTCTGGTGTATGACCACCGAAACTTCGGCGCGAGCGACGGCGTTCCGCGTCAGCACATCGATTCGATCACCCAGGCCCGCGACCTTCGCCACGCCATCACGTATGCGACTGGCCGCGAGGACGTCGACCCCGGCCGTGTCGGCATCTGGGGATCCAGCCATGGCGGCGGCCTCGTGCTGAGCGTGGCCGCGGTCGATCGTCGGGTGCGGGCCGTTGTCGCTCAGGTCCCCTTCATCAGCGGGTCCGGCCAGATGACGCGGCTCGTTCGTCCCGACTTCCTGCCAACGGTGCGTGCCCAGCTGGACGGCGAACGACGCAACCTCTACGACGGCGGGGAGCCCACGCTCATGCCGGCCGTGGACGCCGATCCGATGGCTCCCGCGCTGATGGCCAGCGTCGAATCCTGGGAGTTCTTCACCAAAACCGCGCAGGACAGGGCTCCGTCCTGGCGCAACGAGGTGACCCTCGGTTCCCTCGAACGGATCGTCGAGTTCGAGCCCGGCGATGGAATCCACCGAATCTCACCGACCCCACTACTGATGATCGTGGCCGACCAAGACATCAGTGCGTACGCAGAACTCGCCTTCGAGGCCTACGAACGGGCCCTGCAGCCCAAGCAGTTGCTCGTGCTGCCTTGTGGTCACTTCGACGTGTATACCGGTGCCGCGTTCGAGGCGTCGTCAAAGGCTGCGTGCGAACACTTTGTGCGCGCCCTGGCGTAGAGAAACCCACACCGAAGCAATCGCTATCGCGGCACAAGTCCCGCCGCACCAACCCAATGAGGAGGAACCGCCATGCCGTACTGGGAGATCTTCACCCCCGAGAACGCCTTCACCCCCGAGGACAAGGAGCAGCTGTCCGAGGCGATCACGTCGATCTACGTGGACTACGTCAACCTGCCACGGTTCTACGTGGTCGTCCTGTTCAAGGACATGCCGAAGGAGACGATGTATGTCGGGGGAAAGGCGAACAACAACTTCGTCCGGATCCGACTCGATCACATCGCCCGGCAGATGGAGACCGCAGAGGTTCGCGCACTGATGATGACAGTGGCCGAGGAGAAGCTCGCGCCCTTCATCAAGGAACGCGGCTACGACTGGGAGATCCACATCGACGAGACCCCCATGGACCTCTGGCGCACGCAGGGTCTCGTGCCGCCGCCGCCGGAGTCGGACATGGAGAAGCTCTGGGCCAAGGAGAACCGACCCGTCCCGTACGACGTCGCTGCCTCGTGACTGAGGATCCCGGGGTACGTCTCCGGACGGTGAGATGTGAACCCGGATGCCATCGGAGTTTGGGGGGTCCAGCCTTGCCGGCGGACACGCGCTCAGTGTGGCGGCCGTGGACCGCCGCATCCGCGCTGCCGTCGCCCAGGTTCCGTTCATCAGCGGCTCCGGCAATCTCACCAGGCTCGTTCGCCCCGAAACCAGCTACATCGTCTAATGGAAAGGAAGGTGGCCATGCCTGCAACACTCGAAGGTAAGGTCGTGATCGTCACTGGATCGGGCGGCGGAATCGGCGCTGTGATCGCCGCCCGGTTCGCGAAGGAAGGCGCTCGGGTTGTCGTCTCCGATCGACACCGCGGAGCCGCCGAGGCAGTTGTTTCCCGCATCCCCGGCGCGAGCGCAATCCCGGCTGATGTGACCCGCGAGCAGGACGTTTCTGCGCTGATAGAACGGACTGTCGAAGAGCATGGGGCTTTGCATCACGTGGTCGCCAACGCTGGGATAATCAGCGCATCGCATCCGATCGCGGAGACGCCGCTCGATGTTTGGCGATCCACCATGTCAGTCAACCTTGACGGTGTCTTCCTGACCATCAAGCACAGCGCGGCGGCTATCGCGAATTCCGGTGGTGGATCGATCCTCACCCTCTCGTCCATTTCGGGGACCGGGGGCACACCTCTCGCGGCGGCTTACGGGGCGTCGAAAGCTGCAGTTCGCAACCTCACCGCAACAGCTGCAGGTGAACTCAGAGCACAGAACGTCCGAGTCAACGCCCTGGTGCCCGGCTACGTTGATACTCCGCTCATTGACTCTGAAGTCCCGGTTTGGGAGTCCACCATGGGCCTCGCCCCTGGCGGTTTCGCTCAGGTAATCGACCAGAAGCAGGGGCGGTTGATATCACCAGGGGATATCGCAGATGCGGCTCTTTTCCTCACTTCGGACCAAGCTTCGATGATCACCGGGAGTGCCTTGACCGTCGACGGCGGTTTCACGAGCCAATTGTTCTGAAAAGTTCATAGGATGGGTTGTGTCACGGGAGTCCAACGTGAGGTCACCATAATTCAATGCCCGGCGAAATACAGCGGACTGCCCGGGAAACCGTTCCCCGGGAACCGCGGCTCGACGGCAGTTCGCAGGCAGCGAGACCCTCGACCGCTGACCCCTTCGGCCGAGGGCCGTCACCCGTCGCGCGTGGACCGAGGACGCCCACCTCCTCGGCCGGGCCCCACGCGGCCCGGCGCGAGATCATCCTCACCCCCTTCGATGAACTCCTTGAACTTCGACATGTCGTGGCGTTGAATTCCCTGCTCTGCCCGGCAATGTTGGGTGGTGGTGGAATCGGTCTACCAGCCCCTGCGCACGGCGAACGGTGGTCGTGTCGCAGCATACGGATAGCCTGCCGCCGGGCCACTGATGGTGATCGCCGGGTTGCCGTGCCATCTGGAGGTTTCCGGTATGGCCTCGGCCAAAACGAACCCAGGTGACCGCAGAACGGCGTTCAGCCCCTTTCGCCTCCTGGACCGGCCTCGGTAACAGCTGACGAAGCGGATGTCCGCGACCGTCAGCTACTGCTCGTCCTAGAAATGGGTAGACGCAGGCATAGTCGACGAAACGTACGGACGTCGTCGTCGTCGTCGTCGCAAGCATCTCGGCATTGGGCTGTCACCGTGGTGGACAGCCCAATGACGAATTCCGAATCAGCGTCGATCGGTGAGTGCCTGGATCAGTGTTCGCAATCCGTCGGCATCGAGGTAGTCGACGAGGGTGTCGGCGAGCGTGGCTGGGTCGGCTTCCAAGCGACGGAAGGCGCGGATGACCTTCGCCGCGGTGACGGGAGTTCTTGTTGGCAAACGGTTTTCAGGATCAGGCGTGGGATCCGGCTCGGGCTTCTTGTGTTCTCGCTGTTGTTCGGCTGCCCAGGCTTGGACTTGGGCCTCAGGTCGGTACACAAGCGGGTGGCTGATGGACGTAGTCGGAAACAAGGGCGCGCACAGCGAGGTTCAGGCGATCAAGATCGCAACACCGACAACGGTGCAGTGGATCCTCGACGAGGCGATTCAAGTTCACGGCGCAGCAGGCCTGTCACAGGACTTCCCCCTCGCGAACATGTATGCCGGGATCCGCACTCTTCGCTTCGCCGACGGGCCGGACGAGGTGCACAAGAACGCTCTGGCGAGAAACGAGCTCCGCCGCCGGGCAGCAGAACGCGCAGCACGATGAGGCCCAGTCGAGGCTTCATCGACTGTTATGTCCCGACGGTGGGCGCGTTCGTCCCTGTGGCGCCGCCCTGCGCGCCCTTACGGTCGATGAAGACCGCAACCGAGAGAAGAGGATGTGCCGATGTCCGGTGAGGACGTGGAGTTCGACGCCGATGGCGTGACATTGCGCGGCTGGTTCTACACAGCGCAAGGAACTGATTCTCCCGCGCCGGCCGTCGTGATGGCGCACGGCTTGTCCGGCGTGAAGGAAATGCATCTCGACGACTTCGCCGAGGTGTTTTCGTCCGCGGGCCACGAACGAGCGCTCGAACCGAAGCGGCTTGTCGTCACGGACGGTGGGCACTTCGATCCCTATATGGGCGTGATCTTCGACCAGGCCGCGCAGGCAGCCTGCGACCATTTCACGGCTCACTGACATAGCGGTTTGGTCGACTCCGGCGGTTGCTCTCAACAGACTGTCTGGATATTCGGCCGGAAAGGTTGTACGGCGAAATGCAAGATATCTCCTACCAAGAAGTAGGCCACGTCGGGGTGATCAAACGGGGGTTGTGCAGTGACGTAGCGGGGCTCGGCCGCCTCGCGCAGATCGTCGGGCGCGAGCTGGCAGCAGAGTTGCTTTTCACTGGCGAGATGATCGATGCGGAGAGGGCCCGGCAGATCGGACTTGTCAGCCGAGTCGTCGACGACGAGCAGGTGATGCCGGTCGCACTCGAGCTGGCGGAGAAGATCGCGGCGAACCCGCCGTTGGCGGTCACTGCGACCAAGCGCGGCCTTCGACTCGCACTGGATCCTGACTGGAATGAATTCGGACGCTGGGTGACCGCCACACAGACGTCGTTGTTCACCACCGAAGATCACCGTGAGGGTGTCCGCTCATTCCTCGAGAAGCGCGAGCCGCGGTATGTCGGTCGCTGATCGCGTCGGCCGCGAACAAGGTGTTTCGCAGCCGTGGGGCGGTGAGCAACCACCATTGGTCGCGGAGAACAAGGAGCGCAAGCCGATGAGTTCCACACGAGACAGCGCCGCTGATTCGCGGGCATCCGCAACGAACTCCGTGATCGTCACGCGAAGCGGCGCGATACTCACACTGACGATCAACCGGCCCCATCGCAAGAATGCACTCGACGAGGCCGCTTTCACTCGACTTCGAGATGAGATACGAATTGCAGGAGCCGACGAGACCATTCGTGTGGTCGTGCTGACGGGGGCAGGAGGAGACTTTTGCTCCGGCGCCGACCTTGCAGGCGAGAAGGAGCCGCGACACCCTCTGAACCGGATGCGCTGGATGGGTGACATCGCCGAGGAGTTGCATCACCTGCCGCAACCGACCGTGGCCAGAGTCGAAGGCGTCGCGGTAGGAGCCGGTTGCAATCTCGCGCTCGGATGCGACCTCGTTGTCGCCTCCACCACGGCACGCTTCTCCGAGATCTTCCCCAGACGCGGAATGTCCGTCGATTTCGGCGGCTCGTGGCTCCTGCCTCGCGTCGTAGGGCTCCAGCAGGCGAAGCGAATGGCCTTCTTCGGCGAAATCATCGACGCCGACGAGGCACTGCGGATCGGAATCGCGACCTGGGTGAAGGCACCGGACGAACTCGACCACTTCGTCCTGGACCTGACTACTCGACTGGCCAGCGGTCCTCCCATCGCGCTTGCACAGTCAAAGGTGATGATCAACCAAGCGAGCAGCTCGACATTCCGTGAGGCCCTGGAAGGTGAGTCCCGTGCCCAGCTGATCAACTTCGCGACCGACGAGCCCATGGCATCGCGGGCGTTTCTCGACAAGACCGAACCCACATTCGAAGGGACCTGGCAGTTGTGAGCGAACCGACCAAGCGAAAGTTGAGTTGAACCGGCTCAGTGACCTGTGATCGCCATAAGTCGATGATCTCCTCTGCGGTCATGGCCGCAGAGGAGGCACACCGTCGGGAATAGTGTCCTGTCTCATTGCATATGAGACATGCTCAGCGCGTTTTGGGTCGTTGAGCTGCGATGCCTCATATGCGTGAGATTCCTCGAGGCGCAGGAAGTCTTGCCGATCATGAGGCAATACATCAAGCGTCAAAGATCCGTCAGTGCCGTCTCACCACGTCAGCAGACTCGGCACCTCAGTTTAGTGAGACGCCATACCGAATACCTCGGATCGGAGAGCCCTACCTCGGGTTGGGTGAGACAGGACAAATAGATCGTTTTCCGACACCCGCCCTGAACAGCAAATTTACCAAGTCGAGGGCGTCGATAACCCGTGTCGGAAAACTATGTCGTAAAACCTCGTCTCTGGGTATGTCGTCACTCGCCGTATGTAAACACCCCACAGAGCACCGCGTCCGGTCACCGGGAATGCCCCGACCCCCGCGCCGGAAGCTCCGCTAGAACGGTGAGGACACCGATCCTCTACAACCACCGATCCCCTACAGCGGAGTACCGAAAGAGATGCACATAGGAATCGCGCCGCCCATCGTCGTCCAGCATCCCGCCGTCGTAGCGGAGTGGGAGGCCGGCGCCGGGATCGAGGAATTGACCCGGATAGCCGAGACGGCGGACCGCCTCGGCTATCACCATCTCACCTGCAGCGAGCACGTGGCCGTGCCCACCGATGTTGCGGCCGAGCGCGGCTCCACGTACTGGGACCCGCTCGCCACCCTCGGTTTTCTCGCCGCGCGGACGAGCGGCATCCGGCTCGCCACACAGGTCCTGGTGCTCGGTTATCACCACCCGCTCGAGATCGCCAAGCGGTACGGCACGCTCGACGCGGTCAGCGGTGGCCGCCTGATTCTCGGTCTCGGCGTAGGCAGCCTGCGTGAGGAGTTCGCCCTGCTCGGCGCCCACTTCGACGACCGCGGACCACGCGCCGACGACGCCCTCGCCGCCCTGCGCGCGTCGCTGTCCCGTTCCCGGCCGGAGTATCACGGCGCCTTCTACGATTTCGAGGACGTCGTCGTGGAACCGCATGCCGTGCAACCACGGGTCCCCCTGTGGGTGGGCGGGCGCACGCTCCGCTCACTGCGGCGCGCGGTCGCCTTCGGTGACGGCTGGGTCCCGTTCGGTCTCTCGCTCGACGAACTGTGCACCCTTCTCGGCAAGGTCGAACTACCCGCCGGCTTCGAGGTGATTCTCAGCGCGGGGGCACCACTCGACCCGATCGATAACCCCGACACCGTGCGCCGCGCCCTCGAACGACGCCGCGATGCCGGCACCACGATCGTCAGCGCGACCCTCGCCTCCACCGGGGCCGGACATTACTGCGAGCAACTGGGCTCCCTCCGGCAGCTCGGCGACGAGCTCGGCCTCACTTTCCGAACTACTTCCTCCGACGACAGGACACATCCGTGACCGACTCCGAAAAACAACTTCTCCAGTCTCTCCTCGGACGGGTCGCCGTGCTCGAGGACAAGCTCGCGATCCTCGAATTGATGACCGCCTACGGTCCCGCCATCGACAGCGGCTCGGCCGAGGCGGTGGCCCGGCTGTGGACCGAGGACGGTGTGTACGACGTGGACACCGGCGTGCTGCGCGGACATGCGGCCATCACTGCGATGGTGCAGTCGCAGGCACACCAGGGCTGGATCGGCGGCGGTTGCGCGCACATGCTCGAGCCCGGACACATCCGGGTCGATGGGGACACCGCTGTCGCGACTTGCAAGTCGCAGTTGATCATTCGTGACGAAGACGGATTCCGTGTACACCGGATCACGGCCAACCGCTGGGAGCTCGCCAAGATCGACGGCGTGTGGAAGGTGACCCGCCGGACCAATCGGCTCCTCGACGGCCGTGAGGAGGCACGGGCCCTGCTCGCCGCCGGCGTCCGCAGCTGATCCAGACGACCGCGGGGCCCGCACAAGTGCGGGCCCCGCGGTCGGTGGGAGGGTCAGGCCACCATCTCGGACTTCGGTACCGCGACGTCGGTGGGACGGTCGATCCTGTTGCGGGTCAGCAGGAGTCCCATGACTCCGGCGAGCACACCCGCGACGGCGAGGGTGAAGAACGCGTACACGAAACCCTGCTCCGGGAAGTGCGAGGCACGACCCACGAGCATCACTCCGGGGATCGCGAGGATGGTGATCATCACCTGGCTGCCGATCGCGCTGCCCAGCGAACCGGACAGGTTGAGCATCCCGCCGGCGATACCCTGGGTCTCGGCGGGCACCGTGCGCATGATCAGGTTGGGGAGCGTCGCCGACGCGGAGCCCAGCCCGAGCCCGATGACCAACTGCCCGAACATCAGCTGAAGCGTCGAATCATGCAGCGTCGCAAGCAGGAATGATCCGAGGGCGAGCGCGAATCCGCCGAACACCAGAACCGGAGCCGGGCCGATGCGACGCGTGAAGTACCCGCCCACCGGTCCCGCGATCATCGACACCACGCCGGTGGGCACCGTGTAGATCGCGACCGCAAGTGCGGTCGCGCCGAATCCGTACCCCAGCCCCAGGTCGGGGTCGGTCATCACGAACATCGGAATCAGCATCGAATGGCTGACCAGGACGAACTGGACGAAACCGCTGGCGGCCAGCGTCTTCGCGACGGGCGGGTGCCGAAGCATCTGCAGATCGATGAGCGGCTCCTTCGGGGTGCGCTCGTAGACCAGCCAACCGGCCAGGACGGCGAGGCCACCGCCGAGGAAGAGCAACGTCTGCGGCGAGGTGTATCCCCAAGTGGACGCCTTGCCGATGCCGAACAGCAGCAGGAACGCCCCGGCTCCGAGAATGAGCGCCCCGAGCACGTCCAGCTTGGAGCGCGTCCGCAGCGTGGTCTCGGGAACGAAGATTGCGACCGCAATCCCGACCACGGCCACGTGGAGCAGCTGCGCCCAGAACACGCCGGTGTAACCGAAGTGATCGATGAGGTAGCCGCCGATGATGGGTCCGAGGATGGTGCTGGCGCCCATGCCCGTAGCGATGAAACCGACCGCCACGGGAATGATTGCGGGCGGCAGAATGTCGCGGATCAAGCCGTAGGCCAGGACGAGAATGGCCATGCCCGCGCCCTGGAGCCCGCGGCCGACCAGGAAGAGTTCGAAGTTCGGGGCCAGAGCGCCCAGCAACGACCCGGCACCGAACACCGCGGCCGACACGAGCATCATCCGCTTCTTGCCGTAGATGTCACCGAGCTTGCCGACGAGCGGGGTGGACGCGGCGAGCATGAGCGTGACGATCGTGATTACCCAGCCGACGTTCGCAGTCCCGAAGTGCTTCGAGATCTCGGGCAGTGCCGGGGTGACGAAGTTGTAGGCGAGGGGAATGACTTCGACCAGGAGAATGATCAAGGCCAGGAGGGCGTACGACTTCCCGCGCGAGAGCGGTGCGCGCTCCGCCTCGCCTGGGGACAGGGGAATGTGGTTCATATGAGGCTCCGGTGTTTCGAGAGGATCAGCACGCTCAACCTGGCATGCGCGCCAGTGACCTCGACCACAATTCCCACTCAGCGAGACCTCGCGGAAAGTAGAAAACATTCTCGTCAGAACATGGCTTTGACTAGTGACTTGCGGGGATGCCATACGCTAGAACTAGAATGAAATCTAATTTTTCTATCGAGGAGTACGCATGACGGAATCGCTGAACCTGGCTGGACGCACTGCCGTCGTCACCGGCGCCGGTGCGGGACTCGGCCGCGCCGAAGCCCTCGCCCTCGCCGCGGCCGGGGCCGCCGTCGTCGTCAACGACATGGGCGACAATGCACACACCGTCGCGGAGGAGATCACGGCTGCCGGAGGTCAGGCGACGGCGGTCACGGGCGACGTCTCCGACTGGTCGCTGGGCGAACGCCTCGTCCAGGAAGCAGTCGGCACCTTCGGATCGATGGACATCCTCATCAACAACGCCGGGATCCTTCGCGACAAGATGATCTTCAACCTGTCCGAATCCGACTGGGACGACGTCATTCGCGTTCACCTCAAAGGGCATGCCGCCACGTCTCGTGCGGCCTCGGTGCACTGGCGCGAAGCGAGCAAGGCCGCGGGAGGGCCCGTGTACGGACGGGTGATCAACACGTCGTCCGAGGCCTTCCTCTTCGGTTCGGCCGGCCAACCCAATTATTCGGCGGCCAAGGCCGGAATCACCGCTCTCACCCTGTCGACGGCGCAGGGGCTCTCACGATATGGAGTGCGCGCCAACGCCATCTGCCCGCGCGCCCGCACTGCGATGACGGCCGACGCCTTCGGGGCAAACACCGCCGCGGACGCGGGGCCCGATCCCCTCTCGCCCGAACGCGTCGCCACACTCGTCCACTACCTGGCCTCCCCCGCCTCGGACGAAATCAACGGGCAGGTCTTCGTCGTCTACGGCAAGATGGTCGCCTTGATGGCGGCACCAAAGGTCGAGAACCGCTTCGATGCAGCGGGATCCGCCTTCTCACCCGAGGAACTCGAAGGACTTCTGACTCCCTATTTCGCGGGCCGCGGACCGTACGAGAACTACGCCGCGTTCAGCGTCGCGGAACTCGAGAAGGCGGCGCTGGCCACCGCCGCGACCGTCGGCGTCTGACCCGAACGCGCAAAGGAACACCATGAGACTGCAGGGCAAGACAGCAATCGTGACGGGCGGGGCGGGCGGGATCGGGCGAGCCATCACCCGGGTCTTCGCCCGTGAGGGCGCCAATGTTCTCTTCGTGGACATCGACGACGAACGCGGCACGGCTCTCGAGAAAGAACTCGGCGCGGCCACCCGCTTCCTGAACGTCGACATCTCCCGGCGGGAGTCAGCCGACCAGATCCGTGACGCCGCAGTCGAGGCGTTCGGGTCCGTCGACGTTCTGGTCAACAACGCGCACGCGTCGCGCCAGGCACTGCTGGTCGATCACACCCAAGAGATGTTCGACCTTTCCTTCCAGACCGGGTTCTATCCCGTTGTGTACCTGATGCAAGCGTGCTACCCGCAACTGAAGTCGGCGAAAGGTTCGGTGATCAACTTTGCGTCGGGATCCGGTCTGGACGGCATGCCCACCCAGACGTCGTATGCCGCGGCGAAGGAAGCGATCCGGGGCGTGAGCCGCGTGGCCGCCAACGAGTGGGCGGCCGACGGGATCCGGGTGAACGTGATCTGCCCGTTCGCGGCCACCGAAGGAGTCCTCGCGTGGCAGGCCGCGTTTCCCGAACGCGCGGCGGCCTCCGTGGCGAAGGTTCCCCTGCAGCGCATCGGCGATCCCGAGACGGACATCGCGCCCGTGGCGGTGTTCCTCGCTACCGACGATTCGCGGTACATGACCGGCCAGACATTGATGGCGGACGGCGGCAGCATCAAGCTGCGGTAGTACGTCCGGACAAGGAGACAACGATGGATCGATTCGATGGCCGAGTCGCCCTGATCACCGGTGGAGCCCGCGGCCAGGGCCGTAGCCACGCGGTGGCGTTTGCGGAACGCGGCGCAGACATCGTCCTGTGCGATCGGTGCGCGAACAGCCCGGTGGTCGGCTACCCCCTCGCCACCGAGGCCGATCTCGACGAGACCGCGGAGCTGGTGCGGTCGACCGGACGTCGCTGCATCACAGCGACACTGGACACCGCCGACCGAAGCGCCATGGACGCGCTCGTCACACGAGCCGAATCCGAACTGGGACGAATCGACATTGCCGTGGCAAATGCCGGCGTGTCCGTGGCCGCACCCGTCCAGTCCCTCACCCAGGAACAGTGGTCCGAGGCCATCGGTACCAACCTGACCGGCGTCTTCAACACCGTCGGAGCGGTGGCCCCGGGGATGATCCGCCGCGGATACGGGCGCATCGTCACCGTCTCCTCCATGCTGGGGCGGGCCGGAAATGCCAACATGGCCGCCTACGCCGCATCCAAATGGGGCGTCATCGGACTTACCAAGAGTGCGGCGCTCGACCTCGCACCGCACGGGATCACTGTCAATGCCGTTGCCCCCGGCAACATCTCGACTCCCATGATCCACAACGATTCCCTGTACCGGATGATGCGGCCCGACCTCGACAATCCCGGATCCGACGACGTCGCACCGGTCTTCCGCAGCCTCCACGCCCAGCCCGTGGCGTGGCTCGACCCCGCCGAGATCACCCGCGTCGTTCTGTTCCTCACCGCGGAGGGCAGCGAACACATCAGCGGCATCGTCCTGCCCGTCGACGCCGGGAACGCAGCGCGCGTCACGGGTTGACCGCCGACGGCGCGACAGCACGCACGGCACCCCGCGAGCGTAGTCAGCTCACGGGGTGCCGTATGCGGTTCGGCTGAGATTCAGGCGAGGTCGAACCGGTCGAGATTCATCACCTTGTTCCACGCAGCGACGAAGTCCTGCACGAACTTCTGCTGCGCGTCGGCGGCGGCATAGACCTCGGCGAGAGCACGCAGCTGCGAGTTGGAACCGAAGACGAGGTCGACGGCGGTCGCGGTCCACTTGGTCTCACCGGTGACCCGGTCACTGCCCTCGTAGACGTTCTCGGCCGAGGCGGATCCCTTCCACTCCGTACCCATGTCGAGGAGGTTGACGAAGAAGTCGTTGGTCAACACCGCGGGCCGGTCGGTGAAGACGCCGTGCTCGGTTCGGCCGAAGTTCGCGTTCAGGGCCCGCAAGCCACCGACGAGAACCGTCATCTCCGGAGCGGTCAGGTTCAGCATGTAAGCCCGGTCGACCAGGAGGGCCTCTGCCGGCAACTTTTCGCCCGCTCGCAGGTAGTTGCGGAACCCGTCGGCCCTCGGCTCGAGCACGGTGAACGTTTCCGCGTCGGTCTGTTCCTGCGACGCATCCGTGCGCCCGGGGGTGAACGGGACCGTGATGTCGTGGCCGGCGGCCTTGGCCGCTTTCTCCACAGCTGCGGTACCGGCCAGGACGATCAGGTCCGCGAGTGACACCTTCACTCCGCCGGACTGCGACGAGTTGAAGTCCTGCTGGATCTGCTCGAGGGTCTGCAGGATCGTGGACAGCTCGGTGGGGTTGTTCACCTCCCAGTTCTTCTGCGGCTCGAGCCGGATCCGCGCTCCGTTGGCGCCGCCCCGCATGTCGGTGCCGCGGAAGGTGGCTGCCGACGCCCAGGCGGTGGACACCAGCTGGGAAACGGACAGCCCCGAATCGAGGATCTTGCCCTTCAGCGAAGCGATCTCACTGTCACCGATGAGCGGGTGATCGACCGCGGGAACCGGGTCCTGCCACAGCTGCGCCTCCGGAACCCAGGGGCCGAGGTAGCGCGTGACAGGTCCCATGTCGCGGTGCAGCAACTTGTACCACGCCTTGGCGAACTCCTCGGCGAACTCCTCCGGGTGATCGAGCCAACGCCGAGTGATCTTCTCGTAGGTCGGGTCCATGCGCAACGAGAGGTCCGTGGTGAGCATCGTGGGGTTGCGTCCCGCCGACGAGTCGAACGGGTCGGGGATCGTGCCTGCACCCGCACCGTCCTTGGCGGTCCACTGCCAGGCGCCGGCGGGGCTCTTGGTGAGCTCCCACTCGAAGCCGTACAGCGTCTCCAGGAAGCTGTTGTCCCACTTCGTCGGGGTGGGGGTCCACACGACTTCGAGGCCGCTGGTGATCGCGTCCTTGCCGACGCCGGTGCCGAATGCGCTCTTCCAGCCCAAACCCTGCTGCTCGATCGGGGCGCCCTCCGGCTCCGGGCCGACAAGGTCGGCATCGCCTGCGCCGTGTGTCTTACCGAAGGTGTGGCCGCCGGCGATCAGCGCGGCGGTCTCCACGTCGTTCATCGCCATGCGGGCGAACGTCTCCCGGATGTCGCGGGCCGCTGCCAGCGGATCCGGCTGCCCGTTCGGTCCCTCCGGGTTCACGTAGATCAGACCCATCTGCACGGCCCCGAGCGGACCGGACAGTTCGCGATCACCGCTGTAGCGCTCGTCGCCGAGCCAGGTGTCTTCCGGACCCCAGAACACTTCCTCGGGTTCCCAGACGTCTTCGCGGCCGAAACCGAATCCGAAAGTCTTGAACCCCATCGACTCGAGGGCACAGTTGCCGGCGAAGACGAGCAGATCCGCCCAGGAAATCTGCTTGCCGTACTTCTGCTTGACCGGCCACAGCAGCCGGCGCGCCTTGTCGAGGCTCGCGTTGTCGGGCCAGCTGTTGAGCGGGGCGAAACGCTGGGCACCCTGCCCGCCACCGCCGCGACCGTCGGCGATGCGGTAGGTGCCGGCAGCGTGCCAGCTCATTCGGATGAAGAGCCCACCGTAGTGGCCGTAGTCGGCAGGCCACCAGTCCTGCGAGGTGGTCATCAGATCGATGACGTCTCGCCTGAGCGCCTCGACGTCGAGCTTGGCGAACTCCTCGGCGTAGTCGAAGTCGGCGCCCATCGGGTTGGATTTCGACGAGTGTGCATGCAGCACTGACAGTTCCGGCTGGTTGGGCCACCAGTCGCGGTTCGTCCTCGGACGATGTTCTTTGACCGTGGGGGACGGGATTGCGGGGTTTTCACTTTCACTGGTGCTCTGAGTGTTGCCGTCATGAGCGACCGGGCAGCTATCGGACACAGCATTCCTTCCAGGAGCGAGTAGATCGGGCTGTTATCGCGGTTTTTTTCGCGAAGTGTGTGGTTTCGAGCAGTCGGGGCACAGACCCCAATAGATGACCTCGGCCTCCTCGACGACGAAACCGCCGTCGTCGGACACAGTCAGGCAGGGCGCCTCGCCGACGGCGCCGTCGACGTCGGCGATAACCCCGCACGCCCGGCACACGACGTGATGGTGATTGTCACCGACACGCAACTCGTAGCGTGCGACGGAGCCGGACGGCTCGATCCGCCGCACCAAGCCCACGTCGGTGAGCACATGCAGAACGTCGTACACAGTTTGCCGGGAAACTCCTGGTAGGTGCGTTCGCACGGCATCGAAAATAGTTTCCGTGTCGGCGTGGGGATGCTCGCGGACGCCATCCAGCACCGCCAGGCGAGGGCGAGTCACGCGTAGCTGGGCTGCACGCAACTGCACTTCGTAATCCCGCGTCGAGGGCACCTCACTACTATGACGCACTTTTCTGGAATCAGTCACGATTTTGGATAACCAGATGCACTACTTCTCCGGAACAGCGACTTCTTCGCGCCTCGATCTCGGCTGCCGCTCGTCAATGCGCTGCGTCGAACGCTTCCTGCACCTCTGCGGGAATGCGGCCTCGCGAGGAAATGTCGTACCCGTTCTCCACCGCCCACTCGCGGACCGTACTCGCCTGGGCGCGGCCGCGCGGCTTCGCGCTCGAGGTGGACCGGCCCTTCCGTTCATCGACCCTGGTGGCGTGCTCGATGTAGAAGTCCATGGTGCGCAGGAACTCTCTGGCGTTCTTCGTCTTCAGGTCGATCTCGTAGTCGACTCCGTTGACCGAGAAGGTGATGTGCTCGCCCTTCCCGTCCTCGATGAGGCTCCCGTCGATGTCGTCGACCAATTCCACGACCACTTTCTGCGCCACCCTGAACTCCTTTTGATCTGGTTACAGCCCACAAGACACTACTGCCCACACGCGGTTTCTCGGCCCGGCTTCGGCCCGGTTCGAAGGAATCGGTTCCCCGCGCATCCCCCGGTTGACGGCGTGAAAGGCACAGGGCGGGCGTCGACGGGACCTCCAGGGAACTCACCCCCTGTGCCGGAGCGACGGAAAGATTAGAACCTGTGTCAACTCTATCGTCTCGCGCGCCGTTCGCTGTAGCATTCGGGAATGAGCCGAGTGGGTAGCTACAGCGACGATGACCTGGCCGGTTGGTTGTCGGCTTCGCCGGAGCTGGGTAAGGCACTGGGCGGCTTCACCGATGCCGTTTACAACCGGAACCGGTTACCGTTGCGAGTACGGGAGATTGCACGGATGGCGATCGCAGTGGCGAACGAGTGCGCGGTGTGCCGCGGGGCCCGGGACGGCGGTGGGCCGGAGGCCGGTATCGACGAGCACTTCTACGATCACGTCCTCGAGTGGGAGTCGTGGCCGGGATACGGTGAGCGGGAGCGGACGGCGGCCGAGTTCGCCTACCGATTCGCCACCGACCACACCGCGCTACGCGAAGACGAGGATTTCTGGCAGCGGTGTCATGAACACTTCTCCGACGAACTTCTCACCGACCTCGCCTTGTCGTGCGCGCTGTGGTTGGGAACCGGCCGCGTGCTGCGGGTGCTCGACATCGGTCAGAGCTGCCGGCTCACGCTCTGATCTGTCAATTCCATTCGTGCTGCGGCAGAACGTCGTTCATTATCCGCTGCAGTGCGGGGTTGCGGTTGTCCGCGCGCCAGGCGGCGTTCATCTGCACGGGCCGATCCCGCACCGAGGTGACCGGCCGGAACACCACACCCTCGGGATGCATTGTCTGCGCAGATTCCGGCACCAGCGCCATTCCCAGACCGGAACGCACGAGGACGAGCATCGTATGAACCTGCGTCACATATTGCACGTACCGCGGCGACGCTCCGACGATGGTGAAGGTGCTGATCAGCAGTTCGTGAAAATACCGTGCATCGACGGGTGAATACATGACCACGGGTTGATCGTCGAAGTCCTCCACGGTCAGGTGGTCCTGCTCGGCCAGCGGGTGTCCCTGCGGGAGCGCGGCGACGAGGTTCTCGTGGTGAATGGGCCGGGTGTCTATTCCGGGCCGGGTGAGGATGGGCCGGATCAGTCCGAGGTCCAATTCACCGCTGGTGAGAGCATCGATCTGCACCGACGTCACCATTTCACGGAGATCGATCTTCACATCGGGAAGAGTGTCGCGGGCAGCCTCGAGCAGTCGCGGTAATACCGCGTGGGCCGAGGCGCCGGTGAACCCGACGACCACAGTTCCCAGATCACCCGCGGGTACCCGTCGCACCGTCAGTACCGCGCTCTCCGACAGGGACAGGATGCGGCGCGCGTCGGGCAGGAACGCCGTTCCCGCGGCGGTCAGCGTGACCGATCGGCTGGTGCGGTCGATCAGCTGCACGCCCAGTTCGCTTTCGAGCTGCTGAATTTGCCGGCTCAGCGGAGGCTGAGTCATGTGGAGCCGTTCCGCGGCGCGCCCGAAATGCAATTCCTCCGCGACGGCGATGAAGCATGACAGCCGCGCAAGGGAAAACATCGACCTACTCCTCTGCCGTCGAGCCGGGGCGCTCGTCCGAACAATGTAACGGACCTGCGCACGTGCACCCCGGATCGACGGCCACCCGGTTCACCAGCGTGGGCAGGTGTTCTCGAAAGTCGGATCGATCGACTGCGTGTATCCCGTGTCGTCGCGGTCGCGCACTCCGCAGTCGAGATACTGCTCGTGCAATGCGCCGAGCGCGTCCTCATCGATCTCGACGCCTAATCCCGGCGTCGTCGGCACCGCGACCGCGCCGTCGACGAACTTCAGCACGCCAGGCTTGACCACGTCCTCCGTCTTCCACGGCCAATGCGTGTCACAGGCGTAAGTGAGGTTCGGCGTGGCGCCTGCGAGGTGCACCATGGCGGCCAGGCTGATGCCCAGGTGCGAGTTCGAGTGCATCGACAGTCCCAGGCCGAAGTTGTCGCAGATGCCGGCGAGCAACCGCGACCGCTGGAGGCCACCCCAGTAATGATGGTCCGACAGCACGACCTGAACGGAGTCTTTCAGCACGGCAGGTTTGAGCTGATCGAATGCGACGACGCACATGTTCGTGGCCAACGGCATCTTCGCCTCGCGCGCGACCTCGGCCATGCCGTCGAGTCCGGGCGTCGGGTCCTCCAGGTACTCGACGATGCCGTCGAGTTCCGACGCGACCCGGATCGAGGTGTCGACGGTCCACGCGGCGTTGGGGTCGAGGCGCAGCGGCAGGTCGGGGAACGCGGCGCGCAACGCCCTGATGCCGGCGATCTCCTCCTCGGGTGAGAACACCCCACCCTTGACCTTGATCGCCTCGAAACCGTACTCGCCGATCATCTTCTGCGCCTGACGCACCAGTCCGTCCGCGTCCAGCGCCTCACCCCACTCGTCCGGGTGGGCCCCGGGGTGCCCGGCCCACTTGTAGAAGAGGTAGGCACTGAAGGGCACCGTGTCGCGCACCTTGCCGCCGAGCAGATCGGACACCGGCCGGCCGAGCGCCTTGCCCTGCACGTCGAGGCACGCCACCTCGAGGGGGGAGAACACGCGATCGGTCGTACTGGCGGTGGTGATCATCCCGGCGACCCCGTCACCGCCGGTGATCGACAGCGTGGCAATCTTCGCGTCGATCACCGCCCGAATGGCGTTCAGCGAGAACACGTCGAGTCCGGTAATGGACTCCGCGGCCGCCTGGAGTCGAGCGAGGTGCGCGGTATCCGCGTAGGTCTCACCCAACCCGACGAGACCGCTGTCCGTGTCGAGTTGGATGATCGCACGCAGTGCATATGGTTGATGCACGCCGACCGTGTTGAGTAACGGCGGATCCACGAAGGCGACCGGTGTGATGCGGGCACCGGTGATGCGGATGGGCTCCGAGGACATCAGCGCACCGCTTGAACCGCGAGAGCGTCCGCGAGCGCTGCCCGTCCGGCCGCGGTGATCTGGGCCAGTTCCCGCTTGTGAGCCTCGCTCGGCTGCACGAGCGGCGGGCGCACCGGCCCGGCCTCGAGGCCCTCCATGGTGACGCCGAACTTGACGAGGGACACCGCATAACCCGGCACCTGATCGCGCAGGCGGACCAGAGGATGGAAGAAGCTGCGGAGCAGCGCGTCGGTGAGGTCCTCGTTGCCCGATTCGAGTGCGTCGTAGAAACCGAGAGCCAGTTCGGGTGCAAACGCGAAGGTCGCCGACGAGTACAGCGTGACACCGATGGCCCGGTACGCCTGCTGGGAGATCTCCGCCGTGGGCATGCCGTTGAAGAACAGGAACTGCTTACCCGACGGTGCGAGAGCATCCTTCACGGCGCGGACGATACGCGCGACCTTGTCCAGGTCACCGGTACCGTCCTTCAGGCCGATGACGGTGGGGAACTGGGCCACCGCGACGGCGGACGCCTCGTCGAAACGGGCGTTGCTGCGGTTGTAGACGATGAGGGGCAGGTCGGTGGTGTCGGCGACCGCGCGGGTGTACTCCACCAACCCGGCCTGCGGCATCGTCACGAGATAGGGCGGCAGCAACAGGATGCCGTCGGCGCCGTTGGTCTTGGCGCTCGACGCAAATTCCTTGGCCTGCGCGATCGAGCCGCCCGCACCGGCGAACACCGGGACCCGTCCCGCGACGGCGTCGACGGCCGTGGCCACGATCCTGCCGAACTCCTCGAGCCCGAGGGCGTGGAATTCGCCGGTGCCGCAGGCGATGAAGACGCCACCCGGTCCGGCGTCCACCCCCTTGGCGACGTGCTCGGCGAGCCGGTCGTAGTCGACGTCACCGGATTCGGTGAACGGTGTCACGGGGAAGAACAGGACTCCGTCGAGCATTGGTTTCTCCTTCACGAGTGGATGTCAGTCTTGGGTGAGGCGGCCGTCGATACGACGCCACAACTGTTCGGGGTTGCCGTCGGCGACGGCGGTGGGCAGCAGCGACGGCGGAACATCCTGGTAGGCAACGGGTCGCAGGAAGCGTTCGATCGCCAGCGACCCCACCGACGTAGTGCGCGAGTCGGATGTCGCGGGGTAGGGACCGCCGTGCACCATCGCGTGTCCGACCTCGACCCCGGTGGGCCAGCCGTCGAACAGGATTCGGCCGGCCTTGAGTTCGAGAACGCTCAGCAGGCGTCCGGCCTCGTCCAGGTCTTCCTCGTCTGCGTGGACGCTCGCGGTCAGTTGACCTTCGAGCCTCGCCGCCACGGAGCGCACCTGCTCGGCATCGCGGCACTTGACGACCAGGCTGGAGGCGCCGAACACCTCCTGCTGCAACACGTCCGAGCCCAGGAACGTGTCGGCGTCGCTGCTGAAGAGTGCCGCCCGGCACGAATTGGGTGCGTCCGACTCGGCGCCGCGGGCCTCCACGGTGGCAGCACCCTCGAGGGCGGCAACCCCGTCGGCGTAGGAGCCGGCGATGACCGGGGTGAGCATCGGCGTCGGCACAGTCTCGGCGACGGCCGCATTCGCGGCCGAGACGAACGCGGCCAGGCCGGGACCGTCGACGGCGATGACGAGTCCGGGGTTGGTGCAGAACTGACCGGAGCCGAGCGTCAGGGACGCGACGAATGCGCGACCGAGGTCGGCACCGCGGGTGGCGAGTGCGCTCTCGAGCAGGAACACCGGGTTGATCGAGCTCATCTCCGCGTACACCGGGATCGGTTCCGGTCGCCCGGCGGCTGCCGCCACCAGAGCGGTTCCACCGGAACGGGATCCGGTGAATCCGACCGCCTTGATCCGGGAGTCCTTCACCAGTGCCGTGCCGAGCCCGGGACCGGCACCGTAGAGCAGCGAGAAGGTTCCCGCCGGCATACCGGTGCTCGCGACGGCGTCCGCGATGGCCCATCCGACCAGTTCGGAGGTACCCGGGTGTGCGTCGTGGGCTTTGACGACGACGGGGCAGCCCGCCGCCAGCGCGGACGCGGTGTCGCCACCGGCGACGGAGAACGCCAGGGGAAAGTTGCTCGCGCCGAACACCGCAACCGGTCCGAGCGGGATCTTGCGCTGGCGGATATCGGCCCGGGGCAGCGGGATCCGGTCGGGCTGGGCGGGGTCGATGCGGGCACCGTTCCAGCCACCGTCACGGAGGACGCCGGCGAACAACCGCAGCTGTCCGGACGTGCGGCCCACTTCACCGGTGATGCGACCCTGCGGAAGTCCGGATTCCGCACACGCCCGGGTGACGAGCGTGTCGCCGAGGGCCTCGATGTTGTCGGCAATCGCTTCGAGGAATTGGGCGCGGTCCTCGCTGCTCGTTGCGCGGTACGGCGCGAACGCCTCGTCGGCCGCTGCGCAGGCGGTCTCGACGTCCCGCTCGGTCCCGTGCGCGAAACCCGGTTCCAGCCGCTCGCCGGTGGCGGGGTTGACGCCGTGAATCGTTGGGCCCGTACCCTGCACGGGCTTGCCGGCGATGATCATCTGTCCGGTCACGTCGGTCCGGTTCACCGTTGCTGTCATGATGTGGGTCCTCTAGTTCTCTGCGTTTCGTATGTGCCGCCGGTGAGGGGTCATTTGGCTGCCACGGTTGGCTCGTCGGAGCCCACCTCCGCCAGGTTCGCGACGTCGTCGATGTCTTCCTTGTCGCGCCGGAAGTACGTCACCGCTGCGGCGGCGGCGAGGGCGAAGAGCGACAGCACGACGAGGCCCATCGTCACCGTGCCGGTCTGTTCCTTGATCACCCCGAAGCCGAATGGGGCGACGAAGCCACCCAGGTTGCCGAGCGAGTTGATGATCGCGATCGCCGGTGCCAGCACCATCGGGTGCAGCGTGCGCTGTGGAATCGACCAGAACAGTGGGCTCGCGCTCTTGAAACCCATCGTCGCGACGCACAGCAGCGGAAGCGCCAGCCATGGGGTGACGAACGCGGCGGCCATCGTGCCGACACCGCCGATGAGCAGCGCGGCGACGAGGTAGGGCTTGTGCCTTCCGGTGCGGTCGGCCGAGCGGTTGGAGAAGTACATCGCGAAGATCGCGCAGATCCACGGCAGCGACGACAGCAGCCCGACGGTCACGTCGTTGGTACCGGGGATACGGCGGATGATCGACGGAAGCCAGAACGTGTTGGCGTAGATCGCCATGGTGATCGCGAAGAAGATGCCGCAGCACACCAGGATCCGCGGCTGCAGAAGCAGCTTCCAGCGCGAACCCGACTCGCCACGTTTCACCGACGCCTCACTGCGCAGCACGTCCTCCTCGGCGATGACGGCCTGCAGATCGTGCTTCTCCACGCCGGTGAGCCACTTCGCGTCGTCGATCTTCGAGTCGAGCAACCGGTAGGCGATGCACCCGACGACCACCGACAGCAGTCCCTCCAGCGCGAACATCCACTGCCAGCCGTGATGTCCACCGAGCCCGTCGAGGGACAGCAGCGGTCCGGACAGCGGTCCCGAAATCGCGGCTGCAATAGAGGACCCCGCAATGAACAGTGCCGTAGCGCGGCTGCGGTGGTTGTTCGGCAGCCAGCGGGTGAAGTAGAAGATGATCGCCGGGAAGAAACCGGCCTCGGCGACACCGAGGAGGAACCGCAGGACGTAGAACATCTCCGGGCCGTTGACGAACGCCATCGCCGCCGACACCAGGCCCCACGAGATCATGATGCGGGTGAGCCACACCTTGGCGCCGAACTTCTCCATGAGCACGTTCGACGGCAGTTCGAAGATCGCATAGGCAATGAAGAAGACACCCGCACCGAAACCGTAGGCTGCGGCCCCGATGCCGACATCGGCCTCGAGGTGGGTCTGCGCATAACCGATGTTCGACCGGTTGAGCTGATTGCAGATCAGCATGACGATGAACAACGGCACGACGCGGCGGAAGATCTTCGATACCGCACTGTCGACCGCCGGTGAGACGGCGAGGGGGAGGGTCATCGGTGACTCCTCTCGGTTTCTGGTGTAACGACGGGGCTACCCGGTGCACGCTGGTTCACCGGCGTGACCTGAGTCATAAAGCCACGCTAGAGCCGCGTTCGATACATGTCCAAGTCAAAAAAAGTCGTGATCAATGCTCATATTGAACCGATGTCCGGCGACGGACATCCTCCACGTGCTCGATGAGACTGGTTGCCGTGCAATCCCCACGCGCGTAGCGTATCCAATCGGATACATATGGCGATAGTTGCGGCTGGAAGGACGGAAACGCAGCATGAAAGGAGCAGCACTTCTCGAACGCGTTCGCCGGGCCGCCGGCCTGAGCCAGGACGAACTCGCCCGCCGCGCCCACACCTCACGACCGACCCTTTCGGCCTACGAAAACGGACGCAAGTCCCCATCCCTGGACACGGTGCAACGACTCCTCAACGAAGCCGGCTACGACCTCGACGCCACCCCGCACATCACCTTCCATCCGGTCCCCGGGGCGCGCGGCCGAAACTACCTCGTCCCGGATCGTCTTCCCCGCCTGCCTCTCGAGCGAGCGATGGCGACAGTCGAGTTGCCCCTGGCCTTGAACTGGTCCGATCCCGGGCGCTCGTTTCGGCTGTCCGACCGGTCCGAGCGATCGCGGGTGTACGAGATCGTCCTGCGCGAAGGCACCCCCGACCACGTGCTGACCTACATCGACGGAGCACTACTGATCGACCTCTGGTCCGAGCTCGTCCTGCCTCGTGACCTGCGCATCGCTTGGACACCGGTGATCGAACAGATTCTCCCCGCCCGATGAGCACAGCGGAGCAATCTCGGCACCACCGGACATCGTCGTGCTGACCGAGTTCCAGCTCGAGGTTGCCCAGCTATTCTTCACCCTGCCGGCCAGCAAGGGCTTCCTCCTGGCCGGCGGCGCAGCACTGATCGCCCAGCAACTGAGCACCCGCCCGACACAAGACCTCGATTTCTTCACCGGCCCCGACCGCGGCAACGTCACCAGGGCTCGTGACGAGTTCGAGCAGGCCGCCGACACCCGCGGCTGGCGAATCGATCGCATCCATGACGGGACCACCTTCTGTCGCTTACTCATCCATGGACCCGAACAACTCCTGGTCGACATGGTGCTGGACTCCGCCCCGGGACTACCGGCAACCGCGAGCGTGGCAGGACCGACCTACGCGCCCGAAGAACTCGCCGGCCGCAAACTCATCGCCCGACCGCGCCGAAGCCCGCGACTTCTCCGACATCTACGCACTCTCGGCCATCTACGACAAACAAACACTGCTGACGCGGGCAGCCGAGATCGACGCCGGGTTCGACCCGCAGATACTCGCCACGATGTTCGACACCCTCCAGCGATTCCCCGACCACGCGATCCCTACCGCCGCCGCCGAGATACCCCAACTTCGTGCCTTCTTCGCCGCCTGGGCACAACAACTCCGACACTGACCACGAAACCCGAGAACGCCCCTCGAATCTGCGACGGGGGTTCACTGTATGCGGATGGGCGCGCAACGCTGGGGCATCAGATGGCGCCCAGCGCCGCTTGGACCGGGTATACCGGCATGTATGGGCGTTATTCACCGATTAGTGCCGCCGCCGACATCGACATCCAGCCGGCACCGGCCGACCCAGTCACCCGTGGCCGTGTTCCTCGCCGAAACCCGGGGGAGCCGCAGCGAACTCGTCCGCGCCGTACTCGAGGCCACCCGCACGGTGCGCCACAACGGGCCGCCCACGCGGTCGCCGACCGAGTAGCGTCGCCTGCGTGACCGACTCCGCCGAGCGGACAGACTCAGGCGCCGACTTCGAGTTTCTCCGTACTACCCGGGACCATTTCCCCCAGCTTCAGAAGTGGCTACGCGAACCCCACGTCGCGCGGTTCTGGAATCACGAGACATCGGACGCCGATATCGAGCGGGACTTCGGGGGAAGTATCGACGGCACCGAACCATGTGAGGACTTCCTGATTGTGCGCGGTGGCCGCCCTCTCGGGTTCATCCAGCGGTATCGACTCGCCGACTACCCCGAAGACATCGCACTGCTCACCGCACTCGTCGAGGTGCCGGATGGGAGCTTGTCGATCGATTACTTCATCGGCGACCCGGAACACATCGGCCGCGGCGTAGGAACTGCCATGATCAGGGCTTTCGTGGACAAGTGCCGCGCGGACTCACCCGGCGCGACAGCAATCATCGTTCCCGTCGTCGTACCGAATCGTGCGTCCTGGCGGGCACTGGAGAAGGCCGGCTTCCGCCGCGTCGGTGCGGGCTACCTCCCGCCTGACAACCCCATAGACGACGGGGCCCACTACATCAGCAGGCTGGATCTGCGCTCGGCATGAGAAATGCGGCGACCGCGGAACGTCTTGCGGTAGGCCGACGGTGGGACGCCGAGCACGGCACCCATGTGCTGGCGCAAGGACGCCGTCGTACCGAAACCGACCTCGCGAGCGATGACGTCGACGGACAGGTCGGTGGTCTCGAGGAGTTGCCGGGCGCGGTCGACCCGGTGGGTAGTCAACCAGCGGTTCGGGGTGGTGCCGACCTCTTCACCGAACCGCCGGGTAAAGGTGCGAACGCTCATGTTCGAGTGTGCAGCCATCCGGGTCAGCGTCAACGATTCCCCGAGCCGCTCCAAAGCCCAGTTCCGGGTGGCCGCGGTGGACTCCGCACCGGCAGCCGGAATCGGCCGCTCGATGTACTGCGCCTGCCCGCCGTCGCGCCACGGCGGGACGACGCATCGGCGCGCCACCTGATTGGCCAGGTCGGAGCCGTGGTCTCGGCGCAGGATGTGGAGGCAGAGGTCGAGTCCGGCGGCGACGCCCGCCGAGGTGAGGATCTGTCCCTCGTCGACGAACAGGACGTCGGGATCGACCAGGACCTGCGGGTACGTCCGCTGGAAGTGCTCGGTGTTGCGCCAGTGGGTGGTGGCGCGCAGACCGTCGAGGAGACCCGCCGCGGCGAGAATGTAGGAGCCGGTGCAGATGGAGACGTATCGCGTGCCGGGCCGGACGAACCCGAGTGCCGCCTCGATATTCGGCGGCAGACGGCCTTCGTCGTAGGCGGGGCCGAGTTCGTACGACGCGGGAATCACGACCGTGTCGGCCTCGGCGAGCAGCTCAGGCCCGTGATCGACGGATATCGAGAAGTCGGCATCCGACCGCACCGGTCTGCCGTCGGCCGTGCACGTCTGTACCTCGTACAGCGAATTGCCATCCGCGTCGTGCGCCCGGCCGAAGACGCGCGAGGGGATGCCGAGTTCGAACGGGATCACACCGTCCAAGGCGAGCACGACCACCCGATGACGTTCGACCATGGCCAGATTCTTTCACATGTTGGCATTCCGGCAACTTTTTCGGCGGGACGCCGTCCCGCAGACTTATCGTCGTGACGTCCGACATCGCGCCACCGGCACCCCCGGCCCGAATAGCCCCGCCCCGCCTGCACTACGCCTGGTTGGTGGCGATGGTCGCTTTCCTCGCTCTGGTGGGGGCGGCAAGTTTCCGTGCTGCGCCGTCCATCCTCATCGACCCGTTGCACGAGGACTTCGGCTGGTCGCGGGCGAGCATTTCCTCCGCGGTGTCGATCAACCTGGTGCTGTACGGGTTGACGTCGCCGTTTGCCGCAGCTCTGATGGAGCGGTTCGGCATGCGCCGGGTTGTGACGGCGGCGCTCGTCCTCGTGTCTGCCGGCAGTGGGCTGACCATCTTCATGACCGCCACCTGGCAGCTGGTGCTGCTGTGGGGTGTATTCGTCGGTTTAGGCACCGGTTCGATGGCGCTCGCGTTCGTCGCCACCGTGGTCGATCGCTGGTTCGTGGCGCGGCGCGGTCTGGTCACGGGCATCCTCACCGCTGGGAGCGCGGCGGGACAGCTGGTGTTCTTGCCGATCCTCGCCGTGCTCGCCGAGCGATACAACTGGCAGACGGTGGCGCTGACGGTGTCGTTCGCGGCCCTCGCCGTCGTCCCGCTGGTGCTGGTGTTTCTCCGCAATCGGCCATCGGATGTCGGTACGGTGCCGTACGGCGCCGGGCCCGACTACCTCGCGGAACCACCCGCACCGACCGGCCGCGGTGGTGCTGCGGGCCGGGCCGTCACCGTGTTGTTCTCCGCGGCCCGCACGCGGGTCTTCTGGCTGTTGGCGGGCACCTTCGCGATCTGTGGTGCAAGCACCAATGGTCTGGTGGGCACCCATTTCGTGCCCGCCGCCCACGATCACGGCATGCCGACCACCGCGGCGGCGAGCCTGCTCGCCGTCATCGGAATTTTCGACGTCGTCGGGACCATCGCGTCGGGGTGGTTCACCGACCGGTTCGATTCGCGCAAGCTGCTCGGCATCTATTACCTGTTGCGCGGTCTCTCCCTGATGCTGTTGCCGATCCTCTTCGCGAGCACAGTTCACCCCCCGATGATCGCGTTCGTCATCTTCTACGGCCTCGACTGGGTGGCCACGGTGCCCCCAACAGTTGCCCTCTGCCGCAAGCACTTCGGCGCCGATGCGCCGATCGTGTTCGGCTGGGTGCTGGCCTCGCACCAGATCGGGGCCGGCATCGTCGCGTTTCTGGCGGGGTTTGTGCGCGACGAGTTCGGTCGATACGACGCCGCGTTCTACGTTGCCGGGGGTCTGTGTGCGATCGCCGCTGTCATGTCGCTGGCCATCGTCGCGAAGGCGCCGCGCGCGATCGCCTGAGGTCACGGTTACGCGGCCTGGGCGAATCCGCCTCCTCGACGCCGCCTCGCTTCCTAAGATCCATGTATGGCAGCTCAACGCGCATCGGACGAGGTCGTCGACCACTCCAAGATCGAGAATCGGGCACCGTCGGTGGCCGCAATGTTCATCAATCGGGTAGCCACATCGCCGAGTCACGAGGCGTTCCGCTACATCCGACCCGGGAACGGTGACGAGTGGGTGAGCGTCACCTGGTCCGAGGCCGGTGATCGTGTGCGCAACCTCGCCGCCGGCCTGATCTCGCTCGGGGTGCAGGCCGAGCAGCGCGTGGCGCTGGCTTCCGCCACCCGCTACGAATGGGTGCTGGCCGACCTCGCGGTGATGTGCGCCGGCGCCGCCACCACCACGGTGTATCCCACGACGACCGCTCCCGATGTGGCCTACATCGTCGCCAACTCGGGGAGCCGTGTCGTCATCGCCGAGGACGACTCGCAACTGGCGAAGCTGCGGGACAATCGCACTGAGCTCACGGATGTCGAGAGGGTCGTTTTGATCGACGGCACACCCGGCGAAGGCGACGACTGGGTGATCACGTTCGAGCAGTTACACGACCTCGGCGCCGAATTACTGGCAGAGAAGCCGGATGCGGTGAACGAGCGGATCGACGCGATCAAGCCGGATGATCTGGCCACCCTCATCTACACCTCCGGGACAACCGGAAAACCGAAAGGCGTGCGTCTTCCGCATTCGGCGTGGACCTATGTGGCGGCCGCGATCGACTCCACCGGTCTACTCGATCCCGACGACCTGCAGTATCTGTGGCTACCGCTCTCGCACGTCTTCGGAAAGGTGCTGCTCGTCCTGCCACTGCAGATCGGCTTCGCCACCGCGGTCGACGGACGGGTCGACAAAATCGTCGAGAATCTTGCGGTAGTGCGCCCGACCTTCATGGGCGCCGCCCCCCGGATCTTCGAAAAGGCCTACGCCCGCATCGTCTCCACCGTCCACGAAGAGGGCGGTGTGAAAGCGAAGATCTTCGACTGGGCCATCGGGGTCGGACTCGCGGTGTCCAGGGCCAAACAGGCAGGAAAGAGCCCATCCCTGCTCGAGTCGGTGCAGCATGCACTCGCAGATCGGTTGGTGTACAGCACGATTCGGGAGCGGTTCGGTGGACGCCTGAAATTCTTCATCTCCGGATCCGCTGCGCTCAATCGTGATGTCGCCCAATGGTTCGACGCCGTCGGCATCAAGGTTCTCGAGGGTTACGGACTGAGCGAGACCAGCGCGGCATCCTTCGTCAACCGGCCGTCGGCCTACCGCTTCGGAACGGTCGGCTGGGCTATCCCCGGAACCGAGACGAAGATCGGCGAAGACGGTGAAATTCTGATCAAGGGCCCCGGCGTGATGAGCGGCTATCACGAGAACCCGGAGGCGACTGCGGAGGCGTTGACCGAGGACGGCTGGTTCCGCACCGGTGACATCGGTGAGATCGACGAAGACGGCTACCTGCGGATCACCGACCGCAAGAAGGACATGTTCAAGACGTCCAACGGCAAGTATGTGGCACCGTCCGCGGTGGCCTCCACCTTCAAGGGCATTTGCCCCTACGTCGGCGAGCTGATCGTCGACGGTGAGGGCAAGTCGTACTGTGTCGCGCTCATCTCCCTCGACGCCGAGGCCATCGGCGAATGGGCGAAACATCACGGTATGGGCGACAAGTCGTTCTCCGAGATCGCGCAGGCACAGGAGACACGCAACCTGATCGGCGGCTATGTCGAAGAGCTCAACGCCGGACTCAACCGGTGGGAGCAGATCAAGAAGTTCCAGATTCTCGATCGAGAATTGACCGTCGAGAACGGCGAAATCACGCCGAGCATGAAACTCAAGCGCAAGGTTGTGATGAACAACTTCTCCGACGAACTCCAGGATCTCTACAGCTGACTTGACCCTCACGCGGCGTCAGGCCCCACGGTAGAGACGTGAGCGAGAAACACACAGTAGGCGTCGTCGCCAAGCTGGTCGGAGTGAGTGTGCGCACGCTGCATCACTACGACGAGATCGGCTTGGTGACGCCGTCGGACCGCACACCCAGCGGGTACCGCAGCTACTCGGATGCAGACGTCGAACGTCTTCACCGCGTCCTGACGTACCGGGCGCTGGGTTTCCCTCTCGAGGAGATCGCAGCCCTTCTCGACGACCCGGCCGTGGATGCCCTCGCGCATCTGCGGCGACAGCACGAACTGCTGAGCGAACGGATCGATCGCTTACACGAGATGGCTGCCGCCGTGGAGAAGATGATGGAGGCGAAAAGCATGGGCATTCAGCTCACCCCCGAAGAGCAGAACGAAATCTTCGGTGCCGACTGGCCGGGTGAAGAGTACGCCGCAGAGGCCGAGGAACGATGGGGCGACACCGACGCGTGGAAGCAATCACAGCAGCGCACGGCCAAGTTCGACAAGAAGGACTGGCAGCGCATCAAGGCCGAGGGCGACGCTCTCGAGGCGAAGCTCGCCGAAGCGATGGCGGAGGGCGTCGAACCCGGCTCGGATCGTGCGAACGCCCTGGCGGAGGAACACCGCGCCGGAATCGCGAAGTTCTACGACTGTGACCACCCGATGCAGGTGAACCTCGCCGAGATGTACGTCGCGGACGATCGTTTTCGTCAGCACTACGACGACATCGCGCCCGGGTTGGCGCAGTTCGTTCGCGACATCATTGTCGCGAACGCCGAGCAGCAATGACGGGACGGGGTGCGTTTCACGCACCCTAGGGCATCTAGTTCCGAATGCGATTGGAGGCCAATCTAAGTGGGCCCCACAACCCGACCCCGGAGGTATCGCATGTCCCACTCGAAGATCCGTACCGCAGTCGCCGTCGCCGCGGCGGCACTCGCTGTCACAGCTGCGGCGGCAGGACCTGCCTTCGCGGTCGGCCCCGTGTCCCAGGCAAGCCCCGCCCACACCTTGCCGATTGCCCCGCAACCACAGCCGCAGCCGAAGCCGGACTGTCCGCCGGTAGTCAGGGCCGCCGTGCCGCTCGCCAGCTCCGCACCGAACACCGGCACCGGTCCCACGATGCCGAAGCCCTGCCCCGGTCGTCCCGGGGGCGGAACAGGTGGCGGAACGGGAACCGGCGGTGGGACTGGCGGCGGGACGGGCGGAGGTGGTGGGCCCAAGTAACCCGCGCGGCTGACGGACCGAATGGAGCGAACTCGACGGCACACTGCCGTCGAGTTCGTTTCCGCATGTCGGCACTATTCTGAAACCCATGGCCGATCCGCAGCGTCCCAGTCCCAGCCAGTACGTCGGGTATCTGTTCGGTCGCACGCTTCCGGACTCCATGCAGGAATGGGTCCGCAACGACCTCGTGGGTCCCGGCGCCTCCGTGCGGTACGTCCTTCGATTCATGCTTCCGGTCGTCGCAGTACTGTTGCTGTTCCTTCTCATACCCGGTCCGATCTGGGTCCCCTTGGCCATGATGGCGCTGCTCCTGCTGCCGCTGTTGTACTTCGCGGTCGCGTTGATGAACATCTATCGTCGGCACCGTCTTCTCAGTCACGGACTCGACCCCGACCTCCTCACGGCGAAGGCTCAGCGCCGGGCCGACCGCACCCGAGAGGACTATGAAAAGCGCCATGGCCGTGGGGTGGAGTGACGCAGCACACGTGAGCGATCGATAAGTAGTGCGTTAAAGTGGCGACGTCCGAGTGGTAGCCCCACGAGCCGCGCACCCCTGAGGGTGACCGCAGGTTCCGACAGCCTCGACGGGAAGCAGTTCTAGATGACAGTCACAGATTCGGCGGTTACGCCCGATATTCACACGACCGCGGGAAAGCTCGCCGACCTGCGTAATCGTCAGGCCGAGGCGCAGCACCCCAGCGGTGAAGCAGCGGTCGAGAAGGTCCACGCGAAGGGCAAGCTCACCGCCCGCGAACGCATCACCGCCCTGCTCGACGACGGCAGCTTCGTCGAACTCGACGCCCTCGCCCGCCACCGCAGCGTGAACTTCGGCCTCGCCGACAACCGCCCCGTCGGCGACGGCGTCGTCACCGGCTACGGCACCATCGACGGCCGCGACGTGTGCGTCTTCTCCCAGGACGCCACCGTCTTCGGCGGCTCCCTCGGCGAAATCTACGGCGAAAAAATCGTCAAGGTCATGGACCTCGCCCTCAAGACCGGCCGCCCCCTGATCGGCATCAACGAAGGCGCCGGCGCCCGCATCCAGGAAGGCGTCGTCTCCCTCGGGTTGTACGGCGAAATCTTCCACCGCAACGTCCAGGCCTCCGGCGTGATCCCCCAGATCTCGCTGATCATGGGCCCCGCCGCCGGCGGCCACGTCTACTCCCCCGCCCTCACCGACTTCGTCGTGATGGTCGATAAAACCTCCCAGATGTTCGTCACCGGCCCCGACGTGATCAAAACCGTCACCGGCGAAGACGTCACCATGGAAGACCTCGGCGGCGCACACACCCACATGGTCAAATCCGGCGTCGCCCACTACGTCGCCTCCGGCGAACAAGACGCCCTGGATTACGTCAAGGACCTGCTGTCCTACCTGCCCAGCAACAACCAGGCCGCCGCCCCCCGCACCCAGCCCACCGACCCGATCCCCGGCGCCATCGAAGACTTCCTCACCGACGAGGACCTCGAACTCGACACCCTGATCCCGGACTCGGCGAACCAGCCCTACGACATGCACGAGGTGATCCGCCGGATCCTCGACGACGACGAATTCCTCGAAGTCCAGGCCGAACGCGCCGGCAACATCGTCGTCGGCTTCGGCCGCGTCGACGGCCGCAGTGTCGGGATCGTCGCGAACCAGCCCACCGTCTTCGCCGGCTGCCTCGACATCGACGCCTCCGAAAAAGCCGCCCGCTTCGTGCGCACCTGCGACGCGTTCAACGTCCCGATCATCACCCTCGTCGACGTCCCGGGCTTTCTGCCCGGCACCGACCAGGAGTTCAACGGCATCATCCGCCGCGGCGCGAAACTGCTCTACGCCTACGGCGAGGCCACCGTCGGGAAGATCACCGTGATCACCCGCAAGGCCTACGGCGGCGCCTACGACGTGATGGGCTCCAAACACATGGGCGCCGACGTCAACCTGGCCTGGCCCACCGCCCAGATCGCCGTCATGGGCGCCTCCGGCGCCGTCGGCTTCGTCTACCGCAAACGCCTCCTCGAGGCCGCCAAGAACGGCGACGACGTCGACGCACTGCGCCTGCAACTGCAACGCGAATACGAAGACACCCTCGTCAACCCCTACGTCGCCGCCGAACGCGGCTACGTCGACGCCGTCATCCCGCCCTCCCACACCCGCGGACAGATCGTGGCCGCCCTGCGCCTCCTCGAACGCAAAATGGTCACCCTCCCGCCCAAGAAGCATGGAAACATTCCGCTATGAGCGGCGGCGAATCATTCGGCACTATGACCGCCGAACTTGTGGTCGACGAGGTGTTCGACGAGATCGCGTCGGGAGTCGCGATGACCGAACAGGCACCGGCGGCGCCGGTCGTGACGTTCCGGGGGAACCCGAGCGATACGGACATCGCCGCGGTGCTGGCGGTCTTCGCGGCACTCGCCTCGGCGGGCTCCACCGCGGACGCTCCCGTTTCCGACGAAGACCCGTGGGGCACACCAGCTCTCATCCTGCGCCGACAGGTGGCCGCCGCCGCGGTACTAGTCAACGCAGGCTACTGACACTTGCAGAAAAGGGAAGACATTTCGATGAGTAGTGCACGTATTTCCAAGGTGCTCGTCGCGAACCGCGGTGAGATTGCAGTGCGGGTGATCCGGGCCGCCGCCGATGCCGGGTACACCAGTGTCGCGGTCTACGCCGAACCCGACGCCGATGCCCCGTTCGTGCGCCTGGCCGACGAAGCGTTCGCGTTGGGTGGGCAGACCTCCGCCGAATCGTATCTGGTGTTCGACAAAATCCTCGACGCCGCCGCGAAGTCCGGTGCCGATGCCATCCACCCCGGCTACGGCTTCCTCTCCGAGAACGCCGACTTCGCCCAGGCCGTGATCGACGCCGGCCTGATCTGGATCGGCCCCTCCCCGCAATCGATCCGCGACCTCGGCGACAAGGTCACCGCCCGGCACATCGCCGAAAAAGCGAAGGCCCCGATGGCCGCCGGCACCAAAGACCCGGTCAAAAACGCCGACGAGGTCGTCGCGTTCGCGAAGGAATACGGGGTTCCGGTCGCGATCAAGGCCGCGTTCGGCGGCGGCGGCCGCGGCATGAAGGTCGCGCACACCATCGAAGAAATCCCCGAACTGTTCGACTCCGCCACCCGCGAGGCCGTCGCCGCGTTCGGCCGCGGGGAATGCTTCGTCGAACAATATCTGGACAAGGCCCGCCACGTCGAAGCCCAGGTCATCGCCGATCAGCACGGCAACGTCATCGTCGCCGGCACCCGCGACTGCTCCCTGCAGCGCCGCTTCCAGAAACTCGTCGAGGAGGCCCCCGCCCCGTTCCTCACCGACGACCAACGCAACCGGATCCACACCTCCGCCAAGGCCATCTGCAAAGAGGCCGGCTACTACGGCGCCGGCACCGTCGAATACCTGGTCCAGGGCGATACCGTCTCCTTCCTCGAGGTCAACACCCGCCTGCAGGTCGAACACCCGGTCACCGAGGAAACCGCCGGCATCGACCTGGTGCTGCAACAGTTCAAGATCGCCAACGGCGAGAAACTCGACATCCTCGAGGACCCCACCCCCCGCGGGCACGCCTTCGAGTTCCGGATCAACGGTGAGGACGCCGGCCGCGGGTTCCTGCCCGCCCCCGGCCCGGTCACCAAGTTCGTCCCGCCCACCGGCCCCGGTGTGCGGATGGACTCCGGTGTGGAAACCGGGTCGGTGATCGGCGGCCAGTTCGACTCGATGCTCGCCAAACTCATCGTCACCGGCGCCACCCGCGACGAGGCCCTCGCCCGCGCCCGCCGCGCCCTCGCCGAATTCCAGGTCGAGGGGCTGGCCACGGTCATCCCGTTCCACCGGGCCATCGTCTCCGACCCCGCGTTCATCGGTGACGGCACCGGCTTCGACGTCTACACCAAGTGGATCGAAACCGAGTGGAACAACCAGATCGAACCGTTCACCGGCGGCCAACCGGTCGACGAGGACGACTCTCTGCCCCGGCAGAACGTGGTCGTCGAGGTCGGCGGCCGCCGCGTCGAGGTGTCCCTGCCCGGCCAGTTCAGCCTCGGCGCCCCCACCACCGGCGGTAATGGTGCCGTCCGGAAGAAGCCGAAGGCCCGCACCCGCGGCGGCGCCGGTGGCGGTGCCGCCTCCGGTGACGCCGTCACCGCCCCGATGCAGGGCACCGTCGTCAAGGTCGCCGTCGAGGAAGGCCAACAAGTCGCCGAGGGCGACCTCATCGCCGTCCTCGAGGCCATGAAGATGGAAAACCCGGTCAACGCCCACAAGGCCGGCATCGTCACCGGCCTGACCGTCGAACCCGGCGCCGCCATCACCCAAGGCACCGTCCTCGCCGAGCTGAAATAGCTTGTGAGTACTTCTCAGCCCGTTGTTGAGAAGTACTCACGGGTGGCGGCCGTGGACAGCGGCCGCCACCCCGGTACAAGGTCGCGAAAGCGGACACCTTCCCCGAAACGCCCCATGTGCAGCGCACTCCGGGTATGAAGAGCACGGATACCGCCTCACCTTCAAGAGTTTTCGGGTGCGATGATCCGGAAACTCCTGCGGTCGAACTGTTCTCGAACACGCGGTGAAGATCCATCGACTCACCCCTTCCCTGCCGTAACGTGACTGCGGTCTGAGACGCCGTCGACAGGAAGGGATCGTGCATGAACTTCTCGCGAGCGACCATGACCATTGCCGCGTTGGCCGGTGCGGCCACGGTAGGGCTGGCTCCCACAGCAACCGCAGCCACCGCATACCAGATCAACGTTCTGCCCCCGATCGGCACCGTCTACGCCAACAACCTCGTGACGCTCGGCGTACTCGTGATGCCGACACCGACCGGCGAAGACGGCACCACACCGGTCCTTCTCGAACTCACGGAACCAGACGGTGACGTGACGACCCGGACCCTTCCCCTCACGCTCGGTGGCGCCACGGTCGCAACCCGCGTCCATGAGGCCGGCCGATACGTCGCCGAGTTCACCTACGACCCACCCAACAGCGACGAACCGGCCACCACTACAACAGAATTCGACGTCGTCGAGGGACCGAGTCTGGGTTCCTAGATCGGATTCGGGCCGAAGCCAGGGGCACCGCCGGTCACACTTCGGCGGTGCGCCTGCGCTTCGGTTTGGTGGGGGCTACCGTGGATCCGACGGTCTTCATGGCGATCTCTACATACTTGCGGGCCACGGCGTCCGGGGTCAGCTTGCCTTCGGCGTGGTACCACCGCGGAATAGACTGGCACATCCCGAGCAGCGCCCGCGTGGTCTCCGCGGCATCGGCGACGTCGAAGAGCTCCCGCTTCTTGCCTTCCTTGACGATCTCGAGGACCAGTTCTTCGACACCCTTGCGGACCGTGCTGTACCGCTGCCGGTTCTCCGGGCTCAGGTAGCGCACCTCGCTTTCAAGCGCCGCCAGACGGGATCGCATGGTCATCCGCAGCACGATTGCCTCGATGACATTGGCGAGTCGCTGAACGGGGTCGTCCCCGCCGTCGGCACTCGCCGCGTGCGCCCGTTCCAGCACGTCGCTGGTGGAAAGCTCCAGGAGAGCGAGGAGAACGGCTTCCTTGTTTTCGTGGTGGTAGTAAAGAGCGGGTACCGTGACACCGACTCGGCGGGCGATGTCCCGTACCGAGGTGCCGTGGAAGCCGTGTTCGTAGAATGCGTCGAGAGAGGCGCTGAGGATCGGCGTCAACTTCGTGGGTTCGAGGCGGCGCCAGTCTGCTGCATTGCCGACCACGGTGGGCGTCGCACCCTTGGATGAGCTGACCATGATGACCTATCTACCGCTCGCTATGCCAGGACGCGTCAAGTGTAGCTGTTGCGGTACTACGCCAAGGGCTGCAGCGAGGGGGCCCGGTGGTGCCTGTCATGGCAATGGTCACGGCACGCGCTCGCCGCAGAGTCGTCCCACTATCCTGACGCCTATGACTGAACCCGTGGCAACCGCAGACCTGGCAGACGAGATCGGCCCCGACATCCGAAGCTGCGACACGCAGTTCCTCCAGTTCGGTGGGCGCGACGTGTTCTCCGGACCGATCACCACGATCAAGTGCTTCCAGGACAACCTGCTGGTCAAGCAGACGCTGAGCGAGCCGGGCAACGGTGGAGTACTGGTCGTCGACGGCGGCGCCAGCATCCATACGGCACTGGTCGGAGACATCATCGCCGGCCGCGGCGTCGACAACGGCTGGGCCGGGGTGATCGTCAACGGTGCGGTTCGCGACTCGGCGATCCTGAAGACCCTCGACATCGGCGTCAAGGCGCTGGGCACTAATCCCCGCAAGAGCACCCAGACCGGATCCGGCGAGAAGAACGTTCCCCTCGAAATCGGCGGAGTGACCTTCAACCCCGGCGAGACCGTGTACAGCGATCAGGACGGTGTCGTCGTTCGCTGACCGACCGCTGATCGCGCGAGTGACCGGCCCTGACGTAGAGACCCATCCCCGAGGAGGCGTTGATGTCGGACGACATTCGTACCAAGGTCGCAGAGCTGATGCCTACGGCTAGGGACGAACTGGCGGCGCTCGTCGCCCTGCGTTCGGTGGCCGATCCACGGCAATTCCCGCTCGAGGAGTGCCGCCGCGCGGCCGAATGGGTGAAGGACGCGTTTCTCGGGGCGGGGGTGGGGTCCGTCGATCTCCTGGAGACGTCCGACGGATCCCTCGCCGTGGTCGGCCACGAGCCGGCGCCTCCGGGCGCACCCACCGTCCTGCTGTACTGCCACTACGATGTTCAGCCGCCCGGCGACGAGACACTGTGGCACAGCGAGCCGTTCACGCTGACCGAACGTGACGGCCGCTGGTACGGGCGCGGCGCTGCGGACTGCAAGGGCAACCTCGTCATGCACCTGCTGGCGCTGCGAGCACTCGGCACCCCCTTCCCGGTCGGGATCCGCATCGTCGCCGAAGGTTCCGAGGAAATGGGCACCGGCGGGCTGGAGAATCTCGTCGAAGAACGGCCGGAGTTGTTCGCCGCCGACATGATCCTCATCGGCGACACCGGCAATTCCGAAGCCGGAAATCCCACCGTCACCACCACTCTGCGCGGAATAGCGAACGTCGTCGTGCACGTGGAAACCCTGGCCGGTGAAGTTCATTCGGGGATGTTCGGTGGTCCCGCCCCCGACGCGGTGGCGGCCCTCGTCCAGATGCTGTCGACGCTGCGCGACCGGGACGGGAACACGGTGGTCGACGGCCTCGCATCGGACCAGACCTGGACAGGGGTCGACTACCCCGCCGAGCGGTTCCGTGCCGACGCCGGCGTCCTGGACGGGGTCGGGCTCGCCGGTACGGGCTCGGTCGCCGACGCGGTGTGGGCGAGACCCGCGCTGACCGTGCTCGGCATCGACTGCCCACCGGTGGTCGGATCGGCCGCGGCCGTCACGCCCCGGGCATCGGCCCGGCTGAACCTGCGGGTGCCGCCCGGAATGGACCCCCGGGAAGCACAGGACGCCCTGGTCAAACACCTCGAGAACGCCGCGCCGTGGGGTGCGCGCGTGACGGTGGAACGTGAAGCGGTGGGCTCGCCGTTCCGGGCAACGACCGACGGCCCCGGCTACGCCGCCCTCGGCAAGGCGATGGAAGAGGCCTTCGGCAAGCCGATGGGATCCGTCGGCCAAGGCGGCTCGATCCCGTTGTGCAATGTCTTGGCCGACATGATCCCGAACGCCGAGATCGCCCTGATCGGGGTGGAGGAACCGCGCAGCCGGATCCACGCGCCCGACGAGAGCGTCGATCCCGGCGAGATCGAGAAACTCGCCGTCGCCGAAGCGACGTTCCTGCAGCGGTTCGCGGCCGACACCGCCCGGCGTCAGGCCTGAGAGCTCACCTGCGCCGTCATCCCCCCGATCTCGACGACGTCACCGTCACGAAGCTGCCGCCCGCGGCGGACCTCGACTTCGCCGTTCACCGACACCAGACCGTCAGCGATCACCTCTTTGGCCTCGGCCCCCGACTCGATGAGGTTGGCGAGCTTGAGGAACTGGCCGAGACGAATGGATTCGTCGCGGATCGGCACGGCTTCGTGAATGTCGGACATGCCTCTATCTTCCCTCTTCACCACGAACAGCGGTCCGACGCATCACACTAGGACACAGCACACCTGTCCGCAGTGATCAGTACGCATCTCGTGCCGGGAAGGAACGCTCGATGTCAGCTAGCACCGAGACCACGTCCGAGGTTGTCCCCGCCCCACCGCGGGCCCGTCCCGCCCCGGGTTCCGGGAACCGCCGCCTGCATCAGGTTCCGCATGTCGCGGGGCTGATTCTGGGTGTCTTCTCGGTGCTGGTGTTCCTGTGGAGTCTGTCGCCGGTATTGCGCTACTACGTCCACGTGCCGCGCGAGTACGTCGACAGCTACTACTTCGATGCTCCCGACACGAGCCTGTCCTGGGCCCTGGTGGTGGGTTTGCTCGCCGCCGCGCTCGCCAGCCGCAAACGCATCGCCTGGTGGTTGCTCACGCTGTACCTGGGCCTGTTCATGGTGGCGAACATCGTGGTCGCGATCACCGACCGCAACTGGAACGCCGGAGTCGCGGCCGCCGTGCAACTCGCAGTGATCGGGATTCTGGTCGCTGCCCGTTCGGAGTTCTACACCCGCGTCCGCCGCGGCGCCGGGTGGAAAGCCCTCGGCGTGCTGCTCATCGGCCTGACCGTGGGCACACTCGTCGGGTGGGGGCTGGTCGAACTCTTCCCCGGCACCCTCCCACCCGGGGAACGCTTCCTGTGGTCCCTCAACCGGGTGACCGCGCTCGCCGCCGTCGACAACGAGCAGTTCACCGGCAGGCCACACGGTTTCGTCAACACCCTTCTCGGCTTGTTCGGGGCCGCCGCCCTGCTGGCCGCCGTGGTGACCTTGTTCCGCGCCCAGCGCTCCCACAACGCACTCACCGGAAACGACGAGTCGGCGCTGCGCGGACTGCTGCTGCAGTACGGCGCCGACGACTCCCTCGGTTACTTCGCCACACGCCGCGACAAGGCGGTGGTGTTCGCTCCCAGCGGCAAAGCGGCGATCACCTACCGGGTGGAAATAGGTGTCTGTCTCGCCAGCGGCGACCCCATCGGTGACCCCGAGGCCTGGCCCCATGCGATCGAGGCGTGGCAGACGCTCGCCTCCCGATACGGGTGGGCCACCGCCGTCATGGGAGCCGGCGAAACCGGCGCGACCGCCTACGCCAAGGCCGGTCTCACCGTGCTGCAACTCGGCGACGAGGCCATTCTCCGCACCCGCGAGTTCAACCTCAGCGGGCGCGACATGCGGCAGGTACGCCAGGCCGTCACCCGCGTGCGGCGCCAAGGCGTCACGGTGCGGATTCGCAGGCACCGAGACGTTCCCGCCGAGGAGATGGCCGAAACGATCCGGCTCGCCGACGCCTGGCGCGACACCGAAACCGAACGCGGCTTCTCCATGGCCCTCGGACGGCTCGGTGACCGCCTCGACGGTGACTGCCTCCTGGTGCAGGCGATCGATGCGGACGACGACATCGTCGGAATTCTGTCCCTCGTACCGTGGGGTCCGTCCGGAGTCTCGCTCGATCTGATGCGTCGCAAACCCACCTCTCCCAACGGAGTCGTGGAGTTGATGGTGACCGAACTGGCCACCAACTCCGACCAATTCGGCATCACGAAGGTGTCCTTGAACTTCGCCGTGTTCCGGTCGGTGTTCGAGGAGGGATCACGCATCGGTGCCGGGCCGATCCTGCGGATCTGGCGGTCGATCCTCGTCTTCTTCTCCCGGTGGTGGCAGCTCGAGGCCCTCTACCGTTCCAACGTGAAGTACCAACCCGAATGGGTCCCGCGCTACCTGTGCTTCGAGGACAACCGGGAATTGCTGCGCGTCGGATTCGCGTCGGCAATCGCCGAAGGCTTCGTCACCTTGCCCAGATTCGGGCGTTCCACAGCGGGCGACGCCGTCAAGCACACCGGAACTCACGCGGCCGTGCCCGCAGGTCTGGTCGCCGCGGAGGGGTTGCACGCGGACGGCAGCGCCCCCGGTGACGGTAGTCCGGCGGCGAGCCTCGGACCGAAACGGCCCGAACAGGTTCGGGTCCGGCTCGACAAGTTGGCGACACTCGCGCAGGAGGGAATCGACCCCTACCCGGTCGCGTATCCGCCCACGCACACGGTGGCCGCCGCGGCGGCATCCCCCGAAGGAACGACCGTCCGCATCGCCGGTCGCGTACTCCGCCTGCGGGACTACGGCGGTGTGGTGTTCGCGTCGGTCCGGGACTGGTCCGGAGACATCCAGGTCCTCGTCGACGAAGCCCGGGTGGGGACCGAACGCATCCGGGCGTTCGCCGCCGAATTCGACCTCGGCGACCTCGTCGAAGTTGCCGGTGTCATCGGCTACAGCCGCCGCGGAGCGCTGTCGCTACTGGCGAACGAATGGCGGATGACCGGTAAATGCCTGCACCCGCTTCCCGACAAGTGGAAAGGTCTGTCGGACCCAGAAACCCGGGTGCGCCAGCGATACGTAGACCTGATGATCAACACCGACGCCCGGCGGCTTCTCGAGGCCCGCAGCGCCGTCGTGAAGTCGTTGCGTGATTCGCTGGGTGATCGCGGCTTCCTGGAGGTGGAGACACCGATCCTGCAGCAGGTACACGGCGGCGCCAACGCGGCGCCCTTCCTCACACACATCAACGCCTACAACCTGGATCTGTACCTGCGGATCGCCCCGGAGCTCTACCTCAAGCGGCTCTGCGTCGCCGGGATGGAGAAGGTTTTCGAAATCGGCCGGGTCTTCCGCAACGAGGGTGTCGACTTCAAGCACAATCCCGAGTTCACCATCCTCGAGGCCTACGAGGCGCACAGCGACTACGAAAAGATGATGGTGCTGTGCCGCCAGCTCATCCAAACGGCGGCGATCGCGGCCCACGGACGGGAAGTCATCATGCGCCCGGGACCCGACGGCACCATGGTGGAGATCGACATCTCCGGGGAATGGCCCGTGAAGACGATGCATCAGGCCGTGGCCGAGAAACTCGGTGTAGACGTTTCGCCCGAGACACCGCTCGTGGATCTGCAACGGCTGTGCGACGATCACGACATTCCGTACCAGTCGACGTGGGACGCCGGGGCCGTGGCCCAGGAAATGTACGAGCATCTGGTGGAGGACTACACCGAGTTCCCCACCTTCTACACCAACTTCCCGACGTCGATGTCGCCGCTCACGCGTCCGCATCCCACCATTCCCGGAGTCGCGGCCAAGTGGGACCTCGTGGCGTGGGGCGTCGAACTCGGTACCGCGTACAGCGAACTCACCGACCCGGTCGACCAGCGGAACCGTCTCACCGAGCAGTCGATGCTCGCCGCCGGCGGGGACGAGGAGGCGATGGAACTCGACGAAGACTTCCTGCAGTCGCTCGAACACGCCATGCCCCCGACCGGCGGACTCGGCGTGGGCGTCGACCGCGTGGTCATGCTGATCACCGGCGGCAGTATCCGGGAGACCCTCGCCTTTCCGTTGGCCAAACCGAAGCAGTGACCTCCCGTGGCCGCGTTGCGGTGGCCGCCCTGCTGATCGTTGGAGCAGTGGCTTACTCGTCGTGGCTTCTGGAGTTCGTGGTGGACACCGAGATCGACCCGCTGCGTGGTTTCGCGAGCGAACTCGCGGCCACCGACCAACGTCACGGCGCCCTGTTCCGTACGGGTGACCTGGTGGCGGGTTGCACCGTCGCGGTCGCGGGCGTCCTCGGACTGTGGCGGTACTCGCAAGGGTGGGCGACCGCGATCGGGTGGTTCGCGTTGTGCGTGTTCGGGGTCGCCACCGCCCTCGATTCGCGGATGCCGATGAGCTGTGCGGTCACCTCGGATCCCCTCTGCGCTGCCCGCGAGGATTCGGGTCAGTTGCCGCTGTCGCATGAACTGCATGCCGTCACCAGTACGTCTGCGTCGACGGGCGGTGTGGTGTCGGCGCTCGCTTTCGCGCTGGCGGCCTGTCTCTACGGTTGGCCGCGCTGGTTGACGCTGACCGGGGCGGCAGTGTCGGCGGTTGTCGTCGTGGGCACCGCCTGGACCCTGGCAGCTGCCGCGATTCGCGGCGAGCACGACGTGTGGCTGGGACTGGGCCAGCGTGTGCAGCTGCTCGCTTTCAGCGGGTGGCTGATCTTCGTATCACTCAGCGTGCTTCACGTCACCGGCGAAAATGATGGTTCCACGTGAAACGTCCTGGGGAAATGGTCGCGGGAGTGCACGTCGTCGTCGACGGCACCGGACTTCCCGTCGTTCTCTACGGCGGTCTCGGCGGCAACTGGTTCGACTGGGATGACGTCACCGCACTGATTTCCGATTCTTGCCTCGTCGTGCGAATCGATCGACCCGGGTACGGGCTCAGCCCCGCCTCCGCCACACCACCCACGGCCCGCGGTGAAGCGGAGAGGATCGTCGCGGTACTCGACGCGCTCGGCTGCACTGCACCGGCCGTCGTGGTGGGGCACTCGCTCGGCGGCATCTACGCCGAGGCCTTCGCTCGGCTGTTTCCCCAGCGCACGGGCGGTGTGATGCTGCTCGACGCGACCATCACTCTGCGACCCCACCGCGTCATTCCGACCCGTTGGAGGGTGGCAACCGGCCGGTGGGTGGCCCGCGCGTCGAGCCGGCTCGGGCTGCAGCGACTGCTGGGTCCGACCGTTCGAGCAGTGCTGAACCAGTCGACGCCGCCGGGTGGAATAACGTCCGAGACTCGGCAGTGGGTGGCCCGGATCTACCGCGAGCCCGCATATCTGGAGTCGTCGGTGGTCGAGAACGCGTCGTATCCGGCCCTCGCCGAGGAGATTGCCGCCCTACGCGCCACCGTCACGATGCCGGTCCCCGTACTCGTGGCCGCCGCACACACCGGTCATCGGACCCCGTGGGGGTGGGAGTGGGTTCGGCGCCAACGACAGTTCGCCGAGCGTCTCGGCGCCACCTTCCGCGTCGTGCAACCCGCCCGTCACCACGCCATGATCGACCAACCGGGCCAGGTCGCGGCACTGATCCGGGAACTGGCAAGCTGATCGTCGTGCAACTGCTATTTATCCGACATGCGCTACCGGAGCTCGTGACCACGTCCGAGGGACGAGCCGATCCTGCCTTGACCGAGGACGGGCGGGCCCAGGCCAAGCGACTGCCTGCCGCATTGGGTCCCTACCGCATCGCCCGGATCGTGAGCAGCCCGCAGCGCCGCGCCCTGGAGACGGCCGCGCCACTCGCCGAGGCGCTCAACCTTCCCGTCACTCAGGACCAAGGGCTGGCCGAGTACGACTACGACCTCGACCACTACATCCCGTTCCACGAAGCCGAGGCGCGGGCGCCCGAAGCGTACGCCCGCATCCGGGCGGGCCAATTCCCCCCAGGGATCGACGCCGACGCCTTCCGCACGCGGGTGTTCGATGCGCTCGGCCGGGTCGTCCAGGAGTCCGACCACCGCGATACCGTCGCGATATTCGCCCACGGCGGTGTCATCAACGTGTACCTGCAGGAGCTGCTGGGCCTGGACCGTCCCCTCGTGTTCCCCATCGAATACGTCTCGGTTACGCGCGTCCTCGTCTCGCGTAGCGGCGAGCGACGGGTGGCCTCGGTGAACGAGACCGGCCACGTCCGGGATATGCTGCGGCGTTAGCGACGACGTGTGAGGCTCGGCCACCGGGCGTTCGGCGACTAGAGACCCGGAATTCGCGGTAGCTCGGGTAGCGGGGCCGGCGGCGGGAGAACAGGCAGCTGAAGCTGCGGTAGGCCGGGGATGAGCGGCGGTGGGGACGGGGCCGGTGCCGGCTCGTTCCTGCTCACATCGGTTTGCGTCCCGCTGTCTGGCTGCGCGGCGGTCGGGGGCTGCACATACGGGGTGTTGTAGGCCTCGGTTCGGGCAGCGCCCGTCGTAGGCGCCTCCGCTTCGGTATCCACCTGCGGCGGCACGGGCGACGGAAGGTCGGCGGCCGTGGCCGACGTCATTGCGGGTGGTGTCGCGTTCTCGATGACTGGGGCCGGAGCTTCCGGCTCGGTCGGGTCCGGCTGCGGGTCCTTCTCCGACCCCTCCAAGACGTCGGCGCCCACCCCGAGGACGAGCCCGAGGGCTGCTACCGCGGCGAGGGCTCCACCGGCGAGGACGGCGCCGCGGCGGCGGGATTTCGGGGGCTCGGGCACTGCGACCACCTCGGCGGGTGCCTGCTGGGCCAACAGTGCGGCACCTTCAGCCGCCACCAGTTCCGGCTGCTCCGGGACGATCACCGGAATTTTCAGCCACGACTCCATCACCGAGGTGACGAGCGGAATGTACGCGCCACCACCGATGAGGACCGCGGCGTCAGGCATACGCCCGGACCGGTGGATCACATCGCGAGTGATCCGAGCGGAAGTCTCGACCGGTCCCTGGATGAGCGACTCGAAGGTGTCCTGCGACAGCAGCAGCAGCCCCCCGTCACCAGGCACGCAGACCGCGCCCGTGCTGGAGAGCTGCTCCTTCGCGAGGCGACACCGGGCGTCGAGTTCGAGTGCGGCAGCTTCGTCGGCGGGCTGCGCGATCTTCTGCAGTTCGAGTTGCTGGTCGCGAATCAGGCGGTCGACGAGGTCACCGCTGATCTCGTCCGTGCGGGCACTGTCGAGGACCGTCCCGGTGGAGCGCTCGACGACGGTAACGGTGAGTCCGGAACTGCCGAGGTCGTAGAACACCAGCGTCGAATGGTTTCCGAGGTCACCCGACACCTCGAGCATCTCGAGTGCGGCGGTCACTTCAGGCACGAGATGAACGTTGCCGATGTGTTCGCGGGCCAAGGCGGCCTCGACGGCATCGGCCTGGGCCTCGTCCTGGTAGGCCACGCCAATGGCCTGTACCTCGCCCAAGTCTTCGCCGTCTCCCAGGGCAGTTCCAATGGATTCGGCAGCCACGTCCTCGGGCCGTTCGAGGGTTGCGGCTACCGCCGTCGAGCGGAAGATCGGCCCGGTCGCGTCAACCGAGTCGGCTGCGTCACGGCACGCGACGCGCACAGCGCTGGCACCGACCGACACACCCAGAACCGAAGTCATGAGACCGACTATAACGGTTCGGTTACGAGCCGCGCTGAGGTAGAGGGGAGTTCGCAGGTCAGCCCGGCCTCTTCCCGGTGATGCACAGCGGGTTTCCCGTGTCTGCACTCACCTCGAACCCTTTTCGCCGCAAAACCTGGGTCACAGCGTTCACGATGCGTTGCGACTTCGCGGCGTCGTGCATCGCTTCGGTGCCGTCGTAGACGAGGTGCAGGATGCCGCCGGGACGCAGGGCCTCCCACAGAATCCGGACCTCTTCGGTCGCGTCGCGTGTCCAGAAGGCATTGACGTTGACAGCGAAGGCCTTGTCGAACGACGCATCGGCGCAGCGGAATCCGGCCAGTTCCGTCTTCTGGAGTTCCACTCTGCCGCGCGCCGACAGGGCCTCGTTACGCTGCTCAGCTCGTGCTATCGCGGTGGCGGACCGGTCGATTGCCGTGATCCGCCCGTCGAGAAGTTTGTCGGCCACGAGAGAAACTGCCACGCCGGGTCCGCAGCCCACCTCTAGGATCCGATCGGACGGATCCACCCTCAACCGCTCGACGACACAACGGATCCGGGCAGGAATGTTCGGAACTGCCATCTCACGACCCTTCGACGGCTACCACAGTAAGGACATGATGCGCGCACTCACCTACTTCGTCGGCATTACCATCGACGGTTTCATCGCCGCCCCGGACGGCGACGTCGGCTTCTTTCCGATGCTCGACGACATCATCGGTTTCATGGCGCAGGATTACCCGGAAACGATTCCGACCCACCTACGGGAGCAGTTCGCAGTCGACGGGGCCAACAAGCATTTCGACACCGTGATCCAGGGCCGCTCGACCTACGAGCCCGCGCTCGCAGCCGGAATCACCAGTCCGTACGCGCACCTGCGCCAATACGTCGTCTCACGCACGCTCGGCGCCAGTTCCGACCCCGCCGTCGAAGTGATTACCGACCCACTCGCGAAGGTCCGGCAGCTCAAGGCCGAGGACAGCACACTCGGTGTCTGGCTCGCTGGAGGCGGAAAGCTTGCGGGCGCTCTGCTTCCGGAGATCGACGAGCTGGTGATCAAGCAATATCCGGTGGTGGCCGGTCGCGGAACGCCCATGTTCGACACCGACTTCGAGCCGACGGCCTTCGAGCTCACCGACCGGAAGGGCTACCCGAGCGGGGCCACGGTCAGCCGATTCCGCCGCTGCTGACCTGCAGGTGGGTGCCGAGCCAGTCGACCGTCCGTGACCACGCGTCCCGGGCGGCTGCCTCGTTGTAGACGGCCGGGCGGTCGTTGCAGTTGAATCCGTGCTCGGCGTCGGGGTACCGCACGATCTCCGTGTCCACCGGTACCTGCGACAGAGCGTTCCGCAACTCCTCGACCTGCTCGGACGGGATCCCCGTGTCACGATCACCGAACAGTCCCAGCCAGGGAGTCGACAGCTGTCCCGCGGCCTCGAGCTGCGAGGGGTAGCCGAACCGTCCCTTCTCGACGCCGCCACCGTAGAAGCTCACCGCGGCGCCGAGTTTCCGGCGCGCCGCGGTGTGGAAGGCGACCGTGCCACCCATGCAGAATCCGACGATCGCCGTGTTTCCCGCGTCGATCCCGGCATCCGCCAGAGCGGCAACGGCTGCATCGACGTCCTCGTCGATCTGTGCCGACGTGAGAGTGCCCAGCAGCGGCATGGCCGTTTTCAGATCGTCATAGCCGAGCACCGGGTCGCCGGCCCGGTGGAACAGATGGGGCGCCACGGCGTGGTAGCCGGCGTCGGCGAATCGGGAACAGACGTCGACGATGTGTTGTGTGATCCCGAAGGCCTCCTGGATGACGATGACGCCTCCCCGACTACGGCCTTCGGGAACAACACTGGTCAGGGGTGTGGTCACCGAACGGACTCTAGGACACCGGCTTCAGCGGATGGATCGCGGGTGCGCCAGCGAGATGCTCACCGAAAACGGCGACCGCGGACTGGAAGTGCGGCGACTTCATGTGCGCGTCGACGGCCTCCTGGTTCGCCCACACCTCGACGGTGACGAAGGTCCCGGGTTGCGCAGCAGATTCGAACAACTCGTACGAGACGCAGCCCTCCTCCTTGCGGCTCTCCGCCGCGAGGGAGGACAGGCCGTCTCGCACCGTGTCCTCGGAGCCCGGCTTGGCAGGAATGGTCGCTACGACATGCAGATCGGACATCGACTTCCTTTCGTGACGGCCACCGGATGTGGCCCGTATCACGTAAGCACACTTGTGGTTGCTAGGAAACCCGGAGCCGCGTCAGATAATCCTCGACGCGCGGATCATCCCAGCCGTGACCCTCGCGAAGCCCGTCCGCAATGGTCGCGAGGTAGGCGGGGGCTGGCGCGTTCCGCGTGACCACGTCACCCCGGGCCCGGGTGGTGAACGTGCACATGACGATGCCGTCGCGAGTTCCCAGAGGAACCAGCCGGTCGTAACAGGCCGGTTCCTGGGCGTGAATGTCCTCGAACTGTTCCTGCGTCACGAGGAAGGCGCGGGCCGCGACCGTCCCGGGCGCATCCGGGTCGTAGAAGGCGCGTCCGCCGCCCCAAATGCGCGACTCCCCCGCGAAGAACACTGAACCGGGGATCACCACAGGGATCGATTCGCGCGGTTCGCTCGTGTCCCGCGCACCGCGATGAGAGTGGTTGCCGCCGGGCGGGCAACCACCGCGCAGGTAGCAGGCGAGGCGAGTCGTCGCCATGTTCGACCCATAACTGACGTACCAGATCAGCACACGATCGACGGTACTCGGACAAGATGGTTCCATGAGTCTTCTCAGTGAGGTCAAGGGTTGGCGTACGGGTTCGCGAAAGCACCGTCGACTGCGTGATCTCGACGGCATGCTCGTCGTCGTCACCGGTGGCGGTAGCGGAATCGGCCGCGAAACCGCACTCGCGTTCGCCGCCGAGGGTGCGGTGGTCGTAGTCGGTGACCTCGACCTCGAATCGGCGCAGCACACAGCGGACCTCATCAATTCGGCGCAGATGAAGGGGGGCGGCGCCGTCGCGATCTTCGGTGGTGGCTCGCATGCCTACCGGGTGAATGTGGCGGTGGAAGAGGAGGTGCGGCGGTTCGCCGAGGAGGTGCAGTCCCAGCACGGCACCCCCGACGTCGTGGTCAACAATGCGGGAATCGGCTACTCCGGCACTTTCACCGCGACGCCGCAGAGCGAATTCGAGCGCGTGATGGACGTCAACTTCTGGGGAGTCGTCTACGGCTGCCGGGTCTTCGCGGAGCAGATGATCGAGCGCGGAACGGGCGGACACATCGTCAACCTGTCCTCGGCGGCGGCCTTCACCCCGCAGAAGCGACTCACCGCCTACGCCACCAGCAAAGCCGCCGTCTACATGCTCTCGGATTGTCTCCGCGCCGAACTGGTGGACCACGGCATCGGCGTCAGCACCATCTGCCCCGGCATCGTCCACACCAACATCGTCAAGAACACCGACTTCGCCGGGACCACCCCCGAGAAACAAGAACAGATGCGGTCCCGATCCGACACGTTCTACCGCAAGCGTGGATTCACACCCGATCGGGTGGCCACGCAGATCCTGAAAGCCGTCAGGTCGAACAGGGCTGTGGTCCCGGTCACCCCCGAGGCCAAATTCGGCCGCGCGTTGAGCCGGCTGGCGCCCGGCAGCATGCGACTCGGTGCACGTTTCGACTTGGGCTGATCGTCACGTGTTGCGGTTCCCGCACGGTCACGCTGCCGCGTTGAACGCCACGGGGGCACTCGCGCTCCGCACTGTCACGCACGGGACCAGCGGGTGAGGTACTCGCGCTCGGTGGGAGTGATACGCCGCAACCGCTGCGCATCGACGTCGGCGACGGCCATCTGGGTGGTGGCGGTGACGGCGGGCGGATCGGTACGACCGGCGCGCGCACCCCGGACCTCGTAACCGATGGTGAAGTCGACGGCCCGGTGCTTCGCGATCCACATGGTGATCCGCAACGGACTGTCCGAGTGCGTGAGCTGAGCCCGGTACTTGACGTGGATGTCGGCGATGAACGCACTGGTGATGAGAGACGAATTCTCGGCGCCCTCACTGAGCAGCCAGTCGATCCTCGCCTCTTCGAGCAACGTCACCATCCTGGCGTGGTTGATGTGCTGAAAGGCGTCCATATCGGACCACCGAACGGTGACGAAAGCGTCGTAACCGGGCGCGGCAGGAGTGTCCGTCATCGGATCATCTTCTCCTGCCGCGCCCGACTCGACCTACGCCACGTCGCGCAACCAGTTCCTGAGCCAGTTGGTGGCCGACGTTCCGGCACCGTCTACCGCGTATCGCGTGTAATCCTGGTGGGCCTGCGACTTGTAGAACTGCTCGAGCTCGTCGATCCGCCTCTGGTTGGCCTGTTCGTCCAACTGAGCCATCAGGGTGGGGACACCACCGGCGTCGAGGAGGTCACGCCAAATGGCCTCGGCCTCCGCCTGGTACCGCCCGAGCAGCGACGGCGACGGGTCCGACGTCTGCGCGAGGAAACCGGCGAGCCGGGTCACGAAGTCTTCCTTCGGGGTGGAGCAGTACAGGTCGCCGTAGGCGCAGAAGGTTCGGGTGTTCTGGCTGACCCAGCCGAAACCGCCGATGCGAGGTCCGCCGGCGCCACCACCGGCGACGGGAGGACCGACCAGCGCGTCGGTGGGCGAACGACGGGGATCGGACACGAGCCCGACGGCAGCGATCTTGTCGGCGGGCACCGCGCCGAGGCCCGTGCCGATCTCGGCCGCGAGGTCACCCGCAGCATCAGCGCCCTGGCTGTAGCCGATGAGCGCAAGCTTGGTTCCGGCACATTGCTGAGACATGTTGACGAGCATCCCGCGGGCGTTGTCTACCGCCTGAGCCTTCGAACGCCCGTACACATCGCCTTCCCACGGGAAAGCAGTGGCGGCGTAGGTCACGTAGTCGGTGCGGATATTCGACGGTAACCCGTTCGTGACCGCCGACAGCAGGCCGGGGGTGGGCCGGACGTTCTCCTTGGTGGACGTCTCCCAAGTTCCCGGAATCGCCACCACGTACAGGCTCGGGCACGGGTCTGCGTTCGCTACCGCGCTGGTGCCGACCACTCCCGAAACCACCGGAATGGCCACCGCTGCAGCCGTTGCGGTCAAAGTTGCGATAACCCGTTTCATTGCCATGGCCCTCAACTCTTCTTCTCCCCTTCGTCGACCTGCAGACGGGATGCTGCCAGGCCGACGTGACCTGAAGATGCACGATCGGTAAATAAACGTTACCGAGCAAAACCGACCAGCGCACCCGAAACCAGCACCCCGGCGAAAAATATAACGCCGGGGTGCTGGTGGATAACGAACTGAACTATCGCTGGGGTGCGCTGGTGGTCTCGACCGGAGACGGCAGCGCCGTCTCACCCTCGAGGTAGGCATCGACCGCCGCAGCGGCGGAGCGACCCTCGGCAATGGCCCACACGATGAGCGACTGTCCACGTCCCATGTCGCCGGCCACGAAGACGCCGTCGACGTTGGTGGCCCACTTCGCAGAGCGGGCGACGTTGCCGCGCTCGTTGAGGTCGACACCGAGATCGGTGAGCAGTCCCGGCTTTTCGGGGCCGACGAAGCCCATGGCCAACAGCACGAGATCGGCCTCGAGCTCGAAATCCGAGCCCTCCACCTTCTCGAAGCGGCCCGACTTCATCTCGACCTCGTGGGCGTGCAGCGCCGTCACCTTGCCGTCGACACCGACGAACTTCTCGGTGTTGACGGAGAACAGGCGCTCGCCGCCTTCCTCGTGCGCGGACGCGACCCGGTACATCAGCGGGTACGTCGGCCACGGGGTTTGCTCGGCCCTGGTCTCGGGCGGACGCGGCATGATCTCGAACTGGTGAACACTGACCGCACCCTGACGGTGTGAGGTCCCCAGGCAGTCCGCGCCGGTGTCGCCGCCGCCGATGATGACAACTTTCTTGCCCTCGGCGGTGATGGTGGGCTCTTCGATGTCACCCAGTTGCACACGGTTGGCGATGGGCAGGTACTCCATCGCCTGATGGATGCCGTCCAATTCGCGCCCGGGAATCGGCAGGTCACGAGCCGCGGTGGCACCGCCCGCCAACACAACGGCGTCGAACTGCTCGCGCAGCTCGTCGGCGGAGATGTCGACGCCCACGTTCACATTCGTCTTGAAGACGGTGCCCTCGGCCTCCATCTGGTCCAGACGGCGGTCGATGTGGCGCTTCTCCATCTTGAACTCGGGGATGCCGTAGCGGAGGAGACCGCCGATACGATCGGCCCGCTCGAACACGGTGACCAGGTGACCGGCACGCGTCAGCTGCTGCGCTGCAGCCAGACCCGCAGGACCGGAACCGACGACGGCCACCCTCTTGCCCGTCGACCGGGTGGGATGCACCGGCGTGACCCAGCCCTCGTCGAATGCGCGATCGATGATCTCGACCTCGACCTGCTTGATGGTGACCGGATCCTGGTTGATGCCCAGGACACACGACGCCTCACAGGGTGCGGGGCACAGCCGCCCGGTGAATTCCGGGAAGTTGTTGGTGGCGTGCAGCCGCTCGATGCCGTCGTGCCAACGGTCCCTGTATACCAGGTCGTTCCACTCGGGAATCAGGTTCCCGAGTGGGCAGCCGTTGTGGCAGAACGGAATACCGCAGTCCATGCACCGGCTCGCCTGGGTGCGGAGGTTCTCCTTCGGGAACTCCTCGTACACCTCGTTCCAGTCGAGCAGGCGCAACGGCACCGGACGGCGAACGGGCAGTTCGCGTGACGGGTGCTTCAGAAAGCCGCTTGGATCAGCCACGAGCTGCCTCCATTACTGCCTCGTCCACGTTCTTTCCATCCTTTTTCGCGGCCTCGATGGCCAAGAGCACCTTCTTGTAATCGCGGGGCATCACCTTTGCGAAGTGATTGACCTGCTGTGACCAGTCGGACAGGATGCGCGCGGCAACCTCCGAACCGGTTTCGTCGCGGTGACGCTCGATAGCGGCTTTCAGCCAGGTGAAGTCGTCACCCGTCAGATCCTCGAGGTCCACCAGCTCGGTGTTGAGGTTGTCCTCGAACGCCTTGTCGGGGTTGAAGACGTAGGCCACGCCACCGGACATGCCGGCGCCGAAGTTGCGTCCCGTCGCACCGAGGATGACGACCTTGCCGCCCGTCATGTACTCGCAGCCGTGGTCGCCGACTCCCTCGACCACCGCGGTGGCACCGGAGTTACGTACCGCGAACCGCTCGCCCACGACGCCGCGCAGCAAAGCCTCACCGCTGGTCGCGCCGAACAGGATCACGTTGCCGCCGATGATGTTGTCCTCGGCGACGAACCCGGCCGCGGTTTCCAGCGGAGGACGAACCACGATGCGTCCACCCGACAGACCCTTGCCGACGAAGTCGTTGGCGTCGCCATGCAGCCGCAGGGTCATACCCTTGGGCACGAAAGCACCGAAGCTGTTACCGGCCGAACCGGTGAACGTGATGTCGATCGTGTTGTCGGGCAGTCCCTCACCGCCGTACGCCTTGGTCACCTCGTGGCCCAGCATGGTGCCGACCGTCCGGTTGACGTTGGTGATCGGCGACTCGAACGACACCTTGGCGCCCTTGTCGAGAGCGTCGCGGCTCTGGGCGATCAGCTGCTGATCGAGCGCCTTGTCGAGACCGTGGTCCTGGGTACCCGTGCAGTACAGGTCCTGATCCATGAACGCGGACTCGGCCTGGTGCAGGATCGGCGACAGGTCGAGATTGCCGGCCTTGCTGCCCTTCCAGTGCTCGAGCGCCTTGGTGGTGTCGAGCACGCCGACCTGGCCGACCGCCTCGTCGAGTGTCCGGAAGCCGAGCTCGGCCATGAGTTCGCGGACCTCTTCGGCGATGAAGAGGAAGAAGTTCTCCACGAACTCCGGCTTGCCGTTGAACCGCTTGCGCAGCACCGGGTTCTGCGTCGCGACACCGACAGGGCAGGTGTCGAGGTGGCAGACCCGCATCATGATGCAGCCCGACACCACCAGCGGAGCGGTCGCGAAACCGAACTCCTCGCCGCCGAGGAGCGCGGCGACCATGACGTCACGGCCGGTCTTGAGCTGTCCGTCGACCTGCACCACGATGCGGTCGCGCAGGCCGTTGAGCAGCAACGTCTGCTGGGTCTCGGCGAGGCCGAGCTCCCACGGAGCGCCGGCGTGCTTGACCGAGGTCAGTGGGGTGGCTCCGGTGCCACCGTCGTGACCGGAGATCAGGACGACATCCGCGTGCGCCTTCGAGACACCCGCGGCGACCGTGCCGACACCCACCTCGGACACCAGCTTGACGTGCACCCGCGCCTGGGGGTTCGCGTTCTTCAGGTCGTGGATCAGCTGTGCGAGATCCTCGATCGAGTAGATGTCGTGGTGCGGGGGCGGCGAGATCAGGCCGACACCGGGTGTGGAGTGCCGGACCTCGGCCACCCACGGGTACACCTTGTGCGCCGGCAGCTGGCCGCCCTCACCGGGCTTCGCTCCCTGCGCCATCTTGATCTGGATGTCGGAGCAGTTGGTCAGGTAGTGCGACGTGACGCCGAAGCGTCCCGACGCGACCTGCTTGATCGCGGACCGGCGCCAGTCACCGTTCTCGTCCGGCTCGAAGCGCGACGGATGCTCGCCGCCCTCACCGGAGTTGGAACGGCCACCGAGGCGGTTCATGGCGATGGCCAGGGTCTCGTGCGCCTCGGCGGAGATGGAGCCGTAGCTCATCGCACCGGTCGAGAAGCGCTTGACGATCTCGGTGGCCGGCTCGACCTCGTCCAGCGGGACGGGCTCACGCACACCCTTCTTGAACTCGAAGAGGCCGCGCAGCGCTGCGAGGCGCTCGGACTGGTCGTCGACCAGCTTCGTGTACTCCTTGAACACCTCGTACTGTCCGGTGCGCGTGGAGTGCTGGAGCTTGAACACCGTGTCCGGGTTGAACAGGTGGTACTCGCCCTCACGACGCCACTGGTACTCGCCGCCCACCTCGAGCTCGCGGTGCGCGCGCTCTTCGGGACGGTCGAGGTACGCGTTGGAGTGCCGGACCGCGACGTCGGCGGCGATCTCGTCGAGACCGATACCACCGAGGCTCGAGTTCAGGCCGGTGAAGTACTCGTCCACCAAATCCTGCGACAGGCCGATCACCTGGAACAGCTGCGCACCGGTGTACGAGGCGAGGGTCGAGATGCCCATCTTGGACATCACCTTGAGCACACCCTTGCCCGCGGCCTTGATGTAGTTCTGGATGGCCTTGTCGAGGCTCAGGCCCTGCAGTTCGTTGCCGCGGAACAGCTCGTCAACCGTCTCGAACGCCATGTACGGGTTGACGGCCGCTGCACCGAAGCCGATGAGGAGCGCCATGTGGTGCACCTCGCGGGCGTCACCCGATTCCACGACGAGACCGACCTTGGTGCGGGTCTTCTCGCGCACCAGGTGGTGGTGCACGGCCGACGTCAGCAGCAGCGACGGGATGGGTGCGTACGTCTCGTTCGACTCACGGTCGGACAGGACGATGATGCGCGCACCACCGGCGATGGCCTCGGAGACCTGGTAGCGAACGTCGTCGAGCGCCTTGCGCAGACCCGCACCGCCCTCGGCCACCGGGTACAGACCGCGGACGATGACGCTGCGGAAGCTCGGGAATCCGCCGTCGTCGTTGACGTGGATGAGCTTCGACAGATCGTCGTTGTGCAGGATCGGCTGCGGCAAGTAGATCTGCCGGCAGGACTCCGCCGTCGGGTGCAGCAAATCGTGCTCGGGACCGATCGTTCCGCCGAGGCTGGTGACGACCTCCTCGCGGATGGCGTCGAGCGGCGGGTTGGTGACCTGCGCGAAGAGCTGCGAGAAGTAGTCGAACAGCATCCGCGACCGGGAGGACAGCACCGCGATCGGGGTGTCCGTACCCATCGAGCCGAGTGCTTCCGCACCGGAGGCCGCCATCGGCTTGACGAGGACGTTGACCTCTTCGTTGGTGAACCCGAACATCTGCTGACGCAGCACCACACGCTCGTGCGACATGTAGGTGTACGGGCGCTCAGGCAGGTCGTCCATATGGGTCAGGCCCTGGTCGAGCCATTCCTGGTACGGGTGCTCGGCGGCAAGCTCCGACTTGATCTCGTCGTCGCTGATGATGCGGCCCTGGTCGGTGTCGACCAGGAACATGCGCCCGGGCTGGAGCCGGATCTTCTTCACGACCGTGGCCGGATCGATCGGCAGAACGCCGACCTCGGAGGCCATGACGACCAAGCCGTCCTCGGTGACCCACAGCCGCGAGGGACGCAGACCGTTGCGGTCGAGAACCGCGCCGATGACGGTGCCGTCGGTGAAGCAGACGGACGCCGGGCCGTCCCACGGCTCCATGAGCGTGGAGTGATACTGGTAGAACGCCCGACGGGCGGGGTCCATGCTCTCGTGATGCTCCCACGCCTCGGGAATCATCATCAGGACCGCGTGCGGCAGGCTACGACCACCGAGGTGCAGCATCTCGAGCACCTCGTCGAAGCGCGCGGTGTCGCTGGCCCCGTTGGTGCAGACCGGGAAGATCTTCTCGAGGTTTTCGCGACCACCGAAGACGTCGCTGTCGATGAGCGCCTCGCGGGCACGCATCCAGTTCTCGTTGCCGGTGACGGTGTTGATCTCACCGTTGTGCGCGACCCGTCGGAACGGGTGAGCCAGCGGCCACGACGGGAACGTGTTGGTGGAGAAGCGGGAGTGGACCAGCCCGAGTGCCGACTCCACGCGCTCGTCCTGCAGGTCGAGGTAGAAACCCTTGAGCTGCGGGGTGGTGAGCATGCCCTTGTAGACGAACGTCTGGCTCGACAGGCTCGGGAAGTAGACGGTCTCGCGACCCGGCCCGTCCTTGCCGGCGCCTTCACTACCCAGCTCGTGCTCGGTGCGCTTGCGGACGACGTACGCCCTGCGCTCGAGGTCCAGACCGGTGAGGGAGTCACCTTCGCTGCCGATGAAGATCTGCCGGAACGTCGGCATCGCGTCGCGTGCCAGAGCGCCGAGCGACGAGTCGTCGGTCGCGACCTCGCGCCAGCCGAGGACCTTCAGACCCTCGGCTTCGACGATCTTCTCGACGGCGTCGGACGCACGCTGCGCGTCGGCCTTGCTCTGCGGCAGGAATGCGATGCCCGTGGCATAGGTGCCCGCGGCGGGCAGCGGGAAGTCGACCACAGCGCGGAAGAACGCGTCCGGAACCTGGATCAGGATGCCGGCGCCGTCACCCGTATTGGGTTCGGAGCCCGCGGCACCACGGTGCTCGAGGTTGACCAGAGCGGTGATCGCCTTCTCGACGATGTCCCTGCTGCGGCGACCCTTCATGTCCACGACGAACGCGACGCCACAGGAGTCGTGCTCGTTCGCCGGGTGATACAGCCCCTGGGGGCCTGGAAGTTGCTTCATACCTAGCCTTCGTATGCCAAAAGATGCACCGACGACCAGCAGCGCTGATGGCCATCACCTTGCAATGCAAGTACCGTCAGGATGTGATCGGCACCACCGATCGGCTATCGCCCTTTGCAGCACGCTGGGTGTGGTCCTCGCACCAGGCGACGTGGCTTTTCGGTCGGGTCGGACTTTCGTGGGTCCAACGTGTAACGAAAACGATAATTCAGACCCCCCGAAGAAACACAACTTAGGTTGGCCTATTCATCCCGTGAACAGGCCTTTTCTCGAGGGCAGACCTCGGCCGAGAACGTCCAGTACATATTAAGTGAGTGCGCCGAGTACTGCTGTGATTCCGGGAGTCGGGTCGAAATCGGGGTCGGGAACGGTCAGCTGATGCAGGATCACTCCATCCAGATAGTCGGTGACAACCACTGCGTCGGCCGCTGGATTCCTCGATCCGGCGAGGTCCAGCATGCTCGCGCCCCATTCTACGAGTCCCGCGCGAGCAGAGCCGATGATCTCCCCGAGGGCCGGGACCGCCGAGGCCTCCACGAAAAGGGCGTACCGGGCGCTCGAGCGGATCCGGTCGGGTCCCGCGGCGTACCGGGTGAACGCGGCCAGGGCCTCCACCAGCGCCTCCATCCCGTCCGGCCGGAGGTCGGCGAACTTCTCCCAGTCGTCTACGTCACGGGCCGCGAGGCGGGTGACCATTCCCTCGAGGAGGGCGCCGCGGGTGCGGAAGTAGTTGGAGGTGGAGCCCTGCGGCATCCCCGCCGATTCGTCGACCGCTCGATGAGTGAGGGCGCGCACCCCCTTCCGGCCGAGCACGTCGATAGCTGCGTCGAGCAGCTGTTCTCGCCTCCCTGTCATGCACTCCACACTACAGCCGTAGTAATTCCACTACAGGCGTAGTAGCGTTGAAGCCATGACGCACTCGGCAGCAGTCCTCGGCGGCGGCATCGGCGGCCTGGCCATCGCCCGCTTCCTGTTCCGCGCCGGCTGGCACGTCGACGTCTTCGAGCGCTCCGCGGACCTGCCGACGTCGGGTACCGCCCTCGGCATGTGGCCCCAGGCCGTCGACGCGCTCGACACGATCGGACTCGGCGACCGAGTCCGCGCTCTCGGATCTCCGCAGCATCGAGGGTCGTTCCTGCGACCGGACGGGTCCGTCATCGGCACCGTCGACAGCACCGCGCGCACCGCCTACCTACTGTCGCGGCCCGCCCTCCTTGCCGAGCTGGCCACATCGTTGCCCGAGGGGATGGTCTCGTTCGGCACCCCCGCCCCTCCCGCGGACGCCCTCTCCGACTACGACGTCGTGATCGGTGCGGACGGCCTACGCAGCGCCACCCGGCGTCGCTTGTTCGGTGACGGATTCGAGCCCGTCTCCACGGGCGCCACCGCGTGGCGGGGATGGGTGCCCGGCCGGCGCGACACGGTGAGCGAAACCTGGGACGCTGGTGCGCTTTTCGGAATCACACCGCGCGAGGGCAACCTCGTCAACTGGTTCGCGTGCGTCCGCACCGACCCCGGATCCGAGGACGGACTCGACTACCTGCGGTGGCGGTTCGGGGGCTGGCACGCCGACGTCCGGGCCGTCCTCGATGCGATCACCCCCGACGCCCTGCTTCATCACGACCTCTACGAGTCACCGGCCCTGCCCTCGTACGTGTCGGGACACACGGCACTGATCGGCGACGCCGCCCACGCGATGGCCCCCAATCTCGGACGTGGAGCGTGCGAGGCCCTCGTCGACGCGGTCACTCTCGGCCGATTCCTGGCCTCACAGAACGACATCCGCGATTCGCTGCGAAAATATGACCGCGCACGCCGTCGGGTGACGCAGCGACTGGTTCTCGGCTCACGTGCCATGGCGTCGATCGCGATGACCAGGCATCTGCGTCCGGTCCGCGATCGGACGATGAAACTGGCCGCAGCCCTGGCCTGACGAGAATCCGGGTGCGCAGCAATGCCTGCCCGTCTGGTACTTTCCCGCGGTAGGGGGACGAGACGAACCGGGGGCGGTCATGGGGGCGGTGGACGACGGCTGCAGTGATGCGGTCGGCAGAACCGAGAATTTTCATCGGGGGAATACCAGATCCACCTCGTCGGTGGTGACACCTTTCTCTGCAGCGGGGGCGTACTGCCCTGCCGCCGGCGTGCACCTTTTCCATTCGCGGTACCCCTGATCTGCATCGATCTCTGCTCGTCGGATGCGGCACCTGCCTGCATCCACTTTCACTCGACATCAGGAGTAACCACGTGAAGATCCGCATGCATGCAGTGGCAGCCGCATTGTCGGTATCCGCTGCAGCAGTGCTCGGCGCCGCGACCGCACACGCCGCTCCGAGCACCGCCCCGTCGACGTCGCAGCCCGGCGTCACCGACCGGTCGACACAACCCACCACATCCCAGCCGGGAGTGGCGAATCCGGCCGGCCCGCCCACGACGTCACAGCCCGGCGTCACCGGCCCCGCAGCCCCGACGACACCCGCTCCCCCGCAGGCACCCCTGGCCGTACCCGGAGGCGACGCGGCCACCCCCGGCCCGGCACCGAGCGGTGACACCCCGCCGTCCGCCGCCCCGGACGCCGTCGAGGTTGCCCCTGCCCAGCCCGCTGCGGTGTGGATCGATCCGGACGAGATGCCGAAAACCAATCAGGCACCCGTCGCCCCCACCCTTCCCGTGCCCAAGCCGGTGGTCGAGGTGAACGCCGCCGCCGACACCCTGATCGGTGCCCTTCCGGTGGCTGTCAACGGTCGCCAGTACGGCAACCCCGAGGGATACGCCGGCACCGTCGGCTGGCGCATCGGTGACGCCACCGGCACCGCGGGCATCGCGATCGACCCCTCCTCCCCCACCGCCGCCGCCGTGTCGGCGTTCGTCGCGGATTCCCAGGCCGAGCACCCGATCAACTGGTCGGTGCCGGTCGACGTCACACCGATCGCCGCCGCCATCTCGAATGCAGCAGACCGGTACCCGGCCTTCGGCTCGCTCGTCGACGCGGTCGCCGCCCTTCCGGCACCGCAGCTACCGCAGCTGCAGTCGACGGACAGCGGGCCGAGCACCGTCACGATCGGTGGCATCAACGTGCGCAGCCAGGCAACGCTGCACGTCTGATCGGTGATCCTCCGGGCGGCGCCGGCTACAGGGCCGGCTCCGCCCGGCGGAATGAGGTGTGGAGGATTCACCTGTGACAGAACCGCCCCGCAGGAACGACGACAGCGCTACCCGCGATCGCTTCGCACATTGGTTCCCGCCCTTCACACCTACCCCCGCGTCTACGCGTGCTGCGTCTGCGAGTGCTGCGGACTCGACCGAAGAAGCCCGGGATTCACAGCCCGAGCTTCCGCCGCCTGTCCCCACCTGGCTGGCGCCGAGCGACCACCATGACACCGCGCCCGTCGTCCGCGGCGGGCGCGGAAAACAGAGACTCGCTCTCGCCGGCGCCGCTGCCGCCCTCGGAGCAGTAATCGTCGGTGTCGTCATCGTTTCGAGTTTCGGGTCCTCCAACGAGACCGGGAGTCCCGTCGCGGCCGTGGATGCGGACTGGTGCGTCGAATCCCGGAACGACGGCGCGGTCACCGGCAACGGTCCCGGCGGTACGGCGGACGGCACCGAAGTGATTCTGGCTTTCGACCACGCCTACTACGTGGAGCGAAGCGGAGCGAAGGCCCGAGACGTGGTCACCGCCGATGCTCCGATGGGGTCGGCCGAGACGATCCAGCGGGGTATCGACTCGTTGCCGGAGGGCACCGAACATTGCCTCACGATCAGCCCCATCGAACCCGGCCGCTATGCCGTCACACTCACGGAGCAGCGACCGGACGGGTCGACCCACCAGTATCGGCAGGTCGTGACCACCACCGACCGTGACGGCCGCACCTACATCACATCCATTGGAGACGCTCAGTGACATACCGAACCAGCTGGAACACAACATCTTCCACGCTCATCCTGGGCGCGTGCGGAGGTGCGGGCGCCACCACGACGGCCCTCGGACTCGCCAACACCGCGGCAGTACACGGGACTACAGCGGTCGCAGTCGACGCAACTCCGGCGGGTGGTGACATCGCCGAACGCGGCGCCGACGCCGTGCTCTCCGTGAGCGGACTCGAACACGTGGTGACAGTGGCAGCGTCCGGAGCCGTCCCGGACGACGTCTTCGACGGATATTGCTCGCGCACAACCGTGGACGCCCGGATCCTGAATCGGCTCGGCACTCAGACGGCCACCGACAGCGAAATGTTTTTGCTCGCAGAAGCTCTCCGTGCGCGCGGGGCGAGCTCCGTGTACGACCTGGGCCACCGATTGCGCGCTTCCTACCTGTCACCCCTGCTGGCCGCACCGACGCCGATCATCCTCGTCGTGCCCTGCCGTGCCGACGCGTTCAACCGACTACGCGCCGCACTGCAGTCGATCGGCGACACACTCGGTGAACCCGGTCTGTCCCGGACAGTCGTCACCGTGTCGAATCAGGACAACACCGGATGGCAGGTGGACGTCGATCTGCTGCGCGACTACCTCGGCGGGCAGGTGTGGGGTGTGGAGACCATCCCGTACGACGAGCACCTCGGCATGGGGGTCGTCATCAGCCACGATCAACTCGCCGCCGACACCCGCGCGGCCTACGAGCGGCTCCTCGACATCGCCTCGGCGCTCGCCGACGGGCGCCGCGAACCGGTGCCCGCGCCGGTGTCGGAGTAATGCTTCCCAGCGATTCCACAGATGCGCACGTATTCGCCAACTGCGCACCAAATTGACTGTGCAACGGACTAATTGGTGCGCAAACAGCCACCTGACGAGTTGCCCCGCAGCCCCGCGCCATCAAGTCACCCGTTGTCGGAGCCGCCCGCGTGTTGTGCCTCGATTTTGGCCCATTCCCTGCCGCGGTGGTTGGCGAGACGCAGCTCTTCGGCTTCGTCGAAGGTGTACCACTCGGTGCTGGGGCGGTCGGGTAGGACTCCTCGCAGGTATTCGCCGAGGTAGTGCAGTGGTCCTTCCCATCCCGTTCCGACGCCGTAGCAGCCGGTGTCTGGATCGTTGCGGAACACGTCGGCGACAGAGGCGTGCTCCAACACCAGCCACGTGGCGTCGGGACCGTCGGAAGTCAGCCGGACCTCGACCTGGTCGCTGTAGCCACGATCGCCGGGCGGTGTCCACTCGAGCCGCAGCAGATGCGGGGGGTCGCAGACGAGAATTTTCCCACTGGCCTGCCCCTCGAACGCATAGGAACCACCTGCGCGCAGGTCGCCGCTGACGGGGAGGAAGAAGCGGTTCACACGGTCTGGGGTCGTGATGGCGTCCCACACGTCCTTGATAGGCGCTTCGTATCGACGCTCGAGCACCGCCGTTCGCGCTGGGCCTTCAGCAATTTCCCGGTTGCCCATTGCCCGTTTCACAGCCGTCAGGCTGGTGTCTTGGCTGGCGATCTCGTTCACTGTCGGTCTCCTTCATTGGATGAGTCGGGATGTGACGGTCGGCTCGTTCGGCGCTCCCGGCGTCCGCGAGCGAGTTCGGTGGCCAACGCGTCGAGCGGTCCGGTCCAGAACCGCCGAAACCCTTCGAGCCACTGATCGATTTCTTGCAGCGGCGCCGGCTGGACCGCGTAGAGGCGTCTCGTGCCTTCGCGCCGGACCGTGGCGAACCCGTTCTCCCGAAGAACCCGCAGGTGTCCCGACACCGTCGGCTGCGAGATACCGAACTCGGCCGCAGCAACTTCGGTCACCTGGCCGGCCGAGCACTCCCCCTCTGCCAAGAGCTCCAGAATCCGCCGCCGGACGGGGTCGCCGAGAACATCGAACGCGTGCACAATCCCTTTATATCGGTATCAACCAATATAGGCAAGACCCGATGAAGCGCGCCGGCTCACCGTTCCAACAGCCCCTTCAACCGCTGCAGGTCCGCGGTGACGGCCGCGGCGTCGGCGGTGAACTCGTCGACGCCCATCCCTTCTCTTAGTCGGAGGGTGAAGACGACTTCGCTGTGTTCGCCGTCGGGGATGACGCGAACCGGGTTGTAGACGGTGTCTCCGCCCGGGAGGGTGACGTGGTGGTCGAGCACTCCGAAGTCGTTGGGTGGCGCGAAGGCGACGAACACCTGCCCCATCGGCGAGTCGGCGACCCAATGATCGCCCTCGCGGGCGATGCTGCTGCTCAAACCGGCAGCCCAGGCCGGCAGATTGGCTGGGTCGCTCGCATAGGCGTAGACGTCGGCGGCACTGCGAGCGATGAACACACTGACATGGGTGGATTCGCGGGTCATGGCTCCAGCATCCCCGTTGTTCCGCAAACCTGATTGAAGGAATCGGACGGCGCGTCGGATGTCCGAAATCTTCTATTTCCACGACGTCGTCCGAAGCTAGCTTTGCGGCATGACGATTCCTACTTTTGCCGCCATCGAACTGGTGGTTCACGACCTCGCCGCATCATTGGCGTTCTACCGTCGCCTCGGCCTCGACATCCCGGCCCGGTCTGAGGAGGCGCCACATGTCGAGTTCGAACTTCCCGGCGGAATACGACTGCTGTGGGACACCGTCGAGACCGTCCGGTCGTTCGAGCCGGACTGGACGACGCCTCAGGGTGGACATCGGGTGGCACTCGGGTTCGATTGCGGTAGTCCGGATGTCGTGGACAAGGTATTCACTGACCTGACCGACGCCGGCTACCGCGAGAGACATGCCCCTTGGGACGCGCCCTGGGGTCAGCGTTACGCCACGATCGACGACCCGGACGGCAATCCGGTCGACCTGTTCGCGCCACTCACGACGACGTGACCAATCGGCCGAAGGAGCGGCCGGTCAACTCGTTCGACTCGCGGATCAAGTGAGCTTGGTCGGCGAACCCCGCCAAGCTTGCCGCCTCCGCGGCAGACATCGATCCCACCAACTCCCTGGCCCGCTGCAGCCGGAGAATGCGCGCCAGCACCTTCGGCCCGTATCCGAACTCCCGACGACACAGCCGGTGCAGTTGGCGTTCGCTCATACCGACACGATCCGCCACCTCCCGGACAGGGCACTGACGTGCAAGCAGGCTGACGGTCACCGCGATTCTGCGGTCCGGCCTCGCAATAAGCCGGCGACGGGCGGCGAACTTCTCGAGTTGGGTGGCGGGATCACCGTGCTCGGCGATCGAGGACAGAAGCCGGGCGGTGTCGTCGTCGTAGAGCACGTCGGCGAGCGGCACCCGCGCGTTCGCCAAAGCCTCCGCCGGCGTCCCGAGTAACGCCGGCAGGGTGCCGGGCGCACATCGCAATCCCACGAGGTGATCGCCGGGGCGAGTGCGGGCAATGTAGGGACGAGAATCCGGACCCGCCACGACGACGTCGCCGTTCATCCAGATGAGATCCATGCATCCGTCGGGCAGAATCGCGCCGTCACCGCCCGCTGCGGTCTTTTCCCACACCACGGCGCCGGCGAAGGTAGAGCTCCGCTCCGAGTACATGCGCTCATGCTAGGCAGTGGGTCCGACCCGGACTATTCCCCGAAGAATCCCCGCACGACTCTCGGTGCAGGCTGGGCCCCGTGGTGGAGTTCTTGGAGCGCCCGCAGACGCAGATCCCCGACCGCGGGGCCCCTGGACGCCCCGGGCACCCACTCGCCGAGATCGGCGACCGCTTCGACGACGCGGTCGGCACATCGGGCGGCCTCCGGGACCCGTCCGATCCCGAGGCTCTCGATGATCACCACGTTCCCGTCCGTGAGTCCGCGTACTCCGACCGACCACCCGAAGTGGCGGTTCCAGGCCAGAACGACCTTCCGTCCCGGGTAGCAGGGGATTTCCGAGGACAGTGTCAGGACCGCGTCGAATGCGGGTATCTGCCACCACTCCACCGTGTCCGCTTCCACCGTCGCAGCAACGGACCGGATGTACTCGACGACATGCGTAGCACCGGCAACCCGGAGCGCTTTGTTCATGATTCGACCCACCTTCGACGAATCCGGCGGCGCAGAGGCAGGCGAATTCGTGCGCCTCAGCCTTCAGTTACCCGCTGCGCTGCTGAGCGGGGACGGAACCCGCTGATCGGGTCCCTCTCGTCAGGTATTCGGCGCAGAACCGGCCGCGGACGGGATCGACTTTCCGCCGGGAACGACGAAAGCCACGAACTCGTTTCGAGTTCGTGGCTTTCGTTGTCGCGGTTCGAAAACCGCTGTGGTGGGCGAAGGGGGACTTGAACCCCCACGTCCCGAAGGACACTGGCACCTGAAGCCAGCGCGTCTGCCATTCCGCCACTCGCCCGAGCGACTGGAGAACATTATCACGAGGCCATCGGAAATCGCGATTCGTGCAGGTCAAGCCCGGAAATGCCCACAAAAACCCTCGTCCGGACAAAGACCGATATCATGCTAGTGCGTAGACCCGTGTCGCGGCTCGATGCAGTGACAGTACCGTGGGATATACGCATGGAAGTGTCGCGACACGAACGGGGTCACGGCACGACCGACGCGCCGAACATGTCGCAGGCCGACGAGCGAGACACTGTAAGGAGGTTCCGATGGGGATAGTGCAACGTTTCGAGCGGAAGCTCCAGGGAGCAGTGGGTGACGCGTTCGCACGGGTCTTCGGCGGCGGCGTGGTGCCGCAGGAAGTGGAGGCGGCACTTCAGCAGGAGGCTGCCGATCGTATTCAGGAGCTCGAGGGCGGCCACCTGCTTGCTCCGAACAGCTACGTCATCGCCATCAACAACTCGGATCACGAAGGCCTTGCCGCCGACAGAGACCTGACGGTCAAAGCCTTCTCTCGTCACCTCGAAGACTTCATTCGCGACCAGGGCTGGCAGACGTATGGTCCCATTCATGTCGCGTTCGAACCATCGCCTTCACTGCACACCGGGCAGTTCCGCACCCGGGGTTCGGTGGATCCGGATGCGGGTCGCCCGGGCGCGACCCCACCGGGGCGACCCGAACCGCCGCGCGGTCCCGCACCGCGACCACAGGCACCGTTTGTACCCGTCACGTCGAATCCAGGAGCTGGCCCCATGACGCAGAACTCAGGCTACGACCCCAGCCGCGAACCAGCGGGCAACCGTAAGCCCGATCCGCAGTACGCGCGCAACGGTCACGCCCATGCGGGCCAGGACCAGGGATACCCGCCTGGTTACCAGAACGGTTACGACCGGGGCGGCTACCCGCAGGCCGGCTACGACCAGCAGCAGCCTTACCCCGAGGCGCCGCGTGGTGGATACCCGCAGGATCAGCAGGCCTACGGCCAGGCTTACGAGCAGGCACCGCAGGCGCCCGGCTACGAGCAGCCCGCCGACGACGGCTACGACTACCGCGAGGCCGGATACGCCCAGGACTACCGGGGTGGCTACGACCAGGGCGCTCCCGCGCGCTACCCGGACGGTACCTACGCCGAAGCCGGCTACCAGCAGCCGCAGGCGTACGACCGTGGCGGCTACCAGCAGGGTGGCTACGACCAGCAGGCGTACGACCAGGGCTACTCGGACTACGACCAGGGCGGCTACAACCAGCAGGCCTACCCGCCCGAGGGGCACACGTACACCGCCACGCTGCAACTCGAAGACGGCAGTGGACGCCACTTCCAGCTGCGCGAAGGCAACAACATCATCGGTCGCGGCCAGGAGGCACAGTTCCGTCTGCCCGACACCGGGGTGTCACGTCGCCATATCGACATCCGCTGGGACGGTCAGGTCGCGATGCTGTCCGACCTGGGATCCACCAACGGGACCACGGTCAACGGTGCGCCGGTCCAGGATTGGCAGCTCGCCGACGGCGACATCATCCGGGCGGGGCACTCGGAGATCCTGGTTCGAATCCTCTGAGGCGCAGCCGACCGGAGACCCTGAGGCGCAGCCGACCAAACGACCTGAGGCGCAGCCGACCAAACGACCTGAGGCGAGGCCGACACAACTTATCCGGACCGCGTGCCGAGACCCTTTCGAGATGCGTTCGATGCTCGACCGACACCCCGTCGGAGGCCGTGTCGGAGGTAACACGGTGGCGACTCCGTATCGTTGGGGGCTGTCCGTATCCTGATCGCAGGGTGCGGATTGCCCCTATGATGCTGCGAGAAAAAGACGCCGGAGACTCGACCGTTTCGGCAACAGAAGGAGGTGGACTGCCGTGCAAGGTTTGATTCTGCAACTCACGCGAGCAGGCTTTCTGCTTCTGCTGTGGCTCTTCGTGTGGTCTGTACTCAGGGCGCTCCGGGGTGACATCTACGCAGGGTCCGGCGTCCGGGTTCCCCCCAGGTACTCGCGCACCGGCAACGTTCTGCCTTCCCTGGGTAAGACGAAGTCGGCCAAGTATCTCGTGGTCACGCAGGGTGGCCTGGCGGGCACTCGCATCACCTTGGGTACCCAGCCGGTTCTGATCGGGCGGGCCGACGACTCCACCCTCGTACTCACCGACGACTACGCGTCCACCCGGCACGCCCGGCTCTCTCCGCGGGGCGCCGATTGGTACGTCGAAGACCTCGGCTCCACCAACGGCACCTACCTCGACCGCGCCAAGGTCACCACATCTGTCCGCGTGCCGCTCGGTACTCCCGTACGCGTCGGCAAGACGGTAATCGAGTTGCGCCCGTGACCCTCGTACTCCGCTATGCCGCCCGCAGCGACCGTGGCCTCGTCCGATCCAACAACGAAGACTCTGTCTATGCCGGTGCGCGACTGCTGGCGCTGGCGGACGGTATGGGTGGTCATGCGGCAGGTGAGGTCGCGTCGCAGTTGATGATTGCGGCGCTCGCGCATCTCGACGACGACGAGCCGGGCGAAGACCTTCTGGGCAAGCTCGAGGCGGCCACGCGTGAGGGCAACGACTCCATCGCCGACCATGTCGAGGAGGATCCGGAGCTCGACGGCATGGGCACCACGCTCACCGCGATCCTCTTTTCCGGGAGCAAACTCGGACTGGTTCACATCGGCGACTCCCGCGCCTACCTTCTGCGCGACAACACCCTGACGCAGATCACGCGGGACGACACGTTCGTGCAGTCCCTCGTCGACGAGGGACGGATCACGGCGGAACAGGCGCACACCCATCCGCAGCGTTCCCTCATCATGCGGGCGCTCACCGGCAACGAGATCGAGCCCACCCTCACGGTCCGGGAGGCCCGCGCCGGCGACCGTTATCTGCTGTGTTCCGACGGGCTTTCGGATGTGGTGAGTGACGAGACCATCGAGAACACGATGCGTGAGGGCAGCCAGGACGAATGCGCCGACCGGCTCATCGAACTCGCGTTGCGCAGCGGTGGTCCCGACAACGTGACGGTCGTGGTCGCCGACGTCATCGACCTCGACTACGGGCAGAGCCACCCGATCGTGGCCGGGGCGGCATCCGCCGACGACGACGATGACGCCCCGCCGCCGAACACTGCCGCAGGCCGTGCCGCAGCGATGCGGCCGCCGCGCGCGACGCCCAAACGCGTCGTGCCGCAGGTCGAGGAAGCGCCGACGAAGAAGACGCGCCACCGTATGTGGTGGGCGGCGCTGGCGCTCGGTCTCATCGTCGTCGTCGCCGTCGCTGCCTTCGTAGGGCGGGCCCTGATCCGCAACAACTACTACGTCGGCGCCGACGGCGAACGTGTGACCGTACTGCGTGGCGTCCCGGGTTCGGTGCTGGGTTACTCGCTCCAGGAAGCCAACCTCGTCGGCTGTGTCACCGACACCGGTTCGCTCACGCTGATGTCGCCCACCGACTCGCCAACCGGGTGCACCATTCTCCAGGTCGACGACCTCCAGCCGTCGGCCCGCGAACAGGTCCGCGCCGGTTTGCCGTCGGGCAAGCTCGACGACGTCCGGAATCAGATGGCACGGCTGGCCGACAACGATCTCCTGCCCGTCTGCGAATCGCAGCCGGCCACGACCACCACTAGCCCTGTCCCGGTTCCGTCACCCACTCCGGAGCCTCCCCCGGCGCCCACACCTGCTCCGCCGGCGCAAACTCCCGAGACGGCTGTACCACCGACACCGACACCGACACCGACCACGACCCAGGTCCCCGGTCAGAACTGCAGGACGGCTAGCTGATGTCCGTCGCAAGTGCTTCACCGGGGGCGCAGTTTCCCAGTCCACCGGGCGGGTTCGCACCAGCCCCTGTCCAATCGACGCGTCGCAACACCGAGCTGATCCTCATCGGTCTCGCGATTCTGATCACGACTCTGTCACTGGTGCTGGTCGAGGCCAGCCAGGAACAGAGCATCACCTGGGATCTCGGCAAATACGCGGCAGCGTACGCAGCACTGTTCCTGATCGCGCACCTCGCGGTCCGGCGGTTCGCGCCGTATGCCGATCCGCTGATCCTTCCCATCGTCGCCCTGCTCAACGGCCTCGGGCTGGTGTTGATTCACCGCCTCGATCTGGCCGACGCACAGTCGGCCCAGTACTTCGGGCTGCCCGTCCCCTCGCCCGACGCCAACCAGCAGGTGCTGTGGACGACGCTGGCCATCGCGGGTTTCGTCGCTGTCCTGGTGTTGCTGAAGGACTATCGACTGCTCGCACGCTACAGCTACACGCTGGGTCTTGCGGGACTGGTCTTCCTCGCCATTCCCGCTATCCTGCCGTCGAGCTTCTCCGAGGTGAACGGCGCAAAAATCTGGATCCGGCTTCCCGGCTTCAGCATTCAGCCAGGCGAGTTCGCCAAAATTCTGCTGATCATCTTCTTCGCGTCCGTCCTGGTCGCGAAGCGTGACCTGTTCACCACGGCCGGCAAGCACATCTTCGGGATGGATTTGCCCCGTGCCCGTGACCTCGGCCCGATCCTCCTCGCCTGGATGGTGTCGGTGGGCGTGCTGGTGTTCGAAAAGGATCTCGGCACGTCACTGCTGTTGTTCAGCACCGTTCTGGTGATGCTGTACATCGCCACCGAACGCGTCGGCTGGCTGCTCATCGGCGGTGGGCTCCTCGCGATCGGTTTCTTCTTCGCCTATCACCTGTTCGGTCACGTACGGGTCCGCGTCAGCACGTGGCTCGACCCGCTGGCCGACTACAACAACACCGGATACCAGATCTCGCAGTCGTTGTTCGGGCTCGCAACCGGTGGTGTCGCCGGAACCGGACTCGGCAGCGGCCGGCCGGCGCAGGTGCCGTTCGCGAAGACCGACTTCATCGTGGCCACGATCGGCGAGGAACTGGGCCTGATCGGTCTCGCCGCCGTACTGATGCTGTTTCTGATCCTCGTCATCCGCGGCCTGCGCACCGCGCTCGCAGTACGGGACAGCTTCGGCAAGCTCCTCGCGGCCGGACTGTCGTTCACCATCGCCGTGCAGGTGTTCGTCGTCGTCGGCGGTGTCACCAAGTTGATTCCCCTCACGGGGCTGACCACGCCGTTCATGTCGTACGGTGGGTCGTCGCTGCTGGCCAACTACCTTTTGCTCGCCATTCTGATCAAGATCTCGGACGCCGCCCGCGAGCCGGCCGTCCCGAAGAAGAAGGGTCCCGCCCCCATCGCCGACGCTCCCACCGAAATGGTGCCGCGCACATGAACACACCACTGCGCCGCGTCGCGATCGCTGTCATGGTCATGGTGGTCGCCCTCCTCGCCAACGCCACCTATGTGCAGGTCATCAAGGCGGACGACCTTCGAGCCGATCCGCGGAACTCGCGCGTCCTCCTCGACGAGTACTCCCGCCAGCGCGGTCAGATCTCCGCCGCGGGACAGGTGCTCGCGGCGTCCGTGCCCACCGAGGACCGCTACAAGTACCTGCGGACCTACCCGCCGAACCCGGCGGCGCCGTCGAGCCCGCTGGCCAACGCACCCGTCACCGGCTTCTACTCCATGCAGTACGGCAGCACGGGTCTCGAGCGTGCCGAGGACCCGGTACTCAACGGTTCGGACAACCGGCTGTTCGGCCGCCGGTTCTTCGACCTGGTGTCGGGGCGTGATCCGCGCGGCGGCAACGTCGTCAGCACGATCAATCCGGTGATGCAGCAGGTCGCCTACGACCAACTGACGTCGAAGGGCTACACGGGATCCGTCGTGGCCATCGAGCCGAGCACCGGCCGGATCCTGACGATGGTGAGCACCCCGAGTTACGACCCGAACGTCCTCGCGAGCCACGACGGCACCGAGACCACGCAGGCGTGGGAGGCTCTCAACGCCGACCCCGGCAAGCCTCTGCTCAATCGGGCCGTATCGCAGACCTACCCGCCGGGCTCCACGTTCAAGGTGGTCGTCACCGCGGCCGCGCTCGGCGCCGGAGCTACCCCGGAAGACCAGTTGACGGCAGCGCCGCAGATCACCCTCCCCGATACTGCGACGACACTCGAGAACTACAACGGGTCCACCTGCGGCGGTGCACCGACGGCGTCGCTGCGTGAGGCACTCGCCAGGTCGTGCAACACGGCGTTCGTCGAACTCGGCATCAAGACCGGGGCCGACGCCCTCACCGATCAGGCGGCGGCGCTCGGCGTCGGCGGTCAAATGCCGGGTGTCCCGTTCCCGGTCGCGGACAGCACGGTGGGGTCGATTCCCGACGACGCCGCACTCGGTCAGAGCAGTATCGGCCAGCGAGATGTGGCGCTGACACCCCTGCAGAACGCGATGATCGCCGCTACCGTGGCCAACGGCGGGGTGCGCATGCAGCCGCAGCTGGTATCGGAACTGCAGGGACCCGACCTGTCCAACCTCGCGACGACCAACCCGGTGTCCGAGGGGCAGGCGATGTCGCCGCAGGTGGCCGCCACCCTGACAGACCTGATGATCGGCTCCGAGAACAACACCAGCGGTACAGGCAAGATCCCCGGAGTGCAGATCGCGTCGAAGACGGGAACTGCGGAGCACGGAACCGACCCGCGCAACACACCGCCTCACGCCTGGTACATCGCTTTTGCACCCGCACAGAACCCGACGGTCGCCATCGCGGTGATCGTCGAGGACGGCGGAGATCGAGCACTGGCCGCAACCGGCGGCTCGGTGGCTGCACCTATCGGCCGTGCCGTCATCGCAGCCGGATTACAAGGGGGCTGATTGTGGCACTGAACAACGGCGCGCTGATCGCCAATCGATATCGCCTGATCCGCCTCATCGCGACGGGCGGAATGGGACAGGTCTGGGAGGCGACGGACAACCGGCTCAACCGGCGCGTAGCCGTCAAGGTCCTCAAGTCCGAGTTTTCGTCGGACCCCGAATTCCTCGAACGTTTCCGCTTCGAGGCGCGAACCACGGCGCAGCTGAACCATTCAGGAATCGCCGGTATCTACGACTACGGCGAGGTGCGGGACAGCACCGGCGATTCGACCGCCTACCTGGTGATGGAACTCGTCAACGGTGAACCGCTCAATGCCGTCCTGGCGCGGGTCGGCCGGCTCGCGGTCCCCCATGCGCTGGACATGCTCGAGCAGACCGGGCGCTCACTGCAAGTGGCGCACGACGCCGGGGTCGTGCACCGTGACGTGAAGCCGGGCAACATCCTGATCACCCCCACCGGTCAGGTGAAGATCACCGACTTCGGTATCGCCAAGGCCGTCGAGAACTCGCCGGTGACGCGCACCGGCATGGTGATGGGCACCGCCCAGTACATCGCTCCGGAGCAGGCGCTCGGGCAGGACGCGACTGCGGCGAGTGACGTGTATTCGCTCGGCATCGTCGGCTACGAGGCCCTGTCGGGGCGGCGTCCTTTCATCGGGGACGGCGCCATCACCGTGGCGATGAAGCACGTGCAGGAGGCTCCGGCACCGCTGCCGGCAGACCTGCCGCCGAACATTCGCGAATTGATCGAGATCACCATCGCGAAGGACCCGACGGTCCGTTATTCCAGTGGCGGCGAGTTCGCGGACGCGGTCGCTGCTGTGCGGGCGGGCCGGCGTCCGCCGCCGCCCGGTGCGGTGGCTGGTGGAACGGCACGCGTGCTGCCGCCTCCTCCTCTGACGGGGGCCACCCAGATGATGCCCCCTTCGCAGGCGGCATACATGGGCCCGGTCACCGGGCAGGTTCCCGACCCGGACGACGACGACCGGAAACGCGGCGGCCTGACCAACGGTCAGAGGGCGGTGGCCTGGGGCGCCGGCGGCATTCTGCTGCTGGCGGCGATCATCGCCCTGGCAATGATCTTGTTCGACGGTGGTGACACGAAGGATCCGACAATTCCGGCGGTCACCTCGTCGCTGCGGACGATCACGACGACACCCCGTCCCACGACGACGACCACCACCGAACCGCCCACCACGACCACCACGGAACCGCCGACGACGACCACGACGACGGAACCCCCCACCACCACGACGACCACGACCACCACCGAACCGACGACGACCACGACCACCACGACCACCACCACCGAACCGACGACGACCACGACGACCACGTCGGAGGAGTCAGCTACTTCGACTTCACAAGGATTGCCATGACGACACCGCGTAACCTCTCCTCACGCTACGAGCTGGGTGAGATTCTCGGCTTCGGTGGCATGTCCGAGGTCCATCTCGCTCGTGACGTTCGCCTCAGCCGTGACGTGGCGATCAAGGTGCTGCGCGCCGACCTTGCCCGCGACCCCACGTTCTACCTCCGGTTCCGCCGTGAGGCGCAGAACGCGGCCGCGCTCAACCATCCGGCGATCGTGGCCGTCTACGACACCGGTGAGGCCGAAACCGAAGCCGGGCCGCTGCCGTACATCGTGATGGAGTACGTGGACGGCGACACGTTGCGCGACATCGTCCGGAGCGAGGGTCCGATGGCCCCGCGCCGCGCGATGGAGATCATTTCCGACGTGTGCGCCGCCCTGGACTTCAGTCATCGCAACGGCATCGTGCACCGCGACGTGAAGCCCGCCAATGTGATGATCAACCGTGCGGGCGCGGTGAAGGTGATGGACTTCGGCATCGCCCGCGCGATCTCCGACGCCTCCAGCCCGATGACGCAGACCGCCGCGGTGATCGGCACGGCCCAGTACCTGTCGCCGGAGCAGGCCCGCGGTGAGCAGGTGGATGCCCGTTCCGACGTGTACTCACTCGGCTGCGTGCTGTTCGAGATCCTGACCGGGCAGCCGCCGTTCAAGGGCGACTCACCTGTCGCGGTGGCGTACCAGCATGTGCGGGAGGATCCACAGACCCCGTCCGAGATCAACCCGGACATTCCGCGCGAGCTCGACTCGGTGATTCTCAAGGCGATGAGCAAGAATCCGGCGAACCGCTACCAGACGGCCGCCGACATGCGCAGCGACCTGGTTCGGGTCCTCGGCGGGCAGCGTCCCAGCGCACCGATGGTGATGAGCGACGAAGATCGCACCACCATCCTCGGTGCCGTCGACACCGGCGCCGGGCACTACCGCCGCCCGCCCGCACCGGTACCGGGTCCCGCCACGAGGAGTGAGCCGGCCGAGCCGGAGAAGAAGAACAACGCGCTGCGCATGGCACTGCTCGCGTTGGCAGGCCTGATCGTCGTCGGCATCGTCGGCGCCTTCCTGTGGTCGGTCGGACCGGGTTCGGAGGCCGACCAGGTGACCATGCCGGATGTGACGAACCAGAACGCGGACGAGGCGGAGACGACTCTGCAGAACCTCGGCTTCCGGGTAGCTCGGCAGCAGAAACCGGACGCTGTCGTGGCGACCGGCAACGTCATCACCACCCGTCCCGTCGGCGGTGTCCAGGTGGACGAGGGCAGCACGATCACACTCGAGGTGTCGAGCGGTCCCGAACAGGTGAAGGTGCCGCGACTCGCGGGCCTGAGCCAGCAGGAAGCGCAGCAGGAACTCAACGCAGTCGGGCTACGCCTCGATACCGCGGTCGCCCGTGCGCCGTCGTCGCCGTCGGAGATCGACACGGTGATCGACCAGAACCCGTCCTCGGGGGCGAGCATCGCACTCGACTCCGTGGTGGCCATCACCCTCGGCAGCGGGCCGGAGCAGATTCGTATTCCCGACGTGACCGGACAGAAGGTCGAGGTGGCGCAGGCCAACATCGAGGGCGCCGGATTCACCGCGGTCATCCAGCAGATCGACTCCGGTCAACCCAAGGGCGAAGTAGTGTCCACGGATCCCGTCGGCGGCTCGACCGCGGCCAAGGGCGACACCATCACGATTCGCGTGTCGAACGGCGACAACATCGCGATGCCCGACCTCACGGGCAAAACGGTGTCGCAGGCGCTGGCCACTCTCCGCAGTGCGGGCTGGAGCGGCTCGTCGAGCTCACTGGCCCAGACGCAGACGTCGACGCTCGACCCCGACATGGTCGGGAAGGTTCTCACGCAGCAGCAGCCGCCGGGATCCGAGATCGCCAAGGACGCGGTCGTGTCCGTCGGTGTGGGCACGCTCGGCATCCCGAGATAGGCGGCTCCGCCGCCTGTGCGCCTTTTTGGTTGCAGTAGCTACCAGAAAGGCGCACGGGGGCTACGCCCCCAACGCCTCCGCGACCTCGGCCTCGAGGGTGTCGACCAGCGAGTCCTGCGGGGCGTCGCCGCACACGGTGAGCCAGTTGGCCAGCATCCGGTGCCCACCCTGTGTGAGCACGGACTCCGGGTGGAACTGCACACCGTGGATGGGAAGCTCCCGGTGTCGCATGGCCATGACGATGCCGCTGTCCGTGTGAGCCGTCACCTCGAGTTCGTCCGGGATGGTGTCCTCGAGAACGGTGAGTGAGTGATAGCGCGTGGCGGTGAACGGATCGGGCAGGCCGGCCAGGACACCGTTCCCGCTGTGGTGGACGACGCTGGTCTTGCCGTGCAGCAGTTCCGGTGCCCGGTCCACGGTGGCACCGAACGCGGCTCCGATGGCTTGATGGCCGAGGCAGACTCCGAGCAGCGGGGTGCGGGAGTCGGCGCAGGCCTTCACGAGGTCCATCGTGGCGCCCGCCCGCTGCGGTGTGCCGGGTCCCGGGCTGAGCAGGATGCCGTCGAAGTCGGCAGCTGCTGCCGCTATCGCCTCCGGCCCGGTGAGGTTCGGATCGTCGTTGCGCCAGACCACGGCCCGTGTTCCCAGCTGCCCGAGGTACTGGACCAGGTTGAACACGAAGCTGTCGTAGTTGTCGACGACGAGAATCCTCATGGGACCAGGGTATTCTGCGCCCTTCGTTCGATACGCACCCGGGACCGCTGAAACTCAGTGCCCCGCGTATCCGGGCACGGTCAACTGGCCGGACGCCGTCTGCGAATAGCCGAGGCCGAACCGCGTGGCGTACTGCTTGAACACCCGGATGCCCGGCTCGTTGGCCAGTGCCGCCTCGAGGCGGGCCGGGTCGCCGATCGCCGACATCACGTACGGCGGGCTGTAGGTGCGTCCGTGCAGCAGCAGCGTGTTGCCGATGCACCGCGGCGCCGAGGTGTTGACGATCCGCTGGTCCTGCATGCCGACGGCCTCGGCACCGCCCACCCACAGTGCGTTCAGCACGCTCTGGACATCCTGCTGGTGCACGACGAGATCGTCCGGTGCTGCGTCCACTGGATACTTGCCGTCCGCGTCGCGGGGGGCGTCGGTGAGAGTGACGGTGATTCCGGGCCCGGTCATCGGGGTGAGCCCGGCGTCCGTGGCAAGGGCTTTGGTGTCGGCGAGCACCTGCGCGACCCCGGTGTCGGAGGCGGCGGCCTCCTGCTGCAGCGACTCCACCTCGGCTGCCAGCCGGTCGCGGGTCTCGGCCACGTCGTCCGTCTCGGCCTGGGCGTTGCGGACGAGGTCGGACAGTCGAGTGGAGTCACCGGCGCGAATTTCGTTGCCGTGCGACACCTGCCTGGTGGTGGCCACCAGCAACCCGGCGACCAGACACACCACCAGCACGGCGATCCGCCACAAGTTGGACCTGGTCACCGGTGTTTCCGTCCCCTCGTCCTCGCCCTGTGAATCGCGGCTACGTTAGCGTGTACAGCAACGCAGGTAGTTCGAATCTACCTGCACACATTCCTGTAGAACCGCACGAACGAGGACGTCATGCCGAAGTCGAAGGTCCGGAAGAAGACCGATTACACGATCAACCCTGCGAGCCGCACACCGGTGAAGGTGAAGGCAGGTCCGTCGAGCACGCTGTACGTCTCGGTGATGCTGGGCTTCATGCTGGTCGGGCTGGTCTGGCTGCTGGTCTACTACCTGGCCGCCGATCAGCTCACCTGGATGAACGACCTCGGGGCCTACAACTTCCTCATCGGGTTCGGCTTCATGGTGGTGGGTTTGATCATGACGATGCGCTGGCGCTGAGACAGCCAATTACACCGATGTCATTCATCCCCAATGTGGACAACCCCTGTGGATAACCGCAGGTCGGCCGACCATGACTGAAGACGCGCCGCTGCAGTGGTCCACTCCGCTCAGCGCTGTTGCCGCCCTCGCGATCGGCGGAGTGGTGCTGGGCGCCGCGGGCCTGTTGGTGTCGACGGAACCGGCGGGGCGACTTCTCGTGTCCGTGGCAGCCCTCGGCCTCCTCCTGACGGCGGCGTCCGCGGGACGCCAGCGCCCCCGGCTCGCGGTGGATCGGAATGCGGGCCGCATCGTGGTGGGCCGGTTGAGCGGTCGCCGCACGTACCACCGGTCCGACATCGAGCGCGCGCGAATCGTCCGCTACCCGAGGTTGGGACGCCGGGTGCCGATGCTCGAGATCGACGTCCGGGCCCCCGACGGCACCGAACGCCTGCTGATCTTCGGGCGGTGGGATCTGGGTACCAATCCGGAAGATGTATTCGATGCCCTGTCCGTTCACCGCCTGGTAGGCCCGGAGTCCCGTCAGTAGCCGAGTTGGGCGCGCAGCTGCACGATGCGCACGGCGATCACGCCGAGCGTCGCAATAAGAACCGCGCCGAGGCAGAGCCAGCCGACGGTGACGGCGCGTTCCCGGTTGTTGCCGACACCGAGCACCTGAGGACCGTAGAGAATTCCGGCGGTGGCGAGAGCGCCGGCGACCAGGCCGCCGAGATGCCCCCAGAACGAGATTCCGGGGATCGACAGGCTGATGATCACGTTGATGGCGATCACCGACACAATCGGGGCGGGGCTGCGACGCAAGCGGAGCAAGATGATGGCCTGGGCACCCATCAGGCCGAAGATTGCGCCGGATGCGCCGGCAGTCCAACTCAATCCGCCACCCGAAGAGAAGACGGATTGAAACGCCATCACGGACGCCGACCCGCCCAGAAGCGACACGAGGTACACCGCCGTGTAGCGGGCGCGTCCGAGGATCAGTTCGGTATCCCGGCCCAAGATGTAGAGGGCGAACATATTGACGGCCAGATGGATCAGGCCGAAGTGAAGGAAGCCGCTGCCGATCAATCGGATCCACTGGCCGTCGGCCACCAACCCGGGATTGAGCGCCCAGTCGGAGAACAGCGGCGACGGACTCTCGTTGTGCAGGATGCTGCGTGACTGCGCCGCAGTTGCGAGGAAAGCGAGAACGTTGAGGCCCATCAGGGTGTACGTGACGATCGGCGTCACACGGCCGGGCACCACCGTGTTGCCGGCGACACCCCGCACAGGCCGGACGTCGCGCCGGCCGGCGGCGACACAGTCGACGCAGTGGTAACCGACCGCGGCCTCACGCAGACAGTCGGGGCATGACGGGCGACCACACCGATTGCAGGACAACGCGGTGGGACGGTCGGGATGCCGGACGCACCGCGGCTGGGGCGGGGTGCCCTCGTTCGCAGCACCGCCCCAGCCGGGGTTGGTCATGTCTGGTGTTCCCTACGCGATGGAAACGCTGTTGATCACGACCGGCTCCAGCGGGCGGTCGGACCGGTCGGTGGCGGTGGAGGAGATGGCGTCGACGACCTTCTTCGACTCCTCGTCGACAACCTCACCGAAGATGGTGTGGCGACGGTTGAGGTGCGGCGTCGGGCCGGTGGTGATGAAGAACTGCGAGCCGTTGGTGCCCGGGCCCGCATTGGCCATGGCCAGCAGGTAGGCGCGGTCGAACTGCAGCTCGGGGTGGAACTCGTCACCGAACTTGTAGCCCGGACCACCGGCGCCGGTGCCCGTGGGGTCACCGCCCTGAATCATGAAGCCGTCGATGACGCGGTGGAAGATGGCGCCGTCGTAGAACGGGCCGGAGTTGGTGCCGCCTGCGTTGGCGGTGGTGTACTCCTTCGACCCCTGCGCGAGGCCGACGAAGTTCTCGACGGTCTTCGGAGCGTGGTTGCCGAAGAGCGCGATCTTGATGTCGCCGCGGTTGGTGTGCAGCGTTGCGGTTGCGGTCTGATGTGGTGAAGTCACCCCACCATCGTGCCATTGTGCGGTTGCCGCTGGTTCCTCCGCGGTGGGATCGGGCGCCTTTCGATCCGTTCGCGGGCCCCCGTCTTGTGACAAAGTGGGGACATGACACGAGCGACGGAGTACTCGACGAAATCAGAGGCTGTCGATCAGGCCCTGCGTGTGGCACGTTCGGCCGCTCTCACCGCGGCCACCGGAACCGGAACGGCCGGCCTGTTCCTGGGCCGCCAGGGCGTTTCGCTGGCGAAGAAGGGCTACACCCGCGCGCGAACCACCCCGGTGAAGAAGGCAGCGCAGGGCGTCGTGGGGTCGCTGACCCCCGGAGACTCGACGGCGACGCGAACGAAGTCGACGCGGGGACGTCGCCTCGCGATCGGTGTCCTCATCGGTTCCCTCATCGCAGGCGGCGCCGTGCTGTTCACGATCAGCCGCCGGGAACACCCGCCGATCGCTACCGCTCCGCCGCGCCTCGAGGATCTCGAAGAGCAGAACTCGGCCAAGCTCGCCTCCCCCGACATCACGTCGGCACCCACCACGAACTGACGCGTCACTCGCCGACCACCACCGCGCGTATCCGGTGGAGGTCGGCGGGACTCCAGTCGGGCGGCTGAAGGATCCCTTTCGGGCAACCTTGTTTCATGCGTTGTACCAGGGGTATCCCCAAGCGAATCATCCGCGAGGACCGTTCCGAGGAGTCGCCATGACCGTCGCACGTTTCGTCCACCGCATCGCCGCCATCACCTTTCCGGTCGCCGCCTGCGCCACCGTGCTCTCCGCCGGAACCGCTGCGGCCGACCCGCCTCATCCGTTCGGTGGGCCCGCCCTCACCATCGGGTGCCCGAATCAGGGCAGCTTGATGTCGCTCACGGCGCTCACGGGGCAGTCCGGACCGGAGGCATCGCCGCCGATCGCCGACGGCGACATCCGTTTCGAGTCGCGGCCGGCGGCTCCTCCGATTCCCGCCGCCGCGCAGATCACCGTCGCCTGGGTGAACACGGACAACGGCCGCTCCGGGATCGTCGATCTGCGTGGCGTGTACCCGTTCCTGTCGGCCACGGTAAACACCGGCGTGGGCAACGTGATCGCGACGGCATTCGGGTCGATCAACTTCGGTAGCAGCCCGATCTGTCAGGCGAATCCGGCGATCGGAACGTTCATCGCGTGACGGGCTGACGGGCGGCGATCTCTCGAAACGGTTGCGTAGGAACCAGTTACGGTGCCACCGGATCGCAGAGGGAGACGAGTGCACGCGCCAACGTCGCTTGGTGCAGCGGGCCGAGAGTCTGCCCGACTGCACCAGCGGCGTCGAGAAGTGCGGGTAGACAGCCGGTTCCGGTTAGCACTGCTTGTTGCTCCCGCATCTGATCGAGAATCCGCGTGTTCTGCCGGTCGATCATCGGACGTACCTGCGCCGCGACCGACGCGAGGACCTGCTCCTCGCGGGCCGGATCGTCGATGGGTGCATTGCTTCGCCACTTGGACGCGGCCACCGTGTCCGCCGTCGTCAGGCGCAGAGCAACGGCCTCCACGATCGGCTGGAGCGGACGGCCCTCTTGCGACGACCAGGTTCCCAATCCCCTTAGGATTGCCATGCCTGACAGTACGATCATCGCGAGGGCCAGGCGCGGTCCGGCGTACACACAGGACGGGTGGATGTCATGAGAAAGCAGATCCGACTGATGGCGGGGATCGCATTCGCCACCGCCGCGATGATGGCAGTGTCAGCGTGCTCTGATTCCGGCTCGGAGTCCTCGTCCGACGCCGACACGCTCACTGTCTACAACGCGCAGCACGAGTCGCTGACTCAGGAATGGGCTGACGCGTTCACTGCCGAGACCGGCATCGAGGTGGAACTCCGCAACGGGAGCGACACCGAACTCGGCAACCAACTGGTCGCGGAGGGGGATCAATCGCCGGCCGACGTGTTCCTCACCGAGAACTCACCGGCAATGACCCTCGTGGAGAACGCCGGCCTGTTCGCCGGCGTGAACCAGGACGTCCTCGATCAGGTGCCGAGCCAGTACCGGCCGTCGAGCGGTGCCTGGACCGGTATCGCCGCGCGGTCCACGGTCTTCGCGTACAACAAGGACCAACTGCCCCAGGACCAACTCCCGAAGTCGCTGCTCGACCTGCAGGACCCCGCGTGGAAAGACCGCTGGGCGGCGTCGCCGTCGGGGGCCGACTTCCAGGCCATCGTCAGTGCGCTGCTCGAACTGAGGGGCGAGGATGCCACCCGTCAGTGGCTCGCCGGGATGAAGGAGAACGTCCGCACCTACAAGGGCAACAACACGGTGATGAAAGCCGTCAATGCCGGAGAAATCCCGGGCGGAGTGATCTACCACTACTACTGGTTCGGCGACCAGGCCAAGACAGGGGAGAACAGCAACAACGTCGCTCTGCACTACTTCAGGAATCAGGATCCGGGTGCATTCGTCAGCGTCTCGGGCGGTGGAGTTCTGAAGTCCAGCTCGAATCAGGATGCGGCGCAGCAGTTCTTGAAGTTTGTCACGGGTAAGTCGGGGCAGGAAGTATTGCAGACCGGAACATCGTTCGAGTACACGGTGGCCAGTGACGTGCCCGCCAACCCCGAGCTGGTTCCGCTGGCAGACCTGCAGGCCCCGGCGGTCGACCCCGCGAAGCTCAACAGCCCGAAGGTCACCGAACTGATGACGGAAGCCGGTCTGCTCTGAACCTTGCACCGATCGGCCGAGCGCAGTCGGGAGACCCGGACACGAGGCGGCGTCCGACTGCCCGTTCCGGCCGGCCCTCGATCCCCCTCGCCCTCGCTGCGTTCGTCGTCGTCGCCGTGTCGCTCGTCCCGCTCGGTTACGTGATCGCGCAGAGCATCGACACCGGCTGGGCGACCGCGTCGGCACTGCTGTTTCGACCCCGGGTACGCGAATTGCTCGGCAGCACTGTGCTTCTGGTGGTGGCGACGGTGCCGATCTGCATCGCCGTCGGCGTCGTCGCAGCGTGGCTCGTCGAGCGCACGCGGGTGTCTGGGGCGAAGGTGTGGGCAGTGCTCCTGGCGGCCCCGCTGGCAGTTCCGGCTTTCGTCAACAGTTACTCCTGGGTGACGGCAATTCCGTCGCTCGGCGGGCTACCCGGCGGCGTTCTCATCGCGACCCTGTCCTATTTTCCGTTGGTCTACATCCCTACTGCGGCGATCCTCCGCAGGCTGGACCCCGCCGTCGAGGAGTCCGCGCGTGCACTCGGGCTCGGACCGTGGGCGGTGTTCTTCCGAGTGGTGGTGCCGCAGCTGCGACTGGCCATCGCGGGCGGAGCGCTCCTGGTGTCCCTGCACCTGCTCGCCGAGTACGGCGCCTTCGTCTTCATCCGGTTCGACACCTTCACGACGGCCATCTTCGAGCAGTACCAGTCGACCTTCAACGGCGCCGCGGCGACGATGCTGGCGGGGGTTCTCGTGTTGCTCTGCCTCACGTTGCTGGTGATCGAAGCTGTCGTTCGGGGCAGCGCCCGATATGCCCGGGTGGGAGCGGGTGCGCCGCGTGCAATGGTGCCCGCCGACCTGGGCTTCCGCTACGAGCCCCTTGCCCTGTTGTTCCTCGGGATGGTGATCGCGCTGTCTCTGGGGGTGCCCGTCATCAGTGTCGTGCGATGGCTCGTCGTCGGCGGTGCCGCCGTATGGGAGCTGGACGCCGTTGTGTCGGCGCTGGCGCAAACGCTCGCATTCGGGGTGACCGGCGCCGTCGTCACATGCGTGCTCGCCTTTCCCATCGCCTGGATCTCGATTCGCTACCGCGGAGGGTTCAGCAGGTTCCTCGAGGGCACCGCGTACATTTCCAGTTCCCTGCCGGGCATCGTGGTGGCGCTGGCGTTCGTCACGATCGCGATCCACTATTTCCGTCCCCTGTACCAAACCGTGGCAGTCGTGATCGCGGCGTACACGCTGTTGTTCCTGCCGCGCGCCCTGGTCAATGTGCGGGCGGGCCTCGCCCAGGCCCCGGTCGAGCTCGAGGAGGCATCACGGTCTTTGGGCGTCTCGCCGTTGTGGACATTCCTGCGCGTGACGTTGCGGCTGGCCGCGCCGGCAACCGCGGCGGGCGGGGCATTGGTTTTTCTGGGTGTGGTGAACGAGCTGACTGCCACTCTCCTGCTCGCGCCCACCGGAACTCGCACCCTGTCCATGCAGTTCTGGTCGCTGAGCAGTGAGATCGACTATGCGGGCGCAGCACCGTACGCGCTGCTCATGATCGTTCTGTCGCTGCCCGTCACGTATGTGCTCTTCGCTCAGTCGAAAAAGGTTGCCGGGCTATGACATACGCGCTCGAGGTAAACGGACTCGACAAGTCCTTCGGCTCCACGAACGTCCTCCGGCACATCGCCTTTTCGGTGGAGGCAGGATCTACGACGGCAATCGTGGGTCCGTCCGGTTGCGGTAAGACCACGCTGCTCCGCCTCGTCGCGGGGTTCGAAAGACCCGACGCAGGGACCATCACCCTGGGTGGCCGGGTTGTTGCGGGCGCCGAGTGGATTCCCGCGCATCGACGGTCGGTCGGGTACGTGGCCCAGGACGGCGCACTGTTCCCGCACGCCACGGTGGCGGCGAATGTCGGGTTCGGGCTGCCCCGGCGCGCCCGCACCCGAGCCAGAATCACCGAGTTGCTCGAGATGGTGTCGCTGGACTATTCGTACGCATCCCGGCGCCCGGACCAGCTGTCCGGCGGACAACAGCAACGTGTGGCGCTCGCGCGGGCATTGGCACGCGAACCGGAGCTCATGCTGCTCGACGAGCCGTTCTCCGCGCTCGATGCCGGCCTGCGCGCAAATACCCGGAGGATCGTCGCCGATGTGCTCGCCAAGGCCGGCATCACCACGATCCTCGTCACCCACGACCAACCCGAGGCGCTCTCGTTCGCCGACCGGGTGGCGGTGATGAGCGACGGCCGGCTCGCGCAGGTGGGCACTCCCCGGGAAATCTATTCCGCACCGATCGACGTTCCCACCGCCGAGTTCATCGGTGACGCCGTTGTCCTGTCCGCGCACGTCGAGGGCGAGCGAGCCCGGTGCGCGCTGGGTGACGTGGCCGTGATCGCGAACGGTGTACAGGGCGAGGCCCGCGTCATGTTGCGGCCGGAGCAGATCGAAGTGACTGCGGACGGCGCCGGCGTGGCCGGGACGGTCGTCGACGTGGAGTATCTGGGCTCGGAGATGCTGCTCGGTATCCGCCTCGACACCGCGGACGGCGTCGTCTCCGAACGGGTCACGGTGCGCCGCTTCGGTGCCACCGCACTCACGCCCGGCGAGCGCGTCGGAATACGGGTTCTCGGTACGGGAGTGGCCTACCAGCAGTGAAAATGGCCGAGCCTTCTATCGAGCCGTATCCGGCGTCGACATCGTCGGAATCGGTGGTCTCTCCCATCGCAGTACCCGACGTGCTGCCGACCGGAGGGCGGCGCGGCGGTCCCGCTGAAGCACGAAGGTGACCGCCTGCCAGTACAGGACGCCGACGAGCAGCGAGAGCGCCAGCGCCGGCCAGGGGTGGTCGTCGCGAAGCGGGAGGTACACCTGGAAATGCGTCACGTAGATGTAGAGGGAGGCGCTCGCCAAGACCCCGGCCACTCGGCTCAGCACTGTCGGGCAGCGCACAGACCGTAGCCACACCAGCAGGCACAGCCCACCGATGACGATGATCTCGCGCCTGGTGTCGCCGAAGAAGAATCCGGGCACCGTTGCCACGATCGCCGCGGTGACGCAGATGCGGTGCCACATGGTTGTCGCCTTGGCGGCAGCCCAGCCCAGCGCGAAGAACCAGAAAACGACCGAAGCGGTGAGGATGCGGTTGCGGGTGTCGTCGATGTCGATCACTCCGTACCTGGTGAGCAGGCCGACCGCGACGAGTCCCATCGGAAAGAGGAACGGATAGGTGCGCTCGGTGCGGTCCACCACCGGAATACAAAGCAGTACGACGACGGCGAGGAGGATGTACACGATCGCCTCGACGAACCAGTATCGCCACTCGATCGTCCAGCCGGGCGGACCGAGAATTCCATTGAGCAAAAATGCGCTGGTGATGCGGTATTCCCCGGTCAGGGCTATGACACACCCGAGCCACACCATGCTCGGAACGGCGATCCGGCCGACGCTCACGAGAGTATGGCGTAGCCGCTCGTTACGCCCCGCCGAGCTCAGGTGGAACCGGGCGAAGTTGTAACCGGCAACGCCGAGGAGCACGTGCGCCCCACCGAGAAGCGTGAACAGATGAATGTGTGAGCCGGCGATGAGAACGATGGCGACCGCGCGGAGCAGAACATTGGTCTCCACTGACGGTCGTCGGCGTCCGCGGCGCGGTGTGAAGTCGCGAATTCGTGTGGTGTGCCAGTTCTCGGGTAGGTATCCGAGCAACTGCTCGAGCCGCAACGACATGCGGACGTAGGAGAGCGAGTCTCCACCCAAGCTGACGAACGAGCTGTCATCCGTGACGTCCGGGCAGCCGAGGACTTCGGCATACAGCGCGCGCAGTGCGTCCGGATCGGCGCGCCCATCCGGGCAGGCACGCTGCGCCGGCTCCGACCGCCGCGCCAGCGCGGTCACCGCCGAATAGTCGGGCTTACCCGTGGCGGTCCGCGGCAGCTCGTCGACGGCGCACACGCGGACCGCTCCGACCGGCAGCCCGGCGGCCCGCGCAGCGACCTGTCTCGCGCCGTCCAGGTCACCACCGGATTCGACGGCCGCGATCAGTTCCTCCGCCCCGCCGACACAGCACGAGCGGTGGCCGTGCTCGGCCAGTGTCGACTCGACCAATGCAAGATCGATCCGCAGCCCGTAGACCTTGGTGAAGCGGCTGCGCCGTCCGACCACCTCGTACAACCCGTCTCCGCGACAGCGGGCGAGGTCACCCGTGCGCAGTTCGCCACCGAGAACGTCACCGAGACGTAAGTCCTCACGCCCCTCGGCATAGCCGAGCATCACGTTGGGGCCCGAATAGACCAGCTCACCGGTGTCTTCGGGGGCGTCGGTGACGGCCTCGATACGAAAGGATCCGCCGGGGATCGCCCTGCCGATGGTGTGCGGGTGGGTCGTGGCGAGCTCCGGCGGCAGATACGCCATCCGGGCAGTCGCCTCCGTCTGCCCGTACATGACGAAGAACTTCCAGCCGCGGCGCCGACCCAGTTCGGCGTACTTCCGCACGCGGTCCGGCGCGAGGCGTCCACCGGCCTGCGTCGCATATCGCAGACCGGGCAGATCCATCGCGTCGAACCCGACACGGTCGAGGAGGTCGAACGTGTAGGGCACGCCCGCGAAACTCGTGCCGCCATGTGCGCGGAACAGCTCCCAGAAATCGGCGTCGGCCACCGACAGCGACGTCAATAGCAGGGCGGCACCGCTCAGCAGATGACTGTGAATGACCGACAGGCCGTAGCAATAGTGCATGGGAAGGGTTGTCGCCGCCCGATCGCTCGACCTGATGTCGAGATACTCGGCGATCGACTCCGCATTGCTCTGCACATTGCTGTGGGAAAGGCGGACGAGTTTCGGCGACCCGGTCGAACCGGAGGTGCTCAGCAACAACGCGAGGTCGGGGTGCAGCACGTGCGCGGACCCAGCATGCAGTTCCTCGACAGCCACCCGACCGCTGCAGTCCCTGCGTACGACGACATCGGGTCGGTAGGCGGCGATCAACGCGTCGGCGCCGGCCGCTTTGTCGCCCGGCGCGAGCAGGACGGGATGGCCGGCTGCCAAGGCCGCGAGGTAGGTGGCAATCGTTTCGACGTCGTTGGCACCGCAGATCAATACCAGGCGCCGGATGCCGCCCAGCTGACGAGCCTGAGCTTCGACCCGCGCGGCGAGCTCGCTGTACGTGACCGTGCCGTCCGGCGTGATCAGTGCCGGGGCATCGCCATACTCGTCCAGGCGACGCGCGAAGGGCACGCCGGGACGTTCCATACGGTCGAACGGACGCGGCACCGACCCAGTGTAGAAGCGCGGCCCTGCCTCACCCGTGAAGAGGTACGCGGCAGGCGGGACGCGGTGCAGGTCAGTGAAGCACGAAAGCCACCTACCCGGATTCGGGAGGTGGCTTCACGTGCATTCTTCTGTGGAGCCTAGGAGATTCGAACTCCTGACATCTGCCTTGCAAATGCGTAACACACTGCTGGCCGAAGGGCCGATAACGCCCCGAACTGCTGAAACACATCAACGGAAGTTACTCGGTTTTACCCTGTTTTACGGGCAAGTGTGGCCAAAATGTGGCCACGAAACTGTGGCGAATTGGTGCAGTCTCACGTGTTTTTCGGCGGAAATCGGGAGGATTCAGTGATCGGGTGGGCGTGGCAGTCGTGTCGAAAAACAACACACCTGACCAGGCATTCACCGCTCCCTCCCTGGACGTTGACACCACCTGCCGTCATGTGGCACGCGTGCGCGAGCCCCCTTAGCCCGCAGGAGGGAGAGAGCCACTCGCCGGTGGAAGTGGTCCGCCGTGGTCGATCCCTGGCGATCAGAACGCCCCTCCCCTTGCATGACGAAACCCCGCCAGCGCAATGCTGACGGGGTTTCGGTGCGTCCTGGTGGGTCAGGCAGCGGTGGCGAGCTTGACGATTCCGAGGGGCTGGTAGACCTCGGTCTCGAATCGTCCTTCCACACGGGCGCGGATCTGGTTGCGCTGGAAGTCGTCTCCCACGGCTTCGGACCATCGGGTTTCGATGCCCTGGGTGTCGGTGGCGACGTCCACCGATGCGAGGTCGATGAGTCCACCGTCCTTGACCTCGAGCTGGTTCGAGGTGACGACGGGAACGCCCCACAACTTTTGTGCGGCTCGATCGACGGGGCCACCGAGTTCGAGGCTGCCCGCGGTGTCGGTGCGGGCGAGTTCGAGGGACTCCCAATCATCGGGCGAGAACACGAACACACTTGCTGTGTGGCCGCTCTTCTCCATCTTGGTGATGGCCTTGCGTGAGGTGGTCAGCAGGTCGGTGGCGAATGCCTGGACCTGGATGCCCGAGGTGGTCAGGAAGCCCTTCAGCTCGGTTGCGGTGCCGTCGCCGTACAAGACCTGGCGTTCGAGTTCGAGGCGCAGACCGTACAGCAGCTCGAGCTCGACGAACTGCTGAAGGTTCGTTGCGTCCTTGAGCCAGTACTCGTGCATCGGCTCGCTCAGGTGCGCAACAACCTTGAGCTTGTCCTCGATACGGTCGAGGGACAGCTTCGAGGTCGGCTTGACCGCACCCTCGGCTACGACTGCGGCGTGCATCTCGCGGACGGTCTGGCGCAGGTATTCGAACTGTGGTCCGGTCTGGCGCAGGTTCAGCACGTCGAGGATGCTGGTCGGCACCTGTTCGAGCGTGATGGGCGATTCGGACAGCAGCGGTGTCGCGACTGCGGACTGGCCCGACGGGAGCAGCGCCTTGACTCCATCGCGCTCGGCCTGCATGGTGCCGGCCACCGTGCGGGCGAACGACTTGACCGACTTACCGGTCAGGCCCAGGTGCTTACCCTTCGGCGCGGCGGTCTCCTCCTCGGCACCGGCAGGCTTGGCCGGCGTGCCTCCGACTGCCTTGGCGAGCGCGTCGGCGGCAGCGATGACCTGGACGTCGTTCGCCGCTTCGTTCAGGCTCTTGACGAGCTCCTCGGCCTGGGTCTTGAACTTGTCGAACTCGGTGCGCTCCTCGTCGGTGAGTGCGCGGTCTTCGGCTTCGGCCTTGGATGCGATGGACTTCATGCCCTTCGATGCGGCAGCGGCTTCGGACTTGAGTCGGGCGATGCGGATGCTGGATGCCATGGTGGCAGCCTCGTTTCTGTTCAGAGTGTGGATGCGGCGACGGCGATGCTCAGTTCGAGCTCGGCCGCTTTCGCGAGGTACTGGGGGTAGTCGACGGCTTTGGGTGCCGACTTGACGGTCACGATCGAGGTCTGTGGGTTCGCGCCCTGCGGGACGAGTGAGACCTCGAACAACTTGAGCTTGCGGAGTTCGTTCGCCGGTGTGCCGTCAGCGCCTTTGACTTCGGCGCTGTCTTCGACCTCGTACGCGAACGACATCTCGGAGAGCCTGCGACCCTTGACGAGTCGGTAGGTCTGAGCGCCCTTGGGTGAGTCGAGGTCGAGCTGGCCGGTGATGAGCAGTCCGCGGTCGTCCTCTTTGGCTGAGATGACGTGTCCGACGTTGTAGTCGGGATCGTCGTCGCGGTGCCCGTAGAGGATCGGGATGTTTCTGTCGGACTTGGCCCATGCGTCGAGTGAGTCGGCGAATGCGCCCTTGGCGGTGATGTCTCCGTGCAGATCGACGTTGCCGAACACGCTGGCGTAGCCGATGAACTGACCTTCTTCGAGACCGCCCTTGGTGCCGACGCGTAGGTCGGTCAATTGGATGGACTTGTGCTGCATGAGTCTCCTTCCCGCGGATTGCGGGTGGATTGAAAGTGATTGCGCGGTGCGCGAATTCGGGAGCTGGCGGACGCTTCTCGCGGGCTCGAACCGTTGACATCTCTAGCGGGATGACTTGCGACCGGCGCGATGGCGGGCGGCGTGCATCTGGCTGACTGTCTGACCCGAGACTATCAGAGCGCGTTACGTCGCCAAATGCGATCGTCCCAGTGGTCGGCGGCGGAGACCGGCACTGTCGCAGTCTCATCCGGGGTCGGTGGCCACACGTTGCTGTTGTCGCGTACCGGCACTTCGACCTTGCCGTCTTCGGGCGTAGGTCGGTTGTCGGGGTGGTTGGGTGGTGGCTTACTCAGGTCGGTCATCGTCGGTTCCTTCGTGCATGCTCGCGTCGAGCAGGGTCATGTTCAGGGTCTTACGTGCGCCGTCTTCGCCGACTGTTCCGATGAGCAGTTCGATGGTCGAGGCGGCGAGAGCGGCGAGCAGTCCTTGCAGTCCTCCGGGCGCTCGGTTGGCGTCGTCGAGGATTCGGACGGTCTCGGCTTTGTCGTCGTCGAGGCAAGCGAGGAGCAGTGACGCGGCGCGGATCTGGTCGTCTCTCGCGGACGATCGTGGCGTGGCGGGCATGGGTTCACCTTCCGGTGCTGTGGTGGAAAAAACTTCGGGGAGAGACGTCCTGACTGCCCAGCGAAGGGAGTCAGGCGGTAGGGGCCCCGCTTGCGATCCGAGCCCCCTTTCCCTTCCGTCGGTGCTTGGTTGGGGGAAGTGATTCGACGGCGTCGATAATGCGATCAGCGAGCCGGATCGCTGCGTTGGCGCCGAAGATGTATCCACCGATGGACACTTCGCGGTCTCGGACGACGACGGGAATCGGTTCGCGGTGGTCTTCGCAGCGTCCGGTCATCGAGCGGTTAGGGGTGGTGCATCCGCGGTGGGTGCACGGTTTGAGCGGTCGTTGATGGTGTTGCGGTTTCATGCGAGCCTCGGATCTGTGGCAGCGGCGAGGTAGCGAAGCGTCTCACCCAGCTGCTTCGCTTCGAGAGGGCTCATCGACCAAGGTCCGAGTTCCACGATCGTGCCGGTGATTCCGTCGTCTACGTAGACACCTCCCACCCGCACGTTGACGAACTCGTCGGTGGCGTCGTGTCGCAGTAGGCAGGTTCCTTGGACGCCGACCGGGTAGCGCGCCGCGTTGTCGATGTTCGGGTGCGCGGGATCGTCGGGCAGGCTGCCGTCTTCGTGGAGGTCGATGGAGACGAGGGTCTGTGGCCGGTTGGTGGTCATGATGCTGTCCTTCGTTCGAGTTCGGTGGTGGATTGGCCGGCCCAGATTCCGGCGATGTGGTCGAGGTGCTCGAGCGCTACCTCACGGCAGGCTGTGCTCACTGGGCAGCGGCGGCAGATGGTGATCGCCTGGGCGTGTCGGGTCAGTCGATCGGTGGTGCTCTCCCCGTCCACCTCGTGGTCGAACAGTTCGTGATGTCCGACGCACGAGGCACCGACAAGGCGGGGATCGAACAGTGCTTGCAGCTCCGGTGCGGGTGGCAGTTTTTTCTTCGTCAAGCCGGAACCCCGCTCGCGTCGGCGACGATGCACGCCACACACTTGCCGGATCTGCCGAGCGGCTCACCGCATTTCTGGCACTGGTTTGCGCCAGTGGGGCCAACAACTGTGCCTTGGCCCGACTGTGTTTTCTCTCCAGTGGGGCCAACCTGTTTGTGCTGGTCATCCCCAGTTGGGCCAGTGGGGCCAAGCTCACAGGTGTAGTGATCGCCTTGGCCTGACTGTGGAAGCGACCAGTACGTGACCCGAGGGAAGCCCTTCGCTTCGATCGCCACGCCCAAGGTCTTCGCAGCCCGCTTGATGGTGCGTTCGCTGAAACGCTCCTTCGCTGCGGCAGCTTTCACCTCCTTGCTCGGTGTCGCGCCCTGTTGCTCGAGGTAGTCGCTCAGCCACCCCTCGGCCCCGTCCAGCTCGCTCGCTTCGCCGTCTCCCCCACCCTTGCCTGCATCCCGTAGAACGTCACCGACACTGCGATCCGAGTTGCCGATGATGACGAACCGACCAACCTCGGCGGTCATACCCGAGTCGGTAACAACTTCCTTCGACTCGATCCGGTACGTGAGGGCAAGGTCTTCCTCACCGATCGAGTTCTTCTCTTGGCTCATGATCCGATCGCCCTCGTCAGAGTTCGGATCTTTCGCGAATCCGAACACCGAGCGAGCTACCTCACCGAAAGCGGACGAGCCGTTGATTCCGGCCACCACGTCACCGTTGCCGGACTTGTTCAGGTGGGCGATACCGAGCACCACGCCGTCGATCGTTTCGGCGAGCTTGGCCCACGGCTCGACCAATGAGCGAACCTCGTTGTTGCGGTTGATGTCCGTCTTCGATCCGATGGTCGACATCAGCGGATCCACCACGACGAGCTTCACCTCATGTTCAAGCATCAGGTCGGTCAGGTCTGCCATGTCATGCGAGGACAGGAACCGGACCTCTTCACCGCCGATGTCCACAGTCGGAATGAGCACCCGATCCATGTCCGCACCGGCAGCGCGCAACCCCGGCTTGACGACGTACTTCGAGGACTCTTCGGCGGCGATGTAGGCGATGTTGACCGGCTTGCCCTCCCAATGCCCAGCCAGGGTGCCAGTGGTCGCGCTGGCTGCGATCCACCGACCTCCTGTCGACTTACCCGCACCTGGGCGACCTGCGAACAGTGCCAGTGCTCCCAACGGGATTCGACCCTTACCGTCGTAGGACCAGGCCCATACCGGCACGTCATCCTTCAAGTCCGACATGCGGACGAGCCGAACCCTGCGACCTGCTGGCTCGTCCACTACGCCGCCCTCCCTGTTGTCCGCTGAGCCGATCGCAGGCATGTTTCGAACTCTCCCTCGGTCAAACCTGTGGACAGTGCCGCGTCGCGAATCTCGGGCACAACATCACTGCTCCCTCTTTCGAGCGCACGGCACAATGCCCAGAACGTGATCTGATTTCGGCCACCGCCGACTGCATCAGCGACCTTGCGCACCAACCCATCCGAGCGGCGTTCAGGATTCACCGTGACAGGTGACGGCTTGTAGACCGGCGGGGTGACAAGAGGGAGCAGCTCCTGCGGTAGCGGGGCGATCGGAAGGTCACGTTCGATCCGGTACAACTTCCCGGTGTCCGGGTGTACCGATCCGGGCATGACCGTGTATCCGGTGCGCCACGTCTTGAGGTCGATTCCCTCGTGCCGGTCGAGCTTGCCGCGCACCTTGCCGCTGTGCCGGAAGTACGCGTGCCGGCCACCCGATCCGGTGCGCACGACCAAAGTGTCGAGAACCTCAGGCATGGCCAAGGATTCGAGGTTGCCGCCGTTACGCGGATCTTCGTCGAGGACCATCACACCCTGGCATGTTCCGCCCCAATTGCACTGCGGGTACTTGTGAGCCTGACGGGTGAGCACGTCCCGGTTGGTGGTGAAGTCGTGAAAGCCTCCAGGCAGGAACGCTTTCTTCCCGTCGAGCGGTCCGAGCGCGAACCCCAGTCCGAGCATGCGTTGTGTGTCCGGATGCACCATTGTGCTGCCTCGTTTCGTGAAAGTGGAATGCGCCCATGCAGAGAATCGCGAGGTTCTCAGCGATCAACAGGAATGTCAGCGCGAAAGTTGTTGTGCTCATGCGAGGTTCGCCGGGTCGAGGTAAAGCCATGCGCGATGCAGCTCGGTCAACTTGTCGATGAGAACGGGGATGTCCGACGCTGGAATCTCGGCAAAGTCGAGACCGGCGGGATGGAAGCTCACAAGCCAGCGGTCCATGGCAACAGTTCCGTCTTCGAGAACTTCGTCGAATCGATCCAGCCTGACGAGCGCCTGACCAGCCTCGCGGTCGGTGCCGACCACGGACTCAAGGGCGACTGTCGTCTTGCAAGTGCCGGGCGTCAGAGCGGCGATAACTTCTGTGGTGGTGGGAATTGTTGGTAGCATTGGATCTGATTCCTTCTCTTTGGTGGAGATCTTGGTTTCATTGCCCTGGAAGTCGGCGGGCACCGACTCCGGGGCATTTCCATATCCGGGGCAGTTCATTTGCGCCTCATGGCATTTCGAACTGCAGTCTCACCTGTCGGGTCTGCGTATGAGATGCACCGCATGAGGTCGGCGTCAGTCAACGTCGGGTTGTCATGCCATGCGCGTCGAACAACTTTGTTGATCCGTGACGGACTGAGTGCAATGCCGGCGTCACGAGCAATGCAGTGCGCCTTATTGACTGTCTGCTGAAGGGTGGACATAGCTCTCCCTTGCGTTCCCTCTGGACTGATAGAAGCTCCGAGGCTTGATGGCTGTTCAGGCGCGGTTCTAGGCCGCGTCCGGGCGATCGTCTGTGCGAGTCATGAGGCGAGATTCGATGTATGCATCCACGTCAGACCAGCGGTACAGAACCTTGCGGCCGTCGCGGACAAACGGAATGCCGTCACCTTTGTGCCTCTTCTGGGCAAGTACCGCTTCGGTGGTGCGCATCTCTACTGCCACCTCCTTCGGTGTCGCGAGTGCGGAAACTCTGGCGATCTTCACCGTGTACCTCCATTTAATGTAGGTGAACCGTTATTGATTGGCGGTTCGAGTCAATTAGTACCACTCACTCGATGTGACTGCAAGTAATGGCGGTTGACCTACATCTTTTGTATGTCAGACTGGTGGCATGGCAGGAAAGAAGATCGAACTCGGACCCACTGGACGTGTCGTCGCAGAGCGAATCAAGTCATACAGGGAGGGCAAAAACCTCACCTGGACTCAACTCGCGAAGCGAATGAGCGAATGCGGAAGACCAATCGCCGCGATAGCCCTGCGGCGAATCGAAGACGGCGAACGTCGAGTTGACGTCGATGATCTGCTCGCGCTCGCATACACGCTTGAAGTGAACCCGCACGCTCTGCTGTTTCCAAGACTCTCCATATCAGATGGAATCGTGGAAACTGTTGAGGTGTCAGGGCTTTCAGAAATATCGGGTGAGACATTATGGGAATGGGCAGATGGAGAAAAGCCACTGTACGACCCGACCGAAGATCCCCGAGCCTTCACAGGCAGGACACGGCCCAGCTGGAAATACACCGTCGACGAAGACGCCGCCGACAAGTTGTCGTTGCGTCGCGAACTGGATGAGTTGAGGCTCACGCACTACAACTTCCAAGACGAGGTCACGAGACTTCTCGGCGAGATGCGTAAACAGTTGAAAGAGGATCATGGCGACGATTGAGAGCTACGAGACGAAGGCAGGCAAGCGGTATCGAGTTCGCTACCGGACGCCTGAGCGCACTCAGACACAGAAGCGGGGATTCAAAACCAAGCGGCAGGCACAAGACTTCGCGGCCACTGTCGAGGTCGAGAAGCTGACGGGCTCCTACATCCCACCATCGGCCGGCCGAATCAAGTTCGGCGAGTGCGCAGAGATGTGGATCAGCGGCAAGGTCAACCTGTCCGCCTCCACAAGATCGCGCTACCGGTCAGCTCTCGATGTTCACATCCTGCCTGCCTTCGCAGTGGTCTCCTTGTTGGATCTCAATCGCGAGCGTTTGCGCAAATGGGTGACCGTCATGTGCGAGACCAGCTCGGCGGCGACGGTCCGGAAGAATGTCGGCGTCCTGCATCAGGTTCTCGATCAGGCCGTGGCCGACTCGCGGATTGTCGCCAATCCTGCGGCGGGTCTGGATCTGCCGACGATCGCACACTCTGAGCGCCGATATCTGACAGTCGAGGAAGTCGAGGATCTGGCAATCAAGGCTGGCACTAACGGGACGTTGGTCTACACGCTGGCCTACTGCGGTCTGCGGTTCGGCGAAGCTGCAGCCCTACAGGTCGGTGACGTAGATCTGGATCGGCAGCGACTACGCGTGCACAGGTCGGTGACGGTCGTGGACAGCAAGCTGGTGCACTCATCGACCAAGTCGAACGTGGGTCGAGATGTGCCGGTCCCTGGCTTCCTCTGTGAGCAGTTAGTTAAGCGGCTGGAAGGTCGCTCAGTCGAGTCACTAGTGTTTCCCGATAGTCGAGGTGGCCCGATGCGCGCAAACAACGTACGGCGGCGATGGTGGGACGTGGCAGTGAAGGCATCTACTGCTCCCCCTGGGCTCACACCCCACGAGCTACGCCATACCTGCGCGTCGCTGGCAATCACCGCAGGGGCGAACATCAAGACGTTGCAGAGGATGCTGGGCCATGCGTCGGCCGCCCTGACGCTCGACAGGTACGGTCACCTGTTCGATGACGACCTCGGAATGGTGGCCGACAAGCTCGACAAGCTCGCTAGACGTGAACCGGTATCACTGCGAATCGTTGGATAGTGTGGCCAAAATGTGGCCACGAAACGGAGAGAGCCCCTTTCCGATTTCCCGGAAAGGGGCTCTTGCCTGCGATCTAACTTGTGGAGCCTAGGAGATTCGAACTCCTGACATCTGCCTTGCAAAGGCAGCGCTCTACCAACTGAGCTAAGGCCCCGTTACCTCGTGCCACACCTCGTTGCTGCGCAGCAACTTGGTGAGTCCTATCGTCACCAGCACTCCGGCTCCCACGATCAGGAGGACCTTCATGCGAATGACCTTTCACCGGCACCAGGAGTGGGCCTAGGAGGACTTGAACCTCCGACCTCTTCGTTATCAGCGAAGCGCTCTAACCGCCTGAGCTATAGGCCCCTGAAGTCTGGAAACCAGTCTTGCGCAGTTCCCTGAACCGAGTCGGAAGATTACCCCACCGGACCGGCAGATACCAAAACCGGTCCGGTGAGACGGCCTTTTCCCAGTTCAGTCTCGATCGGCGAGCGTCACTTCGACACCGCCGACGAGGTCGGAACAGAGGTTGTAGATGAACGCCCCGATGGTGGCGAGCGCCGTGAACAACACCATGTTCGCGAGTCCGATGACGGCGGCGTAACCGAAGACCTGGCCGGCCGTCACGAGGCCCTCGGAGCTCGACTCCGCCACGATGTCGGTGAACGCGTTGTTCAGCCGGTCCCAGACGCCCATACCGTCCAGCACGACGTACAGCAGGCCGACCGCGACCATCCACACGAAGAAGAGCGACACCGAGATGACCGAGGAGATCTTCAGCGTCGACCACGGGTCGACCTTGCGGATCTGCACCGTCGCCCGCAAAGCCTCGCCCTCTTCGACGCGCTGGGGGGCGGCGGCCACCTTCGGCTGCTGCCCGGTGGCCGCTGCCGCAGGCAGCGGGTGCTTCGCCTCGGAGAGGTCGGGCATGTCCTTGGGGAGCACGTCACGATTGATGTGTCGGGTGGGCCCGTCGATCGCGGACGCCTTGGCCTTGGCCGATTCCCGCTGCGACACCGCGGCCGCAGCAGCAGTACCGGTGATACCTCCGGCGGCAGCGGCAGCAGCGCCGGTCGGCCGCCCCTGAGTGGGAGCGGGCTGCCCCTTCGGCGCGGCCGGGGGTCCCTTCTGTACTGGAACGGCCTGAGTCGGCGCCCCCGGCGGCGTGGTGGACGGCTTCTGCGCACCCGGCGCCCCTGCTGCGGCAGCAGCGGTGCCCGCACCAGCCGCAGCGGACGACGGGGAGTCGGGACGCGGGCGCTGCTGGGAACCGGGCTGCCCCGGCTGTCCCTGCAGCGGCCGCTTCAGGTTGGTCTGCGGCTCTCGTTGCATCCCCCGCTGCCACGGCGGTGCCTGACTTCCCCGAACAGGCTGTGCACCGTCGACGGGAGCGCCGGACGCAGGAGCCCGGTTGCCGGCCGGATCGGCCGGAGCCGTATTACCGGGAGCAGGGTTGCCGGGCGGTTGGCTGCGGGCGGGCGCCTGGTTGCCGGCGGCACGGTCGGCAGGCGCCTGTTGGGGCGGTCCCTGACGGCCGGGAGCACCCGCAGCGGGCCGTCCCTGCTGAGGCGGCAAGGGCCGACCCTGCTGGGCTTGCGTACGAGGCCCCTGATGTTGCGGCGGCGCGGCACCGGGCCGGGCAGCGGGACCTGCCGCGGGACCGGGCCCACGACCCGCAGGCGCCTGACCGGGGGTCGAACCCGAGGTGGGGTTCGACCGGGCAGAGCCGTTCTCGGGCGTGCGGGTGGCGTGCTGCTCGGAGGCCGCCGACCCGGCAGAACCCGCGCTCGGCTTGTCACCGCCTGGCTGGTTGGGAGTGCTCACTAGGACTCCTTAGCTCCTTTGCCGCTGCTCTCGGCGTTGTCTTCGGGCTCGTCGGGTTCGTCGGCGTTGCGCGCGATCGCGAGCAGGGTGTCGCCTTCCCCGAGGTTCATCAACCGAACGCCCTTGGTCTGCCGACCGGCCCTGCGGACTTGCTTGGCGGCGGTGCGGATGACGCCACCGCCCGAGGTGATCGCGTAGAGCTCGTCGTCATCGTTCACGATGAGCGCTCCGACCAGGGTGCCACGTTTCGGGTCGTACTGGATCGTGAGTACGCCTTTTCCGCCCCGTCCCTGTGGCACGTAATCCTCGATCGGGGTGCGCTTGCTGTACCCGCCCGACGTCGCGACCAGCAGATAGGTGCCTTCGCGCACGACGTTGAGCGACAGCAGCTCGTCGTCCTCGTTGAACCGCATGCCCTGGACACCGGACGTGGCGCGGCCCATCGGACGCAGCACCTCGTCGGTGGCCGAGAAACGGATCGACTGCCCCTTCGCCGACACCAGCAGAAGGTCTTCGTTGGCGGAACACAGCACGGCGCCCACCAGTTCGTCCTCACCGCGCAGATTGACGGCGACGATGCCGCCGGACCGGTTGGAGTCGAAGTCGGTGAGCTTCGACTTCTTGACCAGGCCGTTGCGGGTGGCGAGCACGAGATACGGCGCGTCCTCGTAGGTCTTGATCTTGATGACGCTCTGGATCCGCTCGTCCGGCTGGAAGGCCAGCAGGTTGGCCACGTGCTGGCCGCGCGCCGTGCGGCTCGCTTCCGGAAGCTCGTAGGCCTTGGCCCGGTACACGCGGCCCTTCGTCGTGAAGAACAACAGCCAGTCGTGCGTGGAGCTGACGAAGAAGTGCGACACGATGTCGTCCTGCTTGAGGCCGGCGCCCTGCACACCCTTGCCGCCACGCTTCTGCGAGCGGTACAGGTCGGTCTTGGTGCGCTTGGCGTAGCCGGTCTCGGTGATGGTGACGACGACGTCTTCGCGGGCGATGAGGTCTTCGTCGGCCACGTCACCGTCGGCCGCGACGATGCGGGTGCGTCGATCGTCGCCGTGCTTGTCGACGATCTCCTTCAGCTCGTCCCGCACGATCGCACGCTGGCGTTCGGGCTTGGCGAGGATGTCCTGCAGGTCGGCGATCTCGCGTTCGATCTCGGCGAGTTCGTCGACGATCTTCTGACGCTCGAGAGCCGCGAGACGACGCAGCTGCATGGCGAGGATCGCATCGGCCTGGATCTCGTCGACGTCGAGGAGTTCCATCAGGCCGGCGCGAGCGATGTCGACCGTCTGCGAGGCGCGGATCAGGGCGATGACCTCGTCGAGGGCGTCGAGCGCCTTGACGAGTCCGCGCAGGATGTGCGCGCGTTCTTCGGCCTTGCGGAGCAGGTACTCGGTACGACGGCGGATGACCTCGACCTGGTGGACGACGTAGTGCCGGATCATCTGGTCCAGGCGCAACGTGCGAGGCACACCGTCGACGATGGACAGCATGTTGCACCCGAAGCTGGTCTGCAGCTGAGTGTGCTTGTACAGGTTGTTGAGAACGACCTTCGCGACCGCGTCACGCTTGACGGTGACGACGATGCGCATACCCGCACGGTCCGAGGACTCGTCGTGAATGTCGGAGATGCCGGCGATCTTGGCATCGCGGACCTGCTCGGCGATCGACGTGATCAGGTTGTCCGGGTTGACCTGGAACGGTAGTTCGGTGATGACGATCGTGGTGCGCCCCTTGGCGTCTTCCTCGATCTCCACCACGCCGCGCATCCGCACCGATCCGCGACCCGTGGTGTACGCGTCATGGATGCCCTGACCACCGACGATCAGCCCGTGTGTCGGGAAGTCGGGTCCCTTGACCCGTTCCATGACGGCCGTGAGGGTGGACTCCTCGTCGGCTTCCCAGTTCTCCAGAGCCCAGTAGATCGCCTCGGCCACCTCGCGCAGATTGTGCGGCGGGATGTTGGTGGCCATACCGACGGCGATGCCACCGGAACCATTGATCAACAGGTTGGGGATACGGCTGGGGAGAACTGTCGGCTCTTGCGTCCGGCCGTCGTAGTTCGGAGCAAAATCGACCGTCTCGTGGTCGATCTCACGCAGCATTTCCATGGCCAGCGGAGTCAGGCGGCACTCCGTGTACCGCATGGCTGCGGCGCCGTCGTTACCGCGGGAACCGAAGTTGCCCTGACCGTCGACGAGCGGGTAGCGCAGCGACCACGGCTGCGCCATGCGCACGAGGGTGTCGTAGATCGAGGCGTCACCGTGGGGGTGGTAGTTACCCATGGTTTCGGCCACCGGTCGCGCAGACTTCACATAACCGCGGTCGGGCCGGTAACCGTTGTCGTACATTGCGTACAGGACACGCCGGTGCACCGGCTTGAGGCCGTCCCGCACGTCGGGCAGCGCGCGGCCCACGATCACGCTCATGGCGTAATCGATGTAGCTGCTCTGCATCTCCTGCTGAATGTCGACGGGCTCGATGCGGTCGTGCCCCGGTCCCTCCGGCGGCAACGTTGTGTCAGTCATGAGCTCCTTCTTCTACTCGGCTTGACGTCTCCTCGCGGACGAGTGGTCCTGCACGACGTCACGCAACCACCCGAGTCTATAGGTGCAGGTCAGCTGGAACGGTGAAGGACTCGGATGCACTCTTGAACAGGGCGGGTTCCGCGTGTCCGCTACCGGAGTTCCAGTTCCCTACCGCGGCTTTCGGCCGCGAGCGATTCGGCGGCCAGCGTGTCGGCCTCGAGTTCGAGTTCGGCGGCCACCCGGTCGGGCGCCATCAGCAGCGCCGTGATCGGGATCGTGACTGCCAGCATGCCCAGCACGAAGACGGGGAGCAGGATGGAGAAGACCTCGAGACCGTCGGGCCGCGGAGCCTCCGGATCGACCGTCACGCTCAGACCGAACACGCCCGTGTAGTGCATGGCCACCAGGGCGGCCGCCACCACCAGCGACGCAACCAGACGCAGCGCCCGCGAATCGAGAATCGAGATCGACCACATGATCGCAGCACCGATGATCAGGCCGATTACCGCTGCCACACCCGTCAGCACCGGGTCGAAACTCACGGATCCCTGGATCACGAGCGAGGAGACGATGGCCAGGTGCATGCCGGCGAGACCGACACCGAGGATCACGGCAGCTGCGGCCAGCCTGCTGATCTCCACCGAGGTGGTCGGCCGCCGATGCTTACTCGGCGGCGGACTGACGATCAGCAACGCCACGCCGGCTGCGAGCACCGGTACCGCGAACGACACCACGATCCACACGGCGTCGTAACGCAGGGTGCTGCCCGCGACCTCGAACCCGACCATTGCGATGTAGTGCGGCAGCCACGCCCCGATGCCACCGATCGACACGGCACCCCACGCCAGCCAGAGGTAGCGCTGGCGCGGACTCGTCGCCGTCATCGCCTTGCGGCCACTGGCGATACCGACGAAGAGGCCGATGAACGCCGTGACCACGGCAAGACCGACCACCCACGTGCCCATGGAGAACTGCTGTAACTCGTCCGACATTGTTCGAATCCTCAGTACACGGCCGTGTGAAGCTTGGTCAGTGCATATTCGGTGATCGCCACGAGCGCCTGCTTCGCCGACTCCCGATCGCGGGCATCGATGGGAATGATCGGCACATCCTCGGAAATCGCGAGCGCCGCCCGGATGTCCTCGATCGGATAACGCGGCGCGTCGTCGAACTCGTTGATCGCGACCAGGAACGGCAGGCGACGAGCCTCGAAGAAATCGACCGCCGCGAAGCTCTCGTCCAGCCGGCGGGTGTCGATCAGGACGATCGCCCCGATCGCGCCGCGGATGAGGTCGTCCCACATGAACCAGAACCGGTGCTGACCCGGCGTTCCGAACAGGTACAGGACCAGGTCGTCGGCCAGGCTGATGCGACCGAAGTCCATCGCGACCGTGGTCGTGCCCTTCTGCGGGGTGGCAGCCAGGTTGTCGACGCCGTCGCTCGCGTTGGTGACGAGCGCCTCGGTCCGCAGGGGGACGATCTCGGAGACAGCACCGACCAGCGTGGTCTTGCCGACGCCGAACCCACCGGCGATCACGATCTTGGTCGAGGTCACCCGGTTGCGGGGTTCAGATTTCGCGAAGTCCACTGAGGACCCTTTCGATGAGTTCACGACGTTCGGAGTCGGTCGAATCTTCCTTCAGGGTTGCCAGGATCTTCAGATGACCAGCCTCGACGAGGTCGGCCACCAGAACGCGGGCCACCCCCAAGGGCACCCCGACCCGGGCGGCGATCTCGGCGACCGACGGCGACTGCTGACACAACGCGACGATGGCCGCGTTGACGTCGTCGAGTTCCCATTGCCGGTCCACCGACTGCGGCAACGCCTGGATCAATGCTTCGAGAGCAAGCTCGACCGCCGGCCGGGTTCGCCCCGACGTCAGCGAGTACGGGCGAACGATATTCGGTCCCGGATGCTCGAAGTGCTGGTCGTCCATGGCCATCTCGAAGTCAGAGGCCCTGCGGAGTGCGCGGCGTCGCCTCGACCGACGCGCCGACGCGATCGACGAGGATGGCCATCTCGTACCCGACCTGCCCGATGTCGCATTCGGCGTCCGTGAGGGTGGCGAGATGGGATCCGTCGCCGACACTCATCAACAGCAGGTAGCCGTGCTGCATCTCCACCACCGACTGGAGCACTCCACCACCTTCGAAAAGGCGTGACACCCCCGCCGACAGGCTGGCGAGCCCGGAGGTCACCGCAGCGAGCTGCTCGGCCCGGTCGATCGGCAGGTGGGCGCTGGCCGCCATGAGGAGGCCGTCCGCCGACACGAGCACGGCATGGGAGACGCCGGGTACGTCGTTGGCGAAGTTGGACACCAACCAGTCGAGAGGTCGCGTGACGTCGGATCCATGAGCGGTGTTCATCGGTCTCCTTCAATGCTGTTGCGTTCCGCGAGGCTGTTGCGTTGCGCGAGCCTCGTGGCCCTGCCGTTTCGGACGCCCTGCTGGTGACGGCTGAGATTCGCGCGAATTGTCTCAGGATCGCGCACGCGTCGCAGCGTCCCCGTATTGTGCGCGCCCTCGACCGTGCCGGGAAGCAGGCGTTCGCCGGGCCGACGTTTCGGCAGGCCGATCTCGGGGTCCACCTCGACGGGGGCCGACGTGACCCGCTCGACGGCGGACCAGCCCGCGTCACCGGCGGACTGCCAGACACCGGGGGCGCCTTCGTCTCCCGTCGGATCGGTGAGCCAGTCGGACACCATGTCGGCGAAGATCGGAGTACCTCCGCCGGGCCGCTGCACTGCCTCCGCCGGAGGCGGATCGATTCGGGACTGGAAGAACGACGCCGTCTTGGCCGGGTCGGTGCGGTAGCGGTGCCGCACGGGTGCCTGATCCCCGGATGCGGGGGGCGGCGGCGTCGTAGACGCCGAGCGATCCGGCACGGGCCGGTCTTCGCGCCGCGGGAGCTGCGGCAACCGAGGTCCGGCAGCCGGCGTTTCGGGGGTCGCCGGCGTTGTGGGGGTAGCCGCCTGCGGTCGTCGCACGGGCAGTTTCGGCATGGCGCCGGTACCGCGGACGTTCACGGTTTCCGGCGACTGACCGTTCGGTGCCGCGGCCGTCGTACCTGGGTCGCCGGCGATACCGCTCGCGCCGGGCTGACGACGAGGCAGGCTCGTCCCCGACGCAGTGGTGACGGCGGGTGCGGCGGTGGGCGTCGGGTCCGGCCGAGACTGCGGCGTGCGGGTCGGCAGAGCGCCCCGGGTAGAGGGCTGCTGCGCGTCGTCCCGCCGAGGCGCGGGCGCCGGGATGGCCGCTCGGACGGGCGCCTGGTTGATCTTGCGCCGCGAGCCGGTGTCCTGGCGAGCCGCCTGCGACACGATCAGTGCGTTGGGAATGTGAATACTCACGGTCACGCCGGGGTTGCGTGCGGTGTCGAAAGTGGACCGCAGCCGCACGGTGAGACCGTGCCGCTTAGCGAGCCGGCTCACCACGAACAGGCCCATGTGGCGTGCCGTCTCCGGACCGACCTCGCCGCCGGATGCGAGCCGCTCGTTGATGTCCCGCATGTCGTCGGCCGGGATACCGATGCCACGGTCGGCGATCTCGAGGAGCACCCCGCCGTCGACCGCCCGGGCGAAGCTGAACGTGACCACCGTGTCGGGTGGTGAGGCCCGCAGCGAGTTGTCGACGAGTTCGGCGAGAAGGTGGACGACGTCGGTGACGACGGCACCGCTGAGGGCACCTTCCGGCGTTGCTCCCATCTGGACGCGCTGATAGTCCTCCACCTCGGAGATCGCGGCGCGCAGAACGTCACCGAGAGCAATCGGCGCCGCCTGGGAACGACGCACCCGGGTACCGGCCAGGATGAGGAGGTTCTCACCGTTTCGGCGCATACGCGCGGCCAGGTGGTCGAGCCGGAAGAGGCTCTCGAGTCTCTTCGGGTCCTTTTCCTCGAACTCGAGGTTTTCGATGAGTCCGAGTTGCTGGTCGACCAGCGACTTGCTTCGGCGGGCGAGGGTTTCGAACATGTCATTGATCTGGAGGCGCAGTTGCGCCTGCTCACCGGCAAGTTTGAGGGCCTGACCGTGAATGTCGTCGACGGCGCGGGCGAGCTGCCCGATCTCCTCCGTCGAGTGCACGGCCACCGGATCGAACGACAGGTCCCTCGGATCGTCGCTCGACTTGATCTGCTCGATCGCCTCCGGCAGGTCGCGGCGGGCCGCCTTCAGGGCGCCGTACCGCAGTCGTCGAATCGGACCGATCAGCGACCGCGATACCAACAGTGCCAGGACGAGAGCGGCGAGCAGTGTGCCCAGGACGATGGCGGTATCACGCAGCGCGGCGGACCGAGTCTCTGCTGCCCGCGTCTGCACCGTGGCGGCGATGTCCTGCGCGACCTCGCTCGTCAGCTCCTGGTAGACGTCACGGCTGCCGATCAGCGAGGAACGCAGCTGCAGGATGGGGAGGACCCCGCCGCGCGCTGCGTCGGCGAGACCCTGATCGATGAGCGCGTTGCGGGCGGCGATGTTGTCGCGCAAGGTCGTGAGCCGAGCATCACCCTCGGGGTAGTACCGGTTCAGAACGTCGAGAAGGCTCGATTCGGCACCCGCCGCAGCGACGACGGCCGACGTGGGAATGTCACCGGTTCGGGCCTTTTCCCGACCCTGAGGGGTGGCGTAGACGTCCTTGACGGCGACGAGCCCCATGGCCTGGTCGAACAGCCGGCGCTGCGCCTGCCAGGCGTTACTGAGCAGGTATCCCTTGTCGACCACTTCGCTGTCGTCGATGGGACGGACGATGTCGTCGACCTCGCGGAGGAAGTCGGTGGCGAACGCCCGCTGACGTTCGGCGAGGAGATCGCCCGCGACGCCGGGCGAGTCCATCAAGTTCAGCATGGCCCGACCGTCGGACACGGTCTGGTTGATGGAGCTGGCCACTGCGGGGTCGAGGTCGGGGTTCCGGGCGTGTTCGGACACCTCGTTCATCAGGGTCTCCGCGGTCTCCCGGTCTTCCTTGGTGAGGGTGCCGGAGGCGTAACCACTGGTCACGGTGCCCATCGCTGCCTCGAGGGCCACAATGTCGGGGACACCGACGATCTGGTCGGCGGCCTCGGTGAAGTGAACGGCGTTACTCAGTTCGCTCTGCACTCGGAGCCCGCCGAGCACCATGGCGACCGTAACGGGGACCGCGAGGACTGCAGTGACCTTCCATCGCAGCCCCCAGCCCTCGATATCCCAGAACTTTGCCCGGGGCGGCGAATCGTCGCTCATCCCACGCTTCCTTTCCACCCATTCATCGATCGCGGGTCGGTGTTCGAAACCACGCACGCGGCAGCAGACGGTCGGCCGCGACGACACGTGACGACGGAGGGAAGTGATCGATCATTTGCGCGCCGTGCGGCGCTGCCCGGCGCACCCATCTCCGAATGTAACGAGTTCATCACGTCCCTACGGGGAACGTTCTACCACAGAACTTCACCGACTCTTACTTTCGAGTAACATGCGCACCACTGATTTCGTACGTTCCCGTTTCCGCGGGTTGATCAGCGGCCCAGGCTACACAGAACCGCGCGGCGCAGTCGAGATCGTCGTGGAGTCGAGGCATCGGTCACCGGCCGTATACGGAGCAGCCACCGGGGGCTCTGCCCGCCGGTGGCTGCACGACTTCGGTGTGGATCTGCGCCCGATACCTACACGTCGAGGAAGCGAACGTCCTTGGCGTTACGGGTGATGAAGCTTCGCCGGGCCTCCACGTCCTCGCCCATGAGGACGCTGAACAGTTCGTCGGCGGCGGCCGCGTCGTCGAGGGTGACGAGACGCAGAACACGCACCGACGGATCCATGGTGGTCTCCCACAGTTCCTTGGCGTTCATCTCGCCGAGACCCTTGTACCGCTGGATGCCGTCATCCTTGTTGATCTTCTTGCCCGCTTCGAGACCGGCCTTGACGAGGACGTCGCGTTCACGATCCGAGTATGCGAACTCCGGGTCGCTGCGCTGCCACTTGAGCTTGTAGAGCGGCGGTTGCGCGAGGTAGACGTGCCCGTGCTCGACCAGCGGCCGCATGAAGCGGAACAGCAGTGTGAGCAGCAGCGTTGCAATGTGCTGGCCGTCGACGTCGGCGTCGGCCATCAGCACGATCTTGTGGTATCGGAGCTTGGCGATGTCGAACTCGTCGTGGATTCCGGTGCCGAACGCGGTGATGATCGACTGGACTTCGGTGTTCTTCAGGACACGGTCGATGCGCGCTTTCTCGACGTTGATGATCTTTCCGCGCAGCGGCAGGATCGCCTGGTACATCGAGTCACGCCCCGACTTGGCCGAGCCGCCTGCGGAGTCGCCCTCCACGATGTAGATCTCGGACTTGCTGGGGTCGTTCGACCGGCAGTCGGCGAGCTTGCCCGGTAGACCACCGAGGTCGGTGGCGCTCTTGCGACGCACGAGTTCGCGCGCCTTACGTGCCGCCACGCGCGCCTGCGCCGAGGACACCGCCTTGTTGACGATGGTCTTCGCGTCTGCAGGGTTGGCCTCGAACCAGTGCGACAGGTGCTCGTTACACGCCTTCTGCACGAAGGACCTGACCTCGGTGTTGCCGAGCTTGGTCTTGGTCTGTCCCTCGAACTGCGGCTCGGACACCTTCACCGAGATGATGGCCGCGAGACCCTCACGGATGTCGTCACCGGTCAGCTTGGGGTCTTTCTCCTTGAGGAGCTTCTTGTCGAGCGCGTACTTGTTGACCGTTGCGGTCAGCGCCGACCGGAAACCCTCCTCATGGGTGCCGCCCTCGTGGGTGTTGATCGTGTTGGCGAACGTGTGCACCGACTCCGAGTAACCGGAGTTCCACTGCATTGCCACCTCGAGTTCGTGGCCGGTGCCCTTCGCGGTGAACCCGACGACGGAGTTGTGGATCGGCTGCTTCGTGCGGTTGATGTGCCGCACGTAGTCCTCGAGACCGCCCGGGTAGTGGTAGATGCGGGTCTTGACCTTGTGGACGGCGGGGGACTGCGCCTCGGCCGACTCGTCCTCCGCGGTCTTCGGCGCTTCCGCGACCTGGCTGACGACCTCCTCGGTGACCTCGGCGTCGCTGACACGCTCGTCGGTGAGCGTGATCGTCAGGCCCTTGTTCAGGAATGCCATTTCCTGCAGGCGCCGCGCGACCGTCTCGAAGCTGTAGGTGGTGGTCTCGAAGATGTTCGAGTCGGCCCAGAACCGGACGGTCGTTCCAGTTTCCTTGGTGGGCTCGCCCTTGACGAGCTCGCCGGGCTTGGAATCCGTGTAGGTCTGGGTCCAGCGGAAGCCGTCGCGCTTGATGTCGACTTCGAGGGTGGTGGACAGCGCGTTCACCACCGAGATACCGACACCGTGCAGACCACCGGACACGGCGTACGAGTCGGAGTCGAACTTTCCGCCGGCGTGCAGCTGGGTGAGGACCACCTCGACGGTGGGAACTCCGGACGCGTGCATTCCGACCGGAATTCCACGACCGTCGTCGACGACCTGGACTCCGCCGTCCTCGAGAAGGGTGATCTCGACCTTGCTGGCGTAGCCGGCCATGGCCTCGTCGACCGAGTTGTCGACGACTTCCCAGATCAGGTGGTGCAGACCGCGTTCACCGGTGGAACCGATGTACATACCCGGTCGCTTACGAACTGCTTCGAGTCCTTCGAGGACGGTGATGGAAGAAGCGCCGTAGTCCTTGCTGGAGGTGCTTTTGTCTGACTTCTGGGCAGCCACGGGTGGGTAGCTCTCCTTCTCCGTCCACTACCCGGCACACGCGTCCGCCGCCCTGTCCGGGCCTGCGGAAAACGAGAGTCGGGAATCTTGCCGCTAGTTACCTCGGCCATCATACTGGTACGCCACGCCCACAAGAGGGCTATGACACCCCTGAGCGGCCCGTAGGCGAATTTTCAGGATGGTTCGGGGGTGAAAACGTAGGCCGAACGGCCCAGAGATTCGTCAGGCGCCGCGCTCCTCGACATCGCGGAACGCCCGCTCGTCGAGATCGAGGACGAACTCCGCCGTGAGCTGGGCAATGTCCTCCGCGTGCGAGATCGGTGACCAGTGTCCGGCGTAGATGTGACGACGTCGCAGGTCGGGTGCCCATTTCTCGGTGTCCTCGTAGCCCACCGGGCGCACTGCTTTGTCTCTGGCATTGAGAATCAGCTGAACCGGCACGTCCGTGTAGCGGTCGCGGGGCCTGCCGAGACACGTCCTGATATTCGCGCGGTAGAGCTTCAGACCGTTCACCATGTCGTCCGCCAGCGTCGGGCCGGGCTGCACGAGCGCGGGGTCGAGTCCGTCGAAGAATTTCAGGAATGCCGGCCAGTGACGCGAGAACCACAGCCGAAGCGGCAGTGTGGCCAGCCCGGGAATCTGGAACAGAACCGTGTAGGCCGACGCCACCGCCTGGGCGAGCGGTCCACCGAAGCGGCGGTCCGATATCCGGCGGCGCATCCACTTGCCCAGGTGATCAAGGTTGGGCCCGGACACCGACGTGAAGGACGCGATCCGCTCGGCGGCCCCCTGCTCACAGACGGCTTCCCACGCCTCCACCGACCCCCAGTCGTGGGCGAGGACGTGAACCGGCTTCCCTGGGCTCACCGCGTCGATGACCGCGAACAGGTCACCCGCCAGCTCGGGCAGTCGATAGTCCGCCACGCGGGTGGGCACGGTGCTGTCCCCTGCCCCTCGACTGTCGTAGCTGATCACCCGGAAACGCTCCGCCAGGAAGGGCACCACGCGTTGCCACAACTCGTGGGTGTCCGGCCAGCCGTGTACCAGGACGATGGTGTCGCCGGCAGGATTGCCCTGTTCGAACACCGCGAGTTCCACGGGTCCGTTGGAAATGCGTACGGCAGTACCGGGGATGTGTGCACTCATGAAGGGTCCTCGACTCTTTCGAAGCTTCGGTGTCGTCGGTTCACAGGTCGAGGACGAGACGACCGCCCTCGGAACGGGAGACACAGATGAGCATTTCGTCCTGTTGTTCGGCGTCGGTGAGCCGGTTTTCACGGTGTTCCGCCTTGCCCGCCAGCACCTTTACCCGGCAGGTACCGCAGAAACCCTGCTGGCACGAATATCCGACACCGGGCAGCCTGTCCTTGATCACGCTCAGCGCCGACTCGTCGGCGGGAACGGTCAGCACCTCGCCGGTGCTCACCAGCTGTACTTCGAACTCGCGGCCGTCGAGTACCGGTGGTGCACCGAATCGTTCGAAATGCAGCGCCGCGGCGGGACTCGACGTAAACCCGCGCCGAACCGACTCGAGCATCGGGGTGGGCCCGCAACAGTAGACCGCACCGCCGGGGACGGCACGCTCGAGTAGGTCGGTCGAGCTCGGCAGTCCGAACTCGTCGTCGGGACGGATGAACACGCGTGAGGGGTCGAAGGTTTCGATCTCGTCGAGGAACGGCATCGATTCGCGCGAACGCCCGGAATAGACGAACTGCCAATCCATTCCGAGTTCCCGAGCCGCCCTCACCATCGCCAGGATGGGAGTGATTCCGATACCACCTGCGACGAACAGCGCACTGCCCTCACCGACGAACGGAAACCCGTTGCGGGGACCGCGGACCGTCACCGAGGATCCGGGCTCGAGCGCGTGCATCTCGACGGACCCGCCGCCCCCGTCCGGGATTCGCCGGACAGCGATGCTGTAGCCGTGTCGATCGGACGGATCGCCGCACAACGAGTACTGGCGCCGAAGACCGGAGGGCAGGTGAAAGTCGAGATGCGATCCGGGGTGCCACTCGGGAAGTGCCGCACCGTCTTCCGACTCGAATCGGAGCAACACCACGTTGGCGTCGCGGGCCACGACCTGACGATGCGACACGACGAGCGTCATCGCGCTGTCAGGATTGTGCCCGGCAACCACCGGGTTGTACTCGTAGGCCGTGAGCACCCGGAGATACTTCTCGGCGACGGCCTCGGTGATACGCATGGCGCGGTCCGGTCGTTCTCGACCCTTGATGTCCGGCGGTGCGTCGTAGCGAGTCAGTCCCTTGGCTTTCAGGACGTTCCGCATAGAAGCGAGTTTCATCGTTGCGCCGCCTGTGCCGCCGGCGACGACGCCAGGTACTTCACCGCCTGCGCCGTCGACCCCTCATTCGAGGGGTGGTACGACCGAGTGAAATACGCCGACATTCTTTTCGTCAGTTCCCATGCCGTGGGCAAGGTTCCCCGCTTACCCGCCGCGAAGAAGTCGGACAGGTGCGGCTTACGCCGATGTTCCGACCACGGGGCGAGTTCAGGATCGTTACGCATGAGGAAACGGGTTCCCCGCACCCACAGCCATACGATCACCGGCGTCACGATCAGCTGGGTACGAATGCGCCGGGATTCACGCTTGTCGAAGTACCGCATGACGTCATAGGCGACGGAGCGATGTTCTACCTCCTCGGCACCGTGCCACCGCAGCAGGTCGAGCATGGTCGGGTGCACTCCCGCGCGATCGAGACCCTCGGCATTGAGCACCCAGTCACCGAGGAATGCGGTGATGTGCTCGATGGCGGCAATGACGGCGAGGCGCTCGATCAAATGGTTCTTTTCCCGCAACCCGGTCAGTGGGCGCGGTCCCAGAATCTTCTTGAAGGTCCATTCCATCTGATCGGTGAAGGGCGTGGGATCGAGGCCCTTCTCCTTCAGATGGATCAACACCCCCGAATGGGCGTTGGAGTGCATTGCCTCCTGGCCGATGAACCCCACGACGTCGTCACGCAGTTGCTCGTCCTCGATCAGGGGCAGCGCCTCCTTGAACGTGTCGACGAACCACTCCTCTCCTGCGGGGAGGAGAAGGTGCAGAACGTTCAGAACATGCGTGCTGAACGGATCGCCCGGGATCCAGTGCATCGGGAGGTTCGACCAGTCGAACTCGACGTTCCTGGCCTGCAACAGGATGTGATCCGGTTCCGGGATCGCCGTTCGGTTACGCGGTGCAGTCGGGGCGGACATTCGGTTACTCCTTCGTGCCGACCACTGAGCCACGCGGATTCGATGTGGCACAGTTCACTCAACAACTCAAGGTAACTGTAACATCGGGTATCAGATACGGCCAGGGCCCGTCACCGAATCAACTCAGCCGTAGGTGTCCCTCGGCCCGCGACCGCGCACGTGTCGCTCACCCTTTCGCCAGCTCGGAGCAGAGGGGCCGGTGATACGCAGTGACTTCACGACGCCGTCACCGACGGCCGCGGCAATCTTCGCGAGTATCTGTGATTGCATCATTCGCAGCTGGGTAGCCCACGCAGTCGACTCCGCGGACACACTCAAGATTCCGTCACGAAGCCCGGTCGGCTCGGCGTGCGAGGCAATGTCCTCACCGACAACCTGCGTCCACCGACCCAGAACCGTCCCCTCGGACACCTTGGGTGCCCAGCCTCGTTGCTTCGCAATTGCGCTCGTCAGCGCACCGAACGGCTGCGGATCACGATCGTCGGGCCCCGGACCCGACCACCCACGCCGGCGACGAGCACGCAGGCTCCGAACCCCCGTTCCGGAACGCCGACCCTGGCCCACGGATTTACCGCTCGCCTTTGCGGCGGCCCGTGCCTCCTCGAGGGCGCGCCGGGCGAGGTCGACTCCCTTCAACTCCGGTTCCGGAGTCTCCGCGGGGGTGGGGTCATGACCCTCCGTCATCAGGCAGCTCCTTACTCTTGTCCGTAATCTGCGAGATCCGTCCTCGATCCGTGTCGCGGGCCTCCACACCGAACCGGACGGCCTCGAGTTCTGCGGGAACGTCCTCCGGCACCGCAGCGGTGATGAGTACCTGTTCGGCGTCCACGGCGACGCGGGCGAGCGCACTGCGACGACGCCGGTCCAGCTCGGCGAAAACGTCGTCCAGCATCAGAACCGGATCACTGCCGTCTGCTCGCAGCAACGCGAACGCCCCCAGACGCAGAGACAAGGCGAACGACCAGGACTCCCCGTGGCTCGCGAATCCCTTGGCGGGTGTGTCGCCGAGTTGCAGTTCGAGATCGTCGCGATGAGGTCCGACCAGGCACACCCCCCGCTCGATCTCCTTCGACCGCATCACCGACAACTCGTGAAGGAATCGCTCCTCGAGAAAGGCGATGTCATCAGGCGCGGGATTCCGCGACGGATCGGTGAATTCCGGCGGGAGGGACGAGCCGAGGCTCGAGCGGTAACGGATACTCGCCGGTCTGGATTCGGGAGCGAGTGATCGGTACGACTCCGCCAGATGAGGGGCGAGGTCGTGGACGAGTTGTAGCCGCCCGGCGAGCAGCTGGGCACCGTGGGCGGCCAGATGCCCATCCCACACCTCGAGGGTCGCAAGAGCGCTGGCGCCGTCCTCACTCGCGGAAGAACCGCTGCGCGAGACCCGCCGCAACGCACCACCGGCCGTCTTCAGCAGTGCCGACCGCTGTCGTAAGACACGGTCGTAGTCGGCACGCACCGCGGCCATCCGCGGGATCCGGGAAGTGAGGAGTTCATCGAGATAGCGACGCCGATCTCCCGGGTCGCCGCGAACCAAGGACAGATCCTCGGGGGCGAACAACACCGTCTGCAGGATCCCCAGAATCTCGCGCGGACGACGAGTCGGCGATCGATTGATCCGGGCCTTGTTGGACTTACCCTCGATCAGTTCGACGTCCACCGTCAGTTCCCGACCGGCGTTGACGACGGTCGCGCCCGCGAAGGCCTGTCCGGTACCCGTCCTGATCAGCGGAGCATCCGAACCGACTCGATGCGACGACAGGGTGGACAGATAGCCCAGCGCCTCGAGCACGTTCGTCTTGCCGTGCCCGTTGGGGCCGACGAAGACGGTGCACCCCGGACGCAGGTCGAGGCTCAGTGCGTCCCAGGACCGAAAGTCTCTGAGCGAGAATGCGCGGACAAACACCTATGTTCCAGAGCCGGTTTCCGGCTCGCCCGCGGCCTTCTTCACAGCGTGTCCACCGAACTGGTTACGTAGCGCGGACACCGCCTTCATTGCCGGGGAATCTTCCTGCCGCGAGGTGAAACGCGCGAACAGTGCCGCCGAGATCACGGGCGCAGGAACAGCATGGTTGATCGCTTCCTGCACCGTCCAGCGGCCCTCACCGGAATCCTCTGTGTACCCGGAGATTTCCGCGAAATCTGGGTCGTCGCCCAGCGCCTTGACCAGAAGTTCGAGCAGCCACGACCGCACGACGGTGCCCTTGGTCCAGGCGCGGAGAACACCGTGAACGTCGGTGATCAGCTCTTCGGCCTCGAGTAATTCGTATCCCTCGGCGTACGCCTGCATCAGGCCGTATTCGATGCCGTTGTGAATCATCTTCGCGTAGTGGCCGGCTCCGATCGGACCTGCGTGGACAAAGCCGTCCGCCCGCTCTCCTTCGGGGCGAAGCGCATCGAAGATCGGAAGTGCCCGTGCGACATCGGCTTCCGCGCCACCGACCATCAGCCCGTAACCGTTCTCGAGTCCCCAGACTCCGCCGGACACACCGCAGTCCAGGTAACCGATGTTCCGGGACGCCAGCATCTCGCCGTGCACACGGTCGTCGGTATATCTCGAGTTTCCACCGTCGATGACCAGGTCCCCGGACTCGAGCACGGCCGACAGCTCCGACACGGTGTCCTGGGTGATCTTTCCCGCCGGAACCATCACCCACACGACTCGCGGAGACTCGAGACGCTGCGCGAGTTCCGTCAGGGATGCCACGTCGGTGACCTCGGGACGAGGATCGTAGCCGACGACCTCGTGACCGTGCGCGCGCAGACGCTCGCGCATGTTGAATCCCATTTTCCCGAGTCCGACCAACCCGACCTGCATCGTGATCTCCCGTCCGCTCGTGAGATTTCTTCCGACAGTGGCCCTTTCGCTCCCAGCGACGCGTCAGCCGGGGAGGCGGACCGGCATCAGCAGGTAGGTGTACGCACTCTCGGGTGCCGAGAAGTTGCCGGAATCGTCCGGCTCGATCTCTTCTTCGGTGGCAGGGCGCAGCACGGCGGGACGGCTGGGGGTGGTGAAACCGAACAGCACCTCCTCGCTGTGGAGCGAGGAGAGTCCGTCGATCAGATAACCCGGGTTGAAGGCAATGGTCAGGGGCTCGCCGCGGAACACCGCGTTGAGGCCTTCCTCGGCCCGGCCCGCGTCGTCACCGCCGGCCGAGAGGAGGAGTCCCTCGGCAGAGAACTGGAGGCGGACCTGTGCGCCACGCTCCGCGACCAGCGCCACACGCTTGATGGCCTCGATGAGCGGGGCAATCGGGGCGGTCGCCATGGCGGTGTGCTCGGACGGCAGGAGCTGGCGGAATTTCGGGAACTCGGCGTCGAGGAGTCGGGTGGTGGTGCGGCGGCCGTCGTTGACGATGCCGAGGAGGCCGTCGTTGCCGACGGCGGAGCCGGAACCCAGAGCGAGCTCGACGGGCGAAGTAGCATCTCCGGCAAGAGTTTTGGCCGACTCGGACAAGGTCTTGGCAGGGATGAGGACGGCAGCCGACGTGTCGGGGTTGGTGGGCGACCACTCGAGTTGACGCACCGCGAGGCGGAACCTGTCGGTAGCGGCGAGCACGATCGTGCTCTTCTCGATCTCGACACGAATGCCCGTCAGCATCGGCAGAGTGTCGTCTCGGCCGGCAGCGACCGCCACCTGGCTGATTGCCTCGGAGAACAGGTCCGCGGGGATCGAACCAGTCTGCTGGGGCAGCTGCGGTAGCTGGGGGTAGTCCTCGACCGGCATGGTGGGCAGCGAGAACTTGGCACTTCCACAGGCGATCAGAACGCGTGTGCCTTCGAGGGTCACATCGACCGGCTTGTTCGGGAGCGCCTTCGTGATGTCAGCCAGCAACTTGCCGGACACCAGGACCTGTCCCGTACTGCCGACCTCTGCCGCAACCCGCACCTGGGCCGACACCTCGTAGTCGAATCCGGAAACCGTCAACCCTTGTTCGGTTGCGTCAAGGAGAACCCCGCCGAGAACCGGGACAGGGGGTCGCGACGGCAGACTGCGGGCGACCCATGCCACTGAATCAGCGAATTCTTCCCGGGAGACGCGAAACTTCAGGCTTCCAAGCTCCATCGCCGGGTTGTTCCTCTCGGTAGCACGGTTGGTCGGCACGGTCGAGCCGTGACCACTGGCACTGCAGTCTTTCACAGAGCGGCGATGCATAACCGTAAGCCCTCGAGGACGAACTTGAAAGCGGAACGCCCCGGTCCTCGAGTCCCCGGCGGAGGTCTGTGAACCGACTCGATCCCCAAGCCTGTTTTGAAAGAGTTTCTTAGAAGAAATATTCAGAAGTACTATTAGGTCCTGTGGAATCTGTGGACGAACGGCCTTAGGCGCTGGTCGGTCCGCACGCCGGTATGGGGAATTCTCGAGGACAAACTCGAGGACCAATCAGGCACCCGTGTGGACTACTCGAGGTTGTTCAAAGTTCTGCACGTTCTGTCCACAGAGATTCCCCGTCATCCCCACACTTATCCACAGGTGTGAATGCTTTTCCCCAGGTCTCGGCGTCGGCGTGTTGCACCGGTGTGTCGCGCGCTCGCCCGGTGCGCCCACCCTCGAGTACCCCCTCGAGGGCGACGCTCGAGCAACCCCTCGAGGGCGACCTCGAGGAAGGGCTCGAGGAGGCCCTCGAGGGACGGCTCGAGCCACCCGCCGTCGCCGGCCCAGCCTCACGAACGACTCGTGCCCCGGCAGTCGAACTACCGGGGCACGAGAAGGGCAGGGCGAAGATCTACCGCTTGGAGCGCTGCTTGATGCGGGCTGTGAGCTCCTGGACCTGGTCGTACACCTTCCGGCGTTCCGTCATCTCCTTGCGGATCTTCTTGTCCGCGTACATGACGGTGGTGTGGTCGCGGCCGAATGTCTGACCGATCTTCGGCAACGAGAGGTCTGTCAGCTCGCGGCACAGGTACATGGAGATCTGTCGCGCCTGCGCCAGCGGACGGGCCTTACCCGGGCCACACAGGTCGTCGATCGACATGTTGAAGTACTCAGCCGTCACGGCCATGATCGTCGCCGCATTGATCTCGAGACTCGACGAATCCGGCATCAGATCACGCAGGACTACCTCGGCCAGCGTGAGGTCCAGGGGCTGCCTGTTCAGGGAGGCGAAAGCGGTCACCCGGATGAGCGCCCCCTCGAGTTCCCGGATGTTCCGCTCGATCCGGCTGGCGATCAACTCGAGGACGTCGTCCGGCACCTCGAGCCGGTCCATGCGGGCCTTCTTGCTGAGGATCGCGATGCGGGTCTCGAGTTCGGGCGGCTGGACGTCGGTGATCAGGCCCCATTCGAAGCGGGTGCGGAGGCGTTCCTCCAGCGTAGCGAGCTGCTTCGGCGGTCGGTCGGAAGACACGACGATCTGCTTGTTCGCATTGTGAAGGGTGTTGAAGGTGTGGAAGAACTCCTCCTGGATACCCTCTTTACCCTCGATGAACTGAATGTCGTCGACCAGCAGCACGTCGGTCTCACGGTAGCGACGCTTGAACGCCACTTTCCGGTCGTCGCGGAGGCTGTTGATGAAGTCGTTGGTGAACTCCTCGGTGGAAACGTACTTCACCCGCATCCCTGGGAAGAGACGTTGCGCATAGTGACCGGCCGCATGCAACAGGTGGGTCTTGCCGAGGCCCGACGCGCCCCACACGAACAGCGGGTTGTAGGCGCGGGCAGGAGCCTCGGCGATGGCGACGGCGGCCGCGTGCGCGAAGCGGTTGGACGAGCCGATGACGAAAGTGTCGAAGGTGTACTTCGCGTTCAGGCTGTTGCCGCCCGTCGAAGTGGGCGCCGGGCCGGCCGGTGGTTTCGTGAAGTACGACGGCCACGATTCGTGGACACTCGCGAGCGCCTCACTGTCGTCGTCGACCTCTTCGAAGTCCGTGGTGTCGGAGTAGGGCTGGTCTTCACCGGAGCCGAATCGGCGACGGCGATAGGTGCCCGCACTGGTGGCCGAAGGCTCGAGATGCCGGGGAGTGTGCCGGTGGTCCGGTTCGGGTCGGTGGTCCCGGGGAGGAGGATCGGAGTCGGGTTCGTTGTCGACCGGGGCTGCGATCCGAACGCCGAGACCCTCCACTTGTTCACCGAGGTGCCGGCCCAGCGCGTGCAGGATCGGTTCACGAAGATCCCGTTCGATCGCTTCCTGCGCGAACGGCGACGGAACCGAGAGCAGAGCGAAACCCTGGGCCAGTGTCAAAGGTTTGACGAGTGCCAACCATGCCTTCTGGCCACGCGTCAACGGTGGCAGATCGCCACCGGGTGAATCGGACGTGAGGTCAGCGACGACGTCGATCCAGATCCGTGCGAGCGCATTCGGATCCTCGTTCACGTGGTTCCTCCCCAGTTTGTCGAGATGTCGGTGCCGTCGCCGAGGTGGAATTGGGCGTTCCCCGACCTGAGGATGGACCCCGTACGGACCTACGAATATGCCATCTGAACTGTGTTTCCACACAATTATCCACAGATGTGGACAAAGCATGGAGGACTGGTGTGAAGACGTCGTTACGAGGTGAAGATTCCAGATTTACCGCCCTGAGCTGCGGTTTTGCGCAGGACGTCTGGACGAGGGGGGTGGACCCACCCGGGATGTGACGTGCGTCAGCAACCCTCGGGGTGACCGAAGGCGGGACACCATCTGTGCCCTGTGGATGAATTGTGGTGAATGTGCAGATGAGAACGGTGAAGTCGAGAGCTGGGCACTCGATCAGGGTTCATCGGCGAGACCATGTTTCAACGCTAGCAACAGTGTCGGCAACCTCACAGCGGTTTGGCACATCGGAAGTTGGGGTGCAAGCATTTATCGAACCTCGGCGTGTCGGTCATCCCGTTCGCAGAGGAAGTGCAGGTGAGCGAGTTTGACCTGACCGGGAGTCATCAGTACTCTCGAACAGTCACCCTGTGGTGAGGTGGCGGTATCGTGCTGGATTCAGTCCAGCGGCGATGTCGTGTGTCACTGCTGGTTGACCACCTGAGTTTTCGACCATGTTAGATCCAGGACGCCGGGAGGCGTCGATGAATTTCGAGGAGTGTTGACCGTGGCCAAGGGCAAGCGGACGTTCCAGCCGAACAACCGACGCCGCGCGCGCGTTCACGGCTTCCGTCTTCGTATGCGGACCCGTGCGGGTCGTGCAATCGTTTCGGCGCGTCGCCGTAAGGGCCGCGAATCCCTCACCGCCTGATCCCGATACTGGGTTCAGGAGCTCGGGGTGTTGCCTGAGCCGTACCGATTGCGTCGTCATTCAGACTTTTCGTTGACTGTACGACGCGGTCGCCGGATGGGAAGACGCGATCTGGTTGTTCACGCATTCGACCGTGGACAGACAGATGAGCTGGTGAGTAGCGGCGGTCCACGATTTGGACTGGTTGTGAGTAAGGCTGTCGGGCCGGCGGTGATTCGACATCGAGTCGCACGCCGGCTTCGTCATATCTGCATCGATCTGGTGGGTGCTGTTCCAGCCACCATCGATGTGGTGATTCGGGCTCTTCCAGGAGCCGCGACTGCAAGTAGCCGGGATCTGGACAAGCAACTTCGTGCAGGTCTCTCCCGATTGGATCTTCTTGCGCATGAGTAACTTCGCATGAAAAGCGCACTCGACGAGTCGCGCGCCGCCGTGGCGGGTGCCGATACCCCGACGACATCCACGTGGGCGACCATCCGTGCCCTCCCGGCGCGAATCCTTATCTTTCTGATCGAGTTGTACCGGACATATGTGTCGCCCCTGAGGTTGCCGACCTGCCGGTTCACACCCACCTGTAGCGAGTACGCAGTCGAATCCCTGCGCACCCACGGGGTTCTCAAAGGTCTTGTCTTGACGGTGGTCCGGCTGGCGAAATGTGCGCCCTGGCACCCTGGTGGGTGGGATCCCGTGCCCGGTGGGCCGGATTCGGTCCCTCACCAACATGCGGGTAGCCGTCATCACTGTCCGGTGAACGTGGACGAACAGAGGAGTACATAGAGCCGTGCTCGACTTCATTTACTATCCGGTGTCCGGGATCCTGTGGGTCTGGCACAAGGTTTTCGGGGCGATTCCCTTCCTGGGACCGGACAGTGGCTTCACATGGGCCCTCTCCGTGGTGTTCCTCGTCTTCACCTTGCGCGCCATCCTGTACAAGCCCTTCGTCAAGCAGGTGCGTACGACGCGCCAGATGCAGGAACTGCAACCGCAGATCAAGGCACTGCAGAAGAAGTACGCAGGTGATCGCCAGCGGCAGGCCGTCGAGATGCAGAAGCTCCAGAAGGAGCACGGATTCAACCCGATCATGGGCTGTCTACCTGTGCTTGCTCAGGCACCTGTGTTCATCGGCCTGTTCCATGTTCTTCGGTCGTTCAACCGCACCGGCACCGGTTTCGGACAGCTCGGCATGTCGGTCGAGGACAACGCGAATACGCCGAACTACTTCTTCAGCGTCGAGGACGTCCAGTCCTTCCTGAGTGCCCGCCTTTTCGGTGCACCGATTTCGGCTGCGATCACCACCCCGTCGGATCAGCTCGAAGCGTTCGCGATCTACGGTCCGGTCCCGACCATGCTGAACATTGCAGCGGTCGCTATCCCGCTCATGGTCATCGCGAGCGTTGCGACGCACTTCAACTCCCGCGCCTCCGTTGCTCGACAGAGCCCTGAGGCCGCCGCGAACCCGCAGTCCGCGATCATGAACAAGCTTGCGCTGTGGATCTTCCCGCTGGGCGTCCTTGTCGGTGGCCCCTTCCTCCCCATCGCAATCCTTCTCTACTGGGTGAGTAACAACATCTGGACCTACGCGCAGCAGCACATCGTCTTCCGGAAGATCGATGCGGAAGAGGAAGAGAAGAAGCAGGCAGCGCTGGCTCGTCGAGCGGAGAACGCCCCGAAGCCCGGTGCACGCCCCAATCTTTCGAAGAAGAAGAAGGCTGCGGTAGACGGAGCCCCGGGCGAACCAGAGGTCGTCGACGGAGTGGTGGAAGACGACGCCTCCGAACAGTCGACGGGAACTGTGAGCGGTGACGGTTCACCGACGGGTACGTCGAAGCCGAAACCCGGTGCCCGACCTCAGACGAACCGCGGAAAGTCCCCTAAGCGCAAGCGGCGCTGATTCAGAAAAGAGAACGAGTATGGCTACTGAGCCTGACATCGCAGTGGACGGAGATGAGACAGACGTGACTGCTCCGACGCAGAACCCGGACACCGAGGTTGACTCCGATTCTGACGACTACCTCATCGAGGAAGGCGAGATCGCCGGCGACTACCTCGAGCAGCTCCTCGACGTGCTCGATTTCGATGGCGATATCGATCTGGACGTCGAAGGCGATCGAGCAGTCGTCAGTATCGACGGGGGTGACGATCTCACCAAGTTGGTCGGCCGCAAAGGTGAGGTACTCGACGCACTCCAGGAACTCACACGCCTTGCTGTGCAGCAGGCAACGGGTGAACGTAGCCGGCTGATGCTGGACATCGCTGGTTGGCGTGCCGGGCGTCGCGCCGAACTCACCGAGTTGGGTGCCTCCGCAGCACGCCGCGTGCTCGAGACCGGTGAACGGGAGGAGCTCACTCCGATGACCCCGTTCGAGCGGAAGATCGTGCACGACGCTGTTGCCAAGGTCGCGGGTGTCTCCAGCGAGAGCGAGGGCGCTGAGCCGTCGCGTCGCGTAGTCGTGATCAAGGACTGACTCAGCACACCACATTTGGAAGGCGGGCCCAGGGATACCTTGGGCCCGCCTTCTTCGTTCCGGCAGCGGCGAACGGTGTCTCTCGTTTCACGTGAAACACATCAGCCCCTCCCCTCCCCCGGCCTGAGTCGTCGCCTGAGCGGCAACGTGCAGCTGTCACTCACTGCAAGAATTGGTGACCACCCACGGCCCTCGCGCGCGACTGCTGAGCATCCGCAAACGCCGATTTTGCGAACTCGGCCTGGACCGGGACCGCCGAATAGTCCGTCCGTAGCCGAGCGAGGTGCGTGGTCGCGGCTCGACGAAGTACTGGTGCCACGTGCGTGCGGGCCTGGGGCCGGAGCGACGTCGGTTGGCGGTACCGGCGAGAGGCAGGCGTTCCGGTCGATTGAGTTTCGCTGCAGCGAGCTCGGCTACTTCCGCCGCGCCACACTTCCACCGAGGACGCCGACTACGCACGACGCGGGATCGTGATGCTCGCTTTGATCGAAGGTTTGCGTCCGGAACTTCGGAGGTGGTTGGTTTCGGTGTTGGCATGTGGACCCAGCGGCAAGCGGTCGGCGGTCCGGGATTCCTTCGGTTCAGGTGAGCCGGGCGGTGCATTACGAAAAATCGGCGAAATTTTGAGTCGGTTTTCGGCCATCCAACCACCCATCGGAGTTTCGTCACTGTGATGATTCCGATTCGGGCTTGTCGACGCGCCGCAATGGGCGCATCTCGGGATTCGTCAGGCAATCGGAGATGCAGCGTTCGTGGCGGCAGCAGCACAGGGCGGCCGACATGTGGGGTGGGCCCAGGTCTCTTCTCCGAACGCGGCAGTTGGGCAAGTTCCTCGGGTGCGGCGTCAGTCCTAGCGACATCAACGGCCACCATCGGTGGTTCCACGTGAAACATCGCTCCCCGGTGCCGACATACATTTTGAGCCGCTCGGCTGACGAGACCGCGGACACCAGAAGTCACATCGTCTCCATCCAATCCTGCCTGGTGATGGCTGAACTCGGGGCACCTGTCGCCGGCAAGAAGGCGGGCGAGAGTCTTCGCGTTCAATTCAGTGTTCGGTAGCTTCCAAGCCGCCGAGCGGGTACATCGGTTCGCGGCAGCGCCCTCATCACTTCCTGGCAGCGTGCCCAACGTTGCCCGTACCGCATACCGTTCGTCCAACCCACCGATTATCGACGTCAGGCGTGCGGGTTAATCGATCCGAGCTGAAGTTGAGGTGCGCCCCAAATCGGGGTGAAAATCTTGTAGTTGGGACGAGAGGTCCGCCTCAGCTAGTCAATGTTTCACGTGGAACCGGCGTTACTGCGGACCATCTGCGTCGAGGGTTCAAGTCCGACGCAGAGATGCGCCTCAAGTCCTAAACCGCTAGGCCGGGCCGGGCGTGCGTATCCGCAGTGAAGTCGGAGACGATCCTGAGGGCGTGTCCGCATGTTCCACGTGAAACACGGGCCGGATGCGACCCCAACTCTGGCGCCACACGGAACAGACGTTGCGACGTGTGCCCGAGCGCCGCACACAAACCCGGCACGGCACCGCTTCCCAATCGTGCACAGAAGCGGATGCCTCGGACGAACTCGAACTCTCGATCGTGGGCAAGGCGCCGAGTTGCGCGCCTACCGGACCGACGGCGTTCTCCGCTCGGACCACTCCCCTCCCCCACCGAGGGTGTGGCGGTCTGAACACTGTTCGGCGTTGCGGGTGGGTGTTAGGGGACGCAGTCGGGAATCAGGGCGGATAATGGAGAGGCTGAGTTTGTAGAAGATGAGCTCTTCGCGGGAGGATGTTTCACGTGGAACCGAATGGTGAGAAGCTGGCCGACTGGGACGAACAAGCGGCGGCTCGCCAGGTGTTCGGTGAACGATTCGACATCGCGGAGCGCTACTACAAGTCTCTGGCAAGTGACGGTGTAGAGCGTGGCCTGATCGGGCCACGAGAGGTTCCTCGCCTGTGGGAACGGCACCTTCTCAACTGTGCAGTGATCGGTGAGTTGATCGCTGAGGGCGAGTCCGTGGTGGATGTCGGCAGCGGAGCGGGACTGCCCGGTATTCCGTTGGCGATTGCCCGTCCCGACTTGCGGATCACGTTGGTCGAGCCGCTGCTGCGGCGGTCGGTGTATCTCGCCGAGTTTGTCGAATCCAACGGTTTGGATGTGTTGGTTGTTCGTGGCCGCGCGGAAGAGTCTGGCGTGGTGAAAGAAGCCGGTGGCGCGGATGTAGTCACATCACGGGCAGTGGCGCCGTTGGAAAAGTTGGCCAAGTGGTCGCTGCCGTTGATCCACGAGCATGGGAGAATGCTTGCACTGAAGGGTTCGAGCGCGGCTGACGAGATCGCCCGCGACCGTGCCGCTTTGACTCGGCTGGGTGCTGGCAAGCTGGACATCGTGGAATGTGGAGTGGGTCTTCTTCCGGTTCCTACCGTGGTGGTTCGGGCAGAGCGTGTACCGAAACGCCGTCAGCGCCGATGAGACACTCGGGCGACGGATGCGGAGTGAGTATGTCGAGTAACGAGCGATTCCCAATCGAAGGAGTAATCAATGTCGGGTGGGCCTGAATCCGCCGTTTCACGTGAAACAGTTTCACGTGAAACCGAACATCGATCCGACCACGCGACGAGCTCGGGAAATGGAGACGACGGATTCACGGCTCCGTATAACGGCATCTCCGCCGAGGAGACTCCGATTGGCGCGGCCGCGCATAGAGCCAGTCAGGTACTCCACCCCCACTCCGTGACGCTACCCAAACCGCCGGAGCGCCGGATTCTCACAATCGCCAATCAGAAGGGCGGGGTCGGCAAGACCACCAGTGCGGTCAACCTCGCCTCCGCTCTCGCAGTGCAGGGCCTGACGGTCCTTGTGATCGACCTCGACCCCCAGGGCAATGCCAGCACCGCCCTCGGAGTGGCCCACCATTCAGGCATCCCGTCGAGCTACGAACTGCTCCTGGGTGAGGTGACCGCCGCCGAGGCGATCCAAACGAGCCCACACAACGAGCGGCTCTTCTGCATTCCGGCGACCATCGACCTCGCCGGCGCCGAGATCGAGCTGGTGTCGATGGTGGCCCGCGAGGGCCGGCTGAAGGGGGCGCTGTCAGAAAAGGCGCTCCGAGATATCGACGCCGACTTCATCCTCATCGACTGCCCTCCATCGCTCGGCCTGCTGACGGTGAACGCGATGGTCGCGGCCAAGGAAGTTCTGATTCCGATCCAGTGCGAGTACTACGCGCTCGAAGGCGTTGGTCAATTGCTGCGGAACATCGAGTTGGTGCAAGCCCACCTCAATCCGGACCTGCATGTCTCGACCGTGCTACTGACGATGTATGACGGCCGCACAAAACTCGCCGACCAGGTGGCAGCGGAAGTCCGGTCCCACTTCGGAGACGCCGTCCTCCGCGCGGTAATCCCCCGAAGTGTGAAGGTCTCCGAAGCGCCCGGATACGGGATGACGGTGTTGGATTACGACCCCGGTTCACGTGGCGCGATGAGCTACCTCGACGCGGGACGTGAACTCGCAGCGCGAACAGCACAGATCACGAAGCAGGAGCAGAGATGAGTCAGACGCGTAAGGGTGGACTCGGCCGTGGATTGGCGGCGCTGATTCCGACCGGTCCCACGACGGCACCGGGACTGGGCACTGCTGCCGCCGATGTAGTGATCGGCACAGACAAGCGCCACATCCCCACCCCGCCCACCCCGAACTCGTCGACATCACCTTCCGGCAGCGACCGAGCTCCTGCATCCACGGGAAACAACGGCGATGGAGAGGTTACGAATGGGGCTGAGCCCCTCCCCTCCCCCACCGGGGCGGTGTACCGGGAAATCGCACCGAACCTGATCGTGCGCAACCCGAAGCAGCCGCGACAGGTCTTCGATGACGAGGCGCTGGCGGAACTGGTGCACTCCATCCGCGAATTCGGTTTGATGCAGCCGATCGTGGTGCGCCCGGTAGAAGACGGCAAGTTTCAATTGGTCATGGGTGAGCGCCGCTGGCGGGCCGGCCAGGAAGCCGGACTCGACACGATCCCGGCCATCGTCCGTGAGACGGGTGACGACGCGATGCTCCGCGACGCCCTCCTCGAGAACATTCATCGGGTGCAGCTCAACCCGCTCGAAGAGGCGGCCGCCTATCAGCAGCTGCTCGAAGAGTTCGAGGTGACTCACGAGGAACTGGCCGCGAAGATCGGTCGGTCCCGTCCCGTGGTGACCAACATGATCCGCCTCCTCAAGCTTCCGATTCCCGTCCAGCGCCGCGTTGCCGCGGGAGTGCTGTCCGCAGGACACGCCCGTGCACTGCTGTCTCTCGAGGCCGGCGCCGACGCGCAGGAAGTGATGGCGGCTCGAATCGTGGCGGAGGGCATGTCCGTCCGCGCCACAGAAGAAGCGGTCACCCTGGCGAACCGCAACGACGATCAGATCGCTCCTCCGCAACGCCGGAAGCCGATCCAGATGCCCGGACTACAGGACGTGGCCGAGCGACTGTCGGACTCCTTCGACACCAGGGTGACCGTCAGCCTCGGCAAGCGCAAAGGCAAGATCGTCGTCGAGTTCGGTTCGGTTGACGATCTGCAGCGAATTGTCGGAATGATGGAGGCGCAACGAGCCGATTCATGACCGTCTGGGCGAGGTAGAAGCACCCGCGGGTAATCCGTCACTGTGACAGCACCGGTGACAGCATCTCGAGGGCAGATCAGCGGGGACAACGAGCAGTGAAGATCAGAGGACAACACATGACTTGTAGTAGTGACATTTGGAGGCTGATCTAGCCAATGTCGACTCACGTCACGTCGCTCACCCTCGACGGCCTGGACAAGCTCTCCGCCCACGCTCGTCGTTGCGTCTTCTGGGAAATGGATCCCGCGGCCATCCATAGTTCGCGCGGATTCTGTGACCAGGAATTCGAGAAGGAAGCATGGCTGTCGATGGTCATGCTCGAGTGGGGTTCCTGCGGTCAGGTCGCCGTCATGGATGGAAAGCCGGTCGGCAGCGCGCTATACGCTCCCCCACGCACCGTGCCTCGGGCGCAGCTTCTGCCGACCGCTCCGGTAGGTGCCGATGCCGTCCTTCTCACCAGCTTGCGACTCGAGCCCGCCGGCGAAGAACAAAATCTGGGTGCCACCCTCATTCAGGCGGTGGTCGCTGATCTGGTGAGGCGCGGTGTCCGCGCCCTGGAGGCCTTCGGTATTCGAGACGGTGGATCGAGCGATACCGACCACTCCGGCATCGCATCGGCGACCGCTGCCATGGAATGCTCCCCCGAAGAATGCATGATCCCCGCGGAGTTTCTCGAAGACAATGGCTTCGAGATCGTCGCTCCACACCACCGGTTCCCTCGGCTGAGGCTCGAGTTGAATCGTGACCACGGGTGGAAGGAAGACGTGGAGGCTGCTCTGGAACGCCTGTTGCATACGGCATCGGTGAGCATGGTCGACATCGGTGAGCGCACCCCGGTGGGAGTGCGCTGACGGTCAGGACCGTTCAGAAGAGGACAGTTCCTCGGCAAGCAACTCAGCGAAGGTGAACGTACCGGTGGGCTGATCGTCCTGCCCGAGCAGGTACAGACGCTTCACCGAAATGAGGATGGCCTCCGCGATCGCGTCACGTGCCCGCGGATTGGACAGGACGGCAGCGTCGGACCGGTTGGTGAGATAGCCGAGATCGATCTGCACGGTCGGCATCTTGGTCAGGCGGAGCAGATCCCAGGTGCGTCCGTGCGTCCGGCAGTCCTGCAATGGGGTGCGCGCCACGATCTCCCGCTGGATGAAGCCGGTGAGAACCTGGCCGATCATCGACGTCGAACCGTGCGAGTTGCCGAAGTGGAAGCTTGCAACGCCGTTGGCAGCGGGGCTGGAGTTGCTGTCACATCGCAGGGAGATCATGAGGTCGGCGTCGAAGGCATTCGACGTGGACGCGCGTTGGATGTCCGAAGGGTTCGCGTGGTGCGGCCGGGACAGGAAGGTTTCCATCCCTGTCGCCGCCATCCGGCCCTCGAGCCGGCTGGCGAGATCCCAGAGGATGTCGGACTCCGAGATGGTGCCGTACGGGGAATGGACGATCGTGCCGTAGGTGTCCCCACCGAGACCGGGGTCGATGACGATGCGCTTGCCGCTGAGCTGCGGACCGGAGCTGCGAACCATTTCTTCTTCGCTCATCGCGTGGGGCGAACCACCGGTGACCCGGGTACCGAGCAACTCGAGCGAACGGAGGGTGGCAGGGCCGCAGATTCCGTCGGCGGCGATCCCGATCTCCCGCTGGAACGACGACAGCGATTCGTGGGTCTGCGGTCCGAAGAATCCGTCGACTCGGCCGACGTAGAACCCGAGGTCCTGCAGCCGTGTCTGCAACGTAGCGACGTCGTCCCCGTATAGGGGTGCAGACAGTTGGTAGATCAGCGTGCGTGCGCCCAGGCGGTAGGACGCCTCTTTCATGGACCGATAGGTGGCCGGCCCCACAACTCCGTCCACGAGGAGCCCACGTTGCTGCTGGAAGGCTCGTACGGCGCTGTCGAGGTGGTGGTCGAAGACGGCGTCGGGCGCAATCCAGTGCGAACCGTTGTTGGTGTCGTGGCGAGTGTCGGCGACACCGTCGTGGAGGAACCCGAGACCGGCGAGAGTGCCCCGAATCTCAGCGACGGCCGGACCATGGTCGCCGTGACGGAGTCGGTGCATGTTCGGGCCTCTCAGTCTGATTCCACGGCCGTGTGTATCACTACAGCACAGCTCTCTACAAACGAGTCGATCGATGTGTCCCGTTCGCGGATGCGACAGGAGCACATCGATCGATTGTCTCAGAGATTCCCACAAAATCGGGAATCGGGCAGGCTGTTCAGGTGTCGATCAGAGAACGTCGGCCAGCTCTTTCAGCAGCGCAGCCTTGCCCTTCGTGCCGACGATGGTGTTGATCGGCTTGCCGTCCTTGAACAGGATCAGCGTGGGGATCGACATCACCTGGAAGTCGCGGGCGGCACCCGGGTTCGCGTCGATGTCGAGCTTCGCGATCGTCAGCTTGTCGCTGTGCTCGCCGGCAATTTCCTCCAGCACGGGAGCGATCATCTTGCACGGGCCGCACCAGGTAGCCCAGAAATCGACGAGCACAGGCTTGTCGCTGCCCAGCACATCCTGTTGGAACGAATCATCGGTGATGGTGACGGTGTTCGACACGGGAAATCCCCTTACTCGACGGATAAAACTTGGACGATCGTGGACAACTCAGGCGTCGACCGGTGCACCGGCGGCCTCGACGGTGTTCGCGGTGATATCGCCGCGCTCGGCGAGCCAACGCTCGGCGTCGATGGCCGCGGAACATCCGGTGCCGGCTGCGGTGATCGCCTGACGGTAGGTGTGGTCTACCAGGTCACCGGCAGCGAAGACACCGTCCAGCGAGGTGGCGGTGGTCGGCGTCTGCACCCGTACGTAACCGGCCTCGTCGACGTCGACCTGACCCTTGACGAGTTCACTGCGCGGGTCGTGACCGATGGCCACGAACATTCCGGTGACGGGAAGCGTGGACTGCTCACCGGTGACGGTGTCGCGCACGACCAAACCGGTGACGCTGTTCTCCCCCAGCACCTCGATCGGTTCTGCGTTGGTGACGAACCGGATCTTCTCGTTCGACTTGGCGCGCTCGAGCATGATGCGGGACGCCCGGAACTCCTCACGGCGGTGGACCACCGTGACACTGCGGGCGAACCTGGTGAGGAAGGTCGCTTCTTCCATTGCGGAGTCGCCACCACCGACGACCACGATGTCTTGGTCCTTGAAGAAGAAGCCATCACAGGTGGCGCAGGCGCTGACGCCGCGGCCCAGGAGCTTCTCCTCGCCGGGGATGCCGAGGTATCGGGCAGCCGCGCCCATCGCGAGTACGACCGCATGTGCCTGATAGGTCTCGCCACCGACGACGACCTTCTTGATCGGCCCGGTCAGATCGAGTTCCTCGACGTCCTCGGTACGGATGTCGGCGCCGAAGCGCTTGGCCTGCTCGCGCATCTCGTCCATCAGGTCGGGGCCCATGATTCCTTGCCGGAATCCGGGGAAGTTCTCGACCTCGGTCGTCGTCATCAGAGCACCGCCGAACTGGGTGCCCTCGAAGAGCAGCGGTTCGAGTTCCGCCCGCGCCGCGTAGACGGCTGCGGTATATCCGGCAGGTCCCGAACCAACGATGATGAGTTCATGAACCGTCGATGGAGTGGTCATGCGGGCCTTCCGATAGGGAGCGTGCACAGTCGAATTGATCAACACCAGACTAAAGGGTGTTGTTCCCGGACTGTAGGTGATACCGATCGCTCCTCCACGGGCCTCTGATCAGCGAAGAGTCTCCCGGATGACACAGCGGGTGCCGGTGTAGATGGTGGGCATGCATTTGTTGCAGTGAATGCACAGGCCTTCCGCTACGTGCTGATCGCGGAACTTGTTGACGAGGTCCGGGTCGCGGAGCAGTGCGCGGGCCATCGCGACGAACTCGAACCCTTCGCCCAGTGCGGTGTCGACGGTGTCGAGTCTGTTGATGCCCCCGAGAAGAATCAAAGGCATGGACAGCGCTTCGCGGAACTGGCGAGCCATCGGTAGGAAGAACGCTTCTTCGAACGGGTAAGTCGGGAAGATACGGGGTCCGTAGAGCTTCAGGCCGTACCCGACCAATTTCGGTTGTGATGCAACGAATTCGGCCATCGGCACCTCTCCGCGGAAAAAGTACATTCCGTTGAGGAGGGAACTGCCGCCGGTGAGCTGCAGCGCGTCGAGATGCCCGTCCCCTTCGAGGAGTCGAGCGATGCGGAGGCTCTCGTCGAGCCACAATCCCTTGGGAACACCGTCCGTCATGTTGAACTTCGCGGTGACGGCGATCGTGTCGCCGACGGCGCGGCGTATCCGCTCGACCACACGGCGTGGGAAGGCTGCCCGCTTCTCCAGGCTGCCCCCGTATTCGTCGGTTCGCTTGTTGAGGTTGGGGCTCATGAAGGAACTGAGCAGGTAGTTGTGGCCGAGATGAACCTCGATGGCGTCGAAGCCGGCGTCGACGGCGCCCCGCGTAGCGTTTTCGAAGTCCGCGACGACCTGATCCAACTCGGTATGGGTGGCACCACGCACCAGTCCCATGGCGGGTGGACTCAGACGCGTGGACGGGGCCAGCGTCTTCGTGCGGTTCGAGAGTGTGTTCGCGACCAGTCCGGCGTGCCCGATCTGCGCCGACACCAGCGCTCCTTCGGCATGGACGGCGTCGGTGAGCCGCCGAAGTCCGGGAACACTGGCCTTGTCGAGGACCAGGGTGTTGGCGTGGACCCGTCCGCCGGGTGAGACGGCGCAGTAGGCAACGGTGGTGAGCGCGGCGCCGCCGCGGGCCACTTCGGCGTGGAATTCGACGAGCTTGTCGGTGACCTGCCCGCGAGGCATGACTCCTTCGAAGGTGGCGGCTTTCATGATGCGGTTGCGCAGGGTCAGAGGGCCGAGACGGGCGGGTTCCCAGATCGTGCGCCGGTCGGTCGGAGTGGTCATTGTGTCTGCCTTCGGGCGAGGAGGTGAGGGCTGCGATCAGGCGAACGTCGAGGCGAGGGCGTCTCGGGGCGGACGCCAATTCAGACCCAATTCGTCGCGCGTGCGGCAGTCGTCGGTGGGAGTGGCCGAGGTGAGCAGCCAGGCGGCCTCGTAACTGAAGCCTGCGCTGACAGCGGTGTATTTGTCGACGGCATCGGCGAGCCGTCCCAGGAACCGCGGAGCTACCCCGCTGCCCAGTAGGACGGCCCAACCCTGTTCGGTGACACCTTTGGTGCCTTCGAGGCCGGGACCGACCACACTGGTGGGATAGGTGATGACGACCGGTGCTCCGGCGTCCTGCAGAGCACGGGCGACACGATCGGCGGTCGCCTTCGTCCGCCCGTATGCGCTGCGTCCCGCCGCGGTGGGACTGTCGGGCCCGATCACGGGATCAGGGGATGGAAACAGCGCGCTGAAACTCGCGACATGGACGATCGGGTCGAGACCGAGGAAGGCGGCTCGGACGAGAATGGCGGCGGTGGCCTGAGCGTTGACCTCCCACATCAGCTGCTCACGCCGGTCGTCCGTGCCCACGACCCCTGCACCGTGCAGAAGTGCGTCACACCCGTCGAGCAGCTGCTCGACGGACGTTCGGTCGCGGACGTCCCCCACCACGACTTCGATCCGAGCCGAGGCGTCCCCCGCCGACGCCACCACAGCGTCGATCGAGTCGTGTGGAAGGACGAGCAGGCGGACGGTGTGGCCGTCGGCGAGCAGCGCCAGCGTCGTATGAGCGCCCACATATCCGGTGCCGCCGGTGACCGCAATCTTCATGTGCCCGTCCTGTCGAATTACGATGCCAGTGGTCTCGTATTAGGTACGATATAGCGAGGACGGCGCTTTTGTCCCACAATTCGAGCTGATGAATGCCACCGGAACAGGACGACCCCGTGACCCGCGCATCGACACCGACGTGCTGGCCGTGACCCGCGCGATGCTCGTCGAGTCCGGGTGGGAGCAACTGAGCATGCGGGCGATCGCCACCCGTTCCGGGGTGAGCAGGGCGTCGATTACCAGACGGTGGCCGTCCAAGGCGCATCTCGTGCTCGACGCCATTCTCGGTGCCACCCCCGACCTGACGCCGTTCGAGGGCACCGATCGGGAAGGCTGGATTCGATGGGTCGTGACCGGCAGTGCCGAGCTGTTCGCACGGCCTGAGGTTCGCGCGGCAACTCCCGGCCTCCTCGCCGCGATCCGGGATCACGCCGAACTGCGAAATGCCTTGTGGCAGGGGTTCAGCGGGCCCAGCACCCGCCTGTTCGCCGATGATCAGGGTGAGGCGAGCACCGCGAAGGCCCTTCTCGTCCTCGCTGCGGGTGCCGCGATGTTCGCGAGCCTTATCGCCGTGGAGGACGACACTCCCGAGTTGCGTGCCAAGATTCTCGAGCTACTCGTTCCGTCTGCGCACAGCACGATCTGATGGGTTGTCGCTCAACCGATATCGGTGACAGACATGGTGGCCGGGTTCGTGGCACTGCAGCTGTTTCCCACGACCAGCGCGGTGATCTGCGGTGGCTGAGGCCCGGCAAGAAGGAGGAGTACTCCGGGGGCGCCGTCGAGCCGCACTTCCCCCGATCCCAAGAGCGTACGAGACGGCTCGATTCCATTCGCGCGCAAGCATTCTGCGAGGACTTCCGGGTTCTCGAGCGCGCCCAGTTGGCGGGATCCGATCACGGTGAGGAGGCGCGCGGCGTCTAGGTCGGCGTCCAGCTCGAGAACCGCTGGGCGAGAGGAAGTCTCGGAGGTGCTCGGCGAAGCAATCGGCGGATCGGTGGGATTGCTGGTCGGCGTGACGACAGCGATCGCCACCACGACCGCAGCGGCTGCGGCCAGTGCGCCGCCTGCCACAGTCGCCCACTTTCTACGCCGCGCGAGGGGCACCACCCGAGAGACCGAGGACTCCCTTTCCTCCGCGAGTGCCCGAGCGATGCGGTCGGCAACGTCGTCGGGAATCGGTGACGCGACGGAATGGTCGCGGCCCAGTGCCCCGAGCTGCTCGGTGACCCTGTCGAGCGCGGAAATGACCTCCATAGCGTCTGGATCGTTCCGCACCAGGGGCCAGAGGCGCTCACTCACGGACTCGGGCAGCACTCCGGCGTGAAGATCGGACAGCAGATCGGCGGAGTACGGCGGAGCCGGCAACTCATCCGAAGAGCCGACATCATCAGTGGCCATGACACCTCCTCACCGATTCCGCTCGGTCCCGACCGGCCTGACAGTCCTGCGCTCCTATAAGAGTTTGACGCCACAGGATCATGATCGGTTCCCCTCGTCCCGGAAATATTCGAGAGAAGCGGCCAGCTTCTTGCGGCCACGCGCGCATCGACTCTTCACAGTGCCCTCCGGAACACCGAGCAGCCTGGCGGCTTCACTGGTCGAGTGACCCTCGAGGTCTACCGCAACGATCGCGGTCCGCTGGTCCGGCGGCAGCTGCGCCAACGCGCGATCGATCACCAGGCTCATCTCGAGCTCGGCGACCCGATCGCGGACGTCCCGGGGCTCGTCGTCCTCGTCGGCCGACAGTGACACCGCAGGGCGGGCCTTGTTCCGGCGGATGCGGTCGAGGCAGGCATTGACGACGATCGTGTGCAACCAGCTCCGGACCGCGGCATCGCGTCGGAAGGAGCCGGCATTGCGGTGTGCCGACAGCAATGCCTCCTGTAGTGCGTCCGCGGCATCCTCGCGCGTGTAGCTGGTGCGCGTCGCGACGTGCCACAGATGGTCGTAATGGCGACCGAGCAACGTCGCAAAGGCGTGCGGATCACCGGCGACATGCGCAGCGAGCAACTCGACATCCGAGGGTCCGCCCTCGGCGACCCCCCGGAAGATGCGCACCGGCGGATGTTAGCTCAGAACGCCGGGCCACGAGCAGCGGGAGCCGATTACGTCGTGGCGTTGAATCCCACGTCTGCGATGGAGGATTGGTTCTTGCCCCCGGAAGTGCTGAGGCCGGTGATCCAGACCAGGACGTTGGTGGTGGGCGCCTCCGACGTCACGGGGATTTCGGTGACACCGCTACCGAGCACCTGCGAACCGATGACCTGGGTTTGGTCGAGGGTGGGCTCCTCCGAGGGGGCGCTCCGAATTTCTACCTTGGTGCCGGGTGTCGGCGAGTTGATCCACACGCTGGACAGGTTGGCCGGCTCGTCCAAGGTGATCATCAGGCCGACACCGTTCTTCAGTGCCGGGAACGGCTGGAAGTAGGAGTCGGTACTCCACACGGTGGCGGTGTTGCCGTCGATGGCGAGCCGGGCATTGGCAGCGGAGTCGGGTGTGCCCTGCGGCGAGAACACGGTGGCCGACGCCGGGGTGACCGGTGCGACGTCGGCCGGCGGTGCCGGTGCGGCGGGAGCAGCGGCGCCCGGAGGCGGCTCGGCGGAGGTGGTGAGGCCGAAGTCCTGCTCGGTGAGCGGAGCGTCCGAACTGCTTCCGGTCAAGAACGTGGCCAGCCAGAAACCGAGCAGAGCCAACACGATGATGGTCACGACCCCGAGTCCGACGAGGGCGGCGAGCATTCTGTTGGACTTCTTCTTCTCCGCCTCGATCGCTTCGGGGTCGGCGAGCTCATGCCCGGATATGCCGGGCGTGCGCTGTCCGAGCCGCAGGGCGGGGATTAGTTCGGTTTTCTCGTTGATGACCGACGCCTGGTCGAGAATGTGCTGGACCGTGGCGGCTGTGCGGATGCCCCCGTTCGGCTCCAGCGAGCGCAGCGCGACCGCCGAGATCTCGAAGGGGACTTCCGGGCGAATGACCCGGGGGCCGATGGGTTGGCCGTTGGAGTCGCGGTCGGCCAGCCGCATGCCACCGACACTTCCCGGCCGATGGGTGGTGTCGCCTGCCGGTGCGGAGGGATCGCCGAGCGGCCAGCGGGCGGTGATGAGCGCGTAGAGCATGGCGCCCAGACCGCGTACGTCGGAACTGGAGTCGGAATCGGCGAGGGTGGCCGGGAAGGCCAGGACGGCGTCGCCATTGATGCTGATCCGGATGCGGTCGGGGTGATCGATGGACAGTGCCCCACCGGCCCGGTGCGCCGTCTCCGCTGCTGCGGCGAGTGCCCGGATGGCTTTGGCGGCACCGATCGGAGAGGGTTTGGTGTCGGCCATCTCCCGCAACGAACGTCCGGGCGTCCACTCGGCGACGACGATGCCGCCCGAGCTGCCACGCACCACGTCGAGAACCCGGGCGAGACCGGGCGAGTTGATGCGACCCAGGCGCAGCGTGCGGGACAGGATCGCTTGCGGTCCTTCGGGTCCGGCCGAGGTGGAACGCTGTTCGGCGTCGACGAAGGTGAGAGCGACCTCACGGTCGAGCTTGACGTCTAGGGCCTGCCAGAATTGCAGGCCCCGGGACCCACCGTGCGGTGTGAGCAGACGGTAACGACCACCCGCGACGGAGGCGCCCGGAATCAGCTTGGGGCCGCGGGGAATAGGACGCGGGCCGGCGCCTCGGTCACGACCGGGCCCGGGAGTGATCGGAATCACGCCGGTGTCGAAACTGGTGTCGTGGCCCGCAGCTGCACCCGTCGGCCGGGGGTCCTTGCGTGTGGGGCCGCCTGCATCGAAGGCGGCAGTCTCGGCCGGAACGGCAGCCTTATCCGGAACAGCAGTCTTATCCGGAACAGCAGTGTCGGCCGACACAGCAGAGCCAGTGACGTTCGGCCCAGCCGTGCCGTTCGCCGGTGGCGTCGTGGAGCCGGAGTCGGCGGTGGTCGCCTGGCCCGGCTTGGTCTTCGGGGTGTCGGAAGTTGCGGGCTCCGATTTGATTCGGGTGGTCGGGGCGTCGACGCCATTCGACGAAGCAGCCGAATTCCGTTCGGACGCTTGCACCGTAGAACCTCCGGCTCGCTTGCTGCCGGCCACGTCGTCGTCGCTCACCCTCACTCCTTCATTTTCGAATGCCCAACTCCGACCCGTACCGGGCGGCGATCCGACCCGCTCGTGTCCAGGGTACGGGAGACCACCGGGTCGTTCGATACCACGCGGGCGACCACCGAAGTCGCGCGGTGTGGCGCGGACCACGGGAATCAGTTCTGTTTGGGCGTCGGCGAGCGGGTCGGGCTCGGGTTCCGGTTCACCGCCGCGACCGCGCAGTGCCCGGATCTTGCGCGCGATGGCGACCGTGATCGACATGATTTCGGGGACCTTCGCGAACCAGAGAATGACGAAGGTGACACCGAGCATCAAGATCCCGCTGATCGCGACTCGGGCCATGGAACCCGGGCCGCCGAACAATGTGGTGAGGCGGTCCAATTGCAGGAGGCGTTCGGCGCCGAGCATCGCGAGTGCGCCCGCGAGGGAGGCGAGCACCACCACCCACACGGTTTTCCCGACGTTGGCCATTTGGAGGTTTCCGAGGCTGCGGTGCAGGAGATAACCACCGATGAGTGCACCGGTGATGTACCCGATGCCGTTCGCGGCGCCTAGCAGGATCACCACCTGGTCGTCGCTCGAGGCGATGAGGGGGGTGAGTGCGGAGAGCGCGATCTTCACCGCAGTGATGCCGAGGACGATCCAGGTGGGAGTCCAGGCGCGTTCACGGGCGTAGAAGACACGGAGCTGGATGAGGACGAGGGAATACGGGATGAGGGTGAAGGCGGACCAACTGACGGCCTGGCCGAGACGCCCTGCGTCACCCGTACCGAAGTTGCCGTACCCGTACAGGGCCTGCCCCACCTCGGGTCCCGCGAAGGTGAGGAAGGTGATGATCGGAACCAGGGAGATCATCGTCAGACGCGTGGCCACCGAGAGGTCGTCGACGACGGCGGGGGTGTCGTCTGCGGCGGCATTGCGGCTGAGCCTCGGCATGATCGCGGTGAGTACGGTGACACCGAGCACGCCGTACGGCAGCTGCAGCAGGAGCCACGCGTTGTTGTAGATCGCGGGACCCGACGCGTCCACTTGGGACGAAATGCGGGTGGCGACGATCATGCCCGCCTGGCTGATCAGCACGTACAGGATGATGGCGACGGCCATCCCGCCGAACTGCTTGAGCCGGTCGTCGAGGCCCCACAGCGGCTTCAACGAGATGCCTTCGCGTCGGATTGCAGGCACGAGGCTGGCGGCCTGCACCACGACACCGAGGGTGACGCCTACGCCGAGGACCAGCAGTTTCGGGTCGCTCATCCGCACCGGGTCGAGGGTGATTTCGCCCGGCATCGCGTAGTAGATCACCAGCACGGTGAGCATCACGACGTTGTTGAGCACCGGGGCCCAGGCCCCGGGTTTGAACACCTGCCTGGTGTTGAGAATTGCCGTGAGCAGGGCGGACAGCCCGTAGAACAGAATCGCCGGCAGGAGGAGAAACGACAGAGCTGTGGTGAGGGACGTGTTGACCTTGCCGTCGTCGGACAGGAACACGTGGGTGGTGAGCACCGGGGCGGCCGCGGTGGCGAGCAACGCTGCCGTTCCGAGGAGCACACAGGTGGCCGTGAACAGGCGGCGCACGAAGGCGGCACCGTTGTCCGGGTCCTCACGTTCCGCGCGGACCAGCACGGGCACGACGATGGCGGTCAGCACCGCGCCGAGCACCAGCTCGGAAATCATGTTCGGGATCTGGCTGGCGACGGTGAACGAGCTGGCCACCGAGCCGCCGAGCAATGTCAGGACCAGCAGTTGCTTGGCGAATCCGGTAATGCGGCTGACGAGCGTCGCCACCGCGATCGACCCGGTGGACGCGAGGAGGCGGGAGTTGCTCTGTTTCTGCGGTGCCGTCGACGGTCCCGAGTCCCGGACCGGCGGCGGCGGGGGGTCGACCCGGATGGCCGCGAACTGCACCGTCGGTGCCTCGTCCGGTCGAATCTCCCGTGCCCAGTGGTCCCGTTCCCACGGTGCGACCCGGGGATGCGAGCGATCGGGAAGCCTCTGGCCCCGGTCGGGCAAGTTCCCGGTCATGAACGTTCGTACCCTTCGTCAGCTGGATCCGGCTGGCCGCGGAATCGGTGCCACAGCCGGCGGCCGGCGAGGAACAGCAGCAGAGTGCCCGCACACGCTGTCAGGATCGCCAAGGCCTGCCCGTACGCGTTGGACCGTACCGTCACGCTGGTCGGCTCACCGAGTTGTTGCCCATTGGCCGTGGTCAGCGAGAAGGTGACGACGAGCTTGCGGGAGTCGTTGGCCTCGGTGGGCACGGTCAGCGTCCGGCTGCCCCGCGGCGGCAGTGGCGTCGGCCCGATGTCGGTAATGGTCATCCCGGATGGCGCGGCTACCTGCAGCTGGACGGTGATGCCCACGGGCAGGTCGTTCCGGGCGACGAGCAAAAGGGGGCTCTGTTCCGACGCCAGGGTGTAGACCCCGCCGGGGGACACGACGGTGACGGCTCCGAAGAGGTCGTTCATGGTGTCGGCCACCTGCTCGGTGCGCAGGTCGGATGCCTCGCTCGCCGAGTCGTGCTCCTCGTCACGGCGATGGGCGAGGCTCATCGAACGCAGCAGATCTTCGCGGAGCGGTGCGGTGAACCGCTCCGGGGTCAGCGTGGCCTGCGGGTCGTCGATCAGCGCCGCGTCCAGTGTCTCGATGCGGGGTATCTGCTCGGCGACGGCGTCGCGGTGGTGGGCGGGAATCCCGTCCTCGGTGGCCTGGTCCGGGTAGTCCAGTGACGACAGCTCCGGTGATCCGGGTTGGCGACCCAGCAGTGCGGGAAGTGGCCGGGGGGAGGCGAGACCGGTGCGGATCATCGACGACACCGTCGACAGAATCGTCTCGGCGTCGTCCTCACCGGCGGTCCACAGTTGGGGCGGAACCACCATGAGGGAGCGCGGTGTCCCGGCGCTGCGGGCGACGGCCGGTTCGAGTGCAGACCAGGACACGGCACCGAGGGCGTCCTGCAGACGGGCTGCCTGCGAGTCGTCGGTGAGGTCGAACCGGGCCCGCGCGGGGGTGTACGAGGGAGTCTGCGGCGTGGTGCCGGTCGCGGCCAGGGCAGCGCCCACCGCAGGATCGAACAGCAGCGCATCGAGGCTGCCGGTGGGCGCGGACGTCCCGGTGGCCGCGGGGGTGGTCTCACCGTTCCCGGGCGCCGGCGCCTGCGCAGGACTTGCCTCGATGACGTGGGCGCTGTCCCTCGGTGCGTCGGTGTCTATGGCGTTGGCGGCGAGCAGGGTGGTGGTGGGCTGATCTCGGCGTAACAGCTGTGCAGTGTCGTCGTCGAGGACTCCGGCGTCGCTCCACACGAAGTTTCGCAGCGAGGTGACCCCGAGGATGTTGTCGACGATGTCGGCGGGAGCCTCGAGAGCGGCGACGGTGAGCTCGGTGTTCCCCACGGCACTGATCGCGGACAGATCGGCCTGGGCGAACGGCACCGACGTGGTGCACATCGATGCGGCGAGTGACCGGGCTCGCTCGAGCCAGTCCGCGGCGGCCTCCCGGCCGGTACCCGCGTGCGCCGGTCCGGTGGGGTCGGACGGATCGTCCACCACCAGATAATCGCGGGTCATGTTCTCGACCGTGATGAGCAGGTCGGGGTCGACGGCCAGACACATGCTGTCGCGAAGTGCATGATCGCGATCCACCGCTTCACCGGTGGCGAACTCTGCGGATGCCAGCAACTCGTGGAGGCGTCCGCCGTCGGCAAGGGAGGTCGCGAGCTCGTCGTCGACGAGACGAACCGGGTCGGTCACCGAGCCCGGCACTCCGGCGGCGAGACGCGGCCGGTCGGCGAGCGGCCACAACATGGTGACCGCGACGGGGCTGGAAATGTCGGGTGGAATTGCCGGCGTACCGGGTACCCCGAACACGGGGAGCAGGAAGCGAGCATCGTCCAGGCGCGCGGCGCCACCGTACTCGGGGGTGCCGTTGACGTTGACCAGCATGGGGTAGACGCCGGGTTCGGTGATGTCGAGTGCGGGATCGGTGTCCGACCGCAGTGGCAGGGACAACGTGAACTGCTCGCTCTGGCCTTCGTCGAGGCTGTCGGCGACCGTGTCGAACATGCCGACCGTGTCGAACCGCGACTGGTCGAGTGTGAGGGAGGTTCGAAGGGCGTCGCTGCTCGCGACGGCGGGGGCCCGTTGCAGACGCACGCTGACGTCGCTGACCGTGCGGTCGCCGATGTTCTTCACCGATCCCGACACGGTGACGAAGGGATCGCTGGTGGTGGTGACCGTGTTAGGAGTGACCGTGTCGATGTGCAGCTCGAGAAACTCCGGATCCTCGTCGACGACGGTCTGGCTCCCGGCGCTCACCGGCGGAACGGGATCCTGGGCAACAGCCACTCCGGTGCCGACGGGAGCGAGAGCAACCACGAGTGCGGTCGATGCCGCTGCCCCGATCCGGCGAAAAGCCATCCTCATCCGGCGTCGTGCCCCTTCTGAAGCTTCAGATCGGGGTCGGGCAGAGTGGTTGTCATCTTGGAGATCAATTCACCGGCGATTTCTGCGAGTTTCCGTTCGTCTGCGTAGGCCAGGCGTGACCCCAGCTCGGCGAGCGGCACCCACGCTACCTCGGTGACTTCCACGTCTTCGTCGGACAGTTCCCCGCCGAGAAAACGGAGCAGATAATGATGCACCGTCTTGTGGACACGCCTGCCCTCGGTGACGAACCAGTAGTCGATGCTGCCCAGTGAAGCCAGGACCGTGCCCTGGATGCCCGTCTCCTCTTCGACCTCACGCATAGCCGTCTGCTCGGCCGTCTCCCCTTGCTCGATGTGCCCCTTGGGCAACGACCACAGCAGACGGCCGCGCCGATCGGTCCGCCCGATGAGCGCTGCGCACAGGTTCTCCCTGGGCCCGCCGAGACCGTTGACCACCAGACCACCGGCCGAGGTTTCCCGAACCGTCCTCATGTGGGGTTTCGCGGGTTTGCCGACGGCGCCGCGCCGCCGCGAGTTGCGGCGACTCCTGTTCGCACGTTCGGCAGCAGACACCCCATCGATAGTAGTTGCCTTCCCCGCCTCTCCCTGATTGCCGCACCCAACCGAGATCCTTCGTGACGGTCCTGTGGTGATCGAAACTTCGAGGTGACCCCCTCGCATGCATATCCCGCTATTTGCGCACCTCGGTAAGCTTCCTGGACGTGACTGTCCCTTCTCTCGACGACGAGCGCCGTACGCGACTGCTTGCCGGCGCCGCGGTGACGCTGCGCGAGCTGTCCGAAGTCCTGACGCCGCTCGGAGAGAGGTTCGCTGCGGCGGGCCACGAGCTGTACCTGGTGGGCGGGAGTGTCCGGGACGCGATTCTCGGACGCCTCGGTACCGACCTCGACTTCACCACCGATGCCCGGCCCGAGCAGGTGCAGAAATTGCTGTCGGGCTGGGCCGACAATCAGTGGGACACAGGTATCGACTTCGGGACGATCAGCGCCGCGAAGGCGGGGCAGCAGATCGAGATCACCACTTACCGTGCCGACGCGTACGACCGGGTGTCGCGCAACCCCGTCGTCTCGTTCGGGTCGAAGCTCGAGGACGACTTGGTGCGGCGCGACTTCACGGTCAATGCGATGGCGGTGAAGATCGGTGCGGACGGCTCGCAGGACTTCGTCGATCCGCTCGGCGGGATGAATGCGCTTCTGGCGGGTGTGCTGGACACCCCGTCGGCTCCCGAGAATTCCTTCGACGACGACCCGCTGCGCATGCTGCGGGCCGCCCGCTTCGTGTCGCAGCTGGGTTTCACCCTCCACGAGCGCGTGCACCGGGCGATCACGGACATGGCACCGCAGATCGAACGCATCACGGCCGAACGGGTGCGCGCCGAACTGGACAAGCTGATTCTGGGCGAGTTCCCCAATGACGGCATCAACGTGATGTGTGACACCGGGCTGGCCGACCACGTGCTGCCCGAGGTGCCGCAGATGAAGCTCGAGATCGACGAGCATCATCAGCACAAGGATGTGTACTGGCATTCGCTGACCGTGCTCGCGCAGGCCATCGACCTCGAGGACGGCGACCCCGACCTCGTGTTGCGGTGGGCTGCGCTGCTGCACGACATCGGTAAGCCGGACACCAAGCGCAACGAGCCGGGCGGCGGCGTGAGCTTCCACCACCACGAGGTGGTGGGGGCCAAGTTGGTGCGTAAGCGGATGCGTGCCCTCAAGTACTCCAAGCAGATGGTGGACGACGTCTCTCAGCTGGTGTTCCTTCACCTGCGTTTTCACGGCTATGGCAAGGGTCAGTGGACGGATTCGGCGGTACGTCGCTATGTCACCGACGCCGGTCCGCTGCTGCCGCGGTTGCACAAGCTGGTCCGCGCCGACTGCACCACGCGTAACAAGCGGCGGGCGGCGGCGTTGCAGGCCACCTACGACGACATCGAGGAGCGGATCGCGAGGCTCGCGGAGCAGGAGGATCTCGCCCGGGTGCGCCCCGACCTCGACGGCAACGCGATCATGGAACTGCTGGGCATTCCCGCGGGTCCGGATGTGGGGAAGGCGTGGCAGTACCTGAAGGAGCTGCGACTCGATCGTGGTCCCCTCACCCGCGACGAAGCGGAGGCCGAACTGCTGTCGTGGTGGGCGTCGCGGCAGGGCTGACCCGCGACGACGGGTGAGAGTTGCTCACCCGACCGGCTCACCTGTGGTGACGCCCGTCACACGTATTGCTGCCATACCCCTCTCGACTCACCACCCCGCTGCTTGTCGGGTGCGACAGACGTCATCGAACGCTCACGGGGGTTAATCCCGACGAAACACACCAATCGGCACTCTTGATAGGGGCCGAGAACCAGGTGGACATGTCGCGGCCGTGCAGGTGAAGGAGCAGTCGATGCAGCAGCAGAAAGCCGGTACTTCCACAGTGAAGACCGCCTGCTCGTACTGCGGTGTCGGCTGCGGCATGGTCCTCGACGTCGAAACGAACCCGGAGACGGGTGCGCGCCGCGTTCTCAAGGCGTCCGGCGACAAGGAGCATCCGACCAATTTCGGCCGGTTGTGCACCAAGGGTGCGACGAGCGCCGAGATGCTGGTGGCCGGTGGCCGGATGGAGACCGGCTACCTTCGCGACGAGCGCGGCGAGGCACCCACGGCTGTGCACGTCGACGCCGCGATCAGCGAGACGGCACGCCGCCTGAAGGAGCAGATCGACAAGCACGGACCGGACGCGGTCGCCTTCTACGTCTCCGGCCAGATGTCCATCGAAGCGCAGTACCTCGTGACCAAGCTGGCCAAGGGGTTCGTCGGCACCAATCAGATCGAGTCCAACTCACGCCTCTGTATGGCCAGTGCCGCCACCGGGTACAAGCAGTCGCTGGGCGCCGACGGCCCCCCGGGGTCGTACCAGGACTTCGACAAGGCCGACGTGTTCTTCGTGATCGGCGCCAACATGGCCGACTGTCACCCCATCCTGTTCCTGCGCCTCCTCGAGCGCGTGAAGGCGGGAGCGAAGCTGATCGTGGTGGACCCGCGGCGCAACGCGACGGCCGACAAGGCCGATCTCTTTCTGCAGATCACGCCCGGCACCGACCTCGCATTGCTCAACGGCCTCCTGCACCTGCTGGTGAAGAATGGGCACACCGACCCAGCGTTCATCGCCGAGTTCACCGAGGGTTGGGAGGTGATGCCGGAATTCCTCGAGGAGTACACCCCCGACAAGGTCGCGGACATCACCGGCATCCCCGAAGCCGACATCCGACAGGCCGCCCAGTGGATCGGCGAGGCCGCCGAATGGATGACGTGCTGGACGATGGGCCTCAACCAGAGCACCCACGGCACCTGGAACACCAACGCGATCTGCAACCTCCACCTCGCCACCGGCGCAATCTGCCGTCCCGGCAGCGGACCGTTCTCTCTCACCGGCCAGCCCAATGCCATGGGTGGCCGCGAAATGGGATACATGGGCCCGGGCCTGCCCGGTCAGCGGTCGATCCTCGCGGCCGACGACCGCGCGTTCGTCGAGGACCTGTGGGACCTGCCCGAGGGCACCATCCGCACCGAGGTCGGCACGGGCACCGTCGACATGTTCGAGCAGATGGTCGCGGGCCGAATCAAAGCCTGCTGGATCATCTGCACCAACCCTGTCGCCACCGTGTCGAATCGGCGGACGGTCATCGAGGGACTCGAGGCAGCCGAGCTCGTGATCACACAGGACGTGTTCCTCGACACCGAGACCAACGGTTACGCCGACATCCTGCTGCCGGGCGCGCTGTGGGCGGAGTCGGACTCGGTGATGATCAATTCCGAGCGTAACCTGACGTTGCTGCAGCAGGCCGTCGACCCGGTGGGTCAGGCGTTGCCCGACTGGAAGATCATCGCGCGGGTGGCCTGCGAGATGGGGTATGCGGACGCCTTCACCTATGAGACGTCCGAGGACGTGTTCGAAGAGATTAAGCGCACGTGGAACCCGAAGACGGGTTACGACCTTCGCGGCATCACCTACGAGCGGCTCCGGCAGACGCCGGTGCAGTGGCCGAGCCCGCCCGGTGACCGCACCGACCGCAATCCCATCCGTTACCTCAATGACGGGGTGAGTCAGAGGCTGCTGTCGGCTCCCGACGGCTCGCTCCCCCGGCTCGCCTTCGCCACCCCGAGCGGGAAGGCGGCATTCTTCCCACGACCGCACATGCTGCCGGCCGAGCTGCCGGACGACGACTACCCGTTCGTCCTCAATACGGGTCGGCTGCAGCACCAATGGCACACCATGACGAAGACGGGCAAGGTGGCCAAGCTCAACAAGCTGAACTCGGGACCCTTCGTCGAGATCAACCCGACGGATGCGCAGCGGCTGTCGATCTCCGACGGTGACAAGGTCGAGGTGGCGTCGAGGCGTGGCCGCGCGGTGCTTCCCGCGGTCGTCAGTGACCGGGTGCTTCCCGGTGGCTGTTTCGCGCCTTTCCACTGGAACGATTCGTTCGGCGAGTACCTCAGCATCAACGCCGTTACCAACGATGCCGTCGACCCGATGTCGTTCCAGCCGGAGTTCAAGGCCTGCGCGGTGTCACTGACTCGCGTGGCACCGGTGTCGCAGCCGGCGGTTCCGGAGACCGGCGGATCCCAGCTGCAGCTCGCGAGCCCAGCCGATGAACTGACCCAGCTTCTCGGACTGGATGATTCGGCTCCACCGACGTTCGACGAACACGAACGCACCTATCTTTCGGGGCTGCTGTCCGGACTGCGGTCCACCGAGGTCCGCGGCGTGCCGGTCCTTCCCCGGGACGCCCCGATCTCAGGTTCCAAGCGGGTGTGGCTCGACGGGATGCTCGCCGGTCTGTTCTCCCGCTCGGGCGACACATCCGGGGTCGCCGCCCAGAACGGCAGCGCCGCAGGTACTGAATCGGTCCAGCAACCTGTCGTGGTGGTGTGGGCCTCGCAGACCGGCAACGCCGAGGAGTTCGCCGCCGAATGTGCCGCGCAACTGCAGGCGGCCGGGCACGGAACACATCTGATCAGCATGGACGACTACGACGTCGGAAGCCTGCGCGGTGTCCGTGACCTCCTCATCATCACCAGCACGTTCGGTGACGGAGACGCGCCCGACAACGGCAGCAGTTTCTGGTCGGCCCTCAGCAGTGACGAGGCACCCACACTGACCGAAACGCGGTATGCGGTACTGGCTCTCGGCGACTCCAGTTACGACGACTTCTGCGGCCACGGCAAGCGGCTCGATGCTCGGCTCGAGCAGCTGCAGGCCAAGCGTCTCACCGCCCGCGTCGACTGTGAACCCGACTACGAGGATCAAGCACGTGAGTGGCTGGCGCAGGTGCAGAAGCTGGTTCGCGACCGGGAGGCCGTCGAAGGCGCGGCAGTGGTTTCCGTCGCGCCCGTACCTGCCGCGAAGAAGGCAGCGGCCTTCACGCGTAAGTCACCGTTCGTCACCCGCCTCACGAAGAACGTGCGCCTCAGCGCGGCGGGATCGTCGAAGGACGTGCGACAGTTCGGTTTCGAGGTGAGTGATCCGGAGTTCGTCTACGAGGCGGGGGACGCGCTCGGCGTCTGGCCCACCAACAGCGACGCCGTCGTCGACGAGTGGCTGAAGGTGACGGGTCTGAAGCCCGATGTCCCGGTGACCGTGGCCGACCTGCCGGAGATGCCGCTGCACGAGGCGTTGCGGACCAAATTCGAGATCACCAAGGTGACGCCCGAGCTGCTCCGGTTCGTCCAGAGTCGTACGCAGGACACCGAGCTGGCCCGATTGATGCGACCGCAGAACAAGATTGCGCTCCAGCAGTGGTTATGGGGCCGGCAGTCGATGGACGTGCTCGGGCAGTACGGCGTTCACGCCGAGGTCGAGGAGTGGCTCGGCGTTCTCAAGCGGCTCCAGCCGCGACTGTATTCCATCTCGTCCAGCCCGAAGATCGATCCCGGCGAGGTGCAGCTGACCGTGTCCGCCGTGCGGTACAACCACGAGGGCAAAGATCGGTCCGGCGTCTGCTCCACGTTCCTCGCGGATCACTGCGACGAGGCCGAGGTGCCGATCTTCGTGCAGAAGTCGGCGCATTTCCGACCGCCGGCGTCGGCGGATGCGCCCATGATCATGGTGGGCCCTGGCACGGGAATCGCCCCGTTCCGCGGATTCCTGCACGAGCGGCGCGAACTCGGGCACACCGGCAAGAACTGGATGTTCTTCGGTGAGCAGCACGAAGCGACTGACTTCTACTACCGCGAGGAGATGGAAGCTATGCACCGCGACGGATTTCTCACCCACCTCGATGCAGCATTCTCCCGCGATCAGCGGCAGAAGATCTACGTGCAGGACCGCATCCGCGAACACGGAGCGAAGTTGTGGAACTGGATGCAGGAGGGCGCGTACCTCTACGTGTGCGGGGATGCCAGCCGGATGGCGAAGGACGTGGACGAGACGATCCGTGAGGTGGTTCGCACGCACGGCAGGCTCGACGAAGAGGACACCGAGCTGTATATGAAGCAGTTAGCCACTGACAAACGGTACGTGCGCGACGTGTACTGATCCGCTTCTGCGGGTCCTATCGCTTGTCTATTCCGCAAATGCGCGCATACGATGGTCTTTATGACGCATCTGCGGAGTAATGCCTAGATGACGCGCATCCGGATCCGGCAGGCCGCCGAACTGCTCGGCGTCAGCGACGACACCGTCCGGCGGTGGATCGACAACGGCAGCCTCCCCGCCGAGAAAGACGACTCCGGGCGCATGGCCGTCGACGGCGCGGCACTCGCCGAGTTCGCCCGCGCCCACGCGTCCGCGTCGCCGGATCTCCTCGGATCGGGGTCCTCGGCGCGAAATCGGTTCACCGGGATCGTGACGGCCATCGTGTCCGACACGGTGATGTCGCAGGTGGAGCTGCAATGCGGGCCGTTCCGGGTGGTGTCCCTGATGAGCAGCGAAGCGGTACGCGACCTCGGGCTCGAACCCGGGAAGATCGCGGTGGCCGTCGTGAAGTCCACCACGGTCATTGTCGAGACCCCCGTCGAGACCTCATGAAACAGAACCCCAGCCGAGCAGCCGCCGTCATCGCCCTGGCCGTGCTCATCCTCGGGACTCTGTCCGGGTGCGGCTCCGACGACACCGACTCGGGTGCACGGATCACGGTGTTCGCGGCAGCCTCCCTGAAGTCGAGTTTCACCGAACTCGCGGAAAGATTCGAGGCACAGCATCCGGGATCTCGGGTGGAGTTCAGCTTCGCCGGTTCTTCCGATCTGGCAGCCCAGCTGGATCAAGGTGCTCGCGCCGACGTATTCGCGGCCGCAGACCAGCGCAACATGGCCAAGGTGGTCGATGCGGGACTCACTGCGGGTAGTCCTGTCGACTTCGCGACGAACACCCTGACCGTCGTCACCGCACCCGGAAACCCGAAGGGGATTACCACATTCGCCGACCTTGCCCGCCCGGGAACATTGGTGGTCACCTGCGCGCCGCAGGTGCCGTGCGGCTCCGCAACGCAGAAGGTCGAATCGTCGACGGGAGTCGATCTCGCACCGGTCAGTGAAGAGTCTTCGGTGACGGATGTCCTGAACAAGGTGATCGCCGGGCAGGCGGACGCCGGACTGGTGTACGTCACGGACGCGACCGGAGCGGGTGACGCTGTGACAGCGGTGGCCGTACCCGAGGCCGCACAGGCGGTGAACACCTATCCCATAGTTGCTCTTGCCGATTCGGGCGCGCCGGAAACGGCCCGAGAATTCGTCGCGTTCGTCACCGGACCCGACGGCCGGGCAGTTCTTGCCGATGCAGGATTCGGTGAGCCGTGACCCGTCCGGCGCGTACGGTGGTTCCTTCCGGGCTGCCGCGCTGGCTCTTCGTCCCGGCGGCTGTCGGGGGGTTGTTCGTCGTACTGCCGTTGACGGCGATGCTGGCAAGCGTCGACTGGCCCCGATTCGTCGAGTTGGTCACCTCCGAATCCTCGCTCGCCGCGCTGGAGCTGAGTCTGCGGACTGCTGCCGCCAGCACGGTGCTATGTATCCTCCTCGGCGTGCCGATGGCCGCAGTGCTGGCGCGCAGTAGCTTTCGGGGTCTTCCCGTGCTGCGGTCGCTGGTGCTCCTGCCGTTGGTGCTCCCACCCGTCGTGGGCGGAATCGCGCTGCTCTACACGTTCGGCCGGAAGGGTCTCATCGGACAGCACCTGGAAGTGGCGGGAATTTCCGTCGCGTTCACCACCACGGCGGTCGTGCTCGCACAAACCTTCGTGGCATTGCCGTTCCTGGTGGTCAGTCTGGAAGGGTCGCTCCGCACTGCGGGCAGGCGATACGAGTCCGCCGCCGCCACACTCGGAGCCGGACCCACGACGGTCTTCCGCCGCGTGACCCTTCCACTGGTGTTGCCGGGGCTGGTCTCCGGCGCCGTGTTGTCGTTCGCGCGGGCACTCGGTGAATTCGGCGCCACCCTGACGTTCGCGGGCAGTCTCGAGGGCGTCACCCGTACCCTTCCGCTGGAGATCTATCTTCAGCGGGAAACGGATGCCGATGCGGCAGTGGCGTTGTCGCTGGTTCTGGTGATCGTCGCGGTGGTCATCGTGGTGGGGTCGCGCGGCTGGGCGTCGAGAGCGGTGCCGTGAGCGGGCTGAGCCTCGATGCGCGGATACAGGGCCGCGATATCGAGATGGCCGTCGACGTCGCGGAGGGTGAAGTTCTGGCCGTCCTCGGCCCGAACGGCGCCGGTAAGTCGACATTACTGTCCGTCGCCGCCGGACTGATACGGCCCGACACCGGGCGGGTCGAATTGAACGGCCGGGTACTCACCGACACCGACGCCGGGATCGCCGTTCCGCCGCATCGCCGGGGAATGGCGCTACTTGCCCAGGAGGCGTTGCTGTTTCCGCATCTCACTGTCGCCGCCAACGTGGCCTTCGCCCCCCGCAGCGCCGGGCGAAGTCGCCGGGAAGCCCGGGCCATCGCCCGGCATTGGATGGACGCCGTCGACGCCACGCAGTTCGCCGACCGCAGACCCCACCAGTTGTCGGGTGGGCAGGCTCAACGTGTCGCGGTCGCACGGGCTCTGGCGGCGGACCCTCAGGCGCTTCTGCTCGACGAACCGATGGCCGCTCTGGATGTGGCTGCGGCTCCCGCGTTGCGGGTGCTGCTGCGAAAAGTTCTACGCGAGGAGCATCGGACCGCCGTCGTCGTCACTCACGACGTCCTCGACGCACTGGCGCTGGCCGACCGCGTGATCGTGGTGGACGGCGGAAGAATCGTCGAGGCAGGGTCCGTGCGCGATGTGCTCTCCCGGCCCCGCAGCTCGTTCGCGGCGCGGATCGCAGGACTCAACCTCGTGGCCGTCTTCGCTACCCCGTCCGGGTTCGAGACCGAGAACGGTGTCCGGATGCACGGCCTGCCCGACGACGACGTGGGCGGCACCGCTCCGGCCGTCGCAGTATTCGCCCCGCATTCGGTGGCCGTCCACCGGCGATCACCGGAGGGCAGTCCGCGCAACGTCTTCGGCGTGACCGTGACCGAAATCGAGGTGCGCGGCCCCATCGTGCGGGTGCGTGCGGTGACTGCCCGTGGCCGGCTGGAACTGAGCGCCGACGTGACAGCAGAATCCGTCGCCGAGCTCGATCTGGTACCCGGACTCGACGCGTTCTTCGTGGTCAAGGCCACCGAGGTGGCAATCCACGCCGTGAGTACTTCTTAACATCGCGTGGTTAACAAGTACTCACGGGTGCGTCAGCGCAGGGACGCGTGCATCAGGTACACGTTGTAGCTGTCCCACTCCGACATCGTGAAGTACAGGTCCTTGTCGGTGGACCACGGATGGATGAAGCCGCCGTACGCCTTCGGGTAGTCGGCCGTGTCGACGAGGGTGGCTCCGCCGGACCAGACGCCCTGTGGCGACGAGGATTGGCGGAGGATGATCCGCCCGCCGACGGGTTCGAGGTAGCTCATCAGCCACGTGCCGGTCCCGGTGTCGTAACGAACCGACAGCTCGCTGGCCACCCCACCGACGATCGGGGTCGCGAGATGTTCGGAGACAGGCGTCCATGTTCCGTTCGACCAGTACTGGTACGACGTGGTGTTGAGTACCTGATCGACCGGTACCCGGGCCAGACCAATGGTGCCGATGCGCCCGTTCGGAGTGCCGAACATGTACACGTAGTCGCCGTGGGGAACCATGGCCGACACCTGAAACCGGGCGCCGAAAATGTTGTGCCACTTGGCGTGCTGGTCTTTGGTCCATGTCTGACCGTTGTCGTCCGAGTAGGCGATGCCGCCGTAGTTCGTGTACCACATGCCGGGCACCACACTCCACCGTTTCACCGACATGTAGCTCAGGAACTGCCGGTTGCCGATCGTGAACCCCGACGTGGGAATGGTCGTCGTCTCGAAGTTGGGGATGTGCCGGCTGTCGATGATCTCGGCGGCGTGGCAGCGGCTGTCCTGCACCATGCTGTCGATGGTCATGCCGTCGGACAGGTCGGTGTCGGTGCTATGTCCGAGAACGTTGCTGCGCCAGTCTTCCCCGAAGGCGCCGGGCGGATTCCAGTCCTTACCGAAGGTGTCACCGAAGGCGATGGCCACCTCCCCGGGCTTCGTCTCCCAGATGATGCCGAGGTCCGTGCCGTCCACCTGCCAGCGCTTGTCGGTGCGATTGTCCGAACCGTGGCCCGTCAGCTGCGACACCAGGCGCACGTCACCGACGGCCGGGGTGCCGAGCGCTTCGGTGAGGGAGCCGCGTTCGGCCGGGTTGATCTGCACCGGGGGTGCGGGCTGCGGCGCGGGACCCGGGCCGCCGGGGACGGGGATCGGAATGGTCTCCGGTCGTGGGTCGATTTCGATCTTCGGAATGTGCAGCGCGCTCGACCCGGAGGATCCCGACGAGCCGACCTCCGGCTGGGGTTCCTCGATCTCGTCGGTGAGGTCCGGGCAAGGGTCCGCGCACGGGTCGGCGGGTAGGTCTTGTGCCACGCGAGTCTGATCGACGGTAGGGCCGGGGACCGGCACCGGCACGAAATCGGGGTACGGAATCGGGATGGCGATGGTCGGCGGTATCGACGGTAGCAGCGGACCACCGGGAGTCGGGGGCTCCTTGGCCGGGTTGAACCCGGTCTCGCCACAGATGTTCACCGGCAACCACGAATTCGTCTCCGCCGCAGCGGGACCTGCCGAGAACCCGATCGTCGCCGCGACGACGGCGGCGACGCACAACGGTGCTCCGGCAACAAACCAGGACTTCTCGACCACGGGACCCCTCCAGATCGGTGGTCGGAGTCAGGATGGACCGACCTGCACGTTCAGGGCAAAAGGTAACACCCGATGGCGGCACTCTCGGGTTCAGTGCCCGGCGTGCCCGGTCGCAGTCCGGTCACAGTACGGTGTCACGGTCGCATAGCATTTCGCAGATCGAGGCCACCCGGGATGTGGCGAAGCCCCGGATTTTCCGACTCGAGCGGAACCGGATGCGGTCGCGCTGCGTCGAATCCTTACATGGACCCTCTCGAGTATTCGTTCGGAACCGGCGCAGAAGCCCCCGCGACCTGGATCTCCCCAGCCGACCTCGATCTGGGTCCGCTCGGCGGAATGGACGCGGTGCGGCTCGACTTCGATGGTGACGGGCTTCTCGACGACGCCATGTGGGACGACAACGGGGACGGGGCGGCCGACCACTCGGTGCTCGACTACGACGCCGGGGACGAAGCCCGCTACTTCACCGACCCCAGCGGCAGCGGGACGTGGGACCGCGAGGTGCGGGTGGCCGGCGACCACATCGAACCCGCGTACGACCTGCGTCGCCATCCGGATCCGGTACCCGATCGACGGAATGACGAACCGTCCGACCCGAGCGTGCGCACGGTGGCTTCCGATCCGATTCCCGGTGCCGTGACGGCCGGCGCAGTTCATCTCTGGCGGTCGGAGGTGGCGCTCGGCCACGGCCGCCATTGACGTGGCCCCCGAGATCGGGGAGGGTAAGTTGTGATTTCAAACCCAGTACGGATCGACAAGGAGAATGGACCATGACCGACCTGACCACGTCCGCGGCGAGCGCTTTCGTCGCTGCTGCCGGCCTGGAACTCGACGAGGTATCGGGCACGAAAGTCGTCGGCCACATCGATCTGTCCGCCGAGCACCACACGCCGTGGGGTGTCGTACACGGTGGCGTCTACACGACGGCAGTCGAGAGCGCCGCGAGTATCGGCGCGAGCACGGCAGTGGCAGACCGCGGCCAGTTCGCGGTCGGTGTGCACAACGGCACCGACTTCATCCGGTCCCGCACCGAGGGTCGCGTCGACGTGGTGGCCCTACCGATTCAGCAGGGCCGTATCCAGCAGTTGTGGTCGGTGGTCATCACCGCCTCCGACACCGGCAAAGAGGTGGCCCGTGGACAGGTCCGTCTGCAGAATGTGCCGCTGCCCGGTTCCGGATAGGAGGAGCGTCCAGGACCGCTCAGTGTCGGGCGCGACGTGTGTTGAGTAGGGCAGCGACGAGTCCCAGGGCGTAAAGGGCCGAACCCGCCAGTACCAATTCAAGTGATCGGCCGTCGGGGGCGATCACGAGGGCTGCGGCGGCGATCGACGCGATGAACGCCACGTTGAACACCGTGTCCTGGAGCGCGAACACCTGTCCTCGGCGGTCGTCTTCGATGTCGATCTGCATGGCGGCGTCGCCGCTCAGCTTGATCGACTGCCCGGCGAATCCGAGGACCAGTGCACCCCACAGCAGGGAGGCCTGGGTCAGGGTCGCCACGAGCGTCGTCTGCGCCACAAGGGCGAGGATCAACGCGGTGGTGATGGTGCGGGAGCGACCGATCCGCGGAATGGTGAACGGTGTGGAGATCGCGGCGAGCAGCATTCCCGCCGCGGTCGCGCCGACCGCGACACCGAACCCGGCCAGTCCTCCCGGTAGGGAACCGGCCCTGGACGTGTCTCGCAACACGAGGACCATGATCAGCGTGTTGGCGCCGAACACGATCCGATGCGTGCCGATGCCGATCATGGCGGTGGTGACGCCCGGGGACTGCCACACGGCCACGGCTCCGTTGCGCAGTCCCGAGGCGACGGCACGGACCACCCCGTAATCCGCTCGTTCGTCCGAGTGTGGGCCGAGAAGCCGACGATGGAATCGGGACGCCGCGAGAGCGGCTACCGCGGAACCGACCGCGGCGGCGGCGACGGCGATACCGGACCCGCGGTCGCCTGCGCCCGCGACACCGATGATGGCGACGGATGTTGTGGCTCCGAGAGCGGACACGACGGAACCGGTGGTGGTGAGCACGGAGTTGGTGGCGACCAGCCACGATTTGTGAACCACGCGCGGCAGCGCGGCGGAAACGCCGGCGAGTACGAACCTACTGACACCGATGGCGGCGAGGGCGAGGAGAAGGATCGGGAACTCACCGGCCCCGGACCCCAGAAGGGCGGCGGTCACCAGAATCAATACTCCGCGTAGGACATTGGCCCACAGCAGCACCGTCCGACGATCCCAGCGGTCGAGGAGTGCCCCCGCGTAGGGTCCGATCACCGAGTAAGGGAGCAGCAATACCGCGAAGCCGGCAGCGATCGCCAGCGGGTCGGTCTCGCGCTCGGGATTGAACAGGATGGCGCCACCCAGCGCTGCCTGAAACATTCCGTCGCCGAACTGGCTGGCGAATCGCACCGTCGCAAGCCGGGCCAGCCCGGGCGACCGGCGCAGGGTGTGCGCGGTACGACGCCACGCCTCCCGTCGTCCTCGGGGGTTCCCGAGCTGTTCCGCCATTCACGGGACCTTATCCGGCCTGTGCGAGGGACCTCTCCCGCCACCACTGGACGGTCTGCTCTGCGGCCTCGGGCAGTGCCGTCGGCTTCAGCCCGAGGCGCTGCTCGCTGGCAGTCGAATCCATGACGAACGGGTTTTCGAACTGGTACAACATTTCCGCCAGCTCGCGGGACCCCTCGTGGAGGCGGCCTGCCGCTCGGAGAACCCATCCCGGGAGCGCGCTCACCTTCGGTGCCGGCACCCCCGCTGCGTCGGCGTAAGCCTGGACCATCTGCCGCTGGGTCACCGCGGGGGCGGTCGGCGCGTGCAACACGCAGTTCCACAGGTCGGGGTCGTGTGCGGCGACGACCATCGCCGCCGCGAGGTCGGGGACGAAGGTGAAGGAGTGGGGCGTGTCGGCAGAGCCGAGGACGCGCATTGTCTTGCCGGCGAGCACAACCGGCACCATGCGCTCACCGGCGTGGGCGCTGAGCACCTGCGGACCGAAGAAGTCGGAGGCGACGACACTGACGGTGGGGGTCGAGGAGGCGGCGCGAGCGTCGAGCAGCCGGGCACGGATTCCGCGCTTTCCAGTCGTGGCGGTGCGCGGCGTGGTTTCGGTCATGGGCTGCTGTTCGGTGTCGTAGGAGTAGAGACTTTCCGGGAACACGACCACCGCGCCGACCTCTCCCGCCGCCTCCAGAACGGTGTGCTCCGCCGCGGGGAGGGTGCGCTCCCACGCCTCGGCGGTATAGGCGGCATGAATGCAGTGGTAGACGGCGGTGGCACCCTCGAAAGCTGCACGTACGGCCGAGGGGTCGGATACGTCGACCGCCCTTCGCTCGATCAGCGGGTGTTCCGGACCGCTTCCGGAACGGGTGAGCACGCGGACGCGTCGCCCCTGTTCTGCGAGCTGCTGTGCCACTGTCGCGCCGACGGGTCCCGCGCCGGTGACGATTTCGATGTTCGACATTTCTGCTCCCGGTGTGTGGTGTCCAAAGAGAGCACTGCTCTCTATCTGAAGCGTGCGCCCATGCGAGCGCAAAGTCAAGAGCACTGCTCTCGTTTGTTGACACCGCTCTCCGCGATCGGCACCCTGAACCCATGCCGGCAACACCACGGGAACGTGCCCGAGAGCAGACGTTGCAGGACATCACCCGAATCGGCCGCGAACAGCTGGCCGTCGTCGGCGCCGCGGCACTGTCGTTGCGAGCGGTGGCCCGGGACCTCGGAGTCGTCTCGTCCGCCGTGTATCGGTACGTGAAGAGCCGCGACGAACTGCTGACCCTGCTCGTCGTCGACGGATACAACGAGCTCGGGGACGAGGTGGACGCCGCAGTCGCGTCCGCGCAGCATCCGCGACGGCAGTTCCTGGCCCTGGGCCGCGCGGTGCGGGCGTGGGCTCTACGTGAGCCGGCGCGCTACGGACTGCTGTTCGGCAGCCCGGTTCCCGGCTACGACGCCCCCGGCGAACAGACCACGAGGCCCGGAACCCGGGTCATCTACGCGCTGGTCCGCATCTTCGACGGTGCCTACCGCTCGGGCCTTCTCGACGCCGACGCGTCCGCCCCCGTCGACGCCGGTCTTGCCGCCGATCTCGACCGGATTCGCGCGGAGCTCGGCCTCACTACTCCCGACCACTTGCTCGCCCGCGGGGTGCTGGTGTGGTCGAGCCTGTTCGGTGCGGTGAACTTCGAGGTCTTCGGTCAATACGGGACGGATACGTTCACCGATCCGGCTGCCCTGTTCGAACACCATCTCGCCGTGCTCGCCGACACTGCCGGGCTCCCGCCCGCCTGAATTCGTGCGAACCGGACGCAGCTCGCGTCCTGGGACACATCACTCTCGCCGCGGTGGGATGATGTTCGGGTGGCGCACGCAGAAGAACCCGAGGATCGAATGGCGTCGACGGAACCGGTGGTCCGCCCGGGGAGCTTGTTGGTCTCGTCCACCGATCTGGTCGAGCCCGCATTCCGTCGCACCGTGATTTATGTGATCGAACACAACGAGGCCGGGAGCCTCGGCGTGGTCATCAACCGCCCCAGCGAGACCGCGGTGCAGGAGGTGCTGCCACAGTGGGCACCGCTCGCCGCCCGCCCCGCCGCGCTCTATGTCGGTGGTCCCGTCAAGCGTGACGCCGCGCTGTGCCTGGCCACCCTGCGGACCGGTGCGCTCATCGACGGGGTCGCGGGACTGCGCCGGGTGCACGGCCGCGTCGTGATGGTCGATCTCGACTCCGACCCCGAGGTCATCGCACCCCTGGTGGAAGGTGTCCGCATCTTCGCCGGTTACTCGGGCTGGACGTTCGGGCAGCTCGACTCGGAGCTGCAGCGTGACGACTGGATGGTGGTGTCCGCGCTGCCGTCGGACGTCGTGGCACCGGCCCGCATCGACGTCTGGGCCCAGGTCCTGCGACGTCAGCCTCTTCCTCTCGCCCTGTTGGCCACTCACCCGATCGACGTCGAGCGCAACTGAGCCGACACACCCTCGAGCACGTCCCGGGGTCTGTCGGAGACGGGTGGTATCAACAGAGCAGGACGAAGTAAGGAGGCAGCAGACGTGAACAGACCATGCGGACGTTGCGAGACGGCACTCGACCACTGCCACGGAACGTTGATCGTGCACAGCCGGCGCGGCATCGAGTGCACCGACGAGTCGTGCGTCGAGCTGTCCGAGGTTCGCCATACCCTGATCATCGACTGCGAGGAACTCGGCGACGGATGCTTCTGCACCGCGGAGTTCACTGCCGAACTGCGTCACGCCTCCTGAGGAATCGGCCCCAGATCCACGCCCACCTCGTGCAGGCGACGGCGTAACCGTGAAAGGTGGCTGCCCGGCCAGTACAGATGGCCGCAGTTCCGGCACCGACTGAAGTCGCGCTCCCGTTCCGCCACTCCGGGCGGCACCTCGAGGCGTGCCTCTTCCCACGACACCGTGGTCAAGGTCCCATTGCACCCCGCGCATCGGGTGAACGGCGCGATCCGTGCGTGGAGGTCGAAGCGGTCCAGTACTTCCCGTAGCTGGCGGCGTGGATCGGTCTCGTGCAGGAAGGCGCCGTGGGTCACTGCCGCACGCTTGAGGAGGCCGGTGTCGCGGGTGAGGACGATCCGGTGCTCGGACACCGAAATCTCGACCAGTTCGGTGTCGTCGAAGTCGTTGCGGTACCGGGTGTCGAAGCCGAGTAACCGGAGATAGCCGGCGAGCCGGCCGAGATGCACGTCGAGGACGAACGAAGATTCGCGTAACGGTCGCGGTCGCAGTCGAGTGAGACCCGTGATATCGACGCGTTCGAACACGGGATACACCGTGACCCGTTCGCCCCCGACGAGGCGGTGCGCGAAGTCGACCGAGACCTGGTCGACGAGCACGAGATCCACTTCGGTGTGCGGCACGCCCAGCGCTTCGATGCGGTCCTTCACCGAGGGTGTGCCGATGAAGTAATGCGCGAATGTGCGCTTCCGCGACTCCGGCGCGAGGAAGTCGTTCAGCTCCTCGTAGAAGCGGAACTCGCACTGGCGAAGCGGTTCAGGCATCAGCATTCACGTCCTGAGGCCACAGTACTGGGCGACTCCTCGCGATCGCCCGTGTGCCGTCACCCTGCAACCGTCGATGACGACTGTCGACTCGGGCGCTCACCCCCGCCGTCGGTCGGCGAATGCGTTGAGGACCCCGGCCATGTCCCCGGCTTCCGCGGTGGTGACGGTCAATCGGTCACCGCACGCGGTGGTGACGATCACCGCGGGCCCGGTGCGGGTGACGACGCCGTAGTTTCGCGGCCCCTTCACCTTCAACCCCCACCCACCGAAGTCGTCGAAGGGTTTGACCACGTCGACGCGTGCACCCTCGATCTCGTCGATGCCGTAGTCGAGGGCGGTCATGCCCATGTTGATCACTCGGATGCCGTCCTCGTCCACGATGACACGGAAGCGCAGGAGGCTGACGATCAACAGCCCGACGGGAACGAACACGGCGAGCGGCCACCAGCCGCCGGAAATGCGGCAGACGACGAGTGCGGGGACGACGCCGAGCAGGAGTAGCAGGATTCCGGACCCCGCTGTCCCGAAACCCACGGAGGCGGACACTGCGGCGGGTGCGGCGGCCCGGGGCAGGGTGACGTCGGGCCGATGTGTGGCCGAGACCCGGCGACGGTAGTCCCGCAGACACGCCGCGCCGATCATTCCCACACCGGCGCCGAGTACGGTCCCGGCACCGAGGGACCACAGCGGAACCTCGGTATCGGCCGGATCGGTGACATCGAGTTGGACGGCGAGTATCACCACGTGCACGGTGCTGACCATCCCGACCACAGACAACCCGACGACCAGCATGGTGCGGCGCATCATGAGCAAGGCTGGCGCGAGGGCGGCAACGGCGGCGCAGCCACCGCCGAAGAGGACCGTCACGAGAGCGAACGTCCAGGCACTGGATATCGGTGTGGCGAAACCGTCCGGCGAGGTGGTGGTCCAATGCGTGGCGATTTCCGCGGGTAGCCGGGGTTCCCACAGCTTGGTCAGGAGCACGCCGGATAACGCGGCGACCACGGGCAGGATCACACCGAAGACGGCTCCGGCGGGGTCGACGATTTTCGAACTGGGCACCGGGTGGGCCGTCTGCAGCCGATCAGGACGGCTGGCAGGCGTCCTTGAGCGAGCAGGCTCCACAGGAGTTGCCGCAGGCACCGGTGTCGGCGGCGGGGACGGCTGCCGCGGCACGGGCACCGAGCGATCCGCCAGTACCCGCGGTGAGCGCGGCAGCGACGACGCTGACCAGGAGGGCGCCGATCCCGATGACTCCACCGACCAGAATTCCGGCGACACCACCGATGATCAGCAGCCCGGCCGCGGCGAGAAGCGTGGGGCCGGCGACCTTGTTTGCCAGGGCGAAGGCGTCGTCGTCGCGCAGTGTCTCGGCGGTCCGGACACCCGCCCACCGGTTGCGCGGCAGACGTTCGGTGAGGCCGGCCAGGGCGACGCCGGCAACGGCGACGGCGAGGACGAACAGCACGACGGAGGCAATCAACACGACACCAGGATACGGCGCACCCGGATGCGCAGGTGAGTCCGGGTGGGGTGAGGCTCTACCCTGGTTGACGGTATTCCTCTCCATCCACGAATGTCAGCCAAGTAGATAGCGACCACAGTGACCGAGCACGCGCAGCCCGCCAACCCGTCCGACGCGACCCCGCAGCACCGCTACACCGCGGAACTCGCCGGCCAGATCGAGCAGCGCTGGCAGGACCGATGGAGCGCGGAGGGCACCTTCGACGCGCCCAACCCGGTCGGCCCGCTGGCAGGCCCGGTTCCCGCCGACAAGCTGTTCGTGCAGGACATGTTCCCGTACCCGTCGGGGACGGGTCTGCACGTGGGGCACCCCCTCGGCTACATCGCCACCGACGTATTCGCCCGCTACCACCGGATGCAGGGCCACAACGTGCTGCACACGCTCGGGTACGACGCTTTCGGTCTGCCGGCGGAGCAGTACGCGGTGCAGACGGGCACGCATCCGCGGGCCACCACCGAGGCGAACATCATCAACATGAAGCGCCAGCTCCGGCGCCTCGGTCTCGGGCACGACGAGCGGCGCACGTTCGCGACCACCGACGTCGACTTCTACCACTGGACGCAGTGGATCTTCCTGCAGATCCATGACGCCTGGTTCGACAAGAAGGCGGGGAAGGCCCGGCGCATTTCCGAGCTCGAGGCGGAGTTCGCCTCGGGTGAGCGCACCGTGGAGGACGGGCGGGACTGGCAGTCGTTGTCGGTCTCCGAGAAGGAAGCCGTCCTCGACTCCTATCGGCTCGTGTACCACTCGGATTCGATGGTCAACTGGTGCCCGGGTCTGGGCACTGTCCTGGCCAACGAGGAGGTGACAGCGGATGGCCGCAGCGACCGCGGCAACTTCCCCGTGTTCCGGAAGCACCTGCAGCAGTGGATGATGCGGATCACCGCCTACGCCGACCGCCTCGTCGACGACCTCGAGTACCTGGATTGGCCCGAGAAGGTCAAGGCCATGCAGCGCAACTGGATCGGACGCTCGCACGGTGCGCAGGTGAAGTTCCAGGCCGACAGTCACGAGATCGAGGTGTTCACGACTCGTCCGGACACGCTGTTCGGTGCCACCTACGTGACGCTGGCGCCGGAGCACGACCTCGTCGACGAGCTCGTTGCCGCCGAGTGGCCCGAGGGCGTCGATCCGCGATGGACCGGCGGTGCGGCCAACCCGGCCGAAGCCGTTGCGGCGTACCGAAAGTCGATTGCGGCCAAGTCGGATCTGGAGCGTCAGGAATACAAGGAGAAGACGGGTGTCTTCCTCGGCACCTACGCGGTGAACCCCGTCAACGGGCGCGAGCTGCCGGTGTTCATCGCCGACTACGTCCTCACCGGATACGGCACGGGCGCCATCATGGCGGTCCCCGGCCATGATCATCGCGACTACGAGTTCGCGACCGAGTTCGGTCTCGACATCGTCGAGGTGATCTCCGGTGGCGACCTCACGAAGGACGCGTACACCGGCGACGGCACCATCGTGAATTCGGACTTCCTGAACGGAATGACCGTCGCCGACGCCAAGAGGGTCATCACCGAGCGCCTCGAGGCGGACGGCACCGGCAAGGGCACTATCCAGTACAAGCTGCGCGACTGGCTGTTCGCCCGTCAGCGGTACTGGGGCGAGCCCTTCCCGATCGTGTACGACGCCGACGGCAATGCGCACGCACTGCCGGATTCCATGCTGCCGGTGGAACTTCCGGAGGTCGAGGACTACGCTCCCGTGTCCTTCGATCCCGACGACGCCTCCTCGGAGCCCTCTCCCCCGCTGGCGAAGGCTGTCGACTGGGTCAATGTGGAGCTCGACCTCGGCGACGGGCTGCAGACGTACCGCCGCGACACCAACGTGATGCCGCAGTGGGCGGGCAGTTCGTGGTACCAGCTGCGCTACATCGACCCGACCAACCAGGACACGTTCTGCGACAAGGAGAACGAGCAGTACTGGACGGGTCCGCGGCCGGAGATCCACGGACCGAACGATCCCGGTGGCGTCGACCTGTACGTCGGCGGTGTGGAGCACGCTGTGCTGCACCTGCTGTACTCGCGGTTCTGGCACAAGGTGCTGTTCGACCTCGGCTACGTCAGCTCGAGCGAGCCGTACCGCCGCCTGTACAACCAGGGCTACATCCAGGCCTACGCCTACACCGATGCGCGCGGGGTGTACGTGCCGGCCGACGAGGTGGAGGAGAAGGACGGCAAGTTCTTCTATCAGGGCGCGGAGGTCAACCGCGAGTACGGCAAGATGGGCAAGAGCCTCAAGAACTCCGTGTCGCCGGACGAGATCTGTGAGGAGTACGGGGCCGACACCCTCCGGGTGTACGAGATGTCGATGGGCCCGCTGGATACGTCGCGTCCGTGGGCGACCAAGGACGTCGTCGGTGCTCAGCGTTTCCTGCAGCGCGCCTGGCGTGTGGTGGTCGACGAGGAGTCCGGCGCCGTGCGGGTCACGGACGACGCCCCCTCCGAGGACACCCTGCGCGCGCTGAACAAGGCGATCGCCGGGGTGAGCGACGACTACACGGCGCTGCGGGACAACACCGCGGCGGCCAAGCTGATCGAGTACACCAACCATCTCACCAAGGCCTACCCCGGCGGTGCCCCTCGCTCCGCGGTGGAGCCCTTGGTGCTCATGCTCGCGCCGCTGGCCCCGCACCTCGCGGAGGAGCTGTGGTCGCGGCTCGGCCACGAGAAGTCGCTGGCCCACGGCCCCTTCCCGGTGGCCGAGGAGAAGTGGCTGGTGGAGGACACCGTCGAGTACCCGATCCAGGTGAACGGCAAGGTCCGCAGCCGAGTGACGGTGGCGGCCGACGCGTCACGCGAGGAGATCGAGAAGATCGCGCTCGCCGACGAGAAGATCGTGGCACTGCTGGACGGCAAGGACCCGCGCAAGGTGATCGTCGTCCCGGGGAAGATGGTCAATATCGTCCTCTGACGTCCTCCGCACCCGTGAGCACTTCTTAACACTCCGTGGTTGAGAAGTGCTCACGGGTGTCGTGTTTGCGCTACTGTCTCGAATAGAACACGTTCTAGTCGACTTCAGGAGCATTTGCCATGGCACCGTCCGCAGAAGACATCCGTAAGACCGTCGAGAGGTACGTCGCGGTGGTGGCCACGGGCACCGTCGATGACGTGCTGGCGCTCTATGCCGACGGTGCGATCGTGGAAGATCCGGTGGGTACCGACCCGCGCACCACGGTGGAGTCGATCCGCGAGTTCTACGGGATGCTCGAGGCGCTACAGCAGACCAGCGAACTGCACACGCTGAGGATCGCCGGAAACACAGCGGCCTTCCACTTCTCGCTGGTCACCGAACTGGGCGAGCAGAAGCTCGAGATAGCGCCGATCGATGTGATGACCTTCGACGACGACGGCAAGATCACGACGATGAAGGCGTACTGGTCGCAGGAGGACATGGTCACGCGCTGACACGCGCACGACCACAGCGGGATTACCGCCCGGTCGAGCGGAAACTGTGCTTACGATGTCGGTGTGGCCACCGACGACGCCGGGCCGGCCGCAAGGGGTGCCCGACGCAGAGCAGTCGCACGTGCAGGTACGCGCTTCCGGCGCGCGCCGCGTCACTGGCTGGTCGTAGCGGGTGTCGTCGCCGCCACGGTGATGGTGGCCTGCTCCTCCGGGTCGGAGGTCAGGACCGTCTCCGTCGAGCTCAGCGGCGCCATGGACGACGGGTATCCCTGGACCCAGGTGCTGCTGCCGCCGCAGACGCCCACCACCGTTCCGTACGGTCCTGCCGGCACCGAGCTGCCCACCGAGGGCGGCACCGGCGGCATCCGAGTGGTGGGTGACCGCACGGGCCTCTACGGGGGAAGCCCGGACCGGTTGCTGTGCGACCGGCAGAAGCTCGTCGACGACCTCGAAAGGGATCCCGCCCGAATGACGGCGTGGTCCGGCGTATTCGACGTCGACGACGTTCGGAGTTACGTACGGACGCTGACGCCGGTTTTGCTTCGCGCGGATACCCGGGTCACCGACCACGGGTTCGAGGGGGGCCGGGCGCAGCCGGTCCAATCAGTTCTCGAGGCCGGGACGATCGTTCTGGTCGACGACCACGGCGTGCCGCGGGTTCGGTGTGTACAAGGCAGCCCTCTCCTGGCCCCCATCCTCGGCGAGAATTCGGAAATGCAGGGTGACCCGTGGCCGAATTTTCAGGAGGATCGGCTCTTGGTAGTGCAGCCGTCGAACCTCGCAATGAACGACATCGCCGTCGTGGACTTGATGACCGGAGGCCTCACTCCCGTTCCGGTCGGTGCGGGACCGGGGCAGCCCGCGGAGCGCCCGCGGCCGCCGGCGCCGGTGATCTCCGAAGCCCCCGTCGTCGATTCGCCGCCGATCGCGGTGCAGCAGGCTGCGCCACGTCCTGCTCCGGCTACGGTTGCGCCGCCGCCGCCACCGCCTCCTCCCCCGCCACCACCGCCGCCTCCCCCGCCACCGCCGCAGGTCGAATTGCCACCGCCTCCGGCGCCCGCGCCGTTGCCGCAGCCGCAGATCCGGGTGCAGATTCCCGGCATGCCTCTCCTGGTCATTCCCATTCCCTAGGGATCGGAAGTGACGCCACCCTTGATCTATGGTGGAACGTGTTCTAGTTTTGGTACTTCACGTACCGATAGGGAGCCGTATGACCACATCAGGGGACAACCACGCCATCCTCCCCGCGAAGGAATCGGTGGACCAGAACTTCGACGTGGTCGTGGTCGGATCGGGCGCTGCCGGAATGAGTGCGGCGATCACCGCGGCCGCGCGCGGACTGAAAGTCGTGATCGTCGAGAAGTCGCCGTATTGGGGCGGATCCACGTCCCGATCCGGTGGCGGAGTATGGATTCCGGGAAACGCGGTGCTCCAACGTGACGCTCCCCCCGACGATCTCGAGGCTGCCCGCACGTACGTGCGCAGCATCGTCGGACCGGTCGTCGATCCCGAGCGGATCGACACCTACATCGACAGAGGGCCGGAAGCCCTCCAGTTCCTGATCGACCACAGTCCGCTGAAGTTGGAATGGGTGAAGAACTACTCCGACTACTACCCGGAGGCACCGGGTGGGCTGGCTACCGGGCGCTCGTGTGAGCCCGTGCCGTTCGATGCGCGCGCACTCGGCGACGACCTCGACACCCTGCATCCGCCGTACAGCAAGACCCCGCTGAACGTCGTCGTGAAGCAGTCGGATTATCGGTGGCTGAGTACGGGATTCCGGACTTGGCGGGGGCCGGTTCGGATGGTGCGGGTCGGTCTGCGCAGTATGGTCGCGAAGGCGCGGCGACAGCACCTGATCGGCATGGGTGCGGCCCTGATGGCGGAACTCCTGCTCGGGGTCCGCCAAGCGGGTATCCCCCTGCGGCTGAACACCGAGCTGACCGATCTGGTCACCGAGAACGGCCGCGTGGTCGGGGTGGTCGTGAAGTCGAACGAGCAGACCACGACGCTGCGCGCGGGGCACGGTGTCGTCCTGGCGTGCGGTGGATTCGACAACAATGCGGAGATGCGACGGAAGTACCAGCGCGAGCCGATCGGTTCCGACTGGACCACCGGGGCACCGTCGAATACGGGCGACGGGATCAATGCGGCGCTGAAACTCGGTGCCGGGGTGAGCTTCATGAGCGACGCGTGGTGGGGTCCGAGCATTCCGCTGCCCAAGGGACCATGGTTCGCCCTGGCCGAGCGGTCGCTGCCGCGCAGCATCATGGTCAACGACCGCGGCGAGCGGTTCATGAACGAGTCGCTGCCGTATGTCGAGGCGGTACACCGCATGTATGGCGGCGAGTACGGGCAGGGCGACGGCCCGGGTGAGAACATCCCCGCCTGGTTGATCTTCGACCAGACCTACCGGGACCGGTACCTCTTCGCCAGTGTCACGGCGCGTGCCCCGCTTCCCAGGAAATGGCTCGACAGCGGGGCGATCGTCAAGTCGTCCACTCTCGAGGGTCTTGCCGAGAAGATCGGTGTCCCCGTGGACCGTTTCACCGCCACCGTCGAACGGTTCAACGGGTTCGCCCGCCGGGGTGTGGACGAGGACTTCCACCGCGGTGAGAGCAAATACGACCACTACTACGGCGACATCAGCAACAAACCCAACCCGAGCCTGGGCGAGTTGACCAAGGGCCCGTTCTACGCGGCCAAGATGGTCCCGGGCGATCTGGGTACGAAGGGCGGCATCAACACCGACACGGCGGGGCGAGCACTTCGCGAAGACGGAACCGTCATCGAGGGACTCTATGCGGCGGGAAACACCAGCGCACCGGTCATGGGACACACCTATGCGGGACCGGGAGCCACGATCGGGCCTGCGCTGGTCTTCGGCTATCTCGCGGCACTCGACATCGCGGAGAGGGCGCGGTCGATGGCAGGGACGTCCGGAGAGTGATGTCCGAACGCGAGGTCGTGATCGACGGATTCCGTTGGAGTTTCAGCGATCTGGGCGCAGGACCGCCGGTGGTGATGTGCCACGGATTCCCGGGACTCGGGTTCAGTTATCGCCATCAGAGTCGCGCGCTCGCCGAGTCCGGCTTCCGGGCCGTCGCGCCGGACATGCCCGGGTACGGTCGCACGGACACTCCCGTCACCATCGGTGATTACACGAACGATCGCGTGGCCGACCAACTCGTCGGCCTCCTCGACACACTCGGTGAGGATCGAGCGGTATTCGTCGGCCACGACTTCGGCGCCCCGGTCGCGTGGACGCTCGCTCTCCGCCACCCTGAGAGGGTGTCGGGGCTGATGCTCCTGGCGGTGCCCTATGCGCCCGACCGCTTCCCCGCCCGACCCTCCGAGTTGTATGCGGCGGTGGCGCGCAAGCACTTTCTGCACACCCACTACTTTCAGGAACCCGGTGTCGCGGATCGGGAACTCGACGCCGACCCTCGCCGATTCCTGCACAGGCTGTTCTACGCGCTCTCGGGCGACTATCACTACCTCGACATCTGGCAGCACCCGTCCGAGGGGAACGGCTACCTCGAGGTGTTGCCACACGCGCCGCCGCTGCCGTGGTCGTGGTTGTCGCAGGCCGAATTCGACTACTACGCAGACGTATTCAGCGCTACCGGATTCACCGGTGGCCTCAACTGGTACCGGGCGTATGACGCGAACTGGGAACACAGCGTGGACCTCGATGGCGCCCCCATCGAGGTCCCGACGCTGTTCATCGCCGGCGCCCGTGATCCCGTCCTCGCGATGAGCGGTTCGGCGGCACTCGACCGCATGCGGGAGGCCGTTCCCGACCTACGGGGCGTGCACTTACTGGAGGACGCCGGGCATTTCGTTCAGCAGGAGCGGCCCACCGAGGTGAACAAGCTCCTGCTGAATTTCGTGACCGACCTGGACGTCACCGGGTCGGCGGGCCACTGGACTAGTTGCGTAGAGCGTTGATGACGGCTCGAATAAAGGCGCCCGTTTCGTGATCGTGGTTCGTGGATTCGCTGTCGGTTGTCCCGTAGGTCCGGTTGGATGACAGCTTCACAACCGTTGCATTCGCTGTCGGGTCGACGTAGACGAATTGGTTGTAGACACCGATCGCGCTGAACTCGCCGCGATCTCCGGCCGGAATCCACCACTGGTAGCCGTATCCGAACTCGAATCGGTGTGTGCCGACGATTGGCTGCCCCGGCTGAAGGTAGGGGGCGTCCGGCACCACGGAGTCGCGCACCCACTGCTCCGGGACGACTTGGTTGCCGTGCCATTCGCCGCCGTTGCGGTACAGCTCGCCGAGCTTGGCGAAATCCCGGGCGGTCATGTTCAGCCCCGCGAACGCGACCTCCATTCCGGCGGCGTCGAGCAGCCATGCGCCGGGAGAGGTCATACCGAGGGGTTCGTACAGTTTTTCCTGCATGTAGTCGGTGAGCGAGCGGTTGGTCGCGCGGACCACCAACGAGGCGAGTGCTTGGGTGTCACCGGAGTTGTAGCGGCACAACGTTCCCGGTTCGTTTTCGCGAATCACGCCGGCGACGAAGTCGTCGAGGGTGCCTACGCCAGCCATCGCTGCGTTGAGCTGGAAGACATCTGAGGTGGGGTCGCTGTAGTCTTCGTTCCACCGCGCCCCGGAGGACATCTGCAGGACGTTTCTGATCGAGACGCCGTCGTACGCGGACCCCGGATTGACCGGAACGTAGTCACTGATGGGATCGTCGATGCCCTTGATGTGGCCCTCGGCAACGGCGATACCGACCAGCGCGGACACGAAGCTCTTCGCCACAGACATCGAGATCCACGGCACCTCGGGGCCACCGGTGAGCGCGTATCGCTCGTGGCGAATGACGCCGTCCTCGAGGACGAGCAGCGCTGCGGTGTCAGTTCCGACGAAGAAGTCTTCGAACGACTTCGTCTCGCCGGCGAACTCGTAGGTGTCCGGAAGGTCGATCGTGTCGCCGGTGCGCCACTGGTGTGGCGTCGATGATGGGGTGAGCTCGCGGGTCGGCAGCAAGCTTCCCAGTCGGCAGAAGTTGTCGTGCTGCGGGGCGCCGGTGAACAGGCCCAACTCCGCCAGGGTGCTGGTTTGATCGGTCATGGTCGTCCTCAGTTCGTTGGTGGTGGCGCGGTGATCTTCGGATGTGCGCCAAGTCGATTTCCAGTCCCGGCAGATCACGGGACCGGCCCCGGTATAGCAGCGGCGGCACGAATGTCACAGTTGCTGACGATGATCCGGGCCAGGCGCCGAGCGGCGGCTGTTGGCGCTGACAGCCGCCACCGCCGCATGCGAACGGTGCGGCTGATCACTTGTCTGCCCCAGAAGCCTGGGGCCTGGATTCGACTTCCTGCCGTGTACGAGCAGTACAGTGAAAGTAGCAGTACCATTTGGTTACCACAACCATTTGGTACGTCTAATTTTCCGGGTCTAGTTGGAGGGATAGGATTCAGCGATGGGCACAGGCGGGGTCGACGGACGCACGCTGCGGTATCAGCATCGGCGGCCGGAGTTGCTGGCGGCGGCGACCGAGTATGTGCTCGACCACGGGATCAGCGATGTCTCGCTCCGTACGATCGCGCAGGCGCTCGGCGTCACCCATGCGACTCTCCTGCGACACTTCTCGTCCAAGGAGGAGTTGCTCCTGCAAGTCTTAGTGAAGATTCACGGCGACTTTCTGGCGGACCTACAGGGCAACGGAGAACTCGGCGCCGCAGAATCGGCGGCGGAGTTCGTGCAGGCCGCGTGGCGCCGGTTGTATGAACCCCGAGAGCAACGCCAGTTCGTGTTGCTGTTCGAGTTGGTCGGACGCACAGCACGAGGACCCGAGCGCGGCGGAAGACTTGTCCAGTCGATCATCAGTGATTGGCTCGTTCCCATCGAACAACGCTTGGTTCGGGAAGGGTGGCCACCCGACGAAGCATCCGCGTTGGCGACACTTGTGCTGGCGCAGGTCCGTGGTCTGCAACTCGATCTCATTATGACCGGCGATCGCGCTCGAATCGATCGCGCTTTCGGCCCCACTATCGAGATGGTCAGTAGGCCGACAGTTCGGTAGCAGTCAGGTTGATGACGTCTGCAGGACGATTCCACCGAAGCTACGCATACAGATGTGCCGCGGGGGCGCTGGTGGCGCACCTGCCCGACGACGCCACCGCCGAACAGGCCCAACGACGAGTGGACGAGTTCTGCCGGCTGCGGGGCGATACCCGGATGCCGGCCACCGCCGACGGCAAGGCGTCGGCGGCGACCGTGGCAGCCGCGGAACCCTAGCTGCCGGCGGCCTTCTCGTTCTTACGGTTGGCCGCCTCGGACTCGGCCAAATCCTCGACGCGGTCGGCCCGCGCCCGCTTGTCTGCTGCCTCGCTCTGCTTGTCGGCGGCTTCCTGCAGTTGCTCCTTGGCAGGGGCAGCGGCCTTCTCCTCGGCGGCCTTGATCTTCTCCCGCTCGTTGCGTGCGGCGGCCTCCGCGGCCTGTTTACGCTGAGCCGCCTGCTCGTCGGCCTGCTTCGCCGCGGCTTGCTTGCGCTGTTCGGCCTCCTGCGCGGCGGTGCGCTTGCGTTCTTCTTCACGCTTACGGGCCTGCTCGACCTCGCGCTGCTTCGCCTCCTGCGCTGCAACCTGCTGCTCGTTGGCGCGCTGTCGCTCGGCTTCCAACTCGGCGTCGGCCTCCGCCTCTTTGCGGCTCGCCTCGGCGTCGAGTTCCGCTGCCCGCAGTAGCGCGTCGCTGCGTTTGGTGAGCGCCGCGCCGCGTTGCTCGACCTCCTGATCGCCCAGAACACTGCCGACGGCGCCGTCGATGACGCCGAGAGTGCGTTCGTACATCACCCGCGCCGGCGCCTCGGTACCCAGCCGGGACATGAACTGGTCCTCGATCAGTTGCAACGGGAACCGCACGATCTTGTACTGCAGGCGCAGGACCGCTAACGGCACACTGACGATATTCATCGAATCTCCCTCGATACGTGGGTGGTGATCAGGACTGTTCGGCGTCGTCGCGCAGGGCCTCGGCTTCGCGACGTGCACGCTCGGCTTCGGCCCGCGCGGCGTCCGCTTCGCGTATCGACTGGCGATGCTCCTCGACGGCCTCTCCGGCGCTCTCCGCCGCGGCAGTGACCTCGGTGCGCGCATTCTCTTCGGCCCGACTGGTTTCGATCCGGGCGTCGACTCCGGCCCGGGCCTGCTCCGTGACCACCTCACGGTGCTGCGCCTCTTCGGCCGCCCGGCGCTGTGCTCGGCGCTGCTCTTCGGCGGCTTGCCGTGCAACATCCGCCTCGTCCCGGACCTCGGCGCGTTCTGCGGCCCCTTCGGCACGCACTTCCTGGAGTTCCTCGGCCGCCTGCTCGGTCTCCGCCCGGGCGATGGCTTCGGCGGTGTTCGCCTCTTTGCGCTGCTGAGCCTCGGCTTGCTGCAATTGTCCCTCGGCGGTCAGCGAGTCGTTCCCGGTCACCGCTCCGGCGACCTCTTTCGCCTTGCCCTTGACGGAGTCCAGCAAACCTTCGCGGGCTTCCCCGGACGTGTCGCGATCACTCATGGATGGTTCTCCTATTGTCGTGGGCTCAACGGGCTGTCGGGTGCTGAAAAGGCCAGGCTTTGCCGTCCGAACTGACGAGTAACCAGAATGGGCGACCGCGAATCGCGGAGTTCTGCCGCAGTCGTTAATTCCGTGGGTTCTCCGGTGCGATCACCTAGCATCGGGGCCATGACCGCGCCGCACACCGATCAGTCGTATACCGCACTGCTCGAGGAGGTGGCCGCGTCGCAGCGGGCGCTCGAGTCGACGCTCGAGACCTTGACCGACCAGCAGGCCCGTGAACCCTCCCGGTTACCGGGGTGGAGTCGTGGTCATGTGGTGACGCATCTGGCGAGGAACGCGGATGCTCTCAACGGTTCGCCGTCGGCGTGATTACGGGGGAGCCCGCTCCGGAGATGTATCCCGGCGGGCCTGCTGCCCGGGCAGCCGCGATAGAGGAGGGGGCGGCCCGGCCCGTCGAGCTCCTCGCCGCCGACTTCCGATTCGCCGGCCGCCGCGTGATCGATTCGCTTCGGGAGATCACCGCGGACCGGTACGAGACGCCGGTGAACTGGCGTAAGCCGGTGACGGCCTGGGATGTGCCGGTACTGCGGTGGCGTGAACTGGAGATCCACCACGTCGACCTCCGCCTGGACCATGCGGTCGGTGACTGGCCGGAGGCTTTCGTCGACAGCACGTTGGCGACGGAGCTAGCCGAGTTGAAGGCACTTCATCCCGACGTCACGATTCCGGAGCTGCCTCATCACGAGCTGCTCGCGTGGTTGATCGGGCGTCCCACCCGTACCGGGCTGCCGTCGGTTCCCGCCTGGCCGTTCTGACCGTCAAGCGTATTCGGCGGTGTCGAAGGAACTGGCCTCGTCGAGACCGGCCCAGATGATGTTGCAGCGCTTGCGGGTCATTTCGTCGGCGTCGGTGAGCAGGGCATCGAGCAGGGAGCGGGGGGTCTTCTGCCACGACTGATGCAGGGCTTCCACAGCGTGGGGCGGGAACAGCCCGGAGCGGGCGGCCGCGAGGGTCCACTCGCCGAACTCGCCATCGTGGATCCGCTCGACGGCGTCGTAGTCCACGTCGCCGTCGCCGAGATCGAGGGAGAACATCGAAGCGAAGAGATCGCCGCTCACGTCGATGACGGAATCGTTCGGCTTGCGCTGTTCGGTGTTCATCGTGGCGTTACCTCCTGAGCCGACGTGAAAGACCCGACTCGTGCTGGCGAACTGTGCTGACGTGAAGAACTGTAGGACGGTTGATTGTGAGCAGCTTAAGGGTTTTCTGAAGGACCAAACAGTGATGTATCTCACGCCGGTTTTTTGCCGGGACGCCACGAAAGTCTCGCTTTCACCGGACGCGCAACACGACCTCGGTGGGATGTGCGTCAGCAGGCGTCTCGACGGCCTGACGTACGGCAGCGGCGACCGTCGAGGCTCGAAGATAGTTCTCGGGACGGTATTCGCCGCCCTCGCCTGCGACGATGGCGCGCTGCATGTCCGTGTCGATCCGTCCCGGGTGAAGGGAGGTGACCCGCAGGTCCGGCTCCTCGAGCCGCAGCGAGTCCGCAAAGGCGCGAAGGGCGAATTTGCTCGCCGCATAGGATCCCCACCCGGCATTTGCCCGGATTCCCGCACCGGAATTGATGAGCACGACGTGTCCTCCAGCGGCGCGTAGGGCAGGTAGGAGGAGGCGCGTCAGCTCGGCCACGGCGATCACGTTCGCTTCGAGGGTGTGACGCCACTGCTCGACGCTGGACTCGGCGACGGTCGACAGGTCGGCGACCCCGGCGTTGTGCACCAGCACGTCGAGGTGCTTGATCGGCGCGCAGGCGTCGGCCACCGCGGCGTAGTCGGTGAGTTCCACGGGCCAGGAAGTCGCGGCGGGGAGTTCGCCGAGGATGGCGGTCAGCGACGCTGCTGTGCGGGCTCCGAGAAGGAGGTCGTGACTCGGTGCGAGTTCGCGGGCGATGGCGGCTCCGAGGCCGCGGCTGGCTCCGGTGATCAGGGCTGTGGGCACGGACCCGAGGCTAGCGCCCGTGAGTACTTCTCAACGCTCCGGTGTTAAGAAGTACTCACGGCGGACCAGTGATGCCAGCGCAGGGAGCGGACGGCAATCACCGGTCCCTGCGGACGGCGCGCGGCGTACTGCGGGTATTTGGCGGCGAGAACGTCGATGGCGGCGGTTCCCTCCGCGGTGGTCGCGTCGAGCACCTCGGCCACGCCGTCTACCCGCACCCACCACAGCTGGTCCCAGTCGTCGTCGTAGTGATCGACGAGGATGCTGACGGAGGGATTTGCGGCGATGTTCTTCAGTCGTCGTAATGCCGTGGTGCGCTTGGGTTTGAAGTCGACGCACGAGTAGATCGTGTCCTCGGTGAGGGCGAAGACCAACGGTACGAGATGCGGTGCTCCGTCGGGTCCAGCGGTAGCGAGCCGGGCGACGCGGGCAGCGGAGAATCGCTGCACGGCATCCATTACGACTCCCTGACGTTCGCGTCCGACAGCAGCTGATTCGATCGCGAGGGCACGCTGCCAAGTATTGGTCGACCCGGCGAGGCACGTCAACCTCGAGTTGACTACGAAATCACCAACGTGATGCCGAGCGTGAGCATCAGGGCGGCGATACCGGCGTCGAGTGCCCGCCAGGCGCCGGGACGGGCGAATACTCGGTGCAGGAAGCGGGCGCCGTAGCCGAGGGCGAGGAACCAGCTGACGCTCGCGACGGCCGCTCCGAGGCCGAACAGCCAACGCCCGGGATCCCCTTGATTGTTGGCGACCGATCCGAGCATCAGCACCGTGTCGAGGTAGACGTGCGGGTTCAGCCAGGTCAGTGCGAGGCAGGTGAAGACCGCGGTGGCGAGTGTCGCGGACCCGACTTCCTGTGGAGTGTCGAGCGTGCCGGGGCGTAGGGCCCGACGGGCCGCGAACGCCGCGTAGGCCAGCAGGAAGGCGGCTCCGGCCCAGCGGATGACCGTGATTGCGCCGGGCGCGTGGGCGAGGATCGTGGCAATTCCGCTGATCCCGAGTCCGATGAGGATGACGTCGGAGATCGCGCAGAGAGCGACGACGGGAAGGACGTGTCGGCGGACGATGCCCTGCCTCAGGACGAAAGCGTTCTGGGCGCCGATCGCGACGATCAACGACAGACCGGTGCCGAAGCCCGCTGCTGCCGTGAGCACACTGGGTGTGAAGTCCATGGACACCACGCTACGAAGCCGCCCATCCATCAGGCCAGCTAATTATCCTTCATCGCCATTAGCATCGCTTCACATGGAGCTGGACCTTGTTGCGCTACGCACATTTGCCGCCGTCATCGACGAAGGCACCTTCGAGGCGGCGGCCCGAACCCTGCACATCACACCGTCCGCCGTGAGCCAGCGCATCAAGGCGCTCGAGCAACAGGTGGGACGCGTGCTGGTGCAGCGGGTGAAACCGGCGCGGGCCACGGACTCGGGGCGCGTGGTGCTCACCCTCGCACGGCAAGTGGCCCACCTCGAGCAGGAGACGATCGCCTCGCTCAATCCGAATACTGCGCAGACGAGCACGCTGCCCCTCGTCGTGAACGCGGATTCGCTGTCGACCTGGATGATCCCGGCCCTAGCCCGGCTGGCACCGGAACATCGTGTGCTATTCGACCTGCACCGCGAAGACGAGTACCACTCCACGGCGCTGCTGCGGGAGGGGACGGTCATGGCGGCGGTGACGTCCATTTCGGAGCCGGTGCAGGGATGCACGGTGGAGACACTCGGATCGATGCGGTACCGCGCACTGTGCAGCCGTGAGTTCGCCGACCACTGGTTCCCGGACGGGCCGACCCCAGAGGCCCTGGCAGTCGCCCCCATGCTCGACTTCGACCGCAAGGATGAACTGCAGGCCAGATTCCTGCGGGGGTTCACTCGACGACGAGTGCATCCACCGCGGCACTTCGTTCCCGGCTCCTCGGCATTCTCGGAGGCGGTCCACTACGGGCTCGGCTGGGGACTGCTCCCCGAACTGCACACGGGCAGCGACCACGGACTGGTCGAGCTCGATCCGGCGCGACCGATCGATGTGCCGTTGTACTGGCAGCGGTGGAAGTTGGAATCGCCGCTACTCACGGCCCTCACCAGTGCCGTCCGGGAGGGGGCGCGCGAAGCGTTGCGGTGACGTGGGGTGGGCGCAACACTGGTGGCATGGACGCCGACAGCCCGATGGACCCGGTGCAGGCCCTCCGCGAGACAGCGTTCTGGCTCGAGCGATCCAGGGCGGAGACGCACCGGGTGAAGGCGTATCGGCGCGCCGCCGACGTGGTGGCGGGTTTGTCGGAGGAGCAGCGGGACATCCGTCAGCGCACCGACAGCTGGAAGGACTTGCCGGGCATCGGACCGAAGACGGCGACGGTGATCCGTGAGGCACTCGACGGTGTTCCTGCCTACCTCACGGAATTGCGGGAAAAGGCGGAGCCCCTCGGTGGCGGTGCACTCCGCGAAGCGCTGAAGGGTGATCTGCACACTCATTCGGACTGGTCCGACGGTGGCAGCCCGATCGACGAGATGATGCGGAGTGCGGCTTCGCTCGGTCACGAATACTGCGCTCTCACAGATCATTCTCCCAGACTTACCGTGGCCAACGGATTGTCCGCCGATCGGCTGCGCGCCCAACTCGAGGTGATCGCCCGCCTCAACGAAGAGCTGGCGCCCTTCCGTATTCTCACCGGAATCGAGGTCGACATTCTCGAAGACGGTTCGCTCGATCAGGATCCGGACCTCCTCGACGAACTCGATATCGTGGTCGCGAGTGTGCATTCGAAGCTTCGGGCCGAGAGTGGTGCGATGACGCGGCGGATGCTCAAAGCTGTGGAGAATCCGCGAGTCGATGTGCTGGGGCATTGCACGGGTCGCCTCGTCACGGGAGGCCGCGGCACTCGGCCGGAGTCCACATTCGACGCCGAGAAGGTATTCACCGCCTGCCGTGACCACGGCACCGCCGTGGAGATCAACAGCCGTCCCGAACGCCGTGATCCCCCGAGCAGGCTGATCGACCTGGCCATGGACCTCGGGTGTCTGTTCTCGATCGACACCGACGCGCACGCGCCCGGACAGCTTGCGTGGCAAGGGTACGGGTGTGAGCGGGCGATGCGGTGCGGCGTCGAACCCGAACAGGTGATCAATACGTGGCCGGCCGACGATCTGCTGGAGTGGGCAGGTTCCCGGTAAGAGGAGAGGATGCCTGCGCCCAGAAGCGCTTCGGGATACGACCGGTATTCCGTGCGCGGCGTCCGGCTCGAACCGCGTCCGCCATGGCCGCGGCCATGAGCGGCGGATCGAACGAGCGGGTGACGGCGGACGCGAGCAGCACGGCGTCGCACCCCAGTTCCATGGCCAGGGCCGCATCACTAGCGGTGCCTATCCCGGCGTCGAGGATGACCGGGACACCGGCGCGGGCGACGATCATCTCGATGTTGCGGGGGTTGGAGATGCCGAGTCCGGTGCCGATCGGTGAACCGAGTGGCATGACGGCGGCGCAACCGGCGTCCTCGAGCCGCATCGCCAGCACCGGGTCGTCATTGGTGTAGGGCAGCACGACGAAGCCGTCGTCGACGAGTTGCTCTGCAGCCGAGACGAGTTCGACGGCATCGGGAAGAAGGGTCCGCTCGTCCGCCACGACTTCGAGCTTCACCCATTCGGTGCCCAGCGCCTCGCGCGCGAGCCGAGCAGTCAGCACGGCCTCCGCGGCACCCCGGCAACCGGCGGTGTTGGGCAACAGTGCGATGCCGAGTCGGTTCAGCAGTTCGAGCATCCCCGTCTTTCCCGCCGAGTCGACGCGGCGCATCGCGACAGTGGTCAGTTCGGTGCCCGATGCGAGGAGTGACTCCTCCAGTACGGAAAGGTTCGCTGCTCCACCGGTTCCCATGATCAGCCGCGAAGAAAATGTGCGGTCTGCGATCGTGAGCGGGTCGACCCGGATCTCCGCCACCCTGCACCTCCTCCGGCCGGAACTTTCTTCGTGTACCGCACCCTACGGGCGAAAGAACGCGGAGGTGAGAGCCACATGTGCGCTGGGTCATAGGTCCAGATTGGACCCACGGGGCCGCAACTATCTGGATCTTCTGGACCCGTACCAGGCTGCCCAGAATGAGTGCGAGAGCACACGATGGGAGCCGAGATGACCACGATCACCGGGCACAGGAACCGCACCCGCAGAGCGAGCGAGGCGGAGTGTCTCGCGGCGGAACTGGAAACCGCCCGTCGCCGCATCATCGAACTGATGGGCCAGCTCGACGAAACAGCGCGTAGCCGGGACGATTTGCGCGACCGGATGCAGGCGATGGCGTGGAATGCCCGTTGGGGACGCGAACAGATCGGGTTCGGCGTGCTGTGATTCGGTTGCGCTACAGCCAGGTGGTCGGGCGGATGAGATTGGCGAGATCCACCAGGGTGTATCGATGCCGACGCTCGGGTGCTTTGCGGGCGAGCGCCCGCAGTGCAGACTCGGCCCCCGTCCGCAGGCCGTGTTCGGTGAAAGGGACACCGAGAAGGGTTGCAGTGCCGGGTATTCCGCCCGACCGCAACCAGTCCACCGCCACACCGAGCACGAGAACGCGGGTCTGCAGTGCACGTCGTTCGTCGTGGGCGAGGAGCTCGACCCGTTGGGCGGCTTCTTGTAGGTCCCGTTCGCACACGTCCGCGACGGGGCGGTCGTGGACCAGCACGAGCACGCTCGTCAACCGCGCTTCTGCGTAGTGTCGCGAGGTGGGCGGAACCTCGTCGAGTGCCCGGACGGCGCCGTCCCGGTCACCACGGTGATCGAGTTGCCTGGCGAGGCCGAACGCCGCGCTGATGACGCCGTGATCCGTCCGCCACACTGTGCGGTAGAACTTCTCGGCCTCTCGCCGCCACACCTCGCAGTCCTCCCCTTCCCGGTACTCACAGCGCATCTCCGCCGTCGCCGCCAGCGCGAGCTTCGGAGCATCCTCGCCGGGCAGCGCGGTCAACACGGCGTCGAAACGGCCCAGCGCCGCCTCGAAGTCGCCCTCGAGAAGCGCACATATCCCGCTGTACCAGTCGATGCGCCACGCGTCTGCGCGCTCGAGCGGCAGAGAAGACAGGATCTGCCCTGCCTCCCGGGGATGTCCGAGGTCGAGGTGCGCTCGCGCTTCGGCGAGCGGAATCTCGATGCTGGGCTCCGCACCGCCCCGCACCGCTTCCCGCGCCCTGCTCAGCGAATCGAGGAGTTCCTTCGGCCTGCTGTGCACCACCGTGAGGTAGGGTGCCGCCGGATCATCGGGGTTGACGAGTGGGATGGGAAGCGCCCGAGCAACTCCTATCGCACCGACGCGTTCGTTGCGGCGATGCCCGTCCACATACACATCGGTGCGGCTGATGGCGAGGTCCGTGCCGAATGTGGTGCGCTGCGGGCTGAACAGTCGGGAGAGACCCGGATTGGGACGCCCGGTCTTCTGCGCGACGATCTCTCGGAGCACGCCCTCCAACTGTGTCGACATCTCCTCGGCGGAGACGAACCGACGGTCCGGATCGGCATCTGTGGCTCTGAGCAACAGCCGATGGTAGAACTCGTGCTCGGCCAGTAGCGGTGCCTGCTCCAGGGTGGGGAGACCGTCGACGTAGCGCCCCGACTCCGACGGCAGATCGATGGTGAGCGCGGCGAGCGTGCGGCCGACGGTGTAGATGTCCGAAGCCACCGTCGGACCGGTAGTGGCGATCTCCGGCGCCTGATAACCCGGGGTGCCGTAGATGTAGCCGTGGTCGCCGATACGCGCGACCGCGCCCAGGTCGATGAGCTTGAGCTGATCGTGGTCGCCGATCATGATGTTCTCGGGTTTGAGGTCGTTGTACACCAGTCCCATGGAGTGCAGATATGCCATTGCGGGTGTTACCTGGAGGATGTAGCCGATTGCCCGTTCCACCGGAAGCATCGGCCGCGGCGCACCGTCGCGTGTGTCCGCCTCGACCTCCGCCAGTACGTCCCGGAGTGTTCGCCCCCGGATGTACTCCATGACGATGTACCCGATGGGATTGCCGTCCAGCCCTGGGTGTTCGACGAAATTGAAGATTTTGACGATGCTGGGATGCGTGACTTCTGCGAGGAACCGCCGCTCGGCCAGCGCGACCTCTTGCGCCTCGGGATCGCCCGAGTGCAGCAGTCCCTTGAGCACCACCCAGCGATCGTTCACGTTGTGGTCCAGCGCGAGGTAGATCCAGCCCACCCCGCCGTGCGCCAGGCAGCCCAGCACCTCGTACTGCCCGGCGACGAGCTCGCCTGTCTCCAGTTGCGGCGAGAAGGTGAACACGGTGCCGCAGTGCTCGCAGACGCCCTCCGTGGGCCCGGGTTTCCCGCTTGTCGAACGCCCGACCGGGTGACGGCACCGGTCGCAGAACCGTTTGTTCTCCGCCACCACGGGGTTGGTGAGGAGCATCGAAAGTTCCTGCGTTCCAGGGCGGTCCACAGTCGTCGGCGCCGAGTCGGTATCGTCGGCGAACGGGTCAAACCGCACACCGCGGGTGGACTGCGGCTCAACCGGGGGTGTTCGTTGAGTTTCGTCGCTCACGGCCCGACACCTCAATCCCGATAGGTCGGTGCGGGCGGGCCCGGAACCGGGCCGAGTACGGTCAGCCACCTGTCGTAGAGCGCCATCCACGTCCCGTCGGCCCGCATCCTGTCGAGGGTGCCGTTCACGAAGCGCACCAGATCCTCGTGGCTCTTGTTGACGCCGATGCCGTACGGCTCCGATTCCAATGGTGGGCCGACGATCTCGAGATTCGGATCCTGGGCGGCCAGCCCGGCGAGAATTGAGTCGTCGGTGCTGGCGGCGTCGGCGTGCCGTTGCTGAAGGACCACGAGGCAGTCGTCCCAGTCGGGAACCGCGACAATCGTCGCCTCGGGTTGCACTCGCTGAACGGTGGCGAGCGACGTGGTCTCGATGGCGGTGCACACTCTCTTGCCCGCAAGGCCCGCCGGACCCTCGATGCCGGAACCCTTCGGTACCAGCAGTCGCTGGTAGGCCTGGAAGTAGACCGTCGAGAAGGCGACGCGCTCGGCACGTTCACACGTGATCGTGGTGCCCTTGACGACGAGATCCACCTCGTCGTTCTCCAGCGCGTCGAAGCGGCTACCGAAGGTGAGCAGCCGGTACTCGACTTTGGACGGATCCCCGAACAGATCACGGGCAACCTCCTTCGCGACGTCGACGTCGAATCCCATCAGGGTGCCGGTGGTCGGGTCGCGGAAGCTGAAGAGGTTGGTGTTCTGGTCGAGGCCCACGATCAGGCGTCCACGGGCCAGAATGTCGGCCACCGCAGAACCAGGGGGTCGAGTTCCTGGTGGGACAGCCGGGCCGGGCCGCAGGCTGGCGAGCGCACCGCACGTGTCCGGTGTGGGCGGCTCCGCCGGCGCAACGCCCGACGGCGGCAGAATCTGCGCCCCGTCGGACAACGGAAACTCGGCGTAGTCGCCGCCGGGGATCGGTGAGAGCGGTTGCGGGGTGGCGCAGCCGGCGAAGAGGACGGTGGCGCACGCGAACACCAGGAGGTGCGGGCGGAAGGCGCGCCGTCTCGTCCGTCTCGGTCGATCCACCGGAATCATCAGTGGTACTCGTTCAGTCTGGGCCAGATCCCCCCACCGACGGCGAACCCGCAGAGGACGCCGATCACCATGCTACCCACCGCGAGCAGCGACAACGACCGATACGCTGCGGCCATTCCGTCCAGTTCCTCGGTGCGAAATCGCTCGATGCCGGTCCGGAGAGATTCGTCCAGGGCGGCGAACCGAGCGGTCGACGCGAGCTCGCCCGAACCGATGGCGAGGGCGCTCGCACCCGAGTAGTCGCCGGCCGCGAGCCTTTGCTGCAACATCTCGTGAGCGGTCCGCCACCCGTCCAGCGCGGCAAGCGCGTCGGCAACCTCGGGTCGCGCGTCGCTCTGCAACCGTCCGAGGGTGTCGGCCAGCGCGGAGGAGTGCGCCTCGTAATCGATCTCGGACTGCTCGTCGGAGCCGCGCTGCAACAATGCCAGTGTCTCGTCCGCCCGTGCCTGCTGGGCGAGAATCCGTGATTGGGTGATGGTGGCGAGTGGTTGTGCCCCTTCACTTCTCGCCCGGTCGATCGCCGATGTGGAAACCAGTGCGGCTGCGGTCAGCCACACTAGGAGGGTTGCGGTGAGAAATGAGGCAACGACGAGACCAGGGTTGACGCGACGCTTACTCTTGCGCGCCAGGTAGATCTGGGCGAGGACAAGTGCGATCAGCAGTCCCGCGGTGACGACGAATGCGGCGCGCGGCAGCCGGGCACCGTGAGCCTGCGTGTCGGCGACGGACCGCGACTGTTCGATGTACAGACGCTCGGCTGCAGGCAGGATGGTGTCCTGCATCAGGGCCGACGCGTCACCCAGATAGGCGACGCCCACCGGATTGCCCGACCGGTTGTTGGCGCGGGCGGTCGCGACGAGCGTGGTGTACACGGACATGTGTCTCGACACCTCCGACAGCAGGCGCAGCGCCCCGGCGTCCGTCGAAGACACTCCGTTCGACGCGGTCACCAGGGCGTTCGATGCATCGCCGATCGCCTGGTTGTACCGGTTGCGTACCTCGCGGGGTTCGATTCCGCCGGAGATGAAGGAGGTCGTGGCTGCGGCATCGGCGATCGACAGAGAGCTGTACAGAGCTTCCGCGGCGTACGCGAGCGGTTCGGTATGCGTCCGTAGCACGTCGATCCGCTGTTGACGGGCACCGATCGCGGCCGACGCGATGGCCCCGGTCGCGAGTGCTGCAGTCACCAGTGCGATGCCCAGCACGGAGAGCCGGCCCGGCGTGGAGGCAAGAAATTCGCGCCAGGGCTGCCGTCGGGATTCGGGCTCGACGAGCAGTGACTCGTCCAGCGAGTGCTCTTCGGTGACGGCGTTGTCTCCGCGGTGGAACACGGTGTCCTCCTCCGCCGAGGTGTTCTGCCAGTGTGCCCGATTTTCGCCGTATCGTGCCGAAAAGTCGATGTCGGGGGCCGGACACAGAAACGAGGACAGGGACCCGGTCCGGTCCCTGTCCTCGAGTTCGATGGGGGTTCGTCAGAGTTGCTCGCGCGCTGAAACTCCGACGAGTTGCTCCGCTTCGGGTTTGGTCGCCGATGCTTCTTCGGCCGCAGGGACGGTGCCCTGCGGTTCCGCGCCGGCCCGGCTGCGGCGGCGGAATTCGTAGCCGATCAGGATGAAGACCAGGGTCATTACACTGAGCCAGAACTGCGAACGGGTGGTGGGCAGAACCGCCATCGCGGCAATCACGGCACCCATCAATCCGATGGTCGCGTAGCTCAGCCACGGGAACAGCCACATCTTCAGGCTGAGGGCCGAGGGGTCCTGCGCTTCGAGCCTCTTCCGCAGGGCGACCTGGGAGAGGGCGATCATGAGGTAGACGAAGAGCGCGACGGCGCCGTAGGAGTTCACCAGGAACGAGAACACCAGGTCCGGGGAGACGAAGGCCGCGACCACGGATGCATACCCGATCACCGTGCCGGCCAGGATCGCGCGCCGTGGCACCCCGCCGCGGGACAGGTGCGTGAACATCCGGGGGGCGTCGCCGTTCCGAGTGAGGGCGAACAGCATCCGGGAGGAGGTATAGAGCGCCGAGTTCAGGCAGGACAGCACTGCGGTGAGGATGACGATGTTCATGATCGTGGCGACCCCGGGAATGTGCAGGGCCGAGAGGGCTGCTGCATAGGGGCTGACTCCGACGGCCTCGGTGCTCCACGGCACCACCGCGACGACGACGAAGATGGAGCCGACGTAGAACGTGATGATCCGGACCACGATCGAGCGCATCGCCCGGGCAACCGCCTTCTTCGGCTCCGCTGATTCGGCCGCCGCGATGGTCACGATCTCGGCGCCGGTGAAGAAGGCGACACAGGGGACGACCGCCGCGAGCACCGCGCCCCAACCGAGCGGGGCGAACCCGCCGTTGCTGACGAGGTTCGCGACTCCGGGAGTCGAGTCGGGCCACAGTCCGGTGATCCAGAGTGCGCCCAACCCCAGGAAGAGGACGATCGCGATCACCTTGATCGAGGAGAACCAGTACTCGAACTCGCCGAATGAACGCGCAGAGACAAGATTGGTACAGGTCAGAATGACGAGGAGGCCGAGGCTGAGGATCCACAGCGGCGCGGACGGCAGATACAGCTGCAGTATGCGCCCGCCCGCAATGGCCTCGACGGCGACGACGATGACAAAGAAGTACCAGTACATCCACCCGACGGAGAAGCCGGCGCGATTACCGAGCGCTTCCCGGGCGTAGACGTAGAACGATCCGACGACGGGCCGAGCCACCGCCATTTCCGCGAGCATCCGCATGATCAGGAGGGTGATGACCCCCGCGATCAGGAACGACACGATCGCTGCCGGGCCGGCGTTCTCGATGACGACGCCGCTGCCGACGAACAATCCGGCACCGATCACGCCACCGAGGGCGATGAGGTTCATGTGCCGTTTCTTCAGGCCTTTTCCGAGGCCGGAGTCCTGAGCTTGGACCGGGGGTGGTGTTGAGGTCACGTCTTCCTCCACTGTGCGCTGACCGGGATCGTCAGGTCGCCATCACGATCCGGGGGCGGACCGTCGGCGGTTCGGAACGGAGAACAGTGCCGGCGGGAGATACGGGAGACGATCTACAGCGAACTGAACTGTTGGTGTGATTCACAACACTGTATGGAGGGTGTGGAGGGGAGCACAGTGCCAGTTCGGGCACGCCTCTGGGGTCCAGATCCAGGTAACGAGGAATCGGGAGGTACGCGAGAGGGCGGGGACCGTTCGATGCGCCTGCGTGACCTACGCGCAGGCGCATCGAAAGTCCTAGCCTTCGGTGTCACGGGCAGTCGCACCGCACTCACCGCAGGCCTGCATCAGCGCCGCACTGCGCGGGCGCCCGGCACGGGCCGGCAACCGAACCGCGGACCGGAAGCGCGAGGCAGGTCGGCCATGGGACGGATGAGTACGGCGACCCGCCCTCCGCGCTGCCGGGAGGAGCGGCGACCAGGGCCAGTGCCGGCCGACGCTGCGCCGAGCCCGCAGGAAGCCGAGGCCGAGTACGAGCCCGAAGATCAGGTGCCCGATCAACGAGAGTGCGAGCGTCGTCGGCGTGAGCGGAAACATGGCTTGCTGCCCGTCCGGCGACAGGGCGACCGTGGCGATGAGGCCGGCCCACACCGGGAACACCGCGAAGGCGACGGAGGTGAGGACGACCGTGCGGCGTGACAAGTGCTGAAGGCCCAAGGCGAGGGCGAGGAGGAAGAAACCGATTCCGATTCCGCCTCCGTCACCGATGTAACGCCAGAGATAACCGACGATCGCGCCGGTCCGGGTGTCGGATCCCGAGTGGAGCCAGGTACCCATTTTCGGAATGAAGTCGCCCCACAGGTCGAGCAAGTACACGGTGTCGAGGCGGAAGATGTCGTAGACCAGACACGCGAACATCCCCCAGCCGAGGCCATGGCCGACGATGCGGTCGATCGGGTGCGGAGCGAATACGCACAACACCGCGAGAGCGGCCGCGAGTGGGATGATCACCAGCGCGCCGGTGGTGTTCATCGGCACGACACCGAACACCTGCGCCGAGATCGCCAGTAGCGGTAGGGCGGCGAGCAGAAGGTAGAGGCCTGTCCGGGTGAGGGTCCAGTGGTGGCGGACTCGCTTCGGGCCGGATTCGACGGTGGGCACGGCGGTTCGCGCCAACTCGTGATCGTGCGCGGCGGGTGCAGTGGTGCCGAGGTTGTGCGACACAGGGGTGAGTTCCTTTCGATCGAGGGTACTTCTTCCTCTGAGGGTTCCGTTCTGACGTTCTCAGCGTCCGGCAGATGGCCGGGTGTGAACAGTCACCTGAGGGTTAGTAATCGTCACCCTGAACGCCTTTGGATAGCCGAAGTCGTAAAACTGTTTTGCCACAGTCGAATACGTACCGTCTCGCAGAGACCGCCGCATACATGACTCCGCGGATATTCGAGTTCCGGTCACTGCTCCGGTGTTAACGTGGACGCACAGGGCGACCGGAGAGGTGCTTGTCGATGACTGGTTCCATTCGGAGATTGGCCACCGTGGCACTGACGCTGGTCGCTGCCGTGTTCATCGTCTCCCCACCGTCGGCGTATGGCTTCGCCGAAGACATCTGCTACAGCCCGGACGGTGCGCCACCACACAACTGCGCGCCTCTTCCACCCAGCTGTCCGCTCGACGACCCCAACGGCCCGATCTGCGGCCTCGAGGCATTCGCGCGTTACGGGTACACCCTGCGACAACCGCTCGGCGGACGCAGCCTCGTGCACGCCGACTCCACGTACATCATCGCCCGCACCGTCGGCTTCTCAGAGCGAGATGCCTATTGGATCGCGGCATACGACGAAGCGACCGACCTCGGCACCTTCGCGCCGCGCGACATCAACGGCCGACTCGTCCCCGACGCGGACGCGTGGACCACCAAGGACATCGGCGGCCTCGTGCGCACCCACTTTGCCACCGGTGGGTTTCTCTTCCACTTTCTGCCGACGATGCGTGGCCCGCGCGATCCCGAACCCGGCGGCTTGCGACCCGATATCGGTGATCCGCGACACGAGGTCATGCTCACGCACGTGCGGCGCTGGGCGATGGCAGGCCCGGGTAGTAGCACTCCCCTGTGCACGGCAGGCTTCACCAATCAGTCCGCGGACGGCGACTATGCCACTGGCACAGAGTGTTACGGAGACGATCGGCCTGTGCAGATCAACGGTGTGTACAGCCTCGAGACCCCGGTCGCAATTCCATTCACCAATGTGACCGGCCAGCAGGTCATTTCGGGGGAAGTCCGATCGTCGCAATTCGATTCCTGGATCGGCAGCGAATCTTCGAACGCGAGGATCGGCATCTACCTGCACGCACTCGGTGACCGCATTTCGCATCATGTCTGCACTGACGCCGGGACGATCACTCCGCCATCGCCGGATCGGCCGGAGTTCCGGATCGATCTGAACAAACCCACGTGTGACCAGGGTCCGCACGCAGTCCGTCACGAGTACGAGACCGGTGTGGATTTCGCCGGGCTCGCGCCCGAGGACCAGACCACAGAGGCGGCGCTGTCGATGGTCTACGACGAACTCGTCGACTTCGCACGAATCCGCGGAACTCTGAATGCCCGGGCCACGGCACCTGAGACGAAGAAGGCACTCCTGCACGACGGCCTTCTGCCTGCGTTGGAAGTCCGGCAGCCGGTCGAGCGCCTGCACGCCGTCACCGAGGTCGGATGCCGATTCGGTGTACCGGCATTCCCCGGAAATTCCGCGTGCTGAGGCTGATCGCTGCGCAATGAGCGGGCCCGCGCAGGAACAGCCTGGATGCTCGTAAAGTTGGTGGTATTCGTGGGTTGGAGGTACGAAAATGGCAACCACCACCGTGCCGACGAGTAGCTCGTTTCTCCCGGCGGGTCCGACTCTGGGGGTGGAGGAGGAGTTCGTCCTCGTCGACCCGAACACCGGACGACCCAGTCTGTACAACACCGAGGTCTGCGAGGCCGGGCACGAGCTGGGCATCGACCTTCAGCGCGAGTTCTGTCGCTGCCAGATCGAAACGTCGACGTCGGTCGGCACCCACATCCGCGATCTGCGCGATCAGTTGTGTGAATCGCGCGCGGTGACCGCCGACGCCGCTGCCCGCACCGGATGCCAGCTGCTGGCAGTCGGAACGCCGATGTACGACCCGCCACCGAATTCGAATTCGATTACCGACACACCGCGGTATCAGCAGATGGCCGAGCGATTCGGCGCCCTCTCCACGGGCGTGATGTGTGGCTGTCACGTGCACGTCGGCATCGAGGACCGCGAGCAAGCGGTGCAGGTGAGCAACCATCTGCGGCCCTGGTTGCCGGCGCTGCTGGCGCTGACCGCCAATTCCCCCATCGCCGGCGGCCTCGACACCGGTTATGCGAGCTGGCGGTACGTCCTGTTCGGCCGGTGGCCCAGTGCGGGACCGCCACCGTACTTCCAGTCCGCGCAGCACTACGACGACGCGGTGCAGGTGATGCTCGAGACCGGCGCCATCCTCGACACCGGAATGGTCTATTGGGATGTGCGGGTGTCGAATCATCTCCCCACTGTGGAGATCCGGATCAGTGACGTCCCCGCCACCATCAAGGAGACGATGACCCTGACCACCCTGGTGCACGCGTTGGTCATGACCGCGATCAGGGCGATTCACCGCGGCGAATCGGCCCCGGCGATCGATCAGCAGGTGCTGCGCGGGGCGTGCTGGTTGGCGGCCCGCGACGGGCTCGCCGGGCACGGTCTCGATCCGGTGACCGCGCACCGGATGCCCGCCCACCGCCTGGTGTACCAACTTCTGGCACACGTCAAGCCGGCTCTGGCGGAGCTCGGTGAGTACTGGCAGGTGAATACGTCGCTGGCGTCGGTGCTCGATCAGGGCAACGGGGCTATCCGGCAACGCCAGACCCTTGCCCACCGGGGCAGTGTTGCCGAGGTGATCTCCGAATGCGCACGCCGCACCTTCGAAGGTTGCCTCCCCGAACCGGGCGATGCGCTGCCGCTCTGAAACCGCACGACGACTGGGAGCCGGCCTGCGTCCCCGCGCCCCAGCTGTTGGGTCTCGGTCATCGGACCGTGCCGGAAGCGGATCCGCTACCTACGCGGTGCGATCGTAGTCGTTCAGTGTCGCTGGTAGATCTCACGGCGATGCCCGACTGTCAAGACGAGCACCAAGAGCCGCTCGTCCACGATTTCGTAGACGATTCGGTAGTCACCGGTTCGGACTCGCCACTCCCCTTTGCCGCCGACCAGGCGCGTCGCTGCTGGCGGCCGTGGCTCGGTGGCAAGCAGTTCGATGGCCGCTTGCACTCGTCGGCGTACCTGCGGATCGAACTTGCGCAACTGCCGCGCAGCGGCAGGGGTCAGTGAGACCTCGTAGATCATGCAAGGCCGAGGTCAGCCTTGACCTCATCCCACGGTATCGGCGTCTCCCCGGTCGTCTGCATCTCGGCGCGGGCCTGCTCAGCAGCGCGAATGTCGGCCATGTCTTCTGCCAGCTCGAGAAGGCGATCGAGGTCGTCGGCATCGATGACAGCTGCTACCCGACGTCCGCGGCGAGCGACGTAGACGGGTTGGTGTTCGGTGCGAGCGCGATCGATGATCGCTGCAAGATGAGTGCGTGCATCGGAAATGCTGAGAGCAGCGGCATCGGACATGTACTAACTGTACATCAGAGCAGGAAAAAGTACGAAGTATTCGCATTTTGTACAGACCGAGGCTCGCAGGAAGGTCGACGCCTCGGACCGGCGGCATCGCCACAACGCCCTCGCATACCTGTTACGGCGCGGCGGTTTGACTTGAAGACCGACCGCCACAGCGAGCCTGTCGCCGGTAGACGATCCGCTTGCGACATCACGCCGTCGAGAGAGTCGGCTCAATCGGCAAGTCCTTGAAATACGAAAAGAGCACGGTCCAGCCGAACCAGATCGGCAGCGGCGAGTTGGCCGAGGCGTTCGTGCATATTCACCCGCGGCATCGTCGTGACCTTGTCGACCATGATCTGACTCGGCTTCTCGATCCCGGTCCTGTCGGTCGGCTCCACAGCGATCCGGGCAAATGGCGCCTCGACCGGATTGGTCGTTAGCGGGCACACCGTGACCGAAGCGGTTGCGTCAAACCGATCGTCCTGGACGATGACCACGGGTCTCTGGCGGTGCTCGCGTACCCGCTCTCGTGTGCTTGCCATGTGGCAATGTGACATGTAACGAGGTCGGTCGACAACGGTCGCGCGCCCGCTAACGGATCCGCTTACGCGATCGCCAACGTCTCAAAATGCTACTGGCGGCGAGATCTACACCAGGGCGCCTGGTCCCTTTCCTTCCCTCAGATCTGGTTCTGGGCGGTCTGCATCTCCGAGTCGTAATGTGAGGTGACTCCCGCAAAGGTGATGTGAGTCACACATACCAGGGTGTTCGATCCGCGCCGCTCACCGGCAGGACAGGCAGGGTGGCGCGGACTTCGCCGCCGCTATTTGGAGGAAACGTGGACAGTACCGTTCCTGAACACACCGACAACTCCGGTTTGGGCAAGGGGCTCAAACGCCGGCACATGAACCTGATCGCTCTCGGTGGCGTGATCGGCGCCGGCCTTTTCGTCGGCAGCGGTGTCGTCATCGGCGGTGCGGGCCCGGCCGCGATCATCTCCTTCCTCATTGCAGGCATCATCACGTTGCTGATCATGCGGATGCTGGCGGAGATGGCGGTAGCAAGGCCGGTGGTCGGGTCGTTCTACGTCTATGCCCGGCAGGCGCTCGGACGTCGCGCCGGGTTCGCGACGGGGTGGATGTACTGGTACTTCTTCGTCATCGTTGTTGCTGTCGAGGCCGTCGCCGGCGGCCGGATCTTGCAGCTCTGGCTGCCGATGATCCCGCTGTGGCTGCTGAGCCTCGGACTGATGCTGCTGCTCACGGCCACCAACATGGTCTCCGCCCGGTCCTACGGTGAGTTCGAATACTGGTTCTCGTCGATCAAGGTCGTAGCGATCGTCCTCTTCCTCGGAATGGGTGCCCTGTGGATCACCGGGCTGTGGCCGGACTCGACGCCGGGGCTCGGCAACCTCGTCGACCACGGTGGATTCACCCCGCTCGGCTGGGGCGCAGTCCTCGCCGCGGTCGTCCCCTGCGTCGCCTTCTACACCGGTGCAGAGATCGTGACGATCGCGGCCGCGGAGTCGGAGGAGCCGAAGCGGGCAGTGGCCCATGCCATGCGGTCGATCGTGGTGCGCATCGTGACCTTCTACGTCGGCTCCATTCTCGTCGTCGTCGCGATCCAGCCGTGGAACACCGAAAGCGTCGGTGTGAGCCCTTACGCCGCGGTGCTCGAGGTGCTCGGAATACCCGGCGTCGCCACGATCATGAACTTCATCGTCCTCACCGCGGTGCTCTCCTGCCTGAACTCCGCGCTGTACACGACATCGCGAATGTTGTTCGCGCTGACCCGCAACGGCGACGCACCGAAGTTCTTCACCAAGCTCTCCCACAACGGTGTGCCTCGTCGGGCGATCCTGCTCGGCACCACCGTCGGATACGTGTCGGTTGCCTGCACCTATGTGTGGGGTGACATCGTCTTCAGCTTCCTCGTCAACTCGTACGGCGCCGTCGCGCTCTTCGTGTACCTCCTGATCGCCATCTCCCAGGTGGTGCTCCGGCGCAGACTCGAGCGCGAAGATCCTGCCGCACTGCAACTCCGGATGTGGTTGTTCCCGTGGCTGAGTTACGCGACCATCGCCCTGATGGCCACCGTCATCCTCGCGATGGCTTTCCTGCCGACAACCCGCTCCCAGTTCCTCATGAGCGGACTGACGCTCCTCGCCATCCTGGTCACCTACGAAGTGCGGCGGTGGCTCGGCAAAGGCGGAACCGACGACGACGCGCTGTCCGGTGCTCCCCCTATCGGTTCGCAGGACGAGTCGGTCGCGGAGGCCGAGAAGCGCATCGAGGCGATCGAAACGCTGGGTGGCTCGGACCTCGAACTGCTGGCCGCGGCACAACAGGATCCACACACCGATCGTCATCAGAGGAGAGAGTCATGAGCGCATCCACCACCGGCACTGCGCGCGTCAAGCGGGGTATGGCCGAGATGTTGAAGGGTGGGGTCATCATGGACGTCGTCACCCCCGAGCAGGCGAAGATCGCCGAGGACGCCGGCGCGGTCGCGGTGATGGCGCTCGAGCGGGTGCCTGCGGACATCCGCGCGCAGGGTGGGGTGTCGCGGATGAGTGATCCGGACATGATCGACGGCATCATCTCCGCGGTCTCGATCCCGGTGATGGCCAAGGCCCGGATCGGGCACTTCGTCGAGGCGCAGATCCTGCAGTCCCTGGGGGTCGACTATGTCGACGAGTCCGAGGTCCTGACCCCGGCCGACTACGCGAACCACATCGACAAGTGGAAGTTCACCGTCCCGTTCGTGTGTGGTGCGACCAACCTGGGTGAGGCGTTGCGGCGGATCACCGAGGGTGCGGCGATGATTCGGTCGAAGGGTGAGGCCGGTACCGGCGATGTGTCGAATGCCACCACGCATATGCGGACCATCGGTGGGGAGATTCGCCGGTTGACGTCGCTGAGCGAGGACGAGTTGTATGTGGCGGCGAAGGAGCTGCAGGCGCCGTACGACCTGGTGGTCGAGGTGGCGAAGGCCGGGAAGTTGCCGGTCACCATGTTCACCGCCGGTGGCATCGCGACCCCGGCGGATGCGGCGATGATGATGCAGCTCGGCGCGGAGGGTGTGTTCGTCGGGTCGGGGATCTTCAAGTCCGGTAACCCGGCGGAGCGGGCCGCGGCGATCGTGAAGGCCACCACGTTCTTCGACGACCCGGACGTGCTCGCGAAGGTCTCTCGTGGGCTGGGTGAGGCGATGGTCGGGATCAACGTCGACGACATCCCGGTTCCGCACCGCCTCGCCGAACGTGGCTGGTGAGGTACCGAACCCACAGTCGTCGTTCAGCCCAGCAGTCCGGGGATGTCCGCAGCGCTGTCCAGGATGTGCGTGTGGGGCTCGAGCCTCAGCGTCGCCGCGTCGTGCGCGCCGGTCAAAACACCCAAGACGTATCGTGCCCCGGCGTTCGTCCCGGCGCGGAGATCGTTCGGAGTGTCCCCACCCACCAGCACCTCGTCGACGCTCTGCACTCCGGCGAGTTCCATGGCGCGGAAGATGAGATACGGCGACGGCCTGCTCATCCGCACCTGATCGCTCGTGATCACCCCGTCGATGTCCCGCCCGATCTCCCACCCGACCTGCTCCAGTAGTGGTTCCGCGATCTTGCGTGAGTAGCCGGTCTGGAGAACGACCTTGATGCCGCGCTGCCGCAACGTACCGAAGGCGTCGTGAACCCCGGGCAGTGCGGTGGGCGGAGTCTTGCGGTACGCAGCCAGAAGCATTGCGGTGAAATCGGATTCGACGGCGTCCAGTACCGTCTTCCCGGCGGGGACGCCGCTCTCCCGCAGCAGGCCCTCGATGGCCTGCCGTTTGCCGGTGCCCTTCCACCGGTCGAACCGGTCGTCCGGAATCGGTTTGCCGAGGTGCTTTTCGACGGTGTCGCGTAACGCGACGTACACGGCGCCGCCTTCGTCGACGCTCGTCCCGGCGATGTCCAGAGTGACCAGAGTGACCAGAGAGACTCCGGGTTCGGTCATGAGTGTGTCCCCTCGCTGTTGCGCTACTGGCAGGTGATGGCTGTCAGTGGGCGATCATCGACAGGACGTCGGCAATGACGTCGCTGTTGGTACCGCACGACAGATCGAGCGTCCGGCAGCGGTCGTAGTACGGGCTCAGGTCCAGCCCGACGCCCAGTCCGTACACCTCGACGGCCCGCTCGTCCTCGTGTCGCTCGACCACGTCCTGCAGGTGGTGGTCCAGGTAGAACTCGTCGTTGGCCAGCGCGGTGGCGCCGTCCAGGGGGCTTCCGTCCGAGATTACGAACAGGAGCCTCCGGCCCTGGGTGCCCCGCAACCGGGAGCACGCCCAGTCGACGGCCTCACCGTCGACGCCCTCTTTGAACAAATCGTTCTTCAACAGTCCCGCGATCTCGGGTCGGGCTCGGCGCCAGGAGGTTTCGGCGTCCTTGAACACCAGCTGCCGCACCTCGTTGAGCCGTCCCGGGTTTCGCGGACGGCCGGACCGGAGCCAGTCTCGGCGAGCTCGGCCCCCGTTCCATGCGGCGGTCGTGAACCCCAGGATCTCGCAGCGGGCGTCGGCCAGTTCGAGTGCCCGGGCGAATACGTCGACCAAGACCGCGACCGGTTCGCCGAACTCCTTCATCGAACCGGAGCAGTCGATGAGGAAGGTCACCGTCGTGTCGGTGTGCGGCTCGGTGCGTTCGGCCCGGAAGAGTCTGCGCTCGGTGGGCGAGGTGACGAGCTGGGCGAGCCACCGACCGTCGAGGTATCCCTCTTCCCGGCCGCCGTCCCATCCGTCGGGGACCGGTTCCGCGAGCACGGCTTTCAGCTGCCGTCCGAGTTTCCGGACGTTGAGGTGCTGCAGGTCGATGACGAGGTCGAGTCGCCGGCGGTACTCCTGGAGCAACTCCGGCCGGACGAGGGACGCGATCTGCCGGGTCTCGTCGTAGGCGCGGGTGAACACGCGGTATCCGTCTTCGCCCTCCCCCAGCGCACGACTGCGTCCCGACACCGCGGCCTGGAAGGTCTCGTCGTCTTCGGGGTCGAAGTCGAACAGGAGGGAGAACGCCGTCCGGCCGTCACTCCGGTCGTCGGCCGAGACGTCCGTGTCGGTGGGTGACTCCAGGTGACGGCCGATCAGCTCGGCGACGGCCTGCGCGTGGATCCCGAAGTCGTTTTGCGAGAACCGGGTTCGACGCAACCATGGGAGGTGGGCGCCGAGAACGGAGGCGAGAGCGAACCGGGTCGATTCGATCAGGTCCTCGGTGGCCTCGGGTATCGGTTCGGCGGTGATCCGGGCCCGGCACATCTGTGTCACCGTGAACAACAGCATTCCGTGCACCGTCTCGGTCAGACCGGACGTCACGTAGTCCTGCGACCACTGCGTGAAGCGGTGGGAGAGGTTGGCGCGCACGCCGCTCCACGCGTCGGCGGCCAGCGACTCGACGCGGAACTGTTCCAGAATCTCGAAGACCAGCCGACCCGCCGTGTCGTCCGGGCACAGGCTGCGGTGCAGTACGGGATCGGTGTGGAGGAGGCGCGACGCCATGCCATCCGCCGCGCCGCGGAATGACGTGAAGTCGGCGTCGTCGACCGACGGGTGCAGGTGCGGGGCGGGCATCGGCACGCGCCGATGTCCACGATGGAGTTCCGGTCCGCGGAAGTGCAGTTCGCCCTCGCCCGCGAGGGCGCGGATCGCGGCGGCACAGAGTTCGTGAACCTCCTGCTGACGGCGGACCGAGGTGGGGCGCACGGACAGTTCTGTCATGACTGTCCGCTCAGGCCGTGCTCGCCGCGAGCATCGACGACCGCTCCAGTTCCGAGTCGAAGCACCGCTGGAAGTACTCGGCGACGACGGGCCGCTCGGCCTCGTCGCACTTGTTGACGAACGACAGCCGGAATGCGAGCGCCGGGTCGTGGAAGATCTCGATGTTCTCGGCCCAGGTGATCACCGTGCGCGGCGACATCAGCGTCGACAGGTCGCCGACGCGAAATCCGCTCCGGGTCAGATTGGCCACGGCGACCATCGACCCGATGAGCTCACGGCTCAGCGACGGCACTCGTGCGGACACGATCTCGATTTCCTGTTCCGCGGGCAGGTGATCGAGTGTCGCGACGATGTTCCAGCGATCGATCTGCGCGTGATTGAGTCGCTGCACCCCGTGATACAACCCGTTGAGATTGCCCAGGCCGACGGTGTTGGCGGTGGCGAACAACCGGAAGGCCGGATGCGGAGACAGCACGCGGTTCTGATCGAGCAGGGTCAGTTTTCCGTCGCGCTCGAGGAGGCGCTGAATGACGAACATGACATCGGGACGGCCGGCGTCGTACTCGTCGAGGATCAGCGCGACGGGCCGCTGCAGTGCCCAGGGCAGAATGCCTTCCTGGAATTCGGTGACCTGCTTGCCTTCTCGGAGGACGACCGCGTCCTTGCCGATCAGGTCCAGCCGGCTGAGATGTCCGTCGAGATTGACCCGCACGCACGGCCAGTTCAGCCGAGCCGCGACCTGCTCGATGTGTGTGGACTTGCCGGTGCCGTGCAGTCCCTGGACCATCACCCGGCGGTTGCGGTCGAATCCGGCGAGCAGGGCGGTCGTCACCGCGTGATCGAACCGGTACGCGGGGTCGATGTCGGGGACATGGTCGACGGGTTCGCGGAAGGCACGCACCGTCAGGTCGGTGTCGAGTCCGAACAACTCGCGCGCGGACACCACGTGGCTGGGGGCCGCAGTGGTCATTTCGGGCATGCGCCCTCCTTCAGTTCAGGTCTGTCACTTCGGTCTCCGTGACCTCGTTCTCGATCTCGCCGATGGCGTCGGCTGCCCGCCGTAACGCAGGAAGGAGCTTGAGCGCCTTGTCGGGAGTGAGTCGCATGACCGGGGCCTGGACCGCGATGCAGAGATTGGAATTGCCTGTGGCGCAGGGGACGAGCACCGCGGCGCAGACGAGTCCGGGGAGGAACTCTTCGTCGTCGATGGCGTAGCCGTCGCGGCGGACCTGCTTGAGTTCGGTCTCGATCAGTTCGATGTCGGTGACGGTCTTGTTGGTGTAGCGCTCGAGCGGCATCCGCCCGAGGAGTCGCCGGCGTTGGGCGGGGCTGAGCTGCGACAGGATCATCTTGCCGCTGGCCGAGCAGTGCGCGGGCACCCGCGAACCCGCATGGAGTGTAAACCGAAGGGGCTCCGAGGTTTCCACTCGGTCGAGATACACCACTTCGCTACCCGACAGGGTGGTCACGTTGCAGCTCTCGCCGAGTTCCGCGACCAGGTTTCGGAGGATGGCGTGTCGCGCACCGTGGTGGGTGTCGTTGAGCAGCAGATTCTCGGCGAAGCGACGCAGGCGCACGCCGGTGCCGTAATGCCTGCCGTTGTTCTGCCGGGTGAGGAGTCCGGCGCCCTCGAGCTGCTGGAGCATCCGGTGCAAGGTCGGCTTGGCCATGCCCGTCTCCTCGACGAGCCCCTGCAACGTGAACAGCTGGTCCTTGGACGCGATCATCTCGAGCAGCGCGAACAGGCGGAGCGTCGGCGTGTCTCCGGGTAGCTCCGTTGTCGGGTGTCCGTTCGACTCGTCGATCCGGTGAATCTCACCCACGGTTCCTCCTAGGCCCAGACGGCGACGCCTTCACGTCGTGTATCGAAAAATCATACATCCCGTTCCAGTTTTAGGAACATTCATTGACGAAGTGTGTGACGTGGCCTACTGTTCCAACACATCACAAAATCACGAACGAAATGTTCCGATTTTTGACATTCTCTGCCGTTTCCGGCGCACCCCTGAAGGAGGATCACGCATGAGCAAGAAGAAGAACGGTGCCGATCGCACCGCTGTCTCCGGTGTACAGAAGATGACACCGTCGGAGGCGTTCGTCGAGACCATGGTCGCGAACGGTGTGACGGACATGTTCGGCATCATGGGTTCGGCCTTCATGGATGCGATGGACATTTTCGCGCCCGCCGGGATCCGGCTCGTCCCGGTGGTGCACGAGCAGGGTGCGGGCCACATGGCGGATGGATATGCCCGGGTCAGCGGGCGGCACGGCATGGTGATCGGCCAGAACGGGCCGGGAATCAGTAACTGTGTCACGGCGATCGCCGCCGCATTCTGGGCGCACAGCCCCGTCGTCATCGTCACCCCCGAGGCCGGCACCATGGGCACGGGCCTGGGCGGTTTCCAGGAAGCCAACCAGCTGCCGATGTTCCAGGAATTCACCAAGTACCAGGGCCACGTCAACAACCCCAAGCGCATGGCCGAGTTTACCGGCCGCTGCTTCGACCGCGCGATGTCCGAGATGGGTCCGACGCAGCTCAACATCCCGCGCGACTTCTTCTACGGCGAGATCGAGACCGAGATCCCGCAGCCCACCCGGCTCGACCGTGGTCCCGGCGGCGAAAAGAGCCTGAACGAGGCTGCAGAACTGCTCGCCCAGGCCGAATTCCCGGTGATCGTGTCCGGTGGCGGTGTAGTGATGGCCGACGGCGTCGAGGAGTGCAAGGCCCTCGCCGAGCGTCTCGGCGCCCCCGTCGTCAACAGCTACCTGCACAACGACTCGTTTCCCGCCAGCCACCCGCTGTGGACCGGACCGCTGGGCTACCAGGGTTCCAAGGCCGCGATGAAGCTGATCAGCCAGGCCGACGTGGTGCTCGCCCTCGGCACCCGTCTCGGCCCCTTCGGCACGCTGCCGCAGCACGGCATGGACTACTGGCCCAAGAACGCGAAGATCATCCAGATCGATGCGGACCACAAGATGCTCGGCCTGGTGAAGAAGGTGTCGGTCGGAATCTGTGGCGACGCGAAGGCTGCCGCCGTCGCACTCACCGAACGCCTCGAGGGCAAGGCCCTCGCGTGCGACGCCAATCGGGCGGCACGCAGCGAGAAGATCGACGCCGAGAAAGCCGCGTGGGAGAAGGAACTCGACGAGTGGACGCATGAGCGCGATCCGTTCAGCCTCGACATGATCGCCGAACAGGAAGGCGAGGAGGGCAACTGGCTGCACCCCCGCCAGGTGCTGCGTGAGCTGGAGAAGGCGATGCCGGAAGACGTGATGGTCTCCACCGACATCGGCAACATCAACTCCGTCGCCAACAGCTACCTCCGGTTCGAGAAGCCGCGCAGCTTCCTGGCTCCGATGAGCTTCGGTAACTGCGGATACGCGTTGCCCACCATCATCGGCGCGAAGGCGGCGGCACCGGAACGGCCCGCCATCGCATACGCGGGCGACGGCGCCTGGGGGATGAGCCTGGGCGAAGTCATGACGGCTGTCCGGCACGACATCCCGGTCACCGCCGTCGTATTCCACAACCGGCAGTGGGGTGCGGAGAAGAAGAACCAGGTCGACTTCTACAACCGCCGCTTCGTCGCCGGTGAACTCGAGAGCGAGTCCTTCGCCGGAATCGCACAGGCGATGGGCGCCGAAGGCATCGTCGTCGACAAGCTCGAAGAGGTCGGCCCCGCACTGCAGCGCGCGGTCGCCGCACAGATGAACGAGGGCAAGACGACGGTCATCGAGATCATGTGCACCCGCGAACTCGGCGATCCCTTCCGCCGCGACGCGCTGTCGAAGCCGGTTCGCCTGCTCGACAAGTACAAGGACTACGTGTAGTCCGCTTTTCCCACCACGTAGCCCCCGGCGCCGACGCCGGGGGCTACGTCCCGTGCTCTTCTGGTACCGACGACCGGGCGCCGTCTGGATCTGTCGCTTCACCGCCGCGACCCCCACACTTCTGACGGAGACAACGGCGAACGGAAGCGGTGTGGGTATGGCGGCAACGGTGTGGGATCTGTCGCTGCCCGCCCTCCTCCTTGCGCTCGGCATCGTGGTGGCCGGCGGCGTCGTCCGCGGTTTCGGTGGCTTCGGTGGTGCGATGGTGTGGGTGGCGGGACTCGTCGTCCTGCTCCCGCCGACGTCGGTGATCCCCACCGTGTTCGTCCTCGAGGTCGTCGCGAGTGCAGCGATGCTGCCCCAGGTGTGGCGGCAAGTGCACTGGAAGTCGTTGCGCTGGTTGTTCGTTGGCACCCTGATCGGCATGCCGCTCGGGATGTGGGCGCTTACACAGCTGTCCGGTGACCTGGTGCGGGTGCTCCTGGGTGTGGCGATCATCGGCTCCGCCGTCGCGATGGCCGCCGTCCCCGACCGCCAGTCACTGCCCGGCCCCGGTGCGACGACCGTGACGGGCGTGGCGTCCGGCCTCCTCAACGGCGGCTTCGCCCTCGGTGGTCCACCCGCCGTCCTGATGTATTTTTCCGCGTCCTCCCACGTGGCCGCCGGGCGTGCCTCGCTCGTCGTGTTCTTCCTCGTCATCGACGCGTTCGGCGCCGCCGGCTCGGCTGCCGGTGGTCTCCTCACGGTTCCCGTCCTGGCGCAGATCGCCTTGTTCACGCCGCTCTGCATGTTCGGCGCCGCCGCGGGAAAATGGTTGTTCGACCGCACCACCGCCCAGCAGGTCCGCCAACGGGTGCTGTGGCTACTCGGCTTCCTCGGCGCCGCCGTCCTCGTGCAGGTGGCGTTGCGCTGATCGTATTTCCCAGGAATTCGAATTGCCCGAATCATGCTGGAACAGTCTCAGGCTCAACACCGACCGCTGCAGGCCGTCGAGAGTCCGAGGATCCCAGCCGGTCAGCTGTTGCCAGCGATCCAGCCGGTAGGTGATCGAGTTGGCATGCAGATGAATGTCCCGCCCGGCCGCACTGATGGAGAACCCGTTACGGGCGAACGCCAAGACCGCCTCGACGAGGTGCGGATGGTCCGCGGCGACGGTGACACCGGGCTCCAGCAGCGTGGCGAGTTCGTCGCGATGGTCGGCCAGGGTGGCGGCAACCCACTCGTCGGCGAAACGGACCACCTCGCCGGTAGGCGAGGCCAGATGCAGGACCCGGCGCGCGTCCGTGATGCTCATCGCCGCGCCGGCCAGGCCGGCGCGGGCCAATCCGATTCCGACCGTGGTGCCCGGGTGGCCGAGCCGGACCTCCCGGATGATGTCATCAACCGGTGCGCGCTGGCTCAGGGCGATGATGACGGCGCCGTGCCCACTGCATTGAGTCGTCCCCGGGATCGTGTCCAAGATGCGTTGCAGCCGTTCGAGCTGCGCTTCCGACCACTCCTCCGCGCCGACGCACACCGCTTGGAACTCGTGCTGCGGTGTGAACCCCAGCGCCTCCGCCAGCTCTCGCACATCACGGCGGTCACCGTCGACCGACCTCGCGAGGGCCTCGAAGAACCGATATCGCACCCCCGCGCGGATGGCCTGTTCGCTTCGGGTTGCGTCGGTGTGTCCGACGGCGACCGCACTGGTGGCGGTGTGGACGAGATCCCACATCATGCCGCCTGCGCGCAGCAGGTCGGTGGTCGGCTCAGCGGCCCTGGCCACCATCGTGTTCCACAATTCGCGGGATGCGATGTGGTACGTCTCGATGACGTCGGACAGTGGCAATCCCTGCATTGCACGGCGTCGGCCGAGCTGCCGCGAACGCTCGAGGACGTCGTCGGCGAGGGGTTGGCTCTCCGCGAGTGCGTGCAGCGTCGCGACGAGCTGTCGGCTGATGTATCCGCGCTGCTCGTCGATCGGAACGGCGGCGTACGACTGCAACTCGGCGCGGATCTGACCCACCGCCCGGTCGGTCACCAACTCGATCTCCTCCGAGACCTGCCGGCACAACCGCTGAATCGTGTCTTCACCCACGGACTCGGGCACCCTCTCCCTCGTTTTCCGCACTCCCGTGAAATTCACGAACCGTCTCGGCGTTTTCCGGGATTCGCCCATGGCTCGAAGGGAGTGATTCAGACCACACTAGTGCCAGAGTGCACGTCGACCGGCACCGGACCCAACCCGGGACGCCGGTGGACGCAGTCGGAATAGGAGACAAAACAATCATGTCCAACGAGGCAAAAAGCGCCTTACTCGCGATAGGTGTCCCGTTCGCCGGGGTCCTCGGCGGCATCGTCGCCCTGGCCGGATCCACGGCCACGGTCTTCGGAGTCCCCATCCTGTTCGCGTGGTTGTTCCTGTGGATGCCGCTCACGTCGCTGTGCCTCCATCTTTCCTGGAAGCTATTCGACCGCAAGGACTTCGAAGCTGCCGAGCGTGCCGAATCGGCCGCTGCGGGTGCTGGGAGCGGAGCACAGTCATGACCGCGGCCTTCTTCACCCTCGTGCTCCTCCTCGCCCTCGGGGCAGGCGTGCTGTCGCGGCGCGGCAGCAAGAAGGAGATCTCCGACTACCTCGTGGGTGGCCGGTCGTTCGGTCCGCTGCTGGTCTTCATCCTGGGAGCGGGCGAGGCCTACAGCATCGGGACCCTGATCGGATTCCCCGGCGGCGTGTACGCGCACGGGGCGAGCTACGGCGTCTGGTTCATCGGGTACATCCTGCTGGCCTACCCGATCGGGTACTTCTTCGCGCCCTACCTCTGGCGTGCCGGCAAGAGATACGGCGCCATGACGTTGCCCGATGTCGCCGGACGCCATTTCCGTTCGCGCGGGTTGGAATTGACGATTGCCATCGCGTCGGTGGTATTCCTCATTCCGTGGGGCCAGCTTCAGCTTGCCGGACTGCAGATCGCGCTGACTGGTCTGGGTATCTCCATCGACCCGACCGTCGCGGTATTCGCGGGCGCAGCCCTCGCGCTGTTGTTCCTCATGCTGTCCGGGGTGCGCGCCCCCGCATTCGTGTCCTATGTCAAGGACACCGCCCTGCTGCTCGGCGCCGTCCTGATCGGACTCGCGGCAGTGATCGAGACCGGCGGGACCGAGAAGCTGTTCGCCGCAGCGGCAGCCAGTGGTGGCGGCTCGGCCTCACACTCCACGGTCACCGGGTCGTCACTGACCTTCGTCCTGACGACGATCGTGTTCCAATCGGTCGGGTTCTTCATCTTCCCGATCATCGTGCAGGCCGTGCTCGCGGCGAAGTCCGAGGCGACGATCAAGCGGGTCGCCAAGTTCAATCCTCTGTACATGCTCATGTATCCGTTCCTCGTCGCTGCCGCCTTCGGGGCGATCACGCTGCTGCCGACCAAGCTCGAGGGAACGGAATCCGACCAGGTGCTCCTGCAGTTGTCGCGACAGCTGCTGCCCGACTGGCTGACCGGTGTCGTTGCCGGCGGCGCGGCCCTCTGCGCGATCGTGGTGCTGTGCGGGGCTGCTCTCGGAATCGGTGCGATCGTGTCCCGCAACATCATTCCGGGGATCCCGGAATCTCGCCAGCGAATCTGGGTGCGAGGAGTGGTCGTGGCGTACCTCGCGATCTCGCTCCTGCTCACCCTCGCGACACCTCAGCTCCTGCTGACCCTGGTCAACACCGCGTACTACGGTGTCACACAGGCCGCTGTGGTCTTCGCGACGATGGTCTTCGGATGGAAATTGCGCCCTTCCGCACTCGCCATGGGCGTGGTGCTCGGCGACATCGTGGTGCTGTGGCTGTATCTCGACAAGCACGGCCCCGTGTCCGCATGGCTCGCCGAGCACGGCGTCAACATCGGTGCGGCCGCCCTGGTCCTCAACATCCTTTTCGTGGTGTCGACGCGGGTGTTCTGGCCACCCACCGATCCGATCCGCGGCCTTCGCGCCGACGGCCGGATGCCGAACGCCGCCGTGGGAACCCCGGCTGCACGCAGCGAGGTGGGTGCCTGATGTCCAGGACACTGCTCACCGCCGATTCGATTCACACCCAGGACCCGTCGTCGCCGACGGTCGAAGCGCTGGTCACCGACGGCACCGACGTGGTCGCCACCGGCACCAGGAAGGACATGGCCGACTACGCAGGAATAGGGGCCCGCCGCATCGACTTGCCCGGTGCCACGGTGATCCCGGGACTCATCGAATCGCACATCCACCCCACCTACGCCGGCCTCACCGACGGCTGGGCCGACTGCCGGACACCACCGTGCCGGTCGATTGCCGACATCCAGCAGGCTTTGCGTGCCGCGGCGACCGGCAGCGGATGGATCAGGGGGTGGGGTTACGACGACACCCAGATCGCCGAGGGACGGCATCCGACCCGGACGGATCTCGACGCCGTCAGCACCGATCGGCCGGTCATCGTGCTGCACATCTGCGGTCACTTCGCCGTTGCCAACACCGCCGCGCTCGCGGCCGCAGGCATCGACGAATCCACGGTGTCGGTGGACGACCCGCTGTTCCCTCGCGGCGCCGACGGTCGACTCACCGGGATGGCGTGGGAAATCGATGCGGTGTCGAGGGTCACCGCGGCGGTTCCCGCGTTGACCGAGCAGGAGGTGAACGGTGCCCTGCTTCGCAGCCTGCGGTCGGCGCGGTCGCGAGGTATCACCACGATCCACGATCTCGGCGTGGGTCTCTCGGCCGGTGAGCAGGAGCTGACCGCCTACCGCTCGCTGGACGCGTCGGGTGAGCTACCGGTGCACGTCGTCGGCTTCCTACGCGGCGATATGGCGCTCGAGGCCCTCGACGACCGGGGAGTCACGTTCGAGCATGCACCCGCGGCCGGCGCGCGCTTCCGGCTGGCCGGCGCGAAGTTCTGGGCCGACGGATCGATCCAGGGGCTGTCCGCCGCACTCCGCACGCCGTACGCGTGCGACCCCAGCCATCACGGTGACCTGCTCTACCCGCAGGAGCAGCTCGACGAAATGATTGTGCGGGTCCATCGTGCGGGTGGCCAGGTCGCCGTGCACGCGAACGGCGATGCGGCGGTCGGTGCCGCGATCACCTCGCTGAGGAGAGCGCAAGCCACAGACGGCAGGACGGGACGCCACCGCATCGAACACTGCCAGGTGAGTGCACCGAGCGATTTGGCCGCGATCCGGGAAGCCGAACTCGGGGTGAGCTTCTTCGTCAACCACGTCTTCTACTGGGGCGATCGGCACCGCGACCGGTTCCTCGGTGCCGAGCGCGCAGCCGAGATGGATCCCCTCGCCTGCGCCGACGAACTGGGGCTGCGATTCGGACTGCATTCGGACTGCCCGATCACCCCGATGGATCCGCTCGCGACCATCAGGACCGCGGTCACCAGGATGACGAGAGGCGGCACGGTGCTCGGCGGAAACCAGCGGATCGGAGTGGATCGCGCGATCCGGGCTATGACCATCGACAGCGCGTACCTGGTGCACGACGAGACCCGTGTCGGCACTTTGACGGCGGGCCGTCGTGCGGACCTGGTGGCGCTCGACGGCAGCCTCGGGGATCTCGCGACCGGCACCACCGAAATACCCCGTCCCACAATGGTCATGATCGACGGAGAATCGGTGGGCGTGAGCTGACCCCATCAGCTGAAGCGGAACCGGTGACCCGCCCTCGCTGAACAGGCGAGGGCGGGTTCCCGCTATCGGCGGAACTCCGGGTGAGCTCCCGGAGGCAATGGACGGCGGCTGGGCGGGCGGAAGTGAAGTACGACGGATGCCGCGGCCGCATCGCGTTCGACGGCGAGGTCGTGGCCCTTGCCCAGGGGCGACCGACGTCGCGTATGTCGTGAGGCTCAATCTGGCGCCTGAGTGACCTACGACATACCTCTTGCGCTTTTTGGATCACGCTCGCGTTTTCCGGATCAGAGTGCCCCTTCATCCTCCATAACCTTCTGTTCACATCACCGACCGATTCGGTCGAACAGCAGGTCAGGAGGACGTGATGAGCATGAGCACCACACCGGTCATCGGGAATCCCCCCACCGGGGACACACCGAAAATCAGCGCCGAAGACTACCGAGAGGCACTGAGCCGCTTCCCGTCCGGAGTGACGGTAGTAGTTACCGAGGACCACACCGGCACCCCGCGTGGTTTCACTGCAAGCGCGTTCACCGCCGTCTCGCAGGATCCACCCCTGGTTCTGGTGTGCCTGACGAAGTCAGCTGACTCCTACCCCGCGTTTACCGCGGCGGAGAAGTTCGCGATCCACTTCGCCGCAGATGAGAACACCCCGGTGGCCACGCGTTTCGCAACTAAGGGCGCCGACAAGTTCGCCGGCGACGACTTCGACGAGCATCCTGATGGACTTCCGGCCCTGCGTGGTGCCGTAGCCCGATTGTCGTGCTCGATGCACGCCCAGCACGACGGCGGCGACCACGAGATTCTCGTCGGCCGGGTAGAGAGCGTCCATCTCGGCGAGACGGAGACACCGGCGGTGTATCACGCGCGGCGTTTCCACACCCTCGCTCCACTCGGCGGATGAGCGCACACACCGACGGTCCTCGGACGGTGACGATACGCCCGGACGGCGTTGAAATCGTTGCCCGAGAAAGGGAGACGATCGTCGACGCACTGCGCCGACAGGGTCTGCGCACCCGGTACAAGTGCCGTCGCGGCGGGTGCGGAGCGTGTCGAGCGATCCTGGTCGAGGGTGAGGTCATCTACCCGAAACCGGTCAGCGAGAAAGTGATCGAGGGTCCCAGGCCGAGACCGGACGTCCGCAACTGTCTTCCATGCCGAGCCACCCCGGTGACCGATCTAGTGATCGAACTCGGACCACGCGATCGGATCGTCAACGTCCTCACCGGCCTCGATACCGCACGACCGAACACCATCACCGCACGCCAAACACCATCCACCTCTTCCACGAGAAAGGAGCAGTCATGTCCGTGATGCGCCTGGGATATGTCCACATCAATGTCACCGATCTGGACGAAGCCCGCGACCACTACATCGACACGCTCGGCATGGACGCCGTCCACCAGGACGACGGAACCGTATATCTAAAGTCCTGGGACGAAGCCGATCACCATTCCGTCGTCCTCCATGAAGGCGGGGTCGGTCTGGTCAAGCTCGGCTACAAGGTGACCGACGAACAGTCACTCGACGACATCGAGAACCGTGTACGAGCATTCGGCGCCACCTGTGAGCGGATGAGCAAGGGCGACAACCTGTCCGTCGGCGACGGCCTCCGCGTCACCCTGCCCTCGGAACACGTCCTCGAGCTGTACAGCGACATCGAGTATCTCGGTACCGCGACCGGTCTGTGGAATCCGGATCCGTGGCCGCGGCAGGGGCTGCGCGGCATCGGCGTCCCCCGTCTGGATCACACGCTGATCACCACCGAGGACCCGGTCCTGCTGGAAAGATTCTTCTCCGAGGTCCTCGACTTCCAGGCCGCCGAGCGGCTCGTCGGCGGCGAGGACAACACGGACCTGGTCGGCTCGTGGATGTTCTGCGGCGAGCAGCCTCACGACATCGCGTTCGTCAAGGGAGAGAACGGCAAACTGCACCACTTCGCCTACCACATCGCGGACTGGTCGGCGCTGCTGCACGCCGGCGACGTCTTCTCGATGCGGGATGTGCCGATCGACTTCGGTCCCGCCCGCCACGGCATCACCCGAGGGGAAACGATCTACTTCTTCGATCCGGCCGGCAACCGCAACGAGGTCTTCGCCGGCGGTTACCGCACCGGCAAGGACTTTCGCACGATCACCTGGACCATGGACCAGGCCGCGCGCGGAATCAACTTCACCCACCGGGAACTCGACCAGGACTTCCTCACCGTCGTCACCTAACTCAGGAAGACGTTCTCATGGCAACTGTCACCTTGGCCAACGGTCTCACCATCGGCTACGCCGAACAAGGCACCGGGATCCCCGTCGTCCTGCTCCCCGGCTCCGCGGTCGATCACACGATCTTCGTCCCCGGCGGCCAATTCGAGTCACTGGCACAGCATTTCCGGGTCATCGCCCTGGACTGGCGCGGCACCGGCGAATCCACCCGGGACGAGGCCCCGTACACCGCCGCGGACCTCGAGGCCGACGTTCTCGGTGTCCTCGACGCCCTCGACATCGACAGAGCGCACCTGGTCGGCATGTCGCAAGGGTCGACGATCGCGCAGCGGATCGCCGCGCACCATCCCGACCAGGTCGACCGCGTCGTGCTCTACAGCACCTGGGGACACACCGACAGCTACCTGCAGGGCATGTTCACCTTCTGGGAACACCTGTACCGCACCGCCGACCCGCAAGCCTACGGCGAGGCGACGCTGTGGTTCTTGCTCTCCCGGGAATTCCTCAACGCCGACCCGGCCGCGGTCGAGGCCATCGCCAAGGCCTCGTTCGCGTCCGACAGCGCGGCCACCCGCCACGCCCAAATCCAGGCCGCCCGCATCAACGCCGCACACGACAACCGGGACCTGCTGGCCCGGATCACCGCACCCACCCTGGTGGTCGCCGGGGACCAGGACCGCACCATCCCGGCCGTGTACTCCGTGCAGGTCGCCCGCACCATTCCCGGCGCCGAGATACGAGTGCTCGACGGGCCCGGCGCCAGTCACGCACTGTTCCTCGAACGCGCCGAAGAAGTCAACGAAGCCACCGTGTCGTTCTTGCGCGCGGACAACTGAACATCCACCCGCCATCACCCACGCTCATTCACTGAGCCACACCCCTTCGGAGGAAACATCATGGTCAAATCTTGGGCATTCGACATCTTCAACTACCCCTACGACACCCGCCCCGAGAAGTTTGATCCCACGGCAGCGCAGGAGCTCTACGACTGGCACCTCGAGTCCTGGGTCAAGGCCGAAGAACAAGGTTACGAGGGTGTGCTGTTCAGCGAACACCATTTCACCGCTTACAACATCACCCCGTCCCCGAACCTGTTGGTCGCCGCCCTGGCGCAGCGCACCACCACCCTGCGGATGGGTGTCATGGGTTCGATCCTGCCGTTCCACAACCCGCGCAGGGTCGCCGAAGAGGCGGCCATGCTCGACTACCTCACTCACGGGCGCCTCGAAGTCGGCCTCGGGCGTGGGGTCGACGAGCAGGAGTTCGCCAAGGAAAAGATCCGGATGGAAGACACCCGCGAGTACTTCCTCGAATCCCTCGACCTGATCGAAAAGGCTTGGCGGAATCCCACTTTCACTCACCACGGCCGGTTCTTTCACTACGACGACACGGCGATCTACCCGCGACCCCTGCAGGAGCCCACTCCGCCGGTGTGGATGCTCTCGCTCAGCCCGTCGACCCTGCAGATGGCCGGACAACGCGGCTACAAGGCCACCTCGGCATTCATGCCGGTCGGCCCCACCGCCGAGGCGTTCGACACCTTCCGGGCCGCCGCCCACGAGGCCGGACAGCCCTTCGGCCCGGACCAGGTCGGTGTGCTGCGCCCGACCTTCGTCGCCGAGACGGACGAGGAAGCCCGCCGGATCGGTGAACCGGCGCTGAACCACCTGTTCGGCCTGTTCAAGGAGGCCGCGGTATTCGAGGACCTCGACAACGTCCCCGAGGGCTACGAGTTCTACAGTTCGTTCTTCCGCCCCTTCGTCGGCGACGACGAGATCAGCTGGGACGGGCTGCGTGACGCCGGAGTGATCCTGGTCGGCTCTCCGGAATCGGTGCGGGAACAGGTGATCGAGCAGGCCAAGGCGCTGAACTGCGGCAACTTCTTCATCTGGCACAGCTTCGGCACCCTGACCAAGGAACAGACCTTCCGCTCCTACGAGCTCTACGCCGAGACTGTCATCCCGGCCCTGCGTGAGCTCGACCTCGAGACCACCGCCGTCGGCGCGTGATCCACCGGTGGAGCCGGGCGACCCCCGGCTCCACCGCTCCCACCGCTTCCCCTTCCCGAAGAAGAGGCCATGATGAACAAGTCACCCATCGACGAAGTGCTGCGCACCGTCGCGGCCGGCGGAATCGTCGCCGTCGTCGACGACGAGAACCGTGAGAACGAAGGCGACCTCATCATGGCCGCACAGTTCGCCACCCCCGAGAAGGTCGCCTTCTTCCTCGAATACACCTCCGGGTTCCTGTGCACCGCGATCACCGACGAGGCCGCCGACCGGCTCGAGCTGCCACTGATGGTCGAGAAGAACACCGAAAGCCACCAGACCGCGTTCCTGGTCAGCGTGGACTATCGCCGCGGCACCTCGACCGGGATCAGCGCCGGCGATCGCGCCGCGACCATCAGGGCCCTCGCCCGCACCGACACTGAACCCGACGATCTCGCCCGACCCGGTCACGTCCTGCCGCTGCGGGCCCGGCCAGGCGGCATCCTCGAGCGGCCCGGACACACCGAGGCCGGCGTGGATTTGTGCCGGCTCGCCGGCCTCGAACCCGCCGCGCTGCTGTGTGAACTGGTCACCGCCGACCGGCTGGAGATGATGCGACGCCCGCAGATCGAGGCCTTCGCTGAGGCACACCAGATCCCGGTGTGCACGATCGAAGACCTGGCACGGTACCGACGCGACGCAAGTGCCCTCACCCGCACCGGGCAAGCCCGCATCCCCACCCAGTACGGCACCTTCGAGGCAATCGCCTACCAGCAGGGCGACGGACCCGAGCACCTGGCCCTGGTCATGGGCGACCCATCGGTGGCCACGCACCCGCAGGTGCGGGTGCACAGCGAATGCTTGACCGGAGACGTGGTCGGATCGCTGGTGTGTGACTGCGGACCACAATTCGACCTCGCCCTCGAGTCGATCGCCCGCGCCGGATCCGGGGTGTTGATCTACCTGCGCGGCCATGAAGGGCGGGGCATCGGGCTCGGTCACAAACTGCAGGCCTACCGGCTCCAGCAGCAGGACTGCCTCGACACCGTCGACGCGAATCTGCGGCTCGGACTACCGGTCGACAGTCGCGACTACCGCGTCGCGGCCGACATACTCCGCGACCTCGGGATCGACTCGATCGAGCTGCTCACCAACAACCCGGACAAGATCGCGCACCTCGAACGCCACGGAGTGACCGTCTCCACCCGACGCCACCACGAAACCCACGCCACCGACCACAACGTGCGCTACCTGATGACCAAACGCGACCGGATGGGACACCTCCTGTCCCCGACGATCGACCTGAATCCATTGCCCTAGAAAGGGCTTTCCATTCACACGGAGACACCATGACGACCACTACGGAACGCAGTCCCGAGATCGCTCTGACCATCGACGTCAACGGGATCGCCACGAACTACCACGACGAAGGCGACGGACACCCGGTCGTGTTGATCCACGGTTCCGGTCCGGGCGTGACCGCGTGGGCGAACTGGCGGGCCACCATCCCCGCCCTGGCCACCCAGTTCCGGGTTATCGCGCCGGACATTCTGGGCTTCGGCTACACCGAGCGCCCCGACGGCGTGGAATACAACTCCACCACCTGGACCGAGCACCTCGTCGGCTTCCTCGACGCCCTCGGCCTCGACAAGGTCTCGATCGTCGGTAACAGCTTCGGTGGCTCCCTCGCCCTCAACATCGCCACTCGCCATCCCGAGCGGGTAGACCGATTGGTGCTGATGGGCAGTGTCGGAGTCCCATTCGAGATCACCGAGGGCCTCGACGCGGTGTGGGGTTTCGAACCGTCCCTGCTTGCGATGCGGAGGCTGCTCGACGTCTTCGCGTACGACCGGTCCCTGGTCAATGACGAACTCGCCGAACTACGCCTCGCTGCGGCCACCCGCCCCGGAGTCCAGGAAGCGTTCAGCGCCATGTTCCCCGCACCACGACAACAGGGCGTCGACGCCATGACCGTCGACGAAGATCACATCGCCGCACTGACCAACGACACGCTGATCATCCACGGCCGCGACGACCAGGTCATCCCACTGTCGAACTCCCTACGGCTGCTCGAACTGATCGAGCGGTCCCAACTGCACGTATTCGGCCGGTGCGGGCACTGGGTGCAAATCGAACACGCCGCCCGGTTCAGCTCCCTGGTCGCCGACTTCCTCAGCGAGGGCGAACACAAGCAATGATCACACCAGGAACCGTGCCGGACGAGCCCGCCGGCGCTCTGCACACCCAGCTGACCTGAAGGCCGTCCCAGCCGACGAGCGCGTTGTCAGCTTCACCGAGTCGGCCGGGACGGGCCTACTACACTCTTCACGAGGGCATTCCCGCAGAGGACGCAGACATGGCCGAGAAGAACATCACCGCAGCGGATGTGTTCCACAGCACCGACCGCGACGAGGCGCAAAGCCGAATCTCCGCCGTCTTCAGTCCGCACGTGCTCGACGTCATCGACAAGAGCTGCGACCTCAACGTCCGCCTGAGTACCACCGTTCTGCCGGTGATCACCTTGGGCTATCTGCGCCACGGTGCCGAGGTGATCGTCCAGCCCGGCCGACTCGGCAGTTATTACCACGTCAACGTTCCCATGTCCGGACACACCCGATCCACCCGCGGTGACGAGGAGGTCATCACCGGTGAGAACATCGCGGCGGTGCTGCTGCCGACCGAGAGGTCAGCGATGCTGTGGAGCCGCGACTGCGAACAACTCACCGTGAAGATCAACCGCACCGCCGTCGAGAACCGCCTCGCCGAGGCACTCGGTCACCCGATGGACGCACCCCTACGCTTCGACCTCGCGATGGACCTGACCTCCGGTCCGGCCAAGAGCTGGGTACGTACCATCAGATCCTTACTCGACGCCCTCCGCGACGATCCGACCTTGATCGGACAGGAGTTGATCACCACTCATTTCGAGAACCTGATCATCTCGCAGCTGCTTCACGCCCAACCCCACAACTACTCCGAAGAGTTGCTCACCAAGCACACTCTCACCCGGCCTCGGACCATCAAACGGGTCACCGATCTCATCGAAGGCAGCCCGGAAGCACCCCACACCGCAGCCACCCTCGCCGACGCCGCCGGGGTCAGTCTGCGCACCCTGCAGGACAGTTTCCAGGAACAGCTGGGGATTACACCGATGGCTTACCTCCGGCAAGTACGACTGGCCCGCGCCCACGATGACCTGGTGACAACCGATCCCGCTCAAGGACTGTCCGTCCGCGACATCGCATACAAATGGGGTTTCAACCACGTGCCCCGATTCGCAGCCGCCTACCGTGAGCGTTACGGCGTCCTGCCCTCGGAAACCTTGCGCAAGGTGTGACCCACAGCGGCGGACGTCGCCCCAGAATCTCGTTCACACTCCGACCACTGACCCTCTGAGGAAATCGGCAAACAACCATGCCCCATACCCGGTGCGGCAGCGGGCGTGGAATCGCCAGTGCCCATGCGGTTTTATCAGTAGGACGGGTCCGATGGGCGCACCGTTGATCCAGACGTATTCTTCGCACCCGACAACGAACACTACGGTATCTGCAGCGCCCGCTCGGCTGTCACACTGCCGACTTACGCCGAGCAAACCAATGAACGTTACGGCGTAGGGGGCGGAACATCCGAGCACGACCGCCACACGGCACCCGGAATCCCCGATTGAACGGACTCTCTTCTGGCACCGACTCTGCCGACAGGGCAATTTCGCGTCGTTCACTCGTACCCGGCCAGCGCTGCAAAACGCGGTCACTCATTCAATGAGCCGATTTCGGCGAGCGAGGGTGACCCCTATCCCTTCGGCTGCTGCGCGAGTAGACGCGGCATGGGTGTCGGGACAACTTGGTACCGAACCTCGGCCTATTGAGCCGTGGCACGGCAAGGTCGCATGGCGGGTCACCCACATGATCGGCGTGGACGTCAGCATTTCTCGAGGCCGGACTCTTCACTACTTTCCGCCGAGGATTTGAATGCCCAGGCCAGCCGCTCCGGACTTCGGGAAGGCGGATCGGTCAACCACCGTGAGCTTCGCGGCCGCGGCCTCGAGACTGGTCTGCAGTCGCTCGACCTCACCGAACCAACGCAAGTTGCGCAGCGATGTCATGCAGGTGTGCGGCCGAGGGCGCGGGTGTTGTTCGGGTTCCCCCTACCGGCGGAAACTCGCCTGGCACGCCTGGCCGAGGAGCGCGATACCTTCTTCGATCGAGCGCAGGGGAATCGCTCCGTAGCCGATTCGAAAGTTGTTGCGCGGCGGCACGGGCTGTGTGTAGAAGATGTCACCCCGTTCGATGAGGACTCCGCGGGTTTCCGCCTCGCGCACCAGGACCCGGCAATCGAGGTTCTCGGGCCCGGTCATCCACAGGCTGACGCCACCGGGCGGATACGACTCCTGCGGCCATGGAAGGTACTTGTCGACGGCCGCGCAGAGGCGTTCCCATTTGTGCTTCATCTGGCTGCGGTGGTGTCGCAGTGCACGGTGGTACTCGCCGCTGTCGATCAGCATGGCCAGGGCGCGTTGCTGATGGCCGGGTGGGTGGCGCAGCACGTACCGGCGGGCATTGCGCAGTTCGCGGACCAGGTCTGCGGGCCCGACGAGGTAACCGAGGCGCAGTCCGGGTGCCAGGAATTTCGAGAAGGTGCCGAGATACACGGCGTCGCCGCTGGAGTCGAGTGCTTTGAGTGCCGGGCTGGGACTGCCGTGGTAGCGGAATTCGCTGTCGTAGTCGTCCTCGACGATGACGGTGCCGGATTCGGCGGCGAGTTGTAGCAGGTGCTGTCGCCGGTCGATTCCGAGAGTCGCGTTGGTCGGATGATGGTGACTGGGCGTCAGGTACATCAGATCGGTGCCGCGCAGAGTTTCCGGTGGGCGCAGGCCGCGCTCGTCGACGTCGATGCCGTACACCTGGGCGCCGGTGCGCAGGAAGATGTGCCGGGCATCGAGATAGCCCGGGTTCTCGATGGCCACGCGGTGTTCCGGACCGAGCAGTACCCGCCCGACGAGGTCCAGGCCTTGCTGTGATCCGACGGTGATGAGTACTTCGTCCGCACTCGCCTCGATTCCGCGGGACGGCAGCAGGTGCTGGCGGATCATGTCGATGAGCATCGGGTCGTCCGCTCCGACGCTGTCCTGAAGGCTCGCGTAGGCGTGCGGTTGGTACAGCGCGTCACGCAGGCAGCGCACCCAGGCGCGGGCGGGGAAGCTCCGGATGTCGATCTGGCCGGCGAGGAAGGGGTAGGGATAGCTGTGCCAGTCGAGATTCTTCTCGATGTGCGGAACGTCGACGTCGGCGTAACGCCTTATCCGGGTGGACCAGTCGATGCGTGGGATGGTCGCGCGCGCGTCGGATGCCAGGGTCTCGATCATGTCGGGATTCACGAACATGCCCGACCGCTGATGGCTCTGGACCAGCCCCTCCGCGATCAGCTCCTGATAGGCGAGATTGATCGTGTTGCGCGAAATCGCCAGGTCGACGGCAAGCTCGCGGGAGCTCGGAAGGCGGTGACGTGGATCGAAGAGTCCGTTGGCGATGCCGTGCTCGATCGCCCGCCGGACCTGACGGTAGAGCGGCTCGGTGGAGGTGCGGTCGACCTCGATCAGTGTTCTCGGCACGCATCGCCTCCTGTACATCAACGGCGGGCTGACGACGAGGCCGGCCCGGCACGCCGAGAAGTTCTCGGGTGAGCACTCCTCAGTATGCCGGGCCGGCGGGTGGAATCAGACGAGGTCGAGAGCTTCTTCCACGCCGATCGACTCGATTCCGAGTGCGACGCCGACGGCATCGTTGGTGAGCCGCCCCGCGACCGTGCTGACGCCCGCGCGGAGAGCGGCGTTCTCCCGCGCGGCGCGCGCGAGTCCCTTCTCGGCGATCTGCAACGTGTAGGGCAGGGTGACGTTGGTCAGCGCATGCGTGGAGGTGTGCGGCACCGCTCCGGGCATGTTCGCCACGCAGTAGAACACCGAGTCGTGGACCCGGAACGTGGGGTCTGCGTGGGTGGTGGGACGCGAATCTTCGAAGCACCCGCCCTGGTCGATGGCGATGTCGACGAGAACGCTGCCTGGCTTCATCCGGGAGACCAGCGAGTTGGAGATGATCTTCGGGGCCTTCGCACCGGGGACGAGCACGGCGCCGATGACGAGGTCGGCCTGCATGACCTCCTGCTCGATGGAGTACGCGTTGGCGGCGAGGGTGCGGATTCGGCCCTGGTACATCCGATCGGCGGCGCGGAGCTTGTCGACGTTCTTGTCGAACAGGACGACGTCCGCCCAGGTGCCGGCGGCGACCGCGACGGCGTTCATGCCCGACACGCCGGCGCCGATGACGACGACGCGGGCCGGCAGCACCCCGGACACCCCGCCGATGAGTACGCCTCGGCCACCCTCGGGGCGCATGAGTGCCTGCGCACCGACGAGTGGCGCGAGCCGGCCGGCGACCTCACTCATCGGGAACAGCAGGGGCAGTGACCCGTCGGGAAGTTGAACGGTTTCGTACGCAACGGAATTGGTTCCCGCAGAGAGCAGGGCGCGGGTGCACTCTTCACCCGCAGCGAGGTGCAGGTAGGTGAACAATGTGAGGTCCGAACGCATCCGGTGGTATTCCTCCGCAATGGGCTCTTTGACCTTGAGGACCAGTTCGGCGCTCTGCCAGACGGCGTCGGCCGTGTCGAGAATCTTTGCCCCCGCGGCGCCATAGGCGTCGTCTCCGATCGACGATCCCTCTCCCGCACCACGTTCCACGAACACGTCGTGCCCGTGAGTGACGAGTTCGTGCACTCCGGCCGGAGTGGCCGCTACCCGGTACTCGTGGTTCTTGACTTCCTTGGGGATACCGATCCTCATCTGAGACCTCCGTTGGCTGGGCTGATCACTGCTCCGTCCACAAGTCGTGGTGCCGGGGCGATAACGAAGTCTGGATCACTCTGGCATGGGACCAGAAGGACCAGTTTTGCGTCGGCTATCGGGACCAGTCTGGACCCATCGAATACCGCTCTTCTGGCCCTGACCTGCAGTCCGCGCCGTCCGTATGGTGTGGATCACAGCCATTCGACAACGAAGGAGATGGTCGTGGACGTCACCGAATTGCGAGCACGGGCCCGCCGGCACCTCGGACCTCATTTCACCCGCAAGGACACCTGGGACAGCGACTTCCCGGTGTTCGTTCGTGGCGAGGGCAGCTATCTGATCGACACCGAGGGGGACCGTTTTCTCGACGGTCTGGCAGGCCTGTTCTGCGTGAACATCGGTCACGGCCGCGACGACATCGCCAAGGCGGCGAGCGAGCAGATCGGGACGCTGGCGTACGCCTCGAACTGGGGCAGCGCCCACATTCCCGCGATCGAGGCGTCCGCGCTCATCGCCGACCTCGCGCCCGGCGATCTCGGGACGACCTTCTTCGTCAACTCGGGATCGGAGGCGGTGGAGACGGCCGTCAAGTTCGCCCGGCAGTACCACCGCAGCCAGGGCAACCCCCAGCGAACCAAGATTATCAGCCGCGAGATGGCTTACCACGGAACCACTCTGGGCGCGCTCTCGGTGACGCAGCTGCCCAAGATCAAAGACCCGTTCGGACCGCTGCTGCCCGGGGTTCGCTCCGTACCTAACACCCTCGGGTATCTCGGCGACTGCGGCCCGGCGAACGAGCTCGACTGCATCGCCGCGATCGAAGCCGTCATCGAGGAAGAGGGCGCCGAGACCATCGCGGCCGTGTTCGCCGAGCCCGTTCAGAACGGGCGCGGCGCCCTCGTCCCGCCGGACGGGTACTGGCCCGCGCTGCGCGCGCTGTGCGACAAGCACGGGATCCTGCTCGTTTCGGACGAGGTGATCTGCTCGTTCGGCCGCCTCGGACACTGGTTCGGGCACGGGCTCACCGGTGTGGTGCCCGACATGATCACGTTCGCGAAGGGCTCCACCTCCGGATACGCCCCGCTCGGCGGCCTGATCGTCCGCGAGCAGCTGGTCCGCGAGCTGTACGACTCGCCCAAGGGCGGCGTATTCACGCACGGCGCGACGTGGGGCGGACACCCGGTGTCGACGGCGGTGGCGGTCGCCAACATCACCGCGATGCGCGACGAGAACGTGCTGGGCAACGTCACCGCGCATGGGCCGAAGTTGCGGTCGGCACTCGACTCGCTGATGAACGCGCACCGCTGCGTCAAGGACGTGCGCGGCACCGGCTTCTTCTACGCGATCGAACTGATGGCCGACAGCGACAGCGGCCGTGAGTTCACCGAGCAGGAGTCGCTGACGGTGTTGCGCAAGGTGCTGCCGGAGGCGTTCGCCCGCACCAAGGTCATTCTCCGCGGCGACGACCGTGGTGCCACGATGCTGATGATTTCGCCGCCGCTCGTCGCCGACGACGAGGTGCTCTCGGAGCTGCTCCATGGCATCGACAGCATGCTCACCGACATCGAGAAGGCAATTCAGCCGTAGGGAACGATACGTTCCCCGAGTACCAGCGGGTGGCGGTCGTCGGGTTCGACGACCGCCACCCCTCTTCGTAGTGATGGGAGAGCGAGGCCATGGCCCCGAGCGTCACCGCTGTACCACTTATTGACGCTGCACGACTACAGGATTCGTCGCTGATCGATCACTGGATCGCCACCCTGAGAGGGGCGAATCGCGTCGTCGGTCTCGCGGACGGAGAAGACGAACGCGCAATCCGTGCGGCCCACCACCTGCACCACAAGTGCGTCGTCTCCCCCAGGTTGTTCGGGCGGCGGGACGTCATCCGGCGTATCGCCGAGGCTTCGAGTATCCCCCTCGCCGAGGAACTCGTCATCGACCTCGCCGAGGCGGCCGCCGACCCCATGATCCGCGACGCCGTCGAATCGGGATTCGCCAAATACCCCGATCGGATCGAGTCGGCGCTGTCCGACCCGGTGTGCCTCGCCGCGGCGGCCTTACGTGCGGGAATGGTCGATGCCTGCGTCGCGGGTGCGAGCAGGCCGACGTCCGACGTGCTGCGAGCCGGACTGCGCATCGTCGGTCTCGCACCGGGCTCGAGCATCCTGTCGAGTTCGTTCCTGATGCTGCTACCGGACGGCAGGCAGCTGACGTTCTCCGACTGCGCCGTTGTGCCCGACCCCACCGTCGATGAACTGGTGGATATAGCCCTGGCCGCAAGCGCCACCCACTTCCAGCTCACCGAGCAGCCGCCCGTCGCGGCAATGCTGTCGTTCAGCACGCAGGGCAGTGCCAGCCACCCGCGGGTGGAGAAGGTCCGCGAGGCGGTCCAGCGGGTGCGGCTGCGTGACCCGGACCTGCACGTCGATGGAGATCTTCAGTTCGATGCCGCCCTTGTTGCCGAGATCGCGGCGTCGAAGGCTCCGGATTCGAGGGTCGCCGGCCGCGCGAATGTCCTGGTCTTTCCGAATCTCGACGCCGGGAACATCGGATACAAGATCGCGCAGCGGCTCGGTGGCGCAACAGCGCTGGGACCGATTCTGCAGGGACTGTCGGCGCCGTGGAACGATCTGTCCCGCGGGTGCAGCAGCAGTGACATCGAGTTGATGTCTCTGGTGAGTGCGATCCAATCGCTGGCCACCTGATCGACCTCGTCACCGAGGCCTCCGAACGAAGGGATTCACCATGGCGATGCTGATACTGGGTGCCCTCTGTATCGGTATTGCCTCGGTCATCGGTGGCGCCACCGGATTCGGAACGGCCCTCATCGCGACCCCGGTCATGTTGATGGCCGGATTCGACGTCGCCGAGGTGGTGTTCGTGAACCTCGTCGCGGGACTGGTCACCCGCCTCAGCGCGGCATATCAGCTGCGGAACCAGATCGATTGGGGCAGAGTGGCGTTGCTGGGAGCCGGCAGCCTGCCAGGGGCCTGGTTGGGCGCCGTCACGCTGAGCATGCTGCCGGAGCAATTTTTGAAACCGGCTGCGGGAGCGTTGGTCATGATGTGCGGAGTCGCCATGGCTCTTCCAGTGCGGACGGAGGCACCACGGACGCCGTCGACCCCGGCGCTGGCGCTCACCGGGGCCGTCGGCGGATATCTCGGAACCACCACATCTCTCAACGGACCACCCCCCGTGCTGCTGCTCATGCGGGCGCGGTTGCCGCCACTGTCCTTCATCGCTGATCTTGCGGGCTACTTCATCGTCGCCAACGTCATGGCGTTGGCAATTCTCTGGTTTCGCGACGAGGTGACGGAGTCGATGATCTGGCCACGCCTTCCGGTATTCGTGCTCGCTGCCTTGGTGGGCAACCTCATCGGACTGGCGATTGCCCGGCGATTGCCGCCGGGCGTATTCCGCTCTGCCGTCATCGTGTTGGTGATCGCCGCAGGCGCGGTGACCCTCACCGTCGGATAGGCACGCGGGCTCAGCGATCGATCCCGACCCGGCGGACCAGACGCACCAGTTCCCCTGCGGGACCGTCGAGTTGACGGGGTCCGCGCCATGCCGCGCGCAGTACGCGGTCGAGGTCGAGTCCCTCCACGTCGATCACCTTCAGCTCGCCGGACTCCACCTGCTCCGCCACGGCGAGTGTGCTCATTACCGCGGGGCCGACCCCGGCCAGCACACTGGTGCGAATGGCGGCGGCGCTGCCGAGTTCGAGGAGCGGTGCCGCCCTGTCGTATTCCTGCAACGCCACATCGAGCGTGGTGCGAGTACCCGAGCCCGGTTCCCGGGCGAGTAGGGGCGTCATGGCCAACTCGGCTACGGACAGTGCTTTACGCCTGCGCGCCCACGGATGGGTGGGATGAACGACGACCACCAACCGGTCACGCGCCACAGTGAGGCTTTTCAGGGGTCTCGGTACCGAGGGGGATTCGACGAACCCGACGTCACACGTCCGGCCGGCTACCCGGTCGAACACCTGCGTCGAATTATGCACCTGCAGATGGATGGTGACGTCCGGGTGCTGGCTGCGGAACTGGCCCAGCCATGCCGGCATCAAGTGCTCTGCCACCGTCATGCTGGCGGCGACCGTCAGTTCGGCGGTGCGTTCGGCGCGCAATCCGTCCGCCACATCGAGCAGTCGGCGGGTATCGGAGAGAACCCGGCGAGCCCAGTGCGCGATCACCGTGCCTTGGGGGGTCAGCGTGGAGCCAGTCGGACTGCGCTGCAGCAGTGTCATGCCGAACTGCCGCTCGAGTTGTTTGACGGCACGGCTCGCGTTCGGTTGGGCCATTCCAGCGAGTCTACTGGCGGCGCCGAGACTTCCATGGTCGTCGACGCCGACGAGCAACTCGAGCACGGCGAAGTCGGGCCATTTGCGGGACATGCATTCAGTATATGGCCCGCGCGCAAGACATATCTGTTTGATATGTGCCCATGCCGAACTGACGGCTACCGCAAATGTCGATTCTGATCGACCGTAGACGTATGAGTAGTCAGCTGAGGGAATCGAAGTCCGAGGAACAGCGCGCCCCGAGCCCCGCCGCGCTGCCGCGACTGCACAACGCCACGGCCACTCTCCTGCCGGGTCTTGCGCTGTGCGCCGTCGCGACCGCCATCGCCATGGGTGTCGGCCGATTCCTTCCGACGGTGAGCCCGCTGCTCATCGCCATCGTTCTCGGCGCCGTTCTGTCGAACATCGTGCATCTGCCCGAACGCCTGCGCCCGGGACTGCAGTTCTCCGCCAAGAAGTTGTTGCGCGTGGGTATCGCCCTCCTCGGACTCCAGTTGATGCTGAGCGACATCCTCGGACTGGGCTGGGGAGTCATCGTCGTGGTCGTCTCGATAGTCTGTCTCGGCATCGTGGGAACGATGTTCGTGGGCAAGCTGCTGGGCCTCAGCTGGACCCAGCGTCTGCTCATCGCCTGCGGATTCTCGATCTGCGGTGCGGCCGCCGTGGCAGCGGTCGACGGAGTCGTCGACGCCGACGAGGAAGAGGTGATCACCGCGGTCGCGCTCGTCGTCATCTTCGGCACACTCATGATCCCCGCGATTCCGCTGCTGTCGCGGGCGCTGGGACTCTCCGACACCGACGCCGGCCTGTGGGCGGGCGGCTCCATCCACGAGGTTGCGCAGGTCGTCGCCGCGGGCGGCGCGATCGGCGGTGCTGCCCTCGGCGTCGCCGCGGTGGTCAAACTCGCGCGAGTCCTCATGCTCGCCCCGGTCATGGCCGTTCTCAGCCTGCGCCAGCGCAGACTCGCCGGCACCGACGCCGACGTGAAGCGGCCCCCGCTCGTCCCGCTCTTCGTCCTCGCATTCCTCGCCTGCGTCGGCCTGCGATCGTCCGGCCTGCTGCCCGTCGGCCTGCTCGCCGAGGCCAAGATCGTGCAGACCGCCCTGCTCACCGCCGCGATGTTCGCCCTCGGCGCCGGCGTCCAGATCGCCACGATCAAGAAGGTCGGTGCGCGGCCCTTCGTGCTCGCGGGCATCTCTACCGTCTGGGTGGCCTCGATCGCGCTGGTCGGTGTTCTTCTGGTGGGTTGACTACCGGGGCATCAGTGCTGGACGGGTCCGGTACCGAGGAGATCCGCGTACTCGTCGGGAAGCTGGGCCACCACGTCGTCGAACTCACCGCCCGTCACGGACGCCTTCAGTGCGGCCAGCACCGCCCGCGCGTGCTGACGGGCCTGTTCTTTACTGCACCCCAGGCCTTCGTCCTCGGCGACCTTTCCGTAGAACTCATCGACTCCGAACCGCTCGCCGGGCCCGGTAGCGGGCAAGGTATCGGTGAACGCCGGCGGCAATTGTGCGGCGAGATCCTTGGTCTCACCACCGGACAGACGCTGGCCGAGCACCCGCAATGTCGCCCGGATAGCGGCCTCGCCGTGCTCGACGGTATCGATTCCCGCAGTGCTGCGTACTGCGGAAACGAGCTCTTCCTTGTTCATCTGTGCTCCTCCATTCTTCTGTGGGTCTTCTCTTCCGTCGGTCTTCGAAGGGGTGTTCCCGGAGTTCGCGTGGGACCAGCGGTCGGACGTGCCGGTGGAGTCTCATCCATGGAGCGTTTTCGGTCCGGGAGCGCCTCTTCGACGCCATGCTTGCGCCCTACCCACCCGAGCTGGTCATCAAACCTCGAGAATTGTGCTGCGTGCATGGCCGAGCTGCCGGGCGCCGACCTGTCCAGTGAAGAGCTCATGGTCAAGGTGGTACCGAAGCGAAGTGACGAGTTCACCTGCACCAGTTGCTTCCTCGTCCATCACCGTAGCCGGTTGGCCGAGCGCACCGAGAGTCGGATGATCTGCCGCGACTGCGCCGATTGATCGATCTATCCGCCGCAGTGGACCTGGAACAGCGGTCTCGGCCGGGCGTGGGCGCTGGTGACCTTTTGCCCTGGCCAGTGGGGATGAAAGGTCGTTATGATCGGATTCTGCCGTCCCCGAGAAGACGAGGGCGGCGCCGCGAAAAGCCCACCTCACCGTGGGTGCGGTCGGCGGTCACCGTCGGCGCGGCGCGAGCCCCCGGAACATTCCCGGCTTCGTCGTTTCGTTTCACCGCGCCGATGGCAACGCCTGTAGGCAGGGGGTGAGACGCAGGCAGGACGCGAGGAGGACGAGCGCGATGACCATCGCACCGCACATCACCATCGATCACGACGAGATTCGCCGGTGGGTTCAGGCGCATCACGGGGCTCCTGCGAGGGACAGTGCGGGACAGTTGCGGATCGACTTCCTCGGGGCCGTCACCGGGTTGGAGCGCCTGTCCTGGGACGAGTGGTTCACCGCGTTCGAGGAGCGGTCGCTGGCCCTGTGCTACCCGGAGCCGCATATCCGCGGCGGCACCAGCGCCTGGTTCGAATTGGTGCCCCGCGACGGGGCTGAACTCGGCGCGATCACATGAGCGCCGCGATCCGGCCGTACCGCCGTGGATGAGGAGGTGCGATGACAAGAGCGGTGTCCGAGTCGGGCGGTGGTTATTCTCGAATGATGGCAATCCCGGATTTCACGGTCGGCACTACCGCTGCGATGGCCGGCCTCGAGAGCACCTTTGCCGACGAGCTGGACGCCCTGACGGTGCCATGGCAGGGCGCACCGGCGCCCGACCCGAAGTTGCTCGTGCTCAACGAGCAGCTCGCTGCGTCGTTGCGGCTGGATATAGAGGCGTTGCGAAGCGAGGAAGGGGTCGCAGTCCTGTCCGGGTCGACGGCCCCGGCTGGGGCCAAGCCGGTGGCGATGGCGTATGCCGGCCATCAGTTCGGTGGCTACGTACCCCTCCTGGGGGATGGTCGGGCGTTACTGCTCGGTGAAGTGAAGAACGGTGACGGCCGACGAGTGGATGTGCATCTCAAGGGTTCGGGGCGCACGCCGTTCTCGCGGGGCGGCGACGGTTTCGCTGTTGTGGGCCCGATGCTGCGTGAGTACCTGGTCAGCGAGGCGATGTACGCCCTCGGCGTCCCCACTACGCGTGCGCTGTCGGTGGCGGCGACCGGTCGGCACGTTCTTCGAGACGGTGCCGAGCCCGGTGCCGTGCTAGCCCGGGTTGCGGCCAGTCACCTGCGGGTCGGCACCTTCGAATTCGCGGTGCGGCGGGGTGAGGTGTTGCAGCCCCTCGCCGACTACGCGATCGCCCGCCACTACCCGGAGCTGACCGAACTGCCGGAGGCGGGTCACGGCAATCGCTACCTGGCGTTCTTCGAGGCGGTGGTCGAGGCTCAGGCGTCACTGGTGGCGCAGTGGATGCTCACCGGGTTCGTGCACGGGGTGATGAACACCGACAACACGACCATTTCAGGGGAGACCATCGACTACGGTCCGTGCGCTTTCCTCGACGCATTCGATCCGGCTGCAGTGTTCAGTTCGATCGACCACGGCGGCCGCTATGCGTTCGGCAACCAGCCCGCCGTCCTGAAGTGGAACCTGGCGCGCTTCGCGGAAACCATGCTGACGCTTGTCGATTCGACGGTGGATGACGCGATTACCGCGGTCACGGCGGTCCTCGACACCTTCGACGAGCGGTACGACCGCCACTACTCGGCGGGTATGGCGGCAAAGCTCGGTGTAGTCGGCACGCTCACCGATCGTGCGTTGATCGACGACCTGTTGACGCTGATGGAGGAACACGGTGCCGACTGGACGGGCACCTTCCGCGCTCTCGCGGAGGAGCTACGCGGGAACTCGACGCCTCTCGGCGAGCAAGTACCGCGCGAGCACATCGGGTCATGGTTGGAACGCTGGCGCGGCGTCCTGACCGCACACGGGCTCGGGGCAGCGGACACCGCAGCTGCAATGGACAGCGTCAACCCGCTGTACATTCCGCGCAACCATCAGGTCGATGCTGCTTTGCGCGCCGCGACCGGCGGCGATCTCGCTCCGTTCGAGAAGCTGCTCGAGGTCGTTACGCATCCGTTCGACCACCGCGACGAGTGGTCCGACTACACCACACCCGCACCGCGCGCATTCAGCGATACCTTCCAAACCTTCTGCGGCACCTGACCTACGGACCCATGGCCACGCCGAGCGGTTCGCGGTTGTTCACGACGATGCTCGGGCACAGTCCCAGACCACCCGTCCGTCGGAACGGACGCGAGCACCCGCCGCAGGCAGATGAGAAGTTAGCCGGCCGTCGTGCATGAGGTGCTCGACTTCGACCTCGTGGGCGAGGACGGCGACGTCGGCGACGAGGCGGCGGTGGCAACGCCACCACACACTCTCACTGCACATCATCGCCGTTCGTCGCCGACTCGCCTGCTCCACCAACTCGGCGAAGGCGTCAGCGAACTCGGTCGTGCGGGTATACGCCGCGTACGCAGCGAACTGGTCGACCTGCCACCAGGGGTCCTCCCGCTCCTCACCGGGCGGAAGGTGCCGGCGCCCGCCCAGCCGCGGTTCGTGGCGATAGTCGATTCCCGCGTGCGGTAGCCATTGGGTGAGCGCCTCACTGCTGACGTCGGGGTTGTGACGACTGCCCGGATATCGCCGAATGTCGACTATCGCTTCCACGCCGGCCGTCTCCAGCAGCGTCGTCATTTCCTCCCGGCCGAGTCGGCCGTGCCCCACCGAGAACAACATCGTCTCGCCTCCTCCGCCGGGAACGGACCCGGAGCGCTGGTGGTGATATTACGAGTCGGTGAGTTCAGGGTCCGGGTTGCCGTTCACCGGCACTCTCAGGTGATATCATTGGTGTGATATCGGAGGTGGTCGCAGTGGAACAGATCCTGATTCGCAACCTTCCCGCAGGAACCAAGGCCGCCCTGCGGGCGCGCGCCGAGCAGCATCACCGGTCGGTCGAAGCAGAGGTACGCGAGATCCTCGGCGAGGCCCTCGAACGGGAGCCGGTCACGCTCGTCGACCTGCTGGGTACCGATGAGGGTGCCGAGATCGAGTTCGAGCCCGGAAGCCTCGGTCTGACCGCCCGAACTGCTGAGTTGTGAAGTACGTCTTGGACACGAATGTCGTGTCCGCGCTGCGTGTGCGGGGACGCAACAGGTCGGTCGAGGCTTGGTCGGCTTCGGTGCCGGTGGCCGACTTGTTCGTGACGGCCATGACCATTGCCGAGATAGAGCGGGGCGTGGTGGCCAAGGAGCGTTCCGACCCGGCGCAAGGAGGGGTCCTGCGCCGGTGGTTCGACGAGCGGGTCCTGCCCGCCTTCGCCGACCGGGTGCTTCCGTTCGATCTGCCGGCCGCACGGGTGCTGGCCACCTACCGGGGGGCCGAGCATGCGCCGTTCGACGACGCTCTCATCGCCGCCGTCGCGCAGGCCGCCGAGATGATCGTTGCGACGCGCAACACCAAGCACTTCGAGCCGCTCGGCGTCCGATGCGTCAACCCGTGGGAATCGAATTCCTGAGGCCTGACTTCGGTGTGAAAATCCGTCGACCGGGCGATAACTGCTGATCTGCCAGCGGATGACCGTCTACCGAGCCCGCTCTATGCTGGTGCGGTGTTCTTACTATTCGGTTTCGGCACCAAGCGGCAACACCTCGGCTCGGGGCAGACGCGAACGTGCCCGCGCTGTCACAACACCACACAGTGGGCACGGATGCGGGAATCCAAGCAGTTCACGTTGTTTTTTGTTCCCGTCGCACGCTGGAATCGCCGGCAATTCGAGGAATGTGGCATCTGCGGCACCGCCGTCGAGGTCTGAGCCACCGGGCAGAGTAGCCGCAGTTCGCGCCCTCACACCGGTTCGAGTGCGCGGGTGACACTTGATTCGGCCAAGCTCATGCTGGTGGGCATGCCGATTCCGGTGGTGACGGTGACGATGTGGACGCCGCCGATGGGTTCCACGAGGAGGAACTCCGAACCGGCCGCGGAACTGTATACGCCCTGCCATCGCTCGCTGACGTCGAGCACGTCCACTCCGAACAACTTCCGGGCTTCGGCGAGCAGAACCTCCAATCCAGCCTCGCTCTGGAACGGCGACGAGGTGATCTCACGAATGTGAGTATCACCAATGAGAATCGAGCCGTCGGGTTGCGGGGTGTACATCTGGTGCAAGTCCAGATCCACATAGCCGGGAAACTGTGTGCGCAGCCTTTCCGCCACGAAGATTGTGTTCGCCAGGAGCGGTCCGCGGGAGGTGTAGACCGTACCGGTGTCGAAAGACGTTGCGGCGCTGCGCCAGCGGATAGTGGACGCCGGACTGCTCCAGCCACTTCCGCCATCGACGGAGCGGCCTGGCGTGGATCGACCTGAAAATCCATCGGCAGGTACATCCCTCGATGACGTCTTCCCCGGAGATCGGTAATCGGTCGAGGATCTGGCGGCGGTCGAGCACTTGCGCACGGTCAGGACCGTGCTCGCTTCACGACGTTGACTCGATCGGGCGGCCCACCAACTGTGGGGCTGCCGCTCGAGTTTCCAACCCCGCCCGCTGCCGAAGCCGGCTGACGAGATGTCTCGGCCGTACGGGTGTTGAGCAGGTGTTTCCGTGGGCCGGGATGGGGGTGGCGGAAAGTGATGGTTGACACAAGACCCAGTTGCTGTAGATCATCTATAGGAACTGTTCCTGAGTCAGCAAAGGATTGTGGTGCCATGAGTAAGTACCGGGTTATCGACACTGATACCCATCTCATCGAGCCGGCGGATCTGTGGACCGAACGCCTGCCGAAGGCGTGGGGCGCGGACGTTCTGCACGTCAAGTTCGATGAGAAGACCCAGTCGGACCTGTGGTTCTTCGGTGATCAACCGCTCAAGGGCGCGTGGACGTGGGCGAACTGGAACTGGAAGAACTTCAACTCCGAGCTGCACGACGGGAGCGGTCCCACCCGCCTCGACGAAGCCCATCCGGCGACCTACGACGTCGACGAGCGCGTGAAGTTCATGGACGATCAGGGCTTCGAGATGCAGGTGCTGTACCCGAACCTCGCCGGGTTCGACTGGAAGCCGTTCGTGCAGCACCCCAACCGGAACCTGGCGATCGCGCACCTGGCCGCCTACAACGACTTCCAACTCGAATGGGTGGCCAAGTACCCGGGCCGGTTCATCCCGATGATGGTGATCCCGTACTGGGACGTGGCGGCGTCGGTCGCGGAGATCGAACGCCTCGCCGATTCCGGCTTCGGCGGCATCGTGACCACCGGTGCCCCGCACGAGCACGGTCAAGCGCCCCTGGGCAGCCGCAAGTGGGATCCGCTGTGGAAGGCCTGCGAGGAGGCGGGCCTGTCGGTCAGCTTCCACACCGCCAGCGGCGACTTCCGCGAGATGCTCAAGCACGACGAGGACGACGGGTTGGTCGGCGGTGTGCGCGTTGCCGCCGACGGACCCCACATCTACCTCGCCAACGCCGTCATCGTCAGCGACCTGCTCGTCTCCGGAATCCTCGCCCGGTTCCCGACCCTGCAGTTCGTCTCCGTGGAAAGCGGAATCGGCTGGGCCCCGTTCGTTCTCGACGCCCTCGACAAGCGATTCCAGAAGAACGGCGTGTTCCGCTCGCACCCCGAGTTCGGTGACATGCTCCCCAGCGACTTCTTCAAACGGCAGGTATCGCTGAACTTCTGGTTCGAACAGCTCGACGACTACCACCTCGAGACGCTCTCACTCAAGCCACTGATGTTCGAAACCGACTTCCCCCACCCCACCAGCTTCCACCGGCCCACCCTCGCGGAAAACATCGAACTCGTCCTCGGCCGCCAGCCCGAAGAGGTCCGCCGCGCCGTCCTGTGGGACAACGCCGCCCGCCTCTACGGCAAGGCCATGGAAAAACAGGGAGTCAACCCCAGCCAAGCCCTGCCCAGCCTGACCAGCTGACCACACCCCACACCACCACCAACAAGAACCGGGCGCTCTGGGGCACTCCACCCGCACCCGACGGTGCCCCAGAGCGCCCATCCAAACACCCGACACGGTTCCTCGAGACTCGTGCGAACCATGTCGAGGAACCTCTTCGAAGCAAAGTGAGGAAGCGTAGATGACCACCGAGGCAACGGATTCTAAACCGGCGATCCTGACACAGGCCGGTGCTGCGACAGGCCGCCTCGCCGGCGTCAATCACCTGCAACTGATCGTCAGCGACATGGACGCCAGTGTCCGGTTTTACCGCGACGTCCTGGGGTTGACCGTTGTTCGCACCACCGCGGACTATCCAGCACCCGGGCGCGGATACCAAATCCTGAAAAACACCTTTCTGGATATGGGGAACGGAAACCTGCTGTCGCTCATTGTGGTAGGTGGAGCTGGCATCAGCGATACACCCACGACCGCAGAGCCCTCGGTCAGTGCCGAATGGTTGTGGCCCGGTGTTCCGGAAAACCAATGGACTCCGCGAAAGTTCGACCATGTCGCATTCAACGTTGACAGTCACGACGACGTGGTGTGGTTCCGGGACCACCTGCAGGCCTGCGGTGTCAAGACGAGCAAGATTATCGCCCGCGATCACGAGGCGTGGGTGGAGTCCCTCTACTTCTACGACCCGGACGGGATCCCCCTCGAAATTGCCACCTTCGACCTCGGCAACCCGAAGTGGGAATCTCACCAACCGACGGACTGGTTCCGCGATCCCAACCCTGTCCCCGCACTCCGCGTGAACCCGGCGTGACGGAGACAAGGAGCGCAGTCGAGGGTATCTCGACGCAATCGATCGATTTGCTGCTATACGACGGCTTGGCCGGCGTAGGTGATCCGCGGAACGCGGACCTGGGCGCTGCGGAGTCCGCTGCGCGTGCGTTTCTGGACGCCCTCGGGATCGATACCGGCGCCAGCGGTGTGCGAGATACACCCGGCAGGATGGCACGGGCTTACCTTGATCTCTTTACCCCCAACTCTTTCGAGTTGACGACCTTCCCGAACGATGAAGGGTATGACGAGCTGGTGGTGGCAAAATCCATTCCGGTTCGTTCGGTGTGTGAACACCACCTGTTGCCTTTCAGCGGTGTCGCGCATGTCGGATACCTGCCGGGCGAACGCGTCCTCGGCCTGTCGAAACTTGCCCGGATCGTCGAGTTCTTCGCCCGTCGGCCTCAGGTGCAGGAGCGACTCACGAAGCAAGTCGCGGATTGCTTGACGGCAAAACTCGGGCCGAAGGGTGTGGGGGTCGTGATCGAAGCCGAGCACAGCTGTATGTCGATGCGCGGTATACGCGCCATCGGCTCTACCACCGTCACCTCGGCGCTGTCGGGATCGTTACGCGATGATCCGCGATCACGCCAAGAGTTCTTCGCACTGACAGGGGTCTAGAGTCACGACGAGAACCTGCGCCTTCAGCACGACGCACCAAAGGATTGGCCGATCAACGTCATGTCCAGAGACGATATCGCGAACGCTGAAGGCGAAGGCGTCCTGCTGCGAGAGCAATCCTCGATGCATGCGATGCCCATGCGCAGACCGGTAAATCGTCGAAATGTCAAAGTTATGCCCGGTCGCGTCTCATCGAGGTCCTCACAGGTCGGCGCGCCGAGGTTGAACAGCACAACCCAAGGGGTATCCATGAGAGCTGATTCGGATCGAGTCAGGCAGAAACGCGGATTCGGTGGCGTTGACGTCGCGGAACTGTTATTGAGAACGACTATCGGAGCGACCATGGTCGCACACGGAGTGAAACACGCTCGCTCGCTCGACGGCACGACGCGGTGGTTCGAATCGATCGGGTTCCGCGATCCCAAGTTTCAGGCAGCCACCAGTGCCGGCGTCGAAATACTCTCGGGAAGCGCCCTTATCGCTGGGACCATGACCCCGGTGGCAGCGGCGGCGGTGATTGCCACTATGGGTGTAGCGATCCGAACCGTGCATGCCCCCAACGGGTTTTTCATCACTGCCGAGGGATATGAGTACGCAGCGGGCCTTGCCGCCGGATGTGTGGCGCTTGTCAGTCTCCCCGCGGGCATGTTCGGTCTGGATCGGCATCTCCGGCTCGGACGATTCCGCGGTGGCAGAGCCGCATTGGGCACACTGCTCGTGGGTGCGGCATCGGCGGCAAGCCATACGTCCGTGTTCTGGAACAGTCCCCGACGTACCCCGCGAGACGCTCAACCGCGAACGCCCGATCTCGACACGGTAGAGCCGAGAGAACGAGCCGGCTGATCCGGCCACCGTAGCTCGACCACACCCAAGTCCTCCGAAAGGAACTCCCATGGCCCTGCTGACCATCGGTGATCAGGTTCCCGCCTACAACCGAACCGCTGTCATGCCCGTGCAATCCGACCAGCTGTGCGCCTGCAGCAACTGGAAGAAGGGCGACCCCACCATCTCGCCGGGCGCACTCTCGAGTAGGAGCGTTTGATCATGGCCGGACGAGAAATTGTGGCGACTGCCAGTGCCGTTGCGAAGACCGCGAAGGTCATCATTGCTCGACGAGTCGTCCCGTACGCCTCCGGGGTGCTATCAGCAAGAATGACGTGCCTGTCAAGGACACCACGATCAGGCCTCGCCGGTAAAGCGTGGCACCGAAATCGGCTACTCGCAGATCTTAGCGACGTACCTGCAATGAGCATCGATGAATTGATGGCGCAATACGCGAAGCTCTCACCAGTGAACGCGCGCACTGACGCCATGTTCTGGGAGTTGGTCGACGCACGCAGTGCGCTCAGAAAGTTCATCGTTGCCGCGGCCTGTCGCGAAGATCGTTTGATCGAGGTCAGCCAGCGCCTCCTGACGGTGGAATTGCCGACGCGTTCGGGACACCGCGACATCAGCGGCGATGAGCCCTCGACGGTGACCAACCGCTGAACTGCCACGTCCCTGAGGCCAGGCAGCGCGGACTCTCCCACGCGGGTGACGCGCTCCGTTCAGGTCGCCTGATCGTTCTCCCCGCCGACACCCTGTACGCGTACGGCTCCGACGCCTTCGACCGGGAGGCCGTGCACGCCTTGTTGGCTGCACAACAGCGCAGTAGTGACAACCCGGCCTCGGTCTGGTGGGAAGCATGGACGATCTGGACGGGCTGGTGGCATCCGTCCCGCACCGGCGCACCAACTGATCCACGCGTTCTGGCCCGGCGCCTTGTCGTTGGTTCTGCGGGCTGCGGCGCATCTGCCCTATGACCTCGGTCGGACACGGGTAACGATCACGACCCGGATGCCCCGGCACCCGGGTCGCCCTGGAACTGCTCGAGACGGGCCCTGTCGCACAGTCGAGCGCCACCAGCAACCGCTCACGTCCATGACCAGGCAGGCACCGGCGCAGCAAAATTCGGCACGACGGTCATAGCGACGGCTACTCGCCCGATGCCCGTTCGTCACCGAGTCCACGCACTTCGTGACGTGAGTTGAGGCGCCCCACGTGGGTCGATGTCATTGGAACGGCACCACATCTTTCCCGCGGGCGGCATCGACATAGTCCTGCCGCACGGGATGGAACGCCTCGACGAACACAGCGCCCTCCCAGCCGACGACCAGACCGTGTCGCACATCGCCGGGCACCACGTAGCTGGACAACTCGGTCAACTGCACCTCGCCGGTGTCGAGTAACAGCGTCGCGTCGCCGCGGAGGAGTAACCCGATCTGTTCCTGCGGATGGGAGTGGATCGGCACCACCGTGCCGGGCTCGAAGGTGACATAGGTCAATTGCATATGTGCGCCGAAAACGGCACGCCCATCCATGCCCTGCACGGGCTTGAAACCGATCATTTCTTTTACATCGAAGATGTTGGCCTGCATATGTCAACCCACTTCCAGCACGATTTTGCCCAGTACTTCGTTGTCGGACATCAATTGATAGGCCTGATCCGCTGCGCTCCAGGGCAGGACGCGGGCGATGACCGGGCGGAGCGTTTCGTGGATATCGCGGTGGGCGGCATGCGGGCGGAAGGGTGCAATGTCCCGCCGCAACGCGCGCACGATTTCGGCTCTTTCCTGGGGAGTCCTGGTGCGGAATGTCACGCCGACCAATTCGATCCGTTTGAATGCCAGCGCCTCCATATCCAGGAGCCCCTCCGCTCCGCCGAGGCGTCCGATCCCCACGATTCGGCCCTTCACTGCCGCGGCCTGAATGTTCATCGGAAGGTAGCTGCCACCGACGTGGTCGAGAACGATGTCGATCCCGTTGCCGGCGGTGATCTCCAGTGCTCTCGCGGCGAAGTCGGTTGCGCTGGTGTTGATCACTTCGTCGACGCCCAGGGCGTCAAGGAGCGCGTGGCCTCGATCCGAACGGGTGGTACCGACGATGAGCCGGGCTCCGAAGTAACTAGCCAGCTGGACGGCCTGCATGCCCACGCCAGATGTCGCGGCGTGTATCGCAACCGATTCGCCCCCGGTCATCCGCGCAGTTGTCATCAACGCGTTGTGGGCTGTCATGAAGCCCAGTACTGCCGCAGCTCCTTCGGGGTAGCTCCAATTCGTCGGTATCGGGATGAGCATCGAGGCATCCACCACCACCTCTTCCGCCAGACCACCAGCCACCATCGTCATCACGCGGTCGCCTCGCGCAAAGTCGGTGACACCGGGACCGACTTCGATGATCTCTCCTGCCGCGTCGAGCCCCACCACCTGGGCCTGTGGACCACCACCAGCGGCATGGGTTCCGGCGAGCTGGGCCAGATCGGCGCGGTTCACCGAAGCCGCTCGCACTGCGATGCGGACCTGTGTGTCCCCTACCTCGGGTGGAACCACATCGACCAGATCCAGTCCAGGGCTATTCGACTTTCGATCGATGACCATTGCCTTCATTCTCAACTCCTCTTGTATCTTGGAAATCGAAATTTGGCGAAGACCGCCACTTGCCGTTGCCGTGACCACGGCGGTTGCAGAGCATGTAGATCCGTGCTGACCTACGTGTCGTCAGGGGCTGTTCAGGCATTCCACGAGCAGGACGCCAGATCCTTCGGGTTCCGACGTGGCCACCACGCCGTAGGTTCCGCCGGTATCTTCCAGGGCGCTGAGCATGGTTGTCACACACCGAATTCCTTCGAGTCCACCCAAGTGACCGAAGGCCAACGCCCCACCCCGCGGATTGAGCATGTAGGGATTCAGGCGGAACTGCTCGAGCCAGATCAGCGGTGTCGCCGCCACCTCTTCCGGAACCTCGAATTGATCGATCCGGTTGAGCGGAACTTCGAGTGCCCGCAGATACGAGCGCACCGATTCGAGTTGAGAGACCGATACATCCGTCAGCGGCGTGTCGAACAGCATCTCGACTCCCACCAGACGCCCGCGAGGGTGCAGCCCCAGGTCGTCGGCGCGGGCGGCGCTGGTGAGCACCAGCGCGCCGGCGCCACTCGCAGCACGAGCGTTGTGATGGGACGGGCGACAATCGTGGCCGGCTCCACCGTTCGAAGCCGGTGCACCGGCTGGCGTAAGGGCACCGCCCGGCTCGGACACCTGCCGAAGCTCGTCGCTCGCGATGAACTCGGTCATCTCGTGGTCGAGGTGAACTTCGAGAGGGATGATCTCGCGTCGAAAATCGCCCGACAGGGCGCATTCCCGGGCGCGTCGGTGCGACGCGAAAGCAAAGTCGCCTTGCCTCTTTCGCGTGATGGACCATAGGTCCGCTCCCGGCGGCGTCGGCTGACCCGCAGCTCGTCCAGGCTCATGGAGAGAATGCCCGCCCACCGCTCCCGCCACCAACACCACCCTTCGCGGATCGTCGTTGATCGCTTCACTGGCCAATCTGACTGCAGAAGTAGACGAAATCGCCTGGTGCAGATCGATATGATCGAACACATTCCGCCACGATTCGGCATACCGGCGCGACGCTGCCCCGTCACCCACAGTGACCACGGTGGTGACAACGTCCTCATCGATCTTGGTGCGTTGCAGTAGGCCGTTGACGGTGACGTCCAACAGCTTTTCCAACGTGAGCTCGCAAGAGGTTCTGCCGTACATCTGCCGCTGGGTGAGCGGCGATCGCGCTGCCTCGACAATTACCACTTCGTTGGTCATCGGATTACCTCGAACTCCACACTCTGATATTTCAACGGTGCACTGAAGGTCGGCCGCAGGGCTGGACCATCGCCGACGTCGAGTCCGCAGTCAAGGCCCCTTCGACAGTCCTACGAAAATCCCCCACCGATTTGCGGATGAAGGAGAAGACCCCACCATGGACGATCAACTGCGCTCCCAGTTCAACCTCGGAGGCAATAAGATGGGGGCTCGGCTGGAACACGCCGTAGGCAATTCCGCGTTCGGCACAAAGCGCACGCACCCGTTCCTGCGCCTCGAGCACAAGGTGGTGTCGCGGATCTCCGGGCACTCCATACAATTGGGCAAGGTCCCCGTGCCCCACCAGTGCCAGGCCGATGCCCGGAAGTAGAAGCTCGTCCAACGCCTCGACCGCTTCCGGGGTTTCGATAATCAACCCAACAAGCAGATTCTCGTTGGCCCAGCGCATGACGTCTGTCGCACTGGTGACCTCCTGATAATTGACGCCCGCTCCGCCGACCAAGGCGACGCCGCGTCGACCCCTTGGATGATAGAACGCCAGGTCGATGAGGTGCTCGACCTCCGACGGATGTCGCACATGCGGAATCAGCAAGGATTGACATCCCCCGTCCAGCAGACGAGTGATCCAGGCGTAGTCGATCTGGGGTGGCCTGACCAACGGACTGATTCCGGCGGCATGGGCATGCGCGACCAAGTCGAACACCGTCTCGGTGTTGTGAAGATTGTGCTCTTGGTCGATGAACACCGTGTCTGCACCCGCAGCGGCCATGGCGTACACCATTCCCGGGTCGCGCGCCTCATTAAGACTGCAGCCTAACGCGATTCGACCAGATTGTAAGGTTTCCAATAGGTGGTTACGTCTTAAGATCATGGCGATAGTTCTCCTCGCTCTCGGACGGCGAGTAGCAGTCGCCGATCAACGCACGGATACACAATTCCGCTGGGTGGCTGGCAGGTGGCGATGGTCCGGGTGTTTGGATGGGCGCTCTGGGGCACCGTCGGGTGCGGGTGGAGTGCCCCAGAGCGCCCGGTTCTTGTTGGTGGTGGTGTGGGGTGTGGTCAGCTGGTCAGGCTGGGCAGGGCTTGGCTGGGGTTGACTCCCTGTTTTTCCATGGCCTTGCCGTAGAGGCGGGCGGCGTTGTCCCACAGGACGGCGCGGCGGACCTCTTCGGGCTGGCGGCCGAGGACGAGTTCGATGTTTTCCGCGAGGGTGGGCCGGTGGAAGCTGGTGGGGTGGGGGAAGTCGGTTTCGAACATCAGTGGCTTGAGTGAGAGCGTCTCGAGGTGGTAGTCGTCGAGCTGTTCGAACCAGAAGTTCAGCGATACCTGCCGTTTGAAGAAGTCGCTGGGGAGCATGTCACCGAACTCGGGGTGCGAGCGGAACACGCCGTTCTTCTGGAATCGCTTGTCGAGGGCGTCGAGAACGAACGGGGCCCAGCCGATTCCGCTTTCCACGGAGACGAACTGCAGGGTCGGGAACCGGGCGAGGATTCCGGAGACGAGCAGGTCGCTGACGATGACGGCGTTGGCGAGGTAGATGTGGGGTCCGTCGGCGGCAACGCGCACACCGCCGACCAACCCGTCGTCCTCGTCGTGCTTGAGCATCTCGCGGAAGTCGCCGCTGGCGGTGTGGAAGCTGACCGACAGGCCCGCCTCCTCGCAGGCCTTCCACAGCGGATCCCACTTGCGGCTGCCCAGGGGCGCTTGACCGTGCTCGTGCGGGGCACCGGTGGTCACGATGCCGCCGAAGCCGGAATCGGCGAGGCGTTCGATCTCCGCGACCGACGCCGCCACGTCCCAGTACGGGATCACCATCATCGGGATGAACCGGCCCGGGTACTTGGCCACCCATTCGAGTTGGAAGTCGTTGTAGGCGGCCAGGTGCGCGATCGCCAGGTTCCGGTTGGGGTGCTGCACGAACGGCTTCCAGTCGAACCCGGCGAGGTTCGGGTACAGCACCTGCATCTCGAAGCCCTGATCGTCCATGAACTTCACGCGCTCGTCGACGTCGTAGGTCGCCGGATGGGCTTCGTCGAGGCGGGTGGGACCGCTCCCGTCGTGCAGCTCGGAGTTGAAGTTCTTCCAGTTCCAGTTCGCCCACGTCCACGCGCCCTTGAGCGGTTGATCACCGAAGAACCACAGGTCCGACTGGGTCTTCTCATCGAACTTGACGTGCAGAACGTCCGCGCCCCACGCCTTCGGCAGGCGTTCGGTCCACAGATCCGCCGGCTCGATGAGATGGGTATCAGTGTCGATAACCCGGTACTTACTCATGGCACCACAATCCTTTGCTGACTCAGGAACAGTTCCTATAGATGATCTACAGCAACTGGGTCTTGTGTCAACCATCACTTTCCGGGGCACGCCCACCACCGGCTGAAACACCTGCTCAACACCCTGCGCAGCAGTGCGCACACATGACCCCGGAAGGCAGACCACCGTCGGATCGATTCCTCCGAAGCGGGACGGCCCACTCGTCGGGCCCGATTCCTGGCAAGTTCGTCAGCGCTGAATTTTGGCCACGGCGGAAGGGCCGCCTCCCGAGTTGTTCTCGTGTAGGCCGCGATCTCGGGATGTGTTGAGGCACCATCGATTCGTCGGCGGTGCCGACGAATTGGCCACCTCACCCGTCTTCATCGCTTCACGCAGCGGTAATCCCTAGGGCGAGGGCTATCATGAGCGTTATGAAAGTTGTTGGCCGGAAGACTGCGCGACTCGTGGCGGGTCGAATCGTGCAGGACATTGGAGACGAAGGGCTCTCTCGGCTTCCCTCGGAAGCGGAGTTGCTCGAACGCTACGAGGTCAGCCGGCCGTCGCTTCGCGAAGCTCTTCGTATTCTCGAAATGTACGGAGTCATCTCCATTCGACCCGGCCCGGGTGGGGGTACCCGAGTAAATCAGGTCGCAAGCTCGCAATTTGCGAGCGCTTCATCGTTGTATTTCCATCTACTCGGCCTGACGCTCCGAAATGTGCTGAACACGCGCCTGCAGGTCGAGCCTTTGATGGCTCGGCTCGCGAGTGAACGCGTGAAGTCGGGCATACCCTGGGATCCTGAGGAGGCGGACGGGGACAACGCGGAGTCCGGTAGTTTCCACTTTTCAGTGGCCCGGTTCACCGGCGACCCGATTTTACTGTTATTCGCGGACGGACTCCGCAGCATATATGTCGATGAATCCGCCGACGAGAAGATTCCCCGAGAAGAATTGCCGGTATCGCACGATCAAATCGCCGACGCCATCAAGAGTGGTGACTCTGAAAAAGCTGAGCGCCTCATGCGTGATCATATTCGGAGTTATGTCGACGCGTTGGAGAAGAATTGTCCCGAGGTGCTGGACCAGGTAGTGGACTGGAACTAGTGACCGTTACGCGTCCTCGGACTTCAGCTGTGAGCGTCTGATCTTACCGACACTTGTTCGTGGAAGTTCCGCCACCTGGTGCCAATCGCGTGGACATGCCTGTGGTGGAAGGTTGTTCGATGCCCAAGCGGTGAGCTCGTCGATGTCGAGCGGAGTCTCCACGTTGCGCGCTACTACATAAGCGACGGGAACAACGTCCCGAATGGGGTCCGGCCGCGGGACGACCGCGACCTCCAGGACACCGGGTGCCTGCGCCAATGCGGCCTCGACCTCGGTGAGGCTGACGTTCTCGCCGGACACCTTGATGACGTCGTCGACCCGGCCGACGAATCGCAGGCGCCCGTCTTGATCGGACACCACCAGGTCGCCAGTTCGTAGCCACGTCTCGCCGCCTTCTTGGAGAAGTGCGGCCGACGTCGCCTTCGGGTCCGAGAGATAGTCCTGAAAAAGGTCACACCCGGGGGTGCCGGCCACCAGCAAGAGGCCGGGGGTCTCCGTGTCGACGGGCTCAAGGCTGTGGGGATCGACAATGGCGGTTCTGCGTCCTGCGTCGCTGGGGTTGCCGATGAAGACCGGACTCGCGTCTTCGGGGCTTTCCGCCGTGACCATGGCAACGGTTTCGGTCATTCCGTACAACTGGCGCGGTGCACATCCCACCATCGACGCGAACTCGTCGAAGTGACCGGGAGCGAGGCTTTGGGCGAACCACACATGCCTGAGATTCAATTGTGGTGTGTCCTCGGGACGCCGCGCAAGAATCATCCGAATCGGTGCCGCGAACAAGCTGGCGTGGGTGGCCTCGAGTCGGGCGGCCTGCTTCCCCCACTGAGAGGCCGAGAATGTGTGGGTCAGGGCCACACTCGCACCCACGGCGATCGCAGGAGCGAAGCAATAGTACTGGGCGTTCGCATGGAAAAGTGGGAGTGTGACCAACCAGCGGTCCCCCGGTCTCAGGTCGGTGGCCTTCGCCATCGCCTGGGCGACGTGTGCATAGTTGCACTGCGTCAGCACAACAGCTTTGGGCTCAGATGTCGTTCCGGACGTGAACATCACTGCGAGTCGGTCATGCGGGCCTGGTTCGTCGAGAAGACGTGGGAGGCGGTCGCGGGAGACCAGGACGCTGCCAGGAAGCACGTCGACCGAGTCTTCCTTCAGGACAAGAAGTTCTATATCGAGTGCCGACCCCACACCCTCGTCGGACGCACGCTTGACGCCCTGGAGGTACGTGTCGGCATTCCGGGAACCGCACAGCGCCACAGTCGGTGTCGTTCGACGAATATGCATCGCGATGTCCCTGGCGGAGGACGCCGGATCGGCGAAGATGGCGGTTGCGCCGATGCGCGCCGCAGCGAGCCACACTGCCACGAAGGCGGGACGATTCTTCAAGACGACGTGGACTGCTGACCCGGGCATCGCTCCCGCCTCTTCGAGCGCGGCGGCCGTCGAATCGACGATTCGATCGAACTCCTCATAAGTCCATTGCGTGACCTCGTTCGTCGACCCTTCGAAGACCAAGAAGGTCTCGCTCGCGTGAACTGTGACCGTCTCGTTCCAGGTTCGTGCGAATGTTGCGCAGGCAACGGCGTCCAACGTGCACCTCACAGATTGTCGTACATATCTCGGATCGTTCTCGGTGCCTTGTCGTGCACCCACAACGTTCGGTCTGCCCTACACTTCGTGCGTCGATCGGGCCTCCGCCGAAGCCTACGTTCGTCGCGTCCGTGTCGATATGTCCGATGGAGACGGTACTTGCGCCGATTCTGGTCCGTGGTGGACATACACCGTATGGTGAAGGCAACTGCTGCGGCTGAATGCGCGCAGGATGAGATGAGGCGATCATGAAACACGAATTGCGGCTCACATCTTCCGAGAATCTGGCGGGTGGCACAGCCACCGACATCCTGCGAGTCGCTTCAGAGCTGGTGCGCGCCGTCTCCCGCACGGGTTCGGATCTCGGGGAGGTCGAGCGCACTGTCGTCGAGATCTTGAGCGCGGCTTCGGAGCTCCCGGTCAGCGCTGAGGAGCCGGGGTTCCATCCGGCCCTGCTTGCTCTCCTCAGAGAAGTCGCCGGTCAGCACGAGGCGCGAGATGATCGGTATCGAGCACTGTTGGACACCGTCGCTGACATCACCTCGGAAGACGATCCGGACAGGCTTCTCGGCGGTATTGCCGATCGTGCGCGGAGGCTTCTTCGCGCCGACGTCGTCTACCTCTGGTTAGCGGAACGAGACGGTGAATACGCTTACCTGGGTGCGACCTCGGGGGGCATGACTTCCGAGCTTCTCGATCTGCGTGTACCGGCGGGGATGGCGATGACAGGGCGGATAATAGAGAGCGGAATGCCGTTGATCGTTTCGAGGTACTTCGGCGATCCGAATTTTGTTCATTTTCCAGACGTCGACCGGGTCATGGAGCGGGAGAAAATCGTTGCGACCGTCGGCGTGCCCCTGGTGAACGGATCTAAACGGCTCGGTGCGTTGATTGCTGCCAACCGTGACGAACGTTCCTACACTCCATCGGATCTGGATCTTCTGCATTCGCTGGCCGGGCATGCCGCCATCTCGATCGAACGCTCCAGGCTTGCCGAGGAAACCAAGACTGCACTCCGGTCACTCGAGGACGCGAACCGCGAGCTGGCCCGGAGTAACGCCGAGTCCGAGCGCGCGACCACGGCGCACTTCACGCTTTCCCAGGTCGCCTTGGCCGGCGGAAACATCGACAATCTCGTTCAGGAAGTCGTCAAGATCGTCGGCGGTGAGCTGGCTGTGTTCGATCCGGACGACCGCCTACTCGCTGACGCAGGCGACCTCAGCGGAACTGCGCAGCCTCCCGAGTTGATTCGTCTCGCCGCTCTCGCGCGGACCACTCAAACGTCCGGGAGCCTGGTAGCCATCCCGATCTTGGCGGCCGCCAGACTTCTCGGCATTCTGTACTACCAAGGTGACGGGACTCCCGCGAAGCCAGACATTCAGATCCTCGAACGTGCAGCAGTCGTCGCCGCTTTGCTTCTACTCTTGGCCGAGGCAGAGGCCGGAGCCGCGGGTTTTCGTCGCGACGACTTCATCGACGATCTCCTGTCTGGTGACGAAGCTCCCAGCCGCCTGATCCACCGAGCCGCGCAGCTGCGAATGGAACTGCGTCAGCCGTACACCGTTCATGTCGTGCGAGCACCCTTGCAGCAACGTCGGCTTGCTTACCTCGCAGACGAAGCAGCGAAGATTCGAGGGGGCTTGGCCGGGCAAAGCCATATCCTCCAGCGCGGAAACAAGTCGGCGGTAGTAGCCCTGATACCAGGAAATGATCCGCGGTCGAATTCCGCGGAGCTGTCCTCGGCAATCGCACGCGCTGGACGGGTGACGCCATCGGTGGCCGGCGCGGGACCGACGCGCGCGGTAGCCGGCGTTCGTGAGCTGTTCGATGAGGCGGTGACCTGCAGTGATGCGATGGAACGGATACAGGGCGGTGCCATGTCGGGCACCTTGGAAGATCTCGGGTTCGTCGGACTGGTTCTGAGTAATCGACCGAATGTGGACCGATTCGTGCGGACGACGCTCGGCCCGGTGGCCCGGTACGACGTGGCACATCACACCGAATTGTTGGGCACTCTCGAGGCCCTCCTTGCAACGGATGGAAGTCCGACAGCAGCGTCGGAAGTTTTGCATGTTCACGTGAGTACGGTGAAACAGCGAATGCAGCGGTTGAAGGACCTATTGGGAGACGATTGGAGAACTGTGGATCGAACGAGCGAACTCCGTCTCGCGTTGAAACTTCATCGGCTCAATCAGAACACACTGGAGGCTGGTGCCCAGTCGGCTCCGCACAGGGGCGATGCCTCGGCCGGCAGCTAGTCGAGCGGTTCTGTTTCGTGGCTAGGTAGAAGTCTGCTCGACTACCCACGCTGCGATCTGCGCGCGGCTGGTGAACCCGAGCTTGGACAGAATGTGCTCGACGTGGCCTTGAACGGTGCGCGGGGAAATGACCAATCGGGTGGCGATGGCCCTATTGGTCAGGCCCTCCGCGACGGCCTCTGCTATCTGACGTTCTCTCTTGGTCAACTTCGCGGTCTCCCCAGGTGTGGGCGGCGGCGTGGGCGTTTTCTCGCCGAGGGCATAGGCGATGGCAGCATTGAATCCCAGGCCTCGGCCGTCCCTTCGGGATGCCGCGAATGTCGGTTCGCCGAGCGCGAGCAGCGTCCTGAGCTCGCACTCGTCGTGATAGTGGAGCAGGTTCGGGAACCACAGCGTGAAAGTCCCTACGGACTGCGCCATTTCCTCCGCGGCACCTATCAGTACAGCTGCACGCCGCGCATCTTTGTTCTCGGCTGCGACCCAGGCAAGGACCTCGAGGCACGTTGCGGTCGTACGGAGATCGCCTACCTCACGGGACAACTGCAGTGCGTGCCGCAGCAGTTCAACCGTGCCGGGGTGGTCTGATCGTCGCCATGCGGCGATGCCCAGTGCCCGGAGGGTCGCGGCGCGGTGCACGACCTCGCCGCAGGACTCGGTGATCGCGAGTGCCTGTGAATAGCACTCGTTCGCTCGTCGTTCGTCACCCGCCTGGTCACATGCCCGTCCGAGCATGTGGAGCACCTCGATGTGCGAGAAATCGTGAGCGCCGAACTTCTCGATCGCGGTTTCCAGCAGTGATCGCGCCCGCGCGAAATCGCCGCGATACAGAGCGAGTGTTCCTTCGGCTCGGGCGACGAATGCATCTGCCGTCGAGTCGGAAACCCGTTGGGCCACCATGCGTGCCTCGGCTACCGAGGCGGAGGCCGCGGTCAGGTCGCCCTGCAGTTCGGCCAGGACGCTGTGTGCATGCAAGGCCTTCACCCGCTCCACCGTCGGAGTCTTCCACGGCGCAGCAAGGAGTCGGTCGAGCCAGCGCCGACCCTCGCTGAACAGTCCGCGCGCCTGCCAGAACGGCTGGAGGGCGGCGGCGATCGTCAGTCCGATTCCAGGATTGTCACTCAGGCAGAACTCCATCACCTCGCGAAGGTTGGTCTGTTCGCGATCCAGGCGGGAGATCCAGTCGAGCTGTCGGGGGCTGATCCACTCCGACTCCGCCTCGAGCGCCAACTGCCGGTACCAGTCTCGGTGGCGACAGCGCAGATCTGCGTACTCCTCGTTTCTCTGCGCGAGTTCCCTGCCATAGTCCCGCAGGATGTCGAGTAACCGGAAGCGCACTACTGCGCCGGACTCCTCCCGAATAAGGATCGACTTGTCGACCAGAGAGGTCAGCGCATCGAGTACCTCCTGCGCATCCATGTCACTGCCGCAAATCTGCTCGGCCGCATCCAGTTCGATGCTCCCCGCAAACACCGACAGCCGGGCCCACAGCAACCGCTCTACGGGGTTGCACAAGTCATAACTCCAGTCGACGCACAGACGCATCGTTTGCTGCCGGGTCGGGGCGGTTCGGCTGCTGCGGGACAGCAGCGTGTAGCGGTCGGTCAGCCGCTGGAGGATTTGCTCTGGCGACATGGCTCGCACCCGTGCCGCAGCGAGTTCGATGGGCAACGGTAATCCGTCGAGCCGATGGCAGATCTGGGCCACCGTGCCCGCGTTGTCCTCGGTCAGTGTGAACGTCGGGAGAGCCGTGGCGGCGCGTTCGGCGAACAATGTCACGGCGTCGTAGCTAGGTGTTCCTCGAAGTGAGGGCACGCGCTCGGGAATGGTGAGCGGCGGGACGCGCAGAACAGCTTCCCCGGCGATGCCGAGAGGCTCGCGACTGGTGGCGAGGATACGCAATTGCGGACAACCGCGAAGAAGGGTTGCGGACAGCTCTGCCGCCGCGTCCACTACCTGCTCACAGTTGTCGAGCACCAGTAAGAGCTCGCGTGCAGCCAGAAAGTTCAACAGTCCGTCGCGCTGGTTGCTCGCCCGTTGATCCCGTAAGCCTAAAGCTGCAGCCACAAGGTCTGCCACCAATGAACCGTCCGATAGCTCGGCGAACTCCACCAGCCATACTCCGTCGTTGAATCCGCGTCGCACACTGTCAGCTGCCCTGAGTGCGAGGCGTGTTTTGCCGACGCCTCCGAAACCGGTCAGTGTCACCAAGTGCGATTTTTCCAGGAAGCGTTTCACTTCCGACAGTTCATGCCTGCGACCGACGAAACTAGTCAGCTCCACCGGCAAGTTTCCTGTCGTCCTGCCCGGCAACCGAGTCGGGCCAGGATAGGAACTGCCTCCGGCGGGACGAACAACCATGGAGTTCGGCAGGGCCTCTTGTGGCCGCTCACCTCCGGAACCGGTGTGGAGCGCCATGTCGTCGACCGCGAAACCGTGGTCGAATTGCGCGCGCCGGAGGGCCTCACCGAGGGTGGCGGCGGAGTGCCGGTCTGGTGCGGAAGTGGCCATCGCCCGTTCCACCGCCGCACTGACGTCGTCAGCGATGTCCTGTTCCCGAAGGTCCGGAACGGGCTCGGTGGTGATGCGAACGAATTGCGCGACCAGCTGCTCACCGCTGCGCCGCTCGAAAGCAGCATGACCGGTCAATGCGCAGAAGAGAGTGGCGCCCAGCCCATAGACGTCCGAGGCCGGGCTCGGCGACTTCCCGGCTAGAACCTCGGGCGCGGTAAACGCAGGTGAGCCGGTGACGGTACCGGTGGCGGTTTCGAAACTCCCCTGAATGCGCGCGATACCGAAGTCAGCCAGTGCGGGCTCGTCGTAGTCGGAGAGCAAGATGTTCGCGGGTTTGATATCGCGGTGCAGGATGCCGAGCCGGTGCGCTGTTTCGAGGGCGCCCGCGATCTTCACCCCGAAGCGAAGGGCCTCGTCCAGTGGGAGAGGTCCGTGCCGGCGGACTCGCGTGTCGAGGCAGCCACGGGCGTAGTAGGGCATCACAAGAAAAAGCCGGCCACTGTCCGTGGTACCTATCTGCAGGACGTTCGCGATGTTCGGGTGCCCTGTCAGCCTCCCCATCGCCCGCTGTTCGCGAAGGAATCGTTCCCGATTCTCGTTGTCGTCGAAGTCTGCGGTAAGAACCTTCACCGCGACAGTGCGGTCCAGAGCGGTCTGCGTGCAGCGATACACGACGCCGAAGCCACCGCGCCCGATTTCCTCGGCATCGGAAAATCCCGCCGATTCCAGGTCCGTCACCAACACAGCGTTGTCGACACGCTGTGTTGCGAAGGGATCATTGTCGGTCGCCATCTACGATGCGCTCTTCGCCCTGTTGAGGGATTCGACGAGGTGTCGGCCGACACCTCCTGGATCACCAGGATATCGCTGGACGCATCACCCAACAGTGTGCGACGGCCGTGGGCTGAAGGCCGCAAACTGCAAATTCGACGGCCCCGTAATCCTCGAATGCACCGTCACGCACTCGCTCTAACGGCTGGCTACCCCCTCGGGGACACAAAGTCGAGGGCAGTGTGTCTCCGGCGGACATTTGTCATTGCTCCAACCAGGAATACTGTCTCTGTGTGTCGCGGATCACCACGGTCTCGCACGTCCGAGCTGACGGCCTGGCTGCCCGATCAGCTCTGGTCCCGACCAACCCTGCTCGCCGGAACCAAGGAGTCGCGCTACGCAACAGAAACTAGATGATCAGTGAAGTTCAGTCGGGTGCAATCGACGGCAATCACCATCATCTCTCCGGAGGACCAGAAGTGACATTATCCGAAAGATCGCAGGGGCGCCGCGTCAATCCAACGCTGACGCTTGCGGTCGTTGTTGCCTCAGTATTCGCCTACAAGGGTCTTGAATCGATCCTTTCCCCTGCTCTGCCGCTGATTCAAGAGTCCCTCGGCGCAACAGAAGCACAGATCGCGTGGGTAATCACCGGTGTGCTGCTCACGGGTGCGGTGGCCACCCCGTTGATCGGCCGCCTGTCTGACATTCGCGACAAGAAGTCGATCCTCCTTGCCGTACTGGCAATCGTCGCAACCGGAACCGCAGTCTCGGGTCTTTCGAACTCGATCTTGATGCTTACCTTGGGACAGCTCCTGCAGGGTGTTGGCCTTGCGGTGGTCCCCCTTGCCTTCGGAATTATTCGCGATACTCAGACCGAAGCCCGGATCAAGTCGGGCAATGGTTCGGTCATTGCCTTCATCTACGCTGGGACGGCGTTTGCGCTCGTCGGCTCCGGGCTGCTCGTGAGCGTTCTCCCCTGGCGTTGGTTGTTCTCGGTCCCCTTCGTGATCATCACCATCATCTTCGTCGCCGCGTGGCGCCTGGTCCCATCATGTCCACCTGCCAATCACGGCCGCGTCGACTACACGGGCGCCACCTTCCTCGGCAGCGGAATGGCCGTCATTCTCATCGGCATCACCAAGGCGCCCGAGTGGGGTTGGCTCTCTGTTGAATTCGGAGCAACCGTGCTCGCGTGCGTTGCGCTGTTGACAACCTTCGTCGTCCTCGAGCTTCGTTCGTCCGAGCCGCTCATCGACGTGCGCTTGCTTGCGACGCGGCCACTTGCAGTGAGCTGCCTCGTGTATCTGCTGTGCGGGTTCGCTACGAATGCACTGTTTCTGGCGGTACCCATGCTGGTGCAGCAACCGACCGACACAGGGTTCGGTCTCGGCGCCTCCGAGTTCACGACGAGCCTTCTCCTGCTCCCCCTCGGCTTGGCCGGCGCCGTTGTAGCACCGCTGACCGGTTGGCTCGATCTTCGGGTCGGTGGACGAACTACCATGCTCACTGGTGTCATTCTGGCCGGGGCGTCGTTCGTCCTTCTTCTCACTGCAGACGGACATTTCCTCATGGTCATGGGAGCGACCATCCTCATCGGCGCTTCGGGTGGGATCACACTGACGCAGGCAATGAACACAGTGGCGTTGACGTCTCCGGTCAGCCGGATCGGGGCATTCAGCGGTCTCGCGTTTGTCGTCAAGGCGGTCGGTGGCACACTCGGCGTCCAACTTTCGGGAAGCATCCTCACTACCGGCACCAGTACGGCTGCTCCGACCTGGACTTCCTTCACGATCGTGTTCGTGATGGGCATCGTCGTCACAGCGCTGGTTGCCGTCAGCTGCTTGCTTCTGCCACGGAAAGTGACAACTTCGGCACAAGGAGCAGAACCACTGGTCACCACCAGGGTTTCGACCGACTGAACTGACCCCCTGGTTACGTCAGAAGTAGTCGTCGACTCGACGTCGTCGAAATTCGGGTGCGGCAGTCTCCGGTGAGTCCGCCATTCCGCCGACTGCCGCACCTTCACGGGTGACCACATCAGCAAACAGACCGCCAGGTAGAAGCGGATGCCAGAAAGCTGTCCCTTGAAGCCAACAAAGAACGGCGCAGACTCTACGGGCGTCGAAACCTCCACGCGCGAGTATCGGAAATTGCGCCGGACCAAACACACCAGGCGACAGATACAGACGGAGTACAAGTCCCGAGGAGAAGCCGCTCGATTCATCGAATTCGCTCGAGCGTGGACTCCCTACGGCGGTGCGACTGACGAGGACATCTTCGTCAGCTTCGGCATGACACGTACTCGCTTCGTACAGATGCTTGGCCACTTCATCGTCGAGGCCGGCCTCGATGCCGAAACTGTCAGAGAACTCGCCGACACCTATCCGTACCCGCCCCCTCAGGTCGATCGATGACCTGACACAGCCGACTCGGCAACGACAAGGACATCGCTCTCGTGGCTTCTTCACCACCGGCCCCGATGTTCCGCGGCGCGCGGTGACGGATGCACCGGTGTCCGTCGCTTCGAGTCACGGGTCCAGTTGTGCGCGTATGAGCGAGTCGAGTCGCTGCCATGCCGGGGACGAGGCGTTGACAGTCTGTTGGATCAGGGCCGGGATCTCGGAGGCTTCATGCAGCTCCGGGAGTTCGCCCTTTCCGTAGCGTTCCTGCGTCGCCGCCACGATCCGGCGCGCGAGGTCGTCGATACGGGGATCATCGGCGTCGAGGTCGTACGCGTGGTCGTAGTCGCGGAAAAGCTGTCGGCGCAGCGGGTCGGCAAGAATGTCGGCTTGGTCGTGAAACAGTGTCATCGCATGGTCCGGGTGGGTGGCGAACACGAGGATCCACAGGTCGTGTTGCAGGTCGACCCAACGGGGTGTGAATCCCCATCGGGCAAGGTGTTCGAGATGGATACCGACCTCCGTGGGCAGCGGCGCCCACGTATCTGGCCAGCTGGCCGATGGTGATCACCCGGCCAATCGTTCCACTTGACCTTTCCCCTGGGGAAGGTTGCAGAATGGCCACATGGAGAACATCGATCGGGAGACCCTGCGCGCGCTGGCCGATGAGGGCAACGAGACCGCTCAGGACCGGTTGGCCGACCTCGCCGACGCGGCCGGCGACCTCGCGGAGCTGAGGGAGTTGTTGGACGAGGGATCCATGCGCGCCGGGCTTCTGCTCACTCGACGCGCAGTGTCGGCCGGCGACCTGCGCGAACTGCAACGGATCTCCGACGCCGGCTACGACGAGGCAGGCAGCGAACTGGACCGGCTACTGAAAACGCCTGCCGACGAGGGGAATCGAGAATCCGACCGGCCCCGGTAGCGGCGCTCGTTGCGCACTCAGTAGTTCAACCACATCTCTTGTTGCTGCACAGTCGAACCGGCTCTGGTCGAGTATTTCGGTCCATGGTTCATCGATGTTGTTCGCGGTACCGGCTCGGACTGATGCCGTAGGTCGCCGTGAATGCTCTGCTGAAGACCGATAGATCGACGAATCCGAACTGGAAGGCGATGTCGGTCAGGGATCGGGATCTGTTGCGTGGAGCCATCATCGCACGACGACAGGCCTCGAGCCGGTGCTCGCGAATCGTGGCCGCAGCGGTTGCGCCGAAGCGTGCGAACACTCTGTGAACGGTACGAGTGGAGACGAAGAACGCCTGGGCGATACCGCTGGGCGACAGATCCGGATCGTCCAGGTGGCGTTCGATGTGCTGCACCATACTTACGTAGAGGTCTCGCAGACCTGGATCAGGGTCCTTGGATTGACCTTCCTCTTGGGCCGCCGTGATGGCCAGGTCCGCCAGCCCGCTTGCCAGGCCGATGGCACCGGCGGACGATACCTCCCCATCGGCCACCAGGAGGGTGGAGAGCATCGGTGAGAGCAACTGTCCCACGGGTGAGGTGGATCGTACGGTCCGCGCCGTCAAGTCCTGCAACTGAGTCTCGGTGAGCGACAACGAAGCCCGTGGCCAAGTGAACACGCGCAGGTGCCACTCCGGATGCAAACTCCAGGTAAATGGCCGCGAAGTCTCGTAGAGGGCGAAATCTCCCGGGCCGAGGGTGCACGTGCGCCCGTCCTGGATGAGCTGCCCCTCACCGGCGACGACCATGCCGATCTGCATCAACTCGAGCGGATGGCGGTTGGCAAGCCTGGCCGTTCTGCGGAAGATCTGGGATGTGGCCGTGACGTCGGCCGCCATCAGGTGCGCGAAATGGCGGGTCTGCACCGCCCCGGTAAAGTTCTCTGGCTCGATCGGCGCGATGTCCAGTGCCACGAACGTGTCGCGGATCGTTTCGATCCAGGTGCCGAGCGCGGTGGTTCGCACCACTTCGCGGCCCTGGCGGGGTGTCGATGGGTCTGGAGCAGGCGCTACCTTGATCAACTCGTCCGAGCGGCGGCAGTCCGGGCAGTCATCGTCCACCATGTCACCATCCGGCGGCGGCAACGACGACATGAACGGCTCCTTCTGCTCGCGCGAACACCACGCTAAGAGCGATGAAATCACATGTCAACCTGCACGGATTGCCTACGTCGAAGCGGCATGCCCCCGACCCGGCGGCGAGGAGCAGGCAACGCTTTGTGGACGAGCCGCCTCACCGCGCGGTGCTATGACCCGATCCGCTGAGTCCTCCATTCCCACTCAGGTGATTGGCCACTGCGACGAGTGTCGCAACGTGCAAAGTTGGCTGGCGCTCAGCGTCAAACGCCACGCCCCGGAAGCGCCTACCGTTCGAGTACGCCGGAAATGCCGGGGGTGTTCAAGGATCTCCTGGACTGAAGATGATGTGTGCTGGAGGCTGCGCAAATGTGGACGAACAAGTCATCGACCGCGCCTGCCCCGTCGGATGGTTCATCGCCACCGAGACACCTGATGCCTGCTCGCGAGCACGCGGCCTCGTCAACGGCCCCATCCGACCCCTGCCACTGCCGATGAGATCTACTGCCCCGGCAGCACAGGACTCTCAACTGTCCTCGGAACATGCCCCTGCGGGCGTGCCGCGGTTCAACCGAAGGAGACACAGTTTTCATGTCGACATTGCCCCCACCCGATTCCGCACGCCTGGCCGCGCTTGACCGGCACTTTCGGTTCGGTCTGTCCGCAGCGGAACTCGAGGAATTTGCGCCTGCGGTCGAAGCGTCCCTCGGTGCGTCGACCGCCGTCGAGGACCTCTATCGGCGCTCTGCCCCACCGACCCCGCAGCGGGAATGGGCGCCGGCCGCACCGGAGCGTAACCGTCTCGGTGCCTGGTACGTCACCACCGAGATCGCCGGCGCGCCGGACGGTCCACTGTCTGGAAAGACGTTGGCAGTCAAAGACAATGTCGCGGTCGCCGGTGTCCCGATGATGAACGGATCCCGCACCGTGGAGGGTTTCATCCCTCGCCGCGATGCGACGGTGGTCCGCCGACTCCTCGATGCCGGTGCGACGATCACCGGTAAGGCAGTGTGCGAGGACCTGTGTTTCTCCGGGGCCAGTTTCACATCACAGCCCGCACCGGTCCGCAACCCATGGGATCCTACACGCAATTCCGGCGGCTCCTCCAGCGGCAGTGGAGCACTCGTTGCGAACGGAGACGTCGATATGGCCGTCGGCGGCGACCAGGGCGGCTCCATCCGGATCCCCGCAGCGTTCTGCGGAACCGTCGGTCACAAGCCGACGCACGGACTGGTCCCCTACACCGGGGCGTTTCCCATCGAGCGAACCATCGATCACCTCGGCCCGATCACCCGCACCGTTGCCGATGCGGCCGTCATGCTCGGTGTGCTGGCAGGACCCGATGGCGCCGATCCCCGTCAACCGACCGTGATCGAGGTCGTCGATTACCTGTCGGCGATCACACAATCGGCGGACGGGCTCCGTGTCGGTGTCGTCACCGAAGGCTTCGGCACACCCGTGTCCGATCCGGACGTCGACGCTGCCGTCCATACCGCGGTCGACGTCCTGCGCGGTGCCGGACTGGCGGCGGAGGAGGTGTCGATTCCCTGGCATCTCGACGCCGTGCACGTGTGGAACGTTATCGCCACCGAGGGCGCCGCCTATCAGATGCTCGACGGCAACGCCTACGGGATGAACACCGACGGATTCTACGATCCGGAGCTGGTCGCGCACTTCGCCGCCCAGCGCCTCGCCCGCGGCCACGAGCTGTCCAAGACCGTGAAGCTGGTGGGGTTGTCGGGTCGCTATACCTTCGAGGTCGGTGGCGGAAAGTACTACGCCATGGCCCGCCAGCTCGTCCCCGAGTTGCGCGCCGCCTACGACGCCGCGCTGGCCTACTACGACGTCCTGGTCATGCCCACCGTCCCCTACACGGCCCGAGAGATCCCCCCGGCCGATGCCGGCCTGGCCGATTACCTGCACGTCGCGCTGTCGATGGTGGGCAATACTGCCCCCTTCGACGTCACCGGGCACCCGGCGTGTTCGGTTCCAGCCGGTCTGGTCGGCGGCCTGCCGACCGGTTTGATGATCGTCGGCAAGCGTTTCGACGATGCCACGGTCCTGCGCGTGGCACACACCTATGAACAGGCGGTCGGCGTATTCCCCACGCCACCGGCCGCCGCGACCGCAAGAAGTCTCGCGTAAACGAAGTATTAGTCTTCAGGACACGGACGGGCTCGGCCTTGTCCTGGCGCGGACGAACTTGTCTTCCGTGCCAAATAGGAGAAGGCCGCGATTCCGGTCCGTTTCCGGCAATTCTCGGGCTTCTTCACTGACTGTCGCTCATCGTCGAACTATCAGTCGCTCGTGGTCAAATTCACACCGTCAGAGGACGGTAGCTTCTGACCTATACGAGTTCCCGAGATTCTCTCGAAGCCCCAACTCGATGAAACAGGAGTCCTTATGGAATCTGCAATCAGCGACCACCTCGTATGTCCCCGAACATTGAACCGACGTGTGCCCGACAACTACCAACCTCCCTTCCCTATGTGGGTCGGGCGCGCCGATGAGACACTCCAGCAGGTGGTGATGGCGTATCTCGGCGTGCAGTTCCGCGGCGACGAACACCGCCAGGCCGCGCTTGCGGCAATGCGCGGCATCGTCTCCAGCTTCGATCTGGAGGACGGCCCGCTGCACCACGACCTGACCCACCATGAGGACAACCAGGGTTACGAGAACCTGATGATTGCGGGGTACTGGAAAGACGTTGCTGCCCAGTCTCGGTGGATGAGAAGCTCCAATGTTGCCGACTGGTGGGCATCGGACGAACGACTATCCGAGGGGCTAGGTTACTTCCGTGAGATAGTCGCCCCTCGGGCCGAGCAATTCGAGACTTTGTACGCCTTCCAGGAAGACCTTCCTGGTATCGGCGCGGTGATGGACGGGATCAGCGGCGACATCAACGAGCACGGGTACTGGGGCTCGATGCGCGAACGTTTCCCGCTGTCCCAAACTGATTGGATGCAGCCTTCGGGCGAATTGCGCGTGATCAGTGGTGATCCTGCCTCGGGTGGTCGGGTAGTGATCCAGGGCCACGACAACATCGCATTGATTCGCTCCGGTCAGGATTGGAAGGAGGCCGAATCGGAAGAACGCGCCCTGTATCTCGACGACATCCTCCCCACATTGCAGCAGGGCATGGACTTTCTCCGTGACAACGGTGAGACGGTCGGCTGCTACAGCAACAGGTTCGTGCGCAGTATCGACTTGGAAGGGAACTTCCTCGACTCGAGCTACAACATCGGGCAGTGGGCTTCGCTCGACCAACTGGAGCGTTGGGCAGAATCCCATCCCACCCACCTGCGAATCTTCACTACCTTTTTTCGAGTCGCGGCCGGTCTGTCGAAGCTGCGTCTGTATCACGAGGTTTCGGTAGCCGATGCACGCGACCAACTGTACGAGTACATCAACTGCCATCCCCGGACCGGCATGCTGCGCGATGCACAAACAGTGGACATTTAGCCGCTGACCTACCCCACAGCGCGTCCCGACACACCAAATTCCCACTTCGTACGTACCAGCCCCTACAGAAAGTGGAAACAATGACCTCAACGATCGAACACACACCAGACAATGCGGCGCCAGCTCAAGCCCCGGCGTCGAATCGCGCGTGGGCACTGTTCCGTGCCCTCGACGGAAAGGGCCTGATCCCCGAGGGTTACACCGAAGGGTGGAAGAAGACCTTCGAGGAGGACTTCAGCCCGAAACGCGGCGCCGAACTCGTCGCGCGGGCCTGGACCGATCCGGAATTCCGCGACCTGCTTCTCACCGACGGCACCGCGGCCGTGGACCAGTACGGCTATCTGGGGCCTCAGGGCGAATACATCGTGGCGCTCGAAGACACCCCCACCCTCAAGAACGTGATCGTCTGCTCCCTCTGCTCGTGCACCGCCTGGCCGATCCTCGGGTTGCCGCCGACCTGGTACAAGAGCTTCGAGTACCGTGCCCGCGTGGTCCGTGAACCTCGGAAAGTGCTGTCCGAGATGGGCACCGATATTCCGGACGATGTCGAGATCCGCGTGTACGACACCACCGCCGAGACCCGCTACATCGTGCTCCCCCAACGGCCCGCCGGCACCGACGGCTGGACCCAGGAGCAACTGCAGCAGATCGTCACCAAGGATTGCCTGATCGGGGTCGCAGTCCCGCAGGTCCAGGCCAACTGAACCACCGAACCAAAGGAGATAAACCCATGGATGGAGTACACGATCTCGCCGGTGTTCAAGGATTCGGCAAGGTGCCCCACACCGTCAACGCTGATATCGGGCCCACCTTTCACGCCGACTGGGAACACCTGCCCTACAGCCTGTTCTTCCTCGGAGTGGCGGAGTTGGGGGCCTTCAGTGTCGACGAGGTCCGCTACGTCGTCGAACGGATGGAACCCCGCCATTACATGATGACGCCCTATTACGAGAGGTACGCCATCGGCGTTGCCACCCTCATGGTCGAAAAAGGCATCCTCACCCACGAAGAACTCGAAGCGCTCGCCGGGGGCCCGTTCCCACTGTCCCGGCCGGCCGAGTCGGAGGGCCGTCCAGCCCGCACCGACACCATCACCTTCGAGGTCGGGCAACGTGTCCGGGTCCGCGACGAGTACGTCCCCGGGCACATCCGCATGCCGGCCTACTGCCGCGGCCGGGTCGGGACCGTCACCCACCGCACCGGCGACCAGTGGCCCTTCCCCGACGCCATCGGCCACGGCCGCAACGACGCCGGGGCGGAACCGACCTACCACGTTCAATTCGCGGCCGAAGGCCTCTTCGGTGACGACACCGACGCCGGCAGCGTCGTAGTCGACCTATTCGAGGGTTACCTCGAACCGGCAGCCTGACCCGCTCCCACACTGTCACCAACTGCGTCGGCGGGTACGCATCCCTGGTTCGCGTGCCCGCCGCCGCCACCTCCACCGCCGGGATCTCCCCGACCTCTCGGAAGGATTCAACGCAATGGCCGACACGCGACTTCCCGTGACCGTGCTGTCAGGATTTCTCGGCGCCGGGAAAACCACGCTCCTCAACCAGATTCTGCGCAACCGTGAAGGCAGGCGGGTGGCCGTCATCGTCAACGACATGAGCGAGATCAACATCGACAGCGCCGAAGTCGAACGGGAGATCGCACTGAGCCGCTCACAAGAGAAGCTCGTCGAGATGACCAACGGCTGCATCTGCTGCACCCTGCGCGAGGACCTTCTCGCGGAGGTCAGTGCACTGGCCGCTGACGGACGATTCGACTACCTCCTGATCGAATCGTCCGGCATCTCCGAGCCGCTTCCGGTCGCTGAGACCTTCACCTTCATCGACGCCGACGGACACGCGCTGGCAGATGTCGCCCGGCTGGACACCATGGTGACCGTCGTCGACGCCCACAGCTTCCTCCATGATTACCAGACCGGTGGCCGCATCGAGGCCGACGCACCAAACGACGAACGCGACATTTCCGACCTGCTGGTCGATCAGATCGAGTTCGCCGATGTCATTTTGGTCAGCAAGTCCGACCTCGTCACAGCAGAGCACCTGACCGAACTGATCGCGGTCCTGCGCTCACTCAATCCCACTGCCCGCATACAGTCGATGTCCCACGGCCTGATCCCGCTCGACACCATATTGGACACCGGCCTGTTCTCCTTGGAGAAGGCCGCCCAGGCGCCCGGATGGCTCCAAGAACTCCAGGGAGAACACACCCCCGAGACGGAGGAATACGGAATCAGTTCCGTGATCTACCGTGAACGCGCCCCCTTCCACCCCGGGCGGCTGCACCAGTTCCTCACCGGCGAATGGGCCAACGGGCGTCTCCTGAGAGCCAAAGGCTACTTCTGGAACGCGAGCCGATTCACCGAGATCGGCAGTATCTCCCAGGCCGGCCATCTGATCCGGCACGGCTACATCGGACGCTGGTGGAAGTTCCTACCCGAGTCCTACTGGCCTGGGGACGAGTATCGCCGCGCGGGAATACTCGACAAATGGGAAGAGCCAGTTGGTGACTGCCGGCAAGAATTGGTTTTCATCGGCCAAGGAATCGACCCCGACGCACTGCGCGACCAGCTCGACGCGTGTCTGTTGACCACCGCCGAGATCGAACTCGGCCCCGACATCTGGACAACATGGGCCGACCCACTCGGCGACAATCTTACCGACCAGGTCACCCGCACGTTTGCCTGAACAAGCGCCATCTGACCTCCGCCGTCTCGCTGGCACCAAATGCCAACCGATCACCTGGTTAGGAACCCGCGCGGTTCCCGGATTCTCGGTCATGAGACATGACTAACCCGTACTGGGTCAGTCGGACCCATCCTCGCCGGAACTCTCGCCGAGAAGGCGAACAACTGCGACCTTTCCAAACCGGTGCAACGATGGCTGATCGCAGCCGGATGGACGGTCACACCCGATCTCTTGTGCCCGGATGTCATGAGATGGCGCAGCCGGAATCGGTTCCGAAGTTCAGTGGGTGGCTGAGAGCGGTGTGGATGCGCGGCGTGTACGTAGCGCATCGCGGTCACAGGTGCTGATTGCCATAGGTCAGCCCACGTGTCATCCAAGAACCCGAAGCGATGTCAGGCAGCATGCCAATCACGCGAGCACCTCCCACCGTGCCAGAAGCGGTACGCCGATGACGTGGCTTAATTTTGGCCACGTTGGCCGCGACATCAACAGGAACCCGAGTGCGCTGGTTATCCAGCTGCGACAACAACTCTGTCGATCACACGCACCACGGATTCGTAACCGAAGACTTCTTTGACACCAGGCGCAGCGCTCCCGCACCGACCACTCTGATCTACGGCGGCATCAGCCCGGTGGTCACACCGGCTGACGCGAAGGAAGCGGCACTAGCCAATCCGGCCACACAACCGATCGAGGTGCCCGGCGCCGCCCATATGCTGTTCTGGGACGAACCGGCCGCAGCAGTGCAGCACTGCGGAAGTTCTTGCAGCAACAAAAGCTGGGACCAACTCCTCGCACTCAGCGCGGCCGAGCCGTTCGAGAAATGACATTCGATCATTCGTCGTGGCCTGATGCCGCCGCCGGCTCCGCGAGCGGGAACACCATGGCCCTCGATTGCGCCGGCCAGACACTGGGTCTACGGCACGATGCCGGCGCGCGCTGCAATGGCCCCGGCCTCTCCACGGTTGGCGACGTCGAGTTTCTCGAGCACTTTGGCGACGTGGAATTTGATGGTGCTCTGGCTGATTCCGAGTTCTTCGGCGATGGTGCGGTTGCGTTTGCCCATTGCGAGGTGGGCGAGGACTTCGAGTTCACGCGGGTTCAGGGTGGAGAGTAAGTGCTCGTCGGGTCGGGCGGCGGGTGGGTCCAACGGAATGGTAAGCGTCACCCTGCTCCCCCACGCGGGGATGGATTCGATGTCGATCCGCCCGCGCAAGGTGTTCAGGCGCCCGGACAGCTGCCGTGTCAGGGCGTTTCGGTCGATGTTGCCGGGACCCTGGTCGCGGACCTCGATCAGGACGTTGTCGCCGTCGCAGTCCCACGCGATCCGCATTCTGGTGAGTACCGGTTGGGCGACGAATGCCAGCACGATGGCCCGGACCATCGCCCGCGCCGCGTGCGCCACCTCACCGGGGAGTGGACGGCCGTCGGCCGGCGGTTCGATGTATTCGACGTCGACCTCACGGTGCTTGAGCAGTGGCCGCAATTCCCCGTGCAGTCTGGCGAATGCGGTGGTGACCGCTTCCTCGGAAAGGACACGATCCGCGGCACTTGCGGACCGTAGCGAAATCAAGGCGGCCGAGGCTGTTTCGCTGGCGGTGATCCGCGAGCGGCGGTCATCGAGATCGTTCGAGCGCAGGGTTCCGAGGATCGAAGAGAGGGTCGCCTCGTGAACCTCGGTCAATTCGGCAATGGTGCGGGCACGTTCACTCGACGCGGCCCGTGACTCGGCGAGATAGTCGGGGCTGGCCTGCGCCACCTGGTGCTGGATCGACGTGGCGACGATCCCGAACACGGCGGCGACCTCATCGGGGTCGGGTGTACCCGTCTGAGACGGCCGCGGAACCAGGACCAGCAGGGTGTCGCAGACGTCGCGGATGGCCCACACTCGGCGGCGGACGCCGGCCAGCATGGCGACGCCGTCGTAAACGCCACCGGGTTCGAGGGATTGCTTGATCTCGTCGAGTTCGTCGATGGTGACCCGGTCGACGATCTCGCGCTTACCGGCTACTTTGCGGGGACGCCCGGTGCACTCGCGGGTGAAGATGACCAGGGCTTCGTGCGGCCACAACTGGCCGAGGAACCGGGAGAAGCGCGTCGCGATGTCCGGGAGCGGTCCCGTGATCACCTTCCGCATCTCCACCCAGGGGTCGACCTGCAACCGAACAGAGTCCTCCGTACTTACCACGCATTCACCGTATCGCCGGCAGGGACGGGCGGGCACTGGCCAATCGGCCAGCCCGAACCCGCCGAGCGGCCGGGTGTCGAAGCAGGCGGTAGTTGGCAGTGTCGAGTTCACCACAGATCGGCTATTACCGAGGAGGATCATGACCGTCACCGTCGAGCAGACACGCACACGGTTCAGTGACGGGCGCCGCATCGTGCTCGACGAGAACGAGCGGCTGCTCAATTCCGTTGCGGCGGAACAATGGGACCGCGCCGGCTCGCTGATCACCTCCGCTCGGGCGGTGTTCGTGATCGGCAACGGACGCAGCGGCCTGGCCATTCAGATGGCGGCCATGCGGCTGATGCACCTCGGCCTGCGCGTGCACGTCGCCGGTGAGGTCACGGCCCCCGCGATCGGCGCCGGCGACGTACTGATCGCCGTGTCCGGATCGGGTACCACCGCATCGGTGGTTGGCGCCGCCGACACCGCGAAGAAGGTCGGGGCCTCGATCCTGGCCGTCATCACCGCATCCGACTCGCCGCTCGCCCGGCGTGCCGACGAGGTGCTGGTCTTGCCGGCGGCCGACAAGCAAGACCACAGCGCGACCATCACCCGCCAATACGCCGGCAGCCTGTTCGAGCAGTCCGTGCTCCTCGCGTTCGACGCACTGTTCCAGGCGCTGTGGGACAACGAAGACCAGACCGCCGAGCGGCTGTGGGAACGCCACGCCAACATCGGCTGACCCGAACCCCCAAACCCCCCGAAGATAGATAACAGGAGAAACACATGACGAAGCTGCAGGTTGCAGTCGATCTGCTCACCACTGCTGATGCGCTGGCGCTGACCCACAAGGTTGCCCCGTACGTCGACATCATCGAACTCGGCACCCCGCTGATCAAGAGCGCCGGCCTCAGTGCCATCAGCGCGATCAAAGCGGCGCACCCGGACAAGGAGGTCTTCGCCGACCTCAAGACCGCCGACGCCGGCTTCCTCGAGGCCGACCTGGCGTTCTCCGCCGGCGCCGACCTGGTCACCGTCCTCGGTGCCGCCGGTGATGCCACGATCAAGGGTGCGGTCGAGGCCGGTGAGAAGCACGGCAAGAAGGTCGTCGCGGACCTGATCGGCGTCGAGAACCGGGTCGAGCGCGCCCGTGAGATCGCCAAGCTCGGTGTCGCGTTCGTCGAGATCCACGCCGGTCTCGACGAGCAGGCCCAGCCCGGATACTCCATCCAGACGCTCCTCGACGACGGCAAGATCGCCGGTGTCCCGTTCTCCGTCGCCGGCGGCGTGAAGGTCGACACCATCGCCGCCGTCCGTGACGCCGGTGCCGACGTCGCCGTCGCCGGTGGCGCCATCTACAGCGCCGAGGACCCGGCCGCGGCCGCGAAGGCACTCAAGGACGCCCTCACCAAGTAGTCATCGAATCGCGAAGGCCCCGAACACGAATCGTGTTCGGGGCCCGTCGCTATCGACGGTGCGGTGTCGGCTGCAGTGTGCCTGTGTCCAAGACTGGATCAGCTTCTGTCCGCGAGCGAGGTGGGACCGAACCCCTCGATCGGTCCCACCTCGCCGAACCTCCCTGCCCTATCGGGTCAGAGTGACCGCCACGCACGGCCGGACCGGCTGAGCATCCGATCCGCCGACTCCGGGCCGGATGTTCCTGAGGGATAGTTGTCCGGTCGACCGACGCCTGCCCAGTAGTCGAGAAGCGGATCGATGACCCGCCAAGACCATTCGACCTCTTCCCGGCGAGGAAAGAGTGTGGCGTCTCCATGCAGCACGTCACAGATCAGCCGTTCGTAAGCCTCCGGGGCCGGGTCGAACACCGACCGGAAATCCATCCCGAGGCTGACCGGCTGAATGTGCATGCCACCGCCGGGGCGCTTGGCGCCGATGTGGAGCTCGATGCCGTCGTCCGGTTGTACCCGGAAGACGAGCACATTGGACACCGCAGCAGCTCGCGCGGCCGGCGAACCGTGAGCGGGCGGTCTGAAGGTCACTGCGATCTCAGTCGTCCGCCGAGCGAGGCGTTTTCCGGTACGGATGAAGAACGGAACACCGGCCCATCGGCGGGTCGCGACACCGACCGTCAGGGCCGCGAAGGTTTCGGTCGCCGAGTCGGCGGGGAACCCCGCCTCGTCAACCAACCCTGTTACAGGAACACCGTTCTCGATACCCGCACCATACTGGCCGCGGACCGACGTCTCCGACAGGGGGCCGAGGAGTTCTGTGGCAGAGAGAACCTTGATCTTCTCGGCGGCGATGCTGGCGGCGTCGAACGCGACTGGTTCTTCCATCGCGATCAACGCCAAAAGTTGCAGCAGGTGATTCTGGATGACATCGCGGGCGGCACCGACACCGTCGTAGTACCCGGCACGTCCAGTCACTCCGACACTCTCGGCCATGGTGATCTGCACATGGTCGATGTGCCGATTGTTCCACAACGGCTCGAACATCCCGTTCGCGAAGCGCAATGCGAGAATGTTCTGCACCGTCTCCTTTCCCAGGTAGTGGTCGATGCGGTAGATCGACGACGGCGGAAACACCCTCTCCAGTGCAGCACCGAGGGCCTGCGAGCTGGCCAGGTCGTGCCCGAACGGTTTCTCCACCACCACCCGGCGCCAGCCCTGCGCAGTCCGGTTCAGTCCGGTGATCGCAAGTTGGTCGCAGACCGGCTCGAACGCCGAGGGCGGGATGGACAGGTAGAAGACGTAATTGCCGGGCTTGCCGCGGCGGACATCGAGCTCGGCCAGCCGGGCGGCGAGCCGGGCGAACGCCGCGGTGTCGTCGAACGAGCCCTGTACGAGGTGGATGCGCTCGGAGAGCCCCGCCCACACCGCAGGATCGAATGGTGTGCGCGCGTGCGCGATCACAGAATCCCGCAACCGGGAATCGAAGTCTGTACTGTCGCGAGCAAAGCCGACGAGATCGAAGTCCGGCGGCAGCTGACCGCTGTGCGCGAGGTCGTAGATGGCGGGAATCAGCTTCTTGCGCGAGAGATCACCGGTGACCCCGAAAATCACCATCGACGCCGGCTCGGCGACCTGACCGGTGTTGCCGATCAATGCCTCGCCGACAACGCCCGAGCCGCCTGCCAGCGGGTTCCGCTCCTGCACTTCAGATACGGTCACTTCAGCTGCACTCCGTCTTTTTCGCTCCACTACAGGCGCATTCAGACAATGCGTCGGGTACCAGTGTCGAAGGCGGCGAGCCGGAATGCACTTGGCCGAGCGGCCAGTGCCGGCTGCCCGTCCGGACAGGTGAGGTCGTCCCGATTCCCCCGTAGACATAGATCTCGGCAAGATCGCCGATGTGAAACGGGAATGGTGACGATGAAACTGGGACTGGTCGGTCTGGGCAAAATGGGACTGAACATGCGGGAGCGTCTGCGCGACCGTGGACTAGAGGCAATCGGTTACGACCCGAATTCCGCCGACAGCGACGCGGACAGCCTCGAAGCGTTGGTCGAGTCACTTCCCGCTCCCCGCGCGGTATGGGTGATGGTGCCGGCTGGGGCGCCGACCCGTCAGGTCATCGGGCAGCTCTCTCGGCTGCTGGCACCCGGGGACCTCGTCGTCGACGGCGGCAACTCACGGTTCACCGACGACAGGCTCAACGCGGAAATTCTCGCCGAACACGGCATACGCTACCTCGACTGCGGCGTCTCCGGCGGGGTGTGGGGACGCGAGAACGGGTACGCGCTGATGGCCGGCGGCGACGCGGCCGACATCGACCGATTGATGCCGGTCTTCGATGCGCTGCGCCCGGACGGTGAACGGGAGGATTCATTCGTGCACGCAGGACCGGTCGGCGCCGGCCACTACGCGAAGATGGTGCACAACGGTATCGAATACGGACTGATGCAGGCCTACGCCGAGGGGTACGACTTGCTCGCGGCGGAGGAATCCATCGTCGACGTGCCCGCGGTCCTGCGCGCGTGGTCCAAGGGCACCGTGGTCCGTTCCTGGTTGCTCGACCTCCTCGTGCAGGCGCTGTCCGACGATCCCCAATTGGCCGCGATCTCCGGCTACACCGAGGATTCCGGTGAAGGCCGCTGGACCGTCGAAGAGGCCATCGCCCACGCGGTCCCCGCGCCGGTCATCTCCGCAGCCTTGTTCGCACGGTTCGCGTCCCGCCAGGACGACTCCCCCGCCATGAAAGCGGTTTCGGCACTGCGTAATCAGTTCGGAGGACACGCCGTACGGTCCGCCGCATCGGCCGGAATCGCCTGACCCGGAACAACCTCGACCGAACCGAACATCACTCGCCACGCCGAAACCTGTGCCGGCTGACGTATCCGAACGATCTCGCCCGGTTCCTGCTTGCCTGCAGCACCTAACCATGGAGTCCAACGGTAGTGAAATTTGCGCTTACAGATCCGCAAGTCTTGGTCGTCGCCAACTCATGGTTTCGATGAGCCGGGTCGGCCTGGTGCTGCGAAGAATCTCACCTGACCTTGACGACGACCTTGCCCTTCGCGCGCCCCTGGTCGACGTATGCCAGAGCCTCTTTGGTCTGTTCGAACGGAAAGATTCGGTCAACCACTGGACGTATGGCGCCGGAATCGATGATGGACGTGAGCTGGCGCAACTGGTCTCCACTCGATTTCATGAAGAGGAAGGAGTATGTGACGTGGTGACGCTTGGCGTTCCTTCGGATTCGAAAGCTCAGAAGGCGCATCACCTGTTGCACGATCCAGTTCAGGCCGGCTTCTTTCGCGAAAGTGTGATCCGGCGGACCTGCAACGGAGATGACCTTGCCGCCCGGTTTGAGAACGCGCAGCGAGTTCGCGAGTGTGTCCCCACCGAGGGTGTCGAGGACGAGATCGTAATCGCGCAGGACCACCGCGAAGTCTTCCTTCTTGTAGTCGATGACGATGTCGGCACCTAGGCGCTGCACCCAGTCGATATTCGCGGTGCTCGTCGTTGTGGCCACGGTCGCACCGAGGTGCTTGGCCAATTGGATCGCGAAGGTACCCAGCCCACCAGAGCCGGCATGGATGAGAACCTTCTGTCCGGCCTGCAGATTCGCCCTCTCGACCAGCGCTTGCCACGCGGTCAGGCCAACCAGAGGTATCGAAGCCGCCTCCTCCATGGTGAGCTCTCGTGGCGCGAGAGCCACATCGTCCTCCCGCATTGCGATGAGTTCCGCGAAGGCGCCGATCCGGCCTTGATCCGGCCGCGCGTACACCTCGTCGCCTGGCCGGAATCTCTGTACATCACGTCCAACCTCGACGACCACTCCGGCCAGGTCATTGCCCAACACGATCGGTAGGCGATACGGCAGGACGGGTTTGAGTTTTCCCTCTCTGATTTTCAGGTCCAGCGGGTTCACACTCGCGGCGTGAATCTGAACCAGGACGTCACCGGGGCCCACTTCCGGGTCGGGAGTGTCGCCGAACCGCACGCCGTCATTGTTTCCGTAACGATCGAGAACGAATGCCTTCATCGTCTTTTTCTCCTTGCTCTTTGTGTCGGGGCGTCGCTCAGGCGGAAACCGGGGATCGTTCCCGGCTGGACGACTCGAAGCGGGGAACGAGTTGGTCGTTGCGGCCCAAGGCGGCAACTTCGGTCTCGAGCGACGGGATTGTCAGGGCAGAGAACCGCCTCGTCCACGGCCAGACCAGCGGTGAGTTCAACAGTGCCTTCGCCCAATTGGCGACGACGACGGCCCGCGGCACATAGACGCGACTGCGCCGGTAGGCGAGTCCGTCCACAATCGCCGAGGCCGCCCGATCGACACTGGTCGTGACGTTCCCCGGATACGGCAGGCGGTTGCGCATCTGTTGGAAGGAGGGAATGTCGACCTCGGCGCCTCGCACGAGGTCGGTGTCGATCCACGACGGATGAACCAGACCGACGGTGATCCCGAGATGGGCCACTTCGCCGCGGTAGGCGAGCGCGAGCGCCTCGACCCCGGCCTTGCTCGCACCGTAGGAGGCAAGGCCGCCTATCGAGGTGAAGGACAGCGCCGATGCCACGATCAGCACGTGGCCTCCGCTGCGTTGCAGATGGGGTGTCGCATGCTTGAGTGTGCGGAATACGCCGTTCAGGTTGATGTCCACGACTCGCTCGAAGGACGCTTCGGCCGCGTGCCGCACAGTTCCGTAGGCGGCCACTCCGGCGTTGGCGACGACCATGTCCACACCGTTCATGGCACCGGCGCACTCGTCGATCGCGGACTGCAACGCCGTGCTGTCGCGCACGTCGGCCTCGCACCAATGAGACGACGGCCCCAGTTCCGTGGCAAGGGCTTGCAGTCTGTCGGGCTCGAGGCCGATCAGAGCGACACGGGCCCCCTGGGCCGCGGCCAGGCGCGCCACCTGCTCGCCGATGCCACGCGCGGCCCCCGTGACAATCACTTTCCGTCCCACCAGATCTCGTTTCATGGCTCGACTGTAACTTCGTTATGTGACGAGCGCAATGGTCCTCCGGTCCGGATCTTCCACTGACTGCGGCGAGCTCGCTACGCGCCCGAGGCCACTGCCGACTCGCCCGCCGAACTTCCCGCCGACTGGTCCGACCCGTACAGGCGCACCGCCCGCTCGTGTGAAGCCTGGGCGAGTTCGCGTGTGTCACCGAGGCCGACGGCAAAGTTCACTCCCATCGGCAACATAACCTGCAGCACCGCGTCGTCGAACTCGGCGAAATGCTCGCCCAGCTCCAGGGTGATGTAACCGTGGACGTAACTCCACAGCTGTGCAGCGACCACCTCCGGGGCGTGGGGCTCGATTCTGCCGGAGCTCTCGAGACGTGCACATGCGTGGATAACGCGTGCGTAGGCTTCGCGGAACGCCAGGGAATGTCCGCTCAATCGCACGTCCGACTCCAGCGGCCGGTAGGTAGAGCGGGTGGACAGTCCGAACATCAGGTCGTATAGATGGGGGTTCGCGCGCGCCAGACGCCGACACGTCAATGCCAGTGCGAACAGATCCACGACCGGATCCTCAGTCTCCGGCACCCGGGAAAAGGCGGTGCCGAGTTCGGTGAACCCATGGTCTGCGACCGCGCGGACGAGCTCGGGTATCCCGCCGAAGTGGTGGTAGACCACCATGGTCGACAGACCGGCCGAGGACGCCACGGTTCGCGCCTTGATCGCGGACGGGCCCTGTTCGGCCAGCAGGCCGACCGTGGCCAGAACCAACCGTTCCGGAACACTCCCGGGAACCGGCACCGACGACGTCTCTCCCATATCTACACCTGACTTCGCTCCGCTGGGGCATCCATCTATCCGAGTGACGGTTGCCACTAGCCAATAACGAGGTTACAGTACTCCTATAACGAAGTTACCATCGGCTGGCACCGACGCCGCACGCCGGACATGCTTCCCCCTTCCTCCATTCACGAAGGTGAAATCTCATGACATACACAACCAAGGGACATCTCGAGGTCGAGGACCGCGGAGAGGTGTTGATCGTGCGGGTCGACGGCGGCCCGCACAGCCTGTTCGGCATCGATATCGCCAACCAGCTCGAGGAGTTGGTAGACCGGGTCGACCGGGATCCGGGCATCCGCGCCGTGGTGTTCACCGGCACACGTCCGGGCCGATTCGTCAGCCATGCGGATGTGCGGTGGCTCCAGGAAGAGGGGGCGGCGGTCCCGCCGTTCGGCCGGCGCGGTGCCTCCGCGATCGCGCGGGTGGCCCGAGGCGCGGATCGCGCCCGTGCCCTCGAACCCGTGATGCGCAAAACCCCGCTGTGGGGCGCAGTCCAGCTCGACCGTCTGCATGCGACGTTCCTGCGGATGAACGCCAGCGGCGTCATTTTCGTTGCTGCCCTGAATGGTTCGGCGCTCGGTCTGGGTGCGGAGTTCGCCTGGGCGTGCGACCTGCGGGTCATGGCGGACGGAGATTTCTTCATCGGTCAGCCCGAGGTACTGCTGGGAATTAATCCGGGCGGTGGCGGCACCCAGCGCCTGACTCGACTGATCGGCACCCATCGTTCCCTGGTCGCCATCCTCGAAGGCAAACCGTTCACGCCCGCGCAGGCCCTCGCCAACGGAGCCGTCGACGAGGTTGTTGCGCCGGGCGACGTGGTGACTCGGGCGGCCGAGCTCGCCGAATACTTCGGCGCTCGCCCGAGGGAAGCGGTGGCGGCGGTCAAGCGGTCGGTCTATTTCGGCGGCTCGATGTCGCTGTCGGAGGGATTGCATGTCGAGCGCACCGAGTTCCTCGGCACCGATCAGTCCGACGACGGCCAGCAGTTGATGCTCGACTACCTCGAGAGCACCGATTCCACCGGTGAGCTGCCCCTCTACAACCCGGACATCTACAAGCAGGCGCTCGAATCCGGACGCGTGCCCGGGACCCGCTCGACGAACGGACAGTGAGACCAGCCATGGCCACCAAGAAGCCCTACACCCGTCACGACGTCCTCTTCTCCTCCGGTGACAGTTCCTGCGCGGCATGGCTGTATCTGCCCACCGGCGTCACGTCGCCGCCCGTCGTCATCCTCGGGCACGGCCTCGGAGCCACCCGCGACATGCGCCTGGACGCCTTCGCCGAGCGTTTCGCCAAGGCAGGCATCGCCGCCTTCGCGTTCACCTACCGGCACTTCGGCGACAGCGGCGGCCATCCCCGTCAGCTGCTGTCGATCAAGAAGCAGCTTGCCGACTGGGATTCCGCCATTGCGTGGGTCAAGGCTCGTGACGGTCTCGACAGCACACGCATTGCCGTGTGGGGCAGTTCCTTCGGCGGTGGACACGCCATCACCGTCGCGTCACGGCATCCGGAACTGCGAGCCGCCGTCGCCCAATGCCCGTTCACCGACGGGCTGGCCTCCGCGCTCGCCCTCGGCCCGGCCGCCTCGGTGAAAGCCTCGCCTCTGATCGCCCGGGATCTGGCGGCCAAGGTTCGCCGCCGCGAGCCGGTCATGATTCCGCTCGCCGGCGCACCCGGTTCACTGGCCCTGATGAATGCCCCGGATGCACTTCCCGGCTACCGGGCTATCGTGCCGACCGGGGCGACGTTCCGAAACGAGGTAGCGGCCCGAGTGATTCCCAGCCTGGTCACCTACCGGCCGGGGCGCGCAGCACAGAACATCGACTTCCCGATCCTGTTCTGCATCAGCAACACCGACACCGTCACCCCACCCGCTCAGACCCTCCGATACGCGCGTACCGCACCGCACGGTGAGATCAAGACCTACGACGCCGGACACTTCGACTTCTACCTCGGCGAACCCTTCGAAGACCTGGTCCGCGATCAGACCGAGTTCCTCACCCGCCATCTCGATGCAGCGCCCGCCACACCCGCACCGGGCCGGGCCGCATCACACCGAAGGTGAACACGACAACCATGACGTTCGCATCGCTGCCCGACCGCCGCGCCGATCTCGACCCGCACGGACCCGCGGTCTCCGACGCCAGGAGCGCACTCACCAATGCGCAGTTGCTCGACCGAGTACGCGCGGCCACCCGCCACCTCCATCAGCTGAAAATCGGGCAGGGAGACGTCGTTGCCGTGAAGCTGACCAACCGTACAGAGTTCGTGGTGCTGCTGTTCGCGACCTGGCGACTCGGCGCCACCGTCACCCCGGTCAACCCGGCCCTGACCGACGTCGAGGTGGCTCGGCAGCTCGCCGACTCCGGCGCACGCTTGCTCGTCGTCGAGGACGCCCCGACTCCGGCGGGTGATGTCGTCACTCTCCGCGTCGCTGATCTGTACGACGCGCCCGTGGCGGCGGACCCCGCACCTCCCGCAGATACGTCGGCCCCCGCACTCCTGATCTACACCAGCGGCACCACCGGAGTGCCGAAGGGAGTGATGCTCGACCACACCAACATCGACGCCATGGCCGAGATGGGCGCCCAGGCATTGCAACTGGGTGAGGCAGACCGATGCCTGCTGATCCTGCCGCTGTTCCACGTCAACGGCATCGTCGTCAGCGTCCTCACCCCGCTGCTCGCCGGTGCCAGCGTCGTCATAGCCGGCCGATTCGATCCCCGAACCTTCTTCGATCTCGTCGAATCAGAACGCCCGACCTTCTTCAGCGCGGTGCCGACGATCTACAGCATCCTGGCGGCCCTCCCCGACGACGTCCGACCCGACACGTCCTCACTTCGTTTCGGTATCTGCGGCGCCGCACCCGCCTCAGCGGAGTTACTGGCCAGATTCGAGGACCGGTACGGCTTTCCCCTCCTCGAGGGCTACGGCCTATCTGAAGGGACCTGCGCGTCCACTCTCAACCCTGTGTCGGGGCCCCGGCGCGCCGGAACGGTCGGGATTGCCTTCCCAGGACAAGAGATTCGCATCGTCAACCCGAACGGCAACGACATGGGTGTGGGAGTTGACGGCGAGGTCGTCGTTCGCGGCCCCAATGTCATGCGCGGCTACCTCGGCCGCCCGGACGACACCGCCCGCGTCCTCGTCGACGGATGGCTGCACACCGGCGATATCGGCCACCTCGATGCGGAAGGCTATCTGACACTGGTCGGGCGATCGAAAGACATAATCATCCGTGGCGGCGAGAACATCTACCCCAAGGAAATCGAGGATGTCCTCGCTGGCGACCCGTCCGTGCTCGAGGCCGCCGTGATCGGCGTACCCGACCACATTTGGGGCGAGGTCGTCGTCGCCTACGTTCAACCAGCACCCGATTCGACCGTCGATCCGGCTGCGCTGCACGCATTGTGCACGCAGAAACTCAGCCGCTACAAGCGGCCGACGTCGATCGTCGTCGTCGATGCCATCGCCAAGAACGCGGTCGGCAAGATCGACAAGAACACACTTCGGGCCGCCCATGCCCCTGCGCCATCGTAAGAATCAATCCCTGCGAAAGGTACTGCTTCATGGCCTCCCTGCACGATCCATTGCCGTTGCCCTGCGGTCAGATACTTCCGAACCGAATCATGAAGTCCGCGTTGAGTGAAGCGCTCGGTAATCGGCGGAACTCTCCTGACCACCGCCTCGAACAGCTATACGCCACCTGGAGCCGAGGTGGCTACGGGCTGCTCGTCACCGGCAACGTCATGGTCGACCGCACCCAGCTCGGTGAGCCGGGCAATATCGTCATCGAGGACGAGCGTGATCTCGACGCGCTGACCCGTTGGGCCAAGACGACCAAAGATGCCGGTGTCCCGATCTGGGTTCAACTCAATCATCCCGGACGCCAGGCGAACCCGCTCGCCCTCGGAAACACTCCCGTCGCTCCGAGTCCGGTGCCGCTCGATATTCCCGGCGCGTCCACCCCGCGGGAGCTGACCTCCGGTGAAATCGAGGGCATCATCGAACGTTTCGCCGCTGCCGCGCTCGTCTGTGAGACAGCAGGTTTCGACGGCATCCAGATTCACGGCGCACACGGCTACCTCGTCGCCCAGTTCCTCTCACCGCTGGTGAACCGGCGGGATGACGAGTGGGGTGGTGACCCGCAGCGGCGGATGCGCTTCGTCCTCGCGGTCGTGCGTCGCATTCGCGCGCGGGTGTCACCGGGCTTCGCGGTCGGCATCAAACTCAACTCGGCCGACTTCCAACGCGGCGGATTCACCGAGCACGAGTCCCGCGCGGTGGTCGCGGCGCTGGCCCAGGAAGGCCTCGACCTGATCGAGGTCAGCGGAGGAAGCTACGAGTCTCCCGCCATGATGGGCAGTGCCGCGGCCAGTACCCGCGCTCGTGAGGCATACTTTCTCGACTACGCACGCACTGTCCGCGCGCTGGCAGGAGATGTTCCGCTGGCGGTGACCGGCGGTTTCCGCTCCCGCACCGCCATGGAGGGGGCAATCGGGGCCGGGGAGTGCGATGTCGTCGGAATCGGACGGCCCACCGCGACGACCACCGATGCTGCCGACGTCATCCTCGCCGGGCGCGCCGATGCCCTCACCACACATCAGTCGCGATCCGGAATGCGGGGTGTCCTGGGTAGGGTGGTCGACGTCAAAGCCCTGGACGGGCTACTCGACCTCGGCTGGCACACCGACCAGCTGCACCGCATCAGCGCCGGTCTCGAACCCGATCTGAATCGGGGGCTGCTCGCCACCACGGTCGCACTGTTGCGTCGCAACGGCCGGACATCCTTTCGCCCCAAGCGCGGCGGCTAGGCCGGCCGAGGTCAACCGGCGGGCCGGCGACCTGGGGGCGGTGCTCACGGGGAGTTCGGCTCGGCGTGCTCCAGGAGCCGGCCCGCGTTGGCGATTCCAGACGCCAGTATCTCCGCCGACAGCTGTTCATCGGTTACGGCTCGGGCGAGCTGCATCGTCCCGACAAGTACGGCAATGAGGCCAATGGCTGTGCTTCTGGCGGAAGCTGATTCGTCTCCGCCGGCGTGGCTCGCCACCAGCTCGATAATTCTCGCGATTCCTTCGGTGTATGCACTGCGGATCTCGGTGCTCGAGCGCCCGATCTCATCCAGTAGGGCGGCCGACGGACAACCCTGATCTGGATGATCGCGATGGTCGCACGACAGGTACTCCTCGACGAATGTTTGGAGCGAACCGTCGTCGGAGAGCAGCGAACGCAGCGCTTCCTCCTGCGCTGTCAACTGATCCGTGACGGTAACGGCGACGAGCTGGTCTTTGGAACCGAAATGCGCGTAGAAAGCGCCATTGGTCAGACCTGCGTCCGACATGAGCGCACTCACGCCGGAACCATCGATACCGCTGCGCTTGAGTCGCCGACCCGCAGTGTCGAGTATCCGACGACGCGTCTGAGCCTTGTGCGCTTCGTCGTACCGCGCCATTTCTGCACCACCTTGCTTCGTAGGTCCCACGACGTCTTCCTTGCCAGCCGCGAGTCTACGCGATAACCTGACGATCGTAATATTATGGTCGTACGCTAATCGGCTCGACGGTCCGCCGCAAGCGATCAATGTTCGAGCCTGAAGGAGTAGTGAAAATGTCTCTTCACAACGCGCAAGAGAGCGACGCAATTGCTTGGGCAAAGGCGTCGACGAAAGTCATCGACGTCAACGGTGTGCCGTTCGCATACCGCGAACTGGGGCCCCGGGGCGGAGTGCCGGTGGTGTTCCTCCATCATTTCACCGCGGTCATGGATGACTGGGACCCCCGGGTGTTGGACGGCATCGCTCAGCACCACCATGTGATCGCGTTCGACAACCGCGGGGTGGGTGCCAGCGGCTCACGAGTACCCGCCGACCTCACGCAGATGGGCGTCGACGCAATCGCGTTCATCCGCGCTCTCGGCCACGACACCGTCGACTTGTTCGGTTTCTCGCTCGGAGGTGCGGTGGCTCAAGTCATCGCGCTGCGAGAACCTCGGCTCGTGCGACGAATGGTGCTCGCCGGTACCGGGCCGCGTGGGGGCAGTGGCATCGACAAGATGGCTCGAATCGTCACCAGTGCGTATCTGAAGGCAGCGTTCACGCGCAAGGACCCACGGCACTTCCTTTTCTTTCCCCGCACCTCTGAAGGAAAGCGTGCAGCGAACGACTACTTCGCACGTTTGGCCGAGCGAATCGACGGCCGCGACAAGCCGATTTCCATCCATGCCAGGTTTGCACAAATCGCAGCGATCGTACGAGGCGGAAAGGCGACTCCGGACGACCTGTCGGTGGTCACCCATCCCACCTTCGTCGCAAATGGCGACCACGACCTGATGGTCGCGAGCGAGCACTCGGAGGACCTGGCGCGGCGACTGCCGAATTCGCAGTTGACGATCTACCCCAACTCCGGACACGGCGGGGTCTTCCAGTACCACCAGCGATTCGTTCCTGAAGTGCTTGAATTCCTTGCCGAGCCCTGAGCTGGGTACGTTTCCTTGCCTACTCGTACCCGTTTGTGTACCGTCTAAGTGACCGCAATCACAGGATCCACACCCGGTGCTCACGCACACTCCAGGCGCGTTCCCGAGCGCCGGGTGTGCATCGAGTTGGTGTTCGAATGAAGGTAGGAAACCCGAAATGAGTCAGATCAGCATCGATCTCAACGTGGAGGTGCCGATGCGCGACGGCACGATTCTCAGGGCTGATGTCTATCGGCCGACGGCGCCAGGTTCGTATCCGGTGCTGATCCAGCGCACCCCGTACGACCGGACGGGATCGTTGAACGTTCTGATCTTCGACACCCTGGCCGCGGTGAAGCGGGGTTACATCGTCGTGCAGCAGGACACCCGCGGCAGATTCGACTCCGACGGAGAGTGGCTGCCCTGGGCCTACGAGCAGAAGGACGGGTACGACACCGTCGTCTGGGCGAGTGGACTTCCCGGCAGCAACGGCAAGGTCGGCATGTTCGGTGGAAGCTATACCGGTCAGACGCAATGGGCCGCAGCTCTCGCTGCACCGCCAGGCCTGGCGGCGATAGCCCCGCAGATCACCTGGAGTGACCCAGCCGATGGTCTCATGTTTCGTGGCGGTGCAGTCGAACTCGGTCTCAACGCGTGGTGGACGCTCGCCCAGTCCTTGGCGCAGTTGCCTAAAGTCGTCGAAGATCCCGACGAGTTGCTGGGCGCGATGGCAACCACGATTGCGGATTTCGACACATTGGCTACCAAGGGTTACTGGGAGCTCCCGGCGGCGCCGCTTCCGGCCCTGACCCGGGCCGGCCTGCCCGACATCGGTGTTCAACGCGGTCTGCAGAACCCCGACACCACCGAGGAATGCCGGGTCGCCGGCCACCACGACCAGGTCACGGTGCCGAGCCTGAACATCGGCGGTTGGTACGACGTCTTCCAGCAGGGAACGCTCGACAACTACATCGCGATGCGCGAGCGCGGGGTGCCGGCCCGTCTCGTGGTGGGCCCGTGGCCGCACGTGAATGCCTTCAGCTTCGGCCAGATCGGCGACGTCAACTTCGGGCTGCTGTCGGAGGTCGCCCCCGGAGCCAAGACTATGACGGACTATCAGCTCGATTGGTTCGAGAACTACCTTCGTGACGGGTCGGACACCAACGATTCGGGTGCACCGGTGCAACTGTTCGTCATGGGAATCAACCAATGGCGCGACGAGGAAGAATGGCCGCTCCAGCGTGCGGTCGCCACACGTTTGTACCTTCACGGAGACGGCAGCCTGTCCTTCGACCAGCCCATCGATGAGCAATCACACAGCGACTTCACCTATGACCCCGCCGATCCGGTGCCGACGTGCGGCGGCAACCTCGTCATGTCTACCCAGTTCCCGGCCGGACCGAAAGATCAGGCAGCGGTCGAAAGTCGCGCCGATGTGTTGGTGTTCTCGACTCCGGTGCTGACAGAAGACCTCGAAATCACCGGCAAGGTCACGGCCGAACTCTTCGCCGCCACCGACGGACCGACGACCGACTGGGTGGTCAGGCTCTGTGATGTCGACGAAAACGGCGTCTCCTACAACATCGTCGACGGGATCACCCGCGTGAGCACCGAGCCCGAGAGCATCGACAAGGCCGAGATCGATCTATGGTCGACCAGCATCGTGATCAAGGCCGGCCACCGGCTTCGAGTGCACGTGACCTCCAGCAACTTCCCCCGCTGGGACCGTAACCCCAACACCGACACCGAAGTCGACGACGCCAGCAAATTCCGCGTCGCACGCCAGAGCATTCACCACAACGCACTCCACCCCTCGCACCTCGTACTCCCGGTCATCCCCCACTAACAAAACCCTCACCACGAACGATGACGGCCGGGCCGGCACGCGTTCACCTGTCACAAGGAAGCACGCGCCTTCCCGGTCTCTCTCCGTCTGGTGTCGCTACGACCACACAGTGTCTATGCGCGGGCTTGTCTCCGAACGTGCATTTCGTAGGCTTTAACCCTACGGAATGCGCTCAGAGGGGTGATGTAAGTATGGCTCTGGCGCATAGCACCGCCGTACCGGCACCATTGGCTCGCCTGCCATTGCGTACCTTCCGCCCTCAGGACGCCACCGATGTCTACGCCCACCCGCGGCCCGAACTCGCCCGCCTGGTTAAGCGCGGTGTCCTGCACCGCGCCGCCCCCGGCTACTTCATCGTCGTTCCTCCGGATCAGACCGGGCGCCCTTGGATACCAAATCTCGAAGCCACCGCTGCCGGAATAGCGACCGCGATCTATGGGCCCGACGACGCTATCGTAATGGGCATCAGCGCCGCTCGCCTCCACCACGCAATTCCCCGGGCATTGGCCACTGCAGTCATTGCCGTCCCCCGCCGACACCGGACGATCACCCTCACCGACCGGGCCGCGACCATCCGCTTCCTCCGCCGCGACACCCGAAAACTCGATGCCGAACGGGCGGACACCCCCCTCGGGCCGGCACTGGTGACGACCCCGGAACAGACCGTCCTCGACCTGGCGAGGTGGCCGTCCCTCGGAGATACCGAGAACGAAGTCCCTACGGCCGTCACCTCGCTCTACCGGCGCAGCGACCGCGAACGTCTCACCGCACTCGCCGCCGACCAGGGACTGACCACTGCCCTCACCCGCGCCGAAACCTGGGCGCGGGCGGCCTCGTGAACCTCGACGAACGCGAGAGGGTCGCCGCCCCTACATCGACTTGGGCGATCCAGCGTCGTAGTCACTCACGTCGGTTGCTTCTCCAACTCGTCGAGGTACTGGTTCAATCCGGTGGACGTGGCGGCGTCGGCGTGCTCGGGAAGATGTGTGCGGAGACGTCGTGCCAACCTGCTCACCGCGGGTCCGGCGTCCATCACCGGTCGTACCAGCCCGAGTCGAGCGCACTGCTCGGCGAGCGGCAACAGCTCCGTCAGTGCCTCATCTTCCTGTCCCATGGTGGCCAACACTTCCACCTGCAACAGCGCGGCATTGAGGAATGCCCGCGGGCGAACCCGTCGATCGATCGACTCGACGAGGGCGTGTGCCCTTTCGTAGGCGGGCGCGAGGTCCTGATCGTGGGCGGTCAGAGCTGCCCGGATCGCCGAATCCTCATCCAGTTCGAAAGTCACGACGGCGATTCCGTTGTTCCGGTCGGACATTTGTCGGCTTTCGAGGTCGAGAACCGGGGCGCCGGGAGCGGCGTGTCCGAATCCGGCTCGGACTCGTTCGTTGGTGATTCGCGCGGCCAAACGGGGCAAGCCCAGTTGCTGCGCCAGCTGGGCACCCTCGTCGAGACGCGCCTTCGCCGCATCCTTCTGTCCGAGCAGAATTTTCAGCCGGGCACCCGTGCCGTAGGTGGCAACCATGAAGTCGACGGTGCCACCCTCGGCACCCAAGGTGTGGCTACGGTCGAGGAGTTGATCCGAGTCGGCGAGGTGCCCCTGTTCGTACAGCAGGTCGCCGAGTAGGGCAGCGGTGAGCCGGGTGCCGTAGCCGAGACCCTCTTCGGCCTCCGAGGCCAGCGTCATAGCGTGCCGGAAACTGGCCTCAGCCGCCGGCAGATCGAGTTGTTCGCGTGCCGCGATCCCTGCCATGCAATATCCGTACAACACGCTGAAGGGCCCGGCGGACCGTTGGTGGAGGGGAAGGGCCCATTTTTGCCATCGGCGGGCTTCGTCGAAATCGAATTGGTAGATAGCGCGGAAGGACGCGACGTCGGCGGCTCCGCACAATACCCATGGCCGCAGTGTGTCCGCCCGGGCCATACACTTCTCGACGGTCTCATCGAGTCCGTCGATCTTGTCGTCGAACGCGATGACAGCAGCCCGGATGGATGTCACTTCGACGCGCATATCTACGACAGCGTGGTCGCCATCGTCGCCGCTGGCCAGTGCGGTCTCCGCGACGGACAGATTGTGTTCGGCGTCGCGCGGATGATGCAGCAACGCGTGCGCCCACGCGACAGCGATGTGTAAGCGGGGCCGATCGGTAGTTCCCTTCGCCGGCAGCTTCGCGGCGAGGCCGAGAAGCGTTCCCATCTGCGACTGCTCGAGTAAATCCATCGCGGCGTCCTCGACCAGGGTGACGGCGTCGTCCTCTTCACCTGCGAGGAGGTAGTGATCGACTGCCTGGCTGAGAAGGTGCCGGTCCGCGAACCACCGACCTGCTCGACGATGAAGCTCGACAATTCGGTCGGGATCGTCACGCTCGAGGCGGTGTTGCAGGAACTCGGCGAACAGATGGTGGTAGCGGAACCATCTCCCTTCCTCATCGAGCCGTCGCAGGAACAGATCACGGGACTCGATGTCCTCGAGCTTCGCTTGCCCCTCCCGGCTGTCGGTGAGCGCGCGTGCCAAGCTGCCGCAGATTTTCTCGGTGATCGAGGTCGCGAGGAGGAAATCGAGGGTGCCTCGATCGAGACTGCCGAGGACGTTCTCGGCCAAATACTCGCCTATTGCCCGATTCCCTCCGGACAGGTGGTCGATCAGCCTCCGTGGGTCCGGGTGATCACGCAAGGCCAGTGAGACCAGTTGCAGTGCCGCTGCCCATCCATCCGTCGACTGTTCGAGCTCGACGATGTCGGGTGCGTCCAGGTGGAGGCCGGAGCGGTCCACCAACAACTGGGTCGACTCCCGGACGTCGAACCGCAAAGCGGAGGAATCGATTTCGACGAGTTCATTGCGCACGCTCATTCTACTGAGCGGCAGACCCAGCCGGGTGCGGCTGGTGACGATCAAATGTAGATGGTGGCAACCGTGCTCGAGCAGGAATGCCAGCGCCGACCGTGTGTCCTCATTGCTCACGCGGTGCCAATCGTCGATGACCACTGCGACGTGCTGGTCGGCCGAATGAAGCTTGTCGATCAACGAGGTGAGAACATACCGTTCACGGTCCGCGCCGTAGACTTCGAGTTCACGAACCAGCTCTCGCCCGAAAGCTGGTTCCGCCACCGCAATGGACTCGATCAGGTGGGTGAGGAACCAGATGAGCGTGTTGTCGTCGTTGTCGATCGTCAGCCACGCAGTCGCCACCCCTTCCTCCCGCAAGGCCGCGAGCCGTTGAGCGGCAAGCGTGCTCTTACCGAACCCGACGGGTCCGTGAATGAGCACTAGACGCCGACGCCCGCTCCGGCGGAGGCGCTCGAGCAGTTGCGTGCGCGCCACCGTCACCCCCGGTGTGACCGGTGGACGGTACTTGGTGGACGCACTCGGTGGCGGAGGACGATCCAGCCGGGTCCCGCTGCCCCGTCGGTATCGAAGGTATTCGGACACGCCGACCTCTACCTCATCCGGGGGTAGGAAGGGGCGGTCTTCCTCGTCGACGATCGGAAGCGGGATGTCCCCTAGAACAAGACCGATGTATTCGCCCGCCCGTCGCAGCGCGGCGCCCAGGTCTGCAGCAGTGGTGGGGCGGTCGGCGGGGTCTCGGGCCATTGCCGACTCGACCACGTCGCACACCGCATCGGGGATTCCCGCCTCTCGCAGATCGGGCAGCGGCTCCGTGCCGATGCGCATCAGCTGGGCGAAGACCTGCTCGCCGCGGCGACGGGCATACGCCGGCCGGCCCGCCAGTGCCGTGAACAGTGTCGCCCCGAGGCCATAGATATCCGTGACCACCGACGCGTCGGCGCCGCTGAGCAGTTCCGGGGCGGTATAGGCGGGCGACCCTGCCACCAGACCCCGGGTGGTTTCCTCGCCGCCCGTGATGCGGGCAATGCCGAAGTCGGTCAGCTGCGGCTCGCCGTACTCGGTCAACAGGATGTTTCCCGGTTTGATGTCGCGATGCAGCACTCCCGCGCGGTGCGCGGTCTCCAGAGCACCGGCGAGTTTGACACCGACCGCCAGTGCCTCGGCGGCCGTCAACGCGCCGTGCTTGGTGATCCAGGAGTCGAGGGAATCACGGCGGTGAAACGGCATCACAATGTAGGGGCGACCGGTGTAGGTGATTCCCGCTTGCAGCACATGGACGATGTTCGGGTGTCCGGACAGCCGCCCCATCGCCTGTTGCTCGCGCAGGAAACGGGCCCGATCCATGTGGTCCGGGTCGGGGCTCAGGACTTTGACGGCGACCACGCGGTCGAGCGTCGGTTGCCGGCACCGGTACACGATGCCGAAGCCGCCGCGGCCGACGATGCACGCGTCCTCGAAACCTTCAGCCGCCAACTCCGCGACGAGGTCTACGTCGACCTGTCGTTGCGTGCTCTCGGTGTCGTCGTCCGCCATGGCAAGCCTCAGCGCACTTTGCCCGGTCCGCCGATTCTCCACGCCCGGGCCCACCAACACCTGCCCATGAGGGCCTCCTCGCACTGCGCCTACCCCATTCTAGATACCGGCAACCACCTAGTCGCCGAAAAGCGTTTGCCGGCGTCAGGGTGGTTCCGCGGAGGGATTCGACAAGTGTCAGTCCGGTGTCGTGGGCGAGGTCGATCACCAACGAGGAGGGGGCGGAGACGGCGGCAAGGACGGGAATCCCGGCCATCACCGCTTTCTGGGCGAGTTCGAACGACGCCCGACCCGACACCAGCAGGATGCTTCCCCGCAGCGGGATGCGGCCCTGTGCGGTGGCCCAACCGATCAGCTTGTCAACCGCGTTGTGCCGGCCGACATCCTCCTTGACCGTCAGCAGGTCCCCGGTGGCAGTGAACATCGGCCGCGTGCAACCCGCCGGTGGTGTCGAACACCTTCTGCGCCGCCCGCAGGGTGTCCCGGAACATTGCGAGGGTGGCCGAGTCGATGCGCACCGGATCGGTGGCCGAGGAATGCTTCGTGCAGTACCGGATCGCCGCGGTATCCGCCCTGTCGCCGATGATGCACTCGGTGATCAGAAAGACTGTGCGAGTGTCACATCCGAACCGGGACACCCGAGGCAACCAGTGCCAGCCCCTGCTGTGGTGATGAATGAGCCCTACAAATCCGTGATGTTGACCAGTCGGCGCGTTGAGACGGTGTGAGGACGGGTGGGCCGTTCTCGCCATTGACTCGAACAAACGTTCGAGCTAGAATTGCAACATGGGGATCGGGGAGGATATCCAGGGGGCGTTGTCGGACGAGATATTGGCGTCGGACGAGATATTGGCGTCGGACGAGATATTGGCGTCGGACGAGATATTGGCGTCGGACGAGATATTGGCGTCGGACGAGATATTGGCGACTGCGGTCGGTGATGCGTGGCGTCTGGCCGAGGCCGAGTTGCTCGCATCGGTGGTTGCTGTGTCGGAGGAGATTCAGCGACTCGAGGCTTTGCGGGTCAGGCTTGTCGGTGCCGTCGACCACCGCTGCAAGGTCGATGTGCTGGGATTTCCGAACACCAAGATGTGGCTGGCCTCGAAGACGTTGCTCGAGGTGGGTGCGGCGGGACGAATCGTGATGTTGGGACGAGGTTTACGTTCCCAACCGGAAATCGCGGACGCCTACTTCGACACCACTATCTCGGCGGAGCACGCCGCACTGATCATGAAATTCTGCGAGCGGCCGCCCCAAGGCATGCCACTCGAAGCGATGGACGACTGCCGAAACGCATTGCTGTACGCGGCGAGCGGTCCTACCGCCAACACCGACGCCGTGCGTGCCGTCATCGCTCGACTCGAACGCGCCTTCGAATCCGACGACCCGCCGCCCGCCGAAGACACCGAACTCAACGAATTCCACGCCTCCAGAACACTCAACGGACGCGTCGCCGTCAAAGGCGACCTCGACGCCGTCACCGGCGAAATGCTGCTCTCCGCGCTCTCCGGACTCTCCCAGCCGCGACCCGCGCAGGACGGAACCACGGACAACCGCACCCCCGGACAGCGCAGAGCCGACGGATTCACCGAACTGCTGCGCCGGTACCTCAACGCCGCAATCGCCGGCGAAGAAGGCGGAGAACGACCCCACGTCTCCCTCCACATCAACATCAAAGACCTCGCCGACCACGCCAACCACGCCGACGCCAGCGCAGAAGATCAGCGCGGCGCCTGCGCGAGGGACGCGTCGCTGTTCGCGGTCGACGGGGTCGCGTGGACCGAGTGGATGGGACCGCTGAGCCTGCGAGCGGCTCGGCTCCTCAGCTGTGACTCGATCTACACGCCGATCGTGCTCGATGACCACGGCGCGCCACTCGACCTCGGCACCACCACCCGGACAGTGACCAAACGACAACGAAAGGCGCTGGTCGCGAGAGATCGGGGATGCGCATTTCCCGGATGCGGTGCGCCACCATCATGGTGCGAAGGCCACCACATCATTCCGTGGTCCAAAGGTGGGCCCTCCGACATGGACAACCTGGTGCTGCTCTGCGGGTTCCATCACCGACTGCTCCACCACAGCGACTGGGAAATCGAAATGGGAGCAGACCGGCACCCCGTCTTCATCCCGCCCCGGCAAGTCGACTTCGAACGCACACCCATACCCGCGCACAACCAGGCCCGACCCCGAGCGGCCTGACCCGGCGCGCGACACACACTTGCCGACTCTGCAACAGGACCACTCCTGTTGCAGAGCCGTCATGCCGTCATGCCAAGTGCCAAGTGCCAAGTGCCAAGTGCCAAGCGCCGAGCACCGAGCGCCAAGACCAGACGGCATCCGATCGCAGCCCTCACCATCCCCGCCGAGCCTGTTGCTAATAACCAGTTCTCGGCGTCGGTCTACTTCCGATGTCCCGGTCAGGACCGCCCCAGTCGTCGTGGGTCGAGGTCGAGCCGCCGCAGTAACTGGGCGTTGAGCGCGACGACGACGGTGGACACGGACATCAGGATCGCGGCCACTGCCGGTGAGATTGCGACACCGGCGAAGGCGAGCACACCCGCGGCCAGTGGGACGGCGATGATGTTGTATCCGGTTGCCCACACCAGGTTCTGCCACATCTTGCGGTAGCTGGCGCGGGAGAGGTCGATGATCGACAGCACCGCTCGGGGGTCGTCGGCGGCGAGGACGACACCGGCAGATTCGATGGCGACATCCGTTCCCGCGCCGATGGCGACACCCACATCGGCCCGGGCGAGCGCCGGTGCGTCGTTGACACCGTCCCCGACCATCGCCACCCGATGTCCCCGCTGTTGCAGTGCAGCGACTTCGGCGTCCTTGTTCTCGGGCAGTACGTCGGCGAGGGTTTCGTCGATGCCGAGGTCGGCCGCCACGGCGTCCGCCACCTGCCGGGCGTCGCCGGTGATCATCGCGACCTTCACGCCGCGGGCGTGGAGTGCGTCGACGGCCTGCCGCGACTCCGGGCGGACGGCGTCCTCGAGCGCGAGCGCACCCAGAACCGACCCGTCGCGGACCACGTGGAGTACGGAGGCGCCGCGATCGATCCATCCCGCGGTAGTGCGTGTAATCGATTCCGGGGCAACGATGTCGAGTCCGGCAAGCATGGCTGGTCCACCCACCGCGACCGGATGGTCGTCGACGACCGCGCGCACTCCCCGGCCGGGGTCCGAACGAAAATGTGATGCGGCGGCATACATGTTCGCGGGTACCCGGGCGGCGGCTTCGGTGACGATGGCGCGGGCCACGGGATGCTCGCTGTCTGCCTCGACCGCTGCTGCCAGAGCGAGCAGTTCGTTCTCCGTGGTGCCGGCGTCGGCGACGACTCCGGTGACCGCATGCCTGGCCTGCGTCAGCGTGCCGGTCTTGTCGAACAGCACGACGTCCACATTTCGCATGCGCTCGAGTGCGAGACGGTCTTTCACCAGCACACCGGCCTTCGCGGCGCGTTCGGTGGAAATGGCGATGACGAGGGGGATGGCCAGACCAAGGGCATGCGGGCAGGCGATCACCAGAACGGTTACCGTGCGCACGACCGCTTCGTCCACGTTTCCGAGAAGCGACCACACCAGAAAGGTGAAAACGCCGGCGAGCGAGGCGAAGTAGAAGAGGAACGCCGCGGCACGATCCGCGAGGGCCTGGGCGCGGGACGACGAGGCCTGGGCGTCGGCGACGAGACGCTGAATTCCGGCGAGTGCGGTGTCTGCCCCCACGGCGTCGACGTGGACACGGAGGGCGCTGTCAGTGGCGACGGTTCCGGCCACGACCCTGTCGCCGGTGGTGCGGAGGACAGGGGCGGATTCGCCGGTGATCATCGACTCGTCGACCTCTGCCTGCCCGTCCGCCACGGTGCCGTCGGCGGGGACACGGGCGCCTGCGCGCACCAGAACCAGGTCACCCGCTGACAATTCGGAGACGGGCACTTCGGTGATTCCGTCATCGGTCACCTTGTCGGCGGTGTCCGGAAGGAGCGCCGCGAGCGCGTCGAGTGCGCCGGACGCCGAGCCGAGGGCCCGCATCTCCAGCCAATGGCCGAGCAGCATGATGACGATGAGAAGCGCCAGTTCCCACCAGAAGTCGAGGTTGAACCCACCCAGTCCCAGTGTCGTCACCCAGGACGCCAGAAACGCCACCGTGATGGCCATGCTGATCAACAGCATCATGCCGGGCCGGCGCGACTTCAGCTCGGCCCAGCCGCCGGTGAGAAATGGGGCGCCGCCGTAGACGAAAATGGCGGTGCCGAGGACAGGGGGAATCCAGGACGCTCCCGGGAAGTCGGGAACCATGTAGCCGAGGAGGTCGGCGAACATGTGGCTGAACGCCACCACCGGCACCGACAGCAGAAGGCTGACCCAGAACTTCTCCCGGAACATTTCGCCGTGAGCCCCGTGTCCGGCGTGCCGGCCACCGTGTTCCTGGTGCCCGGCGTGCCCGACGTGCGCTTCTTGTTGATGTTGGTGAGACATGGCTGTTCCCTTGGAAGCTGTGCTCGTTTCGGTGGGTCAGGAACGCACCAGGCGCGCGATGGCGTCGGTGGCTTCCTTGATCTTCGCTTCGGCCTCCGGCCCGCCTGCGACGGCGGCGTCGACGACGCAGTGGCTGATGTGGTCGTCGAGCAGACCGAGCGCCACGGCTTGCAGCGCCTTGGTCATCGCGGAAACCTGGGTGAGGATGTCGATGCAGTACTTCTCGTCCTCGACCATCCGCTGAAGACCGCGGGCCTGGCCCTCGATCCGGCGTAACCGCTTGAGGTACTCGTCCTTTCCGCTGATGTAGCCGTGTCCGGCATGCGCGTCGTGCGGGGTATCTGCGGAAGCCATGGTCATCGCTCTTTCGGGTCGGAGGTGAGTGGTTGGAATCGGCGCAGTCGTAAGCTGTTGCTGACCACGAACACCGAGGAGAACGCCATCGCGGCGCCGGCGAGCATCGGGTTGAGCAGACCAGCGGCGGCCAAGGGCAGTGCGGCCACGTTGTAGGCGAAGGCCCAGAAGAGATTGCCCTTGATGGTGCTCAATGTTCTGCGGGACAGGCGAATCGCGTCGGCGGCCGCCCGTAGATCCCCGCGCACGAGGGTGAGGTCGCTGGCCTCGATCGCGACATCGGTTCCGGTGCCCATGGCCAGCCCCAGGTCAGCGTGGGTGAGGGCGGCGGCGTCGTTGACACCGTCACCGACCATCGCGACCACTTTCCCTTCGGCCTGTAGTCGTTTCACCACATCGAGCTTGTCCTGGGGAAGGACTTCCGCGATTACCTCGTCTATGCCGACCTGGGCGGCGATGGCGCGTGCTGCCGATTCGTTGTCGCCGGTCAGCATGATCGGGGTCAGACCCAAACGGCGGAACTGTGACACTGCCTCGCGCGAAGTCGGTTTCACGGAGTCGGCGACTACCAGCACACCGCGGGCCTCACCGTCCCAGCCGATCCCGACCGCGGTGCGGCCCTTCGCTTCCGCCGCGTCCACCACCTCGCGGAGCGCGGCGGGAAGGTGCAGTGACCAATCACGGAGCAACGTCGGTCGTCCGATGACCACCGCATGTCCGTCGATGACACCCTGAACGCCGAGTCCCTCGATGTTGGCGAACTGCTCGACCTCCGGCAACGTGCCGAGTCGGTCCCGCGCGGCGCGTGCGACGGCACGGGCGATGGGATGCTCGGAAGCATCTTCCAAGGCGCCGGCGTACCGCAGGACGGTGCTCTCGTCCGTGCGTCCGTCGGTCACTACGTCGTGCAGCGACATCGTGCCGGTGGTGACGGTGCCGGTCTTGTCGAGCACGACGGTGTCGACGCGGCGGGTGGATTCCAGCACCTCCGGGCCCTTGATAAGTATTCCCAGCTGTGCGCCGCGCCCGGTGCCCACCATCAGGGCGGTCGGAGTCGCGAGGCCGAGGGCGCACGGGCACGCGATGATCAGGACGGCGACCGCGGCTGTGAAGGCTGCAGCGACGGCGCCGCCGGTACCGATCCAGAATCCCAGCGTCGCCACCGACAGCACGATCACGATCGGCACGAAGATTCCGGAGATCCGGTCTGCCAGCCGCTGCACCTGCGCTTTGCCGGTCTGGGCGTCCTCGACCATTTCCGCCATCTGGGCCAGTTGGGTGTCGGAGCCGATCCGGCTGGCCTCGACCACGATTCGGCCCCCGACGTTCACGGTGGCCCCCGCGACCTCGGAGTCGGGCTCCACTTCCACGGGCACCGACTCCCCGGTCAGCATCGACGCGTCGACGGCGGAAGATCCCTCGATGACGACGCCGTCGGTGGCGATCTTCTCACCGGGACGAACCACGAAGCGGTCGCCCACGGCCAGCTTGTCGACGCTGATCAATTGTTCGACTCCGTCGCGCAGCACCGATACTTCCTTGGCGCCCATCTCCAGCAGTGCCCGCAGCGCTGCGCCTGCCCGGCGTTTGGCGCGGGCCTCGAAGTAGCGGCCGGCGAGGATGAAGGTGGTGACACCGGCGGCGGCTTCGAGATAGATGTTGCCGCTACCGTCGATGCGCGCGATCGTCAGCTCGAAGGGGTGTGTCATGCCCGGCATTCCGGCCGTTCCCCAGAACAATGCGTACAAGGACCAGCCGAACGCGGCGAGCGTGCCCATCGACACCAGGGTGTCCATGGTCGCGGTGCCGTGCCGGAGATTGGTCCAGGCGGCTTGGTGGAAGGGCCACGCACCCCAGACCACGACCGGTGCGGCGAGCGTGAGGGAGAGCCACTGCCAGTTGGTGAATTGCAGTGCCGGGACCATCGCCATCGCAATGACCGGAACGGTCAACGCGGCCGAAACCAGGAGTCGCTGTCGCAGGCTCGCGGCGGGATCCTCCTCCTCCATGACGGGTCGCCCGGTCTCGGGCAGGCGCGCCGTGTACCCGGCCTGTTCCACGGTGCTCACCAGGTCGTCGGGGGACACGTCGGCCGAGTAGTGCACCCGCGCCTTCTCGGTGGCGTAGTTGACGGTGGCGGTCACCCCGTCGAGCTTGTTGAGCTTGCGCTCGATGCGGTTGGCGCACGACGCACACGTCATTCCGCCGATCGACAACTCGACCTGGGAGCCCACAGGCGCAGGAACGTCGGTGGTGCGGGTCATCATTCCTCCTCGGAATGTGCGGAGACCGTGAACTCGGCGGTGTGGACCGCCCCGGCATGCTGGAAGTCGAGGAACAAGCGGTACTCGCCGGAGCTGGGTGCGGTGACCGCGAAGTCGATACCGGGCCCCGCGGGGGTCGCACCGTCCCCGGGATGTCCCTCTGGGTGCACGTGTAGATAGCCGAGGTCAGCGGTGCGAAGCGCGACCAGGTGGCCATAGGCGCCGAGGTAGGGCTGCAGGTCGGTGACCGGCGATCCGTCACGACCGACCGCGAGGGTCAGGGTGGAGGTCTGTCCTAGTTCGAGGGTGCCGTTGAGGGTGACGGTGTAGCCGTCGACGGTGGTTGTCGTCTCCGTCGGAGGCAGGGACTGCGGGTCGTAGCTGCCGGCGACCCGCAGGTCGGTACCGAGGGTCAGCGCGTCCCCGCCCGCAGGCATGAAGTCGGCGAACACCCGGTAGTCACCCGCCCGGGCCAGATCGAGTGAGACGCTCCACGTGCCCGACTGGTCGAGGGTCGGGTGAACGTGCTGGTAACCGGTCAGATCGCGGCGCACGGCAATGAGGTGCAGCTGCTTCTCATGCTGGTCGGCGTATCGCGTCACGGGAGTTCCCGTGTGGTCGAGGACGCAGAACTGCACGGGGACGTCGGTGCCGGTGGTGGCGATCGGCGACGACAGTTCCAGGGTGTAGCCGTCCTGCGTTGGTTGCAGTCCCTTCGGTGTCGCGTCAGCGGCTTCCGGGTGTCCTCCGGTGTCGTGGCCTTCGGTGCCGTCGCCCGCGGAACCGTGGCCGGGGTCGTTAGCGGCGTGTGCTGCGGGTTCGTCGATGTCCGGTCCGACCAACGCTCCCACTCCCGTCGCGGCAGCGAAGACGGCGACGAGACCGAGAGTGAAACCGGCGAACTTACCGGTGGCGTTCATGTGGTTACTCCTGCGGACAGGTAGGCGGCGACTCAGCCGGCCACGGAATATCCGGCCTCTTCTACGGCGTCGGCGACGGCGCGCGGATCGAGATCGGTGGTGCTGCCGATGACGACCCTGCCGGTGGCGAGGTCGACGTCCACGGAGGTGACTCCGGGAATGGCGCCGATTTCTTCGCTCACCGACGCGACACAGTGGTTGCAGGTCATTCCGGTGACGATCACGGTCGAAGTGCTCACGGTTGTGCCTTTCTCTCTGGGCTCTCGATGTCCGACTCTGGTAGCTACCATACCCCCCTACCGTATTTACGCAAGGCTCCATGTCGCCGGGTTCGGCGTTTTCCGTCACACGTCGGTCGCAGAAGGTATTGAGTTGTTCTCACCCTGAGTCTCGCGCCACCGGGAAAGGAAGCCGGCGATGTCACTCGTCACGTTGCGAACCCAACTGCTGCGCCGCAAACCGCTCGAGGAGATCGAGGAGGACACGCCTGCCGACGAGCGACTCGCCAAATCGCTCGGGTTGTGGCAGCTCACCGCGATCGGGGTGGGCGGCATCATCGGTGCCGGTGTGTTCTCCCTCGCCGGATCCGTCGCGCACTCGGTGACCGGGCCGGCCGTGTTGATCTCCTTCCTGATCGCGGGAATCGCCAGCGCCGCCGCCGCGCTCTGTTACGCCGAATTCGCGGGCATGATCCCCAAGGCCGGTTCCGCCTACACCTACGGTTACGTCGCCCTCGGTGAAATAGTCGGCTGGTTCATCGGCTGGGATCTGCTCCTCGAGTACGTGGCGGTCGCCGCGGTTGTTGCAATCGGCGTGTCCGGGTACTTCCGGTTCCTACTCGAGCAGATCGGCATCTCCCTGCCCGACTGGATGATGGGTGCACTCGGCACCGGTGACGGTCACGTCTTCGACGTCTTCGCCGCATTGTTCTGCCTCGGCACGGCCTGGGTGCTCTCCCGTGGCATCAAGAGCGTCGGACGATTCGAGACGGTCGCGGTCGCGATCAAGGTGGCGCTCGTCGTGCTGATCATCGTGCTCGGCGTGTTCCACATCGACAGCACCAACTACACCCCCTACTTCCCGTTCGGCACCGCCGCGGTGATGACCGGAGCGGCGACCGTGTTCTTCGCCGTCTTCGGCTACGACGCGATGAGCACCGCCGCCGAGGAGTCGAAGGAAGCGAAGAAGCACCTGCCCAAGGCGATCCTGTACTCGCTCGGCATCGCGATGGTCCTGTACGTGCTCGCGACCCTGGTGCTCACCGGAATGCAGAAGTACACCGAGATCAGCCCTGACAGCGGCTTCTCCACCGCATTCGAATCCGTCGGGATGCCCGGAGTCGCGAACATCATCGCAGTCGGCGCCATCGTCGGCATCATCACCGTGGTGCTCACCTTCATGCTCGGCGTGACCCGGGTGTGGTTCGCGATGAGCAGGGACGGCCTGCTGCCCGAATGGTTCGCCAAGACCCATCCGGTGCGGAAGGTGCCCACTCGGGTCACCTGGATCGTGGGCGTCGGCTCCGCACTGATGGCCGGCTTCCTGCCCATCAACACGGTGGCTGAGCTGACCAATATCGGCATCCTGTCGGCCTTCATCGTCGTCTGCATCGCAGTGGCCGTCCTACGGCATACCCGCCCCGAGGTGCCCCGCTCCTTCCGGTTGCCGTTCATGCCGGTGGTGCCCATCATCGGTGTGGTCTTCTCCGGGTGGCTCATCCTCTCCCTCCCCTGGGAGACCTGGCTGCGATTCGGAATCTGGCTTATCCTCGGCCTGCTCGTGTACTTCTTCTACTCCCGGACGCACTCGAAACTCGAGTCCAGCGAACCGGTGTCGCCGGCTTCATAGCCCGACGGCGCGCAATCCGACGGAACCCGCAGCACAATGGTGCGATGGCGGACCCCGGATTCACCCCGACACAGCTCGCAGCGCGTGCTGCGTATCTGCTTCGCGGCAACGACCTGGGCACGATGACCAGCGCGGCGCCACGCCTGTACCCACACATGTGGAGCTGGGACGCAGCGTTCGTTGCTGTCGGACTGGCGCCGCTGAGCGTCGAACGAGCCGTCGTCGAACTCGACACCCTGCTGTCGGCGCAATGGAAGAACGGGATGATTCCGCACATCGTGTTCGCGAACGGGGTGGACGGCTACTTTCCCGGGCCGGCCAGGTGGGAGACCGCGACGCTCGCGGCGCACGCCCCGAACGGGCCGCAGACGTCCGGCATCACGCAACCACCTGTCCATGCCATCGCCGTGCAGCGCATCCTCGACCATTCACGCCGGCACGGGCGCACCACCCGCGCCGTGGCCGAGGAATTCCTCGACCGTCGCTGGCCCGACCTCGTCCGCTGGCACCGCTGGCTGGCCCACGCGCGCGACCTCGACGGCAACGGCCGGATCGCCCTGTTTCACGGCTGGGAGTCGGGCATGGACAACTCGCCGCGCTGGGACCGCTCGTACGCCAACGTGGTGACCGGAACGATGCCGAAGTACTTGCGGGAGGATCTGACCGTCGTCGCGGACACGTCGCAGCGTCCGTCCAACGGCGAGTACGACCGCTACCTGTGGCTGCTCGAGGAAATGAAGAGCGTCCGCTACGACGACGAAGAACTGGCCACCGCCATGAGTTTCGCCGTCGAGGACGTGTTCGTCAGCGCGGTCTTCTCGATGGCGTGCGAAGTCCTCGCCACCATCGGTGAGGAGCACTCGATGCCGAATTCCGACGTGCGGGAGCTGCACGGCTGGGCCGGACGCTTCCGCCAGGGCGTGCTCACCACCACCGACGAACGGTCCGGCGCCGCACGGGACTTCGACCTGCGGAGCGGAAAGTGGATTTCCACCGAAACCCTCGCCATGTTCTCGCCGCTGCTGTGCGGCGGTTTGAGCCGGGACGCCGAGCGAGCCCTGTTGCGCACCTTCGAGGGTCCGAAATTCTGTGGACACCCCGATCTCCGGTATGCGGTGCCGCCGTCGACATCCCCGGTGTCGCGCGACTTCCGGTCCCGTGAGTACTGGCGCGGTCCGGTGTGGCCGGTGATGACCTGGCTGTTCTCTTGGGCTTTCGCACGGCGCGGGTGGGCGGAACGCTCGCACATGCTCCGATCCGAAGGCTTGCGACAGGCCAGCGACGGCAGCTTCGCCGAGTACTACGAACCGTTCACGGGCGAACCCCTGGGCAGCATGCAGCAGTCGTGGACCGCCGCCGCGGTGCTGGACTGGTTGGGCTGACCCAGCCGTGAGTACTTATTAACACTCCGCGGTTAACAAGTACTCACAGGCGCGAAGCGCTAACCTCGGGCGCATGGATATCGGGGAGAACGTCCGAAAGCTGTCCAAAATCGCACCAATTCTCGTCGCGGGGGCTGTTGCGGCGGCGGTGCCGGGGATTGCCGCCGCCGAACCCGTCAGGGGGCCCGACGTCGCTTCCTGGCAACATCCGGGCGGTTCGCCGATCGACTGGTTCGCCGTCCGCAACGCCGGCCACGACTTCGCAATGGTGAAGGCCACCGAGAGCTTGAACTACGTCAATCCGTTTTTCGTGCAGGACTGTCTGGCCATGCGGGTGGCCGGGGTGTCCCGCGGCGCTTATCACTACGCCGATCCCACTCAGTCACCGGAAGCGCAGGCCGCCTTCTATTCGACGGTGGTGCTGGGCATCAACGGCCCCGGCGACATGCCACCGGTTCTGGACATCGAGCATTCCGGTGGGTTACCGCCCGCCGCGTTGATCGATTGGACGCACCGCTACCTGAACACGGTGCGGGCGCTCACCGGACGCCAGCCGATCATCTACACGTATCCCAACTTCTGGCGCACGGCGATGGCCGACACCCACGAATTCGCCGGGTATCCCCTGTGGATCGCCGATTACAACGGGCAGAACGCCCCTGGACCGCTTCCGGGTGGCTGGAACACGTGGAGCTTCTGGCAGTACACCAGCACCGGCCGCATCCCCGGTGTCAACGGCAACGTCGACCTCAACGTCTACAGCGGAGCGCAGGGCGATTTCGCCCGGTACTCCAACAGCGCGTCGCCGTTCGGCAGTTAGGCACACCTGTCGGTTGACCCCGGGCGCCTCGGCGAGCCGCCCGGGGCCAACTTCCGGGGTCAGGCGCCGATCCTGCCGCCCGACTTCCACACGGCGACGACAGCGGGCCGCGGCTGCGAAGCTCCACCATCGGGCCAGTGTGAGGCGGGGTTGTCGGCGCTGGCGTCGTCGGATTCACCCGGGTGCTGCACACACACGACCACCCGATCCTCGTCGACGATCGGCCCGCACGTCTCGGCGCCCTTCGGCACCGACAGGAACTGTTTGGTTTCGCCACGGTTCGCGCCGTCGAGGGTGACGCTGAACAGTCCGTCGTTCGATTTCAGCGCGTTGCCGTCGGTGGAGATCCACAGATTGCCGTGCGCGTCGAACGCCAGGTTGTCGGGGCAGGAGATGGGGCTGACGTTCTCCTTGTCGAACCCGCCGAAGTAGGTGTCGGCTTCTTTCGGGTCACCGCAGACGAGCAGCAGATTCCAGGTGAACGACGTGCCGGCGTGGTCGTCGGTGAGCTCGAGAACCTGGCCGTTCTTGTTGTTGTTGCGGGGATTCGCCTCATCGGCGGCAGCAGCGCCGTCGACGCCTCGCTTGGTGTTGTTGGTCAGCGCCACATACACCTTGCCCGTCTTCGGGTTCGGCTCGAAGTCCTCGGGGCGGTCCATCTTGGTGGCGCCGACCTTGTCGCCGGCCTCGCGGGTGAAAACCGCGACCTCCTCGGCGCTCATGCCGTCGACGAGGGACTCGCCCCTGCCGTCTTCGCCGGTGCGAAGCAACGGAATCCACTCGCCGGTGCCGTCGAAGGAACCGCTCGACGGCAGCGTGCCGGAGCCGTCGATCTCATCCGGGGAATTGCCGGTGAACTTGGCGACGTACAGGGTGCCGGCGTCGAGCAATGTCATGTTGTGGCGCACGGCCGCCTGGCTGTTGCCGTCCATCATCTTTCGGCTGGAAACGAACTTGTACATGTAGTCGAAACGCTCGTCGTCCCCGCTGTAGGCCACCACGGTGCCGTCGTCGGTGACGTGGATGGTCGCGGCCTCGTGCTTGAACCGGCCGAGTGCGGTGTGCTTGACCGGCGCGGACGCGGCATCCCACGGGTTCACCTCGACGACGTACCCGAAGCGGTTCACCTCGTTCGGGTCCTGCGTCAGGTCGAAACGGCGGTCGAAACGCTCCCACTTACGTTCGGAGGCAGCACCTTCCAGTCCGTAACGCTTCAAGCGTGCGGCGACGACCGGGTCGGTGACCAGTTCGGCGTTCGCGAAGTACTGGTTGAAGTTCTCCTCACCCGACAGCACCGTGCCCCATGGCGTGAGGCCGCCGGAGCAGTTGTTGAGGGTGCCGAGGACCTTGGTGCCGGTCGGATCGGCAGACGTCTTCAGGAAGTCGCTGCCGGCCGCGGGCCCCGTGACGACGAACTCGGTGGTCGCGGTGATGCGCCGGTTGTAGGGTCCGAATCCGGGAGTGAGCTTGCCGGAGCCGCTCTCCCCCTTCACCTGCAGCACGGACAGTCCATGGGCGGCGAGTGCGATCTGGAATTGTTCGGGAGACGGATTGTCGGCGTCGTACCCCTTGAACATGAACGGTTCGCTGCTGTACTCGTGATTGACCACCAACAGGAACGTGTCGGGCTGGCCGTCGACGGGGAGGAGTCCGGCGAAGTCGTTGTTGTATCCGAACTGTTGCGCCTGCGCGGCCGCGGTCTGATTGTCGAAGTCGAATGCGGGTGCGCCGGCGAGGACCGGGTCACCCCAGCCGATCACGACCGCCTGCTCGTATCCGTCGGGGACGACGACGGCGTCCTCGGTGTTCGGGGCCACGGCCGTGAAGTTAGTGCCGTTCGGCGCGGCATTGTCCGAGCCCCCTGTGCTCGAACTACTGCCGCTGTCCGAGTCGGTCGAACATGCTGCGAGCGCACTGCCCGCACCCACGGCGAGCACCGCCATCCCGGCACCGCGCAGGACGCCCCTCCGGGAGAGTGCCGCGCGGGCGATGTCGCGGAAGTACTCACCCTGCGAATCGTTGGGCACGTCGTGGGAGCAGGCGTTACCGCACTTGTACTGGCAGGTGACGGCGGCGCGCGACGACACGCCGTCGTGGGTGACGAACAGTGCGAGGGGTTTCAGGCTCACCGTGGCTCCCGATTAGAAGTGGAATAACTTCGGCACCGTAGAAGTCGTAAGCAAGGGAAAGGGAACACCTGCGTGAACGGGCGACGAACGAGGCGACCCTAAGTCGTTGCTTCTACGTCTGGCGGACGGCCTGTCGGCCGTGCACCATGGAGAGATGGACCCGGTGGAGGCGCTGCGGGAAATAGCGTTCTGGCTCGAGCGCTCACGTGCCGAGACCTACCGGATTGCCGCTTTCCGGCGGGCCGCGGACGTGGTCGCGAATCTGTCGGCCCGGGAGCGAGCCGCCCAGCAGAGCGACAACTGGAAGTCGCTACCCGACGTCGGGGCCGAAGCCGCCGCGATCATCCGGGAGTGCGCGGAGTCGGTGCCGCCCTATCTCACCTACCTGCGGAGTTCCGCCGAGCCGATCGGGCTCGGCGGCATGGAACTACTCGACGCCCTCCGCGGCGACCTGCACACGCATTCGGACTGGTCGGACGGCCGGTGCCCGATCAAGGAAATGATGCGCCGGGCGGCCACCCTGGGGCACGAGTACTGCGCGCTGACCGATCACTCGGCGCGACTGACGGCCGCCAACGGACTGACGTCGGAGCGGCTGCTCGCCCAGTTGAGCGTGATCGCCGAATTGAATGCGGAGCTCGCGCCGTTCCGCGTCCTGACCGGCATCGAGGTCGACATCCTCGACGACGGGTCCCTCGACCAGGACGACGATCTGCTCGCGGACCTCGATGTCGTCGTCGCCAGTGTGCACTCCCACCTCGACAGCGACCGTGCCACGATGACGAAGCGGATGGTGCAGGCGGTCAAGTCTCCACACGTCGATGTTCTGGGGCATTGCACCGGACGACTCGTCGCGGGAAACAGGGGCACGCGGCCCGAATCGAAGTTCGATGCGGAGAAGGTATTCGACGCGTGCCGCGAGCACCACACAGCGGTGGAGATCAACGCCCGGCCCGAGCGGCGGGATCCGCCCGGCCGCCTGATCGATCTCGCGCTCGCGAGCGGCTGCCTGTTCTCCGTCGACACCGACGCCCACTGCACCGGTCAGCTCGCGTGGCAGGGCTACGCCTGTGAACGCGCCGCCGAACGCGGCGTCGAGCCGGCGAACGTGATCAACACTCTGCCCGTGACCGAGCTGCTGGCGTGGACCGGCTCATCCCACCGGCACTGACTCGTGGCCTGCTCATTGCGCTCACGGTCGCCGCGTTGCTGATCGCTGCCATGTGGGTGTTGCAGCGAAAGCTGATCTACTTCCCCGACGCCGCCCCGGTGCCCTCGGCCCTACAGCTGTTCACCCGCGCCGAGGACGTCACACTGACGACGTCGGACGGCCTCGAGCTGGGCGCCTGGTACGTCCCACCGGTCGGTGCGAGCCGGGAGGTGACCGTGCTCGTCGCCAACGGGAATGCGGGTAACAGGGCGGATCGGGCGTTGTTGGCGTCCGACCTGGCGGACGCCGGTTTCGCCACCCTGCTCTTCGACTACCGCGGGTACGGCGGCAACCCGGGTGAGCCCAGCGAGAAAGGGCTGGCACTCGACGTCCGTGCGGCCTACCGGCACCTGGTCGACGACCGCCGGGTGCCCCGCGAACGGTTGCTCTACTTCGGTGAAAGCCTCGGCACCGGTGTGGTCACCGAACTCGCCACCGAACATCCGCCGGCGGGGATGCTGCTGCGATCACCGTTCGTCGACCTTGCCTCGCTCGGGGCCCGGCACTACCCGTTCCTGCCGGTCCGGTTGCTGCTGCGCGACCGATTCCCGGTCGCGGAGTCGGTGGCACGAGTCGACGTGCCCACCACCGTGGTCTACGGGACGGCCGACACCATCGTGCCTCCCGACCACAGCGAACGGGTCGCCGACGCCGCCCGCGGACCGGTCGAGCGGGTGGCACTGCCAGGCGTGGGGCACAACGACGCCGTGATGTTCGGCGGTGCCACCATCGTCGACGCCACCGTGGCCCTCGCCGAGAGGGCGCTCCGCGCCCCGTGAGCCTTTTTGGTAGCCCCGGCAACCAGAAAGGCGCACAGGCGTTAGCGCACGATCACGACGTCCAGGGTGCGGGGGCCGTGGACGCCTTCGACGCGGTTGAGCTCGATGTCGCTGGTGGCGCTGGGGCCGCTGATGAACGTGAGCGGCCTGGTCGGGTCGAGGGCGTGGAAGGCCTGCGGCACGGTGTCGACGATCTGGTCGGCACGGATGACGCAGATGTGGTGATCGGGGACCAGGGTCAGTGCCCGTCTGCCCTGACCGACGCCGCCGTCGAGAACAATTGTCCCGGTGGCCGCGATACCCAGCGTGCACCCGGTGACGACGACCTCGATCGCGTCGAGTTCGAGCGTCGACAATTCCGCGGGTGCACCGTCGACGACGACGCCACGTCGTGGTCGCCACGACTCCGGCAGATCCGCTGGGACGACGGCGCGCGCTCCTTCTGCGATCAGCCCGGTGACGATCTCGGCGACCATGGTCTCGTCGGCGCGATGGACCTGGGCGCGGTAGTCGTCGACGGTGTGGGCGAACTTCTCGACGTCTCCCGGACCGGACATCGGCTTCCGGTGATAGTCGCGGGACACAGGCTCGGGAGTGGGTGCATCACCGATCGCCGATCGAATCCTGGCCAGTATCACGTTGCGGGCGTCCATCATTCAGTGTCCTCGTGGGTGCGGGCCCACCGCTGCCGGAAGGTTTCCTTCGGTGGGGAGGGCAGGTCTCGGCTCGACGTCCACTTCGATCCCGGGTACGGCAGCGACGTGATGCGTCCCTTTTTCCCGCCGAGCATTCGGCCGATCTTGGACGCCGTCTCGGCGGCGGCGAACCGCTTCTCCGATCCCATCACGAACCCGGCGGCCTTCATCGCGAGGTCCTGCCCGCCGGGGAGGCCGTGCCGTTCCGCATCGACTTGCTCGGCCCGCAGATGTACCAGGATGCTCGGGATGTCGATGCGTACGGGGCAGGCGTCGAAGCACGCACCGCACAGTGTCGACGCATAGGGCAGTGAGGCATTGGGGTCGTCGTGGCCGGTGGTGCCGGTGAGTTGCGGGCTGAGGATCGCGCCGATCGGCCCGGGATAGACGGAGCCGTACGCGTGTCCGCCTGCCCGCTCGTAGACGGGGCACACGTTCAGGCAGGCGCTGCACCGAATGCAGTGCAGGGCTGAGCGTCCCACGTCGTCGGCGAGAACGTTGGTGCGACCGTTGTCGAGCAGGACGACGTGGAAGTTCTGCGGTCCGTCACCGGGATGAACGCCGGTCCACATGGAGGTGTAGGGATTCATGCGTTCGGCCGTCGACGAGCGGGGAAGCAGTTGCATGAAGACTTCGAGGTCGGTGAACGTCGGGACCAGTTTCTCGATGCCCATCAGCGTGATCAGGGTGTCGGGGAGGGTGAGGCACATCCGTCCGTTGCCCTCCGATTCCACCACCGCGAGGGTCCCGGTTTCGGCGACCCCGAAGTTCGCGCCACTGATCGCCACCTTGGCGGAGAGGAACTTTCGCCGAAGGTGTGCCCGGGCGGCCATTGCCAGCGCCCGCGGATCGTCGGTGATGCCGGCATCGATGTCCGGCATCGACTTCAAGAAGATCTCGCGGATTTCGGCGCGATTGCGGTGGATGGCGGGGACCAGGATGTGGCTCGGCTTGTCGTGTCCGAGTTGCACGATCAGCTCGGCGAGGTCCGTCTCGATCGCCGCGATCCCGTTCTCCTCGAGGTACTCGTTCAGGCCCGTCTCCTGGGTGGCCATCGACTTGACCTTCACGACCTCGTCGGATCCGGTGGCCCGGACGAGGTCGGTGATGATCCGATTGGCCTCTTCCGAGTCGCGCGCCCAGTGGACGGTTCCGCCACGGGCGGTGACGTTTTCCTCGAATTGCACCAACAGTTCCGGCAGCCGGGACATCACCTGCTCCTTCAGTGCACTGCCCGCTCGGCGCAGCTCCTCCCAGTCGTCGACCTCGGCGACCGCGGCGATGCGCTTGTTTCGGATGGTGGTGGTTGCCGCCCCCAGGTTGGCACGCAGTTGGGTATCGGCGAGTGACTTCCGCGCTGCGTCGGGGAATGATTCTGTGCCCCGGATGTTTCCGGTGCCCGCATGGAAGGTGGGCGAGCCGAGGAACGTGGTCATGCGTTACTCCCGATCTTCTCGGTGCTAGCCAGGATCTCGGCGAGGTGGACGGTGCGCACTCCACTGCGTAGCCGGGACAGTCCGCCGCCGATGTGCATCAGGCAGGACGAGTCGCCGGCGCTGCACACCTCGGCGCCGGTACGGAGCACGTTGCCCATCTTGTCGGCGAGCATGGCCGTCGAGGTGTCGGAATTCTTCAGGGCGAAGGTTCCGCCGAAACCGCAACAGGAATCGGCGGCGGGAAGTTCGATCAGCGTCATTCCGCGAACCGCGCGGAGCAGTTGCAGGGGTTTGTCGCCCACCCGCAACATCCGGAGCGAGTGGCAGGTGGGGTGGTAGGTGACGCGATGCGGGTAGTAGGCGCCGACGTCGGTGACACCCAGAACGTCGACCAGCAGCTCCGACAGCTCGTATGTCCGGGCAGCGAGATCCTCGGCACGCGAGGCGAGGGACTCGTCCCCGTAGCGCCGCGCCACCATTGCATGCTGATGGCGGACGGACCCGACACACGAACCGGACGGCGCGACCGCCACATCCCAGGATTCGCTCGCGAACGCCTCGACGTGGTGGCGGACCAGCGGCAGCGCCTCGGCCTGGTAACCGGTGTTGACGTGCATCTGCCCGCAGCACGTCTGCTTCGGCGGAAACACCACCTGGTGGCCGAGGCGTTCGAGCAGCCGGACGGTGGCGGTGGCGCAGTCGGGAAACAGGGCATCCGCCAGGCACGTAGCGAACAAGGCGATCTTCATCGGTCCTCCAACCGGGTGGGCTGTGGTCTGACCACAGTAGCGCACTGTGGTCAGACCACACCAGGTAAGCTCCGACTGTGCGTACACACGAGGTGGTCCTGCAGCGGATCGAGCGGGATCTGTCGGAAGGAAAACTCGTGGTCGGCGGCCGATTGCCCGCCGAACGTGCGCTCGCCGAAGAGCTCGGGGTCGGCCGCTCCTCCGTCCGGGAGGCCATGCGAGTGCTCGAGGCGATGGGCATCGTCCGGACGGCGGTGGGTTCGGGTCCGGACTCGGGGGCAATCGTGGCGGCAGATCCCGCCGCGTCCATCGGAGTGGCCCTGCGACTGCACATGGCGACGCACACCCTGCCGATCCGCGACGTCGTCCAGACACGCATCCTGCTGGAGTCGTGGGCGGTGCAGGAGGCCGCCGAACGGGCAGGCGAACTCGACCTCCAGGGGCTCGATGCACTACTCGACGCCATGGACGACGAAACCCTGACGCCGGAGGCCTTCCACCGGCTCGACGCCGATCTGCACGTCGCGATGGCCGCGCTCGCAGGCAACGTCCTCGTCGAGGCCATGATGGTCTCGCTCCGCGAATCGATTTCCGGCTACGTCATGCAGGCCGTCCCACAGCTCGACGACTGGAACGAGGTCGCGCAGAACCTGCGCTGCGAGCACCGCGCCATCGTCACCGCCCTACGCCGCGGGCACGGCACCAAGGCGTCCACCCTCGTCCGCGAACACATCGAGGGGTTCTACGGGCTGATTCGATAGGCGGCTCCGCCGCTTGTGCGCCTTTCTGGTTGTCCCAGCTACCAGAAAGGCGCACGAGCCGCACAGCGGCCTACAGCACCTGGGACAGGAACTGCTGCAGTCTCTCGGTCTGGGGTTTGTCGAAAAGCTGCTCCGGCGTACCGGTTTCGACCACAGCACCGTGATCCATGAACAGCACCGTGTCCGACACCTCACGGGCGAAGCCCATCTCGTGGGTGACCACGACCATGGTCATGCCGCCCTTGGCGAGGTCGGCCATCAACGCGAGAACCCCCTTCACCAGTTCGGGGTCGAGCGCGGAGGTGGCCTCGTCGAAGAACATCACCTCGGGTTTCATGGCCAGCGCCCGGGCGATCGCGACCCGCTGTTGCTGACCGCCCGACAGGTTGCCCGGCCGCGAATCGGCCTTGTGCGCCAGCCCCACGAGCTCGAGCTGTTCGAGCGCCAGCGTCCGCGCCTCCTCTTTGGACAAGCCTTTGAGCTTGCGCGGGCCGAGTGCGATGTTGTCGACGACGGTCTTGTGCGGGAACAGGTTGAACTGCTGGAACACCATGCCGATCTGCTGCCGCAACGTGTCCGGGTTGTCTTTCAGCACCGACTTGCCGTCGATCAAAATATCGCCCTGATCGGGTTCGTGTAGGCGGTTGAGCACTCGGAGCAGGGTGGACTTTCCGGAACCGGACGGGCCGATCACGGTGACGGTGTCCCCGGCGTCGACGTGGATGTCGACGCCGCGGAGCACCTTGTTGGTGCCGAATGCGAGGTGCAGGTTGGTGCCAGTGAGAGAGACGGCCATCGCCTTATCCCCTTTCCACGACGATGGACTGCTCCACCGGATCGAGCGTGCCGGACGTGTCGGCGCGGCCGGTGCGCAGACGGTGGTCGATGTAGTTGACGAGGTGCGTCAGCGGAATCGTCATAGCGAGATAGAACAGGCCGGCTGCGACGAGGGGTGACAGGTTTCCGGTTTGCGCGTTGAGATCGCGGCCCACTGCGAACAATTCGCGCTGCGTGACGAGCAGGCCGAGGAAGTAGATGAGCGACGAGTCCTTGATGAGGGAGATGAACTGGTTCATCAGTGCGGGCAGCACCCGTCGCACACCTTGGGGGATCACCACCAGGGTCATCGACTTGCGGTAACTGAAACCCAGGGCCCTGGCGGCCTCGAGCTGCCCCGGTTCGACGCTCTGGATTCCGGACCGGAAGATCTCACCGATGTAGGCGGACGCCAGCAGCGACAGTGCGGCGGCCCCCAGCCAGTACGGGTTGTTTCCGGTGAGGCCTCTCACCACCGGTCCCACACCGAGCCCGACGATGAGGATGATCACCACGGCGGGAAGCCCACGGAACACGTCGGTGTAGACCCGCGCCGGCCACCGCAGCCACCGCGTGCGGGAGATTCCGGCGATCGCGAGCAGCATGCCCAGCACGGTGCCGACGATGCCGGACGCCAACGCGAGAATCAGGGTATTCGGCAGGCCGGTTTTCAGTAGATCGGGGAATGCTCGCGCGTACAGGTCCCAGTCGAAGAACGTGTCCTTCAGCTGTGCCAGTGTCGACTTCGGTTCGTTCACCGGGGTCTCGGCGTCGGTTTCGATGTTCTCGGCGGCGAGCGCCGCGAAGTCGGGCAGGTCCGGCATCGGCGCTGCCTTGCTGCCGGGCTTCCACCCTTCGGGCAGCTCGCGAGGCACCCAGTCCGAATACAGTTCCGCCCACGTGCCGTCCTCGATGGTCGCGTCGAGACCGGAGTTCAGCGCGTCGATCAGAGGCTGGTTCTCCTTCGCGACAGCCCACCCGACGAAGTTGTTGACACTGAATGTGTTCTGCGCGATCGACGTCGGATCCCCCGGCGCGATGGCGCCTTCCGCCTGTTGCGACGGCGCCACCCATGCGTCGATCTGCCCCGACTTCAGGTTCGCATACGCCGTGGCGTAGTCGGGAAACTTCACCGGGTCGAGCTTCAGTGTGTTGACGACGTAGTCGTCCTGCACGGTGCCCTGCACGACACCGATGCGGGTGGACGAGTTCAGGTCGTCGAAGCCCTTGATGGGTCCGCCGTTGGGGACGACAAGGGAGAAATACCCGAAGTCGTAGCCGTTGGTGAAGCCGACGGTATTACGCCGCTCGTCCGTCGTCGTGATCGAGGACGATCCGACGTCGAATCGTCGCCCCGACACCTGCGCGAGGAGTCCGGCGAATTCGGTGCCGACGAAGTCGACGCGCAGACCGAGCTTCGCGGCGACGGCCTTCAGGAGTTCGTTGTCGTATCCAGTGAACTGGTTCTCGGCGTTGACACAGATGCTCGGGGGTGCGTCCGACAGCGTGCCCACAGTCAGAACGCCGGGGGTAATGAGGTTCAGCTTCGACGTATCGATCTGGTTCAGCGGGGTGACATCGGCCGTGGTGTAGCGGTCTTCCGCGCCGGCGCCCGCCGATGCGTCGAGGTTGGTGGGCGCAGCGGTCGCGGCGCCGACACCCGGTGGTGCACACAGATCCTGTGGCGCCGCCCCCGAAGAACTGCTGTCGCTCGAACACGACGACAGGGTCAGCGCTATCAGGGCGGTCAGCAACAATGCCACCACCACACGGATCTTCGCTCCCACGGAAGAAAACATGGTGAGCAGCGTAACCCCGGCGGTGGCTGATGAGCGGTGTCGGAAGACGCGTGAGCGACGCCCGTCACTCCTCTCGTTTGGCACACATACAAGAGGAAGCGGCTTCGCCACCCGTGCGCCTTTTTGGTAGCTGGGACAACCAGAAAGGCGCACGGGCCGCAGGCCTTGACAGGATATGAGCCCGACAGTCAATATATGCAAACGCTTAGAAAATAAGCATTCGCTTAGAATCGAGTCGGTAGGAGTTCCTCATGCCCGAGGCTGTCATCGTTTCCATCGCCCGTTCGCCGATCGGTCGCGCCATGAAGGGATCGCTCAAGAGCATGCGCCCGGACGACCTGGCCGCGCAGATGGTGCAGGCGGCCCTGGACAAGGTGCCCGCCCTCGATCCCACCGACATCAACGACCTGATCCTGGGTTGCGGGCTGCCCGGCGGTGAGCAGGGCTTCAACATGGGCCGCAACGTCGCCGTGCAGTTGGGCTACGACTTCATACCCGGCACCACCATCACCCGCTACTGTTCCTCCTCTTTGCAGACCACCCGCATGGCATTGCACGCGATCAAGGCCGGTGAGGGTGATGTGTTCATCTCCGCCGGTGTCGAGACGGTGTCCCGGTTCACCGCGGGCAACTCCGACTCGCTGCCCGACACCCAGAACCCGCTCTACGCCGACGCCCAGGCCCGCACCGAGAAGCTCGCCCAGGGCGGGCAGACCTGGGTCGACCCCCGCGAGGAGGGCCTGGTCCCGGACACCTACATCGCGATGGGCCAGACCGCGGAGAACGTCGCGCAGATCACCGGCATCACCCGCGAGGAGCAGGACCGGTGGGCGGTGCGCTCGCAGAACCGGGCCGAGGAAGCCATCAACAGTGGTTTCTTCGAGCGGGAGATCACCCCGGTCACCCTGCCCGACGGCACCGTGGTGTCGAAGGACGACGGCCCCCGCGCCGGCACCACCTACCAGGCCGTGTCGCAGCTGAAGCCGGTGTTCCGGCCGGACGGCACCGTGACCGCCGGTAACGCGTGCCCGCTCAACGACGGCGCCGCCGCCCTGGTGATCATGTCCGACACCAAGGCCAAGGAACTCGGGCTGACCCCGCTCGCCCGGATCGTGTCCACCGGGGTGTCCGGTCTTTCGCCGGAAATCATGGGGTTGGGCCCGATCGAGGCCACCAAGCGGGCCCTGGCCATCGCCGGGATGGGTATCTCCGATATCGACCTGTTCGAGATCAACGAGGCGTTCGCGGTGCAGGTCCTCGGGTCGGCGCGCGAACTCGGCATCGACGAGGACAAGCTGAACGTCTCCGGCGGTGCGATCGCTCTCGGTCACCCGTTCGGCATGACCGGCGCCCGGATCACCGCGACCCTGCTGAACAACCTGCAGTCCAGCGACAAGCAGTTCGGCGTCGAAACCATGTGCGTCGGCGGTGGCCAGGGCATGGCCATGGTCCTCGAACGGCTGTAGGCGGCTGCGCCGCCCGTGCGCCTTTTTGGTCGCTCCAGCTACCAGAAAGGCGCACAAGCGCGGAGCGCCTATGCGAGGCCCGACAGCGGCGGCGGGGTGTTCTCGTCCCGCCACGCGATGGCTTCCTTCAGTTCGGTGAGGTCGAAGTCGGGTCCGCTGGTGCCGACGGTGAACAGTGTGACCCCGGCGTCCACGTAGGCGGCGGCTTCGTCCGAGCCCGGCCAGGACGTGGAGTGCGCAATGGTGTCGGGGTTGCGACCGTGGTCGGCGCAGCGGTCGGCGAGGATGCCCGACTTCCGCGCGTGGGTTTCGATGTCGCTGAAGCTGTGCCAGATGTCGCCGTACTGTGCGACGAGGGGCAGTGTCTTCTTCTCGCCGCCGCCCCCGATGAGGATGGGGATGTGCCGCGTGGGTGCGGGTTCGAGCTTGTCGAACCGGGCGGTGATTCGTGGCAAGTACTGGGCCAGCAGGTCCAGCCGCGACCCCTTGGTGCCGAAGTCGTACCCGTATTCGTCGTAGTCGCGCTCGAACCATCCGGAACCGATCCCGAGGATCAGCCGTCCCCCGCTGATGTGGTCGACGGTGCGGGCCATGTCGGCGAGCAGGTCCGGGTTGCGGTAGCCGGCGCAGGTGACGAGGGCGCCGATTTCCACTCGTTCCGTCTGTTCGGCGAATGCTCCGAGCATCGTCCAGCATTCGAAGTGGGCACCGGCCGGGTCGCCGTACAGCGGGTAGAAGTGGTCCCAGTTGAAGACGATGTCGACGCCGGCGTCTTCGGCCCGCAGAACGGCGTCGCGAATCAGTCCGTAGTCGGGCGCGTGTTGCGGCTGAATCTGGACACCGATTCGAACTGAACGGGTCATACGTGGCTCCTCGAATGAGTGCGGCGGCCCTGTGTCGAGGGCCCGTGCGTGCAGGTCGTTTACGAATCCATCTTGCTCGCCTCGACGGGGTACGGCCACCGAGTCCGTGTGAACCGGTCACCTCCCGGGTACTTGACGGCAGGCCAGACCGTTGACGACCGAGATGAGGTTCGACCCCATGAGCGCTGTGTCCGCCTTCGTATTCGCACCGTCGCCCTTGCTGACGGTGACGATCGAAGCCGCCCCGGACGAGAGCACCGAACTGCACGTGCACGCCGGTGGGCAGGGGGTATGGATTGCCAGGATGGCGGCGACGCTCGGCCTGGACGTCACGTTGTGCGGGGTATTCGGCGGCGAGACGGGCGGCATCCTCCAGTCTCTCATCGAGCGTGAAGGTATAAAGGTCCGCGCGATTTCCACGGCCGGTGAGAACGGGTCCTATGTGCACGACCGCCGTGGGGGTGACCGGAAGCCGCTGGCCGAGGTTCGCCCACGAGTCCTGTCTCGGCACGAGGTCGACGACTTGTTCGGCGGGTCGCTGGCCGAGGGAATCACAGCGGATGTCGCGGTGCTCGGCGGCCCACACGAGAACAACGTGGTGCCGCCCGAGATCTACACCCGGTTGGTGGGAGATCTTCGGGCATTGAAGGTTCCGGTGGTCGCCGACCTGTCCGGCCCCACCATGACGGCGGCCCTCGAGGGTGGCCTGACCGTACTGAAGGTGAGCCATGAAGATCTCATCGAGGACGGGCGCGCACAGTCGGAGAAGCCGGAAGATCTCGCCGAAGCGATGCGTGCCCTTGCGGCGGAAGGAGCCGACCACGTCGTCGTCTCACGGGCAGGAGATCCGGCGATGGCCCTCGTCGACGGCGACATCTGGGAGGTGCTGATTCCGCCCATGAATATCGTCGACCACCGGGGCGCCGGAGACTCGATGACCGCCGGTATCGCCGCAGCCTTGGCCCGCGGCAAATCGATGAACGACGCATTGCAGTTCGGCGCCGCAGCCGGCGCTGTGAACGTGACGCGCCGTGGTCTCGCGACGGGACAACCGGACCTGATCGCGAAGATGGTGGAGAATATTCGGGTGCGGCGGATGACCGAGCCGGAGGGGCAGAAGCAGTGAGGGCTCTGGTCACCAATGACGACGGCGTGGACAGTCACGGTATTTTCCTGCTCGCCCGGTTGGCGTTCGCCGCCGGACTCGACGTGGTGGTCGCGGCACCGCACGAGGAGCGCAGTGGTGCGAGCGCGTCGCTGACCGCGTTGGAGAGAAACGGCCGGCTCCGGATGTCGAGGCGGGAGTTCCCGGACCTTCCAGGGGTGGCGGTCCATGCGGTGGAGGCGTCCCCCGCGCTGATCAGTTTCGTGGCGACGAGCGGTGCGTTCGGGCCGCCGCCGGACATCGTGCTGTCGGGAATCAATCACGGCCCCAACACGGGTCACGCGATTCTGCATTCGGGGACCGTCGGGGCGGCGCTGACGGGCGCCACGCACGGCACGCTGGCGTTGGCGGTGTCATTGGCCACGTCGAACCCCAGGCATTGGGACACCGCCGAAGTCGTGTGCCGGCAGGCGTTGGACTGGATCGTCGAGAACGGCACCCCGGGCACGGTGCTGAACGTGAACGCACCGGACATTCCGCTCGACGAGTTGAAGGGGCTGCGCCCGGCCCCGCTCGCGGCATTCGGCGCCGTCCAGGCGAACGTCGGTGAAGCGGACGACGGGTTCGTGACCGTCACGTTCGCCGAAATTCACGCCGACGACAACGAGAATTCCGAGGAGACCGATGCCGGTGTCCTCGTTCGTGGTTGGGCGAGCGCCACCGCGCTCAGGGCACCCTTCGAGGCAGTCGACGTGGACATCAGCACGTTGAACTGGACACGCTGACCGGGCGTTCGGCTGTGCTGGTCGCTTGTCGTCACGGGCGTCATCAACTCAGCCGCACACCACCCGCCAGCAGCATGGCCCTCAGGACGAACGCTGCTTCCGGGCCGATGATTTCGCCCACCAAGGTGAGGTAGCGGTCGACGTACTCCGGTCCGTGTGCTGCGCTGCTCGGATCGTCGGGGTCGGATGGGTCCAGGTGATGTGCGATCTCGTGCAGAACCACCAGTTCCCGGAATGCCCAGGCTTTGCCGCTGCGGTACTCGGGGACTGCCATGGTGGCGCAGTCGCTTTCGTAGTGCGCGGCGTTGTTGCCCGCCCTCGCACGCACATGGATCGGCGTGGCGGCTCGCGCCCACGTATCCCGCACCCAGTTGAGAGCGAGCACCCGGTTCACGTAGTCCTGTACCGACTCGATGGACGCGAATTTCCGTTCCACTGGCAGCGTTACCTGCGACCCCAGAACGTCGATGACGCGCAGCCCACGCTCGTCGGCCCGATCGAACATCGTGCGCACCAACGCTTCCGCCTCGTAGACGGCGGCACGCTGGGTGTCGCGGGTGCGCCTCACGACGGAATCTGTTTTCGTGCGGTCGACAGCTCGGGTGAATTACTCAACCGCGCCGTCCGTGCGGCCCGGTCCCCGGCCCGGCGAGCACCCGAGGCATGGCCCGCCGACGCGCGCGCTCCACGCCACGTCCCGCGTGCCTGGGAGTTCTCGGAGTAGTAATCCTTCAACTCGAGCTGCTTGTCGCGGAGTACCAGCGCCGTCTCGGCCGACGACTCCGGAACAGACGTCGCCTCGTGCTCGGCATCCTTCTTCGCGTCGGCGAGGCGCTGCCCGATGCGTGCTGCATAGGCGAGTTGGAAGTTGAGCCGGGCGGTCACACCCGCAACCGGTCGTCGCACCGTGGTCCGGACCCGACGCCGTCCGCGCTGCTCGACCTGGGTGCGCATCGTCGTCTCGTTCCGGTACTCGCCCGATTTGATGTAGGTGTCGGACGCCCTCACCATCTGGATCAGCAGGCTCGTGTACAGGGCCTCGCACACGTCGATGTCGCAGGCGAATCCGTAGGCGTAGATCACGGCCGACGTCTGTGCGATGTCGCATTGGACGTCGTTGGCGGCGGCGATCACCAGAAACAGCTGCGCGTAGGTGCGCAGTCCCTTCTTGCCCGGTTCCCCGATGGTGATCAGGCGTTGCGTAGGGGTAGCCCGCTTCTCCTTGCCCGCAGCGTGTGACCGGGCCACGGCCAGGTCGATGGAGGCGGCGGTCGCGAGCCGCTGCGCCGCGGCCATGAACGCTTCACCCTCGTGCGGGTTGTCGGTCGATTCCGCCTGCCGGAGCAGCCCACCGATGCGGGTCAGCATCTTGTCGGAACTCACCAGGGCAGGCTACGCCCGTGCGCCTTTTTGGTAACTCTGGCTACCAAAAAGGCGCACGGGCGCGGAGCGCCTCGGGACCCGGAAAGGTACATTCGCACGCACGTGCGCGCGCTGCGCCGGGTAGAAGGGACTTCGACGTTCATGGCCACAGTGACCTATGACGGTGCCACCTGTTTGTTCCCCGGCTCGGACAAGCCGGCCGTCGATCAGCTCGATCTGAAGATCGAGGACGGGGAGTTCCTCGTGCTGGTCGGTCCCTCCGGCTGCGGCAAGTCCACATCACTGCGCATGCTCGCGGGACTCGAAGACGTGCACAGTGGGCGAATCCTCATCGGCGACCGGGACGTCACCGGCCAGGAGCCGAAGCAGCGGGATATTGCGATGGTGTTCCAGAACTACGCCCTCTATCCGCACATGTCGGTGGCCGAGAACATGGGCTTCGCGTTGAAGCTCGCCGGGAAACCGAAGGCCGACATCCGGCAGCGCGTCGAGGAGACGGCCAAGCTGCTCGACCTCGAGCCGTACCTCGACCGCAAGCCCAAGGCGCTGTCCGGTGGTCAGCGTCAGCGGGTCGCGATGGGCCGTGCGATCGTCCGGCAACCTCAGGTGTTCCTGATGGACGAGCCGCTGTCGAACCTCGACGCCAAGCTCCGCGTGCAGACGCGAACGCAGATCGCGCAGCTGCAGCGCCGCCTCGAGACCACGATGGTGTACGTGACCCACGACCAGGTCGAGGCGATGACGATGGGTGATCGGGTCGCCGTGCTGAAGGACGGGATGCTGCAGCAGTGCGCCTCCCCGCGCGACCTCTACAGCAAGCCTGCCAACGTGTTCGTCGCCGGCTTCATGGGTTCGCCGTCGATGAATCTGTTCACCTTGCCGATCACTCCGGACGGGGTCGTACTCGGCGACGCGACGATTCCCCTGCCCCGCCAACTGCGCTCGGAATCGTCCGAAACCCAGGTGGTGGTGGGCATTCGTCCCGAACACCTCGAGCTTTCCACCACGGGCATCCCGATGGAGGTTGCGGTGGTCGAGGAGCTCGGATCCGATGCCTACATCTACGGTCGCAGCACCGTCAACGGCGAGACACACCAGCTGGTGGCACGCGCCGATTGGCGGAACCCACCGCGCAAGGGCGACCTGGTGAAACTGCACGTCGATCCCGCCGCGGTGCACCTGTTCTCGGCGTCCGAGGGATACCGGCTGAGCTAGCCGCGGAGTCCGCGCCGCCGTTCCTGAACGATTCAGGTCGGGGGTAATGCGGCACTTCGGCCGTGTTCCGTGCCACAGTATGTTCCGACACCGCACCGGTGCCGCCGGGTTTCGTGCGCAATGTGCCGGAATCCCGGTGCCGGTGGCGGGTTCATCCACATCTACCTACGGGGAGACTCCATGGTTCAGATTTCGAGAGCGGTCCGGCGCGCCGCGGTGCTTGCCACCGCTGCGTCGCTGGTCACGCTCACCGCGTGCTCGAGCGACAGCGGCAGCGACTCCACGTCGGAGAACCTCGACGGCCGCGGACCCATCACGTACGTCGAGGGCAAGGACACCACCGAGACCGGGGTCGTCCGCCAGATCATCGACGCGTGGAACGCCGAGCACCCGGACGAGCAGGTGACGTTCAAGGAGCAGTCGAACGACGCCGATCAGGCGCACGACGACCTCGTCCAGCACCTGCAGGCCAAGCAGTCCGACTACGACGTCGTGGCACTCGACGTGCCCTGGACCGCGGAGTTCGCGGCCAAGGGCTGGCTGCAGCCGCTGACCGGTGAGTTCGCGGTCGACAACACCGGAATCCTCCCCGCCACCGTGGAAAGTGCCACCTACAACGGCACCCAGTACGCGGCACCCAAGAACACCAACGGTGGGCTGCTGTACTACCGCAGCGACCTGCTCCCCGCCGCCCCGAAGACGTGGACGGAACTCGCCGCCGCGTGCGAGGTGGCCAAGACCAACAACATCGACTGCTACGCCGGTCAGTTCGCGCCCTACGAGGGCCTGACGGTGAACACCGCCGAGGTCATCAACGCGTTCGGTGGTTCGTTCGTCGGTGAGGACGGCAAGACCCCCACCGTCGACAGCCCGGAGTCCCGCGCGGGTCTGCAGGTTCTCGTGGACAACTTCAAGAACGGTGACATCCCGGCTCAGGACACCACGTTCAAGGAGCCCGAAAGCCAGAAGGCGTTCGAGGACGGCAAGGCGCTGTTCCTGCGCAACTGGCCGTACGTGTACGCCAACGCCGAGAAGGACTCGTCCGCGGTGAAGGGCAAGTTCGCGGTCGCCCCGCTGCCCGGCAAGGACGGCATCGGCACCTCGACGCTCGGTGGCTACAACGCCGCCATCAGCGCGTTCTCGGAGAACAAGGCAACCGCTCGCGACTTCCTGACCTTCCTGCAGGGCGAGCAGGCGCAGCGCATCATGGCGATGGACTCGCTTCCCCCGGTCCGTGCCGCGCTGTATGACGACCCGGAGATCGTGGCGAAGTACCCCTTCATGCCCACGCTGAAGGTGTCGATCGAAAACGCTGTTCCCCGCCCGGTCACCCCGTTCTACCCGGCTGTGTCGAAGGCCGTGCAGGACAACGCCTACGCCGCCATCAAGGGTGAGAAGTCCGTCGACCAGGCGATCACGGACATGCAGTCCGGTATCCAGTCCGCGGGCTCGTAGCAACACCGGCTCGTAGAACACAGGAGTGAAGATGGCCGTTCCGACTGGGACCACCAGTGGGGCGCCGGCCCGTACCGCGGCCGGGGATTCCGATCCCGGCCGCGGTTCGCGTGCGGAGAGTGAGAACGGGCGACGCTTTGGGCTGAGCGGTCGCCGCGCGTGGCTGTTCGTCCTTCCGACGCTGGCGGTCCTGGCGGTCGTCATCGGGTACCCGGTGATCCGGGCCGTGGTGATGTCGTTCCAGAAGGATGCCGGTCTCGACCCGTCGACGGGCATGTTCGTCGAGGGCGGTTGGGCCGGATTCACGAACTACACGCACTGGATCCTGCAGCAGTGCACCTCTCCGGGAGGTGCGGTCGTGGCGTGTCCCCCGGGCACACTCGGGTCCCAGTTCTGGTCGGCGGTCGGTAACACCGCCTTCTTCACTGTTGTCACTGTCGGCATCGAGGTCGCGATCGGCCTGTGGATGGCGATCATCATGGGCAAGACTTTCAAGGGGCGCGCACTGCTGCGCGCGGCCGTCCTGATCCCGTGGGCCATCCCGACCGCGGTCACCGCCAAGCTGTGGTACTTCATCTTCGCCTACGACGGCATCGCCAACCGGTTACTCGGCACCCAGATCCTGTGGACGTCGGACGAATGGCCGGCCCGCTTCGCCGTGATCATCTCCGACGTCTGGAAAACCACACCGTTCATGGCACTGCTGATCCTCGCCGGTCTGCAAATGATTCCTCAGGACGTCTACGAGGCAGCCCGCGTCGACGGCGCCTCGGCGTGGCAGCGGTTCCGCCGGATCACACTCCCTCTGGTCAAGCCCGCTCTGATGGTGGCGATCCTGTTCCGCACCATGGACGCCCTGCGCATGTACGACCTGCCCGCCATCCTGACGGGCGGCAACCCTGCCACCACCACCGTGTCGATACTCGTGGTCGACCAGGTGCGGCAAGGGTTCAACAGCGCGTCGGCGCTCTCGACCATCACATTCCTGATGATCTTCGCGGTCGCATTCGTCCTTGTGAAGTTCCTCGGTGCCAATGCCGTCGAAACTCAGGAAGCACAGCGAAAGGGGCCGAAGCCGTGACGCATCGCGCACCGGAACCCGACGTCCCCGACACCTCGGCGCGGCGCAAGCGTCCCCAGAAATTCGCTTTCAAGAACACTCGCATCTACGTCGGCGTCGCGATCATCCTCGTCTGGGGTCTCGCCCCGTTCTATTGGATGATGGTGACGGCGTTCCGCGATCCCGACTACACCTTCGACACCACACCGTGGCCGACGCACCTGACCCTCGAGAACTTCCAGAACGCGTTGTCGACGAGCAGCGGCAACAACTTCACGCGGGCCCTGATCAACAGCATGATCGTCGGCGGCGTCACCACCGCGGTGGCTCTGGCCGTCGGCATCTTCACCGCCTACGCGCTGGCTCGTATCGAGTTCCGGTTCAAGTACGTGGTGGTCGGCATCGTGCTCGGCGCGTCGATGTTCCCCGTCGTCGCACTGGTCACTCCCCTGTTTCAGTTCTTCACGAACATCGGCTGGATCGGCACCTACCAGGCGATGATCATCCCCAACATCTCGTTCGTCCTCCCGCTCACCATCTACACCCTGACGTCGTTCTTCAAGGAACTCCCGTGGGAGCTCGAGGAGGCGGCCCGGATCGACGGCGCCAACCGGGGCCAGGCGTTCCGGCTGGTGATGTTGCCGCTGGCCGCGCCCGCGCTGTTCACCACCGCCATCCTGGCGTTCATCGCCACCGTCAACGAGTATCTCCTCGCCAGCCAGCTGTCGAGTGACGCCACCGAACCGGTCACCGTCGCGATCGCCCGGTTCTCCGGCAACGACCCGCATGTCGTGCCGTACGCGGCGATCATGGCAGCGGGCACCATCGTCACCATTCCGCTGGTGATCATGGTGTTGCTGTTCCAGCGCCGCATCGTGTCGGGGCTGACGGCCGGCGGCGTGAAGAGCTAGCGGTCGAGCGGAGCGAGGGGAATCTGTCGGGCATGCATCCAGTGGCGAAGCGGCAGCGACTCGAGGTTCTGATCGGAATCCTCGGGTTCTTCACGGTGATGGCGTTCATCGCCGCGGTCGTGGAAGTGGTGAACGGTGATCCCGGTGTCACACCGGCGCTGGTGTTGCTGGGTTGTCTGCTGTTGTCGTGGCTCGCAGTTGCGGCGCGCGCCCGCGTCCGCTGAAACAGGACAAGCGGTCGGATTATTTGCTGATCGGTAGCGCGGTGCGCGTCACACTCGGGGCAATCACATAACATACGTACGGGGTGGGTGCGATGATCCTCCGTGACCGGATACCTGACCGGGAGTGTGTAAGTGAGTTCTGGCAACGACGCGACGGGCGATGGCACCGCCGAGTCCGGTGGCACGCCTGTCGGTGACGACGGCGCAGCAGCGACAAGCACGCCGCGAGCAGGGAAGAAGAAGTCCCGCCGCTGGCGCACGGTCCGCCGCGTCGGTCTGGGCGTGATAGCGCTCGTGCTGGTCATTCCGCTCGTGATGTTCCTGGTGAGTTACGTCCAGGCCGAGGTCCCGCGCCCGTCGGACATGAAGACCAATCAGGTGGCGACGGTGCTCGCCGCGGACGGCGCCACCGAGTTGGCCAAGGTGATTCCCCCGGAGGGGAACCGCACCGAAATCGCGCTCGGTGAGATACCGCAGCACGTCCGGGACGCTGTGCTGTCTGCGGAGGACCGGAACTTCTACTCCAACCCCGGCTTCTCGATCACGGGATTCGTGCGAGCCGCCCGCGACAACGTCCTCGGCAAGGAAAGCGCAGGCGGCGGGTCGACGATCACCCAGCAGTACGTCAAGAACGTGCTGGTCGGCGCCGACCGAAACGTGTATCGGAAGATGCGCGAACTCGTCATCTCCACCAAGATGGCCCGCGAGTGGTCGAAGGACGAGATCCTCGCGGCGTACCTCAACACCATCTACTTCGGCCGCGGTGCCTATGGCATCGAGGCGGCGTCGCGGGCGTACTTCGACAAGCCGGTCGGTGAGCTGTCGGTGGCCGAAGGCGCCGTGCTGGCCTCGGTGATCCAGAGCCCGTCGTACCTCGACCCCGAAGCGAACGTCGACCAGTTGCAGGCCCGGTGGAACTACGTGCTCGACGGCATGGTCGAGATGGGTGTCCTCACCTCCCAGGACCGCAGCGAGATCGAGTTTCCGGCCGCGGCGCCGGCCAATCGGCCCACCGACGCCAACTCCGCGCCCGGCCCGGAGGGTCTGATCCGGAACCAGGTGCTCCGGGAACTGTCGGACGCCGGGATCTCCGAGCAGACTCTGAACACCGAGGGTCTACAGATCACCACGACGATCGACCCGAAAGCGCAGCAGGCCGCGATCGACTCCGTGCACGAAACCCTTGAAGGGGAGGATCCCGGTCTGCGTACCGCGGTGGTGTCCATCGATCCGCGCACCGGCGGTATCCGTGCCTACTACGGCGGTGAGGACGGTGCCGGATTCGATTACGCGCAGGCTCCGCTGCAGACGGGCTCGTCGTTCAAGGTGTTCGGCTTGGCCGCCGCGCTCGAGCAGGGCATTCCGCTCTCTGCCCGCTTCAGCAGCGCCCCGCTGACCGTCGGCAATGTGCAGATCGGCAACGTCGAGGGTGAATCCTGCGGCACGTGCACCATCGCCGAGGCCACCAAACGGTCACTGAACACCAGTTTCTACCGGCTCATGATGTCCTTGGACAACGGTCCGCAAGCCATTGCCGACGCCGCCCACAAGGCGGGGATTCCCGAGTTCATCCCCGGGGTGCAGGGCAAAACCTTGAGTGAGAATGGCGGCGAACCCGAGGGCGGCATCGTTCTCGGTCAGTACTTGTCTCGTCCGATCGATATGGCGTCGGCGTATGCGACGCTCGCCGCCTCCGGCATCTACCACCCGCCGTACTTCGTCCAGCGCGTGGTGACCGCCGATGGAGTTGTCCTGTTCGATCGGGCGCCGAGCCCCGGGGAGCGTCGACTCGAGGCCGCGGTCGCCGACAACATCAGCCAGGCCTTGATGCCGGTGGCTGCCTATTCCCGCGGTCACGCACTCGCGGGAGGACGTCCCTCGGCGGCGAAGACGGGCACCGCGCAGCTGGGCGATACCGGTGAGAACAAGGACGCCTGGATGGTCGGTTACACGCCGTCGTTGTCGACGGCGGTGTGGATCGGTAAGGCCGACGCCACCGCGATCAACAACAGCTGGGGTGGGCTGATCTACGGGTCCAGCCTGCCGTCCGACATCTGGAAGGGAACGATGGACGGTGCCCTCGAGGACACCGACTGGGAAGAATTCCCCTGGCCGGACCCCATTGGTGGGCAGGCGGGTGTTCCCTCGTGGAGCGGCGTTTCGAGTAGCGGCAGCGCGTCCGGAAGTGGCAACGGGTCCGGAAGTGGCAACGGCCAGCCCGCCAGTCCGGCGCCGGCGCCCGTAGAGGCGCCGCCGCCGGCACCGCTGCCGCCGATTCAGCCCCCGCCGCAGCTCCAGTTACCGGCGCCCACGCAGATCGAAATTCTTCCGGGCGTGATCATTCCGCTGCCGGGCTAGGGTCGGGCGAACTTTCAGCCCAGGCTGCGGTACCCACCGCCCGGTGGTGCACGATGCGGGAGCACCACGACCCGCAGCGCTGCTCGTAGGCTGTCGGACGTCTTGGCCCAGGACTGGGCTTCGCTCTCACACATGTCCGCTTCTTCGGAGTCGTTCTCGCGGGCGAGTTCCGCGTTGTGGCGCCACTCGACTTCCTGATCGGAGCAGAGGCGCAGGAATTCGAGGATGGTGTCTCGATCGCGACCGCAGATTTCGGCGACATCGTCGGCGTCCAGCCCGCTGTCGGAGTCCAGATGAATCAGCGTCATCAGCGCCGCGGGCAATTCGTGGCTGCCGTGCTCGTCGGTGCCGGTCGGACTCGTGGCGGTGGTGTTGAGGGTGCCGCCCAGTCGTTCGGCGAATGCCTCGTCGGCGGTATCGACGAGGTGCTCGAAAGTGCGGAACACCGACAGCAGATGTTCGGCCGCGAAAGGTGAACCGTCGATTCGTATGACGGCGACCACGTTGTCGACTATCAGCAGGAATTTGATGTCGGACCACTGACGGTTGAGATCGGCCAGCGCTTCCGCGGCGCGGGTCCGGTCACTGATCGAATGGACCACGCGGGCAAACACCTCGACCCGGGCGTCGTCGTCGAGCACCCTGACGTAGGTGGGCATGTCACCGACCCAGACGAGGATGTCTCCGTCCCCGTCCTTCTCCGGTGCCTGCCCGAGCATCGATTCGACGGCTGTGTCGACGAGTTCCCGTAGACCTGATCCGTTGCGCTGCCGAGCCGGTGTCTCGTCGGGAACATCGAGCGGCGGGACATCTTGTCGACCCCGGGTGATCGCCTGCAGGAACGACGGATGCATCAGGTCCCAGATCTCCCGGAACACGGCGATGGTCATCGTCGCCAGCCGAGTGGCCTCGGTGCGGTCGGCGTCGAGATAGAACGAAGCGGAGCCGTTACCCTCGTCGACGTCCGCAACCGCGTCCGGGCGGTTCCACCCGAGTTCGATCAGCCGATCGTGATCTTCCTCGGAAAGTTGACGCGCCCGATGCAGGAAAAGGTTGGACGGCACTTCACACCGCACCGTGTCACCGGCCCAGGCGAAGAATCGCACGCACGCGGCCGTCTCGGTGAGGCCGTCGTCGGTGCTGTCGTAACGCGACACCAGCACCAACTCGTCGTCGTCCTGCATCGCGCGCACATACCGGGTCAGACGGTCCTGGAACTGCGTCCATGCGTCGTCGATCTCCCGATCGAAAATGTTCTCGGACATCACGCCTCCCTCGATGAATCCTGGGTGTCACCGTAGAGGGCGGGTACGACAAGTATTCGAACACAAAGGCGAATGCCCCTTACGGCGCGATGAAAAGCGTCGAAAGGGGCATTCGCCTCGGGAACGGTCCTACGCGTCGATGATGAACGCCTCGAGCTCGGTGCGAGCCTTGTCGTCCGCCATCTGAACCGGCGGGGACTTCATCAGGTACGCGGAAGCCGGGTAGACGGGTCCACCGATGCCGCGGTCCTTGGCGATCTTGGCGGCGCGGACGGCGTCGATGATGATGCCGGCCGAGTTGGGGGAGTCCCAGACCTCGAGCTTGTATTCCAGGTTCAGGGGCACGTCGCCGAACGCACGACCCTCGAGGCGCACGTACGCCCACTTGCGGTCGTCGAGCCAGCCGACGTGGTCCGACGGGCCGATGTGCACGTTGCCGGGACCGAGGTCGCGGGTCAGGTTCGACGTCACAGCCTGCGTCTTGGAGATCTTCTTGGATTCGAGGCGCTCCCGCTCGAGCATGTTCTTGAAGTCCATGTTGCCGCCGACGTTGAGCTGCATGGTGCGGTCGAGCTGCACGCCGCGGTCCTCGAACAGCTTCGCCATGACGCGGTGGGTGATGGTGGCACCGACCTGCGACTTGATGTCGTCACCGACGATCGGGACGCCGGCGTCCTTGAACTTCGCAGCCCACTCGGGGTCGGATGCGATGAACACGGGCAGGGCGTTGACGAACGCGACACCCGCGTCGATGGCGCACTGGGCGTAGAACTTGTCGGCATCCTCGGAACCCACGGGCAGGTACGACACCAGCACGTCCACCTCGGCGTCCTTCAACGCCTTGACGACGTCGACGGGCTCGGCCTCGGAGATCTCGATGGTCTCGGCGTAGTACTTGCCGATGCCGTCGAGGGTGGGGCCGCGCAGCACCGGCACGTCGGCCGGCGGAACGTCCGCGATCTTGATGGTGTTGTTCTCGCTGGCGAAGATGGCCTCGGAGAGGTCGAATCCGACCTTCTTGGCGTCGACATCGAAAGCGGCGACGAACTGGACGTCGCGAACGTGGTACTTGCCGAACTTGACGTGCATGAGGCCGGGAACGGTCGCCGTCTCGTCGGCGTCCTTGTAGTACTGCACGCCCTGAACCAAGGACGAGGCACAGTTCCCCACGCCCACAATGGCCACGCGCACCGCGGTGCTGTTCTCACCCATGGTCGGGTTCTCCTTCTTTATTAGGTGTTGCTGTCGATTGCTCGGCGGCGATCAGCTCGTTGAGCCAGCGCACTTCGCGCTCACTGGATTCGAGTCCGAGCTGGTGAAGCTGACGGGTGTAGCGGTCTATCGACCCGCTGGCCCGTCCCACGGCTTCGCGGAGCCCCTCCCGGCGCTCCTCGACCTGGCGTCGTCTGCCTTCGAGAATGCGCATCCGCGCCTCTGCGGGTGTGCGGCTGAAGAAGGCGAGATGAACACCGAAACCGTCATCGGTGTAGTTCTGCGGACCCGTGTCGGCGACCAGTTCCTTGAACCGCTCCCTGCCGACCGGCGTGAGCTGATAGACGCGGCGGGCACGACGCTTGACGGTGCCCGGGGCACCTGCGTCCTCGGCGATCAGACCGTCCGCCTGCATGCGTCGCAGAGTGGGATAGAGGGAACCGTAGGAGAACGCGCGAAACGCACCCAGCAGCCCCGTCAACCGTTTCCGCAGCTCGTATCCGTGCATGGGTGACTCGTGGAGCAGCCCGAGAATTGCCAATTCGAGCACTTGTCCACCCCCTGAGTCGCCAGACCTAACCGTGTGATGCGATGCCGAACTATATCGCACCGATATATACAACGATACGCGTGGGCGATACATGGGACAAGTCGTCACAGATTGTTTTGTGGGTGGCTTCTGCGGCCGGTTCGCGGGTCAGCCGCGCCGTTCACAACCTCCGCAGGAACTACGTCTAGTCACCGAACGGGTAGACGGCGATGATCTCACCGTCGAAGGTGACGTTGAAGTATCCGGTGTTGCCGGCTTCGTTGTTCGCGTACACGGAGATGATCGGCGGCCCTTGTTCTTCGCCGGGCTCGAAGCCGAAGGACAGGTGATCCACGGTTCCGTTGGGCACTCGGACGCTTTCCGGTGCGCCTTTCAGCAGGCCCGCGAGAGCCGGAAGGTCCACGGCGGCGAGGTCGAACGACCGCTCGTCGGCGTCCCGGGTGGAGACGCTTCCCCAGCTGTCGAATTCTCCGTCGTAGTGGTAGGGGTCGGCCTGGAACGGGTTTCCGGTTGCCTGCCGGTCGAGAACGGCATGTTCGGGGAAGAGATCGACTTCATCTGCGATGGTGTCACCGAACTCTGCGCGGTACTCGTCGATGAAGTAGTGAACCCCGCTGCCGGTGGTCAGGGTGGGAAGCGACTTCGACGGTCCGGCGTCATCCCCGATCGACCCCGCGATCGCGCCGACTACCGCAGCGCTCGCGACGATCGCACCGGCGGCGATCCACCGTCGCCGGGACCTGCGCTGTTTCGGGCGGACGATGGGAGCATTGGCCAGTCGGCTGGGAATTTGCAGGTCACCGACGAGCCGGTCGAGTTCGTCGAAGGTCTTCGCGCTCATCGCCCGGGCTGTGCGGTAACTGTGTTCCTCAGCCGAGATCTGACCGTCGGCCTGAGCCGCGTCGAGGACTCCGCATGCGTCGGCCCGATCGGAGTCGCGGGCCCGTAGCCCGGCGAGACTTGTCTTGTTCATCGAGTCCTATCCACTGAACGGCGAGACGCGGAGGACCGAACCCGCCGGCGTGACCACGATCATGCCGCTCTCGTCGAAGTCGTTGCTCGCGTAGATCCGCACGATGGGCGTGCCGCCGTCGGTGTCGATTCCGAGGTAGTCGACCTTTGCGTCCGGAACATTGATAGCCGTGGGCGCCGCCGCCACGACGTCCGCCAGGGCATCCACATTCAGGCCCGCGAGGTCGATGATCGGGGTGTCGACCTTCCGAGTGGTCGCCGGACGTGACGTCGAGAACCCGCCTCGGTAGTCGTACGAGACCAGCCGATTCGGCTCCAGCGGTTGTGCGCGCTCGAAGTTGGCGTGTTGTGGATACAGGTTCAACTCGTCGACGACCGTGTCACCGAACTTGGCGCGGTACTGATCGATGAAGAGGGTCATCCCTTCCCGCGTGGTGAGGTCCGGCGTCGGTATCACCACCGGCGCCACTGCACCGAGATCAATCGAGGCCGGTTGCGCGGCGGGTGCGGGGGCCTGCACGTCGTCGCTGTCGGTGAGGGCGAAGGCCCCGACAGCGGCAATGACGGCGGCGGCCGCGACTGCTGCGGTGAACAGGTGGCGGCGGGTTTCGCGGGGAGGCCTGGCGTCGGGCGGTGCATCCGCGGGACGCTGCAGGTCGCCGACGAGGGTTTCGAGTTCGTCGAGTGTGCGCGCTCCGGCGGCGAGTTCCGACAGGGCCCGGTGCTCGTCCTGACTGAGCTGTCCGTCCCCGAAGGCGCCGTCGAGTATCGCCGCGGTGTTGGCGCGGTCGACGTCACGCGCGCGCGTATTCGCTGGGTATCGGCTGGCCACGCAGAGATCTTAGTGTGCGGACCGCTATTGCGCTGGGACGATCTGCAGAACTTCGCCGCCGAGGCCGGCCTTGACGTACCCGCCCCCGAGGTTGTCGGCGCCGTTGACGTAGATGTTCATGGTCGGGCCCTTGCCACCGTCGGCAATGAGGACGTGGCCGATGCTGCCTTCGGGGGCGCCGACGAGCCGAGGAGCATCGCCGAGCAGCGCCCCAAGCGCAGCGACGTCGACCTGCCGCAGATCGACGTCGGCCGTGCCAGGCAACCGCCCGCTGCGCGGTCCCCACGGGGTGAAGCCGCCGCGGAAGGAGTAGGTGTCGGCCTCACCGGGTGCCTCCGCCACCGTTCTCTTTGCGAGGGCATAGCCCGGGTACAGCGCCATCTGATGAGCCGTGAGGTCGCCGAACGTGCGCTGATAGGCGTCGAACACCGCAGCGATACCGTCCGGTGTCAGCGGCTCAACCACCCCGGTGATCGGCGAGTCGGCGACCGCCACCGGCGGCTCTTGGACGGGAAAACCGACGGGCCGCTCGACCTGGACGGGGACGGAACCGCCGGCCGGCTCGGGGTCGTCGTGCTGCGTCAGTGCGACTGCAACGATTCCCGCTCCCACCGCCGCCGCAATACCCACGGCGATCCGCAGAACTGTTCTAGGGGGTCGGGCCGAGCGAACGGGTACTTCATCGGTGAGGCTGGCGGGCAATTGCAGGTCGCTGATCAGGAGGTTCAGTTCTGCCAGCGTCTTCGCCGACATGGCCTGCGAGGTGCGGTCGTGGTACTCGCCGGCGTCGAGCTGTCCGTCGGCGTAAGCGGCGTCGAGCTGGCTGCACGCATTGACGCGGTCGAGGTCGCGTGCGCGGGTGCGCGAGGACGGTCCGGAGGCCACATCGGCATCGTAGTGGGGGAACGGCGTTTGACCAGCGTCACTCGACCGACCCCTTTCCTCCTGACGCCACGCACGTACTCTGGTCTCCGTGCGGATACAGCGGCAGGTGGTGGACTACGCGCTTCAGCGCAAGTCTCTGCTGGCCGAGGTCTACTCGGGCAGGACAGGCGTCACGGAGGTCTGTGATGCCAGCCCATACCTGCTTCGAGCCGCGAAATTCCACGGCAAGGGCAGTGACGTCGTATGCCCTATCTGCCGGAAAGAGCAGTTGACCCTGGTTTCCTGGGTCTTCGGCGACAAGCTGGGCCCGGTGTCGGGTTCGGCTCGGACGGCCGAGGAGCTGGTGCGTCTCGCAGCCACTCAGGAGGAGTTTTCGGTTCACGTGGTCGAGGTGTGCAGAACCTGTAGCTGGAACCATCTGGTTCAGTCTTATGTTCTCGGTAATGTGCCCGCACCGAAGAGGCCGAGGCGATCGTCGCCGAGGCCTCGGCCGCCGAGTCGGCGGACCGCGAGCGAATAGAACGCCCGAACACGGACGAGGGCCGAGGACTGCCCACTGACGTGACGCCGGACTGAAACAGGTCCACAACCACTGGAGATTTGTACGTGAGTTCCCCCCGCAGCAACGCCCCGGGTGATCGACCGAACGGACCGAGACGACCGAGTGGCCCCCCGCCACAGGGGCGCCCCGGAGGTCCACCACCCCGCGGCGGACAGCCTGCAGGTGGGCCGCCACCGCGCCGTATGCCTCCCCCGCCGCAGGGCGGCGGCCGTCCTCCCGGACCGCCGCCGCGTCGTATGCCTCCTCCGCCGCAGGGTGGGGGCCGTCCTCCGGGGCCGCCGCCGCGTCGTCCCGGTCCCCCGCCGGGCCGTCCCGGCCCCCCGCCAGGCCGTCCGGCCGCCGGTCCTCGCAGTGCACCGCCCCCTGGTGGGCGTCCTCCGGGTCCGCCGCCGACGGGCGGTCGCCGGCCGGGAGGCAACGCTGGAGGACCGCCGCGGAAGCCGCCGGCGAAGAACAAGTCGAGGTGGAGGATTGTGCGCCGCGCCGCCTACACATGTGTCGCGCTGGGCCTGATCATTCCGATCCTGCTGTTCATGGCCGCCTACGTTGTGCAGGAAGTTCCGCGTCCCGGCGACTTGAAGACCAACCAGGTGGCCACCATTTACGCCGCGGACGGCACGTCGGTGCTGAGCAAGGTCGTGCCGCCGGAGGGTAACCGCACCGAGGTCAGTCTCGACCAGATCCCGAAGCACACCCGGGACGCGGTGCTGGCAGCCGAGGACCGCGACTTCTACTCGAACCCCGGCTTCTCGGTCGGCGGTTTCGCCCGCGCAGCCCGCGACAATGTCCTGGGTAAGGACAGCGCGGGTGGTGGCTCGACCATCACCCAGCAGTACGTGAAGAAGACGATGGTGGGTTCCGAACGGTCGCTGACGCGAAAGATGAAGGAACTGGTCATCTCGTCGAAGATGGCCCGGGAATGGTCCAAGGACGACATCCTGGCCGCCTACCTGAACACCATTTACTTCGGCCGTGGCGCCTACGGCATCGCGGCGGCGTCGAAGGCGTACTTCAACAAGCCCGTCGACCAGCTCACCGTCGAGGAGAGCGCGGTTCTGGCGTCGTCGATCCAGTTGCCGTCGCTGCTCGATCCGGAGACGAATCCCGAGGGTGCGCAGTCGCGGTGGAACTACGTCCTCGACGGCATGGTCACCGCAGGCACGCTCGAGCAGTCGGCTCGCGCAGGCATGCAGTATCCGCCCTATGTACCCCTCGCCCAGGTCGACAACGGTAACCAGGACACCGGTCCGGAAGGCCTGATCAAAAACCAGGTCCTGCGGGAGCTGGGTGACGCCGGAATCAGCGAGCAGCTGCTCAACACCGAGGGACTGCAGATCACGACGACGATCGACCCGGTCGCGCAGGCCGCCGCGGTGGACTCGGTGCGTTCCAACCTGGAGGGTGAACCGGAGAACCTGCGGACCGGTGTGGTGTCCGTGGACCCGAAGTCCGGCGCGGTACGGGCCTACTACGGCGGCGAGGACGGCGGCGGTTACGACTTCGCCAACGCCGGTCTGCAGACCGGTTCGTCGTTCAAGGTGTTCGGCCTCGCCGCGGCCCTCGACCAGGGCATCCCGCTGTCGCAGATGTACGACAGCTCGGAGCTCACGGTCAACGGCATCACGATCAGCAACGTCGAGGGCGAGGGTTGCGGCACCTGCACCATCGCCGAGGCCCTCAAGCGGTCGCTGAACACCAGCTTCTACCGTCAGCAACTCGAAATCGACGGCGGGCCGCAGGCGATCGCCGAGATGGCCCACCGGGCGGGTATCCCGGAGGAGATCCCCGGTGTCGGGCCGACGCTGACCGAGCCCGACGGCAGCGGTCCCAACAACGGCATCGTGCTGGGTCAGTACCAGTCGCGCGTGCTCGACATGGCGTCCTCCTATGCCACGTTGGCGGCGTCGGGTGTCTATCGCGCCCCGCACTTCGTGCAGAAGGTGGTCAGCGCGGACGGCACCGTGTTGCTCGACCGCGGTGTCGATCCGGGCGAGGAGCGCATAGACAAGGATGTCGCCGACAACGTGACGGCCGCGATGGAGCCGATCGCCGGTTATTCGCGCGGCCACAACCTGGCCGGTGGACGGCCGTCCGCGGCCAAGACGGGTACCGCGCAGCTCGGGGACACCGGGCAGAACAAGGACGCCTGGATGGTGGGGTACACCCCGTCGCTGTCCACAGCGGTCTGGGTGGGCACCACCGATGGTCAGGCTCTCGAAAACAGCAACGGTGCCATGATCTACGGCTCCGGCTTGCCGTCCGACATCTGGAAGGACACGATGGATGGAGCCCTCGAAGGCACCCCTGTCGAGAAGTTCCCGAAGCCGGGTCCCATCGGAGGCCAGTCGGGTCTGCCGGCGTACTCCGCCCCGGCGCCTCCTAAGACGTCTGCGCCGCCGACGAGTACCTTCCAGCTGCCGACGCAGCTCGTGCCGCCTGTGGTGGTGACGCCGTCTCCGGTCGAAATCCTGCCCGGCATCACCATTCCGGTTCCGGGTCTGGCGCCGAGACCGACCACCCCGGCACCGGTGGTGCCGGCCGAACCGGAGATCACCACACCACCGAACGCGGGCAACGGTCAGCGGCAGATTCCGACGGGTTAGCGGCGACCGGTAGCCTCGCCTAGTGGCCGAAAACCCGAACGCGCACGGCGTCCGAGACGCGGGCGAGGCGGAATTCGTCTCGCCCGCACCAGTGGCGGAGGATCAGCGTTCGGCGGACTGGCGGGATGTTCCCGGCCGCACCGACCCGCTGGTGTCGGAGCTGTCCGGGGTGATCGGTGGCCCGGTGGGTCGGCACGCGGTGGTGGGGCGCAATCGGTTCTTCACGCCGATGCGGGCGATCCTGTTGTTGGCGGTCGTCTTTCTCGCGCTAGGCTGGTTCGCCAAGGCGCCCTGTATCCAGCAGGCTCCGGTGGGCGCGAACGGTGCGCTGGGTCTCGACTGGAGCGGTAGCCGGCAATATGTCGCGATGTGTTACTCCGACACCGTGCCGCTGTACGGGGCCGAACGGCTGAACGAGGGCGCCTTCCCCTACAAGAAGTGGTGGGAGGAAGACGCCGGCAACGGCCAGATGCAGCGCCGCTACATGGAGTACCCGGTGGTGTCGGGTCTGTATCAGTACGGCGCCATGGCGGTGGCCAAGGCGTGGGACGCCGTCCACTGGCTACCGGGCGCCCTGCAGGTCGCCATCTATTTCAATGTGGTGGCGCTTGGGCTGGCCGCGGCGTGGCTCGTTACCGTCTGGGCCAGTGCGCTTCTGGCCGGTCGCCGTGTCTGGGACGCCGCGCTGGTGGCCGGTTCACCGCTCGTGATCGTCCATGCGTTCACCAATTTCGACCCGCTGGCAACAGCTTTCGCTACCGGTGGCCTGCTTGCGTGGTCGCGGAAACGTCCCGTGCTCGCCGGTGTCCTGCTCGGCCTCGGCGGCGCGGCCAAACTGTATCCGCTGCTGCTCCTCGGACCACTGCTGGTGTTGTGCGTGCGCACCGGCAAGACGCGGTACTGGTCGGTGACCGCGTTGACCGCGATAAGCACGTGGCTCGCCGTCAATCTGCCTATAGCCCTGCTCTTCCCGCGCGGGTGGGCCGAATTCTTCAGACTCAATTCCGAACGCGGCGCCGACCCTGACTCGCTGTACAACGTCGTCACTTCGTTTACTGGGTGGACCGGTTTCGACGGCGTTCTCCCGGTAGGGCAGGCACCCACCATCCTCAACGCGGTGTCGTTCGTGCTGTTCGCTCTGGTCTGTGTGGGCGTGGGTTATGTCGCGCTCACCGCCCCGCAGCGTCCCCGGCTGACCCAGCTGTGCTTTCTGCTGGTCGCCGGTTTCCTTCTCACCAACAAGGTGTGGAGTCCGCAGTATTCGCTGTGGCTCGTCCCGCTGGCTGTGCTCGCCCTACCGCACCGTCGAATTCTTCTCGCGTGGATGACCGTCGACGCCCTGGTGTGGGTGCCCCGCATGATGTACTACCTCGGCGTTTCCAACAAAGGTCTTCCGGAGCAATGGTTCACCTCCGCGGTGGTGGTTCGTGATGTCGCGGTGGTTGCACTGTGCGTTCTGATCATCCATCAGATCTACCGGCCCGACGAGGACCTCGTGCGGTACGGGTTCATCGACGACCCCTCGGGTGGGGTGCTCGATCAGGCGCCGGACGCGCAGCCGCGCTGGTTGCCGGTCTGGTTGCGGCCGCGAGCGTCGAAAAATGCACCAGCCCAGCACACCTGGACGACGAGCGGCTAGGGGTTCGCGAGCACGTACGCGGCGCCGACGAGGAACACGGCGATAGAGACGCCGAGCGAAATGGCTCTGATCGACCACTGGCGGGCGTCGGCGGCGGCCCGCACCGAACGGTCGTACTCCCCCTGCTCCCACAGTCGGTGGACGGAGAGCGCGCGGAGTAGAGCGACGATGCCGAACGGAACGAAGGCGACCACCGCCAGGATTGCAAGTGGCAGACTGCTTGCGGGCGGCGGCGCCAGCGGGCCGTCGAAGTCTGCCGAGGTGTCCTGATGCTGCGCCGTCATGCATGCCTCCCCGTGGTTAAGCCCACCACCGTGGGCGCCGACGTGGAGTATAGACCCGCCGAGATGTCTGGACGTACACCACCTTTCGAGCAGATGGTGGTTACGTTCCGGCTATCCGCCGGCCTGCCCGATGCGTGGGTGTGCACGGGCCGCGACCCAGGCCGCGACCTGGGTGCGCGAGCTGACGGCAAGCTTGTCGAGGATGTGTTCGACGTGGCCGTCGACGGTACGCCGTGAGATCACCAGTGCGTCGGCTATCTGACGATTGCTGAGCCCTTCGGCGAGGAGTTCGGCGATCTGCTGCTCCCGACGGGTCAGCGGTGAGGCTTCCGCGGGTGGCGTCGGCGCTGCGTCCGGCCTGGTACCGAGGGCCAGGTCGACGGCCTGATCGATGGTCAGCCCGACCGCGGGTGCCGCGAGCCGGGCGAACTCGTCCGCTCCGATTGTGCGAGCTGCCTTGTGCTCCGAAGTCAGTGAGTCCTCGGTGATGTGCGGACCGAACGCCACGACGGACGTGCCGAGCCGGCGCCACACCCCCTTTGCCGCACCGCTGAGTGTGGCTGCTGCGCCGGCATCCCCGCTGGACGCCGCCACCCACGACAGCAGCTCGATGGACAGGGCTGTGCAGATTTTGTCCTTGAAGTCGTGCTGAATGCGCAATGCCTGCTCGGCCGCCTCGACGGCGTCATCGTGGCGGCCGAGGTGGAAGTACGCGACGCTCGACACCCACAGGGCGTAGGCCTTGTTCCACTTCTCACCGTGTGCGTCCGCTACCGCGATCACCTCACCGCACGTCCGGAGGGCACTGTCGAGCTGACCGTCGTAGGTTTGAGCCATGCCCAGTTCGAACGATGCGGTCAGCACGGACGCGAGATCGCCCACCGAGCGGTGAACGGCGATGGCGTCATGGAACAGGCGGATGGCATCTGCGGGTTTGCCGGAGAACACGGCATGAATGCCGCGCCAGTGGTCGGCGTGTGCCCGCAGCCGATCGTCGCCCAGTGCGGTCGCGAGATCGGTGCACTCGTCGAGGTGTGCGAGGGCAGCGTCATGATCACCCTGGATGAGGGCGGTCCAGGCGGTCACCCAGAGCACATCCCCCCGCTCGCGGGTGGGCGCGGTGAGGTGCTGGAGGATCCGTTCGAGTCGGATCCGGCCGTCCGACAGGTAGCCGCCCGCGATCCAGTGGTAGCGCAGCGCGACGGCCAGCCGCGCCGCGGCGGCCCGCAGCGAAGCGTCCCGAAGCGACCAGTCGAGTGCCGCGACGAAATTGGGGTGATCGATGCGGAGTCCGGCGAGTATCTCGGATTGTCCTGGCCCACACCAGTGGATCGACGAACGGTCGGCTCGCGTCGAGTAGTGCTCGAGATGGCGGTGAAATAAATTCTCGCTGTCGCCACTCTTTTCGAGAAGTTCATGACCGTATTCACGCACGGTCATCAACTGCGAGTAGCGCAGCTGCTCGGTCGTACGGTCGACGGCGACAAGGCATTTGCCGATGAGCCGGTCGAGGACGTCGATGACCGGGGTGTCCGACAGATCTCCGAATCCGCAGATTGCCTCCGCGGCATCGAGATCGAAACTACCCGAGAAGACGGAGAGCCGCGCCCACAGCAACCGCTCGGTGTCGGAACAGAGGTCGAAACTCCAGTCGATGAGGGCGCGCAGCGTTTGCTGCCGGGGCATCGCCCCCCGGTCGCCGCCGGTGAGGAGTGCGAACCTTTTGTCGAGGCGCTCGACGAGCTGGGACGGCGACAGCGACCGCAACCGCGCCGCGGCGAGTTCGATCGCGAGCGGGATGCCGTCGAGCCGGTTGCACAGCTGGGCGACGGCACGGGCGTTGATGTCGGTGAGTTGGAAGTCGGCGACCACGCTTTGCGCGCGTTCCACGAGTAGCGACACCGACTCGAAGTGCGCGATGTCGGCGGCCCGGCAGTCTTCGATCTCCCCTGGGGTGCTCAGGGGCGGAAGCATATAGACGTACTCACCGGCGATGGAGAGTGGTTCGCGGCTCGTCGTGACGATTCGTACCTCCGGCGCCGCCGCGAGGACTGTGCTCACCAATTCGGCTGCAGCGGACAGCAGGTGTTCGCAGTTGTCGAGAACGATCAGCATGTGCCGCGACTGCACGTGATCGATCACCTTGTCCATGACCGCTCGGCTCGACTGGTCGGTCACTCCGAGGGCGACGGCCGCGGCGGACGGCACGGCCTCGGGCTGCCGCACGGAAGCGAGATCGATCCACCGGACGGAGTCGCGGAAGGCGCGGGCGGACCGCACGGCAAGCTCCTCGGCCAACCGTGTCTTACCGACGCCGCCGACACCCAGGAGCGATACGAGCCGAGATTGCTGTAGGCGTGCGCGGGCTTCCTCGATCTCGCGTCGTCGACCGATGAAGCTGGTCATCGATCTCTTCAGTTCTCTGCTGCGGGTCAGTGGATGCCTCCCATCCCGGAGTGACCTGGTGTGGGACGAACCTACCCCCGCGGTGATGTGACGGCCAACACAGGTAACGAAGGGGGTGTTTTACCCCGTGTGGGGGTGATGTGACGTGGGCCATTGTCGTTGCATACCCCGGTTACCCGCTCGAGTCCCGCCGGGACCGCACGTCTACGAGGAGCCCATCACCATGTCACAGCCCATTTCTTCTCCCGATGTCGACGTCGTTGTCGTGGGTGCCGGGTTCGCCGGCCTCTACGCGCTCCACAAGCTGCGCGACACGATGCAGCTGTCGACCCGCGTCTTCGAGGCCGGCTCCGACGTCGGCGGCACCTGGTTCTGGAATCGGTACCCGGGTGCGCGCTGCGACATCGAGAGCATCCACTACTCCTACTCGTTCGACGAGGACCTCCAGCAGGAGTGGCAGTGGAGTGAGAAATTCGCCGGCCAGCCGGAGATTCTCCGCTACCTCGAGCATGTCGCGGACCGCTTCGATCTACGCAAGGACATCACCTTCGGCACGCGGGTGGTCGGTGTCCACTGGGACGACGAGAACTCGCTGTGGACCGTGCACACCGACACCGGCGAGATAGTGCGGAGCCGCTACTTCATTTCCGGGGCCGGCAACCTGTCAGTGCCGAAGACACCGGAGTTCGGCGGCATCGACAGCTTCCGCGGGGAGGTGCTGATGACCGGTAACTGGCCGCACGAGGGCGCCGACTTCACCGGCAAGCGGGTCGCGGTGATCGGTACCGGAGCCAGTGGCATCCAGGCGATCCCGTTCATTGCCCAGGAGGCAGCCGAACTGACGGTCTTCCAGCGCACACCCAACTTCGCGACACCTCTCGGCAACGGCCCGAGCGACTCGGACGAAGTCGCCGAGATCAAACGCAACTACGGCAAGGTGCGGAACGCGGCCCGCAACCACTTCCTCGGCGTGCCCTTCGATCAGGTCCAGCCGTCGGCGCTCGCCGTCGACGCGGAAGAACGGCGCCGCACATTCGACGCGCGCTGGAACGCCGGCGGTTTCCGGCTGTTCATCGACTCCTATCAGGACATCCTGTTCGACAAGAAGGCCAACGACACGATCGCCGATTACATTCGCGACCGGATCCGCGAGCGCGTCCAGGACCCCGAGAAGGCCGCCAAGCTGGCACCGACCGGATACTCGTACGGCACCAAACGCCCTCCCCTGGAGACCAACTACTACGAGGCGTTCAACCGCGACACCGTGAACATCGTCGACGTGAAGACCACGCCGATCGACGAGATCACCGCTACCGGTGTGCGGGTCGGTGACCGCGTCTACGAGGTGGACACGATCGTTCTGGCGACCGGATTCGACGCGATGACCGGTCCCCTCATGGCCATGGACATCCGCGGTCGGGGTGGCCTGCCGTTGGCCCAGAAGTGGGAGCACGGCCCCACGACCTATCTCGGCATCATGGTCCATGAGTTCCCGAACCTGTTCCTCATCACCGGCCCGCAGTCGCCGTCGGTGCTCTACAACATGCCGCTCGCCATCGAGGACCACGTCGACTTCGCTACCGATGCGGTCGACTACCTGAACCAGCGTGGGCTCCATGTCATCGAGCCCACCGGAGAAGCCGAAAAGTCTTGGGGCGCAGTGACCAATGACATCGCCAATCAGACCCTGCTGCCGGAGACGAACTCGTGGTACATGGGTGCGAATATTCCCGGTAAGCCGAGGGCGTGCATGGTCTACCTCGGCGGAGCTCCTGCTTATCGCGCCACCTGCGCGGAGGTCGTCGCCGACGGCTATGCGGGTTTCACTCTCACCCGCACCGATTCACCCGTCCCCGTGTCCTGAACCGAACCACCGATCCCGAACACCATCACACCGAGGAGAGTCGCATGGCACTCGACGCCAACGCAGCAGAACTGATCGCCGGACTACGAGCACAAGGTATGAAGCCATTTGCGGAGATGTCCGTGGAGGAGGCCCGCGCAGTCGTGTCGACTTTCACGGGACTGCAGGCGCCACCCGAACCGGTCGACCGCGTCGAAGACGCGCACTACGACAGCGCCGGAACAACACTGCCGCTGCGGGTTTACGTCCCCACCGGGCCGTCGCCACACCCCGTCGTTCTCTACTTCCACGGCGGTGGGTTCGTCGCCGGTGACCTCGATGTCATCGACGAACCGGCGCGCGCCGTCGCGAACGGCACCGGCGCGATCGTGGTAGCCGCCACCTACCGCCGCGCACCGGAGCATCGCTTCCCCGCCGCTGCCGACGATGCATCTGCGGCACTGCGCTGGGTGTCCGACAATGTGGAAGGCTACGGCGGTGACCCCGGCAACGTCATCGTGATGGGTGACAGCGCGGGCGGGAACCTGGCCGCAGTCACCGCGCTGCGTGCCCGTGACGAAGACGGCCCCCGTGTGCGAGGCCAGGTTCTGGTCTACCCCGTGATCGATCCGCACGCGACACTGCCCTCACGTGAGGAGTTTGCCGAGGGCTACGTCATTTCCGCCGGTGACCTCGACTGGTTCTGGAGTCACTACCTGTCGTCGCCCGACGACGCCGGCAATCCGTACGCCGTGCCCAGTCGTGCCGCCAGTCTGTCTGGGCTGCCACCGGCGCTCGTGCTCACCACTGAGAACGAGGTGGCCCGTGACGAGGCCGAAGAATACGCCGGTCTCCTGCGGAACGCGGGCGTCGACACCGAGGTCATCCGGTTCGACGGACTTGTCCACGGGGCCTTCTGGATGTCCGGTGCTGTTCCGCGTAGTAGCGAAATGCGGTCGGCAGTAATCGAATTCGTCAAGAAGATCTCGTCCGCCGCGCCCGTGGTGTGATTGCCGCAGCGTCAGCCCTCGACTCTCGCCTGGAGTCGGGGGCACACGCGTGGCCAGTCGTCGTCGGTCATGGAGAACAGTGCCGTGTTACGCCAGGAACCGTCACGCCGTCGTCGATGTTTACGCAGTATGCCTTCGAACTCGGCGCCCAACTTCGCGATGGCACCGCGGGAGTGGGCGTTGCGCTCGTCGGTGTGCCATTCCACGCGCACCGCGCCGAGGTCCTCGAAGGCGCGGCGAAGCAAGAGCAGCTTCGAGTCCGCGTTGATCAGCGTTCCCTGCGCGGATCGCGACAGCCAGGTGTGCCCGATCGCGAGACAACGGTTCCGCGGATCGATCAGGTAGTAGGAGGTGGACCCGACGAGGATGCCGGTGGCCAGGTCGATCTGTGCGTAGGCGAGTCGAGTCGGGTCTTCGTTCGCGGTGCGGACGAATGTCGCTGCATCCTTCCGGTCGGTGATGTCCACCGGGGTCCAGTGGAAGATGCGCGGGTCGTCGACGGCCGTGAGCAGCGCGTCGACGTGGTCGTCGCACAGTGGCTCGAGACGGACGTGGGTTCCGGTCAGGGTGGGCCGGGCAAACCAGGACTCGCTCATCTGGCGGGCTCCGGTGACTTGGTGAGGGCGAGTTCGGCGTCGTCGTCCGGGTGCGTGGTCGGCGAGGTCCGTCGGAGGGGTGCGCGGAGGAACACGAAGAACAGCACCACCAGTAGCCCGGCCCGTCCCCACACGCCGAATTGCACCAGCCACTCGAAGGTGTGCGGGTCCTCGCCGGCGGCGAGCGCACCGAAGTACTTGAAGACGCCGATACCCATCGCCAGGTCGGCCACCAGATAGGCCGCCACCAGTCCCCACGGCACCCGCAGCAGCACGAAGAACGGGATGAGCCACAGTGTGTACTGCGGGGAATGCACCTTGTGCAGCAACAGGAATCCACACAGCATGGCGGCGCTGACCGCAATCCACGGGAAGGCACCGTTCCGCAGGAACCGCAGCCAGCCCAGACGCAGGGCGAGCGCGAAGGCAGCGCAGACGAGAAGCGGCGACAGGAGGCCGACGGTCTGGTCGTAGGCAGGCACGGGGGTGTCGAGGCCGATCGTGCCGAAGTGTGGCCGCAGACCCCAATACCAGATGGAGTTGGTGGTCATGTCGGCCTGACGGTTCTCCTGGAAGGTGAACGACGCCCGCCAGCCGCTGTAGGAGATGAGGGCGAACGGCAGATTGACGGCGACCACCGTGCCGATCGCGGCGGCCGCGACCGTGAAGGCGCCCCGGACGTCGTACCGGCGGTCCGCCGTGCGGTTCTGGGTGAGGACATACGCAATGAGGGGAAGGACGAACGCGCCGGGGTACAGCTTCAGGCAGAACCCCACGGCAAGGAGGACCGCGGCGACCACCGCGCGGGAGCGGAGTGGGCAACGCTCGATGCTCATCACGAAGATGGCGGCCACCGACGTGGCCACAACCGGAAGTTCCCAGTTGTGGAATGCGTAGAGCGTGAGCGGCGGGGTGGCCGACCACAGCAGTGCCCACCAACCACCGAGACGACCCAGCATCCAGGCGGTGAGCAGACCGAACGGTGCGAGGATCAGGGCCGAATGCAGAAGGAAATCGGCGTCGGTGTGCGAACCGATTCCGCCCAGCCACATGAGGATCCCACTGAGAACCGGATACTCCACGGTGCCGCCGGTCAGCATGCCGTCGGCATTGATTCCCCCGCTGACATACGGGAAGACGTGCAGGTTGATGTCGCGCCCGACCCACAGGAACTGGATGTCGGAGTAGCAGACCTGGGTGTCCTTGATGCGGTCGAAGATCAGGCTGCGGCCCGCGGCGTCGAACGGCGCCCCCGTGCACCGGGCTTTGTTCAGGTATCCGGCGAGCATGGACAGGCCACACAACCCGACGACGACCGCCGTGATCGACGTTCGCTGCCGAGCTCCGATGTGCATGAATCCACACTAGGGCGCGCCGGGCCCCCTGTGCGACGACAAACCGGGTCACTCCTTCAGCGGATCGTGGCCCCAGTTCATCAGCGAGTAGCGCCAGTGGGTGTCCCGGACGTCACCGGACGGTCTCTGCGCGAGGTGCCGGTGCACGTACCCGACGACCTTGCGCATGTGCTCGTAGTCGGGCTGCTCGAGGTCGGCCCTCTTCGTCCGGGTCACCTCGACGATCCGCCGGCCGCTGGCGTGCCCGGTCGACTCGCCGCCGCCCGATTTCTGGCCGACGGATTTCGCCTCCTCCGTCTCGAGCCACTTCTCGAGTTCGCCCGGGGTCATGTTGACGGCGTCGCGGAATTCCTTCCACGTTTCCTCGTCGTCCGCCATCGTCAGTCGTCCTTCCGGTCGAGTGCATCCGGCTTGTGGACGGCGTCCTTCCCGCTCTTGTCGCTGCGCACCCGGTACTGCGGGTCGTCCTCGGAGGCGCGCACCGTCCGTCCGGCGGCTTCGGTATCCTCCGTGATCTTCTCCTCGACCTTGCCGGACGTGGTGGTGCCGTGCGTTTTCCACTCGACCTCGTCGCCCTTGTCGAACTTCTTGTCCGATGTCATGCGTGCCTCCCGTTGTCGACGTTCCCGCCTGATACCCCGTCGCGACCGCTGCCACACCTGCGCTCTGATTTCGCTGGTCAGGGGCTCGTCATGTAGCCTGCAAAGGTTGCTGACGCAACGACCCTCCTGCCACGGACAGCCCGTGGCCGTTTCACTAGTCCATAGGAGGTGATGAGGTCTTATGCGTCATTACGAATTGATGGTCATCCTTGACCCCAGCCTGGACGAGCGCACTGTCGCTCCTTCGCTGGATACGTTCCTCAATGTTGTTCGCCAGGACGGCGGCAAAATCGACAAGGTCGATGTCTGGGGTAAGCGTCGTCTCGCCTACGAGATCCTGAAGCACAGCGAAGGCATCTACGCGGTGATCGATATCAGCGCTACTCCCGCCACCGTTGCGGAGCTCGACCGTCAGCTGGGTCTGAACGAGTCGGTGCTGCGTACGAAGGTTCTGCGCCACAACAAGTGATTTCTGTCGGCCACCAGCCCTAGGCTCGTGACCAACCGAACTCCACATTCTGCAGGAGGAACCATATGGCAGGCGACACCGTCATCACCGTCATCGGAAACTTGACGGCTGATCCGGAGCTTCGATTCACCCCCGCGGGTGCCGCGGTCGCGAACTTCACCGTTGCGTCCACGCCCCGCACCTTCGACCGTCAGACCAATGAATGGAAAGACGGCGAAGCGCTGTTTCTGCGTTGCAACATCTGGCGCGAAGCAGCCGAGAACGTGGCGGAGAGCTTGACCCGCGGCTCGCGAGTAATCGTGAGTGGCCGGCTCAAGCAGCGCTCCTACGAAACTCGTGAAGGTGAAAAGCGCACTGTCGTCGAGCTCGAGGTCGACGAGATCGGCCCCTCGCTGAAGTACGCCACGGCCAAGGTCAACAAGGCCAACCGTGGTGGCGGCGGCGGTGGTGGCTTCGGTTCCTCCGGCGGTTCAGGCGGCGGACGTCCGCAATCCAACACTGGCGGAGACGATCCGTGGGGTAGTGCGCCGCAGGCGTCCGGCTCCTTCGGAGGCTCTGGCGGTGGGAGCGACGAGCCCCCGTTCTGATCCGTACCTGATCGGAACATCCAGAAAAGAGCGAACAAATGCCGAAGCCGCCCTTGCGCGACAAGGTAATGAAGAAGAAGGTCTGCGCTTTCTGCAAAGAAAAGAACACGCAGATCAACTACAAGGACACGACGCTTCTGCGTAAGTACGTCAGCGACCGCGGCAAGATCCGCGCGCGCCGTGTCACCGGCAACTGCGTCCAGCACCAGCGCGACGTTGCCATTGCCGTCAAGAACTCACGTGAGGTGGCGTTGCTGCCTTACGCCACCGTGGCTCGCTAAGGAAAGGGAGGGAAGACATGAAGCTCATCCTCACCGCTGACGTGGACAACCTCGGTGCGCCTGGCGACACCGTCGAGGTCAAGGACGGCTACGGCCGTAACTACCTGCTGCCCCGCGGCCTGGCGATCGTTGCCAGCCGTGGCGCCGAGAAGCAGGTCGAGGGCATCCGTCGTGCTCAGGAAGCTCGCGCTGTGCGTGGTCTCGACCATGCCAAGGAGCTCAAGGCTGCCATCGAAGGTCTCGAGAACGTGTCGCTGACGGTCAAGACCGCCGGTGACTCGGGCAAGCTGTTCGGCTCGGTCACCGCGGCTGATGTCGCCGGTGCCATCAAGGCCGCAGGCGGACCCGTCGTCGACAAGCGCAGCCTCGAGCTGCCGAAGGCTCACATCAAGGCGACCGGCAAGCATGCCATCGTCGTGAACCTGCACCCCGACGTGGTTGCCAAGTTCCACCTGAACGTCGTCGCCGCCTAGTCGACTCGTTCGCTGCACGGGCCCCCACGCGCTTCGGCGTGTGGGGGCCCGAGTCTGTCCATGCGGATTTCTCGGACATTTCGGGTCGGGAACTGCGCGGGACCATGCATTCCACGGTGTGTCTGGAAGTTAGCCGCGCATTCTGCGTCGAGTGACCTGGATCATACGCGTGCGCGGTGGAGACGAACTCAACACGCCCGACTCGTCGGCGCGAGAGACACGCCGAACGGGTTTTCATCCACAGTGGGGAAAGCATGAAAAACGGCGCTGATCTGCGGGTATGTGAATGTGATGTGTACTTATCCTCAGGTTATCCCCATGGGGTTAACAAACGTACCCAGCGGTTTCCACATTTTGTCCCCAGCTGTGTACACAGGCTGGTTTGTACACGGCTTGGCTAATCCCTAACGTCGTCCCGGCGTGTCCCACGATTCCGGAGCCGGCTCTCGCGAAGAGCCTGCGAAGGTTGTCGGTAGGGCCGAGTACAAAAGGTTCGTGCACCACGGGGACGGCAGTTTCCGAGCGGCGCAACAGTGATGGGGAAGGTCGGTCGAGTGGCTGTAGTAGACGATCGGGGCCGTTCCGAATACCCGGGGCCGCCCGACGCGGAACCCGGTGAAGAGTTCGGTCGCCAGCCACCCCAGGACATGGCAGCGGAACAGTCGGTCCTCGGCGGCATGCTACTCAGCAAGGACGCCATCGCCGACGTGCTCGAGGTGCTTCGTCCCGGCGACTTCTACCGTCCCGCCCATCAGTCCGTGTACGACGCGATCCTCGACCTCTACAGCCGCGGTGAGCCCGCCGACCCCGTGACGGTGTCGGCGGAACTGGACCGTCGTGGTGAGCTCCGCCGGGTGGGTGGTGCTTCCTACCTGGTGACATTGACCCAGACCGTGCCCACGGCTGCTAACGCCGGTTACTACGCCGAGATCGTCGCCGAGAAAGCCATCCTGCGCCGCCTGGTCGACGCCGGCACCCGCATCGTCCAGTACGGCTACACCGGCGCCGACGGGCAGGACGTCGCCGAGGTCGTCGACCGCGCTCAGGCCGAGATCTTCGAGGTCACCGAACGCCGCACCACCGAGGACTTCGTCCCCCTCGAGGAACTGCTGCAGCCCACGATGGACGAGATCGACTCCATCGCCAGCCGCGGCGGCATCTCCCTGGGCGTGCCCACCGGCTTCGTCGAACTCGACGAAATCACCAACGGCCTCCACCCCGGGCAGATGATCATCGTCGCAGCGCGGCCCGGTGTGGGTAAGGCGCTGGCGCTCGACACTCCCCTGCCGACCCCCACCGGCTGGACCACCATGGGCGACGTTCGAGTCGGTGATCACCTCATCGACGCCGACGGCAAGCCCACCCGGGTCGTCGCCGCCACCGAGGTCATGAACGACCGCCCCTGCTACGAGGTGGAGTTCTCCGACGGAACCGTCCTCGTCGCCGACGAGCAGCATCAGTGGCTGACGGACATCGACGGGCATGGCGCTGTCCGGACCACCGGTGAGATCGCCGACTCGATCGGCGCCCGTCATCACGTGGCAAATACTGGCGCGTTGCAGTTCGCTTCGTCGAATGTGCCTGTCGACCCGTACGCATTGGGGGCCTCGCTGACGGTCGGCGCCACCGTTGATCCCGAGCTGCGCGTCGGTGTGGCCGATCTCGTCGTTCAGGCCGAGAACAAGAGGATCCCGGCGGAACTGCTCCGCGGCTCCGAGTCCGAACGCCGCGAATTGCTGGCCGGGATGCTCGACGCCGCCGCGTCCGTCGCGGCAGACGGCGAAATTCGTCTCGATACCCGCGACCCATCGCTGTCGGACGATGTCGCCGAACTCGTCGTCGGTCTGGGATACGACTGCCACCGCGCGGAAAGTGGCGTCGCCTTCTACGCTGACGATGACGTGTTCCAGGTGCACCGGAAGGCCCTCCGCCACAAGCAATTCCGTGGTGATGTGCACCGATCGCGGCGCATCGTCGATGTGCGCAAGGTCGACAGCGTTCCCGTGCGCTGCGTCGAGGTAGACAACGCCGATCATCTGTACCTCGCCGGTCGTTCGATGATTCCCACGCACAACTCCACGCTCGGCATGGACTTCCTGCGTTCGTGCTCGGTCAAGCACGGCATGGCCAGCGTCATGTTCTCGCTCGAGATGAGCAAGACCGAGATCGTCATGCGTCTGCTGTCGGCGGAGGCGAAGATCAAGCTCGGTGACATGCGTTCCGGCAAGATGACGGACGACGACTGGACGAAGCTCGCCCGGCGCATGAGCGAGATCAGTGAGGCGCCGCTTTTCATCGACGACTCGCCCAACCTCACCATGATGGAGATCCGCGCAAAAGCCCGGCGGCTCAAGCAGAAGCACGACATCAAGCTCATCGTCATCGACTACCTGCAGCTGATGAGTTCCGGCAAGAAGGTCGAATCCCGTCAGCAGGAAGTCTCGGAATTCTCCCGTAGCCTGAAGCTTCTGGCGAAGGAACTCGAGGTTCCGGTGGTGGCGATCTGCCAGCTCAACCGTGGCCCCGAACAGCGCCAGGACAAGCGTCCTCAGGTGGCCGACCTTCGTGAATCCGGCTCCCTCGAGCAGGACGCCGACATGGTGATCCTGCTCTACCGTCCCGACGCCACCGAACGCGACGACCCCCGCGGCGGCGAAGCCGACCTGATCCTCGGCAAACACCGTAACGGCCCCACCGCCACCATCACCGTGGCGCACCAGCTCCACCTGTCCAAGTTCGTGGACATGGCGCGGGGGTAGTTTTGCGATAGTGCCAGCAGCGTGCCTGCTTGCTGCCGCGCCCCTCTCTCGTCCTGTACTCGGCCTTTTGCCTGGCCGGATGCTCGTCCCAGCGGACGCTTCGGCGACCGGCTTGTCGGCCCGAAGAAACGCTTCCTTATGATGAGGCGTCGGGCGCGCCGGTGTCCGCGAGTCACGAAACCGGCTCCGGTGATCCAGGTCACTGCTGGTGGAAGGGTGTGCGCTCGCCGGCATCCGATCCAAGGACACATGAGCCGGGAAGGCAGACAAGCGCAGTGAGCACAGTGGAACTGGCCCAGTGGAACTCCGAGGAAGCTCTCGCGGAGGCGATGATCCCGATCATCGGCGGCCTGCACCGCAGACGCTCGGTGACGATCTTGCTTCACAGCCGCTCCCTGGTGAACAAGTCGGTCATCAGTATTCTGCGGACCCATCGTTTCGCCCGGCAGATCAGCGGCGACGAACTGTCCGTCGAGGAGACGTTCCCCTTCCTCGAAGCGCTGACTCACCTCGACCTTCGGCCCTCGAAGGTCGATCTCGGACTGCTGGTGATGGCCTATCGCGCCAACGGTGACGGAGCAACGGTCCCGGAGTTCGTTGCACGGAGCCTCGCCGACCTGGTCGGCGGCGCCCACACGAGTCCCGCGCAGCCGCAGGACGTGGTCCTGTACGGATTCGGGCGTATCGGTCGCCTCGTCGCTCGACTGCTCATCGAGAAGGCCGGTTCGGGCAACGGGCTGAACCTGCGTGCCGTGGTGGTCCGCAAGGGTGGCAGCGACGATCTGATCAAGCGCGCATCGTTGCTGCGCCGTGACTCCGTCCACGGGCAGTTCAACGGCACGATCAAGGTCGACACCGACAAAAACACGTTGATCGCCAACGGCAACGTCATCAAGTTCATTTACAGCAACGACCCGGAGAGCCTCGACTACACCGAGCATGGCATCGACAACGCCATCCTGATCGACAACACCGGAATCTGGCGCGACCGCGACGGCCTGTCGAAGCACCTCCGCCCCGGTGTCGCGAAGGTGGTGCTCACCGCTCCCGGCAAGGGAGACGTCCCGAACATCGTGCACGGCGTCAATCACCGCGACCTCGACCCGAACGAGCAGATCGTGTCCTGCGCGTCCTGCACCACCAATGCCATCGTCCCGCCGCTGAAGACCATGGACGACGAATTCGGTGTGTCCCGAGGACACGTCGAGACCGTGCACTCGTTCACCAACGACCAGAACCTCCTGGACAACTACCACAAGGCCGACCGTCGTGGTCGTTCGGCGCCGTTCAACCTCGTGCTCACCGAGACCGGAGCCGCGTCGGCGGTCGCCAAGGCGCTCCCCGAGCTGAAGGCCAAGATCACCGGCAACTCGATCCGCGTTCCCACTCCGGACGTGTCCGTCGCGATCCTCCACCTTCAGCTGGGTCGTGAGACCACCCGGGAGGAGGTGCTCGCGCATCTCAGCCAGGAGTCGCTCACCGGAGCGCTGAGCCGGAACCTCGACTACACCGCTGCAACCGATGCCGTGTCCAGCGACTTCATCGGTTCGCGCGCCGCGTGCATCGTCGACGCGAACGCGACGATCGTCGACGGCGACACTGCCATCCTCTACGTCTGGTATGACAACGAGTTCGGATACTCGTGCCAGGTGGTGCGCACTGTCCAGTACCTGTCCGGTGTGGAGTACCCCATCTACCCCGCGGTCGACGCCGCTGATGCGATGTCCGTGGTCTGACCGGCGGAACCGTAGGTTCGCGGCGCCCGGGCTGAGCAGTGGCTGCTCTCCCGGGCGTTGCGACGGTTCGTGCGTAGGGTTCGTAGTGCTGTGCGTAGCCCGATGCGCGTAGCCGGAGTCGCCGCGACCGGCACATGCACGGCGCGGAATTTCAGTTCGGAGGCCGTCTCGGGGGCGTCGTCGGCGGTCGCACGCAGAAACCGGTCGGACAGTGCGAGTTTGTGGATGGTGCGCAGCGTCAGCAGATACTGCCGACCGAGGGATCAGTGGTGTACGGCAGGTCGTATTTCTTGCACAATGCGTGCACCTTGGTGGAGATTTCTGCGTAGCGGTTACTGGGCAGGTCGGGGAACAAATGATGCTCGATCTGGTAGCACAAGTTGCCGCTGAGAAACGCCATCACCGGGCCGGCACGGAAGTTGGCCGCGCCGAGCATCTGCCGCAGATACCACTCCGGCCGTGTCTCGTTCTCGAGTTCCGTGACGGTGAACTTTTCGGCGCCGTCCGGGAAGTGCCCGCAGAAGATCACTACGTACGCCCACACGTTCCGCAGCAGTTTCGCGGTCAGGTTCGCTGTGAGCGTTCGTCGCCATCGGCGTAAGGGCGGGAAAGAGTAAGTTGCGGCCGAAGGGCCGATCAACTCGGCTTCGAGGCTGCGGTCGTGGCTGGCTCTGCCAAACACCTTCTTCACCGAACCCTTCGTGGCCTCGGCAGAATGAGAATGCTACTTACCGATGCTCATGACCGGTGTCTCTTTTCTGGTGTTTCGCCTGGCTCGGACATGTCGGGCACAGCGATCGCGGTGCCATCCCCTGCTTAAGGAGTGACGCCGTGGTTGGTGGCGACGCTATCCGAGCGGTGGCCGAACGGGTGACGCCAGTCACGTCGCCCGTCTCGCTGGACACGGGGAGTTGGACTGTGCGCGGTCGTGTCGACTGTCGCCGGGTCCGCGGCGGCCACGTCGCGCTGCTCGGCTAGGCGGTCCCGGTCCTGATAGGCATCGGCTGTTTCGCGGCGAGAATCCTTCAGGTCGTGGCGGGCGAGGCGGCCGCGACGGGAAGTCCGCCGAGCGCCGGCTAGAAGCAGGCTCAGTCCGAGCAGGCCGACCGCGCCGACGACGATGCCGTAGAGAAACAGGGTTCCGGTGGACCCGGTGACGTGGTAACCGAACACCGCGAAATCGTCGGTCAGGGCGTGCGCGTCGCCGCTGTTGATCAACACGCCCGCGAGCCCGATTATCACGGCGGCGAGCAGAATGACGAGTCCGAAGATAATGATCATGGCGGCCTCCCGGGCCTACGTTGTAGTACCTAGTCAACGCTGAAGCACGCGGGTTGTCAACGGTGTAGACCTACGCGTTAGACCTACAGTAGAGGGGAACGAGAGGAATCTGTGATGGCGAAGGTGCCCGCTCGTCGCACGGCCGACCCCGAGGCCGACGATTCTGGAAGTGGTTTGCTGACCAGGGAGCTGATTCTTTCGTGCGCGCTGGCTATTATCGACCGCGACGGCATCGAGGGACTCACGATGCGACGCCTCGGCAAGGCTCTCGGCCGGGATCCGATGATCTTGTACCGGCATGCGCCGAACAAGTCCGCTCTCCTCGATGGCATCGTTGAGATTGTTCTCGAGCAACTCGTCGTCGATACCGCGGACGGTGACTGGGTGACTCAGCTACGCGCCGTCGCCCGGAGCTTCCGCCGCCTCGCGCTCGATCATCCCCACGTCGTTCCGTTACTGGTCACGCGGCCTCTGGCGACGCCCCTCGGGCTGCGGCCCCTGGGAACTCTGCGTCCACTCGAAGACGTCCTCACGCTGCTTACCCGCGCCGGCCTCAACGGTGCCGACGCCCTGCACGTCTACCGGGCCTTGTTCGGCTTCCTTCACGGTCACGTCCTCAACGAACTACAGGAACTCGTCGAACGGCCCGAGGAAACCGACGATCTGCTTCGCCTGGGACTGCATCGGTTACCGATCGGCGAGTTCCCGCTCCTGCGCGGTCTCGCGCCGGTTCTGGCCTCCTACGACGGCGCCGCCGAGTTCGAACGTGGTCTCGACATCCTTTTCTCCGGCCTGACCGCAACGTTGACCTCGACAGTTCAACCTTCCGTGTGAGCTAAGGCTGAAAGCGTCTGAATACTGGTCGATCGACTCCAAAATATCTGTAGCGGCGACTGTAGACATTGGGGCGTCGCCCTTGTAATGTTCCTGTCGTTGCAAGGAGAGAGTTCACGGGGTGCGGGAGAGAATGAACTGCCCGCAGAGCAGTACCGCAAGAAACGGCCGTGACGGGGCAAGCGTTATGTAGGTGTGTGAGGCCCCGGCACCTCCGGCCTGCAGTCGAGCAGCACGATGAGCCCGACTGCGGAAAGTGCAGTGAATAAGGAAGTGAAAACCGCTCCGGCCCCCGGTGCCTCACGGCGCCGGGGGCCCTGTCCGTCCGAAAGGTGTTATCCCATTCCGGAAGATTCCCCCGACCGCGGCCCGGCAGGGGACAAGCTCGACGACGAGGACTACCCGGCCTACAGCATGGGCCGCGCCGCCGAGATCCTTGGCGTGACGCAAGCCTTCCTCCGCAGCCTCGACGCCGCGAAATTGCTCGCCCCTGGACGCTCGGAGGGCGGCCATCGCCGCTACTCCCGATACCAGCTCCGCCTCGCCGCCCGAGCTCGCGAATTAATCGACCAGGGCACCGCACTCGAGTCCGCGTGCCGCATCATCATCCTCGAGGACCAACTCGCCGAGGCCCGCCGCATTAACACCGAACTCCAGCACAGCCACCGCCCGTCGATGGGCGGACCCGGCCGCGCATCCGGCTGAAACACTTACCGAGCGTTGCCGAACGCCTGACACGATGCGGCCAGGCCGGCTCTTGGCTGAACCGACGAGGCCTGGACACGACCGGTACTCCGGGATACCGGGCACGTCTGAAAAGTTAGTACCCCAGCGGGCGGCGCCCGACACTGCCCAGGTGGGACCGATCGAGTTGAGGTCGACGGACCGATCATGGGCTCGATCCCGAGGGTGAACCGGGATTTCTAAGTCCACGACGTAAGAAGCACAGTGACGGCGCAGACAGCGACAAGACCGGGTTGTGGGGGTCCTGGGTCTCGCCGGGCTCCAGCGTCCCGGCGGTTTCTCCCTCGACGTCTTCAGCCCCGACCGGACGTTCGACGGCAACATTGCTCTGTCGCTGGGGTTTCCATCCTGTCGTTCTCCGGTTTCGAGGCTACCGCCATCTACGGTGAGGAAGCCAAAGCAGCGCGGCGCAGTATCCGGGTCGCGACTTGCAGCGCGCTTGGTGTTCAAGGGTTCGACATGGTCGATAGTCGCGGCATTCGACGACGCCTTTTTCCGTCGTTCAAACCCTCGCCACCGTCAGTATGCGCGCCGGGCAGGTGACGGCGGGCCCCGCTGGAAGCAGCTCGGTAGCAGTGGTCGTCACTTCATGGACCGAATGCACAAATAGCGGGTCTGATGAGTCGAGCACCAGCCTCACCCGGACACGAAACCCGGCGCCGCCTTCGCCGACGAATCGCGGATCAGTGAGAACCTGAGTAAATGGAGTTGCTCATTGCTTCCAATCCGGACCCGGATTCTAAGCTGCCCTATCTGCTCCGGCTGCCCATCGACGGCGGCCTCGTGCTGCGCACCGCAGGAACCTGGCCCCGCACCAAAGCGCTGTACTGCCATCCCGTTCCGGTCAGCGAGTGGCCCGAGCACCCCGAGGTTGTCGAACGCGTACGACTGCGGTCGTGCGCCCGCCGCGGCGCCGCCATCGACCTCATCCTCGACCGCGGAAGGGAGAACCGGTCCCAGATCGTCTTCACCACCGCCCGCGGCCGCGACATGGTGTTCTGGCAGTCCCCGCGCACCCGTAAACAAGCCAGACCAAAAGTCAGCACCCCCACCGCCCGCGCCGCCGGAATCGCCGACCTGCACATCGTCGTCGACTCGCACGAGCGATACCCGTATCGGTTCGCCGACCAGCAGGTCACCACGGTCAAACGCGCCCTACCGTGTGGAGATTACGGACTGCTGCGCGAGGACACCTTGATCGCCTCGGTCGAACGCAAATCACTCCCCGACCTGGTATCGAGCCTTACCAGCGGAAAACTGCGCTATGCCCTCGCCGAACTCGCTGCGCTACCCCGCGCCGCCGTCGTGGTGGAGGACCGCTACTCGGCTATCTACGCCCTCGACCGGGTCCGGCCCGCCATCGTCGCGGACGGGCTCGCCGAACTCCAGATTCGCTGGCCGAACGTGCCGCTCGTCTTCTGCGAAACCCGCGCCCTCGCCGAACAATGGACCTACCGGTACCTTGCGGCCGCCCACATCTGGGCCGATGTCGACACCGCAGCACCCGCCCCGGGCGCACCGGCGGACAACGACACTGCCGCCGAGGCGTCCGCGCCGTCCACCTCCGAGGTCCGCGCGTGGGCCCGCGGCCAGGGCCTCCCCGTGCCCGACCGCGGTCGATTACGCCCCGAGGTCTGGGAGGCCTACGCCGCCGCACACGCCGAGCAATGACACCAATTTCGGCTGTGCACGATGAACGGACGCGTCGGCAACCGCGCGTATGCTCGACTGACGGGTCCGCTGAGTGGACCGTGCCTGTCGGAGGATGTACATGAACGCGTCGTTGCTGGAGAAGGTGCGACTGCTACTCGACAGCTTCGATACGGAGTCCGGAGCGCTGTCGTTGACCGAGCTCTCGCGGCGGAGCGGGGTGGCGAAGGCGACCGTGTACCGCCTTGCCGGGGAGATGGTCGAGATCGGGTTCCTGGAGCGGGTGGGAACCGACTACCGGCTGGGACTGCGCCTCTTCGAACTCGGCCAGCTGGTCCCGACACAACGCATCATCCGGGATGCCGCGGTTCCGTTCATGCAGGACCTGCACACTCTCACCCTCGAGACGGTGCATTTGGCGATCCGGGACGGCCTCGATGTCATGTTCGTGGAGAAAATTTCGGGTCACCGCAGCGCCCCGCTCCCGTCGCGGGTCGCGGGCCGATTGCCGATCGAGGCCACGGCGACAGGCAAGGCGATCCTCGCGTACTCGCCGTCGAGCATGTTCGACGAGGTCGTCGCGCGTGGATTCGCTGCCCTGACCACTCGGACCGTTTCCTCTGCTCTCCGCCTTCGCCGGCAACTCGATCGGGTCCGGCAAGAAGGGTTCGCATTGGAGGTCGAGGAGGTCGGACTCGGTCTGACCAGTATCGCGGCACCCGTCTTCGCCGGCTCGATGGTGGTCGGTGCAGTCAGCGTGACCACCACGACGTCGCGGATGAACGTCGCGCGGACGGCGAAGCCGTTGACGGCCGCGGGTGCGAATATCAGTCGCGCCCTCCATGGCGCCGCGCGATCGGCCTGACACCGAACCCGAGCGCGAGAACGGCCAGGACAGCACAGCCGGTCATCGCGACGGCCACGGCCAGCGCGGTGTTTCCCAGGACGCCGACGACCGGAGCCACCACGGCCGCTGTGCCGAACTGCGCGAACCCGACGACTGCCGCCGCCGTGCCGGCCGCCTCGCCGTGCCGGGTCAACGCCAGAGCCGGCGCATTCGGCATCACGAAACCTGTCGCACACAGCAAGATCAGCACCGGTACCGCGAATCCCGCAAATCCCGCATCGCCATGGAGAGCCACCGCGATGAACACGACTCCCACGGTGACGCTGACGGCGAGCGCGACGATGCAGATGCGGGCGGGGGACCAGCGGTCCAGCAGCCGAACGTTGACCTGCGCCGCCCCGATCAGGACGACCCCGCCGGCCGCGAATGCCACTCCGTACACGGTCGGATCCAGTTCGAACTCCCTCTGCATGACGAATGAGGATCCGGCGATATACGCCCACAGGACCGCACGGCTCAGTCCACACACGAGGACGAGCGTCGTGAAGCGGCGATCGCGGACAAGCCGGGTGTAGGTCCGGAGTGCAGGGGCAAGTCCCCGTCGGCTCCGGTGCTCGGGCGGAAGCGTTTCGGGCAGTGCGACGGCACCGATCAGCATCAGCAGAGCCGCGAGCACGGCCAGCACGAGAAACACACCGTGCCACGACATGGTGGTCATGAGGAGTCCGCCGATGCTCGGCGCCAGGATCGGGGCCACACCCATGACCAGCATCAGATGGGAGAACATGACAGCGGCGGCACGACCTGAGAAGAGGTCCCGGACGACGGCGGTCGCGATGACCACAGTCGCCGCGGCACCCACCCCTTGGACTGTCCGGAACGCACCCAGCACCGTGATGGTCGGCGCGAAATAGCACGCCACGGACGCGACGACATGGACTGCCGTCCCCAGCAGGAGTGGACGCCGCCGACCGTAGCGGTCGGAAACCGGGCCGATTATCAGCTGTCCGAAAGCGAGACCGATCAGTGTTGCGGTGAGTGTCAGCTGCACCGTCGACTCCGAGGTCTCGAAGTCGACGGCGATGGCCGGTAGTGCCGGTAAATACATATCCACCGTGAAGGGGCCCAGTGCGGTGAGCACACCGAGGACGAGGACGAGCCGGATGCGTGTCATACCCGCGGGTGGTGCGGGGTGTAGCTCCGAGCAGGTGCTGCTCGTCGTCACGGGTGTCGCTGTTCGAGGAACCCCGTCACGAGGGAGTAATAGTCGTGCGGACGTTCCTCCTGCAGGTGGTGAGACGCGCGGTCCATCACGTAGAGGTGGCCGTGCTTGATCATTCGGGCCAGCATCAGCGGATAGTCCGGGGTCAGGAAGGCGTCGTGCATTCCCCACGCGAACAGAACCGGCGCCTCGATCATTCCGAGTTCGGTTGTCAGATCCTGCCAGTCCCCACGCGGATTGTCCGACGCCGCGGCCAGCGCCATCTCGTCGGGATCGAGACTTTGCCGGTACCGCATCTCGAGGGTCTCGTCGGGCAGCTGGTCTCCGTCGAACCATTCGAGGCGAGTGATCAGTTGCCGCATCTTCTCCCGGGTGGGACCGTCGCCGCCGTAGTACACGTCGCGGGCGTTGCGGCCACGACGGCCGTCCTCCGGCAAGGGGGCGAGCGGTCCGTAGAAGACCGGCATGCTTCCAGTGATCACCAGTGCACGTACCCGATCCGGGTACTTCGCCGCGAGATTCAGTGCGATCGTCCCGCCCCAAGAATTACAGACGAAATCCGCTCGGGCGATGCCGAGTTCGTCGAGGAGGGCGACCACCTTGGCGGCGTGGAAGTCCCACATCGGTCCGATGATGGTGCACTTGTCGGACTTGCCGTATTGGAGGATGTCGACGAGCACGGCTCGACGATCGTCGGCGAAGAGTGGTGCGACGGGACCGAAATCGGACCACGCGGTGCAGCCGGGGCCCCCACCGTGCAGAAAGATCGTGGGAAACCCCTCGCCCATGTCGTGATAATGGAATTTCACACCTGAGGCGGTGGCGTAGAGACTGTTCGGTGGATGTGCCATGAACACACCTGACCCGATCGGTGGCGGCGACGGAAGTATCTCGGTCCGCTGGACGGTCCGGGACCGTGGTGACGCCGCGACCCCCGGATCTAGTGTCCGCCCATGCGAACTGGACTCGATTCAGCCTTCGAACACGCCCACCGGAAGATCGGTACCACCACGCGCCGCAACCTCGGGACGCTGAGAGCAGCGGAGTCCGTGGCATTCGCACGGGCGTCGGCGGAGCGCGATCCCCGATTTCTCGACCCCGGACGAGACGACTTCCAGGTCCACCCGATGTACCTGCCCAGTATTCTGCGAGGACCGGACGGCGCCGACAGCGAGGAGTATCGGCCCGACGGCATGTTCGCCGATGAGGTGCCCGGCACGGCGGGGCTGGACGTGCGCCTGCTGGCGGGAGGACAGAACATCGAGTTCTGTTCGGCTCCTCCGCTCGGCGAGCCCATCGAGGTCACCCGCACCGTGTGCGGTGTCGACCGGAAGGGCAGTGACGGCCGCGAGTTCCTACTGATCACCGTGTCCAAGACCTACCGCGTCACGGAATCGGTCACGTTGGCAATTGTCACGGAACGGTTCATCGTCCGATGACGCCCATTGGCCGATGGAAGGTCGGAGACGCTATCGAACAGGTTGCGCTGCAGTCTGATCCGATCCGAGTCTTACGTTTTGGTGCTGCCACGCACAACGCGCACCGCATCCACTACGACACCGACTATGCCCATGTCGAGGGCCTCCCCGAACCGGTGGTGATGGCCCAGTTGCAGGGGGTGCTGTTCTTCCGGGCGGCCTCCCATGTGGCCGGGGAGGGCGGTGCGGTGACGTCCGTGATGTGGCGCAACCGAGCACCCGCCCCCGTGGGGTGTGTCCTCACGGTCAGCGGAACTGTCACCCGTATCGAGGGTGACCGGATCGAGGTAGCCCTCGTCGAACACGCCGACGACGGGTCCTTGTGCGCGGAGGGTAGCGCGGTGATCACGACGACACTGCCATCTCGGCGACAGTGAACCCGGTCTGCTGAGCGAACCGGATTTGTTGAGGTACAGGGCAGTCGATCGGAAGATTCACTGCATCACTTGATCTCATCTCGAGAGGACTTCACATGACTGGTGTCGAGGCGCCGGAGAACCCGCAGGTTCTCCCGGAGAGGCCGCGCGCGGCCGGTCGGCAGGACTGGACCGCCTGGCCTCGATACAACGAGGCAGGCAGTGGTTACCGCGGATACTGGTATCCGGTGACGTGGGCGAACCACGTAACTGGTGATCCGACGAGCCACACGATCTGCGGCGAGAAACTCGCGCTCATCCGTGACGCAGGCAAAGTCTATGCACTGCACGACCGCTGCCCCCATCGTGGCGTCCCGCTGTCGGAGGGTGATCAGCAGTTCCCGGGAACCGTCAGCTGTCCCTACCATGGGTGGACGTTCCGACTCGCCGACGGCAAACTGGCCGCCGTCATCACCGACGGTCCGGACTCGAAGATCTGCGGCAAACTGTCCGTGCAGACCTACTCGGTGGAAGAACGCTTGGGCCTCGTCTGGGTGTATATCCCGATCGCCCACGAGCCCGTGCCGCCGATCGACGAACAGTTGCCCCGTGAACTCGTCGAGAACGAAGGCGTCGTCGGTGGCCGGATCCAACCCCGCGGCGGCAATTGGCGATTCGCGTGCGAGAACGGATTCGACGAAGGGCATGCGAAGTACTTGCACCGCACCGCATTGTGGCGGTTGTTCAAGCCGATGCCGACGTGGAATATCACGAGCATCGTCCCGGAGGGCAGGTGGATCTACCGGGTCCAAGAGGAAGTCTACTGGGAGGCCGACTTCCCCGGCGTCGGGAAGTGGACCAACAAGCGCTGGTGGAAGAAGAAGCCCGACGAGAGCCAGATCTCGCAGATCGGAAACGTCGGCGCCGGCCTGAAGGTGAATCCGGTGATCGCAGCCCAGAACTTCCCTGGCTTCGCATCGTTGTCGATGCCCGGTGTGCTGCGGATCGCCTATCCCAACTTCATCCACTACGAGTTCTATGTCCCTGTCGACGAGGATCATCACCAGTACGTCGGGCTTATGGTCAACTTCGAGACCGGGGTGAAGAGTCTCGGCTTCTACGCCAAATACCTCGGTGCGGTGCGGTGGTTGTTCCACGGCCAGTTCTCGGGACAGGACGAGTGGATGGTCAGCGTCACCGACGCTCCGCCGGAAAAGCTGTACCGACCCGACGTCTCGCTCACCACCTGGCGTAATCTCGCCGAAGAGGAGTACGGCGAAAAGATCTCGGCTGCAGCTGCGTTCGCGCCGCCAACACCTGATCGACCGGTTCGTGAGCGCCGCGCCTCCGCGGCGCGGAAGATTGCGCGGCCGGCTACATCCACCGAGTCGGCCAACGGGTCGAGCGCACCCGCCGCGGCCGACGCCGACTAGAGGAGAATTCGATGGTCAAGACTCTGACCGGCGTCACTTTCGGCGTCCTGCTCGCCACCGGCGTGCCGAGGGCATGGCGTTTTCTCGCCGCGCGCAGCAACACCCAGGTACACCGGATCAACTCGTGACGGCCGCGACCGCCACCCCGCTCGCCGGCCTCGACGTGCGACGCCGCACCTGGACCGAACAGGCGTGGGCGACGGTCGACCGTGAGCGATTGCGGGAGCTGATCACCGGTCTGGTGGACATCGCCAGTCCGACCGGCGACGAAGCGCCACTCGCTCGGCACATCACGGAGACTTTCGCAGCCGGGGGTATCGAAGCGCACACGATGGATCTCGACGACCGCCAGGCCAACTCGTGGGCACGGCTGCGCGGTGACGGGTCGGGGCCGGACCTCATGCTGTACGCCCCGATCGACACCGTCACCAGTGGCAACAGCGAGGAAGACCTGCCCTGGGCGGCGGAGACGCTCCGCCCCGACATGACGGCGCGGGCCGACAGCCAGGGCGACTACGTCATCGGTCTCGGTGCGTCGAATCCCAAGGGGCACGCCGCCTGCGTCATGGCGGCGATCGAAGCAGTGCACGCGGCGGGAATACCGCTGACGGGTAACTTGATCGCGGCTTTCGGCGCCGGCGGGATGCCGACGAATCCTCGACCGGGCGTGGGAAACCCGCGTCGCAATACCGGCCAGGGAGTGGGCTGTTCGTTCCTCCTCGAACAGGGCGTCTGGACAGATTTCGCGCTCATCGCCAAGCCCGGGTGGACGGTGTCCTGGGAGGAGGTGGGCCTGGCCTGGTTCGAAATCACGGTGCACGGCACCCACACCTACGTCGGATCCCGGCACCGGTTGCCGTACCGCAACCCCGTCGCGCTGGCGGGTCAGGTGGCAGGACGCCTGGAACAATGGTTCCCGCAATACTCGCAGGCGCACCAGGAGGGGCTGGTGCTGCCCCAGGGCATCGTCGCGAACATTCGGGGCGGGTGGGAGCGGACCGCCTCGTTCACCCCGGCTCAGGTGCGGATGATGGTGGATCTGCGTCTGAGCCCACGGACCACACCTACCGCCGCCAGACGCGAGTTGGTCGACGCCGTGCGGCAGATCGCCGCCGAACTGGACGCCCGCATCGACGTCGAGCAGATCCTGTCGATCCCGGGCGAGACGTCGGACGAGCGGATGTGGCTCTGCCGCAGCGCCGTAGCGGCCTGGGAGGCGGTCGAGGGTCAACCGCACCGAGTGGTCCGCGACGGCAGTGGCGCCACGGACGCGAACATTCTGCGCAACCGTGGCATCCCGACCGTCCGCGTCGGCATGCCCAAGGTCGTGGACGCACCGTTCGAGATGGACTTCGCCATGGGCATGAACACCGTCGACCTTGCCGAGGCCGAGAAGCTGACCCGGTACCTGATCCGGGTCGCCGTCGACACGGTCACCCGCACACTCGAGGAAGTAGGAGCCGGCTGATGGCCGAGATCGTCTTGGGGGTGGGTGCTTCGCACAGCACCCTCATGAACACCCATTGGGAGGAAACGACACACAAAGCCGAGGCGGAACGCTTCCGGTCGGCGCTGTTCGCGGCGCGGGAACGGATCGCCGCGGCGCGGCCCGATGTAGTGATTCTCCTGGGGTCGAATCACTTCAGAGGATTCTGGCTCGACCTCATCCCGCCCTTCACGCTCGGCGTGGGCGAATGCATCGCGAGCGGCGAGTCGGGTACCCCGAAGGGCCAACAGCGTGTCGACGTGGACCTGGCCGGGCACCTCGCCGCCCAAGTAGTGGAGAGCGGCCGATTCGATCTCGCGTACTCCGCCCGCCTACAGATCGACCACGGTCAGTCGCATGCCATCCAGTACCTGCTGGCAGACATGGACGTGCCGATCGTGCCTTTGGTCGTCAACGTCTTCGCGCCACCGCTGCCGACCTTCGGGCGCTGTGAGGCGCTCGCACACGCGCTTCGCGAGGCGATCACCTCGTATCCGGACGACAAACGGGTGGTCGTGATCGCGTCCGGTGGTCTGTCGCACCGGCTGCCGTGGCCGGACTGGCGTGACCCGCACGGTGAGAACGACGACTTCATGGTGCAGGCCTGGCTCGACGGTCGCGAGAACTGGTCGGACTACGACGTGCGCCGGCGGGAGATCATCCGCGCGGCCGAGGCGGCCATCTCACCGGAGTTCGACGACCGAATCCTCGATCTCTTCGAGACCGGCAAGGCGGCCGAACTCGCGGAGTTCTCGACCGACGAAGTCGACACCGAGGCAGGTAACGGTGCGCAAGAACTCCGCACCTGGCTCATGATGGCCGCGATGGTGAACTACGTTCCCGCGGAACGTCTCGCCTACGAGCCGATGCCGGAATGGCTCACGGGGATGGGCGTCGTCGTCCTCGATCCGACCACACGGCCGCTCGCGCCGTAGATTCCTCCACTCTCCACACCCGACAAAGGACACAGACATGACAATTTGGAATGAACTCGCCGGACTCGACTTCGCGGTGAAGACGGTGGACGCAGCCGGAATTCCCACCCGGTCGCTACAGGCGGGCACAGGCGAGGAGGCGGTGATCTTCCTCCACGGCACCAGCGGCCACCTCGAGGCCTTCGCACGTAACATCGCCGCACACGCTCCGTACTACGAATGCCACGCGATCGACATGCTGGGCCACGGCTACACGGGCAAACCGGACTACCCGTACGAAATTCCGCGCTACGTAGAACATCTCGTGAACTATCTCGACGCGGTCGGGTTGGACAAGGTGCACCTCGTAGGAGAGTCGCTGGGCGGCTGGGTCGCCGCGTACCTTGCAAGTGAACAGCCCGAGCGAGTGCTGTCGCTGCAATTGCTCGCCGCCGGAGGCACCGTCGCAAACCCCGAGGTGATGCAGCGCATTCGCACCTCGACCACCAAGGCCGTCCAGAGCGATGACGTCGAACTGACCCGGGCCCGGCTGCACCTACTGATGCACGATCCGGTCGACGCTACCGAGGAACTGGTGGAGGCCCGGCACCGGATCTACCATCAGCCTGATTTCGTCGCGAACATTCACAACCTGCTGTCGCTGCAGGACATGGACACGCGCCAGCGAAATCTGCTCCGGCCCGATCGGCTCGCGCGCATCCAGGCACCGACACTGGTCGTATGGGGCCACGACAACCCGTTCGGTGACGTGCCCGAGGCCGAGAAGATGGCCGCGGACATCGCCGGTGCGCAGCTGCAGCTGTATCCGGAATGCGGTCACTGGCCCCAGCACGAGCAGGCGGCACTGTACAACCCCCTGAGCCTGGAGTTCCTGGCGAAGGCATCGGCGCGCGCGAAGAGCGTCGTCTGACCGGAGCCGACAGCATCACCGCGAAGCCGGCCGCGTCCTCGGGCGTGGCCGGCTTCATGCATTCGAAGGGCCGGGTGGCTTGTGGTCATCGCGGCGGCGGCCCTAACCGGAGCGCCGATTTGTTTCCTTTGCGTTTCGAACAAGCCGCTCCTACCAGCCGCTATGTTCCCCGCAGGTAAGTTTTGCGGCCCGGTCCGCACGGTGGACCCGGTTGATTCACCCCGCACCGAGGTGCCATTAGGTTTCTCACCACAACGCCACGATGAGGCCTGGATCACAAGAGGAGATGTACGAGCATGGCTTGGAGATCGATACTCGGCAGGGTGACACTTGCCTCAGCGGCGGTGATCCTCACAGTCACGACCGGGGCGTGCAGCCGTCCCGCCACGCAGTCCGTCGCCGACGCCGCCGGCGGCCCACTCCGGATAGCCGTGGGTATCGACGCGTCGTACGCGCCCTTCTTCGTCGCCGACGAGGAGGGCATGTTCGCCGATGCCGGCCTCGACATCGAGCTGGTGCAGTTCGGCCGAGGTGGTGAAGCCGTCGACGCGCTGGCTTCCGGCCAGGTCCAGCTGGCCGGCAGTTCGGACACCACGACGATCGCGCAGCTACGCCAGAATCCTTCCCTGCGGGCGATGTACTCGTACGAGGTGTCGGGCGACTACCTCAAGGTGGTGTTGCGCAACGGGGTCGACACGGCCGCCGACATCCGCAAGATGGGCATCGTCCCGGGGCTGAGCCAAATCTCGACCGACAAGTACCTCGCTTCCAACGGAATTCCCGCAGACTCGGTCGAGATGGTCTCCGCCACTCCCACAGACATGCCGGCGCTCCTGGATCGGGGCGACATCGACGGATACGTCCTCTGGGAACCGTGGCCGGCCACCGCACTCGCGCAGGGCAGCGGGCACGTCGCAGCCGTCACCGGAGACTTCGACTGGTTCTACCACCACTGGGCGATCACGACCGAGCCCTGGCTCGACAAGAACGAAACCACCGCCCGTGCGATTGCCCAGGTGCTCGTCGACGCCACCGCGCGGGTGGAGTCCGATCCCCGAGCTGCCGCCGCCGCGACGAGGAAAGCCGTCAACGTCGCCGATGACCAGACGGTCACCGCGGTCGACGAAATCGACTTCGGCGTCGAGAACCTGACCGACAAGAGCATCGAGTCCGCACAGTCGATCGTCGACTTCTACAGGAAGATCGGCGTTCTCTCCGAGCAGCCGGATCTGGCCTCGGCCATGCTGCTCGATTGGTACCAGGAGGAGAAGAAATGACCGCAACCACAGACAGGACAGTTACGGGTGTGCCCGTCGAGGTCCGCGATCTGGGCATCAGTTTCGGAGCTGCCGAGATCGTGTCGGGAATCGACCTCGAGGTGCGACCGGGCGAGTTCGTGTGCCTGCTCGGCCCGTCGGGGTGCGGCAAGTCGACACTGCTCTCCGCGATGGCCGGCTTCATCGAGCCCGGCGCCGGCGAGATCACGTGCGATGGCGACGAGGTGAACGGCAGCAACCCGCACGCCGGCATGGTCTTTCAGAGTTCGGAGGCACTGTTCGAGTGGATGACCGTGACCCAGAACGTCGCGTACGGGCCGAGGATGCACGGCGCCGGCAAGGCCGAACAGGCGCGCATCGCCGCCGAGTACCTTGCGATGGTCGGTCTCCCACATGCGGGGAAGAAGTTCCCGGCACAACTGTCGGGCGTTATGCGGCAACGCGTTCAGATCGCGCGAGTTCTGGCCAACCAACCGTCGCTGGTGTTGATGGACGAACCCTTCGGCGCGCTCGACGCGCAAACGCGGCAGGTCCTGCAGGTCGAGCTCGACAGAATCTGGCGGCACACCGGGTGCACCGTCGTGTTCGTCACTCATGACATCGACGAGGCCTTGACGCTCGCCGACCGTGTCGTGGTGATGTCGGCCGGACCCAAGGCGCGAATCAAGAGCATCTACGAGGTGCACGCACAGCGTCCGCGGGACAGGGCGCATCCCGACGTGATCGACATGTACGAGAAATTGCGTGACGACATCCGCGCCGAGGTCGTGGCGTCACTCCGCAACCAAGGCATCGAGGAGGACCAGCTATGACCACAGTGGTACAGAACACCGTCCACACCCGCGGCGAACGAGTGCAACCGGCCCGAAAGAGACGGTCGAGCGCAGGTGGGGCCGCCGTGCGCACGGCGGCGCTGTGGGTCGCGTCCGCGGTCATCGGTCTGGGGGTGTGGTCGTTTCTTGCCTGGTGGTACGGACCGACGACCATCGCCTCTCCTGTTCAAGTGGTCACAGCAGCGAGGGAACTGGCGGAAAGCGGTGTCCTCTGGACCTCGATCTGGGCGTCTGCTCAGCGCATTCTTGTCGGGTGGAGTCTCGGCGTCGTGATCGGCGCACCCGTCGGCATTCTCATGGGCCGCGTCAACCTCGTGCGTCAACTGCTCGATCCGTATATCGAATTCTTCCGGTTCATTCCCCCGATTGCGTTCGTGACGTTGGCCGTGGTGTGGTTCGGGATCGGTGAGACGTCCAAGATCGTGCTGATTTTCTACACGTCGGTGTTCATCGTCACCGTGAGCACGATTGCCGCGACCGTCGCGATCAGCGAGAACAAGCTGCAGGCCGCCGCCAACCTGGGGGCAGGCAAACTGCAGATCATGAAGACGGTTGTGTTGCCGTCGTCGGTACCGGGCATCGTCACCGGCGCCCGCCTCGCGATGGGCAACAGCTTCCTGACCATCGTCTCAGCCGAGATCGTGGCAGCCGATCACGGCATCGGTTCGATGATCTGGCAGGCCCGGAACTACGGGCGCATCGACTGGACTTTCGTGGGCATCATCGTGCTCGGAATCATGGGCTTTCTGTTCGATCGTGTCCTGAGACTGTTGTCGGGCCGATACCTGACCCGGTACGGGGTCAAGTAGTAGTCCTTCGCCGGCCCGGGTGCACATAAGCACCGGGTGACAACAGAATTCGAGTACAGGCGGGTCCGCCGGCATGGTGTCGGTCGACCCGCCTTTCCATGTTCATGGGCAGGGCCGAACACAGTCTGCTGACCGGACCGGTTTCATTTATCCGGCGCCGCAACATGATTAGCGTTGCCGGCATGAACGCTTCGCTCAACGCGTCGACCGGCACGGACCTCGACGTCGACATTCTCATTATCGGTGCCGGCCCCGCCGGTCTCTACGGTGCGTACTACGCCGGCTTCCGCGGACTCCGCGTCGCCGTTCTCGACGCTCTGTCCGAGCCCGGTGGCCAGGTGAGCGCGATGTACCCGGAGAAGGCGATCCTCGACATCGCGGGCTTTCCATCCGTCAAAGGGCGAGATCTCGTGAATGGATTGCTCGCGCAGGCCGCGCCGTTCGACCCGGCATATCTGCTGGGCGAGCAGGCCCGGTCACTGGAACACACCGAGGACGGACGTGTCGTGATCGGGACGAGCAAAGGTCGCACCGTCACCGCCGGTGCGGTCGTGATCACCGGCGGGATCGGGACATTCACGCCGCGCCCTCTGGTGAAGGGACAGGATTTCGTCGATCGCGGTCTCAGCTACTTCGTGCCCGACCTGTCCGCGCACACCGGTAAGGACGTGGTGATCGTGGGCGGCGGCGACAGCGCCTTCGACTGGGCAGTCCATCTCGAGCCGATCGCGTCGTCGGTGACCTTGGTGCATCGTCGCGACAAGTTCCGTGCACACGCGGCGACGGTGACGAAGGTCCGCGAGAGCACCGTGCGCATGCTGGTCAATGCGGACATCGCCGCAGTCCGCGGCAACGGCTGGGTCGCAGAGGTGGACGTCGCGCACAAAGTCGACGAGACCACCACGACGTTGCCGGCGCAATCCGTCATCGCCGCTCTCGGATTCACCGCCGACCTCGGGCCGATGACGGAGTGGGGACTCGAAATCGATTCGCGTCACATCGTCGTCAATACCCGAATGGCGACGACCGTGCCGCGGGTGTATGCGGCCGGTGACATCACCGACTACCCGGGGAAGGTCCGGCTCATTGCCGTCGGATTCGGCGAGGCCGCGACCGCGGTCAACAACGCCGCGGCCGTCCTCGATCCGGATGCAGAGATCTTCCCGGGTCATTCCACCGAAAAGGAGAGCTGACAATGGCATTCGTCATAGGCGAGGCGTGCATCGACTACATGGACCGCTCCTGCATGGAGGAGTGCCCGGTCGATTGCATCTACGAGGGTGAGCGCAAGCTCTACATCAATCCGAACGAGTGCATCGACTGCGGCGCCTGCGAACTCGCCTGCCCGGTCGAGGCGATCACGGTCGATCGGAAGGCAGACCCCGACTTCAAGGAGGACGGGAAGCGTTTCTTCCTCGAGGTTCTGCCGACCCGGGCGGAACCGGTCGGCAATCCGGGCGGCGCCGCGAAGATCGACGTGATCGGCGTGGACACACCCATGGTCGCGGCTTACTGATGGCGATACGGTTCGGCTACGCCGACACGTCGTTCGGGCAATTGCACTATGCGGAATCGGGCAGTGGGCGGCCGCTCCTCCTGCTGCATCAGACTCCGCGGTCCTGGGACGAGTTCCGTGAGTTGATCCCGCTCCTGGACGACGAGTTTCGCGTTCTCGCTCTGGACATGGTGGGGTTCGGAGCGAGTGCGTCCCTCGCTGCGCCGCAGACGATCGAGTCGTTCGCCGACGCCGCCTGGGAATTTCTCGACGCCGTGAACGCCGGACCGGTGGCGGTCCTCGGTCATCACACCGGCGCCGCGGTCGCGATGGAGATGGCTGCCGGCCGCCCCGGTGAGGTCGATGCTGTGGTGTTGTCCTCCTGCCCGTGGACGGAGGGGAGTGACCGTAACGACGAATCGGGTTCGGGAGGCGTGGACCGCGCCGTCCGTGAACCCGACGGCAGCCACCTGCAGACCCTCTGGAATCTGAGACGACCGTATTACCCGGCCCCGGTGACGAATTTGCTCGACCGCTTCCTGCGCGACGCCCTTGCGTACGGTGTCGATCCGGCCGAGGGACACCGCGCCTGCGCTCGCTACCTCATGGCGGACCGCATCGGAGCGGTCAGGGCACCGGTGCTCTTGCTCGCCGCCGGCGCAGACCCGTTCTCGATGCCCCACGTACCAATGTTGAGGAAGGGCCTTACCGGGGCACGGGTTGTGCGTGAAGAGGTGATCGAGGACGGGACCGTTGCGTTGATCGAGCGTGAGGCACCGCGGGTGGCCGCAGCGGTCCGGTCCTTTCTGAACTCACCGGACGTTCGGGCCGTACCCGAAGATCTGAGACGGGTCCGGTGACCGGACCCAATCCCGTGCGTCTCGCCGACGTCCGGCCCTAGCGTGGCTGTGAACGGGACGAATGCCCCGCCGATCGCCAGGAGGCAGCAGTGACTACAGAGGCGCAGCATTCGGTCGGCCTCGGCCACGTCGTACCGATCCCGTCGGCACACCGTGCTGTGGGACAGGACATGTCGTCCGTTCTCGGCAAGGCGCGGCTCATTCTCGACGCGTTCGGGAGTGAGCACAGCGACCTCTCGCTCACCGAGCTCGCACGTCGAAGTGGTGTCGCGAAGGCGTCCGTGCACCGGCTGGCCGGTGAACTCGTCGAATGGGGGCTCCTCGAGCGGGCGGGCACGAAGTACCGCTTGGGCCTGCGGCTGTTCGAACTCGGACAGCTCGTCCCCCGGCAGCGCATCCTGCGTGACGCCGCCCTGCCGTACATGGAAGACCTGCTGCTGGCAACGCAGGAGACGGTGCATTTCGCGGTACGGGACGGAATCGACGTGCTCTACATCGAGAAGATCGTCGGACACCGCGGATTGCAACAGCAGTCGCGGGTGGCGGGCCGATTGCCGCTGTACTGCACCGCGACCGGAAAGATGATCCTGGCGTTTTCACCGCAGTCGGTGTTCGACGAGGTGATCGAGCAGGGATTCACAGCCCTCACCACCCGCACCACGATGTCGGTCGCGGTCCTGCGCCAGCAACTCGACCGCATGCGCAACGAGAAACTTGCAGTCGAAGTCGAAGAGACCCGCATCGGTTACATGAGTGTTGCGGTGCCGGTGTTCAGCGGACCCCGAACCCTCGCCGGTGCCCTGTCGGTAACAGGTCCGACGGCGCGGCTCAACGTCAGCCGGGTCACCGGTGCACTACGAACCGCGGGCATCGGAATTTCCCGAGCACTGCACGCGATGCGCTGCGGATATTCGGCGACCGACATCTCCGGCGGCGAGCCGTGCACGCCCGCGATGTGCTCGTTCAACGGGTGCGGCCGCTAACCGGTAGTTCGAGGCGGTTGCCGGGTCACCGGGACGGGACGGCGTCGGCATCCCAGGTGTTGCTGCCGACCCCACGCGCACGAAGTACTTCCTTACGGACCTTGCCGGTCTCCGTCAACGGAAGCTCACCGACGAAATCGATGAATCGCGGCAGAGCAAAGTACGCCAGCTGGTGTGCCCCATGGTGGCGTAAGTCGAGGGGGCTCAACTGCATTCCGTACCGGAGGACCACAGCAGCCATCACCTCGTCCTCGGCGAGTTCCGAGGGCACGGGGAATACCGCGACCTGCTCTACCGCCGGATGCCGGGACAGCGCCTCCTCGACCTCGGCCGAGGAGATGTTCTCGCCGCGCCGACGAATCACGTCGCGCGCCCGATCGACGAACCGATACCAACCGTCGGATTCCCGGACCACCCGGTCACCGGTGTAGAACCAGTCGCCCACCCCGCGCGCATGCTCGGAGAGGTATCCCGTGGCAAATCCTCCGGGAAGGTCTGTGCGGACGACCAGTTCGCCGGCGACACCGTCCACGACGGTGGCACCTGCGTCGTCGACGACCTTCGCGTCGTAGCCCTCGCGCACGATTCCGAGATAGCCGGGACGGCGGTCGCCGGGGACAGTTCCGAGGACGAGATTCGTTTCGGTGGTGCCGTAGCCGTCGACGAGTTCGACGCCGAAACGCTCACGAAAGGGGGCCCACAGGCGGGCCGGCGTCGCCGGTGCCAGGGCACGGGTGGCTCGGTGCTTCTTGTCTTCCGGGCCGGGTTCCCTGCCGGTGAGCATCGCGACCATCGCACCGAGCAGGTAGATCACCGTGGCGTCGCTGTCGGCCACCTGCTGCCAGTACCGACGCACCGAGAAATGCTCGCCGAGCACGAATGTTCCTCCCGCAACCAGCGCCTGGAACAGTGTGTTGAGCGCATTCGTGTGGAACAGGGGAAGGCCGTTGTACAGAACGTCGTCGGGCCCGAGCCCCAGGGACGCTCCCACTCCCGCTCCCCACCAGAGTGATTGAGCATGAGGGCAGCGCACACCTTTCGGCGGACCGGTCGTCCCGGACGTAAACAACACCACCGCCGTGTCGAGTGCGGTCACCGCGGGGTCGGCCGCTCGCCCGGGAATTCGGCGGTCATCCGGCCCGGGAACGGACGACGTGCCGAGTATCCACTTTTCACCGGTGAACCGAGTCTGGTCGAGCCGGGGCAGAAAGGCCGGGTCGATCAACAGGTGGCGCGCCCCGGACTGCTCGAGCACGCTGTCGAGGGCGGCGCCACGCAATGCTGTATTCAGTGGAACCGTGACCGCTCCGAGCCAACTACACCCGAGCAGCAGGTCGATCAATTCGATGCGGTTGGCACACATCGCGGCCACCGCGTCACCCCTGCATATCCCGCGCCGCGAGAGCTCCTCGGCAGTCGCTGCGGCACGCTGCACGAGTTCACGATAGGACACCTCCACGTCCCCGGCCCGGACGGCGAGATGATCGCCCCGCTCGGTGGCACGCTGGACGAGCAGAGATGGAATCGTCATCGCCGCCGGCAGGGGCAGTGGCAGTGGCATTGGCAGCGAACCGGATTCGGGCGTCACGGGTGTCACCTTCCTTCGGCGAACATGCGATGGAGGCCGGTCACGGGATGACTACCGCGCGGCCGGCGACCTTCCCTTCCCGCATCATCTGCAGTGCGAACGCGATGTCGTTGAGCGGAAACTCCTGAACCGCCATTCCGATCTCGCCCTCGACGAGACGCCGGATGAGGTCGGGTGCGAGTTCTGCCTGTCGTGCACTCTTGCGAATCATGTTGACCGGCAGCAGTTGAACATCTCTGAGCAGCCAGTTCGGCAGATCGATCGGAAGTTCGGTCCCCAGCGTGTACCCGATCAGTGCGGCCCGCCCGCCCGGTACGATCCGCTCGAGCAGGTAGGGCAGCGAGTCGCCGCCGAGGGTATCGACGAGCACGTCCGCCACTGGATCAGGTCCAAGGGCGTCGGCCAGTTCAGATCCGCGGCCGACGACCGGTCGAACACCGTTGGGCACGAGCGGTACCTGATCCGCTCGCGGCACCACACCGATCACGTCGGCGCCCGCGAGAAGCGCGAATTGTGCCGCCATGGACCCGACCGCGCCGGCGGCTCCGGACACGACGACCCGCTCACCGGCGGTGACGCGGGCGACGTCGTGGACCGCGACGAAACCGGTTGTGCTCGGGAGGAAGAACGTGGCCGCGATCGCCGGTTCGAGGGCGGAATTAAACGGCGTGAAGACCTTGTCGGCGGCCACGACATACTCGGCCCAGCAGCCGGGTTTGAAGAGGCCGACTCCGCCTCCCCGCACCAGCACCCGGGTACCGGCGTCGAAGATATCCGATTCGATCACCGTGCCGGCCCCGTCGGTACCTCCGACGTGTGGCAGCGCCGGCTTGATGTCGAAGTTTCCGCTGCCGACGGTGAGATCGAGGTGCCCCAGTGCCGCCGCGTCGATCCGGACGAGGGTCTGTCCGGATTCTCGGGTCGGCACCTCGACGTCGTCGATGATCGGGTCGTGGCCGAATGTGTGAAAGCGGGCTGCGCGCATGGTCTGTCCTTCGGGAGTGTTGTCGAGTGGAAAGCCGGATCGAAGTGACCGACTCAGGTGAGAACCGAGTCGGCTCGCAGCCGCGACACGGCCTCCGCGGAGTAGCCGGTGACCTCGCGGAGTACGGCATCGGTGTCCGCGCCCAGCACCGGCGCCGGCCGCCGGATCGTGACGGCTTTCCCGACGCGGATCGGAGCGCCCTGGTGGAGAAAGGTTCCCGCACGGGGATGGGCGGCGGGCACGTAATAACCGCGGGCACGCAGGTGAGCATCGGCTTCGACGAGGTCCCGCCCGTTCTGTACGGTCCCGGCGGGAACACCCGCGTGCTGGAGCTGCTCGGTGACGAGATCGGCCGGTAGCGGCAACGTCCAGGCCGTGATCGCCGCCGCGATGTCGGCCTCGTGCGCCCGTCGCCCACCGGGTGTGCGGAAACGCTCGTCCGTCGCCCATTCCGGGCGGCCGATCACCGCGCACAAGCGAGTCCAGTCCGCGTCGTCACGAACGGTGATCGCGCACCAGCGGTCGGGTCCGAGGCAGCGGAAGACGCCGTGGGGAGACATGTCGGGATGGGCGTTGCCGAGCGGAACCGGGCGTTGTCCGGCGCCCGTCGCCTGCACCACACTGGTGCCCATGTGTGATGCCATCGCCTCGAGCTGGGAGAGATCGATGTGCTGACCGCGACCGGTGCGTTCTCGGTGCTCGAGGGCGCCGAGAACGGCTGCGGCGCCGTGTAATCCTGCGACTATGTCGCCATGACCGTAGATCACTCCGACGACGTCATCGGAGCTCCATCCTGTGAGAGCGGTCAGTCCAGTGGCGGCGGAGACGATGTCCGCGTAGGTGACCCAGTCGCGTCGCGGTCCGGTGTGGCCGGTCCCCGACATGGACACGTACACGATGTCCGGGCGTAGGGAGCGCAGCCGTTCGTACCCGAAGCCCATCTTCTCCATCACCGAGGAACTGAAGTTTTCGACCACCACGTCGGACTGCGCCACGAGGTCGGCGAGCACGGCCAGCCCTGCCTCGGAACGAGTGTCCAGGGTGATGCTGCGCTTGTTCCTGTTGACGTCGTTGAAGTACCCGCTGGTGTTCGGGTCGTCGTGTGGCCCGCGGGACAGGTGCATGAACGGCGCGAACCGGGTGGGGTCCGGTCGGCCCGAAGACTCGACCTTGATGACGTCGGCGCCGTGGTCCGCCAGGATCTGAGTGCAGTAGGGACCGGCGAGAACCCAGGTGAGGTCCAGGACGCGGACGCCCGACAGGGGGAGCAGGTCCGGTTCTGACTCGGCCGCGGTCGGTTCGCGACGTTCCGGTTCCGACTCGTCGAGGAGGAACTGGTGCGCACCGATCGGCGGAACCGGCAGAGCCTGGGTCCTCGCTCCTTCCAGGAAGGGGAAGGAGAAGCCCAGATCCCGCACGGTGGTCCCTGCCTCGTCGACGTCGACGAAGAAGTCGCGTTCTCGGAGTTGGGGATTCGACAACAGTTCGTCCGGCCGGACGACGGCAGACCACGGCAGCTTGCGTTGCTGCGCCGCCTGCGCGAAGTCCTCCTTCGGCCACTTGTCCAGGAAACGCTGCAGCACGGCGAAGATGTGGTCCTGGTGCGCTTTACGCTCGATGGGGTCAGCCCATTTCGGTTCGTCCAGATCCTCCTGGGCGCCCTCCTCGACCAACCAGGAGACCAGTGCATCCCACATCCGGGGACTTCCGCCGAGCCCTCCACCGACGTATCCGTCGGCGGCCCGGAACAGGCCGTGCGGCACCAGCGGGTGCACCCGGCCGGGGCGGTCGGGGACGCGATCCTCATGGAGATAGGCGAGGGCGCCGGCCTCCAGCCCGGCCGCCACGCATTCCTGTGCGGAGACGTCGATCTGGGGGACCGGTCCTCGACGCCGCGTCCGGAGACCGAGCAACACCGCGATCGCGGCGTTCACTCCTGCGAGTTGTTCAGCCTGGCCCTGAGGAAGAGACAGCGGGGGCCCATCGGGTTCACCCACCTGGGCGAGCATCCCGCCGAGGGCCGCGAGCGTCAGGTCGGTGGCGCACCACTGCCGTCGCGGACCTTCGAGGCCGAAGGGTGTGACTCGGACGTGCACCGGGCCCGGTGCCGGCTCGATCGGCTCCTCGCCGACGGCGCTGCTATCGAGATAGACGTCCGATCCGGCCACCAGTCGCGCCAGTTCCGCACGGCCCGCGGTTGTTTCGAGGTCGATAGCAACGGACTTCTTCCCGGCGTGCCAGTGTGAAAATGCGTGTCCGTCGAGTTCCCGTCGCGTCGGATCGCCCTCCGGCGGTTCGACCAGAATGACCTCGTATCCCAATCCGACCAGGATGCGGCCGGCGAATCGGCTCAGCGGGCTGGACAACTCCACTACGCGAATTGCGCTTTCCACCAGAAGAACTCCGTTTCATTGTTTCCAGCGGGCGGCCGCCCGTTCACTGAAACCGAACCTACGTCGCGGTCCCGTACCAGTGAATCGATCTGTTCTGCTGACCGAACCGGACGGGCGTTTCGTCGTCGGGCGTCAGGCCGGGGGCTGGTTCAGGTGGTCTGTGACCCACCCGCGGAGCAGAACGCTCGAGGTGTCGACTTCTCCGGTGATCTTGCCCTGGCCCCGGAAGAAGGTGACCAGTTGATGTGCTCGGGCCACGTCGTCGTCCGTGAAGTCGCGCGCTCCGAAATCGATCTGGGAGACGGTACGACGGGCAGCGGCGGGATCCATCTGGATCGAGTCGGAGATCGCCCTCGCAGCCCGGTCGGGGTCCGAATCGGCGATCGCAGCTGCCTCGGCGATCACGTCGAACACCCGGGCCGCGATGTCCTCGTTCGCCGACAACCACGAATCGGACGCCAGAATCCACTGTGAATACTTGGCACCGAAGTCACCGGTCGTCGCGGCGACACGACCACCGTTCGCCACGGCCTGCTCCACCCACGGATCGAACGAGAGGAACCCGTCGATGTCACCGCGGGTCAGCAGCGCCGGCTGCTCGGGTGGACTGGTGTTCACCAGCTTGACCGAGGCCGGATCTCGACCGAGGCTCCGCAGATACAAGTCGGTGAAGTAGAGACCGATACCGGGGAACACACCCATCGTTTCGATGTCCTCGGGCGCCACACCCTCGCGGAGGACCACCTGGAAATAGCGGTCGGAATCCTCGAACACACCGAGCGCGCGCAGCGACGGATTCGCGGCCATCACGGTCAGCGCGGTGGAGTCGGCGTTGCCGGACAACTCCGAGGTCCCTGCCACGACATTCTGCGCGCCGGCAGCGCCGCCTTCGGTTTGCATCACCTGAACGTCCAGTCCGGCGTCGTCGAACATGCCCTCGGCATCGGCGAGGAAAATCGGCGCGTACGACGGGTCGACGCCGACGGAGATGCGGATGAGCCCGCTCCCCTGCGCTGCTTCGGTCGCGGGCCGCGTACAGGACGTCGAGGCGACGGTGAGAGCGGCCAGTGCCGCGACGGCGAGAAACGTTCGCCGTCCGATCGAATGTGTCATGAGCATCCTTCGAGTGAGGTGGCGAGCAAGGTCAGCGGCCAGTGAAATGCGGCGGCCTCTTATCGAGGAAAGCCTGTAGACCCTCGGCGGCGTCGGCCGTGCGGATGAGCTCGAGGACGCCTGCAAACTCCGCGTCCAATGCTTGATCGAGTGGAAGTGTTCGCCCCGCTTCGACCACCCGCTTGAGGAGGCCGATTGCGGCCGTCGGTCTTGCCGCCCACTCTGCAGCGAGACGGTTTATCCGCGCGTCGAACTCGTCGTCGGCTACTACCTCGTCCACCAAACCGATTTGCCGGGCCTCCTCTGCGGACAGGCGCCGACCCTCCATCATGAGGAGCTTTGCTCGATGCGCGCCGAGCAAGCGGGGCAAGCGCTGACTGCCGCCCGCCCCGGGAAACAGTCCGAGGCCGATTTCCGGGAACCCGATCGACGCCGACGCCGCCATCACCCGCACGTCACAGGCCAGGGACAACTCCGCTCCGCCGCCGAGTGCGTGCCCGTTGAGGGCTGCCAACACCGGTTTCGGAGCGGTCTCGAGAACCTGCTGCACTTCGATCCAGGGCCGCATCGCGTGCTGCGTCTCCTCCGACAGTTCACGCATCACTCGGATGTCGGCGCCGGCCACGAAGAAGCGTCCCGTTCCGCGCAGCACGATGCACCGCACGTCGGGGTCAGCCGCCAACGGTTTCAGGGTGTCGAGCAACTCCGCGATCAAAGCAGGGTCGAACGCGTTGGCCGGCGGTCGCTCGATGCGCACGACCGCCACGGAGTCGGCCACATCGGCATGTACCGACGTTGCGAGCGGAGGGAAGGAAGGCGTCATCTGTACTCCAGGGTCGGTCGGCTGGGACTGAGGATTCGAGTATCAGTACGCGCACGCCCCGGCACACCTCCAGCGGTTCGGTAGGCGAACCCGCGGTAGAAAACAGTGACCGCGCATGCGAAGCAGTCCGTTCCGACGGGATTTGTTTGAGTGGAGGGCAACGCGGCCATCATGACCGGATGGTTGACTCGGTAGGCGAACGAGCTCGTCGACCGACTGGGACCGGGGCGCCGGACGACGCGCCCTTAAGTCGTTAATCAGCGGGTCGCACAACCAGTTACCGGGTTGGTCGAGATCCGCCACCGTCCGAAACCTGCGACGCGGATCCTCCAGCGCCGTTCAGTTAGGTGATTTTGTGCGGTCCTGAGGAGCGTCGCGGGATCAGGGTGGGCAGAGCACGCCGGATCGGATCGCTGCTCGCTGCGGGAGAGAACAACAGATCGAGGGCAGTGGCGGCGATCTGGTCGAATGGGGTGCGCACCGAAGTCAGGGGAACCGGCAGTCGCTGCGCGAGTGGGATGTCGTTGTAACCGACCAGGGCCAGATCCTCACCGACAGACAGCGACCGTTGGTGCGCTGCGGCCATGACTCCGAGGGCGAGGTTGTCGTTCGCGGCGAAGACGGCTGTCGGACGAGTCGAGGAGGCGAAGAGCCGACGTCCGGCTTCCTCGCCGCTCTCGATTCCGAATCCGGACTCGACGATCCAGTCCGGATCGAGGGTGATCCCCGCTTCGCGAACGGCTTTCATCGCGCCGGCGAGGCGCCCGGTGGCGGTCGAGGTGAACAGCGGGCCGGACAGCACCGCGATGTCGGTGTGCCCCAAGTCGATCAGGTGCCGGGTGGCGAGGTACCCACCGGCCTCGTCGTCGCCGATCGAGGACGGGCTGACGCCGTCGGTGCGTAACACCAGCGCGTGCGGCACGCCTTGCTCTCTCAGTTGCCGTGGAAGGGGGTCTTCGCGGCGGCTGGAGGCGATGATCAGGCCGTCGACATTGCGACCGAGGAGAGTCTGCGCCGCCTGTTGCTCGTCGGCGGGGTCGTCCCCGGTGGTCGCTACGACGGTGAAGTAACCGAGCCGATGTGCAGCCCTCCCGATCGCCTCGAACATCAGCGCCATGACCGTGTCGCTGAGCCGCGGCACCAGCACCCCGATGGTGGCGGTGTGGCCGCGCCGGAGGCTGGAGGCGAAGGTGTTGCGCCGGTAGCCGAGTTGATCGGCGACCGCGCGGACGCGTTCGGCCGTCGCCGATCGTGACGGCGGCACCCGGTCGTCGAGCACGCGGCTCACCGTCGAGGTGCTTACCCCCGCGGCCTCCGCGACCTCACGGAGAGTCACTACCCGGTTCTTGCCGTGTGCGTTCGCTTCCACAATCTTCCTGTCTACCGCCCCGGCGCCGCCGCGACCCACGGTGACGTCCCGTTCACATCGCCACGGTCACGTGACGCTTGACACAATCGCCGATTCTACTGCACGATGAAATCGTTCACGGGAACGTTCCCGGGAACGTTTGCAAAACGTCGATCGGAAAGAGAATCATGAGCACACTCGACCTTCGCGGACTCACCCCGGCGCCGGTAACACCCTTCACCCGTGACGGCGACGTCGACTACGACGCCATCGCGCGCCTCGGCTCGTGGCTCGGCAGTGTCGACGGCGTCAAGGGCCTGGTCGTGCTCGGCCACGCCGGTGAGGGAACCTTCCTCACCCAGGACGAGCAGGTTCGCGTCATCGCCGCTTTCAAGGACTCCGTGGACGGCCGGCTGCCCATCATCGCCGGCATCACCGGCGAAGGGACCGCCGTCTCCGTGGAAGAAGCGCGCCGTGCGGTCGACGCCGGTGCTTCCGCCGGCCTGGTCTACCCCTCCCATGGGTGGTTGCGGTTCGGCTACCAGGAGGGTGCACCGCAGGATCGCTACAAGTCGATCTATGAAGGGTCGGGCTTGCCGTTGATCCTGTTCCAGTACCCGGACGTCACCAAGGCCACGTACAACCTGGACACCCAGCTCGAGATTGCCGCTCAGCCGGGCGTGTTCGCCACCAAGAACGGGGTGCGGAACATGCGCCGGTGGGACCGTGAGATTCCGGTCCTGCGCCGCGAGAACCCCGACCTGCAGATTCTGAGCTGCCACGACGAGTACCTGCTGCACACGGTGTTCGACGTCGACGGCCTGCTGGTCGGCTACGGCGGCCTCGCTCCCGAGCCGCTGGTCGAGCTGATCGCAGCCGGGAAGGCCAAGGATTACCCCGCGGCCCGGGCGATCCACGACCGCCTGCTGCCGGTGACGGCCAATGTCTATCACCGCGGCTCGCACATGGAGGGCACCGTCGCGCTCAAGGAAGGTCTGGTGGCACGCGGCATCCTCGAGCACGCCACCGTCCGACCGCCGCTGCTTCCCTTGGCCGAGGGTGCCGGTGCCGAGATCGCCGCGGCCCTGCAGTCGGCCGGCTTGTCCGCGGTCACCGTTCCCGCCTGACCCAGCCACCCGTCGGACCAGTTCCCGGGCATTTCCCGGAATCTGCCGAGCGCATTCCCGCCGGCCCGGCCCGGATGTTCCGGGCCGGGCAGCGCCCCCCAGTAGCCCCCGGCCCGCCGCGGCCGTAGGTCGCCGTAGCTTCCCTTCGAGCCGGCGGCGCCGGCCACACGTCAGCGCCACACACCGCATCGGCGGTTCGAACACCAGAAAGTAGGCTCACACATGAGTCAGCAATCTCGTACGTCAGTCGAATCGGCCGGAGGCGATGCTGTGGTCGCGGACACTCCTCGACCACCCGCCGGCTCACCCCGGGCGCAACGCACCTGGGTCCGCACCCTGGCGATGGCGGGGCCCGCGTTCATCGCCGGCGCGTGGCAGTTCGGTCCCGGCAACCTCGCCAGCGCCGTCCAGGCCGGCAGCGAATACAGCTATTCCCTGATCTGGGTCATCGCCCTCTCGACCGTTTTCATGCTCGTCTACGCGGACATGAGCGTTCGACTCGGTATCCGCACGCCGGTGTCCATGATCAGCTCGGTGAAAGACGTGCTGGGTCGCCGTGTCGGCGTCGCCGCCGGAGTCGGCGTCTTCATCATCACCCTGTGTTTCTCGGTCGGTAACGCCGTCGGTTCCGGACTGGGTCTGTCCATGGTCTTCGGTGGGTCCCCGCTCATCTGGTCCGCGGTCTGTACCACCTTCGTCGGCCTGATCTTGTTGTTCCGCAACGTCTACCGCACCGTCGAACGAGTCCTGCTGGTGATAGTCGCGCTGCTGGCGGCCACCTTCGTCATCAGCGCCGTCATCGCCCAGCCCGACTGGTTCCAGGCCGTGAACGGGCTCGTCCCCTCCATCCCGCCCGGCGGACAACTCCTCGTCGTCGCCCTGGTCGGCACCAACTTCTCGCTCAACGCCGCCTTCTTCACCTCGTACGGCACACACGAACGAAAGCGCACCGCGGCCGAATACCGGCAGACCACCATCGCCGATACCGTCCCGGGCATCGTGGCACCGGGCATCATGACTTCGCTCGTCATCATCGTCGCGGCCGCCGTCCTCGGACGGGCAGACACCGAAGCAACCACTCTCGCCGGCCTGGCAAAGATTTTCGAACCACTCGCCGGCCCCGTCGGGTCGACGATCTTCGCCCTCGGCCTGTCCGGGGCCGCGTTCTCCGCGATGGTTGCCAACGCCACCGCCGGCGGCACCATGCTCTCGGACGCGCTCGACAAAGGACCCTCGCCCAGCACGCTGACGGCCAAACGCACCAGCGCCGTAATCCTCGCCTTCGGTCTCGTCATCACGATCCTGTTCACGAAGTCGCCGGTCCAGCTCATCATCGTCGCTCAGGCGCTGACTGTCCTGATCGCACCGTTCCTCGGGTTCCTGCTCTTCGTGATGAGCAACAACTCCCAGCTGATGGGGAACCTCCGCAACACCTGGTGGAAGAACGTCATCGGGGCGCTCGGTTTCGTCTCGATCCTGTCCCTGTCCGGCCTGCTGATTTACGAACTGCTCAGCTGAAACAGGCAAGACGACGGGTCGGCACACCACACGGTGCGCCGACCCGCCTCTGGTGAAGTAGTCAGTTGCCGGCGAGGGTGCGGCTGATCACCAATCGTTGAATCTGGTTGGTGCCCTCGAAGATCTGGGTGATCTTCGCTTCCCGCATGTACCGCTCGACGCGGAAGTCGCGGGTGTAGCCGTAGCCGCCGAGCACCTGGACGGCGTCGGTGGTGACCTTCATGGCCGCGTCGGTGGCGACGAGTTTGGCCACCGACGCGTTGCGGGAGTACGGCAGGCCGGCATCACGGCGGCGCGCTGCGTCGATGTACGTGGCGCGCGCAGAGTCGACTGCGGCGACCATGTCGGCGAGCAGGAACCCCAGCCCCTGGTGGTCGATGATCTTCTTGCCGAATGCCGACCGTTCCTTGGCATAGCTCACGGCTTCGTCGAGCGCGGCCTGGGCGAGACCGACAGCGACGGCGGCGATACCGAGGCGCCCGGAATCGAGTGCACTGAAGGCGATCTGCAGACCCTGTCCCTCCGCGCCGATCCGCCGTTCGACCGGGACGAAGGCGTCGTCGTAGTGGGCCGACGTCGTGGGTACCGCGTGCAGGCCCATCTTCTCCTCGGGCTTGCCGAAGGAGAGCCCCTCGGTGCCCTTCGGCACCAGGAAGCAGGAAATGCCCTTCGACCCCTCGCCGGTGCGGGCGAAAAGATTGTAGAAATCGGCAATGCCGCCGTGGGTGATCCACGCCTTCGCGCCGTTCACCACATATCCGCCATCGGTCGCGGCGGCCTTGCACGCCAGCGCGGCAGCATCCGATCCGGCTTGCGGCTCCGACAGGCTGTACGCGCCGATGGTGTTACCGCCCAGCATGTCGGGAAGCCACTGCTGCTTCTGCTCGTCGGTGCCGAAGGCCATCAGTGGATGGCAGGCGAGGCTGTGGACGCTGACCGCCACCGCCACCGCCGCCCACCGGGCGGCAATTTCCTCGAGAACCTGTAGGTACACCTCGTAGGGCTGTCCGCCGCCGCCCCACTCCTCCGGATACGGCAGGCTCAGCAGTCCGGCCTCACCGAGGGTGGCGAAGACCCCTTCGGGATACGTTTCGGACTTTTCGTGCTCGTCGACGATCGGCGCCAGGACCTTGTCGGCGACATCGCGCGTGAGCTGAATCAGGTCACGAGCTTCGTCGGTGGGCAGCAAACGATCGACGGCCACGAAATTTCTCCTCGAGAAGACGACAGAAACAGTACTGAGCTACGGCTCACAGTACTGATGGCAAAGTAGTACTGCAAGGGCCGCGCCAGTACTATCCGGTGTATGGAGCAGATCACCCGACCGGGATTCGCGACGCGACGGCGCACCCAGCTCTTCGACGCGCTGGTCGACCTCTTCCTGGCCGAGGGGTTCGCCCATCTGACTCTCGACGAGATCGCCGCGCGGCTGCGGTGCTCCAAATCCACCCTCTACACCCTCGCCGACAGCAAGGAGCAGCTCGTCCGGGAGGCCACGGTGCACTTCTTCCGCCGCGCCACCGAGGACGTCGAGTCGCACATCGCAGGAATTTTCGGGCCTCGAGAGCGGATCAGCGCCTACCTGTCCGCGGTCGGCACCGCACTTACGGCCGCGTCCGACCAGTTCATGGCCGACCTCGACGCCTTCCCGCCGGCCCGCGAGGTCTATGAGCAGAACACACAGATCGCGGCCGGGCGCGTCAAGGCTTTGATCGACGACGGTGTGGCCGGCGGAGACTTCCGCGACGTCCATGCCGCGTTCGCCGCCGATCTCGTGACCACCATGATGGTGCGCATTCAGCAACGCGGGGTCCGCGACAGTACCGGCCTTGACGACGCCCACGCTTACCGCGAACTCGCCGCCATCCTCACCGCAGGAATCAGTGCCTGAACAGTTCGTCGCACCCTGGATCGGGAACGGTGCACAGGGTCGAACTACCTGCACCTCAGTGGCATTCGTTCGGACCCCGGACCTACCGGCCGCGAGAACCCATCGGGGGTTGCCGGCCACCCGGACCACCGGCCGGCGGGGTAGCGGGAGCGGACTCGGTGTTCGCCGACTTCTCCGCGACACCGATCGTGATGGAAACCGTCACTCCACCGGCGGGTTCACCCGTCACGGTCGCCAACTCGGCGTCCCAACCGTCACCGAAGACGTTGTCCGATTGCAGAGACACGTCCGACAAGTTGCTCACGCTCTTCGCTTACCCGGTGTCGTAGGCGAAGACTTTCTCGCACGCGTCCTGCGGTATCGCGATCTGCGAGGTCAACCGCGGATCCTCTCCCGCCACCGCGGCTTCCAGGGAGTCGAACACTTCGAAATGAATATGTGGCCAGCGTCCCGAGTAGCAGGCCGGGAAAATGGACGTGAACGACACGGCTCCGGCAGAGTCGGCCACCTGGACGCCGCGCAGATAGTTCTGCCTGGTGATGTCCTGGCCATAGAGGGAGTACTCACCGTCCCGGTCACAATGCCATAGATAGACGGCCATGCTCGTCCCGGCCGCGCAGTCGTTCGACAAATCCTGCAGTGATAATTCGATGGTCGTCGGGACGCCCTCCGCGGTGCCCGAGTACGACCCGAAGCTGCTGCGGATGTCCTGACGCACCACGCCCGACTCGATCAGAACGTTAGGCCCGTTGGAACCGTCACCCGGGTAAGGCCCGGCTGTTTCCTGCGGCGCCGCTGCCACACAGGTGCCGTCGGTGGCGACGGTCGACGACGCTGCCTCTTCACTCGACGCGGACGTCGCAGTGATTGTCGATCCGGAGGACGAACACGCGGCGAGTGCAGACGCGCCCGCCGCTCCGAGCACGAACAAGGCGCGGCGGCGCGACAGCATCGTCCTCAGGTCGTGGGTGAGTCCGCGGTCGTGTTCGTGCGCGTCCGCGGAGTGATGGCGTGCGTTGTCGGTCATGAGCCCTCCATAGCTGCTTCCGTGTGAGGTCCATGCAAACAGCGGCACGTGCAGACAACCTCGAGGTGAGCTGCGAGATCGCTGTATGTCTGTTCTCGGCCCGCGCAGCGGCCCTGACCGTCGTCATTCGAAGGTCACCTCGGTCCCCCTGATGGTCGGCGCGCCGACGAGTGTCGTCCAGCTCGGCACGTCTTCCGGCGCAATTCCCCCGGCCTCGCCGTAGACGACGTCCAACGTGTCCTGCTCCATCTTCGAACCCGCGTAACTGGCGGGCGCGACCTCGGCTCCCCATCCCGGAACCTGATCCGGGACACCGGCCGGCGCGGGAAAGTATTCGATGCTCGGGGGGCCGGGATTCCGCGTGGGCACCTGGTAGGAGCCGTCGTTGAACGATCCACCCGGGTACTGCGGGAACTTGCCGCCGGGTGCGGTGACGTTGTCGTAGCAGGCGGGTCCGCGATCGTCGAGCAGGCGCGGCTCGTCCTGGTTGGGCAGGTAGCGACCCTTCGGGTTGATGAACTGAACAGTCCCTCGACCGCCTGGATTGGGATCGTCCAGCGCGAGTAGCTCACGGGCGATCGGTGCGGCCTTCACGAAGTCCGCCAAGGTGCAACCGAAGCTCGGAGAGTAACGGCCGAGGAGTTGCAGTGCTTCACGCGAATCGGCGGCGATCATGACGATGTTCTGGGCGTTGGTGTGCAGAAGGTCCGCGGTGGACGAACTCGTTCCGATGAGCCCCGAGAGAAGCCGCGAGATCTCACTTTGTTTCTCGACGACCGTGTTCCCCGTCGTGCGCAGGTTGTCGAGCGCGTTGACCAGGTCCGGTGCCGCCTCCGAATACGTCTGCGAGAAGTCCGCGATACCCCGCAGGTCTTCCTGAATCGCAGGAAGTTCCGTGTTGAGTCCGGCGAAGATCTCCTCGAGCCGGTCGAGCGTCAGACCGAGTTCGGCGCCGCGCCCACTGAGTCCCTGCGACAGTGCGCCGAGCGTGTTCGCCAGGTCCTGCGGCGGGATCGCCTGCAGCAGCGGCAGCAAGCCGTCGAGGACCTCGCCGATCTCGACGGCGTTCCCGCTCTTGTCCTGCTCGAGAACGTCACCGGCCTGGATCGGCGGAGCCGTGTCCCCCTCCGGCACGATCAGCGATACGTACCGTTCGCCGAACAGGGTCTTGGGCAGCAATCGCGCCGTCGCGTTGGACGGAATGAGCTCGGCCTTGTCCGGCTGAATGGCCAGATCCAAGGTGACCTCACCCTCCTTGGTGGAGGCCGACCGCACCTCTCCGACGATCAGGCCACGCACCTTGACGTCCGCATTGGGCGGGAGCGCATTTCCGACGGTGTCGGTGACGAGCCCGATCTTGACCACCTTGGTGAACGTCTTGTCGAACATGCCGATCGTGACGGCCAGGAACAGAGCCAGGACAAGGAAGAACACCAGGCCCAGTACGCGGCGGCCCACGACCGATGTCGTGCTTCTCATTTCGACAACCCTCACGATCGCCGTCGGTGGTCGACGGCGGAGACTGTGTCAGCAGTGCCCACGCCTTGATCTATCGTGCCTCGTAGCGGGCGGCTCTGGTGCCGCATCGGAGCAGTTGCCGACAAATACTCGAACGCGGTCGATCCCCTTTTTGCGCCCATACGCTCGTATCGGAGCGATACCCTTGAACGGGAGACTCGGCGGAAGGACACAATGTGGGGCGACAACGAAATAAGGCCACAGCGCGCGTAGCCGCTGTGTGATGGCCTCGAGCGGCACTCCGAGCTACCGATGTACGAGCCGACCGATCTGGTCGAATCAGCTGAACGAACCCGCACAGCGCTTGCCACCGTGGTGGCACAATTTTCGGAGGCTTGGGGGTCCGGGTCCCCACCTGACCTGTCCGCCTACTTACCCCGTGAACCGGCCGAACGGCGATCGATACTGATCGAATTGATCAAGATCGACCTCGAATACCGCTGGGTCCGGCACGACTTCCCCAAACGACTGACCGACTACCGCGCGGAGTTCGCGGAGCTGCAAGATGGTCCGCTTCCTGCCGAGCTGGTCTACGAAGAATTCCACGCCCTCCGCCGAAGTTCGCACGGAGTGGACGCGGCCACCATGGCCGCTGAGGCCGCCACCATGGCGGGAAACCCTGAGCTCGACGAGTACACGAGTGACTACCGCAGCACGATGATCGCTCGTCCACGGGCGCAAGTTGTTCTCGGCAACATCGACGTCGGCGACCGCGTCGACGACTTCGACCTCCTGATGAGGATCGGGGCAGGCGCCTTCGCGCAGGTGTATCTCGCTCGGCAGCAATCGATGCAGCGACTGGTTGCGGTCAAGATTTCCCACAACCACGGCATCGAGCCGCAAACTCTCGCCCAGCTGGATCACGAATACATCGTGCGGATCTTCGACCAGCGACTCATTGCGGACGGCGAATTGAAGCTCCTCTACATGCAGTATCTCCCGGGGGGAACGCTGCTCGACGTCGTGCATCTACTACGCGCGACTCCTCCGGAGCACCGCAGTGGTCAATTACTGCTCGATGCCGTCGACGGGGTCCTTGCCGCCAAGGGCGAGGTTCGGCCCAGCGAATCTGCCGTTCGCGGCCGGGCTGCCTCACTGACGTGGCCGGAAACAGTCGCCTGGTTGGGCCGTCGACTCGCGGACGCGCTTCAGCATGCATCGGAACGAGGGGTATTGCACCGAGACATCAAACCGGCGAACGTGCTGCTGAGCGCCGAGGGGATCCCGAAGTTGGCCGACTTCAATGTCAGTTCCAGCAAACGCATCAAGGGCACAAGTCCGCTGGCGTACTTCGGCGGGTCGTTGGCGTACATGTCGCCCGAACAGCTCGAAGCTTGCCATCCGGGCTCGCCGGCGACCGCCGCCGACCTCGACACACGAAGTGACATCTTCGCGCTCGCCGTGATGTTGTGGGAGTTGCTGACGGGACGCCGCCCATTCGCCGACGCGACGTCCGCCGGTGAGTCGGAGACGTCCCTCGCCCGCATGCTGGAACTGCGGCGCAGGCCCGTCGAGTCGAGGTTCCTGTCGGAGCTTCCGCCGGACTGCCCCGTGGCGCTCCGCAGAGTGCTTCTGAAGTGTCTGTCGCCCGATCGTGAGGACCGCTACCCGTGCGGTTCGGAATTGGCACAGCAACTCGACCTGTGCCTGGAGGAGAGGTCCCGCGACCTGGTCTATCCGCCTCCGAACAGTTGGCGGGCACGCCTTTCGCGATGGCCCACTCCCGTCCTGTGGTCGTCTTCGCTGGTCGGAATCGGCCTGGCGACGATCTATCTGGCTGTGCACCTCCAGGAACTGCTCGACGATCGCCTGTCCGATGCCACCTATTCGAAGCTCTACACGAGCACTGTGATTTTCAACCTCTGTGCCTGGCCGCTTGCCGTACTCATCTACGCGTACATGTCACGCGATTTGCTCGCGGTTCCTCGCGGCTTGCGTAAGGGCAGACGCTACGACGAGGCCGTCCTCGAGCGAGTGCGGTCGCGAACACTCGTCTGGGGTGACTTGTGTGCGCTGAACACGTTCGTGTTCGCCATCTGCGCCTCGGTGGCGGGGGTGATGCTTCTTCGCTGGTTCACCGACCTTCCGGCCCGGCTGATGGTCCATGCGGCGACGACTGTTCTGGTGTCGGGCACCATCTCCGTTGCGTACACCTTCTTTCTGTCGACGTTTTACGTCGTCCGCTGTGTTTATCCCATCTATCTGCGCCACGGCGTCACGACCGCGCACGACGCCGTCGTGCTACACGGGCTGCGTCGGAGAACGACTGTCTATCTGGCAGTGACGGCATCGGTGCCCCTCGTCGGGGTGTTGGCCGGATTCAGCACCCTCGAACCCGCGGAGCTTCCGCTCGTGCGCGATTCGGTCCTCGGTTTGTGCGCGGCCTCCGGGTTGGCATTCGTCGCGGTGTACTGGTTGTACAGGAAGCTGGATGCCGACGTGCGCGCGTTGGAGCGGGTCGTCTAGCGCATCAGCTGCGGCCGTGGACTATCAGTCCCGCCCGTGCCACGGTGGAAGAGCATCGATTTCTCTCAGAAAGCGCAGCGCCATGGAAAATACAGCCGAATCCGGTCCCGCCTCCTCGGAGTGCCCCGACTGCCACGCCCTCACCGCCAACCTCGAGGCACACAAACACTGGCACTCCCGGCTCGTCCACGACATCGCCACCGCCGTCGACAAAGACATCGACAGGCGAACACACACTTCGTAACCCGAGGTAACCGTTCTCGGCGACACCGAACGGATCCCACGAGGGGGATTGAGCATTCCGCCCAATCCGACTCATGGCGGGTGCTAACTTAGCCTTGCCTTGTTCCGCTACGGTGCCCTGAGGAGGACCCGATGGGACGGATGCCTCGCACGTTCATGACCCTTGCTGCCGTCGGCGCAGTGACGCTCGCTTCTGCCTGCGGTGACAGCGGCACCGACTCCGCCGATGCGACTGCTGGTCCGAGCGCCTCAGCCGCAGCGGAGGCCGTGCCGGCCGGCGTGGCAGAGCAGTACGAGACCCTCGAGGAAGAGATCGCCGCCGAGGGTGGTGAGACGGATTCCGGGGCGTGGCGGGTGGCGTACATCGTCGAGCCGGCCGAGCCGTGGTACGAGGCGGACGGTCCCGGTCAGCGTTTCCGTGAGCCGGCGCCCGGAGAAACGCACCACATCGAGATCATCCCGTTCGAGGCAGCAACCGGCCGGATCGTGCCGAATGTGCCGATCACGCTCGAGGTGGTGGCCGCCGACGGTCGAGTGGTGGAGACGAAGCCGCTGAATTTCTATTACAGCACCTTCTACCACTATGCCAACAACTTCTCGGTCCCGGATCCGGGGCGCTACACCCTGCGGGCAGCGCTCGGTGTCCCGACCTTCTTCCGGCACGCCGAAGCCGGAGAGGCCCCACCGATGGCGGAGGGTGTGACCGTCGAGTTCCCGGATGTGGAACTAGCACAGGAGAACTGAGCATTCCGATGCACTCACTCGACTCGTCGTACGAACTGGGTGATCAGCTGAGCTGGCACTGGCAGCAGCAGTTGCGAAGCAGGCTGGCGGGGCTGAGTGACGACGAATACTTCTGGGAGCCGGTACCCGACTGCTGGAGTGTGCGCCCGCGCGGTACTTCGCACGCGCCCGTGCAGGCCGGCAGCGGAGCCTTCACGATCGAATTCGCCTTTCCTGCACCTGATCCGCCACCGGTCACCACCATCGCGTGGCGTCTCGGCCACATCATCGTCGGCGTCTTCGGAGCTCGTATCGGCAGTCACTTCGGGGGTCGTCCGGTCGACTACCAGAGCTTCGACTACGCCGGTACGGCTGCGGAGGCGCTCGACCAACTCGACGAGATGTACGACTTGTGGGTGCGAGGAGTCGCGAGCCTGACAGATGATGCCCTTGCCCGTCCCTGTGGTCCCAGTGAGGGGCCGTTCGCGGATCGTTCGATGGCGGCCCTCGTGTTGCACGTGAACCGGGAAGTCATCCATCACGGCGCCGAGATCGCTTTGCTCCGCGATCTGTACCTGCGTAAGGCAGCAGTCACTTCCGACGCGGAGGCGGAAGTCGAGCCGTGATGGGGTGTTCGTCGGCTGCTAGCGTGGAAGGTCGCGACGTGCTGAGGGGGATCCTGTGCCGAGTCCTACTGTGGTCGAGGTCGAACAGAATGTGTTCTGTGTGACCGGTACCGACGTCAATTGGGTCCTGTTGCGAGAGGGCACGGACCTGACGCTGATCGACGCGGGTTACCCCGCCGACGTTCCTGCCGTGGAAGAATCCATTCGTTCCATCGGTCGCCGGCCGGAGGATGTTCGCGCAATCCTCCTGACACACGCGCACATCGATCACATCGGAGCGATCAACCACTTCCGCGACAAGTACGGAACACCCGTGTACATGTCCGCGGTGGAGACATCACACGCCAAGCGGGAGTACCTCGAACAGGCGGGTGAGATGGACGTCGTCAAGAACATCTGGCGGCCCGGAATGTTGCGGTGGTCCCTGCGCATCGCCCGGGCGGGCGCGACACGTCACGTCACCGTGCCCCATGCCGCCGAGTTCCCCGCCGCGGGTGCTCTCGACCTTCCCGGCACCCCTCTCCCGGTGGCAACCACCGGCCACACGTCCGGGCACACGTCGTACTACCTACCGTCCGTCGGCGCGGTGGCGACCGGGGACAGCCTCGTGACGGGGCACCCCACTTCCCGCACAGTGGGTCCGCAGCTGCTGCTCCCGATGTTCCATCACTCCCAGGAGGAGGCCCTTGCGTCGCTCGACGCCCTGGCCACCCTCGACGCGGATCTGCTCATTCCGGGTCACGGCCGAACACAGCGCACCCCGATCCGCGACGCCGTCGCTACGGTTCGCGAGCGAGCCGCCGGCAAGAACGGGTCCGCCCGCACCTGAACGAATTTCCATCCGGGTCAGGCGATGAACTGTCCGAGCCGGCCGGCCTGTTCCTGCAGCGTCGGGACGTGCCTCAGCATCAGGTGGTGGTGATCGACGTGCCCGGACAGCGCGATGCTCGCTATGAGCGCGCCCGTATCGGATCGGATGGGGACGGCGATGCAGGCCGACGCGTCCCGGAGTTCGGCGAGTTGGGTGGCGAAGCCCTGGCTCCGGATCAGGTCCAGATTCGCGAGCAGCTCGCTCCTCGCGACGATCGTACGGGCTGTCAGCGACCGTGGCTCCCAACGGGGAATCACGGATTCGAGTTCCGACTTCTCCGCGAGGAGGAGCTTGCCGACCGCGCACGCGTAAAGGTGCTGGTTGAGAAACGACTCGTCCTCCGGCGGCGGGTATTCGGGGTCGGCGTCGGCCGTGCGGACGGCGACGTTGGTGTAGAAGAACAGGTGGACCCCGAAGCGCACCGACAGTCGCAGTTCGGCGAGAGCCTCACGCGCCGCCGCACATACGGTGGGCACGACGGCCGCGTCGACGAGGATCCCGACCTTCTGTCCGAGCGCGAACCCGGACAGGTCGGGGAGCCGCACCACATAACCTTCGCCCACGAGGATGTTGAGCAGTCGGTACGTCGTCGCCGACGGCATCGACAGGCGGGCGGCGATGTCTTTCGCTGTGACACCCGAGCCGGCCCGGGCCACCTCCTCGAGCACCCGCAGTGCGCTGGTGACGGCCTTCGGCTGACGCCCCGACAGGGCTCTGTCGTCGGCACTCATCGGCGGACCTCCCACGGTCGGTACCGCCCCAGCAGGTCTTCGGCCACGGCCTCGTCGTACACACCCATCCGTTCTTCGATTCCGGGGGACCGACGCGCGCGGATCGCGAAGACCGCGGCGCCGACAAGCATCAGAAACAGGTAGACGACGGTCGCCGCGCCCGCGACATATGTCCGCGAGAACGCCGCCCACCCGACCAGTGCGACCATCGCGGTCGCCGTCAGCACGCCGACGAGCACGGGAAGTCGAGTCAGTTCGCCGATCCGCCGGAGGAACGCCGGCGTCGCGACACACAGCAGGACGTACGCGAGGACGTAGCCGTGGGCGGACACGGCGAGGAGTCCGATCAGGACGTCGCGGCTCGAACCGCTGACGAACAGGTAGAAGACGGGCACCGCGACGACGACCGGCATCGTGGCCGTCAACGCCACATGCGGAGTATGGAACCGGTGGTGCGTCCGGCCGAACACGTTCGGAACCACCCCTTCGCGGCCCATCGCGAACAGGGTGCGCGACAGCGCCGTCGTCGAACCGAGGACGCACGCGAACCACGAGGCGCTGATACCGAGTTCCATGACGATCGACAGCGTCGACGAACCTGCGCCCGAGGTGTCGGGCAACGTGAGGACGATCGGCAGCGAGTCGACTCCCTGCCGCACCGGCTCCGGCAACTGCAGGGCGGCCGCGAACACGTACAAAATACCCAGGGCGATCGGTGTCCACCGGATGGCGCGGGGAACGGCGACGAACGGGTTGCGGGCTTCCCGCGCCACCGTGCCCGCGCTTTCGAATCCGACGAACGACGTGATCGCGAGCAGTAAGGCGAACCCGACCGCGGAACCTGATTTCGCGCCGCCCGCGGATGGGGTCGCGCCCTCGCGGACCGATTGCACGAACGCGACCACCAACGCGGCGGAGGCGGCCACGATCGCGAAGACCTCGATGGCGAGCATGATCCGCGCCGACAATTGCACGCCCCGGACCATGAGGAGAAGGGCGAGTAGTCCGACGATCGCCGCGAGGACCGCGATGAGGGGCGACCCCGCTGGAAGCCCGACTCGGCCGAGTAGCGCGGCGAGGTAACTCGCGGCACCGAGCGTGCTCGCCATGGCCGCGGCCGCGTAACCGACGAGCAGTGACCAGCCTCCGCCGAAACCGGGCACCGCCCCGAGTCCCTTCACGATGTAGCTGTAGAGACCGCTGACGGCCACCATCCGGGTGGCGAACTGTCCGATGCAGTAGCCGACCGCCGTCATCAGAATCGCCGCCGCGACGAACACCGCAATGGTCGCCCGGCCCGCGTCGGGTATGACGAGAGCAGGCAGCGTGACCATCACAGCTGACGGTGCCACCGCGGAAACGGACTGCCCGAGCACCTGGACGAAACTCAGACGCGCCCGCTCGAGACCGGCGACCGGTGATCTACTTCTGATTCTCGGTGTACCGGACACCATGCACCTGCTCTCTACACTTTCCGGCCGGCCCCGAGCGAGTGATCAACCCGGGGCTGCATGAGTGCACGCTAGCGCAGGAGACGAGCGCGATGCTCCGATCGGAATTAATTTTCGATCACCTCGAATGAGAATGGCCGGAGAATGTGCTCCCGATTCCGGGGGCCGCGTCGGCACATACCGTGGATCAGCTGCACCGACCCGAAAAGCCGGAATGAGAATCGGCGCAGCCGTGGCCGAAAATGTCGAATGAGAATGCCGCAGTCGCTGATTCCCATCCGGATTTAGTAGTGACTGACGACACATTCGGGGCTTATCGTGGGTTCGGGCCGCAGCACGACGAAGCGATAACTACTGCCAAAAGTGTTCTGCAGAAGCCGGATTCATTCACTGATTCATTCACCCCATCGAAGAGGACATGATGACTGCAGTCGTTCACACCCCAGCCGGACTCGACCCCCGGGTCGTCGACTTCGTTTCGTCACCGAAGCGCATGTTCGTCGACGGCCGATGGGTGGACTCGGCGTCGGGCATGACGTTCGAGACGGTCGATCCCGCCACCGGACAGGTGATCACGACAGTGCCGCACGCCGGAATCGAAGACGTGGACCGGGCGGTAGCGGCGGCCCGGCGGGCCTTCGAGTCCGGGCCGTGGCGCTCGCTCACTCCCGCGGAACGTCAGCGGATCCTCTGGAAGATCGGTGAGGGGATTCTGGCCCGGGCCGATCAGTTCGCGCAGCTCGAGTCGATCGACAACGGCAAGTCCGTGGCGGTCGCGAAGGCCGTCGACGTGACGTGGGCCGCGGAGATCTTCTTCTACTACGCAGGCTGGGCCACCAAGATCGAAGGCCGCACCATCCCCGTGTCGGTGCCGTGGGCGCCCGGAGCCCGATTCCACGCCTTCACCACCCGCGAACCGGTCGGCGTGTGCGCGCAGATCATCCCCTGGAACTTCCCGTTGGTGATGGCCGCGTTCAAGGTGGCACCGGCACTGACCTGCTCGAACACCATGATCCTCAAGCCCGCGGAGCAGACACCGCTCACCGCGCTGCTCCTCGCCGAGGTGATCGCCGAGGCCGGGGTCCCCGACGGCGTGTTCAACGTGCTTACCGGTTTCGGTGACATCGGCGCGGCCCTGTCGAGCCACGACGACGTCGACAAGGTCGCGTTCACCGGTTCGACCGAGGTCGGAAAGAAGATCGTCAATGCTGCGTCGGGGAACCTGAAGAAGGTGTCCCTCGAACTCGGTGGCAAGAGCCCGCAGGTGATCTTCTCCGACGCCGACCTCGAGGCTGCGATTCCCGGCGTGGCCAGCGGGTTCCTGTTCAACCACGGCCAGGCCTGCACGGCGGGAACGCGCCTGCTCGTCGAGGACCGGATATTCGACGAATTCACGTCCGGCGTCGCCGATTTCGCGAAGTCGCAGAAGATCGGACCGGGACTCGACCCCACCAACGACATCGGCCCGCTGATCTCCCAGGAGCAGTTGGGCAAGGTCACCGGATACATCGACGCCGGACTCGCCGACGGTGCCCGCGCGCTCTCGGGTGGGCAGCGGCACGGCGACACCGGGTTCTACGTCGAGCCCACCCTGCTGGTCGACGTGAACCGGAACTTCAGCGTGTACCAGGAGGAAATCTTCGGCCCCGTCGCGGTGGCGGTGCCGTTCAGCCGGGAGGAAGGCGTCCGCGCGGCCGCCAACGACACCCCCTACGGCCTTGCCGCCAGCGTATGGACCCGGGACGTGTCCCGCGCCCACGAGGTGGCCGCCGAGATCAAGGCGGGCACGGTGTGGGTGAATTGCCACAATGCGTTCGACACGGCGCTTCCGTTCGGTGGTTACAAGCAGTCCGGGTGGGGCCGCGAACTCGGTGAAGGCGCCATCGCCGAATACACCCAGAGCAAGTCTGTCAACATCGCCCTCTAGATTCCTCGACCCGACCCGAATGAGAATCGTCCTGCGTGCGTTCTCATTTGCTGTCGACGGACTGTGACGCTTCGGCAACTGCGCCGACAACCCGCAGTCGCATGCTCGTCCCAGAGCTCACCGCGGAGCATCCACGCAGACCCTCTCCTCGTGAAAGTCGAAGGAATCCATGACAACCAACGCTCCCACGCACTCGAGTGCGGTCAGCGACGGCACCCCTCGCAGACTGGCAGGCACCCTCGGTCCGGGTGCCATCGTGTTCATGGTCGTCGCAGCAGCGGCCCCGTTGACCGTGATCGCCGGAACGGTCCCTCTGGGCATCGCAGCGGGCAACGGCGCCGCCTATCCAGCGTCCTACATCGTCTGCACGGTGGTATTGCTGTTCTTCGCCGTCGGATTCACGGCGATGGCCAAGCACCTCCCCGGCGCCGGCGCGTTCTACACCTACATCACGCAGGGACTGGGCCGGCATGCCGGTCTCGGCTCCGCATTCCTCGCGTTGCTGTCCTACACGGCAGTCCAGGGCGCGGTGTACGGATACATCGGAGCCGCCGTCAACGATTTCGTCACCGCTCACGGCGGGCCCGAACTTCCCTGGTACGTGTGGGCGCTGGCCGTGACGGCCGTGGTCGCCATCCTCGGATACCGGCACATCGACCTGTCCGGCAAGGTGCTCGGCGTTCTGCTCGTCTGCGAGGTCGGAATCGTCCTCGTCATCGACGCCGCCGTCATCGTCCGGGGCGGCGGTGACGAGGGATTCTCGACGGCGGCGTTCCACCCCGCCGAGTTCTTCTCCGGAGCACCCGGCATCGCACTGATCTTCGCCATCGCCGGGTACATCGGCTTCGAGGCCACCGCCGTCTTCCGGGACGAGGCCCGCGACCCGGGCCGCACCATTCCCCGGGCCACTTACCTGGCGTTGCTGGTGATCGGCGGCTTCTACGCACTGTCGAGTTGGGCGATGGTCAGCGCGTGGGGCGACGAGGGTGCCGTGGCCATCTCGACCGAGAATCCGGAGGGGATGATCACCGAGACCGCCACCCGCTACGTGGGCGCGATCGCCGGCGACCTGGTCCAGATCTTCCTGATCACGAGCCTGTTCGCCGCCCTGCTGTCCTTCCACAACGTGCTCTCCCGGTACATCTTCTCCCTCGGGAACAGTGCGGCCCTGCCGGCGGGATGCGGCCGCTCGCACGTCAAGCACGCGTCGCCGTACATCGCGTCGGTCGTGCAGACCGCGTCCGCTCTCGTCCTGATCGTCGCGTCCGCCGTTGCCGGACTCGACCCGGTGACCGAGGTGTTCGCGTGGTTCGCCGGTGTGTCCTCGGTCGGCATCGTCGCACTGATGACGCTGACCTCCGTGGCCGTCCTCGTCTACTTCGGCCGGACCCGCGTGGACCGGCGGGTGTGGAACACCGTGATCGCACCACTGCTCGGGCTCGTCGGCCTGGCCGGGCTTCTGATCATGACCGTCGCCAACCTTCCCCTTCTCGTCGGCGGGTCGGGCACTCTCGCCGCCGTCATCGGGGTCCTGCTCATAGGAACCTTCGCCGGCGGAGCGGCCGTCGCTGTGCTCCGACCTCACGCCGCACGGCATGACACCGCTGCGTCGCAGCACATCGACACCGCTGCGTCGCAGCATATCGACACCGCTCTACCGCAGCAAGACACGAACGACACCATCATCGACAAGGAGATCGCACGATGAGTACCGCCACCACCGAGACCCCGGCCACCGTCGGTTCCGCCGCCCCGGACCATCCGCTCACCCCGTTGTCGGCGGACGAGATCCGTTCGGCGAAAGCACTCCTCACCGACGAGGGACTGATCGGCGAGAACGTGCGCTTCGTCTTCGTCGCGCTCGCCGAGCCGCACAAGTCGACGGTCCTCGCATTCACGCCCGGCGACCCGATCGAGCGACGCGCCCGGATCCTGCTGCTCGATCGCTCCACCGGCATCGGCACCGACCTCGTCGTGTCGGTGACGGAGAACCGCGTGATCAGCAGGGCCACTGTCGATTCCGCCACCGACGGCCACGTGCCGATCCTCGACGAGGAGTTCGAGGACATCGAGGCGTTCCTGCTCGGCAGCACCGACTGGCTCGCGGCGATGGCGAAGCGCGGCATCGAGCCGTCGAAGGTCCGGGCAGTTCCCTTGTCGGCCGGCGTGTTCGGTCACGAGGACGAGGTCGGGCACCGCATCGTCCGCGTCCTTGCCTTCCACCAGGAGGACAAGGCGGACCTGCCGTGGGCGCACCCCATCGACGGGGTCGTGGCGTACGTCGACCTCACCGAGCGCCGCGTCGCGAAGGTGGTCGACGAGATCGAGCTTCCCGTCCCCGCCGAGCGCGGCGAATGGAACGCCGAACCGCACGCCACACCCACCCGCACCGACCTCAAGCCGATCGAGATCACCCAGCCCGAGGGCGCCAGCTTCTCCGTCGACGGCAACGAGATCACGTGGGCCGACTGGAAGTTCCGCTTCGGTTTCGATGTGCGTGAGGGCCTGACGCTGCACCAGCTCTCGTTCGACGACGGGGGAGTGGAACGTCCCGTGATCTATCGTGCCTCGATCGCCGAGATGGTGGTTCCCTACGCCGATCCCTCCCCGGTCCGGTACTGGCAGAACTACTTCGACCAGGGCGAGTACCTGTTCGGCCGGTACACCAACTCGCTCGAACTCGGCTGCGACTGCCTCGGTGAGATCCAGTACTTCGACGTCACGATCGCCGACGAGTCCGGTGACCCGCGCGTCATGAAGAACGCGATCTGCCTTCACGAGGAGGATTACGGCGTCCTGTGGAAGCACACGGACATGTTCAACGGAATGACCGAGACCCGCCGCTCACGACGCCTCGTCATCTCGTTCTTCCTCACGATCGGCAACTACGACTACGGGTTCTACTGGTACCTCTACCTCGACGGCACCATCGAACTCGAGGCGAAGGCCACCGGAATCGTCTTCACGTCCGCCTACCGCGGTGCCGACGGATTCTCCACCCAGATGGCACCCGGGCTCGGCGCCCCGTTCCACCAGCACCTCTTCTCCGCCCGGCTCGACATGGCCGTCGACGGCAACGTGAACACCGTCGAGGAAGTGGATGCTGTCCCCGTCCCGGTGGGCCCGGAGAACCCGTGGGGCAATGCCTTCCGCTGCCAGAAGACCAAGCTGACCACCGAATCCGAGGGGCAACGCACCGCCGACAACCTCAAGGCCCGGGTCTGGCACATCACCAATCCCACCAAGCAGAACCGCCTGGGGCAGGACGTCGGGTACGCGCTGCACCCCGAAGGCCAGCCGGTGCTCCTGGCAGACCCGTCCAGTTCGATTGCCTCCCGCGCCGCGTTCGCAACCAAGCATCTATGGGTCACGCAATACGACGAGTCCGAGCGTTATCCCGCAGGCGACTTCGTCAACCAGCACCCCGGCCAGGCCGGCCTGCCGACGTTCGTGGCAGGCAACCGGGACATCGAGGGGCAAGACCTGGTGCTGTGGCACACGTTCGGGCTCACGCACTTCCCCCGGCCCGAGGACTGGCCGGTCATGCCGGTCGACTACGCCGGGTTCAAGCTTAAGCCGGTGGGCTTCTTCGACCGCAACCCGGCGCTGAACGTGCCGGCGAGTACGTCGAAGCATTGCTGTGAAGGCTGAGCTGTGATCATCGCTGCCGCGCTGACGACCGCCCGCCCCGCCAATTTCTGGTGGCGGCGGGTGGCCGTGGTGCTTGCGCTGTTTTCTTCAGGGCTGCATATCGCTGCACTCGGCGACCATCGGGCGTCACCACTGATGGTGTTGCTTACGGTTGGCATGCTGCTCGGATGCCTCCACTGCGCCCGACACTTGTGGATGAGAGATAACTCCCGCGACTGGGGATGGGTCGCGATCATGAACGTCGGCATGATCGCGCTGCATACAGTGGACTTCGGTCCGTCCGTGAGCGGCCACCACGGCCACATGACCCGTGCCGCGAACCCGACGGCGGTCGGGCATGCACTGTCCCTGCCCATGGCAGCAGCTCTTCTCACCGCAGCCCTCGAAGCGGTCATTGCTCTGTCCATGGTCTTCTATCGCACGCGGAGCACAGACCCGTTGGCACCGAACCGGGACTGATCTTCCTCAGATCGCGGGCCGGTGCATTCTCCACACCTCGAGTCCGTCGTCGAGGACGACATGGTCGGCGACAGCGAAGTTGTGACGTTCGTACAGCGGCAGGTTCCGGTGTGTCGAGGTATCGAGCCAACATGCCGCGTTGCGTCGGTCGAGTTCGGCCAGTCCGACTTTCAGAAGGTCACCGCCCAGTCCTCGACCTCGCGCTGCACGGGATACTCCGGCGGTCGCCAAGCACCAGGCGTTGCCCGGAACGTCCATCGCGGACAAACGCTGTTCCGCTTGGGCGGCGTGCTCGAAACGATCCCCATGGAGTTCGACGATCTTCGCTACGAGCGATTCTTCCGGGTCGGGCAGGTCCGGCGGGATGAACGCTACGACACCGTTGTGCTCTTCGTCGATGTACGCGAGACCGTGTGGCAGCGCCATGTGCCCGAGATACAGGCGCTGAAGCTCGGTCACACGCTGCTGGTGTGAGTCCGCGGCGACGCACCAGTTGGTCCATGGGTAGTCGGCGAACGCGTCACCGAGGACGGTCGCGGCACGGTCGACGTCCGTCGTCGTCATCCGGCGAATGGAGGTTGGCATGACCGCACTACATCACGTCCGCTCAAACCGAAGCCAGTGATTTATCGGCCCGCGGAGCCGCAGTCGATCGCCACTATTGACAGAATGCTGTCATAATGACAGCATTCTGTCATGACTGAAACAGTGCACGTCGCGGTATACGACACCTTCGCCGACTGGGAGGTAGGTCATGCGATCGCCCACATAAACAAGCCCACCTGGCACAAGCAGCCCGGTCGCTACGCCGTCAGTACGGTTGGGTCCACCCTGGATCCGATCACCACGATGGGCGGCATGCGCGTAGTCCCGGACACCGCGTTGGACAAGATTCGGCCGCAGGACAGTGCGATGCTGATTCTCGCGGGTAACGACATCTGGCCCACCGAGCAGTTCGCGCCCTTCGCCGAGAAAGCGCGCGAATTCCTCGCCGCCGGGGTTCCGGTGGCGGCGATCTGCGGTGCAACAGGGGGCCTCGCACTCGCCGGGTTGCTCGACGATCGTGAGCACACCAGCAACGCCGCCGAATTCCTCGAGGGTGTCGGATACGCCGGTGGAAGTCTCTACCGTGATGAGCCGGCCGTCACGGATCGCGATCTCATTACCGCCAGTGCCACTGCGCCGGTAGAGTTCGCACGCGAAATCCTCGCTCGGCTGGATGTATTCGAGCCCAGCGTTCTCGCGTCCTGGTTCAAGCTCTACGGCCACCGCGATCCGGCCGGATTCTATGAACTCATGGCCGTATGAGTGAGCGGCCCGAACAGGAACTGCTCAGCGGGGCAGCCCTCGCAACGTTCCGGCTCAACGGTCAGTTTCTCGCTGTGGCCGAGGAATTGGCACGTCCGGCGGGGCTCACGGCCGCGTGGTGGCAGGTTCTCGGCGCCGTACTGAACCAGCCGCTGACGGTTGCCGGCGTCGCACGGGAAATGGGCATCACGCGCCAGAGCGTGCAGAGGATCGCCGACCTGCTCGTCGATCGTGGACTCGCCGAGTATCAGCCGAATCCCGCTCATCGACGAGCCAAGCTCATTACTCCCACGCCGGCGGGACGTGCAGCGGTGACCGGCATCGACCCCGCGCACGCTGCCTTCGCCGCTCGCCTGGCCGAGGCCATGGGACCCGACAAGTTACGTGATGCGCTCGCAGCGATGCGCCGGCTTTCGGCCGTTCTCGACGATCTTGCCGACCAGGAAGGTCCGTAGTTGTTCGATCTCACGGCCTGCGTGCGGGAAGGATGTGGGGGTTCAGGATCCCGGCGGGGTCCAGCGCTGCCCGTATCGACCGCATGATGTCGAGGTCGACCGCACTTCGTCCGAGTGTCATCCAGGGGGCCTTGGCCCGCCCGACACCGTGTTCGGCGCTGATGCTCCCGTTGTGGTCGGTGACGAGATGAAAAACGAAGTCGGACAGAGTGTCCCGCTGTTCAGGCGCGGCGTCGAGAAGATTGACGTGGATGTTGCCGTCGGCCACGTGCCCGAAACAGATCGCCCGCACTCCGGGGAAGCGTCGATCGAGGCCGGTGGTCAGCTCGTTCAGGAAGGCCTCGATGTCGCGCAGCGGCGTCGAAATGTCCAACTTCACGGGTGGCGTGGACGAAGCGGCGCCCACCGACTCGGTGTGGCTCTCCCTGTATTGCCACAGCCTGTGCGCCGGTCCTTCCTCCACGACGGCGTCGAGCACGACTTCATGGCTGTCGTCGAGAACCTCGAGGAGTGTGGTCTCCGCGTCCTCGCGACCGGACACCTCCACCAGGACACAGAACGGTGCGTCGGCCGAAAGGGGTCGCCGGAGTTGCTGATGTTCGCAGACCAGGTCGATACCCGACCTCGTCATCAGCTCCGCGGCGTCGAGCGTCAGCCCGGCGCGCTCGAGGTGATCCACCACCATCAGTGCGTCACCCACCGAACCGACTGCGACGAAAGCGACCCGAGTTGCGCTCGGGGGTAGTACGAGTCGCATCAGGACGCGAGTAATCACGGCGAGTGTGCCCTCGGAGCCGGCGAGAAGGCCGGGCAGGCCGTACCCCACGTTGTCTTTCGTCAGCTCTTTCCATCGGGTCAGAACGCGCCCGTCGGACAGCACCGCCTCGATGCCGAGCAGCTGAGACCTGGTGTCGCCGTTCTTGATGACCCGGATGCCCCCGGCGTTGGTCGCGACGATCCCGCCGAGGGTTGCCGATTCGCGGGAGGCAAGGTCCACACCGAGCTCCACTCCGTGTTCGCGGGCCGCGTCGCGGGCGCGGGCAATGGTCACACCCGCTCCCGCGGCAATGGTGCGGCCGATCGGGTCGACGTGTTCGATGACGGAAAGCCGGGTAGTGCTGAGCACCACCTCCCCGTCCATCGGGATCGACCCACCGACCAGACCGGTGTTGCCGCCCTGGGGAACCACGGCGACGCCGGCGCGGGAGCAGAGGGCGAGAACCGCCGAAACCTGCCCGGTGTCGGCGGGCCGGACCACGGCGGTGGTGTTCCCATGCCAGTGCCCGGTCCAGTCGGTGACATATCCGGCAACCACGCCGGGATCGGTGAGCACGTGGGACGCACCGACGATGTCGGCGAGCTCGTCGAGGAACGACTGCATCGACACGGTCATGATTGCCTCCTCTCGACGAGATGTCGCAGTCCATCATCGGCGATGTGAAGGGGGTTCGGGAATCAGCGTTCGAAGGTGAGCACCCAGCGTCCACGCGAGCCGCCCGCATCGAGGGCCGCCAACGCCTCATTCGCCTTCTCGAGCGGATAAGTTCCGGCGATCCGTACCGCGAGCGGGGCGCTCTCGCGTCCCGTGCGTGCGACAGAGCTGAGCAATTTCTCGAGCCTGGCACCGTCGTGGTGGACCATCACGGCCTGAACGTCGACGCCGCGCGCGGCCCCGGGCTTTGCCGGCGGCACGACGCCCACATAGGTTCCGCCGTCGTCCACCGCGGAAACCGCCGCGTCTCCGAGTACCGCGGTATCGAACACGGCGTCGAACCGGGTCGGCGGAATTTCGCCGAGAACCTGTACCGCACCGCGGACCGCAGAAAGTCGGTGTCGGTGGGGCGGCCGAGTGCGCTGACCGTCCATCCCCTCTCGACCGCGAGCGGGACGGCGAACCCGCCCACTCCACCGGCCGCGCCGGTCACCAGCAGCGTTCTGCCCGCGGGGTCACCGAGGAGATCGAGTGCCTGATCTGCGGTCGACAGGTTGAGGGGCAGCGTTGCCGCCCCGGCGAAATTCAGGCCATCCGGAATGCGGGCCACCGCAGTGGCCGGAACGACGACATAGTCCGCGAAGGCGCGGAGCGGCGCATCCAACCGGTCGTGCAGGGCGACGACCCTCGTGCCGACGGCGGGTCCCACCACGCCATCACCCAGCGCGTCCACGATCCCGGCCGCATCCCAGCCCAGGCCCGCGCCCTCGGGCTGATCTATCCATCCGAGCCGGTGATAGATGCCTTGCCTGGTCTGAGAGTCCACCGGATTGACCGCCGCCGCGCGGAGTTCGATTCGGACTTCCCCGGGTCCCGCCTCCGGCACTGCCACCTCGATGGTCTTCACGTCCTCGGCCCCGGTTGTCACGATTGCTCGCATGGTGCTCCCCTTCGGTAGTCGCTGTTGCCGGTTCAGAATCGCCTGACTACTCTCCGTTGGGAAGTAGGCACCTGAAAGTGCGTAACGAAGCAAAAGGGGCGCCCGATGGCGACGACAACCGCAGGACAAGCGCGACATGCGGCAAAGCAAGAGTATGACGTGTATCTGGCGAACTGCCCGAGTCGTCAGCTCCTCGACCGCATCAGCGACAAGTGGGTGTCGCTCATTCTCGTCGCGCTGGGTGAGGGTTCGCGAAGGTACTCCGAACTGGCGCGCGAACTCGCCGGGGTCAGTCAGAAGATGCTGACCCAGACGCTTCGAGCGCTCGAACGGGACGGTCTCGTCGCACGCGAAGTGACTGCGGCGGTGCCCGTCCGCGTCGACTACGAGCTCACCGAACTCGGTAGGTCGCTACTGCCGATCCTCAGAGCGGTCAAACAGTGGGCGGAACACAACATGGACGACGTGACCACGGCTCGTGAGAGGTACGACGGCCGCGCGCAGTAGTCGCGACCTACTGCTGCGACGCAGGAATAAGACGGATCAATCGGTGACGCGGCCTACCGTCCGATCCGGGAGCACACCCGCCGCCACCAGTTCGTCGTAGATGCGCTGCTGCTCGGCGTCGAGACCCGAATACAGCAGGTCGTAGGCGCGCTCTTCTTCCGCGAGGACGGCGACAGGGTTCCAGTCGTCCCCGATCGCCTCCAGCACCGCGGTACGCCGTCGTGCTTCGTCGAGCGTGAGATCGAGCGCGAATGACAGTTCGGAATGGCCGCTCATCGGATCACCTTCGTTTTCGCAGTCGATATCGAAGGGCACAGGGTTACTCGAGCAGGTCCAAGATCACAATGACCTGGATCACGATCGGGAAGATCGCCCACTCGGTGACGTCGAGTGCGGACATGCTGCAGGCTGACGCGGCGTGGCTGTCGGGTACCCTGCCGCATCGTTGGCAATATGACGGGTGCCACAGGAATCCGCGGCTGGCTTCGGGAGAGGACCGATGGTCGAGTGAATATCGTCGAGACTCCGGAACGGCGGCGCGGAGCCGGTCGTCATCGCCCCGATCGTGGAGCGCCGGAGCGTCCAGACAATCGGCGAGCACCCGGCACCGGGTTCCGCACCGACATCGAAGGCTTGCGGGCCGTCGCAGTGCTGGCAGTCGTGTTGTTCCACGCGGGCGTTCCCGGCCTCGACGGCGGATTCGTGGGCGTCGATGTGTTCTTCGTCGTCTCCGGCTTCCTCATCACCGGGCTGCTGTGGCGGGACGTGACCGCCACCGGGAATGTGCGGCTCGCCCGGTTCTACGCGGCGCGGGCCAGGCGGCTGCTGCCCGCCGGTGTCACCGTGCTGGTGGTCACCGCGGTCGGTGCGGCCATGCTCCTGCCACCGCTGCAGGCCCGGGCCGTTCTGGGTGACGGGATAGCCAGCGCGCTCTACGTCGGCAACTACCGGCTCGCCCTGCAGGGCACCGACTACCTGTCCGCCGATACACCTCCGTCGCCGTTTCAGCATTATTGGTCACTCGGCGTGGAAGAACAGTTCTACCTGTTGTGGCCTGCCCTGATCATCGGCACGGTCTGGCTGGTTCGGCGCGCGCGAAGGCGTGCCGACGGCGAGACTGCACCCTCCGTGTGGCCGTTTCTATTCGGTCTCACACTCGTGACGGCCGTGTCGTTCGCGATTTCGATGGCCTGGACGAGCACGCTGCCGCCGTGGGCGTACTTCTCCCTGCCCTCGCGGGCGTGGGAACTGGCCGCCGGCGGGCTGGTCGCGTTGTCCGTCCCGTTGTGGCTCCGGTTGCCGGCGCTTCCCGCTGCCGTCGCCGGGTGGGCGGGACTGGTCCTGATTCTTCTGGGCTGTTTCGCGCTGGACGAGACGACGCCCTACCCCGGGACCGCCGCACTGCTGCCCGTGCTCGGCACGGTGCTGGTGATCGGCGCCGGCTGCGCCGAACCCCGACTGGGCGCCGGCCGCGGACTCTCGCTTGCCCCGATGCGGGCGATAGGCCGGGTGTCGTACTCCTGGTACCTCTGGCACTGGCCCGTGCTGCTGCTCTTGCCGCCCCTGCTCGGCCATTCCCTGAGCCTCTTCGACCGGCTCGCGGCGGTCGCGCTGTCCGGCGGCCTCGCCGTCCTCACGCTGCGACTCATCGAGAACCCCGCACGGTTCGCTGCTCCACTGCGTCGGTCGGACACGCGCAGCCTGGCTCTCGGCGGCGCCGTCACCGCGCTCGCCGTCTGCGCGGCGCTCGTACTGCTGATATTGCGACCTATGCCGGTGGGCCAGGGTGCTGCGGCCGAGGCGCTCACGGTCACCGCGCCGGAGGTCACGGCGGTCCCCACCGTCGACCCGCACGACGCGGCGGTGCAGCAAGTGACCGCACAGGTGGCGGCCGCGGTCGCGCACTCGGCCGAGCTGCGCGCCGTCCCGTCCAATCTGACCCCGTCGCTCGCCGACGCCCCGGCCGACAAGCCGGCGGTTTTCAACAATGGCTGCGTGCGCTCCTGGCTCGAGGTCGGTCTGGAGGACTGCGTGTCGGGTGATCCTGCTTCGGTTACCACGGTGGCCCTCGTCGGTGACTCGCATGCTGCGATGTGGCACCCGGCGTTCGAGCCGGTCGCCGAGCAGCGACACTGGCGGCTCACGACGATGGGCAAGGTCACCTGTCCCTTGATGGAGCTTCCCATCACCAGTCCGTATCTCGGCCGGGCGTACTCCGAGTGCGAGCAGTGGCGCGGCGAGGTGACCGCCCGGTTACAGGCCGAGCGTCCGCAGTTGATTGTGGTGAGCATGTCCCGGCGGTACGGCGGCGACTTCGGATTCACCACCTACGACCCGGCCTGGATCGACGGCGTGACCCGCATGGTGGCGCAATTGCGGTCCACCGGCGCGGCCGTTCTGGTTCTCGGCCCGATCCCCGATCCGCGGTCCACCGTGCCGACCTGTCTGTCCGGCCACCTCGACGACGCCACGGCCTGCTCGCCGCCGCACGGTGCCGCGGTGAACTCCGCCGGTATCGCGGCCGAGGCGGCGGCGACCGCGGCCGGCGGGGGTCAGTACGCCGACCTCACCTCGCTCTTCTGCACCCCCGACCGCTGTCCGGTGATCGTCGGCAACGACCTGGTGTACCGCGACGACAACCATCTGACGCTCGGGCACGCCCAGAACCTCGCTCCCGTCGTCGGTGCCCTCGCCGACCGCGCTCTCGCCCGGCGCTGAGCGGCAGTTTCTCTATTGCACCGGCGACGGTGGGACGGTCGTGGTGGTCGGGATCGTCGTCGTTTCCGGTTCGGCCACCTCTACCGTCGTCGGGACCTCTTGCTGGGTGGACGGGGTGTCGGTGGCTGTCATCGCCGCGGACGGTGACGGCTCCTCCGAGAACGCGGCCGACGTGTCGGGCGCGACCACTGCCGCCGTGGGTGCCACGGGAGCGGCGGTGGGGTCGGCCGACGATGTCGTCGTCGGCACGGTGGACGAATCAGTCGAAGACAGAAGCTCTTTCGTCGCGGTGGACGTCGTCGAGGTAGTCGACGCGGTGTCGCTCGGGTCCGCTGTCGAGGCGGACGACGCGACGAGAGCGGTTGCGGACGCGTCGGCGGCGGTGGCCGCCGGCTGTCCCTTCTCTGCTTCCCGGGCCAGATGAGTCAGCCAGGCGGCGGCGTATTGCGAAGAGGTCAACGGCTTTCCGCCCGCGGGGTCGGCGTCGCGCCAATAGTCGAAGTGATGACCTGTTCCTGGACCGAGGGTCTGCTGATAGGGATCGCTCATCACCACGGCGACGGTGTTCTCGTTGTTCGCGATGAATCCGATGATCTCGTTGCGAACCTTGGCAGGCAGGTAGACCAGATCGATTGACTGGTTCGGCGAGAGCGGTCCGGCGGGTGTATTCGACTGTGCCACTGGGGTACCGGGCTTGTAGGCGGGGTCCGACACCTTGATGAGAACGTCGAGGAACGTCTCGTCCGACTGCATCCAGTTCTCCTGCGACTGGATGTCGGCAAACGCGGCGAGGGCGATCTGTCCGAGGACCGTCGCCATGTCCTGTGCTGTCGCGATGGTCAGCCCTTCGCGTTCGAGCGCATCGACGTTCAGTTGTCTGCCCACGTTGACGGCGAGCTGCAGCAGGGCGATGTTGTCCGGCGCGGAGCAGGTCAGATCTCCTTCCGAACAGAAGGACGCCACTTTGCCGTCCAGTGCGCCGAATCCGCCGGATGTGCCCGGGAGGGCGCCCCGCCCCGGAGCGCTGTTGCCGCCGGATTGGTAGGCGAGATCGAATCCGTCGGGATTGCGGAATTCGTTCTCGGCGCCGGGGAAGGGGCCCCCGCCGACTTCACGTCCGGCATCCGCCAGGATCACCACGCCGACCACGGATGCCGGGTCGACGATGTCGTAGCCGTCCTCGCCGACTTCCTGGTTGCCGACTTCCATCGCGACCCGGCGCGCCACATCGGCGCCCTCGCTGTAGCCGACGATGGCGAACTTCGTGTCCGGGCAGGAGGCGGCGATCGTGCGCATCACGGTTTCGGTGTTGTCGACACCGACATTCACCGCGTCCTCATACGACGACATGTTCGCCGGATAGTCGATGTAGACGGCGGCGTAGGAACCCTCGCCGACGGCCTGACCGGGTGCGTTGACCACCGGATCGACCCAGTCGCTGCTGTACTCGCTGGACAGAGCCGCCGGGAGAGGCGTGCCGTCGGGCGCCACCAGCATCTGGTGCGTGCCCGCGTGCGGCGCGTCGTTGCGCCCGGCCACTGCGATGCTCACCATGTCGTAACAGGCGGTCGAGGCTGCAGCAGTCAGGGCCGTGGCCGTCGTCGTCGGCGCCCCGGGGTTCGACCAGGGGGCGGCAAGCAGCGCGGCAAGTCCCAGCACGCCAGGCGCCAGCAGCCCCGACGCCATCCGGCGTCGGTGTGCCGCACGTGTCGTTACGCCATGTTTCATGGTCAACCTCATTCGGTCCGGCCCCGACCAATGACAATGCGTTACCAGGCACGTCGGAATCCGACACCGATGCGTTACACAGCCGACGTCCGGGCTAGCAGGGCGCAGGCACCCGAGGCGGATTCCAGCGGTCTTCGCAACACGCATGGTTTGGCAGATGCATATTGCAGCTCCGATTGAGGATCGGCTTACGGGATAGCGACCGGGCTGAGGACGATTCCGAACCACGTGGTCACCTCTGTTGAGGCCGAACAACTCCTCGGCCGGGTGGGGCGGGTGGCGGGTGGGTTGGCGGGTCTGGCCGAGCAGGTGCTCCGGACCCGGGATCCGTAGCTGGCCGCGGAACTGGATCGACGTGATGACGAGCTCGACAGTCTGCACCGTGAGCTGTTGGATCTGACTCAGGATCCCGCCTGGACCGACAGTGTCACTGTCGCCGTCGACGTGACCTTGCTGGGCCGGTTCTACGAACGGTTCGGTGACTACACCGTGGTGGTCGGCCGCCGGGTGATCTTCCTGGTGACCGGAAAACCGATGGCGCAGTACGCATTGCATCGGTGTCACGATCGGTGGGGGGGGGGGGGGAACCTCCGCCAGGCGGCGGTGTGCCGGTTCGCGTTCGGTATCCAAGCCGCGGGTTCCTCTGGCATCAGTTTTTGGAGTGTGTCGGTATGCGATGGTGGCGTAGACGAGTTGGACGTCGGTGACCACGCTGGGGCGAGTCCGAGAAACGTGTCGCGCACGCCCTGCCGACGGTCGCGCAGCGCCGTCATGTTGTCTAGGCGGCGTGAGTCGAAGAACGGCAGGCCGCATTTACCTGGGAGTTTGGTGCTTGACCAGGGTGCGGGTTCGGCGGTCGGGTGCTCATTTCGCGTGTTCGTGCAATGACCGACCGTATTTTACTGTTGCTTTAGCTGGAAATGCGGCGTAGACCGGAGGTACGGATCCACGACGGACCAAGGTCGGACCGGAAGAGAAGATTCTACCTCTCGGTTGTGGCGCCCAGCACGAGCTGTAGGCACCCACGCAAAGCAAAGCCCCCACAGTGGGCTCAGCGCGGTGAGCCTGCGTCAGGCGGGAAATGTCTCCTGACGCCGAGGCCACATTTTTACCGCGCAACCATGCACGCCTGGTAACCAGGTGGTTCGTGCTCGCGGGCGGGTCCCCTTTGGGTCAGGGGATCCGCCCGACGTGTGTATGCGGAACCCCAGGGTCTCGCTCCGTCATCGATCGAGCAAGCATTCGGACCCGCCCGGACCCGAATGTGACGATGTGACCTTATGTGACCGGCTACGGGCACAACAGCGTCGACAGGCAATCGACTTCCCCGGCCTGAATCGCGGGCGGATCGGCTCGGGCGACGAAGGCTCGAAAGTAGAGGCGTCGCCATACGCCTCCGGTTCGCTTTGCCGGTTCAAGCGCCCACCTCGGGGCCCGAAAACGCGGCGAGCGCCCCGCACTCACAAATTTTCGGAGGGCGCAGCACATGACTTCCCTCGACCACGAAGACCTCGGTAGATTGATGGCCGACGTCGCCCGGGGTTGGGCTGTGTCGTCCGATCTCGACTCCATTCTGCGTGGCATCACCGAGACCGCGGTGTCGATGATCCCCGGCGCCGACAGCGCCGACATCTTGGTGATCGCCGAGCGTAAGAGGTTCGAATCGCACGCCGCGACCTCCGATGTACCCGAACAGATGGACGCCCTTTCAGCAGCGTCTCGGTGAGGGCCCGTGTGTCGATGCCGCCCTCGATGCACGGATGACCCGCAGCAATGACCTCACCGAGGAGCGCCGGTGGCCACGGTTCACCCAGCACGCACTCGACGCCGGAGTGCGCAGCACCCTGTCCTTCCAGCTGTACACCGGTAACCACACCTCCGGTGCCCTCAACCTGTTCGGCAAGACCCGGCACGCCTTCGACGAGGAATCGGTGCTGATCGGAGAAGTCCTCGCAGCTCATGCGGCCATCGCGATCGCCGCGGCCCGCACAGCAGAGCAATTGTTATCGGCGGTGGCCAGTAGAGACCTGATCGGGCAGGCCAACGGCATGCTGATGGAACGGTTCGGGATCGACGCCGCCCAGGCGTTCGCGATGCTGACAAAACTCTCCCAGGACTCGAACACCCCACTGGCAGAGGTGGCGATGAAAATCGTCGACCTCGGCCCCGATCGACGCTGACGGCAGAATGGTCGATTCCGCGGCCTGCCGAAAACCGTAAATCAGGCCGGCTCGTCGACATAGCAACCTCGCTCAAGGATCCCGACATGGTCGGGAGAATCACGCACTGACCCGACGGGGGGCCCGCACGCCGAATGCGCAGATCGGGCGACACTGGATGCGTGCCAGGGCCGGGTGAGGTCCCCGTCGGTAGGTGTAAGACGACGGCGGTCCTGTCGCGACAACGGTCGCTGCCGTGGATTCGCATCAAGTTGTCGCCGTGGATCCGCATCTCGTTGTTGCCTCCGAGCAGAGCCGGTCCGGCAAGGGGTGCATGAAAGTGCAATGCTGTCGGCGACGATCAGTTGCCGCCGGAATCCTCGGGGCGGAATTCGAGGCGGGCGGTAATGACATCCTGGGCGATCACCGTGATCCTGCGGTGTTGTGCGAACGCCATCGCCCGTAATCGGGCGAGGGCATCGGCGGAATGATAGCCGGAGCTGCGCGGCCATCATTCCGGCGGCGACGTGCACATTGCCGCGCGGAAACAGGGCAGGATCCATCACTGTCGACGGATTACGCGAGGGATCGAGTTCCTCGACCACCGTCGGGCCGAGGACAGCGGCGTAGCCGACCGCGGCCCGATAGTGCTCGGCCGCGAGCGGCCCGGGTTGCCTGCGGTAGAGCTCGAGGACACCGATACGGGCGCCGTCCCCCAACCCGAGTGGGAACGCGAAGATTCCGTGAATACCGAGGTCGAGTATCTCGGGGACGAACATCGGCCACCGTGTTGTGGCGGCGGGATCGGCCATATCGGGGTGTAGTTCGGGCACCGATGAGCGGTACGCGGCCAGGCACGGGCCCTCGCCCAGGGTGAACTGAAGTTCGTCGATCTGCTCGGCGGCGGTGTCGGTGGCATACACCAGATCCCGGGTGGTGTCGGTGGCGAACACGCCAGCACTTCGGTGGAGTCGGAAACGTTGTCGCTTACCGCGACGCCCTACGCACAGGGAGCGTGCCGACGCCGATCGATGTTGTTCGGTGGACGGACTGGATCAACAAGAGCAGGGCGCGGATACGCTTTCAGCCCGCGGTCGCGGTGCTCTTCCTCGTGCTGGGGCTGCTGAATCTGCTCACTGGTCGCGTTCTCTTCCCGGCCGAGAGTGTTCAACCGTTGTGGCTCGCCGCAATGCACTTGCTCATCGCTGCAGTCATAGTGTTCGAGTGGCGCACCACCGTCCTCAGGCTGGACCGGCTGCGCGCGAGGCTCGAGCATTCTCGGCCACCGGCATAGACGCTGTCAGCACATGGTCGCACGCGTGACGGGGCTGCGGAGGGCGGAGCGAAGAACGGCCTGGTAACGCCTCCAGCTGCGGGTCGATGCCGAGCGTCTTTCCGGTCTCGGCGACGGCGGCGTTGCCGGGGAACGGGGCACCGGTGTCGGGGCCGACGAGAACGAATTCTTCTTCGACGCCGACTGCGGGGATGGGTCCCGCCAGGGGGGCGGGTGCGTCCGGTGGATGGCCGTGTACGCCGTCGCACACTGGTCGATGCGCACCATGGCCCGGAGTTGGCCGTACCGCAGACACCGATCGTCGCCCGACTGCCGGCGTCGGCATCGCAGTCGGCCGATGACCCCCGGGCACGCGCACAGACAGCACCTCGACGCGCCAGACTGTGAGAGTCTGGCCGCTGCTTCCGACCAGATTGAAATCGCCGCGGCCGTTGCCTTCCTCGCCTCCGACGGACCCGCATTCATCACCGGTCAGACCCTCGCGGTCAACGGTGGAGCCCTCGTCGTCGGCGCCTGATCTCTCCGAAAGGACCCTTGTGACCACCTCGATCCCCACCCCCACCAAACGTGAACTGGCCGAAGCGTCGATGCGCCGCTCCTGGTTTCCGGTCGCGCGCCTCTGCGACCTCGACAAGCCCCAGACGGCCCACGCTTCTCGGCGTCAGCCTGGTGATCTACCGTGACGGTGAGGGCGGATCTCGGTGCAGTCGCGACGCTGCCCGCACCGCGGCGGCGACCTGTCCATGGGCGAAGTGCGCCAGAGCTCGATCGGCTGCCCGTACCACGGCTGGGAGTTCTCCAGCGCCGACGGCAGCTGTAGCCGCATCCCGTCCTTGGCCGATCAGGGCAAGATTCCGCCGCGTGCCTCGATCGCCACCTATCCCGCGGTAGAGCGGTTCGGACACGTCTGGACGGTGCTCGAGGACCCGATCCGCGACATGTACGAGATCGACGAGTGGCAGGGCCTGGACCTCGAATGGCTTGCCGCCGAACCCATCGACTCATCTGTCGGGGTCGGCGTGACGATCGAGAACTTCCGCGACGTCGCATACTTCCCCTTCGTCCACAAGATGTCGATGGGCCCGACGCCGGAGGTCGTCGAACCGCTGAACGTCAACAGGGACGGACTCGACGTCTGGATGGACCGCCCGCTCGACGCCGGCTCCGGTGACTGGGCCGACGGCGACTGCATGATGCGGTACCGCTGCTCCGCACCGGGTCTCGCGTCCATCACGTACCACTACGAGAAGCTGGGGCGCCGCGTTGTCGCCGGGTTTCCGTCACCCATCGACTACGAGCACGTCAAGATCTTCTGGGGCGTCGCCAACGAGGTCGGCTACCGCGGCGCCGACCTGGAGGATGCCTGCGCGTCGAGGAGATGGTGTACCTCGAGGACATCCCGATCGTCGAATTCATCGACCCCGCGAAATTCCTTGGGATTCCGAGTACCAGGAATTTCTCCGTACCCGCCGACCTGTTCACCCTCAACTACCGGCGCTCGTTCACCGAGCTGATGAACCGCGTCAAGGACGGCAGTCATGTCAACCAGTCGTCTGACGCGCAGACCCTTCCACTCCGCGTCGTCGCCGCCCACTGGGAGGCTAAGTCGATCACCTCGTACGAGTTCGCGCGCGCGGACGGCGGTGAGCTGCCTGCCTGGGAGCCGGGTGCTCACGTCGACGTGCATCTGCCGTCGGGGATGGTCCGGCAATACTCGCTGTGCGGCGACCCGGCCGACTCGACGCGGTACCGCATCGCCGTCCTCGAACTGCCCGCGGGCCGGGGAGGCTCGGTGGAGGTCCATCGTGAGCTGCGTCCGGGTCGCGTGATCGAGATCGGCCTGCCACGCTCGAGCTTTATTCTGGCCGAGGCGGACCGGTACGTGTTCGTCGCCGGCGGGATCGGTATCACCCTAATGCTGCCGATGATCCGGGAAGTGCAACGGCGCGGCGGAGCCTGGGAACTGGTGTACGGCGCGCGCACCGCCGAGCACTTCGCATTCGTGAGCGTTAGCCACAATGGTCTATCGGCACTGCCGACAGATGGTGCACGGTGTCGTTGCTGGGGAAGGTCGACGGCGCAGGTCCTCGGAAATCAGTGCGGTCCGCTTGTGATTGGTCGGCGGTTCGATTTCGTGGCGGTGAGAGGACTGAAATGTCGATACCTTGCGCGTTCGACGATTGCCTGCGAAATTCGGAGAACCATATGGTGGTACCGCCGAGGGGTTCTGAAGGATCGGCGAAGAAGACGACCAAGGCGATTCGTGAGTGGGCGATCGGGGAGGACTTGGAGGTGTCCTCCCGCGGCCGGATTCCGGCGGAAATCGAGCAGGCTTCCATAATGCTTTGCCGACGGTGAGGGCGAGGGGGCGGGCGAGGGGCGGCCACGGGGTGAGAGTGTCGGTGAAGAATCCCGACAACACGGTCAGGACCAGCAGTGGGAAGACCACGGCGATCCACCGGGCGTGGTCGTCGAGTGGTGTTCCGGAATCGGGACACCGAGGTCGTCAACGCCAGGTTGAGAAGGGAGAAATCGAACATGTGGGCTGGAAACACGTTCCACCGTCTTTCGGTGGCCGCTGCCGGACCGAAGTTGACCGGGGCGGCGGGTGTCGTGCAGCCCGTCGTCGGCTCTTCGGCGGCGGGCGGCAGTTCAAATCTCAGGTGATGGCTAATGTTGAGCTGGCGGGAACCCGGATCCGGACCGATCCGCGGGGAAGCCTGGCCGGTCTGGTGGGGGCGGCAGCGCGTGGGAACTCGGCATCGAAGGCCGTCATGACCGGGACGGCATCCGCGACCAGGTGCGGCGCGATGCGAACATCGACGATCCGGTCGGTGGTGGCGGGGGAATGCTGTTCACCGCGCCGGTGCTGGTGGTCGATCAGCGGGCCAAACTGATCGAGCTGGCGGCGGAGTTCGCGGTGTACGACCAACACGGTAAGCCGCTCGGTTCGGTGCTGCAGGTCGGTCAGTCCACCACGAAGAAGGTGGCGCGGTTCATCGGACGCCTCGATCAGTTCTTCACCCACACTATCGAGGTACACGACGTCGAGGGGCGGTGCTGTTGCGGTTGACTCGGCCGAGGAAGATGGTCAAGTCGACGATCGTCGTCGAACGCGGCGACGGACAACGGGTCGGGGAAATCAGGCAGGACAACGTGTTCGGTGCGATCACCCTTTTGTTGTCGGCGGACGGCGTTTTCGGTCGGCGCGATCAAAACCGAGAACGTGCTGGCGTGGGACTTTTCGATTGTCGATGCGTCTGACACCGAAATCGCCCGGAGCAGCAAGACGTGGGCGGGGTGGAACAAGGCGCCACTGACCAATGCGGACCAGTATGTCGTGCAGATTCCCCGGCGGCTGCCGGATCGTTGGCCACTCTGGTGGTTGCGGCCACCGTGTCGATCGACCTGGCGTTGAAACAGGACGACAAAGGCTTCAGTGTGTTCGATCTGATCCCGTGGTGAATCATTCGGGATCGTAAAGTAATCGATCCGGAAACCGTAGATCGAAAGTGCTCGATGAACTTCCGAAGGAGCGGGCTTTCTCGGCGCGCGGCTTGGGTATGGGGGCGGGCGGGAAGCCGGTTCCACGAGTGGCTCGAGGTGCGCCCGTTCCAGGCCTTGCTGCCCACCGCCACGGAATACTCGGTGAACGAGATCCCGCTCCGGAGCCTCATCCCGAGCATGTTCGCCGATGCCGTGCAGGACGCCCTGATCGAAGCGGACCGCATGTGGCCGACCGTTGCGGACGCGAAGGGCGGCCTGGTCGCCTGGCCGGGTGCGGGTTCTTGACGCGGCTCGGGCGGACGCCGCCCGGTCTGGGCTATAGGAGGTGGTAGATGTTTACCCCTGTGGGGAGTACCTCGTGCCGATCTCGACGTCAATCCTAGTACTTAAACACTTTCGATTCGATAGGACACGTACGTGTACAAGTTCTGGAATATGATGGCGGCGGTCTGCGGGACCGTCCTGATGGCCGCCGCCCTCGGCCTCCTGGTATTCGCCGTCGATCCGTCCCCGCCGCGGATATGGGGCTTTCTCGCACTTATCGCATCCGCGGCCGTGTTCGTGGGACTGTTTCGCCGCCGTGAAAGTGACTCCGACCGGGCAGTCACTCGCGCACTCAAACGTGCAGCACTGCCCCCGGACGCCGAGCCGAAGGCGTGGAACAGCCTGCTCGAGCGGAGGCAGCGTCAGCTCAGATCCTCCCGTACCGGTGCGATCGTGTTGCTTGCCTTGTTTGTCCTGGCGATCGGAATGGACATTGCGGCTTTCGGGCTATCCGACCTCGTGATTCCGGCTCTCCTGATGGCCTATCTCGGCTGGGCGCACCACAAGCTGTGGATAGTCGGTGAATTGCTGACCCGTCTCGACGGCGTCGACTTGGCAAGTTGAATGCACTCGCACACCACCGTAGTCCTTAATCGATGTACCTACGCGGCGCCCCCGACGATCCGCCTCATGCGCTCGCTGTGCCCTTCCGACACTTGCCGAATGCGGCCCGCACGATGGCAGCCACCGTAGGTGGCGGAGACGACGGTGATGGTCGGTGCCCACAGCCGCCATCCGGGGTGCCTGAGCTCGGCCACCGTGCCTCCGTGTGGGTCACGAGGGGTATTGGGCTCAAGACGATTTGGTAACGCAGTGGCGGTAGATGATCGGGATGCGACGATGCCCAATCGATTACGGTCGCGCAGCACCATCGATGAAGTTGTGGTGGCCGGCGCGAAGGCGACGTCACTGCGACGAGTGATCGGCCAGGAACGGGTGCAAGAGACCGCGAACCAGGTGCATTCTATTCAGGCGATGTCTCGACAACTCTCGCTCTTCTCTCTCTCGAAAGCGGTCCGCCGGAGTCTGTGAAACAGGCTGTACAGGAAAACTGTGTACATGCCGTGCCTGCATCATTGCGATCTGCTGACATCGCGGTGCGGTAGCCGCGATACGGGTCGCCTGCCGGGGCGACGACTGCCTCAATCGTCTGCCCGGCGTTGTTATCTGCGGACGGCGGTCCATTTGAGGCCCCAACGGTAGGCTGTGGAGACTCCGGATTTGGTTCCGTTGATGTATCGCACTTCTCGTGTGACGGTGAGTTCGGCCTTGTCGTTCTTCAGGAGGGTGATTTGGGAGCTGCGAGCGCGACCACCGACATGTCGATCAGGTGGGCCACGGTCTCGTCGAAGCTTGCGTTTACTATCGGGTTTCCGCTGGCGCGCAGCTGCTCGTATACGGCCAGAGTGGACACGGTCATGTTGAGCAACCCATGGTGAGAGGGCGGAAGGAACCGATCCGGCGTCGCACGGGTGCGGCTCGAATCCCTCCCCGTTGCGACGCATCCGCGGGGGCCGAATTCGATTGAGTGATTATCTATGTCCACGGTCCGTGAGAATTCACCAGCGGATTGATCCGGCAAAGCCGATCGATCCGCACGATCGGAGGCAACCTTGTCAGCTGTGACCATCTACGGGTGTCGGTCCTCGGTGACGAGCCGTTCTGACGGAAGTGATGGCCGGGCGTCAGGATGTCGGCCAGGGATCACTACAACACTCCAACGAACAGGCTTGTGCAGAAGGATTGTTCATGGACTCGATCGGCAACCCCGCACCAACGGCGGATGCAGCCCGGCGCAATGACGATCTTGACCTGTCGTGGCAGCGGATGTGCGACGGACTTCGCAACGCCTCGAAGATCGTCATGACCGATCCGGTGTCCGCCGACCCGGCGATGCGGGCCGCGGGCTACTACCGGTACCTGCTCAACCTCCTCAACGCCGGACTGGAGCAGGAGGTCTTCAGCACCGACCCGGAGTGCCCGGAAGTCGGTCACCTCCAGGACGACCGTACCGAGCCCGCGCATGGCCAGGGCGCCGACAACCTCGATCGAGTCCCGGAATGCACACCACCGCCGCGCGGGCCGACGCCATCACACGGCGCGGTCGGCGGCGGCGAATTGTTGATCGCACGGTTGGGTTGCCGGCACGAATATTTGCGGTATTACGACGTGATCGGACTTCTGCCACCAGTCGGCGTGGGCGCGGAGCGTGGAGGAATCCGGCCGACTGCCCGGGCGGACTTCCGAAGATCTGCCCGCAGTGCGCGTTCCTGCCGCTGGGTAAGGAGCTCGATATCAGCGAGCACCGAAGTTCGGTGTCCCCGTGTGTCCTGGGCTGATAGCGGCGAGTAGAGTGTCGGCTCGCCGCACCTGGCGATGCATCCAGAACGCGCTGACAAGTGCCATGGCAGCCAACCCGACGCGCACCCAGGTCTGAAGGGAGCCCGCACCCTCGTCGGCGAGGTTGCCGAGCGCGAAGAGTGACATGAGGAGGCCGGCGGCCAGCATCGGCCAGCGGCCGCGTGCGACTGTCTGTCGGTTCTCCACCAGTCGCCACCGCCAGGACCAGACGTCTGCGTTCGGCGGCAGCGCGCCGTTCTTGATCACCATGGACACCTCGCGTTGCGCGGCCAGCTGTGGGCTGCGACCACTTCTGATCAGCCAGAGTGGCACGAGGTATGCGGTGAGGCCGCCCACCACACAAGCAACAATAATGACGATCGGATCCATGTCGGCCTCGGTAGGTAGTGGTTGGTTACGAATAACAGGATCCGCCGGATTCCCGCTCGCGGAAACGCATCCTAGGGTTGGAAATTTGACCCTTCGTTCGGCTGCCGACGTTCAGTTCCGAGTGCATGCACGTTGTATCGGGGTGGCGGCGAGTGGGGACCCGCGAGGTTACGCGAGTTCGTGTATTGGGTGCTCGGGCGGGGCGCGGCCCGATCACTACCGGCGTCGGTCTCGCCGTCGAAAGGCCTTTGTCGTTCCGATGCGTTTCAAGGTCGGTATCCGCGAGCATCTCGACGCGGATCTACCCGAACGCCTCGTCGAATCGTACGGGCGCCACGTGGCGCAGCGTCACCCCTTCGGGTGTGGCCGGTTCTTCCCGCTGGTGGTGGTCGGGGTTGGGTGTTGTTCAGGGGGTGCGGTGTTGCGGTGGTCGAAGGTTGGTGGGGAAGTGGTCGATGGTGTGGAGTTGGTGGATTGCCCAGTACAGGAAGCAGATCAGGAGGAAGGGGAGTGCGGCGTCGCCGCGGTCGGGGGTGTATCCCGCGGTGATGGCGATGCCGTATCCGATGACGGTGGCGGTGAGCAGTGCGCCGCCGAGCGCTATGGACTGACGCAGGTGCCGGCGGCGGTGGGCCAGGCGGGTGTGCCCGGGTGTGGGGGCGGGGTGGGTGTGGTTGGTATGGGCGCCGGTGCGGTCGTTGTCGCGGGTGCGCCGGTGGAGCCGCAGGTAGACACCGATCCCGACCGTCGCGGCCCAGACGGCGGTGCCGATGCTCACCGCCGGATGGGTGAAGGCGTCGGGGTCGGGTAGGAGGACGAGTAGGGCGGCGGTAGTGAGGATCCAGATCGCCATGGCGGCGATCCAGGCGAGGACGATGTGCCAGAGTTGGTCCACGACATGACTCCTGTGTCGAAATGTACGGCTCACCGATGAGTCTTCCGCGGCTGGTCGAACGTTGCCAGATCCCGGAGGGGTGAGATTCTCTTCCCTTTTGCTCGGTGTCCGGTTGGTGGGCAGGAATACCCGCGCCGCGCCTTCCGGTTTCGGGGCGAGGGGGGTGCGTTGCTCGGCTCATTGTTGGGTTGTGTCGAGGTGGAGTGCTGAACTTGCTGTGGTGCCGACGATTACCTGTCAATTACGTGAATTTCGGGGTGATGTGCGTATCCGGGAGGGAGGTCGGTGACGGCGCCCCACTGCGGCAACCACGCGGACACCGACACCCACCGAGTTTCTTCTGGTGCGTGGGACGTGCGGGGGTGACATCTTCTGTGCGGCAGGGGCGGTCGGCGATGGGACCGGCGGTGGGGTGGTGATCGAGAACGGAGGGGTCAGGGGTTTGGGGTGGCGATGTTGTTGGTGAGGGTGAGGGCGACGAGTCGGCCGCGTTTCTCGTTGCGGGGGAGGTCGTCGATCTGGAATTTGCTGCAGAGTGCGCGCAGGTGGGATTTGACGGTTTCGGTGCTCAGGTGCAGGGCGTCGGCGATGTGTTGGTTCGATGCGGGGAGGGGGTGGTCGGTGCCGGCGTGGAAGGGTCGGCACAGTTCGGTGAGGACGGCGTGCTGGGCGGGGGTGAGGTTGGGGGGTGTGTCGAGTGTGTCGCCGATGCCGGTTTCTCCGCAGTCGGTTTCGGGCTCCGCGTGGTAGGTGAGGGTGCTGTCACCGATCCGGATGATGTCGCCGGGGTGCAGGGTGTGGCGTCCGCGTATGCGGGTGCCGTTGACGAAGGTGCCGTTGCAGGAGAGTTTTTGGTCGGTGATGGTCCAGTAGCTGCCGATACGTTCGATGGTGGCGTGGAGGCGGGAGATGTCCGGGTCGGTGGGCAGTGACACGTCGGCGTGCGCGGAGCGGCCGATGATGAGCTGGGACCGGTCCGGGGTCAGCGGAAGCTCGTGGGTGTGTCCGTGGTCGGTGTAGGTCAGGGCCGGGTTCGTCACGGGCGGTGCTCCTTTCGGTACGTGTTCGCCAGGACGGGCGAGGTGGTGGTGGCCGGTTTCAGCATCTGCTCGACGGTGTGGAGCAGTTGCCCGATCACCAGTGCTGCGGTGATGCCGAGGGCGAGTGCGATCGGGCAGGCGAGAGGTAGCCAGGGGATGAGGGTGTCGGCGAAGAATCCCGACACCACGGTCAGGGTCAGGAGCGGGAAGATTGCCGCGAGCCACCGGGCTCGGGACAGTTGGTCGTGGTGTTCGATCAGGGCGGCGCGTTGGGCGTGCCCGGTGTCGTCGGTCGGTGGGTGGTCTCTGTCGGTGCGCGACGTCATCGGAGTGCTTCCTCGTGGTCGTGGTCGTGGTCGTGGATGGGGTGGTCACCGCGTTCCGGTCCTTCTAGCGTCGTGCGCTGGGGCTACTTGCGTTAGCCACCCTGGGGGTGGCTGTGGCCACCCCCAGGAAACTGTGCATCTCTGGATGTCTGCGTGAGTGCGTGTTCTGCGTGGCTAGATGTTGGATGGCGGTCAGGCTTGGAAGGCCGAGATCAGGCACCATGCGGTGAAGAGGCCGCCGAGGCACACGGCGATGATGCCGAGGGTCCGCGCCCGCGAGGATGCGGCGTCGGCGCCGTGGAGGTCGCCACCGTACCAGCGGGGGAACACTTTCAGTGCGTCGCTGAACGCGAGAAACGCGAGGGGCCAGAAGAACACCACAGCGGCCACGACCCACCCGACGTTCGAGGGCGTGGGCGGTGACGGCGGAGGGGTGTGCGGCGTGGTCAGTTCGGGCTGGGTCATGGTTGTCCTCCGGATGAGCGCGGTGTGGATGGTGGTGGGTATGTGCCCCGTTAACGTTGCGCCACGCCGGTCTTCGGGCGCATCCCCGTCAGGGTGGATGTGCGCTTACCCCTTGCGGTCACTGCAATGTTTCTGGCGGACCGGGTATTCGGAAAACTTCGGGGGTGGGCGATGTTCACCCCTGAAGGGGACGAGGCACCCCCGCGGCGTCGGGCAATGTTGACGGCATCGAGAGCACCACCCCCACTGAGTCACCGGAGGAACACACCATGTCGCACACCACCACGTCCACCAAGTCCGTCAAGACCGCGGTCCGCACTCTTCTCGTCGGCGCCGCCGCAGTGCCGATGCTGATCTTCGGGGCGGGTGCCGCGTCCGCGGCGCCCTTCCCGTTCGATGTGCCGATCAATATCGGTTTCGAGAACAACCAGCAGGGCGGCAACGGTGGCAACGGCACCGGCGGCGCCGCCGGCAACGGCAACAACAACACCGGGGGCAACGGCACCGGTGGTGCGGGCGGCAACGTCGGCGGCGGCGGAATCAACATCGGTTTCGAGAACAACCAGCAGGGCGGCAACGGCGGCAACGGCACCGGCGGCGCCGCCGGCAACGGGAACGGCAACACCGCCGGCACCGGCGGTGCCGGCGGCGGCGTCGGTACCCGGTAACGGACCATGTCGAACAGGACCACGATCGGTGCGATCGTTGCGGGTGCCGCCGCGGTCATCGTCGCCTTCGGGTGCGGATTCGCCGCCCAGGCGGACGGTCCGATCCTCGGCCCGGCCGCGGTGGCCGGAGTTGCCGTCGCGGACAACCCGGGCGCCGCGGATTGTCAGCCGGGTACGCCCGGGAGCGGCAGCCGGGGCGGTGACGGCGGCGACTGTGTCGGCGGCTCCGCCGGTGACGGTGTCGGCAACCGCGGCGGCAGCGGTACGGGTGGCGCCGGCGGCAACGCCGGATAACCGCCGCCGCGAGTGAACAACCGGAAGGGGTGAACAACCCTGCCCACCGTTGACCACCACTCCACCATCGACGACCGGTGCTCACCGGGGCGGATGTGCCCGGCGGGCACCGGTCGTCGCCGCATCCGGCCGCCGGACGAGACGGTTCGGTAGGTGGGTGTTGTTGTTCCGGTGCCGGGGACACCGATGTCCTCGGCACCGTTGGTCACTGTCACTGTTGGTCATCATCGCCGTCAGGGCGGAAAGGGAAGGGAAACATGGTGCACAGGCGCGTATTTCGCCGATCGTCGGGGGTCGGCGCTCGCCCGGAGGAGCCCGGAAGCGCCGGCGGCGTGCGTCGCCGTCGTCGGCTGTTCGCGGAGGTTGAGCCTGGCGGGGACCCGGATCCGGACCGATCCGCGAGCCCACACGAGCCCCCGGGTGAGGGTAGTGCGTGGGAAGTGAGCATCGAGGGTCGGCACGATGCGGATCGCATCCGCGACCAGGTGCGGCGCGGGACGAACATCGGCGACCCGGTCGGCGGTGGTGGCGGAACTCTGTTCACCGAGCCGGTGCTGGTGGTCAATCAACGGGCCAAACTGTTCGACCTGGCTGCAGAATTCGCCATCTATGATCAACACGGCCACCCGATCGGCTCGGTCGTCCAGGTCGGTCAGTCCACCCCGAAGAAGGTGGCGCGATTCATCGGACGCCTCGATCAGTTCTTCACCCACACCCTCGAGGTGCGGGACACCAGTGGCGCGGTGGTGCTACGTCTGATTCGGCCGGCGAAGGTGGTCAAATCCCGGATCGAGGTCGATCGCGGCGACGGGGAGCCGATCGGGGAAATCAAGCAGGACAACGTGTTCGGTGCGATCACGTTCTCGCTGTCGGCTGACGGTGTGCCGGTGGGTGCGATCAGGGCCGAGAACGTGTTGGCCTGGGACTTCTCGGTGGTCGACGAGTCCGGCACCGAGGTCGCCCGGATCAGCAAGACATGGGCGGGCTGGGGCAAGGAGTCGCTGACCAACGCCGACAAGTATGTCGTGCAGATCCACCGGCGGCTGCCGGGTCCGTTGGCCCGTCTGGTGGTTGCGGCCAGTCTGTCGATCGACCTGGCATTGAAACAGGACGACAACGGCTTGAGCGTGTCCGATCTGCTCCACTGGTGATCCGGCTGGGGCACTATAGGATTCGATGCAGCGAACTTGCAACGGGCGGTTCGAGGCGGGTGCGAGGTTGTGCGAGAGACACTGTCGTCCGGCTGCCGATGACGACCTGCGCCGCGCCTGGCGGCCGCAGGTCCACACCGGTATGTCCAGGGGCCATTGCTTTCGCTTGATAACAAACATGATTCCGCAGAAAGACAAGCCTCTCTGGTGACAGAGGGCTTGCTACAATTTTGCCACGCCCCGGCATTTCACGACACGGTCTTGTGGAGATGATTTCGATGGCTGCACTGCATGCTCGGCTCCACTGGTCCGCGGCGGTTGCTGTGGTACTGCTCGCGGCGGTCGTGGGGTGTTCGTCGGGCGGCGAGGACAGTTCGGCGTCGGAGCCCACGGGCGCCACGTCGAGTCAGGTGCCTGACACGGGCAGGTTCGTGCCCGAATACGAGCATGCGGCCCTGTCGGAGATGGCCAAGGCGGGTCAGGATATCGCCCGCGACAACGAGGTGATCGAAGACCTGGCCGAGGCGATGGGGGAAGTCTACAAACTGCCCAAGGACATCCCGGTCGTCGGCATGGAATGCGGCGGATTCAACGCCTTCTGGGATCCCGAGGCCGACCAGATGGTGTTGTGTTACGAGTTGTTCACGGTCGCCGAGGACTACGCGAGACTGCAGGCGGAGGGCCGAACCGACTACTTCGACCTGTACTTCGACGGGGTCACCCGGATGATCGCCTTCCACGAGTCCGGGCACATGGCAATCGACGTGTATGCGCTGCCGGCCACGGGACGGGAGGAGGACTCCGCCGACCAGGTCGGTGCCCTGCTGCAATTGACCACCCCCGGGCCCGCCGGGGTGGCGGGCGTGGCTGCGGCGGCGGACTTCTGGTTCGACATCGCCTCCGATCCGGCGAGCCTGAACGCACAGGCCTTCGCCGACAATCATTCGCTCAACCAGGTCCGCGGCTACAACCTGCTGTGCTGGGATTACGGTGCCCTTCCCGACGTACTCGGTGTGCTGTTGGCCGAGCCCGGAGAACCGGAGCAGAAGGGGCAGCTGCCGGCGGACCGCGCCGGGAGATGTCCGGAGGAGTACAGGCAAATGCTGAAGTCGTGGACGACCCTGCTCGAGCCGTACATCAAGGTTGAACTCGGTGTTCCCGCCGAGGTAGCGAGCGCCTCCCCGGGTGCGACGTCGACGACGCCAACCCGGTAACCCACCGACCGCACCGTGGTCCCGGGGCGCGGTGGTTCGGCGGCGCGGTGGACCGGTCTCGGTGAGGTGTGCGGATGTCCTGTCGGTGCGAATCCGATCGCATCCGGCACGGGCACAGAACCACTCACCCTGGAAGGGCAGGCGCCCTTGGGACGGCACTTGTGCTGCGCGACCCGGTGGCGCGGGCGCGGTGACCGGGTGCCCGGGTCAGTGCTCGATCCAGCGAGGGGGAGGTTCGGTGCGACCGTCCTCGCCGTCCTCGTCTGGGGGTGGAAGGGGCTTGTCGGATATGGCGGACAGTCGTCGCCGCAGTTCGGCGACCTGCTCGGGGTCTGCGTGTTCGGCCCGACGGTCCCCGATTGCTCCGAGAACGAAGACCGCGATCATGGGCACCACGAGGACGCAGATTCCGATGATTATGGTCGTGGTCAGGAGCGGCCCCGACCCGTGCGCGGGCGGATCAGGGGGCAACAGCCCGGGGGTGCGACTGAACATATGCTGATTCCTCCGTCGGGTCGCCGGTACACCAACAATTGTCGGTCCCCGCCGCCGCCGCGAACACCCCCCTCGGGTGCAGAAGGTAGCACCCCCGGGTCCTCCCGCCAGGGGGCCGAGTCGTTCCCCGGGGCGTGCCGGCGCCCCGGCACCGCTCTCGAGGACTGCCGTCCGGGATCGTCCTGGCCGACCCCGCGCCGACAGGCACGCGGCGTCGAACGGGCTTGAGCGTTTCGTCGACGTGCATATGGGTGTCGCCGATGTGGATGGTGGCGGGTGGTGACGGGGTTTACTCGGCGTCGTTTCGTGCGGTTCACTGAGGACGATCGGGAAGGTGGAGGCGGTGTGAGCGATGCTTTGGCCCCTGGTGCGGCGGTCGCCGGTTACACGATCGAGCGGGTGCTGGGCCGGGGCGGGATGGGGACGGTGTACCTGGCCCGGCACCCGACCCTGCGTCGGAAGGTGGCCTTGAAGGTTCTCGATTCGTTCTGGCTCGACAACGATTACGTGCGTGGTCGTTTCGAGTCCGAGGCCGATCATGCGGCGCTGCTCGACCATCCCAACATCGTGACCGTCTACGACCGGGGCCGGGCGGGGGACCGGTTGTGGATCGCGATGCAGTACGTGCCGGGCGTGGATGCGAGGGCCGCGGTGGCGTCCGGGCCGTTGGAGATCGGCCGTGCCGTGCACATTGTCACCGAGACGGGGCGGGCACTGGACCACGCGCACCGAGCGGGGATTGTGCATCGTGATGTGAAGCCGGCGAACATTCTATTGACGCCGGAGGATCCCGAACGGGTGTTGCTGACCGACTTCGGTACCGCTCGGGCGCTCGATGACACCGCGCATCTGACGAAGACGGGAATGCTGGTGGCGACGTTGCACTACGCCGCCCCGGAGCAGATCACCGGTGACGATCTCGACCATCGGGTGGATGTGTATGCCCTCGGGTGCACGCTCTTTCATCTGTTGACCGGGGTTCCGCCGTATGGCGGGGGCTCCGCGCCGGCGGTCATGCATGGTCACCTACACGGGCCGATTCCGCGGCCGAGTGCGCTGCGGCTCGGCCTGCCGGTCGGCTTCGACCTGGTGGTGCGTCGTGCGATGGCGAAGAACCGCGACGACCGCTACCCGACCTGCCGCGAGCTGAGCGAGGCCGCCGGAGCCGTTGCGGGCGGTGTCACCGAAGTCGATACCCGGCCCGCACTCCCGGTCCTCGATCATCCCGGACCGCCGGCCGTATCGGCGGAAGCAGCAGGGGCGGCGGTGGGCGGCGGTGTGATCGAGGAGGGCGCCTCACCGGTCTCGGGTGCTCGGGACCCGCGGCGGCGTCGGCGAGCGGTGCTCCTGGCCGCACTGCTGGCGATGGTGGTCGCGGCGGCCGCGGCAGCAGCGTATGTGCTGTGGCCGACGACGCCGAGCACCAGTGCGCAGGCGGTGGTGCCGTTTCGTGATCTCGACGATCCGTTCGGGGTGGCGGTCGACGGTGACGGGAACGTCTACGTCAGCGATTACGCCCGCGACCAGGTCGTGATGTACGAACCGGAGTCCGGCATCCAGCGGACTCTGCCGTTCACCGGGCTGTCCCGTCCGATGGGCATCGCGGTGAGCGCCGAGAACACCGTGTATGTCGCGGACTCGGTGAACAACCGGGTCGTCGCCCTCGCGCCGGCCACCGGACGGCAATGGGACCTGCCGTTCACCGGGTTGCACGTGCCGATCGCGGTCGCGGTGCGCGGTTTCGGGGACGTCTACGTGGCCGACGTCCTGAACAACCGTGTCGTGGTGTCACCGCATGCCTCGGTCACCCCGACGGTGGTTCCGTTTCCTGTCGTGATCGGCCCGTACTCGGTGGCGGTCAACGACCGGGGTGATGTGTATGTCACCACGGCGAACAGCGCCGTCAGCGTGCTGAGCGCCGCGACGAACACCGTGTCGGTTCTGCCGTTCGACGACATCGAAGGGGCCGATGGCATCGCGGTCGGCCCCGAAGGCGAGGTGTATGTCACCGATAACCGGAACAATCGGGTCCTGCTGCTGTCTCCCGGTGCCGAGGAACAGACCGTGCTGCCGTTCACCGGGCTCAGCTCACCGGTCGGTGTCGCGCTCGGCCCGCACGGCGAGGTGTATGTCGTCGACGCCGAGAACACACGCGTCGTCATGCTTCCCTCGCAGAAATGATCGGTTTGGCTTCATCCCTGCCGGGAAGATACTCGGAGAACATCTACACATTGCACGACTTCGGCGCCGCCGGCCAAGGCATCACCAAGGTCGAGGCGGCCTCCCACGCGCGCCGGCGGCGGTAGGAGTTCCCGTTAGCCGAGCTCCTTGACTCGGTCAACTTGGGCGACGAAGGCCTGCTCGAAATCTTCGAGTTCGGTGAGGTGGGAAATCTCGCCGCTCTCGGTGTCGGTGAGTGAGGCGACGACGTTGAGCTCGCTGACACGGGCGATCAGCATGACGGTGGCAGTGCGATTTCCGTCCCCGTCGGTGGTCGTGACGGCCAGTCCCGCGGATTCGTCGGCGCGGCTTGCCGGCGGCTCGTAGGCCGATGTCCGGGCCGTCGAGGTGACGCCGAATGCTGAGACGGTGACGGTCGAGCATTGTTCGAGGAGCTGTCGGGTTTCGCCGATATTCGCCGAGCCCTCACCGACCACGACGGACAGCATCCGCAGAGTCCCGGTGTCGGCGTCCATCGCCCATCCGCCGGTGAGGAGGGAGGTGTCGGGGTGGGTCTGCTCACCCGGGCTCACCGCCCCGCATTCCGGAGGGCTGACCGCGATGTTCTCCACGGGTACATCCACGTCGGGCAGATCGGCCTCTTCTTCCGCGTCGCCGGGTGACTCGAGGAGCGCGGAGTCGAACAGAACGTAGCCGGACGGTAGGTCCTCCTGGGTGATCAGCACGCTGCTCGGTGGCGGGTCGGCCGCCGCGGTCCCGGTTCCCGCGGCCAGCAGTGACCCCGCTCCCACGGCACCGAACACCGCCCGCCGCCACAGCGAACGCTGTCGTGGTACCGATGCCGGGTCGTTCATGGTCTCGAACACTGTGTCAGGGCCTCTCGTACCGTTGGGGGTTGGTCAGCACCCAGTGTTGTGGGGGGAGAGCCGGCGAGACACCCCCCAGAGGGGTGGTTTCGCCGCCACCCGGCAGCAGCCGGTCAACTTCGATGTGATCCGGCGAGATGTACGCGCGGCGAGCTCCGAACCGCGATCCGACTGCAGCCCCCGCAAAATATGCTGTTGTGCAATATTATTCGTGAGCATTGTCCCGCGGTCGAAGAGGCTGGGGTCAACGCGAAGAGAGGCAGGGATCCGCGGCCGGGGCACGCCGTCACACCGATACCCACTCGGCCGACCACCGGACGGTGCTCGCGCCGGTGGCGTGGGCGCTGACGCTCATGGCCACGCTGTCCGCTCACAGCCTCCCTTGTAATCATGGTGGTGGCGCCGGCGGGAGCTGCCTCTGTGCTGTGACGTCCCCGAGCAGTGCACAGACGCTGCCGCCCACAGGGCTCAGCCCCCGATCGGCGTCTTGGTCAGCTGACAGCGCGAGGTGTCTGTCGTCGACGTCGAGAACACACGGGTTGTCAGGGTGCCCTCAACGAACTGTCCTGCCCATCGAATCGGTACTGCCTGGCAACGACATTCGGCGAAGCTCGCACGACACCGTACGGGTTCGACGTTCCCCCTGGCCGGTATTGGGCCGAGTCGGTCGCGGACCCGCCCACTCAGGCCCACACTCCACGCCGACATCCCTCCCCGCAAACGTGCCGAACAAGGTGGGATCCGCGTCCGATACGGCCCTGTGGCCGGACATCACGCCCGCCGAGGCCAAACGCGCGCGACCGCGCCGAGGAATGCGGCATCGACCGCAACCACCGCAAGGCACCACCCACCCGCGTCGAAGGCGCCCGAGTACAGGGCTGGACCGACTCGGTGCCCCCGTCCTCGCCGATCCCGACCGCCTGACCGGCTACGTCAAAGCGTCTGAATTGCATCGACGTACACAGAAGTATTGACAGAATCCGCACCCGGCAAACGTAGTGCCGGGCTCGAGCGCGTCGCTCACATCGGCTGCACCGCCTCTTCAGTGGTTTACCTCATTGAACCGCAGCGAACCACCGCCGGGAATCCCCGGATGAGGAATCGAACGCCGATGCCGGCTCGCGCACCGCGAGAGCAATTAGCGACTGGTAAGGAGTCGATTAGCGCTACAGGCGAACCTTTTCACAGCCGAAACCAGACGGCTGACATCCGGAAAGGAAACTTCATGAACCCAATGCGATCGAACTACGTTCGCCACATGGCTTCGGCCGTCGGTATTGCGGCGGTCCTGGCAGCGGCGACAGGGCTAGGCACCGCAGCGGCTGCGCCCAGCCAGGCCGCCGGGGCGATCGCGAATTTCATCGCGCTTAACGGTACGACCACGGAGGTGCAGGCAGACTCGGTGAGGTACTGCAGCACGGTAGGCTTCGGAATCCCATTGTCCAGCGGTCAGGAACTGGCGTTCGACGAGGTGCAGAGCATTGATGTCCTCGCCGCTGATGACAGATTCGAGCCGAATGGGACTGCATCACTTCAGATCACGCTGGTAGACGGAGACCTGCTGCAAGACAGCATGCCCGCCAACTGCGACCTGTTCGGGCAAAACGAGATCGGCCGATTCAGCACTTCTCTGCAGGACCTGCAACGACTCGAATTCACCCGGCCGGCTGAAGCGGCGCCTGCGCCGCGGTCGCAGCCGGAGCAAGAGGAGCAGGTCCCGGTTCCGCGGTCGCAGCCGGAGCCGCAGCAGCAGGGGCCACAGACGGATCCGAAGACCGATCCGAAGACGGATCCGAAGACCGATCCGAAGACGGATCCGAAGACCGATCCGAAGACGGACCCGAAGACGGATCCGAAGACCGATCCGAAGACCGATCCGAAGACGGACCCGAAGACGGACCCGAAGACGGACCCGAAGACGGACCCGAAGACGGATCCGAAGACGGATCCGAAGACGGACCCGAAGACCGATCCGAAGACCGATCCGAAGACGGACCCGATCGAGGACCCCCTCTGCCCGACTATCCCCGCGTTCTGTGACGGACCGGCTCCTGATCCCGCGCCTGCACCGGAGCCTGCTCCAGCACCGCAGCCGCAGCCGGAGCCTGCTCCAGCACCGCAGCCGCAGCCGCAGCCGCAGCCGCAGCCTGCTCCTGCACCGAAGCCGAAGCCGGAGCCTGCTCCTGCACCGCAGCCTGCTCCTGCACCGCAGCCGCAGCCGCAGCCGGAGCCTGCTCCTGCACCGCAGCCGGAGCCTGCTCCTGCACCGCAGCCTGCTCCTGCACCGCAGCCGCAGCCGCAGCCGGAGCCGGCTCCTGCACCGGAGCCGGCGCCCGCACCCGACAAGGTCTCTTCGGGCGGGTAGGCGCCACAACGACGGAGTGCACTCGAAGAGTTCTTCTGTCCACACCGATGGGCCCTCGCTTCCCGCTGGCGAGGGCTCCATCGGTGTGTCGAGGGGTTTCCGGGCGGAGATGGGCGGAGAGCCCGGAGGGACTCGGTGGTCGGAGTAAGTTCGAATCCGTGGACGTGCGGGTGCTTGGCCCAGTGCAGGTACTGGTCGATGGGCGGTCGCTGTCGATCGGAGGGCGCAAGTCACGGGCCGTCCTCGCGGCGTTGGTCGTCCATCGTCGCCGGACGGTTTCGTCGGCTGCGTTGGCCGATGCCGTGTGGGATGGGAATCCACCGACCACGTTCGCGGTAAGCCTCCAGGTCTCGGTGTCGAACCTGCGCAAGACGCTACGCGAGGAAGGGCTCGTCGCCGAACGCCTCTTACGAACAGCGGCACCCGGCTATGTGCTCGATATCAGCGATGACGACTGTGACGTCGGCCGTTTCGAGACTGCTCGAGCGGCGGGGGCCCGCGCCACGAATTTGTCTGCGGCCGCCGACCTTTATCGGTCCGCGCTCGACGAATGGAGCGGGGAGGCCCTTGCAGACCTGCGTGGCCTGTCATTCGCCGAGGAGTTCGCGACCGCGCTCGATGAGGAACGGTGGCTTACGGTCTCCGCACGGATCGCGACTGACATCGCCCGCGGCCGGTCCTCCGCCGTGATCGGGGAATTGCGATCCCTCGTCAAGGAACAACCGTTGCGCGAACCCCTCTGGGGACAGCTGATCACCGCGTTGTATCTGTCCGGGCGCCAGGCCGACGCGCTCGAGGCCTGCCGCACGGTCCGAGCGACCCTTTCCGATCAGCTCGGTATCGACCCGAGCGCCACCCTGGCACGGCTCGAGCAGCAGATTCTCCGCCAGGAGCCGATCGAGCCGCAGATCGAACGGCGCGAGGGAAACGTCGTTCTCGGAACCACCACTGTCGTGGAGCCACCGACGACGATGGGCCGCTGCCGGTTGCGTGTGTCCGACGGACGGGTTCTCGACATGCCACCTGAAGGCATTCGGATAGGGCGGATGGCCGACAACGATCTGTCACTCGATGATGCGAAGGTCAGCCGCTATCATGCCGAGATCTCGTCCAGTCGTATCGGATTGGTGTTGCGTGATCGGGAGTCGACAAACGGGGTCTTTGTCGACGGGCTTCGCATAGCCCGGGATGCCGTGCTGTGGAATGGCGCGGAGATCCGCATCGGTTCGACAGCGATCACGGTGGAGGTGCTCGACTCGACTTCGGAGTAATCGGTGTCGTGACGAGTGACGGAGCCGGTCCTCGCAAGGGTGCGCGCCGGGCGTACCGGGTTCAGCTCCCCGCCCGCCCGATGCCTTCCCCGTCCGGCCGGCCACGTCGAACCCGCACGCGCATCTCGGTCTCCACCGAGAACGCCTCTTGACCGGCGTTGTTGGACGGATCAGCACGCCGGAGACCGTCGAGAGCGAGGACCTGGAGAAGGCGAAACGTGACCCACGATTTCGCACGGTGTCCGGCGTGTGGGCGAAGTTGCGACCCAGTTGAGTCGAACTGATCTCCGACAACGAAACTGTGCGACTGAGCCAACTACCGATGGCCGAGCGCAAATACGAAAGCATTAATTAGTGAATGAACTAATGCGTTAACGACACCACGAGCGGTCCGGACGCATACCTTAAACATGCAGCTCAGGCCCAGTAGTCACCTGCAATTGGTGCGCTCGTGCCTCCCGGCACCCGTCTCAGATGGTGGTGCCCGGTCTACTCGGCTCTCCCTAGTCTCCGGACTATCGGGGTATGTGGACGAGCCAGATCCAGTCCTGGTGCGGCAGCTCGCAAGCCACCAACACTCCGCCCCGCGCTACGCGCTGCCAATAGTGGTCTCGCGCGTAGCCTGCGGGCATGAGCGAGACGTGGATTATCTCTGACGAGCAGGAATGGATGCCTGAGCCTCAATACGACCCACCGGCCGGTGGTGTGTTGCTGATGTAGCCACATGGGCGCGGGCATCTCTCGTTCTATGAGGGGGTTTGGTATCGGATGAGGGAAGACCAGCCGCCGGGTCCGATCACTGCGGGGGAGGCTATGTCGCTTCGACCCCTCGATGTCGCGACGATTGTCAACGTCAGCCATGGGTGGATGCTGCATCACGCACAGTCACAACGCGCATGGGCACTGAGCGACGAGGTCAAGGATGGCGCTCAAGCCCTAGTTCGGAGGACTCTGCAGTTGGCTGGCGTCCTCGGATAAAAATCGGGGGACTTGCCAGCCCCCGCTCGAGGGGTGGGAACCGTATACGCCAGAAAGGGGCCGCGGACGGTGGCCTGCCCAGGCCTGCCGGAAAGAGGCTGTTGTCACCAACCGCAAACGAGCAAGGCCGATTCGGACGATTTCTCGGACCGGCCAGGGGGGTCGCCGTAGTATCCGCCGAAAATCGGGCGGGTTTGGCGTAGCCGCTGGTTGGGGACGGAACACCTAGGTGGGCCGATTGCCCACCCCACGGTTGATTTCCGGGTGGCCGAGCGAGCGGAAGCTGAGATGACATCGCGGACACAGGTCACCGCGCCGGACATCCCAGGAGTGCCTACCATGCTCGAGTCGCTCGTCTTCGCAGTCGTCGTCGCGGCTGCGTGCGTTTTTGCCGGTGCCGTCTACGGACGCTGGCGTCTGCGCACCGGACGGTTTCGCCCCGAGGAGTGCGTCGTCTGGAAAGCCATCGAACGCGGCGACCCCCTGCCGGCAGAGGCGGACGGCGAGGTGATCCGTGACCTGTTGACCCGCCATAAGAAGTCGAAAACGCGCTGGATCATTTTCAATGCCGTTGGGCTGGTCTTGTTGCCGGTCAAGTGCCTTGACGAGTTCCTCGGCGGGGGCGTGACTGCTGACACCGGCTGGACCATCCTCTTCGCCATCTCCGTGGCGATGTGGCTGTGGACCGACGCTCGCCGTCTCACGCGGATCCGACTGTTGCTTGCGCAGTTGGACGCGAGTTGCGTTCGTCGTTGCTGACCCCGCCCGGGCGTGTCCTGGCGGGCTGTGCACGTCCCAATCGGGGATCTGACACTCAGGGTCCGATCGGTGGGCGTTGTGCGCTTTCGGCGCGGCGGATGGCGCGGTAGACCGTAGAGCGGGCGACATTGAACAGCTCGGCGAGTTCGCTTGTGGTGTGCCGGCCGGCGCGGTGCAGCTAAACAAGGTGCGCTTCCTGGTGGGGGCAGCTTGTTCGCATCATCCGTGGGGTGGATTAACGCATGAGAGACGTTGAGCTCGTCGAAGTCCTCGATCGGCAACTCGCCCGATTCCGGGACACCGGTGGGGACCGAACGCAGGGCACCCCTGGCGCCCTCGGCGCCCTGCTGCGGGTGACCTTCTCGGCGGTCTCGAGAGCGGCATCGCGGCTCGCGGTCAGAGTTTTGACTGCGACGTCCCCGGCGTGCCCGCCCCGGCTGGGCAGTTCCCCCTAGGGAGGGTGGGGTGGCGCGGACGGTGTTCGGGGCCCGGTCCAGGCCGCGGGCGGACCACAGCTCGGGGATTTCCCCGAGGTCACGGATCGCGGCGTCGATGGCCTCGGCCCGGCCGCGGGCGTTCTCGGCGTTCTCGAGGAGTTCGCGCCGGACTGCTTCGGTTCTGGGCCTGGGTGACTCGGGTCTCGGCGACCTGGATTTCGGTGTTGGTCAGGTCCAGGATGGTGCGCAGCTGCGTCAGCAGCGTGCTGGTGTCGGATGTGCTTGTACGTGTTTACCCTTCGACGTGGATGGACGGCATCTAGGCGCAAGGGCCACCGCCCCGTCACTACCCCGACCTCCCTCCGGTAACCCGTTGCGCGGGTCGGATCGTTCGGCGCTCCTGCGGGGATCTGCATATGCTCCGAAGGTCCACGGAGCGAAAAAGGGGGAGAGCAATGCCCAGAAAGACGAGCGCGAAGAAACTGCGGCAGCGATCTGCACATTTGGGAGGCCCATGGTTTTACTGACGATGTCGGCTTCACCGTGGGGCATGAGGTGGTCGGCATCGTGCATGAGGTGGGGTAGGGGTCACCGCGGTCAAGCCCGGTGACCGGGTGTTGGTCTCAGCGTCGGTGGGCTGCTCCACCTGTGCCGAGTGCGCGGCCGGCCGGGTATCGACGTGCTTGTCCAAGACTGGGTCGTGGCAGTCGAACTGCTATGGGCTCGGCCACGCGCTGCAGGGCCGCCAAGCGCAGTACCTCCTTGTATCGCAGGCGAACTCCAACCTGGTGCGGATCCCGACCAGGTCAGCGACGAGGCCGCCGTCGTGCTCACGGACAACGCTCCGACCGCCTGGTACGGCTGTCGTCGTGCACGGATCTCGCCGGGGGACTCGGTGCTGGTGATCGGACTGGGCCCGGTCGGGTTGATGTCGGTTCAGTCGGCTATCGCCAGGGGGCCGGACAGGTCCTCGGTATCGACCCGGTCAAGGACCGCCGTCAGCGGGCCGCGGCCCTGGGTGCCCGCCCGATAGCGGTGGGGGATGACCCGGGCGAACAGATCCGCGCGATCCGGGCCGCCACGGGCCGCCACGGGCGGTCGCGGCACCGACGTGGTGATCGAGGCGGTCGGAGCGGACGCGACTATCGCGCTGGCGCTGCGGGCGGCGCGGACCCGCGGGCGGATCAGCGTCAGCAGGAACAATTCCTTCAGCTTCCCGATGGAGATCAGCCAGCTCAAGGAGTTGGACTTCGCGATCGGCCTTGTTCGGTACAGGCGGAGCTTCCGACGCTTCTCGCGCTCACCGCGAACGGTCGACTAGACCCGGCAGCCGTCGTCTCCCACCGGGTGCCGCTGTCCGCGGGCCGCGAGGCGTACCAGATGTTCGGCACTCGATCCGATCGCGTCTGCAAGGTCCGTTGCGGGTGGCGAAGACTCCGCCCCCGCGGTGCTCGAGTCCGAAATCAGTGTAGAAGGCGATGGTGTCGTCGACGTTGGGGACGCCGATGGTGACTTTGCCCAGTCCGTGTAATGCCATGGTTCGTTCCTATTTCGCTTCGGGATGGTCGGTGACGAAGCGTTGGTGCAGCTGACCGATGCCTTCGATCCAGCTGTCGAGCTTCTCATCGGCCTGCAGGAATCGCTGCGGTTCGCGGCCGACACCGACGCCGGCCGGGGTGCCGGTGAAGATGACATCGCCGGGGTAGAGGGTCACATTGCGGGAGAGGGTGGCGATCAGCGTGGAGACGGGGAAGATCAGGTCCCGGGTGCGGCCCTTCTGCACTTCCTCGCCGTCGATGGTGCAGCCGAGTTCGAGGTCGTCGGGGTCGGTGAACTCGTCCGGGGTCACCAGCCACGGGCCTTGCGGGGAGAACCCGGCGAAGGACTTCCCGAGCCCGAATTGCGGTGCCGGGCCGCGTAGTTGGGAGATGCGTTCGGAGATGTCTTGTCCGGCGGTGAGGCCGGCGACGTGGGACCAGGCGTCGGCCTCGTCGATGTTGGTGGTTTCGCGGCCGATGACGGCGACGAGTTCGACTTCCCAGTCGACGTTGCCGCCGGCCGGGATCGGGACGTCGGTGTCGGGGCCGGAAAAGGATGAGACGTACTTGGTGAAGATCGGGGGCAGGTGGGTCGGGGATTCGAAGCCGGATTCGGTGGCGTGGGCGTGGTAGTTCAGGCCGACCGCGAACACCTGGCGCGGTGCGGGTGACGGCGCCCGCAGCAGGGTCCGGTCGATCGGGAAGCTGTCGTCGGCGAGGATTGACGGGGCCTGTTCGGCGACCCATTCGGTGATGTCACCCCAAGCCTGGTACACGGCAGGCAATTCCGGGCCGAACCGGCCGCGGGAGTCTGGGAACCCGACAGAATGCCGGGGAGCCTGTTGTAGATTCCCGGTGTCCTCTGCCAAACGATCCGAGGCATTGCCATCGCGTCCGAGGCAAGTGCAGGGCTTCTGCCACAAAGATGAGGCGAGCACGGATTGACCTGCGCGTTTGTTGGGCTTCGCTGCCCGTCCGGCGGACGGCTACCTCAACAATGTGGCCGAAAATCAGCGAGCCGCTCCGCCACATTGTTGATGCATCCCAGGTCAACGAACCGCTCGTGCCTCGCCTCAAATGGCAACGGACACCCGGCGGACATGTCAGTTTCACGATTTCACGTCACATAGTCGTATCTAATTTCCGTCTATGCAGGTAAGCGAGTTACCACGCTTGCGCTGGGCTGGGGCTGAGGATCTTGCCAACTTAGTGAGAATTTCCCAGGTGACCTATACCTCGAAAGGCTCGACCACCACGATCGAACCCCAGTGCAAGCGGGCATGACCCCGACGAATTAATGAACGCAACCACTTGCCGTAGCACGATCGGTCTACTACTCTCACTATATCTGTTACCAAGATTTACAGACATTAAATTGCGTCACCCGGCTTCCGATGAAGGAAATTTCGCATGAATCGCTCGCAGCGACCCCCGGCCGACACCCCAGAACACTTCGACGCGATCGTCGTCGGGTCCGGGATCGGCGGCATGACCGCAGCCGCCTATCTGGCGGCCGGAGGTAAGCGCACCCTGGTACTCGAGGCCTACGACATCATCGGCGGGTCCACCCATGTATTTCGCCGGGCCGGAAAGTGGGAGTTCGATGTCGGCGTGCACTACGTCGGCGACTGCGGTCCGAACGGGCAGATCCCGACTATCCTGCGCGGGGTGGGGCTGGACAAGAAGATCGAGTTCAGCAACCTCGACCGGGACGGGTTCGACACCATCGTCTTCCCCGACCTCACTCTGAAGATCCCGGTCGGGTGGGATGACTACCGCCGCAACCTGATCGAGGCCTTCCCCGGCGAGGAGAAGGCGATCACCAGGGTCGTGCGGATTCTCGAACGTATCGGCACCAACATCGACCGTAGCTCGACGCCCGCGTCGATAGCCGGCAACGTCAAGTTCGTTGCCAAGTCGGGGACTGCTGCGCTGTGGGCGCTGCGACCGCTCACTCAGCTGCTCGATTCGTACAAGCTCAGCCCCCGACTGAAGGCAGCGATGTCGGTGCAGTACGGCACCTACGCCAGTCCGCCGCACCGGACGCCGGTCGCGGTGCACGCGGTGATGCTGCACAACTTCATGCGGGACGGCGCCTGGTTCCCCAAAGGCGGCGGCCAGGTGTTCTCCACCCGGCTGGCGGAGGTCGTGGTGGCGCACGGCGGTCAGATCCGCACCCGTTCGGCGGTGCACCGAATCCTGGTCGACGGCGGCGCCGTCGCCGGAGTCGAGCTCGAGGACGGCACCAGGTTCCGCGCGTCGATAGTGGTATCCAACGCCGACATCAAGAAGACCTACAACGACCTGGTGGGCCGCGAACACCTCAAACGCAGGACGGCCTGGCGGCTCGACCGGATGCGAATGTCGCAGCCGTTCTTCAACTGCTACCTCGCCGTCGACATAGATCTCAGCAAATCGATCCCCAACACAAACTTCTACTCGGTGCCCACGACGGAGGACGTGACGACGCTGTTCCGGGACCTATCCGAGAACCGCAACGGCCGCAGCAACGACGAACTGCTCGCCGAGCTGGACACCCGCATGCCCGCCTATGTCAGCGTCACGACGGTCAAGGACCCGGAGAACCGGACCGCCGCCCCCGAGGGCTGCTCGGTGCTCGAGGTGATGACCCTCGTCTCCCCGGATCCCGAGTTCTGGGGCCTGGACGGGTGGCACGAGGACTATGGGCAAAACCCCGAATACCTGCGCATCAAGGACGCGTTGACCGACATCATGGTCAAGCGGGTTGACGAGGTGATCCCCGGGATCAAGGACCACATCGTGTGGCGGGAGGCGGCGACACCGATGACGCAACACCGCTACACGGGTTCGACTGACGGCACCCCATACGGGCTCGAGCTTTCGATCACCCAATTCGGCCCCTTCCGCCCAGGGGTGCGCACCGAGATCGGCGGGCTATTCCTCTGCGGAGCGAGCATGGCCTGGGGCCCGGCGGTCGAAGGCGCCATGCTGTCGGGCATGCATGCCGCCGGTGCCGCGCTGGGACGCAACGTGGACAAGGAGATCCGCGCCGGAATGGTATTTGGGGACAAACACGATCAGGCGGACGATCCGGCGGGCTGGGAACCTCTGGCCGCGGCGAAGAGCCTGGCCACCAAGGGTTCTCGAAAGCCCGCACCGAAGTCAGGTACGTGACCCCCCGCTTTGCGTAGTCGGACCCGGGCTCCGGGCGCCACGGGTCTGGGCTGTCGACTCCCTGCAGCGCGACCTGTTCGCAGTGATTCGCAACGGCACCGTGTTCGGCAACGCCGACCAGCTGCCCGAGCACGACAAGAACTGGGATCCGCTGGCCGTCGCCACCGATACCACCCTCCGCGGCCAGAAGGCCCGCACCACGACCACCACACGCACATGACCGAACCCGGTCCAGCCCTGGCACAAGCGCGTCCCCACCCGCGTCGGACCGGTGACCCGATCACACTCCTGCGACCAGAAAAGGAATCCAGCTGATGAAGCCCCGCACCGTCACCGTCGAACGGACCATCCCTGCACCCCCGCAGGTGGTGTTCGACTGGCTGAGCACGGTCACCAACTACACCGCCTCGCCTCTGGTGCTGGCCGCGAAACTCCTCACCCCCGGTCACGACGCCCCCTACGGTAAAGGCGCCCGTCGCGCTGTCACCAGCGCCCTCGCCTGGTTCGAGGAAGAGATCACCGGCTACGACCCGCCGTACAGCTTCGACTACCGCATCCGCCGTAGTGTGCCGCGCATCCGGCACGACCACGGCCGCGTCGAGTTCCACCCGCACCGGGACGGCACCACAGTCGTGTGGACCAGCACCTTCGCCGTCACCACACCGGTCATCGGCGCCGCGCTCACCACCGTCGCCGCCCCGCTCATCGCCCGCACCTTCGCCGGGCTGCTCGCCGCCGCCAACCAGGCACTCACCACCCAGCTACCCGGGGCGCACCGTCAGTGACCCACCACAAACCCACGTGATCCGACCGAACCCGGTCCACGAGAGGACAATACAGATGGCTACGACAGCCGAACTCGAACTGGAAACGCTCACCGTCGAACAACACGGGCGCGTGATCACCGCGCGCTACGCCAGCCCGCCGCTGAATTTCGTCACCACCGCCTTCGTCCGCGACCTCGACGCGCTGACCGCCGCCGTCGACCGGGACGACTCCGTCGGCGCGGTCGTGCTCACCGGCGGCATCGACGGCCGGTTCCTGACCCACGCCGATCCCACCGAACTCGGCGACGCCACCGCCGCGCCGATCCCACCACTGTCGCCGGCAGTGCTGTATCCGCTGTGGCGGTTGACCCGCGCCGCGCTGCGGGCGCCCGGCGCGCTACGGGCAACCGAAGCCGCGGGCGGAGCCGTCGCGCAGGCGCTGGCCTGGGGCTACCGGTGGCGGCGCACGATCCTGCGGATGAACCGCTCGTCCACGGTGTACATCGCCGCGATCAACGGCCCCACGACCGGTGGCGGCCACGAGATCGCGCTGGCCTGCGACCTGCGGTTCGTCTCCGACGCACCGAACATCCGGCTCGGACAGATCGAAATCCTGGCCGGGCTGATACCCGGCGGCGGCGGCACCCAGCGACTGCCGAAGATACTCGGCACCGCCAAAGCCCTCGAGCACATGCTCGAGGGCGCGCCACTGACCGCCGAGCAGGCCCTCGACCTCGGCCTGGTCAACGCGATCGTGCCCGACAACGACCTGGTGACGCACGCCCAGAACACCGCCGCCCGCCTGGCCCGCCGCGCACCCACCGCGGTCCGCGCCATCAAACGGCTCACCTACTTCACCGCCGGTCGACCGCTCGACACCGCCCTCGACAAGGAGCTCGCCGGATTCCTCGCCACCGGCCTGCAACCGGCGATGAAAGCCACCCTGCACGCGTTCAGCACCGACCTCGCCGAGCTGCACGACTCACCGCCGTCCTCCGGCAACAACGACTGGATCCACGGCACCCGTGTGAACCAGACAGGAACCACCCGATGAAGACCTCTGATCCCTACGGGCGGGCCTACCGTAAGTTCCGCATCGAGCGCCTGATCGGACGCTACGTCGCCAACCCCACCGTGCATGGGCTCAACCGCATCGGAATCGGCACCACGCTCGCCACCGAACTGGAAACGATCGGACGCAAGACCGGCCGACTCCGCCGCGTCCCGGTCGCCGCAGCCTTCGACGCCACCGGCGCCTGGCTGATCTCCCAGCACGGCACACGCTCTGGATGGACAGCCAACATCACCGCCGACCCACAGGTGCGGATACGAGAAGGTGAACGCTGGCGCACCGGTACCGCGCAGTTGGAGCCGGACGACGATGTCGACGCCCGTGCGCGCACCTTCGCCTCGCATCCCGCTTTCGCCACATTGACCGCCGCCACCTTCCGAGCCCTGCAGAGCGCACCGATCTCGGTCCGCATCACGTTCACCGACATCCCTCCCCAATGAACCCAGACGGCCCGATGAATTGCGATCACGCAACCGGAAGGAAGCCATGACGACCGCTCAGGAAAACAACGCGACGAAGAACCCAGCGGAGATGACCGGCCTGGAACTGCTGCGCGCGATGAGTACGCTGCCGCGCGACCAGGTCCCCAGCATCGGCCGGCTACTCGGGATGACCGTGACGGAACCCTGGAGCTGAACGTGAACTACATCCGCTCGATCGCTACCGACGGGCAGCGCCTCACGGCCACAGGCACCACAATTCACGTGGGCAGACAAACCGCGACAGCAGAGGGCCGAGTCGTAGACGAGCGAGGAAAACTGGTCGCGCACGGCACCACGACATGCATCATCCAGCGGATGAGTTGAGCGGAAAAGCGGTTCCCTAACGGAATCGCAGATCGGGAGCGCCCGGCGTACCGGACGCGCCGTGGGAGCCCGACAAACGATGTCGACGCCCACGCATACGGCTTCGCGTCGCCTCCCGCTGTCGCCGCATCTTCCGGCACGGCAGAGCGCTGATCTCTGTCCGCATCACCGTCACCCACAACCTCACCGAACGAACGGCAAGGAATCCGATGACCGACACCGCGCATCCCGACACGATCACCCTCGAACGCGAGGGACACGTCCTGCTGATCGGTTTGAACCGGCCCGACAAACGCAATGCGTTCGACCGCGCCATGCTCGGCGACCTGTCCCGTGCGTATGCCCTGCTCGAATCCGACCCCGAACTACGCTGCGGCGTCCTGTTCGCCCACGGCGAGCACTTCACCGGCGGGCTCGACCTCGTCGACGTTGCCCCCGCCATCGCGGCCGGTGAGACCCCATACCCCGCCGACGGACGCGACCCCTGGCGACTGGACGGCGACTGGACGACGCCGATCGTCGCCGCCGCGCACGGCTGGGTGATGACCCTGGGCATCGAACTACTGCTCGCCGCCGACATCCGCGTCGCCGCCACCGGCGCCCGATTCAGCCAACTCGAGGTCCGCCGCGGCATCTACCCGTTCGGCGGCGCCACCCTGCGCTTCCCCCGCGAAACCGGCTGGGGCAACGCCATGCGCTGGATGCTCACCGGCGACGAATTCGACGCCACCGAGGCCCACCGCATCGGCCTCATCCAAGAGATCGCCGACGACCCCGTCGACCGGGCACGCCAGATCGCGCACACCATCGCCGACAAGGCCGCACCTCTCGGCGTGAGCACCGTCCTGGCCAGCACCCACCGCGCCCGCCGCCTCGGCGACGACGCCGCGATCACCCAACTCGGACCCGACGTCGCCCGCCTGTTCGGGACCGCCGACGGAGCCGAAGGCATCCAATCGTTCATCGAACGCCGCGACGCCGTCTTCACCGGCCGCTGATTGCACCACGCACCGCTGACGACAGGCAGACCGTGACAACCGTTCACACCATCACAGCGGCACTCACCGCGACGGGCGCGCACCATCCGGACTTAGCGAACATCGAGGGCAGAAGCGATCACAGCGGGCGCGGGGTCGACATGTTAGGTGAGGTGGAGCCGGATCAGTTCGGCGAGATGTGTTCCGGTTCGATCGAGTGGTTGGACGGACCGTGACGAGAGGGCCACGATGACGGCACCTTCGACCGCGCACACTGCGGTGGTGGCCAGCGACCGGGCGACCGGCCCGTCAACGCCGACACGCTCTAGCTGCTCGGAGAGCAGGCTCTCCCAGTCGCCGAAAACTTCGGCTGCCACGGCGGGCGCCGCCGGTACCTCGGGCCCACACAGAGCCGCTGCGACAATCGGGCATCCGGCAGTGAAATCGCTGGCCTGCAGCGCGTCCTTCCACATCTGAATGAAAGCAACTAGGCCATCGGCTGGGTCGCCCGACATAGTGAATTCGGCGATCCGCGAACTCATCAACCGGCCGGCCACCCGGGTCGATTCCTCGATGAGCTGCTCTTTCCCACGGGGAAAGTTTTGGTAGATCGAACGCCGCGCGGTGCCGCTACGCGCCAGCAGTTCAGTGATCCCGGTGCCGGCGACTCCGCGCTCGCGCACCAGTGCGATCGTGCCGGCGATGAGCCGTTCACGCGGACCTGGAGTCATGGTTCCCATTCCTGAGTTGAGCGAACAATCCTTGCGGTAGCACGGTCAGTCTACTATGGTTCTCGACACACGTTACTTCGATTAACAGATATTGAGTCGTCGATCGGATTCGTGTTCATTCGCCGCCTCTTCAACGAAGGAATCTCGCATGGCGCGATCCAAAACCCATAAGTCGGTCGGACCCCACGGCCGAGGAAATCCTGCTGTCGCAAGGATCGCTCCGCTCGCAGGTGAGGGGCGGGTGGCCACGACTTTCGTGGAGGCCTCGGACGGTGCGCGGGTGGCCGTGCACGAGCGAGGCAACCCTGACGCGCCAACGGTGCTGTGTGTGCACGGGTTTCCCGATGACCACCGGGTGTGGAACGGCGTGGCGGACGAGCTCGACACGACCTTCCACGTGGTGACGTTCGACGTGCGAGGATCGGGCCGGTCCGACCGGCCCCGGCGAATCCGGGACTACCGCCTCGACCAGCTTGCAGACGACATCGGCAGGGTTATCGACACGGTATCTCCAAGTCGGCCGGTGCACCTTCTCGGCCACGACTGGGGTTCGGTCCAGGCATGGCACGTCGCCACCGATCCGGTGCAACGCCATCGCGTCGCGTCACTGACCTCGGTGTCCGGTCCCTGTCTCGATCACGTGCCCTACTGGATCCGCTCCCGGCTTGCCGCTGGTCCCAAGGGCTGGAAAGACATTCTGGGGCAATGGAAGTCGCCACTGTACATGGGGTTCTTCCAGATCCCCTGGATCGCCCCGCTTGCATGTCGGCTGGGGTTGGTCGACGGCACGATCGCTCTTGCCGCGTATTTCGAAACCGGCTCCCGCCCTGCAGATGCTCCGTCGCACCGGGCCCGCGAGAATCACGGGGGACTGAGGGTCTACACCGCGAACTTGCTCCCGCGCCTGCTGCGCCCGCACAAGCGCAGCACGGAGGTGCCGGTACAGATTCTGGCTCCTCGCCGGGACATCTTCATCACCCCCGCAAGTCAAGTCGACATCAGCCGCTGGGCAGCTAACTCGCAGGTTCATTTCGTCGACGGCGGGCACTGGGTCCCGGCGTTCAATCCGTCGGCGATCGCCGATCGGGTTCGCGCTTTCATCGACGAGGACGAGCGGTCGCACAGCAACCAGATCGGAGAAGCACGATGAGCATGAACACCGATACCGACAAGGTCTCCCTCGCGGCCCGCGACGTGTCCTGGGACTGGACGGGGCTGCCGATGCACTATTTCGACTCCAACCCGTTCGCCACTCACTACGCCAACGGCATGAACATGCTCCTCCCCGAGGGCGAGGTGTTCTTCGTCGACGTCTTCCAGCAGGCACTGCCGCTGATCAAGGACGACGCGGTACGTGAGGACGTGATCGGGTTCATCGGCCAGGAAGCCACCCATTCCTCCTCACACCAATCACTGCTCGTGTACCTGAATTCCGAAGGGCTCGATACAGATCCGTACGTCACTCAGGTTCGGTGGTTCTTTCGCCGTTTGCTCGGTGATCGTGACCTCGCGGGTCGCAAAGCCCGTTCCTGGCTCCTCGAACGGGTCGCGATCGTGGCGGCCCTGGAACACTTCACCTCCTATCTCGGGGACTGGGGACTCAATGCCTGCGCCTGGGACGACGCCCTCAGCCCCCGCGTCCTCGACCTGTTCCGATGGCACCTGGCCGAGGAGGTCGAACATCGCCATGTAGCGTTCGACCTTTTCACCCACCTCGACGGCGGCTACCTGCGCCGGGTCCGCACGTGGCTGATCGCCGCGCCCACCCTCGCGATCCTGTGGATCCGCGGCATCCGGTACCTGATGTCCGTCGATCCCGAACTCACCGAGAAGGATCGGCGGATCCGCTTCCGGGATGTTCGGCGGACGTGGCGCAAGGGTCTGATGCCGAGCCCGTGGAGCCTGGCCAGGATGTTCGTCGAGTACTTCCGGCCCGGCTATCACCCGTCCCGGTACGGTTCGACCAGCCAAGCGGTCGCCTACCTCGCTTCCTCTCCTGCCGCGCGCGCCGCGGCCTAAAGTCCGCCCTCGCACTGGAGCCTGTTCATGACTGCCCACTTCTTAGAACCTGTCCCGCCGTCGCTGCGCAGGCCGGATAGACCCGATCGGCTGATGTCGGGTTTCCGTCTCGCGGTTCGCGGATACGCTGCCGTCGCCAGCCGAGTACGCATCATCGAACCCGCACCTGTGGATCGGGACTTGAATCTCGTTGTGGCAGAGAGCCGCGTCGAGGCCGACGGAGTACTGAGCCTGCGTCTGACACCTGCGGATGGGTCCGCCGTGCCGCCGTGGCACCCGGGTGCGCACCTCGACCTGACGCTGCCTTCGGGGAAGGTCCGGCAGTACTCGCTGTGCGGCGATCCCGCCGACAGGGGAAGCTACCGGATCGCGGTCCGCCGGATATCCGATGGCGGCGGCGCGTCGATCGAAATCCACGACCGCCTGCCCATTGGGACGCCGGTCATCGCGCGGGGCCCCCGCAACGCCTTCCCGTTCGCGTACCCGCACCTGGCCCGGGCCGACATCTCCCGGGTGGTGTTCATCGCCGCCGGGATCGGCATCACCCCGATCCTGCCGATGGTGCGCGCCGCAGCCGCAGTAGGTGTCGACTGGCACCTGACCTATCTCGGCCGTAGCCCCGCGACCATGGCGTTCCTCGACGAGATCACCGAACTCGATGCTGGTCAGGACCGGGTAAGGATCCTCACCGGAGGCACTCGCCCCACGCCGGCAGAACTGTTGGCGCACGCCGGCCCCCGCGCCTCCGTCTACTTCTGCGGACCGCCCGGACTTCTCCCGGGGATCCGGACCGAGTTCGATCGCACAGGTGCAGTCGGTCTGCATTTCGAGAGGTTCAGCCCCGAACCTGTCACCGGCGGAGAGCCTTTCGAGATTCACCTGGCCCGCACCGCACAAACCGTTCATGTCGCAGCAGACCGGACTGCCCTCGCCGCCGTGCGCGACGCACTGCCCGACGTGCCGTACTCGTGCCAGCAAGGATTCTGCGGCACCTGCCGAGTACGGGTCCTCTCCGGCGACGTCGACCGCCGAGGACGATCGGCATTCCTCGACAACGCCGACACCATGCTGATCTGCACCGACCGCGCAACGTCAGCCGACCTCACCGTCGACCTGTGACCACCGGAAACAAAGCGAGAGGACGGGCCGCCGCGGTGACCCCCGCTCCAGTACTTCCTCCGGAGTTGGCTGCCGGCGCCAAGAGATTCTCGGCCCGTCCCGGCTTCACCGGCTTGCACTGGACACACGTGGCGAACACGCTCTCACCCGGCGCCCGTGACATCCTCCGCCGGGACTTCGTACCGATTGCAGTGGAAACGTTCACCGGGACCACACCTGAATTCTCGAACGACTGGCTCCGGACACGAACCCCGACGACCTGCAGGTGTGCGAGCAGGTAGGGAAAAGCTGCTGAATCGCCCGACTGCCCCGGCGCCACCAGCACGACCAGCGGTAACCCGTGACCGTCGACGAGCTGATGGATCTTGGTCGACAGGCCACCGCGGGAGCGGCCTACCGCGTGGTCAGGCGGCTCGAGGTGCGGATTCGTGTAATTCGATCCAACCCCCTGTGTGGCGGGTGACGTTCGTTGCGTGCTGATGGGCGCGAGCGATGGTCGAGTCCACCGACACCGCCCAGTCGATCATTCCGGAGGCGTCGGCCGCGGCCAGAAGCCGTTCAAGCACCCGATCCCAGGTGCCGTCAGCGGCGAGCCGCCGATGCCAGGTCCAGATCGTCTGCCAGGGACCGAACACCTGCGGAACGTCGCGCCAGGCGATCGCTGACCGGTCCCGGAATCGTCATCAGTGCTTCCAGCAGTGATGTTTGACTGGACACATGACACAGTGGTTCAACGTTGAAGCTGACTATCACCAGTTCACCCTTTCGTCTCCAGAGACCGATACCACCGCGGTACGGGAAATCGGTAGCGTGTTCGACACCGGGGCTGGGTTTGCGACTTTTCATACCGGGATTGCGTGCGGACCAGTGACGGTTGGGATCGACCTTGTGCAGGCACCGCCACAGTGGAGCGATTCATCAGAGTGGGACAACGTTGACGAGGCGGTCCTCGCTGTCACGACGCCACTTCGAATCATCACCAATGCGGGGAAGGTGCAAGACGAGTTCGAGCAGATCGAGGTACCCCCGTCAGGGAAACTCGGTATCCGAGGACACGTGAGCGGCCGTGCAGTTGCTTGGGACCTTGTCGTGGAGGTACCGACTGAGAAGTTCTGGATTGTGATGTGGCCTGCCAACGAGGCGGGGACAAAGCAACTTTTCCAACGCAGAGCTTCGGATGGACTGTGGACTCCTGAGTCACAGCAAGAAGAACCGGAATCAGAGATCGACATCTCAGAAGATGCCACCGCGAGAGTAAGCGGGCCGGTGCGCTGGAACGGGTAACAGGAAGCAAGGGCAGAGGAAGTCATTGGCACTCCCTCGACCATCGCTGACCGGATTAGGTCTCGCGTCGCGGGCCGTCGACCGTAACGTGGTTGAACGTGAGCGACGGTGTTCTAACATGGGCCGATTTGGCGAACCGTCATGAGGCGAGTCACGACCTGTTCGTATCATGCTCGATTGACTACTCGTTCCGTGTTCGCGAGGACGACGAACAGACTGGCGCTTTCGCCGTTTGGCATGGTCCGCAGGATCGTTGGCGCGTTGAAGTGTCGGAGCAACCTGTGTACGTCCGCACCGGTGACCTTGCGTTCGCGCTGAAAAAGGGCACGATGCAAAGGCAGGAGCCCACAGCGAGGCAATTCACGGTGCTGCAGCCCGTCAATCCGCTGTGGTTCTTCGGCCCCAACTCACTTCTGTCGAGGTCCGGCGTTCTTGCCCCGTCGGCTTCCGCAATCGCTGCAGAGGTTGACGGACGCAGTGGGTGGTCGTTCGTCGCCGACCAGCTGACACTGGGAGCACGAAACGCACCGGGTGATCGATTGGAGTTCGTCATAGACGACAAGACCGGGCTGGTTCTTCGTATTGGATCGGTCAATGGGCGCCTGTCCGGAGAACTCCGGGCAGTTCAGGTTATCGAGTGGCTTCCGGATTCGTTGTTCGAGTGGTCCGATGAGGTCGTGGGGCCTAACGGCCTCGATGACTGAGACCGATAGCCGAACCCGCACCGGCATGTCCCGAAAGCCGACCGTTGACCGGAACTCGCTGACCAGCGCCGATCCGGTAGCCGCGTCCGGTGACGAATCGTCATCCCGGGGCGCTGAACGGGACGCCGTCAGAGAACCTCCTGGACGCGCGTTCGCCGCGGCGCATACTCCGCACCGAACGTCGTCGAACGTCCGGTTCCGACTACCGACAAGTGGTGTTCCCGTCGCTACCCGATCGCCCGCGAAGTCCGTTCAGTAAGCCGTCGGACGATGCCGTGGCCTGGTCCGCCCACAGTGGCGAGTCGTTCCGCCGGGGTGCCCCATCCAAGGATGCTCCGGGGCCGATCGTTAAGCTCGGCGGCCATCTCGTCGAGGTGGGCACGGGTCCGGACGGATCCATCCGTGGCCTTGGGAAAGTTCTGCCGCAGAAGCCCATAGTGTTCTCGGTGGTTCCTCGCTGCCAGTGCGAGTGCGGCTCACAAAAGTACGCGGATATGCCAGTGGCGGCGGTGAATTCGTGGTGGCGGGCCCTGATCCCAGGTCATTGATCGGCAAGCTGCCGCGGGAGCCCCTGCATCATGGCGTTGAGCGCCTCCCGGGCGACATCCGGAGACCGCCCGCCGGGGAGGTGCAGGAGCATCACGAAGCGGCTGGCCCGCTCGACCAGGGTCCCCATCTGGGATCGTCCGTCCTTACCGATCACCCTTCCCGAAGCCGGTCGGCGATACGGATACGTGCGGTAGTGCCGAGGTACCGGGCCGACTCCATGTGTAGGGCGGATGTGCGCCGTTCCTGAGGCAGGGTCTCGCCACGCGAGGGACCCTGTTGCTTCCGTATCTCGAATTCCATCCCCACCCAGAACTGTCGGGTGTTGCGACGACCGATGAAATCCAAGTGATGGCTAGCAGGGCGCAGGCACCCGGTGTCGAGTTGTGGCCGGACCGGCGAGACGGCCCGTCGAGTGGGCGTCGATCATCCGCTGTTCGCCTCGTTGAGCGAAACGCAGTGACGGGGACACGGCGGCACCCGCGTCGAGGAGCGCGCGAAGCGCCGGTTGTTCGGCGGCCAAGTGGAACCACTCGTCCTCCAGCGGAGTGCCGTCCTCGAGAGCCTGGTCGAGTTTCGCGGCGAGGTGATTGCTCCATCGATGCTGCAATGCAAGGAGGAGGTTGTCCGCGCACCCGAAAAGCCGTAGCGCGTCTGGACTTTCGCTGGCCTCCAGGGCTGCGTGCACGTCGAACTGTGCTACCGACAGCACATCCTCCAGCACCGCCCGCCGTTCGTGGAAATTCCTCCAGGACATTTCGCCACCTCCGTCGAATCTTGTGATGCGGGAAACGCTACGGGGATGTGGAGGCGATTTCGCCGTGCCAGGGTCGCGATTACTTCTCCTACTACGGGCGGAGAAACGGCTCCGCTCTCGGAACGATGTTCCGGGGAACCTCACCCGGCTACGCTGGTGAGGTGCAGGTCATGGAGTACTTCCGCCGCCGCATGACGATGAGTGAGTACGACTACCCGCCCGGTGTCCCGATCTTCGGGCATGTCGCCATCGTTGCCGTGGCCGGTGTCGCCGTCGCGCAGCGAGATGCGTTTGTGCCCCCCGGATGGGCGTTGCCGGTCGCGCTGGTGGCCGCGGGAACATCCTTGGCAGGAGATCTGGTGAGACCTGGATCCATGATTCCGCGGCCTCTCCTGGCGGTCGTGGTCACCGCAGCGACGGCTCTGCTGTTGGTGCAACAGGTGATCGGTCAGTTCGACGTAGCCCCGTTCATTCTCGTGTTCATGGTCGGCGAAGTCGCGGCGACGGCGAAGCTCGCCGTCAGCCTTGCCACCGCGGCGGGTGCCGTCGCGGTGCTGTCCGGATTCGCCTTCGCCGACCGGCTGGGTGACGTGCCCTGGTACATCGCCGGTGTCGCGGTGGGGTGGATCATCGGACACCTGCTGCAGACCCAGCTCCGCCTCCTTCACCAGGAGCGCGCATCCCATGTCATCCAGACCGAGCAGGCCGCCACTCGCGAACGCCAACGCATCGCCCGGGAAATCCACGACGTGGTGGCCCACTCGTTGAGTATCACCATGCTCCATCTCACCGGGGCCCGCCGCGCCCTCGAAGAGGATCGCGACGTCGACGACGCGGTGGAGGCCCTCGCCGACGCCGAGCGGCTGGGCCGTCAGGCAATGGCAGACATCCGGCGCACGGTCGGGCTGCTCGAGGTGAAACCGGCCGGAACCCGGCCCGAACCCGCCATCGGTGACATCCCGAATCTGATCGACGACTTCCGCCGCGCAGGACTCGAGGTTTCTCTCGAGATGCGAGGGGACCCGGGCGCGGTGAGCAGCGCGACCGGTCTCGGTCTCTATCGGATATCGCAGGAGTCCCTGGCCAACATCATCAAACATGCGCCGGGCGCCGGCGCCGAGGTGACACTTTCGATCGCGCCGGAGTCGATCACGCTGGTGGTGCGCAATCCGACCGCTGCTCCCGCAGCGTTACCCATGGACTCGAGTGGTTCGGGGGTGCGTGGAATGCGCGAGCGCGCCGAACTCCTCGGTGGCACGTTGCAGGCCGGCCCGGATGATCAGGGGTGGTCGGTGCGCGCCGAGATTCCCCTCCCCACCGACTCCTGCCCGCTGTCGCTCCGGCGTCGTACCCCGGAGCAGTCGTGACCGCCCCCGAGATCAAGGTGTTGCTCGTCGACGACCAAGAATTGGTGCGCTCGGGGCTCCGGCGGATCCTGCGACGCAAGGATGGTTTCGTCATCGTTGCCGAATGCGCCGACGGCTCGGAAGTGCCCGACGCCGTGGCTCGCCACGCACCCGACGTCGTGTTGATGGACCTACGCATGAAGGGCGTAGACGGGATTACGGCCACCCGTGAGCTCCAGGCCGGTGATCGACCCCCGCCGGTATTGGTTCTCACCACCTTCGACGACGACGAACTGCTGTCCGGCTCACTGCGCGCAGGCGCCGCCGGTTTCCTTCTCAAAGATTCACCCGCCGAGGAATTGATTCGTGCCGTACGAACGGTCGCGGAGGGAGGATCCTGCCTCGATCCGGCGGTGACCGGCCGGGTGCTGACCACCTATCGCACCGCCGCCCAGCCGCCCAACGGCGCGGGTCGCAGCGTCGACGAGCTGACGGCGCGGGAACTCGATGTGCTCGCGCTCATCGGCCGGGGATACAGCAACAGTGAGATCGGCCGCGCGCTGGGCATCTCGGGAGTAACCGTGAAGAGCCACATCGGGCACATCTTCGTCAAACTCGATCTTCGTGACCGCGCCGCTGCCATCGTCTACGCATTTGACCACGGCATCGTCACGCCCGGCCACGCAACTTGACCGATGTCCAGTTGTGCCGGTCGAGGGCGCTCGGCTCTGTTGGGCGCGATCACAAGTGGCATTCGTCTTTTTGATGATGTACAACTAACGCCATGACCGAATGTGATCCAGCGCACACTTAACCGTGACCGCGGAAAACGTCTACTTCCACGTCATTGCAGTCGACCCGATCCGGAAAGGACCCCGGCGTGCACACCACCCACAACACCCCGCTTCCTGACGAGTCGACGACCTCACTGGTGCGCTCGGGCGCTTCGATAGCGCTCGGGGCAGCGGCAGCAGCAGCGGCACCCGCCGTGGTAGTGACCGGGTCCGCGCTTCTGGCTGGTGTCGCAGCAGTCGCGACGCTTGCCTGCGTCGCCGCCGCATCGGTAATGATCTGACATTTCTTCCACCATCAACATCGCATCGACAGGACACCTACATTCGTGAGCCTTCCCGTTTCAGGATCAACGACCCATGCACGCTCATCCCGCCGGGCGGGGTCGATCAGTACCGAGGAAATCAAGATGCGTATCGAGGCGATGTTCGCCGGTGAACGCTCCGAGCCCCGACCACTCCGGGGTGATCACACCGCACCGGAGAGGATGGCGGTATGACCAACGTGGCACTGCTACTGGGCCTGTTGGCTAGCGCAATCGGCGGCCGCACGGTACTCCAGCGCATCCTCACCAAGCCCAGCTCGCGCCGGGCACCCGGTGCACTGTTCTACCCGAACGGGTGACGTCGACCGCCGCGTTGTAAGCGTCCAACGGGGGCTGGAGCATCGTGCAATCCCCGCGGACGAGGAGTTGCATCGTCACTGTTCGTGCGCGGTGTCACGCTGGCGTTGGCGGAGCTGGGGTTGATTGCTGGCGGTTGCGCACTCGTCGAGGACCGCGAAGATATCGCGTGGTATCGAGGAGGCTGTCATGCCCGACGTTTTGATCCGCAACTTTCCCGCCGAGGATCTGGCGCTGCTCGACCAGCACGCTGCCCGTCTCGGGATCTCGCGAACTGAATTCCTGCGCCGTCAGCTGCAGCAGGAGGCGCGTCGCACCGCCACCTCGGTGTCGACCGCCGACCTGATGCGGTTCTCGCAGGACTTCCCCGACCTGAACGACGACGAGGTCATGCGCGGCGCCTGGTCATGAGTGGCTCCACGTGGCTCATCGACAAGTCTGCGATGGTGCGCCTGGGCACCAGCCCGGACGCCGAACAGTGGGCCAAGCTGTAGCTGGAGATCCCCGTGCGCGACCGTCAGACCACTTGGTATCCCAATTCCACTGCCGCGCTGTCGATACGGCGTGCGAGTCCAACGTGGGACAGTGGCAGTGAGAGCGCTGGGTTGGTGGGGAAGGCGTCCGCGGCGCGCTCGAACAGCGCCACGCACAGATCACCGGCGAATCTGCCGCGGTACGCGATCCCGTCGAGGTTCGGGTAGGCGCGGTGGATCGTCCTGGCCCACGCCTGGGATTGGGAGTGCGGGCCGGAGTCGAGAGAGTGATTGCATCCGAGCCGGGTCGGCCAGGTGCCGCCGGAGAACCCTCCGAGATCGAGCAGGGTGAGTGGGCGGTCGAGGGTCAGTGCTGAGAGATACGGGGTGCCATGGAATCGGTCGATCACTCGGGTTTCCTGGAAGACCTCGGCGAGGGCGCCGCGCGGGCTACTGGCTCCGTACCAGATTCCGTACTTGGGGTGGTCGGCTCGCGGCCGTGGGTGATGGTCGAAGCGCAGCAGTGGCCCGTGTGTGCGGAAACCGTGCCACGGCAACACGTGCGCGCCGTGGGTGGGGTGGAGACGCCAGAGACGGCGGGTGGTGGCCGCGATGGTGACCAGTTCGTCGTCGCGTATCCCCTGATCGCGTATGTCCGCGATCGAGGGTGGGGTGGTCGTGGCCACTAGCCGAGGCTCGTCGCGCGTTCGACGACCTCGAGGACGTTAGGCAGGTCGTGCTCTGCCGCGGCGGAGGTGAGGAACTCGACGACCGATGCGGGGTGACCGTCGACGGTGAGGTCAACGCGGGGCAGGGTCAGCACCGCGTTGACGGTGAGGGGGTGCAGATCGGCGGGGAGTTGGGGCAGGATCTGGTCTAGGTACGGCACCATCCCGGTGTCGGTAAATTGCACCTTCGGGTATAGGCGTCCTCGTCGATCGACGTCGTCGAGGGCCCAGAGTTTGTGTTCGATCGAGGTGAGTTGGCGGACCCGGGGCGCCTTCACCTTCAGCAGGTCGGCGACCTCGGCGGCGGTGAGCGCGGTGCGACGGAGGTCGCTCATGGTCTGTGCCCGTCCCAGTGCGACGGAGAAGCTGGCTCGTTCGCCGTCGTCGGTGAAGCCGGCTTCGTCGAGTAGGTCGGCGTCGTGACGCGAGAGCGCGCCTTGCGGTTGCAGGGCACCCAGGGACGCGAGGTAGCCAAGAGCCGTGGCGACCGTTGCTCTGTCGATCGGGTGTCCGATGGTGCGGGTCAAGGCGTCCTCGAACGACAGCGCGCCAGCGGCGTACTGCTCTGCGGCAACGCGGGCCTGACGATCGTCTGCGACAGCCACAAATAATCCCCTAACGCTCACTAACAGTGTAATTCAGTGTTGATTTCTTGGCTACGGGAGGCCCGGAACTGACATGGCCCGTTGCGATCCACCACGATCGGGACACCGGGACCAGGCAAGACCCGGACGGAGAACCGGCACGGAGCATCAGCGGTGGCGAAGACGCTGTCGTGGCATCTGTACCCATCCGGGACGGTGATCCCGCTGTTCGTCGCACCCGCGCTCGCAGTCGAGTCCCGCGCGAGGTCCTCGGACACCGTAAGAGACGCGCATTCGCGCGGCCGGGCCCGGCGACCGGCTGAGTGGCCGAGGTTTGCTCACCTCTGCCCGACCGCGGCACCACCAATGGTCGCCGATCAGCGTCGGCAGAAACAGGTCGCGTCGCTGTGGTCGGTGCCATCACGGCCCGAGCCGTGGCGGCAACGGTGGGATTCAGTGCCGTTGTGTCGGTGCACCACCGTGGTGCGATGAGCTGTTTGCGCAAGATTGCTGACAAAAATCAAGCAGTATGCGCAGCATGGTTGAGTCGCCTGGTGGCATACTCCGCTACATGACGAGACTCGATCGGACCGACGCCCGCCTGCTCCTTGCGCTCTGCGACGTCCCTCGCGCGACCGGCGTGCAGTTGGCGTCTCTGTTGGGCATGGCGCGTAATACTGTGCAGGCGCGGATGTCTCGGTGGGACGAGCAGAAAGTATTGGCGCCGGTCGACCGGTGCGTGGCGCCCCGGGATCTCGGCTATCCCTTGCAGGCCTTTGTCACTGCGGTGGTCGATCAGCATCGTCTCGAGGAGGTCATCGACCACCTCAGAGACATAGCCGAGGTCATCGAGGTCGTCGGCATCTCCGGGGCTGCGGACCTCCACATCGGCGTAGTCGCCGTCGATGCCGACGATCTGTACCGGGTAGCCGGCCTCATTCTGGCTGTCCCTGGAATCGAACGTACGACGGTGTCGGTCGCGATGCGCGACGCCATTCCCTACCGAACCCGCCCGCTGCTCGAACGTATCGCCGGGGAGGCAGGGTGAGCGCCGACGAGGCGATCCTCACCGAACCGGAATCGGCGGGTGCGACGCCGCTTTCAAGGAATGGCCTCCCCGAATCGTGACATTGACGTGAGCTCCGACCGCCCGTGTCCCGGCTCACAACACGACGGTAAGCTCGGTGTCGTGAGTGCAACCAGTTCGACGCCTGAACGGCTCCTGGCTGTCGGTTCGGGTGTGAATCTCTCCCGGCACGCACAAGTGTTGAGCGAGGTGCACGACGCGGTACTGTCCGGGCAGAAGCCGCCCATGCCTCCGCGTGAGGTCGTCGCCCGGTCGTGGTCGCGACTTCAGGCCGAGGGTGTCAGCCCCGCCCGGTGTGAAGATGTCGTATTCGCGGACTGCTCCGAACTCGAATCTCGCCGTACCCGAACTGCCCTCCGTTCGGTTCTTCCGGAGCTCCGCAGCACGTTGACCGAGGTGGCCGACGATGCGAAGTTCATCGTGGTGATCGCAGACACCGATGGGGTGGTGCTGTGGCGAGACGGTTCCCGCGTCGTGCGCAAGGCCGCTGATGCGCTCGGCTTCATGGAGGGTGCACGCTGGTCCGAGGACTTGGTCGGTACCAATTCCGTCGGCACCGCACTGGTTGAAGGGGCTCCGGTGCAACTATTTTCGGCCGAGCACTATGCGCGGTCGCACTCCGGTTGGTCGTGTACCGGGTCGCCGGTCCGCGATCCGCGGACGGGCGAGGTGCTCGGCGTGGTCGATATCAGCGGGTCGGCGATGTCGGTCCATCCGGCCACCATGGCGCTCGTGCGGACTGCGGTGCGCTTGGCCGAGTCGACGTTGTGGCGGGAGCACACAGTCCAACTCGACAAGCTCCGTGCGCAAGCGGCGCCGGTGCTCGCCGCCGCCGGTGGACCCGCACTCGTCGTGGACCGGCACGGCTGGGTTGTGGAAGCCGGCGGAATCGCTGTACCTGAACGGTTGGCGCCTCCGTGCGCCGAAAAGCCCCTACTCGTGCCGGGTCTGGGATGGTGCGTGCCGGAGCCGCTCGGGGCGGGGTGGTTGGTACGTCGCCGAGAGGATCGGGCAGACATCGACCTCGAGCTCGACCTCGGTGCGTCACCCCGCGCGACGGTGCGCGGAGATGTGAACTGGACCCGGGCCTTGTCACCGAGACACGCTCAGATTCTGCGTGTCCTCGCGGACGCAGGGCCCGGCGGTACTGACGCCGCCGCGATGAGCGAGGCGCTGTTCGGCGACCGTGACCACGTCGTCGCCGTCCGCGCCGAGATCTCTCGTCTCCGAAAAAGCCTGGGCCCGATATTGATTGCTCAGCCGTATCGGTTCGCAGATAATGTTCAGGTTCGGATGTTCGGCTGAGCTGTGGTGCGCACGGCCTGGATACGTGTGTCGACGAAGCTGCGTAGGTCCGCGCGAAGTTGGGGGTCGAGGTGCCAGCCGGCGGGACCGTCGAGAATTTCTCCGAGCCTGGCGATGTAGCCGGCGGGTGTCATACCGAATTCGACGAGGAGATCACCGGTGTTCCCACCCCCGTAAGGCAGCCAGCGGCGGGCGAACTCGAGGATCCGCGAGTCTTCGATGATGGAACGGTTACTCATGGGTGAGGCTCCTGACGGGTGGTGTGGTTGGCTGCGAGATGAAGGAGTCGGTCCGCAATTTCGCGGCGGTGGTGGGCCATCGCCTGCGCGTAGAGTCGGCCGGCCCGGTAGGAGGAGCGGACCAGTGGTCCGGCCATCACGCCGGCGAAGCCGATCTCTTCGGCGGTGGTGGAGTGCGCCACGAATTCCTCGGGCTTGACCCACCGCTCGACGGGGTGATGCCGCGGCGAGGGACGCAGGTACTGGGTGATGGTGATGATGTCGCAGCCGGCGTCGTGCAGGTCGTGCAACGCCTGAGTGACCTCGTCGGGGGTTTCACCCATTCCCAGAATCAGGTTGGACTTGGTGACGAGTCCGTCCTCGCGGGCGGCGGTGATCACGTCGAGGCTGCGCTGGTAGCGGAACGCCGGGCGGATGCGCTTGAAGATGCGGGGCACGGTCTCGACGTTGTGGGCGAGGACCTCGGGGCGGGTGGAGAACACCTCGGCGAGTTGCTCGGGTTTTGCATTGAAATCCGGGATCAGCAGTTCGACGCCGGTGCCGGGGTTGAGCTGGTGGATCAGCCGCACCGTTTCGGCGTAGAGCCAGGCGCCGCCGTCGGGGAGGTCGTCGCGTGCGACACCGGTGATGGTCGAGTAGCGCAGGCCCATGGCCTGGACGGACTCGGCGACGCGGCGGGGTTCGTCACGGTCGAGGTCGTCGGGTTTGCCGGTGTCGATCTGGCAGAAGTCGCAGCGCCGGGTGCACTGCTGCCCGCCGATGAGGAAGGTGGCCTCGCGGTCTTCCCAGCATTCGTAGATGTTGGGGCAACCGGCTTCTTCGCAGACGGTGTGCAGGCCCTCGCGCTTGACGAGGCTTTTGAGCTCGGAGTATTCCGGGCCCATCTTCGCTCTCGTCTTGATCCAGCTCGGCTTGCGTTCGATCGGGGTCTCCGCATTTCGGATCTCCAGTCGCAGGAGTTTGCGGCCGGGCGGGGCCTGAGCGGCGTCGGTCGATGTTCGTGGTGTGGCAGTCACGTGTCGATTCCTGGGTGGTGGTTCCCGCCGAACCGCGGGCAACCGCGGTTCGGCGGGGGTTGCTACATGTTGATCGGGCGACCCAGCGCAGCCAGTACCGATTCGTGCATGGCCTCGGACAGCGTCGGGTGCGCGAAGATCACTTCCGCAAGGTCGTCACCGGTGGCCTCCAGCGATCGGGCGATGCCGAAGCCCTGGATCTGTTCGGTGACATCAGGACCGACCATGTGCGCGCCGATGAGCTCGCCGCTGTCGGCGTCGAAGATCGTCTTGACGAACCCGTCGGCCTCGCCGATTGCGAGCGCCTTACCGGACGCCTGCAGATCGAACTGCCCGATTTGCAAACGACGACCGGTGCCGCGCGCCTGGTCCTCGGTGAGCCCGAGGCTGGCCACCTGCGGCCGCGCGTACGTGCAGCCCGGCACGTAGTCCTTGTCCAACGGGATCACGTGCTCGGCACCCGCCAGCTTGTCGACACACAGCACACCTTCGTGGCTGGCCTTGTGCGCGAGACACGGACCGCCCGCGACATCACCGATCGCGTAGACCCCGAAAGCGGTGGTGCGGCACCACTGGTCGGTGGTGACGAAGCTCCGGTCCACCTCGACTCCGATGTCCTCGAGCCCGAGGTCTTCGACGTTCCCCTGGATTCCGGCGGCGACGAGAACCCGGTCGACGGTAACTTCTTCCACCGTGCCGTCTGTCGACGTCACAGTTACTGCGACCGAATCCGTCCCGACCGTCAGGTCGGACACCGAGGCGCCGGTGCGAATCGTGATACCTCGCTTCTCGAACTGCCGTCGCACGTGTGCGGCGACGGCGGCGTCCTCGACGGGCATGATCTGCGGTGCCACTTCGACAATGGTCACCTCGCTGCCGAGGTCCCGGTAGAGGCTCGCGAACTCGACACCGATGGCACCGGATCCGATGACCAGCAACGACTTCGGGAGTTCCGTCGGGACGAGGGCATCGAAGTAGGTCCAGACCCGTTCGCCGTCGGGGGTCACTCCGGGAATCGACCGCGGACGCGCACCGGTCGCCAGAATGATGTGATCGGCCCGGTACTCGGTGGCCGGCACCGACTCGTCCTTCCCGGACCTGACGCCGACGACGCCCTTGTCGATTAGCTTGGCGGTGCCGGTGATCACGTCGACGCCGTTCTTCTTCATCAGGTAGCCGATGCCATCGGACAACCGGCCCGACACCCCACGGCTGAACTCGACGAGCTGCGTGATATCGAATTCGATTCCGCTAGCGGTGAATCCGAGCGGACGCAGGTTCGCCAGGGCGTGTGCGACGTCGGCGCCGTGAAGCAGGGCCTTGGTGGGAATGCACCCCCAGTTGAGGCAGATGCCGCCGAGCCGGTCCCGTTCGATCACCGCGGTGCGGAGTCCGTGTTGAGCGGCGCGGATGGCGGCGACGTAGCCGCCGGGACCGCTACCGATTACCAGGACGTCGTATTTGTCAGTCATCGTTGCTCCCTAGACCAGCATCAATGCCGGCGACTCGACAAAGCGCTGCAGCTCCTGCAGGAACGTAGCGCCGAGAGCGCCGTCGATCACCCGGTGGTCGCAGGACAGGGTGACGGTGAGCATTGTGCGGGTCACTATCTGACCGTCGACGACGACCGGGCGCTGGTGTCCGGCACCGACCGCGAGAATGGCGCCCTGCGGAGGGTTGATGATCGCGTCGAATTCACGCACACCGAACATCCCGAGGTTGGAGACGGTGAACGTTCCGCCCTGGAACTCGTCGGGGCTCAGCTTCCCGGCCTTGGCCTTCGTCACCAAAGAGTGCACTTCTCCGGAGATTTCCGCGAGAGTCTTACTCTCTGCGCCCCGGACGATCGGCGTGATCAGGCCCGACGGGAGGGCGACGGCCACCGAGATATCCGCGCTCGCGTACCGCAGCACCGACTGCGCCGCTTCGTCGAACTGCACGTTGACATCGGGCACCTTGCGCAGCGCCGCCGCGCACGCTTTGACGACGAAGTCGTTGACCGACAACTTGACCGCGGGAACGGTCGCGTTGATCTGTGTGCGCAGTGCAAGGAGGTTGTCGATCTGCAGGTCGGCGGTGAGCCGGAAGTGCGGGGCGTTGCGCTTCGACTCCTGCAGTCGCCGACCGATCGCCTTGCGCATCGCGGTGAACGGAATCGTCTCGTATCCGGGTGCAACCTGCGCGGTGTCCTCGCCGGCGAGGGGTGTGATTACCGGGTCCGGCAGCAACCGGAACTTCCGCTCGGCTTCCCGGATGTCCGCTTCACAGACCCGGCCGCGGGATCCGGTTGCCCGGCAATCATGCAGATTGATGCCGAGGGTTCTCGCCAGGCGCCGAGCCACCGGTGTGGCGTCGATCGTGCTGTCGTCCTGGGTGGAGCGGCCGGGCACACCCGAACGCGCCGGAGTGGGTGCTTGCGCGACGGTGCCGCCCGCCGCACGGATCGCGTCCTGAACGTCCTGGACGGAGATCCGGCCTTCTCGACCACTACCTGCGACGAGTCCCAGGTTTATCGTCAGCTCGTCTGCCAACCTGTGCGCGTGCGGGGTGGCGAACACGTCATCCTCGGTCCGACCCCGCAGCGACTGCGGAACGGTCGTCGTCCCGCCTGCAGTTGCTCCGGTGTTCGTGCCGGCAGCCGGCGCAGATTCCTGTGCCGCGGGTGCGGACGGGGTGCGCTTGACATCCGGCTCGGCAGGTGTGGGCTGCCCGCCCGGGGACCGCTCGGACTCGGTGGGCACCGGTACCTGATCTGCCCCGATACTGGTCAGGACTTTCTCGATCTCCGCATCGGACACGGCGGCCTCTGCCGATACCGCCAGCACCGCACCGACCGGCAACGTCTCACCCGGCTTGGCGACCACCCGCCTCAGCACGCCGTCGAACGGCGCCTCCAATTCGTTGGTGATCTTGCTGGTCTCGATCTCGCAGAGCAGGTCGCCCTTCGCGAAGGAGGTTCCCTCCTCGATCAGCCACTCCGTCACGGTGCCCTCGTCCATGGACAGGCCCCATTTGGGAACTTCGATCAGTTTGATGTCACTCATGTCAGGCACTCACGACCTTGCGGATGGCTGCCTCGATACGGGCGGCGTTCGGCAGCCACGCCTGCTCGAGCACCGGAGAGAACGGCACCGGCGTGTGCGGCGGGGTGACCAACTCGATGGGGGCCTTCAACGAGCCGAACGCCTGCGTGGCGATCAGGGCGGCGACGTCGTGCCCGAATCCGCATCGCGCCGCGGATTCGTCGACGATGACCACCCGGCCGGTTGAAGCGACCGATTCGAGGATGCCCTCCTCGTCCAGCGGTGAGACGGTGCGGGGGTCGACGACCTCGACGGAGATGCCTTCGGTGGCGAGTTTGTCGGCGGCGGCATTGGCGGCATTGACCATGGCCGAGAGCGCGACGACCGTGACGTCCGTGCCTTCACGGGTGTAGTTGGCGACGCCGAACGGGATCGTGTACGGGGCGTCGGGCACCTCACTCTTGAGGTCGTACAGGGTCTTGTGTTCGCAGAACACGACGGGGTCGTCGTCGCGGATCGACTGGATGAGAAGACCTTTCGCGTCGTACGCGTTGGACGGTGCGACGACCTTCAGGCCGGGGACGGCGGCGAACACGTTGTACGGGGACTGCGAGTGCTGGGCGGCTGCGGAGAATCCGGCACCGATCATGCCGCGCACCACCATTGGGGTGCGTGCCTTGCCGCCGAACATGTACCGGAATTTGGCGGCCTGGTTGTAGAGGGCGTCGTAGCAGACTCCGAAGAAGTCCATGAACATCAATTCCGCGACCGGGCGAAGTCCGGTGAGCGCGGCACCCGCGGCCATACCGATGATCGCGGACTCGGTGATCGGGGTGTCGATGACACGCTCGGAACCGAATTCCGTCCACAACCCTTTCGTCACACCGAGCACACCACCGAACGCTTCGACTTTCCCGGATTCGAGTTCCGGGTTGGTGCCCGCCTGGCCACCGCGCAGATCCTCACCGATCTGCACTACAGTCGCGTCGCGCTCCATCTCCTGGGCGAGTGCGGCCTTGATTGCTTCGCGATACGTCGTTTTCGACGTGGTCATCTCTGTTCTCACTCTCAGTACGACACGTAGACGTCGGTCAGAAGGTTTTCCACCGGGGGGTAGCTCGCGGCGCGCGCTTTCGCGACGGCGTCGTCGACCCGCGCTCGGGCATCGGTCTCGATCGCGTCGAGTTCCTTTCCGGAGACCTTCTTGCTGTCGTCGTGGTTGCGGAAATTGAGCAGCGGGTCCTTGGTCTGCCGGATCTCGGCCACCTGGTCCGCCGTGCGGTAGAGCTGCGCATCGCCCTCGAAGTGACCGTGCCAGCGGTGCGCGACGGCCTCGATCGTGGATGGGCCCCGACCGCTGCGAGCTCGCTCGACGGCCTCCCGCGTCGCCTCGTACACGGCGAAGAAGTCGGTGCCGTCGACCGTGGCCGCCGGCATGCCGAACGACGACGCCCGGTCCGCGATGCTCGGGGCGCCCACGGCGTAGTCGCGTCCGGTGGCCTCGCCGAATCCGTTGTTCTCGATCACGAACACAATCGGGAGGTCGAGAACCACGGCCATGTTCATGGCCTCGAACACGGTGCCCTGATTGGACCCGCCGTCTCCGGTGAACGATGCTGCGACGCCACCATTGCCGAGGGTCTTGGCGCTCAGCGCGGCTCCGATCGCGAGAGACGGGGCACCGCCGACGATGGCGTTCGCTCCGAGCATGCCCACCGACAGGTCGGCGATGTGCATCGACCCGCCCTTGCCGTGGCAGAGCCCGTCGTCCTTACCGAAAATCTCTGCCATCATGCCGTGGAGGTCACAGCCCTTGGCGATGCAGTGACCGTGCCCGCGGTGGGTCGACCCGATGTAATCGGTGTCCTCGAGGTTCTCGCATACACCGACGGCAATGGCTTCCTGCCCCGAGTACAGGTGGATGAACCCCGGGATGTCGCCCGTGGCGTTCTCTTCGTGCAAACGGTCTTCGAACGCCCGGATCTCGGCCATCTTCCGATACGCGCTCAATAGTGCACTTTTGGTCAGCGCCATTGCTCTCCTCTGTTTCTGCGTTGGGGCCGCGTTGCTGGGCCCGCCTCCGATTACGACGACGCTGCAACTTCGTTGTCGCCCGCGACCTCGTGTAACCCGGGTCATGAATGTAGGGCGATATGACGCACGCAATAAAGGTTGCAGCGGATTGCAATCAGGACGCCGCCCAGCGGAAGGAGGCGTCGGGCTGGTTCGGACGGAGGCCGCCCAGGAGATCAGAACGAGACGGCGGCAGAACGCAGTGACTCCGCGGAAAGAAGCGTCGACCCCTTACGTCGAGGTGACGCGGAAGCGGAGTCCGAAGTTGTTCAGGGTCGGGGGCAGTGGCTGACCCGGCGTCAGTGCGGGGGTGGAGGTGAGCTCGAACTCGGCGGCCTCCAGCATCAACGCCAGCACGGTGCTCGTCACGAACAACACGAGGTTGCGGCCCGGGCATTCGGCGGGGCCGGCGCTGAAAGGCACCAGCTCGGGGCGGGACTGCGCAGTCCCGTCGAGCCAGACCTCCGGCGCGAAGCCGTTGGCGAACGAGAACGTTCGGTCATCACGATGGAAGGCGGGGGCGAGGATCATGAAGGCGGTTCCAGCAGGAATGGTGAACTCGCCGTCGCCGGAACCCCACGTGGTGTCGCGGGTGGAGTCCCGCAGAATGGTCGGCGTCGTCGGCCACAACCGCACCGACTCGAGCACGCACGCGCGAAGATACGGGTACTGCTGGGGCACTGTCGTATCCCAGGCGGCAACCTCCTCGCGGGCGAGCCGACGCTGCTCCGGGTGTGTGGACAGCAGTGCCAGAGCGCGACTGGCGGCGATGCCCGCCGCATCGAAAGCGAAGAGCCAGTGCGGTATCTGGCCGACCGGGTCGATGGCCCCTCCGGCCGGTAGGGCGGCCAGGGAACTGACCACTGATCCAGGCTCGGCCTTGTCGACGTAGGAGTACAGGCTTTCGATGAACCGGTCACGGAGCTTGCGTGGCGGTGGAAGGAAATACGACCAATTGCCGTTGGCCCGAAGCTTGTGCAGCTGATCGGTGACCGCGTGGTCGTCGCGAGCCGACTTTCCGAGGACGATCTGGCGGACCACCCGCCACCAGGTGCGGGTGAACTCGTCGTTGTCGAGTGTTCCCTTCGACTGCGCGGACGCCAGCAGGGCAGCAACCTCGTGCCGGATCACCTCGACCATCGGATCGGCCAGGTGATGCATCGCGTGCGAGGTGTCGAGAGCCTCCTCGTTGATGCGCCTTCGTTGCTGTCGAACGTGTCCCTCCGAGATCAGCACGCCGTGCGGTTGGAAGGGCGACAGTGCACCCTTCTTCTCCCGGTTGGCGGGGTTGAACGGTTCGGGTGTGCCGTCGAGGACTCGGCCGGCATCGTCGCCGGTCAACACTACTGCCAGCCGCCGCTTCGGAAGCTGTAGTTGCAGCGGTCCCGGCCCATAGCGCTCCCGCAGCCGGCGCACGAAGGGCACGGTGGGCGCATCGGCGCCGAGTCGCTCCAGGACGGCCATCATCGAGGGACGCCGCGCGATGACACCGGCGGCGATCGGGGTGAAGCCGAGTACTGCCGCGATGCGGAGTGCTTCGAGTCCCGAGACTGTCGGACCACCCCCGGGGGTGGCGGTCTCGGAGGCACGGTGCTCAACGTCTCGCGCGGTGTTGGTCGCCATGGAGGTCGTGGTACCCGCAGCCGTCATGGGTAAACAGAAGGGGTCCTCGCTCAGGGTCCGTCCGGGCAGGAACTGGCCACCGCGCGCCGAGTCACACCCCGGGGCAGAGGAACTGACGTGCGCGGTTCCAGAAGGGGAACACCTGGGGGCTGCCGGCCTCCGGATGGTCGCGTCGAGCGAGTTCGACGAACTCGAGGATCGTCTTTCCCGAGGTCTCCGAGAGTCGGCAGGCTTGGAGGCTCAGCTTCGCCGACGCCGCGAACCCGATGTCCCGCGCGTAGGGTCCGAGGTCGCTGGTATCGACGAAATTGTCGAGCCGTTCTCCCCACCGGTTGTACGAATACTGCAGGTCGAAGTCGCAGCCCGGCGGAAAGAGTTCACGGCAGGTCATCGGTCTACCGTCGATCATGAACGTTTTGTCCTCCATCGGCCGCGCGGCGGTGTCCTGCGGCGTCCGGGACGTGAAATAGAACAGGGCAACCGCCACCGCGCACAGTGCAAGCACCACCAGCAATGTCGACGCGAAACGCCTCATGGCCGTACCGTCCGTTCGATCGTCGTAGTTCGAGATCGTGTATCCATCCTGACGGATGTGACGCGGCGCCGGTAGCGGTGCTCGACGCCGGTGCGGGTGCTCTGCTGGGCGGCCCGGGTGGCGCGCTCCACCACCTCGTCCGCGCCGGATCATCGGCGAAAGCAACGCGATCCGGCCGTAGCCGGCCGGTAGCATCGGGTCCGTGACCGACGCGACCGCCCGTCCCAGCCGCCCCACCTCGCTGCGCGTCCTCGTCTACAGCGACGACCCGAACACACGTCGGCAGGTCGTGTCGGCTCTGGGTAAGCGTCCGCATCCCGATCTGCCGGATCTCGAGTACGTGGAAGTGGCGACCGGACCGGTGGTGATCCAGCACTTGGATGCGGGCAAAATCGACTTGGCCATCCTGGACGGTGAGGCATCCCCGGTCGGCGGAATGGGGATCGCCAAGCAGTTGAAAGACGAGATCGACCCGTGCCCGCCCGTCCTCGTGCTGACCGGGCGAGCTGACGACGCGTGGCTGGCCAACTGGTCGCGGGCCGAGGCTGCGGTTCCTCACCCGATCGACCCGATCAGGCTCGGCGAGGCGGTCGTCGCGCTGCTCCGCACGCGTATCTCGTCTTAGGGTCGGCTCTCCGAACCTCGCTTCTCGGGGGCGGGTGCCATCAGTGCGTGAAATCCGCTTGACCAGCGTCTTTGCCCTCTTGCCTGCCCTGTGTGAGCTGTCGTGTGACCGATGCGGCCCTGGGGAATTACACCCGCGTAAATCTCTGGGGAACTGCGGGCGCTGAAACCGAGACAAGATCGCCGAAACCGGTAGTCTGTGTCTCAACTCACATATCTACGCGCTGAGGGATTCTCGGCTCGAGGAGATGGGGTATCGCGGCCAGGCTTCGCAGGGAGGTGCTCAGCGCATGAACGTCTACGTGCCGATTCTCGTGCTCGGAGCAATTGCTGTCGCATTCGCGGTCGTATCGGTGATCTTGGCGTCGGTTGTCGGTCCGAAGCGCTACAACCGGGCCAAGCTCGACGCCTACGAATGCGGAATCGACCCCACCCCGCAACCGGTGGGTGGCGGCCGTTTTCCCGTGAAGTACTACCTGACCGCCATGTTGTTCATCATTTTCGATATCGAGATCGTGTTCCTTTATCCGTGGGCGATCCATTTCGATGCCCTCGGCTTCTTCGGTCTCGTTGCTATGGCTCTCTTCATTTTCAGCGCTGCGGTGGCCTACGTGTACGAGTGGCGGCGGGGCGGTCTCAGTTGGGATTAGGTGTCTTTTCGATCGCTCGCAGCGCTCGCATCTGACGGGCCGCGAAGCGGATGAATAGCGAAACCGGAAGTAGGAAGAGTCGGATATGGGTATCGAGGAGAAGGTGCCGAGCGGCTTTCTGCTGAGCACGGTGGAAGGTCTGGCCGGTTACGTACGGAAGGGCTCCCTGTGGCCCGCGACTTTCGGCCTCGCGTGCTGCGCGATCGAGATGATGGCCACCAGTGCCGGCCGGTTCGATATTGCCCGATTCGGGATGGAAGCATTCCGGGCGTCTCCGCGGCAGGCCGACCTGATGATCGTCGCCGGTCGGGTCAGCCAGAAGATGGCGCCGGTGCTGCGCCAGATCTACGACCAAATGGCGGAGCCGAAGTGGGTGCTGGCAATGGGTGTCTGCGCCTCCTCGGGGGGCATGTTCAACAACTACGCCATCGTCCAGGGAGTCGACCACGTGGTGCCGGTGGACATTTATCTGCCGGGCTGCCCTCCGCGGCCGGAGATGTTGTTGCACGCCATCTTGAAGTTGCACGAGAAGATCCAGGAAATGCCGCTGGGCGTGAACCGTGAAGAGGCGGTACGTGCGGCGGAGGAGGCCGCCCTGGCCGTCACTCCGACGATCGAGATGAAGGGCCTACTCCGATGACCGCCGCTGTGGTGTGCTCGGCCCGCGGAGCCTCGGCTGGGGTGTTGTGCGCGGCCCGCGGAGCCTGGACTGAGGAGCGAGGGAGCGAAGCGAGTGAGTGACGAGGGAAGGGTCCGCGATACAGGCCGAGCACCCGCGAGCGGAGCGAGCCATGTCTCAGCGAGGGAGCGTAGCGAGTGAGTGACGAGGGAAGGGTCCGCGATACAGGCCGAGCACCCGCGAGCGAAGCGAGCAGTGTTTCTGAAGTAATCAGCGTTCGCCGCGGGATGTTCGGTGTGCGGGGCAGTGGGGATACGTCGGGGTATGGGCGGTTGGTGAGTCCGGTGGCGTTGCCGGGCAGTTCTCCTCGCCCGTTTGGTGGGTATTTCGATGAGGTGGCGGATGCCCTTGGGGCGGCGTTGGCGGAGCGGGGTGTGGGGGAGGCGATCGAGCGGGTTGTCGTTTTCCGTGACGAGTTGACGTTCCATGTTCGCCGGGAGTGTTTGCCGGAGGTGGCGCGGGCGTTGCGGGATGATCCGTCGTTGCGTTTCGAGTTGTGTTTGGGGGTCAGTGGGGTGCATTACCCGCAGGAGGTGGGCCGGGAGCTGCATGCGGTGTATCCGTTGATGTCGATTACGCATAATCGCCGGGTTCGTGTGGAGGTGGCGATGCCGGATGCGGATCCGCATGTGCCGTCGTTGTATGGGGTGTATCCGACGAATGATTGGCATGAGCGGGAGGCGTTCGACTTTTTCGGCATTGTGTTCGATGGTCATCCGTCGTTGACTCGGATCGAGATGCCTGATGACTGGTCGGGTCATCCGCAGCGGAAGGACTATCCGCTGGGCGGTATTCCTGTGGAGTTCAAGGGTGCGGAGATAGCGCCGCCCGATGAGCGGAGGGGGTACAACTGATGGGCGAGGGTGGGGCGCGGACGGAGCGACCGGAGGTGATGGTCACTGTCGCCGGGCAGGATTGGGACGAGATCCTCGCGGCGGCGAGGGTGCCTGCGGAGGGTACCGCGCAGGGGACGGGCGAGGAGCGGATCGTCGTCAACATGGGACCTCAGCATCCCTCTACGCATGGTGTTTTGAGGCTCATCCTGGAGATCGAGGGTGAGACGGTCACCGAGGCGCGCTGTGGAATCGGGTACTTGCACACGGGGATCGAGAAGAACCTGGAGTACCGCAATTGGACTCAGGGTGTCACGTTCGTGACGCGGATGGATTATTTGTCTCCGTTTTTCAATGAGGCGGCGTACTGCCTGGGCGTGGAGAAGTTGCTGGGTGTCACCGACGAGATCCCGGAGCGGGCCACGGTTGTCCGGGTGATGCTGATGGAACTCAACCGCATTTCGTCGCATTTGGTGGCGTTGGCGACGGGTGGCATGGAATTGGGTGCCGTCACCGCGATGTTGTTCGGTTTCCGTGAGCGTGAGCTGATCCTCGATGTTTTCGAGACCATCACCGGTCTTCGGATGAATCATGCTTTCATCCGGCCGGGTGGGCTGGCTCAGGATCTTCCGGCCGGTGCTGTCGAGAAGGTTCGTGAGTTGCTGACGGTGCTGCCGTCACGGATTCGGGACATGGAGAACCTGCTCAACGAGAACCGGATCTGGAAGGCCCGCACCGAGGGCATCGGCTATTTGGATCTCACGGGTTGTATGGCGCTGGGGATCACCGGTCCGATGCTTCGTGCCACCGGCTTGCCGCACGACCTTCGGAAGTCGGAACCTTACTGTGGGTACGAGAATTATGAGTTCGACGTCTGTACCCATACCGGTTGTGATGCTTACGGCCGGTATCTGATTCGGGTGGACGAGATGAAGGAGTCGCTCAAGATCGTCGAGCAGTGCCTCGACCGGTTACGCCCCGGCCCCATCATGATCGAGGACAGGAAGATCGCCTGGCCGGCGGATCTGGCGTTGGATCGTGACGGATTGGGAAACTCCACCAAGCACGTGCGCAAGATCATGGACACCTCGATGGAGGGGTTGATCCACCATTTCAAGTTGGTGACCGAGGGTTTCCGGGTGCCGCCAGGCCAGGTCTATGTGGCGGTGGAATCGCCGCGAGGAGAACTGGGCGTGCACATGGTCAGCGACGGCGGCACCCGCCCGTATCGGGTGCACTACCGCGACCCCTCGTTCACCAACCTGCAGGCGGTGGCCGCCATGTGTGAGGGCGGCATGGTGTCGGACGTGATCGCCGCGGTCGCCAGCATCGATCCCGTCATGGGCGGAGTGGACCGATGAGCTCCCTGCCGAGAAGTCAGAGTCCGGCGCCCGCGACCGCAGCAAGCAAGAGCACACCGGTGTTCGTCGAGTTCGGACCACGGCCCGAGGAGAACAACCAACTCGTGTGGCCGGGTGCGCGGGAGAGTTATCCGCCGGAGGTGCGGGCCAGGCTGGACGGAGAGGCCGCGGAGATCATCGGCCGCTACCCGAAGCCCGGGGCGGGGCCAGGAGAGCGACCGCAGAACACTGCGCGGTCCGCGTTGCTGCCCCTGCTGCACCTGGTGCAGGCCGAGGACGGGTACATCAGTCCGGCGGGTGTGGACTTCTGCGCCGATCAGCTCGGTCTCACCGGGGCCGAGGTGGCGGCGGTGGCCACCTTCTATTCGATGTACCGGCGCTCTCCGACCGGTGACTACTTCGTCGGGGTCTGTACCAACACGTTGTGCGCGATCATGGGCGGTGACGCGATCCTTGCGGCGCTCGAGGATCACCTCGGTGTGCGACCGGGTGAGACTACGCCGGACGGCAAGGTCACGGTGGAGCACATCGAATGCAACGCGGCCTGCGATTTTGCTCCTGTCGTGATGGTCAACTGGGAATTTTTCGACAACCAGACCCCGGAGTCGGCCCGCACGCTGGTGGATTCACTGCGGTCCGGTGAGAAGGTGACACCCAGTCGGGGAGCGCCGCTGTGCACGTTCCGCGAGACGGCTCGCGTGCTCGCCGGATTCCCCGACGAGCGACCGGGAGCGTTGGAAGCCGGCGGCGGCGCCGGTCCTGCCACCCTGGCGGGGTTGCACGTCGCCCGAGAACTCGACATGGATGCGCCTTCCCCGCCGGCCGGGCCGTCGGGGTCGGGGCCGCACGCCGAGATCGGCAAGCCGTTGGCGACCGAGTCGACGAAGGACAAGCCGGCTCCCGCACCGTCCGAGCCGACGCCGCCGCACCAATCCACCTCCGGAACCGACCCGACACGCAAGGGAGACTGAGGTGCCGCTGACTCCTGTCCTCAGCCGGTACTGGGACGATCCCCAGTCCTGGACTCTCGACACCTACCACCGCCACGACGGGTACGAGGCGCTGCGCAAAGCGCTGAAGATGCAGCCGGACGAGGTCATCGACACGATCAAGGACTCGGGACTGCGGGGGCGTGGTGGTGCCGGATTCCCGACCGGGGTGAAGTGGGGTTTCATTCCGCAGGACGACGCCAAACCGCACTATCTGGTGGTCAATGCGGATGAGTCCGAGCCCGGCACCTGCAAGGACATTCCGTTGATGCTGGCCACCCCACACGCACTCGTCGAGGGCGTCATCATCGCCGCGTACGCCATTCGCGCCGGTCACGCCTTCATCTATCTGCGCGGTGAAGTGGTGCCTGTGCTGCGTCGCCTGCAGGCCGCGGTATCCGAGGCTTACGCCGCCGGGTACCTGGGCCGCAACATCCTCGGCAGCGGGTACGACCTCGACCTCGTCGTCCACGCGGGCGCCGGCGCGTACATTTGCGGTGAGGAAACTGCTCAGCTCGATTCCCTGGAGGGCCGTCGCGGACAACCCCGTTTGCGGCCCCCATTCCCCGCGGTGGCCGGGTTGTACGCCTGCCCGACGGTCGTCAACAATGTCGAATCGATCGCGAGCGTGCCGCCGATTCTTCAGAACGGGGTCGAGTGGTTCCGTTCGATGGGCACCGAAAAGTCACCCGGTTTCACTCTCTATTCGCTGTCCGGACACGTCAGCCGGCCCGGGCAGTACGAGGCGCCGCTCGGCATCACGTTGCGGGAGCTCTTGGAATATGCGGGGGGAATACGCGCCGGGCATCAGCTGAAATTCTGGACCCCGGGTGGTTCGTCGACCCCGATGTTCACCGACGAGCACCTCGACGTTCCGCTCGACTACGAAGGTGTGGGTGCTGCAGGATCGATGCTCGGCACCAAGGCTTTACAGCTGTTCGACGAAACCACCTGTGTGGTGCGCGCGGTGCTGCGCTGGACCGAATTCTATGCCCACGAATCATGCGGCAAGTGCACGCCCTGCCGGGAAGGTACGTACTGGCTGGTGCAGATTTTGCAGCGACTCGAAAGCGGGGGAGGTTCCGAGACCGACCTCGAGAAGTTGCTCGACATTTCCGACAACATCCTCGGAAAGTCGTTCTGTGCCCTCGGTGACGGAGCGGCAAGCCCGATCATGTCTTCCCTGAAGTACTTCCGGGACGAGTATCTCGCGCACTTCGAACAGGGCGGCTGCCCATTCGACCCGCACCAGTCAACTCTCATGGCAGGAGTTCCCGCGTGACAGCCCAGGTGCCTGCGAGCGCAGCGAGCAAAGACGCACCCCCAGTGCCCACGAACGAGGTGAGCCTTGTCATCGACGGCGTCGATCTCAGCGTTCCCAAGGGCACGTTGGTCATTCGTGCCGCCGAGCTGGCCGGTATCCAGATTCCGCGTTTCTGTGATCACCCGCTGCTCGATCCGGTGGGCGCCTGCCGACAGTGTCTGGTCGACGTGGAAGGGCAGCGGAAGCCGTTGGCCTCCTGCACGACCACCGTCACCGACGGCATGGTGGTTCGCACTCAGCTCACCTCGGCTGCCGCCGACAAGGCGCAGAAGGGTGTGATGGAGTTGTTGCTGATCAACCATCCGCTCGACTGCCCGGTCTGCGACAAGGGCGGCGAGTGTCCTCTGCAGAATCAGGCCATGTCGAACGGGCGTACGGAGTCTCGTTTCGAAGAAGTCAAACGCACCTTCCCCAAGCCGATTCCGCTGTCCTCGCAGGTGTTGCTGGACCGGGAGCGGTGCGTGCTCTGCGCCCGGTGCACGCGTTTCTCCCAGCAGGTTGCCGGCGATCCGTTCATCGAACTTCAGGAGCGGGGTGCGCTGCAGCAGGTCGGCATCTATGCCAAGGAACCGTTCGAGTCGTATTTTTCCGGCAACACCGTACAGATTTGTCCGGTCGGTGCGCTGACAGGTGCCGCCTACCGGTTCCGGGCGCGTCCGTTCGACCTCGTCTCCAGCCCGAGTGTCTGCGAGCACTGCTCGAGCGGTTGCGCGCAGCGCACCGACCATCGCCGCGGCAAAGTGCTACGACGGTTGGCCGGTGACGATCCGCAGGTCAACGAGGAATGGAACTGTGACAAGGGGCGGTGGGCCTTCACCTACGCCACCGAGAGCGACCGTCTCACTACCCCATTGGTTCGCGATGACACGGGTGCTCTAGTGCCGGCTTCGTGGCCGGAAGCCCTTTCGGTCGCGGCCCGGGGGTTGGCGGCCGCGCGCGGAAATGCGGGGGTTCTCGTCGGCGGGCGGGCCACGGTAGAAGACGCGTACGCCTACGCCAAATTCGCGCGGGTTGCGCTCGGTTCCAATGACATCGACTTCAGGATCCGCGCGCATTCGGCAGAAGAGGCCGAGTTCCTGGCGGCACGGGTCGCGGGCCGCGGACTGGAAGTGACCTACGACGATCTGGAGAAAGCGCCGGCCGTCCTGCTCGTCGCGTTCGAGCCCGAAGAGGAGTCGCCCATCATCTTCTTGCGGCTCCGCAAGGCTGTACGCAAGAGCGGGCACGGCGTGTACTCGATAGCGCCCTTCACCACCCGCAGCCTGACGAAGATGTCGGGCCGGTTGCTGCGTGCGGTACCGGGAGAGGAGGCGGCGTTGCTCGACGCGCTCGTCTCCCACCCGGAGACGAGACTCGACGAACAGGGCGCGGCACTCGCGGAGGCGTTGCGCCAACCCGGTGCGGTCATCCTGGTCGGTGAGCGCCTGGCGACCGTTCCCGGTGGGCTTTCCGCCGCCGCGCGCCTCGCCGACGCCACGGGAGCTCGCCTGGCATGGGTGCCGCGGCGGGCCGGTGAACGGGGTGCGGTCGACGCAGGCGCCCTGCCCACACTTCTACCCGGGGGTCGGCCTCTCGACGATCCGGAGTCCCGTCGACAGGTGGCGGAAATGTGGAACGTGCCCGAACTGCCGTCGACTCCCGGTCGTGGAACAGCAGAAATTCTGGCCGCGGCAGCAGCAGGCACGCTCGGTGCACTGGTAATTGCCGGGGTAGAGGTCAGCGATCTGCCCGATCCGCGGGCCGCCCTGTCGGCAGTCGAGGCGGCGGACTTCGTCGTCAGTCTGGAATTGCGCAGCAGCCAGGTGACCGAACGGGCGGACGTGGTCTTCCCCGTGGCACCAGTGGTGGAGAAACCGGGCACCTTCCTCGACTGGGAGGGCAGGCCGCGCGTGTTCGAGGCGGCCCTGCGTGGGACAGGGGCCATGCCCGACCAACGGGTCCTCGATGCCCTTGCTTCCGAGATGAACATCCGGCTCGGACTGCCGGATGCTGCGGCGGCACGCGCGGAGCTGGGGCGGCTCGACCGCTGGGACGGGGAGCGACCGGCCGGGCCCGCGTATTCTCCGGGGGCGACGCCCCAGGCCGGACCCGGTGAAGCGGTTCTGGCGACTTGGCGGATGCTCCTCGATTCCGGACGTCTGCAGGACGGGGAACCCCATCTGGCCGGGACCGCTCGAACACCGGTTGTCCGGTTGTCGGCCGCGTCGGCCGCCGAAATCGGTGCCGCCGAGGGTTCCTCGGTAACCGTGAGCACCGACCGGGGATCGGTCACCCTGCCGCTGGTTGTCACCGATCTGCCCGATCGAGTGGTGTGGCTTCCCCTCAACTCGCCAGGATCCGCAGTCTTCCGGCAACTCGCAGAGCCGATGGGAACCGTCGTCCGCGTCGCGAACGCCGTCGGTGCCGAGGCGACGCGGTCGTCGCCGACGAATGCGCCCGAGGAGGTCTCGTGACCGTTCTGTCGCTCGACTATCCCGACCCGACGTTGTTCGGCCACGACCCGTGGTGGCTGACCCTCGGGAAGGCCCTCGCCGTCTTCGTGTTCCTCATCCTGACTCCGCTGATCGCGATCCTCGCCGAGCGCAAGGTCATGGCCCGGATGCAGATGCGGATCGGCCCCAATCGGGTGGGACCCGGGGGCATGCTGCAGAGCCTCGCCGACGGGGTCAAGCTGGCGCTGAAGGAGGGCATCACCCCGAAAGGCGTCGACAAGCCGATTTATCTGCTTGCGCCGATCATCGCAGCGGTGCCCGCGTTCATGGCCTTCGCCGTCATCCCGTTCGGCCCGGAAGTCTCGATCCTCGGCCACCGCACGGCACTTCAGCTGACCGACCTCCCCGTGGCCGTCCTCTACGTCCTGGCGGTCACCTCGGTCGGCGTCTACGGGATCGTCTTGGCCGGGTGGGCGTCGGGCTCCACGTACCCACTGCTCGGTGGGCTGCGCTCGACCGCCCAGGTGATCTCGTACGAGATCGCGATGGCGCTGTCGTTCGCCGCCGTGTTCCTGCATGCGGGCACGATGTCCACGTCGGGGATCGTGGCGGCGCAAGACCGCATCTGGTACGTCTTTCTGTTGCTCCCCTCATTCCTCATCTATGTCACCTCGATGGTGGGGGAGACGAACCGCGCCCCGTTCGACCTGCCCGAGGCCGAGGGCGAACTCGTCGGCGGATTCCACACCGAGTACTCCTCGCTGAAATTCGCCATGTTCATGCTCGCCGAATACGTGAACATGGTGACGGTGTCAGCGCTCGCCACCACCCTGTTCCTCGGTGGCTGGCATGCGCCGTGGCCCTTCAGCATGTGGGACGGCGCCAATTCGGGCTGGCTGCCCGTGTTGTGGTTCACCCTGAAGGTCTGGGGATTCCTGTTCGTGTTCATCTGGTTGAGGGGCACGCTTCCGCGACTGCGCTACGACCAGTTCATGAACATGGGCTGGAAGATACTGATACCGGTGTCGCTGGTGTGGATCATGATCGTCGCGACGGTGCGGGCCTTCCGCAACGAAGGGTACGACTTCTGGCCGGTCGCCCTCGTCACCGCCGGCGTGACCGTCGGACTGGTGGTGCTCGCCATGTTGTGGAATCGGCTACGACGCAGGCAAACCCGTGTACCCGACCACGATGCGACGGGCCGAGCCGGAGAAGACGTTCCTGCGGCTGGCACGTTCGACCCCATGGCCGGAGGTTTCCCGGTGCCGCCGTTGCCCGGCCAGCGCTCACCGGTGCCCCCACGCACCCCCGTCACCGTGGGTCGTTCCGCAGGCTCCGCTCGAATGAACAGGGAGGACAGCGATGTCTAAGTTCCTCGACCCCATTGCCGGTTTCGGAGTGACGTTCTCGACGATGTTCAAGAAACCGAATACCGAGTACTACCCGGAGGAGAAGACCCCGACCGCTCCCCGCTACCACGGCCGGCACCAGCTCAACCGTCACCCGGACGGGTTGGAGAAGTGCATCGGGTGCGAACTGTGCGCCTGGGCGTGCCCCGCCGACGCCATCTATGTGGAGGGTGCCGACAACACGGCGTCGGAGCGTTATTCGCCGGGTGAGCGGTACGGCCGGGTGTATCAGATCAACTACCTGCGCTGCATCGGCTGTGGGCTCTGCATCGAAGCGTGCCCCACACGGGCGCTGACGATGACCAACGAGTATGAGATGGCCGACGACAACCGGGCCGATCTCATCTACGACAAGGACCGGCTACTCGCGCCCCTCCAGCCGGACATGACGGCCCCGCCGCACCCGATGGCTCCCGGCACCACCGCGGAGGACTACTACCGCGGCACCGTGACGGCGGCGGCGCCCGCAGACACGCCTGCCGCGGAAGCCGAAGACGACGAACGGCAGGTCGAGGTGAGCGAGACGATCAGGAAAGAAGAGGCGCGGTGGTGACTTCCCTGTCTTCCGCCATCCTGGCCGCGGAGCCCCTCACCCGGACGTCGACGGGTGAGGCTGTCCAATTCTGGATCCTCGGCGCGGTGGTGGTCATCGGTGCTGTGGGAATGGTCATTGCGCCGAAGGCGGTGTACTCGGCCATCTTCCTCGCCATGACGATGATCATCCTGGCCATCTTCTACATCGCCCAGGGCGCATTGTTCCTCGGTGTCGTGCAGGTCGTGGTCTACACCGGCGCCGTCATGATGCTGTTCCTGTTCGTGCTCATGCTCGTCGGCGTCGACTCGTCCGACTCGCTGGTCGAAACGATACGAGGCCAGCGGACCGCCGCGATAGCAGCGGCAATCGGGTTCGGACTCCTCCTGATCGGCGGCCTCGGCAATGCGTCGACGCAGTGGGCGCGCTCGGCCGAAGGGCCCGGCTTCACCGATCTGGAGCAGGCCAACGCCGGCGGGAATGTCGAGGGCCTCGCCGAGCTGATCTTCCTGCAGTACGTCTGGGCCTTCGAACTGACCGGTGCATTGCTGATCACCGCAACCATCGGCGCCATGGTGCTGGCCCATCGCGAGCGGTTCGACACCCGCAAGGGGCAGCGCGAGTTGTCCCAGGACCGCTTCCGTCGATGGGCGGAACGGACCGTCGGCGACACCCCCGACGCCCACGTCACCCCCCTACCGAGTCCGGGTGTCTACGCACGGCACAACGCCGTCGACATGCCGGCCCTGCTGCCGGACGGTTCGTATTCACGGCTGTCGGTCAGCCGGGTGCTTCACCAGCGCGGACGCCACCCCATCGGAGCCGTGCCCGAAGAGAACAACGGCGAGAGTATCCCACCGGCACAGTCCACCGCGCCCGGTGAGGAGGGCACACGATGAACCCGGAAAACTACCTGTATCTGTCCGCCCTGCTGTTCACAATCGGCGCGGCGGGGGTGCTTCTCCGACGCAACGCCATCGTCGTGTTCATGTGCATCGAGTTGATGCTCAACGCCACCAACCTGGCCTTCGTCACCTTCTCCCGGATGCACGGCAACCTCGACGGGCAAGTCTTCGCGTTCTTCACCATGGTCGTCGCAGCGGCCGAAGTGGTGGTCGGACTGGCGATCATCATGACCATCTTCCGCTCGCGCCGATCGGCCTCGGTCGACGACGCCAACCTGCTGAGGTACTGACATGAGTGGGGGGATTGCGTCGCTGGTCTGGCTGCTGCCCGCACTACCGCTCTTCGGCGCTGCCGTCTTGCTCCTGACAGGCCGCCGCAGCAACAGGTGGGGACACCTGCTCGGGTGCGGGACCGCGCTGGCTGCCTTCGCGCTGGGCCTCGCGCTCTTCGTCGATATGCTGGGCGCGGACGAAGCCGATCGCGCGGTACACCAAAACCTGTTCAGCTGGGTTCCCGTGGCAGGCCTGCAAGTCGACTTCGGACTCCAACTCGACCAGCTGTCCATCTGTTTCGTGCTGCTGATCACCGGCGTCGGTTCGCTGATCCATATCTATTCCATCGGCTACATGGCCCACGGCCCCGACCCCGCTGGCCGCACCACCGGCCCCGCGCCTGGTAGACGTCTGTTCTTCGCCTACCTCAACCTGTTCCTCGCCGCGATGCTCCTGCTGGTGCTCGCCGACAATTACCTCGGCCTGTATGTGGGCTGGGAGGGCGTCGGTCTCGCTTCCTATCTGCTCATCGGCTTCTGGCAGTACAAGCCGACGGCAGCGACCGCCGCGAAGAAGGCTTTCGTGGTCAACCGGGTGGGCGACATGGGGTTGGCCGTCGCGATGATGATCATGTTCGCGACCTTCGGCACCATCTCCTTCGCCGGGGTCTTCGGCGGCGCGGAGGCTGCGGGTCAGAACATCACCACAGCAATCGGATTGACGCTTCTTCTCGCCGCCTGCGGCAAGTCGGCGCAGCTGCCGCTGCAATCGTGGCTCGGCGACGCCATGGAGGGACCCACCCCCGTGTCGGCCCTCATCCACGCTGCCACCATGGTCACCGCCGGTGTCTACCTCATCGTCCGGTCCGGGCCGATCTTCGACCTGGCACCCACCGCTCAATTGGCCGTCGTCACCGTCGGAGCCGCCACCCTGCTGTTCGGGGCGATCATCGGCTGCGCAAAGGACGACATCAAGAAGGCGCTGGCCGCCTCGACCATGAGTCAAATCGGATACATGGTGCTGGCCGCCGGACTCGGTCCGGCCGGATACGCATTCGCGATCATGCTGCTGCTGGCCCACGGCTTCTTCAAGGCCGGACTGTTCCTCGGAGCCGGCTCGGTGATGCACGCCATGAACGACGAGACCGATATGCGCCGCTACGGCGGACTCCGCAGCGTCATGCCGATCACCTTCGCAACGTTCGGTCTCGGATACCTGGCGATCATCGGAATTCCGCCCTTCGCCGGGTTTTTCGCCAAGGACCCGATCATCGAGGTGGCCTTCGCTGCCGGGGGCGTCAAGGGCGTGATCCTCGGGACCGCCGCACTGCTCGGCGCCGGAATCACTGCCTTCTACATGACCCGAGTCATGCTCCTGACGTTCTTCGGGGATCGGCGTTGGGCGGCCGACGCACATCCGCACGAGTCGCCCCGGGTCATGACGATTCCGATGATCGTCCTCGCGGTCGGTTCGGTCGGTTCCGGTGCGGCACTGGCCATCGGGTCGTCGTTGGTGAACTGGCTGGAGCCCGTCGTCGGCGCTCACCACGAAGAAGCAGCGATCCCGGTGTGGATGATGACCGTCCTCATCCTGGTGGTCGTACTCGCCGGTGTTGCCGCGGCCTATCGGCAATATGCCGCGAGGGAAGTGCCCGACACCGCGCCGGTAGCGGTCTCCCCGCTGACCGTCGCAGCACGCAACGACCTTTACGGTGACACGGTCAACGAGGCGATGGTGATGCGCCCCGGCCAGCACCTGACCCGGCTACTGCTGTACTTCGACAACAAGGGCGTCGACGGGGTGGTCAACGGCTTCGCCACCGCAGTGAGTGGGGGGTCGGGGTTGATCAGGCGCCTGCAGACCGGGTTCGTCCGGTCGTACGCACTGTCCATGTTCACAGGTGCGGCACTCGTGGTCGCCACGATGATGCTGGTGAGGCTGTGGTGAACAACTTTCCCTGGCTGACGGTCCTGTGGCTGCTGCCGATGGTCGGCGCCGGTGTGGTTCTGGCAGTGCCTGCGCCCAGACGGCACCTCGCCAAGTCGATTGCCCTGGGTGCTTCGGTAGCCGTTCTCGTTCTCGCGTGCGGGCTCGCGGCCGGATTCGATGCGGGCGGCGAGCAGTATCAGTTCGTCGAGTCCCATTCGTGGATACCGGCATTCGGTACCGGATACACCCTGGGCCTGGACGGCATCGCGCTTGTGTTGGTGCTGTTGACCGCGGTGCTGGTACCGCTGCTGCTCCTGGCGGGCTGGAACGACGGCCACGACGCCCCCGACTACACGCAGCGGCGGGTGGCCCATACGTATGTGGCGCTGATCCTGATGGTCGAGGCGATGGTGCTGGTGTCGTTCACCGCCCTCGACATCCTGCTCTTCTACGTGTTCTTCGAGGCGATGCTCATCCCGATGTACTTCCTCATCGGGGGTTTCGGTGGGGCACGCCGCTCGTATGCCGCGGTGAAGTTCCTGTTGTACAACCTGTTCGGTGGCCTGATCATGCTCGCCGCAGTGATCGGCCTGTATGTCGTGACCGCCGACGGGGGCACCGGAACTTTCGACTTCAGAGAGGTCGTGGCAGCCGCATCCGCGGGGGAACTCGGTGCCGACCCCGCCGTGCTCAATGCACTGTTCCTCGGGTTCATGTTCGCCTTCGCCGTCAAGGCGCCGCTGTGGCCGTTTCACTCCTGGCTCCCCGACGCGGCCGTGGAGGCGACCCCGGCGAGCGCGGTGCTGATGATGGCCGTCGTCGACAAGGTGGGTACCTTCGCGATGCTGCGGTACTGCCTCCAACTGTTCCCCGAGGCGTCCGCGACGTTCGCGCCACTGATCGCCACGCTGGCGGTCATCGGCATCCTCTACGGTGCGGTGCTCGCCATCGGTCAGACCGACATGATGCGGCTGATCGCGTACACGTCGATCTCGCATTTCGGGTTCATCATCCTCGGCATCTTCGCCATGACCAGTCAGGGCCAGGCCGGCTCGACACTGTACATGGTCAACCACGGAATCTCGACTGCCGCATTGTTCCTCATCGCCGGATTCCTGATCTCCCGCCGCGGCACGCGCCTCATCGACGCCTACGGCGGCGTGCAGAAGGTGGCACCCGTTCTGGCCGGCACCTTCCTCGTCGCCGGCCTCGCGACGCTGTCCCTGCCCGGGCTGGCACCCTTCGTCAGTGAATTCCTCGTCCTCGTCGGCACGTACCCGCGCTACCAGGTTGCCGCTGTATTCGCGGCCGGTGCACTCGTCCTCTCCGCCGTCTACGTGCTGTGGCTGTACCAGCGGATGATGACCGGGCCGATCACCGAGGACAACGAGAAGGTTCGGGACCTCGTGCCCCGTGAACTTGCTGTGGTCGCACCCCTCATCGCTCTCCTGATCATCCTCGGTGTGTATCCCAAGCCTGCCCTGGATGTGATCACCCCCGCGGTCGGTCAGATCCTCACGACGATCGACCGTCAGGACCCGGCGCCCACTGTTCCCACCGACCCCCGCAGCGGCTCCGTAGCCGAGCAGGCACCGGACGGAGGTACTCACCCATGAGTGCTCGTACATATTGGGTCGGGCGTTCCGACACCTTTCTCGCCCAGAGTCCGGCGCTGCCCACCCCGGACATCGAGTACGGCCAGCTTTCCCCGATGCTCATCGTGTTCGGCGTCGCCGTGGCCGCCGTGCTCGTCGAAGCCTTCCTGCCGCGCCGAGCCCGGTACACGAGTCATCTCGTTCTCAGCCTAGGTGGTCTCGCGGCGGCGTTCGTCGCTGTCGTCCTGCTCGCGGGAACACGTAGCTCCGCGGTCATGGGCGCCGTGATCATCGACGGACCCACCTTGTTTCTGCAAGGAACCATTCTGCTGGTCTCGATTCCGGCAATCCTGCTGATTGCCGAGCGAGGTCTCGACCGGATGCGGATGTCGGCCGGTGTGGCGGTGAGTGCCGGCCGGTCTACTGCCGACGACGACGTGGTGGCGGATGCCTTCGCCCCTCAAGCGGCGGCCCTTCCCGGGAGTGCAGCCGAACGGGAGGCCGAGGAGGCTGGCGCCGCCCAGACCGAGGTCTTCCCCCTCACGCTGCTCGCGATAGGCGGGATGCTGCTCTTTCCGGCCGCGGGCGACCTTCTCACCATGTTCGTCGCCCTGGAGGTGCTGTCGCTGCCGCTGTACCTGCTGTGCGGACTGGCCCGCCGCCGTCGCCTGCTGTCCCAGGAGGCTGCGCTCAAGTACTTCCTCCTCGGCGCCTTCTCCTCGGCGTTCTTTCTCTACGGAGTGGCACTGCTCTACGGCTACGCCGGGACCGTCCGACTGGCGGGAATCGCCGATGCCGTCGCCGACCGTTCCGGAAACGAGGGGCTGGCCCTGATCGGCACCGGACTGCTCGCCGTCGGCTTGTTGTTCAAAATCGCTGCGGTGCCGTTCCATTCGTGGATACCGGACGTTTACCAGGGTGCTCCTACCTCGATCACCGCGTTCATGGCGGCTGCTACCAAGATTGCGGCCTTCGGCGCGATGCTCCGCATCTTCTACGTCGCACTCCCAGATCTCCGCGACGACTGGCGGCCCATGCTGTGGGTGGTCGCCATCCTCACCATGGTCGTCGGCGCCGTCCTGGCGGTGACTCAGACCGACGTGAAACGCATGCTCGCGTACTCGTCGATTACGCACGCCGGCTTCATCCTCACGGGTCTCATCGCCGCCAATGACGCCGGGTTGTCGTCGACGATGTTCTACCTCCTCGCCTACGGTTTCAGCACCCTGGGCGCCTTCGCGGTGGTCACCCTCGTCCGGGACGCCGACGGAGAGGTCACAGAGATGTCGCGTTGGGCGGGACTGGGTAGACGTTCACCCCTCATCGGGGTGGTGTTCGCGATGTTCCTGCTCGCTTTCGCCGGTATCCCCTTGACCAGTGGGTTCGTCGGCAAGTTCGCGGTCTTTCAGGCCGCGATCGAGGGCGGCGCCACCCCGCTGGTCCTCGTCGGCGTGGTGAGCAGCGCCATTGCGGCGTTCTTCTACGTGCGCGTCATCGTGCTGATGTTCTTCTCGGAGCCAGGGGACGACGCGCCCACCGTGGTGATCCCCAGCGTGCTGACCACCGCCGCCGTCACCGTCTCCGCCGTGGTCACCATCGTGCTGGGCATCCTGCCGCAGACGGCGCTCGATATCGCAGAGCAGGCGGCAGTGTTCGTGCGCTGAGCCGGGCCACCGATCCGCCTGGGAACGACGGGTGTGTCGCGCTCAGAAAATGGTCCCGAGATTGCCCTGCAGCAGGGCCGACACTACATACAGCACAATGACCAGCGGATAGTACAAGTTCACGGCTGTCACCTCCATGGGAGCCCGGTCGTTCGTGGTCGTGCGACGACCACCGGATGAGTACCCACTTGCCGCCCGGCATACGAGTGCACTGCATCACGATTCGGTACCCCGCCCCGCACCGGGAGGGAGGCGTCTCGAGGCCTCGCCGTAACGTGCGAAGGCCGCACCCGAAACGATCGGATGCGGCCTTGCGTTACGTCTGGATCCTTAGACGGGATGCACGTTCTGGGCTTGCGGGCCCTTCTGTCCCTGGCCGACCTCGAACTCCACACGCTGGTTCTCGTCGAGCGACTTGTAGCCGCTGCCCGAGATCTCCGAGTAGTGAACGAAAAGGTCGGCGCTGCCGTCATCCGGTGCGATAAACCCGAATCCCTTTTCGCTGTTGAACCACTTCACAACACCCTGCGCCATACCGTTAACTCCCTGCAACTGTCCGCCGAACGCTCATATCGAGGTCCGGTCGTACCACCCATACTGCCATCCCCCGGCGCGGAACGAGTGCATTTGCGGACGTTCGACTTCCCGGCGGGGAAAAAATCCACGGTTGCGCACCCCCCGCATCACTGCTTCTGCGTGATGTTCACCATCCAGGAGATGCCGAACCGGTCTACGCAGGCGCCGAACTCGTCGCCCCACATCTGCTTCTCGAGGGGGACGGATACCGTGCCGTTCTCCGACAGCTTTGTCCAGTAGCCGCGCAGTTCGTCGGCGTCGTCGCCGGAAAGACTCACCGCGATGTTGTCACCGGGATTGTGCGGCATCCCGGGAGGGGTGTCGGCGCCCATCAGCACGAATCCGTTGTCGGCTTCGAGCAGCGAGTGCATGATCTTGTCGCTGCTTTCGGCGTCGGGCGCACCGAATTCTCCGAAGGTGTTGATCGACAGCGAACCGCCGAACACCTCCTTGTAGAATTCCATCGCCTCTCGTGCGTTGCCGCCGAAGCTGATGTACGGGTTGAGACGTGAGGCCATGGCGAAGCTCCTTCTTTGTGCAGAAATTGTTTCTCGTGGCGATCCGACACACCGACGGTACAGCGAAGAGCAGTCACTCGACCCCGGATCCGTGCAGCACCGGATCAGGGCTAGACCGGATCAGGGCAGCACTGGGTCGGTTTCGGTGGACACCGTCGCGAACGCTCCCCACAGCACCGGTGAGTCGACGATGGTCCGCTCTTCTCGCCACGCCGCCGACCGCTCCCGCTGCCAGTCGCAGAGCGGGCTCACGGCGTCCGGTTGCTCGTGAGCGGAATCGACGGAACACATGGCCGACTGCAGGGGGCGCTCTCGCGGATCTGCGCCGGCCAGGCGTTCGAAGGCGAGGTCGGTGGGCAGAGCCCATCGAGTGGCGGTGACCAGTTCGGCACCGCCGCTGATCATCGCCGAGACCAGCCCCAGCGCCTCACCGAAGCGGAGGTCACCGCCGCTCTCGCAGGCGATCAGGGCGACCCTGCTCGGGATGGGCCATAACTCGGGTCCCGCCACGGGATCGTCGGTCAGGGTGTGCGTTCCCAGCAGTAGATCCTTCGCCGACAGCGGGCGGTGTGCCCGCGTCGCCTCCGCGAACCCGATGGTCTCCGCCCGGCACGCCAGATGCAGTTCGGCGTGCTCACTCTGACCGGACTCGGGCGCCGCTGCGGTCACATGGCCGACGTAGATCAGGCGGCTGGCACCGCCCCGGAGCGCGTCGCCCAGCCAATCCCGGTCTACGTCCTCTCGGCGGAACAGGTCGGCGGGGCCGGTCACGTTCGGTAGGAGCCTGTTCTGCTCGGCGTAGGCGCCGACCTGACGGGACAGGGGAGCGTCACCGGACATCCGGCCCAGCACCGAGCCGAGCACGGAATCCGCGCGATATCCCGGCACCCGTGGATCGAGGACGGCGACGACGGGCAGCTCGCTCGTGTCGAGCCAAGAGCGCGGGAGGCGCCCGGGGGCGTGGACGATACTCAGTGGTGCGAGCAGGCTGACGTCGGCGAAATCGATCAGGCGCAGGTGGGCGTCCGGCGCGATCAGTTCCCACGGGACCTGCGCGACGCGAGGTGACGGCTGGATCCGGATGTGAGGCCGTACCCCGCGGGTGTACAACTCGTACAGTTGCGCAGCGAGACCGAATGGGAGAAATGTTCGCGAAAGCTGCTGCGCCAGTGCATGCTCCGCGTCGTATGTGGCCAGGGCGCCGGCCGTCAGAACGTGTTCGAGGCTCTTCGGATCAGCGGCATCGGGCAGGGCGGGTGTCAGTGCGGCGAGGGTCGCGTCCACTTGTGTCGCGGTGACGACCGTAACTCCACCGGGATAGGTGTCGTTCGACCACCGCCACGACGTATACAGGTCTCCCGCATCGGCCATCCGCACGAAGACGGTGGGACGCCCCGACATCACCACGCCTGAACCGATCGGCTGTCGCGAATCGGCCGCCCGTACCGCTTCTCGGCCTCCGCGATGTACGGCTCGAGCGCAACACGGCCACCGACTGACATCGTGAGGTGCGGTGGCAGCGAGACAGGGAGGCCGGCACCCGCGGCGACCCCGGCCAGCGCGGCACCGAGGTGCAGTGCAGTCGACACGTCGGGAGTGCGGTCGGGAAGGTCGGGCATCACGAGTGGCAACGTCGGCGCCGCGCTGCCGGTGGAGCGGCCGATATCGAGTGCTGTTCCCGCGCAGTGTGCCTCGATGAGATCACCGACGAGGAGGGCGTCACCGCAACCGTAGGAGAGGCGGAAGGCCAACGCCATGGCCGGGTCCGCGACGTGCCGGTTCCACTGCTCGCGCTGAAACCCGTTGGGAAGGGAGTAACGGACGGCGTCGATGGTGAGGGCCGCGGGCACCGCGAGGTCGACGGCTCGTTTGTGCAGCGCCCCGTCGGGGTCGACGTTCAGCGCCGCTTCCAACAGCGTCGCGTGCCAGACGTCGACCTGTGCGCAGTGCAATCCCAGGTCCAGTTCGGCATACGTTTCGACAGCGGAAGCCAACAGGGCCTCACCCTCGTCTCGCCGGCCGGCGCTGAAAGCCAGTGTCGCCAGGCGAGTGTTGACGTCCGCGACATCGAGTACGGCCCCGGACTCCGCGAAGTATTCGACGCTGCGCCGGTAGAGCGCGCTCGCACGTTCTTTCTGGTCGCGTCCCTCCGCCACAAACGCCAGCACCTTCAGCCCGATCCCCACCCGATGTCCGGCACCGGCCTGTTCGAAGTACCTCTGGCTTTCCAGCAGCAGTGGCTCGGCATCCTCGTGACGCCCCGACCGGGCACGCATGATCCCCAGATTCTGCTGCGTTTCGGCGAAGGCGTTGCTGTCACCGGCCTCATCGAAGGCGGCCAGCGCCTGGCCGGCGAAGTCGTCGGCGAGGTCGAAGCGGCCGGTCTCGAAATGGACGGCCGCCAGGTTCATCAACGGGTGACCAGCGAGAGTCGGCGCGGAACGTACTGCGGCTTCCAGTGACTCATGGGCCAGATCGGCAGCGTAGGCCCATTGCTGACGGTGGATGGCAACGGCCGTCAACGACAACAGGCACGGGACGCGGAGGTCCTCGAGGTCGTCGGCGCCGTCCGTGAGCAGGGAGCGCGCCTGCTCGAGTGCCGTCTGCGCACCGTCGAGGTCGCCCACGTGCTGGAGGGCCTGGGACAGATTGATCAACGCGGCGGGCCGAATCCTGCGGGCGTCGGCCGGCATGGCCGCGAGGGCCTCGTGATAGCGGTCGACGGCCGCGGCGTGGTCACCCAACTCGTCTGACATGCTCGCGGCGTTGATCATTGCGCTGATACGTAGATCGCCGGTGGCGCTGCGCGCAACCTGCTCGAAGGTCGCCAGCGCTGCCGTGAGATCACCGCGACCGTAGGCGGCGCCGCCTGCCGCGAGCAGCTCACGGGCTTCGTCCGGTGACAAGGGATCCGTCATGTCAGAAATCCGCTTCCGAGGCGGCGGCGTCGATCTCGGCGAGCAGGGGCACGTCGCTGTCGTCGTCCGAATACGGTGCAGCGGCGCGCTGGAGTCGCTGTCGCGCGAGGTCGCGGATTCGATCGCGGACGTGGCGCCCGCCGAGTTCTTGGTGGAGGTTTCCGCCGAAGCCAGGCAGGTAGACGTTCACGGTGACCCCTTGTTCCGATCCCGGTGGGGCGTCGGTGTCACCGACCCAGGTGTCGCCGATCAGGTGTAGTTCGACGTCGGCGGTGCGGAAAGTATCGGCGCCGGCCACGGTCGCGCGTGGCCGTAGGTGTGCGGGCACGGCACCGGCCAGATTCGGCGCTCCCACCACTGCCACGCGCACGGTGGTGTTGCCGGCGACCCGCTGCACCTCCCAGGACACTGCCCGTTCGGATGCGTCGACCAGGCCGGGAGGGCAATGGCGCCAATCGGTTCCGCCGGTTCCGCGCGCCAGCACGAGGGTGCCGGCCCGGACCGCCGTCGCAGTGCCGGCCGCGAGTGCGTAATCCTCCGCGCGCGCCGCGTTTCCTGCCGGCCGCGGTGGCACGGCCATGAGGACTGCGTCGGCGCCGGCGACCACCGACTCGCAGTCGTCGACAAGTCCGGCGATGTCGCGGTCCAGCAGGGCGTCGTCGAGGGCTGGTATGGCATCGATCGTCGAGGCCGGCCACCAGCGTGCGGCCCACAGCGCGAAGGCGAGTCGCCGAACATTCGCGGCCAGGCGCGGGCGTGCCGGCCTGTATTCGACCTCGTGCACAGACCCATCGGGCTCGGCCGGCGCCAGGGCGACTGCGGGCTCGGCCAGCGCCAGGGCGACCGCCTCGCCGTACAGCGCCCACACCCAGTCCTGCGCGGAGGTGACGTCGTCGATCACGGCGGTGGGCGAGCCGGGCTCGGTGAGCACACTCCAGCTGAGATGACCACCGGCTACCTCCAGGACGGCGACGTCGATACCCGGGTCGTCGTCCAGAACGCTGGGGCCGTCGCCAGGAGTGATCACCCAGAGGCCTCCGGCTACCGCCCGCACCGTCACCGAGTCGGGCATCAGCTTGCCCGAGATCGGGACGAATCGGTGGAGTCGGCGAGCGGCAGCACGCTCAGTGCCTGCTTGACCCGCATCCGGTGGTCGAGGATGACCGATCGGGCGACGCCGTCGAGGAGGTCCCACACCTCGTCGAGTGCGTGCACCGACGACTCTCGGGCGTCGCGGCCGTGCAAGCGCACCCACAGGCGCCGCAGGTACGGCTGCCACGGCTTCCGGAGTTCGGCGGCGATGGCGGCAAGCGGATTGGTGTCGGGCAGAGACCGGTCGTCGGTGCTCAGCGCGAGCCGGCGAGCCTGCAGTACATACGCTTCGCGCTGCCAGCGGCTGTTGATCACCCGGCTCGAGGCCGTGTCGGCCGCAGGATCACGATCACCGGCCGCGATCGGCCGTAAGTCGACGGCCAGTGTGGCCCCCGCGGTCGCAACCACCCGCAGCGACTCGTCGAGCAGTGCCCACGGCGAGCAACTCCGCGCGATCTCGGTCGTGACCAACTCGGCGACGGGCGGAAGTTCGGCTCGCTCACTCGAGGCGCGCAGCACGGTGAAAACACGTTCGTGGACGGTGCGGTCGAAGGGAAGCCCCAGTGCCGCGGTGGATGCAGACATTCCCAGGACGGGTGCCACAGGCACCGGATGTGTGGTCAATCCCAGCTCGTGAGCCGGGTAGGCAGGGGCGGGTGTCCACAGCGCAATTCCGAAGTGGGTTCCAGCGGAACGGGAGACCAACCCGTCGAACACGCACTGGCCGGAGTCGTCCGATTCATCGAGCCGTGCGCCTGGGCAGGCGTCGAGAAGTGCCTCGATCTTCGAGGTGTCGTCCTCGAGCGCGACGCGCGAGAGCGGTCGTCGGCCCCAGGCGAGATCGATGAGTGCCGTGAGTTGCCGGGCCTGCGACGGGTCGGTGATGTGGGCTTTCAACGCCTGAGTGGTGCGTCCGGCCGAGTATTCGTGCACGTCGCGCAGGGTGTCTGCCGCGATCGACTCGCCGCGGTCAGGGTCCGGTGGGCCGGCCGTGGTGGCCAGCTCGAAACAGCACTGAAAGTACAGGTCCTGCGGGTTGCCCTCGGTGATCCGTAGTGTCCGGCGGACCCGCTTGAGCAGCGTGAACCATGCTGCCGTGGCACGCAGCAGATCAGCGGAGGCGTGCAGGCGTGTGGCCAGAAGCTCCGCGCCGTCGGAGGAGACGACCGGACCGGCGCACGCCGGGTTCTGCACCGGGCGAATCACCAGCGGATCGAGGATCAGTTTGACTGTGCGGCTGAGCGGCCCGCCGTCCGGGCCGCTGAGCGGTTCGACGCCGTCCAGTTCCCGCCACACCTCGTCCAGGACCATGGCGCGGGGTCGCCGAGTAGCCGTCGCCCCCCTCGCTCCCGTCCGCATTCGAGCAGGCTACCGCAGGTGCGCTCGGCGGAGGTCGGCAGAAATCTGGGATCGGTAGGGCGCGGGCCGTCCATACCTTTTAGCCATCGGCCCCACACCGCGGGCCGAAGAGATCGGAGACGGGCGCCGAGCGCCCCTCACGACATGTGAAGGACGGATCATGAACAAGATCATTCGGACTCAGCCGAAGCGCGCATACACCGCAGGTATCGTCGCGATTGCGGCTGCAGCCCTGCTGCTCTCGGGTTGCAGTGACAGCGAAGGGTCCAATGACAGCTCCGACGCCCCCACGGTCGCCTCGGAGACGTCGAACGCCGCGAGCCCGGCCGGGGCGTCCGCGGCCGTCATCGACGGGAAGGCGTTGGACGCCACATTCGACGCCACCTGCGCCAAGCAGGGTGACACCCTGGCGCTGGCTCTCGCCGACACCGGCAATGCCACGTACGGGGACCTGGCCGTGAGCGCGACCATCACCGGCGCGGACACCGTGCAGGCCGTCGGAATCGCCGGCAGCAAGGGCGGGTCCAACGGGCTGCCCTACGCCCTCGGATTCGGCCAGGGAATGCCCGGCGGCACAGCGACGGTCGTGAAGGACGGTGACGTGTACAAGGTGACGGGGGAAGGCGTCGGCGCTCCCGACATGAGCAATCCGACCGCGCCGACCACGGCGAAGTTCGACCTCACCTTCGCGTGCTCCACCATCGTCGGCGGCTGAGCCGCACCACTTATCACCACGGCGCGCGCGAGTCTCGGACAGATTCTGCTTTGATTCGCGCGCGCCGGGAACCTGCCCTCACCACCCACACGTATCGAAAGGGAACATTATGAACAAGATTCTGCGCATCTCAGCACTCACGTTCTTCGTCGGTTCCGTCGGCTACTACCTCTGGTACGGCCTCGGTAACCGGGGGGCAACGGACTACGGGATCGAAGGTCTCGCCTGGGTCGGGCCGCAGATGATCTGGCCGATCCTCGCGACGACCCTCCTCATCATGGTTTTCGCCTTCACCGGCGACAGCGTGATGGCGGCACTGACCGGGACGAACAGTGCAGCGTTCCGCAATGGGTCGGTCGGGATCGGTACCGTGCGCGCGGTACGGCAGACCGGGATGACCCTCAACGATCAGCCGGAGGTCCGAATCGATCTCGGTGTCGAGGACGCCGACGGCAAGACATTCGAGTCGCACGCGAAAATCATTGTGCCGCTCACCGAACTGGCGCTGCTCCGGCCCGGTGTCGTGCTACCCGTGCGGTACGTGCCGGGGCGCACGGACAAGGTCGAGATCGATCGCTCCGGCGACACCGCCGCGGTCACCGAAGCGTGGAATCACACCATGATCCGGCAGGGCGTCACCTCTGTGGACAAGCTCGACATCGCCGCGCGGGGAGTCGCGGCCCAGGCGGTGGTGCAGTCACTCAGCGTTCCGGGGGAGATTCGCAACGGGCATCCCAAGGTGCACCTCGGCCTGGTAGTCAGCCGACCCGACGGATCGACGTTCACCACCCGCGTCGAGAAGTTCCTGCCCTCACGCAGCGTCGCGCACGTGCAGGTGGGACGGGTACTCGACGTCCACTACCTCCCCGCGAACGAGCAGGAGGTCGTGCTCGCGCTGCCGGTGAATGCGTGACAGGAATGCGTGACAGGACAGAATAGGCGTGCCATGTCGTCTGTTTGTACACTACCCACACCCTTGACTACGTTTTACCTATAATAGGTACGCTATGACGTAGGTTGTCTATGTTTGATCCCTGGAGGGGAGGCCTGGTGATCTGGCCAGAGCACCACACCGAGACCCGGGACTGGAGCCCGCGTCATCGGCAGGGTTCGCGCGCGGACCGCACCCTGGAGACCGTCGACGTCTCGATCCCGCCGATGATCGGCTCGCTCGATTGCGATCTGGTGGGTGTTGTCGCCCGCGCACACGAGGAGGCCGTCATCGCTGTCGCCCGACTCGAAGCGGGCTTCGGCGAGCACCTGGCGCCCCTGTCAGACTTCCTGCTCCGGAGCGAGTCGGTCGCGTCATCGAAGATCGAGCACATCGACGCGGGCTGGCGGGCATTCGGCAAGGCGCTGGCCGGTGGCAAGGCCAGCGAGGAGGCCAAGTCGCAGCTCGCCGCCGTCAAGGCCCTGGTTGCAATGGTCGACGCTGCCGGCGACGGCCCGATCACCGCTGATACCCTGCTCGGTGCGCATCGATTGCTGATGGCGCCGGACTACTACACCGCCCGCGACTCCGGCCAACTCCGCGACGTGCAGAACTGGATCGGTGGTAGTGACTACACCCCGATCGACGCACTGTTCATACCCCCGCCACCGGACCTGGTAGACGAGCTGATGACGGACCTGCTCATGTTCGCAAGCCGCACAGACCTGCCGATCATCGCGCAGGCTGCCATCGCGCACGCCCAGTTCGAATCCATCCACCCGTTCACCGACGGCAACGGACGCATCGGCCGCGCCTTGATCAGCGCGATTTTGCGCCGCCGCGGCCTGACCCACCGGGTCACCGTCCCGTTGGCGTCTGTGATGCTCGCCGACACCCGCCGCTACTTCGACCACCTGACCCGCTACCGAGCGGGGGATGCCGACGGGTTCGTCGAGTACGTCGCCCGCGCCGCGATCGTCTCCAGCGAAGCTGCGCAGGACTCGGCCCGCGCACTGGCCGAACTTCCGGTCTACTGGCGGGACATCGCCCGGCCGCGCAGCAACTCCGCCGACGAGAAGATCATCGACGCCCTGCTCGGCACCCCGATTTTCAGCGCCGACACAGCTCAGCAGATCACCGGCACCACCGACGCCAGCACATACCGCGCGCTCGCCCGGCTCACCGCTGCAGGAGTCCTCGAGGTGCTGTCCGAAAGTAAGCGCAACCAGATTTGGTGTGCTACTAGCGTGCTCGCCGAACTCGACGCCCTGACTACCTCGATCGGTAAGCGCACCATCGAGCACCTGTAACCGCTCTGAGTTGGGCGAGCTAGGTGTCGATGTCGACCTCGATGGCACCGAAGATCTCGAGGGTTTCTCGCTGTGCGCGGCTGAGAGTCAGCGCGGCCGGGCATAAAAGTCCAATGTGACCTCATCCACACGGGCGTGGTGGACGGCCGCCGACACCGGTCCCTCGCTCCCGGGGCCTCGCCCGGTCCCGGCCTCACGGCCAAAGTGATGTTCGGCGCGAAGAACACGTCGGCTGATCGTGTCCGGACCTGCTCAGCTTTCGCGTTCGAAGGTGATCAGCAGTCCCTCCACGCTGCCAGGGCCGATTCTGCCCTTGACATCGGACGAGGTTATCGCTTTGAGACGCCATCCTTGCTGGGCGTACTGGTTGAGCAGGTCTTCGAGTTTGCCGCCGGACATTTTGCCGCCGATCATTTTCTCGCGGACCTCGACGACCTTGTATGTGTACGTCATTGTTGTCGCTTCCGTTCGTTTCACTGTGTTTTCGGGAAAAGTTGCGGATGTCCACCAGAACGGGTGAACGTCGAGATGAGGTGCTTCCTGGGTCGTTACCCGTTCTCCGCTCGTTTTGTCCCCGTTGCCCGCGATTTTCGGCCGAGTTACCGAGCGGGAGTGCCGGTACTGCGAAGGTTCGCGTTTTCGATATTTGGTTCCGGATTCCAGGTCGAGACAGCCCAGATGACGACGACGTCGAGGGCGATGATCAGCAGTGACCAACCCGGGTAATAGGGCAGCCAGAGGAAGTTCGCCACTATCGAGATGGCGGCGACGATGATGGCCGACACTCGGGCCCACCCGGCGCCGGTGAAGAGGGCGAGGCCGACGATCGCGACGAGGACGCCGAGGATGATATGGATCCAGCCCCAGGTGGTGAGGTCGAATTTGTAGACGTAATTGATGCCGCCGACGAATACTTCGTTTTCGGCGACCGCCGCGATGCCTTGGAAGAACTGGATGATGCCGACGGTGACCATGATGACGGCGGCCCCCATCGACGTGCCGGCCGCGAAAGCCTCTTTACCGGAGGGATACTCGGAACTCGCTGGATTCACTCCCGAGCTACGATCGGACATGGCTGACCCTTCCCGAGCTTCGGTTTTACCGGTACCACAATTATCTGCCGCCGTGTGGTGTGTTCGCGGCGAAATTAGGATTGCGGTTCGAATGAACCCGGGATGTTGTCGTGGCTGGGTGGGGATTGCCCGGGCCGGTGAAGTCGGCGTCGGCACCAAACCATGCTTAACAGCCAGACCGTCCACACCCCGATACGGATGCGATTCCGCCGCAACGTCGTCGACGGCTTGAACCCCCCATATCCACTGGAGACACTCGACGAACGTCACCCGGGCACTCGCAGGAGGTACCTGCCGCAAGTCTTGACGCATCACTGTCACGGCGTTTGACTTGGGATTCAAGCTTGTGCCGGCTCGCCCGACGGTGTTCTGGGAGGTTGACGTATGCGCGGCATGAGAATATCGGGTCCGGGTCATCGACGCGGAGCAACCCGCCTACGGCCAACCAGCGGCAGAAACCGTCGACACCGGATTCTCGATCCCTTCGCCGGAGCGCCTGGCTATGAACGCCTCGCACCGACGCAGGTGGCCAGTCCGGGTCAGCTCAACGAGCCACTCGGCCAGCCGCGACGCTGCCGAGGTGATCGAGGCATGCGCCCGAATCCTCACCAATACGAACGGTCGTCCCCTCTATTCCGACATCGACGGTCAACCCACACCGTCGGTCCTGGCCAGCTACGGGCTCTACGTGAACACCAGCGGATTGCTGGAGAGTCCGGCCAACGCGATGCGCCGACGAGGCAGTGGAATTCTTTGATCGCCCCCAGCGGTTACGTGGGCACATGGTTGAGGAGCAACGGTGCGACACACACCCTGATAGCGCTCTATCGGTCGGCATACACGGTGCAAGCGATCTACGGCTTCGCGTCGCAACAGATGTCGGGCGCAGCTCAATTGGTGACCAACACCAAGGGGGTGTGCGTTCGGAAGTTGGCATGTCGATGGCACCGCCGCTCTGGATAGTGAACTTCGCCCTGCTCTACATACTGAATCCGTCCCTGGCCGCCGCGATGCCTACCCACTGGTCGCCCATTCCGCCGGCAGTTGCCGACGCCGTACGGGCGAGCCCCACCGGCCAGGTTCCTTTCAGGGACTATGCGTCCTACTTCCCATGATCCGATCGAGGAGTCCGGTGAAGTCTGCTCCGATGGCATGAGCGGCGACGAGGTGCGGGCGACGTTCAGTTGCGTGTCGGCGATCCGTTCCACGCACGGACGAGATCGTCGCAGAGGGAGGCCTTGAGAATCCTCAGGCGTGCGAGGTCCGACGGCCTCGGGGTCATCGCGGCTTGGAGTAGAACGAGGAACCGGTTTCGTTGTACGCCGAATTTGATGAACAGCTCCTCGGCGTCGGCACCGCCGTAGGGAGCCCACTCGATCGCGAAAGCAACGAGGGCCCGATCCGAGGAGCTGATGGATTGCACGCTGGCGAGAAGATCACAGGCCCGCAGAGCCTGCCGTGACCAGTCGAGCTGGGGAGAGTCTGTAGGAATCCCGGTCTGTGTGCGCCGCCGACGGACTGCTCGGTTTCCGGTTCGGTTGCGCTCCGGTTGAGCTAGACAGGGAATGTTGATGTGTGCAGCGGTGGGAAGGAAGGTTGCCGTGGCGGTCGTAGGCGGTGGGGCGGTGTTTTCGAGCATGGATGCCTCTAGCTGGTAGTGAGCAGGTTGGGTTCTTCCATAGTCGTGTTCAGACACGTATTCGGAATCGGTCATCCGGCGGGGTGGGGTGCCTGTTTTTGTCTTCACGCGCGGCTCGGTACGCGGGTACGGGCCGCCGGCAATGCGTTGAATGCGGTTTTTCGTCCTTTACGGCTCGCTAGCGAACACGGCCGGGCTCCGATGACATTCGTGGGGGCGGGCGTGCGATCCACTGCACGGAACCGCACCGCGACGGGCGAGCTGATGGCCAGTCCGCGAGCCGATCGGCCGGCGGACGCTGGTCGGTCTGGCAATTTTGTATGCGCAATGGGTCGCGTGCCCGGCATTTGAATCCCGTAGGTGCTAATGCAAATGAACGTGAAGCAGCCATCGAAATATGCTCGTGGACAAATTCGGGAATCAGGTTGTCAGCGTGCGCTATTCGAATATGTGCAGTTCATCGCGCGGTTAGTGTGGAGCTCGAACGGTGTCGTGTTTGGTCTGCCCAGATGGGCGATGTCGTAAACGTCACAAGGTACGTTTGGGTGAGCTTCCTGATCGCGCGGAGACACCTGCGGTTATTGTGTGCGTTTGACGATTGCCCGGCGAAGAAAGAGAGCACGATGGCGGTATCACCGAGGAGCTCCGAAGAATCGGCGAAGAACAGGACGAAGGCGATTCGTGAGTGGGCGATCGGGGAGGGTCTCGAAGTTTCCTCTCGTGGCCGTATTTCGGCCGAGATCGAGCGAGCCTTTCATGACGCTGCGGCAAAGAAGGTTCGGATAGAAGCGGAGCCGGTGAAGAAGGCTGTTTCGAAGGAGTCTGTTTCGAAGAAGGCACCGGTGAAGCGAGTGACGGCGAGCAAGGCGCCGGCGAAGAAGACGGTGGATGTGGAGAAGATAGTCGCGGAGACGACGCCAGCGAAGAACATGACCAAGGAGATTCGTGAGTGGGCGATCGGGGAGGGTCTCGATGTGTCCTCTCGTGGCCGTATTTCGGCCGAGATCGAGCGAGCCTTCCATGACGCTGCGGCAAAGAAAGTTCAGGTAAAACCGGCGCGGGTGAAAAAGTCAGCGGCGAAGACGACGCCCGTGAGAACGACGGTCGCGAAGACGACGGCGAGCAAGGCGCCGGCGAAGAAGACGGCGGATGTGGAGAAGATAGTCGCGGAGACGACGCCAGCGAAGAAGATGACCAAGGAGATTCGTGAGTGGGCGATCGGACAGGGTCTCGATGTGTCCTCTCGTGGCCGGATTTCGATCGAGATCGAGCGAGCCTTTCATGACGCTGCGGCAAAGAAGGTTCAGGTAAAAGCGGCGCGGGTGAATAAGGCAGCTGAGAAGAAGGCGGCCGCGAAGAAGAAGGCCGGGGGAACGACGGGCGTGAAGACGGCTCCGGTAAAGGCTCCGGCGAAGAAGGCGGCGGCGAAAGCGGCCGCTGCTAAAACGACGGCGACGGAGACGACGCCAGCGAAGAAGATGACCAAGGAGATTCGTGAGTGGGCGATCGGGCAGGGTCTCGATGTGTCCTCTCGTGGCCGTATTTCGGCCGAGATCGAGCGAGCCTTCCATGACGCTGCGGCAAAGAAGGTTCAGGTAAAAGCGGCGCCTGCAAGGAAGTCAGCCGCGAGGAAGGCTCCCGCAAAAACAACGGCCGAGAAAACGACGGCAGCGAAAACCACGGCCACGAAAACGGCGGCCATGGAGAGGGTAGCTCCCGCGAAGAAGATGACCAAGGAGATTCGTGAGTGGGCGATCGGGCAGGGTCTTGAAGTGTCCTCTCGTGGCCGTATTTCGGCCGAGATCGAGCGAGCCTTCCATGACGCTGCGGCAAAGAAGGTTCAGGTAAAAGCGGCGCCTGCAAGGAAGTCAGCCGCCAGGAAGGCTCCCTCGAGGACGACGGCCGCCAAGACCAAGGGTCCGCGAACGACGGCTGTGAAGAAGTCTCCCGCGAAGACGACGCCCACCAAGATGACGGTCGCGAAGACGACGGCTACGGGGAAGGCGGCTCCGGCGAAGAACATGATCAAGGCGATTCGTGAGTGGGCGATCGGGGAGGGCAGGAACGTGTCTTCCCGTGGCCGTATTTCGGCGGAGATCAAGCAAGCCTTCCATGACGCTCAGGCGCAGGTGCCAGTCGCGGTCGGCTGAAACGGGTGGTGTCCGCCATTGAGCGGACTTATCGGCGCCTGTGGGTGGGCTCGAGGTGGGCACCGCTCGACTGACGGGTAATTGTTGTGCGCCGTCGCGGGTGACACGTCGTCGGTCCGGTTCGTCGTAGTGGGTAATCCACGATGCGTCGAGCGGACCGCGGCGTGGCACCGGCGCGGCCTGTGGCAAGGGAACGCGGCACAGGGTGATCGGCGACGTAGGAGATATGCCCGTCCCGTGTCACATCTCTGCCCGCCCGGGTACGCGAACGGTCATAGTGGACAGGGAAAACGTATACGCGACGAGGGGAGCATTGTGGATCACAGTGCGCTGTTGACCGACGCTTTCGACCGTATCCAGGAGACCGTGCACGAGGCGCTGTCCGAATTACCGTCTGACGCACTGACCTATCGGGTGGACGAGGACGCGAACACCATCGCCTGGTTGGTCTGGCATCTCACCCGGGTGCAGGACGACCATGTTGCCGGGGTCGCGGGCACCGAGCAGGTGTGGACGTCGGGCGGCTGGTGTGAACGATTCGACCTGCCTTTCCCGGTGGCCGCGATCGGGTACGGGCAGTCGTCCGCCGAGGTGGCGAGGGTGACGACCGCAGCCGGACTTCTGCTCGGATACCACGATGCGGTCCACGACCGAACCGTCGACTACGTCCAGTCGATCGGTACGGACGACCTCGATCGCATCGTCGACGAGAACTGGGATCCGCCGGTCACTCTCGGCGTGCGGCTGATCAGCGTGATCTCCGACGATCTGCAGCACGCCGGGCAGGCCGCGTACATCCGCGGACTCTACGAACGGCGCTGACCGGGCCCACGCTTCGGTTCGTTGTCGGTGAGCCACTGTTCTACTCGGCGCCGTGAGCGCCGGCTCACCCGCTGCCGAACCGCCGGGCTCAGTCTCGCCGCACCGTGCAACGCACCGTTTCCGACGAGAGCCAGCGGTACATACCAGGCCAGTGTGGCCGGCAGTCCCAGCTCTCGCATCCCGGCCTTGCCGGAGAACAGGCGCTGGATGCTCAGGAGGCGCTGCCGGTTGATTCTGCGTCGCAACGATTGCGCACGGTCGTAGGAGAAGTTGCCCCAGGATTTCTGTAGTGCGTCTGCCAGAATTCGCGAGTTGTCGTCCGGCCCGGGCGCGAACATCCCGATCTGGCACATGTTCCGCCGCCCGGTGTTCTCGTCGTCGACCAGCCAGTGGTCGTCGATGCCCATCAGCCATCCGATGTACCGCCACAGGTGCATGACGTCGCGGCCTTCGTCTGCGGAGACCCACACGCCGAGCGACCGCAGGCCGATGAGGAAGGTCGTCGAGAAGAGCGCGAGGGTGCCGGCCTGATCCGACTGATTGATCGGCATGCCCCATTCGGCGACATCCCAGTCCTCGTCCCGCAGCAAACTGTGGTTGACGAACGCATGCATCAACCGGACGTGCACCGACAGCTGCCAGCCCTGCCGGTCGCGGTTCATCCCGCCGGGGATGACGCACTCGTACCACCACCGGACCGTCTCGGTGACACGCGCACCCGCTCGATCGCCGACGAGCCTGCCTGTGGACACGAGCTGTCGGGTGGTCGCCGAGCTCCGGTACCCGTTCATCAAGGAGCCCGTGGCGAGAAGATCGAGCCCTGTCATGCCGCTACGGAGGCAGACGGCGGCTCCTCGTTCGAGTCGTGCGTCGTCCACCCAGGCGGGCCGGTGATCCACCGAGTCGAAGAAGGCGGCGAGTGGTGGCGCGGGGTGCTCGACGTCGGTGATTCCGCGGGACAGGGCTGTGGTGAACTGCGCCATCGTCACCGTCTTGTCGACGAGGATGGCCTGCGCGAGCGCGGCACCGAGTTCGTCCTGACTTGCCACCGCCCGGGCGTGGTGGTCCTTCTCGACGGGTGTCGGTGTCGTATCTCCGTGGGTGAGCAGTGACAGTGCCCGCATCGACCGACGACCCCACTCGACATCACGGGCGAATCGGCGGGGCGGGACGAACTCGGACACGGTTTCCCGGGTCTGCATTTCTGTCATGTCGATGAACTCGATTCGGGCGCGTAGGTACTTCCGACCAGCTCTGACGGCTGCTGAGTTACAGTGCACACCACCAATTCGGACGGGTACAAGTCGCATTGAGGCGCAGAAGGGACCGGTCGAGGCAATGGGCACTGGCCAGCGGAAAGGTCCTTCCCAGCAGCGTTCACACGCGACGGTGGCACGCATCTTGTCGGCCACTGGTCAGGTTTTGGAAGCCAAGGGTTACGCCGGGTGCAGCACCGGCGCCATCGCGGAGGCGGCCGGTATCTCGAAGGGTTCGGTATACCAGTACTTCGCCAACAAGGACGAGATCATCGAGGTTCTCCTCGACGGAATTCTCGACGAGACGACGCGCACCTTCGGGGAGCACCTCGACCGATCCGTCGGGCAGGGCACCTTCCTGCGAGATCCCGCTCTCCAAGGGCAACTCCTGGCCGTGCTGGACCGCTATCGCGGGATACTCGCGCCTTTGCTCAACGACGCTCCGCACCTCGGATTGACGCACCGCTCGGCACGCCTCGAGGAGCGCTGCCGGGACCTGCTGCGCACGTACGTGACGCTCAATCCGTCGGCGATTGCTCCCGGCGTGGATCTCGAATCGCTGCTGCTGGTTCTCACGGTCAGCTATCGAGCGGTCAGCCTCGAGTACCTGCGCCGAGACCTCGGGGAGCGCCGCAACGAGCTGGCGGCGGTGTTGTACGACATGACGATGGGCGGCCTGGCAGGCGGAAAACTCGGCGGGCTGTAACACAAAGGGGCCCTCGAGAGAAATACCAGTTGAGCCCCGTGGCGCTGTCGGACCCCGACCCGGCAGCGCCAGGGGCTTTCTCCTTGCCCTCCCAGCCGCAGCAGCACGTCGAACGACTACCGACGCCGTCCGGCAGGTGCGCCGGGCACCTCTATCCGCACGACTCGCTCCAGCGCCCGCAGATCGCTCTCGATCCGGCGGAACAGCTGGTACACGCCGATGAACGCGAAGATTCCGCCCAAGCACAATGCTCGAACCGTCGCATTGACGGCGTCGCTGGGATCGCCGCCGACGAAACTGAGTCCGGCGACTCCGATCAACGGCACCGCCGCCGCGACCGCGACGTAGCGCGGCATGCTGCGGGCGAGGCTCCGGATGCCGCGGCAGTCGGAGCTGCGCAACTCACCGTGCGACAGCAGGATCGGCGACAAGCATCGGACGGCGTAGAACGTGAGGATGAAGAACGGGTATGCCACCGCCACTGCGCCGCACACCGCAAGTGAGGCCAGAAGTTGCGTGTACGCGCGGAGCGGTATGCCGCCGGCGGTGATCTGCAGAGCGATCGGGTAGGCGACGCCGGCCACCAGCCACAACGCGAAACTGACCACGACGGCGCGATGACCGAGGGTCAGCGTGGCGGCGCGGGCTTTGCCGAGAATGCCGGAACTGTAGGTGCGGCCCTCGCTGAGACCGCGCGGCACCGTGATCGACAGCCGACACCAGTAGAGGATGAGAATGGCGCCGAGGGGAAAGGCGACACCGCCGATGATCAGGTGGACCTGCTCGAGATTCTCCTGTGCCTCGGCGGGAAGCGCGGAAATGATCAGGACCTTGTTGTAGTAGTAGTTGTACCCCGCAGCCAGCAGGTTCGGGATTCCGATCGCCGCGAGCAGGATGGCCGGGGCAAAGCGCCACATCGTCGCGCGCCGGCTTCCCGGCGTCGGGTCGACGAGGTCGCGTGCGTGCGGGTCGAGGCACAGCGCGAACTGGCGGGCGAGCTTGCGTCCACTCGACCACCGATCCTCCCGGTCGGGTGCCAGTGACTTCACCAGGACGCGCCGCAGCGCCGCCGGACAACCGTCGGGCAACGGGTTCTGTTCGAGGTCCACACCGCGGCGTCGCGATTCGAGGAGCACGTGCGGTGACGGCGGCGCCTCTCCCGCCTCGCCGTCGGAGAACGGTCTGCTTCCGGTCAGCAGTTCCCACAACAGGACGCCCAGTGCGTAGATGTCGCTTCGGGTGTCGAGGTCACCGGCTGTTCGTGCCGCACCGGGGTCGCAGGCCTCGAGCTGTTCGGGTGACATGTACGCCACCGAACCGCCGACGAATCCTGCAGCGCCGGGCGTTGCCACATTGTCGCTGGAACTTACGTTGAAGTCGGCCAGTTTGGGCACGCCCTCGACACCGAGCAGGACATTCGCCGGTTTGATGTCGCGGTGCAGCACTCCGTGTTTGCACGCGTATTCGAGGGCGTCGGCGAGGCGTAATCCGATCCAGGCGACGGTCTCAGGCCAGGACAGGGCGGCGATCTCGCTGCGCACGCTGGAATCTTCGGGCCGCATCTCTCCTTTCTCGTCGAGGACACGGTCGATCGAATCGAGGAGAAGTTGCCCCGAGCGTTCGTCGGGCGGCGTGGCGCGCACCAACCGGACGACGTCCAGCAAGGTGCCGCCCGGGACGTACTCCATGAAGAGCAACCGGAGTTGGCGCTCCTCCAAGAGTCGCTGATCGAAAACGCGCACGATGTACGGATGGTCGAGTTGGGCCATCGTCTGCGGCTCGGTGCCGACGTTGCGCGAAATCTTGAGTGCTACCCACCGTTGCATCGAGTGTTGCCGGGCGAGAAACACCCGCGCGAATGCTCCCCGGCCCAGCTCCCGGACGAGTTCGAAATCCTCGAGCCGGGCTCCGACATCGAATGCGTCGCCCACCGTCGGCTCCGACGCGCGCGGCTGCCGATGCGAATCCAGTGTGAGTAGGCCCTCGAAGCGGTTCGCCTGAGTGGGGTACGCCTTCAGATAGTCGTCGGCCTCCACCTTGTCGCCGCTGTCGCGTCGGACCCGGAATTCCTCGTAGAGGAGATGCGCCGGCAGTGGTTCGGCCAGGAGTTCGGGAAATTCGAGGCAATAGTCGGCGAGCCGTTTCGGCTGCCCCGAACGCAGCCAGCGGTATTCGAGATCCACCTTGATCAGTTCGACCAGTGCTGCCCGTCGAATGGCTGCCGCATCGGGAAGGTATTCGCTGAGGGCAGCAGGGGAACCGGACGACTCCCAGTCGGCGACCAGTTGTTCGACGCCACTGTCCACGACGAATCCGCTGTCCGACGCAGTGACGGGCGAAGACGCGACGGCCGTGTCCGGTCCCAGTTCGGTGGGTGGGCCGGTCGCGACCGTCACGTCACTCGGCGGGCGATCGTTCATGGTGTTCGATTCGGGACACGGGGCGGGGAGCCACGGCAACGTGACTGCTCTCAGGATATTCCGGTCGAGTCCGGCCGGTGGCGAAAGCCGGTCACGCGCTCCGTAACGGCAGGTGCGGGGGATCCTCGAGCACCGGATCGACGGGCTCGGACGGCACCGTGGCCAGGGCGGGGGGTCGCGTTCTGCGCGCGAACACGGCCGACGCGACAAGGACCGGCACGTAGACGACGAGGTAGATGTTCTGCAATACCGGGGCCACGGGCCACGAGGGCGGGTACAGGAACAGGCCGATCACGATGAAGTCCGTGCTCCACCAGTACGGCCACGCCGCGGTCGCGGCGAACAATCCCGCCGCGGCGCACCACCAGAGTCGGCTCACGGTCAGCGCGCGGTGCACCAACCAGACGAGCAGGGGAATCAACCACACCCAGTGATGACTCCAGGAATACGGCGACACCACGGCCATGGTGAGGCCGCTGAGGGCGACCGCGAGGAGGCGCTCGCCGCGCTCGTACAACCGCACCGATACCAGAATGCTGACAACGGTGACGGTCGCGGCCAGGACGAACCACAGCCACAGCGGCGCCTGTCCGTCGGTCAGCCGGGCCAGGGTGCCACGCAGAGACTGGTTCGACGGATGTCTGTTGTCGGCGATGCGGGTCGAGTCGAAGAACGTGCTGGTCCAGTACTGCCGCGAGTCACCGGGGATCACCGCCCAGGCCACACCCACCGTCGCGAGGAAGGCCGATATGGCGACGGCAGCCGTACGCCACTGGCGCAAGGCCAGGAACACCAGCACGAAATACGCAGGAGTCAGCTTGATTCCGGCGCTGATCCCCGTCCCCACTCCCCGCAGTCGGCTGGAATTCGGCCGGGAGAAGTCCCACAGCACCAGCAGCATCAGCACCAGATTGATCTGGCCGTAGAACAAGGTTGTCCGTACCGGCTCGAGGAAAGTGCACGTGAGGGTCGCCAGGGCCGCGACGAGCAGCAGGTAGGGGGTGATCCGGTAGCCGAGGATCCGGCAGCACAGCACGATGCACGCGGCGAGCACGAACAGATTCAGTGCCATCCACAGGTTGTCGACGTAGGCGCCGGGGATCCTCTCGAGCGGGACGAAGGCGAGTGCCGAGAACGGGGTGTAGGTGTACAGCAATCCGAGTACGACGGGGCCACCGTAGAGCGGCAGGTCGTGCTGCACCCGCCACCCGCCGTCCCGGTACACGTGGAGGTCGGCGCCACCGGCGAACAACCCGATGTCCGGGGTCCACGGATCGATGGGGCCGAGCACCAAGGCGGCCGCCACCGTCGCGCTCACCACCAACCCGATCACGAGCGTCAGGCTGCGAGGTAAAGGAACACCGTCGCCTGCCGCCGACCCGGCCATGCCCGTCCCCCTCTCGTCTCCCCCCGAGGTACACGCTAACCGGCGGGGGCTGGCGGCTTCGGTAGTGCGGGCGGGGCAACCGGATTCGTTATCCATCCGTATCGGCTCCGAGACGCCGTGACCCGAGCTGCGCGCAGGCCGGGGGTTGACGGCACCCCCAGCGAGTGAAACACTGAACTAGATGGTTCAGCATTCAGCTCTCGACACTTCGTTCGCCGCACTGGCCGACCCCACGCGACGCGGAATTCTGCAGAGGCTCCGCCGGGGCGCCAGCACGATCAGCGATTTGGCAGAGCACTTCGAGATGACCCTTACCGGCATCAAGAAGCACGTGCACCTGCTCGAGGTTGCGGGAATGGTCGTGACGGAAAAACGCGGGCGGGTGCGGTATTGCATGCTCGGCGCGAATCCCCTCGAGCGTGAGGTGGCCTGGATACGGGACTACCAAACGTCTCTCCAGGGCCGACTGGACCGTCTGGATGAATTCCTCACAAGAACGGAAGGCACCTCATGAGCACCTCCACTCCTCCCACGGCCGCGACGCTCACCACCCCGGCGGATCGCGAGATCCGCGTCGAACGCATTTTCAATGCCCCGCGCGAACGGGTGTGGGCAGCTTTCACCACCCCCGACCTCCTGGCGCAGTGGTGGGGCCGCGGAAATCGGCTCGACATCGAGCGCTGGGAATTCGAGCGCGGTGGCCACTGGCGTTTCGTCGAACACTCCGAGGGAGACACCCATGGATTCGAGGGCCGGTTCCGCGAAATCACTCCCATGGAGCGCCTCGTGTACACCTTCGAATGGGACGGTATGCCCGGGCACGTCACGGTCGACCACAACACCTACACCGATCTGGGCGACGGTCGCACCAAACTGACGGTCGTCAGCCAGTTCCACACGCCCGAGGAGCGCGACGGCATGCTGCAATCCGGCATGGAAGGCGGCATGAACGAGAGCTACGCCGCCCTCGATGCGGTTCTGGCGCAGACGACGTGGTGATCTCACCGGTCGCGTGACCGGCCGCGGTCCTCCTCCGATCGAAGGCCGACCTCTCAGTGGGCGTGCTCGATGGTCGACTGAGTGTCGCCGCTCGTCCTCCGCTGCCGACGTCCGAGGACCCAGCAAGCCAGGGTGATCGCGCACGTGAAGGTGAGGGTCGCGATGAGCTGGTTCCGCGCTGCGTCGTCGAACAGGGCCAGAACCGCCACGGCGGCGAGCAGGGCGAGAGCGACATAGGACAGATACGGGAAACCCCACATCTTCAGCGGCAGATCGTTGCGGCCTTCTTTCTCGGCGCGGCGGCGTAACACGATCTGCGACACCGTGACGAATGTCCACAACACCAGAATCGTCGACCCGACTGCGTTGAGCAGCAGGGGAAGTACCCGCTCGGGTGCGAGGTAGTTGAGAACCACCGTCAAAAAGCCGAAGGCCACGGACGCGAGCACCGCGAGGCGGGGTACGCCGTTGCTCGATACCCGCCCGAAAATCTTGGCCGCGGCGCCGCGCTCGGACAGCGAGTAGATCATCCGTGAACCACTGAACAGCATGGCGTTGAGCGAGGACAGCAGGGCGATCACCACGACGACGGTCATCACCGCGCCCGCCCCGGGCACGTGCGCGGCGTTCAGCACCGCGACGAATGGGCCCGAGGAGAGTTCCTCGGCAGTCCACGGCAGAACCGTCACCATGATGAGAACGGAACCGATGTAGAACACCAGGATTCGCCACACGATGGAGCGCACCGCCCGGCTCACGTTGCGGCGCGGCTCGGACGTCTCTGCGGCCGCGATGGCCATTACCTCGGTGCCGCCGAACGCGAACACCACGATGAGTAGTCCGGCCGCGATGCCGGTGACCCCGTTGGGGGCGAATCCACCGTGACCGGTGAGGTTGGCCAGCGCGGGAGCGTCGAAGCTCGGAATCCAACCGAAGATCATCGCGGAGCCGATGCCCAGGAACCCGACAATCGCCGCGATTTTCAGTGCAGCGAACCAGAATTCGAACTCACCGAATCGGGAGACACCCGCCAGGTTCACGGCGGTCAGCACACTCATGTAGAAGAGCGCCGCCGCCCACTGCGGCACCGCCGGTATCGACGCCGCGGTGATGGCTGCCGCAGCGGTTGCCTCGGCGGCCACCACGATGACCACCTGCACCCAGTAGAGCCAGCCGATCGTGCGCCCCGCGATCGGCCCCATCGCCTTCTCGGCGTGGACCGAGAAGGCGCCGCTGTCGGGGTCGGCTGCCACCATTTCGCCCATCATGCGCATCACCAACACGACGAGAAAGCCGGCGATCAGGAAGGACACGAGCACGGCCGGACCCGCGACGGCGATCCCCGCGCCGGAACCGACGAACAACCCGGCCCCGATCGCGCCGCCCAAGCTCATCATCACCAGCTGTCGTGGCTTCATCGCCTGCTGAAGTCCGCGGGTGACAATGTCTTTCGTGGGTGCAGGCGGCGCCTGCACCACTGTGTCGTGAACTGTGTTCATGGGGTCTCCCGGGATGTCAGACGAGCTGATCGAGAGCGATCTCGAAGGCGGTACCGGCAATCCCGGTCGGCTGCTGTGATCGCGCGTGGCACCGCTCGAGCGCCGTCGCCACGGTGGTGGACACATCACCGAAGATGGCGTCGTCGGACACCTCGATGTCGCCCTCCATCAGCAAAGCGAACGCTCGGGCCATGCCGCAGTTGGCGATGAAGTCGGGCACCACTGCCACACTCTTGTCGGCGTACTCGTAGGTGGGGCCGTAGAAGATCTCGTCGTCGGCGAAGGGCACGTTGGCCCCGCTCGCCACGACTTCGAGGCCGCCGTCGATCAATCGGTCCACCTGGTCGCGTGTCACCAGGCGGGACGCCGCGCAAGGCAGGAACACCTCCGCGCCGACGCTCCAGATCGTCTCGTTGATGTCGGCGAACGGCACAGCGCCGGGAGCGTTCAGCTCATTGCCCGACCTGGTGAGGAACAGATCGCGGATCTGTTCGAAGTCGTACCCGTCGGTGTTCGACACCCCGCCGTTGCGGTCGATGATTCCGACGATGCGGGCGCCGGACTGGGCCAGGTAGTAGGCGGCGGTGGCCCCGACGTTGCCCCAGCCCTGCATGATCACCCGCTTGCTGGTGAGTTCACCGCCGTAGACGCGGTAGTAGTGGCGTACCGATTCCGCGACGCCCCAGCCGGTGATCAGGTCGGACACCGTGTACTTGGCCTGCGGGTCGGGGGTGAAGCGCGGATCCTCGACCACCTTCGCGACACCGAGCCGGAGTTGCCCCACCCGCTGCACCCGTTCCCGGTCGCTGGCCGCGAAGTGTCCGTTGACGACGCCTTCCTGCGGGTGCCAGAGCCCGTAGCTCTCGGTGATCGGGACGACCTCAGCCATCTCGTCTACGTTCAGGTCGCCGCCGGTGCCGTAGTACGCCTTCAGCAGCGGGGTGACGGCCCTGAACCAGCGTCGCAACACCTCGTCCTTGCGGGGGTCCGTCGGATCGAAGTCGATGCCCGACTTGGCGCCGCCGATGGCGGGCCCGGAGACGGTGAACTTCACTTCCATGGTCTTGGCCAGGGACTCCACTTCCCGGCGGTCCAGGCCGCGCCGCATCCGGGTTCCACCGCCGGCAGCGCCCCCACGCAGGGAGTTGATCACGGTCCATCCGCGGGCGGACGTCTCGGTGTCGTGCCACTCGAAGACGATCTCGGGGGCCTTTTCTTCGAATCGGGTGAGCAGGTTCTTCATGGCTTCTTTCGGGGTCGGGCGGCCGGGCAGCAGTGGGATCGAGCCGTTCCCTCGATCAGCACCCGCTGTTACGGCGATCACTGTGGCGGGCGCCACTCCCATGCCGCAAGCAGCCCTGCAGCACGTAGCCAGGATGAACATCACCACGACAGGTTTTCGGTGTTTTTCTAGGCAACGTGCCCAGCAAACTCAGCGATCGGCGTGCTGATCGGTGGCCCGGTACGCGGGAGCCTTCGCCGAACCGCGACGGTCGAGGGTGCGCAACAGCGGCATCGACCGATACGGAACGATCACGGAGAGCACCATCACGCTCGTGGACCGCGCGACGACGCTCGATTTGTTCAGATCGATCAATGTCTGCTGCAAACCGAGATGTGATTGGGCCGCGACCCGGCAAAGGATGTCGCCCGAACCGGTGGTCGCGAAAGCTTCGAGCACACCGGGAATCGACTCGAGCTCCGACGTCACCGAGTCGAGTGCGCCCTGCGCCGTCTCCAGGGTGACGAATGCCTGCACGTCGAAACCGGCAGCCGAAATGTCGATATGCGGCTCGTAACCGGCGATGATGCCCGACTCCTCGAGCTTGCGTACCCGCGCCTGAACGGTGGCTCGGGCCACCTTGATTCGACGCGACAGCTCCAGCACTCCCGCCTTCGGGTCGGCGTGCATGGCGTCGAGCAGCGCGAAATCGAGCTCGTCCAGCTGCACGGCATCCTTCATGCGAACACCACCTCCGAGGTCGATCAGCTAGTCCGACTGTATAACAAATCGCGTGATTTGCTCCTCGAAAGTGGCACTGCGGCTAGGAACTCCTGGCTCGGTTGCCTACGACGGCGGAGTGGGTTTTCGTGGTGACGCAGGCGACAGTCCGGCTTACCGGCCCATGAAAGAGGAAGACTCCGATGACGATCGAACAGACACTTACCGACAAGGAACGTTTGGCGGATCTCGATCTCGATCAGCTCAGGCAGTTGGTGGGTCTGGTGGAATACGACTCGGCTGCGGATCCGTTTCCGGTCAGTGGTTGGGACGCGGTCGTGTGGGTGGTGGGCAATGCCACCCAGAGCGCGCATTATTTCCAGTCGGCGTTCGGAATGACTCTGGTCGCCTACTCCGGGCCGACCACCGGTAACCGCGATCACCACAGTTTCGTTCTCGAATCCGGGGCGGTCAGGTTCGTGATCAAGGGTGCCGTGGACCCGGACAGCTCGTTGATCGAGCATCATCGCGTCCACGGCGACGGTGTCGTCGACATTGCGCTGGCGGTGCCCGATGTCGACAAGTGCATTGCGCATGCCCGGGCGCAGGGTGCGACCGTTCTGGACGAGCCCCATGACGTCACCGACGAGCACGGCACCGTTCGCCTGGCGGCGATCGCCACCTACGGCGATACCCGGCACACCCTCGTCGACCGCAGCCGTTACACCGGCCCCTACCTGCCCGGCTACGTCGAACGCACCTCCACGCACCGCAAGCGGGACGGCGCCCCGAAGCGGCTGTTCCAGGCCCTCGATCACGTGGTCGGCAACGTCGAATTGGGCAAGATGGACGAGTGGGTCGGGTTCTACAACCGGGTGATGGGCTTTACGAACATGGCGGAGTTCGTGGGCGAGGACATTGCCACCGATTACTCCGCGCTGATGAGCAAGGTCGTCTCGAACGGCAATCATCGGGTGAAGTTTCCGCTCAACGAGCCGGCGATCGCGAAGAAGCGGTCGCAGATCGATGAGTACCTCGATTTCTATCGTGGTCCCGGTGCCCAGCATTTGGCGTTGGCCACCAATGACATTCTCACCGCCGTCGATCAGCTGACCGCCGAGGGTGTCGAGTTCTTGGCCACCCCGGATTCGTATTACGAGGATCCGGAACTGCGGGCCCGGATCGGGAACGTGCGTGCCCCGATCGAGGAGTTGCAGAAGCGCGGCATCCTCGTCGACCGCGACGAGGACGGGTATCTGCTGCAGATCTTCACCAAACCACTCGTCGACCGTCCTACCGTGTTCTTCGAACTCATCGAACGCCACGGTTCCCTCGGTTTCGGTATCGGCAACTTCAAGGCCCTCTTCGAAGCCATCGAGCGAGAACAGGCCGCACGCGGCAACTTCTGACACGCGGCTCGAGTCACGCACGAACTCGTCGGCGCGATGCCCGTATCGGACGGTATGGCTTCGGTACCGTGTCGGAATGAGCACACGCGATGTTCCGGCACAGATAGGCGACCTTCCTCCGATCGGGCGTCCGGCGAACAGCGCCCTGCTCGAGGCGGGCATCACCACCCTGGCGCAGGTGGCCGCTCGCAGTCGTCGAGAACTGCTCGCCATGCATGGCGTGGGTCCCAAAGCTGTTCGAATCCTTGAAGGAGCTCTCGAGGATAGAGGACTCGCCTTCGTCGAGTGAGCACCGGCGGTAGGTGGAATCCCCGACCGACCGACTGCTGACCGGAAGCGGCTCTATTCCTTCGCTTCCGCTGCGCCGAGCGCCGTCAGCAGGAATCTCTCGGCGGCATCGGTGTCGGCGCCGAGGCGGCGGAGCGGACCCGGATTGTCCGTTTCGTCGGCCATCAACGCGAGCAGCATGTGTTCCGTTCCGATGTAGTTGTGGCCGAATCGCAGAGCCTCGCGGGTGGACAATTCGAGCACCTTCTTCGCGCCCGCCGCATAGGGGATGAGAGCGGGGGATTCGGCGTCGGCCGGTCCGGCAGCTAGGTCTGCCTCCGCGGCTTCCCTGATTGTCTGAGGTGTGAAGCCCTGGTCGGCGAGCGCCCGCATCGCGAGGCTGTCTGGCGCGCACAGCATGCCGAGCAGGAGATGCGCCGACTGAATCTCGGACAGGCGCTGCGCCCGCGCTTCCTCCTGCGATTGGACCACCGCCTGCCGGGCCTTCTCGGTGAAACGCGCGAACATGTTGGCACTGCCCTTGGGTGTGAACCGCTGCTGGGCGGCTTGCTTCGTGACACCTATACAGCCGCCGATCTCCGTCCACGACGCACCGCTACGCCGCGCTTGATCGACGAAGTGGCCGATCAGGTGGTCGGATATTTCGTTGAGGTGCTCGGCGGTCAAGACCGCAGCCGTCAACTGTTCGAGGGGTTGATCGGGGTATCCGGAGCGGATTCCGTCGATGAGGTCGTCGAGTCGTATTTTCGTCATGCGTCAACGGTAGATTGACGCATAGCGTCCGTCAAGGCCGGGTTGACGATGCGCACTTTTCTCCAGCCGATGCCGCGCCGCGCGAATACGATGACAGGAAGAACGTCGAGCCGTGACGGGAGACTGACCATGCGTCACCACGATGAGGGCCGCGAGCACGACGAGGCCGACCTCGAAATTCGACCCCAAGAGGATCATGCCGCCGGCCCCACCGCCGTCGCAGTGTCGATGAAACGTTCGCTCGAACATATGGGCATGAGGCGGACGGCCGAGACTCTGCTGCGCCTCAATCAGGCCGAGGGATTCGACTGCATGAGCTGCGCGTGGCCGGACCCCGACCCGGGTCATCGGCACAAAGCCGAATTCTGTGAGAACGGCGCGAAGGCGGTTGCGGAGGAAGCGACCCGGTCCCGCGCGACTCCGGAATTCTTCGCCCGGCACAGTATTGCCGACCTCGACAGTCACAGCGAACACTGGCTGGGGCAGCAGGGGCGGATCATCCACCCCATGGTGAAGCGGCCCGGGGCGACGCATTACGAACCGATCGACTGGGACGACGCGTTTGCCCTGATCGGCGGCCAGTTGAAGGCACTCGACAGCCCGGACGAGGCCATTTTCTATACGTCCGGTCGGGCGTCCAACGAGGCGGCGTTCGCGTACCAGCTGTTCGTTCGCGCATTCGGTACGAACAATCTGCCCGACTGTTCCAATATGTGCCACGAATCCACCAGCATCGCCCTTCAGGAGTCGATCGGCATCGGCAAGGCGAGTGTCGTGATGGAGGACGTCTACGACGCGAAACTGATTGTGCTACAGGGCCAGAACCCGGGAACGAATCATCCGAGGATGCTGTCGGCGCTGGAGAAGGCAAAGCAGAACGGTGCGAAGATCCTGTCGATCAATCCGCTCCGTGAGGCCGGCCTGGTCAACTTCAAGAATCCGCAGACCGCACGCGGCATGGTGGGATCGGGTACCGACCTGTCCGACATGCACCTGCCGATCGCACTGAACGGGGATCTCGCCCTGCTTCAGGCCTTTGGTTCGCTGCTCGTCGAATGGGATGCGCTCGATCACGCCTTCATCGACCAGTACACGATCGGCTTCGAGTTGTGGAAAGAGCATGTCGCCGCAGTCGACTGGGACGTCGTCACCGAGACGACGGGGCTGTCCCGGGAGCAGATCACCGACGCCGCCACGTTGCTTCGGGACTCCGACGCCACCGTGTTCTGCTGGGCGATGGGACTCACCCAGCATCGTAACTCCGTGGCCATCATCAAGGAGATCACCAATCTCGCACTGGCCCAGGGCAATATCGGGAAGCGTGGTGCCGGACTGTTTCCGGTTCGCGGGCATTCGAACGTGCAGGGTGACCGGACGATGGGTATCTGGGAGCGTCCGCCCGGGCATTTTCTCGATGCCCTGCAGAAGGAGTTCCGTTTCGATCCGCCGCGCGCGAACGGGTACGACACCGTCGACTCGATCCGTGCCATGCGCGACGGCAAGGCGCACTTCTTCCTCGGACTGGGCGGCAACTTCGTTCAGGCCGCCCCGGACACCGAGGTGACCGCTGCGGCGCTCCGCAAGACGCGCATGACCGTGCACATCTCCACGAAGATCAATCGTTCGCACCTGGTGTGCGGGGAGACGGCGCTCATTCTGCCGACGAAGGGACGCACTGAGAAGGATGTTCAGGCGTCCGGTCCGCAATTCGTTTCGGTCGAGGATTCGACGTGCTCGGTTCACGCGTCGCGGGGTCCGCTGGACCCGGCCAGTCCACACCTGGAGTCGGAAGTGGGCATCGTGACGCGCATTGCCGAAGCCACCATCGGTGACCGCTACGGAATCGACTGGAAGAGAATGCGAGAGGATTACGCGAACATCCGGCTGCACATCTCCCGCGTCGTGCCCGGATGCGAGGGGTACGAGGTGAACGTCCGACGTCCGGGCGGTTTCATCCTTCCGCACCCACCGCGTGACTCCCGAACCTTCGAAACGCGTTCGGGTCGTGCAGAGTTCGCGGTATCCCCGATCGAGGTCGTGCAGGTGCCGCCGGGGCATCTGATCTTGCAGACCCTGCGAAGCCACGACCAGTTCAACACCACGATCTACGGGTACAGCGACCGCTACCGGGGCATCGAGGGTGGCCGCCGCGTCATCTTCATGCACCGCGACGACATCGCGGCGCTCGGATTCGATGACGGCGACATGGTCGATCTCTTCACGCGCTGGGACGCTGACGAGCGAGTCCGGTGCGCGCAGAACTTCCGCATCGTCGACTACGACACCCCGCGCGGCTCCGCCGCCGCCTACTATCCGGAGACCAATCCGCTGGTGCCGCTGGACTCGACGGCGCTGGGCAGCAATTGCCCGACCTCGAAGTCTGTCGTCATCTCGCTCGCGCGAGCGAAGGGGCGGCACGGCAATCAGGCCGGCGACCAAGACGAGGTGGGCGCCGACTGGACACACAAGACCGACCCGGAGCCGCACCACCTGTCCTGAGTTCGTCCGCAGTTCGCCACTGTGTCCCCTTACCGTGCTCTGTTCGATGGGTGTCGCCCCTGCTCGCCCGCGCAACATCCCGGCTGATCGGGACGCCGGTCCCTTCCCTACGGGACATCGGGCCCGGCACAGTGAAGCGACTTCGACGAGCGAAAGGCGAGCCGTGGTGACCATCGATGACAAGAGCGCAACCCGGCCGTCGACGCTCCTCGACGCGCTACCCGAGCGGTACCGGACGGTGCTGCGCTTGCGGCTCGCTCATCAGTTGCCGGTCGAGAAGGTGGCTCGGATTCTCGGCACCTCGACCGAGACTGTGCTGCTCACCCAGCACGCCGCGATGAACCTTCTCCGGCGAGAACTCGCGGACGGACGCCGCAATAAGGTCGAACGCTGGATGCCGTGAGTCAGGTTGCCCGCACCGAATGCTCAACGCACTACGGGGCCGTAACTCACACCGCATCCGACAACGTGTATCCCGTGTCAGCGCAGGTGTTTCGGCTGCTGTGGGCAAGTTGTGTCGGAGCCGGGTGCTCGTCGGTCTCGGATTTCAGTCTGAAACCGACGCCGCGCACCGTTTCGATGACGTCCGGTGCCCCGTGAGATTCGAATTTGCGGCGTAGTAGATAGACACACGTGTTGAGGACGTTCGACTTGGCACCCTCCGGCAGCCCCCACACTTCCTGTAACAGTTGGCCCCGGCGGACTACGCGGCCGGCATTGTCCGCGAGAGCGACGAGCACGTCGAGTTCTGTTCTACTCAGCGCGATGCGGGCAGGGCCGACGTTGAGCACTGCATTGTCGGTGTCCACGGAGATGCCGGACGAGGTAGAGGAATTCGACGACGAGCGAGACGGCCCCAGTCGTCGGAGGAGAGCACGAAGCCTCGCGATAACCTCGTCGACGTTGGCGGGAACACACATCACGTCGTCTGCGCCCGCCTCGAAGTAGGAACACCGGGTTTCCTCGTTCGCGAACTCGTCGACGACGAGGATGCCCGTTCTCGCTCCGAAAACACGCAAGACTCGGATGGTGTCCAGCGCCTCGAGGTTTCGTGAACGGGCGTCGACGATCACCACGTCGGCACGCCGCACGACATCTGCTCCGTCGAGCGTGGCGGAACCGGGCTGCACGTGCATCCCCGCCGAGCGTAGGTATCCGACGAGCCATGATTCGGCGCTTGGAAGGAGGACAACCGTTCCCGGAACGGCACCGTGATCGGCAAAGGAGTACATCGGTGGTCCCCTCCCTCCTGCGGCTTCGCCCCCGTGAGTACTTCTCAACCACGGGTTGTTAATAAGTACTCACGGGTCAGTGGCAAGATCGGGAGAATCGACGGGAGTGTTACTGCGATCATTCTGAGTTGCCGACGCAAGAGGGATGCAGTGGATGCACCCACTCATTCCGCTCCGGTGACGCGGGGAGGCCGGACAGCCTTTTTCGGCGGGCGTGCGCCCGCCGTGTCAGGTGGAGCTTGCGCGCAGGCAGCTGGTAGTCGGCTGCACGCTGTCCCTGTCGGGGCTACTGCGAAGACAGCCACAGCCTGAATGCTTCAGCCGTCGCCGCCTGCAAAGTCGTCCCCCGGGTGGCCACTTCGATCTTTACCTGCCGCAGCAACTCCGGGTCCACGCGGGCGGAGAACTGCGGGAATTTTGTCGCGCCCACGGAAGTTGCGGTGGGTTCGGCTACAGTCCGCGGTACAAGCGAATCTTTATCACCATCGAGCGCCGCGATCTGTAACGCGTTCTCGGATGCTCCCATGGAGTGCTCGTTGGACATCTTCATCTCCTTGATGAACCGATGAGGTAACCGGTTCGGAGGCACATGCTGAGTTGTGTCAGAAATCCTCTTGCCCATGCACGACCAGAACGGACCGGAACCGAAGCCTACGGATAGAAAGATAGCAGGCATGAAGGCAATATAAGTTGTTACCAACAAATACAACTGGATGCGGGATATGAATTTTTGTCCATGAAGAGGTATTCACAGTCCCTATCAGGGTTTGTGTCTGGTTTTCGTACCGCTGGTACGAAACCATGCAATGTAGATTGGTAACTCGGCCGCGATTTTATTTATTGGACATGCGCCCAGATTGGACTTGCTGCGCATCCAGTCGAACGCGAAACTTACTGTACGTCCGACCAACTCATAGGATCGGACGGCGAGGCATTGCACCTCCGGGTGCGGCCTCGCTGGTGAACGATATTTGTCCCGCGCAAGGTTTATGCATCAGCGAATTCTCCCAATTGCTACCCGATATCTGGGAGTCAAATTAATCAAATAGCCGACACGCCGTCTCGATCGTTGACACATACCGGGTGGTTTGCGAATGATTCCACTCGTCAACCGCTCCACGGTGAGGGGAAAATTCGTGACATCTATCCACAATTCGCTTTGGGCGCGTACACCGCGCCGCTGGTTCGTCGGGGTAGCGGCCATCGCGACCACCACGGCTCTCATGATCTCCGGTGGTGTCGCGTCCGCGTCTCATCCTCCGGTCGGTCTGGGAACAGCCGCCTCCTTCGCGGTATTGGCCGGCACTACAGTCACCAACACCGGCCCTACGACCGTTTCCGGGGACCTGGGGGTCAGCCCAGGAAGCGCGGTGACAGGATTTCCGCCGGGAGTAGTGATCAACGGTACGCAGCACGTTGCCGATGCTGTTGCGCTCCAGGCTCAATCCGATCTGACGACGGCATACAACGATGCGGCCGGCCGGCCTGCCACCGCGGCGGTGCCCCCTGACCTCGGTGGTCTGACTCTGGTCGACGGTACCTACAACACGGCTGGGCCGATGGGATTGACCGGCACCGTCACCCTGGACGCGCAGGGAGATCCCAACGCGGTGTTCATCTTCCAGGCGGGATCCACGTTGATCACCGCGTCGAACAGCACGGTTGCCCTGATCAACGGGGCTTCGCCGTGCAACGTGTTCTGGCAGGTGGGTAGCTCGGCGACGCTGGGCACCAACACCACCTTCGTCGGAACCATCATGGCGTTGACCTCGATCTCGGTGCAGACCGGCACCACCGTGAACGGGCGCGTACTGGCCCGCAACGGCCAAGTCAGCCTCGACACGAACGTCATCACCCGGCCCAACTGCGTCACGCCGCCGCCGACGTCCACGACGACGCCGCCACCGACCACAACGACGACCACCACGACGGCACCGCCGACCACGACGACCACCACGCCGCCGCCGATTACTACCACCACCGTCACCAACGGTCCCGTCGTGCCGATCCCCATTCCGATTCCCATCCCGATTCCCATTCCGCCCGGCGGAGGAATTCCCGGCGTTCCCGGCGTTCCTGGCGTTCCTGGCGTTCCCGGTATCCCTGGCGTTCCCGGACCGCCCGCTCCTCCCGGACCGCCTGCACCGCCTGCTCCTCCCGCACCCCCTGCTCCTCCAGGACCCCCGGCACCCCCTGCTCCTCCAGGACCTCCGGCACCCCCTGCTCCTCCGGCACCCCCTGCTCCGCCCGGTGGGCCTGGTGACCAGGGTGGGCCTGGTGACCAGGGTGGGCCCGGCGACCAGGGTGGGCCCGGCGACCAGGGTGGGCCCGGCGACCAGGGTGGACCCGGCGAGCAAGGTGGACCCGGCGAGCAAGGTGGACCCGGCGAGCAAGGTGGACCCGGCGAGCAAGGCGGACCCGGTCAGGGTGGACCCGGCGGGGGCGGCAAGGGCGGCCCCGGTGGAAACGGGTACATCATTCCCAAGGGCGCCCCGGAAACTGGGGCCGGTGGTATCATTCCGCCCTCCGGTGACGACACGCTGCTCTACTCGCTCGGAGGGCTGGCCCTCGCCGGGTCGGGCATAGCGGCCGGCCAGGCCGCCCGAGTGCGCGGGAGGCAACGATGAGCGACCCGAACGCCGACTGGTCGGAGTCCGTCCCGGGCCCCGAGTGGCCAGGTACCGAGGGGACGACGGGCAGGGCGAAACGCTGGTGGGTGTTGGCGGCAGTCCTGTTGCTGGTCGCGACGGCCTTCCTCGCCCTGCGCAGCTACCAGAGTTCGACTGATCCGCAGCTGACACCGCCCACGGCGACCGATACCGTGCCGGCACCCTCTGACGGGGTGTCCGGCCCGGCGCCGGTGGCACTGCGGATTCCTGCGCTGGGGGTGGATGAATCGCTCATCACGCTCGGCCTCAATTCCGACGAAACAGTGGAGGTGCCAACCGATTTCGACAAGCCGGGTTGGTACAAGTTCGGGCCCGCTCCGGGGCAACTGGGTTCGGCCGTGATCCTGGGGCATGTTGACTCACACGAGGGGCCGGCGGTGTTCCACCGAGTCAAAAACCTGAAGGCGGGAGACTCGGTCGAGGTGAGCTTGACCGACGGCAGCGTCGCCCATTTCTCCGTTACCAAGGTGGAGACATATCCGAAGAAAGAGTTCCCCGCCGAGCAGGTCTACGGCTCACATGGCGAGCACACTCTCCAACTCGTCACCTGTGGAGGGGAATTCGACCCGCATGCCCGTAGCTACCTATCCAACGTGGTGGCCTACACCTCCTTGGTCGACATCACTCCGGCGGCCACCAACCAGAGATGACCGGACAGCCCCGGGCCCGAGCAAATTTCACGGAAGGAGGCGAAGGCAGCCACGGCCCCGTCGGACAGCGAAGAGTGCTTGCATAGGGCGGGGTCGACCATCGTCGGGTTGCGCGAGGGATTGAGTTCCTCGACCACGATCGGGCCGAGGGCGGCGGCGCAGCCGGCCGCGGCCCGATCGTGCTGGGTATCGAGCCGGCCGGGCTGGGTGCGGTAGAGCTCGAGGACCCCGACGTGGGCGCCGATGAACAGACGGAGGGGGAAGGCGAAGACGGCGCGAACACCGAGGTCGAGTACCTCGGGGACGAGCATCGGCCACCGCGTCGCTGCGGCGGGATCCGCCACATCGGGTTGTGTTTCGGGCACCGATGTGCGACGCGGTAAGGCCGGGGCCCTCGCCCAGGGTGAATTCGAGTTCATCGATCCGTTCGGCGGTGATGTCGGTTGCGTACACCAGGTCCCACTGGTGTCGCTGGCGAACACCGCGATGGCTATGCCGTCGACATCGACGTCGTTCGAGCATTGCCCGCACAGGGTACGAGTGCGAGCGAGTAGGGACACCGTCTGATCGTCGTCGGGGCGAGCTGGGTTTTGTTCGGCGCTCATTTCCCCCACTTTCCCCCGCGGCGGGACGACAAACATCCCGCCGCTCACGCCACGAACTTCGTTGCTCGGACGGGGCCGCCGGCGTACGGGTACGACCTGCGCCCGACTACATCTTGGCGTAGCGGGCCATGGCGAAGCTGTAGAGGCCGTAGGCGATGATGCCGGCACCGGCCGTGATGAGGAGGGCTACTCCGTAGGGTTGGGCGCCGACGGTTTTGAAGGCGCCGTCAAGTCCTGAGGCCTTATCGGGTTCGGATTGATTGACGGCGAGGATCACCAGCAACCCGATGGCGGCGATGGCCAGACCTTTCGCGATGTAGCCGACCATGCCCAGTCGCCGCACGAGTGGGCTGGTGGTTCCTTCGAGGTCGTCGAGGAATTTGCGACTGACTCCCTTGTAGACGTGGTATCCGCCGACCGCGATGATGACCAGCGCCGCGGCGATGAGGGCGATCGTGCCGGCGGTGGTCTGCATCAGGCGGGCGGTGATGTCCGCACTCTGGCCGCTGCTGGACTTTCCGCTGCCGCGGGCGAATCCGAAGGCGGAGAAGGCGAAAGCGAAGTAGACGACCGCCAGGGCGAAGGCCTTGAGCCGGTCGACGATTTCCGATTTCTTGCTGTCGGCGTCCGGTCTGGATGAACTGCCGAGTGCCGCTTCGGCGAGTCGCCACAGTCCCATGATGGCGAACGCGACCACGCCCACCCACAGTGCGGCGATGCCACCCGGTTTGGCGGCCAGTTCCGTCATGGCACCGGATTGGTCAGCGGTGCCGGCTGCGCCGCCGAGGGCGAGCCGGATGGCGATGTAGCCGATGATCAGGTGCACGATCCCGCTCACCACGAAGCCTGCGCGGGCAAAGTGTTCGAAGAAGCTGTTCTGCGCCACCCGTCCTGCGGTGGAGGACGAGTTGTCCTGCGACGCCGACGAAGAATTGGCGGAGGACGCCGGGGAACGGGTGGTGTCAGGCATGGTGATCGCCCCTTATCGGTAGTGAAGTCCTTCGCCGGCGGGTGCGCCGGTTCGTGTGCAGGGTTCGTAGGGCTGTGCGTAGCCCGATGCGGGTAGCCGGAGTTGCCGCGACCGGCTCACGCACGCCGCGGAATCTCAGTTCGGAGGCCGTCTCGGGGGCATCGTCGGCGGTCGCGCGCAGGAACCGGTCGGGGAGTGCGAGTTTGTGGATGGTGCGCAGCGTCAGCAGGTACTGCCGTGCGAGGGAGCCGGTGGTGTACGGCAGGTCGTATTTCTCGCACAATGCGTGCACCTTGGTGGAGATTTCCGCGTAGCGGTTACTGGGCAGGTCAGGGAACAGGTGATGCTCGATCTGATAGCACAGGTTGCCGCTGAGGAACGCCATCACCGGGCCGGCCCGGAAGTTGGCGGCGCCGAGCATCTGCCGCAGATACCACTCCGGCTGTGTCTCGTTCTCGAGTTCGGCGATGGTGAACTTCTCGGCACCGTCCGGAAAGTGTCCGCAGAAGATCACTACGTACGCCCACACGTTCCGCAGCAGATTCGCGGTCAGGTTCGCCGTCAGCGTTCGCCGCCAGCGGCGTCCGCTGAGGGCGGGAAAGAGCAGGTAGTCTTTGCCCGTCTGGCGGGCGATCTTTCCGATCAGTGCTCGGGTGTGGGCGGACTTCTCGGCGGCAGTGCGGGCCCGGGTCTGTTCGGAGTACAGGTCGTGGAGGGCGATGCCCCATTCGAACATCGCCGCCATCACCAGGTTCCGCAGCGGTTGCAATAGGTTTTCGGGCTTCCACGGTTGGTCGCGGGTAATCCGGAGGACACCGTAGCCGAGGTCCTCGTCCATTCCGACGACATTGCTGAACACGTGGTGGCGGTAGTTGTGGGAATACCGCCACTGCGATGACAGGCCGGCCATGTCCCATTCCCAGTTGGTGGAGTGGATTTCGGGGTCGTTCATCCAGTCCCATTGGCCGTGGGAGACGTTGTGGCCGATCTCCATGTTTTCCACGCTTTTGGCCACCGCGAGCGCTGTCGTTCCGAGAACCCAGCCCGCCGGTTTCCTGCTGCCGTGGATCACCAACCGGGCCGCGGCATCGAGTAGCCGCTGGAAGCCGATGGTGCGGCGGATGTAGGTGGCGTCGGCCTCCCCGAGGGATTCTGTGACCTCCCGGCGAATGGTGGTCAGTTCGTCGCTGAGTGCCTCGACGTCCGCGTCGGTGAGGTGTGCGTATTCCTTGATGTCGGATATCGCCATGAGTGGTTCTCCAGATTCCGGGCGTGCCCCACCCCCCGAACGTCGTGGTGCGATCGTCGTGTCCGGGGCGCGGCTCATGGCCGGGGTCAGTAGTAGTGGCGTCGGCCCGCTACCGCGTGGCCCATCGACCCCATGATCACCAGGACCACTCCAATGACGATGAGCGCGACCCCCACGTACAACAGGATGGGCAGGCTGATGACCACGCCGAGGATGGCGAGGATGATTCCGAGAATGATCATGAGGGCGACCTGATTTCGGGACAGAGAGTGGGATTGGGTATCGAACGGTGTGAGCGGGTCAGTGTTTGAAGACGTGCTTGAACTTCTGTCCCGCTTGCTTGAGCTTGTCACCGGTTTGCTTGGTGTTGCCCTTGGCCTGCTCTGCACTGCCCTCGGCTTCCATGCGTTCGTTTCCAAGGGCCTTGCCGGCGGTCTTCTTGGTGGCGCCCTCGGCGGTTTCGGTCTTGTGCCGAAGCTTCTTCACGATGCTCATGGCGGTACTTCTTCTCTCTGTGGTGATCGGACGGCGTGGCTGCGGGCCCGATGTCGGTGGATTTCCTCAGCGCGGGTTTCCTCAGCGCGCGACGTCGTGGGTGGTGGCGGCCCTGGTTGTTCGGTGGCCGAACGGGTGCCGCCAGTCACGTCGCCCGTCTCGCTGGTCACCGGGAGTTGGACTGTGTGCGGTCCTGTCGACTGTGTCCGGGTCCGCGGCGACCATGTCGCGCTGCCCGGCGAGGCGATCCCGGTCCTGGTACGCGTCCGCTGTCTCCCGGCGAGAATCCTTCAGGTCGTGGCGGGCGAGGCGGCCGCGGCGGGAAGTCCGCCGGGCACCGGCCAGTAGCAGGCTCAGCCCGAGGAGGCCGACCGCGCCGACGACGATGCCGTACAGAAACAGCGTGCCGGTGGAGCCGGTGACGTGATAACCGAATACGGCGAAATCATCGGTCAGGGCGTGCCCGTCGCCGCTGTTGGTCAACACGCCCGCGAGCCCGATGATCACGGCGGCGAGCAGAATGACGAGTCCGAAGATGATGATCATGGCGGCCTCCCGGGCCTGCGTTGTAGTACCCAGTCAACGCCGCATTTCACGGTGTGTCAACACTGTAGGTCTACTGTCGCGGCCTACGGTTAAGGCCTACAGTTGAAGCAGCGAAGGAAGTGTTTGTGATGGCCAAGGCCCCCGCTGATCGCCCGGTCCACTCCGGCGACGGTTCTGTCCCGGACGGCGGCCCGATGACCCGACAGCGAATCCTGACGGCAGCACTAGCGATCATCGACCGCGACGGAATCGACGCACTGTCCATGCGACGCCTCGGCAAAGCCCTGGGCCGCGACCCGATGACCCTCTACCGTCACGCTCCGAACAAGGCCGCGCTCCTCGACGCCGTCGCCGAGAGCGTCCTCGACCAACTCGAGGTCGACACCGACGACGGCGACTGGGCAACCCAACTCCGGGAGGTCGCCCGGGGCTTCCGCCGGTTGGCGCTCGATCATCCCCACGTGGTCCCGCTGCTGGTCACCCGGCCCCTGTCGACGCCCCTGGGGCTGCGGCCCCTGGGAACTCTGCGCCCGCTCGAGAACATCCTGAGCTTGCTCACCCGGGCCGGTTTCACCGGGACTGATGCCCTGCACGTCTACCGGGCATTGTTCGGCTTCCTCCACGGTCACGTCCTCAACGAACTCCAGGAAATCGTCGAACGCCCCGATGAGCACGACGATCTGCTGCGCCTGGGACTGCACCGGTTACCGATCGGCGAGTTCCCGCTGCTGCGTGGTCTCGCACCCGTGCTGGCGTCGTATGACGGCGCCGCCGAACTCGAACGCGGCCTCGACATCCTGATCACGGGACTGACCGCCACACTGCCCCATCCCGACAGCCCAGCCCTGCGGTGAGCTGAATCCAACCTTCGTGCTGGCACTCGCCAACCTGCCAACCTGCAGCGGAGCCGGCCCATATTCCAGATGCCCGAGACCGGCCCCGAGCGGTCGGCGGTCGGGGTGCTCTGCTGGTTGAAGCAACGAGACGGAAGAGCACAGTGTCGCCACGCAAGCTCGAGACCGTGGTCCTGCACAATGACGTCCTCACGTTCGTCGACGTCGGCGAGGACCGCCGGTGGTGCTGGTGCACGGGCTGCTCGGCTCGGTGCTCGACCAGTTCCTCGCTCCGGCTTCAGGATCCGACCGGTAACAGTAGCAATATGCCCGCATAGTCATCGCACGTTCTTCTGTCGCTCGTGCGGGGAGGCGGTGCGGATCCCGCCCTGCTCCGGTGCGCAACCACAGGCCGACCGGTGATTCACTCCTCCCATGTCCGTCTGACTCGCGGCTGCGCGATCGCCTGTCGGTGGTGATCCGTAGGCTCGGGTTCGTTCTGGTGAGTATCCCCCCAGATTTGTTCTCGAGTACCGCCTCGGCTAACGCACATCTCATCTGCACGTAACCTACGGTTGCGTAACCTACGGTAGCGTCGACGCATGGCGATTTCCGATGTTGCGGACTATGCCCACCTGACCGACGCGGATGTCGAAGCGCTATGCGGCGAGTTCGACGCAATCCGGCGTGATATCGAAGCCTCGCGTGGCGAGCGGGACGCCCGGTACATTCACACCACGATCCGACTACAGCGTTCCCTCGAAACCGGCGGTCGAGCAGTGTTGTTCGCGAGTTGGTTTCCTCCGGCCTGGCTTGCCGGCACGGCGCTGCTCGGCACCGCCAAAATCATCGAGAACATGGAGCTCGGCCACAACGTGATGCACGGCCAGTGGGATTGGATGAACGATCCGGAGATCCACTCGTCGTCGTGGGAGTGGGACATCGCCGGCGTGTCGGCGCACTGGAAGCAGACCCACAACTACATCCATCACAAGTACACCAATGTGCTCGGGATGGACGACGACGTGGGCTACGGCCTGCTGCGCGTCACCCGCGATCAGCGCTGGCAGCCGTGGAGCATCGGCAATCCGGTCTACAACCTACTGTTGCAGCTGTTCTTCGAGTACGGCGTGGCGTTCCAGCATTTGGAGCTGGGCAAGGTGACCAAGGGCGGTGTCGATCGTGTCGAGTTCGTGCGCAGAGGCCGCGAGGTGCTCGCCAAGGTCGGCAAGCAGATCGCCAAGGACTACCTCGTCTACCCGGCCCTGACCGGTCCGGCGTTCCCTCTCACGTTCACCGCGAACCTGACGGCGAACATGATCCGCAACGTCTGGACCAACATGGTCATCTTCTGCGGGCATTTCCCCGACGGCGCGGAGAAGTTCACCGCTGCCGATCTGGAGGATGAAACGCGGGGGCAATGGTACCTGCGGCAGATGCTCGGCAGCGCGAATTTCGAGGCGGGGCAGGTCATGGCATTCATGAGCGGCAACCTCTGCTACCAGATAGAGCACCACCTGTTCCCGGACCTGCCGAGCAACCGGCTGCACGAAATTTCCGTGCGGGTTCGTGCCCTGTGCGAAAAGTACGACCTGCCCTACACGAGCGGATCGCTGCCCGTGCAGTTCCTGAAGTCCTGGCGCACCATCGCCAAGCTCGCGCTGCCGAACAAGTTCCTGACGGCGACGGCCGACGACGCGCCCGAGACCGCGTCGGAACGCAAGTTCACCGATCCCAGGCCGCGGATCGACCCGGTCACGGGCGTGCGCCGCGGGCTGGTGACAGCAATCCGCGATGGTGTGGGAGTCTGACATCACCGCACGGTGGCGCCACTCGAGCATTGGCGCCCGTTCGCGCTGGGGTGACGTGATCGATGTCGGCGCCGGCGCCGACATCGAAGATCACCAGCTCGCCGGTGCGGTCCCGGGCGACACCGCCGGTGACAGGGGCGTCGATCACCCTCGCGCCCGCGGCTTGGAGGGTGTTCGCCGCGGCCGTGACCGATTCCGGTCCGACCGTGGACATGATGATCCAGATTTGGCCGGCCGCACCGGCTTCGGCATCTGCTACAGGGTGTCGAGGTGCTCGGGGGAAGTGACCATCACCACGACGACCTGCGCGTCGGTGATGTTCTCGACCGCAGCAATGCCGGTGTCTGCGGCGCGCTTGCGGGCGGCCTCGAATAGATCGACGCCCACGACGGTGTGACGGATTGGGCGAGCTGGGTGGCCATCGGCAGACCGATGGCACCGAGCCCGACGAACGCGATGGAAGTCAACGGCTTTCTCCTGACTGGACTTTCTTGGATCGAAGTGCCAGCACCGAGAAGTCGACGAAGTGCTGATGCATGGCCGCCCGGGCGGCGTCGGGGTTGGCGGGTGGCCAGGGCATCGTCGATGCCGAAGTGCACGGTGTCGGTGTTGATCGCGTCGACGTCGCCGACGCATTCGAGTTCGAGGGCCAGCGTGCGCCGGGAGCGGATGTTCTCCCGCAGGACCGTGCTCAGTCTGCAGGTGACCGACACCGACATCGCGGAAGGGCCGCCGCCGCGGCGATCGACTCCTCGATCATCTCGCGGGCCTGGACGAACTGGGCCGTGCCGAGATAGCGAGCCGGTGTATGAGAGTGAACAAGGTCCGGAACAACGACGCGCCGTGGGCATCGAGATAAGTGCCGTGCCCGCGCCGCCGCCAGAGGACCCCGAGGTAATCGGGCATGGCGAGTTGCTCTCGGAGTGTGCCTCGACTGATCTCGAGTTTCTCCACGAGTTGCCGCTCGGGCGGGAGCGCGCGCGCCCTCGGTGGGCATAGTCAGTGCTGATGGTGCTCGGCAGTATTTCCTCAGGGTCGGGCGCCACCGCCCGTGCGCGAAGCTGCGCGGGCTCCCGGCGCCGTCGTCGTTCGATGGCGTGTGGATCGCGCGCCGTCGGCACGTGTCGGCGGTCCTTCGCCGTTGATGGCAGTAGCGGCTGGCCGAAAGCTGGTGCTCCACGGCTCGGTGTTGACACCCGAGGTGTTGCGGGTCACAATTCGCGTAGTTGACATGACTGTCACGTCATACTTTGTGTGGATTGGCCGAGGAGGCAGAATGACGACGTCGATATCCGATATGCGAGGGCTGGGCCGACGGGTGAGTAACTGGGGTCGTTGGGGCGCCGATGACGAGCGGGGGACCACGAACCTCATCACGCCCGAGTGCGTGGCGGCTGCCGCTAAGTTGATTCGGACTGGCCAGATCTTCGAATTGGGCATCCCGCTCGACGGTGACGGTCCGCAGCCGGGAGGCAATCGGATCAATCCGATCCGGCTGATGGCCGAGAATGGGCAGGAGCAGGTGCTTCCCGGCGGCTTCAAATGGGCCGACGACTATGTCTTCATGCCGCTGCAGGCCGGCTCGCAGTACGACTCCCTTTCCCATGTGCACTACGACGATCAGCTCTACAACGGGTATCCGGGATCCGGTGTCACCGTCAAGGGCGCCGACAAGTGCGGAATTCACACCCAGGCCAAGGGAATCGCCGGGCGCGGCGTGCTGCTGGACGTGGCCCGGGCGCGCGGTGTGGATTGGCTCGAAGCGGGGACCGCGATCACTCCGGACGAACTCGATTCCGTCGCTGCCGCTCAGAACGTCGAGATCGGTTCGGGCGACATCGTGATGATCCGCACCGGTTGGCGGGCAAAGTTTCTCGCCGACCTCGACCCGGCAAGTTTCATGGCCGGCGAGCCTGGACTGAGTCTGTCGTGCGCGTCTTGGCTGCGCGAGCGCGACGTCGCGGTGGTGGGCTCGGACAATTGGGCGGTCGAGGTGATGCCCGGCGAGAACCCCGGGGCGTTGTTCGAGCTTCACATGGTGCTCATCCGGGACATGGGCATGACCCTTGCCGAATTGCTCGACTTCGAGGAGCTGGCCGCCGCCTGCGCTGCCGACGGCGTTTACGACTTCTTTTACGCCGGACCGCCCCTGCAGTTCACCCGCGGGGTGGGATCGCCGATCAACCCCCTCGCGATCCGGTGAGCACCGACTCCACCGCCACCTCACCAGTACCTAGGAGAAACTGAATGCTGGTCAGCGACATCGTCGAATACGGCGCGCGCAAACATCCCGACCGGATCGCGCTGCGATTCGAGGACGAGGCAGTGACCTATGCCGAGCTGCGTGACCGCAGCAGAAGGCTCGCGGGCGCTCTGCTCGGCGTCGCGGCTCCGGGAGACCGGGTCGCGATCTTGTCCACCAATTGCACCGAATACTTCGACTGCTACTACGGTGTACCGATGGCCGGAATGGCTCTGACCATCCTCAACTTCCGCCTGCATCCCGACCAGATCGCCGCGCTGATCGAACACTGCGGTGCGACCGTGCTGATCGTGGCCGCGGAGTTCGCCGGCACTATCGAACAACTTCGCGACCGGATCCCGTCCGTGCGCACCGTGGTCTCCATCGGAACCGCCCCGCAAACCCTCGGCTGGGACGAGTTCGTGGGCGACGGGCCGGCGCAGGCGCCGTCGGTGCGACCGGCGCCGGACGACATTGCGTGGCTGGTCTACACGTCCGGCACCACCGGCCTGCCGAAGGGGGTGATGCTCAGTCATCACAACCTGGTCAGCGGGATCACGTCGTCGGCACTGCAGTGGGCGCTGCCGGAGGACACGGTCTTCCTGTTCTGTTTCCCGCTGTGCCACGTCGGCGGGTACGTCACACTGCTCAACCACCTGATGGGCAGCACCGTCGGCATTCTCCGCACATACGACAACGCGACATTCCTGCGTCTGGTCGAGCAGTGGCAGGTCACCCAGACGGGCCTGGCACCGACCATGATCAACTTCCTGCTCCAGGATCCTGCGCTCGACGATCACAACCTCAGTTCACTACAGGCAGTCGGCTACGGCTCGTCGGCAATCCCGGCCCAGGTGCTGCGTCAGGGCCTCGAACGCCTCAACTGCGACTTCTATCAGGGCATGGGAATGACGGAGCTCGCCGGCAATGTGCTGCACCTGGACTACGACGCGCACCGGCGTGCCGCCAGCGGTGAGAGCGATTTGCTCGCCGCCGCAGGGAAACCCATGCGCCTGATCGATATCCGTATCGTCGACGACGCCATGCGCGATGTGCCCATCGGTCAGGTGGGGGAGATGGTGGTGCGCGGCGACCAGGTGATGACCGGCTACTGGCATGACGAGGACGCGACCGCGGCGGCATTTACCGACGGCTGGTTCCACACCGGCGACCTGGTGCGCCGCGACGACGAGGGGTTCGTCTACATCGTCGACCGGAAGAAGGATCTGATCATCAGTGGCGGCGAAAATGTCGCGTCTCTGACCGTCGAGCAGGCGCTCTACCGCCACCCCGCGGTCGCCGAGGCCGCGGCGATCGGCGTCGAGGACGACACGTGGGGCGAATTGGTCTGTGCGGTAGTGGTTCTCCGTGACGGTGCCACCGCGACCGTGGATGACATCATCGCCACCTGTCGTGAACAGCTCGGCGGATTCCAAGTGCCCCGGCGGGTCGTCTTCATCGACACCCTGCCCAAGAACGTCACAGGAAAGATCCTCAAACGCGACCTGCGCGAACGTTTCTCCCACGCAACGGTCTAGTTCCTTCACCATCGCACGGCGGCGAACGATTCCTCGTCGCCGCCGGTGCGTGCTGCCGAAAATACCTGAGCCGGCCCCTTTCGGGGCGTGTGCCTTCCTTTCACTGGAGCGACCATGAAACGCATCCTCGCCGTGGGCCTGACCGCCCTGTGCGCCACCGCAACCCTGACCGCATGCTCGGGCCGCGACACCGCCACCGCCGCAGGTGACTGCGACCCCGGCATCACCGACACCGAAATCCGTTTCGGCACCAGTCTGGTCCAGTCGATCGCCGGACCCCAGGCGACCGCGGCATCGGCCCTGTTCGACGAGATCAACGCCGCGGGCGGCGTCGCCATGGGTGACGGCAAGTCCCGCAAAATTATTTACACGGCGCTCGATGATGGGTACGACCCCGCGCGCACGGTCGGCAACGTCCGGTCGCTGGTCGAACAGCAACAGGTGTTCGCGATCCAGAACCTGATCGGCACCGCGTCGACCCTTGCGGTTGTCGACTACCTCGCGCAGAAGAACGTCCCACTGGTGTTCCCCATGACCGGCACGGACGAGTTGCTCGCCACTCTCGACGAACGGCCCGTGGTGGCCGGCGCGGTCAACCCGCAGACCGCCTGGGAGGTTGCCGAGCGCGCCAAGCAGATCCTGCGCGATCACCCGCAGGCGAAGGTCGCGGTCCTGTATCCGAACGACAGCCTGGGCAACGGCAGCCTCGCCGCGTTGACGTCCGCCCTCGACGGCAGCGGCGCGCAGATCATCGCACAGCAGTCGTATGAACAGACCACCCCGTCGGTGGATTCGCAGGTGGTCAACCTCGCGAACTCCGGGGCCGACGTGTTCGTCAACTTCGCCACCGCCAGCTTCGTGACGCAGTCGCTGAAGAAGGCCCACGAGCTGAGCTGGAAACCGGAGACGTACATCTACTCCGGCGCCACCGACACCAACTTCGTCTTGGCCCCGGCCGGCCTCGACGCCGCCGAAGGGGTGCACTCCTTCTACTGGATCTACGACGTCAGCAGCCCCGACCACGACCAGCTACCGGGCATGCGCAACTGGCGGGCCTTCGCCGAGCGGCACGCCGACGCGCTCAAGTCCACTGACACCATCGCGGCGACCGGGTACAACACGGCTCAGCTGCTCGTCGCCGCCCTCGAGCAGATGAAGGGGTGCACCCGCGCCGATCTGCTCGACTCCGTCCAGAACCTGCGCGCAGTCACCACGGACCTGTCCATCGACGGGGTCACCTTCGACACCAGCGCGGACTACCCGTACGCGATCACGTCGATGGCTCCGATGACCTTCCGCGACGGCAGTTGGCACTACGACGCTGTGGTCACGCGCAGCACCGACCGATGACCGCCGGGCAGCCGGGTGTTCCCGCGCTGCAGGTGAGCGATGTTCACCTGCGGTTCGGCGGAGTGCTCGCCCTCGATGGACCGTCGTTCACGATCGAGCCCGGACAGATCGTCGGGCTGATCGGCCCGAACGGGGCCGGGAAAACCACCCTGTTCAACTGCATCAGCAGGCTGTATCAACCAGATTCGGGACACATCACCTTCGGGGCCACCGACCTGCTCGCGCTGTCGGCGGACGCGGTCGCCGACGCCGGAATCGCGCGCACCTTCCAGAACATCGGCTTGTTCCCGACGATCTCGGTACTCGACAACATCCTTACCGGGGCGTACTCGCGTACTCGCGCGGGTTTCCTCACCACCGCATTGGGACTGCCGCGCACACGCCGGGAGGAGACCGGTGAACGGGAGGAAGCCTGGGCGCTGCTCGAATCGATGAATCTCGCGCACGTCGGCCGCGAACCGGCCGGCAACCTGCCCTACGGCACGCTCAAACGGGTCGAGCTCGCACGGGCACTGATGCAACGCCCCCGGCTGCTGATGCTCGACGAACCGGCGAACGGCCTGATCCACGAGGAGGTCCTCGAACTCGCCGACACGGTCCGACGCCTGCGCGACGAACGGGGATTCTCGGTGCTGCTCGTCGAGCACCACATGGCCATGGTGATGTCGATCTCCGACCGTGTGGTGGTGTTGAACTTCGGGCAGAAGGTCACCGAGGGCGAACCGGCCGAGGTTGCAGCCCATCCCGAGGTCATCGAGGCATATCTGGGCGGTGCGGCATGAACATGCTCACCGTCGAAAACTTGCACGCTCGGTACGGGCGCGCAGAGGTGCTGCACGGCATCGATTTCCACGTACCGGCAGGAGAGGTGACGGTGGTACTCGGCGCGAACGGCGCCGGGAAGACCACCATTCTGCGATCGATCTGCCAGACGGTGCGTACCACAGGGCGCATCATCCTCGACGGCCGCGACATCACCGGCATGCGCACCGACCGGATCGCCCGACTCGGTGTGGCCCACGTTCCCCAGGGACGCGGCACGTTCGGAGATCTGACGGTCGAAGAGAACCTCCGGGTCGGTGGTTACACCACCTCGGCCGCCGCCACCGACCGGGCGATCGAGCGCTGGTACGAGTTCTTCCCGCGGCTACGGGAACGGCGACGGCAACAGGCGGGTGGGCTCAGCGGGGGTGAACAACAGATGCTCGCGATCGCCCGGGCACTCGTGGCGGGTCCGCGGTTGCTGCTGCTCGACGAGCCGTCCCTCGGTCTGGCCCCGCGCATCACCCAGGAGGTGTTCCGCGCGCTCGGCCGGATCAGTGAGGAGTCCGAGACGACGATCCTCGTCGTCGAACAGAACGCGCATCTGGCTCTCCACATCGGGACGTCCGCGGTGCTCGTCGACGCCGGTCGGGTCGTCGCCCAACGCGCCGCCGCCGGATTGGCCCACGACGAGTCGGTGCGCCGCGCCTATCTCGGCTACTGAGCACAGGAGAGTGGTCATGAATGTATTTCTTCAACAATTGGTGGACGGGCTCACGTGGGGCGCCCTGTACGGCGCGTTCGCGTTGAGTATCGTCCTGGTCTACCGAGCCTCCGGGATCGTCAACTTCGCGCAGGGTGAGATGGCGATGTTCTCGGCGTTTTTCGCGTGGCAGTTCCACCAGTGGGGTGCGCCGCTGTATGCCGCCGTCTTCGGCGCGATGGTGGTGGCCTTCATCGGCGGTGCCGCCGCCGAACGAGTACTGATCCGCCCGCTGGCGTCCTCCCCGAACCACATGCCGTTGGTCATCATCACACTCGGTCTGATGCTGGTCCTCAACAGTGCCGCAGGGTGGATGTGGGGTGTGCAGAGCAAGGAGTTCCCGGCGATCGCCGCTGGACCGGTGCTCGCCCTCGGCCCGGTCGCGGTCTCCCGGCAGTCACTGGTGATCGTCGGGGCCGTCAGTGTGGTCGCGGCGCTGCTGTTCGTGCTGTTTCAGCGCACCAAGGTCGGATTGGCGATGCGGGCGGCGGCCGCCAACCCAGACTCCGCGCAGTTTCTCGGGGTCCCCGTCGGCCGCATGCTGATGATCGGCTGGGGTCTCGCCGCGGCGATCGGGGCCCTCGCCGCCTCCCTCGCGGCGCCGCAACTGTTCCTGCAACCGAACATGCTCGTCGCCTCACTGATCTACGCTTTCGCCGCTGCCGTTCTCGGCGGCCTCGACAGCCCGGTCGGCGCTCTCGTCGGCGGGTTGTGTGTCGGTGTCGCGGAAAACCTTGCCGGTACCTACATTTCCTGGATCGGACACGATTTCAAACAGGCTGTGGCGCTGGCGCTCATCCTCGGGGTGCTGCTCCTCAAACCCGAGGGCCTGTTCGGCGCACGGAAGGTGGCCCGGGTATGAGAATCGCCGAACTGCTTCGCCAGCCCCGCGCCGAACTCGACCCACCACGGTGGCTGGCCAGGGCCACAGTCGCACTGGTGGTCCTCGTGGCGTCGGTGGCGCCGCTGGTGTCGGCGCCGTATGTCAACTTCGACCGCTCGATGGTGCTGGTGTACGTGGTGGTCGGGTTGGGTCTGAACCTGCTGACCGGCAACACCGGCCAGATCTCGCTCGGCCACGGGTTCTTCTTCGCCGTCGGCGCCTACCTCAGTGCCGTGTTGGTCGAGAACCACGACGTGCCGTATCTGTTGCTCCTTCCGATCGCCTTCGCGGTCTGTTACGTCATCGGGTACCTGTTCGGGCTGCCCGCCCTGCGCCTGCACGGACTCCAATTGGCGCTCGCCACCCTGGGTTTGGCGCTGGTGACGCCCGCGGTGATCAAACGGTTCGAACACGTCACCGACGGGCACGCGGGCATCAACATCGCCGGCGCCGAACCACCCGCATTCAGCGGGCTCGAACGCGACCAGTGGGTGTACTACCTGTGCCTGGTGGTGGCGGCGCTCGCCTACCTCGTCGTGCGCCGGCTCTCCACCGGCCGGATCGGCCGATCACTGATCGGAATCCGCGACTACGAGGCTGTCGCAACCACCCTCGGCGTCCCTGCCACCCGCACGAAGACGACGGTGTTCGCGCTCAGCGCGGCCCTCGCCGGGGTCGGCGGCGTGCTCTACAGCTTCGTGGTCCAGTACGTCGGCCCCGAGGCATTCGGGCTGCCGTTGGCGATCGCCTTCATCACCATGATCGTCATCGGTGGCCTCGGCACCGTCCCGGGCGTGGTGTTCGGCGCGTTCTTCGTGCAGTACGTGCCGCAGTGGACGGCGGAAATCAATCAGTCGGCGGCCGGGATGACCTATGGGGCTGCGCTGATCGTTTTCATCTTCGTCCTCCCGTACGGGGTGATCAGCCTGGTCCGATGGGCGCTGGGACCATTGGTGAGCAGGATCCCCGGAACCCGCCCCCACGCCCGGTCGACGACGACGGCGGCCGACGAGGATCCACGGGAACTGGTCGTCTCCCACTGACCACCGACATCGGCTCCGGAAAACAGGCGGTGCCCGGCGGACGGATCCGCCGGGCACCGCTTGGTGTTCGCGTTCTAGCGGTTCAGGTGCCGGGGGTTGGCTACACGCAGACGGGCCAGCACCGCGATCGACATCGCCCGGCACACCCCGTCGTCCGAATAGTCCACTGCCCCCGTGCGGATCCGGGTGGCGAGCTCGGCCTCGGAGGCGCATCCGAGTGCACCGAGGGCGTCACCGAGAACGGAGTCGATGCCGTTCCCGGCGTCGAGTTCCCGTCCCGCGGTGCGCAGCAGGTTGACACAGATCCGCAGAAGATACCGCTGCCGCTCGTGCGTGCCCTCCAACACCGGACCGATGTCGGTGGCCAGCGTGTCGGTGACCAGATCGAGGATCTCGGTGACACTCGGTCGCCCGTGCACGGTGGTCCCGGGCGGGGTGCGCGGCGGAGTAGGCACGGAGTCGCCGAGCAGGCCTAGGACGTCGAGCAGGTCGTACTCGGATTCGCAGACTCGGCGTCCGATTGCCGCCAACTCCAGGGACGGCTCCGCCCCGCCGAGGTGACGTTCGGCCTGAAACCTGCTCAGTACCAACCATCTCAGCGTTCCGAAGGCTTCCCACCAGTGCAGTTCGGCCACCGAGGGGCGGGTTCCGGTGGCCTTCCCGTAGCCGTCGAGGAGTTGTTCGCGGGTGCCGATGCCGGCGACCGGTGCGGGCGCACCGAACCGCCAGGCCCGTACACACAACCAGCCGAGGTCCTCGACGGGGTTGCCGAGGTGGGCGAGTTCCCAGTCGAGCACCCCGCGGATGCCGGTACCGTCGACGAGGAGATTTCCTATCCGGAAATCGCCGTGTACCAGAGCATGCGGGCGATCGGTCGGGCGGTGGTCGCGTAACCACCGCAGGCCCGCCTCGACCGCCGGCCGGGGATCGTTCAGGCGGCGGTAGATCACCTCGATCGCGTCCACGGGGTCGGTGGCGTCGAGCATGCCGAGTGAATCGAGGGGAGTGCGGTGGATCAGCCCGAGCACGTAGCCCAGGTTCTCGGCGAGGTGGCCACGCACCTCCGCGAACGCCGGGTCCCGCTGCAGTGTCCGGGGAAACGACTCGCCCTCGACCTTGTTCATCAGAAGGTAGGGCGCGTCGATGCCGGGCGCGGTGTCACCCGAGGCGAGGACGGTGGGCACCGGCACGCCCGCGGAGGCGGTGGCCCGCAGACACGCCACTTCCGCGCGCATCCGGGCGGCGTCACCGTGTCCGGGAGGGTCGCGGCGCAGCACCACCGGTAGAGGATGCCCGTCCGGGCTCTCGGCGTCGACCAACCACACCTGCCGGCTGGCACCGCCGGTCAGCTGCCGGGGTTCCCCGACGGTGGTCCCCGTTCCATAGGCGGCAGTCAGAACGGAGCCGATACCGTCCGCGAGCGTCGTTGCGGGAGCGTCGGTCATCGCCATGGCGCGACCTCCGGATCGCGCAGCAACCGGCGGGCGGTGGACATGCGGTGCACTTCGTCGGGACCGTCGTAGATCCGTGCGTACCGCGCCTGCCGGTACATCCGCTCGAGCGGGGTGTCGGCGGTCAGGCCGAGGGCGCCGTGGATCTGGATGGCGCGGTCGACGACGTCGTGCAGCATGCGGGCACCCCAGAATTTCACCAACCCGATGCGCACCCGGGCATCCTCCCCGGCGTCCATCGCGCGGGCGGCGTCAAGCGTCATCAGCCGGGCGGCGTGGATCTGGGCGGCGGATTCTGCGATGTAGCGGTGCACTTCGCCCTTCTCGGCGAGTACCGAGCCGTGGGCGTACCGCGTGTTCGCGCGAGCGCACATCAGCTCGTAGGCGCGCTGGGCCTGCCCGAGCCACCGCATGCAGTGGAAGATCCGACCGGGGCCGAGTCGGTCCTGGGCCACGGCGAAGCCCTTGCCGCGCTCGCCGAGGAGGTTGGCGGCCGGAACGCGGACGTCGGTGAGCCGGACCTCGTAGTGGTCGCTCGGGTTGTGCCCCATCGTGGGGATCGAGCGGACGATCTCGAATCCGGGGGTGTCGGTCGGCACGATGATCGCGCTGATGCGCTCGTGCCGCAAGGTGGTGTCGGGTTCGGTGCGCGCGAAGACCGAACAGTAGCCTGCGTCCCGCACCCCGGTGGTGAACCATTTGTGTCCGTTGATTACCCAGCTGTCGCCGTCCAGCTCGGCGCTGGTTTCGATGAGCGTGGGATCCGAGCCGGCTACTTCCGGCTCGGTCAGCGCGACAGACGGCAGAAGTTCGCCGGCCACCATCGGGGGGATCCACCGCTGCTTCTGCTCGGGGGTGCCGTATTTATGCAGCATCAGCGTGTCCTGCATGGACACCGAACCGGCGGCCAGCTGACCGAATTCGGAGCGCCCGATGATCTCGTTGAGGTACACGAAGTCCAGGAACGGGACGCCACCACCGCCGAGTTCGGCGGGGTGCCCGAGCGCCCACAGGCCGAGTTCCTTGGCGCGGTCACGCAATTGCGCGAGCGTCTCGTGCGCGGCGTCGTCCTCGTTCGCCAGGACGGGTTCGGCGGGGATGACGACGTCGTCGATGAACGAGCGCATGCGCGCGCACAGTTCGGCGATCGGGACGGCGGAACGGGTGTCGGTCATGTCAGTGCTCTCGTGAGTGGGCGGCCAGTGCACGGAGGGGCCGCGTGGCGGCGGAGTCGACGTATTCGTCGATTCGGGTGATCCGGCCGTCGGCGACGTGGACGAACAGGCTCGCCGGCACCTCCAGCGGTCCGTGGCCGGGCAGGGTGGCGCACAAGACGTGCTGCTGGGCGAAGCCGTCCGGCAACTCGTGGCGGCGGATGTCCTCGTAGCGAAGGTTTTCGACGGTGCGTGAGAGCCAGCGCAGCACGCGCAGGTTCTCGGTGACCGTCTGCTCGCGTCCGTCGTCGTTGTGCCAGATCCGCGCGTCAGGTGCATACAGTTCGGTCAGTGTCGTCTCGTCGCCGTCACTGACGGCGGCGAAGAAGCGATCGGCCAAGGCATTCATGAAGTTCCGTCTCTTCCGTGCGGTGCTGCCGCCGAGCGTCGGCGAAGCGGTTCATCCGTTCCGGTGGCGGCAGCGAGGTTGTCACTTGCAACAGCGCCGGCCGGTACCGGCCGGCCTCCGGCCCGGAGGAGTCCGCTGCCGAGGGATTTGTGGAGCAGACGCTCGGCCAGTCGGGCGGCCGCGAGGGTCTTGTCGAGGTCGATGCCGGTGGTGATGCCGCCGTCGTCGAACATGTAGGCCAGTTCCTCGGTGGCGATGTTGCCGCTGGCACCCGGCGCGAAGGGGCAGCCCCCGAGGCCACCGACGGAGGCGTCGAAGTGGCGGATGCCCAGGGTGTATGCCGCCCAGGCGTTAGCGAGGCCCTGACCGCGGGTGTTGTGCAGGTGCAGGCCGAGGTCCATCTCGGGGGCGGCGTTGCGGACCCGGGTGAGCACGTCGGTCGTGCGCACCGGTGTCGCGGTGCCGATGGTGTCGGCAACCGACAGCGAATCGGCCCCGGAAAATGCTGCGCGCCGAGCAATCTCGGCCACCCGACCCGGTGGGGTCGGGCCGTCGAAGGGGCAATCGAAGGCGATGGCGATGATCACCTCGAGGTGGCCGCCGGCCTGGTGGACCAGTTCGGCGACGGGTTCGATCAGTGCGATCGACTCCTCGCTGCTGCGGCCGACGTTGGCCCGGCTGTGCCCGTCGGAGGCGGACACGACGTACTCGAGGCCGGTGAGTCCGGCCGCGAGTGCCCGACGGACCCCGCCGAGTCCGGCGACCAGCGCCGAGAACCTCACGTGCGGCCAGCGGTCGAGGTGGGCGGCGACGGCCTCGGCGTCGGCCAGCGCCGGGATCGCCTGCGGGGAGACGAAGGACGTGACCTCGATGCGCCCGACGCCGGTCGCGGCGAGTGCGTCGATCAGCTCGAGCTTGGCTTCGGTGGGTATCGGTCTCTCGATCTGCAGTCCGTCGCGGGGTCCGACTTCGCGGATGTCGACCCTCGGTGGGGTCTCGGTCATGAGATCGTGCCCTGTTCGTGCAGTGCGGCGAGCTGTTCGGCGTTGTAGCCGAGGAGTTCGGTCAGCACCTCGTCGGTGTGGGTTCCGGGCCGGCTGGGCCCGCCCCAGCGGACCCCGCCCGCGGTCTCGCTGAGTTTCGGGATCACCCCGACTCCCTTCACCGGTTCGGGGTCGAATTCTTCGTCTCCGGGCCCGACGGACGGGTCGACGTGGTCGACGAAGATTTCGCGGGCGTTGAACTGCGGGTCGGCCAGTACCTCGGCGACGGTGTTGACCGGTCCGGTGACCACCTCGAACTTGGTCAACAGTTCGATCAGGTCGGCGGCGGGGAAGCCGGCCGCCCATTCGGCGATGAGCGCGTCGAGTTCGTCCTGGTGGTCACCGCGTGCGGTGTGGGTGGCGTAGCGGGCGTCGGTGGCCAGCTCCGGCCGACCCATCGCGGCAGCCAGGCGGGCGAACAGGGTGTCCTGATTGGCCGCGATGATCACCCACAGTCCGTCCTGCGTTCGATACAGATTGGACGGTGCCACGCGATCGAGGCGGGTGCCGGAGGGTTGCCGGACATGCCCGGTCTTGTGGTAGTCCGGAACGGTGGATTCCTGGATGGCTAGGGCTGCCTCGGTGAGCGCGGCGTCGACGATCTGTCCCCGCCCGGTCCGCTCGCGCGCGATCAGTGCCGCGAGGACACCCTGGAAGGCGAACATCCCGGCGAGGCTGTCGCCGAGGGAGAGAGCGATCCGGGGCGGCGCCTGTCCGGGGAACCCGTTGAGGTGACGCAATCCGCTGATGCCTTCGGCGACCGAGGCGTACCCGGGACGGTTGGCGTACGGCCCGGTCTGGCCGTATCCGGAGACCCGAGCCAACACCAGCTTTGGGGAAATCGTCCGGAGGACGTCGTAGCCGACGCCCCACCGCTCGAGGGTTCCGGGCCGGAAGCTCTCGACGACGACGTCGGCGGTGGCGACGAGGTCGAGGAAGACTTGCCGGCCGGCGTCGGTTCGCAGGTCGAGATTTACACACCGCTTGTTGCGGGCGTGCACGGTCCAGAAGTACTGGTGCCCACCCTCGGCTTGCCCCCAGTCCCGCAGTGGGTCAGGACGATCCGGGGCCTCGATCTTGATGACGTCGGCCCCCATGTCGCCGAGGAGGCGACCACAATAGGGGCCGGCGATCAAGGTGCCCAATTCCAGGACCCGGAGGCCGTCGAGCGCACCCTGTGGAACCTCGGCGGTGTCGGTCGATTGAGCTGATTGCGTTGTCATGGTGCTTGCCTTTGAGGAAGTCGCAACAGGGGAGTGGCAGTTCGCTGTGACCGGGCCATGCCGCCGGACCGTCGCCAGGTATGCGTATGAGCCTCGATCACGCCCCGACAACTGGCTCGACGACGGGCGTCAGCGCTGACGATTCGGAACTCAACCGCGGGCCAGCCCGAGCGCGCCGAGACACATCTGATCGAGAGTGTCTAGCAGGGCCGCTTCGTCGGCCTCGTCGCCCTGAATCAACCACAGGTACAAGGTGTGGTCGACCATGGCGGCCATCGCGCGGGCGGCCAGTACCGGGTCGAGGGTGGCGGTGACCAGACCGTCCTGCTGCCAGCGGGCGATGGCGCGGGAGGTTCGATCGATCAACTGCCGGCGGTGCTCGTGACGCAGATCGCGGAACTCGTCGTTGAACGTCGCTACCTGTTCGACGATCGCCATCAACGGGGCGTTCCGGCGATACGCCTGGTAGTACGAGCGGTTGGAAGCGATCAACTTCTCCGCCGGGGACAGGTCGGCGGCGGCCGGTTCCCGGCGGTGCATGTCCTCGAACAATCGGGTGCTCAACTCCCGAAATGCATCGTCCTTGGACTCGAAGTATCGATAGAAGGTGCCGTAGGAGACCTTCGCCTCCTGCGCGATGTGTTCGACGCGGGTGTCGAGGAATCCGACTGTCTCGAACACCTTCTGCGCGGCATCGAGCAATGCGTCACGCGTCTTACGACCACGCGCGGTCAACGTGTCGGCTGTTGCCGGCGTGGACGGGGTATTGACAGATGACTTGGCCACGGACAAACTCTCCCAATAGATGACATGACTGTCAAGTCATTTTTGTTCGCTTCTCGCGTAGACTTCACCACATCGGAAGGACCGCTATGAGCACGTCGAACTCCAAATACGAACTCCGTGGTATCAACCACCTTGCGCTGGTGTGCTCGGACATGCAACGCACCATCGATTTCTACTCAGGTGTGTTGGGCATGCCCCTGATCAAAACCATCGAGCTGCCGGGCGATCTGGGGCAGCACTTCTTCTTCGACTGCGGAAACGGGAACACCATCGCCTTCTTCTGGCTGGCCGATTCCCCCGACGCCGCGCCCGGTCTCGCCGCCCCCAAGGGACTGCCCGACGAGGGCGAACTCGCCAGCGCGGTGGGATCGATGAATCACGTCGCGTTCGCGGTGCCCCAGGAACAGTTCGACGAGTACTACACCCGGATGCAGGCCGAGGGAATCAAGGTCAGCCGGGTGCTCAACCACGACGACAGCAGCGCCGGCGTCTCCCGGCACGTGCACCCCGGCACCTTCGTGCGCTCTTTCTACTTCCAGGACCCCGATGGGGTGCTCCTCGAATTTGCCTGTTGGACACGCACCTTCACCGAAGCCGACGTCTCCCACGAGCCGAAGACCGCCGCCGACCGGCGTGTACCCACCGCATCCTGACCCTGCTCACCGTCCGAAAGGAACTCCAGTGCCCCGCCTACGTGAAGTGCCTCGCGCCGAAGTCACCGACGAGAATATCCTCTTCTTCTACGACCGACTGTTCGGACCCGACAAAGACCCCGCCGTCGATCACGGCACCATCCACGCCACTCCCGGCGACTGGTGGACCGTCTTCGCTCAGTCACCGGATGTATTCCGGCATGCAGTGCGCGGGTTCTCGCTCTACCGCAACGCCACCTTGGACCCCTTGCTGCGCGAACTGGGGCAGGGCCGGGCCGGGTACGCACGCGGAAGCCAGTTTGTCTTCTCTCAGCACTGCAAGCAGATGCGCTCCCTCGGGATGCCCGAGGAGAAGATCGCGGCGGTCCCGCACTGGCAGATCAGCGACTGCTTCTCCGCACTCGAGCGGGGCGTGCTGGCCTACACCGACGGCCTCGTCTACGACGGTGGCCGGGTACCGGACGAGGTGTTCGCGGTGCTGCAGGGCAACCTGACGGATCCGGAGATTCTCGAGCTGACCTACATCACCAGCCTCTACGACATGCACGCGACCATGTGCCGCGCCCTCCGCCTCGAATTCGACGACCGCCCTGAGTTGATCGCCGAAGTCAAGGTTCCCGAGGGCGTCCAAGTCCGTGACCTCTCCGCCGACCTGTCCGGGGAATGATCTTCGGCCTCGACAACGACCGTCCAGGTATTGAGGTGTGGCCGCCCCGATCCGGGCCGACCACGGTGATGTACCCGGTTTCGTCCGTGCACAAGAACGAGCACGCCGCCGCGATGTCCTCCGGCCGGATTACCTCCGGGCCCAGCTCGCGTGCCAGCGATTTCGTGAAGCCCACCAGCCCGGCCTTCGACGCCACGTAGTGGGCCATGAACTGCTGGCCACGCTGAGCGCTGGAGGACGAGATGTTCACGATCCTCCCCACCCCGCCTCCGTCATGCCCGGTACACCACCTGGCACGCGTAGAACGGTCCCGGCAGGTTGATCGCGAGGGTGCGCGCCCATACCTCGTCGGTGATGTGACCGAACTTCTTGAATCCGGTGATGCCGGCATTGTTGACGAGAACCGCTGGTGCGCCGAGGCTTTCCCGCACTTTCTCGACCGCGGTATCCACCTGCGATCGGTCCGACACGTCCACGTCACCGAACACGGCTGCAGTATGGCCCTTGTCGAGGATTTCCTCGACGACGGTCTTGGCTGCTGCAGCGTTCAGGTCGAGCACGGCCACCGCATAGCCGTCAGCGGCGAGCCGGTGGGAGATGGCCCGGCCGATGCCCGAGCCACCTCCCGTCACGAGTGCCACCTTTGCGGTCATTGCACGACCTCCTCGCCGACGAGCGACGTGCGGAGCATCAGGCGTGCAGATTGCTCGCCATAGGGGCAGGCCCGGTGCAGCATCCCGGTGTTGTCCCAGATCACGAGGTCGCCCACCCGCCACCGATGCCGGAGGGTGAAGCGGTCCTGCGTCGGCCACTCCAGCAACCGGCCCAGCAGTTCCTTGCTCTCGTCCTCGGACTTACCGACAATCCGCTCCGCCGTGGACCCCAGCACCATCGATTTCTTCCCGGAGCCGCCGCGAGTCCAGACCAGCGGGTGCACGCGCGAGGGAGTGCGATCCCATGCTGCACGCTCCTTCGGGTCGGGATCCAGATACACCAGCAGTTGCGCCGCGGCGAAGCTGTGCACGGCGCGGACACCGCCGAGCTCCGCCTTTCCGCCGATAGTTCCTCGTAGGTTGCGTAGGTGTTCGCGAACTCGGTGTCGCCGCTGGTCATTCTCGGATACCTGCCGCGCGGTGAGGACCGTCGCCTTGTCCGGGACCTCAGCGGTGGTCGGCCAGATCCAGTTCAACCGTTATCCCAATAGCCCCGCAGGTTGGGGCCATCCAGGTGATCGGGACTGGACGAGGTGAGAGCAACCCACCGCATCACCGTCCGCGCCTGTGCCAGTGCAGTGATCGGGTTTCTGATCGGCGCGGACAGCCATCGTCCGGTGAGGAAGAGGAAACAAGCGACGAGAGCGTGGAGCATCGGGTGGGCAACTCTCCGTAGATGGTCGAGAACGGGAAATCGGGCGCCCCGCACCGATGCGGGGCGCCCGACACGGGGCGGATCAGACACGGGGTCGGATCAACTGAGGTGGTGCACTTCCTGCAATCCGTAGACCGGTGTCGGGATCTTCTCGTACCGCGCCTTGATCTGGAGGGCGAGATACAGGGAGTAATGCCGCGACTGATGCAGATTGCCGCCGTGGAACCACAGAGCTTCCTGCTGCGTCGGCTTCCACATGTTGCGCTGCTCGCCCTCCCATGGGCCGGGGTCCTTGGTGGTGTCGGAGCCGAGGCCCCAGCACTTGCCGACCTTGTCAGCCACTTCCTGGCCCATGAGGTCCGCGGCCCACCCGTTCATGGAACCGTAGCCGGTGGCGTAGACGACCAGGTCGGCCGGCAGTTCCGTTCCGTCGCGCAGAACCACGGCGGTTTCGGTGAGTCGATCGACCTGTCCGGAGACGAGGTGGATGCTGCCGTCGGCGACGAGTTCGGAGGCGCCGACGTCGATGTAGTATCCGGACCCGCGGCGCAGGTACTTCATGAACAGGCCGGAGCCGTCGTCACCGAAGTCGAGCTTGAATCCGGCCTTTTCGAGCCGGTCGTAGAACTCCTTGTCTCGTTCGGCGATCTTCTGATAGATCGGGATCTGGAACTCGTGCATGATCTTGTACGGCAACGACGCGAACGTCAGGTCGGCCTTCTCCGTGGTCATGCCCGCAGCGAGGGCACGCTCCGAGTAGAGGTCGCCGAGGCCGAGATCCATGAGAGATTCCGACTTCACGATGTGCGTGGACGAACGCTGCAGCATCGTGACGTCGGCGCCGTTCTCGTAGAGCGCCTTGCAGATGTCGTGGGCCGAGTTGTTGGAGCCCACGACGACGACGCGCTTACCCGCGTAGGCGTCCGGACCCGGGTGCTGACTCGAGTGGTGCTGCTCGCCCTTGAAGATGTCCTGGCCCGGGAACGTCGGGACGCTGGGTTTGCCCGACATGCCGGTGGCCAGCACCAGCTGTTTCGGGTGCAGCACGACCTCCTCACCGGCACGGTCGAGGACGACGGTCCATTCCTTGGTCTCCTCGTCGAACGTGGCGGAGGTGCAGGTGGTGGACGCCCAGTACGGGATCTCCATCACCTTCGTGTACATCTCGAGCCAGTCGCCGATCTTGTCCTTCGGGGCGAACACCGGCCAGTTGTCGGGGAACGGCATGTAGGGCAGGTGGTCGTACCAGACGGGGTCGTGCAGGCACAGCGACTTGTACCGGTTACGCCACTGGTCGCCGGGGCGCTCGTTCTTGTCCACCACGATGGCAGGCACACCGAGCTGACGCATGCGGGCACCGAGCGCGATGCCGCCCTGGCCGCCGCCGATGATCAGTACGTAGGGCTGCTGCGCGTAGCCGAGTTCCTTCTCCTCGAGCTCGCGCCTTTCGGCCCAGCTCAGAGTGTCTCCGCCGGCGCCGTGGACCGCGCCCTTCACACGCTTCGTTCCGCGTGGCTCCTCGTGTCCCTTCAGTTCCTGCATGGTGGTGAGCAACGTCCACGCCTCGTCGCCCTTGAGCCGCAGGTGGCCCTTTCCGCGGCTCGTGGCGGTCTCGAACGTGATCCATGCGGAGGTGACACCGTCGGCCTCTTCCGGGGTCTCGCTGGTGCGGAAGTTCGTCGGCTCGGTGTCGTCGAGTCGCGCCTGCAGCATTGCGGCGACGCCGTCGCGTCCCTCGACCGTCTTGAGGTTCCAGGTGAATGCCACCAGATCCCGCCAGAAGCTGTCGACCGCGAACATGCCGGCAGCGCGTTCGATGTCGCGCGCAGCGAGAGCTGCTTCGAAATCAGCCAACCACAGGTCGACCCGTTCCTGAGGCGTCGAGAATGTCTGGACCGCGGGCGGCTGGACAGTCTGTGTCATGGACCTCTCCTTTTCTCTGTTGTGACTCACAGCACACTCCGTTCGGGGCGGGGGCAACAGCGTTGCAGCGTGTTGCAATCACGCCCCGCCCACGGAGGGCGCCCACCGCCGCAGACCGAAGGACTGGAACCCGACGACGTACAGCAGGGTCCACAGCACCAGCCAGTCGAGGAACCCGAGTGCGTTGCCATGCAGGTCACCGGCGACCACGGGCTCGTGGAGAACGTGCTCGGCGGCGAACCGGTAGTAGACGAGGAAGGTGACAACGGCGAGTCCGAAGGTGAGCGCCGCCCGCAGCAGCAGATTTGTGCCGTCTCCGAAACGGGTGGGCCGGTTGCCGAACGCGTTGGCCCAGAGAATCATCCAGAATGCCCAGCACACTCCGAGCTGAGCCGGGAACTGATGGATGGCATCGCCCAGTTCGGCGGTGGCCACGCTGCCGACAAGAATCTCGACCAGCGGAACCATCACGAAGTAGATCGCAGTTCCGAGGACGACGTTCCCGACCGTCGAGGCAAGGGCCACCGCTCGCGGATTGCGCTCACCGCCGAAGATGCGCCACGGCCAGTTGTCCAGCGTCTGCCCCGTCAGGATCACGGAGACGACGATCGAATAGAACCATCCGAGGACTTTGTCGATGGACATCAGCGGGTCCGTCGCCGACAGCGAGACGGAGGGCAATCCGAGAACCAGATACAGCGCCAGCGTCGGGACGGCGATGAAGGCGATCTCGCACCGGCCGACCAGTGGTTGACGCAGTCCCAGTGTGGTCCACGGCCAGTGTTTCCAATTCAGGACGGCCATCACCCACGTCCCGAAGCCGAAGAGCACGAACAGGGCCCCGGCGAAGTACCCCAGTCCGTCGGCGCGGTCCGCGGCGAAGTCGGGGAACAGCCGGCCGAGTCCGTTCGCGAGGAGCCACGTGACCGCCACGGCGAACACTGCCGTCGTGCCGAGGATCGCGATCCCTCGCGCCGGTTGGCCCAGTCGGTCGAAGCCTGCGAACTCGCAGTTGAAGCCGATGAAGACGACGAACAGGATCGCCCAGAACAGTGCCGCATTGAACGGAAGCGGGTAAAAACTCCACGGGCTGATCTGCGGATCTGCGAGCAGATACCAGGTGGCGAGTGCTACAGCCGTGACAACGGCGAGGTTGGCCAAGCCGAACACCGCCCAGGACGGCGATCTCTTCGGTGGCGCGCTTGTCGAGGACGGGCTCAGGGTTGCCGTCATGTCGTGCTCCTTCGTCGGAAAATGCGTTCAATGTCGCGGCAACTATGAGCTGGATCACACAGGCCGCGGCAGGGTTGCGGGCAGTAGCCGCTGCAACGCGCTGCAACCCTTCCGGCTTGTGGGCCAGGTCACATACAACTCAGTGCATACCGGCAGGGTGCCGGAACGACGGGAGTGAACGATGCGCGCAGCTGTGTACTACGGCCCAAACAAGGTGGAGATCGCCGACGTGCCCGAACCCCAGGCCGGGCCGGGGCAGGTAAAGGTGAAGGTCGGCTTCAACGGCATCTGCGGAACCGACCTGCACGAGTACTACGCCGGGCCGATCTTCATCCCCACCGAGCCGCACGCCTTGACCGGACAGCAGATGCCGCTGGTCCTCGGTCACGAGTTCTCGGGCACGGTCACGGAGGTCGGCAAGGGCGTCACCGGCACATCGGTGGGCGACCGGGTCGCGATCGAACCGATCTACCGCTGCGGGCACTGCGCCCCGTGTGCGGCCGGGAACTACAACATCTGCCAGCAGATCGGATTCCACGGTCTGATGTCGGACGGCGGCATGGCCGAGTACACGGTGGTGCCGGCCGACATGGTCCACCCGCTGCCGGACAATGTGTCGCTGGAGCTCGGCGCCCTCGTCGAACCGATGTCCGTTGCCTATCACGCAGCGACCCTGGGCGACGTCCGTCCGGGTGACACCGCGATGGTTTTCGGCGCCGGACCCATCGGAATCGGTCTGTGGTTCGCGTTGCGCGGCAAGGGGCTCGACGACGTCCTCGTCGTCGAACCGTCACCGACCCGCCGCGCCGCGATCGAGGCGCTGGGCGCGAAGACCCTCGATCCCACGGCAGTGGACGTTCCCGATTATGTCCGCGACGCCACCGAGGGCCGCGGAGCCGACGCCGCCTACGACGCCGCGGGTGTGCAGCCTTCCGTCGAAACCGCACTTGCCTGCGTGGGCGCCCGTAAGCCCATGGTCAGTGTCGCAATCTACGAAAAGCCCCTCGAGACACCACTGTTGAATCTGGTGATGAACGAGTCGCGCATCCAGGGCTCGCTGTGCTACACGTCGGCCGACTACGAGGCGGTCATCGCCCTGATGGCGGAAGGCAAGTACGACACCACGGGATGGGTCAGCGCCATCGCCCTCGACAGCGTGGTCGAAGATGGCTTCGAAGCCCTACACGCCGGCACCAAGATGAAGGTGCTCGTGGACCCGTCGCGGTGACCTCCACACGACGCGGCGCTTCTCGACGCCGGACCGCCGAACCGGCGGTCGGTGCGGGAGAAGATCCGGCGGGGTATGCGCGGATTCTCGCGGCCGTATACGAGGCCACGATGTCCGGAGACAAATCCCCTGCACGGCCCCGGGAGGTGGTGGACGATTCGTGGCGTCGGCTGAGGGGGCTGGGTATCGACCCCGAGTCGGCGCCGCCTACCCCGCGGATCACGCCGTCGAGACTGGACACGCGCCGCCGCGAGTCCGGGCTCGTCGACGTGCTCGACCACCTCGTTCACGGGTTGGACGCGGTGGTCGACGGCGGCGACAATATTCTCGTCGTCACCGATCACCACGGGGTTGTGTTGTGGCGCAGGGGATCGTCGTCGGCACTCGGTCGGGCCGATCGGCTCGGCTTCGTCGAGGGCGCAACCTGGGCGGAGGAGAGCGTCGGCACCAACGGGATCGGCACCGCGCTCGCCTCACGCAGACCCGTACAGATCTTCTCGGCCGAGCATTACGTGCGCAGTCATCACGCGTGGACCTGCGCCGGAGCCCCGATTCGCGATCCCCGGACGGGCCGTGTCCTCGGTGTCGTCGACGTCAGCGGTCCCGTGGGCACCGTGCACCCGGCCACACTCGCACTCGTCGACGCGGTCGCGCGCCTCGCCGAATCACATCTGCGGGAGATACACCGGGAGCACCTCGACCGCCTGCGGGCTGTCGCGGCGCCGATGCTGTCACGAATGACCGGTCCCGCCTTGGCAGTCGACAGTGACGGATGGACGGCCGCGATCGAGTCGTCGCCGTTCCGTCCGCGACTGCTGTTGCCCGATGACATGACCCCGGGGCGTGCGTGGATGCCCGACCTCGGCTCGTGTGACGTCGAACCGCTTCCCGGTGGGTGGTTGGTGCGCCCGGTCGGAAACTCGGACCGCGAGGCAACGCCGCGGACGCTCGTGCGGCTCGACCTCACTCGACCGCAACACCCGATCGCGCACGTGCACAGCGCCTTCGGCTCCTGGGTGCACGAGCCGACACCCAGGCATGCGGAGATCCTCTTTCTCCTCACCCGGAGTCGCGACGGCCGCACGGCCGCGCAGTTGGCCGACGACCTGTTCGGCGACAGCGGTCGTGCGATGACGGTGCGAGCCGAGATGTCGCGTCTGCGTCGTCACTTTCCCGGAATTGTTCTGGGACAGCCCTATCGGTTCGACGAGGCCGCAACGCTGGACGTGCGCCTACCCGAGGACCGTACTCGGCTGCTTCCGCATTCGGTGTCGCCGGCAGTAGTGGCAGCCCGCACCCCCCTGTGAGTACTTATTAACCGCCGCAGGTTAATAAGTACTCACAGGGGTGGTGGTCTAGCGGTACACCAGCCCGCCGTCGATCAGGCCCGCCTGCCCGGTCATGTAGTCGGAATCAGGCCCCGCCAGATAGGAGACGTAGGCCGCGACGTCCTCAGGAGTCTGGGCACGGCCGAGAGCGATACCGCCGACGAACTTCTCGAACGTCGCACCCTTCGGTGTGCCGGTGAGGGCCGCGAACCGCTCGTCGATGGTGACCCACATGTCGGTACCGACGACACCGGGACAGTACGCGTTGACGGTGATGCCGTCGGCCGCATACTCCTTGGCCGCCGCCTGTGTCAGCCCGCGGACCGCGAACTTCGTCGCCGAGTAGACGCCGAGCATCGCGAAGCCCTCATGACCGGCGATCGACGATGCGTTGATGATCTTGCCGCCGTGCCCCCGCGCCCGAAACTTGGCTGCCGCGACTTGAATACCCCACACCACGCCCTCGACGTTGACCGCCAGAATTCGCGACACTTCCTCGGGCTGCACGTCTGCGAGGGGATTCACCTGCGCGATTCCCGCATTGTTGACGATGATGTCGAAGCCGTCCAACTCGTGCTCGGCCTGATCGACAGCGGACTGGACTTGGCTTCGGTCGGTCACATCGGCAACTACGGAGATTGCCTTCGACCCCACGGCGCGAATCTCATCGGCCACCGCGTGCAGACGGTCGCCGTTGACATCGACGAGTGCGATGTCGGCGCCGTCCGCTGCTAAACGCAACGCGATTGCCCGCCCGATGCCTTGCCCTGCTCCCGTGATCAGAGCGACTTTGCCTTCGATGCTCATCCCTGAGCTCCTCTCGATAGTGATCGTCCTCACAGAGAAGGCAAGCACTGTCGATTGCGGGCACTCAAGGGTTGCACGCCGTAGCGGGCGAAGAATGGGCGACGAGTCAGCTGTCTCGCCGAACGGAGAGGACGCGTGCCGGTCGGTTCTCGCGGTAGGCGTCGCCTCGGAGGACGAGTGGAGCGGGGGCGATGTCCGATGCGCTGTGCAGACGTGTACTGCCGTCGGCCGACCGATCGGCTGCAGCGGGGGTGATGTCACCTCGGACGGCCCGCGCCATGGTGGTGGCCTCGCCGATGGCGAACGCGATGGGAATGGCAACGACAACGGATGCGACGGCAGCGGCTGCGTCGAAGGCGAGGCGCGTTACTTCGAGTGCACCGTTGATTGTGTCGCGCATGCCCATGAAAGCTTCCTTCGCTATCGATCGTGGTGAAGCACACGACCTCGCCGGGAATTGCATTGCGCCGTGCAGGTTACGATTGATCTTGCACTACTTGCGAGTACCAAACCGTGCAGTTTTCTTTCCACCCACGCGGTACATCATCAGTGGAGGCCGAACGACATGGAACACTCGCCCGACACCGTGAAGCCCCCGTGGTACCTGCCCTGGGTCAACAAGGTGATCATCGGTCTGCATCACCTGGGGATCGCTATGCCGATGCCGACGCTCACCGTTTCCGGGCGAAAGAGCGGTAAGCCGCGGTCGACGCCGGTGTCACCCTACGAGGTAGACGGCTCGAGGTACGTGGTCGCCGGATATGCCCGATCGGATTGGGCAAGAAATGCGGAGGTGGCAGGCCGTGGAACGTTGACTCGTGGCCGTCACAGCGAGCAGGTGCGGCTCGTGGCCCTGCCGGTGTCCGAGCGGGGGCCGATCCTGCGGGAGTTCCCGGCAAAAATGCCTCACGGCGTCTCGATGTTCTTGAAGGCCGGAACGGTCGAGAATGCGTCGCCGGAAGCGTTCGAAGCCGCCGCGCCCCGGTGTGCCGTCTTCCGGATCGAGCCACTCGGCTAGAAGAGCCACCGGAACCGTGTGCCGAGGACGTACGCTTCGGCAGTGTCCAAAGCTGTACACGCGGCTCGGCGGCTGGTCCTCGGCCGTGCGTTGCGCAGCGAACGCCTCGGCGAGCAGTCGCTGTCCAAGCGGCTGGCGCTGCCGATCTTCGCGTCCGATCCACTGTCGTCCGTGGCGTATGCGACCCAGGAAATTCTGCTGATCCTGTCGCTCGGTGGGCTTGCGTACCTTTACCTCACGCCGTACCTGGGTGCAGCGGTGGTGGTGCTCCTCGCGGTGGTTGTGCTCTCCTACCGGCAGGTTGTCTTCGCCTACCCCAGCGGCGGTGGATCCTACGAGGTCGCCAACCGCAACCTGGGACCGTCGGCCGGCCTTACCGTGGCCAGCGCCCTGCTCGTCGACTATGTGATGACGGTGGCGGTGTCGGTGGCAGCGGGGGTCGACAACCTCATCTCCGCTGCCCCGTCCCTGAACGAGCATCGAGTGGCGTTGGCGGCGGGCTTCGTGGTCCTGCTGACCGCGATCAATCTGCGCGGGGTCCGCGAGTCGGGCAAGGCGTTCGCTGTACCAACCTACGGTTTCATCGCCGGCGTCGTCGTGCTCATCGTCACCGGGCTGATCCGGGCGGCGTTCGGAAATCCGCCCGTCGCGGAGAGCGCCGCCTACACGATCACTGCCGAACACTCGGGACTCACCGGCCTCGCACTGATCTTCTTCGCCCTGCGCGCCTTCTCCTCCGGCTGTACGGCGTTGACGGGGGTCGAGGCGATCTCCAACGGGGTGCCTGCGTTCCGCAAGCCCAAGAGCGCCAACGCCGCGAAAACTCTCGTCGCAATGGGAGCCACCGCGATCGTGATGTTCTCCGGTGTCACCGCACTGGCCATCATCAGCAGGGTCCGAATCGCGGAGAACACCTGCGACCTCATCGGGTTCGCCGGAGATTGTGCGACCGATCCGCAGCGGACAGTGATTGCTCAGATCGCCGCCGCGGTGTTCGGCGGAAGCACCAATGTGGGGTTCTTCTATATTCAGGCAGCCACCGTGCTCATCCTCATCCTGGCTGCGAACACTGCCTACAACGGGTTTCCGCTGCTTGCCTCGATACTGGCCCGCGACCGCTACCTGCCCCGCCAGCTCAATACTCGTGGCGACCGGCTCGCGTTCAGCAACGGCATCATCCTGCTGGCGCTCGCGGCCGGCACCCTGATCGTCATCTTCGACGCCTCGGTTACCCACCTGATCCAGCTGTACATCCTCGGGGTGTTCACTTCCTTCACCCTCAGTCAGGCCGGGATGGTCCGGCACTGGAACCGCCTCCTGCGCACCACACCGGATCGCGCCGAGCGGCACAGGATCCACCTGCGACGTGCCGTCAACGGAATCGGCTGTGTGCTCACAGGGCTGGTGCTGATCATCGTCACCGTCACGAAGTTCACCCAGGGCGCTTACCTGGTAGTCATCGCGATGCCGATCCTTTTCGCTCTGATGAAGGGCATCCGCCGGCATTACGATCGTGTGTCGGCCGCGCTCGTCCTCGAGGAGGACAGTTTCGATCTGCCGTCCGAGGTGCATGCCATTGTCTTGATCTCGCAACTACACAAACCTGCTGCTCGCGCCCTCGCCTACGCCCGCGCAACTCAGCCCTCGATCATCGAGGCTGTGACCGTGCAGAGCGAGGACACGCCCCGCCTACAGAAGGAATGGTCCAAGCACGACCTTCCGGTGCCGCTCAAGGTGCTGGCTTCCCCTTACCGCGAAGTCACCCGCCCGATCATCAACTACATCAAGACGATACGTCGCGACAGCCCGCGGAAGGTGATCACCATTTACATTCCCGAATACGTCGTCGGGCACTGGTGGGAAAACCTTCTGCACAATCAGAGCGCACTACGCCTCAAGGGCAGACTGCTGTACACGCCCGGTGTGATGGTGACCAGCATCCCCTGGTTGCTGGACTCCGCCCAACGCATCCGCGACCCGGCACCGCTCCCCGCGCCTGGCGACATCCGCCGCGGCGCTCTTCCCGGGAAGTCATCACCGCCCGACACCCGGAAGTGAGCGATCTTTCTGCCGGTCAGCGTGTTCACCGAAACAGGAGTGGGGTACTCAGGGAAAGTCCTATTCGGATCGATCAGCGACATGAGGATTGTCGCGAAACTTGGTGAATGTCATGAACATCGTTCACAACACCGTTCGGGTGGTTGCCGGAGCCGGTGACGCCGCGACGGCCACTCTCGGTGCGATCGGTGGCGCCGCGATCGGTAGCGTCGTCGGCACTGTCAAGGGGGCCGGGGAGGGGGCAGTCGAGGGCGCTCGTCGCGGCAGCCATTCCACTCCAGCAGCCGTCATGACGATGGGGGCGGTCGCGCTGACCGGCGTGGTGGAGTGGCCTCTCGTTGCGGCGGCCGGCGGCACCGCCCTGTTACTGCACCAACTGAAGCCCGGCCAAGGAAAAACTGAGGCGCCGGCGGAGCCCGACACTGCAGGTACCACGACTTCGGAGAGCCCGAAAACGGCGACGGAGGCGCCGGCAGCCGGCGGCGCTGCACGAACTGCCACGTCGAAGCGTCAGCGCAGCGCACTGCCCGCCAGCCACTGATCCCAGGGCACGCTCCAGTCACCGTTCTGCCATTGCTCGAGGGGAGCGCCGCCGGTGTTGCGAACCTCGACGATGTCGCCGGGGCGGGAGAAGTCGTAGAACCAGCGGGCGTTCTCGGGGCTGAGGTTCAGGCATCCGTGCGAGACGTTGGTGTTGCCCTGAGCCCAGATGGTGTCCGCGAGTTCGTGGAGGTAGATGCCGTCGGTGCTGATGCGGGTTGCGAAGTTGATCGACTCCTTGTACCCGAGGCGGGAGTTCACCGGGAGCCCATAGGTGGAGGAATCCATCACCACCGGGTTGGCCTTGTCGATCACGGTGTAGATGCCCGGCTGGGTCCAGAACGTCAGGGTCTGGCCGCCGACGACTTCACTTCCGCCCATGCCCATCGACGTCGGCATGGTGCGGACCACCTCGCCGTTGTCGGTGACGGTGATCTGCTTGGTGGTGTCGTCGGCCACGGAAATGTGGGCGTCCCCGATGGTGAAGGAGGTGGTCGCGTCCTCCTGACCGAACAGACCCTCACCGAGAGGTTTCCCGTAGACATTCGCGCGGACGGTGACCTTCGTGCCGGGTTCGTAATAGTTCTGCGGGCGCCAGTGCACATTCTGATCGTCGGCCCAATACCAGGAGCCCGACACCGGCGGCGTCGTTTCGACGCTCAGTGCCCGTTCGGCGGCTGCGCGGTCGGTGATCGGCTCGTCGAAATGGGTGACGATCACGATGCCGACGCCGAAGGTGCCGCCGTCGGTGAGGAGGTTGCCCCCGGTCGTCAGGAACGAGGGTTTGGTCTGATTGCCGGGCCGCACGGTAGTGAAAGTGCTCGTTCGATCGCTACGGGCGCCGTCATCGCCGACTGCGGTGATCATCAGGGTGTAGGTCTTTCCGTAGCCGAGGGGTACGCCCGGCTTCCACGACACGCGGTCGGGGGTGAAGATGCCGTCGATGACCCGGCCCTCGTCGTTGGTCATCGTGACCGACTCGAGAGTGCCGCCGGTGGTGTCGACCGACACCGGATCGAGCGGTTTGACCGCGGCCACCCCGTCGGCCGGGACCACGGTGATCTGCGGCCCTACCGACGGTTGCGCGCTGGTGGGCGCGGACGGTGCGGAGGTGGAGCCGCAGGCGGTGAGGAACGCGGTGCACAGCACCAGAGTCAGAAGTGCGGCCAGACAGTGGGAACGGTGATTGCGCATGACGGCGGCCCCCTCGATCCGTGTGGGTTGTGCGGACTAAACCTATCTCGCCGCTCTGCCGTGCGTGGTGCAGTTTCCTCCGCGGGATTCTTCTCGGTGCACACTGGTGACATGGCGCGTGTGCACACCGGTGAGTCGGTTCTGGCCCGGGCGGTGCGGATCGTGGAGTCGTTCCACTCGGATGATTCCCTGCTGACGGTGTCGGAGATAGCTCGCAGATCGGGCTTGCACCTGTCCACCACCTCGCGGTTGATCGACGAGCTGGTCGGGTGCGGCTGGCTCGAGCGGGAGAATCGCCGTGTGCGGATCGGGGTGCGGCTGTGGGAGGTGGCATCCCGGGCATCGCCGACTCTCGGACTGAGGGAGGCGGCGATGCCTTTCATGGAAGACCTTCACTCGGTGGTCGGACAACACACACAGCTGGGAGTGCTCGAGGGCGACGAAGTGCTCTTCATTGAGCGACTCAGTGCGCCCGGTGCCGCGGTCAACTACACCCGCATCGCCGGTCGCATGCCCCTGCATGCGTCGTCGTCGGGCCTGGTTCTGCTCGCGCACGGGCCGGCCGAACTACAGGAGCGGATTCTGCGCGAGCCGTTGAAGGTCTTCACCGACAGGACGATCCGCACCGAGCGCCAGTTGCGAACCGCACTGGCCGATGTGCGCAAGCATGGCTACATCCTGTGTGCGGGTCACATCTACCCCAACACAACTGGGGTCGCGGTTCCTATCCGAGACCCGTCCGGTCGGGTTCTTGCCGCGCTGTCGGTCGTCGTGCCCAACGAGATGGCCTACGCGCAGATCCCGGCCCTCAAGGCGGCGGCACGGGGAATCTCGCGGGTGATGGCAGACACCGTTCACGCACCGTAGTGACCCGGCTTACAGATTTACTTTCAACTATTGAAAGTGGTGTGGTGCCGATATCCGGCTGTCGATGATCCTCGACGGACAGCCAGATCGAGGAGTGCCAGATGCCGGAAAATGTGATCGCCCCCAGTGCCGCGGTGGACGCGACCCTGCAAGTCGTCGCGAAGGAGGACGTAGCGCAAGACGTTGTCGCGCTGACGCTGCGGCACCCGGCGGGCCGACGGTTGCCGGACTGGGCACCGGGCGCCCACATCGATGTCATGCTGCCCTCGGGTGCGACCCGCCAGTACTCGTTGTGCGGCGACCGATGGGACGCCTACACCTATCGGGTGGGGGTACTGCGCGAGCAGGACGGACGAGGAGGGTCGGCCTTCATCCACGATCGGCTCGCAGTGGGTGATCTCGTCGGTACCGGCGGTCCCCGCAACAACTTCCGGCTGGTTCCCGCGCCGAGGTACCTGTTCATCGCCGGCGGAATCGGTATCACGCCGCTCATCCCGATGATCCACCAGGCGGACCTTCTGGGGATCGACTGGCAGCTGCTCTACGGTGGACGTACCCGTGGGTCGATGGCGTTCCTCGCGGAACTCGAGTCCTACGGTGAGCGGGTCGTCGTCGCACCCCACGACGAGGTAGGTCGTCTCGACCTTCCGTCCTGGATCGGCGCGCTGTCCGGCACCGATGCGAAAGTCTACGTCTGCGGGCCGTCGTCTCTCCTCGCAGCCACCGAATCACTCTGCGCCGGTTGGCCTGCCGGGAAGTTGCGCACGGAACGGTTCGTGCCCGAGCAACGTGGCGCACCGGTTCGGGACGAAGCCTTCGAGGTGGAACTGGCCCGTTCCGGCTCGGTGGTCACGGTGACACCGGGTGCCAGTGTGCTCGATGCCGTGCAGGCAACCGGCGTCAACGTTCTGTCCTCCTGCCGCGAGGGCACCTGCGGAACCTGTGAGACCACCGTCCTCGCGGGCGAACCCGATCATCGCGATTCCATCCTCGATGACGAAGAGCGGTCCGCCGCCGACTGCATGTTCATCTGCGTGTCCCGGTCCTGCTCCGACCGCCTCGTGCTCGACCTCTGACTACCAGCGAAGGACTTTTACCGTGACGATGTTCGCCCCTGCCCCCACCCTCCCCGTCAGCGACGCCGACCCGTTCGCCCTGGGTGTCCTGGAAGATCCGTTGCCGTTTCAAGCGCAGCTGCGTGATGCCGGCCCCGTCGTCTACCTGAGTCGGTACGACGTGTTCGCGATGGGGCGCTACGAACAGGTCCACACCGCACTGACCGACTGGCAGTCGTTCCAGTCTGCCGCCGGTGTCGGGTTGACCAACTTCCGGTACGAGCAGCCGTGGCGGCCACCGAGCCTTCTGCTCGAAGCGGATCCCCCGCATCACGACGCACCACGGGCCGTGCTGAGCAAGATTCTCGGACCCCGCGCACTGCAGAAACTGCGCGCAGCGTGGTTCGCCGACGCGGAAGTGCTCGTCGACCGGCTACTCGAGTCCACAGAGTTCGATGCGGTCACCGATCTGGCCGCTGCGTTCCCGCTCCGAGTCTTTCCCGACGCGGTGGGACTTCCAGAGGAGGGCCGCGACAACTTGCTGCCCTACGGGGACCACGCGTTCAATGCGTTCGGTCCCGTCAACAGTTTGGTGGAGCGGGGTGCACCCCGAGTGGCCGAACTGTCGGCCTGGGTCGCTGACCGATGCCGCCGCGAGGTACTCGCCGACGACGGGTTCGGAGCGCAGATCTGGGCGGCTGCCGATCGCGGTGACATCACGTACGAGCAGGCACCGCTCGTGGTTCGCTCCCTCTTGACGGCGGGCGTCGACACCACGGTCAACGGGCTCGCCGCCGTCCTCTACGCGTTCGCGCGTCACCCCGACCAGTGGGCGCTGCTGCGGCAGAACGCCGCTCTGGCGCGCACCGCTTTCGACGAGGCGGTGCGGTGGGAGTCACCGGTCCAGACGTTCTTCCGCACGGCCACTGGCGACATCGACATTGCGGGCACCGTCGTCCCGGACGGCAAGAAGATCCTGATGTTCCTCGGCGCCGCCAACCGGGACCCTCGCCGATGGGACAACCCGGACGCCTTCGATCTCACCCGAAACCCCTCCGGTCACGTCGGATTCGGAATGGGCATTCATCAATGTGTCGGTCAGCACGTGGCAAGGCTCGAATCCGAGGCGCTGTTGACAGCGCTGGCGTCCCGGGTGGAGTCGATCGACATCGTGGGCCCGGTTCGGCGCCACCTCAACAACACGTTGCGTTCCTGGAAGTCCTTGCCGGTACGCGTCACGACCGTGCAGCGCTGAGCTGCCGAGAAAAGGGAGAGATCAGATGACGTTCGACTTGCGTGAGCGTATCGACGGGAGTCCGATGACGCGGTACCAGTGGGGAGCGGTCGCGATCTGCGTGTTACTCAACGTCCTCGACGGCTTCGATGTGCTGGTAATGGCATTCACAGCGCAGTCGGTGTCGAAGGAATGGGCACTGTCAGGTTCTGTCCTCGGCCTCCTGCTCAGTGCCGGGTTGTTCGGTATGGCGGCGGGGTCGCTGTTCCTCGCGCCCTGGGCGGACACCATCGGCAGGCGGGCGATGATCCTGCTGTGCCTGGTGCTGGCGTCCACTGGCATGTTGCTGTCCGCGATCAGTCAGAGCGCGATGCAACTCGGGCTGCTGCGCGCACTGACCGGCATCGGCATCGGCGGAATCTTGGCCAGCAGCAACGTGATCGCGAGTGAGTACGCCTCGACGCGGTGGCGCGGTCTGGCGGTGAGCCTCAACTCGACCGGTTACGCCATCGGTGCCACCCTCGGCGGCATCATCGCGGTGGTCCTGCAGACGTCCTACGGATGGCGGTCGGTGTTCCTGTTCGGTGGATTGTGTACTGCTGCCATCATTCCCGTCGTCTACCTGCGGTTGCCCGAATCGATCGACTTCCTCCTCGAACGCCGCCCGGCCAGGGCCCTCGAGCGCATCAACGCCTTCGCCGCGAAGGTCGGTCAGGACAGTCTGACCGTGTTGCCGGCTCCCAGGGTCAAAGACGCCGCCGAGGGCGGATCGAAGATGCGGGCGTTGCTCGCACCGCAGCAGCGTCGCAACACCCTGCTGGTGTGGTCGGCGTTCTTCATGGCGATGTTCGGGTTCTACTTCGTCACCAGTTGGACCCCCAAGCTCCTGGTCGAGGCCGGTATGTCGGCGAATCAGGGCGTGACCGGCGGCGTGCTCCTCAACCTCGGGGGCATCTTCGGCGCCACTCTGCTCGGGGCGTTGTCGGCCCGGTTCGCACTGAAGCGGGTACTGACCGGCTACATGCTCGTCGCGGGTGTGCTGCTCACCGTGTTCGTGCCGACCACTGCGACCATCGTGCTCGCCTTCGCCCTCGGTGCCCTCATCGGCGTGTTCGTCAACGGGTGTATCGCCGGCCTGTACGCCATCACACCCTCGGTGTACGCCCCCGCGGTCCGAGCCACGGGCGTCGGGTGGGGTATCGGTATCGGCCGGATCGGAGCGATCGCGTCACCCATCGTTGCGGGGGCCCTGCTCGATCTGCACTGGTCCCCGGCTCAGCTCTACGTACTCGTCGCCGTGTCCTTCGGTCTCGCCGCGTTGGCGGTCTCGCGCCTGCGCGTGGAGCGCGCCGAGGTACACACCACCGCCACCACGGAGGTATCGCTGACCACACACTGAGTCAGCGGCGCGGGAGCGGAGTGCCCAACGCACATTTTCATGGAGTTCCGGTCGCGGGCCGAGCACGCAGTGGGTATCTTGAGATCAGCCGGACGGTGGCGTCGTCTCCGAGGGGTCGACGTCATCGCTCCAGTGAAGGTTCGTGAGCTAAGCAGCCAGCTCGACGTTGGTGCATTCTGCACTGATCACGAGAGGTGGGTCGCGCAGTGGACAAGCTGACCCCGTTCTACGCCGATGTGCAATCCCATTACGACCTCTCCGACGAGTTCTTCGCTCTGTTCCTCGATCCCACTCGTACCTACAGCTGTGCGTATTTCGAACGTGATGAGATGAGTCTCGAAGAGGCGCAGATCGCCAAAGTCGACCTCGCGTTGGGTAAATGTGATCTGCGACCGGGTATGACGCTGCTGGACGTGGGGTGTGGCTGGGGGTCCACCATGCTGCGGGCGATCGACCGGTACCAGGTGAACGTCATCGGGTTGACGTTGAGCCGTAACCAGTTCGAGCACGTGAACGAGGAATTCTCGCGGCTGCCCCTCGGTGATCTCGCGGCGGAGGTGCGCCTCGAGGGCTGGGAAGATTTCGACGAGCCGGTAGACCGGATCGTCAGTATCGGTGCTTTCGAACACTTTCGGCGTGAACGCTACGACACCTTCTTCCAGCGATGCCGGAAGATACTGCCCGAAGATGGTCGAATGTTGCTGCACACCATCACTCAGATCAACCGCCACCGCATCCGAGAGCTGGGCTTGCCTATCAATCGGGAGGTTCTACTCTTCGGACAGTTCATTCAGCACGAAATCTTCCCGGGGGGTCAACTGCCGGAACCGGAATGGGTGGTGGCAGGTGCGGAGAAGGCCGGATTTCGGGTGGAGCGGATACAGCCGCTGCAGCAGCATTACGCGCGGACGCTCGATTCGTGGGCCACCGCCCTGGCCGAGCACCGCGAGGAGGCGATCAGGGCCGCCTCGCAGCAGACCTATGACACCTACATGAAGTACCTGAGCGGTTGCGCGAATTACTTCCGCGACGGCTACATCGACGTCATGCAGTTCAGCCTCGCCTTATGACAGCCGAATTGACTGTGAGCGACCAGGTTGCGGCACTGGTCGGGCACACCTATCGAATGCCGGGTTACTACGAGGTCGGGCGCGAGAAGATCCGCGAGTTCGCCGGTGCAGTGCACGACGATCACCCGGCGCACCACCTCGAGGAGGGTGCCGCGGAACTCGGCTATCGAACGTTGATCGCGCCGATCACGTTCACGTCGATTCTGGGTTCCATTGTCCAGCAGCATCTTTTCACCGAATTCGTGACGGTATACGATTTGAGTCAGGTTCTGCACACCGACCAGCGCATCGTGGTACACAGACCTGTTCGGGTGGGAGACCAGCTTTACTGCGAGTCGACTCTCGAGTCGTTCCGGGAGTCGCACGGACAAGATGTCCTGGTGTTTCGAAACGAGATCACCGGTGGTGACGGCGGCGCCGTGCAGACATCCTGGACGACGATGACCGCCCGTAGCGGCGGTGTGATCGACGAGGCACTCGCCGGCGTCGTCGCCGATGTCACTCGCCGCCGTGCGCCGCGAAGGCACTGACGTCGGCCCCGACCCAGTCGTCCGGGGAATGATCAACCCGGACCATAGCGGCCGACGAGTTCACCGCCGATCCGTGCGAGTTCGGATTGCACCGATGATGGGTCCAGAACCTCGACCATGACACCCCACCCGGCGAGGTTGCGGGCGATATCCAGCGGGGTGGGTGCGGCGAGGCGAACGCGGACGCGGCCGTCGTCGAGCTCGGCGTCGGTGTGGCAGTGGCGGCCGAAGTGGTCGCGGAGTATGGGCACGAACCGCGCTTCGATGAGAACGGTGGCCCACGTGCGTGACCGCTTCTCCTCCATCTGCCCGACGATCCGCTCCCACGCGGTGGCGAGGGCAAAGTCGTCGGGCCGCTCGGCCGGGTGGTCGGTGGGCTCGCTGGCAACGATGCGGTCGACGCGGAAGGTGCGCTGCCCCTTGTCGGTTCCGGCGAGCAGGTACCAGGTGTCATCTTTGTCGACCAGCCCCCACGGGTCGACGAGCCGCTCGGATTGCTGTCGGGCGCTGTTGTTGTACGTCAGTCGTACCTTGCGTCGGCGGATCACGGCATCTTGCAGAAGGTTGACCATCTCGGGTCGGCGGCGGTCCCGCTCACCCCACCGGGTCGAGTCGATCATCGTGGCGCTGGCAGCGGCCTCAGCATCGGCCCGGAAGGTCTGCGGAAGGGCTCGCACGAGTTTGCGCATCGCCGCTTTCGCCTCGTCCGAGACAGCCGCGGCCGGACCCACCAGCAGAAACAGGGCCTGCGCCTCAGTTGCCGACAGGCCGCTGAGATCGGTGCGCGCGCCGCCGACGAGTGACCAACCACCTCCGCGGCCGGGTTGCGGATAGACCGGGATGCCCGCCACCGACAGGGCCTCGAGGTCGCGGCGTGCAGTGGCGACGGACACTTCGAGTTCCTCGGCGAGCTCGGCGGCGGTCACGCGGCCACGCGACTGCATGAGTAGAAGGGTGGCGACGAGGCGGTCTGCGCGCATAGGTGAAGTCTCCTCCAGAAAGTGCTCACTTGGTGAGCACTTTGGGGCGGAAGATGGTTCTTGTCACTCACCGATGGAAGGAACCACACATGTTGCGAGGACTCACCACTGTCAACTTCTTCGCGGACGACCTCTCGGCTGCACGGGACTGGTACACCGAACTGCTCGGCATCGAGCCGTACTTCGTGCGCGAGATGCAGGGAGCGCCCGCGTATATCGAATTCCGGATCGGCGACTACCAGCACGAGTTGGGCATCATCGACCGTCGATTCGCGGCGGAGAGCCGGACAGGTGAGGCAGGGGCGGGAATCACCTACTGGGCGGTGGACGACGTCGAGGCCGCCTTCGAACGGTTGCTGTCCCTGGGCGCCGCCGTGCATGCCAAGCCGGTCGAGCGCGGACCCGGATTCGTCACCGCTTCCGTCGTCGACCCGTTCGGCAACGTCCTCGGCGTGATGTACAACCAGCACTACCTCGACGTCCTCGGATCCCGGACAGGAGCCTGAGGTGAGCACCGTGTCCGCGAGTACGTCCGCCGAGTGGCGGGACTGGCTCGCACAGAACTGTCGGTCCGAGAAGGAAGTGTGGCTCGTCCTTCACCACAAGGACAGTGGCACCGCGAGCGTGCGCTACGCGGAGGCGATCGAGCAGGCGCTGTGCTTCGGCTGGATCGACGGTGTGCACCGCAAGCACGATGCGCACAGTTCGCGGCTGCGATTCACTCCGCGCACCGAGCGGAGTTCCTGGAGCCGGGTGAATCGTGAGCGCGCGGCCAGGATGATCGAGCTCGGTCTGATGACCGAGCAAGGTCAGGCGATGATCGACCTGGCCATGGCCAAGGGAACGTGGCAGGTGCTGCCGGACGACGAGAGTGTCCCGGACGACCTGCGCACATTGCTCGATCGAAATAATGACGCATGCAACAACTTCGAAGCCTTTCCGCCGTCGTCGCGGCGGCTGATCCTGGAGTGGATCGCGAAGGCGAAGAGACCGGACACCCGGCAGCGTCGGATAGAGCGAACGGTCGCGCTCGCCGAGGTGAATGTCCGCGCCAACCATCCGGGAACACGGTGATCGTGCCGCTCGGCGAGGATCGGCGGAATCCCTGGAGCTGACTGGTGTCCGAGCGCAGCATGCTTCTTACCTGCGCCTTCCGCCGCCTGCCAGGGCAAGATGAGGACATGAGCATTGCGAGGCGGTTGGACGCCCTTCAGCGTCGTCACCCGGCGCTGGGATTCCCGATCGCCGTGCTGTACAAGTTTCTCGACGATCAGGGCGTCTATCTCGCCGCATTGATCGCGTACTACGGCTTCATCTCGCTTTTCCCGTTGTTGCTCCTGCTGTCCACGGTTCTCGGTTTCGTTCTCGCCGGCAATCCGGGCCTGCAGCAGGACATCATCGACTCGGCGCTGCGCCAGTTCCCGGCCATCGGGACCGATCTCGCGACCCAGGACCGGATCGGTGGTGGGTGGGCCGGTCTGGTGATCGGTGTGGTCGGTGCCCTGTACGGAGGTCTCGGCGTCGCGTTGGCGTGCCAGAACGCGATGAACACCGCGTGGTCGGTGCCGCGCCATCAACGGCCCGACCCGATCCGCGCCCGCGGTCAGGGTTTGCTGCTCCTCGGCACGATCGGTCTGGCTGTCCTCGGCACCGCCGCGATCTCCGGCATCGGTGCCGCCGCACATCTCGACGGACCCCTCAGCGTGCTTCTGGTCGTCGCCACGCTGATCCTGAATTCCGGGATCTTCATTCTCGCCTTCCGGCTCACCACCGCACGGCCGTTGTCCAACGCAGAAGTCGTTCCCGGGGCGGTGGCCGCGGCCGTGCTGTGGCAGATGCTGCAAACGTTCGGTGCCTTCTATGTCAGCAGCGTGGTACGCACCGCCTCGGTCACGAACGGTGTATTCGCCATCGTTCTGGGACTGTTGGCGTTTCTGTTCCTCGCCGGGGTCACGGTCGTGCTGTGCGTCGAGATCAATGTGGTGAGGGTGGACAATCTGCATCCGCGCGCCCTGCTCGCGCCGTTCACCGACAAGGTCGATCTCATCGAAGGGGACAAGCGCACCTTCAGCGACCAGGCGCAGGCGCAACGTGCCGTCGCCCACGAAGACATCCAGGTCACGTTCGACGACAGGCGCGCCGACCGCAGCTGACGAGGTGAGAAGTAGAACAATGACAGGTGACGGAAATCCCTTCATAGACCGCCGCCCCACCAGCCACGAACGGCTGACGGGGATGCCCTGGGATGCGTCGTACCACGACGGCCCTGCGCCGTGGGATATCGGCCGGGCGCAGCCGGCAATAGTGCGCCTCGCATCCATTGGCGGATTCACCGGAGCGGTGCTCGATGTGGGCTGTGGGAGCGGCGAGAACGCACTGCACCTCGCATCGCTCGGGTTGTCGGTTCTGGGGGTGGACGTGGCCGAGACGGCCCTGGTGCTCGCCCGAGAAAAAGCCGACGATCGCGGACTCGCGGTCGACTTCGCTGTGGCGGACGCGTTCGAGCTGGAACGTGTGGGGCGCATGTTCGAGACGGTGCTCGACTGCGGACTGTTTCACACCTTCGACGACGACGAGCGGCGCGGATACGTGGCGAGTCTGGCGTCGGTGACCGAGCATCAGGGAACACTGTATGTGTTGTGCTTCAGCGATGATGGTCCGGAAACCGGCCCGCACCCCGTCAGTCGCGACGAGCTGAGAGCGGCCTTCGACTCCGGGACCGGATGGAATATCGACACCATCGAGCCGGACCGGATACTGACTAGATTCCACGACGACGACGGCGCACCGGCGTGGCTGGCGACAATCACGCGGATCTGAACGGCCGGACCGGCCGGTTCTGGTGATCGCTTCGTCCGCGAGCGACCGCGGCTGCGTGAGACGATGGACGAGTCGACATCCGGACGCCGGACGACGCTGACGGAGGCCTTGGCTATGGACGACGCGGCGGACACCGGGAGCCCGCGGGTGGTGGTCGAGACCGAGCACGCCCGCGTGAGCTACGACGCGGGGAAAACCGTTCGCATCGGCCGTGACCCACAGATGGAAGTTACGGTGATCGATCCGGCGGTGTCGCGGGAGCATGCGCGCCTGAGCTGGGACGACGGCTGGCAACTCGTCGACGCGGGCAGCAAGAACGGGTTCTTCGTCGACGGTAAGCGCAGGGATAGGCTCCGCGTCTCCGATCCCGTCACCGTCCGCCTCGGCAATGCGTCCGACGGACCCGTGGTGCGCATCTTCGTCGAGGATCCGGAGGCGACGCAGCAGGCGGTCGGCCCGCGATGGAACGAGTCGACGGTCGAAGTCGGGGCCCCGCGTGACGACGCGGTCCCGACCCGTCCTCAGGATCAATTGGTACCCGCCGGATCCGTCACGGTGGGTCGAGCGCCGGACAGTGACCTGGTCGTCCGCGACGTACTCGCCTCACGTAGGCACGCTGTCCTCCATACCCGGAAATCCGGACTGGAGATCGAGGACCTCGGGAGCGTCAACGGAACGTTCGTCGGCGGTGCCCGGGTAACCCGCGCCCGGCTGAACGACGGCGATGTCGTCACGATCGGCAACACCGATTTCAGCGTGGAGGGCGATCGGCTCGTTCCGCGGCGAACGACGGCACCGGCCGTGAGCGGACTGCACGTGCACGGCGTGGGACTCACCATCGAGGGCGGGCGTCGACTGCTCGAAGAAGTGGATCTCATTGCAGGGAGGGGCACGCTCACCGCGGTGATCGGCCCGTCGGGTGCGGGCAAGACCACGATGGCCACCATTCTCTCCGGCTCACTGACCCCGACCGAAGGTGTGGTCGACTTCGAGGGCCGAAGCGTCCACGCCAACTATCAAGTCCTGCGGTCCCGCATCGGGTTGGTCCCGCAGGACGACGTCGTGCACCGGCAATTGACGATTCGGCAGGCGCTGGGTTACGCCGCCGAGCTGCGGCTGCCACCGGACACGACGCGGGCGGACCGCGAGGACGTGATCGCGTCGGTTCTGGCCGAGCTGCAACTCACCGAGCACGCGGACACGCGGGTCGATCGCCTGTCGGGCGGTCAACGTAAACGCGCATCTGTGGCGCTGGAGTTGCTCACCGGGCCGTCCCTCCTCATCCTCGACGAACCGACCTCGGGCCTCGACCCGGCGCTGGACCGGCAGATCATGGGCACGTTGCGCCGCCTCGCCGACTCGGGCCGCGTCGTCGTCATCGTCACGCATTCGCTCTCGTACCTCGAGATGTGCGATCAGGTTCTCCTCCTCGCACCGGGCGGGAAGACCGCCTACGTGGGTCCGCCGGACGAGGTCGGGTCGATGCTGGGCAGCTCCGACTGGGCCGATGTCTTCGCCCGGGTCGCGGCCGAGCCCGACAAGGTGTTCGCCGAGTACCGCGCCCGCCGCACCTCGGTCGACGTGGGTCCACCGCCGCCGCCCGGACCGTTGGGGAGCCCCGCGCACACCTCGAGGTGGAGGCAGTGGAGCACCGTGTCGCGAAGGCAGATTCGGCTGATTCGCGCCGACAGGGGATACCTGATCTTCCTGTCCTTCCTGCCTTTCGTCCTCGGCGGGTTGTCCGTGCTCGTGCCCGGCGACACCGGATTCGGTCCGGCGCCACCCGAGTCGAGCGAGTTGAACCAAATCCTGGTCGTTCTGATTCTCGGCGCGACTTTCATGGGTTGCTCGCTGACCATCCGCGACCTCGTCGGTGAGCGCTTGATCTACCACCGCGAACGCGCCGCCGGACTGCTCCCATCCGCATACCTGACGGCGAAGATCGTGGTGTTCTGCGCCGCGGGGGTCGTGCAGTCGGTGGTGATGGTGACGGTGGTGTTCGTCGGCAAAGGGCTGCCCGGTTCGGGGACGGTCATCCCCTCGGGCGCCCTCGAACTGATCGTGGACATCGCCGTCACTACCTGCGCCTGCGTGGTGCTCGGTATGGCGTTGTCGTCGGTGGCGCGCTCGAACGAGCAGGTGATGCCCATGCTCGTCATCGCGATCATGGTGCAGCTGGTGATGTGCGGCGGCATGATCACCATCACCGGCCGCGCCGTGCTCGACCAGTTGTCGTGGCTGTTCCCGTCCCGCTGGGGCTTCGCCGCCGCCGCCTCGACGGCGGATCTGCGCACGAACTCCCCTGGCACGGAGGACGACCCGCTCTGGCAACACAATCCGTCGTGGTGGCTGTTCAGCATCGGCATGCTGGTGCTCATCGGTGTCGTCCTCGCAGTCGTCGCCTACAGCAGGCTTCGCCTCCGCCGCCCGCGTCGCCGATCGACGACCGCTTCATCTTGACGAACGGCGTGGCTGGCACTGTTCCGTATCTAATCCCTCCCGCGGAGCCGAGCGAGTTCGGTCGGTCGTTTCACAGCGCGGGCGGGGGTACGCGAATGGCACGGAAGAATGTGAGGAGGAACTGTGACAGATCGACCCGACGAACCCAACCTCGACGACGTGATCGATCCCACCGAGCAAGCTCCACGGGATCGACGTGAACACGGCAAGTCCCCAGACCGCCTCAATGATGACTATCTGGAGCACCGCACCGAGCAAGAAAGGATTGCCGCTGGAATCGATGACTACGATCCGGATCAGGTACCACCTGCCGCCGAATGAGCGATCGAACTGCCCGCGGCAATGAACGCCCGGCCCATTCGGGAAGCGCGTATTTTCGGAATCCATGGTTGCGCTGTATCCAGCTGTCGAACCCTACGACTCCGGGTTCCTGGAGGTCTCCGACGGTCAGGTCCTGTATTGGGAGACGGTCGGTAATCCTGCGGGAACTCCGGTGGTCTATCTGCACGGCGGCCCCGGCTCTGGTTGCACACTCGGAATACGCCGGTTCTTCGACCACAATGCGTTTCGGGCGGTGCTGTTCGACCAACGGGGATGCGGCCGTAGCCGGCCACTGGCGGATGATCCGGGCGTCGACCTCTCGACGAACACGACGGCGCACCTGATCGAAGACATCGAACGACTGCGGGAATACCTCCGAATCGACAGATGGGTCGTGTCGGGTGCCTCGTGGGGCGTCACGCTCGCGTTGGCCTACGCGCAGCGTCATCCCGATCGTGTGATCGGCATGGCGTTGGGTGCAATCACCACGGGCACCCGCGAAGAGGTCGAGTGGATCACCCGCGACATGCGAAGGGTGTTCCCGCGCGAGTGGGAACGGTTCGTCGAACCTGTGCCGGACGGCAAACGCGGGGGCAACCTTGCTGCCGCATACGCACGCCTGCTCGCTCATCCCGACCCAGCCGTTCGTGAGAACGCCGCACTGCGGTGGTGCGAGTGGGAGGACACCCACGTTTCCCTGGCACCGGGGTGGACACCGAACCCCCGATACCACGACCCTGCGTTCCGTATGGTGTTCGCACGCTTGGTCACTCACTACTGGGGTCGAGATCATTTCCTCGCAGACAACCAGCTACGCGAGGGAATGGACCGGTTGACGGGCATCCCCGCGGTACTCGTCCACGGCCGACACGACGTATCCGGTCCGCTGGACACGGCGTGGGAGCTCTCTCGCCTCTGGAAGAGCAGTCGACTCGTCGTCGTCGACGATGCCGGCCACGGTGGTGGCAGCTTCACCGACCAACTCATCGCTGCCATCGACTCTTTTGGTTGACGTGGTTGAACCCTTGGGGAACCAGCGTGGTTGACAAGGTTGACGGGAGGGTGGGCGGTGACGTCGCTGGTGGAGCAGGAGAAGCGGCTGATGGAGGAGCTGTCGCAGCGGGTGCACCGTACGTTCGCTGCGGCCGCTGCGGCTGGGGTGTCTACTGATGTGTTCGCGGATGTGCAGGCGATCGCAGATGCGATGTCGGCTGCGCTCCCTATTCACCATGTCTATGACCAGGTCTTGGGCCCGTTCTACGATACCGCCGGCCTGACTCGGTGGTGGAGTGTCAGTCGTCAGGCGGTGAGCAAGAAGGTCGCGACCGGGGCGGTGATCGCCTGCCAACTAGAGGAGGGCCAATGGGTGTACCCGGTGTGGCAGTTCACCAGCAGCGGCACTGTCGACCCGGCGCCAGTGCAGGTGTGGCGTGCTCTGCGTGCTGGGGCGGACCCGTGGACATGTGCGCTATGGCTGCGGGCACCACAGGACGCGTTCGGTGGTAAGACCGCGGTGGATTGGTTGACCGAGGGTGGCCGGGTCGACCCGGTGCTGGCGGCGGCTCGCGCGGATGTGCAGCGGTGGGCGGTGTGAGGGAGGACGTTGCTCTGCGGGTGCCCGGAAAGCGCCCTGGCCCGTGGACCCCCGGCCGGACTCTTTCGTGGCGGCGGCGACACGTTGCGGTATTGCGGTACAGCCGCTTCCGCGGTCGGTTCGGGTCCTCTATCCGCCGACCTGACGATTCGGGGAACCGGCGTTCCGGGTTCCCGCCTCTTCAGCTCGACGCACGAATGTCGCAGCAGCCTAGAAACACTGGGCTACTGCGACATTCAGCGCGCTCCCGCTATGAGCGAGACGGGTGGTGTCAGGCCTGGAGGCCGGCTTCGATCTCGAGGCTGATGGTGATCTTGTCGCCGACGACGGCTCCGCCGCCTTCGAGGGGCATGTCGATGCTGATGCCGAAGTCTTTGCGGTTGAGGACGGTGGTGGCTTCGAAGCCGGCGACCGGGCCGTTGCCCATGCCGGGGTTGACGCCGTTGAATTCGAGCGCGAGCTCGACGGGGCGGGTGACGCCGCGGAGGGTGAAGTTGCCGTCGACCACGTAGTCGTCGCCCTTGGTGCGGATGCCGGTGGAGGTGAAGGTGGCGGTGGGGAACTGCTCTGCGTCGAAGAAGTCGGCCGACTTGATGTGGGCGTCGCGGTCGGCGTTCTTGGTGTCGATCGAGGCAACCTGGATCTCGGCGGTGACGGAGGCGGTGCCGTCCTCGGCGACGGTGATGGCGCCGGTGAAGTCGTTGAACGTGCCGCGGACCTTGCTGACCATCAGGTGGCGAACGGAGAAGCCGACGGTGGAGTGGACGGGGTCGATGGCCCAGGTTCCTGCGGTGAGGCCGGGCAGCGTGGTGATGGCGGTGGTCATGGTGAACTCCTCGAGAGTGGTCTACCGGGGCGGTGAAAAATCTGAAGTAGTTGAACTTGCAACTACAACAATAGGGGGATGTCGTTGCGATGTCAACTAAAACGTAAAACTACCGGGTCGACGAGCGAATGAACGCGAGGATTTCGGACGTCACCGGGTCGGTGATGTCCTCGAAGTCGTCGTGCTTCTTCAGATAGGCGGCCACCAATGGGCAGACCGCGACGATACGCAATCCCGAGCGGCGCACATCGTCGAGTGCATGGCGGACCAGGATGGAGCTGAGGCCGTGGCCGGAGAATGCGTCGTCGATTTCTGTATGGAAGAAGATGCGGCGACCGTCCTGGTCGCGGTATGCGGTGAACCCCACCCGTTGTCCCGAGACGCCGAGCTCGTAGCGGTGCCGATCGGGCACGTGCGTAACCGTGGTGTCGAGTGCGGGAGAGGTGTTGTCGGAGTGCGTCATTGATCGTCCTTCTTGCTCGGTGACACTGCGGGTGGGTGGGAATTCGGGAGTTCGGGTGGATGGAATCTGCCGTTCAGGTGTTCTCGAGCATGTGGGTGCGCATCTCGCTGTAGTCGTGGCCGAGGATCGCGACGTCCCGCGGGCTGAGCAGGTCGAACATGTTCCGGCGAACCTCGGCCACGTGTCCGGGGCTTGCGGCGGCGAGCTTGTCGGCGCCGGCATCCGTCAACTCCGCCATCATTCCGCGTTTGTCGTGCTTGCACTCCACGCGGCGTACCCAGCCGGCGTCGACGAGCCTGCTGATTGCCCGCGTCACCCCGCTGCGAGTCGTGGTGACGGCCTCTGCCAGTTCGCTCATCCGCAGTCGCCGCTCGGGGGCTTCCGAGAGGACGACGAGCAGTTCGAAATCTGTGAACGAGATGCCCGCATCACGGGTGAGTTGCCGATCGAGCGCTTGCAGGAGCAGGCGAGTGGCGTCGAGATAGGCACGCCACGTCTGTTGTTCCTGCGCGCTGAGCCACCGAGTTGTCTTCACATATCAACAATACCCCGAGTAGTTGACAGCGCAACTACTTGAGGTATTCTCAAAGTAGTTGAAGACGCAATCACCCCCTCGGCCGAAAGCTGACCGGCGTCCTCGTCGCCACCTCGCGAAAGGAAACACGGCTATGAACACCACACCCGAGCAGAAGAGCTCCGAGGGGTTCGCGGCGCAGCGCGACCGAATCCGTGCCGAGCACCTGAAGCCGGCATCGTCGCGGCCCGCGTCGTCGGCCCGCGGTCTCCATCACACCGCGTTGATCAGCGGGGACGTCGAGCGCACGGTGCGGTTCTATCAGGATGTGCTGGAGTTTCCGCTCACCGAGCTGATCGAGAATCGGGACTACCCCGGGTCGTCGCACTTCTTCTTCGACATCGGAAACGGCAACCTGCTGGCGTTCTTCGACTTCCCCGGACTCGACATCGGCCCCTATCAGGAGGTTCTCGGCGGCCTGCATCATGTCGCGATCAGCGTCGAACCCGAACGGTGGGAACACCTGCGCCGCAAGCTGACCGACGCCGGAGTCGAGCTGATCGAGCACAGCGAGGTCTCGCTGTACTTCCGCGACCCCGACGGTGCCCGCCTCGAACTCATCGCCGACCCGCTCGGGGAAATGTACGGGTCACACGTTCTCTGATCGAGAGCGCCACAACCACCACTCCGACATCTCGAAAGGTGCTCCGATCATGACCACTGCCGTAACTCGTCCCCCATTGGATGTCCGCCGGGCCGACGACCGCTTCAAGACCCATGCCGGCTGGCTCGATTCCAAGCATTCCTTCTCGTTCAGCCGCCACTACGACCCCGCCAATACCCACCACGGGGTGCTGATGGTCAACAACGACGACATCGTCGTTCCCGGGATGGGCTTCGACACCCACCCACACCAGGACATGGAAATCGTCACCTGGGTGCTGCAGGGCTCGCTGGTACATCAGGATTCGATGGGGCATTCCGGGGTCATCTACCCGGGCCTGGCTCAGCGGATGAGCGCGGGTACCGGCATCTTGCACTCCGAGAAGAACGACTCCTGGCGTCTGGACGGTGTCACCGGTGCCCATGCCGACCAGCACAGTGACCCGGTGCACTTCATCCAGATGTGGGTCGTTCCCGACGAAGCCGGTATCACGCCCGGTTACGAACAACTCGAGATCGACCACGAATTGCTGGCCGGGGGACTGGTGCCGGTCGCGTCGGGCATGCCCGCGTACGCCGACCACTCGGCGATTCGGATCAAGAACAAGTACGCCGCAATGCACGTTGCGCGCATGCAACCCGGTCAGGCGCCGATCGCCCTGCCCGACGCGCCGTTCCTCCACGTGTTCGTGGCGCGCGGTGAAGCATCGATGGAGGGCGTCGGGGTGCTCGGCGAGGGCGACGCCGTTCGGGTCAGCGGCGGCGGAGGTCAGCAACTGACTACCGAAACCGGTGCCGAGGTCATCGTGTGGGAGATGCACGCCGAGATCGCCGGGTAGGTCGGTCGGGGTTCCGGGGCGTCCGACACCCGTCGGGCGTTCCCTCGCCAACTTCCTCCAGCTGTTGGGTGACCTGCGCCACATTCGGACTCATGCTGGGTGCATGACATCATTTCCCACGCTCGACCCCGAACTCGCGGCCGCGGTCACCATGCTCCCGAATCTCGATTTCTCCGACCTGCCCTCAGCACGGGCAACCTTCGACTCTCTGGTCGGCTCCCTGTTGGCTGATCTGTCGTTCGACGGAGTCCGTGTTCAGGAGTTGTCGGTGCCAGGTCTCGGCGACGACCCGGACGTCGGTGTCCGGTTCTTCACGCCGGAGAACGCGGAGGGACCGCTGCCGGTTCTTCTGTGGATCCACGGGGGCGGGTTCGCGATCGGCACGGCGGCCTCCAGCGACCCCTTCTGCGTCGAGGTGGTGCGGGAACTCGGGTGCGCCGTCGCAAGCGTCGAATACCGGTTAGCTCCGGAAACGCCTTTTCCGGGTCCGCTCGACGACTGCTACGCGGCCTTGACTCACCTCCACGCCCACGCGGACGACTGGGGAATCGATCCCTCCCGCATCGCGGTCGGTGGTCAGAGCGCGGGTGGTGGGCTCGCCGCCGGAACCGTCCTGAGGGCGCGCGACGAGGGCGTCGTCCCGGTCGCATTCCAACTCCTCGACATTCCCGAGCTCGACGACCGGCTGACCACCGCCTCGATGACGACGTTCGTCGACACTCCGTTGTGGCACCGCCCCAATGCGATCCTGTCGTGGCAGTACTACCTCGGGGCGTCCTACGCCGGACCGGAAGATCCGGATGTGTCGATCTACGCGGCACCGGCCCGCGCAACCGATCTTCGTGGCTTGCCCCCGACCTATCTCTGCACCATGGAATTGGACCCGCTGCGTGACGAGGGGATCGACTACGCCCTCGGCCTGCTCCGCGCCGGTATCAGCGTGGAGCTTCATTCGTTCCCCGGCACCTTCCACGGGTCCGGGTTGCTGGCGACGGCGGAGGTAAGCAAACGCGCGATGTCGGAGGCGCTCGACGCGCTGCGGAGACGCTTGCGTGTGGTGTCACCAGCCTCGTAGCGTTGCTGGATGCAGGGACTGATGTACCGGCTCGCCGAGCTCGATGCGGACTCGGCGGGCCTGGTACGAGTGATCGACTATTTCGACGCGCTGGTCCGCCACGGCGCGGACACCGCCTCGATGCTCCGGGCGAGTGCCGCGCTGGCCGATTGCGTCGTCGGCATCGACATCTCGGGGTGGTCCGGCAGTTCCGAGCCGCGCCGCTGTGATCCTCGCGGGCGGTGGTCTCCGCAGCCCCGGCTGGCGCCCAGTGCATCGAAGGACGTCGTGGTCGACGATGTGGTGGTCGGGTCTGTCTGGATAGAGAGGTCGGGTGCGAGTCTGCCGCTCGACGACATGCTCGTCGACCGGATGGCTCTGACCGCGGCGATCATCCTGCAACCGCGCCGTGTGCTCACCGACGCCGAGCACACACGCAATCTTCTCTTTCCGATGGACGAGCTAGCGGTGCTCACCTCGTGCGCCGCGCTGCGGATCGAACCGTCGACTCCCGTCCGTGTGCTCGTGTACACGGCCGGTGGGGGCGCGCGCCTACCGCTGCCCGGTGAGCTCGCACCCGGCCGCTCCACCGAGATCGAGGTGGACGGCGACTCGCTGATGCTGGTTGCGGAGTCGTTCGTGCCGACAACGGGATTCGCCGACCTGGCCCGTTCCCGATCCGTGCAGGTGGGTCTCTCACTGGCGGCCCCGGCGTCGGACGCGAACGCACTCGTCGGTACAGCGAAATTCGCCCGTAGTCAGGCCTCGGAACCCGAACCGATCGGAAACGCGGACGACCTCGGCGCCCTCAACCTACTGGTGGCGGGGCAGAGCCTCGCACACGCCGCGATTCCCGATCTTGTTCGCGCTGCCGAACTGCGCGACTCCGAACAGGGGTCGGAGTTGCTGGCGACACTGCGGGTGTATCTACGGTCGGGAACGCTGCGCGCCGCGGCGGAGAGCATGCACCTACACCACAGCAGCGTTGCGCACCGGCTGACCAAGCTGTCCCGGCACCTGGGTTTCGCTGTCGACGCAATCGAGAATCGGGCTCGTGCGACGGCATTGATGATGGTGATCGACAACCGGTGACGGGGTGCGCCCCGACCCGCCGCTGATCACCGCAATCACCCAGATAGCACGTTCCCGTTAATCCGTAGCGACCACCTGCGTGGCGGGATGGGTCGAACCTGGGCCATGATTCTGGGACGGAATGGATGGGTCCGGGAAACCGGCGGTGGACGAAAGGTCCATGGATTGTGACTGCCTCGGGTGAAGCTTCCTGGTCTGCGGAACGGTTGTTCGCAGGGCCCGGTGAAACGCGGGAACGGCTTCGCCGCCACAACTGGGCAGCCACGTCGCTGGGACCGGTCGAGGCCTGGTCTGTCGAGCTGAGGGCTGCGGTGCGCACGGTATTGCCGTCGGCCGTGCCGATGCTGCTGTGGTGGGGCCCCGACCTGGTGCAGATCTTCAACGACGCCTACACGCCGGTACTGGGTGAGAAGTATCCGGCCGCGGTCGGCGAGCCGGGTGCGCAGTGCTGGGCGGAGGTGTGGGACGAGTTGGGACCGCTCGCCGAGCAGGCACTCGCGGGCGGTGAAGCGACGTACATGGAGAACCAGCAGTTGTTCCTGCGACGTCACGGTTACCTGGAGGAGACGTATTGGACGTTCTCCTACAGCCCGGTGCACGACGAAGGCGGGAACGTGGCGGGTGTCTTCGTCGCGACGACGGATGTGACTACGCGTGTGCTCGGAGAACGCCGATTGGAGACGCTCCGTCGGCTGGGTATGGTCTCGACCGCCGAGGGAGACGACCCGATCGCGGATTCGTGCCAGGCGGTTATGGAGGTACTGGCCGACAGCAGCGACGATGTGCCGGTGGCAGTGATGTATCTGCGGGAGGACATCGCTGGAGCAGCAGGAAATGGGGAGTCGCACGATCTAGTCCTGGTCGGTGCCGTGGGAACGGACCGGGGCACGGAGCTCGCACCGCTGCGCATCGCTGCGGGCGAGGGCATTCACCCGGCCGACGCGCGGGTGTATCCGCTGGTGGTGACGGGCGACTCCGAGCCGGTGGGGCTGTTGCTTCTCGGCATCAGCGCGTGCCGCGCATTCGACGACGCCTATCGCAGCTTCTTCGAATTGGTGGCCGCGAAAGTGTCGACGTTGACGTCGGACGCTCTGGCCTTCGAGTTCGAACGAGACCGCGCCGCAGCCCTCGCTGAACTCGACACCGCGAAGACGCGATTCTTCCAGAACATCAGCCACGAGTTCCGCACACCGCTGACGCTGCTCCTCGGGCCGCTGCAAACATTGGGCGAAGAGAACGGTGTGGTGTCGATCGAAGAACGGCGCGATGCGATCGCCGTCGCCTATCGGGCGGCGCAGCGGCTTCAGCGACTTGTCGACGGCTTGCTGGACATCTCCACCGCCGCCGGCGGCACACTCGAGCAGAAACCGGAACCGACCGACATCGGCAGGTTGACCGCCGACTGTGTGAGCATGTTCGCCTCCGCAGCCGAGGACGCGGGGCTTCTCCTCCGAACCGACATCGACGAAGGTGTGGGACTGGTCGACGTCGACCAGGAAATGTGGGTGAAGGTCGTCCTCAACCTGGTGTCGAACGCCCTCAAGTACAACACCGACGGCGGCTCTGTCGACGTGTCACTTCGGCAGGAAAACCACCATCTGTTCTTGCGCGTGGCCGATACCGGCGTCGGAATTCCGGCCGACGAGCAGGACCGGGTGTTCGAGCGGTTCCATCGGGTCGAGGGGGCAGCGCCCAACAGCGGCGGCGGTGTGGGCATCGGACTCTCCCTCGTCGCGGACCTCGTCGAGGCGCTCGGCGGATCCGTCGCCCTCGACAGCACGCCGGGACGGGGAAGCACCTTCACGGTCCGTGTGCCACGCGTCGCGGCGCGGGCAGAGGCGACTGTTTCCACCAACCCGGCACGAGTGGACGCCACTGCGTACCTCAGCGAGATACTGCAGCGGGAGCCGGTCTCGCCCTCCCCGGTGCCTGCGGCAGCGGACGACGATGCGCCGCGGTACCGCATTCTGCTGCTCGAAGACCACAGCGATCTCCGGGCCTACCTGGCCCGACTGCTCGAGGGGCAAGGCTGGGACGTCGACGCCGTGCCGGACGCGGATACCGCTTGGCGTCGCCTGGCGGATCGGCGACCGCATCTGGTTCTCAGCGATGTGATGATGCCCGGACGCGACGGAATCACCTTCTTGAAGGAACTCCGTGCGGACGAGTCGACGGCGCGGCTCCCTGTCGTTCTCCTCACTGCTCGTGCGGGCACCGAGTCGGCAGTCGACGGTTTGAGTCAGGGCGCCGACGACTACATCGTCAAACCCTTTCAACCCGCCGAACTGGTGGCGCGAATCCGGGTCCACCTGGAATTGTCGTGGTTCCGGGAGACTCTCATCGCGGACGGTGAACGCGAGACCGATCAGCTGCGCACCGCACTGGACACTCGCACCACACTGAGTCAAGCGGTAGGGCTGACGATGGCGGCGTTCCAGTGCGACGCGGACACGGCGTTCGACAAGTTGGTCACGTATTCGCAGCACCGCAACGTGAAACTGCGGGAAATCGCGTCGGACATCGTCGACAACTTCACGGCCGAGTCCGCCGGCCGCGCCGCGAACTAGCCTTCCGCCACCTGTTGGGCGGTGGCGTACGCGAGTTGCAGGAAGTCCGCGCCGGCCAGAGCCGCCATCGCATCGGCCACCATGCGTGTCGCCCGGGGGGCGAAGACGTGCCCGATGGTGAAACCGGTGATCACCCAGACATCGAAGCAGAACGGGCAGGTCAGCAGTTCGCCGATGCTGTGCTTGACACCGTCGGAGGCCTGCGGCTTCTCCATCACCTCGCCGGGCCCCCCATCCCCGGCGTGCTGGGTGAACGGTGCGCGGAGCGGCGTCGTGACGGCGTCCTTGGTCACCGTGCGGGAAAGTTTGTGCGCCGCAAACGCGGTGATGACGAGTTCTCGCACGGTCATGGCACGCGGGAGTTGCCGGTTGGTGAGAGCGCCGAGCACCGTGACCACGGCGACGACGAAGGTGTATGCGGCCATCGTCGCCGCGTAGCCGTTCAGTGAGCGCTCGCTTGTGGTCGAACTCCGTTCGCGCTCCGGCGCCTGTGCCACGTTCATCCACTTTCCCCTTGTTCGCTGTGCCGAGTGCGTTGTCAATCCACGATCGGAAAGAGCGAGTCGCCGTCCTCGGGAGTGCCGTCGACCTGACCTTTGTCGACCCGTGAATCTTCGACGATCACGCCGTCGACGACCTCCGCGGACTTTCTGCCCTCGCCCGAAATCTCGACGTCGTCGTCGAGGACTCGGTCGACGTCCTCCTCGGTCAGGGAGTCGTCCGGTGCGGCGGCCACGGGAATGTCCGGCGGAACCTCGACCTCGACGTCGGGCTCTTCCTCGGACAATTTCTCGTCGAGAGTCTCGCCTTCACGCTCTTCGCGCGGTGTCATGCCGAACTTGTCGGCCTCGCTCCAGTGCTCCGGCGGGTCCACGACGTCGTCGCCGTCGTTGTTCCGCACGTCGTCGGGGTCGAGGCTTTCGGCTGGGTTGAGGGTGTCACCAGGACCATCTTCGATACTCATAGTTGTTGCGTGCCCGATCGAGTAGTCACCGAAACATTGGCTGTCACGGCCGGAAAACGGCCCGAACACACCCTTCCTGCTTGCTCTTGAACACCTGGTATCCGCGCACTGCCTCCTCTAGGGACATGTCGTGGGTGATCAGATATGAGGGATCGAGGTCGCCCTGCTGGACGTAGTCGAACATCCGCGGCATGTACCGCTGACCGTGTTGCTGCGCCGTCCGGATCGTCAGACTCTTGTTGGTCACCACACCCATCGGGAACTTGTCCGTCAGTCCGTAGATGCCGAGGACAGACACGATCCCGCCCTTACGGCAGGCGAGGATCGCTTCGCGCAACGGGGTGGACCGGTCGGATTCGAGCCTCAACAGTTGTTTGGCGCGGTCGTAAAGTTGCTGCAGTCCGGTGCCGTGCCCTTCCATGCCGACAGCGTCGATGCACGCGTCCGGGCCCCGCCCGCCGGTGGTTTCGCGTAGCGACTCCTGCACGCTGTCGACGGACGTGTAGTCGATGGTTTCCGCACCGAACTCCCGACGTGCCAACGCAAGTCGCTCAGGATAACGATCGATGACGATGACCCGTTCCGCGCCGAGGAGACGGGCAGTGTGTGCGGCCATCAGTCCGACGCCCCCGCTGCCCCACACCGCGATCGTGTCGCCGGGCGAGATGTCGCAGAAATCCGCGCCCATGAGGCCGGTGGGGACGGCGTCGGAGAGGAACAGGGCTTGCTCGTCGGTGATGCCGTCGGGGATGGTGAAACAGTTGACGTCGCCGAACGGCACGCGGATGTACTGGGCGTGAGAGCCCTGATATCCGCCGAACGGGTGGGTGTACCCGTAAATGCCGCCCGTGGGATAGCCGAAGACCGCTTGCTGCAGTTCGGCATTCGGATTCGTCGTGTCGCAGACCGAATACAAGTCGTGCTCGCAGTACCAGCACGAGTTGCATCCGATGAACGACGGAACGACCACGCGGTCGCCCACCCTGGTGTCGGTCACTTCGCGGCCCACGTCCACCACTTCGCCCATGAACTCGTGACCGAACACGTCACCTTCCCGCATACCCGGCAGGTATCCGTCGATGAAATGAAGGTCGGAACCGCAGGTCGTGGTCAGCCGTACCTGCACGATGACGTCGTGTGGATTGACGAGTTCGGGGTCGTCGACGGTCTCGACTTTCAGATCGTTGACGCCGTTCCAGCACAGTGCACGCATGGGTTCTCCTCGTTCAACGAGCGGCCTGACGCGCGCTCGGGTTATGCATGAGAGTGGGCAGTTCGCCGGTCTGCAAGAGCGCGCGGGCTCGGTAAAGAACCTTGAATGTCGCTGCGCCGGTGAGAATGTCGGGCACCGGCGTCTTCGCCCGGATCGTCACCTCTGTACCGAGATCGTGCGGTGCGTCGCGAAACGTGAGCTCGACCTCTGGTGGATCGTCGGTGGAGTCCTGGGCAGTGGAGTCCTCACCCGTCTCGCCGACGAACCGCAGCCTGCCGTCGTCTTCCACCAGCGTGGTATTCCACTTCGTGGGCTCGTCGGCGCCGGGATTCAGCGTCCACTCGTAGTTATTGGGTTCGGTCGACCGAACCTCGGCCACATCGCCGAGCACATCGGACAATCTCCCGGGGTCACGCCAGAACTGTTCGACTTCCGAGCGGGACCTGCTGATCGTCAACGTCTGACTGTTCCCGCTGCCGGCGGTGGAGTCGACCACCTTGCCGACCAGGTCGACCAGCTGCTCTCTCGCTTTGTCGATGTAGTGCACGGATCCTCCCTTCGTCTGTTCCGCGTTACCCGGTTCCTGCGGGCGGAAACAGCCGGAAAGGGCCGATTCACGCCCTGTCGGTGGTACGAGCCTGGCGGATCGGGTACACGCACTCCATGACAGACCAGCAGACCCCGAATCCCCCCGACCATGCGAGGCCAGAGCAGGCGACGGACGAAGAGGTCGCCGCGGCCGGCAAATTGTCCGAGGCCCTCGAGACGGTGGAACGTGCCCGCGGACGTTTGTACGACTTCCATCAGCTGATCGGTCATGCCGACCTGATGCTGGACGAGGCGGTCCAGAAGCTGCGTGAGGCAGGTCGTGACGACATCGCCGAGCAGGTGGAAAAGGAGCTGGTGGGCCGCAACGTCCTGCACGGGCGATGGACGTTCCAGATCGTCGAAGACTTCGACGACCACTACTGGTCTACCTTCCGGGACTGTGAGGCCACCGTGCGCGGCCAGCTGTGCGGCGGCCGTCGGCACGTGTTCGAGTCCGAAATGAAGGAATCCCGTCGAACGCATGGGCAACCCAGGCACGAGGCGCGGCCGTAGCCGCGAAACCCAGTTCCGCCGCCGTTTCCGGGAGGGGATTCCCGGGTAGGAGAAGACGATGGTCGATGAAAAGCAAGCCGAACCTGATCCCGACGATCCCCGCAAACCGGACTCGCCCGCGGATCTGACGAAACCGTCGTGGGGGTACGTTCTGCGGAAGACAGCGCACGAGTTCGGTCGCGATCAATGCACCGATCTTGCGGCCGCGTTGACGTACTACGCCGTCCTGTCGCTGTTCCCTGCCCTGCTCGCGCTGGTGTCGCTTCTCGGCGTTTTCGGACAGGGACAGCGCACCACAGATTCGGTGTTGCAGATCGTCGACGACCTCGGACCCTCCTCCGCCGTGGACACCCTGCGGGACCCGATCGCCCAGCTCGTCCAAACACCCACTGCCGGTGTGGCATTGATCTTCGGTCTCCTCGGCGCCGTATGGTCGGCGTCGGGTTACATCGGCGCGTTCGGCCGCGCCATGAACCGCATGTACGAGGTCGACGAAGGGCGTCCGGTGTGGAAGTTGCGACCGTTGATGCTGTTGGTCACTCTGATCGGACTCCTGCTCGTGGCGGTGGCGGCCGTTATGCTGGCGCTGAGTGGGCCGGTTGCCCGTTCAGTCGGTGACGCCATCGGATTCGGCGACACTGCCCTGACCGTGTGGAACATTGCCCGGTGGCCGTTTGTGCTGGGAGTGGTCGTCGTCGCAGTCGCGATCCTGTACTACGTGACACCCAACGTGAAGCAGCCGAAATTCCGCTGGATCAGTGCGGGCGCATTTCTTGCGATCGTGACGTGGATCGTGGCGTCGGTCCTCTTCGGTCTCTACGTCTCGAATTTCGGCAGTTACAACAAAACGTACGGTTCTCTCGCCGGGGTCATCGTGTTTCTGCTGTGGTTGTGGATCACCAACTTGGCGTTGCTGTTCGGAGCCGAGCTCGATTCCGAACTCGAGCGAGGCCGGGAACTGCAGGCCGGACTGCCGGCGGAAGACGAACTGCAGCTTCCGCCGCGCGACACCCGCGTGTCCGACAAGAATGCCGAGAAGTACCAGAAGTACATCGAGCAGGGACGAGCACTTCGCGAGAGCGATGGGAACACTGCCGAACCCGACGCGGTACCCGAAGAACAACAGCGTTAATCACATCAGGAGTATTCGCGCCGACGGATTTTCTCACCCGATCGCGCCCGGAACGCTGACCCGAGCAGTGCCGAATAGTTACGGTGGTCGTCATGGCGGAACGCGGTGCTCGTCCCAAAGTTCCCGTAGTGCGCAGATTCATGCTGCGCGCGGTGCGGCACCTGTTCAGCCCTCTCCGCCCGGACGACTATCTGGAGCTCATCAATCCGCTGTGGACCACCCGTGAATTGCGGGGGCGGGTGGAGCGGGTCGAGCCTGCCAGCGCCGACTCCGCCACCGTCGTGATCCGTCCCCAATACGAGTGGTTCGGGCACGAGGCCGGCCAGTATGTGCGCCTCGGCGTCGTCCTCGATGGGGTCTACTACTGGCGCGCCTACTCGCTGACCTCGGACCCCGACCCGGATGACGGGCTGATCAGCGTCACGCCGAAGCTGGTGGAAAGCGGCACGGTGTCGCCGTATCTCGTCCGCGACATCCGCCCCGGAGACATCGTGCGTCTCGGTGAGGTGGAAGGCACTTTTACCCTTCCGGACCCCTTGCCCGACAAGTGCCTGTTCATCAGCGCCGGCAGCGGTATTACACCGATCATCAGCATGCTCCGCAGCCTCGACCACAAGAATGCGGTCGACGACGTGGTCGTCGCGCACTCGGCCCGCAGCGAGGAGCAGGTCATGTTCGATTCGACGCTCCGCGATCTCGACCGCCGCCACGACGGGTTCCGGCTGGTGCTCCGCCTCACCGGCAAGGACGGCCGGCTGACACCGGACGCGCTCGCCGAACTCTGTCCCGACTGGCGTGAACGCGAGGTGTTCGCGTCCGGTCCGGGCGAGATGCTCGATCAGCTGGTGGAGCATTGGAACGACCACGGCGATCCGCAGCGCCTGCACATGGAACGCTTTCAGCCCGTGATCGGTGGCGATGACGCCGGCGGTGAGGGAGGTGAAGTCCACTTCTCGGACAGCGACGTGAAAACCGAGGTCGACGGGGGTACACCGATCCTCGTTGCCGGGGAGAACGCCGGCTTGACGCTCCCGTTCGGATGCCGCATCGGGATCTGTCACACGTGCGTCGGGACACTGAAATCGGGCAGGCTCCGTGACCTGCGAACCGGGGACGTCGTCGACGACGCCGTCGGACAGGCGGTCCGCACCTGCGTTCACACCGCAGAAGGTGACATCGAAATCGAGCTGTGAAATAGGGGAAGGACCTGCTGGTGAGTATCGACATCGAGAGCCCGCTCGCACATCTGAGTGACGACACCATCGAGGCGCTCGGACGCGAGTTCGACGCCATCCACGACGAGATCTACGGCGATCTCGGTGAACGCGACCGCAGATACATCAAGTCCGTCATCGCCGCGCAACGTCAGCTGGCGGTCGCCGGTCGCGTTCTGTTGCTCGGTTCGGTCAGCAAACCTGCCTGGCTGGCCGGAACCGCCTGTCTGGGGATGGCGAAGATCCTCGAGAACATGGAAATCGGCCACAACGTGATGCACGGCCAGTGGGACTGGATGAACGACCCCTACATCCATTCGTCCACGTGGGACTGGGACACGGCGTCGACCGCGAAGGCGTGGAAGCATTCGCACAACTACATTCACCACACGTACACCAATATCCGGGGGAAGGACAAAGACCTCGGATACGAGATCATGCGGATCGACCCGAACCAGCGGTGGCACCCCGTCTATCTCGCCCAGCCCTTTTACAACGTCGTGCTGATGGCGTTCTTCGAGTGGGGTGTCGCGCTCCACGACATGGACCTCGAGGCGGTCCGCTCCGGTGAGAAGCCGTTGAAGGACGTGTGGCAGGACCTCAAAGGGATCGGCGGAAAGGCTCGCGCCCAGGTCGTGAAGGACTATGTCGGCTGGCCCTTGATCAGCGCAGGCGCCTTCGGGCTCGCACAACTCGCCGCCCGCGGGCGACTCGGTCAGCCGGCAACGTCGAAAGCGGGCCGACTGCTGCGCGGCAAGCGGGCTCGCGGCCGGTGGTCGTCGGTCGCGGACGTATTCGACCGCATGTTGCCCGGGATGGAGCGGACGTTTCTCGCCACCGCGCTGGCCGACTTCACCGCCAACATCATCCGTAACGTGTGGGCGCACGGAATCATTTTCTGCGGTCATTTCCCGGATCAGACGTACACCTTCAGTGAGAAGGATGTGGAGGACGAAAGCCGGGGCGGCTGGTATGTGCGTCAACTGGTGGGCGCCGCCAACATCGACGGCAGCCCGCTGTTCCACATCATCAGCGGCAACCTCGGGTATCAGGTCGAACACCACCTCTACCCGGATATGCCGAGCACCCGCTATTCCGAGGTGGCACCGAAGGTGAAGGACATCTGCGAACGGTACCAATTGCCGTACAACTCGGGACCGTTGATGCAGCAGTGGGGAATGGTGCACCGGACGATCCTGCGGTTGGCATTCCCGGGCGGGAAGCCGCGTCCGAAGCCAGGACCGTACCGCGGGGAGAAGGGCACCGACGCCGGCAAACGAAGCGAGGCGGCGGCGTTCCGTAGCCGCGTACCCGCCGACAACCCTGCCGCCGGGCCCGAACACGACTCCGGCGGAGTGGAAGTGACGCCGCCACCGCGAGATTGACGGGATGCCACAATGGACCGTCGCCCCGGGTGTTGTGCGCACCCGGGGCGGCGGCGGTGTCAGGATATGGTGCGCTTCAGGGCTTTCCGCGCGCGGGGGTCTGTTCCGCGACACCGTGGCGCAGCGGAGTGTTGTCGGACGGTGAGTGGGACGGATCCACGGGAGAACCGCCTGCCGCCCCGGCAACCGGCGGCGCGTTGGTCGGGTCACCGCCGGAGGGCTCGGCCCCCGATTCCAACTGACTGATGCGAGCGGTCAGAATTTCGACGGCTCGCGGTCGGTGGGCGGTGGACCGTTCGTGCTCGAGAATCTGTTTCACCTGGTCGAGGTCGAGGGAACGAATCCGGTGTTCTATCGACCCCAGCGTGAGTTGGTCGTAGTCGGGCAGCGGAAGTGCATCGTCGCTTGTACTCATGTCGAACGCCTACCCCGTGTAATCGGTTGCAAACAGGGTGACCGGTGGCAAACCAGGGTCAGGTGCGGGTGGAGGGATCTTCGCCGCTACGCAACGGCGGCAGGTGCTCGATGGCACCGGCGACCGTCGCGAGCGCATGGCTCGTTCGACGACACCCCGCTGCCAGCGGGGACGGTGCCCGGCGGGACACGTGATCCAGACGATCCCGTGAACGATCGAGCCCGGTGAGAGGCAGAGCGGCGAGAGCATTTCCGGGCAAGCGTCGGGCGACCGTCGGGTGCGGCCGCGTGGGAGCGGTGTAGCGAATCACCTGCCACATCCATCCGGCCCGGCGCAGCGCCCTAGGGTCGAGTGCCTCCTGGAGCTTCGGCAGGAGTACGTCCTCCTCATCCCGCACGTCCTGATGAAGGAGTGCGGTGATTTCGGTGAACAGTTGCTGATGTTCCGGAGTGTCCGGGTCCAAGGTCTCGAGCTTGGTGAACAACTCGTTGATCTCCTGATGCTCCTGCTCGATCTGCAGGGTCAGCTCCTCACCGTCCGGAATTGTGCGGCGCACCAGCGGCCACAACACGGCTTCCTCCGCGAACGCGTGCGGAAAGACGAGACGGCACAAAGACGTCAGCTCGTCCTGACGACGGCTGCCACCGCACTTGTCGATGCGCTGGAGCAGCACATCGAGTTCCTGATGGTCTCGTCGTTGGAGGGTCAGGACGCTGTGGGGACCACCGAGTTCGGCTTCACTCTGGTCGGCAAGTGACCGGGGCATCGTTGTTCTCCTTTTCGAGTGTTCGGCAGTGTGCCGAACGCCTACCCCCACGCCGGGAACACAAACCTGCTCCCGCTTCCTCCTCCTGTTTTCGCCCGCAGACGTCGGGGAACGCGAGAGAAATGGCCAGACGTACGGAACCTGCGGTGGCCGCGTCGAGTCGATGGACCGACGACGACGGCATCCGCTACCCGAGTGGCGACACACATGCGTGGACGCCCGGCGCCAACCAGACCCTGTGCGGTGTGCAACTGTCGCGCGCCCGTCTCGCCCGTTTCCCGCATGTGCCATGGAGTGAAGCGCTGTGGCTGGCAGAAACCGGTGAGCTCGGCGTCGCCGCGTGCAGACGGTGTACCGCGGCAACACGGAACGAAAGACAGCGTTGGACCCGAACGAACCCACGTCCCTGACCGTGGGCGAAGAGCGCTCCGAAAGTTCCGCAATTTATCAGTCCGCCCGGTTTGGAAATGGTGAACCGAGGTATGCGGCGAAGGCAAACACATCGACGATCGGGAGTTGCCATATGTTTCGTCATACCGACTATCTGCAGTTCGACGTCGCTCCGGAGAAGCCGGACCCGGTGTATGCCCGTAAACTGCAGGAGCTTCTCGGTGGTGCCTACGGTGAAATGACCGTCACCATGCAGTATTTGATGCAGGGCTGGAACTGTCGAATGCCCGGCAAGTACAAGGATCTGATCATGGATATCGCGACTGAGGAGATCGGTCACGTCGAAATGATCGCCACGATGGTCGCGAGACTGCTCGAGGGCGCACCGGCCACTGAATCGTCCAAGGCGGCGGGAGCGGATCCCGTCGTGGCGGCGGTCCTCGGCGGGATGGACCCCCAGCAGGCGATCATCTCCGGGGGCGGCGCGGTTCTGGCCGACAGCAATGGGGTGCCGTGGAACGGCCGGTACATCGTCGCGAGCGGCAACCTGCTCGCGGACTTCTACGCCAACGTCACCGCAGAGGCGCAAGGACGCCTGCAGACGGCCCGGTTGTACAACATGACCGACGATCCGGGCGTGAAGAACATGTTGAAGTTCAACCTTGCCCGGGATACCTACCATCAGAACATGTGGTTGTCGGCCATCGAGGAGTTGAAGGCGGACGGACTCGAGGGCAGTATCGCACCGAACGCGTTGTTCGACGAAGAATGCAGCGAGCACGCAGAAACGTTGTGGCACTTGTCCGATGGCACGATGTCCGATCAGGGGCGATGGGCGTCGGGTCCGGCACCCGACGGAGTTCACGAGAATCGGTTCCTCGCGGACCCGCAGCCGCTGGGCGGCAAGGGCGGTGCGCCCGCTCCGGATCCGAAGCTCTATGCGACATACGACGGGAGCCTGGGTGAACCGGCCTCGAGCGCACTGGGCACGGAAAAGGGTCTCGTCGGCAAGGTCAAGGAAGCGCTCGACCCGGACAAACCGTGACCGCTATTCGTCGGTAGCGCCCCGACCTCGGCGACTGCCCCGATATGCCCCGATCCGCGCTGCGGCAAGCCACTCGGGCCGCAGCGCGATCGAGGGTGGGCAGTTCACTACCGGATCGAAAGACGGCTGTTCGTCATCCGCGAGGTCACGCACGTCGCTCAGTACGACACGTCCTGACGGCGTCGGTGAATTGGTGAAAGTAGCCAGCTGTAAGGAGAACACGAGCGGCGCGATCGCGAGAGCATCGGCGAGTGCGTTGATAGACGTCGTCGGTGGGTGCTCACCGACCGGTTCGGCCACCACCCAGGTGGGCGGTCCGCCCGTCGAGGAGAGCGGCATGAGACTGCTGTATCGGGCGGTGTTCCATCCCGTGGCAGGAAGCGGCAGCATGCGGGTCAGCGACGAGGTGCCCGAGCTCGCCAACAGTAGATCCCACGGCGTGGGGCCCTCGTCCAGATCGATCCGCAGAGCGAGACCCAGCACGTCGGGGATCATGGACGGAGTACCGATTCCACCGGACATCCGCGCGGTCACCGGCAACGAGATGCGGGTACGCCCCGGCCACCACGACGAGTTGAACTCGACTGTGCCGCCGATAACCAGCCCCTTGGGGTGGAACACCCGTGCATGGCGGACGGACGCGGCAATGCGGAACGGGCCCACGAATGCGCTGCGAACGGTGTCGAGTGCTCGTCCGGAATCGACCATGGTGCCTTCTCCTCGGTGAGGTGTGCGGAAACCTGCGTCAGATGAGTCTTGTTCCATCGTCGGTGACCTGTGTTCCCCGCACAACTCCGACTGCACCCCTGATCTGCCGGTGTGAGGAAATATGCCGGTGTGAGATGCCGGCACCCGGGTAATCGGCACCGTGATCGCCGACTGTTTCTCCCAGTGAGGGGTGAGAACTATGACCATGGCACGCCCACTGGCTCTCGTCACCGGAGCGTCGCGGGGGATCGGGCTCGAACTGACCAGATTGTTTATCAAGGACGGTTACGACCTCGTCGTCGTGGCGGACTCCGACGCCCTGGACTCCGCCGTCGCCGAACTGAGGTCGACGGGTTCCGGTGTGATTCCCGTGCGCACCGATCTGCGCACCGAACAGGGTGTGGCGTCTGTGTGGGAGGCGATCACCACAGACGGCCGCCCGCTCGCTGCCGCTGCGCTCAATGCCGGTGTGGGACACGGCGGTGCGTTCGTCGACACCGACCTCGCCGACACGTTCGCGATCATCGATCTCAATGTGAGGTCGACCGTGCACCTGACCAAACTCGTGCTCGACGACATGGTCTCCCGTGGGGCGGGGCGGATATTGATCACCTCGTCCGTGGCCTCCACGATGCCCGGTCCGTATCAAGCCGTCTACAACGCTTCCAAGTCGTTTGTGCAGTCGTTCGCGGAAGGGCTTCAAGGGGAACTGAAAGACAGCCCGGTCACCGTCACGTCGCTGATGCCCGGGCCCACGGACACCCACTTCTTCAGCCGCGCCGAGCTCGACGACACCAAGCTCGGTCAAGGTCCCAAGGATGATCCCGCCGACGTTGCCAAGCAGGGCTACGAGGCCATGATGAAGGGTGAGCGCAAAGTAGTGGCCGGGTCGATCATGTCCAAGGCGATGGCGGCGGTGAACACGGTGACCCCGGACGCGGTCAAGGCGGCAGCGCATCGTCTACTCGCCAAACCAGGATCCGGCCGGTGACCTGACACGTTCAGTCCACGGTAGCTATCACACTCAGAAGCACGTCAAGTTGTTCGCGGCGGGCACTGCTCGCGCTGGTCGGGATGTGTCACCGTCCCCACTGCGGGTACCCGCAACTATGAATCTTCCCCATTTCACCCCCGCAGGCGCGAAGAAGCTCTGCGCGCGTTGTGCAGCCGTGGCATTCCTCCTCGGCGGTGGAGTGGCCGCCCAAGCCGGTTCGGTGAACGCCGCTCCCTCACCGGATGGGTTCGACACCGTCCCCGACCGTACCTCGTTGTCCTTCGCGCACTCACCCAGCGGAACGCGGGTGGGTACCGCCAACTCCGCGGAGGCCCGACCCGGCCTGTCGACCGTCAAACTGTATGTGGCCGACTACATGCTCCGGCACGGAGACGGTTCTGCCGAGGACCGTGAGCTCGGTCAGCGCATGATTCGGGACAGCGACGACGGCGCCGCCTCCCAGGCGTACGCCAAATATCCGCACTCCATCGACGCCGTTGCCAGCGAGTACGGTCTCACTGCAACGCGAGGCGCCGCCTTCTGGGGCAACTCGAGCACCAGCACGGCCGACACCGTCACCTTCCTGGAGGCGAAGAAGGCCACCGACCCGTCGAGTCCCATTCTCGGCTGGATGGCCACCGCCGCCCCCGTCGCGGCGGACGGAACGACCCAGGACTGGGGAACGAGCACGCTTCCCTCCGTCGTCGGCACCAAATGGGGCTGGTCCGACTACGGACCGGACATCGTCGCATCGGCCTCGTTCGGTCCCGACTTCTCGGTGGCCGCCAACACCTATGGGAGCAAGGAGCAGCACACATCGGACGTCGAGGGCGCGTTCGGTCCCGAGCGGACGCCTGCGCCGGACCAGGTGTCGGTGCGCGAGCTGATCGAGCGTCTCGACACCACCGACAATCCCGTCGTCAGTCAGCTGGCCACGGCCATCCCACCCGAATGGACGCTACCGGCGGACATCCTTCCCGCCCCCTAACTGCTCCTGCGTCAGTGTCCTGTCGTGAGCGAACGGGGCGGTCGTGATCCCCGGAAGGTCATCGCGTCGTCGACGATCTTGCCGTGGCGAAAGGTGACGAGGTCGCGGAAGTAGTTCATGCGCAGCCGCCACGGGGCCTTCGAGCCCTGCTTCGGGAACGACTCCACCGAGCGGAGTACGTACCCCGCAGCGAAGTCGAGGAATGGTTCTTCGTCGACCGATGCGTCACGTTCGGGCACGCAGTTCGTGTACCCCTTCTCGTCCATGTGCTCGAGGAGACGGCACACGTACTCGCACACGAGGTCGGCCTTCAGGGTCCATGATGCGTTGGTGTACCCGATGACGAACGCGAAGTTGGGTACGCCGCTGAGCATCATGCCCTTGTAGGCCATCGTGTCCGCGAGATCGACGTCGCGGCCGTCGACGGCGAGTGTCATTCCGCCGAAGGCAAGCAGATTCAACCCTGTGGCGGTCACCACGATGTCGGCCTTCAGTTCCTCGCCCGACTTCAGGGCGATGCCGTTCGTCGTGAAGCTGTCGATGTGATCGGTGACGATCGACACCTGACCGTGACGGATGGCGCGGAACAGGTCTCCGTTAGGGACGAGGCATAAACGTTGATCCCATGGGTTGTATCGCGGCGTGAAGTGGGTGTCGATGTCGTAACCGTGAGGAAGCCACTTCGTCTGCAGTTGCCGGATGCGGCCCTTCATGAACTCCGGATAACGCTGGCACAGTTGGTAGATCGCGACCGCGACCGACGCGTTCTTCAGCCGTGTCAGGGCGTAGGCGACGCGCGCGGGAAGGTGCTTGCGGAAGCGGTTGGCCAGCGCATCCTCGGCCGGCATGGAGAGGATGTACGTGGGCGAGCGCTGCAGCATGGTGACGTGCTCGGCCTCGGCCGCCATCGACGGCGCGAGAGTCACCGCGGTCGCGCCGCTACCGATGACGACGACACGCTTGCCGGCGTAGTCGAGATCGTCGGGCCACTGCTGGGGATGCACTACCTGGCCGTCGAATCGTTCCAGCCCCGGGAAATCCGGGGTGTAGCCCTCGTCGTACCGGTAGTAGCCGCTGCAGGAGAAGAGGAAATCCGCTGTCAGCGTCATCTTCTCGCCGGAGTCGGTGCGTTCGGCCTCGACCGTCCACATCGAAGATGCGCTCGACCATTCGGCCCGGACAACCCGATGTCCGAACCGGATGTGACGATCGATGCCGGCCTCGGCGGCCGTTGTGCGCACGTACTCGAGGATGGAGGAGCCGTCGGCGATGGACTTGTCGTTCTCCCAGGGCCGGAACCGGTAGCCGAGGGTGTACATGTCGGAGTCGGAACGGATTCCGGGGTACCGGAACAGGTCCCAGGTGCCACCGATCGCGTCGCGGCCCTCGAGGATCGCGTACGTGCGGCGAGGGAACTTGTCCTGCAGGTGGTACGCGGCACCGATCCCGGAGAGGCCGGCGCCGATCACGATCACATCGAGATGCTCGACTGCGCGCTCGGTGTCGGATAGGCCGGCGGCGGTGTCGGTGGAAGTCATGACGGGTCGACCGCCACGTCGTCGAGCGCAACGTTGCGCGCGGAGGTGGACCGGCCGAGTGCGGCCACCTCTTCGTCCATCAACGGAAGAATCCGCGGGATGTGGGGCAGGACCGCGCGATCGCCGATCCTGGAGGTGACCACCGCTTTGAACCAGCCCACCGGCCCGACCCAGCGGGGTACGTACACGCGGCGCTTGCGGCGAGACAGGGCATGAACGAAGGCGTCGACGCACGCCTGCACCGACGTCGTCTTCCCGAGGGGGCCGGGCAGAACGGCGAGGAGCTGATTGAAAGCCGACAGATCCGCCTTCGCGTCCTGCACGAGTGGCGTGTCGATCCACGACATGTGCGCCGATCCGACCGCGACACCGAGGTGAGCGAGCTCGAGGTGGAGGGCGCTGGCGAAATGCTCGACCCCGGCCTTGCTGGCGCAGTACGCGGCGAGGCCGGGTGCGGCGGTGAATGCGGCGAGCGAGGAGACGACGAGTATGTAGCCCTTGCGTTCGATGACGGACGGGAGCGCGGCCCGGACCGTGTGGAAGGCGCCGAGAATGTTGATGTCGAGAACGCGCTTGAAGGTGGCCGGGTCTACCTGCGACACCGAGCCGTAGCTGGCGATTCCGGCGTTCGCGAGCACCAGGTCGATGCCACCGAACTTCGCGACCCCGGCGTCGACGGCTCTCTGCATCGCGGGCAGGTCACACACGTCGGCGACGGCGGCGAGGGCAACGTCGTCGCCGAGTTCGGTGACCAGAGCCTGCAGGGGCGCAGCATCCAGGTCGATCAAGACGAGCTTGGTGCCCTTCGCGGCGAGCGCACGGGCGGTGTCTGCCCCGATGCCCCGCGCGGCGCCCGTGATGAGCGCGACCTTGTTCCTGAGCGTGGGCATGGTGATCTCCTGGCGTAGTTATCTGGCACCGTTTGGTGTCAGTTTGTATCTGGAACCGGTCAGTGTCAATATTGGGTCGTGAGTTCGCCCAGGCTCGAGGAACCCGGTCGCACCTACCGCGGTGCGGGACCCCAGCAACGCCAGGAAGAGCGCCGACTGCGCTTGATCGACGCTGCGGTCGAGGTGTTCGGCACTACCGGATACCGCTCGGCGACGGTCGGGAAGATCTGCGCGGTCGCCGGGCTCACCAAGCGCTACTTCTACGAATCCTTCACCGACAGCGAGGCGCTGTTGCTCGCGGCATATGGCACGGTGACCGATCGGTTGCGGGAGGATGTGCTCGCCGGGGCCGGCCGTGACCCCGCCGACCTCGACACCCGAGTGCGAGGCGCCCTCACCGCATTCTTCGAGTCCGTCGCCGAGGATCCCCGAATTTCGCGGATCGCGTTCCAGGAGGTTCTGGGTGTCGGGCCGGAAGTGGACCGCGCCTATCGCCGGGTCACCCTCGAGTTCGTCGACGCCGTTCTCTTCGTCATCAATCCGGCGATCGATCGGGCGCCGGATCCCCATCTGCACACCCTCGCCACCGGGCTCGTCGGTGCCGTCCTGATGATCGCGCAGCAGTGGGTGTTGTCGGAGAAACCTCAGCCCATCGAGGCGGTCATCGCCGACGCGCACACGATCCTCTCGTCCGTGCTGGGCCGCCTGACCGACTGATCGAAGCGGGACAGTTCCGCCATTCGACCGCGCCGCATCACATATATGTTGTTCGATATCTCTATGCGCCTGCCCGACCACCGGCCTTCGCGTCGGAGACCAGCGATTCGCGCCTTGCTCACTGCACTTCTCGGGGTGGCAGCCCTGGCGGTCCCGGGCCAGGGCGTCGCGCACGCCGCTGGATACGACGGTCTGATCGATCTCGTGCCGTCCAACGCCGACGCAGAGGCGATCGGCGGTCTCGACCCACGACTGCCCACCGACCCGGCCGCCCTCGGCACCGCACTGTCCTCGGCCAGGTCCGACGGTATTGCCCCGGTGCGGTATTCGGCACTGCTGCACCAGTACTGGCTGGCCCGAGGAGCGGAAGCGTCCGGCATCGATCTGGCGACGTGGGATCCGAATGCCGGACTGATCGCCAATGCGACCGTCGTCGATCGCGTCTACGAGAACTACGGCCGCTATCAACGCGAGCGCGCCGAACTCTACTGGTCGGGCATGGCGGGCATGGCCGGCGGTTCTTTCGCCGCCGGTTTCTGGGACCTCGACATGGGCAGGACCGTGCTCGACGTCGATGCCATCCACGCCCTCGGTAACTCAGTCGCATCGTCGATCCGCGGTTTGCCCGCCGAGGCGCTGTCGTTGCTACCGTCCGATGTGAGGACATTGGCAACCATCGGGCCGTCGATCACTGCCGAGGACGTCGACTGGTATCAGAAGCGACTGCTGATGATGCAGAAGCACATCTACTTCGACATGGTGCCGATGCACGAGGCGTACCTGAACGGTGGACGCGCAGCAGTCGAGGAATTCGCGGCGGCACGCTTGCTCGACGACAACGCCAGGATCGCGTGGGAAGGTGTCTTCTCGGGCACGAAGTCCGGATACTCCGATGCCTTGTTCCGGATGGCGTCGCGCGAGCAGAACCAGATCATCGCCGACCAGTGGGACACCACCTCCGCGGCCCGCGACGGAGTGGGAAGGGCGCTGACCTACGCCACCACGGTGGCCGCCCAACCGTCGGTCCCCGGTTCGAGGTCGCCGGGAAAGGCGGCACCGCTGTCGGTGACCGGGTACATCGACGGACGGCAACTGCGACTGCGGGCACCCCTGCCCGGCTTCAACTGGGCCGACCGAAAACCACGCTGGGAGTACATCGTCAGCGACATCGCTCCGTCCTACCAGCGGCTGGTGGAGACACGTCCCGGAGAGATGCACGCGATTCTCGCGATGCCGTTCCGGGACTTCGTCGACACCCAACGCATCGTCCGGCGTATCCCCGACCTCGTGCGTGATCTCAGCACCGGCTGGGAGTTGGTGGAGGCGCAGTAGTTCTTCCGCTCAGCCGGCGACGACTCCGCGTTCGTGCAGCGCGGCGATGTCGGATTCCGGCGTGCCGAGCCAGTCCCTCAGGACCTGTGCGGTGTCTTCTCCCACCGCGGATGCCGGTGCGACGGTGGCGTGGTGGCCGTCGAACGACGCGGGATGCCCGGAGGCGAGGTAGGTGCCGATGCGCGGCTGATCGAGGGGAGTGAACATCGGGTTCTTCTCGAGTTCCCCGGACTTCACCACTTCCTCGAAGGTACGGTAGCGCTCGGCGAGCACGGACGTCTTCGAGAGTGCCTCGGCCACTTCGGTTGCGGTGTGTTCGCGGAACCAGCGGGCGAACAGGGCTGTGAGGACGTCGCGGTGGGTGAAGCGATCGGTTTCGCGTGCGAAGTCCACGTCGAGTGCGGTGGCGAGTGCCTCCACCGCGGCCGTGGTTCCGGTGACGGCGACAAGGTCACGGAAGTGACGTGGGGTGAGGGCGACGATCATGAACCGTTCGCCGTCGCTGGTGGTGAAATCCGTTCCGTAGGTGCCGTAGACGGAGTTTCCGGTCGCCGGCCTGCCGGTGCCGTTGATCTGGACTTCGGTGAGGTAGCCGAGCGTGCCTGCGGTGGCGAGCGCGACGTCCTCGAGCGGCAGGCGGATGTGGGTGCCCTCACCGGTGGCGTCGCGGTGCCGGACGGCGGCGGCAACGGCCAGCGCGGCGTACAGCCCACACACCACGTCCCACGCGGGCAGGACGTGGTTGACGACACCGGCATGATCGGTGGGACCGGTGATGGACGGGAAACCGAGTCCCGCATTGACGGTGTAGTCGACGGCGGGGGAACCGTCGGTGCCACCGAGAACTTCGAGGGTGATGACGTCGGAGCGCAGGGCGCTGAGCGCGTCGTGGGCGAGCCAGTCACGGCCACCGGCGTTGGTGACGAGGATTCCGCCACCCGCGCCGGGGGCCGTGACCAGTTGCTGCACCAGTTCCTGCCCCTCGGGGCTGCGCATGTCGACGGCCACGGACCGCTTACCGCGGTTGAGACCGGTCCAGTAGATGCTCTCGCCGTCACTCGTGACCGGCCAGCGCTTGTAGCAGGCTGAGCCGCCGACGGGGTCGACCCGGATCACCTCGGCCCCCAGCTGAGACAACGTCAGCCCGCACAGGGGGGACGCGATGAAGCTGGAGACCTCGACGATCCGAAGTCCGGCAAGGGGAGTGTGGGCAGTCACGAGAGAAGCTCCTTGATGGTGGAGATCAGGCCATGAGGGCGGTGAAGCGCCAGTCCAGAACGGGAACGTCGGAGGCTGCGACGTTGTGCGCGAACACGAGTGAACGCAGATGCACTACGCCGCCACCGCCGGGCAACGCCTCGGCGCTCTCGACCTCGAGTTCGCTGGTGAGGGTGTCGCCCTCGTGGACGGGACCGGTGTGGTCGCAGGATTTCCAGCCCAGGACCGTGACGAGGTTGGGCAGCGCGCGCGTGGCCTGCCCGAGGGCGATCCCGATCGTGTGGCCGCCGTAGACGAGCCGGCCGTCGGCGCCGACGCGCTCGTCGTGGTGGGTGGCCGCGATGTTGAGAGTCAGGCGTGCGAGTTCTGGTGCGCTGGACACCACATCACCGCTGCTGCGGAACACCGCACCGGCGAGGGCGGGAGTGAAATGTTCGCCGGGCACCTTCTCGCGGTACACGCCGAGATCCCATCCCTCCGGTGCGTTGAAGGGCTGCTCCGATTGCGGTCCGACGACCGAAAGGTCGTCCGCCTTCCGGACGCGATTCTCATCGGGGCTTTCGGAGAGGGGAAGCATCGCGCAGCGGTAGAAGTCGAGGACCGTCCGGCCGTCCTGATCGGTCGACGTCATCCGAAGGGCGGCGAGGCCCGTGGGCTTCCGCCCGGGTTTCGCGGAGTTCTCGCGCAATCCCACTACTTCCGTGCGGGTATGGAGGGTGTCACCGAGGTGCGGGAAGTGGTGGAACCGCAAGCCGCGGTAGAAGAGGTTGGCCTTCACGTGATGGGTGGCCACCGTCGACTGTCCGATCGCAAGGTCACACACGAGTCCCGGGTTGGCCACCCCCTCGGACGCTCCGGTGACCGCCCGCGACAGGTGAGTATCGAGTGGCAGCCGCATCCGGTCGCCGAGGATCGCCTGGTGGGTGGCCGAGAGGCCGCTGGTCAGAGTGACGGCAGGAGCCGAATCGAAAACCTGACCGATCTCGAGTTCGTCGAAATACGGTCCACCGACGTACGTCTGCGTGATCGTCATTGTCCACCCACCTGTGCGAGAACCCGTCGTGCCGCAACTGCGACGGCCTCGTCGAGCATCTGACCGTCGAGTTGCGCGGCGCCGTTCCCGGCCGCCTCCGCGTCGGCGAGTGCGTCGATCACTCGTCGCGCATTGTCGACGTCGGCGTTCGAGGGAGTGAACGCCGCGGCGGCAGAGGAGATCTGGTTCGGGTGGATCACCCACTTGCCGTCGAATCCGAGGGCGCTCGTCCACGACGCCGAGTGACGGAATGCGTCGTCGTCGGCGATACCGAGGAAGGGGCCGTCGATCGCCTGGATACCTGCGGCGCGAGCGGCGACGAGGACCGCCTCCTGAATGGCGAGCCAGTGCTCGGGGAGGGCTCCGCGGGAACGTCCCAGTGCGGCACCCAGATCGGCGTAGCCGATGATGACCGCATCGAGGTGATCGGCCCGTGAGATCGCATCGATGTTCTGTACCCCGCGCGGTGTTTCCACCAGCGCCTGGAGTCGGACGGTCCCGACGGCGTCCGCGGCGTCCTGCAGATCCTTGTGTGTCTCGGTCTTGGGAACGACGATGCTCGCCAACGAGGGGCCGAGCTCGGCACATGCGGCGAGGTCGTCCGCTGCCCACGGTGTGGTGAGCGCGTTGATGCGGACGGAGACTGCACGGGAGCCGTCCGATTCGCGCACGAGGCGAGAGACGAGATCGCGGGCCGCAGCCTTCTTCGCCGGTGCGACGGCGTCCTCGAGATCGAGGACCACCTCGTCGGCGTTCGACTTCAAAGCCTTCAGTGCTTTGCGTTCGTCGGATCCGGGGGCCACCAGGACGGCGCGCCTGCGGGTGAGGTTCTGCACGATGCTTCATTCCTCGTTTCGGGATTGCCGGGTTTCGAGATAGCCGGGCACGGCCGATATGTACGGCCAGAACTTCAGGACCGCACACGATGCTGGCAGGGCCTAACCGGCTATGTCAAGACGGATTCTTGACTTGCGACGAACAAAGCGCAACTATGGCCGTACAAATGTCGAGCGCGAGGTGAGGGTTCATGGGCAAGCTGAACGAGGAAGAGACGTACCTGGTCGAGACGGTGCGCGCTTTCATCGACCGCGACGTCAAGCCGACGGTGCAGGAGGTGGAGCACGCCAACGAGTACCCCGAGAAGTGGATCGAGCAGATGAAGCAGATCGGGATCTACGGGTTGGCGGTGCCGGAGGAGTACGGCGGATCGCCGGTGTCGATGCCGTGTTATGCGCAGGTGACGCAGGAGTTGGCCCGCGGGTGGATGAGCCTGGCCGGGGCGATGGGTGGGCATACCGTCGTCGCGAAGTTGCTGTCGTTGTACGGCACCGAGGAGCAGAAGCAGCAGTATCTGCCGAAGCTGGCGACGGGTGAGATCCGGGCCACGATGGCGTTGACCGAGCCCGGTGGGGGATCGGATCTGCAGGCCATGTCTACCAATGCCAAGACCGACGGCGACGATCTGGTGATCAGCGGTTCGAAGACGTGGATTTCCAACGCCCGCCGCTCGGGATTGATCGCTTTGCTGTGCAAGACCGATCCGAGTGCGAATCCGAAGCACCGGGGTATTTCGATCGTGTTGGTCGAGCACGGTCCGGGACTTACGGTGTCGCGGGATCTGCCGAAGCTGGGCTACAAGGGGGTCGAGACGTGTGAGCTGTCGTTCGACGGTTATCGCATCCCGGCCACGGCGATCCTCGGCGGCACCCCGGGCAAGGGGTTCGGGCAGATGATGAAGGGTCTCGAGACCGGTCGCATCCAGGTGGCCTGCCGGGCGCTGGGAGTGGCGACGGCGGCGCTCGAGGATTCCCTCGCCTACGCCCAGCAGCGGGAGAGCTTCGGCCAGCCGATCTGGAAGCACCAGTCGATCGGCAACTATCTGGCCGACATGGCGACCAAGTTGACGGCGGCGCGGCAGCTGACCTGGCATGCGGCCGAGCAGTACGACAGCGGCGAGCGGTGCGACATGGAGGCGGGTATGGCGAAGCTGTACGCGTCGGAGGTGGCGATGGAAATCGCGCTGTCGGCGGTCCGTATTCACGGTGGGTACGGCTACTCCACCGAGTACGACGTCGAGCGGTACTTCCGGGATGCACCTCTGATGATCGTCGGCGAGGGCACCAATGAGATTCAGCGCAACGTCATCGTCTCGCAACTCGTGGCCCGAGGCGGTCTGTAGTCCCACAACCTGCACGTAGGATCGGTGCGCGATGAACGGTAGGGAACGAGAGAGCGAGCCGGCGTACCAGCTGGTGTCCAGACAGCTGCGCGAGCACATTGCTGCGGGCAAATACCGCGACGGCGTGAAACTTCCCACCGAATTCGAGCTCGCGGAGCAACACGGGGTGAGTCGTCAAACGGTCCGGCGGGCGTTCCAGGATCTGGTGGCCGAGGGCATTGTCTACCGGGTGCCCGGGCGTGGCACCTTCGCGGCCGAGTCCGATGGCCGCTACCTGCGTCAGCTCGGATCCATCGAAGACCTGATGAATCTGTCCACGGACACCACCATGGAGGTGGTCTCGCCGCTGCGCCGCCGGGTCGACATCGAGGCGGCGAGCAGGCTCCGGCTCGATACCGACCTCGTCCACACGGTCGTGTTCCGGCGACGTCACGACGACACACCCTTCGTGCTGACCACCGTCTACCTTCCCGACGAGATCGCACGGCTCGTCGTCGATGCCCCCGAGATGGCCGAGGGCGCCGTCAGCGCGTACACGATCATCGGGTTGCTGGAACCGCACCTGCGAAGTCCCATCGTCGAGGCAGCGCAGTCGATCACCGTGGCGCCGGCCACCGAGTTCGTTGCCCGGGAGCTGGGCTGCGACGTCGAGCACCCGATGTTGCGAGTAGACCGCCTGTACACCGACGCCGAAGGCCGGATCGTCGAACTCGCGGTCAGCTACTTCCTACCCGAGCACTACACCTACCGAGTCACGCTCCGCCGCGGCGGACGCTGAACCACAACCACTCTGAACTGTGAACCGACGAGGAGAAGTACCGACATGCGCGTGTTCAACGGAATCGACGAGGTCGAAGCTGCCGTAGGGGAGTCCCTCGGCTTCAGCGAATGGCTGGAGGTCACGCAGGACCGCGTGAACCTTTTCGCCGACGCCACCGAAGATCACCAGTGGATCCACGTCGACCCGGAGCGTGCCGCGGACGGCCCGTTCGGCGCGGCGATCGCGCACGGCTATCTCACGCTCTCACTGCTGCCGAAGCTCGGCGCAGAAATCATGCGTGTCGACGGCGTGAAGATGGTGATCAACTACGGGCTCAACAAGGTTCGCTTCCCGGAACCGGTCCGGGTGGGGGCGTCGATCCGCGCCGGCGGCGAAATCGTCTCCTGCGAACGCACGGCCAAGGGTGCCCAGGTGGTCGTGAAGAACACCATCGAGATCAAAGGATCCGACAAGCCGGCGTGCGTAGCGGAGACGGTGCGCGTGCTCGTGTCCTGAATTCTCAGTAGGCGCCCGGGGCGGTACCCGTGCCGAGGGACCCGAACTGCTCGACCACATCCCACAGCGGGTCGTCGGGCCCCACGTCGTAAGTGCACTCGGTGGGCCTCGGATCGGGGACGAACGCCCAGAGCAGTGCCCCGGCTGCGCCCGCATCGCGTTGGCCGGTAAGTTTCGTGGTGATGTGTGCGGCACGGTCGCCGAGGTCACCGCACGAGCCGGCGAGTTCGCCGATCTCGCCCATGAGGAGCGGCTTCCCCAGCGCCTCCGCCTGTTCGAGTCGTCGACCCAGACCGTTCCACTGATCGCCCGGCAGCGGGACGGCGTCGGCGCCGTAGTCGTGATACTGGACGACGTCGACATACGGCGACGCCCCGACGAACTGGTATTCATCGCCTTGGGTGCCGCATTGCCCGCCGCCGGTGAATCCGCCCGTGATCAGGGTCCGCGGGTCGCGCGCGCGGAGCTCGGCGCCGGCGTCGTCGAAGAAGTCCCGCAATACCTGTGCGGCGTCTGGGCCACACGACCGAGTCCACCACGAACAGGCCGCGTCCGTGCATGTGCTCGTCTCCGGTTCGCCCACCAATTCCCAGGCGGCGAGTGAGGACGAGTCCTTGTACCGGTCGACGGCGGTGTGCATCCAGTCTTGGAAGCTCATCAACGTGCGGGGAGCCCCCGGTGTCATGGTCTGCCACCCGTCGACATACCACTGCCGGCCTTTGAACACGTCGTCTTCACACGCGCCGTCCTGCGGTGCGAGGACGGGAATCACCATCTGGTCGTGTGCCTCGGCGGCAGCGAAGACGGCGTCGATCGGTCCGAAGTCGAGCTGCCCGGTGAACCGGTTGATCGCCAGTGCCTGGAAGAGGTTGAACCGGGTCAGCGAGTGCGCCGGAAGTGACGAGAAGTAGGACCCGAGATCGACCATGGCCCCACAACCCCAGTTCACCGACCAGTTGGTGGCCAACTGATAGGCGTTGAAACCCGTCGGCCACCAGGGTTGACCGTCGAGGGCGAATCCCTCGGAAGACGCCGTGACCCGCGACCCCGGCGCGGGGTCGGCAGCCCCGACGGCACTGGTTCCGGAGGCCAGGAGAGCGGCGGCGGCCAGCACGGCACCGGCTTTGGTGATGCGCGAATCGGCCATGGACAGATACTAGAGACCGAATGGTCCGAATGGAGTGTGGCGGGGACGGGCATCGATGCGCGGTGGTGCCAGGCGACCGTCCAGTCCCTGTGACCTGCGCAACTGCCGGGCGCTCTTCCTGCCTCCGAACGGGGACTACGCGTCGATCTCCTCCCTATCGACCCGATAGTGTGCAGGGCGGGGGCCAGCGCCGACCATCACCGAGAACTCTCAGAGGTTTACATTGTCGAGTCCCGAAACCGACGCCGAGCTTGCAGGCCGCGTCCAGCGGCTGCTGCAGTTCCTGCGCGAAATCGTCAGGGCTCGCACCAAGCCTGTACTGCGTGTCGACCAGCACGAACAGGTGGAATGGCTGTACCGCGAAGGCAGGGTGCTCCGACCCTCGGCAGATGCAGCGCAGGCTGACATCGTCCTCCGAGTGCCCGTCGCTGCCGTGGAGGATCCACCGGCACTGCCGCCCGTTCTGCACGGCTGGGTGGATGCGGCTGCCCGATCCGACAGCTCGCGGCCACAACTGACCTTGAATGCATCGGACGCCTACGCGGAAGACTCCGACGAGGAATACGACGTCCGCCGGGCGTACGAGGTCCGGCAAGCCTTCGACGCGTACCTGCCGCGGTGGAAGGCCTGGGCGGCGACGGATCGCGAACAGCGCCCGCACGCCGAGCTGTACCAGTCATTGCAGTCGATGCTGCAGGAGCTCAATGCCCGGCCCGAGTCGATCGAACTTGTCCTCGCCTCCGGTCTGCTCACCGTTCCCGGTGTGGGTCCGGATGCCGGTATCCGCACCCATCTCGTCACGCAGCCCGCGGGGATTTCCCGCGACGTTCGGACAGGTGATCTCCTCGTGCGGTTGACGCCGAGCACAGCGCCTCGGCTCGAAGATTCCCAGCTGCTGACCGGGCTCGGCCTCTACGACAGCTCGCAATCGATGCGACTGCAACAGCAGTTACAGGAGGGCGCGACCTCCCCGCTCAGCCCCGAGATCGGGCAGTTCCTCCGGGAGTGGGCGCCGCTGACGGTCACCACCGCTATCGATGTCCGTGACGCTGTCGAGCCCCCGGACGAGACGGGGACGGCCACCCTCGCCCCCGCACCCGCGCTGGTGCTCCGTAAGCGCAGCGCATTCGCGCTCGTCGAGTACTACGAGAAGATGATCGCCCATCTCGAACGCGACGGTGCCACGGTCCCGCTGGGGCTTGCCCAGCTGGTCGACGCGATCGAGCCGGCGGACCGAGTGACGTGGCTGCAGCGCACGGGTGCTGCCGCGCCCGCCACGCTCGCCGACGACCCTCTGTTCCCCCTCCCCGCCAACGCCGAGCAGTCGCAGATCATCGAGCGCCTCGGTGGAGACAGTGGGGTAGTGGTCGAGGGGCCGCCCGGGACCGGAAAAACCCACACCATCGCGAATCTTGTCTCGGCCCTCCTCGCCCGGGGACAGCGGGTGCTGGTCACCAGCGAGAAGGCTCAGGCTCTGCGTGTGCTCCGCGACAAGCTGCCGCCCGAGATGCAGGAACTGTGCGTCTCGATCACCGACCTCTCGCGCGGTGGATCCGACGAGCTCAACCGCAGTGTCGCGACGATCGCCGAGCGGAAGTCGTCGTTCAACCCGGACAGTGAGGGCAAGCGGATCGCCGATCTGCGGGCCCAGCGGGCGGAGGCAATGCAGAAACGTGCGGTCGTACTCGACCGCGTGACGGCATTGCGCGAGTCCGAGACGTACCTCCACGATCCCGTGGCCGAGGGTTACGAAGGTACGGCCGCCACGATCGTCCGCAAGGTCATGGCACTTCAGGCCGACTTCCAATGGCTCCCCGGACCCCTGCTGAGCGAGGAACCGCCGCTGACGGGCGCCGAGCTCGACACCTTGCGCGCACTGTGTGTGACGGCAACACCGGAACGTGCCCTGCGCTCGCGGCAAAGTCTGCCGCCACTCGACGCACTTCTGCCCAACCGCGCAGAACTCGAACGGCTCTGTGCACGGGCGTCGACCACCGTTCCCATCGACACCCCGCAGTCGGCGCATCTACTGGACGTCCTCGGCGGTGTCGACACCGATACTGCGCACACGGTCCGCCGGCACTGCAAGGAACTGCAGGCCCGGGCGCACGACGTCCTCGAACTCGACGGCAGATTCCACGAACTGGCCGACACAGTTCTCGCTGGTCGGGCCACGCATTTGTGGGGCCGATTGGATGCGCTGCCTGCCATCGTGGAAGCGGCCGCCGCCGCCGACCGCTACATCGGCGCGCACGACGTCCAGTGTTCCGTCATGAGCAGGCCTGCACTCCACGCGGTCGGGGCGCTGGCTGTCGCCATGGAATCCGGTGCCGTGGAATGGAAGTCACGCTTTCGGCGCAGCGACGAGCAGAAGGCCGTCGAGGAGCTCGGCATCGAAGCGACCGTCGACGGACTACCCGCCACCACGGCCGCTGCCGTCCGGCTCGTGACGGAACACCTACGCGCGCACGACGCCGCCCAGACCGCGGCGACACTGTTGGGCGATCTCGGCATTCCGGTGGAGATGAACGGTTCCCGCGCCGTTCAGGTCGACAGCCTCAACCTGATGGTTGGCAGGATCGCGCGTGTGCGTGCCTTGCTCGTGGCGCGGGATGCGCTTGCCCGTGAGCTGTTCGCGCTGTCGCCCACTGCCCCCCGCATGCGCACACTTCGCGACGCCACCGCGGTCGCCGGTGCGGCCGAGGCCATCACCACCCGTACCGACGTCGACAGTGCGCGTGCAGAACTCGACGCCATCGTCTCGGCGGTGTCGGACGAGATCGACGCGGGTCCCTCCCCCGAGGGCACCGCTCTGGTTTCCGCACTCGACCGCGCCGACAACGCGGCACTGTCCGCTGCCCTCGCAGAATACGCCAGGGCGCGCGCCGAGCAGCACGATCAGTTGCTTTTCGACGAGTTGTCCGACCGCCTCGCCCCCGTGGCCCCGGCTTTCTACGAGCTGGTGCGCCGGACAGCGACGCTTCCCGAATGGGACGAGATGAGCTGGCAGCTGTCGGAGGCCTGGGCGTGGCGTCGTGCGCGTCAGTGGGTCACCGAACAGCACCGCGCCGGGCGCGAGCAGGAACTCGAAGCCGAACTGAACGGCCTCGACGCCGATCTGGCACATCTGACCGCTCGGCTGGCGGCCGCCGCCGCGTGGCGGGACTGCCTCGAGAATCTCACCGCCGATCAGGTCCGGGCGCTGCAAACGTACCGCGAACACATCTCCAACATCGGTGCCGGAGGCGGAAAGTATGCCGAAAAGTACCGCAGTGCAGCCAGATCCGCGATGGGAGAGGCGCAGGGAGCCGTGCCCGCCTGGGTGATGCCGCTGCAGCAGGTCCTCGCGTCCATACCGCCGGTCCCGGGCAGCTTCGACGTCGTCATCGTCGACGAAGCGAGTCAGGCCGACATCACCAACCTCTTCCTGCTGTGGCTGGCACCGCGGGTGATCGTGGTAGGCGACGACAAGCAGTGCGCGCCCGCCGATATCCCCACCAACGGGACGCTCGACGACGTCTTCACCAGATTGGACGCCTACCTTCCGGATCTCCCGGAATACGTGCAAGCGACGCTGACACCCCGGTCGAGCCTGTTCTCCATCCTGCGTACCAGTTTCGGCCAGGTGGTCAGGCTGCGCGAGCATTTCCGGTCGATGCCCGAAATCATCAACTGGTCGAGTACCCAGTTCTACGGTGAGTTGCCGCTGGTGCCGGTGCGGCAGTTCGGTGCAGACCGGCTACCGCCGCTGCGGCACACCTATGTTCCCGATGCCACGGTGTCCGGGAAGGATGCCACGCTCGCCAACCACGTCGAGGCGAAGGCGCTCGTCGATCAGCTCATCGAATGCCTCGTCGATCCCCGGTACGACGGAAAGACGTTCGGAATCGTGGTATTGCAAGGACAGTCGCAGGTCGACGCGATCCGCGGCGAATTGGTGCGGCGCATCGGAATCGAGCAGTGGGAGCAACGGCGACTGCGGGTGGGAACACCGCCCGACTTCCAGGGCGATGAACGCAGCGTCGTATTCCTGTCCATGGTGGTGACGCCGGAGCAGCACTTCGTGCCGCTGACGGCCAATCAGTACAAGCGTCGATTCAACGTCGCGGCGTCGCGGGCGCAGGACCAGTTGTGGCTGTTCCACTCGGTGACCGTCGACGAACTGAAGCGGGCCGACCTCCGTAACTCCCTGCTGAGCTACGTCATGTCGACGTCGCCGGCGCCGGCCGAGCCGATGCCCCGAGGGGTGAGCCGAGACGTCCGGACGCCACCGTTCGACAACCTCCTCGAGCAGCGAGTGTTCCACGACATCGCCGAGCGCGGCTATCACGTCAATCCTCAAGTCGAGGTGAACAATCGGCGCATCGACCTCGTGGTGACCGGCGGGACGATGAGGCTGGCCGTCGAATGTGATGCGGACGCCTTCTCCACCACGCCGGCACAGCGCATCGCCGACCTCGAACGCGAGCAGGAACTCAAGCGGTGCGGCTGGACCTTCTGGCGTGTGCGCGAATCCGAGTACTACCTCGACCCGAAGGCGGCGATGGCCGGCCTCTGGGACACCCTGGACAACCTGGGTATCGCCCCCCACGCCGTCGACCACGCCACCGCAATCGAGATGGCGGCCGCCGAGCGGGCGTCCGGAGACGGCGCTCCTCCCGAGCGCGGCAAGCACGCGGCGCCGGCTCTGGCCGACTGACGGGCGGCGCGGTCAGGCAGTCCCGCGCCACTCCTCGAGCTGTTCGATCGCCGTGTGCGCCACGGCGATCGCCTCGTCCCGGTTGATGCGCGAGAGCAGGAACGCACTGACCGACAACGACGTCAGCAGCCGCGTGCGGTGCTCGACGACGGCGGCAGGCGCGTTCGGATCGAGGGCACGCAGCGCGTGGGTCAGCGCTGCGGACAGTTCGCTGCGGTAGGCATCCACGACCATCCGCTGAGTCTCGTCGTGGGCGGCGAACCCGGCAGCGCTGTTGAGGAGCAGACACCCACGACCCGGGCAGTCCTCGGGGAGCGTGGCCAAGGTCTCGGCGAGAGCGCGGTAGTAGCGCACGCCCGCGTCGGGCCGGGCGGGCTCAGCGGTGAGGATTTTCAGACGGGGGCGGACGACACGGTCGAGGTAGTCCTGCACGGCGGCGTCGAACAGGCCCCGCTTGCTGCTGAAGGCGTTGTACAGGCTCGAGCGGTTGAGTCCGGTGGCGCGTTCGAGGTCGGGCACCGATGTGGCTTCATAACCCTTGTCCCAGAACACGTCACGTGCGAGGCCGATCACCTCGGCGGTGTCGAAGTCCTGTGTCCGTGGCATGACGATCCTCACTCACTATTGTGAAACGCTCATTTCAGTATATATTGAAATGGTCAGTTCACAATCAGGAGGAGCTTGCATGGTTACCGCCGGTCTGGTTCTCGCCGCTCTCGCCAGTGCATTACACGTGTACATCTTCGTGCTCGAGTCGGTGCTGTGGACCGCGCCGCGTACCCGCGCGACCTTCGGCACCACCGCCGACGAGGCCGCCGCCACCAAGGAGCTGGCCTTCAACCAGGGCTTCTACAATCTCTTCCTCGCCATCGTGACCGCGGTCGGCATCGTTGCGGTCGCTGTCGACGCGACTGCGGTGGGTGCTGCCCTCGTCTTCGCAGGTGCCGGATCGATGGTCCTCGCCGCCGCTGTCCTGCTGATTTCTTCACCGGACAAGGCGCGCGCCGCTCTCACCCAGGGCACGCTTCCGTTGCTCGCGGTCCTTCTCCTCGCGCTCGGACTGGCGCTCTAGACATCTTTCGTCAAAGCACTGAAAGGAACTACTCGTGGTATCGAGCACGCAGATTCAACTGATCAACCGGCCGGCGGGCTGGCCCACCCAGGACGACTTCCGGACTGTCACCGTGGAGTTGCCCGACCTCGCCGGTGATCAGGTTCGTGTGGTCAACGAGTTCACCTCCGTCGACCCATATATGCGCGGCCGCATGAACGACGTCAAGTCCTACATCCCGCCGTTCGTGCTGGGGGAGACCATGACCGGTGGCGCAGTCGGGCGCGTCGTCGAGTCGACCGCCGACAGCCACCCCGCCGGCTCCGTCGTGGTGCACGACCTGGGATGGCGCGACGTGGCGCAGGGCGATGCCTCCGCATTCCGTGTGGTGGAGGAGATTCCGGGGGTTCCGGTGTCCGCATACCTCGGCATTCTGGGGTTGACGGGCCTCACCGCCTATGTGGGCCTCCTGCACATCGCGCACCTGAAACCCGGTGACTCCGTGTTCATTTCCGGTGCCGCCGGTGCCGTCGGAACTGCCGCCGGGCAGATCGCCCGCCTCGAAGGCGCCTCCCGGGTCCTCGGATCCGCGGGCTCCGCCGAGAAGGTCGCGCTACTCACCGACCGCTACGGCTACGACATCGCGCTCGACTACAAGGCCGCGCCCATCCGCAAGCAGCTACTCGAAGTCGCGGGTGACGGAATCGACGTCTACTTCGACAACGTCGGCGGCGATCACCTCGAGGCGGCACTCGCCGCCATGCGCAACGGGGGACGAGCCGCGCTGTGCGGCGCGATCGCCGGCTACAACGCCACCGAGCGCGTGCCGGGACCGGACAACATGATGAACATCATCAGCCGCGGTCTCACGTTGCAGGGATTCACGCTGGGCAACTACACCCACGTGTTCCCCGAGTTCGCCGCCAAGATGGGACCGTGGCTCGCGTCCGGTGACGTGGTGCACGACGAGACGGTGGTCGAGGGCATCGAGAATTCGGTGGACGCATTCCTCCAGCTCATGCGTGGTGGAAACGTCGGGAAGATGCTGGTCAAGGTGTAGGCGGCTCCGCCGCCCGTGCGCCTTTTTGGTAGCTGGGACAACCAGAAAGGCGCACAGGCGCGGAGCGCCTATAGCGTTCGCGGACGGCGGGGGCAGGGTCGGCCTCGTAACGCTGGGTGGCGGTCTGATTCCACTTGGGTGGTTGCGTGGTGCCGGCGAGTGTCCACGCAGCCTGACGGCACGCGCCGACGGCGACGTACTCGCCGGGTTGTGGCACCAGGACGGGCGCACCGAAGATGGCCGGGGCGATCTCACGGAGTGCCCGCGAGCGTGCGCCGCCACCGACGAGCAGGATCCGGCGCACGGCGACACCCTGCGCGACCAGGTGGTCGATTCCGTCGGCCAACCCGCACAGCAACCCTTCGACGGCCGCCCGCGCGAGGTGGGCGGGCGTCGAATTGTTGAGCCGCAGGCCCTCTATCGACCCGGTGGCGTCCGGTCGGTTCGGTGTGCGTTCGCCTTCGAAGTACGGCACCATCACCAGGCCGCCGCTGCCGGACGGTGCCGACAGCGCAAGCCGCGACAGCTCTTCGTGATCGACGCCGAGTAGTGCTGCGGTGGCGTCGAGTACCCGCGCCGCGTTGAGTGTGCAGACGAGCGGCAGATGGCGTCCGGTCGCGTCGGCGAACCCTGCGACGAAACCGCCGGGGTCGTTGGCCGGTATGTCCGACACCGCGGACACCACCCCCGATGTGCCCACCGAGACGATGACGTCACCCTCCTGTGCGTCCAGAGCGAGTGCGGCAGCGGCATTGTCACCTGTTCCGGGGCCGAGTACCGCGCCCGACTGCGTCTCGCCGATCCGCTCGGATGGCGCTGCCACTCGGGGCACCTGCACGGAGCGGCCACGGAGGGCCAGCGACAACAGGTCGGGTCGATACGCGTTGGCTGCGGCCGAGAAGTATCCGGTGCCGCTCGCGTCACCGCGGTCGGTGGCCAGGGCATCGAGATCGCGGGCACCGGTGAGCTGCCAGCCGATCCAGTCGTGCGGCAGGCACACCGCGGCCGTCCGGTCAGCCTGTGCCGGTTCGGAATCCGCGAGCCATCGCAGCTTGCTGACGGTGATGGCCGCGAGCGGGACGACACCCACGGCGTCCGCCCAGGCGTCGGGACCGCCGAGGTCCTCCACCAACTGTGCGGCAGCCCCCGCCGACCGGGTGTCGTTCCACAGCAGCGCCGGGCGAACCACCGACCCGCTGTCGTCGAGGCACACCATGCCGTGTTGCTGGGCTCCCACCGACACCGCCGCGACGTCGTCGAGTCCACCGGCCGCGGTGATCGCGGTGTCCAGGGCCCGCGCCCATTCCTGCGGGTGCACCTCGGTCCCGTCGGGATGTGGCGCTGTGCCCTTGCGGACGAGTTCTCCGGTGTCGGCGTCGCAGACGATCACTTTGCACGACTGGGTCGACGAGTCGATTCCTGCGACGAGTGTCATTGCAGAATCCCGGCCTCTCGGTCGAGCGTCTCGCGGTCGGGAAGGTCCGCGCCGGCCTTGGCGACGGTGAGGGCGGACATGAGAACGGCGTTAGCCAGTACGGTGCGCAGCCGTGCAGGATCGAGTGCGCGCAGGGCGCCGCGGTGTTTCGCGCCGAGCAAGCCCTGGGACCAGACTCCGTCGAGCAGTCCGGCCATGAAGGCGTCACCGGCGCCGACGGTGTCGATCACCTGGACCTCGCGCGCGGCCATCTCGACGACACCCGCCGCGCACACCGCGAAAGCACCCTCGGAGCCTTTCGTCACGGCGACCACTGCGGGTCCGAGCGCCAGCCAGTCGCGGGCGATGTCGACGGGGTCCCTGGTCGGGTCGAACCAGGCGAGGTCCTCGTCGCTGGCCTTGACGATGTCGGACATCGACACGAGGTGCTCGATTCGTTCCCGGGCCCGTACCTCGTCGGTAATCAATGCGGTCCGGACGTTCGGGTCGAAACTGATGGTCGCCGCGGAGCGGAGGCGGTAGAGGATATCGGCCACCACGGCACATCCGGGTTCCATCACGGCGGCAATGGACCCGGAGTGAACCAGCTCCGGGGTCGAGGCCCAGGCGGGAGCGGGCAGCGCCCATTCGAGGTCGAACTCGTAGGTGGCCGCACCTGTCGGGTCGAGTGTCGCCCGGGCGGTGGCCGTGGACTCTGCGGACATGCTTCCCGACGCCACGCGGACGCCCGACGCCGCGAGGTGGTCGAGGATCATTCCTCCCCGTGCGTCCTCCCCGATGCGGGTGACGAATTCCACCGGTCTGCCGAGACGGGCGAGTCCGACCGCCACGTTGAGGGGGCTGCCCCCGGCGTACTCGGTGGTGGTGCCGTCGGCAGCGGTGACGATGTCGATGAGGGCTTCGCCGACGACCAGGCTCATGACTGCACCTTCTCGAGCAGGGATTCGAGTGTTTTGCGCGCGCCGACCCGGTGTAGCGAATCGAGTGCCCACAGATAGGCGGTGACGAACCGTGGATAGTCGGCCAGATCGCCGAAGACCGATTGGTTCTCGATGAAGGCCGTGGGGTTCTCGTGCTGGCTGCGTGCGATCGGCACGAGGGAGTCCTTCAACTGATCGACGACGTCGATGGATTCGCCGTCCTCGTCCACTCCCTCGGCGTACCGGGCCCAACTCGCGACGACCGCGGCAGACAGTCGAATGTGCCGGTCGGCTATCAAATTCTCGCGGATCACCGGCAGCAGCCACTTCGGGATGCGGTCCGAGGACTCGGCGCACAGGCGGGCGACGGTGTCGCGGATCTCCGGGTTCGAGAAGCGCTCGATGAGCGTGCGCTTGTACTCGTCGAGGTCGACCCCGGGAACCGGCGCCAGGGTAGGCGTGGCCTCGTCGTCCATGTAGGACAACAGATATTCGGCGAACAGCGGATCCTGCGCGACCTCGTGCACGAGGCGATACCCGGAGAGGTACCCGAAATAGCAGAGGGCCTGATGACTCGCATTGAGCAGGCGGAGTTTCATCAGTTCGTAGGGTGCCACATCGTCCACCAACTGCACGCCGACCTGCTCGAACGGCGGCCGGCCCAGAACGAACGCGTCTTCGAGAACCCAGGAGGTGAACGGTTCGGCGGCGACGGGCCACTGGTCGTCGACGCCGAATCGAGTCGAGAGTGCCTGCGTTACTTCCGCGGTGGTCACCGGGGTGATCCGGTCGACCATGGAGTTGGGGAAGGAGGTCTCGGTGCGCATCCACGCCGCGAGTTCCGGAGCTTTCATCTCGGCGTAGGCGAGGAACATCTTGCGCGCCACGGTGCCGTTTCCCTCGATGTTGTCGCACGACATGATGGTCGGCGACGCCAGTCCGCGGGCCCGTCGACGGGCCAGTGCTTCCACGATGAGCCCGAATGTGCTTGTCGGCGCGGCACCGTCGCGGAGATCGTGGACGATGTCGGGGTTCTCGCGGTCGAACTCGCCGGTGTCGTGGGTGAAGTTGTAGCCGCCCTCCGTGATCGTGAGCGAGACGATCCGGGTGGATTCGGCGGCGATCTTTTCGATCACCGCTTCCGGGTCGTCCGGCGCGAAGAGGTAGTCGACGATGGAGCCGATGACGCTCACGTCCCAGGTCCCGTCGGCATGTTTCAGGGCCAGGGTATAGAGCCCGTCCTGTGCCTCGAGGACGTCCTTCATGCGCCGATCGCCGGGCAGAACACCGACTCCGCAGATGCCCCACTCGCGGGCCTGCCCGATGCGTAGCAGCTTGTCGACGTACATCGCCTGGTGTGCACGGTGAAAGCCGCCGACCCCGAAATGCACTATCCCGACGGAGATGTCGCTTCGGTCGTAGGTGGGTACTTCGACTGCATCGCTGAGCCGATCCAGCGTCTGCGTGTTCAGTTGCATCGCTCTCTCCTCATTCCTGGACGCGTACGACGGCCTTGAGGCTGCCCGGCATCCGGTCTGCATTCAACGCTTGTTCGGCCTCGGCCAACGGGTACTTTCCGGTGACCATCGAATCGAGATCGACCCGGCCGGACCGGGCGAGTGCGATCGCGGCGGGCCAGGTGTTCGCGTACCGGAAGACGCCGGTGAGTACCAGTTCCCGGTTCTGAATCGTCTGCACCGGAAGTGTCATCTCGCTCGAACCCATGCCCACCAGGACGACGGTGCCCGCCGGCCGGACCGCGCCGATTCCGGCCAGCACGGCGCTCGGCGCTCCGGACGCGTCGACGAAGGCATCCACTCGGAGGGCCGACACGTCCTGCTCGCGCGGGTCGAGCACGGTGGTGGCACCGAATTTGGCGGCCACGGCCCGCCTTTGCGCGTCGAGATCCGAGACGATCACCTCCGTGGCGCCGAAGGCCCGTGCCGTTTGCGCCGTGGCGATTCCGATCGGCCCGGCGCCCGCGATGAGCACCCGCGACCCCGCGGTCAGCCCGGCTTTCCGCGCCGTGGCGATGGCCACCGACAGCGGCTCGCACAGTGCTGCCGCGTCATCGGACATCTCGTCGGGGACGGCGTGCGCAAAGGCGGCACCGATCGTCACGTACTCGGCCAGCGCCCCGTCGATCGGCGGGGTCGCATAGAACTGCATGTGCGGGCAGAGGTTGTAGAGGCCACGCCGGGTCTCGTCGCTACCGGGATCGGGGCGCTGGGGTTCGATCGACACCCGCTGCCCGATCCGGTCTGTCGCGACGCCCTCGCCGACACCGACGATGGTGCCCGCAGCCTCGTGGCCGAGAACGATGGGCTGCTCGACGACGAATTCCCCGATGCGTCCCTCGCGGTAGTAGTGCGCATCGGATCCGCAGACGCCGACCGAGGAGACCTGCACCAGCACGTCGCCGGGACCGGGGGTGGGTACCGCGCGCTCCCTGATCTCGATGCGACCGGGTTCGACGAGCACGCTGGCACGCATCGTGCTGGGGATACTCGAGGGAAGTGTTGTGTGGGTCACACCTCGATGCTAACGTACTGAGCAGAAGAACGCATAGTGATCATTTGCTCACGGCTTCTCGGGCATCCGAAGTACCGCTCCGCGGCCCCGAGATCATGGCGAGGAGAACCAGTGACATCCCCCGACGCGACGGCACCGACGCCGTCTCTCACCGCAGTCCCGTCACCGTCAACCACGGAAGATCTGCGACTCGCGTTACGAGCGGCAACGCTCTACTACCTCGACGGGCTGACACAGGCCGAGGTCGCGACACGGCTCGGCGTCTCCCGGCCGACCGCGGGCCGCTTGGTTGCCCGCGCCAAGGCGCAGGGCTTGGTCCGCATCGAGGTGCAGGTTCCGGCGCATCTCAGTGACGCACTGCGCTCCGACGAGGAACGCGCTCTCGAAGAACGGTTCAACCTGGTCGAAGCGGTGGTGGTCGCCGACTCGGTGGACGCCGCCGGCCCGATCGACCAACACGGCAGCTTCGCCGGGGTGGGACGCGCTGCTGCGTCGTTGCTCGTACGGCGGATCCGCGACACCGACACGCTCGGTTTCACCTGGGGCCCGGAAACGGTGGCCGTGGCGCAGGGTCTGCCCTCCGGTGCGGCGGTGTGCGCCACCGTTGTGCAGCTCGACGGCTCGGTGAGTGCCATCAACTACCAGACCGGCACCGAGTACGTCCTCGGTAGGTGTGCGGAACAATTGCAGGCGAACACCATTCGGCTTCCCGTCCCGCTGTACGCGGATGCGTCCACGGTGGTATCCATGCGGGGAGACTCGGTGATCTCCAAGGCGCTCGAGGTCGGTCGCACAGCTCAGATGATGATGTTCGGCACCGGCGCGGTCTCCACGTCGACGACGTTGTTCGAGGGAAGCTTCCTCGACACCGACATGCTCTCCGTGCTTACCGACCTCGGCGCGGTCGGCGAGGTGGGTGGCCGTTTCTTCCGGCTCGACGGCACCGACGTGGATGGGCCGCTGAACGAGCGGGCCATGTCTGTTCCACTCGACGACATCCGGGCGTGCGAGGGATCGATCCTCGTCACGGGTGGGGCCGCGAAACACCATGCGGCACTGGGTGCCCTCAACGGCGGACTGGCCAAGATGCTGGTCTGCGACATCGAATGCGCGCGTTGGCTGCTCGATCAGTAGCACCACGCAAGAGAGGTGAAGATCGGTGAAGAAACACAGGAAACCGGCCACGATGCTAGTGGCGGGCGCGGGAGCGCTCTGCCTCACGCTCAGTGGTTGCGCGGGCGCCGGATCGCTGGGCGCGTCGGAACAGACCATCACCATTGCGATGGTCTCCAATTCGCAAATGCAAGATGCCCAGAAGCTCGCGTCGCAGTTCGAGGAAGAGAACCCCGACATCGACCTGAAGTTCGTCACGCTGTCGGAGAATCAGGCGCGCGCAAAGATCACCGCATCCACCGCAACCGGTGGCGGCGAGTTCGACGTCGTGATGATCAGCAATTACGAGACTCCGCAATGGGCCAAGTACGGCTGGTTGAAGAATCTGTCGGAGTACGCCCAGGCGACCGAGGGGTACGACGAGGCCGACTTCATCCCCACCCTGCGCGAGTCGCTGTCCTACGAGGGGAACATGTACTCGGTGCCGTTCTACGGCGAGTCCTCGTTCCTGATGTACCGCAAGGACCTGTTCGAGCAGGCCGGGATCACCCTGTCGGAGAAGCCGACGTGGACCGAGGTCGCCGCAGCCGCCCAGCAACTCGACTCCGAGGACATGGCCGGCATCTGCCTCCGTGGCAAGCCGGGCTGGGGTGAATTGCTCGCACCGCTCGATACCGTCATCAACACGTTCGGTGGCCGCTGGTTCGACGAGGACTGGAATGCGCAGCTCACCAGTCCGGAGGTGGAACGCGCTGTGCAGTTCTACGTCGACCTGGTGCGCGAGTACGGCGAGCCAGGTGCCGCGACGAGCGGTTTCGGTGAGTGCGCCACACAGCTGGCTCAGGGGCAGGTGGCGATGTGGTACGACTCGACGTCCGCCGTGTCCACCCTGGAGGATCCGTCGTCGAGCGCCGTCGTCGGCAAGATCGGGTACGCACCCGCGCCGATCGAGGTGAAGGACAACTCCGGCTGGCTGTACAGCTGGTCACTCGGAATACCCGAGAGCAGCGACAATCCCGATGCGGCGTGGAAATTCATCTCGTGGATGACCGACAAAGAATACATACGTACGGTCGGTGAGGATCTGGGCTGGGAGCGGGTGCCCCCGGGCAGCCGGCTGTCGACCTATGAGATTCCCGAGTACAAGGAGGCCTCGGCGGCCTACGGTTCGCTGACGCTCGAGGCGATCGAGAACGCGACACCGGAGGCGCCCACTGTGCAACCGGTTCCCTACACCGGGGTGCAGTTCCTGGCGATCCCGGAGTTTCAGGATCTCGGAACCCGCGTCAGCCAGCAGATCAGCGCGGCCATCGCGGGCCAGCAGACCGTGCCCGAGGCGCTCGCCCAGGCACAGCAGTACGCCGAGGTCGTCGGCGCGACATATCGGGAGGAACAGTGACCACCATCGCGGAGAAGCCGGCCGCGGATACCACCGCTGACCGGGTGCGAGAACTGCGGGAGGCCAAGGACAACAGCGTCTCCCGCGCCGAGGGATGGCGTCGCCGAGGACCGTTGCTGCCCGCCCTGATCTTCATGATCGTGGTGACCCAGATTCCGTTCCTGTTCACGCTGTACTACTCGACGCAGTCCTGGAACCTCGTGCGTCCGGGGTCCCAGGCCTTCGTCGGACTGCAGAATTACGTGGACGTGTTCAAGGACAGCCAGTTCCGTGAAGTTGCGGTCAACACCGTCATCCTGATCGTCGGAACCGTGCTGATCTCGGTGGTGCTCGGACTGCTGCTCGCGCTGCTACTCGACCGCGCCTTCCTCGGCCGGGGCATCGTGCGTACCCTCCTGATCACCCCGTTCCTGGTGACGCCTGTTGCCGGTGCGCTGCTGTGGAAAACCACGATGTTCGACCCCGTGTTCGGCATCGTCAACTTCGTCCTCTCCCCGTTCGGGGTGGGACAGGTCGACTGGGTCAGCAGGTTCCCGCTCCCCGCGGTCATGGTGAACCTGATCTGGCAGTGGACGCCCTTCATGATGCTGCTGATCCTGGCCGGTCTGCAGTCCATGCCGCGCGACATTCTGGAGGCGGCGCGGGTGGACGGCGCCAAGCCGTTCGCGATGTTCCGCGAACTGACCCTGCCGCATCTGCGCCGGTTCATCGAACTGGGTGCGGTGCTGGGTGCGATCTACCTGATCAACACGTTCGACGCCATCTACATGATGACCCAGGGCGGGCCCGGCACGGCCAGTGCCAACCTCCCCTTCTACATCTATCAGCGCGCGTTCCTCGGATTCGACATCGGGCAGGCCGCCGCGATGGGCGTCATCGTCGTGATCGCGACCATCGTCGTCGCGACTCTGGCGTTGCGCCTGATCTTCAAGAGCTTTACCGGTAACGAGGAGGCAGCGTAATGAGTACCGACACTGCGGCGGCGCCGGTGGAATCGACTCCCGCCGTCCCGGAGACGAAGCGGGCGCGTAAGCACCGCAAGTTCAGCCCGTGGAGCGTGGTGGCGTGGGTCGTGGCCCTCGGCTTCTTCTTCCCGGTGGCCTGGATGGTGCTCACCGCGTTCAAGCAGGAGGGTGACGCCTACACGACACCGCCGAAGCTGTTCTTTACGCCTACCCTGGACCAGTTCACGGCAGTGCTCGAGAGCGGAATCGGTATCGCACTGCTCAATTCGGCGTTCGCGACCGCCATGTCGACGATCCTCGTGCTGGTGCTCGGTGTGCCGGCGGCGTTCGCGCTGTCGCTGCGGCCGGTACGTAAGACGAAGGACGCCCTGTTCTTCTTCATCAGCACGAAAATGTTGCCGATCGTGGCCGCGATCATCCCGCTGTATGTGATCGTCAACGACATCGGTCTGCTCGACAACATCTGGGCGCTGGTCATCCTGTACACGGCGATGAACCTGCCCATCGCGGTGTGGATGATGCGCTCGTTCTTCCTCGAGGTCCCGGGCGAACTGCTCGAGGCGGCGAGTATGGACGGTGCGAGCCTGTGGACGTCGGTGCGTGAGGTAATTCTTCCGCTCGTGTCTCCCGGCATTGCGGCCACCGCGTTGATCTGTGTGATCTTCTCGTGGAATGAGTTCTTCTTCGCGGTCAACCTCACCGCCGTTCAGGCGCAGACCATTCCGGTGTTCCTCGTCGGATTCATCACCGGTGAGGGACTGTACTGGGCCCGGCTGTCTGCAGCGGCGACGCTGGCGGCGCTCCCGGTCATCCTGGCCGGCTGGGTGGCGCAGAACAAGCTGGTGCGCGGCCTGTCCTTCGGTGCCATCAAATGATCACCCCGACAATCACTTCCCCCGACTTCGGTACTCACAAGAGGAGCAATCATGGCTGACATCGCGTACAAGGGCGCATCCTGCATCTACGAGAACGCTGACACGCTGGCGGTCGATTCGCTCGACCTCGAGATCGAAGACGGCGAGTTCATCGTCCTCGTCGGACCGTCCGGTTCCGGCAAGAGCACGGCACTACGCATGCTCGCCGGCCTCGAGGACATCGACGAGGGCACCATCACCATCAACGGCAAGGACATGGTGGGTGTGCCGTCGAAGGACCGCGACATCGCGATGGTATTCCAGAACTACGCCCTCTACCCGAACAAGACGGTGGGCGAGAACATGGGATTCGCGCTGAAGATGCGCGGGATCGGACTCGAGGAACGCAAGCGGAAGGTGGCCGAGGCGGCCAAGGTTCTCGATCTCACCGAATACCTCGATCGTAAACCGGGCAAGCTGTCCGGCGGCCAGCGGCAGCGCGTCGCGATGGGACGCGCGATCGTACGTGAACCACAGGTGTTCTGCATGGACGAACCACTGTCCAACCTCGACGCCAAACTGCGCGTCCAGACGCGTACCCAGATCGCGGCATTGCAGCGCAGGCTCGGCACCACCACCGTCTATGTCACCCACGACCAGGTCGAGGCCATGACGATGGGTGACCGGGTTGCAGTCCTGAAGAACGGTAAGCTGCAGCAGTTCTCGGCGCCGACCGAGCTCTACGACCGGCCGAACAACGCCTTCGTCGCCGGCTTCATCGGGTCACCGGCCATGAACCTCATGACCATGCCCATCGTCAGCGACGGAGTGCGCCTGGGAAATTCGACGCTCGCTCTCGAACGCGACCAGCTCTCGGCGCTGCACTCCGCCGGGCTGGACACCGTCACGGTCGGTGTCCGTCCCGAGCAGTTGGAACTCTCGACCGGAGACGGCGGCATCGAGGTGATCGTGGACCTGGTCGAGGAACTGGGGAGTGAATCCTACGTCCACACCCACATCGCCGGCGACGGCACGCAACTGACCGCGCGGTCACTGACCCGCACCCCCGCGCGGCTCGCCGACACGGTGTCCCTGCGCAAACGCGACGGAGCGGTGCATCTCTTCCACCCGGAAACGGGGGCGCGGATCGGCGACTAAAGCCTGGGCTGGCTCGACGCCGGACCTCGGAGTGACGAACCCGCCCTATAGGGGCGTCATATCGAGGGCGATGTCGGTGATCATGTCTTCCTGTCCGCCGACGAGTCCGCGTTTGCCGACTTCGAGGAGGATGGTGCGCACGTCGACGCCGTATTGCTTCGCGGCGGTTTCGGCGTGGCGGAGGAAGCTGGAGTAGACGCCGGCGTAGCCCAGGGTGAGGGTTTCTCGGTCCACGCGCACGGGCCGGTCCTGGAGGGGGCGAACCAGGTCGTCGGCGGCGTCTTGGAGGGCGAACAGGTCGCAGTTGTGACTCCACCTCTGGAGGTTGGCGACGGCGATGAATGCCTCGAGTGGGCAGTTGCCGGCGCCCGCGCCGTGCCCGGCGAGGGATGCGTCGACGCGGGTGACACCTTCTTCGACGGCGACGACGCTGTTGGCCACGGACAGCGAGAGGTTCTCGTGGGCGTGGATACCGATCTGGGTGCCGGGGTCGAGGATGTTCCGGTAGGCGCGGACCCGTTCACGGACACCGTCCATGGTGAGCCGACCTCCGGAGTCGGTGACGTAGACGCACTGCGCCCCATACGATTCCATCAGCTTCGCCTGTTTGGCGAGGTCGTCGGCGGAGCTCATGTGACTCATCATCAAGAATCCGGAGACGTCCATGCCGAGCTCGCGGGCTTTGGCGATGTGCTGGGCGGACACATCTGCCTCGGTGCAGTGCGTGGCGATGCGGATGGAGCGCACCCCGAGCTGGTAGGCGTGTTCGAGTTCGGCGATGGTGCCGATGCCGGGTAGCAGCAGCGTGGTCAGGGTGGCGTGGGTCAGGTTGTCGGCGGCGGCCTCGATCCATTCCCAGTCGGTGTTCGAGCCGGGCCCGTAGTTGAGGGAGCCACCGGCGAGACCGTCGCCGTGGGCTACCTCGATCGCGTCGACACCGGCGGCGTCGAGGGCGGCGACGATGCGGCCGACGTCGTCGGGGGTGATGCGGTGCCGGACGGCGTGCATGCCGTCGCGGAGTGTGACGTCCTGGATGTAGAGCTGGGGGGTGGTCACGAGTGGGCCTCCGCGGGGATGGTGTTCTGAATGCGTCGGGCGATGGACTCGGCGGTGCGCAGGGCCGCGGAGGTCATGATGTCGAGGTTGCCGGCGTAGGCGGGCAGGTAGTGGGCGGCGCCCTCGACCTCGAGGAAGATCGACACCTTGGTGGTGACCGGACCGCCGCCTTCGCGCAGCAGGGTATGCACGGGTTCGCCCTCGGGGATCGGGGTGAACTGGACGTCCTGCTTGAGCCGGTAGCCGGGGACGTACTCGGCGACCCGGGCGGCCATCTCCGCGACAGACGCGCGTATCGCATCGTGATCGGCATCGCCGATCAGGGCGAAGACGGTGTCGCGCATCAGCAGGGGCGGTTCGGCGGGGTTGAGGATTATCACGGCCTTGCCGCGGGCGGCACCGCCGACCTGTTCGATGGCGTGGGAGGTGGTTTCGGTGAATTCGTCGATGTTCGCGCGGGTGCCGGGGCCGGCGGATTTGGAGGCGATTGACGCGACGATCTCGGCGTAGGCGACGCGGGTGACCGCGGAGATGGCGGCGACCATCGGGATGGTGGCCTGTCCGCCGCAGGTGACCATGTTGACGTTGTCGACGCCGGAGTCGAGGTGCTCTTCCAGGTTGACCGGGGGAACGACGAACGGGCCGATCGCGGCGGGGGTGAGGTCGACGAGCTTCTTCCCGTAAGGGGCGAGGGCGGCGGCGTTGGCCTGATGGGCCTTGGCAGAGGTGGCGTCGAAAACGATGGCGATGTCGGCGAAGTTGTCGAGGGCGATCAGGCCGTCGACGCCGTCGGCGGTGGTGGGCACCTTCAGTCGGGCGGCGCGGGCGAGTCCGTCGGAAGCCGGGTCGATGCCGACCATGGCGCCCATTTCGAGGGTGTCGGAGTTGCGGATCACCTTGATCATCAGGTCGGTGCCGATATTGCCGGATCCGATGATCGCGACCTTGATTTTGGGGGTGTCAGTCATGAGTGGTCCTTCGAGAATGTGGCGGTCACGGTGCCGAGGCTGGTCAGTTCGGCGCGGATGGTGGTACCCGGCGGGGTGGGGACCATGGGGCCGAGGGCCCCGGAGAGGATGACCTGTCCGGCGCGCAGGGGCTGGCCGTAGTCGCGGGCCGTGCGGGCGAGCCAGGCGAGGGCTTCGAGGGGGTCACCGAGGCAGGCGGCGCCGGTGCCCTCGGACACCAATTCCTCTCCGGAGAACAGGCGCATGGATACCTCGCGGGGCTCGAATTCGTCCAGTGTGAGCCATTTCTCGCCGAGGACGTAGAGTCCGGAGGAGCCGTTGTCGGCGACGGTGTCGGTGATGGTGATGTCCCAGTCGGCGATGCGGGAGTCGACGATCTCCAACGCTGCTGCGGCGCGGGCAACGGCGGCCCGGACCTGGGTGATGTCGAGGTCGCCGTCGACGAGGTCGGCGCCGAGTTCGAACGCGATCTCGGCCTCGGCTTTCGGTTGCAGCAACCGGCTACTCGGTACCTCGGGTAGGCCGGTGACGTCCATGTCGGCGAACAGCACACCGAAATCGGGTTGATTCACACCTAGTTGTTGTTGCACAGCGGGGGAGGTGAGGCCGATCTTCCGGCCGGTGATGGTGCCGCCGGCGGCTACCCGGTCGTCGGTCAGCCGCTGCTGGACCGCGTAGGCGGCGTCGATATCGGTGACTCCGAGTAGGTCCCGCACGGGTGCGCACGGGCGGGCGGTTGCGCCCGCAAGGCGGGCGGCCGCGTCCAGGATCGACGAACTTCGTTGAGTGGTGGGCGTGATAGCTGACATCAGTGTCCTCCGATTGCTTTCGCTCGTGGGATTCGGACGGCGCGTGTGGCTTGTACTGTGCCGGGCCGGATGGTGATACTCAACGAATGAGTCCCGAAGAACGGAACACTTCGTCGCCCGGTGGCGAGCCGACGTCGGTGGTCCGGCGGATGTCGGATCTGTTCGCCGCATTCGGCCCCACTGACACCGCGCTGGGTGTGAACGAACTGACCCGGCGGACCGGGATACCGAAGGCGACGGTGTCGCGGCTGGTGAAGGAGATGGAGGGCGTCGGGTTTCTCGAACGTCGGGGTGCCAAGGTGGGGCTCGGTCTGCGGCTGTTCGAGCTGGGCGAACGGGCCTCACGTCGCCGGTCGGTCCGCGAGGTGGCGCTCCCGTTCCTCGCCGATCTGCGGGAGGCGACGCGGCAGACCGTGCATCTGGCGATCCTCGACGGCACCGAGGTGGTCTACGTCGAGATACTGCCGGGACGGGACGCACCGTGGCTGCCGTCCGGCGTGGGTAGCCGTCTACCCGCGCACGCCACGGGGGTGGGCAAGGCGCTGCTTTCGGGATCACCGCCGCAGGTGCTCGCCGAGGTGCTCGCGGCCGGTCTGGTCCGGGTGGGTCCACGCACCATCACCGCGCCCGGCCCGCTTGTGCGGCAGTTGCGCCGCATAGCCTCGAGCGGCATCGCCTACGAGCACGAGGAGTCGGCACCGGGCGTGGCCTGTGTCGCGAGCATCATCCGCATTGACGACGGACCGCCGGTGGCCGCCGTTTCCGCGTCCGGATGGATCGGCAAGGTCGATATCCGGCGCGTCGGTCCCGCTGTGCATACCACCGCCCTGAGCATCACCCGTGCGCTCACCGACGCCAGGGATCGGGAATAGGGCGGCTGATGCCGAGTCCGTCTGTCAATCCTGTGCCGCGGGATGGCCGCCGTCGATGACTGCGGTTGATGCATCCGGCAGGTGCACCCGCTCGTAGCACTTCCAGAGCCTCGCAGCAGTTTCAAAGCTCAGAGCGGATAGTGCGCCAGCACTCCACGCGGGTCGTGGGTTTGTCGCAACGTCCGGAGCCGCCGGAGGTTGCCTCCGTAGGCCGCGCTGATCTCGACGCCGGTCTCGGGGAAACCCGGCCGCACTTCCACGCTGTAGACGCCGATCGTGTGCGGTGCGAGGGCGTCGAGTGCACCGCCCGCCCACGCCAGGCAGGCGGCGCCGTCGTACGGGTCGGACCAGACCGCGTTGAGGGGGACGTTCCATTCACCGGTGCGGCCCCAGAACGCGGTGTCGGTGTCGTCCACGTCGGCGAGGGCACCGCCGCTGTGTTGGAAGTCGATTCGGCACTGACGGGTCGGAGCACCGCGGATCTGAGCGGCCAGCGCCTCGGCGATGTCGGAATCGAGGGTCGGACCGGTGAAAACCGCTTTGCCGAAGAAGGATCCGCGCGGCTCGCCCGGTACCGGCAGACGGATCGGTTCGGGGTCTCGTCCGCTGCGACCGGGCGGGGTGAACTCGGGTAAACCGTCGAGGTATCGACCGGACATCTCCGAGCGGTAGAGCACGTTCTTCGACGCCGCGGCCACGCCGGACGCCGAGGTGCGGGCGCGGGCGATGGTGGTCTCGTCCCGGCTCGCGCAGGCGGTGTAGACGAACAAGACCGGCTCGTCGGGTGATTCGTCGCTGTAACCGAGGACGGCGCCCATCGTCGTGTCGCGCGGAAGCTCCGGTGCCACACGGAAGTACTTGGCGAGGGCGTCGAGTCCGAGCATCATCCGGTCGACCCATACCGGGCCCGCCCGGTGGGTGCGCAACACCGCTGAGGTGACGACGCCGAAGCAGGGCGCACATCCTCGCACCGCCCACCACAGATCGGCCTCGTCGCCGGTACTGGCCTCGGACAGGTGAAGAATCTCACCGGAGGGGAGGACGAGTTCGACCTCGACGAGATGATCGAGCGTCAGGCCCAAGCTGCGGGTGAGGTAGCCGAAGCCACCACGAGTGGCGAGCCCGAAGCCGGCGTGCCGGACGATGCCGACCGGCACCACGCGGTGGGCGGGCGCGAGGGCGTCCAGCATCGTTCCCATGGTGGCGCCGCCCGCGACCACGACGCGATCACCCTCGAGGCGGGCGGTATGAAGGTGTGCGGAGAGGTCGAGCATGACGGCACCGTCTGCAACGCAGTTGGAACTGAGGCCGCCGCCCCGCACGGTGATCGCACCACCCGTTCGGTGCGCGATGGCCATGACCGTCGCGACCTCCGCAGCGGAAACCGGCTGCACCACACAGGCTGGATGCCGTCTCGCGGCGTCGGGAAAGAAGACTTTTCCGAGCGCATTTCGGTAGGAGGTCGAATCCGGGAGATGTACCCGATCGGGCACAATCGCTTTCAGCTGCTGGACACATTCCGCGGACGGTGACCTCACGAGCGCCTCCTCGTCGGTTGCGTTGCCCGCCTGTCGCTGCGTCCGCGGGACCCTCATTCGTCCTCAGTCTCGCAGATGCGGGGCGGTCAAGTAGTGCTCGAGGACTGGCCCGACCCACCGCGCCAACTGCTCGTGCGTCATCTCGGCCAGCGGCGGTACGCGAAGAATGTAGCGCGCGAACGCAAGTCCGAGGATCTGCGATCCCACCAGGGCCGCGCGTTCCGCCGCCCGATCCACCGCGACCGCCGCAAGTGCCGGGGCCACCTGCCGGGCGAACACTTGGAGCATCGCCTCGGCGGCCCGAGCGCTGGTGGACGCCGCCCGTAGCAGTGGGAGAAAGGCGCCGTCGTTCTCCCACACGGCGAAGAATCGCGGCATCAGCACGGTGGCGAGCGAGTCGACCGGAACGTCGTGGAGGTCGGGAAGGTGGAGTTCGAACTCGGCCGCCTCCGCGAACAGCGATTCCTTGTTGGTGAAATAGCGAATCACGAGGGCGGGATCGACGCCGACATCCGATGCGACAGCCCGCATCGTCGTGCGGTCGTAGCCTTCGGCGCCGAACCGGGCGCGGGCGGCATCGAGGATCGCGGCGCGGGTGGCGACAGCGGAGCGGGTACGTCGTTCGGGCATTCCGCAAGTGTAGTCAACAGTTGTTGACTTGGCGATCGAAGGCGCCTACCGTAGAAGTCAACAGGCGTTGACTCGGAGCCTTGATCGGAGGACCGTCATGAAAAACACCGACGTCGTGGTGATCGGCGCAGGACCCACCGGCTGCATGCTTGCCGGGGAATTGGCTGCCGCAGGTAGATCGGTCATCGTTCTGGACAAGCGGGACGCACCCTCACCGCTCAGTCGGGCGTTCGGTGTTCATGCCCGCACCCTGGAGTTGCTGGACGCACGTGGACTCGCCGATGAGCTGGTCGCCTCGGGCGCGCCGTCTCCGGGGTTGAAGCTGTGGCGAGGTGCGGAATTGAATCTCGCCGGCCTTTCGTCACGATTCCCGTTCGTGCTGATCACCCCGCAGCGAAATGTCGATTCCCTCCTCGAGCGGCACGCTCGTGAACAGGGCGCCGAGATCATCCGCGGCATCACCGTGACCGGGGTGCAGCAGGACGGCGACGGTGTCACAGTGCGCGGGCGGGACACGTCGGGAGAGGAACACGCGTTTCGCGCGGCGTACGCGGTGGGGGCCGACGGCGCACACAGTGCGGTGCGCCAGATGATCGGTCAGTCGTTTCCCGGAAAAGCGGTGCTCCGTTCGATCATGCTCGCCGACGTCGAACTCCGGAATCCGCCCGACAGCATCGTGACCGTCAACGCGGTGCGCGACGGATTCGCCTTCCTCGCACCATACGGCGACAACCTCTTCCGCGTGATCGCCTGGAACCGGCGGCATCAGGTAGACGACAGTGCTCCGGTGGAACGGGCCGAATTGCGCGACGTCATCGAGAGCGCCATGGGTACGGACTACGGCCTCGGCGCGGTGCGATGGCAGTCACGGTTCCACGGCGACGAACGGCAGGTCCCGCAGTACCGGACGGGGCGGGTGTTCCTTGCCGGCGACGCCGCGCACGTGCACTCGCCTGCCGGTGGGCAGGGGATGAACACCGGCATCCAGGACGCCGCCAACCTCGGATGGAAGCTCGCGGCGGTGCTCGGCGGGGCGGACGACTCCGTGCTCGACACCTACCACGCCGAACGGCATCCGGTAGGAAGGATGGTTCTCCGGACCAGCGGCACCACGATGCGAATGATGACGCTACGGCCGTGGGTGCTGCGGAAGCTCCGGAACGTGGTGGTCGCGACTCTTCTGCGATTTCCGCCGACCGGTGGTGCTGTCGCCAAGACGTTTTCGGGTATCGGGATCCGGTACGGGCACCGAACCGGCGACAGCGTACTGGTGGGCAGGCGGGCCGAGGACATTCCGACTGTCGCCGGCAGGTTGCACGAGGTACTGCGCTCCGGCGGTTTCGTCCTGATAACCGAGCGGGACGTGGCTGTGCCTTCCGGGGTTCACGCCGTGACCCGGCTCGGCGACGGACCCGCGTTGCTCGTGCGGCCCGACGGGTACATCGCGTGGGCGGGCGACAGTGCGTCCGACGGGTGGCGAGTGGCCTTGAAGCGGTGGACCGGGCGCATGCCGGTAACGGCCTGAATTATCCAGGTTTGCTGTCTAACTGTCCCATATCGCTTCGATTGATCGAGACAAAGCTCACCTGGTTGGGAGTTCATTAGACAGCTAGACTGGCTAATGGCAACGAAGACAGGGAGGCCGCAATGGACGAGCGAGTAGATCAGCTCCGCGAAGACATAGTGCTGTTCACGAGGCGCATCCGCACCAAAAGGGCAGGCCACCTGCTTACGCCCACGCAACTCCAGGCGCTCGCCCACCTCGATCGAGAAGGACCGATGAGCGCCAAGGCGCTCGCCCACCTCGAGCAGGTGACGCCCCAGTCCATCGCCCGCACGGTCACCATGCTCGAAGATTCGGGCATGGTTTCGCGGACGGTGGACCCGCAGGACGCGCGCGCCAGTCTCATCGCCATCACCGAGTCCGGGCATCGGATGCTGGCCGCCGACCGGGCACAACGCAGTGAATGGTTGTCGGCGGCGTTGGCTGACACCTGCACGGACGCCGAACGTGACTTACTCTTCATCGCCGGCCGCTTGTTGAGGCGTCTTGCCGACGTTCCGGATCGGGGGCGTCTTGCCGACTCTGCCGGGTCGGGTTCGCGTGAGGAGTCACTGATGACTCCGTGACGGTCACCGACACCACTCCGACACAGGACGCCCGCCGGGTACCGTTCCGGGTCAGCGGTTCGGTCGCAACCGGCAGTATTCTTCAGCCCCTGAACTCGTCGATGATCGCCATCGCGATCGTCGGTATCGCCGCACAGTTCGGCCCCTCATCCGGAATTGCCTGGGTGATCTCCGCCCTCTACATCGCGACCGCTGTGACTGCCCCGATGGCGGGCAAGCTCGGTTCGCTGCTCGGCGCTCGGCGGGTGTATCTGGGCGGTCTGGCGCTGGTGGCGTTGGGGTCGATCGCGGGGTTGCTGGCGCCGTCGGTCGGCTGGCTGATCTTCTCACGAATCCTGGTCGGAATTGGAACTGCTACACAGTATCCCAATGCCATGACGATGATCCGGGGTTACGCGGAGAAGTACAACGCGCAGCCGCGTACCGCGATCACGACACTCGCCATCTGTAGTCAGGCGGTCGTCGCCCTGGGACCGACGCTGGGTGGTCTGCTCGTCGGGGCCTTCGGGTGGCAGGCGATCATGTGGATCAATCTCCCGATCATCGCCTTCAGTGCCCTGGCCGTTGTGCGGTTCGCCGACGTCGGATTCGTCGGCGGTTCGTCGGTCGGTCACCGGCAGTTGCTGCACTCACTCGACCTCGCCGGGGTGCTGTTGTTCCTGGTACTGGTGTCTTCGACGATGCTGTTCCTGCTGTCGTCGACGTCGGAACCGCTCTGGTGGCTGCTGCCGGTGTGGGCGCTCGCGCTCGCCGCATTCGTCCAGTGGGAAAGGCGGGCGACGGAACCGTTCATCGACGTCCGGGCGCTCACCCGTAACCGCGCACTCGGCGCGACCCTTGCGCGCACTCTGCTGACCTATACAGCGTTCTACTGTGTGTTCTTCGGAGTGCCACAGTGGCTGCAATATTCACGCGGCATGAGTGCCACCGAGGCGGGCCTGACAATGCTGCCCGTCGCAGTGGTCGGCATCGGCTCGACGATGCTCGCGTCGAGAATCTACCGGCGGCACGGCGCCCGGCGGACACTCGCCGTCGGCACCTGTGCGCTGCTAGTGGGTGGCCTGCTCCTCGCCTCGGTCGAGAGAAGTACCGCACCGATCGTGGTGCTGCTGCTCGTCGCCGCCGTACTCGGAATACCGAATGGCTTCAACAACATCGGCAACCAGAATCTGATCAGCTCGGTGACGTCGGTCGAAGAGGTGGGCACGGCGATCGGGATGTACCGCACCGTCCAATACATCGGTGCGAATCTGTCGGCCGTGGTGCTCCAGGCCACCGCCGGACACATCATCGGTGACGACGGACTGCACCGCACCGGCTGGTTCATCGCGGCTGCGGGAGTCGTGCTGCTCGTCGGCGTCCTCACGTCCCGAAACATGCGCGACAGCCGGTCTTCGCAAGTGTCCGCGGTGTAGCTACGGGAAATAGTTGGGTCGGAGCGACGGTTGCGTCGAGGGTGAAGCTGTCGATCCTGGACCGATCCCGCACGCGTGCCGGCGTGCCCGATGCCGCTGCGCTGACGGGGACGATCGACAGGGCGGTCCACGCCGAGCAGCTCGGATTCCACCGGTTCTGGGTGGCGGAGCATCACGGGGTCCCGGGGATCGCGAGTGGGTCCCCGCCGGTACTCCTCGCCGCAATCGGAGCCCGCACCGACCGCATTCGGCTGGGATCGGGTGGCGTGATGCTGCCCAATCATCAGCCGCTCGTGGTGGCGGAACAATTCCTGATGCTCGAAGCCCTGTACCCGCGGCGGATCGATCTGGGAGTGGGGCGGTCACTGGGATTCACCAGACCTGTCCGTGACGCTCTGCGCCGCGACCGCACTGCACCCGATACGTTCGCGGACGACCTCGACGAGCTGCGGCGGTATCTGGAGGGGGCGGCGCCGGTCACCGCACGACCCCGGGTGGAGGCGGCACCCCCGATGTTCGTGCTCGCCACCCGGCGGGGGCTCGACTTCGCCGCGCGCGCCGGACTGCCCGTAGTGGTAGGCGGACCGATACTGGGCGCTACCGAGGGCAGGATTCAAGAGCTCGATCGCTACCGCGACGAATTCGTACCCTCACCGGGGAACCGAGAGCCCTACGTGGTGATCTCGCTCGAAGTGATGATCGCGGACAGCACCGATGCGGCGCGCGAACTCCTGCTGCCGGAGGCGTGGGCGCTGGCGTCGTCGGGCCGGACGGGCGAGTTTCCGGCGCTCGAATCGGTCTCGGTCCTGCGCGATCGGCCGTGGACACAGCGGATGCGTGAGCAGATCGACGCGTCGATCGAGTCGTCGATCCACGGAACGGCGGACGAGGTGCGGGAGCAGCTCGACTCCCTGTTCGCCCGCACCGGCGCGGATGAGCTTCTCGCGTCCACATCGACGTTCGACCGCGAGGCGCTGTTGGACGCCGACCGATCGCTGTCGCTTCTGTACCGTGAGTGAACCGTCACCATTCTCGAGGTCAGGAGATCAACTGATGAAGGACTTCACCGCCTGGATCGCTCGCGAGAACGAGGGCACGATCGAACTCGCCCCCGACACGGTCGACGAGTCATTTCTCCCGCCGGGTGAGGTCACCATTCAGGTCGAGTACTCCAGCGTGAACTTCAAGGATGCTCTTGCGCTCACCCCGAAAGGCGGAGTGGTACGCGCATACCCGATCGTGCCCGGCATCGACCTCGCCGGCACCGTCGTCGAGTCGGAGTCGTCGGAGTTCGCGGTCGGCGACAAGGTAGTCGCGCACGGGTACGACATCGGTACCGCCCGCCACGGCGGGTACGCGCAGTTCGCCCGGGTCCCGGCCGACTGGGTGGTGCGTCTGGACGGCATGTCGACTCGGACCGCGGCAGCGATCGGAACAGCCGGTTTCACGGCCGCGATGAGCGTCGAGGCGTTGCTGTCCCGCGGACTCGAACCGGGCGACGGTCCGGTGCTGGTCACTGGCGCGAGCGGCGGTGTGGGCACGGTTGCCGTCGATCTTCTCGCCGCTGCTGGCTTCGAGGTGGTGGCATCGAGCGGGAAACCCGAGAAGGCCGAGCTGCTGACCGGCCTGGGTGCGAGCAAGGTGATCGGACGGCTACCCGAACCCGACACCAAGCCTCGTCCGCTCGGCAAGGCGCAGTGGGCGGCCGCGGTCGATTGCGTCGGCGGTGCAACCCTCGCACACGTGCTCAGCACCATCGAGTACGGCGGCTCGGTGGCGGCCAGCGGACTCACCGGCGGCTCCGGCCTCGACACCACGGTGCTGCCGTTCATCCTCCGCGGGGTCAGCCTGCTCGGTATCGATTCGGTGCAGTACCCGATCGCGCAGCGCCGTCGCCTGTGGAAACGTCTCGCCACCGATCTGGCGCCGACGCACCTCGACTCGATCACCCACGACGTCCCGATCACCGAGGTGGTGTCGGTGATCGACCAGGTGCGCGTCGGGTCCTACTCGGGCCGTGCCGTCGTGGGCGTCGCCCCCGTGAGTACTTATTAACATTGGGCGGTTAACAAGTACTCACGGGCGGCGGAGGCGCACGATCCAGGCGCGGGACTGGGCGGGGTCGATCACGTCGTCGAGTTCGAAGATCGTGGCCGCGTTCAGTGCCTTGCCCTGCTGGTACGCCGCCTCGACCAGCTGAGCGAACGCCGCGTCGCGCTGGGCCGGATCGTCGATCGCGTCGAGTTCCTTCCGGAATCCGAGTCGGACGGCACCTTCCAATCCCATAGCCCCGATTTCGCCGGTCGGCCAGGCGACCGTGAACTGTGAGGCGTGGAACGATCCGCCCGCCATGGCCATCGCTCCGAGGCCGTAGCCCTTGCGCAGGATGATCGTGCCGTAAGGCACGGTCATCCGCGCGCCCGCGATGAACAGTGCGCCGAACCGGCGTACGGTTGCCTCCTTCTCCGAATCCGGTCCCACCATGAATCCCGGTGTGTCGCAGAGAGAAACCACCGGAAGACCGAACGACTCGCACAGTCGCAGGAAGTCGGCCATCTTGTCGGCCGCGACGGCGTCGATGGCGCCGCCCAGGTGATGACTACTGTTGGCGACCACTCCGTAGGGGTGTCCTTCGACCCGCATCAGTGCCGTCACGATGCCGACCCCGTAGTCGGGTCGCAGTTCGAGTACCGAGTCGACGTCCGCGATCGCGTCGACGGCAGTGCGAACGTCATAGGCGCGCAACCGGTTCTCGGGAACGACGTGCCGGGCAATCCGTTCGTCCGGGGCGGACCACTGTGCAAGGGGGCCCTGGAAATACGACAGATACCGTTTGGCCAGCTCCACCGCGTGAGCCTCGTCCCGGGCAAGGAGGTCGATCACCCCGTTGCGTCGTTGCACCTCGACGGGTCCGATGTCCTCCGGCCGGTACACACCCAGCCCGCCGCCCTCCACCATGGCGGGTCCACCCATGCCGATATTTGCGTCGGGGGTGGCGATGAGGACGTCGCAGACCCCGGCCAGCGCGGCATTGCCCGCGAAGCACCGGCCCGACACTATCGAGATCAGCGGCACCTTCCCGTTCAGGGCCGCGAGCGACCGGAACGTGTCGAGGTCGAGCCCGGCCGCGGTACCGGCGTCGGTATCGCCTGGCCGGCCACCGCCGCCCTCGGCGAACAGAACCAACGGAATCTGTTTGCGGGCAGCTAATCCGATCACCCGGTCGGTCTTCGCATGGTTGCGCATCCCCTGCGTTCCGGCGAGGACGGTGTAGTCGTACGACAGCACCACCGCCTCGGAAGCGGCCGCGCTGAACACGTCACCGTTGATGGTCGCGAGTCCCGCGACCAGGCCGTCTGCCGGAGTGTTGTCGATCAGGTCCTGTTCGGAGCGACGGCTGCGCTGCGCCGCGAGGACGAGGGGACCGTATTCGACGAAACTGCCGGGGTCGACGAGGTCCTCGATGTTCGCCCGGGCGCTGCGGCGACCGAGCTTCGTCCGCTTGGCCATGGCGGCGGGACGGGCGGCGTCGAGGGTTACCTCGTGCCGGTGCCGGATCTCGGCCAGATCCTCGCGTGCACGGTCCAGGTCGACGACAATGTCTGCCATCTCGGCTGAATCGGCACCGGTGCGGCGGATGACGACGAGTGGATCCCCGGTAGCCACCGTTTGTCCCGAACAGACCAGCAGTCGTTCCACCACCGCGGCCGCGGGACTGGCGATCGCGTGTTGCATCTTCATCGCCTCGAGCACCATCAACGCGGCGCCCGAGTCGACGTTTCGGCCTTCGTCGACCACTTCGACGATGGTTCCGGCCATCTCCGCCCGCAACACTTCTTCGCCGGCCCGCAATTCGACGGTGGTGGACGGAAGGTGCGGCTGCTGGGCCTGCGCGTCCTCGACCAGTCTGCTCATTCGCTCGCCGAGATAATCGGTGCCTACGACCCCGCTGCCGAAATCCGGATCGGTGAGGACGGCACGCAGGAACGCGATGTTGGTGGGGACGCCTTCGATCTCGAACTCGGCGAGCGCCGCCTCCGCTTTCCGAACGGCAGCAGAGAACGCGGGTCCGCGGGAGAGGACGATCACCTTGGCGAGGAGGGAGTCGTAACGCGGACTCGGGGAGAGTCCCGGCCGTCCATAGGTGTCGACCCGAACACCGGGTCCGGTCGGCGGGGAGAACACGGTGAGGGTGCCGGCGGCGGGAACGGCCTGCCCGTCGGAACGCATCGTCTCCATGTTGACCCTCGCCTGCACGGCGATACCCCGGGATACGGCAGGCTCACCGGAAGTGTCGAGCCCGGTGGCGGTAATTCCGTGGGGGAGGAGCAACGACTCGAAGTCGGTGCCGGCGCCGATCGCGAGTTGTGTCGCCACCAGGTCGACACCGGTCACTTCTTCGGTAACGGTGTGTTCCACCTGGATTCGCGGGTTCACTTCCAGGAAGTAGAACCCGTCGGCAGAGACGAGGAACTCGACGGTGGCAAGTCCGCGGTACCCCACACTGGCGCACAAGCGGGCGGCCGCCTCGTGTAGCTCGGTGCGCAACGTCGGGTCGAGGCCCTGTGCCGGCGCGATCTCTATCAACTTCTGATGTCGACGCTGGACGCTGCAGTCACGATCGCCGAGTGCCAGCGCGCGCACGCCCTCGGACGACGGCGCCGCCACCACCTGAACCTCGATGTGCCGCGCGCCCGTCAGCAGTGCTTCCGCGAATACGGCGGGATTGCCGAAGCCGAGCTGGGCTTCGGACGCGCAGAGCCGGTAGGCGTCGTCGACGTGGTCGGCGCTGTGCACGGCGCGTATTCCGCGGCCACCGCCACCGGCAAGTGCCTTGATCATGATGCCCTGTGGCCGGCTCGCGAAGAAGGCGCGGACGCCGTCGAGATCGGTGGCGCCGTTGGTTGCCGGCAACACCGGCACCTTCGCTGCGACGGCTGCATCCCGGGCTGCCGACTTGTTCCCGAAGACGTCGAGCAGGTCTGGGCTCGGGCCCACGAAGTTCACGCCGACCTGTGCGCACTTGCGGGCGAATTCTGCGTTCTCGCTCAGAAACCCGTACCCCGGATGAATCACGGTGGCACCGAATTTCTCCGCAACTGCGAGAAGTGCCGCGTGGTCGAGGTAGGCGGCCGGGCCCGATCCGCTCAGCGCCGCCGCCTCGGTCGCGGCCCGCACGTGAGGACAGTCCGCATCGTCCTCTGCGTAGACGGCCACCGTCTCGACCGACATCTCGGCGGCGGAGCGGATGATGCGCAGCGCGATCTCGCCACGGTTGGCGACCAGCAGTGTCACTTGTACTCCTCGGCAAGGGTGAACAGGTCGGCCTTACGGACCTTTCCTGTCGCCGTCATGGGCAGAGTGTCGAGGACTTCGACGGTGGGCACCTTGTAGCCGGCCATGTTCTGGGCTGCCCACTCTCGCAGTTCGTCACTCGACACGTTGTGATCAGGCAGTAGTTGGACGAAAGCGAAAGGAACCTGACCTCTCGCCGAGTCGGGTTTGGGCACCACGGCAGCGCACTGAATGGCGGGGTGCAGCAGGAGAAGTGCCTCTACCTCCGAGGGAAACACGCTCATACCGTTGGTCTTGATCATTTCCTTGTTGCGGGCCAGAAAGTGCAGAGCACCCCTGTCGTCGAGTTTGCCGATGTCACCGGTCCACAACCATCCGCCGCGCAGTGCCTCAGCCGTGGCCTCGGGCTTCCCGTAGTAACCGGTCAGCAGCGATGGGCTGCGCACGATGATCTCACCAGATTCGCCCATCGGAACCGGTACGCCTGCCTCGTCGACGACGAGTATGTCCGTGCCGGGTACGGGGAGCCCGCAGAACACCGGTTCACTGAGAAGGTCGAAGTCGCCGGTGTGGAAGCCGAGAGTGATGGTGTCGGCGGTGTGGGTTTCGGTCATCCCGTAACTGGCTTCTCGCAACACCTGTCCGGTGGCGTCGCGCCACCGGGCACGAATCGCCGGATCGAGTTTCAACACGAACGACACCGCCATGGCGTTGTCGAGTGTCGATAGATCGCGGTCGGCGAATCCGGAAAGATCCATCAATTCCACATAATTGTCGACCGTCCCGACCATCGAGGTCACTCGGCATCGTTCGATCAGCGTCACCGCGGCCTCGGGATCCCAACGGGTGAGGAGGACGACGGTGCCGCCGTTGAGCAGCGGGTACAGAATTCCGAAATCTTCTCCCGCAATCCAGAAGATGGGAAGGAAACCTAGAACGACCGGTGGTGTCTCACCGACTCGTCGTCCGCCTGCCACGGTCGCGGTAGCCGCGGTGTAGACCATGTGCCACTGAGTGTGCTCACAGCCCTTGGGCATTCCGGTGGTGCCCCCGGTGTAGTTCAACACCGCGAGGGCGTCGGGGTCGGTCGCAACCGGTTCCGCGCGGGGCGACTCCATAATCTCGGCCCAATCGGTGGTCGCGGGGTCGGCGACAGGAAAGGGGGGAGGAACGCTCGGGACGGGCGGCAGCAGGTCGGACAGAGATGTCACTGCAACGTGGCGCAAGGGAGTGTCGCGCCGGACCGACTCGACCATGGGCGCGAAAGCGTCTTGGGTCAACAGGATCTCGACCCCGGCGTCGTTGAGTTCGTAGATCAGTTCGTGTTCGCGGAAGAGTGGGTTGATCGGCACATGAACTCCACCGATCTTGAGTATGCCGAGCATTGCGATGTGAAACTGCGGGCAGTTCGCGAGGTGCACGCCGACGCGGTCACCGGCCGTGGCCCCTTGTTCGAGCAGCCATCCAGCGAACCGATCGGACAGGTCGTCGAACTCCGCGTATGTGATTCGGCGTCCGTAGAAATCGATTGCGGCGGTGTCCGGACGCCGCGTCGCCCAATGGCGTAGGTAGCCGACGACCGTTCGATCCTCGATTGGATAATCGACGGTTTTCGGTACCTGCGGTGGCCAGGCGGCATCCTGGATTGCGCGAAGGTCGGCGAGGGCGGCTTCCTGCACCGCATGGTCACTCGAAGGTGGAGGTGGCATACCGAACTCCCGATTCTGTGCGGATGTTTCCGGCTCAGATGAAGCCGATGAGTCTTTCGGAGATGGCGGTCACGTCGGAGGTGTGGCGACGCCGCTCCCGGGGCGTGGCGTCGACGAGCCGGGCGGCACCGGCAAGTTGGGCGTCGGCCAGTGTCTGCGCGATCCGGGCCGGTGACGCGCACGGGACTACGTCGCAGCTCTCGTTGATCCGCTCGATGAAGCGGGTGTACCGACGAATCAGCCGCGTCTGGACGGCAGACCATGTTCGGCCGACCTCCGGATCGAGACGCGCGCGGTGCTCGATCAGCTCGAGGACACGTCCGTTGGCGTACACCGCCTCGACGAAGGCCTTGGTTGTGGTGCGCAGGACTTCACGCAGATCCTCGCTGGCGGGGCCTTCCACGTGCTGCGATTCGAGGAACTCCTCACACACCTCGTCGGCCACCGCATGGAACATTTCGTCCCTCGACGAGAAGTACGCGTAGAACGTCGCCCGGGAGACATCGGCGCGACTGGTGATCACCTCGACGGTGGTGCGGTCGTAGCCGAGTTCAGCGAAGCACGCGCCCGCCGCGCGGATGAGCTCCCGCCGCCGCGGTCCGTCGTTGTTCTTCCGCGCAGTGCGAGCCCGCTCCTGCGCCTGGCTTGTGGTCACGATCACAGTATCGATTGATGTTGACGTCAATGTCAATATCGCGCGTCGTAGTCAGCGAAACTACCGGGAGGGTTGGGGTCAGAGTGGTTGGAGGAGGAAAATCCGGAACTCGCGTCCGCCCGACCGCGCGTGTTCCATGAGGTAACCCGGCCAGTACTCGGTGACGAACGTCCACAGCTGCTCGCGTTCCTCGCCCGTCACCATCCGGACGCTCATCCGGCGCTCGTGCGACCCCGCCCTTACGCGGGCTTCCTGGGCGTCCCGCAGATTCGCCGACCACATCGGATGCTCGGGCCGTCCCCAGTTCGAACCGGTGACGATGTACCCGTCGCCGTTCGGGATGCACAGAAGCGCGGTGGTCCGAGGGGTGCCGCTCTTGCGTCCCGGAACCGTGACCTGCACCGACTCCAATCCGGCGATGCCCATGAGGCTCACCCGGTTACCCGTCCACGAGCGCAGATGCGATTCGAGCCAGATGATGACCGGCGCCAGCCGCATGACCCACTCCTGTGTCCCGAGCCAACGGGCGAGCGCTACCAGAGGGTTGCGGCGCCGAGGGGGCTGCGCGGAGGACGAGGAACCGGCATTCATGTCCGCCATCATCCCCCAGCGGCAGGGTGCGCGCGCCGCCGCCGATGAGTTTTCTGCTGCGCTCGGGTCTACCTTTCAGATTCGACGGAAGAACCATGGCGCCCACGCCTTGACCTCGACAAAGGTTGAGGTTGCAAGATCATGTCAGCAAGGTCAGTCAGCATCTCACCGAAGGAGAACGAACATGTCGAGCACCGAAACCACGGCCACCGCAACGAGCGCCGCCACGAAGTTCAATCCGCTCACCCTCGAACTGAGCCGTCCCGCCGCCGTGCTCTGGACCGCCGTGATCGCACTCGTCCCCAACCTGGTGCTGTGGTTGCTCGCACTTCCCGCAGGTGCGTCGTTCGAGATGACGGATGCGGGGAAGACCACCAGTGCAGCACCCGGCGGCGTCGTCGTCATGACGGTCGTTCCCCTTCTCATCGGAATGACACTCGCCGCGCTCATCTCCGTGAAATTGCCGGCTATCATCCGTCCCGCAGAGGTGATCGGGGTCGTTCTCGCGCTCGCGACGATCATCCTGACCATCCAGGCCGATTTCGACGCCGCCAGCACCATCTCACTCTCACTGATGCACGTCGTGGTCGCGGCCGCGATCGTCGTGGGGTTGGAAGCGATGCGTCGGCGGATCGTGCGCACCGCCAACGTCTAGTCCGGTGGTACGTGGCCCGACCTCGGTCGATCAGGCGCCGCCGGGTTCCGGCGGCGCCTAGTCGAAGAGTGTGGGTGCGTCTCCCGCCGATTCGCCGTCGGCGGGAGCTGCGGTCCGTTCACCGTCACCGGCCTTCACCTCGCCGGCCGGGCTGGTTGCCTTGTGCACCACCGACAGCGCCGTCGTTCTGACCGACAGGCGGTGGCCGTCGGGATGCTGCAGTGACGCGAGACCCTTACTGATTTCCACCACCAGCCACGGTCCTGCGTGACCGGATGCCTGCACCAGATCACCCACCTGTATCTGTACGGCTACCACCGCTTCCTCCCAAGGTCTACTGCACCGACCGTGTCAGCGTAGCGATATCGGCGGGCGCAGGCCGGGTGACTGATCGGGGCCCGACCGCGCCCCCGCCGGATATACCGTGGTGTATGCGCCTCTCCCGTCGGCAGTTGCTGCGAGTAGGTATGGCCGGATCGGCTGCGGTGCTGGTGGGCACGTCAGCGGTGAGCAGCGAGCGGTTACCTGCGCCGCGGTGGCGAGGCGATGACCCCTTCGGACTCGGCGTGGCATCGGGAGATCCGACAGAGGACGGTGTCGTCCTGTGGACACGCTTGGCACCCGATCCCCTTGCCCCGGGTGGTCGCGGTGGCATGGGTTGGGATCCGGTGACCGTCGAATACGAGGTCGCGCACGACGAGAACTTCCGGCACCCGGTGACGCGCGGGACGGCTGTTGCGACGCGTGAACTCGCCCATAGCGTGCATCCGGAGATCCACGGCTTGGAGCCCTCCCGCTGGTACTTCTACCGATTCCGTGCCGGCTCGGCGATCTCCCCGGTCGGCCGGACCCGCACGGCCCCGGCTTCGGGACAGCCCACCGCGCGGATGCGGTTCGCGTTCGCCTCGTGTCAGTCGTGGAGTTCCGGCTTCTACACCGCATACGAGCACCTGAGCGACGAAGACCTCGATGTGGTGGTCCACCTGGGCGACTACATCTACGAACGCGGGTGGAGGCGCGGCCGCGAGGGCATGTCGATGGGAGTCGACCGCGATGAAGCCGTCGATCTGCCCGGCTACCGGCTGCGCTACGCACAGTACAAAGCCGAGCAGCCATTGCGCGACGCACATGCTGCGTTCCCCTGGATCGTGACCATGGACGATCACGAGGTCGACAACAACTGGGCCGCGGAGTCGCCGGGACTGGGTATAGACATCTATCGAATCTCCGCACTGTTCCGTCGGCGTCGGGCCGCCGCCTTCCAGGCGTTCTACGAGCACCAGCCGCTGCGGCTCGCTCAGCGACCCTCCGGGCCGGGGATGCGGCTACACCGCCGCTACCGCTTCGGCGATCTCGCGCAGATCACGATGCTCGATACCCGGCAATACCGGGACCGGCAGGCGTGCGGAGGCAACGTGACCGCGAATTGCACCGACCGGCTCGACACCGACCGCACAATACTGGGTGCGCAGCAACGGGACTGGCTGCTCGACGGATTCACCGGGTCACCGGCGCGTTGGCAGATCATCGGTAACCAGGTGGCGATGGGTGAAACCGACAACGACCCCGGCTCGGACGCGGTGCTCTCCACCGACTCGTGGGACGGCTACGTCGCCGATCGCAACGCCGTTCTCGGCGGCGCAGCGGATCGCGGAGTACGCAATCTCGTAGTGATCACCGGCGATCGTCACCAGAACATCGTGGCCGACCTGCGCCGGGACTATGCCGACCCGGAATCACCTGTCGTCGCGTCGGAATTCTCGGGCACGTCGATCACCTCAGGTGGCGACGGCGCCGACATGAATGACACGGGGCGCCGCCTGCTGGCGGCCAATCCCGACATGAAATTCTTCAACGCTCAGCGGGGATATGTGCGCGTCGAGCTGGACCATCAATTGTGGCGCAACGACTTCCGCGTCGTGCCCTACATCCGTCGTCCGGGCGCGCCTGTCCATACCCGCGCGAGCTTCGTGGTCCAGGACCAGATACCCAATGTCGCCGAGTTGTGACGCCGTATCTCGGCGCTCGACTGGTGCGCAGGCTCGTGTGGTTCGCCGCGCCGACATCCGCGCGGTCAGGTCACCGCAGGGTTGAAGGAGCCGAACGCCAGGTCGGCCGATGGCCATTGACCGGTGGCTGTCACCTCGGCGAAGGCCAGGTCGAAGGCGTCCACGAGCCAACTGGACTCGGCGGTGACGATGAGTTGGTCGGGGGCCTCGGCCGAGTCGCTCTCCTTGAAGAGAGCAACCCGCCAGAGGGCGGCCGCATCGGGGTGATCAGCGAGGACGCCCTCGGCGTTGACGGCGAGGAGATAGTGCTGGTATTCGAAATCGATGCGAATGGCGTAGCCGCAACCGATATTGACGATGCTGGCGGGACGATGGGTGGCCGCAGCGAGCATCATGAGCTCATCTGCGTAGCGATTGGTGAAAGCATGGGCGAGGGGCACGGGCGTCTCGTCTCTGTGAAAGATCGTGAAGCGACTGCCTCACGACCGGCCACACAAGTCTGCGCTCTGCTACACAGCTGGTGTCTCGGCTTGAAGTTCCTAACAATACGGTATCGATGCGGCCGGCGTGCACCCGTCGGGCTTGCTTTTACGGTGATATCCACGTTCCCGGAAGCAAGTGTCGCCTCGGTCGAGGCACGTGACCTGCAGTTTGTTCGACCGTGTGCCGTTTCCCGAACTGATCCAGTTTCTTTTGGTTCTCGATGCGTCGAATGACGGCCCTCACTCGGAGCGGCTGGTCGAGGGTAGGTATGGGTTGGGTCCCAGCTCGATGGTCGTGGTGGTGGGCGGAAGGCCGATCTCTTCCCACCCGGCGGTCAGGGTGAGGGCACCCGAATCCTGGCAGGTCCCCACCCAGTAGTGCGGCAGCGTCCGATATTCGGTCGGAGGACGCGCGCGGATCGATCTGGTCACCGGGTGGTACGGATCTGCTTCCCCTTCGATGTCGCCGACAGTGACGAACACGGACAGATAAGACCAGTGTCCGGAGTAGTCCTCGGGGTCGGTCAGCGAGCGCGTCTCGTGATGGGCGAGTTCGGCGCATCTCCCCGTGGCCGTCAGGACGAGGCGCAATTGCATCCCACTCGGATAGGCGGTGATGTCGTTCAATTGCAGCGTCAGGCCTTGATGGGCGGCGAGGACTGTCGGACCATGCACCTGGGTCCCGCCGGTGGCGGGTGGCGGCTGCGCCGGCCACCGGTGTCTGCGCATAGAACCGATAGTGCCATCGCCGCCGCACCCAGGCCACTGTCTCTTTTTCGATCAGACTGAAGGGCTTCGGAACGTGAGAAGCCGCCGGCACCTGTGGGTGTCAGCGGCTTCGCATTCCCGTCGGGCACGCTACGCACTGTAGGTCTGATCCGGCGGAAGGTGACGGTGCCCGCCAGTGCGCCTCTCGGCAAGTGGTCGCTCGCAGCGACATATTTAATGTGGTACCCGGGGCATTGGGTCGGACACCGTCGACAGTCTCAACGAGGGCGGTAACCCGGATATTCCCGGGGGAGTGCCCTATTTTCCGCGTTCGACGATTTGCTCCGCGACGGCGTGGAGGCGGGTGTTCGTCTCCTGTGAGAGGTGCGTGAGCATCTCGAAGGCGCGGATGGCGTCGACGTCGAACCGTTCCATGATCATGCCCTTGGCCTGGCCGATGACGTCCCGGGAGACCAGCGCGGACTGCAGTTGTTCCTTGGTACGCGCGGCCATCAGGGCCAACGCGGCGTGGGCCGCGAGAACCTCGGCCATCGACTCTTCCTGGAGACCGAAGGCGTGGGGTTCGAAGGCGAACAGGTTGAGCGCACCCATCTTGCCCTCGGAGGTGTAGAGCTGGAAGGAGATGGAACTGTAGATGCCCACGTCGACGGCGGCAGCGGCGAATCTCGGCCACCGATCGTCCGAGCGGAAGTCGTCACAGCGGACCACCAGGTTCGCCACAGCCGCCGCGACGCAGGGGCCCTCACCGAGTTCCTCTTGCACGTGGTCCAGCTTGGGCAGGAGGTCCGAGGTCGGGGCAACCGACTCGAACTTTTTCCCGCCCCCGGAGACCATCAAGATGCCCGCGCACGCTTCCGTCGGCATCAAGTCGACAGCAGCGGCAGTCACGGTGGACAGACTGTCTTCGATCGACCGCGGGGTGGAGAAACTGCGTGCGAGGTCAGCCATGGTGCGGACGATGTCACCGCTCCCCGAACCGTTCATCACAGCCTCCTCTGTCCGTCGACGCCGTCACGAGACGGACGTGCAACCGTCTCCCTTCGTCCACCCTAGGCGGCCGTGCGCTCCGACGTCGGGGCACCGGGGATTGCTGCCGGTGTCTGTGGTCAGTTCGGGCCCAGCGGTCGTGCGAACAGCACCCGCAGCGCGGTGCGTCCGACGGTGAGTAACCCCTGGAGTGGGGACAACGCAGAGGACGCGATCGACCACACGGTTGTGGTCCCGGACGGTGGGAGTGGCGTGCCGGCGAATCGGTCCGCCAGCCACTCGAGCATGGCGGGCGCGGAGATCACCATCAGTGACAGGTGCTCACTCAATCGGTCCCGCACGTAGGTGACGTGGGTGCCGCCCTCGACATACCGCTCGACCTGCCCGTCGACGTCCTCGATGTGGATGATTTGGTCGTGGACCGGGTGCACCACCAGTAACGGGCACTCGGGAATGCGTCCGCCGAGCCGGATGTCGTCGAACACCTCCAGCACCTCGGGTGTGGCCAGGATGTCGGCGAGGGGGATGTCGGTGTAGTCGTCGAAGTCGTCACGGGCGAAACGTGCGACAGCTTCCACCGTCGACATCGTCTCGATCTTGTCGAGTCGCCGAATTCCTTCGTCGTCGGCATGGTCGCGGATCACTCGTCCGAGGCCGGGATAGAGGTGGCGCAGTCCGGCGACGACGAGCGCGGGGAGGCCGGCGTGGAGGGTGCCGTTGAGCCGGATGTAGGTTTCGCCCGGGTCACCGACCGGGGCGCCGAGCGCTGCACCGACGATGTCGATTTCGGGTGCGTATTCCGGGGCCATTTCGGCTACCCAGGACGAGGCCATGCCGCCACCGGAATATCCCCACACGCCGACTCTGGTCGCGGCGTCGAGTCCGAGGGGCGGAAAGCTGAGCGCCGCACGGATCCCGTCGAGGACCCGGTAGCCGGGTTCGCGGGGTGCGCCGAAGTAACCGCCCATGCCCTCGTGGTCGGCCAGCGTCACGGCCCAGCCCCGCTCGAGCGCATTGGCGATGATCAGCATCTCGAGGGGCGGGAGGCTGCCGGGCGAGAACGCACCCCGCTGCAGTGCATACGACGGGAAGCACTTGTCGGCGATGGCGTCGATCGCACACTGATACGCCAGTAGCGGCCGCTCCTCGTCCGGGTCGGCGCCGAACGGCAGCAGCACGGTGGTGACCGCCACCTCGGGAGCCTGGTGCAGGTCGCAGCTGCGGTACAGCAGCTGCCAGGCCGACACTTTCTGTGGGATGACGCCGAGGAGGGCCAGTTCGACTTCGCGACTGCGGAGCACGGCACCCGGCGCCGCGGCGGCGAAACCGGCGGGTGGGACGTAGAAGGGGTCGTCACCCGGCAAGATCGGCCGGCTTCGCCCGATCGGTTCCGGAAGGATCGGTCCCGACAGCGGCCCCTCGGTAATTTCGGCGTTCACACTCATTGTGCGACCTTTCCAGGACAGAACCCCGCGGAGACGGAAGCTCGGTCGGTTATCCGGTACGACGAGTGACAGACTCTCACAGCGCCGACGGGCGCTCGCACGCGGTGACCCCGGTCACTGGGTGCGGGAGTCCTGTCCGTCCTGGGTCGCACCTTCCTCGAACCGACTTCTCATCCCGAATCGGCGACGATGTCCGTCTCCGAGGCCGGAGTCAGCTGTCCTTGGGAGCGAGCCGGGCAGCGAGGAGTCCTTTTCCGAGTTCGCCACCTTTGAGGCTCACGGCCTTCGCTCGCTGAAAGAAGTCGATGAGCTCGGTATCTCCGGCGCGTTCGGCGTCCCGGATGTAGCCGTCCAGGCGCAGAGCGTTACTCAGCGACGCTTCGACGAACCAGATCAAGTTGTAGTCCTTGTCTTTCGTTCCCGTCACCGCACCGGTTTCCTGATCGCTCATCTGTAACTCCTCCTCGATCGCCAGGCCCCCTGTTCTCCCAATACGTACCCCACCCCGGCTGCCGGCTACGGCGGAACGGAAGAAGAAGCTCGTGGGTGTGGCCGAACGTTCGCAGCGCCGTCACACGTCCGTGACATGCTGGTGTGGTGGCGAAGCAGAGTGCGGGGTTGCTTCCGTACCGCATCCGGGACGGTGTGCTCGAGGTGTTGATCTGCCATCCGGGTGGTCCGTTGTGGGCGCGTCGGGACGCAGGAGCGTGGTCGATCGTGAAGGGGGAGTATGCCGTCGACGAAGACCCGTGGGCTGCGGCGCAGCGGGAATTTCGGGAGGAGGTCGGTCTCGATCCGCCGCAGGGTGCGGTAGTTCCTCTTGCTCCGGTCCGGCAACGGGCGGGAAAGGTGGTCAGCGCGTTCGCTGTGCGAGGCGACCTCGACGTCACCGACGCCGTGAGCAACGAATTCGAGATGGAGTGGCCTCCGAGGTCGGGCCGGCAGAAATCGTTCCCCGAGATCGACCGGGTCGAGTGGTGTTCCGTCGCAGTGGCGCGGACCAGACTGATCGCCGCGCAGGTGGCTTTCCTGGACGAGCTGGAAAGCGCTGTGGAGGGCGCCGGGCGGTAGCAGGCTGCACCTCGTTGCGGAATAGATGCGGACGGCCGGTGTTGTGGAGGGGGAGAAACGACCCGGGGTGTACTCGCGCCCCGATGAAGGGAACGGACAATGTCGAACGTCACCGAGACCGCCGTCCTGGCCGGAGGCTGCTTCTGGGGTGTGCAGGAACTCGTGCGTAAGCAGCCGGGCGTGATCTCCACACGCGTGGGATACACCGGTGGGGACGTACCGAGCGCGACGTACCGAAACCACGGCTCGCACGCGGAAGCGATCGAGATCGTGTTCGATCCGTCGAAGACGTCATACCGCGACCTTCTCGAGTTCTTCTTTCAGATCCACGACCCGTCGACGAAGAACCGGCAGGGTAACGACATCGGAGCCAGCTACCGCTCGGCCATCTTCTATACGAGCGACGAGCAGCGACGCGTCGCCGAGGACACGATCGCCGACGTGGATGCCTCCGGACTCTGGCCCGGCAAGGTGGTCACCGAGGTGACCGCGGCAAGCGACTTCTGGGAGGCGGAGCCCGAACATCAGGACTACCTGCAGCGGCTGCCGGACGGATACACCTGCCACTTCGTGCGGCCGGGGTGGAAACTTCCGCGTCGCGACGCCGAGGTCGGCTGAGCGCGGGCACACTGCAAGGTGTGACCACCGGTACGCAGGAACCTGTCAGGACGCGTCTGTGGCGGCAGGGCCGGCTCGCCGCCACGGATTTTCCTCTCGCTGAGGTCTCGGATTACCTCGAGGAGGACGGTGCCCTCGTCTGGCTGGACCTCTGCGACCCCGACCACGCGCAACTGTGCGAGCTCGCCGAGGAGCTCACGCTCGATCAGCACGCAGTCGAAGACGTTCTCGCGCATGCCGAGCGGACGAAGGCGACGAGGTACGCGCACCACACCTTCCTCACTGTGTACGCCACCCGGCTGACGGTGGACGCGCCGCCGGACAGTCTGGGGTCGCGTCTGCATACCAGCAGGGTGTCGGTGTTCGTCCTTCCCCGTGGGATCGTCACGGTGCGGCGTGCGGACGCCGGCTCGGCGGGATTCGACATGGAGGAGGTGCTGCGGCGCTGGGACGACAATTCCGACCTGCTGCAGCACGGAACGGCCGCCCTGCTCCACGGTCTGCTCGACGTCATCGTCGATGGACAGTTCGACGCCATCCAGTCGCTCGACGACACCATCGAGGACCTCGAAGAGGGACTGTTCGACGACCGGGCACAGACTCGCGTCATCCAGCGGCACACGTACCGGGCGCGGAAGGAACTGGTGGAACTACGGCGCGTGGTGCTGCCGATGCGCGAAGTGGTCACCGCGGTGATGCGGCACCGTGAGGAGCACGGCAACAGCGTTGCCTTGGACGGCTGGTATGCCGACCTCTACGACCACGTCATCCGTGCCACCGAATGGACGGAATCTTTGCGGGACATGGTGACTACCGTGTTCGAAACCAATCTGTCCCTGCAGGACGCTCGACTGAACACGGTGATGAAGAAGCTCACCGGGTGGGCGGCGATCATCGCGGTACCGACTGCGGTCACCGGCTGGTATGGGCAGAACGTTCCCTACCCTGGGTTCGGTCACAACGGCGGAGTCGTGTCGAGCGCGGTCGTGATCGTGGGCGCCGCCGCCCTGCTCTATGTGGTGTTCAAACGCCGCGGCTGGTTGTGACGGCGGCGCACACGGTGCTCGCGAGCTGGTCAACGGCAATCGAGTGATTGACATCACAGCGGACCGGGACCACACTGACGTTCGACTTGAATCCGAAGTCAAGATCAGGGTGTAGCCGTCCGTGAAAGGAACCCGCGTGACCAAAATCGGTGGTGTGTGCGACAGCCGCTTCTCCGCGTTGCAGGAAGCGTTGAAAGACAACCTCGACTCCGGGGAGGATCTCGGCGCATCCATCGTCGTCACCCTCGACGGTGCCCCGGTGGTCGACATCTGGGGCGGATGGTCCGACGCCACGCACAGCACAGAGTGGGGTCGGGACACGATCACCAACGTGTGGTCGTGCACCAAGACTGTGACCGCGCTGGCCGCGCTCGTGCTCGTCGATCGAGGGCTGCTCGACGTGTACGCGCCTGTCGCCCGGTACTGGCCGGAGTTCGCTGCGAACGGCAAGGGCGACGTCGAGGTCCGGCACCTGCTCTCGCACACCTCCGGCGTCTCCGGCTGGGACAAGCCGTTCACGGTCGAGGATATGTTCGACTTCGCGGAGTCGACCAAACAGCTTGCAGCCCAGGCTCCGTGGTGGAAGCCGGGCACCATGTCCGGGTATCACGCCCTCAACTACGGTCATCTGATCGGTGAGGTGATCCGCCGGGTCGACGGACGCACCCTCGGGCGGTTCGTCGCCGAGGAGATCGCCGGACCGCTCGGTGCCGACTTCCACATCGGGTTGAATCCCTCGGAGTTCGGACGCGTGTCGAATGTCGTTCCACCGCCGCCGCTGCCGATTGATTTGGCTTCACTCGACCCCGAGAGTGTCATCGTCAAGACGTTCACCGGGCCGGGCCCCGATGCCTCCGCGGCATGGACCCCGGAGTGGCGACAGGCCGAGAACGGTGCGGCGGGCGGGCACGGTAATGCGCGATCCCTTGCCCGCATCCAATCGGTGGTGGCGTGCGGTGGCGAGATCGACGGTGTCCGTCTGCTCTCGCCCGACACCATCGCGCTTATCTTCGAAGAGCAGTCGAACGGCGTGGATCTTGCTCTCGGACAGCCCATCCGGTTCGGAATCGGCTACGGACTGCCGACGCCGGTGTCAGTTCCCTTCGTGCCCGAGGGGCGCATCTGCTTCTGGGGTGGCTGGGGTGGATCCCAGGTCGTCATCGACACCGAGCGGCGAATGACGGTGACCTACGTGATGAACAAGATGGGTCCGGGGCTCCTCGGCTCAGACCGGAGTGCCCAATACGTGTCTGCCGCTTTCGCGGCGGTGGGCTGAGCGCGGATTCCAACACGAGCGGCCGACAGGCTGCGACCTGGCCGGGCTGGCAATCCGACCAGGTCGGCCTGTCCCTTTGATCAGTCCCCCCTCGGTGCTGCGGTCCGTAGTGTTCCGGGGAGAGGTGCATATATAGCGATGCATCGATCCGCCACACTGATCGACCGAAGGAACGAGTCCCATGCCGCAGCAGGTACGAGGTGTCATCGCCCGCTCGAAGGGTGCCCCCGTTGAGATCGCGACCATCACCATTCCCGACCCCGGACCCGGAGAAGTAGTCGTCGACATCGCGGCGTGCGGGGTCTGCCACACCGACCTCACCTACCGTGAGGGTGGGATCAACGACGAGTTCCCGTTCCTGTTGGGTCACGAGGCCGCAGGCATCGTGGAAAGCGTCGGCGAGGGTGTCGATTCGGTCGAGGTCGGCGACTTCGTGGTCCTGAACTGGCGTGCTGTGTGCGGTCAGTGTCGCGCGTGTAAGCGTGGCCGTCCGCAGTACTGCTTCGACACGTTCAACGCGACGCAGAAAATGACTCTCGAGGACGGCACCGAACTCACGCCTGCGCTGGGTATCGGGGCGTTCGCCGACAAGACTCTGGTGCACGCCGGTCAGTGCACCAAGGTGGACCCGTCGGCTGACCCTGCTGTCGTCGGCCTGCTCGGCTGCGGTGTGATGGCCGGTCTGGGTGCCGCGGTGAACACCGGCAACGTCAGCCGCGGCGATTCGGTGGCCGTCATCGGCTGCGGCGGCGTCGGTGATGCGGCGATCATGGGGGCCCGGCTTGCCGGCGCGTCGAAGATCATCGCGATCGATCGGGACGACAAGAAGCTCGAGTGGGCGAAGGAGCTCGGTGCCACCCACACGATCAACGGTTCGAACGTGGATGCGGTGGAGGCGGTGCAGGAGCTCACCGGCGGTTTCGGTGCCGACGTGGTGATCGACGCGGTCGGCCGACCCGAGACCTGGAAGCAGGCCTTCTACGCCCGCGACCTCGCAGGCACCGTCGTCCTGGTCGGTGTGCCGACCCCGGATATGAAGCTCGAGATGCCGCTGATCGACTTCTTCTCGCGCGGTGGTTCGTTGAAGTCGTCGTGGTACGGCGACTGCCTGCCCGAGCGTGACTTCCCGATGCTCGTCGATCTGTACCAGCAGGGCCGGCTTCCCCTCGAGAAGTTCGTCAGCGAGCGCATCAAGATCGACGAGGTCGAACAGGCCTTCCACACCATGCATGCCGGTGAGGTGCTCCGTTCGGTGGTGGTCCTGTGAGTGGGAAGCTGCGGATCGAGCGGGTCGTCACCGAGGGCACTTTCGCTCTCGACGGCGGAGAGTGGAACGTCGACAACAACATCTGGCTGATCGGTGACGACACCGACGTGGTGATCGTCGACGCTGCCCATCAGGCGCAGCCCATCATCGACGCGGTCGACGGCCGGCACGTGAACGCCGTGATCTGCACGCACGGTCACAACGACCACGTCACCGTCGCACCGGAGCTCGCGGAGCGCTTGCACGCTCCGGTGCTGTTGCACCCGGGTGACGACATCCTCTGGAAGATGACACACCCCGACGCGAAGTACTGGCGGCTCGAGGATGAACAACGTATTGCCATCGCCGGCACCGACATTCAGGTGATCCATACTCCGGGTCACTCGCCGGGTTCGTCGTGCCTGTACCTGCCCGAGGTGGGTGCTCTGTTCTCCGGCGACACCCTGTTCTCGGGTGGTCCCGGGGCGACGGGACGGTCGTACTCCGATTTCCCGACGATCATCGGATCGATCCGCGATCGGCTGTTCGCCCTCCCCGAGGAGACGACGGTGCACACCGGGCACGGAGACGGAACGACGATCGGCACCGAGGCCCCGCACCTCGCCGAGTGGATTGCACGAGGGAACTGAGTTCATGACCGACACCACCGACAGGTACACCTTCGACGAGGATGATGTCGTCGTCACGCACGAGAAGTCCTATGCGGCGGGTGTTCCTGCGGTGTTGGTGTCGTTGCGCCGCGGGTTGGAGCAGATGGGTCCGGTGCGCACGGCCCGCACGTTGTTCAAGCTGAATCAGCGGGACGGGTTCGACTGCCCGGGGTGTGCGTGGCCGGAAACACCGGGGCACCGCAAACACGCCGAGTTCTGTGAGAACGGGGCGAAGGCGGTGGCGGAGGAGGCGACCACCCGGAAGATAGGGCCGCCCTTCTTCGCCGAGCATTCGGTGGCGGAGCTGCTCGGCAAGACCGAGTTCTGGTTGGGGCAGCAGGGCCGGCTGACGCATCCGATGGTGTTGCTGCCCGGGGGAACGCATTACGAGCCGATCGGCTGGGACGCCGCGTTCGCGATGATCGCCGGGGAGCTACGCGCGCTGGGATCGCCGGACGAGGCGGTGTTCTACACGTCCGGGCGCACCAGTAATGAGGCGGCGTTCGTGTACCAGTTGATGATTCGGGCGTTCGGGACGAACAACCTGCCGGACTGCTCGAACATGTGCCACGAATCGTCCGGGTCGGCTCTGGTGGAGACGATCGGGATCGGGAAGGGCTCGGTGACCGTCCCCGATATCGAGAACGCCGACCTGATCCTGATCGCCGGGCAGAACCCGGGCACCAACCACCCCCGCATGCTCTCCACTTTGGAAAAAGCCAAAGGCAATGGGGCGAAAGTGATCGCGATCAACCCGTTGCCGGAGGCGGGACTGCTGCGGTTCAAGGACCCCCAGAAGGTGCACGGGGTGGTCGGGAACGGGGTGCAGATCGCGGATGAGTTCCTACAGATCCGGATCGGCGGCGACCAGGCCCTGTTCCAAGGATTGGGCCGGCTCCTGCTCGAGGAAGAGGACCGCAACCCGGGCACGGTGATCGACCGCGACTTCATCGACCGCCACACCGCAGGATTCGACGACTACGCCGCCGCCATCCGGCGGGTCGATCTGGACACCGTGGTCCAAGCTACTGGGCTGACCCTCGAACAGATCCAGCAGACGGCGCAGGCACTGATCGCCTCGAAGAAGACGATCATCTGCTGGGCGATGGGGTTGACCCAGCACACGCACGGGGTCGCGACCATTCAGGACGCGGTAAATCTGCTGCTGCTGCAGGGGATGATCGGCAAACCCGGGGCCGGGGTGTGCCCGGTCCGCGGGCACTCCAACGTCCAGGGCGATCGGACGATGGGGATCTGGGAGAAGATGCCCGAGCCCTTCCTGACCGCGTTGGACACCGAGTTCGGGATCCGGTCACCGCGCACACATGGGTGGGATGCGGTCGACTCGATTCGGGCGATGCGGGACGGGAAGGCGTCGGTGTTCGTCGGGATGGGCGGCAACTTCGTCTCCGCCACCCCGGACACCGACACCACCGAGGCCGCCCTGCGTAACTGTGCGTTGACGGTGCAGGTGTCGACGAAACTGAACCGCTCCCACCTGGTGACCGGGCGAACCGGGTTGATCCTGCCCTCGCTGGGCCGCACCGACAAGGATGTGCAGTCCGGGCGCAAGCAGCAGGTGTCGGTGGAGGACTCGATGTCGGTGGTGCATCTGTCCCGCGGCAGCCTGCCCCCGGCGAGTGACCAGTTGCGCAGTGAGGTCGCGATCGTGTGCGGGATCGCCCAGGCCTTGTTCGGGCCCGAGCATCCGGTGCCCTGGCAGGAGTTCGCCGCCGACTACGACCGGATCCGCGATTCCATTGCCCGGGTGGTTCCCGGGTTCGCGGACTTCAACCGCAAGGTGCGTGCGCCCGACGGGTTCGCCCTGCCGCATCCACCCCGGGATGAGCGCCGATTCGACACCAGCACGGGGAAGGCGAACTTCACCGTCAACGTACTGTCCTGGTTGCCGGTGCCGGCGGGGAAGCTGATCCTGCAGACGATGCGGTCGCACGATCAGTACAACACCACCATCTACGGTCTCGACGACCGCTACCGCGGCGTCAAGGGCGGCCGGCGGGTGCTGTTCATCAACACCGACGACCTTGCCGAACTGGGCTTCACCGACGGGGATCGGGTGGACCTGGTGTCGGAGTGGACCACCCCGGACGGCACCGTGCAGGAACGGCGGGCCGCCGATTTCCGGCTGGTGCCGTATCCGACGCCCGTCGGGAATGTGGCCGCCTACTATCCGGAGACGAATCCGCTGATTCCGCTCGATCACGTGGCGGCGGTGTCGAATACTCCGGTGTCGAAGGCCGTGCTGATCCGGCTCGAGCGGCGGCCCTGATGGGGCGGGTGACGCTCCGGACCCCGGTCACCCGGATCACCGACACCCGGCAGTCGACCCGCCCGGACACGGTGGTGGTCGAGGAGCCGCTCGAGATCCGGGTGAACGGGACCCCGCTGGCGGTGACGATGCGGACCCCGGGTTCGGATGTGGAACTGGCGCAGGGGTTCCTGCTGACCGAGGGGATCATCGCCGACCGGGCGGATATTGCGTCGATCCGGTACTGCAACAGTGTCGACGAGCACGGGGTGAATACCTACAACGTTCTCGACGTCGACCTCGCCCCGGGGATCTTCCTGCCCGACACCGGCATCGAACGCAACTTCTACACCACCTCCTCCTGCGGAGTGTGTGGGAAGGCGTCCCTCGACGCGATCCGGCAACGCACGAAGCATTCCCCGGCCACCGACCCGGTGCGGGTGCCGTCCGCGACGATCGCGGAGCTGCCGGACCGGCTGCGGGCGGCGCAGAAGGTGTTCGACAGCACCGGTGGGTTGCACGCGGCCGGGTTGTTCACCGCCACCGGGGACCTGCTCACGGTCAAGGAGGACGTCGGCCGGCACAACGCGGTCGACAAGCTGATCGGCTGGGCCACCGAACAGGGTCGCATCCCACTGCGGGGCAGCATCCTGCTGGTGTCGGGTCGGGCGTCGTTCGAACTCGCCCAGAAAGCGGTGATGGCCGGGATCCCCGTCCTCGCCGCTGTGTCCGCCCCCTCCTCGCTGGCGATCGACCTCGCCCACGACACCGGACTGACCCTCATCGGATTCCTCCGCGGCACCACCATGAACATTTACACCCACCCCGACCGCATCACCTGAGGCTGTCGGCGCGGATCCCTGCCTCGAGCGCAATCGCCCCTGCTTCTCCGCGCGACCCCACCCCGAGCTTCTTCAACACCCCGGCAACGTGGAACTTGACGGTGCTCTCGCTGATGCCGAGGCTGTCGGCGATCGCCTTGTTCCGCTTGCCCGTGGCGAGATGGCCCAGCACCTCGAGTTCGCGGGGGTTGAGGTCGCCGAGCTGTTGTTCGTCGGGCCTCACCGCCGGAGGATCGAGCGGAATGGCGACGGCCACGCGGGAGCCCCACCCGTCGACGGACTCGACGGCGATCCGCCCACCGAGGGTGTGGACGCGGCCCGACAGTTGCCGAACGAGTGCGTCGGTGTCCAGGCCGCCGGCGCCGTCGTCGCGGACTTCGACCAGAAGATTGGATCCGTCGCAGTCCCAGGCGATGCGAATCCGTTCGAGCGTCGCCTGTGCGGCGAAGGCGAGAACAGCGCTGCGCACCACTGCGCGTGCGGCATGCGCGACTTCACCGGGAAGGGCCCGTCCGTCCGCGGGCGGATCGACGTAATCGACGGCGAGTGGCCGGTGCTGCAGAAGGGGCCGGAGTTCACCCTGTAGTCGGGCGAATGCGGTGGTGACGGCTTCCTCCGTGAGGAGACGGTCGGACTCACCGGCCGAGCGCAGCGCCACGAGGGCCGTGGACGCGGTCTCACTCGCCGTGATGCGCGACCGATGATCGTCGAGATCCTTGGACCGGAGGGTGGCGAGGATCGACTCGAGGGTGGCGGCATGCAGATCCGTCAATTCGACGATGGTCCTGGCCCTCTCGCTCGACGCCGCCCGCGACTCCGCCAGATAGGCCGGACTGGCCTGCGCTACCTGCAGTCGAATGGACACGGCCACGACACCGAATGCGGCCCCGACGAGGTCGACGTCGCGGATGCGCTGACGGGTTTTCGGTACGACGAGCAGCAAGGTGCCGGTGGCGTCCAGCAGTGCCCAGACCTTTCGCTTCGAGCCGGCGATCACGGCGTGATCGTCGAAGACCTCGTCCACGGCCAGCTGGGTGCGCAGTGCATCGAGTTCGGTGATGGTGACCCGCTCGACGATCGACGGATCTCCGCTGACCTTCCGGGGACGTCCCGTGCATTCACGGGTGAAGATCACGAGTGCGGTGTGCGGCCAGATGTCGGCGAGAAATTTCGAGAACCGGACGGCGATGTCGGGGAGCGAGCCGTCGATGACGTCGCGCATCGAGCCGAGGAGATCCGCAGGTGACACCGAGGTCGAGCTGGAGAGAACCACCTTACGAGGGTATCGCGCGGTGCTGGTCAGGCCCGAGCCTCTGCCCGGGCGGCATCGATGACGTCGGACCGCTCGAGACCCAGAATTTCCAGGGCGCGGGCCGCCGTGCCGTGTTCGACTCCCGCTACCGCGCGGACGATGTCCGCCCCGGTGAACGGTCGACGTGCCGCCTTCGCCACCGCTGTCGCCTCGCGGAAGGCCTCGCGCGCCGGTGCCGACAGATGCAGGGGGCCGGAACGGGGCCGGCGCAGTGCCGTGTCGACGGAGGTGGTGTCACCGATGCCTGCTGCAGCGAGTGCGTCACGGTGCACCCGGGTAATGGCCTCGCGCAGAGCGTCCCGGTCGGACCCCAGACGCTCGAACACTCGACGAGCAGTGCCGTCCGGCAACGAAAACGACGCCAATAAGAGATGTTCCGCACCGGGCTCCCGGTCACCGAGCCGGTCGGCTTCGGCTTCGGTCTCGGCGAACAGCCGTTTCATCGACCGCATGTCGCGCCATCCGCGGGTCAGCATCATCGGGCGCCTTTCTGTCACCTCAGGCGAGGTTGATCGTCGCGAAGATTGTGGTCGGCCGAGGCGAACCACCGGGCGGCTCCACACTGAACGCGAGGGCCGTCGACTCGTCGATGCCCGTGACGACGGCCGTCGTGGACGGAGACACGGCGTCAGCGTCCATGATCCCCGCCGACACCGGTTCGTGGGAGGGACCGAGGAGCCACATCTGGTACACCGAGCCCGGAGCAGGCGGAGCGACATCATTCATCACCAGGACGCCCGCGTCGACGTCCTTGGAGAAGACGACCGTGGCCGAACCACCACCGGCAATGGGCGCTACCGCCGTGCGGACGTCGTCGGCCGCCAGAATCTGGGCGGGAACGGGCTCGGTGGAATCATCGCGGAACTGCTGCACCACGGTCACGCCGCCGACCGCGAGAACGACCACCGCGGCCGCCGCTGTCAGCGCGGCGATCAGCCGGTTGCGGCGTCGACTGCGCGCGCCGTCGAGCGACACCAGGGTGGTCGCGGCGGGCAGCGACCCGAGGATGCGGCCGATCAGATGGGCGGGTGGTTCCACTGCGGTAGAGGCGGACTGTGCGGCCATCGTTTCCCGGACACCTCGTACCGCGTCGGCGAACTCGACGCGAACCTGGGGCGTGGCGTCCCGCACCGCGGCGTCGATCTGGCGCCGTTGCACGTCGTCGACCGCGTCGAGGGCGTATACCGGGGCGAGATCGAGCAGAGGGTTGGTGGACTCATCCATCGACCTGCACCCCCAAACACTGCCCGAGCCTTCTCAATCCGTCTCGGATCCGCGATTTCACGGTGGGTAGGGCCACGGACAACCGCTCTGCCACCTCGCGGTAGGTGAGTCCGCCGTAATAGGCCAGGACAACGGTCTCCTGCTGGATTTCGGTGAGAGTGCCCAGGCAGTCGATGACGTCATTCTTGTCGCCACGGCGGGCAACCTCTTCGGACACGGCGTCGAACGGGCCGTAGTAGCTCGCCGCGCCGTAGGTCGATTCCCGGTCGGTGCCCGACTGCTCGGACCGCACCCGATCGACCGCACGCCGGTGCGCCAAGGTGATCAGCCACGACAGCGGTGAGCCCTGGCGGGGGTCGAAGCTTGCTGCGGACTTCCAGACCTGCAGGTACACCTCTTGGGTGGTTTCCTCGCTGTAGCCGGGGTCGCGGAGAACGCGCAACACCATGCCGTACACGCGCGCGCTCGTGCGTTCGTAGAAGAGGGTGAACGCTTCGGTTTCGCCCGCGGCAATCTGCGCGAGCAAAGCCGTCAGCGTCACGTTCTCCGTGGCCCTGTCGACGCCGGTCATCGGCCTTGTCCGTTCATCGAACTTCAGCCTAATCGCAGCCTGCGGCCGGTGCGACCAGGTCGGGGACATCGACCTCTCCAGCAATCGGGTTGCCGCGTCGAACGCCCGGACGTCGGTGGCCGAATCGTTCATCGGATTGCCGCCGACGGTGGGCACGCGGATGAGCGCTTGCGCACGTGCCTCGTCGTTGTGGCGAAACCGAATTCCATATCAGTGATTCGAAGCTGAAGTGGCCGTGGATTGCCGGATCGACTCGGGCTCAGAGGAATACATCGTTGGGGCCTGTCCTCTGCCCCTTCCTTCAACGCGCAAAACCCGGCGGCACCGAGATTCGGTACCACCGGGATCTGTGTGTGATGGGTGAGCCGGGAATTACTGCGGCATCAGGACGGAGTCGATCAGGTACACCGTCGCGTTGGCGGTCTGCACGCCACCGCAGATCACGCCGGCGTCATTGACCTTCAGGTCGTCACCCGAACCGGTGACGGTGACGGAACCGCCCTCGACGGTGGCGTGCTCGCCATCGATGTCGTTCGGTGCGATCTGCCCGGGCACCACGTGGTAGGTGAGCACCTTGGTGAGCAGAGCAGAATCGGTCTTCAGCGTTTCGATGGTGGCGGGATCAACTTTGGCGAATGCGGCATCCACAGGCGCGAAGACGGTGAACTGTCCACTGTTGAGGGTGTCCACCAGGTTGACCTGCGGATTGAGTTGTCCCGAGACCGCCGCGGTGAGCGTGGTGAGCATGGGATTGTTCGAAGCGGCGGTGGCCACCGGATCCTGCGCCATTCCGTTGACCGACCCTGCGCCCTCGGGCACGGTCTTGGCGTACTCGGCGCAACCGGGGCCCACCAGGTTGGCGGCCGGGTCGGCCATCGCGGAAGAAGTAGTGGCTCCGGAGCCGGAGTTCGACTCGGAAGTCATGGTGTCTGCGGCGCCGGCAGTGCTCGACGAGTCACTGTCGTCCGAGGAGCATGCTGCACCCAGCAACACCAAGGACGTGCTCGCTGCGACTGCCAGTACCCGTGTGGTGATGTTCATGGAAATTGCCTCTCTCCGATGTGGGTGCGGTTGCGCACCATCGACAGCCATTCGGAGCGGTTCGCGAAGCGGATGGGTCCGCTTTTTATTTCGGTATCCAACCCATCCGGTGGCGAGGCGGCGTCGAATTCCTTCCGCAAGGGTGCCGCGCAGCCCTCTCTTCGGGGTGTGCGTGTCACCGCGAACTCGATCACCGGAAGAGGGCTCGACATGGGCGTTTCGACAATGCGTGGATGTGCCGTCGGACTTGCGACCGCCGCCGCCGCTGTGTTGCTTGCAGCGGGTCCGGCGCAGGCAGAACCGATGGGGCAGGCGGAGTTCCCTGGGGCGCTGGCCCCTGTCGCCGGCCTCGACGTGGAGCGGTATGCCGGTACCTGGTACCAACTGGCCGCGGTACCGCAACCGTTCAACCTCGATTGCGCGCGCGACACGAGAGCCACCTACGGAGTGCGCGATTCCGCGAATGTGAGTGTGTCCAACTCCTGCACGACGTGGGCGGGAGGAACGAGCGGCATCGAAGGGAACGCGCGCGTCAACGATCCCGTCACCAACGCACAGTTGCACGTGAGTTTCCCCTCGGTACCGTTTCAGAGCGGACCCGAGGGTCCCACCAACTATGTGGTGACCTACATCGCCGACGACTATTCGTGGGCACTGGTCGGCGATCCGGCGCGCACGTCGGGTTTCGTCCTGTCGCGGACTCCTGCGGTCGACGATTCCGGCTGGACGCAGATCCGCCAGGTGGTGGAATCGCGGGGTTACAATTCCTGCCTGCTGCTGACGTCGCCGACCACCGGAGGTCGAGACAACATTCAACCCCTCTGCACCGTGTGACCCAGGCGGGCGGCGGCGCCGGTGATGTTCTCCATCATTCCCCGGAAGATGATTCCGTGGAACGGAAGGATGGAGTACCAATACAGCCGGCCCGCCAGTCCTTTCGGGAAAAAGATGGCGCGCTGCTCCAACCGCGACGAGTCCTGATCGACGGGGCGGACACGCCATTCGAGCCAAGCTCCGCCGGGAGCCCGCATCTCCGCGCGCAGCCGCAGCAGCGAACCGCGCTCGATATGCTCGACACGCCAGAAATCCAGTGGATCACCGGTATTGAGCTGCTTCGGATTTCTACGACCGCGAGTGAGCCCGACACCACCGGCGATCCGATCGAGCCAGCCACGCACGGACCAGGCCAGCGGAAACGAGTACCATCCGTTTTCCCCGCCGATACTTTCGACGACGCTCCACAGGGTGTGCGCATCCGCAGCGCACTCCTTGCTGCGCTTGTCGGTGTAGACAACCTCACCGGCCCAGTCGGGGTCGGAGGGGAGCGGATCGGACGGGGCACCCACGGGGGACGCACTTGCCCAGGTGGTCTCGACCTCACCGTTGTCGATGCGCCGCAACGCCAATCGAACGGCGTCACGGTACGACGTCAGCCCTGCTGCCGGTGGTGGAACCACGTCGTCGATGTCGTGCTCGCCGACGACGGCATCGTTGTGCAGTGATTCGATCAGTGCCCGGCCCAGCGAACGCGGTATGGGGGTGACCAGTCCTATCCACAAACCGGCGAGTTTCGGTGTGAGCACGGGCAGGACGAGAATTCTGCGTTGCCGCAGTCCGGCGATCTCCGCATAGATTTGCATCATCTCGCCGTACCGGATCACGTCGGGGCCGCCGATGTCGTAGGCGCGGCTTCGCGGTAACGGGGCCTCCGCTGCCGCGACGAGGTAGTGCAGGACGTCGCGGACGGCGATGGGCTGGATCTTGTTGTTCACCCACCGCGGCGTCGTCATCACGGGGAGTCTGTTGGTGAGGTGACGGATCATTTCGAAAGAGGCCGAACCGGATCCGATGACAACCCCGGCCTGCAGAACCATTGTGGGGACGCCGGACTCGGTGAGGATCTTCCCGACTTCCGTCCGAGAACGGAGGTGCGGAGACAGGTCCGCGGATTCGGGGTGGAGCCCGCCCAGATAGACGATGCGTCCTACCCCGGCGGTGTGGGCGGCTCGAGCGACGTTCTCCGCGCTGACACGTTCGGCCTCCTCGAACTCGTCCGGGCCGCCCATGGAATGGACGAGGTAGTAGACGACGTCCACGTCCGCGAAAGCGGCAGAAAGGGATTCGGGATCGCTCAGGTCGCCGCGAGCAATGTCGACGTCCGACGCCCACGGGACATCGGTCAGCTTCTCGGGGGACCGTGCCAGCACCCGCACGTGATATCCGGCTTCCAACAGTCGGGGTGCGAGGCGCCCACCGATGTATCCCGTAGCACCCGTGACCAGTACGCGTAACTGTGTCATTCCCATACGCTACCCGTCATGGGTGCCGCCTCGCTCGATCAACGCTAGGGTCGAGTGATGGGCATCGTGCATTCGAGCGTGATCCGATCCGCGCGGGACGAGCTGTTCGCGTGGCATACGAGACCCGGGGCCTTCACTCGGCTGTCGCCGCCGTGGCAGCCGCTGTCGCTCGACGAGGAAGCGGATTCCCTGAAGGCGGGGCGGGCGGTGCTGCGCTTGCCGGGCGGCCTGCGGTGGACAGCCCGACACGACCCAGCGGGGTACGACCCGCCGCGGCAGTTCGTCGACTATTCGGCGGCGCTCCCGATGCGGCTGCTGGTGCCGTGGCGGCACACGCATACGTTCGAGGTCGTATCCGAAGACGAGACCCGGATGACCGACCGCGTCGACACCGCCGTCCCGGGCCGCTTCCTGACCTCGACGTTCCTCTACCGGCATCGCCAGGTCGCCGACGACATGGCCCGCCACCAGTGGGCATCGACCCTGGCGCCGGGTTCCCGCACGATCGCGGTGACCGGTAGTTCGGGCTTGGTGGGTTCGGCTCTCACCGCGTTTCTCGCCACGGGAGGGCACCGGGTCGTCCGCTTGGTGCGCCGCACGCCGCAGACCCCGGACGAGCGGCGTTGGAACCCGGCCGCTCCAGCCACCGATCTCCTTGCGGGTGTCGACGCGGTGATCCACCTCGCCGGCGCGTCCATTGCGGGCCGCTTCACCGACAGCCACCGCCGTGCCGTTCGGGACAGCCGCATCGAACCCACTCGGCGACTGGCTGAGCTGATCGCTTCCACTCCCGACGGACCCAATGTCTTCGTCACTGCGTCGGCGATCGGCTACTACGGTCCGGACCGCGGCGACGAGCTCCTGCACGAAGACGACGAGCGTGGTGACGGCTTCCTCGCCGACACGGTGGCAGAGTGGGAAGGTGCGACCGCTTCCGCCTCCGATGCGGGCGCGCGGGTGGTGGCCGTGCGGACCGGTATCGTCCAATCGCCGAAAGGTGGTGTCCTGCGGCTACAGAGGCCACTCTTCGAAGTGGGCCTCGGTGGCCGGCTCGGTGCGGGTACGCAATGGTTGTCGTGGATCGACCTCGACGACCTTGTGGACATCTACCATCGGGCCGTCGTCGACACGCGCTTGACTGGTCCGGTGAATGCCGTCGCGCCGAACCCCGTGCGCAACGAGGAGTACACGGCGGTACTTGCGTCGGTGCTGCACCGGCCGGCGTTCCTACCGGTGCCCGACTTCGGACCCAAAATACTCCTGGGTGAGCAAGGGGCCCGAGAACTGGCCCTCGCGAATCAGCGAGTTGTTCCGGGACGGCTTCTCACGCGCGAGCACCGGTTCCGGCGCCCCGATCTCGAAAGTGCCCTGCGGCATCAGCTCGGGCGATTCACGACAGGGGAGTAGCACCCCGTTCCTTGTCGTACGCGGCGACGACGCGTTTGGGGGCGGTGAGGCGCCACGCCTCCTCGACCAGCTCCGCCAGTTCGGTCGACGTCACCGCCTCCAGAACCACGTCGATCCACCCCCAGCGCCCGAAGAACGGCGCCACGAGAAACACCTCGGGATCTTCCTGGACGAGGGCGGTCTGGGTTTCGAGGGTGGCTTTCAGACACACCGTGGGCGCGCCGTACCCGACCAGACCGAACATCTTGTTGCGCACCCGGAAGGTCGGCTGGTCACCCCAGTTGGCAACCACCACCTCGTGTGCCTCTGGCAGAGCCAGCATCATCGTGCGCACCTCGTGCTCGGTCGGCATCACAGCTCCCACACTTCCTCGTGTTGTCGGGTTCCGTTATATCCGGCCACACCGACATAGCTCGGGTGTTGGAAGCACGGTAGGTGGGAGTTCGTAGAGTGACGATGGTGACGATCGAGGCACCGGAACGGGAGTGAACCGATGACCGAAGAAGAACCGACCGGTGGTGGTCGAAGTCCGGCAGTCGAGGCGGGGCTGGCAGTGCGCCGCGAGGTGATGGGCGCCGATTTCGTCGAGCGGGCACTCACCCGCACTGCCGGTACCGACAGTGAAGCTCTGCAGGAATTCGTCAGCGAACACGTCTGGGGTGCTGTATGGAACCGGCCCGGGTTGGATCGGCGCAGCCGTAGCCTGCTCAACCTCGGGATGCTGATTGCACTGCGGGCGCACGGTGAGCTGAAAGGGCATGTGCGCGGAGCTCTTCGAAACGGTCTGACCCGCACGGAGATCGTGGAGGCGGTCATTCACGCCAGCGCCTACTGCGGTGCCCCTGCCGGATTGTCGGCGATGGCTGTGGTGCAGGAAGCCCTCGACGAGGAACTCGGTCCGCTCGCGGGCACAACCGACGCGTCGTGACGGTATCGGATTCGGACCCACCCCCTGCGGGTCCGAATCCGATACGCCTTCACTGCGTCAGCCGGTGACGCCGGTGATCTCGTTCGGCGTCTGCGGAAGATCTGCCGAATCGGACACGGTCCAGGACTCGAGGTCGACCGCGTGGATCCTGTTCTTCGCCGGATCGGTCACGTAGGCCGTGCCATCCTGCACGAACAGGGCGGGCCGGGGCGACTGCCACTGCTCCGGCTCGGTCCAGGGGTCGATCAGCGGCACCGTACGGGTCACCGTCTTGGACGCGGGATCGATCACGTGCAGTGCACCGTCGGTACCCAGGACGAGCGCTTCACCGTGCACACCGCGGCCGAGGGAACGGAACGTGTAGCTGGTGCCGAGGTCGACGAGGGTCAGCTGTCCGGTGGTGGTGTCGGTCAGGCTGATCCGCTGAGGACGCTCGAGCTCGGCGTCCGGGTCGGTCTTGTAGTCGCCCAGGATGATCGGGGAATTCTCGTCCCCGGCCTGGTTGCCGATGCGTCCGTACGGATCGGGACTGGTCACCTTGGTGATGACGCCGTCACGGTAGATCAGCAGGCCGTTCTGGCAACCGACAACCACGGTTTCGTCCGCCGCCACGGCTTCGCCGTGTACACCGGGGCACTCCTCGTTGCGCGCGATCTCCTTGCGGTCGCGGTCGAGTACGACGATGCCGGTCCGCTCGTCTTCGTTGCCCACCGTGGTGAGCATGCTGCCGTCCGACAGTTCCACCGCCACACCATGGTGCGCTTCCGGTGTCGTGTAGTCGGTGGTCTCGGGCAGACCATCGGCGAGCTTTGCCGGGTCGAAGACGCGCACCAGGCCGGTGCCGTCGTCGAACAGCACCGTTTTGCCGTCGTGCCGGACCACGTGCCCAGGCGTCGTCGCGTCGAACGAGATGTCCGTGACAGCCGGATCACTGACGAAATGGCTGTCGCCGTCTGTCCAGGTTCCGGTGTCGAACGCGGTGAAACTGCTGCCCGTGCTGATCAGTACATGCCGGCCGTCACCCGCCGGGTTGAGGCGGTTGAACCCGTCCATCTCGGCGGTTCCGACGACATCGAGTGTCTTCGCGTCGAGCACGAGAACACCTCCGTCGTAGCTCAACGCGAGGCGGGGCGTCGCCGAATCGGTGCGCGTTGCGTTGTCGGTGGCAGCGTCTGCCGAGTCGGAAGAGCAGGAAGTCAAGAGCGCAGCCGAGAGTCCTAGAGCAACAACGGCCGCGGGCAGGGGAGATTTACGCAAAAGGGTCACCCATGAGAAGTACTCCTTATCGCAAATGATTGTCAAAGCCATGAATGTGCATGTGGCGATGTGTCACGACGCCAGGCTCCGGCTGATCGTGAGGGAATTGGAGTCCATCATCTGTATGTAGGTCCCGGCGTCCGACCCCGCGTCCCCGAGTGACTCGGTGAACAGGGAAACGACGGCGACGGGCAACCTCGCCTCCGAAGCCAGCACTTCGGCGAGCCGATTCGGTTGTGACGAATCCACGAAGATTGCCGGTGCCTTCGCGGAAGTGATGGTGGCGGCGAGTTGCGACAGGTCGGAAGCGCTGGGTGACGCCAGCGTGGTCCCACTCGGAATGACCGCGCCGACCACCTCGAAATCGAATCGCTCTGCGAGATAGCCGAATACATGATGGTTGGTGACCAGTGTGCGGCGCTCTTCCGGAATGCCTGCGAACCGAGACGTCATCCGCTCGGTCAGCTCCTCGAGTTGACCCGAGTAGTCATCGGATCGATCTCGAATCACCTGTGCGTCCACACCGGTCACGTGCTCGATGACCGCGTCGCGAACAAGGGCGACAGCTTCGCGCATGCGGTCCGGATCGGTCCAGATATGTGGGTCCAGTAAGCCCGAGGACTGCCCGGTGCCGTATGCGATGGGCCGCACACGCTCACCGACCTCGAGAATCGGGATCGACTCGGCCCGGGCAGCTTCGACGGTGCTTCCCAGTCCCTCTTCGAGTCCGAGTCCGTTGGATACGACGAGATCGGCGCTCTCCACCCGTGCGGCTTCCGGCGCCGAGATCTCGAACGAGTGCGGGTCGGCATTCCTCGGCATCAGCACCATGACGTCGGCCTGATCCCCGACGACGTTCTCCACCACGTCACCCAGAATGTTTGTCGTCACCACCACCAACGGGCCATCGGAGGCGGAGGAGGTACACGCGGTGACGGCCGAGGCGGCGAGCGCGAGCAGAAGGCCGAGCGGCACCAGGCGCCGCAAGCTCGCGGTCATGAACCCACGACGCTGACCGAGGAGGCGGAAATTCCGACATCAAGCCTGCGTGCTATTCGTGCGTTGTCTCGATAGTCGATCTCTATCACGGCTTTCGCTTCCGGGTCGGTGACGTAGGCGCGATTGCCGCCGACGGTGATCGCTGCGGACTCGTGCAGCTTGTCGCCGGTCAAGGCCGGGGCGGATGCCGTCTCCGCCCCGGACGCTGCGTCGAACACCCGGAAGGTGCCGTCGGCGAGGACGGCGAAGAGCGAGCGGCCGTCGCCGGACAGGTGCACGTCGAGCGCCGCGGCCGGCGTCCGAACGCGGTTCCAGTGGCAGGTCAGTGGATCAAGCAGCAGCACACCGTCATTGGCGGTAGTTGATCCCGCTGTCGCGGCCAGGAGGGGGGTTTCGTCGGTCCCCCGGAACGCGGTGGGGCGGTTGCTCGGTCCGATGCCTTCCGGGTACGGAATCTTCTCCGCCGTCCACTGTCCGCCGGTGACGCGTGCGAGGAAGACTCCGTCGTCGCACGCCGCGAGCGCGTAGGAGTCGAAGACGGCGTGTCCGTTCGCCGCCGGGCACGCGACATCGAATGCCGTCTCCACCCGGCCGTCCGCGTTGCGGAGCTCGAACGAAGCCGGTGCGAAAGCCCCTGCGCCGGTGCCCGATCGGGATACGAGGTAGCGATCGGCGACGGGTATCACCATTCCGGTGTGCGCAGATGCGGACGGCACGACCTCGCCGACCTCGGCGCTGTCCTTGCGCAGCTGCGCGAAGTCGATCACGTCGGCGCGGCCGTCGGCATCGAAAAATGTGGCGACCTTGTCGTCACCGATCACGACGGCTCCCGGCTGTTCGCCGGTCAGCTTGCCGATCTCCATGGGCGCCTTGGTGTAGGAGTGGTTGTGGTCGCCGTGGTCGATGGTCCATGATCCGGCGTCGACCACATGCACGGTGCCGCCCGATGCATCGACTGCGAACGCGTAGCGGTCCTTGACTGTGGTGAGGACCGTCGGATGGTCGAATTGGAAGGAATGGACCTTATCGGCGGTCGTGAGATCGAGGACGTCGACACGGCCGGACAGCGCGTCTGCGACGACCAGTCGTGGCTCGGGTCCCTCTACCTCGGTGGCTCCTGCTTCGGCCGCGAGGTCGCTGCCCGGCCTGCTCTGGCCGGTGGGCGCGGTCTCGCCCGTCGCGTCCGAGCCGCACCCGGTCGATATCAGCGCGGCGATCGACGTGGCGATCGCTGCGCGCACCAGTGTCGTGTTCTGCACTATGCACTCCATCTATTACTAATGATAATCATTGCCGATAGGCTAGCCAATCGGCACAGGCGCGGGCGAACTCGGTGCACGAAGGCGCATCACTGCAGTTCGAATGAGTACGGCGACGAAGAATTGCAGCACGGCCAGTCCGGCAATGGTGGAGCCCGCGGCGGTGTCGGCGTTCCATGACACGATCAGTCCGAGGGCTGTGGCCGACCATCCGAGCAACACGGCCAGGCTCATGGTTGCGACAAGCGAGCGGCCGAAGAGTGCCGCGGTGGCGGACGGCGCAACCAGGAGTCCGAAGACGAGCAATGTTCCGACGATGCGGAACGACGCTACGACGGCGAGGACCACCAGGGCGAGCAGCGCCAGGTGCGCCAACCGCGGGCGCAGTCCCAGTGTGTGTGCTTTGCGTTCGTCGAAGACCAGAGCAACGAACGGCCGATAGGCCACCACGGAGATCAGGGCTGCGACGACAACGGCTGCGGTCAGCCAGATCAGATCGTTCCACGTTGCCGACAGCACATCCCCGAACAGGAACGCCGTGAGATCGACCGCGAACGATCGTGCCCGCGAGACGATGACCACACCGAGTGCGAGCATTCCGACGAACAGCAGACCGATGCCCGTGTCCTCGGACAGCCGGGAATTCTTCGACACCCACGAAACGCCGAGAATCATCACCACCGCGCTCGCGGCTGCGCCGAGGACGAGGTTGGCGCTCGCGAGGTACGCGACCGCCACGCCGGGCAACATCCCGTGGGAGATGGCTTCACTCATGAACGCCATTCCGCGTACCACCACCCAGGTGCCCACCAACCCGCACAGAACGGAGACCAGCATTCCGGCGAACAACGCCCGGCGAACGAAAGACACCATGAACGGATCGAGTAGCCACTGCATGGTGCTAACCTAAGCGATAATGATTGTCGTAAGCGAACTCACCGTGCGATACGGGACCGCCATGGCGCTGAGCCGTGTCAGCGCATCGTTCACCGAGCGGACGGTGACCGCGCTCATGGGGCACAACGGGTCCGGCAAGTCGACGCTGCTCCACGCACTGGCCGGCATCCTGCGCCCCACGTCCGGAAGCATCGACGGACTCCGCGGGCGGCGCGTCGCCTACGTGCCACAACGCACGGCGGTCGGGGACAACCTGCCCCTCACGGTGCGCGAGCTCGTCGGCATGGGCGCGTGGCAGCGCCGCGGACTGTTTCGCCGCCTCACCCCCGACGACCGCCAAGCTGTGGAGGCCGCGTTGACGAGGCTCGGCATCACGGATATCGCTGCGCGGCAAGTAGGTACGCTGTCGGGCGGTCAACGGCAACGCGCGTTGCTCGCTCAGGCGCTCGTGCAACGCGGTGACCTACTGCTCCTCGACGAGCCGACCACCGGACTCGATGCGCAGGCCCGCGCCGTGATCAACGACGTGATCGACGAAGAAGCCGCACGAGGTGCCATCGTCGTCGTGGCCACCCACGAACTGCTCGATGCCGAGCGCGCCGGTCGCACGCTGACGTTGACGGCCGGGTCTCTTCAGGTGCCGACGGATGCCACTGTGTCCGGGAAGTTCTCTGTATCTGCTTAGTTTTCTGTGTCGGCCTAGCTCTCTGTATCCGCCTAGCTCTCTCGTGGCAATTCGACGAGTACGAGCCGGTTGCCGTCGGGATCTCGGAAATAGAACATGGGCGGTACGTAGTCGCCGAGGCGCGTGACCTCCGCGTCCACATCGACACCGTGCGCCGCGAGAGTCGCATGATCGGCGTCGGCGTCCGCAGTGGACAGCCGAATGCCGGTCTCGACGCCGGCCGGTGCGCCCTCACGTTCCGGAACCAGGGCAATGGACGTGACTGATCCCGGGGGTGCCACCTCGACCCAGCGCTGTCCCTCGCCGAACTCGGCATCCATGCGGCGTTCGAAACCGAGTGTGCTGACGTAGAATTCGAGGGCCCTGTCCTGATCGGTGACAGGCACGGCCACCGTATGCACCCCGGTGATGTGTGTCTTGCGCTGTGTGGTCACGGTGTCATCCCCTTCTCGTCACCCCTCCTCGCCCGAGCTCACGGCTGCGCGAACGCCTTCTCGAGTGCGGCGATGTCCAACTTGCGCATCTGGAGCATCGCCTGGACTGCGCGCTGGGCCGCGGCGGTGTCGGGGTCGCTCATCAACTCGTACAGGCGTTCGGGGACCACCTGCCAGGAGACTCCGAAGCGGTCCTTCACCCACCCGCACTGGCTCTCCTCGCCACCGTCTGACGTGAAAGCCGCCCAGTATCGGTCTACCTCGTCCTGATCCTTACACCGCACTTCGAACGAGATGGCTTCGCTGAACGTGAATTGCGGGCCGCCGTTGAGTGCGGTGAACGGCTGCCCGTTGATGTCGAAGGACACCGTCATCACCTTGCCCTCGGGGCCGGGTGTGCCGGGCGCGTAATAGGTCACGTCGGTGATTCGTGAGTCCGGGAAGAGGGAGGTGTAGAACTTTGCTGCCTCTTCACCGCGGTCGTCGAACCAGAGGCAAGGGGTGATGGGTTTCATGGCGTAGTCCTCTCGGGTGTTCTCGATCAATCCTCACCGATATGGACCACGCACATGCCCGAAACTCATCGCCCGGCGGCCACGAATCTCAGCGGACGGTCCGAGTCGTGGCCACAGCAATCGCACCGAGCAGCCCCACCAGGGCAAACGCATAGAAGCCCCACGGGACGGCGTAACCGGCTCCGAGCATCACCCCACCGAGGATGGGCCCGCAGATCGCGCCGACGCGGCCCACGCCTGCAGACCAGCCCAGCGCGGTCGCACGGATCTGCGGCGGATGGTTGGCCGACGTGAATGCGTAGACCAGCACCTGCGCACTGAACACGAAGCACCCGGCGAGAAACACCAGCACGTAAATCCCGAAGGACACCTTGACACTGAGCAGCGCCAGGAACACCGCGGCGCCGGCGAACCAGATGATCGCCGCAGGACGCGGGCCGATCCTGTTCGCCACGCCGCCCGCGATCAGAAGTCCGACCACCGCGCCGGCATTGAGGATGAGCAGGAAGGTGAGCGAGGCCCCGAGGTTGTATCCGGCTTCGCGCATGATGGTCGGCAACCAGGTGTTGAGTCCGTAGACAAGCAGAAGTCCCATGAAGGACGTGACCCAGATAGCGATGCTGTTGCGCAGGAAGGGAGGTGAGAACAGGGCGCGCACCGGATTGGTGGCGGACGCGACGGGTGCGTCAGCGGCCGGCGCGGGTTCCAGTTCCAGTCCGTACTGCTTCGCGATGGCCTCGGCCTCGGAACGCTTGCCCTGCGCGAGGAGGTACGACGGCGATTCGGGGAGGTAACGCAACATCAGGGGAATCAGCACGATCGCGGGCAGCGCACCTGCAACGAACATCGACCGCCAGCCGAACGGCTCGATCAGCACGATGGCCAGCGCGGCCGTCGCGACCGCACCCACGTGATACCCAGTCATCAGCAGGGTTGATGCCGAACCGCCGCCTTGCTTCTTCGAGAATTCGTTGACCAGAGCAAGCGCCGTCGGGAGTGCGCCACCGAGGCCCACGCCGGCGAGGAACCGGAACAGTCCGAAGAAGAACGGGTTGGGCGCTACCGCGCACAGCAGCGTCAAGAGCGAGAAGGCCGCGACCGCGTACAGCAGCGCGCGCCTGCGGCCGATCACGTCGGTGAGTGTGCCGATGACGAGCGCCCCGATCGTCATGCCTACCAGGCCGAACGTCGAGATGAACGTGATCGTGCCTGTAGACAGACTCCAGTCGGCGTCGTCCCGCAGCGAGGGGATCACGGCGCCGAGCACCACGAGATCGAACCCGTCGAGTAACACCGCCACCCAGCAGAGGGGTGCGACCCAGAGGGCAGTGGAGGAGCGCATCGCGCTCCTTTCGGAAGTGGTCATCAGATCCTCGGCTTCAGCAGTGTTCGTTAGTTGAACACAAGTTCATATTGCGCACCGATTGTGGGGTGAGTCATATATCCGTGTCAAACGGCGTCGGTGCGCCGCACCACACGCGGAATACTGGCGGCATGGCCGGAGCCGACGAACGCAGCATGTTGGGCCGGGCATTTCTCGTTCTCGGTGCGTTCACGTCGGAACGGCCGCGTCTGTCCCAGTCGGAGTTGAGCAGGCGTACCGGTCTACCCCTGCCCACCGTGCATCGGCTGTGCCGGCAGTTGGTGGAACACGGCGCGCTTGAGCGGGCCGACGACGGAACCTACGAAATCGGGGTCCAGCTGTGGGAATTGGGGGCTCTCGCGCCGCGCGCCCACGGACTGCGGCAGGTGGCGCTGCCGTATCTCGAGGACCTCTACGAGGCCACCCGCGAAAACGTCCAGCTGGTGGTCCGGGAGGGACTCGAAGCGCTGTACATCGAGCGACTGTCCGCGCGGGGTGCCGTGACCGTGGTCGGGCGTGCCGGGGGACGGCTGCCGCTGCACGCGTCGAGTGGTGGTCTGGTTCTGCTGGCGTTCGGCGGCGGCGAGCTGCTCGACGCCGTGCTCGCAGCCGGCCTCGAGCGCTTCACCCCGGCGACCATCACCACCGAACACCGGCTTCGGAGCACCCTCGACGACATTCGCCGAACCGGATGGGTCACCTGCCGTGAACATCTCAATGTCGGGACACTGGCCGTGGCTGCGCCGGTGTCGCGGTCGACGGGCGAGGTCGTGGCCGCCGTCTCGGTCGTGGTGCCTGCGGAGAAGGATCCGGCACCGCTGATTCCTGCCGTGCGGGCGGCGGCACGGGGCATTTCCCGCGGCGTCGCCTAGTCGTCTTTCACTCAGTGAAAGTGGGGGTGTCGGGAGTGCAGTTCGGGCGCAACAGTGACTGGTGTCACGAACTACGCGAGGAGTCTGCGCATGAACACACAGGTCGGGATCGTCGGCGGAGGCCCCGCAGGACTGATGCTGTCCCACCTTCTGCACCTGCAGGGCATCGAGTCGGTGGTACTCGAAACCCGCACCCGCGAGGAGGTCGAGGGCACGATCCGCGCCGGTGTGCTCGAGCAGAACACGGTGGATCTGATGGTCGACACCGGGCTCGGCGACCGCATCAAGCGTGAGGGGCACACCCATCAGGGCATCGAACTGCGGTTCGGCGGCAAGGGGCACCGCATCGCGTTCGACGAACTCACCGGCGGCCGCGCGGTCACGGTGTACCCGCAGCATGAGGTGCTGAAGGACCTCATCGCCCGCAGGCTCGCGGACGGCGGTGACCTCCGCTTCGGCGTATCGGACGTGCACGTGCACGACCACACGTCCGAATCCCCCAAGATCACCTATCGCGACACCGACGGCAACGAACAGACCCTCACATGCGCCCTCGTCGGCGGATGCGACGGGTCGCGGACCAGCACCCGCGCCCTGATCCCTGCGGCCACCGTGCGGACGGACCACTTCCGTCAGTACCCGTTCGCCTGGTTCGGCATCCTCGCCGAGGCCCCGCCGTCGTCGGAAGAGCTGATCTACGCCAACCACCCGCGCGGCTTCGCGCTGATCAGCACCCGCACCCCGCAGGTGCAGCGGCACTACCTGCAGGTCGACCCCGACGATTCGGTGGACAACTGGTCCGACGACCGTATTTGGTCCGAACTGCACGCCCGCGTCGACGGCGAGGGCGCAGAAATCAAGGACGGCAAGATCTTTCAGAAATCGATCCTGCAGTTCCGCAGCTTCGTGTGCGAGCCCATGCAGCACGGCAACCTCTTCCTGGCCGGCGACGCCGCCCACACCGTGCCGCCCACCGGCGCGAAGGGCATGAACCTCGCGATCGCCGACGTCTACTTCCTGTCCAAGGCGATGTCCGAGTACTTCACCACCCGCGGTCGGGCCGGGCTCGACAGCTACACCGACATGGTGATGCCGCGCGTCTGGCGCACCCAGCACTTCTCCTGGTGGATGTCCTCGATGCTGCACCGGCTCCCCGACGACACCGGATTCGGCCACAAGCGGCAGATCGCCGAACTCGACATGGTCACCCGATCCGTCGCCGGACGCACCCTCATCGCCGAGAACTATGTGGGTACCCCGCTCGAGCTGTGAGTACTTATTAACCGCGGGCGGTTTGTAAGTACTCACAGGCGGCGGAGCCGCTCCACGTGAATCCTCGTGCTGCTGAGGTGAAGTGGGCGCTCGGGATGCTGTGATATGTCGAGACCCAGGAGGGCGGCGAGTGATGTGGTTCGTGTTCCTCGCGCGGATGAAAGGTGCGGTGGAGGCAAGCGCCGGCAGCGGAAGGACCTCGACATGGCTGCACCGACTCCAGACAGTGAGCGGCTGCGAGCGGTCCTGACTGACCATCGCGAGGAGGTGCGGCGAGTCCTCGCGAAGTACGGTGCATTCGACGTCAAGTTGTTCGGGTCCGTAGCGCGAGGTGACGCAGGTGCTGACAGCGACATCGACTTGATGGTGAGTATCGATGCCCCGGACTACGAGCAGGTCGTTTCGATGTTGGGGCTGGCAGACGAGCTGACTCATTTACTTGGCATCAAGGTGGACGTCGTTGCGCGTGGAGTCGCAAAGGGCGCGGTTTCCGATACTGCGCGGGCCGACACGGTCGACGTGTGAGCAGGTCAGATCGAGATCGACGTCAGGACATCCTCGGCGCCATCGACGCAGTGATGCGGTACTACCCGAAGCTGTCGGGTGACGACCGCGACATGGCGCACGACGCCATCGTGCGCCAGCTCGAGATTATTGGGGAGGCCGCCAATCGACTCGATCCAGAAACGAAGATGAAGGCGCCGGAGATCGAGTGGCACAAGATCGCGGATTTCGGAACATCGCGATCCACGAGTACTTCCGCGTAAATCAGTCGATTGTCGAAGGCATTGTCAGTATTGATTACCACCGCTGCGCGAGGCAGTCGAGCGAATTGTCGACAATCGAAACTGACGAAACCCCGTCGACTCCTCGAACCCGCCGCCACGTCCGGTCGTCCGGTTGCTCGTGGACACGATTGGGTGCTTTGGCTCGTCGCCAACCTCAGCCGTATCCCGTATCGGCGGACATCGGGCAGCGGGTGAATCGAACTTCCGGACTGGCTCGAGTTCATTCTCGGAGTGCTCGGCTACCGCTGGTGAAGTACTTCTGCCGGGAAACGACTGCACTCGCAAACTAGAACCTGTTACATTCGCCGGAGGGGGAACGACAACAGGAGCCGCCATGATCCTCGATCGGTTCAGAGTGGACGGCCGGGTCGCCGTCGTCACGGGCGCCGGCCGCGGCATCGGCGCGGCCACCGCGGTGGGGCTTGCGGAGGCGGGCGCACACGTCGTCATCTCCGCCCGCCATGCCGATCAGCTGCAGAAGGTGGCGGCGCAAATCGAGGAGGCCGGGCGACGCGCGTTGGTCGTGCCCGCCGATCTCATGGATCTGCACGCCGTCGCCGCGCTCGCGGACGCCGCGCAGGAAGAGTTCGGAAGGCTCGACATCGTCGTCAACAACGTCGGCGGCACCATCCCCAACGCCCTCCTCGACACCGACTCGGACTATCTCGAGGAGGCATTCCATTTCAATGTGAGCACCGCGCATGCACTGGTGCGGGCAGCGGTACCGCACATGCTCGCGCACGACGGCGGGTCGGTGGTGAACATTTCGTCGGTGATGGGCAGGCTGTCCGGCCGCGGCTATCTGGCCTACGGAACCGCGAAAGCCGCACTGGCGCACTACACCCGGCTGGCGGCCCGCGATCTGAGCCCGAACATCCGCGTCAATGCGATCGCCGTGGGGTCGGTGTTGACGTCCGCGCTTGAATTCGTCGCCTCCGACGAGGCGGTGAAAGCGTCGATGGAAAGTGTCACCCCGCTCGGCCGGATCGGCGACCCCGAAGACATCGCGGCGGCCGTGCTCTACCTGTCCTCGAAGGCGGGTTCGTACATCACCGGCAAGATACTCGAGGTCGACGGAGGCCTCGACCAGCCGAACCTCGACCTCGGCCTTCCTGATCTGAAACTCGGAGAGAAGCCATGAGCTACCGCGTCGTCGAATGGTCCACCGGCACAGTCGGGCGACATGCCATCGCAGGGATCGATGCCCGCGACGACCTCGAACTGGTCGGCGTCTGGGTGTCGAATCCGGACAAGGTCGGGAAGGACGCCGGTGAACTGGCCGGCCTAGACCGTGAACTCGGGGTGAGGGCCACCGACGACAAGGCGGCCCTGCTCGCGTTGAAACCGGATTGCATCGTGCATACCGCGATGACGGACGACCGCATCTTCGAGGCCGTCGAGGAGCTGATCTCCTTCCTCGAAGCGGGCGTCAACGTCGTGTCCTCGGGTCCGGTGCTGCTGCAATATCCGATCGGCGTCGTCCCGGCCGAACTCGTCGACCGCATCCGCCGTGCCGGCGAGCAGGGTGGCGCCAGTCTGCACGTCAACGGCATCGACCCAGGGTTCGCCAATGACGTTCTGCCGCTAGCCATGACAAGTTTGTCGCAGCGCATCGACGAGGTCCGCTGTTACGAGATCGCCGACTACTCCACGTACTTCCAGCCCGTGGTGATGCGGGACATCTTCGGATTCGGGAAACCTCTCGACGAGACGCCGATGCTGTTTCAGCCCGGAGTGCTGTCGCTGGCGTGGGGAAGCGTCGTCCGCCAGATCGCGGCAGGCCTCGACATCACACTCGACGAGCCGCTTGTGGAGAAGGTCGCACGGATTCCGGCAGACCACGACCTCGACGTCGTGTCCTGTCACATCCCCGCGGGCACGACGGCTGCCGTGCGGTTCGAGGTCATCGGCACCGTCGACGGCGTGCCGCGCGTGGCACTCGAGCACATCACGCGAACGCATCCGGACCAAATGCCCGAGTGGCCGAAGCCGAACCGTGGTGACGGCTGCTATCGCATCGACATCGCGGGTGAGCCCATGATGTCCGTCGAGTTCAACCACAACGGCGAAAACGGTGACCACAACGTGTCGGGCATGATCGTCACCGCGATGCGACTGGTGAATTCGGTGCACGCCGTCGTCGAGGCCGAGCCCGGACTCGTCACCGCACTGGATCTGCCGCTCGTCACCGGTCGCGGGTTGTGCGCTCCGCGCCCCGTGAGTACTTATTAACATCGGGCGGTTAAGAAGTACTCACAGGGGCGAAGCCCTCACGGGTGAAGCCGTCAGTGCGCCTCGGCGAGCTCCGCTCCGATGCCGGTCTCGGCGCGCACCAGCATTTCGGCGAACTTCTCGTCTCGGTCGGACTTGATGCCGTTCCGCCGTTCCGCGACGAGCGAGCCGATCACTGCTGCAGCCAAACCCAGAGGCATTGTGATGATGACGGGCAATTGGATGGTGAGTGGTGCCGGTCCGCTACCCAACCAGAGCGCCTCTGTGAACATCAGGCTGATCACGGTCGACGCCAGCCCCACCGAGATTCCCCACACGGCTCCTGTGCTGTTGAACCGTCGCCAGTTGAGACTGAGGAGCAGGCTGGGCAGGTGAGCGCTTCCCGCCACCATGAACGCCATTCCCATGAAGTAGGTGATATTCGTGCTGTCGCCAATGGCCATGGTCAGCCCGATGGCGATGATGCTGAACGCAACCGCGGCGTACCGCGCGATCTTCGCTTCGCGGATGTCCGTGGATTCCGTGTCGGTGGCTTTCGTGCGGGTGACGGTGGGCCAGACATCGTGTGCGAAAGTGCCCGCCGCCGAGATCACCACACCGGCGACCACGGCGACGATGCTGGCGAATGCCACGGCCGCCACCATGGCCAAGGCGATCGATCCGCCTACGGTGCCGACGCCACCGCCGAGTTCGGTGACCAGGGTGGGTGCCGCAAGGTTGCCGCCGGCACCGACGCGATCTGCTCCGTCGGGTCCGAGGAGTGCAGCGGTGCCGAATCCCATCACGATGACGATCAGGTAGAAGGCGCTGCACAGCGCGACAGTCCAGCCGAGAGACTTCCGTGCCGTCGCGGCCTCCGGGACCGTGAAGAAGCGAATGAGGATGTGCGCCATGCCCGCGGTGCCGAGGGCGAAGGCCAGTGAGTAGGAGATGAGATTGATTGCGCCGGTCTGTCCGAAGATGAGTCCGGGCGTCAGGATCGCGTCTCCTGCGGCGGCGTTGTCGGTGGCGTCGGACAAGACGGACGGGAGACTGAACCCGAACTTCGCCAGAATTCCCAAGCAGACGATGATGGCCAGGACGGACAAGATAGACGACTTGATCACCTGAACCCAGGTGGTGGCAAGCATGCCGCCGACAAACACATAAATGCCCATCAAACTTCCGGCGACGACGACGGACAGCCCGAAGGGAATGCCCGACACCGACTCGAGCAGGACGCCCGCCGCGACGAGCTGGGCCAACAGCACGAATGTGCCGGTGACGATCGTGCTGAGCGCGACCACCACCCGGACCTGCCGGGCACCTGTCCGGAACACGAGAACGTCAGCAAGAGTGTACTTTCCGACGTTGCGCATCTTCTCGGCGAGGAGGAACAGCACCGGCAGGAAGGAGACGACGGAGGTACACAAAATCACCGCCCCGTCGACGCCCTTGTAGAAGATCAGTCCGGTGGTACCCAGGAAGCTACCCGCGGAGATGAACTCGCCAGCAATCGCGAAACCGTTCTGCCAGCCGGTGATCGAGCGACCGGCCGCAAAGAAGCCGGTGGCGCTGCGACTGCGCCGGGACGCGGCAAAGGTGACCCAGAGGGTCAGGGAGATGACCGCAGAGCAAATGGCAATGGCAAGGTAATCGGCTTCGCCCGTCATGCGGCACGCTCCTGATGGCGTAGTTCGATGGCCAGAACGGCCGCATCGGCGGCCGGCTGAATGTAGGTCCGGGATAGCCGGAAGTAGGCGTACACCAGAAGCCAGGTGCCGGCGAACTGGGAGAACACCACCCACAGTGAGAGCGGTATGCCCAATAGTGCAGTCCTGCCGAGCACTTCGGGGAAGAAGGCGAACCCGACGAGGAAGCTGGTGAACAATCCGACCGCGACGGCACCGAGGCTTGCCGTCACGGTGCGGCGGCGTCGTCGGAGTTCGACGAACTCCGGCAACGCGAGGATCGGTGACCAGATCGCGGCGCCGGATTCGGTGAGGGAGGCGTCGGTGGTCATGCGTGCACCGCCGCACGGCGCGCGGAGTCGAGCGCGAACCGGTTCTCGTCCCAGCCGTCGGTCAGCGGCCCGAAGTAGTGGAAGCGGACCTGCTTGCGACGGTACAGCCAGCGGTCGCCGACACGGACCACCTCGTCGGTGTATCGGCCCGCCGCGATCGACGACGTGCCACCCGACACGCACGGTTGCCACAGAAACGAGCGCACGGTCGCGCGGTCACCGTCGAGGTCGATCTCGAGGTTGGTGATGAAGTGCCAGAACGCAGTGAGGCCACCGGCGGCGAGCCCGGAGAAAAACTCCTTCATCTCGGCCTTACCGCGGGGGTTCGACAAGCCGTCGAACTCTCCGTCGTCGGTGAACAAGTCCATCAGAGCGTCCCAGTCGCCGTCGTCGAGCAGACGGCAGTACTGCGCGTCGAGTGTCCGGATGGACTCGAGGTCTTCCAGTCGGCGGATTCGTTCTTCGAGGGTGCTCAAGGCGGCGTACCTCCACGGTGCAGAGCGGGTGAGAAGACACGGTCATTAACGGCCGTTCATGTGATGGGGACCATAATCGAGGCTGGGAGGGTAGTCAAGACGACGGTTGTTGCCCATCCGTCCTGGTCGCTCTACCCTCCGAGGGATGAACACTCGGTCAATCGTCGCCGCTCAGCCGACCGTTCGGCAGCGCATTCTGGACACTGCGCTCGACGAGTTCTACTTCTCGGGGTTTCACGCGGCGACGATGCGGAACATCGCGAAAAATGCCGGTTGTAGTGCGGCGAACGTGTACAACCACTTCGAGAACAAGGCCGAGCTGCTCGTCGACATTCTGCGTTCCGCCAGTGACGAGCAGTTCACCGCTACCCGGAACGCCCTGCGGAAAGTGGGCCCTGCGCCGGCGGACCGGTGGCGTGCTGCCGTGGTGGCGCACTCGCTGTACACCGCGCGACACCAGCGCGCCTGCCTGGTCGCCAACACGGAATTGCGGTACCTCGAAGAAGTCGATCGCAAGCGGGTGGTGGGGTCCCGGGACGCGCAGGAACATCTCTTCGTCACCATTGCGGAAGAGGGTGTGAACAGCGGAGACTTCGCTGTTCCCCACGTTCACCAGGCTGTCACCGCGGTCTTGACCATGTGCGCCGGCATCGCTCTCTGGTACCGGACCGAGGGCCCTCTCTCGGCGCAAGCGGTTGCCGATTCGTACGGCGTCTATGCGCTCAACCTCGTGGGATACCGCGCACCCTGAGTCGGCGCTGTCCGAGGTCACCGTTGACGCCGGCGGCGCACCCGTGCTGTACTGGGTGAACAAGCGTTAATGTGATTCGGGTGTGGAACCTGAGTTCCCCCGTCTCGCGCACCGAATCTCGAATGGATGAGGAGTGTCCATGACTCACCGGCCGTCACAGCCGCGAACCGATTCGCCGCGATATCTCACCGAGGACCGACTGGCGATCCGTGACCTGGCACGCGACTTCGCGATGAGCCAGGTGCTGCCCGTCGCCAACGAACTCGATCCGGTCCAGGGGACCATCCCCGACACCCTCAAGAAGGCCATGGCGGACGTCGGGTTCTTCGGCATCATGATCCCCGAGGAGCACGGCGGTCTCGGTCTCGGTGTATTCGAGTACTGCCTTGTGGCCGAGGAACTCTCCCGTGCGTGGATGAGCGTGTCGGGACTTCTGGCGCGTGGTAACGGGATGGGGGGCGGCTTCACGCCCGAGCAGGAAGCCGATCTGCTGCCCAAGGTGGCGCGCGGTGAGTACCTGGGTGCTTACGCGTTGTCCGAGGCGGAGGCCGGTTCCGACGTCGCCAACATCTCGTGCCGCGCGGTCCGGGACGGCGACGACTGGGTGGTGAGCGGCACCAAGATGTGGTGCACCTATGCCGACGAGGCCGACTACCTCGTTCTCTTCGCCCGGACGGACCCGCAGAAGGATCCGGCCAAGCCGCACCGCGGCATCAGCGCGTTTCTCATCGAGAAGGAGCGCGGCGAGTTCCCTCAGGGCATCAGCGGTACCAAGATTCGCAAGATCGGCTATTTCGGCTGGAACACGTGGGAGTTGTCGTTCGACAACTACCGGGTGCCGGCCAGCGCGATGCTGGGTGAGGAAGGCAAGGGGTTCTACCTGGCAGTGAGTGGTCTGGAGGTGGGTCGTGCGCACACTGCTGCGCGGGCCATCGGCCTCGCCCGGGCCGCGCTCGAGGACTCGATCGCCTACCTCCACACCCGTCGTCAGTTCGGTCACGAACTGGCAGATTTTCAGCATCTGCGCTTCAAGGTCGCGACGATGGCGGCCGACATCGAAGCTGCCCGCCAGCTCATGTACTCGGTGGCCACCGATATCGACACCGGACGCAGGTGCTCTCTCGAAGCGTCGATGTGCAAACTCGTCGCGACCGAGATGGCCGAACGCGTCACCAGTGAGGCCGTGCAGATCCATGGGGGCGCGGGTTACACCACCGACTTCCAAGTGGAAAGACATTGGCGCGACGCCCGATTGACGAAGATCTTCGAAGGTACCAGTGAGATTCAAATGCGGATCATCTCGGACGAGTTACTGGGGAGAGTGTCGGAATGAGTGTCCTCACGCAACAGCAGCGCCTGGCTGTCGGCGATCGGGCCGTCAGCGCCGAGCGCCGGGTGTCCGACGTCATTGCCGCGTCGGGCGCTACCTTCCCCGGATCGGGTGCGTCACTCACGGGAGTCGTGGTCGCCGGAGTGCTCGACGCATCGAACCTGGACAGCGCAGCCCGAACGGGTCTGCAATGGAACACCGTGTCGGCGGTAGAGGCCGACGACGTCGTTCGGGCCGAGTCGGTGATTACCCGCGTTCAGCGGACCGAGGACACGGTGGAGGTCGACCGGCATCTGCGGTTGATCGACGAGGACGGAAACGTTCGGGAGCAAGGAATCGAAACCTGGCGGCTGCCTGAGGGGTCTGCCGTCGGAACTGATCCGGCCACGGATTTCTGCACCGTCGCGTGGGCGGAGCTTCTCCGCGAAGCACTCGCCGACGACCGGAACTTCACCTCGTCGTTGGCCACCTGGGACGGGACGATAGGCCTGTGTTGCCTCGACGGTTCAGGGCACAGCCGTGAGGTGCATCTGAGGATCTACCGTGGACGCATCATCGACATCAGTCGGCGAGTTCCCGGGGGTGCGACGTTCACGCTTCGCGCGCCGGCGTCGACATGGGTGGACTTGGTGTTCGGTGAACATCACGACTTCATGCGGCGTGCAATCCGAGGTGAATTCTCCTCAGCGGGAGACGGTTACGAATACCTGCGTCTCACCAAACCACTCGACATCCTCGTCATCCACGCCCGAGCCGCCGCGAATGACCGACGACGCGCGCAGAACGACGCTTCGCCACTCGCCGGGGGAATGGAGGCCCGCTCATGATCGAGGCCCGCTACCTGAACATCGATGGAGCTCTCGGGTTCGTCGAGATCGTCACACCCGACACGTCCACGGACGGCACACCCACGGTGCTGTGCCTGCACACCGCGGGACAGAGCGGGGTGCAATGGCGGCACGTGGCATCGGCACTGTCGAGGAGGGGTTATCGGGTGATCGTGCCCGACCTTCCCGGTCACGGCCGCTCCGAGCCTGCGGTCGGCGGACCCGTCACCGATCTCGTCGTCTATGGGAACTGGCTGTGGAAAGTGCTCGACCTGCTCGGAGTCGAGCGGCCTTATGTCATAGGCTGCTCGATCGGCGGGAAGCTGACTCTCGAGTTGGCGACGCGCCCCGAGCGCCCACTGGCCGGCGCGATCGCGATGGCAGCCGAGGCGGGGCCCGGACGGGTCAACGTCGGCGGACTGCGGCGCGAACTAGAGGATGTCGCCGGTCCGAGTCGCGGTGACCGCACCTACCTCGGCACCTTGGCCTCGGTGGGACACTCCGTGCCCGCGGAGGCAGCCCAGCTGATCGCCACGATGCACAAGCGTGAAGACCCGGAGATTTCGTCGTCGGATCTCATCGCCTGGGGAATGCATGACGTCCGAAACCGTCTGGCCCACACCACGTGCCCGCTCCACGTCGTCGCCGGAGAGCAGGACCCCTGGATCCAGACCGGTGCGGTCGAGAAGCTGGCAGCGCTGATCAATTCGGCGCGACCGGGCTACGCGCGCTACACGATGCTCGACGGAATCGGCCACTACCCCATGGAGGAGGTCGACGACTTCGCGTCGTTGGCGGACCAGTGGCTGACCGAGCTACGTTCGGCGGAGGTGCTCTCGTGACGGCACACGACACGGCCACCCGCCATGACACGCTCGCTTCGCTGCTCGACGAACTGGTGACGGCCGACCCGGATGCCGTCATGACGATCGACGTCGTGGGTGACAGGCGGGTACCCATAAGCCGCGCGGAGTTCGCTGCACGCGCCTCCGGTGTGGCGTCGGAACTGCGACAGGCCGGTATTCGGCGTGGCCAGTGTGTGGCTGTGCTGCTGCCGAACTGGTCGGATGCGGTGCTCTGGCAATGGGCGGCGTCGGCGGTCGGGGCACACGTCATCGGCGTGAACACCCGCTACAACACCCAGGAAATTGCCCACATTCTCACCTCGGCCAGGCCGGCGGTAGTCGCGGTGGCCGCCCGGTTCCACGGACTCGATCTGTACGGACGCCTACGGGATGCGCAGCAGTCCCTCGACATCCCGGCTCCGGTGATCGCCGTCGTGCGAGGGCCGGAAGAGGGCGCGTCCGAGCTCGAGCGCGCCGCGTTCGACCTCGGCAGTGGCGCCTGGAACGTGGGTCGCGGGATCGACGGTTCTGTGCGGGTTCCGCAGACGCCCGACATGGCGACCACGACCGTGACCGGCGCCCACGCGGACGCCGCCGACCCTCTTGCAGTGGCATTTACGACTTCGGGATCCACCGGGGTACCTAAACTGGCCGCACATCGGGAAAGTGCAATCGTTCGCCACGCACGCGCGGACGCCCGCCTTCTCGGCATCGAGCCCGGTGATGTGACCCTGTGTGTGCTACCGGTGTCCGGCGTCTTCGGATTCAGCACCGCGATGGCCACGCTCGCGGGCGGTGGTGCGCTGCTGATGGAACCGGTGTTCGACGCCTCCGCGACCTTGCGTCGTATGCAGTCGGAGAAGGTCACGCACGTCGTGGGCGGCGACGACCTCTTCACCCGTCTGTACGACACCTGGCACGGCGGGGAACGCGCCGACCTGTCCTCGCTGAAGAGGATCGGCATCGCCGATTTCCTCGGCCGATCTCATGAGGTGGCAGCGTGGGTGCGCGAAAAATTCGGTGCCGTCACCACCGGTGTCTTCGGGTCGTCCGAGGTGTTCGCCCTGATGCTGCTCTGGACGGATGAGGACCCGGAGTCGTTGCGGTGGAACGGTGGTGGACGCCCGGTGTCACCGGAGATCGAGGTTCGGATAGCCGACCCTCTCGACGACTCGGTACTGCCGGTCGGTCAGCAGGGTGAACTTCAGGTCCGCGGACCGAACGTCGTCGACGCGTATCTCGGTAATCCGGATGCAGCGGCGCGAGCATTCACAGCGGACGGGTGGTTTCGCAGCGGCGATCTTGCCGTCGCAACGGGCGACGGGGGCTATACGTACGTATGCCGGATGGGTGACGTACTGCGGTTGCGCGGATTTCTGGTGGATCCGGCGGAGATCGAGCACCGGTTGGCCGAACACGAGTCCGTGCACCTGGCGAAGGTCGTCGGGATCACCGGCGCCGGCGGATACACCCAGGCAATCGCCTTCGTCGTCCCCACCGAGGGGGCAGAAACCGGCGCTGCCGAGCTCAAGAATTGGTGCGCAGAGTCGTTGGCGGCGTTCAAGGTTCCGAGCGCCGTGCACATCATCGAACGAATGCCCACCACGGTGGGTGGAAACGGAACCAAGATCCGAGCGGTCGAGCTGCGCGAATGGGCGCAGCAGTGGACCGATGACGAAAGGGATTTCCGCAGTGCCTGAAAACTCGAATGCCCAGGCGAACGATGTCGTCGTCTGTGAGCCCCTGCGTACCCCGGTCGGACGTTATGGTGGGCAGTTCAAGGACGTTCCGGCCGCGGACCTCGGTGCCCGCGTGGTGTCTGAGCTACTGGCCCGCACGAAGATCGAACCGGACGGTGTCGACGACGTCATCTTCGGGCAGTGCTACCCCAACGGGGAAGCACCCGCCATCGGCAGGGTGGTGGCACTGGACGCCGGCCTGCCGGTGACCGTTCCCGGACAGCAACTCGATCGCCGTTGCGGGTCAGGCCTGCAGGCAGTGCTCGATGCAGCGATGCGTGTGCAGACGGGGGTGGCGGAGTTGGTCATCGCCGGCGGCGTGGAGTCGATGAGTCGTGCCGAGTACTACACCGAGTCGATGCGCTGGGGAGCGGGCGGAGCGCCGGCAGCACTCCACGACCGTCTGGCTCGCGGGCGGGTGACCGCGGGCGGCCGGAACTACCCGGTTCCCGGCGGCATGCTCGAGACGGCAGAGAACCTGCGTCGCAAGTACGCCATCAGCCGCAGCGAGCAGGACGAACTTGCGGTGAAATCCCATCAGAGGGCAGTCGCAGCGATCGAGTCGGGGAAGTTCGGCGAGGAGATCGTTCCGGTGGAGGTTCCCCGCCGCAAGGGTGACCCGCAGCGTGTCGATCGGGACGAGCACCCCCGGGCGGACACGACGGTCGAGTCACTCGCCCGGTTGCGCCCGATCATGGGTCACAGCGACCCCGATGCGACCGTCACCGCAGGCAACGCAAGTGGGCAAAACGACGGCGCCGCAGCCTGTCTCGTCACCACGCGTGCCCATGCGGAGCGTCTCGGCCTTCGGCCACTCGCGCGACTGGTCACCTGGGCGGTGGCCGGGGTCGAGCCGTCCGAAATGGGTATCGGACCGGTGCCGTCCACCGAGCGGGCACTGAAGCGTGCGGGGCTGACGCTGGCAGACATCGACCTGATCGAACTGAACGAGGCATTTGCGGCACAGGCGCTGGCCGTCACGCGGGAATGGAATTTCGGTACACAGGATTTCGACCGCACCAACGTCAACGGGTCGGGCATCTCGCTCGGCCATCCCGTCGGTGCGACGGGAGTGCGGATCCTCGCCACCCTGTTGCGCGAGATGGACCGGCGCGGCGCCCGCTACGGACTCGAAACGATGTGCATCGGCGGCGGCCAGGGTTTGACGGCCATCTTCGAGCGGGTGTAGCCACTCAGCTGTCGAGAGTCCGGATCCAGTCGGTGAGCGCCCGCACAACCTGTGCGGGCGCTTCCGGCAGTAGTGCGTGACTGGCGTTCGGGATGACGGACACGGTGACCACTTCGCCCAACTGGTCCCGCAGTTCGTTCGCCGTCTCGCGGGGTCGAAACGGGTCCAGAGCTGCCTGAAGGTCGAGGATCGGCTGATGCGCCACGGCCCACCACTCGTCTTTGGGTGTAGCGGCCGAGGCTGCGAGCTGCCGCCTCGACACGTCCGGGTACCAGCCGGTGAGCCACTCGGCGGGGTCGTTGCCGGGTGCGAAGAACCCGGTCTGCAGATGGCGGAGCCGCTCGGATTCGGGCAGGGACGAGTCGGCGCACTGCACCGCCAGGGTGGTCAACTCGGCAGGATAGTGCCGCGCCCCACCGGCCGCGACCACGACGCCGCGCACCAGCTCGGGCCGGTCGGCGGCCAGCATCCGGGCGACGTAATGCCCGAAGGCATGGCCGACCACCACTGCCGCGCCGTTGTCCTGCGCCTCGATCACTGCTGCCACGTCGGCGGCGAGGTCATGCAAGGTGATGTTGTCGAGCGGTCCTTTGCTCCGGCCGATTCCGCGGGGCTGCGGGCGGGAGACGCGGTACCCGTTCCGCGCCAAACCCTCTGCGACGTCGTCATAGTCGTACGATTCGCGGCCCAGTGAGGGCAGCAGAATTACCGACGGACCGTCACCCTCGACGACGACCTCGATCACCGCGTCGCTCGTGTGCACGAACTCGGTCGTTCTGCCTGTCATCATGCTTCCTGTCCTGTACAGCAATGCCCCGGGTGAGGCGATGCGAATCGTCTCACCCGGGGAAATGGTGGGTGGGTATCAGTCCGTGGCGGGATCGAGCGCGAAGTCGTAGTCGACCACCTTACGTCCCGCATCGTCGATCACTGGATCGAGCAGCAGTTCGGGTTTGGTCGCGGTGGCGACATCGTCGTCGACCCAGTCCCCACCGGCAAAGTACAGCTGCGTGATGATCGGCTGCTTGCCGGGAGAGGTCACCCGTAGGTGGAGGTGCGCCGGACGCCACGGGTGCCACCCGGCAGCCTCGATGAACTGGCCGGTGGGTCCGTCGGTCGGGATCTGGTACGGCGCAGGCTGGATCGTCGTGATCTCGTATCTTCCCTCCGAGTCGGTCACGATGGTTCCGCGCAGATTCCACTCGGGGAGGTGCGGGGCGAACTGGGAGTAATAGCCTTCGTCGTCGGCATGCCACAACTCGATGGTTGCCCCGCTGAGTCCTGCGCCGTCCAGGTCGGTCACCTGACCCCGGAGGACCAGCGCCGGGTGCGCCCGATCTTCGTCACGCATCGGAAGCGTGCACCGGGCCGGGAGCTGTGGGGCTCCGGGAACGTAGTACGGACCCTCGATGCTTCCTTTGGTGCCCTTGAAGTTCCGCGAGTTCACCTCTTCGATGTCGTGCTCGACGAACACGTCGAGAAGTAGCGGCCACTCACCGCCCTCGCCCACATCGATGAGCCACTGCTTGAGGACGCGGTACTCCGAATAGGTGACGGCATGCTTCTTGATCAGCGCGCTCAATCCGGCGAGCGCCTCGGTAGCGATGGCGGACAGACGCTCCGGCGAGGTATCGGCCGTGAATCTGGCGCCCTTGAATTTGTCCGTCGCGGCGTTGCCGGAGCCGACCGCGGTGGGGCTTTCGGTGGTGGTCATATTCACTCCTGGTCTGAGGGGCTAGCTGCGGCCGAAGTAGGACACGTCGTCGTTGCCGATCAGGTCCGGCACTGTCCAGCCGTCGAGGTCGTACTCGGCCAGGCACTGCTCGGCCAGACCCTTCATGGAGCTGACGGTTCCCCGGTTCTCCGCGAACATGAGCAGTTCCGCCTTGACGCCCTCGTGGTTGCCGGCATAGTTGCGTTCGTACAGTTCGTGGCGGCCACCGAACTCGCTGCCGATCGAATCCCACAGCGCCTTCATGATTTTCACGCGGTCGACCGCGGTCATGCCCTCCGACCCGCGGACGTACTTGTCGAGGTACGGCCGCACGTCGGGACTCTTGAAGTCGGCGGCCGACGACGGCAGGTAGATGAGCCCGGATGCCACATCCTGCTCGATGATCTCCTTGATGCGGGGGTAACCCTGCTGCATGAACATGCGGTAGGTGAGCCCGTACTCGAGCTTGGGGATGACCGTGTCGCCCACCCACGGCTCCGGGTCGCGGACCATCGATTCGGTGAGGGACCAGAACAGGTTGCGCCAGCCGATCACTTCACCCACGCGGGTCTGCACGCCTCTGAAGCCGCCCGCTCCGGTGGCGTCGAGCGCCTTCATCAGAAGTCCGGCGATGAAGTCGAGCTTCACGGCGAGTCGCGTGCACCCCTGCAGGGTGAAGCGGGGCAGGAAGCCCGACTGCGGGAAGAAAGCGTTGATCTTCTCCACGTCGCCGTACATGAAAACGTTCTCCCACGGCACGAGGACCTTGTCGAAGACGAAGATCGTGTCGTTCTCGTCCATCCGGCTCGACAGGGGGTAGTCGAACGGACTTCCCATCACCGCCGCCTGTTGCGTGTAGGACGTGCGGCAAATCAGCTTCACGCCCGGGGCGTCCATCGGCACCGTGCAGATGAGCGCGAATTCCTTCTTCTTGATCGGCAGGCCGTAGTGGGCGATGAAGTTGTAGTTGGTGATAGCCGAACCCGTGGCCACGACCTTGGCGCCGGAGACGACGATGCCCGCGTCGGTTTCCTTCTCCACCTTCATGAACACGTCACCGACCTCGTCCGGCGGCAGCTGCCGGTCGACCGGCGGGTTGATGATCGCGTGGTTCCAATACAGGACCTTCTCCTGCGACTCCTTGTACCAGCGTTCGGCGTTGTCCTCGAACGGTGAGTACAGCTCCTTGTTCGCGTGCAGGGTTCCGAGGAAGGAGGCCTTGTAGTCGGGGGACCGGCCCATCCAGCCGTACGTCATCCGTGCCCACGTGGCGATCGCGTCGCGGTCCTTCAGCAGGTCGTCCGAAGTCTTCGACGCCCGGAAGAACGGCATGGTGACGCCGCCGTTTCCGGTGTCGGTGGGTGTCGTCAACGTGTCGACGTGCTCGCCGGTATGCATCGCGTCGTAAAGTCGCGCAGTCATGCGGATCGGGTTGCGGAACGCGGGGTGAGTGGTCACGTCCTTGACGCGATCCCCGTGCAACCAGATCTCTCGGTCATCACGCAACGATTCGATGTATTCGTCGCCGGTCATCGGCCGCGACGCGAAGTTCTTCGTGCGGTTGGCCTCGCTGTCGGCAGCCACGTTGACCTTGGTGCGGTCGACGGCGGTCTCGGGGGCGGATTCGATGGTGGTCATGGTGTTCCCTTCGATCAGAATTACGAGGCAGCCTGGGCGAGTTGCAGGTGGAGCGGAGTGAACGAGGCGGCGGCGTCGAACCATCCGCTGTGGGGGTCGTCGAGGCAGCCGTTCCACGCCGTGGTGCCCGAAGTGGTGCCCAGGTCGTGGAAAGTGCTGCGGTAGAACAGCAGCGGGTCTTTGGTCGAGTCGACGGACGCGTCGACGATCTCACCGATGAAGATGATGTGGTCGCCGCCGTCATAGGAGGCCCAGGGCGAGCAGATCAGCGTTGCTGCGTTGCCCGACAGTGTGGGAGCGATACCCGAGGAGTCCCACACCGGTTCCGTCCGTTGCGGCTTCCCGGCGAAGTGCATGGCCGTGTCGAGTTGATCGGCGGCGAGGATGTTCACCGCGAACGGTGCGTCGGTCAAGTAGCCGCAGGCCTTCGACTTCCGGGTCAGCGTCACCTGGCACAGCCGAGGCTCGATCGAGATGGCGGTGAAGGCCGTGACAGTGGCTCCGTGCGGAGTGCCGTCTGCGTTGGTGCACGTGATCACGGTGACGCCGCTGGCGAACTGGCCGAAGATGTTACGCAGAGTGCGTTGATCCATTTCGAGACCGCCTTTCTGCACGATTCGTGCGAACGCCCCTGCATTTCCAGGGCATGCACACAACATATGACGGCCGTCACAGCCCGTCGATCCGCATTGCGAAGGCGCGATCCGGATCGCGAAAGAGAGTTGCCGGGGTCGGCGCCCACACCCTTGTAGTGACGGACGTCACAGGCGATGCTAAGGTCGGGAATTGCCCGTGCGCGGCCGTAGCGCGAGGTGAGAGGTCTGGAAGCAGGCATGCGAGATCAGCTGGTGGGTTCGGGGTTCACGGACTGGGACGAAGTCCACGAAGTGGTGGCCGACGCGTACTTCCCTCACGACCTGCGGCCGCTTTCCCGGGACGACGCGGCAAGGTCATCGCTCGAGTCCACCGAACTCGGCCCCTCACGGCTCGCACGAATAGGGTTCGGCGCGGCCGTGTCGATCGAATCCGACCACCCGGGCGCATACGGCATCAACATCCCGCTGGCCGGCCACATCGTGTCCGTCACCGGTGCCAGGGAAGTGACCTCGACGCCAGGATTCGCGACCATCTGCCCACCGGACACCCGCACCGTGATCACCGACTGGAGTAGCTCCTGCGAGATCATCGGTTTCAAGGTGGAGCGCGACTATTTGCAGCGGGAGATGGATCGCGTACTCGCAAGGCCGGGCCGGCAGTTGCCGCGGCAACTCGATCTGCGGTCCGGTGCGGGCGCCGAATGGCTGGGATTCGTCCGATCCGTCGCCGACCAGGCGTTGCACAACAGCATCCTCCTGCAGAGCGAGCAGGTGTCGCGGCAGCTCTGCGGTGCACTCACCACCGCGCTGGTGCTTGCCGCGATGCCGGATGACGACGCGGGCGCGTCCGGTATCCGGCCGCGCATCGTCAAACGGGTGGTCGACGCGATCCAACAAGACCCCGCCCGCCCCTGGACCGCGGGCGAGATGGCCGAACTCGTCGACGTCAGCGTCCGTCGCATGCAGCAGGGATTCCGCGAATACGTGGGCATGACGCCGATGGAATATCTCAGCGACGTCCGGCTCGAGCGCGTCCACGCAGATCTTTGTGCAAGCAGCTCTCCTGCAACGGTTTCCGACATCGCTTCGCGCTGGGGCGTCATGCACACCGGCAGATTCGCGGCCGCCTACCGGCGCAAGTACGGGGTGACGCCGTCCGACACCCTGCGGGGCGGGGAGTCCTGAGGGTTACGTGGTTCAGCCTGCTCATCGTGATTGATTGGCGGAACGTGTCGGACCCCTGGGGTAGTGTTGCACTCATCAGTTCGACTGGGGGGTCGGTGATTAGCACAGTGTTCGATAGCTCAGTGTTGAATAGTCCGGTGGCAGAGCAGCTGTCAACGTTGTCCGCGTCTATCGACGTGCTCCTCGAAAGCGATTTGACGGCACTGCGCGACTCCGACGTGCTCGAGGCCATGCGGCGATTGGAGCGGTCGCTGCGCCGCGCCGACGCGGTGTCGCATCGGTTGGTCGTCGAGAGTGTCGAACGCTCGATACCGGCCGAGCTCGGATACAACTCGCCGAACAAGTTACTCGTCGATGTTCTCCGTGTGTCTGCGGTGGACGCATCCGCCCGCGTCACGGCAGCGCGGAACCTCGGCGTGTGGCATACATTGTCCGGTGATTCAATCGACCCAGCACTGCCGGAAACCGCTGCAGCGCAACGTGAGGGGGACATCGGTCCCGGACATGCGCGCGCAGTGGCCAAGGTGATGCGGAAGATCCCGCACGCTGTCGGCAACGACGGCGTCTCCCACGCCGAATCGATCCTGGCCCAGCTGGCGCGAACCGGGACACCCGAGGACGTCGAGCAGGCCGGGCACCGGATCCTCGCGTACCTCAACCCAGACGGAAACCTCGGTGACGACCGTGACCGCAAGCGCAGACGCGGCATCTCGCTCGCGCGGCAGGATTCCGAACTGATGTCGAGAATTTCCGGTGAACTCGATCCCACGGCGCGGGCGTTGCTCGACCCGATCCTCGCCAAATGGGCCCGTCCCGGAATGAACAACCCCGACGATCCGGAATCACCGACGGGTGACAGCGAAGACCCCACACTCGATCGCACAGCACTCGCAGCGGCGGCGGCGCGCGACACCCGCTCCGCGGCCCAACGTAACCATGACGCGTTCAGTGCCATATTCCGGGCACTGCTCGAAACGGGGGTACTCGGCAGACATCGTGGCCTGCCCGTCACCGCGATCATCACGATGACGCTGGATCAACTCGAAAAGGCCGCAGGCGGTCTCGCGACGACAGCGAGCGGTGGCCTCCTACCCCTCGAGGACGCATTGAAGCTCGCCGAGCATGCTCATCCAGTTCTCGTACTGTTCGACCATTCCGGTCGTCCTCTGCGCCTCGGCAGACGTCGCCGGCTCGCCAATGCCGATCAGCGGCTTGCACTGATCGCTGCCGACGGTGGATGCACCCGCCCGGGATGCGCCGCGCCGGCCAGTCTGTGCGCGGTCCACCACGTCACCGACTGGCAGAAAGGCGGCGGGACCGACATCGACAACCTCACCCTCGCATGCGATGCGTGCCACGCACAGGTCAACGATGGCTCAGCCGGCTGGAACACCACGACAACCCGGCCTGATTCAGAATTCCCGGGCAGGACTGAATGGATCCCACCACCGCAGATCGATCCCACACGAGCTCCGCGAATCAATCACCGGCACCACCCCGGTGAGTTGATCGAGCATGCGCGAGGCCGGAGTCTTCACCGAACGGAGCGAGGTGCAGGATGATGCAGCAGAAATTATCCGCAGTCCACCATGAGGTGCCGAGGACCGCGCAGCACCGGGTTGGGTCGGTACGGCGGCGGGTCCTCCACGAGGCGCGGGTTCGGGAGTCGGCGGATCAGTTCATTGAGCGCCATCTGACCTTCGAGCCGGGCGAGTGGTGCGCCGAAACAGCTGTGTATGCCGCTGCCCAAGCCGAGGTGCTGGTTGTCGGCGCGGTCGGGAACGAACCGATCGGGGTCGGTGAACCGCTCCGGATCCCGGTTGGCGGAGGCCAAAGCCAGGACGATCGGTGAACCCTTCGGCACGGTCACGCCACCGACCTCGATGTCGACGATAGGGGTTCGCTGGGGAACCAAATGGACGGGCGGTTCGAACCGCAGCAACTCCTCGACCGCCAGAGGCATCAGCTCCGGGTGGCGCTTCAGGCGGTCCAGCTCGCCCGGATTACGGAGCAGGGTGAGCATGCCATTGGTGATGAGATTGACGGTCGTCTCATGGCCGGCGATGAACAACATGATCGAATTGGTGACCAGCTCGAGGGTGTCGAGACCGCCCTCATGGCGATCGGCCGCCAACCCGGACAACATGTCGTCACCCGGAATCTTTCGGCGTTCCTCGATCAGCCCGGCCATGAACATGCCCATTTCCATCTGTGCCTGCTGAGCTGCCTTCATCTTCGCGTCGCTGTCCGAATCGCGGGTCGGTTCGATGGAGGCCACCAGCGCATCCGCCCACACGTGAAAACGCGGTTCCTCCTCACGGGGAACACCCAGCAGTCGGCAGATCACGGACACCGGGAAGGGGTACGCGAAGTCGTCGACGAGATCGATGCGGTCCTTTCCCTCGAGGTTGTCGACAAGGATGGACACGAGGTCCGCGAGTTCTCCGCGCATGGAGTCGACTCTGCCGGGCATGTGTGGCGGTCCGAACTGCCGCGTCGTCAACCGCCGAAGCCGGTCGTGCTCGGGCGGGTCCAAACGGATGAATGCCGGTCCACCGTTGTCGGCCCGATCGGCCCCGGGCATTCCTGCACGGCGGTTGTGCAAGTCGGAACTGATACGCGGATCGTGCAGCAACGCGGCGACGTGGTAATACCGTCCGACGAGGTAGGAACCGTTGTCCTGCAGCGCCGCCGGTGTCTCACGAAGTTCCTCGTACAAGGGATACGGGTTCGCTCGATTCGACTGGTCGGTGATACGTTCGAGTAACTGCGCACGCGACATGGCGAGTCTCCCTGTTACTTCGGTTACTTCGGTGCCGAGACGAACTCGACGTGGCGCTCGGTGGGCAGGTGTCCGGTCACAGACACGGTCGGGCCGTGGCTCAGAATGGCGGGGTCGGGCAGCTCCGACGACCGCACCTCCCAGGGATCGGTCCGGTCCATCACGGCGAAGTCGGGCGGAAAGGCAGCCGCCGATTCGATAAGGTCACGGTAGAAGTCCAGCCACCTGCCGTGGTTGAACGCGACTGCCGCGGTGAGGCGTCCACGGAAACCGTAGGCTGCTACGAATCGACGTTCCTCAACCGAACCCTGGGTGACGACCACCTGATCGGAATAGGTGGGGATACCAACCGATTTGATGTTGACCCCGAACTGACTGGACCAGAATGCAGGAATGTCGAGATGAGGGCGGCGGTGCAACCCCTCGTGGATCATGTTGTGGGCAGCCACTTCCGCTTGCCCGATGGCGTTGCCCCAATGCTCGAGCGCGATCAGTTGGTAGTCGTAGAGCGGATGTGGTTGCCGGGCAATGTCACCGGCCACGAAAACATTGTCGGTGACGAGCCCGTTGAGGTCGAACGCGCGGCAGCCGGCGTCGCAAGCCACTCCCCGTGGTCCCGCGGCGAGACCGGACCCGGCCAACCATTCGGTGTTCCGGATGCTGCCCTGAGCGACGACGGCCACATCGACGTCGAGGGCTGTTCCGTCCGACAGGTGTGCCCGGCGCAGTCGGCCCTGCCCGTCACCTTCCAATCGCGCAACGGTGATGCCGCAGCGTAGGTCGACACCGTGGTCGCGCTGCATGTCAGCCGCGACCGCCGCGACAACCCCGCCGAGGGCGCCCACCAGGGGTGCCGGTCCACGTTCGGTGACCGTGACCGACAACCCGCGCTCGCGGCACACCGATGCAATCTCCGAACCGGTGAATCCGGCGCCGATGACCAGCACATGACCGGGACCCGCAGACAGCCGTTCGTCGAGGCGCCGCGAGTCGTCCAGGGTACGAACCGTGAAGACACCGTCGAGGTCGCTTTCCTCCGGTTTCGGCCACGGGCGTGCCCGCACTCCGGTCGTGAGCAGAACCTTGTCGAAGGGGACGGTGTCGCCGTCGCCGAGTACGACCCGGTTGTCCTCGATGTCCAGCGCGATTGCCGGGACACCGAGTCGCCACTTCGCGTCGAGGTCGGTTCGAGCGGGCAGCGTCGCATGTTCGGGCGGCATGATCCCGAGCAACACCGCTTTCGACAATGGCGGCCGATCGTACGGTTCGTAGGGTTCGTCACCGATCATGGTCAGTGGGCCGTCGAACCCCAGTCGCCGTAACTCGTCCGCTGCGCGCAAGCCGGCGAGCGATGCACCGACGATAACGACCCGCATGTCACTGCCCATGCGACTGCGGCCGAATGTCGGTGGTGATGGCCTGCACCGGGCAGGCGGCCGCGGCCAGCGCGACCCGCTCGCGTTCGCCGTCGTCCGGTCCGGCGTCGTAGAGAAGGGACTCCTCGCCGTGCAGTGTGAAGACACGCGGTGCGAGAAATACGCACTGTGCGTATCCCTGACACCGATTGAGGTCGACGACGAGTTTCACGTCCATCACCCGATCCTGAACAGTTCCGTTGCCGAGGCGTCCACAGGGACAGCGCGGCGCACGGCCGCCCGTTCGAAACCGGCGAAAAAGCCGCCGGTTGTCAGTATCCCGGAGCGGACGGTCTGTACGGTTCGGATCCGCTGTTCTGGAGTTGTTCAGAACTGCCGTACCCATCCTCCCGCACGCGTGCGGGGAATACCGCCGAGTAGAACCCCGCGGTAAGAACGGCGGTTACAAGTAGTTTCAGAGCGGACGGATGTCACTGTCCGGAAACAACTTTGGCTGTTGCGGGGAAATGGGCGACGAATCGGCACCGATCGTGATGTGATGTGCCCACACATGATCGGAAAACGCCGAGCAGCGACAACTCAGGGGCGAAAGATTGACAATTGAAGCTCACCGCGACACCCGCGAAACGCGCCACCTTTCCGCGTTGGATGCAGCGATAGACATCCTGACCGACGCGCGAGGGGACTCGTACAGCCCGGACCAAGCATTCGACGAACTGCTCGACACCTCGATGCGACATCAGGTGGATATCGGAGACCTGGCGGAAGCACTTGGGGATCTTGCGGAGGGCGTAGATCCGCCCGACGGTCATCGCCGAGCACGCGAGGTGGCAGGCCGGGCGTGGGCCTCGATCCTCCACTGACCTCGATCCTCCACTGACCTCGATCCTCCACTGATTTCGATCAAGCGCTGAACGGGACTACGGCACGCGCGTCAGCCCGAGCACTCGATGCAGGTGCGGACGGCGGGAAGTGCGTCGAGCCGGACGTCGGCGATCGACCTCCCACACCGGATGCACGTGCCGTAGGTTCCGGCATCGAGTCGCGCCAGCGCGGCCGTCAGCTCCTCCACGTCCCGGCGTGCGTCGGCGAGCAGGGCCGAGACCTGGGCCCGTTCGAACGCGATGGTCGACCCTTCCGGATCGTGCTCGTCGTCGTCCGTGGTGAATTCCGATCCTTCGACGATGGCGGTGAAGCGCCTGCTCAGCGACGCGAGCCGGCGCTCCGCATCGGCCTGTTCGGCCAAAATCCGGGCGCGGTAGTCGGGAGCAGACGAGTCGAGCGTCACGGCGTCGTCCTCCGATGGTCGATGGAAGTGCTGGTGTCGACGGTATAACCCCTTCTACGGTGAGTCGGTGAAGAGACCCCTCATACGTATGTCACGGGCGGCCGCGAGTGTGACCGTAGCCTCCCTGACGCTGGTCGGCACGTGCCTCGCCGCCCCTTCCGCGTTCGCAGACGATGCCGCCGGGGCACCCGGTGATGTCGTGGAAGTGTTTCCGCTCCCATCCGCTCTATGGATTCCCGGTGCCGCCGACGCGCAGCGCATCACCTACTGGTCGATCGGCCCGGACGGCGATCCTGCACTCAGCACCGGGGCGATGTACGTGCCCCCCGGCGAGGCGCCCGACGGTGGCTGGCCGGTGGTCGCGTGGGCGCACGGCACTTCGGGTCTGGCCGATCACTGCGCTCCCTCTCTCGTCGGGCCGGGCCTGCCCGAGCGGGATTATCCGTATCTCGGGCGCTGGCTCGAGCAGGGATATGCCATCGTCTCCACCGACTATGTCGGGCTGGGCACGCCGGGAGTGATGCCCTATCTCGACGGCAAGGTAGAGGCGCACAGTGTCGTCGACTCCGTGAAGGCTGCGCGCGCCGTCGACGAATCGCTGTCGAACAAGTGGGTGGTGGTCGGCCAGTCTCAGGGCGGCGGCGCCGCTGTCATCACCGGGCGCTATGCGACGGAGTACGGCGGGAAGTCGCTCGACTACCGCGGCGCCGTCGGTACCGGCGTTCCCGCGAACATCGAGTTGGCATTGCTGCCGCTCGGTCCCGGAGTTCCCCCGACCGCCATTCCGGCAGGGCTCACGTCGTATCTGTTCTACATCCTGGCCGGCCTGCGCTCTGCTCATCCCGAGATCGGCCTCGACGCTTACCTCACCCCACTCGGTGCGCAGTATGTCGACGCCGCCGAGCAGTTGTGCGTCCACGAGATGCACGAGGCCGCGGAGGGGGTGATCGTCGGTGACCTCTTCAGCAAGCCGCTGAACGAGATCCCGAACTTCTACCCGTTGTTGGTGGACTACATGGGTGTGCCCACGAGTGGTTACGACCGCCCGCTGTTCATCGGGCAAGGACTCACCGACATCGACGTTCCTGCTCCTTCAGCGTTCTCCCTGGTGGCGGCACTCACCGCGAACGGTGAGCCGGTGACGTTCAAGACCTATCCCACCGATCACAGCGGCACGTTGATCGAGTCGCAGGCGGACACCATCCCGTTCGTGAGGGAACTCTTCGCCGGGTAGCGGCATGTGTGCAGATCTCGGACACTTGCTGCCCCGGACGCACGGCACTATGGCGTGGGTCACAGACTGTCAGTACGTTCAGGAGGGGTCGCGCGTCGTGTGCACGGCCCCGGAGAGGCCAAGGAGGCGAGGGTGGAATTCGGCGGCTCGACCGGGTCTGCGGCAATGCGGCCCGAAATCGCATTGTCGTGGAAGCGGTCGGCGCTCAGCGGCCTCGAACCGAGTTCGACACCGGACGCCGACCCCTGCAGCGACCTCGACGGATCCAGCCGGTTACTACAGGCCGCGCGGCCCATCCTCGCCGAAATGGATTCCCAGATCCAGGGCACCGGCTTTTGCGTTCTCCTCGCTGACCGCGACTGCCGCATAGTGGCCAGGCTCTTCGACGGGGCCAAGGTCGAACGGATGATCGACGCCGCCGGCGCTGTGCTGGGCACACGATTCGGTGAGGACTGTGTCGGCACGACAGCGCTGGGCACGCCGCTCGAGATCCGCCGTGGCGTCGTCATTCACCGCGACGAGCACTACCTCGAACGGTTCAAGGACTTCAGTTGTTACGGCCACCCCATCGTCCATCCAGCGACTCGCCGGGTGGAAGGCATCCTCGACATGACGGGGGTCGCCGCCCGGGCGAACCCGCTCTTCGCCCCGTTCCTCGCGCGCGCGGCGAGTGACATCGAACGACGCCTGCTCGAGGGGTCTCGGGTGTCACAACAGCGCCTGGTCGACGCGTTCCAGCGCATCTCGCCCCAGAATCAGCTCGCGGTCACCGCGATCGGCGAGGACATCCATCTCAGTAATCGGGTCGCGCTGGACCTTCTCCAGGTGGCCGACCATGCGACGCTCCGGAGCATGGTCGCAGATCTGCGTCCCGATCAGTCGAAGACGGCTCGTATTCGACTGTCGTCCGGCGAAGCAGCACTGGTGCAGGCCGACTACGTCGAGGGCACGGAGGGCGGGGCGGTGTTCGTCGTCCGCCCGGAGCATCGGACCAGCACGCCGATTCGTCGCGGGAGATTGGCGTCCAGTTCGGTGCTGCAGCGCAGCAGGTCTGAACTCGCACGGCTGCGGGACACCAGGGAACCGGTGGTCATCAGTGGTGAGCCGGGCACCGGCAGAACCACCGCGATTCGCGACCTCGCCGGTGACAAGTCGCTCGTATGTATGGACGCTGCCGGCATCGCGCTCGACGGCACGCAGCGATGGCTCGACAGGCTCGTCACGCTGGCATCCGGTTCGGTGGACGTTCTCGGGATCGAAGAGGTGCAGCTCCTGCCCGAGTCGATGCAACCGCTTCTCGCGAAGATGCTCGATTCGGAAGCAGGGCCGCGCATCGTCCTGACGAGTACACCCCTGGACAGTGTCCCACCGAGCGTTGCCGGGTTGATCGGTCGGTGTTCCGGACAGGTGGTGCTCCCGCCGTTGCGGCAACGCAGCCGCGAGTTCGCGGATATCGCGCAGGCGATTCTCGACTCGCTGGAACCCGGATTGCGCCTCACGGCAAGCACGATCGAAGCGCTCGTGGCCCGCGAGTGGCCCGGGAATCTCGCCGAGCTGTCCGTCGTCCTGCGGACTGCGGCGCGGCGACGCACCAGCGCGAACATCACTGTCTCCGATCTACCGGAGTCGTATCGGACGCCGCCGCGAGTGACCCGCCTCGCCGGACGTGAGCGCGCGGAGCGGCAGGCCATCATCGATGCGCTGCAGGAATGCGGGGGCAACAAAGTGCACGCCGCGAACGCGCTCGGTATCAGCCGCAGCACGCTGTACACCCGTATGCGCGCGCTGGATATCACTGTCTGACAGCGCTTCGCGAATACCGTCGTCGAACGGCGAAGTGTCCGGAGTCAGGACAGTTAGTGACATTGCCATCCGTGCACTATGGGCTACGTCACATTCACGACTTCGGAGGTTTTGATGACAGCGACGATCGAGCCGAGCCAGGCAGAACTCTTGCCGGCAGTACGGAACTTCCTGTCCGGTACCAAGAAATTCCTCGTCGGCGGGCAGTGGGTGGAATCGGCGACCGGTGAGACGTTCGAGACCATCGACCCGGCGGATGGTCAGGTCCTGACCACGGTAGCCCGCGGCGGAGCCGAGGACATCGATCGCGCAGTTCGCGCCGCCCGCAGGGCATTCGACGAAGGCCCCTGGCCGACCCTGAAGCCGAACGAGCGGGAACGTCTCATCTGGCGGGTCGGTGACATCCTCTCCGAACGCGCCGACGAGTTCGGCCAACTCGAGTCGCTCGACAACGGCAAGTCGGCGGGCATCGCTTCCGCCGTCGACGTCGCCTGGTCCGCGGACGTCTTCCGGTACTTCGCCGGCTGGGCCACCAAGATCGAGGGCAGCACGGTCAACGTGAGCATGCCTTTCGTCCCGGGCGGGCAGTTCCACGCCTACACCTTGCGTGAGCCCGTCGGTGTCTGCGGCCTCATCGTGCCCTGGAACTTCCCGCTGCTGATGGCCGCTTTCAAGCTGGCGCCCGCACTGGCGGCCGGCAACACGGTAATCCTCAAACCCGCCGAGCAGACACCACTGACCGCCCTGCTGCTCGGTGAAGTGTTCGAGGAGGCAGGCTTCCCGCCCGGTGTGGTCAACATCGTCACCGGGTACGGCGACGCCGGCGCGGCATTATCCGCCCACGACGACGTCGACAAGATCGCGTTCACCGGTTCCACGGAGGTGGGCAAGAAGATCGTCGACGCCGCCAAGGGCAACCTCAAGAAGGTGTCCCTCGAACTCGGGGGCAAGAGCGCCAACGTCGTGTTCGCGGACGCCGACTTCGACGCCGCAGTGACCGGTTCACTCAACGCCTGGCTGTTCAACCACGGCCAGTGCTGCGTCGCAGGAACCCGGATGTTCGTCGAGGACAGCATCTTCGACGACTTCACCGCTGCGGTGGCCGAGGCGGCGTCGCAGGTCAAGATCGGCCCCGGTCTCGATCCCACCACTCAGCTCGGACCGCTGGTGTCGCAGGAACAGTTCGACAAGGTGACCGGTTACCTGGCTGCGGGACTCGCCGACGGCGCACGCGCCCTCACCGGCGGAAAGCGCTGGGGCGAGAGCGGGTTCTACGTCGAACCGACCGTATTCGTCGACGTGAAACCCGAATTCAGCATCGTCGAGGAAGAGATTTTCGGCCCGGTCGTAGCCGCTTTGCCGTTCAACGCGCAGGAAGGTGTGGCCAAGGCCGCCAACAGCAGCATCTATGGCCTCGCCGCCGGAATCTGGACCAAGGACCTGTCCAAGGCGCACCTCACGGCCCGTCAGCTCAAGGCCGGTTCGGTATGGATCAACCAGTACAACGGTTTCGACACGGCAATGCCGTTCGGCGGGTACAAGCAGTCGGGCTGGGGTCGTGAGCTCGGTGCCACCGCCATCGACCTCTACACCCAGACCAAAGCCGTCAACATCGCACTCTGACCGTCACTCGTCGAGGAGAAGACATGAAGACAAAAGCAGCCGTCCTACTCGGACCGGGCAAGCCCTTCGAGATCATGGAACTCGAGCTGGACGGTCCGGGGCCGGGCGAGGTTCTCATCAAGTACACCGCCGCCGGTCTGTGCCATTCGGACCTGCACCTGACCGACGGTGACCTGCCGCCGCGCTACCCGATCGTCGGTGGGCACGAAGGTTCCGGCATCATCGAAGAAGTCGGGCCCGGGGTCACGAAGGTCAAGCCCGGCGACCACGTCGTCTGCAGCTTCATCCCGAACTGCGGAACGTGTCGCTACTGCGCCACCGGGCGTCAGAGCCTCTGCGACATGGGCGCGACCATCCTCGAAGGGTCGATGCCGGACGGATCGTTCCGATTCCATTCTGGCAAAGACGATTTCGGTGCCATGTGCATGCTCGGCACCTTCGCGGAGCGTGCCACCATCTCGCAGCACTCGGTGGTGAAGATCGACGAGTGGCTGCCGCTCGAGACTGCGGTCCTCGTGGGCTGCGGCGTCCCGTCGGGCTGGGGAACTGCGGTGTACGCGGGTGGCGTCCGGGCGGGCGACACCGTCGTCATCTACGGCATCGGCGGGCTCGGCATCAACGCCGTGCAGGGAGCGGTCAGTGCGGGAGCCAAATACGTCGTGGTCGTCGACCCGGTGCCCTTCAAGCGTGAGACGGCGCTGAAGTTCGGCGCCACACATGCATTCGCCGATGCCGCTGAGGCCGCCGCAAAGGTGAACGAGTTGACGTGGGGGCAGGGCGCGGATCAGGCACTGATTCTTGTCGGAACCGTCGACGAAGAGGTAGTGCAGAACGCGACCGCCGTCATCGGCAAGGGCGGCACCGTCGTCATCACCGGTCTCGCGGATCCCACCAAGTTGACGGTGCACGTGTCCGGCACCGACCTGACGCTGAACCAGAAAACGATCAAGGGAACCCTTTTCGGCTCCGCGAACCCGCAGTACGACATCGTCCGGCTGCTGCGCCTCTACGACGCCGGACAGCTGAAGCTCGACGAGCTGATCACCACCAAGTACACCCTCGAGCAGGTCAACGAGGGGTACCAGGACCTGCGGGACGGCAAGAACATCCGCGGCGTGATCGTGCACCAGTAGGCGGCTTCGCCGCTCGTGCGCCTTTCTGGTTGTGCTAGCTACCAGAAAGGCGCACGGGCGCGGAGCGCCACACGTCGGCGAGGAGGTCATACGACTTCAGCCAGGACTCGGTGTCCTCGGCCATCGAGGCGACGATCAGCTCGTCGGCCTGTGCGTGCTCGGCGAACTCGTCGAGGTACGCCTTGACCTCGGTCGGCGTTCCGACGGCGGAGTAGCGCACCATCTGGGTGATCTGCTGACCTGCGGGTGAGGTCATGATCAGGTCGACTTCCTCGGGCGTGAACTTCTGCCCGCGGCCGACCATCTGCACCACACGACGCCGCAGTGAGGACTCGAACTGCCGATGGGCCTCCTCGCTGGTGTCTGCGGCGATGGCATTGACGCCGGCGATGACGTACGGCTCCGCCAGCTGTTCGGACGGCTCGAAGCGCTCCCGGTACAGAGTCACGGCGTCGACCAGGGAGTCGGGGGAGAAGTGGGACGCGTTGGCGTAGGGGAGTCCGAGCTTGGCGGCGAGCTGAGCACCGAACAGCGAGGAACCGAGAATGTAGAGGGGGACGTTGGTGCCCTTGCCCGGGATCGCGTCGACCCCGGGAACCCGGGACTTGCCTGCCAGGTAGGCCTGGAGCTCGAGAACGTCCTGCGGGAATCGGTCGGCCGACGCCGGGTCGCGGCGCAGCGCGTACATCGTCTTCTGATCGCTACCGGGGGCGCGTCCGAGTCCGAGGTCGATGCGACCGGGGTGCAGGGTCTCGAGGGTGCCGAACTGTTCGGCGATGGTCAGCGGGGCGTGGTTGGGCAGCATGATGCCGCCCGCACCCAAACGAATGGTGCTGGTGTGTGCGGCGACGTGGGCGATGAGCACGCTCGTCGCGGATGACCCGATCGATGCCATGTTGTGGTGTTCGGCGTACCAGATGCGGCGGTAGCCGCGCGTCTCCGCGAGCTGGGCCAGCGCCACGCTCGCCTCGAAGCTGTTCCGCGCCGAGTCGCCCTCGCGGATATGGGCCAGATCCAGAATCGACAGCGCAGCACTCACGGACTTCGTCACCTTTCGTCACCGAACAGGCGCGAGACGTTAGCCTCGCGCACTACCTCCGAAGTCCAACCGCGGAGGCAGTGCGCGTATTCCTGGGTCAGCCGCCGACCAGAGGGCGGAGTGTGCGGCCGGTCAGCTCCACGATGCCGGGCTCGTGCCCGTTCACCACGAGGTTGAGGACGATGCCGTCGATGCCCTTGTCGAGAACGCGGGTCTGGATCTGCTCGGCCACCTCGTCCGGTGATCCGCAGAACTGCCGCTGGGTGGCCGCGGCTCGCTCTTCGTCGGAGGCGGTGGAGAGGTCGACGCCCTGCGTGAGCAGGAATTCGTGCTGGAGCTGTCGGGCGCGGTCACCGCTCTCGTCGATGATGACGAAAGCCAGGTAGCTGGTCTCGAGGGTGGAACGGTCGCGCCCGACCTCCTCGCAGCGTGCGTCCAGGGCCTCGAGCTTCCGCGGGATCTCCGCCGCGTTGCAGATGATGTTCAGGTGGTGTGCGTACTGGGCGGCCAGCCGGAACGTTTTCTTCTCGCCGGAACCGCCGAGGAGGATCGGCAGGTCGTTGCGGATCCGGGGTTCGTTGATGGCGTCTTCGACGTGGTACCACTTGCCGTCGAAGGTGGGACGCTCTCCCTGCAGCATCGGCGCAATGATCTGCAGTGCCTCGTCGAGGCGCTCGAAGCGGTCGGTGAACGTTCCGAATTCGTACCCGAACTGGCGGTGTTCGAGTTCGAACCAGCCGGCCCCGATACCGAGGACGGCGCGGCCGCCGCTGACGACGTCCAGTGTGGACACCGTCTTCGCGAGCATGGGTGGGTTGCGGTACGTGTTGCCGGTGACGAGCGCGGACAACTGAATGGTCTCGGTGGCCGTGGCGAGAGCGCCGAGGGCGGTGTAGGCCTCGAGCATCGGCTCGTCGGGCTTGCCTATCCCGGGCAACTGGTAGAAGTGGTCCATCACGAACGCGGTGTCGAAGCCGGCTGACTCGGCCTCGCGCGCCTGCGCGATGACCGTCGGGAAGAGATCCGCGACGGAGTCGGAGTAACTGAAGTTCGGCATTTGGTAACCAAGGCGAATAGTCACGCGCTCGACGCTACCCGGATCGCGGCGAAGGCACCCCTTTTATTTCGAGGTGGTACTTGTGCACCCTGGGGTGACTGGTGAGGGGTGCGGCAGGCGCGCACACTTGTGGCAATGACCACCGCCCTGCCCTTGACCGCCGCGCAGCGGTCCATCTGGTTCGCGCAGCAGCTCACGCCGGAGATCCCGTACGTCATCGCCCACTACGCCGAGCTGCACGGGCCTGTCGACCTGGCTGTTCTCGGTGACTGCACCCGTCGCGCGCATCTCGAATTCGGTTGGGGAGCAATCCGTCTCCTGGATGTCGACGGGCAGCCACATCAGGTGGTCGACCCGACTGTGGTCGATCGGGTGCCCACTACCGACTTGAGTGACGAGAACGACCCCGTCGAAGCGGCCCACCGGTGGATGCACCACGACCGAAGCGCGCGCACGGACATGTACGACGGGTCGCTCCTCGCGTCACATATTCTGCAACTGGGAGACGAGCACTACTACTGGTACTCGCGAGCGCACCACATCGCGTCGGACGGGTACGCCGCGATGATGCTGATGAGCCGCACCGCCGAGCTGTACGTCGCCGCTGTCGCGGGCAGGGAACCGCCGGACTGCCGCGCCGTGGGACCGGATCGCGTCATCCAGGAGGACGCCGCCTACCGCACCTCCACCCGGTTCGTCCGGGACCGCGACTACTGGCGGGAGCAGGGCAGCGATCTCCCTACGGTCGTCGGATTGAGCGGACGCGCCGCGCGTTCCTGCCCGACCGCCCGGACTGCGACCGGACACGCGGCTCGAAGCGTGAGTTCGCGCAATTCCACGGCGGTGACGGTCGCCGCCTTCGCCTCGTACCTCGCCAGGATGACCGGCAACGACGACGTGGTGCTCTCCCTGCCGGTATCGGCGAGAACGACGGCCCGTCTGCGGACTTCAGGAGGATGCGTCTCCAACGTCATTCCGTTGCGACTCAGGGGTATCGGCTCGGGCACGGTTCGGAATGCGGTGGCAATGACCGAGGCTGCAGTGACGGCGGCCCTGCGCCACCAGCGCTACCGCCGCGAGGACATCGGCCGCGACCTCGCCTCGGGCGGAGTGGAACTCATGCATTTCGGCCCGGTGATCAACCTCATGATGTTCAAGAAGATCACGCTGGGCGCCGTGCAGGCAACGGTTCGGGTCCTCACCACCGGTCCGGTCGCCGACCTCGCCGTCAACATCTATCCGGGATCGTCGGAGCGTGCCGCCCGAATCGACTTCGAGGGGAACTCGTCCCTGTACGGTCAGGCGGAACTGGCCGGGCACCACAACCGATTCCTCGCCTTCCTCGACCGGTTCACCGCCTCGATCGAGTCGGAATGCCTGATCTCCGATCTCGACGTCTTCCTTGCCGGTGAACACGAGAAATTAGCCCCCGCGCAGGGGCTTCCGGATGTCGTCCCGATGACACTGGACCGTCTCCTCGCGGGGTCCGTCGCCGATGATCCCGAGGCTGTCGCGATACGCGACCGGGGGCGTGAGCTGTCCTACGGTGACCTGGACCGCGTCGCCGACCGGCTCGCTCGGGAGCTGATCGGCAGGGGTATCGGTCCCGAGAGCTTCGTCGCAGTCTCCGTCCCCCGGTCCCTCGAATCGGTGCTGGCGTTGTGGGCGGTCGCGAAGGCCGGCGCGGCCTATGTTCCGATCGACCCGGCACATCCGAGCGCCCGTGTCGCCTATTGCCTGGCCGACTGCGGCGCGACGCTCGGGTTGACCGTTCGTTCGGAGCTCGATCGTCTACCCGACACGGTTGATTGGCTGACTATCGATATCGATAACCCCGAAGAGTATTGTCCGAGAACATTGTCCGGGACGACGAGCAATGTGGAACGAGTGAGTCCCCTGCGTCTGGACCACCCCGCCTATCTGATCTACACATCCGGGTCGACCGGGGCGCCGAAGGGCGTCGTCGTCACGCACCGCGGTCTCGCCAATCTGGCGCAGGAGATTCGGGACAAGTATGCGGTGTCCACTCGTTCTCGTGTTCTGCATTTCGCCTCACCGAGTTTCGACACCGCGCTCGTCGAAGTGCTCGCGGCGTGTATCGGAGGCGCAACGCTCGTCGTGACCCCTCCCGGCCACTTCGGCGGCGACGAGCTGTCGCGATTGCTGCGCGAGGAACACGTCACCCACCTGTTGACGACGCCCTCCGCCCTGGCGGCGATCGACTCCGCCGCGAAAAACGAGCTGGAGTTGGTGCTGGTCGGAGGCGAAGTGCTGTCCCCGGAGTTGGTGCGACGCTGGGCTGGTGGCCGAGAGATGCGCAACGCGTACGGTCCGACGGAGACGACATGCAGTGTCACTCTGACGGAGCCGATGTCGCCGGACGGAAGAGTGACGATCGGCGGTCTCATGCGCGGTGTGGACGCGGTAGTTCTCGATCATCGCCTGCGTCCGCTGCCGCCGGGTGCGGCCGGTGAGCTCTACCTCACCACGGCAGGCCTCGCCCGGGGATACCATCGGCGGTGCGACCTGACCGCCGCACGATTCGTCGCCGATCCGTTCGGCGACAGCGGATCCCGCATGTTTCGCACCGGCGATGTGGTGCGCTGGACGGTGTCGGGGACTCTCGAGTTTCTCGACAGGGCCGACGACCAGATCAAGATCCGTGGGTTCCGGGTCGAGCTGGGTGAAATCAACGCCACGTTGAACACTTATCCGGGCGTCACCTATGCCACGACGATGGTGCACAGGAACTCGGTTGGCGATCCGAACCTCGTGTCCTATGTCATGGTCGAGGGAAACGCGCCGATCGATCGGGAAGCGTTGAAAACGCACGCGGCGCGATTCCTGCCGGACTACATGATTCCGAAATCGTTCATGCTCGTGCATTCGATTCCGTTGACACCGACGGGAAAGCTCGACCGGTCGGCGCTACCCGTTCCGGAGTTCGGCTCGGATTCGGTGCCTCATCGCGACCCGGAGACACTCGCCGAGCACTGCGTCGCCCGGGTTTTCTCCCGAGTACTAGGGGTGGATTCGGTGGGCGCCGACGATTCCTTCTTCGACCTGAGCGGCGACTCGTTGTCGGCCATCCGAGTGGTCGGGACGCTCAACGCCGAGCTGGGCACAACGCTGGGTGTGCGAGAACTGTTCGATGCACCGACGGTCGCAGCACTCGCACTGTCGATTACGGACGCTTGTGAACACCCGTCGCGAACTCAGGCGCTGGGGGCACCGAGATTGGGCGTCGCAGGATTCCAAGGCGGCCAGGGGATGCCCGAGCTCGTGCCGCTGTCTCCCTCTCAACAATTCATCGACCGCACGCTCGTGGATCCCGCTCTCCACAACATCCCCTTCACGGTACGAGTGCGTGGGCCGTTCGATGCCGAAGCATTGCAGTCGGCGATGGCAGACGTCCTCCACCGGCATCGCTCGCTGAGAACCGTGTATCCGGACTCGCCGGCGGGTCCGTACCAGCGCGTGCTCGACGTGGTCGACGCCGTGCCCGACCTGTCGCCGGTGCCCGCCGACGACACGGATGCGGAGGACCAGACATCGGACCTGCTGACGGCGGGATTCGACGTGCGCCGCGACCCTCCGCTCCGCGCCCGGCTCTTCCGTCTGGGCGACCACGACCACCTCTTGTCCTGCGTCCTCCATCACATCTGCGCGGACGGATGGTCCCTGGCTCCCTTGGCGCGCGACCTCGCCGACTCCTACCGTTCCCGGGCGATGGGCGGTGAACCCCAGTGGGAGCCTCCGGCCGTGCACTATGCGGACTACACCATGTGGCGTCGAACGATGCTCGGGGACGAGAACGACCCCGGCAGTGTCGCGTCGAAGCAGATCGGCCACTGGACGAAGGAACTGTCGGGCCTTCGCGGAGAACTCGCGCTGCCCACCGACCGCCCCCGGCCGCACCGGTGGACCTATCGAGCGGGGCGACTTCCGTTCACCCTCGACGAGCATGCGCATCGGGGGCTGCTCGCCACCGCGCACGAACACCACGCCAGCCTCTTCACGGCGCTCAGGTCGGCCGTGGCGGTACTGCTCGCCCGGCTCAGCGGCGATCCCGACATCGCGATCGGGACCCCGATCGCGGGCCGCGGGGATCCGGTGCTCGACGACGTGGTGGGAATGTTCGTCAACACACTGGTTCTGCGAACTCGGGTCGACCCGAGCATGACACTGTCCGACATCGTCGATCGATCCCGCGACGTGGAGCTCCGTGCGCTGGCGAATGCGGATGTGCAATTCGAACGGCTCGTCGAGGTACTCGACCCACCTCGGTCGGGGTCGCTGCACCCGCTCTTCCAAGTGGCGCTGTCGCTGAACAACTTCGCTCCGGCGGCCTTCGACGTCTCCGGGCTCGACTTCGAGGTGACTCCGCGGCCACTCGACATCGCCAAGTGCGATCTCCACTTCCACTTCACCGAGCGACACGACGCCGACGGAAAGCCCACCGGGATCGACGCCGAACTCGTGTATTCCGCCGACCTCTACGACGCCTCCACCGCACAGGATTTCGTCGACACGCTGCATACCATCGTCGACCCGATTGGTAGGTGACCTCACGGAATCGGCGTGATAGAGATACCTCATGAGCGGAATCCGGAGAATTGGTCGGGGAGTAGCGCTCGCGGCGGTCGTCCTCGCGCTGGCCGCCTGCTCCGGCCAGGAAGGAACGGCGGTTAGTGAGCCGTCGACAACGACGGTAGCCCCGGCTTCGGACACGGCAGGCGCCGAGGCGACGACGCCCGCGAGCCTGCCGTACACGGAGACCGAGCTGCGGGTCGACGGTTCCACCGGCCACGTCACCTACGACGTCGTCATCCCACAGATCGAGGGCGGAAACTCGGCGGTCACCGCCGAGTTCAACGAATCGATGCGGGCCGCACTCCAGGACCAGATCGACGGTTCGGGCACCGACGCCTTCACACTGAGCAGCCAGGAGCACCAAGTCGCGCACATCGGTGAGCACGTGATCAGCGGGTTGCTGGTGACATCGTGGAACGCCGATCCACCCGGTGCGCATCCCACCCCGATCGTCGCGACGGTGGTCGTGAACGCCGACACGGCCGCGCCGATCACGCTCGCCGATCTCTTCCCAGATCTGGATGCCGGTCTACGGAGGTTGTCCGAGCACTGCGCAACCCTGCTGCCGGCCACGGCTGCCGGCCCTGAGTTCGACCGCACCGGCATCGAGCCCGTCGAAAAGAACTTCGCCAACTGGCTCGCGACCCCCGCCGGGATGGAAATTCACTTCGACGACTATCAGGTGGGGCCGCACGCCGTCGGGCTGGTGATCGTCACCGTCCCCTGGGACGTTCTCGGTGACGTGGTCGATCCGCAGCTGGCCGACGTGGTGTCGAGTTAGTCCGCGCGCCGTCCATCCGTGGTAGAACAGGTATCAGTTTTGGTACCCGGAGGGTGATCATGGACCTGGAAGCTGTCGCCGCGATCAGCAGACTCAAGTACGCCTACCTGCGCGCCCTCGACACCAAGCACTGGGACGAATTCGCCGACACCCTGCTTCCCGACGCGACCGCGAGTTACGGCGAACATCTGACATTCGATTCACGCGACGCGGTGGTCGAGTTCATGAGAACCAGCCTCGGCCCGCAGACCATCACCGAGCATCACTGTGGCCACCCGGAGATCGACGTCGACGGTGACACCGCTACCGGCCGGTGGTACCTCTCCGACCTCGTGCTGATCCCCGAACACGACATGGCGTTGCGCGGAGCTGCCTTCTATTCCGACCGCTATGCTCGCGGGCCGGACGGGCGGTGGCGCATCGCGCACACCGGCTACGAGCGGACCTTCGAGGCGGTGATGTCTCTCGCCGACATCCCCAGCTTCCGGTTGACGGCGCATCCCTGATGGGCGCGCTGGACGGCAAGGTGGCACTGATCACCGGAGCAGGGCAGGGCGTCGGGGCCGGCATGGCGCGTGCACTGGCCAAGGAGGGCGCGCGGATCGCGGTGGTAGGGCGCACGGAGTCGAAACTCGTCGAAACGTGCGCTGCCATCGCCGACTTCGGTGGTGTCGCCGAGTCTTTCGTGTGTGACATCAGCAAGCGGGAGCAACTGGGGCCGATGGTCGCACGTGTGGTCGAGGTGTTCGGCGGCATCGACATCCTGATCAACAATGCCAACGCTAGTGCGCTCGGCCCGTTGCTGGAGGTCACTCCCAAGCTGCTGGACCGGGCCATGGCGGTGGGTCCCGTGGCGACTCTGTTCCTCATGCAGCTGTGCCATCCCCACTTGAAAGCACGCGGCGGCGGCTCGATCGTCAATCTCGTGAGTTCCTCGGCGGTGCGCTGGGACACCAGCGGTTACGGGCTGTACGCGGCCACGAAGGAGGCCATGCGCTCGCTCACCCGCACCGCCGCCAGTGAGTGGGGCGCCGACGGAATCCGGGTCAATGCCATTGCGCCGCATGCCCTCTCTCCCGGACTGCAGTGGTGGACGGAGAACAATCCGGAGGAGGCGGCCGAGTTCGTCCGGTCTATACCGCTGGGCCGGATCGGGGACTGCGAGCAGGACATCGGACGCGCCGTCGTCTTCCTCGTCGGACCCGACGCCGGCTACCTGACCGGTGCCACCATCCCGCTCGACGGCGGCCAGGCACGCTGGAGTTGAGCGTCGAGCCGGTTGCCCGGCGAGCACGCTGTCAGGGCAACCGGTGGAACGCCTCGTCCAGTCCGCGAAGTCCGCTGGTGTCGATGAGGAACTCCGATTCGAGGCATTTCCGGAGCTCGTCGGCGCTCGTCAGTTCGAGTCGGACGGACTCACCACCGAGCGGGTGGACGGTGAACCGGGTTCCGTTGAGTGCGTACCGTCGCCCTTCCGCGACTCGGGCAGCGAGGAGTCCGGTGACGAAATGGGAACCGGGCCAGGTGGACAGGTACCAGTTCGGCGCCTCGTAGTCGACGGGGTGCTGCGGGGTGAGGTCGAAGCGGTAGATGGGACGCCACTCGTCCCCGACGAGGGCCTCCAAGAGGTAGTCGCCGCGCAGGTCGAGCAGCCGGAACGGCTCGAGCGGAGTGTCCTGCACCGTGTTCGTTTCGAGGCGCAACGTGGTGTCGAGGGTCATGCCGCCGAACCCGACGTCGATGATGCGCCGGTCACCTTCGACATCGACCAGTAGCAGCATGTGCGAGCGCGGGTTGATCACGTCGGTCGACGTCGAGCCCCACAGCACTCGAGCCGCCAAGGCGGTGACTTCGAAGCCCAGTTCGAGGAGGATGGCGCGCAACAAGAGGTTCTGCTCGAAGCAGTAACCTCCTCGGCGCGATTCCACCAGTTTGCGTTGCAGCGACTCGAGGTCCAGCCGATTCGGTGTGCCGAGGAACGGATCGAGGTTCTCGAACGGAATCGACCGGGCATGGTGGGCGGCAATGGCATTCAGTGTTGCCGTCGTCGCGGATCGGTCCCCGTGGTATCCGATCCGTTCGAAGTACCGCTCGAGGTCGAGATCGCCTGCAGTTCCCATGATGCTCAGTGTAAGCACGCCCGAGTGGGTGATCAGGCGCCGTTCGCGTCCGGTGAGCGGCATCGTGCGCGCGAGCGTACTTTCGCACTTGTATGGGTGGAGACCGGCGCGCGGCGGAAGGACTCTCATGAAACGGGGATGTGTTGCGGTTGCCGCGTTGCTGGTGGGCTTTGCCGCCACCGGTTGCCAGACCGATTCGAGCACGGGGGAGTCGGCGGCGACATCGGCGGCGCAACCACCCGTAGCCGCTCCCACCGTGATCGCGACCGAGTTGGAGGTGCCCTGGGGAATCGCGCTGCTGCCTGACGGCGCCGCGGTGATCGCCGAGCGGGACAGCGGCACCATCCGTCGCCTGCAACCGAACGGCGACGTGACCGAGGTCGGGGAAGTGCCGGAAGTGGCAGCGCGGGGGGAGTCGGGACTGCTCGGGCTCGCCGTGTCGCCCACCTACACGTCGGACCAGACAATTTTCGCCTACCTCACCACCGACGAGGACAACCGCGTGGTCGCCGTGCGATACGACGGCCGCAGCCTCGGCGAGCCCGTCCCGATCCTCACAGGAATTCCGGCCGGGTCGATCCACGACGGGGGCCGAATCGCCTTCGGACCCGACGGCAAGCTCTACGTCACCACCGGCGAAGCCGGCGATCGGCCGCTCGCCCAGGATCCCTCCTCGCTCGGCGGCAAGATCCTGCGGATCAATCCGGACGGAACGATTCCGCCCGACAACCCGCTGTCCGGATCACCGGTCTGGTCGCTGGGACACCGGAACGTGCAGGGCATCACCTGGGACGACGCAGGCAGGTTGTGGGCCACCGAGTTCGGCGCGAACACGTGGGACGAAGTGAACCTGATCCGGCCTGGCGCCAACTACGGATGGCCCGACGTCGAAGGGCAGGCGGACGAGGCCGAATTCGTGGACCCGGTGGTGCAGTGGCCTACGGACGAGGCGTCACCGTCCGGCGTCGCCTACCTCGACGGGTCGCTGTGGGTGGCGGCATTGCGGGGCGAACGGTTGTGGCGGATACCCGTCGGCGGGGACGGCTCGCTCGGTGAACCGCAGTCGCTGTTCGCAGAGGAGTACGGGCGGCTGCGCACCGTCGTCGCCACACCGGACGGGGCGCTGTGGTTCAGCACGAGCAACCGCGACGGTCGGGGGTCGCCGGCAGAGAGCGACGACCGCATCCTCGCGGTGCGGCCGTCGGCCTGAAGTGTGACCCGGGGATCAGTCGGTCCAGGGCGCGACGGGCGGCTTCACCCACATGATCTTCTCGTCCGCGTGTGCGGGCGATGCCGACGGATGATCCGGGTGGCGCTCGGCCCACGCCGACTTCTGGTCGAGCAGTTCGGCCACGGTGAGCCAGGTTTCCATGGTGCTCGGTGGGTTGGATCCGGCTGCCCGGGCCAGTTTCCGCAGTGTGCCGTCGGTGAGGTCGAGCAGTTCCTTCCCGCTGATAGCGCGATCCCAGACGTATCTGGCGAGCCCCACGGCCTTCTCGCGACGTTTGCGCGCCGCGCCTTCGGTGTGGGCGAAGTCGACTTCCTGAGGTTCCATCGCCTCCCTCTCTCGTGCGCGCCACTACGGTAGGTCACCGCGTAGTCGTGCCGGTATCGTGGGATGACGATTGTCGCAGCAGACGCGAGCAGTCGATGCGAACGGTAGGGAAGTCGGTATATGGGCAGGCAGCGCGGCGGCCGAACTGCGCACGCAGCCGAAGGTGGGCCCGTTGCCGGGGTTTATCCGATCGACACGGGAACCTGCGAACTCGCCGAGGACAACGTCAATCCCCACGGCTGGGTCCTCAAAGTGAACGGCGTCGAAAGTTCACACATCGACCTCACGGATCCCGAACACCTCGATTTCGAGTACATGCGGTGGATGGCCGACCTGATCGGGTCCCGCTGGCAGCGCGCGGACCGGGTGCGGGCACTGCATCTCGGCGGCGGCGCCTGCTCACTTGCCCGTTATCTGTCGGCCGTGTACCCGGACGCCCGGCAGGTAGTGGTCGAACTGGACGGCAAGCTGGCCGAACTGGTGCGTCGATGGTTTGATCTGCCGCGGGCACCGCTGCTCCGACTACGCGTCGGTGAAGCCAGGGCTGTCACCGAAACCCTCACCGAGTCGAGCCGTGATCTGATCATTCGTGACGTGTTCGCCGGCAACACGACGCCTCCGTCACTCACCACCGTCGAATTCACCGGCCATGTTCGCAGGGTCCTGGCACCGGGCGGGATCTACGTCGTCAACTGCGGTGACACCCGCGACCTCGTGAAGGCGCGGCGGGAAGCGGCCACCATCGGCAGCGTGTTCCCGCACACCGCCGTGATCGCGGACCCGGCCATGCTGAAGGGCCGTCGCTACGGCAACATCGTGATCGCCGGAAGTGATGTGCCCCTCGGCGACGACCCCGCACTGGTTCGGCGACTACTGGGTGGCGGTGTGCCCGCACACCTCTGGGACGACGCGCAGGTCCGGTCGTTCGCCGGTTCGGCGCGTGTCCTGCTCGATGCGGAAGGATCACCGGGCGAGTCCGGGTGAGACTGCGCTGCAGATGGCGCAACGGGAACATCACCGACCGCACCGTGGTTGGGTGTCGGTATGAGCCTGGAAGTGAACGACGCGCAGCGTCCCCTGCTCGACCTCGTCGCGACACACTCGCACGCCGTCCTCACGACGATCAAAAGGGATGGCCGACCGCAGTTATCCAACGTTCTCTACACCTGGGACCCCGACACGAACACCGCCCGGATCTCGGTGACCGCGGACCGGGCGAAGACACGCAACGCCGCGCGGGACCCCCGGGTGTCGCTGCACGTGAGCGCGCCCGACTTCTGGAGTTACGCGGTCGTCGAAGGTGACGCCGAGCTGAGTGCCGTCGCCGGCGACCCCCACGACGCGGCCACCGACGAACTCGTCGAGGTATTCCGCAATGCAGCAGGTCGGGAACACGACGACTGGGAAGACTTTCGTCGTGCGATGGTGTCCGAGCGACGGCAGGTACTCCGGGTGCGCGCGACACTCCTGTACGGCATGGCCCAGCTGCCGTGAGCATTCGGCCCGGAACGTAGCTGTGGCAGGCCGCTGCCCCCGGTGGGACCATGGGGTGCATGCGCAGGAGGCGGTGGCCGGCGGCCGCGCCGCCCGCCACGGGAGGGGTCGTCGTATACGGCCCCGTCGAACTCGCGACTACCCGTGATCTGACGCTCCGGCTGGCAGAGGTGGTCGCCCACCCGGCGGGTCTCGAGCTGCGCATCGAGCTCACCGCGACCGGACGCACGGCTGACAGGGCGCGTCACGAAACCCGCCCCCTCGACGATCCCGACGACCCGTCCGCCCGCTGGTCGTATCTCGCGGTGCACGTGCGGGTGGACGACGTGGTCGGTGAGGCCGACCCGAGCCACCTGCAGTCCACGTCGAGGGTGGCCACGAGCGAGGCGTCCGAGTATCACACCGAGCCCCGCTACTGGGTCGGCGCCTACCCGGAGTCGGGGGTGATCACCCTGACCGTGGGGTGGCCGGAAATCGGGCTGCATGCCCGGACCGACGTCATCCGGCTCGGCCCCAACCCCGCCCGGTGAGCAGGCGAATGTACCTTTCGGCTTTGCTACCGCGTCGAAAGGTACATTCGCCCCGACGTCAGCGAGGCTGCTCGGCCAGCTTGGCGGCGATCACACCGTTGAGCCGCTGCAGACCGCTCGGGGTGATGCCGTGGATCTGGCCCTCGATGCTGCGCACGACATGCGTGTCGCTCAGGACCTTCTCGCTGGACTGAATCAACACCGTTCCGGCGCCCGTGAAGTCGAACTGGCGTTCCTCCCCCGAGTTGATGCCCATCATGTGGGCGCCGGCGGCGAGGAAGTTGCTGATCCACCCCTGGTCGTAGTGGTGGCTCGGCGACGGGCAGTCCGCCCACCCGACGAGTGCTTCGGGGTCGATCCGCAGTGGCGGCTCGGCGAACATCACCGGGCCGTTGGAGGAGGCAAGGAACTTGCCGGTTCCGATGAGGGTCAGGAACCCCGGGACAATCGACTGGTTCAGCGACAAACCCGGTTCGAAGGCAAGGAGATTGGACGCCCGGATGGTGAGGTTGCCGTCGTCGAGGTCATACGAGTTGATGTCGTAGCCGCGGTCACCGATGATCAGCTTCCCGAAGCCTTCGGCTACCGCATACTCACCCATGTAGAGCGGCGCCGAGAACTGGTTGGCCACCATGTGCAGTGCGGCGCCGTGCAATCCGTGGGTCAGTGCCTGGAACTGCATCTGCCCGTAGTAGGCGATCATCGCACCCTTGCGGATGAACCAGGGTGCAGTGAGGTCGATGCAGTAGGCGTAACTGTTGTCCGGAATGTTGTCGCTGGCGCCCAGGGTCGTCGGATTCAGCACGGTGCTCACAGTTTCTCCTCCGAAGCCTGAACGTAGACGATTCCTTGTCCGGTGCACTGCAATTGCATCGCTTCTCCGGCGCCGCGGCCCACGGCATCCCGCCAGCCGACCGCGGACTTCAGTTCTACCTGAACGTTTCCGTACGTACCGACGAACGCGTCGGGGTCGACGAGGATGGGGTTGGGACCGCCCACAGGGATCTCCAGGAAACCGCCGTGCGCCAACAGCACCGCCGATCCGTACCCGGACAGCTGCGTGGTGAACATGCCTGTCCCGGACAACGCACCCGCAGCGGCGCCGCGGAGGGCACCGAGCATTCCGCGACCACCGCCACCGCCCTGACTCATCACCGAGACCACCGAGCTCTGCAGTCCGGCGTTGTGGGCCAGCAGTCGGGACGCCTCGACGCACAGAGTTCCACCCTGCGACATGTCGACCACGTGCACCTCGAGACCGGCGTGACCGTAGTGCACCTCGCCCTGTCCCTGCGCGAGCATCGTGCGCTCGTGTTCGCCCTGCATCATGCGTCCGGCCATGCGGGTGAACCCGCCCATCCCGGCCATGGACTGCGAACCGGGAACCTGGTGCGGTGAGAACTGGACCTGACCGGTGTAGAACAGCATCGATCCGGTGCGCGCGACGACTCCGCCCGCTGCCCCGACATCGACCTTGACGACCTTCGAATTGACCTGTGTGAACACCATGCTGATCACCGTTCCGCCGGCTGGATGGACACGACGCCGTGGCCGTCCCACTTGAGGGAGAAGGCTTCACCGTTGCCCTGGCCGACGGCGGTCCGCCACGACACATCGGTGACGAAGGACTGGGTCAACTGCCCGCGGGCCGAGACGAAGGCGTCGGGGTCGACCACGAGTGGATACTGCGGCGACACCTCGAGGTGGATGAGCGGGCCACCGGCCGAGAGGAGGGCCACCTGCCCCTGCCCCGACACCGTCGTGGTGAACAGGCCCTGGCCGCCGACACCGCCGCGGAGACCGGTGAAGGTGACGTTGGTGTTCAGGTTGCCGCTGAGTGCGAGGAGTTGCTGCGACTCTACCTGCAGCGTTTCACCCGCGAGGTCGATGACGGTGACGTGCTGGCCGCCCACCGCCAGGTAGACGACACCGTTGCCGGAGCATTCCATCAAGGACAGCGACTCGCCGGTGGCGCGCCTCTTCATCCCCGCCAGTACACCGTCGCCGCCACCGAAACCGGCCGATTTGAAGCTGACATTGCCTTCGTAGGCAATCATCGATCCCTGTATTGCCCGGATGGTGGTTCCGGCCAGTTGGGCTTCGACCACCTTCTTCGACTTCTCGAGCAGCCGCGCCATAGGTGCCCTTTCCAGTGCCGAGCGGCAGTGCTCGTGACCGGGTCACGAACACTGCCGCAGGATGTGAGTACAGGCAGAACCTAGCTGATGGAGAGCGGTTTCGGCTCGTCCACGTCATTGTCCGAGCTCCCGCCGGCTGCTGCCGCTTTGCGGTTGCGCAAGATGCTGGAGATGAACGCGGCTCCGATGAGGGCGACGCCGACGAGTCCGGTGACGTTCTCGTTGACGTGGTAGCCGATCGAGACGAGCAGGATCACGGCCAGGGCGCCGATGGCCCAGTGCGCCCCGTGTTCGAGGTACACGTAGTCGGACAGGGTGCCCTTGCGAACGAGGAACACGGTGATCGAGCGGACGAACATCGCACCGACGAAGCCGAGGCCGAGGGCGATGATGATCGGGTCGGACGTGATCGCGAAGGCACCGATCACGCCGTCGAAGGAGAACGACGCGTCCAGGACCTCGAGGTAGAGGAACAGGAAGAAGCCGGCCTTGCCGGTGGCCTTGGCCAGTTCGGTCGGGCCGCCACTGGAGCCCTCGACGACCTCGCCGTTCTCATCCTCTTCGGGGGTGTTGAACAGTTCGCCGAGGCCGTTGACGGCGATGTAGGTGATCATGCCGAGGACGCCGGCGACCATCACGGTGGAGACGGTGTCTTCGGGTGCGATGTACGAGGCGGTCAGCAGAAGCAGGCCACCGGCGACGATGACTGCGAGCTGGTCGAGCTTGCCTGCGCGGGCGAGCGGCTTCTCCAGCCAGGACAGCCAGGTGATCTCGCGCTCTTCGAGGATGAATCCGAGGAAGAGCATCAGCAGGAACATGCCGCCGAACGCCGCGATCTGCGGGTGGGCGTCGGTGAGCAGGGTTTCGTAGCTGGGGCTGCCGTCGGGGAAGTATGCGGCGTCGTCGGCGGGCGGGTTGAGTGCGAGGTCGAGGGCGGCGACCGGGCCGAGGCCCGATGCGAGCCACACGATGACCAGCGGGAAGACCAGGCGCATGCCGAACACGGCGATGACGATGCCGACGGTGAGGAAGATTTTCTGCCAGAACTCGCTCATCCGCCGCAGCACGGTGGCGTTGATGACGGCGTTGTCGAACGACAGGGAGATCTCGAGGATCGAGAGGATGACGACGAGGAGGACGGCTTGGGGGCCTCCGTAGAGCGCCGCGATGATGATGGACACCACCGTGACAGCGAAGGACAGACCGAATATTCGCAGAACCACTGAGCGTGGCCTTTCTTGTTGGGCAATGCCGGGTGGCTACTGCTGGAGTACGAACGCCGAGGAGGGTTCCACGTCAGCGACGCGAAACCCTACCCGGCTGATGTAGCGAAACTACCGTCAGACGTTGACGCCGTAGTCGCGGGCGATACCGGCGAGCCCGGACGCGTAGCCCTGGCCGATAGCGCGGAACTTCCACTCTGCGCCGTTCCGGTACAGCTCCCCGAAGACCATCGCCGTCTCGGTGGACGCATCCTCGGACAGGTCGTAACGGGCGAGCTCGTTGCCGTTTGCCTGGTCGACGACGCGGATGTACGCGTTGCGAACCTGACCGAACGACTGCGAGCGGGTCTCGGCGTCGTAGATCGAGACGGGGAAGATGATGCTCTCGATGTTCGCGGGGACCGCCGCCAGGTTGACGTTGATCACCTCGTCGTCGCCTTCGCCGGCGCCGGTGGTGTTGTCACCGACGTGCTCGATGGAACCGTCCGGCGAGCGCAGGTTGTTGAAGAAGATGAAGTGCTGGTCGGAGACAACCTTCTTGTCGGCACCCGCACCGATGGCGCTGGCGTCGAGGTCGAAGTCGGTACCGGTGGTCGAACGAGCGTCCCATCCGAGTCCGACAGCCACTGCGGTCAGGTTCGGCGCCTCCTTCGTGAGTGAAACGTTGCCGCCCTTGGTCAAGCTGACGCCCATTCAGGGGTCCTTTCGAGAGGAGGTGTTCGACCTCGACGGCTGTCGAAGTCTCGAGATCGTCGTGCACCACCACGATAATGAATTTGTCCGACTTGTCCCATCCGATACCTGTCCACAGGTTTGTCCACAGGCGATTCCGGTCAGCTCGGGCCGACTGCGCCGACCAGTACGATTTCAGGTGTGACGAGCGGATGGTCGGGACGCTTCCGAGGAAGAGCCCGGAGCGACGAGTCGACCCGTCGCGCCCACGACACCATGGTCGCAGCGTTTCTCGACATGGACAACCGCCAGAGCATCGCCGCCGCGGCGGTCGACGCCTCGAAACAGCTCACCCCGGAACGCGGAGTCCAGCGGCTGTGGGAGCCGGTTCGGGACGGGTGCTATCAGGCGGCGTCCGCGTATCTCGCGGCGGAAGATCAATTCGACGGCGTCCAGTCGCCGACGGCAACCGCCGCATTCGAGCAGGTCACAGCGCAATTAGTGGCCGCGACACAGGCGCTGGACGAGTTCTACCGCGCGCATCGCAGTCATCTCGAAGAATCGACGGCGATGCTGGCCGCCGTTCCACAGGTGGCGCAGCAGGCCCTGCAGACCGCCGAGGCCGCTCGCGACGGGCTGCGGCGACACCAGGCGTACGGCGACTATCCGTCGGTGCGGGCATCCGCTGCGGCGCTCGACGACGCCGTCGCGGCCTTGCAGGCAGCCCGGGGGGCCAACCCGGTGCGCGAAGCCGCGGGCCGGGTACGGGAAGCTGCGGCGGCCCTCGACAGTGCGCTGGCGGCGGCGCCGTCCAAGGAGCGGGACGCCTCACACGCGGTGTCGTCCGTGACCACCCGGATCGCCGCCGTGCAGACCCGCGCCGAGCGGCTCGCGCCCGCCTACTCCGCACTACTGCGAGAGTTCAACGCGAGAAGTTCGGCGGATCTCGTCCGCAACGAGCAGGACAGTCGCCTGCAGATCGAACAGGCCGAGGCCGATCTGCAGAAGGCGCGTGAGGCCCTGACCGCGGGCAACCCGGAAGGCGCGCTCGAGTTGACGAGCGCGGCGCGGACTCATCTGGCGGATGCCGAGGCGAAGGTGGACGGTGTCACCGACCGGTTGCGACTACTGCGGCATGTCCGCGAGAATCCGCGTGCGAAAGAGAACGAGATCAGATTTCGCCTGCGCGATGCCCAGATGTTGGCTGTCAATCGCGGGCTCGTGCGGGAATGGGGGTCGGTCCTCGACGCCCAGCTCGAGCGGATCGACCGGATCGCAGGGACACTGACGGGCAGGCACCCCGACTACTGGGCGTACATCACCCAGCTCGATGCGGTGTCGGCGTTCATTGCCGAGGTGGTTCAGAAGATGAGAGGACATACAGCGCAGCGATGACATGGGGGGACGATGAGTATTAGCGAACAGACCGCGGCAGGCGCCGTGACACCGGGTACCACGATGCCGCGGGTACGGCACTTCCACCACCTCGACTCACAGACCCACGAACGGTTGTTCCTGCACGCTCCGCAGTCGCTGGAACCGGACGAGGACAGGGTGGTGCTGGCCGTCGCCCTCGGTGCAACGTTGTACGTGCCGGCCACGCGGTCCGACCTGGCGGACATCGTGCTTCGCCGGTCCGCGGAGGGCGTGTGCTCGATGGTCCTCGACCTCGAGGACGCCGTTGCCGACGATCAAGTGGAGTTCGCGCTGCTCAATGCCGTCGACGCGCTCGACCGGCTGGCCGCTTCGGGTGGTGCCCGGCTGCAGCTGTTCGTGCGGGTGCGGACGGCCGCGGATCTTCGGCGCATCGCCGAGCTGCTGACCACGGGCGCGGAGGTCCTCACCGGCTTCGTGATACCGAAGTTCGGGAGCGTCACCGGCCGCGAATTCCTCGACGAGCTGGCCGCGGCGTCCGATCGTCTCGGCAAGCACCTGTACGCGATGCCCGTGCTCGAATCGCCGGAACTGGTACACCGTGAGACCCGTGACCACGAACTCGCGCGTATCGGCGAGTTGCTGGCCGAGCGCCGCGATCAGATCCTCGCGGTGCGGGTCGGGGCCACCGACATGTGCGGCACCTTCGGGATCAGACGTGACCGCGACCTGACGATCTACGACGTCCGGGTGGTGGCCGACGCGATCGCCGCCATCGTCAACTACCTCGGGCGCAGCGATCACACCGGGCACGTCATCACCGGACCGGTGTGGGAGTACTTCGCCGATCACGAGCGGATGTTCCGGCCCACGCTGCGCGCCACTCCGTTCGAGGAACACGACGAGGTGCGGTTCCGTCAGCAATTGGTGAGCCGTGATCTCGACGGTCTGCTCCGTGAAATCGCCCTCGACCGGGCCAACGGTATCCAGGGCAAAACGGTGATCCATCCCACCCACGTGGCCGCCGTACATGCCCTCTCCGCGGTCACTCACGAGGAGTACCACGACGCTCTCGACATTCTCGGCGCCGACGGCGTCGGCGGGGTGCGCGCCTCGGGGTACCGCAACAAGATGAACGAGATGCGCCCTCATCGCAATTGGGCCGAGAAGACGCTCGTCCGAGCCAAAGTGTTCGGCGTGACAAACGAGGGGATCACATTCGTGGATCTGTTGACTGCTCTGGCCGTCCGATGACGTCATCGACCTCGCTACGCGAGCTACCCTGGGCCACCGAGCATCTCGGGCTGACGCTCACCCACGTCGATTCGGCGGTCGGGCTCACCGTTCCCGAGCTGATCGAGCCGGGGCTGCGCCGCAACCCGCGCCGTGCGCACCTGCTCGTCTCGACGGTCCTCGGCAAGCACCTGCCCACCGAACCCGGGGTCGTGATCTCCGCGGGCAACACCCTCGGTGACCTGGTTGCCGAGGTGCTCGGTTCGGACGCCGACCCGGTGGTGCTCGGGTTCGCCGAGACCGCGACCGGCCTCGGGCACTGTGTCGCCGCCCGGCTGCACGCCCGGTGCTACCTGCACTCGACTCGTCGTGACGTCCCGCAGGTGGGGACGTTCGCCGGGTTCGAGGAAGGGCACTCCCACGCCACCAGCCACCAGCTGCAACCGACCAGCGCCGAATTGTTCGCCAACGACCTGCCACTCGTCCTCGTCGACGACGAGATTTCCACGGGGGCCACCGCCGTCGACGCGATTCGTGCACTGCACCGGCACAACCCGCGCAGCCGGTACGTGGTGGCGTCGCTCGTCGACATGCGTACCTCGGAGCATCGCGACGCCATGGACGTCGCCGCGGCGGAGCTGGATGTCCGGATCGACAGTGTCAGCTTGGCGCAGGGCCGCACCGAGCTCCCGGACGGGCTGGTGGAGTCCGTCACCGCTCTTCCCGACCCGGTGCTCAACGGAGTCGCCGAACGGGCGGGAACGGTCGAGCGCATCGACCTGGACTGGCCCACAACGGTTCCCGACGGAGGGCGTCACGGATTCCTGCGCGAAGACGTTGCCGCCTTCGATCACGCTGTCGGATCCGTGGCTGCCGCACTGGGTGATCGTCTCGATTCTCGGCGCCCCGTGATCGTCGTCGGGCACGAGGAGTTGATGTATCTGCCGCTGAGGGTTGCGGAAGCGCTCTCGACATCCGGCCATCGGGTGCGATACCAGACGACGACGCGGTCGCCGGCGTACGTGCTGAACGAGGCCGGTTATCCGCTGCGCCGTGGATTCCGCTTCATTGCACCCGAATCCGGTGAGGAACAGCCCAGATTCCTGTACAACGCCCAGTGGCCGGACGAAGATGCCGTGGTGGTCGTGATGGTCGACGCGCCGGCCGATACCGACCGGCTGACTTCCGAAGGCGGCCTGCTCGACGTGCTCACCGCATCGGGCACCGACGTGGTGCTCGCCGTCGTGTCTGGAGCCGACCCCGCCCGGCTACGGGCCGCACGAGAGGGTGCGTCGTCGTGACGGGCCCGACCGGACCCGGCCCGTTGACCGGACCTGATTTCGGGTCGTACGCCGCCGAAGAGGTGGCGTGGCTACTCAAAGACCTCTCCCACGTGAACCTCGAGGCGGACGTGGCCGAGCGGGAACGGCGCATCCAGGCGGGTGACGCCCACTACGCCGAAACCCTGCCGATCGAGTATCAGCCGGACGCCGAATACCGCGAGCTGTTCGAGAAGGTCCTGCAGGACAGTGCGATCCGACTTGCCCGGGCGGTGGGGACCGTGACCGAACTGGTCCTGGCCGAACGAGGCCGGGACATCACCCTCGTATCGCTGGCACGCGCCGGGACCCCGGTGGGCGTGTTGATGCGGCGGTGGGCGCGCGAGGTTGCCGGAGTGACGCTGCCCCACTACGCCGTCTCGATCGTCCGGGACCGCGGTATCGATGCGACTGCCCTCGACTATATTGCGGCGCATCATGATTCCCGCAACGTGGTGTTCGTGGACGGCTGGACGGGTAAGGGCGCCATCGCGCGCGAGCTGTCGCAGGCGCTCACCGAGTACCGCGACGCCGGGGGTGCCGTTTTCGACGACGACCTCGCCGTCCTCGCCGACCCCGGGCACTGCGTACGCACGTTCGGCACCCGCGACGATTTCCTCATCGCCTCCGCCTGCCTCAACTCGACGGTCTCCGGACTGGTGTCGCGCACGGTCCTCAACGACACCCTGATCGGGCCGGGCGATTTCCACGGCGCCAAGTTCTACGCCCACCTCGCGGGTGAGGACGTGTCCAATCATCTCCTCGACGCTGTCTCCGCCGCTTTCGCCGATGTGCGCGAACACGTTCCCGGTGACGTGGAGAAGCTGCTCCGCGGGGACAGGGCACCGACCTGGGACGGCTGGAAGTCCGTTGAGGCAATCCGCGAGCAGTACGGAATTTCCACCGTCAACTTCGTCAAACCGGGAGTCGGCGAGACCACCCGGGTGCTGCTGCGACGGGTGCCGTGGCGTGTACTCGTTCGCGACCTCGACGCGCCTGAGCACGCGCACATTCGACTGCTCGCCGCGGCGCGTTCGGTTCCGGTGGAGGAAGTGCCGGATCTGGCGTATTCGTGCATGGGCCTCATCAAGGATGTGACATGAGCAGGCAGGACACGAAAAGTTCGGGCAGGACGGCGCTGATCGCCACCGACCTCGACCGGACCATGATTTATTCGCGTACCGCGATGGAGCTCGGTACGGCCGAGTCCGACGTGACGTCCACGCCGGACGCCGAGGACGTGTTGTGCGTCGAGGTGTACGACGGAAAACCGTTGTCGTACGTCACCTCCGCCGCCGAGGCCATGCTGAGGAAGCTCACCGCTTCGGCGGTGGTGGTCCCTACGACGACGAGAACCATCGTGCAGTTCCAGCGGATCGAGTTGCCCGGCGCGCCGTGGCGGTATGCCATCACCACGAACGGCGGGAACATCCTGGTCGACGGGGTACCCGACGAGCAGTGGCGCACCGGTGTCGAGACCGCGCTCGCGGCCGGTGGCGCCTCACTCGAGGAGGTCGGGGCCGAACTGGGTCGCCGGATCGACGACAGCTGGGTCCGCACTTTCCGCGTCGCCGACGAGTTGTTTTCCTACCTGGTGGTGGATCCCGAAGCGGTGCCGTCGGGATTCGTCGAGGAGTGGGACGAATGGTGTGTGGCGCGGGGATGGGGGGCGTCGCAGCAGGGTCGCAAGATCTACACGATGCCGAACGCGGTCTGTAAGAGCCTGGCGGTCGCCGAGGTTCGTTCGCGGCTGATCGACGACGGGGTGCTTCCGCCGGATGCACCCGTTCTCGCAGCCGGTGACGGTGCGCTCGACGCCAACATGCTCAGCGCCGCCGACGCCGCGATCCGCCCACGCCACGGAGAACTCGAATTGGCGAACTGGCAGCATCCGACGCTGTCGATCACCGAGAGCAGCGGTATCGCCGCTGGTGAGGAGATTCTCCGGTGGATGTCGGCGCGCGTCGCCCACGGTGCGGCGACGACGTCTGTCGCCTCTCTTTTGTAGGTTGGTAGGCAAACCGGTCGAACGGGACGAACCCGACGCTCCCCACAGTGAAGGAATCACGCAGTGTCCACTCCGCTTTCCAAGGGTCAGAACGGCCCACTGAGCGTCAACGAGGTCGTCGTCTCTCTCGAACTGACGGCCGCCGCAGACCTGTCCGCACTTCTCGTGACCGAATCGGGGAAGGTGCGCTCCGACGCCGACTTCGTCTTCTTCAACCAGCCGAGCGGTCCGGGCGTCCAGCTGGTTCCGGGACCTGCCGGTCGGGCGGCCTCGCTGAAGGTGGCGCTCGGGTCGGTGCCCGCCGACATCGAGCAGGTGCGTGCGGTGATCACCCTCGACGACACGAACAGTAACTTCGGCCGATTCGCACCGCCGACCGCTCGTGTGGCCGATGGTGCAGGTAACCCGTTGTACGAGTACAAGATCGAGGGCCTGAACTCCGAGTCGATCGTGATCGCCCTCGAACTGTATCGGCGTCAGGGTGCCTGGAAGGTGCGGGCGGTGGGCCAGGGATACGCCGGCGGATTCGCGGCACTCGTCACCGACCACGGCGTGTCCGTCGACGACGCGCCCGCACCTGCACCCACACCGCCTCCGGCCGCACCGACACCGCCCACACCGACACCTGCAGCTCCGACTCCGCCCCCGGCAGCTCCGACTCCGCCCCCGGCTGCGCCGGCCGCCCCGGCCGAGGTCAGTCTCACCAAGTCGCGGCCGGTCAGCCTCACCAAGGGGCAGAAGGTCACTCTCCGCAAGGAGGGGGGCGTCGCGCTCACGTACATCCAGATGGGCCTCGGCTGGGACCCGGTCGAGAAGCGTGGAATGTTCGGCAGCCGTTCCGCAGACGTCGATCTCGACGCGTCGGCAGTGCTGTTCGCCGACAACAACCTCGTCGACGTTGCCTACTACGGACAGTTGGCCTCCAAGGACGGTTCGATCCGGCACCAGGGTGACAACCTCACCGGGGAGGGCGCCGGCGACGACGAGGTGATCATGGTGGATCTCACCCGCATCCCGCCGCACGTGTCCAGCATCGTCTTCATCGTGACCTCCTACCGGGGGCACACCTTCGAACAGGTGAAGAACGCTTTCTGCCGGTTGGTCGACAGCACCTCGCAGGCGGAGCTCGCCCGGTTCACCCTGCAGGGCGGCATGCCGTTCACCGGGATGGTGATGGCCAAGGTGTACCGCGTCGGCGGCGAATGGAAACTCCAGGCGATCGGTGAGGGCATTCAGGCCAAGCACGCCGGTGAAGCGGCTCCGCAACTCACCCGCTTCCTCGGCATCTAGGGCAGGGCGGTGACGATTCACCTCGCGGCCGGCCAGAACACGGTGCTGCCTTCGCATTCGGTGCGTTTCCAGGCGGTGAATGCGAGTCCGATCGACGTGTCGGTGCTCGTGGTCGACGGGAACCTTCGCGCGCTGTCGTCGGATCACTTCGTGTTCTACAACGCTCGATCCGCGGCCGGCGTGACTCTCGACGACGGCAACGTGATTCGGCTGGATCTCGGCAAGGTGGACGGCACCGCTTCGTCGGTGCTCTGTGTGGTGAGTGTGGACCCGACGGCCGACGAGGGAACACCTCTCCCTCGTAGCGGTTTGTCGGCCACACTCTCCGACGAGCAGGGCGCTCCGCTGGTCGCTTTCGAGGTGCCGCTCGTCGGCAGCGAGACGGCGGCGATCTGCCTCGAGCTCTATCGCCGCGGCGACGAGTGGAAGGTGCGGGCCGTCGGGCAGGGCTACGACGGCGGCCTGGCGGAGCTGCTCACCCGGCACGGGGTCGAGGTGGACGAGCCGAAGCCGACAGTCCCTGCCCCTGCGCCTGCCGGGCCTGCCGCCGTGCCCCTCGACCCAGCCCACTCGTTCGAGCGGGCGTGGATGATCTTCGAGGATGCAGCTCGCTCTGCCGCCTCCTTCCGGGCATCCCGCGACTATGCCCAGGCCCGGCTGGACGATGAGCTGTCGGCGTCGGTGGCCGACCAGTCCACGAGAAACAGCCCCGCCGCGGCGGGATTGCAGGCCCGAGCCCAGGAGCGTCACGACGCGCTCCTCGCCGAGGCGCAGTCGAAATTCGCGGGTGAGACAACGCAGCTGGCCGAGGAACTCCGCGTCATCGACCCGCTGCTGCCGCGCTCGCTGGCCACCTTCGAATCGACCTCGTGGTCGGCTCGGGACGCGAGCAGGGCGATGACCGACGGTCTGCGGCTCGGCGAATTGTCCGCACCCGATCTCGGTGACCTGCGGGTGCCGTTCTGTGTGCACTATCCGCTGGCTCGCCCGCTGTGGATCGTTGGGGACTCGGCGGAGGCCGCGCCGGTCGTCGCCGCACTGGCGGTTCGCATGCTGGTGGCATCCGCCGCGGCGACGCCCAGACTCGAAGTTGTGGACCTCAGCGGTTCGTTGCGCGCTCTCACCGAGCCCCTCGCCGCGCTGCTGGCAGCCCCGGTGGTGACTACCGCCGCCGACATCTCGGCACGGCTCGCCGCACTCTCGGACAGCGTCGACCTTGCAGAAATGGCCGCCCGCAACGGAATCGCGGATACAGTGCCGTCCCCGCGGCTGGTAATTCTCAACGATTTTCCGCACGGCTACGGAGCGGAGGATGCTGCGCGGTCGTCCATCTGGCCGACCACGGTCCTGCAGTGGGAACGTCCCTGATCATCGTCGGCGAAGACAGTGCGGCGGAGACGGACCCCGGTGTCGCGGTGCTCGAGCGAATCGCTCAACAGGTTCCGTCTTCGGGGGTTCTCACCGTGTCCGACCCGTGGACGGGCAACCAGTGGATCCTCACGCCCGACCGGCTTCCCGCCGATCCGCTCCAGCGTGCATCGGTGCTCGAGTCGCTCACCGGGCGGTAACCCTTACTCGTCCGGTAGCTCGATCCCGAGTTCCCGCGACTTCGCGGCGACCGCGTCGGGAAACACGTTGCGGAACAAGAACAGGTCTTGCCCGAGAACCCACCCGGGCGCGAGTTCCGTCGCGTAGCGCTCGAAGTAGCCCAGCTGCTTGCCGAACAGCACCAACTCCTCGGGGCTCGCGACACCCCACTTCTTGCCGATCCCGACCAACGCCATGATCAGTTCGCTGAGGCGCAGTTCGCCGAGGTCACGCCCGAGGAGGGGCGCGAGGGCGGCCGCTACCTGCAGGCCGACCTCCTCGTCGGTCGCAGGGTTGTCCGTCACGTATCCCAGGCTCCGGATACCACGGGCCATCCGGGAGAAGTCGCCGTCGATCAGCGTCGCATAGAACATGTCGCGGAGAATTTGACGCCACGACTCCGGGAGCTCCCCGACGATGCCGAAGTCGAGCATCGCGATACGGCCGTCGTCGAGCACCCACAAATTGCCTGCGTGCACGTCGCCGTGGAAGGGCCCGTGGACGATGACCGATTCGAGCCAGACCTTCACGCCCCGGCGGATCAGCATCCGGGTGTCCATGTGTGCGAGGTCGGGGAAACGGTCGAGGGGCAGTCCGTACATGCGTTCCATGCAGATCACGTGGGGACCGCAGTAGTCCCAGTACACCTCAGGGGTAGTGACCCCTTTGTTGTCCCCGAACGCCCCGATGTTGGTACGGAATCGGGCCTGGCGATCGGCCTCGACGGCGCTGTTGAGCTCCGTCATCGTGGCAGCGTGCAGGTCGCGGATGATGGCGGTGGCGTTGGCGATGCGGAAGAACTCGAAGAGCCGCTCGAGAATTCGTGCTCCCCAGTACGCGGTGCGCAGATCCACCACCATGCGGCGGAAGATGTCGGGGCGCTGAACCTTGATGACCGCTTCCCGGCCGTCGTGCAGAACGCAGGCGTGGACCTGCGCAACGGAGGCGGCGGCGAGGGGGATGTCCTCGAACGCGGCGAACAGTGCGTCCACCGGATGTCCCAGGTCTTGCTCGATGACCCTGCGTGCTTCGGCAGCGGGTACCGGGGGGACGTCGTCGAGACATCGCAGGCACGCGTTGGCCAGCGGGGCGGGGAACACCCCGGACGACGACGCCATCAATTGCCCGACCTTCACGAAGGTAGGTCCGAGCACCTCGAAACCGTCGACCAACCCTTCCGACGCCGCGTCCGCGAGGGTGCGGCCGCGGCGACCGAAGGGCCAGCTGGCGACGGAGAACAGCACGTAGGCCACGACGACGACGCCGATGACCACCGCTCGCCACAGTTCCGCGCCGCGAAACCGGTCGAGGGTGACGGCGTCGACGGTCAAGGCTGCTTCGGGCGGTCCCGAGGCGTAGGGGCCGACTGGACGTGCCGTTGGCTCTTGCACAGTTCCTACCCTTGCGTTCAGTCCTGGCTGCCGTTCAGTGGGGACCCTACCCCGACCGATGAGCCGGACTTCTGCCGGTATGCGGGACGTGCTGTCACACTATTTCGTTAGCGTAAGTCAGATCCCCAGCGTGGCCGCGAGTTCGCGAAGCGCGGGAACCGGATCGTCCCCGGCCGGCAGCACCTGAATCGCGACGTGGTCGGCACCGGCATCGAGGTGTTCGCGCAGGCGTCCGGCGATGTATTCCGTCTCCCCGTGAGCCACCAGGGCGTCGATCAGGTCGTCGCTGCCGCCGTCGGCGATCTGCTCCTGGGTGTACCCGAGCCGTTCGAGGTTGCTCACGTAGTTGCGCAGGTGCAGGTAGGGGTTGTCGACGGCGGCGCGTCCGATGGGGCGTGCCCGCGCGGTATCGGTGTCGAGAACGACCTTCTGCTCGGGCGCGAGTATCGGACCGGTGCCGAGGAGTTCGCGGGCCTCGCGGGTGTGTTGAGGAGTGGTCAGATACGGGTGGGCGCCGGCGCTGCGTGCCGCCGACAGCTCCAGCACCTTCGGGCCGAGGGCGGCCAACACTCGGCGATCGGCCGGCACTCCGGCTTCGTCGAGGACGTCCAGGTAGCTCACCAGAGAGGAGTACGGCTTGCTGTAGTTCAGTCCCGGCTGTTCGGGGTGGCCCACGCCGATCCCCAGGAGGAAACGCCCGGCATGACGCTTTTCGAGGCGGTGGAACGATTCCGCGACCTCTTCGGCGGGTGCAGTCCAGATGTTGGTGATGCCGGTGGCCACGGTGATCGTGGAGGTGGCGTCGAGCAGGCGCTCCGCCACCTCGAGGTCGGCCGGCGGAGACCCGCCGATCCAGATGGCGCCGTAGCCTGCCTTCTCGATGGCAGCGCCCACCTCGGGCTGTAGGCCGCCCGCGTGTCGCCATACGCCGAACTGTCCGAGCTGCGGGGTATTCGCTGTGGTCTCTGTCATGTGGCGTGCAACCTCCCCTGTTCGTCATTCATTCCGGCGACTCGTACTCGGCGGACCGTCAGCTTCCCGGTGCGCGATAGTCGGCCTCACGCCGTACGGCGTCGTCGATCTGTTCGGGTGTCAACAGCATGACCGACTCCGACCGTGCGGCACCGGATGCGGCGGTACGGATGCCGAGAGCGGCGGCCGCGACTTCGTCGGGTACGTCGCCGATGACGAACAGATCTCGTCCGCCGAGCGCGAAGTAGCAGGATTCTACTGTCCCGCCGATGCTTTCGACCATCCGTGTGATCGCCTCGCGTCGGGCGGTGCCACCCTCGGTGAGGAGGCCTTGCGCGCCTTCGGATGAGTACGTGACCTGCCAGAGGTATTTCGGCATGGGGCCTCCTCGGTTGTGGTCCGTCCCATGCTTCTCCCCGGGAGCGATCGCGCGCAAGAGGCAACGCCGTTAGTGTCGTGATATGGCGCAGGCCCGAATAGGTATCTCCGGTTGGACGTATCCGGGCTGGCGTGGCGATTTCTATCCGGAGGGACTGGCTCACCGGAAGGAATTGTCCTATGCGGCGGGGCGTTTGACGTCCATCGAGATCAACGGGTCGTTCTATTCGTTGCAACGACCCACCAGCTACGCGAAGTGGCGGAGCGAGACCCCGGAGAACTTCGTGTTCGCGGTCAAGGGTGGCCGCTACATCACCCACATGAAGCGGCTGGTGAATGCGGAGAGCGCAATGGCCAACTTCTTTGCCTCGGGTGTGCTCGCGCTCGGACCCAAGCTCGGGCCGTTCCTGTGGCAGCTCCCCCCGACACTCGCCTTCGACGAGTCGAGCCTGGCCGCCTTCTTCGACCAGCTTCCGCGTACTAGCGCGGAGGCGGCGGCGCTCGCGGCTCACCACGACGAGAAGCTGTCCGGCGATCGAGTTCTGCTCGAGACCGATGCCGACCGCCCGCTACGCCACGCGCTCGAGGTTCGCCACCACAGCTTCGACACGGCGGAGGCGACCGAACTGCTCCGTGCCCACGACATCGCCTTCGTGGTGGCCGACACCGCGGGCCGGTATCCGTTGGTGGAGGCGACCACCAGCACCTTCGTCTACGTCCGGTTGCATGGCGACAAGGAGCTTTACGCAAGCGGTTACGACGACGAGGCGCTGGACGGGTGGGCACGCAAGATCGAGCGGTGGATGGAGCAGGGGCTCGATGTGTTCGTGTACTTCGACAACGACATGAAGGGGTATGCACCGTTCGATGCGCTCCGGCTGATCGAGCGCGTGCGGGGGAGTGGAGGTGTCGGGCCGCCGTGAGAGGGTGATGGCGCACTTCTCCCGGAGAAAGAGGATCACCCGATGTGGCCTACACACTGGCCGACGGTCGCCCGCGACATTGCCGAAGCGGTCGACACCGCACTCGCCGCTGCTCGCTCGTCGGACGCGGCAGCGCTGACCGAAGCAGCGGCGAAGCTGGCCGGGGCACCGCCGGAACAGGTTCGGGTCGTGCTGGCAGCCGTCGTCCGGGAACTGCTCGAGACACTCCACCCCGACGGCCTGACCGGCGACGATGTGCAAGACGTGCTCGGCCGCTGCGCTCGCGCGGCCGCCCTCTGGTTCCCCGCCGTCCCGGTCGACGCCTTCGTCAGCGTGCTCACGGGCGCACTCGGGGTGACCGAGGTGGAGGAGAACCCGCGATCACCGGAACGCGTGTTCGAGGCGGCGGTTCTGGTGATCGCCGACCTGTCAGCCACGGCCGCAGTGCCCCCTACCGACTACCTGCGGCGGGCGCTCGACGAGATCGCCCGCGCCGAAACCGTCGAAATGCCCTGATCAGCTAGGGGTGGACTCCGGACTCGACGTTGGTGGCGATGCGGCGGAGCAGCCCGGCCAGAACTGAGCGTTCGTCCTCGTCCAGACCGTCGAGTAGCCGCCTGTCGCGCTCGATTCGTCGCGGCAACTCGGCGTCGACGAGCGCGCGCCCGGCGTCGGTCAGGTGAATCAGGACCACCCGCCCGTCGCGTTCGAATGGCAGGCGTTCGACGAGGCCGAGCCTGCCGAGGCGGTCGACGTGTTTGGTGGTGGATGCGCCGCTGAGCATGGTCACAGCTGTTACTTCACTGGCCCGCAACGGCCGCCCGCTCCGGGCCAGCACGCACAGCACGTCGAACTCGGGGCGGGAGACTCCGTGTTCGTCGAGCGAATGGTCCAACTGCTGCAACGCGCGCGACCCGATGCGGGTGATCCGCCCGATCACCTCGATCGGTGAGGTATCGACCTCGGGATAGGTTTCGGCCCATTCGCGTCGGACGCGGTCGGTGAAGTCCTCGTCCGGACGGGAAGTGCTGCTCATGACAGCCATGGTAGCGACCGACCTCACACTAGTTCACAACTATTTTACTAGTGAAATATACGCTATTCTCGAGCAATGCAGGTTCTCCCTCGATACGTGCCCGACAGCAGTCGACTCGAGCACTGCCGCACTGCGCTGAAGCATTCGGTGGCACCCACCACCTGGCGTCGAGCGCTCGAGGTCCACCCGGTCGACGCCACCATCGCGCCGGCGATACGCGTGGGTGCGGCTACGGCACTGGTGCTGGTGCTGGGCGGACTGCTCGGGCACGGAAACCTGGCGGGACTTGGTGCGCTCGGTGCGCTGACGGCGGCGTTCGGGCGGTACGAGCCGTATCCGCAGCTCGCCCGCAAGGCCGGTTTCGTGGGGATCGCCTTGGTTGTCTACGTCGCTGCCGGCGCACTGCTCGGTGCGGCCGGCTGGGCGGTGTGGTGGCAGATCGCCCTGATGTCGGTGGCCGCGGGTGCCGCTGCCTGGCTGCTGACCGCCTTCCGGATCGCCGGCCCCGGTCCCGTCATCCTGATCTTCGCCGCTACGGCTGCAGTCGGGTATGCCAGGAATCTCTCCGACGTGGGACCGGCTGTGGCCGCTGTCGCAGGCGGAGTGGTCGTCGGGTGGCTCGCCGTCATGACGCCCTATTTCTTCCTTCCGCTCGGACCTGCGCGGCTCGCGGTGGCGAGGGCCCTCGCGGCGGTGTCGGAACTGGGTCGGAAGTGCGAGGGCGATACTTTGACCTCTGCCCGCCGGGCCGTCGATCGTGCGTGGGAGGTGCTGGCACACACCGGCAGGCGCCAGGACGCGCACGTTCGTGAACTCTCCGCACTGCTCGCCGACGCGGAAACGGTGGTCGATCGGTGGACGTCGGATCGAGACTGCGCCACCCTGCACACCCTCGCCGAATACGAGGGCGAACTTCGCAAGGTGAAGCGCCGCAGTGTTCTTCCCGGGATCGAGGGCCCCGATCGCGAACTGCCGACGCCCGGCCGTTTCCTTCCGGACGGCATGCGCCGGCTGCGGTCACGGGACGCGGCGGTCAGTGCTGCCCGCATTGCAGTGGCAGCGCTCCTCGCCGGATGCTTCTGCCTCACTGTGGGGTTGGAGCATCCGTTGTGGGCATCGATGGGTGCGATGGCGGCCATGCAGGGCATGACTTTCAGTCAGACGGTGCAGCGCGGAATCCAGCGATTGACCGGAAATCTGGCCGGCGCAGTCCTTGCGGCAGCGTTGATCGCCGCGGCTCTGGGGTACTGGCAGACGGTGGTCGTGATCGTCGTACTGCAGACGGCGACCGAACTCGTCGTCATCAGAAATTACGGCTTCGCGTCCGTCGTGATCACCCCGATGGCTTTGCTGCTCACCGGTCTGGGGTCGGCAGTCACCCCCGGTATCGCGGTCAGTCGGGTGATCGACACCCTGGTCGGGGTGGTGATCGGCGTGATCGTGTCGGCCGTGGCCATCAGTCGCACGGACGACCACCACGTGTCCCGGCCGAGTGCGTAGAACTGCGAAATACCCTTCAAGTACGCGCCGATCGGGTGTGGAATGTCTGTATGGACACAGAACAACTTCTACCGACGGATCGTCGAAGGCTTGCGCGGACAGCAGTGGAGTCGCTCGGTACGCAACGCAGTGATCACGCCATCGTCCGGGTGACCTGCCCGGCCAGTCACCGCGTTGCCACCGTGTACCGGACGGACGAGGGCCCTGTGGTCGTCGCCGGGGGTGGTCCCGGGGGTCACGGATCACGTGATCGGGCGGGCACCGGACATCATGGCGATCGACCCGGCACCGACTACATCGACATGCTCGACGCCTCCAGATTCGAGGACGATCAGATTCCGGCTCGGTGCGCGTGCGGTTCCCGCACACTTTCTCGGACGGAACTTCGGCAGGCGGTCCAGTCTCACACACACGCCGTCTCGGTTCCCTGAGGGCGAGTCGGGGCAGTAGAAACATCCGCGGGTCGGCGAGTCGGCCTGTGGTTGGATACCCGCATGGGGAAACGACGGTGGGTCCGCCGCATGCTCGGGGTGGGAGCGGTGGCGGGGATCCTCGCCGGAATCGTCGTGGCCGCGTCGACGGTCTGGGTGTCGCGTCAGGCCACCGGGCACATCTATGACCTCGAGGATGCTCCGGCAGCTCCCGTGGTAATCGTCCTCGGTGCGCAGGTGCGTGACGGCAAGCCGATGGCGTACCTGTCCGGCCGGCTCGACGTCGCCATCCAGCTCGTGAGGGACGGCCGAGCGCGTGCGGTCCTCGTGTCGGGTGACGCGGGCGGGAGGTCCGGCGACGAGGTCGCGGCGATGACGGAGTACCTGGTGGAGAAGGGCATCGACCGAGATGTGATCGTCGGTGACCCCTATGGGCTCGATACCTACGACACCTGTGCGCGGGCCATACGTACGTATGGTGTGACGAAGGCTCTGATTGTCACCCAGGAATTCCACGTGCCGCGGGCCGTCGCGCTGTGCCGCGACGCGGGCATCGACGCCGACGGCGTCAACGCGGGCTGCGACTGCAGTGTGTTCGCGAGGGCCAGGAACACCATCCGAGAACCACTGTCCAGGCCCAAAGCCGTGCTCGACCTGTTGTCCGGCCGGGACCCCGCGGTGGTGTCCGCTCGGGACGATGCACTCGCGAAGGCACTCGCACGCCAGGACTGACTTCCGGCGTGAGTCACATGCCGCCTCGGTATCCTTCTCACAGTCGACGATCGGAGGCTGAGCATGGTGTCCGATTCCGGTGCCAGACCGGATCCCAGTTCCCAGGACATCCGGAAATGGCGTCGCTATCTCGCCGACGAGCGCGCGGAGGCGGCGGTCTACCGGGACCTGGCAAAGCGTCGAACGGGTGAGGAACGCGCGATCCTCCTTGCACTCGCCGATGCCGAGGGTCGTCACGAAGCGCACTGGCGGGCGCTCCTCGGGGAGCACGTCGGCAAGCCTGTGCGCGGTGACCTCCGGACTCGAATCCTGGGTGTCCTCGCGAGAAGATTCGGCTCGGTGTTCGTGCTCGCCCTCGCACAGCGCGCGGAGACGCGATCGCCCTATCCGACGGACGTCGACGCGACCGATGCCATGGGCGCCGACGAACGCATCCACGAAGAAGTGGTACGCGCACTGGCTGCGCGGGGACGGAATCGGCTGTCCGGCACCTTCCGTGCCGCCGTGTTCGGTGCCAACGACGGTCTGGTCAGCAATCTGGCGCTCGTGCTCGGCATCAGCGGAAGCGGCGTCTCCAATTCGATCGTTCTTTTGACCGGTCTTGCGGGTCTGCTCGCCGGCGCACTCTCGATGGGAGCAGGCGAGTACGTGTCGGTCCGATCGCAGCGCGAGCTGCTCGAGGCCTCCACGCCGGGGCGTGCCGCCCGTGAGGCGGTGGCTCTCCTCGACGTCGATGCCAACGAACTTGCCCTTGTCTACCGGGCGCGCGGAATGTCGGTGGAGGAGGCAGAGAACCGCGCGAACGAGGTGCTGCAGACCACGCATCACCCTGAACCTGCCACCGAGAGCGTCGACCAGCACGAGGCCGTCGGCACCGGCATCGGTGCTGCCGCGGCGAGTTTCAGCTTCTTCGCATCAGGTGCCATTATTCCGGTACTGCCGTACCTGTTCGGGCTGGAGGGCACAGCAGCGCTCCTCGTCGCTGCTGCGCTCGTCGGCGTGGCGCTACTCGGAACTGGTGTGGTGGTCGGGCTACTTTCGGGTGGCCCACCCGTCAAGCGGGCTCTACGCCAGCTGGCAATCGGTTACGGCGCCGCGGCCGCGACCTACGTGCTGGGGATGCTGTTCGGGACGGGCGGCTGAGACTCGCCGGGACCTTCTGCGGGGACCTTCGGGTCCGTCAGCACCGCGCGGACAGCGTCGGGTAGCTTCTCGCGACGACTGCGCGGCGGCTTCTTCCCCGACTGCAGATAACGCTGCACGAAACTGTGCGGAAGGTCGATGACGGCGAGCACGACGAGGTCCGACTCTCTTCGGCCTGCACGCCCGAACACGTTTCGGGTCAGTGCCGCCATGAGTGCGGCCGTGTCTCTGTCGGTGGCCTGGACCTCCGCTCGCAGCGCTGGGTCGAGATCGAGGTGCAGCACGTCCTCCCGGCGCAGGCGATCGAGTAGGAGTGTGTCCTGCGGCGTCTCGACGCAGTGGTCGTAGAACGCGAGCGCGAGCCGCACGGCCATCTCGACCGGATCACCGGCCGCGTCGCTTCCGTCGGGCCGCACCTGCTGGGTGCGCTGTACCGCCCGTAGCCACACGCGTACCAGCAACTCGTCGACGGACGCGAAGCGGTGATAGATCGAACCGGTCGGTGCACCGGCCCGGGCAGCGATCGCCGTGATGGTCGCCGCTCGGGGGCCGCGCTCGAGTATCACCTCGCGGGCGGCGTCGAGGAGGTCATCGGTGGAGAACGTCGTCCGGGCCATGTGCGCATTCTCTCAGATCGGCCGCTGGACATCTCCAGTTCTAGAATATAGTTTCTAGAAATGACTTTCTCATCGACAACTGGTCCGGCACTGAACCGGGTGGGCGACGTTCTCGTCCTGCATCTCGGCTCGGACGAGAACCGGATGAATCCCGACTGGCTCGACGCCGTCGAATCGCAGCTCGATGTCGTCGCGGCCGAGAGCGGGCCGATCGCACTCGTCACGACGGCATCCGGCAAGTTCTGGAGCAACGGGCTCGACCTGGAATGGCTGATGGCCAACGCGGATGCGATCCCCGGCTTCAGTGCACGCGTGGAGGCATTGTTCGCCCGGGTGCTGGGGCTCGGGGTACCCACGGTCGCGGCGATTCAGGGCCACGCTTTCGGTGCGGGCGCGATGTTCGCCCTCGCACACGATCAGCGCGTGATGCGTGCCGACCGCGGCTACTTCTGTTTCCCCGAGGTCTATATCCAGATCCCGTTCTCCGTCGGCATGACCGACCTCATTCGCGCAAAACTGCCCGTCCCCACCGCGAATGCGGCCATGACCACGGGCCGCCGATACAGCGGCGCCGACGCGGCGACCGCCGGCATCGTCGACCGGGTCGCCCAGGAAGACGACGTAGCCCCCGCCGCTATGGAACTGGCGACAACACTGGCGCCGAAGGCCGGCCCCACCTTGCGAACGATCAAGGAGCGCCTCTACCGCACGGCCCTGGAAGGGCTGACCCAACCGGAGGCGTCAGGTCACCAGTGAACGGATAACGACGTCCTGTAGCGACAGTGACGCCGCGGAATGTTACCCCCGGGTATGGCGTGTGGGAATCGGTGGACGTAACCCGGCGATGCTAAGTTGCCCTCGCCAGGTGTGGCCGAGACGGACCTGCGCGCGGAAAGAGTGGACAGCGGAGGGGTTCGGGGATGTCGAAGAGATGGGTCGCGTCGTTCGCGGCGGTGGCTATCGGTTCGGGCGTGATCGTCTACTCGAATCAGAGCTCGGCCGGCGCCGAACCCGAAACGGTGTCCAACGGGGTGCCGGGTAGTGGTTCCTGCGCCAGCGACAGCACCAACGAAACCGCTTCGCTCATACCGGAAAAGCTCGAAATTCCGATCCCGTACCCGAAGATCACCACCGTTCCGTACCCGGCGCCCACCACAGAACCTACGCGTATTGCTTCACCGCCGCTGCCCGCGGACCCGTGCATGGATCCCTGCCCCGACCTCACCGACGACACCGAGCTCGATCCGGGAAACCTGTCGAGCGTGTTGAACATTCCGGATGTCAGCGTGAAATTCACGCCCTTCCACCTCGGCATTCCCGTCCCCGGCGCAGACGTGGCCTTACCGCCTCCGCCGCCGCTGGTGCATCCCGCGACCGAGGAAGCACCCCGCAGCCCCGCTCCCGCAACCCCGAAGATCGGGGACGTGACCCGGGTGGCCAAGGTGACCGGGGCCGGCTCCGTCAGCCGGACCGACAAGCGCTACCAGGTCAACGGCACCGACCTGGGCATCATGTGGGAGAGTGCGCCCGACCAGGTCGCGGTCGCCTTCGGTGACACCGTCGGCAAGGGCTTCATGCCGCCCGGTGGCCAGGGCGGCGACTGGCGCAGCAATGTCCTCGGCTTCAGTTCCGACCGCAACCTCGCAGACGGTATGAGCCTCGACAGCATGGTGCAGGACAGCCGTTGTCACGCGGCGGAACTGCTGGACAGCCGGAAACTCGACAACGTCGAGATCACGACCATTCCGACGTCGGGATTCGCGGTCGGCAACAGGCAGTACATGAGTTACATGTCGATTCGGACGTGGAACAGCATTCCCGCAACGTGGTGGACGAACTATGGCGGCATCGCCTACTCGGACGACGGCGGGTCGACGTGGACCAAGGACCCCTACGCCAAGTGGGACAACATCTTCGGTGTCACCAAATTCCAGGTGGCCTCGATGGTTCCGGTCGGGGACTTCGTCTACATGTTCGGCACCCCCAATACCCGGCTGGGTTCGATCGGCCTCGCGCGGGTTCCCGCCGATCAGGTGCTCAACAAGTCGGCCTACCAGTACTGGCAGCACGGAAACTGGACCCCGGTCGGTGGTTTCAACGAGGCCACCCCCATTGTGAACGCGCCGGCCGGCGAACTGTCCGTGCGGTACGAGGAGGCCACCGGCAAGTGGCAGATGTCCTACCTCGACACCTCCAAGGCGGCCATCGTTCTCCGGGAGTCCGATTCGCCGCAGGGTGAATGGTCGGACGGTGCCCCGATGGTCAGCGCCATGGAATATCCGGAGCTGTACGGCGGTTTCATCCACCCGTGGTCGAGCGGTGAGGATTTGTACTTCACCCTGTCGACGTGGTCCGACTACAACGTGTTCCTCATGAGGGCGAAGCTGGGCGGCTAGCGCCCGTGAGTGGCTGACGAGTCCTAAGACTCCTTAACCACTCACGAGCCCGGAGGGCCTACAGCAGCCCGTGCCGGGGCGGAATGGTCCCCGACAGCGTCCACCGGCCGATGTGCTGGATCTTCCAGCGTGTGGGGTCGTGCAGGGTGTGGGTACGCGCGTCGCGCCAGAAACGGGAGAGATTGCCCGACTCCGACGCACTGCGCGTGCCACCGAGCTCGAACAGCACGGACGAGGCCTCGAGTGACGCTCTTGCCGACGCCACCTTGGCAGCGGCCGCGTCGATCGAGGCGACGGCGGCCGTCGACTCGGTCAGGTCTCTGCGTGCGGCATCGATGCTTCGGGCCCCCTCTCGCAGCAGAGCGGTGGCCGCCCGCACCCCGAGCGATGCTTCACCGGCCAATTGGACGAGCAGGGGGTCGTCGACGGCGTCGTCGACACCGGCTTCGAAGTACGGCCGCGCCCGACGTGCCGACCGTACCGCCTCGTTCAGCGCGGCGGACGCGATGCCGGCGTCGATGGCCGCGTGCAGGATCTGCGCCTGCGCACCGTACGTGGTGGGTGCGTCGAAGATTGGGGAGAACGGCACGACATGGGTCGCGGGCACCCGCACGGATTCGAGGGTGACCGTGCCGCTCGCGGTGGTTTTCTGACCCATGCCGTCCCAGTCGTCGACGATCGAGAGTCCCGGTGCGGTCCTCGGGACGTAGGCAACAGCTTTGGCCGGTTTTCCGGTTGCTGTGGTGGCCCCGGTAAGTGTGGCCCGTACTGCGATCCAGTCGGCGAAGAGGGCGCCGGTGCTGTAGAACTTCGTTCCGTCGACGACAAAGTCGGCGCCCTCCTCGACCAGAGTGGTGGCGTCGACGTCGATGGTCGTCGTCCCGCGCTCGCTTTGCGCATTGGCGAACTGCGCACCGGCGAGAACTTCGCTGTAGAAGAACTTGCGCTGATCGGAAGTCCCTTGAAGCCGCAACACCTCGAGGAACGTGTAGTGGCTGTGCGGGATCTGCGCAATACTCGGATCGGATTCTGCCAGAAGGCGAAACACCTCCGTGAGCGTCTCCGTTCGCGTGTCGATTCCGCCGTGCTCGCGCGGGACGCTCAGCGCGAGAAGGCCGGACTGTGCCAGTGCCCGAATCTGGTCGTGCGGCAGTGTCCGTTCCGCGTCACGGGCCGAGGCGTCGACGGCGAATTGTGCGGCGAGATCGGCGGCGACGGCCAGGGCCTGCGCCTCGTCGGTGATCCGGTGAGCGTTCTGGACGGCGGTCATGATCCTCCGAGTGGTCGTGACGTGCCGAGTCCGGCTACCGGATGTAGGTAGCCGGACTCGGCGATCATAAAACTTAGATGTGCGAGGTCCTAGGTGTACCAGGTAGGTTCGGGAATCTCGCCGGTCAGGACGTAGCCGCCCACCTCGCGGCGCTTGTACGCCACGGGATCGTGCAACGTATGCGTTCGGACGTTACGCCAGAAGATGTCCAGCCCGACACTGTTGGAGGTGGCGCGCGCACCCGTCAACTCGAAGACTCTCGTTCCGATTTCGAGGGCAACGTCGGCAGCCCGTAGTTTCGCTGCGGCAATCCGCACGGCGAGATCGCCGCGGGCCTGCTCGGTGAGGTTTTCCCGTGCGTCGTGCAGGACCGCGTCGGACTCGCGATTGACCTGATCGACGAAGGCCTCCGCCGCCCACAGCTTCGCCTGCAGGTCGCCGTAGCCTTCACGCAGGTACCACTCGTCTGTGGCGAGTTCCTTGTTGTCGCCCCCGTACGGCCATGGGCGGGTGCGTGTTCGGGTGTACTCGGCGGCGGTGTCGAGGGCGCCGCGGGCGATTCCGACGTAGAAGTTGGCGAACACGATCTCGAGTGCCGGAAAGTTCAGCGTGTTGTAGACGAGGGGCTGGAACTCCTTGTCCACGAACCCTGCTGCGCCGGCCCAGTCCACCTCGACGTCATTGATTTCCACCGAACCGGAATCGGTGAGACGCTGACCGAGGTTGTCCCAGTCACCGCGGAAGACGATACCGTCCTGAGCGGTCGGAACGATGGCGAACACATGGGTGGTGGTGCCCTCGATGATGCCCTCGAGCACGGTGAGGTCGGTGGCACGTCCTCCGGTGGAGAACGATTTCACGCCGTTGTACACCAGGGTCTCGCCACGGTCGACGATGGTGAGGTCGGTGTCCCGCGGGTTGACCGCACCGCCGAAGAGGAAGTTGTTGCTGGTGTACAGCTCCTCGACCGCGCCGATCTGCGGTTCGGTGCCGACGAGCCGCACGGCCCACGCCCACAGGTAGTGGTATCCGAGGAGCTGCCCGATCGAACCGTCGCCGCGGGCGATCACCCGGACCACCTGATACGCCGTCTCCCAGCGCTGTCCGCCGCCACCGAACTCGGTGGGGCCCAGGAGGGTGACCAGTCCGCTGTCCTTGAGGAGCTGGACCTCCGCGTAGGGGGCGGCTCCGACGCGGTCGCGTTCGACGGCGTCGCGGGCGAGGATGTCGCTCACCTTCTGTGCGCGGGCAATCCACTCGGCGCTCGTGGTCGGGGTCTCTGCCCAGACTGTCTCTGCCGTGGTTACTGTCATGACTGGTCTCCTGTGTCGTTCCGTGCGGTTCCGATGGCCCAGACGTAGATGGGTTCGGTTCCGTTGATTTCGTAGTCGCCGACGACCTTCGCCTTGAACACCACCGGGTTGTGGCTCGCCACGGTGCGCGCATTTCTCCAGAACCTGTCGAGGTCCCAGCCGCGGTCGACACCCGAGGCGCCGAGTGCGTCGAAAATCTTCGCCGTGGCCGGGACGACGAGGGACGTCGAGGCGATCTGTCCTTGCGCGGAGGCAATTTCGGCGGCGATGTTGGCCGCCTTCTCCTCGTCGGGGTCGCTGCCGAACGCGGCCTCGTAGGCCCATTGCGCCGGCTCCGCGGCATGAATCGCGATGGCCTCGGCTGCGTGCGCGGCAGCGGACACCTCACCCACCACCTGCTGGATCTGGGCGTCCTGAGCGTAGGTGGGTGCGTTGCCATGACTGAACGTGCGGGTGCGGGCGGCGACGCGTGCGGCAATGGCGTCCGTCGCAGCTCGGGCAATCCCGGCCAGAGTCGCCAGGTGGAACAACTGGTAGAAGGCGGTCTGATACTTGAAGCGCGTGGAGAAGTCGAAGATGTTCTCCGGCCGGACCACTGCGTTCTCGTAGGTCGACGTGCCCGAACCGGTGGTCTGTTGCCCGAAACCGTTCCAGTCGTCGCTGTGGGTCACACCCGGTTGGCGTGCGTCGACGGCGGCGATGACGAAAGCGCCGGTGTCGGTGCGCTGCGAATACAGGTCGATCCAGTCGGCGAAGATGGACCCCGTGCTGTAGTACTTGGCGCCGTTCGCGAGGAAGTGATCACCGTCGGGTGAGGGCGATACCTTGGTGTTGGCTTCCCCGAGGGCGACGTCCCCGATCTCCGTCCACGCGTTTCCGACGAGTTGGCCGTCGACGAAACGCTGCAGCCACAGGTCGCGGTCCACGCCTTCGTCCGCCACCAGACGGTCCTCGACGAATGCGAAATGGCCTCGCAAGGCCTGCGTAACATTGGAATCCGCAGCGGAGAGTTCGACGAGAAGCCGGAACAGCTGCGGAATGCTTGCGCCGAAACCGCCGTGTGACGTGGGTACCCGGACTGCGCCGAAACCAGCTCTCTTCAGAGCGTCGATCTGTTCGTAGGGAAGAGCATGGTCGCGCTCGCGCTGCACCACCCCCTCGGCGATGTCGGAGAAGATGGGGCGGAATGTATTGGCGAGCGTGTTGTAGTCCGTCTCGCTTGCGATCGGGGAAGCAGCTCTTCGCTCCTGTACGGCTGTCATGTCAGCGAAGCTCACACGCCTCCACAGGAAGGAGGAAGGGTTGCACGCGTCATGATCGGAAGGGTGGGCGCCACCGCGGTGAACAGGTTCGATCCTGGGTATGTCAACGGAACACATCGCCGATCAGATCAAGTTCGCCTACTGGGTGCCCAACGTCAGTGGCGGACTGGTCACGTCCGACATCGAACAGCGCACGAGCTGGGACTACGAATACAACAAGAAGCTCGCCCAGACGGCGGAGAACAACGGTTTCGAGTACGCACTCAGCCAGGTGCGCTACGAGGCGAGCTACGGCGCGGAGTTCCAGCACGAATCGACCAGTTTCAGTCTCGCGCTGTTGCTGGCCACCGAGCGGCTGAAGGTGATCGCGGCGGTGCACCCCGGGTTGTGGCAGCCCGCCGTACTCGCGAAGCTGGGAGCCACAGCAGATCACCTGTCGAACGGCAGGTTCGCGGTGAACGTGGTGAGCGGCTGGTTCAAAGACGAGTTCACCCACCTCGGAGAGCCCTGGCTCGAACACGACGAGCGCTACCGGCGCAGCGCCGAGTTCCTGCAAGTGCTGCGCAAGATCTGGACCGAAGACGAGGTCGATTTCCGCGGGGACTTCTACCGCATCCACGACTTCACGCTGAAGCCGAAACCGTTGAACACGCCGGAACGGCCCAACCCGGAACTGTTCCAGGGCGGAAACTCTTCCGCGGCCCGGGCGAACGGAGGACGCTACGCGGATTGGTACTTCTCCAATGGCAAGGATTACGACGGTGTCACCGAGCAGATCGTGGACCTTCGTCGGCATGCGCGTGAGGCGAACCGCGAAGTGAAGTTCGGTCTCAATGGATTCATCATTGCCCGCGACAGCGAAAAGGAAGCCCGCGACACCCTCCGGGAAATCATCGACAAGGCCAACAAGCCGGCCGTCGAAGGGTTCAAGTCGGCCGTCCAGCAAGCGGGTGCGTCCACCGCCGACAAATCGGGTATGTGGGCGGATTCGACCTTCGAAGATCTGGTGCAGTACAACGACGGGTTCCGTACCCAGCTGATCGGCACACCCGAACAAGTCGCCGAGCGCATCGTCGAATACCGCCGCCGCGGAGTCGATCTCATTCTGGGCGGGTTCCTCCACTTCCAGGAGGAGATCGAATACTTCGGCGCCAAGATCCTGCCGCTCGTCCGCGAACTCGAGGCGGCCGAGTCGGGAAATCGGACCCTCGCCGGAGTGTAGGCGCTTCGCGCCCGTGCGCCTTTCTGGTAGCAGTAACAACCAGAAAGGCGCACGAGCGGCGGAGCCGCCTACCGGGCGAGGGCTCGGCCGGCGGCGCGCCCGGAGAAGATGCAGCCACCGAGGAAGGTGCCCTCGAGGGCGCTGTAACCGTGCACGCCGCCGCCGCCGAATCCGGCGACCTCGCCCGCGGCGTAGAGGCCCTCGAACGGCGTGCCGTCCGGCTTGATGACCTGTGAGTCGAGATTGGTTTCGAGACCACCGAGGGTTTTGCGGGTGAGGAGGTGCAGCCGGACAGCGATCAGCGGGCCGTTCTCGGGGGCGAGTATCTCGTGTGGGGCGGCGACGCGAGTGATCTTGTCGGCGAGAAGGTTTCGTGCATTGTGGATAGCCATCACCTGGAAGTCTTTGCTGTAGCTGTTCTTCACCTCGCGGTCTCGGGCCACGATTTCGTGTTCGAGGTCCTCGTACTTGATCAGGGGCTGGTCGGTGAGCGCGTTCATGCCGTCGACGAGGTCGCGTAGGTTGTCGCGGACCACGAAATCGACCCCGTGCTGTTTGAATGCTTCGACCGGTCCGGGCGCACCCTTTCTCAGGCGCGCGGCGAGGAGCTTGAAATCCCGCCCGGTGATGTCGGGGTTCTGTTCGGAGCCCGACAGCGCGAACTCCTTCTCGATGATCTTCTGGTCGAGCACGAACCACGTGTGGTGGTGGCCGCTGTTCATGATGTATTCCAGTGTTCCCATGGTGTCGAACCCGGGGAAGTTGGGGCTGGGCAGCCGTTTCCCGTTGGCGTCGAACCACATGGACGACGGGCCGGGAATGATCCGGATCCCGTGATTGGGCCAGATGGGGTCCCAGTTCTGGATGCCCTCGGTGTAGTGCCACATGCGGTCGCGGTTCACGATGTTGCCGCCCGCGTTCTCGGTGATTTCCAGCATTCTGCCGTCAACGTGCGCCGGGACCCCGGCGAGCATGTTCTCGGGCGCCTTGCCCAGCCGGGCAGGCCAGTTCCTCGCGACCAGTTCGGGGTTTCCGCCGATGCCGCCGGAGGTGACGACCACCGCCTGCGCCGAGAATTCGAAGTCCCCGACCGCCGTTCTCGAGCTCTTCACCCCGCGCGGCTCGGTGGACGGTTCGAGGACGGTGCCGCGCACCCCGGTGGCGGCGCCGTTGGTGACGACGATCTCGTCGACCTGGTGCCGATGCTTGAATGTGACCAGCCCCCGCTGTGAGGCGGCGATGACACGGGTGAGGAAGATTTCGACGACACCCGGTCCGGTGCCCCAGGTGATGTGGAAGCGGGGCACCGAGTTGCCCTGCCCGAGTGCAGATCCCCGACCGCGCTCGGCCCATCCGACATTGGGCATCAGACGCAGGCCGAGGTCGTGCAGGTATTGGCGCTTCTCGCCGGCGGCGAACTCGACGTACGCCTGCGCCCACAGGCGGGGCCACTGGTCCTCTCGTTCGCGGTCGAAGGCGGCGGTGCCCATCCAGTCCTGGATCGCGAGCTCGTACGAGTCCTTGATACCGAGACGCCGCTGCTCGGGCGTGTCGACGAGAAACAACCCGCCGAGTGACCAGAAGGCCTGCCCGCCGAGGTTCGAGGAACTCTCCTGCTCGACCACCAGGACTTTGCGGCCCGCCTTCACCATTTCGTAGGTGGCGACGAGACCGGCCAAGCCGGCGCCGACGACGATGACATCAGCCTGTTCGGTCACGAAGACTCCTCTTGTCGGGCGGTGCGTGGTGGGGTGGTGTCGGGCCGGCTGTATGCCGTGACGACGTGGGTGAACAGGTCGACGCGCAGTTCCCGGGCGGACGCGCTGGCGTCCTCGATCAGGCACTGGACGCTGGTGCCGTCGTGTACGGCGACCAAGGCGCGGCCCAATGTTTGTGGGTCGCCGACAATGGTGCGGCCGAGTCGGCCTAGGGCACTCTCGAGGATCGGCACTATCGTGTCGAGGACCGCTTGTTCGCGCGCCGCGAGGGCCTTCTTCAAGGCGGGATTACGTAGCGCATGCGCGGTGAATTCGGCGTTGATCCGGTACCACTGGTCGTCGACGGGAACGACGTCGAGTATGAGGGCGGTACCGGCACGCACCTTCTCCGACGGCGGGAGATCGGTCAGGTCGATGTCCGACGACTCGGCTGCCAGTCGAATGTGCTCGAGCATGGCGGTGGATCGCTGTTCCCACATGGCGAAGAACATTTCGTCGAGGGAGGCGAAGTTGGAGTAGAAGGCTCCGCGCGTGTATCCGCCGCGCTCACAGATCTGTTCGACCGTCGAGCGCCCGAAACCGTTCTCCGAGAACACCTCGCCGGCTGCGTCGAGCAGGCGCCGCCGAGTTTGGCCTCGCCGTTTCGTCACCCTTCTCGGCGCGTCGGTGGCATGGTGAGGGGTGGGCGCCGAAGATGTCGGCATGTTCCCTCCTCTGCGCCGGGGTCGGTGGACTCACTCGATACACTAACGTATCGAATACGCTGGTGTATCGAAGTCGGTGTACCGAGTGAGTGCCGACGGATGCCCGGGTCAGAGGTAGAGATCTTGCTTACGGATCGCAGATGTGGCAACGACGCTGACGATCGAGGTGGCGACGAGGTAGCCGCAGGCGAGCCACGGGGCGCCGCCGCCGACTGCGATGAGGGCGGTGAGGATCATCGGCGTCACACCGGAGGCGTAGATCCCGGAGAATTGATACACCACCGACAGTCCGGTGTAGCGGATCTCGGTGGGATAGAGACTTGCATAGAGAGTGCCCTGCGCTCCGTAGAACAGAGCGTGGATGATCCCGAACACCAGCACCAGCGCGGCGGTGAACCAGAGCATGTTCTCCGTGCCGAACAGGCCGAAAGTCGGGAACACTGCCAGGCCGTACGCGGTGATACCGATGATGTAGATCCTTGCGGCCCCGTAGCGGTCCACCAAGAGCCCGGAGAACGGAAGCAGGGCCGCCATGACGACTGCCGCGATCGTGACGGCCAGCAGGACGGGCACTTTCGCGAAGTCCAGACTCTTCGTCGCGTAGGTGATTGCGAAAACGCCCCAAGTGTTGAACGCGGCCCCTTCACCCCAGCGCGAGAGTAATCCGAGCACAGTGTTGCGGCGGACGCGGCCGCGAAACACGTCCTTCAGCGGAGCCGAGGAACGCGTCTGCAGTTCGTGCACTTCCCGGAAGGCCGGGGTCTCCTCGACCTTCAGTCGCACGACGAAGCCGATGACGACGAGGATCAGGCTGAGTAAGAACGCGATTCGCCATCCGTACGACAGGAATTGGGCGTCGTCGAAGATCACCTGCAGGGCCGCGAAGACTCCGGTCCCCAGTGCGAGACCCAGGGCGAGGCCGATCTGCGGGATGCTCCCGAACAGCCCGCGTCGCCGCGCGGGGCTGTGCTCGACGGCGAGAAGCACGGCGCCCGCCCATTCGCCACCCAGGGCGAACCCCTGCAGAATCCGGAGCAGGAGCAACAGCACGGGGGCGAGAACACCGACCTGCTCGGCGGTCGGCAGCACGCCCATCAGGGCGGTCGCGATGCCCATGATGAACATGGTCAGCGCGAGCGTCTTCTTGCGCCCGATGCGGTCGCCGATATGGCCGAACACGACTCCACCGATCGGGCGGACCACGAAACCGACTGCGAACGTCGCGAAAGCCAACATGGTGCCGACGAAGGACGTCTGGTCGGGAAAGAAGAGTTGGTTGAAGACCAGGCTGGCGGCCGTTGCGTAGAGGAAGAAGTCGTACCACTCCACTGTCGTGCCCAGGAGGCTGGCTGCCACGACGGTGCGTAACCGCGTGCGCCGCTCGAGGTCGGACTCGGTCGACGGCGAGGAGGCGGGTTGGGAGAGCGTGGTCATGGGCCGGTGACGTTATCGGTGTCCGCCGCCGGCCTTCACCCTCCGAATCACGGTGAATGAAACCCTCCCGCCGGGGCCGCGCGGTTGATGAACTGGGCAGCGCTGCCCATCTTCGTCGACAAGGATCCCGCGTGTCTCTGCATTTCCACTGGTTCCTGCCCACCTACGGTGACTCCCGCAACTTGATGGCAGGCGGCCACGGAAGCTCGATGGCGGGGGACCGTCCCGCAACGCTGAAATACCTCAACCAGATCGGCGCAGCCGCGGAGGCGAGCGGTTTCGAATCGGTTCTCACTCCCACCGGCGCCTGGTGCGAGGACGCGTGGCTCACGACGGCGATGATGGTGGAGACCACTGAAACATTGAAGTTTCTGGTCGCATTGCGGCCAGGCTTGCTCAGCCCGACGCTCGCCGCTCAAATGGCGTCGACGTTCCAATGGCAGTCGGAGGGACGTCTGCTGCTCAATGTGGTGACCGGTGGAGAAGACCACGAGCAGCGGACGTATGGCGATTACCTCGACAAGAACCAGCGATACGCACGGTGCGGAGAGTTTCTCGACGTCATCCGGCGTCTGTGGTCGGGCAACGGTCCGGTCGACTACGCCGGCGAGTACATCCGGGTCGAGAACGCTTCGCTGCAGCGGATTCCCGATCCCGTGCCACCGATCTTCTTCGGCGGGTCGTCACCTGCGGCCGGTACCGTCGCGTCCCAGTTCGCCGACACCTACCTCACCTGGGGTGAGCCGCCCAGTGCTGTCGCCGGGAAGATCGCGTGGATCCGGGACCTCGCCGAGGTGCAGGGTCGCACGCTCGACTACGGCATCAGACTGCACGTGATCAGCCGCGACACTTCCGAGGAGGCCTGGGCCGAAGCCGACCGGCTGTTGGCAGCGCTCGATCCGGCCACGGTCGAACAGGCGCAACAGAGCCTCGCCCGCTCGGGCTCGGAGGGACAGCGACGCATGCGTGAGCTTCACGGCGGAGGCAGCGCGTATTCAAGGGCGAGTGACGCGCGGAGTCTCGAGGTGGCGCCCAACCTGTGGGCAGGTGTCGGACTGGTGCGGGGTGGCGCCGGCACCGCGCTGGTCGGCTCGCACGAGGAGGTCGCCGACCGCATCGCCGAATACGCGGCACTCGGACTCGACCATTTCGTGCTGTCCGGCTATCCCCACCTCGAGGAGTCGTACCGCTTCGGAGAGGGTGTGCGGCCTATTCTCGAGCGCCGCGGGCTCGTCCAGCCACGCAGCCACCGCCCGGGCGACCTGTCGGGCTCGACGGCGTTCCTGTCCTCTCGTCGGTAGGTCCTGCCAGAACGGGAGCATGACCGCGGCTGCTCGAGTTCCCGAGGAGCTTCTCCCGCACCTGCGCCGCGCCCGCGACCTCATCGACCGCAATTACGACGCTCGGCTTCGTCGAGGGCACCGACGTCACGATGGGTGACGGGTTCCGCTGGGTGACGATCATGCGCCCGGACCACCCCGAGCTCGAGGTCACCCTCATGAAGCCGGGACCGCCGCTCGACGCCGACATGGCAGAGGCGATCCGGCGCGCACTGGCGAGTGGGACGATGGGCGGGTTCGGATTGACCACCACCGACTGCCGCAAGACCTACGACGAGCTGCGCGCGAAGGGGGTCGAATTCACTCAGCCTCCGGCCGAACGCCCCTACGGGGTCGAGGCGGTAATGCGCGACAATTCGGGGCAGAGCAGTCAGCTCGCCCCAGGACGATCAGCAGCGCGACCGGTGACGGCGGACGGCGTCCCGGTTGGCGCAGCGAGGCGAGCAGTATCGTTGCCGCCCGTTCCGAGAGGTGTCTGCATAGATCACTGTGCATTCCTCCACCGCGCACCGGCCGAGGCGGCTCATCCCTCGGCCGACGAGATGCAATGCGGTTCCTACGGCAATGAGTGCCTCGAGCACTCCGGCGAGGGAACGCTGGTCGTCGCGATAGTGCAGATGCCAGCCGTCGCCGGCGTGGTTGGTCAGACGTGGGTAGGCGGACGCCTTTGCGAGGAGGAGATTGACCTGCTCTGCGCGGTCCTGCTCGTGTGCGGCGTCCACGATGACCACCCACCGGTCGAGCACGGCGAGTACGTCGCCGAGGTCGTCCTCGAAGACCGGGAAATCGACCACGACTCCGGCCTCGATGCATCGGGCTACCAGTTCGTCGATGGTCCGGGGTCGGCGATTCGCCAGATCAGCGGCGAGTTCCACCGCATACTCCCCGTAAGGGTTGAGATGCACAATGCCATTACATCACGCTGGAGCCATGAGTGAACGGCACGAGCACGCCTGGCAGGAAGTATCGCGACATCGGACGAGTACAGGGGTGGTGTCCTACACGGGCTGCAGTTGCGGACGTTGGCGATTAGTCCTGGTAGAGACTGCGATAGCGGCATCTACGCAGATCTACGTCTGATCGCAGAAAGGCATAGATTCGTCTACGGAACGGTGACCTCCCCGACGAGGGGCTGGCATTTTCGGCGCGGGACGCACATAATCACCACGTGAGCCAAGTTACTGTTACTTCGAGTTCACTCATCTTCGCGCAATCTGGCGGAGAGGGTGGCGGCGCAGCGTTCGACCAGATGATCGCGATCACGGTGGCGACGGCGGTCATCACGATCGGCCTGCTGTGGATCGCGTACCTGCACCGTGCGCGGAAGATCACGTGGCTACAGTCGATTGCCGACGCCGCGGGTCGCACGCTGGACCGCCCCGCGTGGGTGGCGCTCCCGCTGTTCACCTTCGTGGGCACCATTCTCACGGCGTTCTTCGGCTTCATCTGGGACGTGAGTCTGCATATCGGACGCGGGCGTGACGACGGCCCGCTGGCGAACCCGGCGCACTACTTCATCCTCGTGGGTCTCTTCCTGCTGTTCATCACCGGCATGCTGGCGATGATCCTGCCCCGCGACGAGAAGCCAGGTCCGGCCGCGCTGAAGATCACCCGCACCTGGTACGTCCCGGTCGGCGGGATACTGGTCGCCGGGGCAGGCTTGTACGCTCTCATCGGTTTTCCGCTCGACGACGTCTGGCACCGCATCTTCGGTCAAGACGTCACGCTGTGGGGCCCCACTCACCTCATGCTGATCGGCGGAGCGGGACTGTCCCTGATCGGCGTTCTCCTCCTCGACTTCGAGGGTCGCGCCGCCAAGACGGGGGAGACGGTCGCCGACAGCCGGCTCATCTGGTTCCTCCGGTGCGGCACCTTCGGTGGTCTGATCATCGGCTTGTCCGTCTTCCAGATCGAGTACGACTTCGGTGTCGAACAGTTCCGGTTGGTCCTGCAGCCGATGATGATCGCCGGTGCTGCCGCATTCGCCCTGGTCGCTGCGCGCATCGTCCTCGGTCCTTTCGCGGCACTCGTCGCAGTCGCCGTCGCCGGAGTGGTGCGCGCCGCCACCGCGTTGATGGTGGGCCCGGTACTGGGAGCCCCGACCAACGTGTTCGAACTGTGCCTCGGCGCAGCCGTGGTCATCGAATTGCTGGCCCTCACCCCGCTGATCAAGAATCGGGTGGCGTTCGGCGCCGTGGGCGGATTCCTCGTCGCCACGGTCGGACTCTGGCTCGAATCGTTGTGGATCGACGCCATGTACCTCTACCCCTGGCCCACCAGTATGTGGCCGGAGGCACTGGCGATGGCCGTGCCCGTCGGTATCGCGGCGGGAGCCTGTGGTGCGCTGCTCGGCCGGGTGTTGCGGTCCGAGGGTTTGCCGCGTCCCGCGCTCAGCCGGACCATCGTGGTCGCCACCGTTCTGGTGATCGGCGGTGCGACCGCCAACGGCCTGATCGCCACCGTCCCGGAGAACGCCACAGCCACAGTGGTCCTCACCGACGCGGCACCCAATGGCGGCCGAATGGTCAATGCCGAGGTCACCATCGATCCGCCCGATCTGGCGAGCGACGATCCGGCCTGGGTGTCCATCCTGTCCTGGCAGGGCGGGCCCGACCTCGACAACGGTTTCACCGTGGACAACCTCGAACGCACCGGGCCGGGAACCTACCGGACCAACGAGCCCGTGCCGGTGCACGGAACGTGGAAGACTTTGCTGCGCGTGCAGGACGGGCGCACCATGACGGCGGTGCCGATCTTCCTGCCGAGCGACCCGGGGATCGGTGCCGAGGAACTGCCCGCGGAGTCGTCGTTCACCCGTGAGTTCGTCCCGGAAATCACCATCTTGCAGCGGGAGCGCAACTTCGATCATCCCAGCTGGTTGTTCGCCGCCGCCTCCCTGGTCGTGTTGGCCTGCACGCTCGCACTCGTCACCGCCCTGGCCTGGGGCGCCGGACGGATCGGCAAGTACACCCGGGGACAGGCGACCGCCGACACCCGCGAGGACGTGAACGTGACATGAGTCCGGCGAGCGACCCGAATGTCGTGTATCTCGCGGACCACTCGGTGTTGTTGGCGATTCCCGCCTTCGTTCCGGCATTCCTCGTCGTCGGTCTGATCGTCTATCTGGCGGTCCGGGACCGCAAAGCCGAGGCAGCCGAGAATGCCGGGAACACGGAAAATGTCGAGAACACCGGCGACGAATCGACGGAGCGGAAAGAGGAGGACGTCTAGGTGATCAGGCGGTTGACCGCCGTGGTGGCGGTGTCCGCGGGTGTTCTCGTCGGAGCTTCCGGGTGCGGTACCGAAACCGAAGCCCCAGGCACCGGTACGCCGGCCAGTGAGACCTCGGCAGAGACCACACCGGACGCGGCCGAGGACAGTGTCGTGATCGACGTCCGGATCAGCCAAGGCACGGTGACTCCCACCAACGAGCGCATCGACGTCGCGGTAGGACAGACCGTGACCGTGCGCGTCGACAGCGACGCCGACGACGAACTGCACGTACATGCGGTGCCGGAGCACTCGTTCGAAATCCACCCGGGGACGGGCCAGCAGACCCAGTTCTCGGTAGAGGTTCCGGGCCAGGTCGCCTTGGAACTGCACGAGAGCGGCAAGACGGTGGCCACCCTGCTCGTGCGTCCATGACCGCTGTGCTCGCACACGGGCTCGGTGGGTCCACCGATCTTCCGATTCCCTTCACCTTTGCGCTGATCGGCGCGAGCTGGGCGCTGACCGTGTCGTTCGTCGTTCTGGCCTTCGCGTGGAAGACCCCGAAACTCGATCCCGACCGCCCCGGCCGCGCCCTCCCCGACTGGGTCACGCGGTTCGCGGACTCGCCCATCACCCGGAACGTTCTGGCGGGTGTAGCGCTCGTCCTCACCGCGTGGGTGGCTCTGGCCGCGTTCTTCGGCCCGTCGACGTCCGCGGATAATGCGTTGCCCGGTGTGTTCTACGTGCTCCTGTGGGTGGGCCTGGTCGCGGTGTCGCTGGCGTTCGGCCCGATCTGGCGGGTGCTGTCCCCGGTGCGGACAGTGCATCGAATGGTGTGCGCCGCGCTCGGACGCTCACCCGGAGAACGGAACCGGCGGTACGGCGACTCCTGGGGATATCGTCCGGCGGTGGTGGGTCTGTTCGCTTTCGTGTGGCTCGAACTCGCCTATTCGGATCCGGGTTCCGTTGCCGCCGTGCGCACCTGGTGTGTGGCCTACCTCGTCGTGACGTTGGCCGGCGCTGTTTTCGCAGGGGAGCGCTGGTGCGAGCGAGGTGATCCGTTCGAGGTCTACAGCACCCTCGCATCCCGGTTGTCGCCGCTGAGCCGCAACCGCGGTGACGGCCGGATCGCCTTACGCAATCCGCTCGACCATCTAGGGTCGATGCCCGTGCGCGCCGGGTCGGTGGCGTTGATGGCGACCCTGCTGGGGTCGACGGCGTTCGACAGCTTCTCCGCCTTTCCATGGTGGCAGCGCACCCTCGGTGCAGCCGGGGGACCAGTAGCGGAGACGCTGGCACGCACCGCCGGACTGCTCGTCTTCATCGGCTTCGTCGGAGTGTCGTTCTGGGCGGCCACCAGGGCGACGGGCGGCCTACGTCCCGAGCAGCGCGCCGCCCTCCCCGGATTGCTCTCGCACTCGCTGATCCCGATCATCATCGGCTACGTGTTCGCCCATTACCTGACGTACCTGGTGGAGAAGGGTCAGGCGACGGTGATCCTGCTGGCCGACCCGCTGGGCCGCGGATGGAATCTGCTCGGGCTGGGCAACGCCGAGGTGGCGTACATACTGTCCGAGCACCCGTCCGCGACCGCGTCGATCAAGGTGCTCTGTGTGCTGATCGGGCACGTCCTGGGCGTGGTTGCGGCACACGACGCATCGGTGCGGATCCTGCCGCGGGGGCATCAGCTCACCGGACAGCTGGCACTGCTGCTCACCATGGTCACCTACACCTTCGGTGGGCTGTACCTGCTGTTCGGCGGCTGAGGCGCGCGCTCAGCGAGGCGCACGCTCAGCGTTGGAGAACGACCGCGGCCTCGGCGGTGAGCGAGGAGAACGTGAACGTCTCTTCGAGGTACAGCGTCACGTCGGTTGCGGTGTGGCTGTCGTAGCCGATGGACAGGTCGGCGCCGAGGGTCAGCTGATTGTCACCGCCACGGGTGGAGAGCACGTACCCGCCGCGGATCGCCGGGGCCCAGATGATGTCGCCGGTGACCAGGGCGTCGAGATGGTGGAACACCGGGTGCCCGGCGTCGCGGGTCTCGCTGACTGCCGTGTATGTGTCGGCGTCGAGCACCACCGAGTACGGTCCCTCGACACCGGCGAGACGCAACGCCGACAATGCCGAGGCCACGGCGTCGGGAACGAGAAGAGGATCCTCGGGCAGGCTCAGGACGGGATTGTCGCTGGACGCGCCGATGCCGCGAATCCCGGCCTGCTCGAACCCGTCGAAGATCGACTGGTCCTCGGCGAACGCGAGGGCCTTCGCGGCGTCCTTGACGGGCTGCCAGTCGGAGTCGAGAGAGCCCCTGGCCACGTCGTCGACCTCCGCGCGACTGAGCGTGAACGGGAAACGCAGTTCGACGAGGGGATGGACCTGGCGCAGCTGTGCCCGAATTCTGCTGTCTGAGGTACTGATCGGGGTGACCCGCCCGATGTTGTGGGCGGAGTAGGAGTAACCGAACGGTCCCGCAACGTCGACGACCCGTCGCCCGGCGACATGGCGCTTGAACGTACGGGCCGCCTCCTCGCTGATCTGCTGCCACGCTGCCTCCGTCACCGGGGCGAGGTTGCGGTGCAGATTGCTCGAATCACTCATTGCGATACTCCTTTGAGACCACCGATGTTCAAGGACAGGTCGTACGGGTCCGGCTGCTCGGCTTCGCCGGTGGCATTCGATGGCGCCTCGGCGCTCTCCGGTTCGTCGGCGAGGGACTCGAGGACGTCCCGGCTCGGAACGAAGAACAGCGTGCCCGTGACGGCCGTGGAGAAATCGAGGATGCGGTCGTAGTTGCCGGGCGGTTCGCCGAGGAACATACGGCGCAGCATCAGTTCGGTGACGCCCGGATCCCTGGCGTAACCGATGAAGTAGGTGCCGAACTCACCGGCCGCCAGGCTGCCGAACGGCATGTTGTCGCGGAGGATCTGGTGTTCGACACCCTCATCGTCGACGATCGTGTTGAGGGCGACGTGGGAGTTGCCGGGCTGTGCGTCCTCGTCCAGCTCGACATTCTCGAGCTTGGTCCGCCCGATGACGCGTTCCTGCTCGGTGACGCTGAGCGACGTCCAGGCGCTCATGTCGTGCAGATACTTCTGCACGATCACGTAGCTGCCACCACGGAAATCCGGATCCTCGTCTCCGATGAGGGCGGCCTCGTCGGCGTCGGCGTCCGTGGGGTTTTCGGTGCCGTCGACGAATCCGAGGAGATCGCGGGCGTCGAAATACCGGAAGCCGGACACCTCGTCGACAACGGTGGCAGCGGACCCGAGCGCGGCGACGAGCAAGCGGCCCAGCTCGAAACAGAGGTCGGCGCGGGCAGCCTTGATGTGGAACAGAACGTCACCAGGAGTGGACGGGGCGCTGTGGACGGGTCCGGACAGGGGGAGGAAGCGGTGCAGCAGAGCCGGTTTGGCCGCGGGGCTCACCCGATCCCAGAACTCGGACCCGATGCCCACCACACACGACAACGATCCCGACAGTTCCCGGAAACCCACGGCCTTGAGAAGACTTTCGAGGTCGGCGACGACGTCGCGGACCGTCACTGCGTCCTCTCGCGACTCACCCGCCACCACGACGAGGAAGAGCGATGCCGCACTCGGTGGTGTGAGAACGGCTTGCGCAGCCAATCTCGGCACTGGACCCGGCATCACGGCCTCCGATCATCTCGACAACGACGCTGCACCGACCGACGGGTCCCATTCAACACCCTCGGCTGAATCCGTCGACTCGGGACCGCAATCCTTACCGGAACACGATGTCAGTGGGTGCGTCTACCGTCGGCGACATGCCACTTTCTGCGCACGAGCGCGAACAGTTCCTGGCCGAGCCGCACATCGCGGCGCTGTCGGTGTCCGCGGGCGAGCACCGCGGACCCCTGACAGTCCCGATCTGGTACCAGTACCACCCCGGTGGCGAAATATGGGTGCTCACCGGCCCCGGGTCGGAGAAGGCGCGCCTCATCGAGGCGGCCGGGCGATTCACGATGATGGTCGAACGAGTCGAACCCACCGTCCGATACGTCTCCGTCGAGGGCGCGGTGACGCGAACCGCCCCGGGAACGGACGACATGATGCGGGAGATGGCTCAGCGTTATCTCGCGCCGGAGAAGGTCGACGCCTACCTCCACTTCGCCAAGGCTCAACTCGGCGAGCAGGTTGCGATCTACCTCCGGCCCGAGCACTGGCGATCGGCAGACATGGGATCGAGCTGACTCGCACCGGTGCCCGGGTGAAACGCCTCAGACCTGCACGGTGTCGAGGAGGGCTTCGGCAACGGCTTCGTCGCCGAAGAGTTGGAGGCTGTCGAGCGGCCGCCGCCGCCACACTGCGAGGAGTAGTTGTTGCGCGGAGCCGCGCAACGCGACGTCGGCTTTCGTGTGTTCGGTCGTGACGGACATGCCGTCGTCGGTGAAGGCCAGCAGCCACTCGGCGTCACCGGTGTCGGTGCCGTGCATGTGTACGGTGCGGCCGAGCAGGCTTTCGGGCACCTGTCCCGCGCCGAGGAATCGTGAGGCCATGGCCTGAATCCACTCGTCGACGCCGTCGGCCGCTGCGGTGGGGTCTGCGGGTTCGGGCAGTGGCCCACCGGCCGTGTGGACGGCATCGGCGGCGTCGAAACGATGGACCGTCGCCTCGTGGGCCTGTCGGCGAACCCACCACCGCGCGGTTGCCGGTCCGACGAAGGTGGGTGCGGGCTCATCGAGATCTCGCTGCTCGAACTCGGCCATCATCGCCTCGTGAGCCGAGCGGTAGGCGTCGAGACACTCCGGTCCCCGTGGCATCTGCCGCGCCGGTCGAGCCTGGTCGAGGGCGGCTCCGGGGCCTGCCTGCATCACGGCGGTCACCCATAGGTGGACTTTGCCGGTGTGCCGGACCACGTGTTCGAGCGTCCAGCCCGGGCACGACGGTACCGGCGCGGCAAGGGCGTCGGCCGGCATCGACGCGATGCGCTGCCCTTCGGTGCGCAGGACATCGAGAAGGAGGGGCGTGCCGGGGTTCGTCATCCGCTCACGGTAATGCCCCGAGCCGTTTGGCAACGCGAAAGCACGGCCGCGCTAGAACACCGCCGGTTGTTTGGAGATGTAGTTCCGCTCCGACGCCTGAGAAACGTACGGCCGAACGTGTAGCGTAAGATTTACGCTGTAAAGTAAATGGTGGCCCTTGTCGGCACCCGGTCCCAGGGAGGGCGAAACACATGACGACTGCCATCGACGTAGGACTGTTGATCCTGAGAGTCACCGTCGGGGTGACGCTCGCCGCCCACGGCTACGCGAAGATCTTCCGTGGGGGTCGCCTGGCAGGAACTGCCCGCTGGTTCGATTCGATCGGGATGCGGCCGGGGCGGTTGCACGCACCGTTGGCGGCATTCACCGAAATCGGCGCCGGCGTACTGTTCGCCCTCGGGTTGCTCACCCCGTTGGCGGCCGCGGCGATGATCGCGCTGATGGTGGTTGCTGCCTGGACGGTGCATCGCGACAGCGGCTTCTTCATCGTCGGTAACGGGTGGGAATACAATTTCGTGTTGGCCTGCGTGGCGCTCAGTGTCGCTGTCACCGGTTCCGGCAGGCTTTCGGTGGATCATCTGATCGGCCTCGGCTCCGGGGTCGATCAGTGGTGGGGTCTGGTCATCGCCCTGGTCATCGGCCTGGGTGCGGGTGTCGGACAGGTCGCCGTGTTCTTCCGCCCTCCCGTGCCAGCGGAGGAGCGCTGAATTCCAGTTTCAGCTGTTCCGCGGGGCACGGCTCGTCCGGCGATGACACTAGCGTGCTCCGGTGTCGCGCGACCTCACACCATCTCACCTCCCGGACGCCGGTGCATGGCGGATCCGGGTCGCGTACGCCGTTCGGGCGGGCAGTCCAAATGCCTTTCCGGTGACGCCCTGTCGTTGACGTCTCGAAGGAGTCGGTATGTCGGTGAATCGCCACCCCTCTGAATCCGGAACGCTCGTGAAGGATCGAGTGTTCGACCAACCGCGTGCCGAAAGGGCGGTACGAGAACTGCTCCTGGCCGTAGGTGAAGATCCCGACCGCCCCGGGTTGATCGACACTCCCGCCCGTGTTGCCCGCTCCTATCGGGAAATGTTCGCCGGTCTTTACACCGATCCGGACGATGTTCTGAGCACCACCTTCGACGAAAGCCACCGCGAGTTGGTTCTCGTTCGGGATATTCCGATCTACTCCATGTGTGAGCATCATCTGGTCTCGTTCCACGGCCTGGCGCACGTCGGATACATCCCGGGTAGCTCCGGCCGGATCACCGGCCTCTCCAAGATCGCCCGGGTCGTCGACCTCTACGCGAAGCGACCGCAGGTGCAGGAGCGTCTCACCAGCCAGATCGCCGACGCCGTGATGCGCAAACTCAGCCCTCAGGGTGCGATCGTGGTGGTCGAGGCCGAGCACTTGTGTATGGCGATGCGCGGAATCCGCAAGCCGGGAGCGGTGACGACGACCTCGGCGGTCCGGGGGCTTCTGCAGTCCAGTGCCGCCTCGCGGTCCGAGGCGCTGAGCCTGATCCTACGCAAGTGACCGCGGTGGTATGAGTACAGTTTCGCGCGCCGGCGCAGCGGGGGAGCGGTCGAGTCGATGGCATCCGCCGGCCTCTCGAGAAGTGCAGCGGCGGCCCTCTCTCCTCGCACGTCCATCTCGGAGAAAGGCCCGTGCTGGGTCAGGCAGGCTGGTCGTCCTCGCCCTGGCATCGTGCGGCATTGCGGTCTCGCTGATGCAAACCATCGTGATGCCACTGCTGCCGGAGTTCCCGCGGCTGCTGCACACCACACCCGGCGGGGCCGTGTGGCTGGTGACGATCAACCTCATCGCCGGCGCCGTCTGTGCACCGGTTCTCGGTCGGCTCGGAGACATGTACGGCAAGCGGCGGCTGTTGCTGATCGCGCTGGCGGTGATGGCGACGGGTAGTGCCCTCGGCGCGCTTTTCAACACCTTCGCCGCAGTGTTGATCGCCCGTGCCCTGCAGGGTGCGGCGGTCGGAGCCGTACCACTCGGCATCAGCATCATGCGTGATGAACTCCCACCGAGGCGGGTGGCCGGTGGGATCGCGTTGATGAGTTCCACGCTGGGCGCAGGCGGGGCAATCGGGCTGCCCTTGACCGGTGTCGTCGCCGAACATCTGAGCTGGCATTGGCTTTTCGGTGGTGCCGCGGTGATCGGAGTGCTCGGAATGGGCGCGATCTGGACGGTGGTGCCCGAATCACCGGTCCGTTCCGGCGGCAAGTTCGACCTGCTCGGCGCCCTCGGGTTGACCGCGGCATTGGTGTGCCTGCTGCTCGCCATCACCCAGGGCAACGGATGGGGCTGGGGGAGCAGACCGGTACTCGGACTGTTCGCCGGGGCGGCAGCGCTGTTCCTGGTGTGGGGTAGTTACGAACTACGGCTCACCTCGGCAACGCGTGCGGCCGGAGTTCGGCAGCCGTTGGTGGACCTGCGCGTGTCCGCACGCCGTCCGATACTTCTGACCAACATCGCCTCGATCCTCGTCGGGTTCGCCATGTTCACGTCCTTCATGGTGAGTGCCCAGATCTTCCAGGCCCCCCTCGAGACCGGTTACGGGTACGGGATGTCGTTGACCCTCAGCGGTCTCGCGCTGCTCCCCGCCGGTCTGATGATGGTCGCGTTCTCCCCGGTGACCGCCTACCTGTCCCACCGTTGTGGTCCCCGAAGGACCTTCCTGATCGGCACCACGATCCTCATGGCCACCAATCTCGTCCGCGCCGTCACCCCACCTCATCTCGTCGTCGTGATTGTGGCGGCAACGGTGACCTCGGTCGGTGCTGCGTTCGCCTACGGCGCGATTCCTGCGATGATCATGCGCGCGGTCCCCACCACGGAAACTGCCGCGGCAAATAGCCTCAATACCTTGGCTCGGTCCCTCGGTACGTCGACGTGCAGCGCGGTCGTCGCAGCTTTGACGACCGCATCGGTGATGCACATTGCGGGAGTTGAGTACCCCACGGCCGCCGCCTACGCGGCCGTCTTCGGGATCGCCGCGGCCGCCGGGTTGCTCGCCGTCGGCATCGGCATGTTCATCCCCCGGGACGGTGACCTCCTCGTCGAGGGACCACCCGCCGCCGATGTGTGGGACTCGGCCGGAAAGGAGACATGCGCGGAGGCCCACACCGATCTCCGTCAGGGATATCCTCGAGAGGGCGCCATCGAAAGGTGAGTCCACGGGTGAATGGGCGCTGGACGTACCGTCGGGTCCAGTGTCTTATGACGTGAGCGACGGAGTGAGTAGACCGTCCGATGGGTGCAGGTGATCCGCTCGACACTCAGCGGTATCCGCCGTCGCCCGCCGCGGAGCTGGCGCGCATCGGCTTCGACGATGCCGAGGAGATCGGTCGCGGCGGTTTCGGCGTCGTCTACCGGTGCATCCAGGCGGACCTGGACCGCACGGTCGCGGTGAAGGTTCTCACCGTCGAGCTCGACGAGGAGAACCGGGCGAGGTTCTTCCGGGAGCAACAGGCGATGGGCCGGCTGACCGGTCACCCGAACATCGTGGGCATTTTGCAGGTCGGCGCCACCGACCGCGGTCGTCCCTACATCGTGATGCCGTATCACCCGCAGGATTCCCTCGAAGTGCGGATCCGTCGCCGCGGTCCGCTAACTTTTGGGGAGGCACTGCGGCTCGGGGTGAAGATGGCGGGTGCGATCGAGACGGCGCACCGACTCGGCATCCTCCATCGCGACGTCAAACCAGCGAACATCCTGCTCACCGACTACGGCGAACCCGAGTTGGCGGATTTCGGTATCGCGCACATCACCGGTGGATTCGAGACCGCCACCGGTGCGGTCACCGGGTCGCCTGCGTATACCGCGCCGGAGGTCCTCGGTGGTGATCCGCCGAGCCGGGCCGCCGACGTCTACGGCCTGGGCGCGACCCTGTTCAGTGCGCTGACCGGTCATGCCGCGTACGAGCGTCACAGCGGGGAGCAGGTGATAGCCCAGTTCCTGCGGATTACCACTCAGGAGGCGCCCGATCTGCGAGAACACGGGATCCCCGACGATGTGTCCGACACGATTGCCTGGGCGATGTTCCGGACTCCTGGTCAGCGTCCCGCCAGTGCCGCCGAGTTCGGGGAGGAACTGCGCACCCTACAACGGCAACACGGTCTGCCGGTTGACGAGATGGCCCTGCGCGAGGAGTCCGATGCTCAGGGAAACGGACGGCATGTGTCTACGCTCAGCGGGCAAGGGCCACCTTCTTCCGTGCTGGGGGCGACGGGACATTTGCCCCTGGAACTGAGCAGTTTCATCGGCCGCCGACACGAGCTGACCGAGACGAAGAACCTGCTCACCGGGTCCCGGCTCGTCACCTTGACTGGGATCGGGGGTGTAGGCAAGACGCGGCTCGCACTTCGGGTCGCGGCAGCGGTGCAACGCGACTACGCCGACGGTGTGCGCCTGGTCGAGTTGGGGGAACTGCGCGACGAGTCGGCGCTGGTCGACGCCGTCGCCGGAGCAGTGGGATTGCGGGACCACTCGACGAGGCCGCTGCGGGAGGTGCTGATCGAGTTCCTCACCCCGCGAGAACCTCTGCTGGTCCTCGACAACTGCGAACACCTGGTGGACGCCGTGGCGGAGCTGTCCAGTCTGCTGCTGCAGACCTGCCCTGGTGTGCGGATTCTCGCCACCAGCCGCGAACCTCTCGGTATCGGCGGGGAGGCGGTGTTCCGGGTCCCCCCACTGTCGGTCCCTGATCCGGAGCGGCAACCCTCGCTGCGAGGGTTGCCCAGATACGATGCGGTGACGCTGTTTACCGAGCGCGCCGCTGCCGCCGTCCCCGGATTCATGCTCACCGAGGACAATGCGGCGCCGGTGGCCGGAATCTGCCACCGCCTCGACGGGCTTCCGCTGCCGATCGAACTGGCCGCGGCTCGGTTGCGGGCGATGTCGCCCGCACAGATCCTGCAGCGGCTGACCGACCGCTACGCCCTGCTCACCCGCGGCAGCCGAGGCGCGCCGACGCGGCAGCAAACCCTACGATGGTGTATCGACTGGAGCTTCGAGTTGTGCAGCCCCGGTGAACAATTGGTCTGGCGGCGGGTAGCGGTGTTCGCGGGTAGCTTCGAACTCGACGCCGGCGAGCATGTGTGCGGCGAGGGCCTCGACCGGGACGAGCTCCTCGATACCCTGACCTCCCTGGTAGACAAGTCCATCCTCATCCGGGAAGAAACCGGGTCGGTGGTGCGGTTCCGGATGCTCGAGACCCTCCGGGCATACGGCTACGACAAACTCGTGCAGACCGGCGAGAGCAACGCATTGCGTCGCCGGCACCGGGACTGGTACGAGGCATTGGCGCTTGAATCGGAAGCCGAATGGATCAGCGCCCGCCAACTCGACTGGATCGCCCGCCTGCAGCGGGAGCAACCGAACCTGCGAGAGGCCCTCGAATTCAGCCTCGACGACAATCCCGCCGCCGGTCTGCGTACCGCTGCCGCGCTGTTTCTGTTCTGGGGAACTGAGGGCTTCTACAGCGAGGGGCGGCGCTGGCTGGGGGATCTGCTCGTCCGCCAGAGCGGCCCACCGACGCTCGAGTGGGCAAAGGGACTCTACTGCGCCAGCGTGACGGCGATCATGCAGCGCGACCTTCAGACTGGAGCGAAATTTGTCGAGGAAGGACACGCGCTCGCCGCGCACACGGATGACCCGATGATACGGGCGTTAGGTCTCTTCGCCGAAGGAACGTTGGCACTCATCAGTGGCGATCCTGACCGCGCGTGCACTCTGCTCGAAACTGCCCTGCCCACATTCAGTGAACACCCGGAGCGCACCCTCGAAGTCAGCCTGCTGTACTCGTTAGGGCTTGCCCGTGGAATGCGCGGTTTGACGGAGCAGGCGATCGAGACCCACGAACGAGCTCTTGCGATCACGGAAGCCCACGGTGAGTTGTTGTTTCGATCCCTCTCACTGTGGGCCCTAGGCATCGCCGTGTGGCGGCAGGGCGACACCGATCGCGCAGTGCGGCTGCTGAGGCAATCATTGGAGCTGACCCGGCGCATCCACAGTCCACGCGTCGCCGTGTCTTCCCTCGAAGCGCTCGCTTGGATCACCTGCGAACAACGTGACGCAACTCGGGCCGCAGTTCTGATGGGGGCCGCAGACGGGTTGGCGCAGTCGATGGGAAGTGCTGTGGTCATACATTCCAACCTACTTCTCTACCAGCAGGAATCTAGGCGGAATGCCCGGCGCAAACTGGGTGATAAAGCATTCTCAGCGGCGCACCACAAGGGTGAACAGCTCGGCTTCGACGCGGCAATCGCCTACGCCCTCCACGAGCAACCGCCCAGTAACCCGGCCCCCACCTCCGAGGCGTCGACGCGGCTGACCAAGCGGGAACGCCAAGTCGCTGATCTGATCGCCGAAGGCCTGACCAACCAGGCCATCGGCGACCGCCTGGTGATCTCCCCCCGCACCGCGCAAGGGCATGTAGAGCACATCCTGGCCAAACTGGGTTTCACCTCCCGGACACAAGTGGCAGCCTGGGTCGTGGAGCGGACGCACGATTAGCGCCGGGTAGTACGCCGTAGCTACCACAGTCCGAGGGAATTTCGGCGCCCTTGGGCGCCCGGACTCGTCCTTCGCCCGTCGATGGCAGGGAATCAACGCGAAGCCTTTACAAGACCGGTCAGATCCATTAAATTACAGTGTAAAGTAATACGCTATCCGCTCTGAGTCTCCCGCGCCCGTTCATGCGCCGCCCGCGTTCGCTGTGCGAAGGGCGGGTGTTTCACAGGACAAGGGCAGACACAACTACCTCAGGAGGTACGTAATGCCGACCAAGATATGGGCAAACTCCGCCGATTCGCATTTCCTCGAGCCTGAGGATCTTTGGCGGGATAATCTCCCGGCGCGGCTTGCCGACCTGGTTCCTCGAACTGTCAAGGATGCCGATGGTCAGTGGGAGACCGTGCACATCGATGGCATGTCGTTCCGGCGCAAGCTCCCGACGATGAAGGCTCAGGAGTTCATCGAATCGTCGATGCGCGCTCCAGGTGCTCGTGACGTGGACAAGCGGATGGCCGACCTCGATCAAGAGGGCATTTGGGCAGAACTCGTGTTCCCTTCACTCGGCATGTGGAGTTCATCGTTCAGGACCCCGGAGGTGCTGCGTGAAGCTCTGCGAGTGAGTAACGACTGGGCGTGGGAAACAATCGAGAAGCCTCACGATCGGCTGGTTGCAACTGCGCAGGTGTCGACGTTGGACGTGGGCGACGCGGTAGCTGAACTCGAGCGTGTTGCTGAGATGGGTTACCGCGCAGTCTTCTTGCCGGTCACCCCGCACCCGATGCAAAAGGACTACCACCACGAGGATTGGGAACCGTTCTGGGCTGCCGCAGAGCGGGCGCGTATCGTGATCGCGTTTCATATCGGTACTGACCCGGTCGATCTTTCGACCGGAAACACGAACGGCGAGATCAAATACCGTGGTCCGGGCGGGTTCATCCTCAACTTCACCGAAACTTCTTTCGGCGGGCAGCGGGCCGCGATGAAGATGGTCGCCAGTGGAGCGCTCGATCGTCACCCAGACCTGAAGGTTTTGGTTGCCGAGGGCGGTGCCACGTGGGTGCCGTTCATCGCAGACAGGATGGAGGAGGGCTATCGTCAACATGACTCCGCCATCCGGCACAAGCTGAAGCGCTCGGCGCGCGAAATCCTTTACTCGCAGGTTTATGCGTCTTTCCAGCATGACGCAACCGCAGTAATGGCCGCCACCCATATGGGTTACACCAATGTGTTGTGGGGTAGTGACTATCCGCATATGGAAGGCACCTACGGCCACACGCAAGAAACGCTTCACGGACTCTTCCGCGATGCCGACCCGGTGGTCAGAGAGAGGATCACGGTCGGGGCGTTCAACGAGCTGTTTCCCGGACTGCCGGCAGTTCCCGCGGCATGACAGGCGAGGCTGATATGTCCGAGAACGTCATGTACGACTCTCCGCTCGAGATGATGCAGGATGCGATCGCCGACGGCAGTTGCGACGTGCAGTCGGTCGTGCCGCTCACCGAGGGAGGGTTTCGGTGTGCGTGCTCGTGCGAGCGGTGGCAAACAGTCGCACCGACTCGTGACGAAGGGCTTCGGCTCGCCAGGTTGCACGCCAACTGAGAGTCGCGCAGATAATCCGTGCGGCCGACCGGATCGGATTCGTCGGTCCTGCTCGGTGGCGCGAGATTCAGCTCGTCGTCGAGTCGCGAAATATGACTGTCTGCGCGGACGTTGGGCCAAGCTGTAACCATACCCCGTCGAGCACGTCGGGCCCACGAAACGTTTGCCTCGTCACCACCGCTCGTTGCCGCATCGTCGCCGACGAGCGGTGGCGCGGCATCACTTTTGATGAGCAAAAACTGAATCTCGCGCAATCTTTGACCCTATTGCGGCGCTTCACTATCGGGTGTGGAGGAGGCACGTGCGAAGTACGTCGAGGTCTTCGCGATAGCCCGGTTCGCTTGCTGACGTTGGCGGTGTAGACACTCGTCACCGCTGAGGACTCTTCTGCTATGTGGATGGTGAGCGTTTCGACCAGAATCGCGGTCGGGACTTCGTGGCGAGCGTGAACCGCGCGGTGTCAGGTCGGGAGTGGCCGTTCAACTCGCGTTAGTGCCGCCTCAGCAGTGTGACAAATTGGGTTCGGCGTTTTTCGATATAGTCCGCACAGTCTGCATGGCGAGCAGCGGGTGGCCCACCGGCACCGCTCCTGACACGGCCCGCCCAGTCTGGGAGGCCGTCCTGGTTGACGCACACCCCTTTCGCTATATAGTGAACTGATTAAGCTGAAACCCGGCCGTCGATCGGCCGGCTGAGGACGGGAAAATTATGAGGGATGCAGTTGTAGTTGCGCTGGCGCGGACGCCGATTGGAAAGCGTGGGGGAGGATTGTCGGCCCTTCATGCGGTTGACACGACTGCACAGGTGTTGAACGCGCTCGTCGAACGGGCGGGAATCGACCCCTCCATCATCGAAGACGTGCACTGGGGCAATGTAATCAGCGTGGGCCAGCAGTCCGGGAACGTCGCACGAATGGGTGTGCTGGCCGCAGGCTGGCCCGAGAGCGTCCCCGGGTTCACAGTCGATCGTCAATGCGGCTCCTCACAGCAGGCCATCTCCACCGCCGCGGCAACAGTGATTGCCGGTCATGCCGACGTCGTCGTCGCGGGTGGAGTCGAGATGATGTCGAGTGTTCCGATGGGCGCGGCCACTGTGGAGGGAACAGGTGAAATGGGTGGGCCGGCGGTGCGTCGATACGCCGACGCACTTTCGGCTCCCGGATTCGGCGGACGGTTTAACCAGGGTGCCGGAGCCGAGCTGATCGCTCGCGAGTGGGGGTTGTCCCGCTCACAGCTCGACGAGTACTCCGTGCGTTCACACGAACGGGCCGCACAGGCGCAGGACAGTGGATACTTCGACGACGAGATCGTGCCTGTGAGGGTTCAAGACAATATTGTCAGCGCTGATGAAGGTATTCGACGCGGGTCGACGGTCGAGAAACTGGCGACCCTCAAGGCTCCATTTTTGGACGGGGGAGTGATCACCGCCGGTAACGCGTCACAGATCTCCGACGGTTCGGCGGCACTGCTGATCACCACTTCGGAAAAGGCTATGCAACTGGGGATCCGGCCTTTGGCACGGATCCACACTGCCGTCGTCACGGGTGACGATCCGGTCAAGATGCTGACCGGTCCGATCCCCGCGACACGACTTGTGTTGAAGCGTGCGGGATTGTCTATCGAGGATATCGATGCTTTCGAAGTCAATGAAGCTTTCGCGTCGGTTCCACTGGCGTGGCAGGCAGAGACTGGGGTGCCGGACAGTGCGCTGAACCCACTTGGAGGCGCTATCGCACTCGGGCATCCGCTCGGGGGATCAGGCGCTCGCCTGGCCGCAACGCTGATCAACCATCTCGCGCACACCGGTGGCCGATTCGGACTCCAGACCATGTGTGAGGGTGGTGGAACCGCGAACGCCACCATTTACGAGAACCTCCGATAGCAGGCGGTGCGGCGACCGCCGCAACCCGCCCGGAGACAGCTCAGTGCACACAATGCGGGCAGGACTGATGTCGCATTCCGAGTCCGCCAAGGTGTGGTGATGAGCGACCGAGTCGGGGACCGGATAGACCACAGCAGCCGGACGCACGGCATCCCGTGCGTCCGGGGCAGGTATCCCGGTTGTCGCCGCACTCACCGGCAGGTGAGCCTTGGCTCCTGCGCCGCCCTCGCATCGGTGCTCGTCAGCGCACTCGAGCACATCTAGCTGCTTCTTGCTTCACTGGCCAGTTGTAGCCCCGAGATTATCCGATTGTTTCCGGTCTCCAAGAGGCTCCCTCGGTTATGGCCTACTTTCCGTATCTCCACGCTGCACTTGAATCGGTGCGGCGTCTCAGCGTCGAAAGGAGCCTTGTGTCCACGACCGGCCGGAACAATGTCGAACAGCCGCCAGCATCGGTGGACCAGAGCGATCCATCCTCACCGTTCTATGCGCCAACTTCGCCTGGCGGAATGAGCCTGTGCCACGGGTGCCGTCGGTTGAATCGCTGCAGGCTCGGGATCGAGAGCGAACAACTCAACGAGACCGGTGCCGTGATCAGCCGTGTGGTGTGTCCCCCGACCGAAGAAGGAGGTCCGAAGGTCGCGCATGGCGGGTGGACGGCTGCGGTCATGGACGAACTGGCTGGGCACACGCTGACGATGAACGCAGAATTTGCAGTCACGGGGACGCTGACTGTCAGGTTCGTTCGTCCGGTGCCAATTGGTTGGCAGCTGATTGGTCGGGCGTGGATCACCGAACGCGAGGGCAGAAGGGTGTTCATCAAGGCGACCCTGGAGCTCGAGAGTTCAGAGACGATCGTGGCGGAGGCCGACGCCATCATGATCAAACGTCCAGCCACCCACTTCGAGTCGCATTACAAGTGGTTGGAAGGCCAACGGCGTATAGATTAATAGTTTAGCTGATGATACTGTTTAGACATGACGACGTTCGTAGCGCCGGCCGACTTGTTCAGGGTCGACGGTGACCGTGTGTATTTAATCGCTTCGAGGTCCGCCACGTCGGATCACCTGGTCTTTCCTGCTGAGCCCGATCAGGAAGTCGTAGAGCTGGCACCGGAAGGCCTGCTCTACACGTGGACAAGCCAGGAGTTTCCGCCTCCGTCTCCCCCGGCGCTGCCCGACGGAGAATTTCGACCATTCGGTGTGGGTTATGTGAAGTTCCCGGAGGGGCTCCTCGTCGAGGGCAGGCTGACGACGTGCAATCCCGACGAGTTGACGATCGACGGCCGTATGCGCGTTGTCGTCGTGCCTTTTGCTGGCGGTGACACCTTTGCTTTCGCTCCGGTGACGGACAGCGCAGAAGGAGAACAGTGATGGCGGCGGTATCAATCATCGGGGTGGGAATGCACCCCTTCGGGCGGTTCCCGGGTAAGTCCGCTCTCGACATGGGCGCGGAGGCCCTGCATTCGGCGCTCCGTGATGCCGGGATCTCCTGGTCTGACGTGCAGATGGGATTTGCGGGCAGTCTGGAGGTTTCCAATCCAGACTCGATCGTCGGGAAGATGGGACTCACTGGGATCCCCGTCTACGGCGTATTCAACGGCTGCGCGACGGCCAACACCTCACTCTCGATGGCAGCCAAAGCAATCGAACACGGTGAGGCCGATATCGCGGTCGCCGTCGGATTCGACAAGCATCCGAAGGGTGCCTTCTCCGCGGATCCCTCCGTGCTCGGGCTGCCGGACTGGTATGCGCAGACCGGGCTCTTCCTCACCACGCACTTTTTCGGGATGAAGATCAATCGTTACATGAGCGATTACGGCATCTCTCCGCGGACCCTCGCTCGGGTCGCCGCCAAGAACATGCGTAACGGTGAACACAACGAGATGGCATGGCGCCGGAAACCGATGTCCGAAGAGGAGATTCTGTCGGCGCGGTACCTGAATTACCCACTCACACAGTATATGTACTGCGCCCCGGACGAGGGTGCAGCCGCTATCGTGCTGTGCAGATCCGATCTGGCGCGCAAGTACGCCTCGACGCCGATTACACTGAGTGCGTCGGTTCTCAGGAGTCGGCGAGAGGGAGCGTTCGAGATGCAGAGCACCTCGCTTCCGCTGACCGGAGCGCCGAGCCCCACTGTCGATGCCTCGCGTGCAGCATTCGAGATCGCCGGAGTGGAACCGAGTGATGTCGGGGTCGCGCAACTGCAAGACACGGACGCCGGCTCCGAGATCATGCATCTGGCGGAGAACGGATTCTGCGCCGACGGCGACCAGGAGAAGCTCATCGCTGAGGGACACACCGAGATCACCGGCGTACTGCCGGTCAACACCGATGGCGGGCTGATCGCGAACGGTGAACCGATTGGTGCCTCGGGCCTCCGTCAGATCCGCGAAGTCGTCTTGCAGATGCGTGGCCAGGCCGGCACCCGTCAGATCGAGGAGGTTCCCTCGGTGGGGTACACCCACCTGTACGGTTCGCCAGGAACCGGCGCGGTCAGCATCCTGGTCCGATGAGGGCATCGCCGGTTCCGCTCTGGCGGAACCGGGACGTCGCTGGCTTGCACAGAGATCAAGTCGTGTCGGCACCCCACGAGACGCTGGTGGGATTCGAAGTGCCGATCAAGTTTCGAAGAGTCAACGGGTGACACGTCCCTCGGGGTGCCCTCGCCGCACACGCGAACGGTTCCCAGACGGAGTCGCCGACACGCGGTGCATACGCACGTGAGCACACGTCGACGAGAGCCGAAAGGGTATTCATGGGATTCACGGTGACCGCAGAACAACAGGCACTGCGCGAAGTCATGCAGGCGTTCACGACCAAGCACTCGTCCGAGGCGCAGGTGCGAGAACTGATGGGCACGACGGAGTCTTTCGACCCGGTTGCATGGTCGGCTCTGTCCGAACAGATTGGTGCTCCGGCACTGGTGATACCCGAGAAGTTCGGTGGTGCCGGATTTGGATTCGGCGAATTGGGTATCGTGCTGGAGGAGAGCGGGCGGTCCCTGCTGGCCGCGCCGCTGCTCTCGTCGAGCGTGCTGGCGACGTACACACTCCTGCTGTCGGAGGATGACGTGCTGTGCGCCGAGCTGCTGCCCGGGTTGGCAGAAGGTGCGCGACTGGGCACCCTGGCCGCCGGCGATGACGACTTGGTGATCGCCCCGAACGGACGGACCACCGCTCGACACAGCGACGACGGGTGGCGCGTGACCGGCGCGAAGGCGTACGTACTCGATGCGATGTGTGCGGACTTCGTGATCGTAGCGGCCAATACCGAATCCGGACATTCACTCTTTGTCGTCGATCTTCCACAGACGGAGGTCGACATCACTCCACTGACGGTAATGGACCAGACGAGGAGCTTCGCACGGGTGGAGCTCGGCGAGGCGCTCGCGCGTCCGTTAGGGCGCGCTGGTGCCGCGGGAGAGATCCTGGAGCGGGTTGCCGACGTCGCCTCGGTCGCGCTGGCGTGCGAGCAGGTAGGTGCGGCCGCGGAGGTATTGGAGCGAACAGTCGAGTACCTGAAGGTGCGGAACCAGTTCGGGCGCCCGATCGGCTCCTTCCAAGCACTCAAGCATCGGTGCGCGGACATGCTCGTCGAACTCGAGTCGGCGAGATCCGCAGCCACCTACGCAAGTACGGCCGTCGAGGAGAACTCTCCCGACCTTCCTCAGGCAGCGGCCATTGCGAAGACCTACTGTTCGGAGGCCTTCTACCACATCGCCGCCGAGAGTATTCAGATGCACGGCGGCATCGGGTTCACCTGGGAACATCACGCCCACCTCTACTTCAAGCGAGCGAAGGCCTCGGAGTTGCTCTTCGGGTCTCCAGCACACCATCGTGCACGACTGGAAAAACTGATCGGCCTTGTTCCGCACACGACCGCGAAAGGATAGTTCACATGCGCACATTCACCTCGATTGACGACATCTGCGCCGCAGTAGGCGACGAACTCGGCATCAGCGAGTGGATCCAGATCACCCAGGACCGCGTCGACCGATTTGCCGATGCGACCGGTGACCACCAGTGGATTCATGTCGACGTCGAACGCGCGACAGCGGAGAGCCCGTTCGGCGGCCCGATCGCACACGGCTATCTGACGCTGTCGCTGGTACCGATGCTCGGGTGGCAGATCTTCGAGATCAAAGGTTCGAAGATGGGCATCAATTACGGTTCGAACAAGGTGCGGTTCATCAACCCTGTGACAGTCGGCTCGCGCTTGCGCCTTCGTGCGAAGCTGCTATCGGCAGAAGCATTGCAGGATGGATCACTCCAGATGATCGTCGGTCAGACGATGGAGATCGAGGGGCAGGACAAGCCTGCACTCGTAGCAGAAACTGTGAGCAGGGTCGCTTTCTGAACGGCGAATGGCTAAGGACTCGAAGGGAAGACCGGTGGCGAAGCACACGGTAATCGTGTCGGGAGGCAGCGGGGGACTGGGTGTCGCTGTCGTCAGGAAACTCATCGACACCGGATGGCATGTTGTTGTGCCATGGATCGCTGAGGCGGAACTCGAACGGTTGCCGCAGTCGGAACTAATTACTCTGTGCAGGGCAGACCTGTTCGTTGAAGAGCAGGTCCGGGCCGTCATCGTTGCAGCGCAACGTAACTCAGAGGCACCGTTGAAGGCCGTCGTGAACCTGGTCGGAGGGTTTGCCATGGGCGACTTAATTGCTGATACGTCGATCGATGATTTCGACCGCATGATGCAGCTGAATCTTCGGCCACTCTACCTGCTCACGCAAGCCGCACTTCCGTCGCTGATCGAAGCGGGCGGTGGCTCGATCGTGGGAGTCTCGGCGCGTTCTGCCTTCACTCCGTTCGCGGGAGCCGCCGGCTATATCACGGCCAAAGCGGCCGTGTGGGCGTTCGTGAACGCGCTTTCTGTGGAGTATCGCGACTCCGGAGTCAGAGCCAATGTCATCGTGCCGTCGGTGATCGACACCCCCGGTAACCGTGCATCGCAACCAGAGGCCTCACGTCATGGATGGGTGTCACCCGAGCGGGTTGCCGAGACGATCGAATTCCTGGTATCCGACGCAGCGAGTTCGGTGAACGGTGCTCGAGTGCCGGTCTCCGGATAAAGCTCGGCAAAAATATGGTGGACGGCCGATGTGGCCACTCGCCGATACGTTCCGATGTCAGTCGCAAGATGTTGCCCAATTCATCGAGACCAACAATCTGGCGCTCATTCGTCTGATGCGTGAGACGAGGGACTTGCTGAGACCCGGTGGCCGCTTCATCACGATGGCGATCAGTTTCGGTCGTCTACGTCGTGAAGCGGCAATTGGGCACCCGCGTCTCGAGGTTTTCGCTGACGCGTTCGGACTCCTCCGGGGCCCGAGCCCCCTCCGTGCGTAGAGGGAAAGTGATGGCAGCCAATGGATGTGTTGGATACCGACTGGAGTCGAACTGCCGCGGAGCCATATTGGCCGAGCAAGGAATCCGCGATGCCTGCATGCGTTACTGGGCTGGAGTGGACCAGCGCAAGCCTCTCACTCGTCTCATAGGCTGGCGAGTCAGTCGACTACCCTCGGCCACGCAGGAACCGCCTCAGCCATCAGCTTTACGGTCGCTGCTGCAGGTTCACCGTCGATCGATGGCCGAAACCGGGGTGGGTCTACGGGAAGTGCCCCGTTCGATGCGAAGGCATGTCAAGTAGTTGAGGCTTGCCGGTCGAACAGTCGAACGGCACAGAAGGCCACCGTCTCCATCGCGCCGCTGGCTCCCGCTACAAAACATCTCGGAAGAGCCACTTGGATGTGCCTGTGCTCGACATCGTCGCCTGCAGCCCCACTGAGTCTCACGACACAGGGCGAATGAGGCCCTCCTGAAGTACCGAGGCCACGTGGACCCCGTCCGCGGTGTAGAACGCGCCCCGGCACAACCCCAGCCCGCCGTAGGCCGTGGGCGACACCTGGTCGTAGAGGAGCCACTCGTCGACCCTGAATGGCCGATGAAACCACACGCAGTGATCCAGGGAGGCGATCATCACGCCTGGATGAGTGGGAGGAAGGCCGTGAGGGAGGAGCGATGTAGAAAGGAATGTCAAGTCTGCGATGCAGGCCAGTAGGGCATTGTGTGTGTTCTGTCTGGAGGTAGGGAGTGGCTCGACCGCCCGCATCCATACCTGAGAGTGTGCAGTAAGACCGGTAGTGCTCGCCGGGGCGCTCGCTGGTCCCGTGGGCACGATCCGGATGTCGAGTTGCTCCCACTCGCGGTAGAACTGGGGCCACTCGTCGGGTCGATCATGGGCCAGTTCGGCTGCGCTGTGCAGGTCGTCCGGCGGCGTGGTGCTCGGGACCGGAAGCTGGTGGTCGAATCCGTCCACTTCCTCGCGATGATAGGACATGCGTGCCGAGAACAGTCGAACATCGCCCTGGTACGCGTCGACATTCCGGCTCGCGAATGAACCGCCGTCTCGTACGCGTTCGACGGCGAATCGGATCGGCCGGTCCGCGCTACCCGGACGCAGGAACTGGCACTGGACCGAGTGTGCCGGCCAGGGTTCGGACAGAGTCTGTGATGCGGCCTCCATCGCCATACCGGCTACCTGGCCACCGAACACTCGGGGAAGCCGGTAACGGGTCGGTTGGCCTTCGAAGACCGTAGGCGCGATCTGTTCGATTTCGATCAGCTCCAGCAGATCACGGTGCTTCACGGACATGAGTGCTCCTCGGGGCGTGTTGATCCACGGCGGCGGTTACGGGTGGGTTGGCGTCGGATCGCGGCCTGGGATTGCCGAGGCGTCAGTAGCCGAGTTTGCGGCCGACCAGATCGAGCATGATCTCGTTCGTGCCACCGTAGATCCTCTGGACACGCGCGTCGCGCCACAACCTGGCGATTTCGTACTCGTTCATGTAGCCGTAGCCACCATGCAGTTGGAGGCAGCGGTCGACGATCTTCCACTGGGTCTCGGTCGTCCACCACTTCGCACCGGCGGCCTCCTCGGCCGTCAACTCGCCCGAGTTCACTCGCATGATGCACTCGTCGACATAGATCTGCATAACATCGATCTCGATCTTCATCTGTGCGAGCGCGTGACGATTGATCTGGAACTTGCCGATCTCTTGGCCGAAGGCCTTGCGTTCGTGTGCGTATTCGCTGGCGAGAGCGACGGCACGGCGTGCCTGCGCGACGGCGTGGATTCCGATCGCCAGTCGTTCGGCCGGCAGGTTACGCATCAGGTGGTAGAAGCCCCGGTTCTCTTCGCCGAGGAGGTTCTCCACCGGAACTCGCACATTGTCGAAGAATAGTTCGGCGGTGTCCGCGGCCTTCTGGCCGATCTTGTCGAGATTGCGGCCGCGGGTGAAGCCCTCCATGCCGGTTTCCAGGACGATCAGACTGATGCCCTGGTGGGGCTTCTCGGCATTGGGATCGGTGCGGCAGACGACGACGACGAGGTCGGCCAGCATTCCGTTCGAGATGAACGTCTTCGCGCCGTTGACGACGAAATGGTCACCTTCGCGTCGGGCGGACGTCTTGACGTTCGCCAGATCCGATCCGGCGCCTGGTTCCGACATCGCGATCGCCGTGATGTACTCACCGGACATGTACTTGGGCAGCCAGCGCTGCTTCTGCTCATCCGTTGTCAAATCGCGGAAGTATCCGGCGAGAATGTCGTTCTGCACACCAAGGCCGATTCCGACAGAGCCGGTCGCGTGGTACTCCTCGTTGAGGATCGCGTTGAAGCGAAAATCGTCGATGTCGGAACCCCCGAACTTCTCCGGCATGTCCCACCCAATGAGGCCCAGCTTCCCGGCCTCGAGCCAGGCGTCGCGATCGGCGTAGCCACGTTCCTCCCATTCCACGGAGTGGGGTGCGCAATGGGTCTCGAAGAACGCTCGTGCGGTTGCCCGAAACTCGTCGTGTTCGGGTTCGAAAATTTTACGTTGCATCGGTTATCCCTCCGTCTGGAACTGGAACGGTGACCGCTGTGCGGTCTCGGTAATCAGCTGAATTGAGTTTCTGTTAACAGTTGTGGAAACGTCCTGCAGGGAGTCAGTGGGAAACCGCGAACTCCCACACCGACCCGTCTGAGCGCATGGCGCGACGTCCGAGGTCGGTCGACCACTCGGTCGGTGTCCCGAAATCACGGTTCCAGGACAGGGCACGAGTGGTGAAGTGCCGCAGCTGGTGGTCGAGGGTGAATCCGATGGCACCGAACGCTTGGTGCACGTTGCGGCCGACTCCCACCGCGGCTCGCCCGGCCTGAATCTTTGCCACGGCTGTGGCAATCGAGGTCGTATCGGACACGAACCCGTCCTCAGCGGCGACGGTGACGGCGTGTGCGGTCGCGGCCTTCGCTGTCGTCAACAGGCCGACGGAGCGAGCGATCAGATCCTGCACCGCCTGGAACCTGCCGATCGGCCGACCGAACTGATGCCGTTCCGAGACATGAGTGATCGCGAGATCGAGGGAGCGCTCCAGCGCACCGCAGATTTGGATCGATCGAGCCCATGCTCCCCGTGTCCGCAGCTGCATGCGAAGGTCGGACGACACCGAGGTGACATCGAGGTCCCGGCCGGCGAAACGGACGACGGCGCAGTTCTCGCCGGCTAGGTCGCCGACGGGCGTGATCGTCGCACGATCCAGCGGAAGGTACCCGATGAAGTCCTTCCCGACGATCAGGATGTCCGCGGCCACCGCTGCCCACGGAACTGCAGGCAAGCGGATGTCGTCGGCGGAGATTTGCGAACGTGCCAGATCGACGCAGACGGCGGTGCTCGGAGATCCCGATGGGGTTTCGCCGAGCTCGGTGAGTAGCCAGGCGCCCAGCAGATCGGTTTCGGCGAGGGGGGCAGGAAGTGCATGGAATCCGCCGCGATCGAGCAGGATGGATGCTTCCATGAGTCCGGCGCCGCTACCGCCCGAAGACTCGGGTGTGGTCAACAGTGTCAGACCTGCCTCGCCGAGAAGGTCCCATGCGTCGACCGAAAATGGGAGGGACACAGTCGGACTGTGGAGGTGGGGCTCGACGATCGATGCGAACATGTCGTCGGCCAGTTCGCGCAACGCGTTGATTTCGTCCGCGGTGGGTACGTGCAAGGTCGATGTCATCGAAGTCCCAATCCTCGGGCGATGACCCCGCGGAGAATCTCGCTGGTGCCACCGCGAAGTGTAAAACCGGGGGAGTGCAGCAGAGCTTCGGCAAGCAGCCGGGAGATCTCGTCGTCCGACTCCAGATCAGGACGGACCTCGGGAATCAGCTCGGCGCACTCGCTCACGAGGCGTTGTTCGTAGGACGTGCCGATCTCCTTGACCACGGCCGCGCTCAGATCGGCCGACTCGTTACCGGATAGCGCACGCGCGACGGAACCGGAGAGGTGGCGCAACGTCATCAGGTCGGCGACGAGGCCGCCGAGTGTCGTCATCGCACCGCTGTTCTCGGGGTCCAGTCGGGTCGCGACACTGTCGAGTAGCGGTTGCGGTGAGAGGAACCGCTCCGGCCCACTCCGTTCGAAACCGAGTTCCGACCCGACCTGGCCCCAGCCCGAACCTATGGCGCCCACGACCATGTCATCTGGTACGAAGACGCGGTCGAGGACGACCTCGTTGAAGTGGTGCTGTCCGGTCAGTAATTTGATTGGTCTGATCTCGATGCCCGGTGAGTCGAGGGGGACGAGGAATTGGCTCAGGCCGTCGTGGCGGTGGGTCGGATCGAGTTCCGACGTACGAGCGAGGACGAAGAAGGCTTCGCTGTGGTGAGCTCCGGAAGTCCAGACCTTGGTCCCGGTGACGTGCCATCCGCCGTCAGCGCGAACGCCCCGGGTGCGAACTGCGGCCAGGTCGGAACCAGCCTCAGGTTCGCTCATTCCGATCGCGAAGTGGCAAGTGCCGTTGGCGATTCGGGTCAGATAACGCTCACGTTGGACGGTGTTCCCGTGCCGGACCAGTGCCGGGGCGACCTGCCGGTCAGCGACCCAGTGGGCGGCGACGGGGGCACCGTGGGCAAGGAGTTCCTCGGTGACGACAAAACGTTCCAGGTGGGTACGTCCCGGACCCCCGAAGTCGGTAGGGATTGTCATACCGACCCAACCCTGACGGGCGAGACGTTGGCTGAATCCGGGATCCCACGAGGAGATCCAGGAGTCCACACGGGACTCCCACCGGTATTGCTCGCGATCCGCGGCGAGGAATTCCCTGACCGCTCTGCGGAGGTCAATTGTCTCCGCAGGGAGCGGGACAACATCCGGGACTAATCCAATCATGGTCGGAACCACCTCTTGCTCGATAGGTGTTGCGCGGCGCCGTGGATTCGGGAGGGACCACGGCGCCGCGCTCGATCAGCCGACGGTCAGGCGCCGGTGAACAGTCCTATTCCGTTGTCGCGCAGGAACAGTTTTCGTCGTTCTTCTCCGAGCCCTTCGGCCTTCTGGAAGAAGTCGGCCGGTTCGCGCAGACCCTCGGCGTGTGGCCAGTCCGAACCCATGACCAAGCAGTCCACCGTGCCGAGCTTGTCGGCCATGGTGACCGTGTCGTCCTCCGGGTACGGGACTACGCGGATGTGGTTCTTGAAGATCGTGCTCGGCCGCTCGGACAGCTGGCCTCCGAGCCAGCGGCCGTTCCGTGCCATGCCGCGACTCTTGTCCATGTGCCGGATGAAGTGCGGAACCCACTCGGCTCCGAACTCGCTGACAAGGACCCTGATATTCGGGAAGCGGCCGAACAGGTTGTCGAAGATCAGGGCCGATAGGGTGTCGGTGATTGGCCGCTCGCCGTAGGTGTTCTGCCACTGCCATGCGGAGAACTGGAAGGGCGGAACCAACTTCCAACCCCAGTCTGCGGCGACATTGGCCTGATAGTAGAACTCCGAGATGTGGTACGAGACGACAATCTTCGCCTCGTTGACGCGGGCCCAGAACGGGTCGAAGTAGGGATCACCGGGGGATCGGCCGTAAGCGGGGCCGGCAGGGAGCATGATGAACCGCGCGCCCGCGTTCAGAACTCGGTCCAACTCGGCACAGGCCCGATCAAGGTCGCGCAACGACAGCAACGCAGGAGCGTGGATTGTGTCCTTGTAGCAAAAGCCCCAGTCCTCATCGATCCAACGGTTGAACGACTCGAGGTTGTCGTAGAGAACCTCCGCGTCGTCAAGGTAGGCCTCCGCGAGCAGTCCCCAGCCGCCCGGGTACATCACGGTCTTCTCGATCTGCTGCTCGGCGAGCTGGATGAGACGCTTGTCCCGGTCGCGGTACTCCGGCTGGATGGGCTCGTAGAACCGCTCGGCGTCGGTAGCGTTACCTGAAGCCCGTTGTTTGAGCATCTCGACCAGAGATCCCGGTACGTAGGCCTGTTCGAGGTCTGCTTCGAGGGCGGTGACGATGCGGTCGTTCGCAAGCAGGACCTTACGGTCGAACCCGGGTGCTTCGATCGGCCGTACCGCCGTGTGCAGCTTGTTCTTCGGCATGAAGCGTGTGAATGCGTCCGGTGCCTCGTAGGAGTGCTGGTCGAAGTCTGTCAGTAGGTAGGGGAGCTTTCCCACAGAGTTCTGGATCAGCGCCATTGCTCACCTCCGGGTGTGTCGTCTCGGCAGGACGATGTTTGGTGGAGATCTCCACCGTTGATTTGGTGGAAGAGTTCCACCGTAGATTTGGTGGAAAAGTTCCACCGATGTGAGACAGAGTATCAGTCTGAGAACTTGTCGCGCAATGGCTATACCGGTATATAATTAAGCTTATCAGCGAGGGTGTTCTGCCGGAACGCCATGACCGGTGGACGTACTTTTGGAGGTATGCACATGGAACCTAACCGAGTCGGAAGCGACTCCGTTCTTCGCCACGCGTGCAGGGATTTTCGCCCAGTGGAAGGCGGCCGAAGGCTGGCGGTGCCGCGTGCCGGCGTCCTGCCGGGCCGGCCTGCGAACGAGATTATGGCGTTCGCTCGGATGTGGTTGCCCTACGGTGGGGCTCCCGCCGACGAGATCTTCGAGCAATTCGGCATGTCGACGCGCCGCTTCCGTGAAGCGCTCTGGGCAAGTGTCCGTGCTACCGGTGCGAATTTGAGCGACCAGATAGCCCTCGCCGCCGTCTATCCGCGCGTATAGGCGCGGATCAGACCTCGCGCGTCGGGCTCACCGGCCCTCTAGGGCGTGTCTGCTAAATCGCGAGGCGAAGATGGTTCATGGTGGACAGGTGACTCGTTCAGGTGTGATTTCCGATGACTTGTGGGAGGTGCTCGCGGAAGTGATGCCCACGTCGTGTCCGCGGCGTGGTCGGCCATGGAACGACCACCGCGTGACACTCGAGGCGATCTGCTGGCGGTTCCGGACCGGTTCCCCATGGCGGGATATTCCCGACGAGTTCGGTGCCTGGCAGTCGATCTGGGAACGACACAAGCGCTGGTCGATCGACGGAACCTACGAGGCAATGTTCCGCGCCGTGCATGCGGTCCGTGATGTCGACGATGAGGCGTTGGCGGCTCTGGTCTCGATCGACTCGACCAGCGTGCGTGCCCATCAGCATGCGGCGGGTGCTCCAGCTCCCAGATCCACAGGGGGCTGAGTCGAATTACACGTTTGCGGGCGAGCCCACCGATCACGCCCTGGGACGGTCCCGAGGCGGGTGGACGACGAAGATCCACGCCCTCATCGACGGCACCTGCGCTCCGGTCGCCCTGTTGCTGACTGCCGGGCAGGTCGGCGATAACCCACAGCTGGCGCCGCTGCTCGAGATCTATCCGGATCGGCACGGTGGCACGATGCGGTTGCTGGCAGACAAGGCGTACTCCCATCCTTCGACTCGAAACTTCCTGCGGGAAAAGCGCATCTCGCACACGATTCCGGAACGATCCGATCAGATTGCACGACGGAAGGAGAAAGGTTCCCGAGGCGGGCGACCACCGGCCTTCGACCCGGCGCTCTACCGACACCGCAACACCGTTGAGCGGGGTTTCAATCGACTCAAGCACTGGCGCGGTATAGCCACTCGGTATGACAAGTACGCCATCACTTACCTCGGTGGCGTACTCCTCGCCTCAACAGTCACAACGCACCGTCTGCGCAATTAGCAGACAGAACCCTAGGCCGCACAGACGAAGTGCGTCAGCGAACTGATCCCCGAGAATCCGTTCGATGGTGGTGTCCTCCGGGCTGGCCTGCCACGCCCAAAGGGCGGCCGCGAGGCAGGCCACGGCGAGGTTGGCGAGAAGAATATCCGTTGTGGCGGGAGACTGCTCATCGCGTTCCCGCGCGAGCTGCCGGGCGATGCCACGTTCCCACCGCAGTCGCATTCGCATGCTGCGTGCCTCGAGTTCGCGGGTGGTCATGACCAGACGTGTCAGGCGCTGTCCCTCCGAAGAATCGTCGTCGAGCAGACCGCGACCGAAGCGGGCCACCGGTGATGCCAGGGCGGCGAGGTTCTGGCGCGGGTCTTCCCGTTCGGCGATGTGTGCCACCATCTCGGCGACCGCGTCGGTCTCGTTGGTGAACAGCACTTCCTCCTTGGACCCGTAGTAGCGAAAGAAGGTCGCGCGTGACACCCCTGCCAGTTCCGTGATCTCGTCGACACCAGTGGCGTCGTAGCCTTGCTTCTCGAAGAGCTCCAAAGCGGCATTCTCGATGTCGCGGCGCGTCCGGGTTCGGTTCCGTTCGCGAAGCGACGTCATGATGTCTACTCTCCTGTTCGGGTGCTGTGCCATGCACGATGGGATAGAGCGACGATAGCAACGTCGAGCTGTCGAGGATGTGGTCGTCGGGTGGCTAGCTGCTACCGCTGCGAAGAAGCGCCCGTTGCAGCTTGCCTGCCGAGGTGCGGGGGAGCCGGTCGACGAAGACGACCTTGCGAGGGAGTTTGTAGCTTGCTAAGCGATCCGCGAGGTCGGCCAGCAAATCGTCCGGCGAGACCGGCTCGGAAGCGACCACGAATGCGACAACCTGTTCGCCGCGCCGTTCGTCGGGGCGCCCGATAACTGCGGCGTCCGTCACTGCGGGATGGCGGAGGAGCTCGATCTCGACCTCGGCCGGCGCTACCTGGAATCCCGACACCTTGATCATGTCCTTCCGGCGGTCGACAATCCACAGACGGCCATCGGGATCGATCCGGCCCACGTCCCCTGTGCGGAGCCACCCACCGGGGAGAAACGTCTCGTCGGCGGCATCCGCGGGTTGCGTCGTGTAGCCGCTCGCCACACACGGGCTGCGCACCTCGATTTCATTGTCCACACCGAGCCGGATCTCGGTGCCTGCGGTTGGGAATCCAGGTGAGTCCAGGCGCCACAGGGCAGGCGAATCGACCGGGTTGAACGCAGTCGCAAATGCTTCGGTCATGCCATACGAGCAGAGAAATCCGATTCCAGTTCGGGACGTGATCACCGACGCAAGGTGCTCCGGAACGGCGCTTCCTCCCCACATGAAGAACCGAAGACCGGGAAAGTCTCGCCGGCTCAGGGTGGGGAGTTCCGCCAAGCGGTTGGCCACACTTCCGGCAAGAGGCCACACTGTAACGGCGTCCTCCCTGAGTTGTCGGATGCACTGGTCGAAGTCGAACCGCTCGAACAGGGTGACCTTCGCCCCCGCGGATACTGCGGCGCCCATCATGGACGTACCGAAGATATGGCACAGCGGCAGGGAGATCTGGAGTCGATCCTTTTCCGTCAGGTGCAGGTGCCGTACGAGCTGGCCGATGCCGCCCGCCAGGCTTGCGTGGGTGTGCACCACACCTTTAGGGAGGCCAGTCGTGCCAGAGGAGAATGGGATGCACAGTTCACGGCGCGAATGCCCCGAGCCGGGATCGTGGTCCGTCGAGATCACCGGAATCTCGGTGCCGCACGGACTCGTGCGGATCTCCTCGGCGCGAATGCAGACAGGAAAACCGCCTGCCATCCGCTCGTGCCGTGCCGCGACGATCGCTGCTTGCGCGCCGACCGGCGCAAGCGTACGCCGGAGCTCCACGTCGGTCCAGTAGGGGTTCGGTGTCACGAACGCCGCGCCGATCCGGGCGAGTGCGAACTGCGCGAAGACATACTCAGGGCTGTTCTCCAACAGAAGCACGGTACGCATTCCGGCACGTATACCGGCGTCGAAAAGTAGAAGTTCAGTTCGATGGACGGCGCGGTCGAACTCACGGAATGTCCATCGCTCTCCTTCGAATTCGAGAGCGACCCGCTCAGGCCACCGTTCGGCGGCTCGTGCCGGAAGCGATGCATAGTGGGTGAATCGTTTGATCATGCGCGGTGTGGATTCGCGGTCTGCAGCGGTCCGGCAGCTTTCCAGTCCTCGATGTCAGGGCCCGGTTTCGCCGCCGGAAACTTGTCCTCGTGCAGCGCCGTCCAGTGTGCATGACCCAGCTGATGCAGACCGAAACTGTGGCGGAGCGACTCCTGAAATCCCATCGCATCCACTGCGCCATTGACCGAGTCCTTGATCAGGAGGCGGGCCATCGCCGGCCGGCGGGCGATGCGACTCGCGAACTCGACGGTACGCTCGCCGAGTTCCTCCCCGGGGAACACCTTGGACACCATGCCGATCCGGTGCGCCTCCTCCGCATCGATGGCATCTCCGGTCAGGAGGAGCTCCTTCGCCCTGCGCGGCCCGAACTCGAACGGGTGCGCCATGTACTCCACCCCGGGCATCCCCAGCCGAACCGCCACGACATCGGCGAACAACGTGTCCTCCGCCGCCACAATGAGGTCGCATGCCCACATCAGCATGAGCCCGGCCGAAATCACCTTGCCGTGGACCTGCGCGATGGTGATCTTCCGCAACTCCCGCCACCGCCGGGTGCACTCGAAGTAGTAGTGCCACTCTTGCCTCATACGGCGCTCGACGTGAGACTCCGCCGTACCACCGTCGATGCGGAACGTCGGATGCTGGCGGGGCCCGGGCAACTCCTCGAGTGCCGCGATCTCGGAGCCCATATCGTGACCGGACGAGAATCCGGCTCCGCTGCCGGACAGAATGATCACATCGATCGAATCGTCCTGCTCGGCTCGCCGGAACGCATCGTCAAGCTCGGTCAGCAGACCTCGGTTCTGTGCGTTCCTCGTCTCGGGACGATCGAGGACGATGCGAGCGATGTTGCCCGCACCCACCCTCTCGTACCGGATGAATGTGTAGGTCATCTCGAGTCCTTCATTCTGTTTCTGACATCACAATTGCAGCGGGCGCCGTTGGATACTCGGTTAGGGGACGCGTACCGGTGGTCGTCAACTCACACCGCGCAGCTCGTGTGGTGGCGAGCGATGCAGCCGGAGTCGACTATCCCAGGGTTCCATCAGACGACGCCCAATTTGTGCAGACGGGCCACATCTTCCGGACCCTTGCCGAGGACTCCGGTCAGAATTTCGTCGGTGTGCTCACCGAGATTCGGCGGCCGACGGTACTCCGCGATCGGCGTCTGCGAGAGCCGAATCGGGTTCCGGAGCAAGTCGAGCTCGTCGTCCTCGTCGCGCTGGAGCATCCCACGGTGGACAACCTGAGGATTCGCGAACACCTCGGGGATCGAGTTCACCGGACTGCATGGAACGCCCGCCTCCTCCAACCGTTTCACCCAATGCGCGGACGGGTGCTGCCGGAAGATCGCTGACAGCTCGTCGAGAACGAGATCGCGATTCTCGATGCGGGCCGAGACGGTCGCGAACCGCGGATCGTCGACGAGTTCGTCCCGTCCGAGAGCCCGTGCGAGTGCCGCGAATTGAGGTGCTGTGCTCGCGACGACGAAGATGTCCTCACCATCCGCGCACTCGAAGGCCTGGGACGGGATGCCGCCGAAGCCACCGTTGCCGCGGCGAGGGGCGGGAACCCCGGAGACGAGGTAGTTCTGCACGTAGTGCGAGAGGGAGGCCAGCCCGCAGTCGAGCAGCGATATGTCGATGTACTGACCGGCACCGTCCGAGACATCGCGATGCCGAAGAGCAGCCAGGATGGCGGAGGTCGTGTAGAGGCCGGTGATGACGTCGACCATCGAGACACCGACCTTCATCGGGCCCGCTCCGGGCTCGCCGTCAGGATGGCCGGACACGCTCATCATGCCGCACATTGCCTGGAAGACCCCGTCGTATCCGGCCCGCGATGCATAAGGGCCGTCCTGACCGAAGCCCGTCACGGAGCAATAGATCAGGCCGGGATTGACCTTACGCAGTTCGTCGTAGCCGAGCCCGTACTTCGACAGCACCCCGGTTCGAAAGTTTTCGATAAGTACGTCGGACTCGGCGGCGATCGCGCGAATCAGATCGGCACCCTCCGTCCGTGAGTGATCGACCGTGATGGATCTCTTGTTCCGGTTGGTGCTCAAGTAGAAGCCAGACGTGCGATCCTCGGGATCGCCCAGGAACGGGGGGCCGTACTGTCGGGCGTCGTCACCGGAGCCTGGGCGCTCCACCTTGATGATGTCGGCGCCGAGATCGCCGAGGAGCTGCGTGGCGAACGGAGCGGCCAGGATGCGACTGAGATCCAGAATGCGTATCCCGCTCAGCGCGCCTGCGACTGGATTGGCAGAGCTGGTCATCGGCGGGGCTCCTTCGGAAGATTCAGCACACGCTCACTAATGATGTTTTTTTGGATTTCACTGGCGCCCGCATAGATCGTTTCTGCGCGACTTCGGATGAATGCGCGACGCATCGCCGTCGCCTCGTCGATGGTCACTTCCTGGGTGTTCGGATCACCGTCCGTTCGCCAGTCCGTTCCGAGCAGAGCCTCCGGACCGAGCACGTCCATTGCTACGTCGGTGAACTTCTGGTGCCATTTCGACCAGTAGTACTTGCCGATCGATGCCTCCGGGCCGAACTTGCCCTCGCGCAGCGCGGTGGTCAATGTCCGCAGATTGTTGTATGCCATGATCTGCAGGCCGATATACGAGTCGACAATCCGGCTCCGCAGCGCCGGATCGTCGAGTGCACCGCGATGCCGTGCGAGCGTCTCCAGATGCTTCATCTCGCGGACGAACGAGAACTGGTAGTTGAGTACCGACGTGGCCCGCTCGTGTCCGAGGGTGGTCATCGCGGCGCTCCAACCGACACCCACCGGACCGAGGACGTTGTCCTGAGAGGTGCGGGCATCGTCGAAGAAGACCTCGTTGAAGCCGCTGTCCCCGAGCATTGTTCGAATGGGCCGAACGGTGACGCCTGGTTGGTCCATTGGAATGAGCAGATAGGACAGACCGGCGTGCTTAGAGGAGTGAGGGTCCGTCCGCACGATTGCAAACATCCAGTTCGCGTGGTGGGCGAAGGTGGTCCAGATCTTCTGACCGTTGATCACCCACTCCGTTCCGTCGAGCTGCGCCCGAGTTCCCACATTGGCGAGGTCGGAGCCTGCACCGGGCTCGGAGTACCCCTGGCACCAGACCACCTCGCCGCGGGACATGGGTAGCAGGAGTCGCTTCTTCTGTTCCTCGGTGCCGTAGCTCAAGGCCGTCGGCGCCATCAATGTCTCTCCGTGAAAGGCGGCACGTGGGGGGGCTCCGGAACGCGCATACTCCATCGCGAAGATGATTTCCTGGGTCATGGTGGCGCCGCGGCCACCATATTCGGGCGGCCACGAGAGGCCGAGCCAGTTGCCGCGGCCGAGTTCGTGCTCCCAGGCGCGACGCAACTCCCAGTTGTCATCATCGTCGGGGCCGCCACGGTCGGCCTGGCCGGCGAACTCCCCGGTCAGGTGGTCGGCGAACCAGGTCCGCACCTCCTCTCGGAAGTCGCGGTCGGCGTCGGAAAGGGTGAGCCCGCCGAAACTGTCTACTGAGGCATCCATGGCCGTATAGTACAATTAGTTATCGAATTAGACGAGATGCGTGGGTGGATAGGTCGGAAAACCTGAAGGCCCGGACCCAAGCGGAGTGGTGTGGAGGAGTGATCGATGCAGGAAATTTACTGGACGTTCGACGAGGGCGTCGGCACGATCACGCTTAACCGGCCGGATGCCCGTAACGCTTTCACTTTCGCGATGATTCGCGAGTGGGAGCGTCTGATCCGTCATGCAGGCGACGATGACGACGTCCGTGTCGTCGTCCTGACCGGGGCAGGCGACAAGGCGTTCTGCTCGGGTGTGGATCTGGGACAGATCTCCAATGCCGATTCCGGACTGACTCCGATCGAGCGAAAAGCACAGTTACACGACGAGATACATAGAGTGGCCCGGGCAATGGCAACTCTCGACAAACCGGTGATCGCCGCGATCAACGGCGTGGCGGTCGGAGCAGGCCTCGACATGGCCCTCATGTGTGACATGCGGATCATGTCGTCGACCGCATCACTGTCCGAGGGATATATCCGTGTCGGGCTGACGCCCGGCGACGGTGGAGCCTATTATCTGCCGAGAATCGTCGGCACGTCCAAGGCGCTGGAGATGCTGCTGACCGGCGACTTCGTCTCGGCGGACGAGGCCCTTCGTATCGGATTGGCCAACCGAGTAGCGCCTGCGGAAGACTTCGCAGATGAGACCCGTGCGTTCGCGCAGTCCATCGCACGGCACGCGCCGCTGACGAGCCGGATGATCAAGCGGATCACTTACCAATCGGCCGGCGCAGATCTGAATACCGCACTCGATCTTGCGTCCTCACACTTCGCCGTCATTGCGGCGACCGAGGACTCGGCCGAGGCGTTATCGGCGATGAAGGAGAAGCGGGCACCGGTCTATCGAGGCCGGTAGCCCTCTGATGAGACCGCCGCAAAGTCGGTCAGGCCAAAGGGGATCGTGCGGCGATGTGCCGACCCCGACGATAGCGAGGAGATGGACATGACAGATCAAACGGCGGGGTCCGCGGAGCCGGAAGTGTTCGATGCCTGGATCAACCTGCCTTACCAGCCGGGAGAGGTCACGCCCGACCCCTCCGTTGTGGCGAGGTTCAAACGGGGAAACAGCGCCTACGAGGGCGGTGAGACGATCGCCGATGTAGTAGCCGAGATGGACCGACTAGGTATCGCGTCCGGCGTGCTGACCAAGGTGCCACGCGACATCACGCCCCCGTTCGTGCACGGCACGAAGTCCGGCGAGCAGGTGCTGCGTGAGACGTGTACGCGGCTGGCCGAGATTCAGCGTGACTACCCGGGCCGCTTCGTCACCTCGGTCGGCATCGACCCACGACTAGGTTACGATGCCGCACGCCATGTTCGTATCGCAGTGCGGGAGTATGGGATCAAGTGCATCCGTATCATTCCGATGTTCACCGGCATCGCCATCGACGACAAGCTGGCCTACCCGGCCTACACCGCCGCCTGCGACGAGGGTGCGGTCGTCTCGATCAATGTCGGCGTACCGGGGCCGATGAAGCCCGCGAAGCTTCAGCGCACGATTCTGATCGATGAGGTCGCCCTCACCTTCCCGGACCTGAAGCTCGTGATGAGCCATTTGGGTGACCCGTGGATCAGCGAGACGATCGCCATGCTGATCAAGCACCCCAACGTTTTCGCCATGACGGCGGGATGGGCTCCGAAGTACGTCCCCGAGGAAATTCTCACCTTTGCGCAACGCCGCAATCCGCGCAAGCTCATGTGGGCCTCGGACTATCCGATCCTGCCGATCGAACGCACGATCGAGGAGGGCCGCGCCCTGCCTCTTGCCGGTGCCGCCCGGGACGGCTACCTCGGTGCCAACGCAGTCGAGGTATTCGGGAAGCCGAGTTGATCATTTTACCGCCCGTCTAGGATCAGGATTCCACGACATGGACAACGATTTCGCCCCGAACGTCGCCGACTTCCGCGAGGAGGTTCGAACGTGGTTCTCCGAGCATCTGGTCGGAGACTTTGCCGCGCACCGCGGTATCGGCAGTCCCACCGACGACACCGCGTGGGATCTCAGGGTCGAATGGGAGCGCGAACTCTCCCGAGACGGCTGGCTGGGTCTGACGTGGCCCACTCGCTACGGCGGTAGAGGGCTCGGCCTCGCCGAGGAGATTGTATTCGAGTACGAGTACGCGCGTGCTGCTGCACCGGCGAGGGTCAGCACCCAGGCGCTCGATCTGCTCGGTCCGACCCTGATCGCCTGTGGCACCGAAGAGCAACGCCAACGCTTCCTGCCGAAGATCCTCGCGGTCGAGGAGATGTGGGGGCAGGGGTGGAGCGAACCCGGTGCGGGTTCGGATCTGGCCGACGTGCGCACGCGCGCCACTCTGGATGCCGAGAATGTATGGCACGTCAACGGCCAGAAGATCTGGACCACCTTTGGGCATAACGCGGACTGGCTCTACGTGCTCTGTCGTACCGATCCGGATCTGTCGTTGCGCCACCGGGGATTGTCGCTGCTCCTGATCGACGTCGCCCAGGACGGAGTCGAGATCCGGCCGATCGAGAACATCGTCCGGTCGACCGAGTTCAGCGAGTGCTTCTTCAACGATGCACAGACTCCGCTCGATCTCACCGTGGGTGAGGTCAACGGTGGATGGCCGGTCGTGATTACGACCCTCGGGTTCGAGCGAGGGAGCGCCCTGATGCCGATACAGCTCGGTATGGAGCGGGAGTACGACGCCATGCTCGACCTGGCCCGACGCGGTGGTGCGATTGACGATCCCGCGATCCGTCGACGCCTCGTGGACGTGTATATCGGCGTCAAGCTCATGCGCGCGACGAACCTGCGGGTGGTCGCGGACCTCCTCGACGACGAAGCCCCGGAGCCGGGCGCAGCGACGGCCGCCGCTTCCGTTACGACGAAACTCTTCGCCTCGACGCACCATCAGCGCATGGGCGAGCTCGCCATGGACATCGTGGGAGCGGAATCATTGTTCGAGGGAACCGAGCCTGCCGCAGGAATGCGAAAGCTGTTCCTGTCGTCACGCGCGGAGACCATCTACGGTGGCACCGCCGAGATCCAGCGCAATATTGCCTCCGAGCGCCTGCTGGGACTTCCGCGCTGATCGTCCCCTACCACCCGGACGGCGATCGAACTCTGATGGCTGTGGCGACTGCGATAAGCCGATCCGGACCGCCTCTTCGATCCGAACCGCAAACTCTGCGCTACACAGCGCGATTGAAAGGACTGACCATGGATGTCGACGAGTCGCTGCTCCTGGTGTCGGAGCCCGCAACGGGTGTTGCAATGATCACCCTCAATCGTCCCGAGAGTCTCAATGCCCTCACTTGGCCACTGATCGACGAGCTACGCAGGGTCCTGTCGGAGGTGCACCGGCAGCACGATGTGCGCGTAGTTGTCCTTACCGGTGCCGGTCGCGCGTTCTGTGCTGGCTCCGATGTGGGGGGTGCCCGAGGGCGCAGTGACGTGGATATCCCGACCCGTTTCGAGGCACAGCGCCGCACGTCCGGTCTGGCGCTGGCCGTGCGTCAGCTTCGGCAGCCGGTAATCGCGGCGATCAACGGTCCGGCCGTCGGCGCGGGCCTCGGACTCGCACTTGCTACCGATGTGCGGATCGCCGGCGAGTCGGGTTCGTTCCGTGATGGTGCGATCCGAATGGGGCTGAGCGCGTGCGAGGGCGGGATCAGCTGGAGTCTCCCGCGTCTGGTGGGGACGTCCAACGCGCTCGAGTTGATGCTGACCAATCGGTTGGTTTCGGCGGGGGAGGCGGAGCGGCGCGGGATCGTCTCGGCTGTCCACCCCGACGACGAGTTGCTTCCTGCAGCCATTGACATGGCCGCGCAGATCGCGGGTTTCTCACCGTTCGGGCTCGAAGCGACGAAGGAAGCATTCTGGGCGAACCAGAATTGTGGCTTCGGCGAGGCGGTTGACCGGGAGAACCGTACTCAGATACTCGCGGTGAATACCGCGGATTCACGGGAAGCGATGTCGGCCTTCCTCGAGCACCGAAAGCCGGTGTTCGAGGGCCGGTGACGGTTCGGATCGTGCGGCAGTTGGCCGGGTGGTCGCATTCCTCAGCAGCTCGCATTTTGACTACGAAGCGGTCTGTTGGTGGACGGTGACGATCGATGTTTCGGTGATCCTGGAATCCACCGACGCTCTGCGCCATGGCGAAGGTCGACCGGGAGGGGCTCGCACGCCGGACGGCGAGTCGGGCAAGTGATGTACACGATCTCGGAGCCCGGACACCCGCGATCGGCAAGCGAGCGAGGTGTGAGGAATCGTGACTGAATTATGCAGGCTACCCGAGCTGGGCGAGAGCGCCCGTCCCGGTTGGTCGTATCTACCTCATGGTGCGGTCGACCACAACCCGACCGGCACAGCCAGGACCGTCGACGACTGGTTCTCCGATGTCGCGAGTCGGCATCCGGCTCGGGTTGCGATCTCCTGGCTCGACGGGACGACGGTGTGCAAGTTGACCTGGGGTGAGCTCTTCGCTCGGGCCACCTCGGTGGGTGCGGCTCTCCGCGATCGTCCCCTCCGGCATCGGAGGGTGGGGTTGTTGGGGCGTGAGCGGGTTTCGTGGATGGTGGCGATGTATGGTGCCGCTCGCGCCGGATGCGCGGTCGTGCCCATGCCGTCCGGTGAGACGGCGGAGGGTCTCGCTGCCCGTGGTGCGCAAGTCGGCATTGATCTGCTCGTTACGGTCGGGGAGGTACCCATCGCCGACTCCACGCTGCTGGTACCGGAAGTGGTGAGCGTGGGCGAACTCGAAAATGTCGGAGTCGGTTTCCGAGATCATTCGGATGGCGCGCACGCTGATGACCCATTCCTTTTGCAGTTCACATCGGGTACGACCGGACAACCCAAGGTGGCCGTGCTATCCCATCGAGCCGTGCTGGGGTCGGCTCGGCACTATGCGGCCGCTGCCGGCGCCACCGACGGAGCCGTTCTACTCAATCCGCTGCCCCTCGAGCATGTCGGCGGCGTCGTCGGAGGGGTGATGAGCGCGCTGATGACTGCGGGAACCTATGTCGCAGTGGAACGGATCGACCCCCGCTCGACGGTCGAAGCCATCCGGAGACTCCGGCCTGGCATTGTCGGGATCGTGCCGACAATGGTCATCGACATCCTGTCCTTGGACGGTGTCGTGGCGGACGACTTTGCCTCGGTCGCGGCCGTTGTTGGCGGTGCGACCAGTGTCGATCCGGTGCTCATCGATTCGCTCGAGGAGCGACTGGATACCAGGTTCCTCGTGGCGTACGGCCAGAGCGAGGCTCCGTGCATGACGATGAGTTCGCCCGATGATCCGCCCTACGAACGAACTCGTACGCTCGGTCGGCCGCTACCGGAACGGGATTACTGCGTAAGCGCGGATGGACGTCTCGTCGAGGAGGGAACGGTCGGTGAGTTGTGTGTTCGTGGGCCGCTCATCATGTCGGGCTATCTCGACTCCAGTGGGCAAACGGTCTCGGTGTGCGACGAGCATGGATGGATGCGCACCGGGGATCTGTGCTCGATGAGCCAGGGGGTTGTCACCTTCCACTCACGCATTCGAGAGGTCGTGATCCGGGGTGGCGAGAACCTTTATCCCGCGGAGATCGAGTCCGTGATCGCCCGCATGGCGGGTGTGGAGGAGGTGGTGGTGTTCGGCATGCCAGATCCGAGGCTCGGGGAGCAGCCGGTCGCAGCGGTGCGACTCGTGCCGGGATCGACGATCACCGACACCGACCTCGCGGAGTACGTGAGCGCGTGTTTACCCCGGCAGAAGCAGCCGACGCGGTGGTTCCTCGTCGAGGACTTTCCCCGTACCTCCACCGGCAAGGTGCGCAGGCTTGCCCTTGCCGGGCAGCTCGGACGACGGGATGGGCAACCGGTAGTCCGGGGCCAAGATTAGTGCAATAATTAATCTGTATTCCCGAGCGGAGGCATGGTCGACCAGATCGTGCCGGCTTGGCGGTGGGATGCCGCGAGCGTCTCGCTCCGAGACACAGTCTGTGCCGAATCGCCGGACACCGGTGCGATGCGGAAGAGTCGAATTCAATCAACAAGCGAGGAGTGCAGATGTCGTCGTTGTCCGGGCGCGTAGCCCTGGTCACGGGTGCCGCGGGGGCTGGGATAGGCAAGGCGATCGCCACCAGGCTGGCAGCGGAAGGTGCGACGGTCGTCGTCACGGATTCGCACGAGCGTCGGCTGGCGGAGGCAGTGACCGACATCCGCCATGCGACCGGAGGTACCGCCGTCGGGCACGTGCTCGACGTCGGTGACCGCGAGCAGATCGTGGCCGTGACCGACGCCGTTCGCGCGGAGTTGGGACCGATCTCGATCCTGGTGAACAACGCGGCGGTGAACGTGATCGGGTCGATCTTCGATTACGAGCCGGCCTCGTGGGACCAGGTGCTCGCGGTCAATCTAACTGGTCCGTGGATGCTTTCCCGGCAGGCCATGAACCACATGCGTGATGCTGGAGCGCCTGGAGTGATCCTTAACGTGTCGACCTACGCTCCGGATGTCGGTGGTGAAGGGATCGAGACGCCCTATGCGGTCAGCAAGGGCGGCCTCAGCGTGTTGACCCGTTGCTGCGCCCATGAGGGAGGGCCCCACGGGATCCGGGTCAACACCCTGTCGATGGGCATGGTGACCGGGACCCGCTTCACCGACACGCTGCATCCGGAGATGCAGGAGGGCGAGCGGGTCAAGACGGCCCTGGGACGGCTGCCGCGCGTCGAGGACATCGTCGAGGCCGCGGCGTTCCTGGTGTCGGACCGCTCCGCATCCATCACCGGCGAGATCGTGAACATTTCTGCGGGATCGCACATGCGGTACTGACTCGATTTCATAGACGAGAAACTCAACTGGAGGAGACCAATGGCAGAGGCAGTGATCGTCGCCGCCGCGCGCACACCGATCGGGCGCGCGTACAAGGGCGCCTTACGTGACATGCGCCCCGACGACCTGGCTGCGACAGCGGTGCGGGCCGCTGCGACGCAGCTCCCTGCGCTTGACCCGAGTGAGATCAAGGACCTCATGCTCGGGTGCGGCGCGCCGGGAGGTGAACAGGGCTTCAATATGGGACGGGTGGTTGCCACGCTGCTGGGGTGGGACACCGTCCCCGGAACGACCATCACCAGGTACTGCGCGTCCAGCGTGCAGACGACGCGGATGGCAATGCACGCAATCCGTGCGGGCGAGGGCGACGTCTTCGTCGCAGCGGGCGTCGAGGCAATCAGCAGGGGACGGCGTGGCCACGCGGACACCCCACCCGTCGACGAGAATGCAGATCCCCGGGATCGCTCCGCGAATCCGTGGACGAATCCACTCTTCTCGTCTGCCCAAGCACTGACCCGCGAGCGCACGCAGGGTGATGCCCCCGTTTGGCAGGATCCCCGGACGTCCGGTGGTCTGCCGGATGTGTACATCGCAATGGGACAGACCGCGGAGAATGTCGCTCAGGCGTACAACGTTTCGCGGCAGGAACAGGACGAGTTCGCGCTGCGTTCCCAGACGCTCTATCAGCAGGCCGCCGAGGCCGGCTTCTGGAAACGGGAAATCACTCCGATCACGCTGCCTGATGGCCAGGTGCTGGATCGTGACGAAAGTCCCCGTGCCGGAACCACGCTCGAAAAGCTGGCGGCATTGTCTCCGGCATTCCGGCCGGACGGAACCGTCACCGCAGGCAACGCGTGCCCACTCAATGACGGCGCTGCGGCGCTGATCATCATGTCCGATCGGAAGGCTGCAGAGCTGGGAATCACCCCTCTGGCACGTATCGTTTCGACAGGGGTGTCCGCCCTGTCGCCCGAGATCATGGGACTCGGGCCGATCGCCGCCACCCGCAACGCACTCGCGAACGCCGGGATGTCGGTCGGGGACATCGACCTCTTCGAGATCAACGAGGCGTTCGCTGCTCAGGTGATCCCCTCCTACAAGGAACTGGGGATCCCGCTCGACCGGCTGAACGTCAATGGCGGCGGCATCGCTGCAGGTCACCCCTTCGGAATGACCGGTGCTCGCATCGCGACAACGTTGATGAACTCCATGCGGTGGCATGACAAGCAGTTCGGGCTCGAGACGATGTGTGTGGGCGGCGGTCAGGGTATGGCAATGATCTTGGAGCGCCTGAGCTGAGGACCCGCTGCGTCCGCCAGTAGCTCGCCCCGTCGAGGCATCGGTGACCGATGCGCCCTTGTCATCCCTGCAGAGCAGGGGGCGGGACTGTTCTCTCTTCTATGGCCCTAGGTGGGCGATGGCCCCGGCCGACCTGTGGGTTGATATGATTGAATGATTGCACGATTGACCGCCGAATGGAGGGCATATGTCGGTTGGTACAGAGTCGTCGTTGGTGCGGGTTCCGAAAGCCGGTGAACTGGTAGCGGCCAAGTTGAGGCGACAGATCGTGACCGGCGAGCTGAAGCCCGGGGACCCGCTCCCCGGTGAGTCCGCGCTCATGGAGCGGTACGGTGTGTCCCGGCCGACCATGCGTGAGGCATTTCGCATCCTCGAGTCGGAATCCATCATCGTCGTGCTGCGAGGCGCCCACGGAGGCGCGCGGGTTCTGGCGCCTGACGAGTCGGTTGCGGCGCGTCACATGGGCTTGCTCTTGCAGTACCAGGGAGTGGCACTGGCCGATGTCTATCGCGCTCGCACAGAGGTCGAGATTGCCGCTCTGCGCGCGTGGGGAGGCAACGAGCCGGACCTGAAGAGGCTGACCGAGCTCGTTGAGGAGGGGCGTAGTTTGCTCGGGGATCCGGTCGGGTTCGCGAAACTCGACACTCGGATCCATCAGGCGATCGTGGACCTGGCTGGGTCTCAGACAATGTCCATCATGATGGGGATGCTCCTGCACATCATGGATGCGCACAACCGTCTATACATTGTCACTCACGGCCCCGAGCATGAGCTCGTCGTCGACCAGTTGGCGTACCGGTCCTACCGGCGGCTGTTGAAACTGTTGAGAGAGGGCGACGTCGACAGCGCAGTAGCCCACTGGCTTCGCCACCTTCGCAAGGTGGCCAACGTCATGCTCGACGATTCCGGGACGACACTCGTCGAAGTACTGTCGTAGAACCACCCTGCGATTCGCAAAGGGCGCGTGATGTCATCACGCGCCCTTTTTCTTTGTCCGATAACGACATCCGGAACCGCAACCGTCGCGGCCTGCCTAAGGTCGCGAACGGTTGGCTCCAGCTCGAGATTAAGGTATAAATAACTAACTGATTAAGCTCTTGGTTGTATGGGCCGCAGATCTTCGGCCGAATGCGGTTGGAAGGTCGCCGCCTCCCTGGACCCCCGGTTGACCGAGGGCGAGCTCAGTCAATTCCAGATTCGGAAGAACCCACGAGTTCGGTATACACAAGGAGAAGTTGTATGGGTCTGCATGATAATCGTGTCGTCGTCGTGACAGGTGCGGGCCGCGGCATCGGCCGTGAGCATGCCCTCGAGTTCGCCCGCCAGGGGGCCAAGGTGGTCGTCAACGACCTAGGGTCGGTGGACGAGACCGTCGCCGAGATCCGGGACGCCGGGGGCGAGGCAATCGGAAACAACGACGATGTCTCCGACTGGGACGGTGCCGGCCGCCTCATCCAGTCCGCACTGGACGCCTTCGGCGATCTGCACGTTCTGGTCAACAACGCCGGAATTCTGCGTGACAAGATGTTTGTGAACATGGATGTCGACATGTGGGATGACGTCATGCGGGTCCACCTTCGGGGAACGTTCTGCCCGACCCGGCATGCCGTGAACTACTGGCGGGCCAAGCACAAGGAGGGCGACCCCGTGCAGAATCCCAGCATCGTCAACACGTCCTCACCCTCAGGTCTGTACGGCAATGTCGGCCAGTCCAACTATGGAACGGCGAAGGCGGCGATCGCCGGGCTCACGGTGATCCTTGCGGATGAACTCGCGCGGCTGGGAGTTACGGTCAATGCGATTGCCCCCAGCGCACTCACACAGATGACTGCCGGACTCGACGCCTACGTCGCGCATCTGGAGCAGATCAAAGAGAAGACGGGCTTCGACTACGGTTCACCGGCAAACATCGCTCCGCCGGTGGTGTGGCTGTCCTCGCCGGAGGCTGCGTCCATCACCGGCCGCGTCTTCAACGTCAAGGGCGGCAAGATCGGTGTGGCGGAGACCTGGGTTGCGGGGCCGGAAGAAGAGCGGTTCGAAAAATGGGATTCGGCCCAGCTCGGCGAGGTCATTCCCCGCCTGGTGGCCTCGGCTCGCCCCAATTCCGACGGTTCCGGCAACCCGCGTGTGGGCGGCTGACAGTGCCGACCCACGGGATCAGCATCGAGCGGGACGGGGCGGTCGCGGTCGTGTGGCTCGATCGCCCCGACCGTGGCAACGGGTTCACCTCCGCGATGCAGGTCGAGTTGCATGATCAGCTCGCTACACTCGACTGCGAAGATGACGTTCGAGCGATCGTCGTCACCGGCCGAGGGCGGTTCTTCTCCACCGGCGCTGACATGGACCCCGAGGGCACGAACTTCGCTTTCGATGAGGACCGGACCCGGCGAGCACGCCTCATGATGCGCCATCGACCACGCCCATGGAAGATGCGCACCCCGATTATTGCCGCGATGAACGGATCAGCGGTCGGTCTCGGTCTGACCTTCCCTCTGCAGTGGGATATCCGGGTCGTCAACGAGGAGGCCAAGTACGGGTTCGTATTTACCCGGCGCGGTCTTATACCGGAACAGAATTCGCTGTGGCTCCTGCCGAAACTGGTTGGTCTTGCGACTGCAACGGAGCTTCTCCTCACCGGTCGGCTCTTCAGTGGTGCCGAAGCCCGACAGATGGGAATCGCCACCCACGCGGTACCTGCTGACCAAGTGCTTGACACCGCCATGGGACTGGCCTCTGAGATCGCCCGCTGTACTAGTCCCGCTGCGGTCGGCGTGACGAAGCAGTTGCTCTACTCGCTTCTCTCAGAAGCCGACCGAGAGGTGGCCTTCCACCAGGAATGGGAGATCTTTCGCGATCTGGGGAGTCAGCCCGACTCGGCGGAAGGAGTGGCCTCGTTCATCGAGAAACGTGATCCGAACTTCACCTCCGGAAAGCATTACGAGATCGCTGGCGTCGGCTCCAGGGCCTGGGAGCGCCCCAAGATCTGACCGCCAGTGCCCGGTACCCATATATCTCATGCCTGACAGATAAAGTGCCCGGCTCCGCGGATGCGGAGCCGGGCACTTCTCGCTGTGTCCCCCGACGATATCGACTGGGAAACGCCCTGGAGTCAGAGCTCGAGAACGAGCCGGGGACAGGCGGCACGCGAGACACAGATGTACATTCGGTCGTTAGCTGCCTGCTCCTCCGCGCTGAGAATCGAATCGCGATGCTCCACTTCGCCGGCCAGGACCGTAGTCTCGCAGGTTCCGCAGGTTCCGTCCTGGCACGAAGAGTACACATCGACGTCGGCGTCCTGTAAAACCTGGAGAACCGAGCGGTCCGGGGGAACGACGAGAACCGTTCCGCTATCGGACAGTTCGACTTCAAACGAGCCCGTGGAGGTCTCCTGGTCGAACTCCTTGGGCTCGAAGCGCTCCATGTGCACCGATCCGACCGGCCAGCCAGCAGTGCGCTCCTCGATCGCCTGCAGCAGGCCGCTGGGTCCGCAGGTGTAGACCAGTGTCTCTGCGCGATGCCCGTCCAGCACAGTGGCTAGGTCGATAAGTCCGACCTCGTCCTCCGGATAAAGCCGGACTCGATCGCCGGACAGCGTGGTGATCTCGTCCAAGAAACCCATCGACTGCCGCGAGCGACCGCCGTAATGCAGTTCCCATTCCGCACCGGAGGCCTCGGCGGCGGAGATCATGGGAAGCAACGGCGTAATACCGATACCGCCGGCGATGAACACGTAACGGGGGGAGGGGAGCATATGGAAGTGGTTCCGCGGCCCCTTGACCTCAATCGCGGCCCCGACGCCGACCTCGTCCACTATGTAGGACGAGCCACCCCTGCTGGCCGGATCCCGCAGGATTCCGACACGATAAGTGCCGTTGTCGGAGGGAGTGCCACACAGGGAGTACTGGCGTGTCATGCCATTCGGGAGACAGAGGTCGATGTGGGCGCCCGGATCCCAGGGGGGCAGAGGGGCTGATGTGGAATTCTCGAGTTCCAGCACCACCACGCCCTCGGCGACCGCGTCACGTCGGCGAACTCGAAGGTGAAGATGGGCCTCGTCTCGGCCGGATACTGCCATGGTGGCTCCTTGGACTGTTGCGGTATTTGGAAGTGTGCGCGACACCCGCGCGGCTCAACGTCATTGACATCGAAGGATTACAGTCGGCTTTTCATCGACGTGAAAATCCAGATTGACCCGGCACTGTGGTGGACGTCAACACCAGATTGTCGGCAGTGCGTCGCTGCTACCTCTGCCGGCGACTCCGACGCGAGATCGATTTCGCGACCGTCGATGACCCGTCGGGTTCAGATCCGCTCGGCTGCCGGGTCTATGGTCGATCTGATGACGCCGCCGGACAGCTAGTGGGTACACCGCCGGAGCACTGTCGACTACGCCCTGTGCTTCGGCCTGCCTATCACCAGTACGTTCTTCGGCACGGTTATCGCTTCTCCTTTGCGGGCCAGCGGAACTCCGTCACCGCGCCTGGTGAAGTGTCGATGATCTCAGGGTGTCAGACCGAGACGGGTGAATCGGTGGCGACCAGGTCGAATAGACGGGACCGGATCAGCGACTCGGCGTCACCGACTATTCCGTTCACCAGGTCCGCGACCGTGGGTATGTCGTGGACCAGGCCCTGTGCCATTCCCGCAGTCCAGATGCCGTAATCCAGGTCTCCGGTGACGTACACCTCCCGTCCCCGCTTGCCCGCCACAAGATCACGAACATGATCGAACGTCGCTCCGCCGCGCAGCATCTCGACCACGCGTTCGCTGACGGCATTGCGAGCCACCCTCGAGGTGTTCTTCAGCTCGCGGAAGATGAGATCGGTCTGACGGATATCGGCCTCGAGAATGCGGTTCTTTACGTTCGGGTGTATCTCGGCTTCGGCGGTGCACATGAATCGCGTGCCCATGTTGATGCCGTCCGCGCCCAGTGCCAAGGCGGCGACGAGACCACGTCCGTCCGCGAATCCGCCGGAGGCGATGATCGGAATCTCCAGTTCGTCCGCGGCTGCTGGGATCAACACCAGGCCGGGGATGTCGTCCTCGCCTGCGTGTCCCGCGCATTCGAAACCGTCGATACTGACGGCATCGACGCCGAGTTTCTGAGCGGAGACCGCATGGCGCACGGTGGTGCACTTGTGCACCACCGTGACTCCGGCTGCCTTGAAGTCGTCGAGGTGTTCCACCGGGTTGGAGCCGGCGGTCTCGACGATCTTGATCCCGGACTCGATGATCGCGCGCCGGTACTCGGCGTACGGTGGCGGCGAGATGGACGGCAAGATCGTCAGGTTTACGCCGAACGGTTCGGAGGTGAGAGACCGGCATCTCTCGATCTCCTCGCGCAGCGCTGCCGGTGTGGGTTGAGTCAGCGCGGACAGGAACCCCAGTGCGCCGGAGTTCGCCACGGCGGCCACCAGCGGAGCGGTTGCTACCCACTGCATTCCGCCCTGTACCACTGGGTGACGGGTACCGACGAGATCGGTCAGGCTGGTTCTGATCATAGGAGCTCCAGTTCGATTCGAGAGTGCATCGTGACAGTCACGACTTCGTCTGTCCTTCTACGAAGATGCGATGCTCAGCGGAAGCCATGCTGTATCGCTCGGTCATCAGAGAGTGGCCGACGGGTCCGGTCAAACTCGATTCCAGGTACATATTGAGGGCACGCTTCGTGTCTTGGAGCGCACCCGGCGGCTGCGCGGCCAGACGGTGCGCGATCGTGGTGGCCTCGGTGAGAACGTCGTCACGTGGTACGACCCGATTGGCGATGCCCATCGACTTCGCCTCCTCGGCGCCGATACGCCCTCCCAAGAGCAGCATCTCCTTTGCCCGGAGCAGGCCGACATGCAGCGGCCAGGCCACCCCGCCGTCTCCACAGACCAACCCGACGGCGATGTGCGGATCGGCGATGAAAGCGGATTCCGACATCACCACGAAGTCGCTGAAGGCGAGGAAGCTCGCGCCCAGGCCGACGGCCGGACCGTTGACGGCAGCGACAATTGGAAGCGGGAAGTGGACTAGTTCGACGAGAAGACGGCGGGCTTCATCGACATTGCGCCAGCGACCTACCGGATCCAGCGATAGTTGCATCATCTCGTAGTCCCCGCCGGCGCTGAACGCCTTGCCGGCTCCGGTCACGACCACAGCTCGCGCCTCGCTGTCGTCGGCGAGCTGTCGCCACAGCGAGAGAAATGCGTGGTGCATCGTGACGCTGGTGGCGTTGCGACTCTCGGGCCGATTGAGTGTGACGATTCGCACGGGCCCGTCGGACTCGATGAGGATCTCGGGTTCCTCGGTCATGAGATCAGGCGCCTTCCGAATCGAGGTGTGGAGCGTCCCATCGGACCGGGAGGGTCTGACGGCCCCAAAGGTGGAACTGAGGGATCCGCTCGGACTCCCCGTCGAGCCGAAGATGGGGCAGACGGGTACGGAGAAGCTCGAGAGCCCGGTTCCCTTCGGCGCGGGCCAGCGGCGCACCGAGACAGAAGTGTGCACCCCCACCGAAGGCCAGATGCCGACGAAGAAACTTCATGGGGCGGTCGAGGCGGAACTCGTCCGGATCCTCCCACTGTTGCGGATCCCGATTCGCAGATCCGAACAGCAGCATGACCTTCGACTTCTCGGGGATCGGGCAGCCGGAGACAGTCACGTCGTCGGCGGTGGTACGAAACAGTCCCAGGACGGGCGGATCCATCCGGAGACTCTCTTCGATTGCCGGTTGAATCAGTTTGCCGTCCTCAACGATCCGATCCCACAGCGACGGCGTCGAGAGTAGGCGATATGTGACGTTCGTGAGCATCGAGGTGGTCGTGTCGTTACCCCCGGTGAGGGCGGTGGCCAGCACGTAATCAATCTCGGAAGGCGTCAGGGTACGGTCGCCGTACTTCTTGACGAGCATGAAGCTCAGCAGGTCGTTCGGAAGGACGGTTCCGAGATGTGTCTCGTCGGGCACCTCGATCGAGGCGCCTCGAAGCAGTTCCCGCCGGCGCTCCAGGTGTGGCTCGAAGTACGCGTGAAGTCGGCGGGCCGCGGGGGCTACACCGTTCTGTTCCGGAATGCAGAAGGCCCCGAGGAACTCGTCGGTCATTTCCTTGATCTCGAGTGCGTCCTCGGGGGGGACGCCGATGAGCTGCGCGATGATCCTGATCGGGAGCAACACCGCGAACTCGGATGCGAAGTCACCCTGTACCCGGTCGTCGGCTGTCATCTCGTCGATGAGATCGTTGATCGTCGAGTCGATGAGATCGCCGTAGACGACACCGGCATTGGCCGGCAACCAGGTTCGGAACAGCGCGCGGAAGTCACGACTGTCCTCGGCGTCCTGATTGAATCCGATGGCGCGGTGGAACTGGGGGCTGCTCCCGTACCGGGCAGACCATCGCGCGGCCTCGGCGTCGTTCAGGGCGGCAAAGATGTCCGAGAACCGGGTGAGGCTGTAAAACTCGGGCGAGAACTCGGCAGTGTGGCGAACGGGACACTCTTCTCGCGCCTTGCCGAACGCGGCGAACGGATCGTCCGCGAACTCCGCCGACATCGGATTGAAATCTTCGTCCACCATCGGACCTGTGAAGTCGTGATTACTCATGTGGCTGTCTTCCATGCTCGGCCCCTCTTTTTGTGCTCCTGAAGTGCTGCTGCTTCCAGCCGTAGACCTTCTGCCGGCGATACCCGGTCGATGTCGACGCACAGTTGTTTGACCGTCGACGCCAAGTCGGGGTCCATCGCGGCGATCCGGCTCGCCAACGCGACTGCGTGCTGGCGGAGGTGCTCTGCCGGAACTACTTCGGTCACCAACCCGAGCCGCAGAGCGACGTCCGCCGGCAGCGGATCATTTGCAAGGATCATTCTTCTGGACCAGCTCTGCCCGACGGCCCGGGGCAGGTGAACGGTCAGCCCGCTTCCGCTCATCGCACCGATCTTCAGGTGTGTATCGCGGAACACTGCGTCAGGAGTTGCGATCAGCATGTCGCATGCGAGGGCGAGCTCCAGTCCACCGGTGACCGCAGGACCGTTGATTGCGCCCACCAACGGCTTCGGAAATGAGTGCGCGCGCCGGATGGCGTCGCCGACAACTCCGCGGGGCGCATCCGGTTTGCTGAATTCGGCGAGGTCGAGGCCGGCGCAGAAGCCCTTGCCTGCGCCGATCAAGACGACGGAGTGGACGGCGTTCTCCGTTGCAGCTCTGTCCATCTCGGCGACCAGCCGACGCGCGAGCGTGCTGGTGAGTGCGTTGCGTGCATCGGGTCGATTGAGGGTCCAGACTTCGACGCCGCCGGGCTGTCCCTGGACAAGTAGCTCGCTCATCAGTACGAATCCCAGAGAACGGAGTACCCACCGTCGACATTAACCGTCTGCCCGTTGATGTAGCCGCCTGCTTCGGAAGCCAGGAGCAGGGCGAGACCTGCGAATTCGCGCGCCTCACCTACTCGTCCCGCGGGGCAGCGATCCAGATACCGGCGCAGCCGACCCTCGTCGGACAACACCGCCTCAGCCTGCCGCGTCTCGAACAGCGCTGGCGCGATTGCATTCGCGCGAATCCCGTGTTTTCCGTACTCGCACGCAAGATTGCGGGCCATCTGGGCCAAGGCTGCCTTGGTAATGCCGTAGGGGCCGTTGTCCGAACTTCCGAGGGTCGATCCGATGACGGACGACGTGAAGATGATCCTGCCCCACCCCTGATCCACCATATGTGGCAGCACCTCGCGACAGAACCAGTGGGCCGACATGATGCTGCTGTCGATGAACTTGGTCAGAGTGCGATCCTCGAGGTCGGTCGTTTCGCCGACCCAGATGTTCATTCCGGCGTGCAACAGCAGCGCATCGATCTGGCCCACCTCTGCACGTGTCCGGGCCATCAGGTCGGTGACCGAGTCACGGTGGCCGATGTTGGCCACGATCGGGTGGGCGCGGTCGGCGCCGACCGCCTCGTTGACCTGGGCGGCCGCAGCGCCGGTACTTTCGGTGTCACGCCCGACGATGACTACGTCGGCACCATGCCGGGCGAGTTCGTGAGCCGCGGCGAGACCCATGCCGCGAGTGGATCCGGTGACGAGGGCGACGCGCCCTGTCATGGAGAAGATGTCTGAGTCGGTAGAGGCGATTGCCATCGCGGCGACGTCCTGTTCGTAGGGAGTTTTGCGTCGGGGTCGGGTTATGGTCGACAAGAACTCGGTGGACACCGGTCAACGTGGGGTGAAGCGCTGCGCGCCGTCGAGGCGAACGACCTCCCCGTTGAGGTAGTGGTTGGTCAGCATGCCGAGCGCGAGATCCGCGAACTCCGATGTTCTACCAAGCCGTTTCGGAAAGGGAACGTTGGAGCGGAATTTCTGCAGTGCCTGCTCGCCGACGGTTTCCATCATCGCTGTCTGCATGGTGCCAGGGGCGATCGTGTTGAGTCGAATACCGAAGGTACCGAGGTCGCGGGCACCGGCCAGCGTCAGTCCGATGACGCCGGCCTTCGCCGCCGCATAGGCGCTCTGGCCGATCTGACCCTCGTACCCAGCGATCGACGCCGTTTGAACTATGGCACCGCGCTCGCCGTCGTCGTCCGGATCATTGGTGGCCATGTGCGCGCTGACCAGTCGCAGAACGTTGTAGGTTCCGGTGAGATACAGGTCCAGCGTCCTGGTGAATCCGTCGAGAGAGGCAGGGGAACCGTCCCGCTGGACGATGCGCTCGGCAACGCCCCATCCGCCGTGGGCAAGGACAGCGGAACGCAGGTGGCCGAGACGGGATGCGGCCTCGATCGCCGCCGAGACGCTGTCGGAATCGGTGACGTCGGTGCGTGCGTACACCACGGAACCGGCCAGCTCGTCGGCCAATTCACGGGACCGATCGTCGGCGAGGTCGGCGATGACTACTGCTGCGCCGTGCTCGTGCAGTCGACGGACGACCGCCTCGCCCAGGCCCCCGGCGCCACCGGTGACGATGGCAGCGGTGCCGGACAGATTCATCGAGGTCATGGTTTCCTCCCTTCGTCTCGATTCGACCGGGTGCGGATCGCGGTCGAGCCGCGACGCCCTCAATAAGACAAACTATCTACCGGATTAACTTCGGTCAAGGCAAGCGGCAGAGACCGTCCGGAACCCGGGCATCGTCCACGACGAGGTCACGCACCGGGCGTGGGAGGCGCACGGTGCGTGACAGGGTCGGGCGCGGAAGGGGCGGACGTGTGGGTGACCGACGGCGACGCGGTTCCGATGTCGATGTCTTCCGGTGACTACCGGAACTTCGACCGGCCCCCGTCGGCGAACAGCGTGCGTCCCGTCATGTAGTCCGAGTACGGACTGCTGAGGAACACGACGATACGGCCGATGTCGTCGACGGGGTGCCCCATGCGCTTGATCGGACGCTCTAGCATCTTGTCGAGCTGCTCGTCGGTGAGACCGGCCTTGACGCGTTCCCACGCGGGTGACGAACCCGTCGGGACGATGACGTTCACGGTGATGCCGTACCGCCCCCACTCTGTTGCGACCGCCTTCGTCAGGCCACGAACCGCTTCCTTCGCAGCCGCATAGGTGGCCATGGTAGCGCCACCCTCGGTGCCGGCGTTCGAGCCGAAATTGACGACCTTCCCGCCCCTTTCGCGGAGGTGCGGGAAACATGCCTGCATGCAGTTGAAGGTTCCGAGAACCGACGACCGATAGGCATCGAGGAGGTCGTCGGAGGTGGCGTCTTCGAAGGGCACGAATCGGAGGGTCATCGCGTTGTTGACGAGTATGTCGAGCCTGCCGAACTCGGACACAGTGGTGGCCACGGCGGCGTCGACCGCAGTGCGGTCCCGGACATCGCAGGTGACGGCCAGGGCGGAGCGGCCGGCCGCGGTGAGGTCGTCGGCCACCTTCCGTGCGTCGGCGGGCGAGATGTCGGCGATCACCACGGCTGCGCCGTCCGCGGCCAGTGCGTGAGCGGTTCCTTCACCCAAGCCCTGTCCCGCACCCGTGATCAAGGCGACCTTGTTATCCAGTAAACCCATTGTGATTCCCCTAGGTTCGTCGTTGAGACGTGTCATGGATGCCTGAGCCACAGGGCTGTGGGTATCCGTGCGTATCGGTACCTCGAGGTTCCGATTCCCGGATGCGTCAGCCACCCGCTGCGTTCGGTCGGGCGTGTCCGGCATTGGCAAGGTCAAAGTCGGTCTTGTATGCCATGGCCCAGTCGGCGAAGGCAGCTGCGGCCATCGGGCCGATGTCCCCAGCAGCAATCAGGAGGTCGCGGGCAGTCCGAAGCCGGGCACCAGCCTGCGGTGCGTGTCCTGCAGTCCGGCGATGTAGGCGTCCGGATCGGTCGCCCGCAGGGCATACTCCTCCATTACGGGCGGGTAGGTGGTCGAGAGGAAGCGGTCACTCTCGATGAGATCGATCAGCATCGTCGCGGCGGCCTCCGATGTCACCGCGGTGCGGACGGACTCCCGCACGTATTCGTTGTCGCCCGCATGAGCAAGGAGCATCGGGGTGAGCATGCCCTTCGGGCAGAAGCAACTGGTGATCACCCCTCGCGGACCGTAGGTCATGGCCATCCACTCGGCGAGGGCGAGTTCGGCGTGCTTGGAGGCCGCGTAGGCGGCCGACATGGGGTTGGTTGTCAGCGCGTTGGCCGAGGCCACCATGGCGAAGTGTCCCTCGCCGCGCTCGATCCAGGCGGGAAGCAGGGCGCGGGTGGCGTACACGACTCCCATGACGTGCACATCCCACATCCGCTGCCAGATGCCGTCATCGCTGAAGGGGGTGGTCTGCGCGCCGATCCCGGCGTTGTGCACCCAGATGTCGACGCCACCGAGTTGATCGACGGCGGCGCGGATCTGTGCCTCATCGGTGACGTCGGCGGTGATCGGGATCCCGCCGACCTCGGCAGCGATTTTCTCCGCTGCCTCGGCGTTGAGATCGATCACCCCGATGCGCGCGGCGCCTCGTTCACGGGCGATGCGGCAGGCCTGCGCGCCCAGTCCTGCTCCGCCGCCGGTGATCGCGACTATGCGACCGGACAACTTCATTTCGATTCCTTCACTGGTGGGGACGTCTGGACTGATTCCGTGGTCCGAGGCTCACTGCGACCACTGTGGGTGCCGAAACAATGGTGGGCGCCCCGGAAAGCCCGGGTACCCACCACATGATCAGCGCGCGGCGCCCTGCGCTTCGAAGGCCGCACGCTCGGGCGCATCGGGGCCCGCGTCGGTTCCGGCGGTCTGCAGGTGCGGAGTCGACGCACTGCCGAGTTCCCCGTCCGGGTAGAACTGCATGGCCCACTTGCGGATTGCACGGAAGCCCTTACCCTCGGCCGTGGCCAGCGCCGGCGGGTCGGAGTACTTCTGGTGCTTCCAGATGACGATATCTGCCTCGAACTGGTTGTTGGCGTAGCGCTGCCGTCGCTCGAGCGATGCCGGTTGGTGCGGAGAGTCGTCGCCAGGGATTCGGTCCAGCCACACCGATGACCGGATGTCCGAGGTCTCGTCGTCGACCGGCGTCACAGTGACAATCACCCGCTGGTTGTCCGGGCCCTCGAACGCGGCCATGCCGATACCGAGACCGATGTTGATCACGTGGCCGAAGCCGTGGACGGCCCCGTTCGGTGTGAGCACCGTCTTGTCCTTTGTTGCGCCGAAGACCATCTCGAAGTCCACGTAGGCGATTGGTCCTTCGAATTCCTGGCGGAGGGATACCGGAAGATTGGCGGCACGATGCACGAACTTGAAGTGCGCGAGGTCGACGCTGTTTTCCATCACGTACTGCGGGTGAAGCTCGAGCCCGGAGTACGACAAGGTGCCCTCCGGGTAGGTGCGGTAGAAGTCCTTGGCGGTGCGGCCGTCCGAGTAGGCCTCGAACACATCCAGCACGTCGAAGAATGGTTCGCGCCCCTCGAGGTCATGCCAGATGTAGACGCTTTCATTCTTCTCGACCACCGGCCAGGTGCGCATTCGACGCGTCGGGTTCGGACGATCCTGGTAGGGGATGCATACGTTGCGTCCCTGCCCGTTCCACTCCCATCCGTGGAATGGGCAGATTATCCGGTCTTCCTCGACCCGGCCCCCATGACCGAGGTGGGCGCCCAGATGCTCGCAGTAGGCGTCCATGACTGTGAGGTTTCCGGAGGTCGACCGCCAGGCGACCATCTCCTGACCGAAGTACTTCATTCGATGGACTTGGCCGGGTTCGATCTCGGCGGACCAGGCAACCTGGAACCAACCGGTGGGTTTCATCGACAATGCGGGCTTGACCATGTATACGTTCCCTTCGAACTAGTGCGAAATAGGCCGCTGTCGGCCGGTGGAGTCAACGACTCTGGATGGGGGCTTATCGCGTCGGGCTCCAGTCCGGTGCCTCGACGAGCCTGTCCCAGGCGTTCTCGGGCAGACCCTTTTCCCGGAGCTTGTACTTTTGCACCTTGCTGGTCGGTGTCATCGGGAACTTCTCGACCTGGTGGACGTAGCGTGGGACGAAGAAGTAGGGAGCATGTTCGTCGATGTAGCGGCACAACGCGAGCGGGTCGATCGTCGTCCCGGGCTCGGGGAGCACGTAGAGCAGCAGCTCGTACTCGTGCAGCTGGGATGCGTACTCGATGTCGGTGGGTCGGACACCCACCGCGGCGGTGTCCAGGACACCGGGGAAGGCTCGAGCAATGTGCTCGACCTCGAAGGACGACAGGTTCCGGCCCTTGAACCGCAGCGAGTCCTTCTTGCGGTCGACGAAGAACATCTCGCCGTCTGCGTCCTTTCGCCCCAGGTCGCCGGTGTGGTACCAGAGATTGCGGAAGGCCTCGGCGGTCTTGTCGGGTGCGTGGAAGTAACCGTTGAAGATGGTGAAAGGCTGGCGAGGCCGGATGCAGAACTCGCCGACCTCGTCGACACCGACCTCCCGATCGTATTTATCCAAAAGCGCCGTTTCCACCAGATCATCCGGCTTCGGGACGCCGCAGGCTCCTGCCTTCAGGCCCCAGTCGTCCCGGTACATGACCGCGCCCAAAACCTCGCTCTGCCCGTATCCGGAGAACACGGTCTCGATGCCCCAGCGCTTCTTTGCCACCTCGATCAAATCCGGCACCGGCGGATTCATCACTAGACTGCGCAGGGTGTTATCGCGTTCCGCCGCAGTCGGCTTCTGCTGGGACAGGAACACGTGCATCGTCCCGAGCATCATGGTGTGGTGCGCGTCGTAGAACCTGATGCGGTTCCAATAGTCGCGCACCGAGAAGCGCTTGTCGATGCCCGCCTTCGCTCCGGTGACCAGGGCCGCGTAGACGTTCATCGACCAGCCGCTGGAGTTGTACATCGGTACGCAACCGTAGAAATTCTCACCTTCGCGCACGCCACCACGAATGTCGTTGTGGTGCAGGGCATGGGAGATCCAGGCGTTGTGCGGCTGCTCGACGCCCTTGGAGCGGCCGGTGGTCCCGGAGGTCCACATGATCGAGTTGGTGTCACCGTAGTACCAGTCCGGGGTGGTCGTGATCCCGGCATGCTCAGCGAAATCGACCAGCCGGTGCACGGTGACACCCGGGAGCCGGGTGTCGAGATCGGTCGGAAGATCGCCATTCACGACCAGATGATCGAAATTCGTCTCGGCCAGGCTCGTGATCGTGGGCAGTAGGTGGGCGTCGACGACCAGAACGCGGGATCGGATGTCCTGCAACAGCTCCTGCAGCCATTCGCCGCGGTACTCGGTGCTGACCGGCGACCACATCGCGCCGGCCTGGTTGGCCCCGAAGGCGGTGATCGCCATCTCGGGCGAGTTGTCCATGAACATGGCGACCGTGTCACCCCGGCCGACCCCGAGCTCGGACAGCGCTCCTGCGTTGCGCCGGGATCGTTCCCACACCTCGCCGTAACTGTGAGTGCCGTGTTCTCCGGCCAGGAAGATCTGGTCCGGTACGGCCTCCGCTTGTCGGCGCAGGACGGTGGTAACTACCCGCTCGTCTGGGTCGGTGAGGTTGACAAGGTGCATGGGGGCGAGCCTCTCGCAGGGAAGGATCTTGAAGGGAGGAGGTTAGGAACTTGGCTCAGCCGATCGGGAGCTGATGCTGCCGCGTAATCCGAGGCCGAGGAGGGCGATGGTTACCCACGCGGCCAGCAGGACCCAGCCGATGATGCCGGCGCCGTACGCGTGGAGCGCGGCCGCAACGGTGAAGGGGAAGACGATGCTCCACAGTCGGCCGGAGGAGTATGCCATGCCAGCACCGGTCGAGCGTAGTGCCGAGGGGTACTCGTCCATCATTGCAGCATTCAACACTGGCGAGAACCAGGCGATCAACACGAAGTGGACGAAGGCCATCACCGCGATGACTCCAGCCGCCGGCACGATGCCAAAGAGCAGGCCAACGATGCCCGCGACCACTGCGACGCCGAAGAACTGGGCCTTACGAGGCAGCCGGTCGGCGAACGCGAAGGCGAGGAGCATGCCCACCGGGGCACCGACGATGGCGACCATGGTGATGGTGAGTAGCGTCTCGCTGTCGAATCCCCGCATTTGCAGGATGGTCGCCAGCCAAACCGAGAACACCTGGGTAACAGTCGAATACACGATCCATATCGCCATGAGGATGATAGTCGGCCGGAGCAACTTCCCACGGAAGGCTGCGCGCCAGCCACTGCCCTGAACCGATTCCTCCTCCGCGGCGACCTCGGCCATACTGTGCTTGACCACCGCTGGGGGGAGAGCCGTGCCGACGGCCTGCTCGACGCCGCGCTCGAGCCGTTGAAGCTCTCGTTCGGCATCCTCGGGACGGCCTCGGGAGAGCAACCACAGCGGCGACTCGGGGAGGCGGAACAGCAGGCCGAGGGCGAGCAGGCCAAGGCCACCGATGGCGAACAGCCAACGCCAGGCGTGGGGGTCCAGCGGAATGATGGTCCGGCCCAGGATCGCCACCGTGGCGCCGCCGATACCGCCGAAGAAGGCGGTCAGGGCGACACGTGAGCCGCGGCGGTGGACGGGCGAGACCTCGACGAGGTAGGTCATAGCCACGACGAAGATGATGCCCATACCGATCGCGGTCACCAGGCGGAGGACACCGAAGGCTATCAGGCCGCTGGCGAAGACGTGGGCGAGCGAGCCCAGAGACGCCAAGACGAGGCCCACTCTCAGGATGGGCAACCGTCCGTGCCGGTCGGCCACTCGGCCACCGATCAGCGCGCCGATCAGCATGCCGGTGAAGGTCACGGAGACCAGGGTCGCGATGTTGTTGAGGGAGAAGCCTTCCCCGGCCCGCATCGCTGGGGCCACGATTCCGAAGGCCGACTGGTCGTAGAGGTCGAAGAAGTAGGCGGCCGCGGTGGCGACCATGATGCGCAGCGCAATGCCCTTGGCGGGGAGTCGGGACAGGCGTGCGGCAATTGCGGCGGCATCCAGCGAGGCCGGAACGGTCTCGCTGGTGGGGGTACTCGACATTGATCGCTCCAGTGGGTGAGGTAACCGAAGAGTGGAGGGGTTGCCGAAAAGGGCGCACGTTCTCTTGACAAATCGCGCGTCCTCGAGCGGTGTCTGCATCGACTTGAGGTGGCGGAGGCCGGGTGGATTCGGTCGAATCCACGAACCGGATCTCTAGTCACATCACTCCAAGCGATGTGATCTACGCTACTGACTTGACAGCTATGTCGCAAGTGCAACATTGTTGTCACCATGAATGGATACCAACCACTGGCAGGCATCAAGGTCCTCGATCTGGGGATTCTCATTCCTGCGGCATTGACCTCCGGAAAGCTCGCTGCTCTCGGCGCCGATGTGGTGAAGGTTGAGCAGCCGCCCGCCGGCGACCGCATCCGCAAGATCCCCCCATTCGCTCCCGACGGCGGCAGCCCCCAGCACATGAGCCAGAACTGGGGTAAGCGGTCGATCGCGCTGGACGTCCGGGACAAGGCCGACCGGGAGACCCTCATCGCCCTGGTGCGTGCGGCGGATGTCGTCGTCGAGAATCAGCTCGCGGGTTTCTGGCTGGAGGCGGGCGTCGACTTCGCCGAGCTCCGGAAGGAGCGACCGGAGTTGGTGATCTGCTCGATCACCGGTTTCGGGCAGACCGGCCCCTGGGCGGGCCTGCCTGCACACGGCCTCAATGTCGACGCCCTCGCTGACGGGATCAACCTCGTCTGGGAGGACGGCAGGCCGCACCGCGGCTGGGCCTTTACCTCTTGGGGCAACGAGCTTGGTGCACTCTCGGCGGTGGCCGGCACGTGTGCGGCGATCGCGTCCGTCCGGGCCGGTGGCGAGGGTGCCTGGGTCGACGTATCCTGCTGGGATGCCCTGGTCGAAACCCATCGCACCGAGATCGCGATGACGCACCGCACCGGCAAGGCATTCTCCTATCGGGACACTCCGCGGCAGGCGCTCTACACCACCTACCTGTCTTCGGACGGAGTGCCGATCCTCATCGGCGCGCTCGAGCATAAGTTCTGGAAGCGTTTCTGTGCGGGCATCGGTCGGGAGGACCTGGTGTCCCACCACGAGGGCGGCGAACTCGAATACGGCGACGCGGATGCGGCCCTCGAAGCAGAGCTCGAAACCGTGTTCGCAAAGGAAGACGCGGCGACCTGGATGGAGCGCTTCCGAACCTGGGACGTGCCGGGCGGGCCAGTGCTCGATGTCCAGGGCTTCATGGCAAGTGATCACTTCGCCGCCCGCGAGATCATGTCGGGGTCGGAGGGTGAGTGGCCCACCGTGGCCACCGCGATCCGATGGCACCACACCGGAACGCGCGCCGGCGACAGCCTGACCCCCCCGCCGGACTTCAATGTGCACGCGGATGGGATTCGCCGTGACTGGCTCGGCTGAGCCCGCCGAGCCCCGAGACCTCGGCCGTTCGTCAGCGCGCACGGAGCTGATGAGGGCCGAGGTCAGGCGCGTCGCGGCGGAGGTGTTCGCCACCCGCGGGTCCGACGCGACCGGGCTGCAGGACGTCGCGGACAGGATGGGGATCAGCAGATCCGCCCTGTACCGCTACTTTCCGAGTCGGGACGCCTTGGTGAGTGAGATTGTCGCCGAGCACGCCGAGCGGGCGGCGAAGATCATGGCCGAGACCATTCCTGACAGCTCGCCCGAGGTGCGGCTGCACGACCTGGTCCGGAGCCTCGCCTCCTTCGCGATTGAACACCCACAGACGACGCGGATGGTCGACACCATCTGGCCGGTGCTTCCAGAGGCTGCCCAGACGATCGTGCGGGACTTCAACCGGTCGTTCTTCGCCTCCCTGCGCGGAGTCATCGTGGTCGGAATCGAGACCGGGGTTTTCCGGGACGTCGATCCCGGTGTAGCGGCGCAGACGATGGCCTCGGTGACACGTTCGCTGGCGATCTGGTTCGATGCCGGAGGCCGACTCAGCGCGGAGCAAGTCGCCGAACAAATCGCTTCGATCGCGGTGGCCGGGTTGCTCGCCCCGTCGGCGGCGACGTCGGCGGTTCTGGATTCGGCACAACGGGCAGCGACGGCAGTCCGATCCGAACTGGACCGACTCGAGCGAATTCTCGGGCAGGCGAGGCCCGTCGACGACGCGTAAGGATGTGCGAGCGGTCGGCACGAGAATCATCGTTCTTGCACCGACCGCTCGTTCGTGGATCCGGCAAGTAGTTGTTCCGCGAAGGACAGCACGCGCAAATGGTACGAGCGCGCACCGAATCCCAGGGACAGATTGTGTCCCGAGCCCGGAACCGTGAACAGCTCCGATCCGGGACGCCGTAGGATCTCTGCGGCCCGCGTGAAAACCTCTGTGGCGGATGCCATGGTGGATTCGAGTTCGGCCACCGCGAACTGCACCGGAACATGCGCTTCCGAGAGTAGCTCCGCCAGCAATTCGGGCGCGTTCGCCGCATCCGCCATCTCGCCGGACGGCACCCGGGAGACGACCTCGTGGAGATGCTCGCGCAGCTGAGACGGGTAACTTCCCTCCGGTCCGAGCCAGTCATCCGGGTCGCGCGGGGCGCCCGGTGGCCGCCGGATGGTCGTTCCGCTGGCGTCGACGGTGGCATGCATGGCGCGCTGCTCCGCGGTGTACACCAGTGGTGCGCCGCCGACGGCGACGCCGAGCAGTCGGATGTCTCCGGGTCCCCGCTCGATGTGACGGGCGAGTTGAAGTGCGGTGATGGCTCCCAGTGAGTGGCCGACGAGAATCACGGGGGCGCCGGCGGCGAGCCGAGCTGCCACTGCTCGCAGCAGCCCGGCCTGCGCAGCGAGGTCCAGTCGGCGTTCCTGGAGGCCGGTCGATGCCCCGTACCCGGGGCGATCCAGCGAGACCGCGCGCCAACCGGTGGCGGCGGCGAGCGCGAGGAGGGAAGATTCCGGGCACACCGGGGAGTGGAAGTACGCCGCACCGGATCCACCGCCGTGCAGGGCGACGAGCAGCCCGCGAGGTGACACCGCCGGCTCGGCGGTGATTCCGGAGAGCGTGCCGTACGCCGTGTCGATTCGAATCGGTCGTGGCGGGCCGCCGACGCCACCCGAGGAGGCGAGGCCAATGTCACGGGCGCCCATGTCAGGGTCGGTGAAGAACGACACGCGAATTACCATACCATGGTGGACTAAATTGCAATAGTAGATGAAAGTTATTCGCAGTCATGTGATTCCATGAGGTGGCGCACGGCGTGCCGGACCGGCTGGTCGGGTGTCCGCCCTCGCCGGAAGGGGTGTTGGGATGCGTTTGCACACCGACGACGTCGCGGTCCTGACCGGCGCAGCCAGCGGCACCCACCGTCGCGCGGTTAGGTTCGGTCCTGGATCCGGCCGCGGTCGCCGAGATGGTTCTCGCAGGCATAGAGGCGGATCTGCTGCGCATCGTGACCGATCGTGACGGTGCGTCTCTGGTTCGTCGCCGCCTCACCTCGATCGCGGCGGACTTGCCGGACTGACTCGGAAATGCGGAGACGCTGGGGTCCATGGACATCCACTCACCGATTCTCCTGTGCCTGAACGATACTCGGCTGCCTCCACTTCTAGGAAATACCAGACCATGCTGGTATGCTTTGTGTGAGTCCGGATGAGTGCGGAGAATCGCTAGGAGATGGCCATGAGCGGGACAGCAAAGTCCCTGCGGTTGCGGGTCGCAGATGTCGTGCACGAGACGCCGGATGCGGTGTCGATCCTGTTCGAGGAGGGTGGTCAGGCCCTCGACTATCGCCCGGGTCAGTTCCTGGTGTTGCGAGTGCCCAGCGAGCGGACGGGCTCGGTTGCCAGGTGCTATTCGCTCGCCAGTTCGCCCCACCGTGACGAGCCTGCCCGGGTGATCGTCAAGCGCACGCCCGCCGGCTATGCGTCGAACTGGTTGTGCGACAACATAACAAGCGGAGACGAGCTGGACGTACTTCTCCCGTCTGGTGTATTCACTCCGAATTCGCTGGATGCGAACCTGCTATTGTTCGCGGCGGGCAGCGGAATCACACCGATCCTGTCGATCGCGAAGTCCGTACTCAGCGTGGGCGGCGGCGCCGTCGATCTCTTCTATGCGAACAGGGACGAGTTGTCGATCATCGCGGCCAATGAGTTGCGATCGCTCGAGGCCGAGTTTCCCGAGCGCCTCATGGTGCACCACTGGCTGGAATCCGTTCAAGGGTTGCCTCGATCACACACGCTGGCCCGAATCGCACAGTCGTTCCCAGACCGGGAGGCGTACACCTGTGGCCCGGGCCCCTTCATGGAGGCAGTTCGTGCGGCCTGGACTGCGGCGGGGCGCGACCGGGCCTCTCTACACCTCGAGGTGTTCATCTCCCTCAGCGGAGACCCATTCGAGGAATCTGTGACCGTCGGGGAGATCGATGGTGGCGAGATGGTGCCACTCGAAGTGAGCGTCGACGGCGAGACCCACGACCTGCAGTGGCCAAAGGGCGTCACGTTGGTCGACTTCCTGCTTGCACGCGGCATCGAGGTCCCCTACCTCTGCCGCGACGGCGAGTGCGGAACCTGTCTGGCTACCTGTTCGTCGGGGCAGGTGACGATGGCGGGTAACAATCTGCTGGAGCCGGAAGACGTCGCGAACGGTGATGTGCTGGCCTGTCAGTTGGTGTGCGCCGGGGATGAACCCGTCAAGGTTGTATTCTGACGCGGCGCTGGAGGGACTCGACTCGGAGGTGCGATGACAGGCGAAGTGGGGGCACGGGAGGCCGTCGTGCACCCCCGTGTGGGACGGCCGCGTGACTCGTCGCTGGAGGAGCGACTGCTGCGGGCGGCTCGCGAGGAGTTGACGGACCGAGGTGTCGCCGGCTTCAGCATGCGTAGCGTGGCGAAACGGGCCGGCGTCGCGCGATCGAGTCTGCTGCTGCGCTGGACCGAGGCGGAGGCGCTGATCGTCGACGCGATCGACGCGATCGTCCTGCCGGAGATTCCAGAATTGCCCGGCACTCTCCGGGGGGACCTGCTGGTGCTGCTGGGCGCTATCGCCGATCAGATGGGGACCGAGACGATGGACCTCCAGATGCGGGTGATGGCTGATGCGAGCTCGAACCCCGAATTGCTGGCTCGTTTCCAGGAGCGGTTGCTGCACCCCACTGCGCGGCGGTTCGCGGAGGTCCTTCAGGCGGCGGTCGACCGTGGTGAACTCGCGGCCGACGTCGATCGGGCACTCTTGGCGGACAGCCTGGTCGGGATTGTGTACATACGGACAATGGCCTCGCCGAAGCGCAGGCCGCCGGGTCCGCATGCGCGACGAACTCTGATCGACCGGATGCTTCGGATGGTCCAGCGCTGAGCCGGATTACGCGCCGGGCGAGTTAGGCGTCCAGCGGTCAGATCCGCCCGAGGCGGGGCAATCACGCGCGGGGCGCGCTCAATCGGTCAGACCGAGCAGATCGATGGCGGCAGCCACGATCGTGCTGGGGTCATCCTCGCCGGTGGAGCGCGCCCAGCAATTCCACCCAGTTGCGGCCGCGGCGGACACGGCCGCGGCCAGAACGGTTGGCTGCAGGTCTGAGGCAGCGACATCCATTCGTCGGGCCAGCTCAGCGACCACCGAGGTGTCGGTGATCGTCTCGCCCAGGTCCTTGGCCCAGATGGCGGTCGTGGTCGCTAGGAGCCGTTCGAGTGCGTGGACCTTGGGCCGTTCGCTCTCGGGAACGTGCGAGCTCTCGAGGTAGGCGCCGCGCAGGGCAACGAGTGGGGATTCGTCGCTCGGCCGCGCCTCGAACAACCGCAGAAACCTCGCTGAGAGCGAGTGGCGATATCGACGTAGTACTGCCTCTTTGGACGGGAAGTATCGAAAGAACGTCCGCTCTGACATCCCAGCGGCGGCGGCCACCTCTTCGACGGACACCGCGTCGTAACCGCGGTCGAGGAAGAGGTGCAAGGCGATCCGGGCCAGATCATCCTGTACCCACTGTCGGCGGAGCGCGCGCAAGTTCTGCGGCATCGACTGATCGGCATGCGAGCCGTCGGGTCGAAAGCCGGCGGCGGACTGCAGATCGGACGTCAGGTCATCGCGCTGCATTGTCCTCGTCACTTCCCTTCGCGGTTGCTGGGCGGCAAGTCGCAAGTCTGTCATTGATCGTCGGCGGGGAGGACCGGCGAATCACTTGACTCGATGTCATACACACAATAATGTCAGCCTCTGTCAACTTGTGTCAGTCACTGTCATCGGCTGGCAGTCACTGTCAAATAGAACCTTTCTGGAGGTCCGGTGTCGGCTTCGAGTGGAACCACTGAGGACGCGGTCGTGATGGATGATCCCCAACTCGACCTGGCGGCCCTATCCGCCTGGGCGGGCGATGCGCTGGGCGTTGCGTCCGAGCCCATCAGCGCGACTCGGATCGGCGCGGCGACCGGCATCGCCAATGCGCTGTACGAACTGCGGCGCGGCAACGATGTCTTCGTTCTCCGTCGTCCGCCCGCGGTGCTGAATGACAAGAGCGCGGGCGACACGGTCCGGGAGTGGCGAATCCTCCAGGCTCTGGAGGGCACGCCAGTTCCGCACCCCACGCCGCGGCTGCTCTGCGAGGACGCCAAAGTCATAGGTGCCCCGTTCATGATCATGGACAAAGTCGACGGCTTCACGCCGGGATACGAGCTGGCCGAGCCGTTCCATTCGGATCCGAGCTTGCGGCGTGGTCTCGCCGAGGCATATGTCGACGGTCTGGTCGAACTGGCCGCGGTCGACTGGCGGGAGCGAGGCCTGGAGGGACTGGGCAAGCCGGAAGGATTCTTGGAACGGCAGGTGTCGCGCTGGCTCGCGCAGCTGGATCGGTACCGCACGCGAGACCTGCCCGAACTGGACTTCGTCACGGACTGGCTCGAGTGCAATCGGCCGACCATGAGTCCCGCCGCGATTTTGCACGGCGACTACAGCCCTTTCAATGTGATGGTCGCGCCCGAACCGCCGGCCCGACTGGCGGCGATCATCGACTGGGACACGGGCACCATCGGCGATCCACTGCTCGACATCGGTCATCTTCTGGCTCGCTGGACAAACCCCGGCGAGGAGCCGGTCCTCACTTTGCAGGCCGGCGGTGTCGATCACTATCCCACTCGCGCCGAGCTGGCAGCCCGTTACGCGGAGCGCTCCGGCCGGGATCTGTCGGCTCTGCCGTACTACCAGTGCCTGGCGCTGTTCAAGCTCGCGGTCATCCTCGAGGGTCGCGTCGCCCGGGCGGTGGCGAACGGGGTTCCCGACAAGGACAACACCATGGCGCCGCTCGTGGAGCGCCTCATGGTTGCCGCGGCGGAGTTCGCCCGCGAAGAAAGGATCTGAGATGAATGAGTTGGCGGGGAAGGTTGCGATTGTCACCGGCGGCAGCCGGGGGATCGGCCGTGCGATCGTCGAGGGGTTCGCCGCCGCAGGCGCGGATGTCGTGATCGCCAGTCGAAAGTTCGACGCATGTGCAATCGCGGCTGAGCAGATCGCCGAAAAATTCGGAGTCCGCGCACTTCCGGTCGCTTACCAAGCCGCGAATTGGGAGGAATCCGACCACCTCGCCGAGACGATCGACCGCGAGTTCGGTCGGTGTGACGTGCTCGTCAACAACGCGGGCATGACCCCGCGCTATCCGGATCTTCTGTCCATCGACGAGTCCTACTACGACAAGGTCGCCGGGGTGAACCTCAAGGGTCCGTTCCGGCTGTCGGTTCTGCTGGCCGAGCAGATGAAGGCAGGCGGCGGTGGCTCGATCATCAATATCAGCACTATTGGAACGCTCCGGCCCGGAACCGACGAGCTGGTCTATGCCTGTGCGAAGGCCGGACTAAATGCGCTGACCGTCGGTCTCTCGGGTGCATACGGGCCCACAGTCCGAGTTAATGCCCTGCTCCCGGGGCCGGTTGCCACCGACATTTCGGCCGGGTGGAGCGATGAGCTTCGCGCCCGCGCGGTCGACGGGATGCCGCTGGCTCGGATGGGCACCCCGGAGGACTTCGTAGGACCGGCCCTCTGGCTGGCCACACCGGCATCGGCCTTCGTTACCGGCACCCTGATTCGGGTCGACGGCGGCCTTTACCGACAGAACCCCTGACAAGGAGTAGTGCAAGTATGTGGAATTTCAGCACGGAACCTGAGTTCGAAGAGCAGTTGGAGTGGATGCGGCGTTTCGTGGTTGAGGAGGTCGCCCCTCTCGACCTGCTGTGGCCGCACGATCACCATCGGACGCCTCCGAAGTGGCTCAAAGATGTCATCGACCCGCTCAAGGACGAGGTCCGCAAGCGTGGGCTGTGGGCCTGTCACCTGGGCCCGGAGCTGGGCGGCCAGGGTTTTGGGCAGGTGAAGCTCAGCCTGATGAACGAGATCCTCGCCCCGTACCAGTGGGCACCGACCATTTTCGGGGTGCAGGGGCCGGACACCGGCAATGCTGAAGTCATCGCGCACTACGGCACCCAGGAGCAGAAGGACCAATACCTACAGCCGCTCCTCGATGGCGAGCTGTTCTCCGCCTTCTCGATGACCGAGCCGCAGGGTGGTTCGGATCCCACAGGCTTCCGCTGCCGGGCAGAGCGAGACGGCGACGGCTGGGTAATCAACGGCGAGAAGTTCTTCACCTCGAACTCCGAGGAAGCCGCCTTCCTCGTGCTGCTGGCCGTGACGGATCCCGAGGCATCGACCTACAAGCGCATGTCGATGTTCCTCGTCCCGCGGGATACCCCGGGAATCGAGACGGTTCGCCGCACGCAGTTCATGGGTGAAGCCCAAGACGCGATGGATCACGCACTCGTTCGCTACACGAACGTCCGGGTTCCCGCTGAGGGCCTGCTCGGTGACCCCGGCCAGGGCTTCGAGATTGCACAGACCCGTCTCTCGGGTGGTCGCATCCACCACGCCATGCGTGGTGTCGGCCAGGCACGCTACGCCTTCGACATGGGCTGCGAGCGAGTGCTGAGCCGAATCAGCCGTGGCTCCCAACTGGGGGACTTCCAACTGGTGCAGCAGGCGATCATGGAAAGCTACGCCCAGATCGAACAGTTCCGGCTGTTCGTCCTTCGGACCGCATGGATGATCGACCAGGGGCATGGCTACAGCAAGGACATCCGACGCGACATCGCCGTCGCAAAGGTGCTGTCTGCCCGTGTGGTGCGCGATGTAGTCGAGCGGGCGATGCACCTGCACGGCGCGCTGGGAGTCTCCAACGAAATGCCATTCGGTGAGTTGTGGGCTCTGGCGGCTGCGTACGGAATTTGGGACGGCCCCACCGAGGTGCACACGATTACAGCGGCTCGCCTGATTCTTCGGGACCATGAGCCGGCGCCGGGCGACTACCCGACCGAGTGGTTGCCTGCGCGGGTCGAGGCTGCGCGTGCCAAGCACGCCACGGCACTCGCGGCGCAGGCTGCCACCGAGGCCGAGGTACACGCGTAAGGGTCTTGAAAGAGCAATTCGCGCATTCCGACACCGGACCCAGCCGGGGTAAGTGTTGTCGGGCCACCGCCTGAAAGCCTGTTGGCCCGACAGCATTGGAGTGTTTTCAGTTATGGGGTCCTCCGATGTCAGTATTGATGCGCGCAGACAATGTCGTGCGTGTCCCGATGTACGTGGGTTCGGCAGATGACGATTTGCGAGTAGCGTCGGATGCCAGGCGCTGAACTAAGTGGCGGTCCATTGTCGAGAAGGCCTGCGGGAAACTCTCCGCATCAACGAGTGCGAGCCGGACTCGAGGATCCTAGCCGTGGTTGCGGAGCATCTAGTGCGTCGTGGGATGAGAACCTTGACTGCCACGGTGAAAACGACAGGCGTCCCCCAGGCATAGTCCTCGCTGGGATAAGACCTCCACGAGTTAGCAGACTTCTTCAGTCACGATCAGAGGGGTGAAATCCCGTGAACTCTCGTGAGTATCGCCAATTGCGTCAGAGGCGTCGAGCCGCTTTGCTCGCGGCCAACCGCACACGCAATCACCGTGACATCGAAGCGGAGCGCCTCATCGAGTTCGCCATCAAGTGGGCGCCGTACGGGGGGGCGACCGAGGAGGAAATCCTTGTGCAGTTCGGAATGACGCGGTGTCGATTTATTGAGCGATTGTGGCAGGTTGTCCCTGAGTCGAACTGCGTCGACGACGAAATGAGCTGTTTGGCGAGCGCGTACCCTACCGACAAGCAGAGTTCCTCCTTCGTTCCCCCAGCAGTCGGCGATCTCTTTCATGGGCAACAAAATAGCTGACGATCCGACAGGTCCCGCGAACTTGCGAGTGGCACCAGAGGAAGAAGAATCAGGTAGAAAGACGTGTGGCACAGCCGTATCGACACTGACATTCTCGATTCTGCGCTCCTCTGGGATCCGCTTGGCGGGCCAGCCCCGGAAGGCAATGCAATGGCATTCTCCATAGAGATGAGCGAGTCGAAGCAGAGACTCCGAGGTGCTGCGAGGCTCCCGTTAGCCCACCTTCGAAAATGGACCGCCTCTCCGCCGCACATCTATAGGCCGTCGGCGCATGCAGTGCGCGCGCAAGATTCCGCAACGTCACCACACGAGGTGACCGGCTTGTCGGTGACAACTCGACCGTTGAATGCCTTACCCCACGCCGCACTAAGAGCACAGCGAGCTCCGGCACTCCTTGCTGCAGTGGCTGGCCGGGGTGCCGGCCCGCTTCGAGTCCAGGCTGCCACGGATCCCCGCACCCATATCGAGGAAGGAGCGGAATCTTGATGGACACCGACGTCCTGACCCGTTTCGACGGCAACCGGGCAGCGATCATCGTCGAACCGGACTTGCACGTGGTGACGTTCGCCGAGCTGGAGGCACGGTCGAACCAGATTGCGCACTACCTCCGCGAAGCAGGTCTACGTCCGGGCGATCGCATTGGCATCATGTCCGAGAACTCGGCTGAGTACCTCGAGATCGCGTGGGGAGCCCAGCGTGCGGGGCTCTACTACGTCGGGATCAACACCCATCTAACCGCCCCAGAGGTGTCCTACTTGGTCGGCGACAGCGGTGTGCACGTGCTTTTTGTGTCTGCTCGCTTCGTGGACCTGGCTGAGAATGTCCTCACCGCCCCAAACCTGCAGCCACGCCGGATCGTTATCGGTGACCGCTGCGAGGACTGGGAGTGCTATGCGGACATACTGACTAGCTACCCGACGACAACGATCGATGACGAGTGCGAGGGTGACTTCCTTCTGTACTCCTCGGGCACGACCGGACAACCCAAGGGGATCAAACGCCCGCTACCAGGCGGACCGATGGGCACCTATTCCGATCTGCCCGGCCGGTGGCTGCGGGAAACGCTCGGATTCAATCCTGGCGACGTCTACCTTTCTCCTGCGCCGCTCTATCACGCTGCGCCGCTGGCGTGGTCGATGTCGACCCATCGCAGCGGCGGCACGGCAGTAATTTTGCGCAACTTCGATCCAGAGCTCTCGCTCCGGACCTTGGAGAAACACCAGGTGACCCATAGCCAATGGGTGCCGACCATGTTTGTCCGCATGCTCAAACTGCCCGAAAAGGTGCGCACAGGTTATGACCTCTCCAGCCTGCGCCATGTGATCCACGGAGCAGCGCCGTGCCCGGTCGAGGTGAAACACCGAATGATCGAGTGGCTCGGCCCGATCCTCTACGAGTTCTACTCCAGCACGGAGGGCATGGGTGCAACCGCGATCACTTCTGAACAGTGGCTGCTCAAGCCCGGGTCTGTCGGGCTTCCGGTGATGGGAACGCCCTACATCAAGGACGAGGACGGCAATACGCTCCCAGCGGGTGAAGTCGGCACGATCTGGTTCACTGGTTGTGAGCAGTTCGAGTACCACGGAGACCCGTTGAAGACTGCAGCCAGTCGCGACTCGAGTGGTGGTGTCACGGTAGGCGACCTCGGATATTTGGATGAGGATGGTTATCTGTTTCTCAGCGATCGTCGCCCGCATCTGATCATCTCCGGTGGTGTGAACATCTATCCACAAGAGATCGAGGACGCACTCGTGCTGCATCCGCGGATTCTCGATGTCGGCGTCATCGGACTTCCCGACCAGGAGATGGGTGAACGTTTGGTCGCGGTCGTTCAACCGGTCTCGAAGGACGATGTCGAGGGGTTAGCCGAGGATCTCCGTGCCTACGTCAGGGAACGGTTGGCCGGGTTCAAGGTCCCCCGCGAGTTTCGGATCGTCGACGAACTGCCGCGGACACCAACTGGGAAGCTACGCAAGCATGAGTTGAGGGACCAAGTAATCGCCCCTGAACTCGCTGGCGGCACCGTACTGACCCAGTGGCCCAGGACCTTCGACGGAATCCGAGTAGACGTCACCGACCGTGTCGCCACACTGACACTGGACCGCGAAAAGCACCGCAACGCCTGGACCATTCCCATGGTCCGAGCTTTCAGTGATGCCCTCCGCCGCTGTGCTCACGACGATGAAATTCGAGTCGTGGTTCTCACCGGGGCTGGCGACTCGTTCTCCGTAGGCGCTGACCTTGCGGCGGGACTAGAACCCTCTTCTGACACGGCGACGAACCCGTCAGATGTACTCCAGAACCTTTTCACACCACGTGATCTCGACAAGCCAGTCATTGCAGCGATCAACGGCGATGCGATCGGAATGGGAGTCACGCTCAGCCTCCTGTGCGACATTCGCATCGTCGCCATCGATGCGCGCCTGGCAATCCCGATGACCCGCCTCGGGGTCATTCCGGAACTGGGCTCCCACTGGACTCTTCCACGGATCGCGGGCCTGGCAGTCGCCTCAGATCTACTCCTGACGGGTAGACGCTTTTCCGGCGCGGAGGCCGAACGCCTGGGAGTATGCAGTCACGCGGTACCCAGGGGCGAGGTGCTCGAGAGGGCTCTGGAAACGGCCAAGGACATAGCGAACCACACAGCACCTCGTGCTGTCGGGCTCGCCAAGCGACTCATGCTCGATAGTCTGGAGACCTCGTATGGGCCGTCGTTCGCGCGAGAGTCCGACCTGTTTGTCGCCCTCGCGCGCGAGCCAGATGCGACGGAAGGGGTGAACGCGTTCCTCGAGAAGCGTGCGCCGCGCTGGACTGGGAGCGTCAACCGCCCGTTGCCGCAGGTGGGCCTCTCGGACTTCTCGGAGTAGTTCGAGAAACCCGGTTTGGACACCATCTGGCGCGACGCGAGAGCGCGGCGCCGCGTAGGCCACCCGTAGTGGTCCTGCATCAAGGGCGAGGTCGTGGCGAACGTGGTGATGAACCGTCTCGGGTTTCTTGCCGCTCTTATATCGGTGATAGCTCCGGTTCTGGAGCCGACAGATGAGCGTAGTACGCCGCCTAGAACTCATCCGGAGGGGTATATCCGAGCCGACAGTGCCCGACGACTGCGTGTGAACCAGTGAACCCACTCCATCGCGGTGTACTCGACGTCCTCCAGACATTTGTAGGGACCCGGATGGAACGGGTTGTCCGCCGGGAATGGGCGCGGACGTGTTACACCGCGCCCATTCCCGGCGGGACCACCCACCAGCACGACATCGAGCGAGGTCGAACCGTCGGCTGCAACGGCCTCAAACGGTCATCGACCTGTCCATCTACGAGCGGCGGGTCGCCCGCGGGAGAACACCCTGGAGGAGTTGCTCTCGAACCTGCTGCTTATCGGCCCGCCGGGGTCGCCAAGATGTACCTGGCGGTCAGGCTGGCGCGGGTCGCGGTGCACGCCGGCCGCCGCACCTAAATTCGCCACGGCGGCCAACCTCGCCGCCCGCTACCACCGGGCGCGGCGGCATCCGCGCTGTTTCAGGTGGTTACTTGGGCGGTATGTGAAGACATCGATCATCATGACGACAAACCGCAGTGGCATGTGGGCACTTTTTCACCGAGCATGTCTGAGCACTTTGTCGAGCGTCGTCATCGCCACCGCCGAGTCGGAGCGTAGACACGATTTCCGTAGAAGAACCACACACTCGAGGCGTCTTCAACCGGCCCACGACATCGAACAATCCACCGCGCCGGTGGGCGGAGAACCCGACGTGGGCACCGCCGCGCCCACTCACGGTTCCGGAGTCGAGGTCAGGACAGCTGAACCAGGGTTCCGCCTTCCTTGGTCGCGGTGACCGTAGCGCGGACCCCTGTAGGCACATCCACCAGGCCGGTCCTCCGCTGCGTCGTAGCGGAGACGATCAGTTCTCCGTCCCGGGAGCAAAACTCCCACTCGTTCCCGTTGACCTGCAAGTCATCGTTGTCGGGCAACCCGAGCCCCACAGCAGGACCCAGCAGTGCGAATGGCAAAGACTGAACTCCCGCGGCTGACAGCTGCCGATTGGCCTCGGGCCTAGCCCATATCAGCCGGGTGTCGGAGAACACCCTCTGAAGGTCGGGCCTACTGTCCGTGATCGCAGCCAGGGTCTCTGGCCACAGTCCGAACACGACCGTGATGGGAAGTCTGTCGAGGATCGCAAGGAAACGGCGGGAGTCCCAACTATGCTGCTCCGCTGGAACGTACGTCGCGCCGATCTCGCGAAAGGCGCGGATGAACGGGCTGGTCCACGGAAGTTCGTGGTTGGGCGTTGTGCACAGGATGTAGTCATCCGAGGTGACGCCCGCGCGCCTCAGAAGTCGCAGAGCCCACTGGAAGTCTCGCTCAGAGTCATCCCAGCCCACCTCGTATTCGTATGGCTCGCCGCCGAAATCAGTAACGACTATGCCGTAAATGGGGGCTGCGGGGACTTTGCGGATCGCCTCAACCATTGAACGCCGACTCACTGCTTCACCACTCTCGGGAACTTGGCCACACTTGAACTGAACTTAAGAATCTCGTCGACAGTCATCAAAGTGACGTCCACTCCAACCCGGAGCTTCTGCTCGAGGAGAGAAATAACCCGCGCACCCAGGTCGTCAATATCAGCGGTTCGCTCCGGTGCATAACCGACGCGCAGCTCGAGTCGATCCATCTTCGATGCATACTGCACGATCTGGAACATCCCGTCGCTGGTTTCGCTCAGGGTTTCGATGGCTGCCCAGATGTCGCTGACAACGACGGCTCGTCCGTCAATTATAGTCTGGTCGCCCATTCGCCCGATTACCCACATCCGAGCATGGTGGCGGCCGAGCGACGATTCCATCTTGGTTCTGCGGACGAGATCACCTGACCGAAATCTGATGTATGGCGCGACTCGATTGTCGAAATCAGTCGTCACCAGTTCACCAATTTCGTCGTCCCCGACCTCATGGTGAGTCACAGGGTCGATCACCTCAGGAAGAATCGTGTCCTCCCAGAGGTAGAACCCGTCCTGATCCGTGCCTTCCCACGCCAGACCACAATCGCCGGCGCTCGTGAACGTGGCGATCTGCACACCCCAGTCCTCAGTGATCTTTCGCCGGAGTACTGCGCCGAGTGGCTGACCGGAGAAGGACACGTACTTGAGCGACGACAGCATCTCCCGCAGGTCGTAGCGATCCTCGAGAGCTTCGAACTCGAGAATCAGAGGCATCGGCAGCAGCATGTACGCCACGTTGTGGCGCTTGATCACGTTCAGGACCCGTTCACCGTTCCCGATCCATGTGTCCACAAAGATCGGAACCAGACCCATGGCGTTGTAGAGCGTGTCCCAGTAGTTCTTGAATGTCCCCGCCGGGACGATAATGCGATCGCCGGGTCGCAATCCCCACTCCCACTGGTCACGAAGGCACGCAGCCGGGATGGGTGGAATCTCGTCCCAGATCTCCGCCACCGGCTCAGGCTCGCCCGTCGTACCCGAAGTTGTGATGACAGAAGTAAGTTCAGAAGGATTGACGCACAGGAGCCCGCCGAACGGATCACCAGTGCGTGCGCGAAACGCGCGAATGTCGTCTTTCGTCATCAGGGGCACCTTCTCGACGAAGTCGCGAACGGATTTTATGTCGTCCGGTGTGATGCCACTAGCCCCCCAAAACTCGCGGTAGAAGGCTGAACGATCCCAGGCATACTGGACCAACTCCAGAATCTTCTGTTCCTGGTTCGATTCAATCGCAGCACGAGACGCCAGCTCTACCGCTGGCTCCAGCAGTGCGTCGCTTCCATGCCGCCGAACGCTCACCCTGCCTTCGATGAGTGGGCTACGTTGTGCTGTCAAGATCAACTCCGTCCGTGGGTGCTTAAAGGTCGCGCGCTTCGTCCAACGCACGCGGAGCGGCAACCCCAAACGTAGCGTAGTGTGACGCAAGCAACGATTCAATAAGCTTAAGTATCTATCGGATAACGGGTTCGGGCGACCCCCTCGAACGTTGTTCGGAGTGCTGGAAAACCGGTCCCATCGGGTCTTGTAGCCCCCAATGGGACCTCGTGCAGCACCCGAGATCGACTGTTGGGCAGTCAGTTTCTTAAACTGATCACTGAGAGTCAGTTACCACGCCGCTGCGAAACGGGCCGCCGGTCCGTGGTGAAACCTATCGGGACTCCGAACATCTACGGTGATCAGAATCTGTTTAATTCTCCTTGTCTCCCCGCCCAGGAGTATGATCGCGCGCCCATATCTGCGGATGGTATGGGAAATTGCGTTGAGCGGGGAGCGGGCCAGGTCCCACTTACCCATGTCATGCTTGTGCCGACGGCAAGCACGAACGCGAAGCGAAGGGAGTCGGCGACCAGGAAGCGCCTCCTGCCCGGTACTTTCGACAGGCCGGGCCCGGTGTGCACTCAGCGGATGGGCGTGGGGCCGGACGTGCACGGGCTTTCGGTCGCGACATGGGTCCTCGGCGGCTTCATGGTGAGGCGTTCGAGGTCAGGGTGACCACATCTAACCAGCTGTACGACCGCCGTCGATCAAATAGCACTGCCCAATGATGTGGGTCGATTCGTCCGACGCGAGAAAGAGGGCCAGCGAGGCGACTTCCTCCGGCCGACCCAGTCGCTTCTCCGGTGAACGGGATTGAAGCTCTTCCATAAGCTCGTCTGAGATGCCGTCGAGTATGGGTGTCTGGATGGTCCCAGGGGCGATCGCGTTCACGCGGATTCCCTTGTCTGCGTACTCGTACCCGGCTTGCCTCGTCATCATCACCACACCGCCCTTCGAGATGACGTATCCGGAGGACCCTGGGGTGGCTCGAAATCCGGCGGTCGATGCGGTGTTTACGACCGTTCCACCGCCGCTATCGAGCATGAGGCGGATTCCCGCCTGAAGCACCATGAAAGCACCGCGGACGTTTACAGCGTGCGCTCTATCGAATGCTTCGATCGGGTATTCGTGAAGCGGCACTCCGCTCAAGCCGCCGATGCCGGCGTTGTTCGCCAAGATGTCGAGGCCCCCGAATCGCTTTCGGGCCTCCTCTTCCAGGCGTTGAACCTGTTCGTGGTCGCTTACATCGCACAAGATGGGACTGATCGCGTTCGACTGCGATGCAGTTTCTTTGACACCATCGCTAATGTCAGCCGCGAGAACCTCAGCGCCTTCTGCCGCGAATCGCAACGCGATGGCGCGTCCGATACCAGAACCGGCACCAGTAACGATCGCAGACTTTCCTGCGAGTCGACCTCCCATGTCGAGCTCCCTTCATTTTCAGGATGGCGTCAGGATTGATAGATGTGGACGCCTAACGGCGAGGACCTGCCGAAGCGGTTCGGCAGGTCTGTCGACTGAAGTTGCCGGAGCAGGATTAGTCGACTTCACGGATCAGCGAGTCGCGTCTGCCCCTGTTCGCCTTCGAGCCTTTTCTACTGCTTCGGTAGATTCTCGCGAACTGGGATACGCGCTCTGTGCCGCCGTGTCAGTTACTTCGGGCCAATGTTCAAGAATCGACTCGGGTGTCTGGTCGCGGTCGTAATAACCTACGTTTGTGAAAGGAGTGACCATGCCAACCCGACCCGACCCTACGTCGAAATTGGCGCCCGTCGTGGGGCACTGCTCACTGCACAGCAGGGCAACGAGAGGGGACACTAGGCTGGTGGGTGACTCCATTCGCATCTTTTCCGCCCATTCTTCACTCACGTAAGACTCGGCCATTGGCGTAAACGCGGTTGGGCAAATGGAATTAACCATGATTCCGAAGGGCTTGCCGTCGAGTGCAGCCGAACGCATCATGCCGAATATCCCGCCTTTAGTGGCCGAATAACTGATGGAGTTATTCCCGCCCAGCAGACCGTGGCCTGAAGTGGTCATTACGATTCGCCCATACTCCCGGGCGGCCATGATCGGCCACACCGCTCGGGTCACGTAGAATGTGCCGTCCAGTCCGACTTTGCGCACCAACTCGTACTCGTCGATTTCTACATCCAGAAAGCTGGAATACCGACCAATAGCGGCATTATTGACAAGGATGTCGACGCCTCCGCATTGCTCTTCGGTGAAATCGACCAAGCCTTTGGCTCCCGTTGGTGTCGAGATATCGTGGTCGCTAGCGATAGATAATCCGCCGGCGCTTCGAATGGCGTCTGCAGCTTCGCCGGAGTTCGTCACGTCGTTGACGACCACTATCGCACCACGTGCGGCCAGTATTTCCGCATAGGATCGTCCCAACCCTCGGCCGGCGCCGGTAACGATCGCAACGCGGCCGCTGAAATTGATGTTTCGCAACGGTCTCTCCCTAAGAGGCTCTGCATGTGGGTCAAGATAGAATCGCCCGGGAGTGGACCACTCGACCCGATGGCGTGTAATAGCGGAATGTTGTAGCTTCCCCGCGGTTTACAGACTTCCGAGGAGATCACTGGTGTGAAGAAAGCCAATCTCGGAAGCTTGTGTCGATATCGATCCCGTATGCGGCAGCGTGTTCAGGTCGCGCTGGGTAGCCGACAGCGTCGAGCCAAATTTGCATGCCGGACCAGTACCTGTGGCCCAACCGCTCCTCGATTTCCTCTGGAGACGCCGAACACGCCTTGGTTCGAACCCCTGTTACATCGCCGTAGGTGTCGGCAATCTCCGCAAAGCTCAGTGCGGTGGAGGAAAGCTCGATTTCCGCCTTTGCAAAGCGGGCGGGGTCGGCGACAACAGCGGCAGCTGCTTTGCCGAAGTCGTCACCCGAGACCATCGCCAGGGTCGTGCCGGTATCACAGGCTACGACGATCTCGCCACGGCTCAGGAAGGGAAACATGTGAGCCACTTTGGGCGCCACGAAGTTTTCCATGAAGAATGCTGGCTTCAGTATGGTCCAGACTGGGAACCCGGCGCTGCGTACGGCGTCCTCGACGGCCTCTTTACTGTCCCAGTAGGCATCTGTCCCACCAGAATTTGCTTCCGGATGAGACTTTCGCCAGCCCGTTCCGGAAACTGAACTGTGTACAAAGTGCGCGACATTCGAGTCTCTCGCAGCCGTAATCAGGTTGTTCGCTTGATCTCGCTCGGAGGTTGGGTTGGCTGGACTCGGGGCGAGCTGGACTGAAAAGACGGAGTCGTGTCCCGCACATGCTGCCCGAAGCGAGGAGCTGTCCTCGAGGTCGCCCTTAATCAGACGTATTCCGGACTTCTCGAGCTCCACGGCAGCCTCGGAACCAGGTTCGCGGACAAGAGCTGACACGGAAGCGCCCTCGCGGCTGAGATTACGAGCAACGGACCCGCCCTGCATCCCGGTTGCGCCGGTCACAAGGACCGACCGATTCTTAAGGTCACTAAGATCTACTGTCACAATGACTCCTTCATGATTTGGCTGTGCCGCAATCTTGGCGTCTCCGGAACCTGCCTCCTGAGTGAGCCATGATTTCCTGACTCGGCGCCGTCTTCCCTAACAGTAGTTCGTCACGCCGGTCAAATGAGCCCTCCTTGGGCAGATGTTTCCTCCGTGGTGACGGCCGCGGGTATAGCGTGAACCTAGATACTTTACAGCGTAACGTAAAGGGTTCATTCTGTGAAGGTACCGTCCGAGACCCCTCCTGGAGAGCTGATGACGCACACGACTGCCACCGCGGTGATGACATCTGAACAGCGCGCCGACTACCTCGATCGACTCGATGTCGAGACATTGTCGGCGCTGATGCGCTCCACGTGGACCTTGGACGATCGCGCTCTGCGGCGACAGCTCAGCAAGATCCTGGTCGGTCTCGCTGCGGTCCGCGAACTACGCACTGGAATCGTCGACGGCCCGGTTCCCGTGATCGAAGCCGCAGAGTGCGGTGTACTGGCGACCGCTGGCGAGTTCATCGCCGAGGTCCTCGGTCCTCGCCTGCTTGCAGATGCCGGGAACCCGTTTCGTGGTCCGTTCTTGCCGCTGGTGTCGGCGACGGGTGGACTGGTCTATCAGGCAGAGCAGGCGCTGAATGCGATCTCTGTTGAAGTCACAGGTCATGTGATCGAGCGCAACGAGTCTCTGTCGACTATCCTGCCCGAAACTGCGTGGTCTGAGAATTCCTCGTCTGCAAGGGGGCTCGCGCAGGTCGCATACTCGGCCGGCTTCACACTGTCGTCGACCGACTACTTCGCTTCGGCAGGGCTTGCCGCCCAGGCGTACTCCTTGGTGTCCGCATCCAACGGCGATTATGCCGATCTCGGAAAGGCAACTCTGGCTGTGGCTGAGGAGTCCGGGTCGTGGGACCCAGCGCTCGTTCGCGCCCGAGCGTCTTCAGGTGGCGATTCCTGGAGGGTCTCCGGTGAGAAATGGTTTGTCCCCAGTGCCCTGGGGTCAGACACGATCCTCACGATCGCACGCACGGTTGATGGCCCGTCCTTGTACCTCGTCGAATCCTCAGCCCAGGGAGTGAGCATCAATTCGCTCACCACACTTGATGCTGATCGGCCTTTGGCTCGGGTCGGATTCGACGATACGCCCGCGGTGATGATCGGCAGGGAAGGTGCTGTCGGACAGGTCATGAACAGTATCGTGGACCGGGCGACAACCGCCCTGGCTGCCGAGCAGGTGGGCCTGGTGGATCGTGGCCTGAAGACGTTGTCGCAGTTGCCTCCGTCGTGTGGTGACAGCGAAGCATGGCGCCGGTACACCCGCGAGATTGCGGCGATGGAGGTTCTGCGATGGAGTGCAACTGCTCTGTTGCTCCGAGCGATTAAGCTCCAGGGAGACAACAGGAGCGGTCAGAGCTCAGTTGCTTCCGCGATGGCGCACATCGGGTGTTCTTCGGCGGCTCGTCGTGTGTTCCGCCGGCTTCATACGGCCGGCTCCAGCGAGTTCGACCCAGCGGTCGCCCAAGCAATCGGCCTGCGCGTTCAGACGACAGACCTGCTTCTCGGGGGCCCGACAGCGGCGCACGAGAGGCTCCTTGAACGCCTCGGAATCTAATGCGTGTGGTGATGGCGGCACAGGCCTGTACTCGTCGTCCCCCGGGTGCGGGCGGGACGGTGAGTACACTATCGCTGTGAATTCGAACGAGCGTTCATCTTCCTCGCGCGCTACGAAGGACGCGGTTCGGCGCGGCAAAGGACGCCCGCCGTCGTTGACCGAGGATCAGATCGTCGATGCAGCCCTGACGATCATTCGAGCGGACGGGCTCGATGCGCTCTCGATGCGGCGCCTGTCTCGTGAGCTCGGACGCTCCCAGATGGCTGCTTACTCTCATGTTACCGACAAGCAGGAGCTTCTTGACCTCGTCGCTCGGCGAACCCTCGAGGAGGTTCGCATCCCCACTGCGGACGATGGGCCGTGGGACACTCGGCTCCGGCTGCTGATCGAGAGGAGCGATGCGCAGCTGCGCCGACATCCTGGGATCGCCAGCCTTCTACTCCAGCGCATGTTGTACTCCGATTGGAGGTTGGTCGACGCGCTGATGGCGATCCTGCTGGAGGCGGGGTTGGAAAAGAGGCAGGTCGTTCTGACGTACGCGATGATCCACACTTATCTGTTCGGGCGTTACCAGGTGGCGTTGGACGTCGTGCCTCAACCCGAAGACCAGGTGGGGGTACCGTCTGCGTTGGCGCAGATCATGCCGTACCTCGATGAGTTGCGGGGCGCCGACTACTTCAGTTTTGGTATCGATACTTTGATTGAGGGAATCCGAGCCCGCGCTGGTAAGCCCAGCTGAATGCGGAGACCGACCGCGCAGGAGGATCCTCTCAAACGCCTCGCACATCCGATGCGAGGCGGCAATCGAGTGAATGCCACCAGCACCTGATGGGCCGGCATGTGTGAACCGAGGCCTTCCTGATCCCAGGAATCGCGATGACCTCGACGCAGGGGGACGAAGCCAAGCGCGATGTCCTAAAAGGTTTGCCGTGCCCACCGTGCCCCTTGCCGGATACGGTACTCGGCCGCGGCTGGTGGGAGGTACTGCTGCGGTCATGCCGGGCTCCCGGCAGCTTGATCGACATCGGCTGTGGGCTACCGGTGGGTCCGGCCCGCGGGGTAACTCATCTTGGGTCTCCGGCTGTGTGAGCTGCGAAAACTCGCTTTCTACTTTACACTGTAAGGTGACGTGGTGCACACTGTTATCAGTTAAAGTATCTATCTATATGGGTTCGACCGGTTTGGAACGCCGGGTGGGCCAGTTGGTGAAGGTCAGTTATCACCTTCGCCGAGATCTGGAGGAACACTGATGCCGCTACAAGACGTCGCCGTGGTGGGGATCTATGCCACTGAGCAGTCTCGGGCACTTCCGCACCGCACGTCGCTGGAACTTGCACAAGAAGCTGTCTTCGGTGCGATCGCGGACGCGGGCCTGAAGCCATCAGACGTCGACGGAGTCGCCGCGGAATGGCCGGGTGCGGGGGGTCGTCCGGGGGAGGGCTCTTTGTGGGCTCGCGCCCTCGGTGGCTCCGTTCGGTGGATTGCCGATTCGCTGCTCGACACGTCCGGCGTGCGGGGTGTCCTCAAGGCGGCCGCAGCGATCAACGCCGGCCTGTGTGACGTCGCGGTGGTCGGCGGAGGCATGGCGGGGATGTTCGGGCCGGGCGCAACCGTCAGCGCAGGAGTCGAGCCGGGGGAGTTCACCGACGTCTGGGGGGCCTATGTCGTCCCTCTCTTCGCCCTGGTTGCGGCCGAGCACATGCATCGTTTCGGAACCACGTCCGAGCAGCTCGCTAGTGTGTCCGCGACAATCCGGAACAATGGTCACACGAACCCGGAGGCGATCATGTTCGGACGGGGACCGTACACCGTTGACGATGTTCTGGCCTCGCCCATGGTGGCTTCGCCCTTGCACCGGCTCGACGTGTGCCTCTCCGGCGAAGGAGGTGCCGCAGTCGTGCTGACATCGATGGCACGTGCACGGGATCTTCCACACATACCGGTGTCTGTACTTGGTGGGTCCATGGAAGCCATCGGGGGACCGTATTTCACGCCTCCCTCCTACGGTGCGGTAGGCAGGCTGGGCGCCGCCGCCGCCGAGCGTGCCTTCGCCATCGCCGACCGGAGCCGTGATGACGTCGACGTCCTGAGTCTCTACGACCCGAATTCGTTTGAGATCATTCGGCAGCTCGAGGTGCTGGGGTACTGCCCTGAGGGTGAGGGAGGCCGCTACGTGACCTCCGAGTCGATCGGAATCGTCGGACCTCGTCCGGTAAATCCCGACGGAGGATGCCTCTCGTATGCTTGGAATGGCACTCAACAGATGACACTGAAAGTGATCGAGTGTGTGCGGCAGATCAGGGGTACCGCGGTGCATCAAGTTCAGGGCGTCGAGACCGCACTGGCAGCGAACGCTGGTTCGGCTGCCGGTCACTACGAGCTCGCACTCCTCGGAAAGGGACCGCGTTGAGAAGCCTTGCTGCAGTGCCTTCCGCTTGGTCGTCCGAGTTCTGGGAAGCCGCGCGGGACCACCGCTTCGTGACACCACGATGCAACCGGACCGGTCGGTACTTCTTCCCACCCGAACGATGTGTACCCGGAACGGACTCGACGGACTGGTCCTACGTCGAATGCCGTGGTGTTGGGACGATTACCACATTCACTGTGGTGCACAGACCTCTTTCCGCCGACCTCGAAACGCCATATGTCCTTGGCGTCGTCACAGGCGACGAAGGCTGGACGTACCTCACCAATATTGTCGGGTGCCCACCAGAAGCCATCAGTATTGGCACGCGGGTGCGAGTTGTCTTCCACGACGTCGAGGGCGCGTCGCTTCCGATGTTTACGCCCGTCGAGCTCATAGGAGCGTGACATGGTCTATCAACCGACGATCTCCGATATCTGCCGGGAGAACAGTCACAGTTATCCCGCGACCGCGGCTGTTGTCGACGGGGCCACCAGATTCACCTGGCAGCAGTTCGATCTCCGGGTCGATCGTGTGGCACACGTGCTGGCGCAGTCGGGTGTCTCGCACGGCGACCGCATTCTCTGGTTGGCGCAGGGGTCGTTCCGTTTCCTCGAGTTGTTGACCGCCGCCGGGCGGTTGGGAGCAATGATCTGCCCCGTGAACTGGCGTCAGCCGGCTGAAGAGATGGCGTTCGTCATCAACGATCTCGAGCCGTCAGTTGTCTTTTGGCAAGAGGAAGAGATCGGCGATGCAGTACAGGCCGCCCGGCAGACCGCGCAGTTCGACGCGATCTGGATTCAACACGACGGCGCCGGGCCGGACGACTATGAGGCGAGAGTCGCTGCAGCGCCGTCAATTCAACCTCCGAATGCAGATGTCAGCCCCGACGATGCACTGCTGGTGATCTACACCGCCGCAACCACTGAGCGCCCGCGCGGTTCGATGCTGAGCCATCGCAACCTCATCTCCATGGCACTGCTGACCGGTGAGGTTACGGGCGCCGCTCACGATTCGATATTCCTGAACTCGGGTCCGCTGTTCCATACCGCCAACTTCCAACTCGAATCTCTGCCGGTATACGTGCGGGGCGGGACCAACGTCTACACACCCCGTGTCGATGCCGTCAACGTCCTGCAAATCATCGCCGATGAGAAAGTGACCTCCGCCTTCCTCATGCCGCCCACCATTGCGGAGATCAAGCAACTCAACATGGAGGCCCGACTCGACATCTCCACGCTGAGAGCGGGTGCGTTCGGATCGATGTGGGGTGACGACCTGCCTGCCGATACATCACGATGGGGACAGCGCCCGGGCGGCTACGGACAGACAGAGCTGACCGGCTTGGCCCTCCTGAAAGCAATCGGACCGGATTGCATCGGCAATGCGGGTAGACCGTTCCCGGGGACACAAGTGAAAATTGTGGACCCTGCAGGGGCGGTGGTACCGGACGGCGAGATGGGGGAGATCGCGATTCGTGGGGACACCGTCCACAGCGGGTACTGGAACCGCTCGGAGACGAATGCTGCGCGGTTCCTCGACGGTGGATGGTGGCGAACGACAGATGCCGGCCGGCGGGAATCCGACGGATCCGTGTCATTTCTGGGCACGATGGTCCGGGTAATCAAGTCCGCGGCCGAGAACATCTACCCACCGGAGGTCGAGGGTTGTCTGAAGACCCATCCCGCCGTGAAGACAGCCGCAATCATCGGCGTGCCCGACCCTGTTTTCATTCAGTCCGTCAAGGCGATCGTTGTTTTGGAGAGCGGTGAGACGGTAACTGAAGGCGAGCTGCGGGAGTACTGCAGGACACGCATAGCCTCCTACAAGAAACCCAAGTTTGTAGAGTTTGTCGACTCGATCCCGACGGTCGGCGGCGCCATCGACTACGACTCGCTCGATGCCACCTTTGGAGGCGGCGGTTACCCGGGTGAGTCCGACATTACGAAGGCCAAGGTCTGATCTCCGGCTCACCTGTTGATCGGTTGGTCATCCCTGAACCGCCAGTGTGGAGGCGCTCGTGAGTTGGATCCACCTTTCGGATAGTTGTCAGCGTTTTTGAAGTTCTAATGTGAGATTCACATCGCAGGACCGCATGCGCGTGGCGAAGATTCTTTTCACCTCCGTTGCGGATCGTCTCAGGCGACTGCTGATGTCCAGAACAGGAGCGAACGAATGAAGCACTCAGACGGAGAGCCGGTGCACTCATCAGAGCGTACCCGGGTTCACGAGAACATCGCCGCACGTCTTGAAAATCTACCGGCCCGCGGTAGATCGAGGATGGTGGTTGTGGTCGCTGCCCTAGCCGTATTCTTTGATATTGGTGACGGTGCCTCGCTTGGGCTCGTCGCTCCGACGTTGCGGGATGCTATTGGGCTGACCACTACCATGTTCGCTCTCACGATGTCCGCAACCTTTATCGGGTCCTTCCTCGGTGCTTCGATCGGTGGCTATCTGTCGGACAGATATGGTCGAATTCGATTCTTCCGTTTGGCATTGGCTATCACGACGCTCTTCACTCTGGCGCAATCGGTCATCCAGACGCCGGTTGAACTGGTCATTCTTCGCTTCCTGGCGGGAATCGGAATCGGATCACTATTCGTTGTCGCGTTGATCTATCTCGTTGAGATGAGCCCACCGTCTCGAAGGACTGCGCGCACAGCGATTGTGGCAGGCATTGGTGTAGGAGGCTCGGCCGTTTTCGCAACGTTGGCTCGACTCATCATTCCAGTCGGGCCTGAGGGCTGGCGTCTCGTGTTTTGTATCAGCGCCTTGGCGATCCTCTTGTACATTCCGTTGCGACTGCTCCCCGAATCTCCGCTGTGGTTGGTTACGCGGGGGCGCCTGGACGATGCGAAAGCGGCAATGACCTCGCTGGAACGAAACTCGGGTGTTTCCTCAACGCAATCGCCGGCAATCGCTACCTGTGAAGAGGTTTTCACCTCGGACACTCCAGGTTCGACTGCCACGGAATCGGTGAATGCAGAACCTGATACCGTAGATATAGCTGGTGGGGAACCGGTTCGACTGACACGCGGACCCCTACTCGTCTCCCTTGTTCTGGTGTCGGTGATGTTGATGCTCTATTCGACCGCGGGGCAGTCGTTCTCCATGTGGCTTCCCACGATTCTTGATGCTCGGGGATTCGACTCCTCATTAGCGCTCACGGTCACCGCCGCGTCGTTGTACGGAGCGCCACTGGGATGCGCAATTGTGTACCTGTCCAGTCGTTTTGTTTCGCGGTGGACGATGATGTTTGCAATGGCTGCGCTGGCCTGCATCAGTATCGTAGTCTTCTTTGCATCAGATGCGACGTCTGTCGTAATCGCTTCTGCATTCGTTGTTATGGCGGTGAGTGGTGGCTACTCGCCACTGACCAACGTGACAGCCGGCGAGGAGTTTCCGACCTCTGTGCGAGCGAGTGGAATGGGCTTCGCCCACTCGACGACCCGAGTATCAAATGCCGTCGCTCCTTTCTGGCTTGCTATGGTGCTCAATTCGGGCCTGTTTGTGCTTGGGTCGTTCCTTGTCGGCCTGTGGGTCGGAATTCTGGCCGTGGTGTCCATGCTGCGGGCTCGCCACATCGCAGCGCAACGACGCGCGTCGAGACAGCAAGATGTCGATGCGTTTTCAACCGTTGCTGGGGGCGACAAGCCGCTCAACTAGGGCAGCACCATATTTTCTGGACGCAACTTTTGCTGACCGAATCGGTGACGGTCACCATCTTGAGGTTGCTGGTCATATCCCGGCCTCGCCGGCGGATACTTACGCACCGGCGCGAGGAATGGAGCCCGAGGCTTGGAAGATGGCCCAATCAAGGATGAACCAACCGATATAGAATCACACTGGAAGGATTTACTGAACATGACGACTCCTACCCGCGCGTTCGCCGAACGATACGTGGAGTTCACCAATGCCGGCCAATACAACCGGCTTGCATCCTTGTTCGCAGAAGATGCAGTCTTTCTCGCTCCGAAGGGGCGCGAGCTGCGAGGACGGGAACAAATTAGCTCGTTTTACGAAAATTTCCTGCCCTCCATCAAGTCCAGACTCCGACTCGCCAGCTTCGTCGAGCAGGGCGACATGTGCGTCTACGAGTTGGATGCGCAGATCAACGACGAGACCGAGTACTTTTTAAGTGCCATCGACCACGCGACGCTCGACGGCGACGGTTTGGTCAAACGTTTCGTCGTGTACACGCGGGAGACTGGTCGATAGCCGGCGCCTTCGACGGAGTGGTCGGGCGGGCTGTGTCCCGTGCGCGGTCTGCGAACCGGCTTTGCGATGAATCGTGGCGGTTGGTGAGCGCGGACTGTTGTAAGGGCGTCTTGGTCGACGACGAGACAGCGCTTCCGAAGAACAAAATGCGCTCGGCGGTGCCCGACAATATTCGGTACGGCGAATTGCGAACATCCCGGACGGAGGCTACACCTACGCCTCCGTCCGGTCGGGCGTTTATCGACCGTGATTCGTATCTGCGCGAGCCCTGGCCTGAGGACCGCAGCGATGCCGTGCCGCCGGAAAGCTGGTGACTTCGCCTGCCTGACGATCCTGCGGGGTCCTCCAGGGAAATCACCAACGGTGTACGCGACCTGAATCACCCTTCATGCAAGCAAGAAGCAGAGTTCCCCAGCATGGGCTGCAGACCAACGGTTAGTGCCCAGATCAAACTGCACGCGCTCGAGTGGCGCCTGCACGCCGCTGATCAAGGAGTACGAATGAGTGAAAGTCCACCAGCGCCCACCTTCCCGGCGCCAACTCCCGCCCCATCACCGATGCGAATCGGGCTGGTCGCGGAAACCGTCAAGGCCGAGACGCGGGTCGCTCTCACTCCGGAGGCGGTGCGCAAGATCGTAAGCCTCGGTTATACGGTGACCGTGGAGTCCGGGGCGGGGGAGCGAGCTGGATTCGACGACACCGCCTACCTCGACGCTGGTGCCGAGATCTCGGCAAGTCCTGTGTGGGACGCGGACGTCGTGGTGATGATCAACGCCCCGCAGCCCGACGAGATCACCGCACTGCGTGCCGGCAGTGTCCTGATCGCGATGCTCGCCCCGGCGCTCGATCCTGAACGCCTGGCTGCGCTGGCCGAGCGGGGAGTCACCGCACTGGCGATGGACGCGGTACCGCGCATCTCGCGGGCGCAGTCGATGGACGTGCTCAGCTCGATGGCGAACATCGCCGGCTACCGCGCCGTGGTCGAGGCAGCACACGCCTTCGGCCGATTCTTCACCGGTCAGGTCACCGCGGCGGGCAAGGTCCCGCCCGCGAAGGTGCTCGTTGCCGGTGCCGGCGTGGCCGGGCTGGCCGCGATCGCGACCGCGAACAGCCTCGGCGCTGTGGTGCGAGCCACCGACCCGCGGCCCGAGGTCGCCGACCAGGTCAAGTCGCTGGGCGGCGAATATCTGGCTGTCGAGGTCGCTCAGGAGAAGAGCGCCGACGGCTACGCGAAGGCGACGTCGCACGAATACGACAGACGCGCATCGGAAATCTACTCTGAGCAGGCCGCAGACGTCGACATCGTGGTCACAACCGCCCTGATCCCGGGCCGTCCGGCCCCGAGGCTACTCGACGCCCAGCAAGTCGCGTCCATGAGACCCGGCAGCGTGATCGTCGACATGGCGGCCGCGCAGGGCGGCAACGTGGCGGGCACGGTCGCCGGTGAAATCGTCGTGACCGACAACGGGGTCACGATCATCGGCTACACCGACTTACCCGGCCGACTTCCCACGCAGGCCTCGCAGTTGTACGGCACGAACGTGGTCAACCTCCTGAAGCTGCTCACCCCGGGCAAGGACGGGCACATCGTGCTCGACTTCGAGGACGTGGTGCAGCGCGGACTGACCGTCACCCACCAGGGTGAGACCCTCTGGCCGCCGCCGCCGGTATCGGTGAGCGCCGCCCCGGCCGCGGCGCCGCACGCCGTCGACACCCAAGCCGAGCTGAAGAAGGCCCCGTCACCGTGGGCGCGGGCGTCGGTGGGGATTTTAGGGGCGCTGGTCTTGTTCCTGACCACCGCATTTGCGCCCCCCGAACTGGCCGGGCACCTGACGGTGTTCGTGCTGACAGTGGTGATCGGCTTCTATGTGATAGGCAACGTCCATCACGCCCTGCACACCCCTCTGATGTCGGTCACCAACGCCATCTCCGGAATCATCGTGGTCGCTGCGATCCTGCAGATCGGCACCGGCGGCGCGAATGCCGGCGGGGAACTGGTCACCGGGCTGGCCGCGTTTGCGGTGTTGCTGGCCGCCATCAACATCGTCGGTGGCTTCGCGGTGACCCGCCGCATGCTGTCGATGTTCTCGAGGAGCTGAGAATAGGTATGAGCGTTTCGACGTGGACTGCGGCGGCCTATCTGATCGCCGCCCTGCTATTCGTGGTCAGTCTCGCGGGACTGTCCAAGCACGAGACCTCCCGCTCGGGTGTGGTGTTTGGTGTGGTCGGCATGACGATCGCGCTGGTCGCCAGCGTGCTCACCGCACTCGACTCGGCGTCCGGTCTCGGGATCGCCCTGCTCCTGATCGCATTGGTGGTCGGCAGCGGAATCGGGCTCTGGCGGGCCCGGGTCGTCGAGATGACCGGCATGCCGGAGCTGATCGCGCTGATGCACAGCTTCGTCGGCCTTGCCGCGGTGTTAGTGGGCTGGAACGGCTTCCTCGAAGTCGAGAGCGGTCACACGGAGCTGGTCGGGTCCCTGCTGGGGATCCACCACGCCGAAGTGGTGATCGGGGTGTTCATCGGCGCCGTGACATTTACCGGCTCGATCGTCGCCTACCTGAAGTTGTCGGCACGGATCCCGTCGATGCCGCTGCAGCTGCCGGGGAAGAATCTGCTCAACCTCGGTGCGCTGGCCGGGTTCGTCGTGCTCACGGTGATCTTCGTGAATGGCCCTACCCTGTGGCTGCTCGCCGCGGTGACGATCCTGGCGATGCTCCTGGGAATCCACCTGGTCGCATCGATCGGCGGCGGCGACATGCCCGTGGTCGTGTCGATGCTCAACAGCTACTCCGGCTGGGCCGCAGCGGCATCCGGTTTCCTGTTGGCCAACGACCTGCTGATCATCACCGGCGCACTCGTCGGGTCCTCGGGCGCGTACCTGTCCTACGTGATGTGCAAGGCGATGAACCGGTCGTTCCTCTCGGTCATCGCCGGCGGCTTCGGAGCACCCACCTCCTCCGGCGGGGCGAGTGTCACCGGTGAGCACCGGGAGATCAACGCCGACGGGGTCGCCGAGTTGCTGGCGGGCGCCAAATCGGTTGTCATCACTCCCGGCTACGGCATGGCCGTCGCGCAGGCTCAGTACCCGGTCGCGGAGCTGACTCGTCGCCTGCGTGAGCAGGGCGTCGAGGTCCGGTTCGGAGTACACCCGGTGGCGGGGCGGCTGCCCGGACACATGAACGTGCTGCTCGCCGAGGCGCAAGTGCCCTACGACATCGTCTTGGAGATGGACGAAGTCAATGACGATCTCGCCGACACGGACGTCGTCCTTGTCATTGGGGCCAACGACACGGTGAATCCGGCCGCCGCCGAAGACCCTGCCAGCCCCATTGCTGGAATGCCGGTGCTGCGGGTCTGGGAGTCCGCCGACGTCGTGGTGTTCAAGCGATCCATGGCCACCGGATACGCGGGCGTGCAGAACCCCCTATTCTTCCGGGACAACACCCAGATGCTGTTCGGTGACGCCAAAGAGCGTGTGCAGGACATCCTCGCCGCCCTGAAGACCCACGCGAAGGTCTGAACAACCTCGGGATTTCTTCGAAACCTCGCTGCGGCAGTAAATGTCGAGTGAGGGTCTCGACCAGGTGGTCGGTGCTGTGCCAGAGTTGGGGCCGTGCACCGACCACCTCGTCGTCGAGGGCCCGTCCTACCGTCTACGCACCCGATCCGGCCGTGTCCCGATTGACAGCAGAAGGCCAGGTCGATGCTCGATGACACATTCGGGTGGTCCCATGTTCGTGGCAACGAGGTGGTCCCATCACCCTGGCAAGCGACACGATCGCGGGCCGTGAGTGATCGTGCTGGTCGCTTGCCCGCGTCCATCAGGGCACGACCTGAGACCGCGTCTGGCACCTGTTGCGGATGCGGTTGGCGTTGCGGAGTTCTTCTGCTGCCGTGATCAGGTGGGACGCCGCGTATACGGTGATCATCACCGGGCGGGCGCGCATGCGCGCCTGAGCGTGCAGATCGACGAATTGGGTGTACGGCCAACCCTGATGTCCGCGGATTATCCACCGCAGGAGAGATATTCGGCTGGAGTAGCTCGCTCGTCTGACGTCGAGCGTAGTCCCCCGAGCCGTTGAACGTCGGTGTCCAGGTCCACGATCACGAAGACATAGGTGTTGCCCGCCGCACCACGGGTATGCGCCCAGCGGATTCCGCGACCTACTTCACACCCGGATTCGTTCATTGCAGCACTGCGGCAACGTCACCCGCGGAATCGATGCACTTTCAAGCCACAAGAGCCCGCATAGTTTCGAGTTTCGAAGAGTGCATCGACTAATCGTCGCCAGCGGATCCCCCGTTCATCGGGCACCTCCACTTCCCGGGAATGCGGTGAGGAATAACTCACACTTTACAGCGTAAGGTGATGTAGTGCACACTACGCTCTAACGAGGCCGTGTTCGGGAAAGCTACCGATGCCTGCCTCGGAACCCATTACGCTTCTACACTTCCAGGCTGGAGTCCAGCATGCTCAACCATTTTCTCCATGGCGAAACGGCCGAGCGGAGACCGCAATGGCCGCGCTGATACTGAGGAGGCTCGGGGCCGTAATCCCCGTGATGTTGTTGGTGTCGTTCGTCGTCTTCATGCTGTCGACGCTTATTCCCGGTGACGCGGCCGCTGTGTTGGCCGGCGGCGAGAACGCTACGCCGGAGCGCATCGCCCAAGTTCGTGCTGAGTTGGGTTTGGACCAACCCTTGCCGGTTCAATACTGGGACTGGCTGCGTCACGCGATTGTCCTGGACTTCGGTGACTCGCTGGTCGACCGGCGTCCCGTGACCGGAACGATCCAGGATCGGTTCCCGGTGACGCTGACGCTTGCGCTCGCCGCGATCGCTTTTGGTGTGGTTGTCGGCGGTGTGGCCGGATTTGTGGCAGGCAAGCGGCCAGGCAGTGCACGCGACCGGTTCGCAACGGTCGGCTCCAGCATCGGTATGGCGGTGCCCAATTTCTGGCTAGGAATGCTTCTCATCTCGGGGTTGTCCTTGCAGCTCGGCTGGTTCCCACCGGGGGGTCTCCCGATGTTCAGTGAAGACCCCGTCGGCTGGGCCCGGTCACTGGTGCTGCCGGCCATCGCGCTCGGGCTGCTCCCTGCGGCGATCATCATGCGGCAATTGCGGGCATCGCTGGTTGACGTCATGGGATCGCACTACGTCCGCACTGCCTGGGGCAAGGGTGGGGGAGTCGCCCGCGTCGTCGGCAAGCATGCTTTGAAAAACGCGGCGATGCCGACAGTTACGGTGCTGGGGCTGACCTTGGGATCGCTTATCGGAGGCTCCGTGTTGGTCGAGCAGATTTTCAGTATTCCCGGTCTCGGCACCCGACTGCTGCAGGCCGTCCTCGACTCCGACTTGCCAATGATTCAGGGCATCGTGGTCTTCTTTGCCCTCATCCAGGTGCTGCTCATGCTCCTGGTCGATATCGCCTACAGTTTCCTCAACCCGAAGGTGCGTGCCTCTTGATGGGTCAGACACGTGAAGTCGTCGACGTTACGGACGCCATTGCAGCACCGCCGGCCGAACGTGGCAGCCGCGGTTCGTCGGGGCCACTCGCGAAGGCCATGCGACGATTCAGGAAGAACAACGCGGCGATGCTTGGCCTTGCCTGGCTGATCGTGATCGTTGCCTGTTCCATATTCGCCCCCCTCATCGCCCCCCACGATCCAGCGACCCAAGACTCCGTTCCATTCCTGGGTCCGTCATCGGACCATCTCTTGGGCACCGACGAACTCGGGCGCGATGTCTTCAGCCGACTGGTGTACGCATCGCAGGTTGCCCTGCAGGCAGCGTTCACGATCGTGGGTCTGGCTCTAATCATCGCGCTCGCTCTGGGTTTGACGGCTGGATACGTGGGCAAGAAATTCGACTACAGCGTCATGCGCGCGATGGACGCGCTCTCCAGCTTCCCTCCGCTGGTCTTCGCGATCGCCATCGCCGCAATGCTCGGCGCGAGTCTGGGAAGCACGACAATCGCCATCGCGGTCATCTTCGTCCCCGGACTCACCCGCCTAATTCGTGCCCAGACGCTTGCGGTCAAGGAGGAGACGTTCGTCGAAGCCTCACGTGCGATCGGAACCCGCACCCACACCATCCTGATGCGCAGAATTCTGCCGAACCTGGCGTCACCCTTGATCGTCCAGGTCACCGTGCTCCTCGGCGCCGCGCTACTGGCCGAAGCATCGCTGAGCTTCGTCGGGCTGGGTGTGCAGCCACCCGATCCCAGCTGGGGTCAGATGCTGCGACGCGCATACGATGCGATCTTCGCCCACCCGTGGCAGATGCTGGCGCCCGGAATTGCGATCGCCCTGACAGTCCTCGCCTGGAACGTCATCGGAGATGGGCTGCGCGACTCCCTGGGCCACCAACCAGTGAAGGCGCCTCGCGCCATCCGACGGAAGGCGGGGCTGGGGGTCACGTCCGTCAAGGAGAACCGGATAGCCACCAAGCAGCCGTCGTCGAGTGCGGTGCTCTCCGTCCGTGATCTCGAGATCCGCTTCGCTACGGAATCGGGAGCGGTCACCGTGGTTGACGGCGTGAGCTTCGATATCGAGCCGGGCGAGATCGTGGGGCTGGTCGGCGAGAGTGGATGCGGCAAGTCCATGACATCGCTCGGCATCATGCGGCTGGTTCCCACGCCGCCGGGATGGATCGAGCGCGGATCGGTGATTTTCGACGGCCGCGACCTCACTTCGATGTCGGCCAAGGAATTACGGGCGGTCCGCGGCAAGGACATCTCGATGATTTTCCAGGACCCGATGTCGAGCCTCAACCCCGCATTCACCATCGGCAATCAACTGACTGAAACCGTGCGACTCCACACCGACCTGACCGCGAGTGCGGCCAAGACCCGCTCAGTTGAATTGCTCGACATGGTCGGCATCTCCGATCCGCATGTGCGCCTTGACCAGTACCCTCACCAGCTCTCTGGCGGCATGCGGCAGCGAGTGATGATCGCCCAAGCTCTAGCGTGCGAACCGCGATTGTTGATCGCAGACGAACCAACCACAGCCCTGGACGTGACCATCCAGGCAGAAGTGCTCGATCTGTTGCGCTCGCTGCAACGAGAGCTTGGCATGTCGATGATCCTCGTGACCCATGACCTCGGGGTCGTGGCGGACATCTGTGATCGGGTGGTGGTGATGTACGCCGGTCAAGTCGTGGAGCAGGCACCGGTTGACGAGCTCTTTCGGCAGCCCAGGCACGTGTACACCCAAGCACTGATGAAGGCGATGCCCCAGCTGGCCGGGCGTGGGGAAAGGCTCACCGCAATCCCCGGAACGGTGCCGCTGCCCTCCGCGTTCCCAGAGGGGTGCCGATTCGCGCCGCGCTGTCCACACAGCCGTGTCGAGTGCGATCGACCCATGCAGTTGACGCAACCGGAACCTGCGCACCAAGTCCGCTGTATCCGCTCCGACGAGCTGCTGGAGGTCGTCTCCTCATGAATGACAACGTCCTCGAACTTCACGATGTGCGAAAAACCTTTACCGTCGACAAGAACCTTATGGGGCGAGGTACCCGGCACGTGACGGCCGTTGCCGGCGTCAGCTTGTCGCTCAGACCAGGGCGAACGCTGGGGCTGGTAGGAGAGTCCGGTTCGGGAAAATCCACCCTTGGTCGGTTGGCCCTGCGGCTGGATGCGCCCACGAATGGCCATGTCATGTTTGACGGGAAGGAGATCACTTCCCTCCGCGGTGCGGCGCTACGTGCATTGCGGCGTCAGATGCAAGTTGTCTTCCAGGATCCCTACTCGTCCTTTGATCCCATGGCCACCGTGGGGTCCAGCGTCGCAGAGCCGTTGCGGACCCACCAATTACTCCCCCGGTCCGCGCATCAAAATCGAGTCGCTGAACTACTGGCAACCGTCGGCCTGCAACCGTCTCATGGGCAGCGCTATCCACAGGAGCTCTCGGGTGGACAGTTGCAGAGGGTGGCCATCGCGCGTGCTTTGGCCTGTGGGCCCAAGCTGCTGGTGCTCGACGAGCCGGTCAGCGCACTCGACGTTTCCACGCAGGCGGACGTCATCAATCTACTCACCGATCTTCAACGCGACCGACATGTCGCGTATCTCTTCATCGCACACGACCTGGCCGTTGTGCGACACGTCAGTCACGAGATCGCAGTCATGTACCTGGGACAAGTGGTGGAATACGGGGCCGCAGAGGAGGTTTACACCCGTCCTCGTCATCCATACACGCAGGCACTGCTCTCCGCGATCCCGGTAGCCGATCCCGTGGTGCAGCGGGCTCGGGAGCGGATCGAGCTGAAAGGCGAGATTCCCTCGCCTGCGAACCCGCCTCAGGGCTGCCGATTCCATACCCGTTGTGCTCATGTCATGGAAATTTGTCGGACAGTCGAGCCGGAGGAGTATGTCGGGCCCGCCGGTGTGATGGCACGCTGCCATCTGCACACACATGGCCCTCAACTCGCTGGGCGATCTGTCACCGACCTCCCCATGCCGCAGTCGGAATCCAGCTCCGGGCGGGCATAGGAATACGGGTGTTCACTCGCAGGTCAGAGGGTCACGAGCCGAGTCATCACTCACATGACCACCGCCCCAGGAATGCGAAATCAGCTGACATCCAAGAATATTGATCAAACACTCGAGCGGCCTGGTCATCGGAAATCCGCCACTCCGGCGCCGCAGATTGAACCCACCGTAACCTGTTGCCAGCATCGCAGTTCCCAACCAGGGCTCCGGGCCGATAAATCAATGTGACATATCACGGCTTCGGACCCCAGCTTTCGCCGCTATGAATTTTTCTCTTACCAGGAGGTCAGCAAGGATGAGACGTCATATCACCGCCCTAGGGATCGGGCTGCTCTTAAGTTTCGCCATGTTGTTGTCCGCGTGCGGATCCGGCGGCAACGCAAGCTCCAGCGGGGAGTACGATCCCGACGGAGTGTTCGTCCGGGGTGTCGACCTGACATTTCAGGGAGGCATCAGCTTCGATCCAGCCACCATCGGTCCCGGTTGGTACGGATACGTTTATCCGGTGACGAACTCGTGGCTGAAGATTGACGAAAACGGCGAGTACGTCATGGATCTTGCAGAGGAAGTTACTGTCGCCAACCCTACGACGGTCAGCGTGACCATGCGCCCCGACCTGAAGTTCAGTAACGGTGAGACACTGGACGCGCAGGCCGCCATAAACAGCATCAAGCGCACCATCGAGGCTCAGCCCCCGGGGTTGCGCTTGTCGGAACTCAAACTTGTCAACTCGATGACAATAGACTCGCCTACCAAGTTCACCATTCAGCTGACCGAGCCGAGAATGGCATTGTTCTACCCACTGTTGGCGGACGCCGAGACCACCCCAGTGTCGCCGAAAACCATCAGCGCGCCAGGCAATCACAACGGGGACATCATCACTGCGGGTCCATTCAAGCTGGAATCGTTCGAGCCGGGTGCCAGAGTGCGAATGGTCAAGAACGACTTGTACTGGAATGCGGACAACGTTAAGTTGGCGGGCATCGAATATCGGCACATCGGCGACGGGGCAGCCGGGATGAACGGGCTGCGCGGCGGCACCATCGATTTCGTCGCCGGTCTCAACCTGGTCTCGGAATCTGATGCGTCCGCGTTGGGTGGAGCCTTACAGGGCTATTCCAACCGCCTCCCGGGCACGGACTCTGCATTGTTCTGCATGCGAGAGGGCGGGCCGCTCGGCGACCTCAGGGTGCGTCAGGCCCTCAACTACGGTACGGACCGTGACAGGGTCAACGAGCTGTACACGGGCGGGAAGAGTGAGGCGGCTGTGGGTCTCGTGCCGAGTGGTCACCGGTTGTTCGCGGAGGACCTCGCAAACGCCTACCCTTACGACGTTCAGAAAGCCAAGGACCTTCTGTCGGACGCCGGCTATGCCAACGGCCTGAATCTCAAGGCCGTCGTTATGCCGAACGAGTCCAAGCACTTCGAGATTCTGCAGGCCCAATGGAAGGAGATCGGCGTTGACCTTCAGCTCACCGCCGCAACTGACCTCAATGAGCAGTGGTATCAAGCAAAGGGAGCGAACGGAGAGGTGGCGGGAGTGCCCATGCTCCGGGGGATCCCGGGAACGTTCTTCCGCTTGTTGACCAGTGACGCCGTCTCCAACGCTTGCTCGTACCCGGTGCCCGCGCTGGACGAGTGTGCCGAGGCTCTGGCCGCGCTGGACCCGGCGAGTGACGAGTTCGTTGCCAAGGCGGTGGAGTGCCAGGAGGTTGCATTCAAGGATTCTGCGCTGACCGTGAACACGATCTTCATCCTGGATAACGGTGGCTACAACAAGAGCCGGATCGGGGACTTGCCTATGCAGAGTGATCCGCTCGGGCAAATGCAGCCCGACGTGACGAAGTTGTACATGACGAGGTAGTGAGACGCACATAGTGCAGGTGGCCCGCGTCAGCATTGGCGCGGGCCACGCTACGGCAGTCGCCGAGGTGCTATGAGCAGAACAGCGTGACCGCGTTACGCTCACCGAACAACGTCACGGGCGAGCGCACCTTGGAAGTCGCCGGAGTGTGTGTTGCAGTTGGGCACGATTTGCGCGACCCGTGTCGATCGAATCCATCGACACGCCGTCACTGCCTCGGTCAGTGGCTGCTCCGCGATGAATGATCCACTCACAAGGTGTACGGGGCAGTCGACGCCTGGATCTGTTCGAGGAATTCGGGTGGGACGGCAGGCCACTCCGGCTGCCAGTCGCCGGCCAGTTGATCTGCCCGCAGATCCGCCGAGAGGGCGACGACGAGCGGTCCACCGTCGGGGAGAATGCGGCGAAGGCCCCGGACGGCGCAGATGGACGCCACGGAAGCGAGTACTTTCTTGGCCTCGTCTTCGCGGCCCGCCGCGGCAAGGCATGCCACCAGCAGTCGATCGGCCAGGAGCAGCGCCCGTCGGCGTCCGCTGCCCTCCAGCCTGCCGGTCCACTCGTGCGCCCATGTGCAGGCCAGCTCGATGTTCTCCTGGGATCGGGTGGCGAGGAGGAGACGGATGGCGGTGGCTTCTTCTACCTGCGCTGTGATCGAGTTCAGCCCGTGCACCGGTCGGCGCCGCTCTGCATAGGTGATCGGTGTGGCTGCTCCGAGTGCGGGATGGGCGGAGATCCCCAATCTTCGGCGTTCGTTCTCCACGCGGGCCTTCAGGCGCGGAAGTCGATGCGCAGTGGCGATTTCGTAGCCTTCGTGCAGCCTGCGGGCGGCTTCGTCGCGGTCATTACGGAGTGCCTTGATATGGGCCCCAGTGACGTACCGGGCGATCTTGAAGTCCACGCCGCCGCTTTCCGCGCCGAGGCGGTACCCGTCGTCGAGTAGCTGCTCCGCCTCGTCGAGTTCGCCCCGCTCGTAGAGGAGCTCGCCGAGAAGGGAACCCGCGAGCCGGCCCGAGGGCGCGTGCACTCCGCCGGCTTTCCGCGCGCCACCCCTTGCCTTGCGGAAGCGCTTCTCGGCCTCGTCGACGTCGAGTTCTTCCTGCGCGCAGATGCCGACGTAGCATTCACCGTGAACCATGTTGTGCGGTCCCTTGTTCCGCTGGTAATAGGGTTGGGCGCGTTCCTGCAGCCGTCGCGCTTCGGCGAAGTCGAATCGATACACTGCGGCGAAGGTGGCGACGTTGGAAGCGGCCGACACCACCCAGGGGTGCAATGATTCCGGCTGGGCGAGGCTCTCGGCGACGAGTTCGTCGATGTCGTCGATCCGGTCGGCGCGCAGTTCCCCGACCCCACGAACCGCACCGATCTCGGCGCGGAGATCCGCGATGTCCCCCGGGTCGAGTGCGCTGTCTTCGAGGGCACGCTCGGCCAGTTCAAGTGCCCGCCGCGCCGGTTCCATGCGGCTCAACATCATGTCTGCCCAGGCAACGGTGATCTGCAGTCGGGCACTGCGCTGCACCAACCGCGGCGGGAGCTTGCCGACCAGGGAGAGCAGCGTCGCAGTCTGCGAATGCTCGAAGAGCGACAACCCGTCGGCCTCCACCAACTCGACGGCCCGTTGTTCGTCACCGGCCGCCAGAGCATGATCGACAGCCTCCCGGAGCAGTCCGTGGGTGCAGAACCAATTCGACGCTGCCCGATGAAGTTCCCGAAGACGTTCGGGCTGATCGCGTTCGAGCCTCCTGCGGAGAAATTCGGCGAAGAGGGTGTGGTAGCGAAACCACGTCCGCTCGTCGTCGATGTGACGGAGGAACAGATCCCGGTCCTCCGCCTCCTCGAGCATGGCCTGCCCCCGCGCCGTGTCTGCGAGGGTGCAGGCGAGGCGTCCACAGATGCGGTCGGTGATCGACGTGGCGAGCAGAAAGTCGAGCATCGCCGGTTCGAGGGTGTCGAGGACGTTCTCGGCGAGGAATTCACCGATCGCATGATGCCGTCCCGACAGCCCGGCGATGAGTTCCCCGGGATCGGATCGGCCCCGCAACGACAACGAGGCCAGCTGCAGCGCCGCCACCCAGCCGTCGGTGGAATCTCGGAGTTCGGTGACGTCGTCGTTCTCGAGGGCCAGGCCACCGAGGTCGACGAGGAACTCTCGCGCCTCACCGTTGTCGAAACGGAGTTCGGCATAATCGATTTCGACCAGTTCGTCCTTGACTCTCATCCGGCTCATCGGCAGGCCCGCCCGGGTTCGGCTCGCGACGATCACCTGCAGGTGGTGACACCCGTTGTCGAGGAGGAACTCCAGGGCGGCGATCGTCGCCGGATCGGACACCCGTTGCCAGTCGTCGATGATCAGCGCGACGCGTTCACCGCTCGAGTGGATCTGGTTGACGAGGGACGTGAGTACGTACCGTTCGGCCTCGTTGTCGTGCTCCTCGAGAACCTGACCGAGTTCCTCGGCCAAACTCGGCCGCACGTGCCGGATCGCCTCGATGAGGTGCGCGACGAACCAGACCACGTTGTCGTCGTCGTTGTCGACGGTCAGCCATGCGACGGCCACACCGTCCGCGGTCAGGACATCACGCCACTGCACAGCCAGGGTGCTCTTCCCGAAACCGGTCGGGCCGTGGATGACTGTGAGTAGCCGGCGACGGCCGGCCCGCAACAAGTCGATGAGGCGTGCACGCTCCACCAGTCGCCGGGTGGGCACCGGCGGCCGGAACCGGGTAGCCGGCGTCGGCGGAGGCGTCGAGGTGTCCCGTCGCCTGCCGGTGGTGGAACGAGGGGTGTCACCGGTTGTGGTGCCGGACGGCGCGGCATCGGCGGGATGGACGACGACGATGCCCTTGTCGACGGGCATCGCCATCTCGTCGACGGGCAGCCCGTGACGGCGTTCGATGTCGCGGAGTTCGTCTCCGAACGCGGCGGCGGAGGCCGGACGCTCCTCGGGGTTACCGGACATCGCCCGCTGGATCACGTCGCTCACGTCGTCGGGAAAGCCTTCCTGGCGCAGATCGGGCACGGGCTGGGTGGTGATCCGCAGGAACTGGGCGATCACCTCCTCGCCGTGGTGCCGCTCGAATGCGGCATGACCGGTGATGGCGCTGAACAGCGTGGCGCCCAGGCTGTACACGTCGGACGCCGCGGTCGGTGCCCGTCCCGACAGCACTTCGGGCGAGGTGAACGCCGGTGATCCCGTGACTGTGCCGGCCGACGTCTCGAAAGCCCCGGACATCCGTGCGATGCCAAAGTCGGTGAGCTGCGGCTCGCCGTATTCGGTGAGGAGGATGTTGCCGGGCTTCACGTCGCGGTGGAGTATCCCCACCCTGTGGGCGGTCTCCAGGGCGCCGGCGAGTTTGACGCCGATTCGGAGCGCCTCGCTCCACGGCACGGGACCCCTTCTGCGGATCTGCATGTCGAGCGAGTCGTGGGGATGAAATTGCATCACGATGAAGGGTTTGCCGCTGTCCGTAGCGCCGACCTGCATGATGTTGACGATGTGCGGGTGTCCGCTCAATCTGCCCATCGCGCGTTGTTCCCGCAAGAATCGTTCGAGGTTCTCCGCGTCGAGTTCCGCGGTGAGCACCTTCACGGCGACGGTCCGGTCGAGCTGGGGTTGCACGCAGCGGTAGACCACACCGAACCCGCCGCGGCCGATTTCTACGGCATCCTCGAGCCCGACTGCGGAGAGTTCGGCTGCGAGCGTGGGCGCAGCGCCACGCTGAGTCGCGAGCGGATCAAATTCGGCCATCGTCGGCCTCGACCTGACGTTGTGGCGTCAGCAACCGCGCGGGCATGCAACCACCTCTTTGCTCGTCGTCGAGCATATCGTGGCGCGCAGGGCCGTGCCGCCGCCACAGCGTGCACATGCCCGCGAACCGTGGACAATCGAACGATGCCACACGTGCGGAGAATAGTGGACCTTTCCCACACGATCGGTCCCGGAATGCCGGTGTATCCCGGTGATCCGGTGCCGATGCTGACGCCGCACCGCACGATCGAACGCGATGGCTACAACGTCATGGGTGTCCGCTTCGGATCGCAATCCGGCACCCATGTAGATGCGCCCGCCCACATGGATGCGACCGGCGCCACCGTCGACGCCCTGCCGCCGGAGCTGTTCGTCGGCCGCGGAGTGTTGTTCGACGTCCGCGATCTCGGTGCGCGCGAACGTATTACCGTTGATGCGATCCGGGCCGCTGCCGAACGCCTACGGCCCGGTGACATCGCCCTGTTCCATACCGGATGGTCGCGTTATTACGGCAGCGACGCCTATTACACGCATCCCTACCTCGATCCCGATGCCTGCGAACTACTGCTCGATCGGGGGGTGCGGACATTCTGCGTCGACGCACCGAGTGTCGACGAGACGCCGGCCGACGGACAGGCCGACAACGGATATCCGGTGCACCACCTGATCGCCGCTGCCGGGGGAGTGATCGGCGAGAACCTGTGCCGCCTCGACCTCATCGACTTCCCCGACCCCTTCGTCAGCCTGTTGCCGATCACCATCGAGGGCTCGGACGGCGCCCCCACCCGTGCGGTGGCGCTCGACCTCGGGTGCTGATGTCGACGGCGGGCCAGAACGACGTGCACGCGCGGTGGGTGTCAGCCGCCGGCGACCGACTGCAGAATCTGTATTTCCTGTCCGGGCGCCACTTCGGTGCTAACGCCGCTCAGTAGGCGAACGTCCTCTCCGTCCACGTAGACGTTGACGTACCGGCGCAGGGCGCCGGTCTCGTCACGAATGCGCCTGCCGAGCACCGGGTACCTCTCGGCGAGAACGTCGAGGACGGCAGCCACTGTCGCCACGGAGTCGAGAACCACGTCGAGGGTGCGTTCACCGCCCACGATCGAGGCGAGGGCGCGCGGAACCCGAACGGACACCGCCCCGGTCACGGCGCGGCCACCACCGCCGCGCGCACACAGAGGACGTCGGGAAGGTGTCCGACCACCTCGGTGAACGTGGCGCCCTCGTCGGCGCTCGCATACACGGCACCGCCGCGCGTACCGAAATACACTCCCGCGGGGTCGGCGGTGTCGACGGAGGCGGCGTCACGCAGCACCACGTTGTACTCGCGTTCGGGTAAGCCGCGGTCGAGCCGGGTCCAGGTGTTGCCGGCATCCTCGCTGCGGTACACGGCGAGGCGGCCGTCCGGTGGGATCCGTTCGGCGTCCGCCTCGATCGGCACCACCCACACCGTGCCCTCGCGAGACGGGTGGGTGAGCATGACGAAACCGAAGTCCGACGGCAACCCGTCGGCAATCGACTTCCACGTGTCGCCGTTGTCGTCGGATCGGTACACGCCGTGATGGTTCTGCGCGTACAGCCGATTCTCGGTCACCGCGTCACGGGCGATCTTGTGGACGCATTGCCCGAACTCCGGATTCGGATCCGGCAGGAAGCCCGCCGAGATGCCCGCATTGCGCGGCTGCCAGGTGCGGCCGCCGTCGGTGGTGCGGTAGACGCCGCCCGTGCTCATGGCGACGTGCACCGTGTCCGGGTCGCGGGGATGCGGAACCACGGAATGAGCTGCAGCGCCGCCGAACCCGGCACCCCACTGCGACCGGTGCGGGTGGTCCCACAGTACGCGCTCGAGTTCGAAGTGCTCGCCGTTGTCCAGGGATCGCCACACCGAAATCGGTTCACAGCCCGCCCATACGACACCGGGCCGGTCTTCGCTGTCCGGTTGGAGTTGCCAGATCCGCTCGAGCGCGGCGTCGTCGGTGTCACCGAATCGGATCGCCCCGTGGTCGGGTTCGACCCATGTGGCGCCCAGATCGTCGGAATGGGCGACGGTCGGTCCCCAGTGCTCCGACCGGACCCCCACGAGAATGCGGGTGCGGCCCGCGCGGGTGTCGATGCCGATGCTGGGGATTTCGTGCATCAAGAAGTGTGGGCCCGAAAACGACCACGTGGTGCGGTTTCGGCTGGTGGCCAGCCAGAGGCCCTTCTTGGTTCCGATCGCGAGCAAAACTGTGTCGGCTGCGCTCATCGTTACATCGGACCACTCGGTCCGGCGAATGGCAATGGTGCGATCACACCTCGGCGGTCAGGTCAGCTGGAGAGGGAATGTGACGCGTGGATCCGGGACCGCAGGTGGGCGAGCGCGCGGTGCTGGGCGACGCGAATGGCCCCGGGCGTGGTGTCGAGTACGCGAGCCGTCTGTTCGGCGGACATCCCGACCACGATGCGCATGAACACGATCTGCTGGTGCCGGACCGGGAGCGTCTGCACCAGTTCGTCCATCTCCCCCCGAAGTTCGGTGCGCAGCACGTGGTGCTCGGGCCCCTCGTCGATAGCCACCGTGTGATGCGCGGTGGCCGAGCGTGCGGTGGGCACCGACAGGCGATTGGCACGCCGACGGGCATCGGACACCTTGTGTGCGGCGATACCGAAGATGAACGACAACAGGGATTTACCTTCGTCGCGGTAGGTGCGCAGTGCGCTCATCAATGCGAGGGAGACGTCTTGGGTGACGTCGTCGGCCGAGGCGTGCGGGTGTTCCACCGATTCGAGTCGGGACGTGCAGTAGCGATGCACCACCGGGTGGGCGATGCGGAGAATCTCTTCCACAGCCTCCTCGTCCCCGACGGCGGCGAGGGGTGCGAGGCGCTCGAGCTGCGCTCTGACGTCCGTCTCGATCATGGTGTTCTCCCGTTCCGTGTGACTGCTTCCAGCCTCGGCGGAACGGGCGCCCGTCGATAGGCACCGAAGGGTGACGAACACCCACCCCCTCGTGCGCGTCGTGGACTTCATAGTGGGATCTAGGACACGCGCTAGATGTCCGCAGATTCGGCTATCGAGGTTGTTACCTTCGAGGCCATGGACCCCGTCCGTAATCCCTACGCCCCCGGCGCAGGCCAGCGTCCACCGGAGCTCGCGGGCCGAAGTCGACAGCTCGACGCGTTCGACGTGGTGCTCGAGCGGATCGCCCGCGGCCGTCCGGAACGCAGTGTGGTGCTCACCGGCCTCCGCGGAGTCGGAAAGACGGTGCTGCTCAATCATCTGCGGTCGGCGGCCATCTCCCGAAGCTGGGGAACCGGCAAGATCGAGGCCCGACCCGACCAGGACGTGCGCCGACCGTTGTCGTCGGCGCTGCACATGGCAGTGCGCGAGATCGCGGGGGCACACCGCAACCCCGATCGGGTCGAGGAGTTCCTGGGCGTTCTGAAGTCGTTTGCGTTGCGGGCGACGGCGGACAAGGGCATGCGGGAGAGATGGCAACCCGGGATCGACGCCCCGGCCGTGAAGGGTCGGGCGGATTCGGGAGACATCGAGATCGATCTGGTGGAGTTGTTGCTCGACGCCTCCTCGCTGGCGCGAGATGTGGGCGTCGGGATCGCGCTGTTCATCGACGAGATGCAGGACCTCGGTGCCGCGGACGTCTCCGCGATCTGCGGCGCGTGCCACGAGCTCAGCCAGGACGCGGCGCCGCTCATCGTGGTCGGTGCCGGTCTCCCGCACCTGCCTGCGGTGTTGTCGGCATCGAAGAGTTACTCGGAACGGCTCTTCAGTTACCACCGCATCGACCGGCTGGACCGGCCGTCGGCGGATCGCGCGCTCATCGCGCCCGCAGAGCGGGAAGATGTGAAGTTCGCCGATGAGGCTTTGGATGCGTTGTATGCGGCCGCCGACGGTTATCCCTATTTCGTGCAGGCGTACGGGAAGGCCACCTGGGATGTGGCTGCGGCCAGTCCGATCACCGAGGAAGACGTGCGGGTGGCGGCACCGACCGCGGAAGAGGAACTCGCCGTGGGGTTCTTCGGTTCCCGCTACGAGCGCGCGACCCCCGCCGAACGCGAGTACATGCGGGCGATGGCGGATCTCGCGGGCGACGACGGCCCCGTCGCGACAGCAGCGATCGCCGCCGAACTCGGTCGTAAGCCGGCCTCGTTGTCACCCGCCCGGGACGGCCTGATCAAGAAGGGCTTGATCTATTCGGCCGAGCGTGGATCCATCGGGTTCACCGTCCCGCATTTCGGCCGGTATCTGCGCGGCCAGAGCGACTGAGAGATCGGTAGCGCAATCTATCGCTTTCTAGGCTCATCGCTAGAGAGTCGAATACGACGCTAGCGGGAGTCGTGGAGTTCAGCCCTGATCGATGTAGTGCTCGAGCTGGTCGCGTTCGCTCTGCAGCTCGCCGATCCGGCTCTTCACCACGTCACCGATGCTGACGATGCCGACGAGCTGCCCCTCCACCACCACGGGCAGATGCCGGATCCGGCGCTCGGTCATGGTCTCGGCGAGGCTGTCCACACTGTCGGTGGGCAGGCAGGTGAACACCGAGGTGCTCATGATGTCCGCGACCCGTGCCTTCAGCACGTCGGGTCCACGCTCGTGAATCTTGCGCACGACGTCGCGCTCGGTCACGATGCCGACCAGCGAGCCCTTCTCCAGCACCACCAGCGCGCCGACATTGTGCTGGGCGAGCTCGTCGACGACGCTGCTCACCGACGTATCGGCGTCGACCGTCGCTACCGCCGTACCCTTGCTCCGCAATACATCCGCGATCCGCATCTGGACACCCCGATCCATCCGCACTCGTACCCGCCGGGTCGATCGCGGGTAACTATCGAGCCTAGGCCAGCGCTACGGCAGCTCTCCGCATGTTTACCTACTCGTGACCGTAGGCTTGCGAACGATCCTGCTCCTCGGGCAACGCCGCTCCTCCGTACACTCGGCGCCGATGACTCAGGTGAGCGGGGCCGCCGCATACGACGCGGCGGGTGTAGACGGTATTCGATCGCTGTGGGAGCGCGTGAGCGCGATCAGCCCCACCCCGGCGACATGGATCGTCCAAGTGGTAGCAGTGGTCGCGGTGGTGCTCGTTCTCGAGCCCCACGCCTGGCGCATCACGCGCAACGTGGTGACGATCATCCACGAGGGTGCGCACCTCGTGGTCGCGCTGCTTTTCGGTAGACGACTGAAAGGTGTCCGGCTGCACTCGGATACGTCCGGGGTCGCGATCTCGTCGGGCAAGCCCACGGGACTCGGTGTCGTTCTCATGACCTTTGCGGGGTATGTGGGTCCCGCGGTCCTCGGCCTCGGCGCAGCCTGGGTGCTCGGGACCCGCCATGCCGTCGCGGTGCTCTGGATCGGCGTGGTGGCACTCGCCGCCATGCTGATCCTGGTTCGGAACCTCTACGGGCTGTTCTCCCTCACCGTCGTCGGAGCCCTGCTGTTCGGATTGGTCTGGCTCGGCACGGAGCAGCAGCAAGTGGCGGCTGCCTACCTGATCACGTTCTTCATGCTGGTGGCGTCACCGCGGCCGGTCATCGAACTACAGCGGAGTCGGGCACGGCGGGCCGCCCCCGACTCCGACGCCGATCAGCTGGCGCGGCTCACCCGTGTTCCCGGCATCGTCTGGGTGGGTCTCTTCCTGCTGGTCAACATCGGATGTCTCCTGCTCGGGGGCTGGTGGATCCTCCGTCCGGTCGGGGCGTGATCGCCGGCCCCGCTCGTTACGCGACCTCGTGCTCGCTGCCCGCCGCGACCTTGCGCAGGCCGCGGTAGGCACCTTCCGCCGTCTGTCGCCCCGCCACCACGGCTTCCACCTCAGCGGCGATAGGCATGTCCACGCCGTGGTCACGGGCGAGTTCCATGACGGTCGGTGCGGTCTTGACACCCTCCGCGACCTGACCGAGTTGGGCGACGGCCTCCTCCACGGTCAGCCCGCGGGCCAGCGCTTCGCCCACCCGGCGGTTACGGGAACTGGGGCTCATGCACGTCGCGATCAGGTCACCGACACCGGTGAGGCCGGCGAAGGTTCGTGGGTTGGCGCCCATCGCCTCGCCGAGCCTCGTCATCTCGGCCAGTCCTCGGGCGAGCACCATGGCCCGCGTGTTGTCGCCGACGTCGAGTCCGTCGGCCATGCCCGACGCGATGGCCACGATGTTCTTGAGCACGCCACCGAGCTCGCACCCGAGCACGTCGGTGTTGCGGTAGACGCGGAAGACGGGGGACGCGAACAGTGGCTGCAGGGCGGTGGCTACTCGAACGTCCTGGGTGGCCACGACGGAAGCCGCGGCAAGTCCGTCGACGATCTCCCGAGCGATGTTCGGCCCCGCGAGGAGCCCGACGGGATGGCCGGGGAGGCATTCCGCGATCACCTCGGTGGGACGCAGCCGGGTGCCGGGCTCGAGTCCCTTGGCCAGCGACAGCACCGGTACCCACGCGCGCACCTCGTTGGCGATCTGCGAGAGGGTGCCGCGGACGGCATGTGAGGGCACCCCGACGACGAGGACGTCTGCCTCCTGCGCTGCCTCGACGAGGTCGGCGGTCGCGCGCATCGAGTCGGGGAGGACGCGGTCACCGAGGTACCGGGAGTTCCTGTGGACGGTGTTGATCTCGTCGGCGGTGTCCGAGCTCCGCGCCCACAAGAGGGTCGGTGTGTTCCGCGCCGCCAGTCCGGCCACCGTGGTTCCCCACGAGCCCGCTCCGAGAACGACGACGCGAACCGGCCGGGCCATTATCGATCACTCCTGTATCGATCACTCCTGGGGCGAATAGGGTTCATACCGTCAAGCGTGGCACCGGAAGCCGGCGACCACACCGAAATCGCCAACGGAGCCCCCAGACCGCGACGTACGGTGGCTTCATGAAGTGGTCGAACGCCCTCGGGATCCCGGCCGCCGCGCTGGCCGCCGTGGCCTCGTATGACCTGCTCCAGCGGCGGCACGCTCTGCTGCGCAATTTTCCCGTCCTGGGCCACGGCAGATATCTGCTGGAGTCGCTCGGGCCGGAGCTTCGGCAGTACATCACGACCAATAACGACGAGGAGCGTCCCTTCACCCGCGATCAGCGTCGCTGGGTGTACGCGTCGTCGAAGAAGGAAACCAACACGTTCGGCTTCGGCACGGACAACGACATCGAGTTCACCGACGGCTACACCATCATCAAGCACCGCACGTTCTCCGACATCGCCCCGTCGGCCGTCCCCGGGGGTGGTGACACACTTCAGCTCCCGTCGGCCAAGGTTCTGGGGGCGGCACGCGGCCGGGCCAAGGCCTTTCGTCCGCACTCACTCGTCAACATCTCGGCCATGAGTTTCGGCTCGCTGTCGTCGGCGGCGATCACCGCCTTGAATCGCGGTGCCACAGCGGCGGACTGCCTGCAGAACACCGGTGAGGGTGGGCTGTCGCGGTACCACCGGAACGGTGCGGATCTGGTGTTCCAGATCGGTACCGCCTACTTCGGGTGCCGGGACGAGGACGGCCGGTTCGATCTCGATCGACTCGTATCCCTCGTCGACTCCGCCCCGGTACGGGCCATCGAGATCAAACTCAGCCAGGGTGCGAAGCCCGGGCTCGGTGGCCTGTTACCGGGTGCGAAGGTCACGGCCGAGATCGCCGAGATCCGCGGCGTCCGGGAAGGCAGCGACTGTGTCAGTCCGTCCCGGCACACCGCGTTCCACGACGTCGACAGCATGCTCGACTGGGTGGAACTCGTCGCGGCCGAGACGGGACTGCCGGTGGGCATCAAATCGGCAGTCGGAGACTCCCGGTTCTGGGAATCGCTGATCGAGGAGATGACCCACTCCGACCGGGGCGTCGACTTCGTGACGATCGACGGCGGCGAGGGTGGCACAGGCGCGGCACCGCTGGTGTTTTCCGACGCGGTTTCGTTGCCGTTCCGCAGTGGATTCGCCCGGGTGTACTCGATGTTCGCCGAGGCGGGACTCACCGACGGCGTCACGTTCATCGGCTCCGGGAAACTCGGTTTGCCCGACAACGCTGTGGTAGCGATGGCTCTCGGTTGCGACATGATCAACGTTGCCCGCGAGCCGATGCTCGCGATCGGCTGCATCCAGGCCCAGAAATGTCACACCGATCGATGCCCCACGGGAGTGGCCACCCAGAGCAGCTGGCTGGAACACGGCCTCGACGCCCAGGCGAAGTCGGTACGGGCCGACAACTACATCCGATCGCTGCGGCGGGACGTGTTCAAGGTAGCCGAGGCGTGCGGAGTCGCACATCCCGGACTGATCACGGCTTCGGATGTGGAGGTCGCGGACGGCAACCGCCGCGCGACTACTCTCGCCGAGCTCTACGGTTACCGGGACGGGTGGGGACTTCCGGGACTCGCCGATCGCGACGAGATCACCCGGCTGATGGCCGAATACGCGGCCGGCCCGGTCGGGGAGACCGGCTCACCCGACGCGCAGACGAAGCCCGGAACAACCGGGGCAGACGGTCACCGCTGATACACGTCGGGGATGCCGTCGCCGTCTTCGTCCCGGCTCTCCGCAAGCGCGATGGTGCGGTAAGCGCCGTTGCGCATTCGCAGGACCGCCGCGGCCAGGACCGCGGCGGTCAACGATCCGGTCAGTACGCCGACCTTGACGTGATCACCCCGCAGGGAGTCCATGCCGAAAGCGAGGTCGCCGACGAGGAGAGAGACGGTGAACCCGATGCCGCCGAGCAGGGCGACTCCGAGGACGTCGAGCCAGGCGAGGCCGGAGTCGAGGGTCGCCCGGGTGAACCGCGACATGAGGTACGTGGTGCCGAATATTCCGACCGCCTTGCCGATCACCAGGCCGGCGACGATACCGAGCGCGACCGGGTCGCGTAGTGAGGTGCTCAGTCCGGAGAATCCGCCGATGGTGACCCCTGCGGCGAAGAAGGCGAACAGCGGCACTGCGAATCCCGCCGAGATGGGCCGAATCCGATGCTCGAAGTGCTCGGCCAGACCGGGTCCGGCCTCGGGACCGCCGGCCTTCTCACTGCGCATCACGGGAACGGCGAAGCCGAGGAGGACGCCTGCCACGGTCGCGTGAATCCCCGACTCGTGCACGAGGATCCACGTGGCCGCGGCGAGGGGCAGCAGGATCCACCAGGAGCGGACGCGTCGTTGCACGGCAACGGTGAACAGTGCCAGCGGGATCAGCGCGAGAAGCAATGGGCCGAACGCGAGCTCATCGGTGTAGAAGACGGCGATCACGGTGACGGCCAGCAGGTCGTCCACGACTGCGAGGGTGAGGAGGAAGGTGCGCAGGGCCGCCGGAAGGTGAGTGCTCACGATGGCGAGGACGGCCACCGCGAACGCGATGTCGGTGGCCGTCGGAATCGCCCAGCCGGCGAGCGCCCCCTCACCGGTGCGGGCGTTGATCAGAACGAAGACCAGCGCGGGGACGGCCATGCCACCGACGGCGGCGGCGATGGGAAGAGCGGCGCGGCGAGGATCACGCAGGTCTCCGGCCACGAACTCCCGCTTGAGTTCGAGGCCCACGACGAAGAAGAAGATCGCGAGCAGCCCGTCGGCGGCCCACGTCCCGAGCGAGAGGTTCAGGTGCAGGGAGGCCGGCCCCACGGTGGTGTCGCGCAGCGCCGTGTACCCGTCGGACCACGGCGAGTTCGCCCACACGAGAGCGATGACCGAGCCGATCAGGAGTAGCGCTCCGCCCACCGTTTCCTTGCGCAGGATGTCGGAGATCCGCGCGGTCTCCGCCCACGATCCGCGGGAAAACAGCGTCGATCGGGTCTGGGATTCGCTCACGGCACACTCCTGGAAATCGGGTCGACAATATCCTTGCCGACCAGACTTCCCGGCGCACCGTTGACTACCCTACCGTCCCAGGGTGGTCACCGTCTGCGCGCGGTCACCAGGAGGTACTCCCATTCCATGGCGGTCCCGTCGAAGTGGCGTCGCGCGAGGTCGGCGAGTTCACCGTCCAGTGCGGCCACCCGTTCCGGGTCACCGGCGATGTTGCGGTACACGGCGATCGTGGGGCCGTACCGCTCCTTGAAATAGTCGCGGAACTCCTCGGGCGTCGGAAACTTCTCGACGTGCAACGTCTGCCGCGTCGCCGTCAGATCGGTCACCCTGTCCCCGAACAGTTCGCGGACGTGTTCCTCGCGACCCCAGAGCGGTGGGGGTTGCGCGCCGGGTGGGGGAGCCGGGGCATACGGTTTCATCGTCGCGAACATCTGACCGATGAAACCCTCCGGCGTCCAGCTGAGCAGTCCGATCCTTCCACCCGGACGACAGACACGGACGATCTCGTCGGCGCTCTGCTGGTGGTGCGGCGCGAACATGACACCCACACAGGACATGACGACGTCGAACTCCTCGTCGTCGAAGGGCAGTGCCTCGGCATCCGCTTGCTGCCATTCGACAGCAGCCCCCGCCGCGGCAGCCTCACGGCGTCCCACATCGAACAGTTCCGGGGTGAGGTCACTCGCGACGACGTGACCCCCTGCGAGCGCGGCAGGAATAGCGGCATTGCCCGACCCCGCTGCGACATCCAGAACGTGGTCGCCCGACCGCACCTCGCACGCTGCCACCAGCGCCGGTCCGAGGTCCGGGATCACCTCGCCGGCCAGCGAGGGGTAGTCGCCGAGCGCCCACATGGCGCGGTGCCGGGTTTTCAACTCGCGGTCGGCCTCGACCGCGTCGATCGTGTCCTTCATCTCGAAGACCTCCTGTGGTCGGATGGGCGCCTGGTTGTCAGGACGCCCAGGTGCCAGCCTTCGCGCAACGGGTGCCCGGGAAAAGACACCCTGGGGTGGTTTCCGGCCCCCGCCCGACCTCAGCCGTCGTTGCGGAACTGCGCCGCGAGTTCGCTGCGGGAGCGCACGCCGAGCTTCGCGTAGACCCGTGTCAGGTGGTACTGCACCGTCTTGACCGACAGGAACAGTTCTCCCGCTGCCTCCTTGTTGCTGGCACCACCGGCGACGAGTTCCGTCACCGCCTGTTCCTGAGGCGTCAGGTCCGCGAGTGAGACACGACTGCGCTCGAGGTTGAGCCCGCCCGCCTTGATCTCGCGGTCACACCGCAACACGTACGACGTGGCACCGAGAGCCGAGTATCCCTCCCGCGCGGCCTGGATCACCGCATCGGCCTCACGGCGTTTACCGGCCCGTCGCAGGGTCTGGCCGTACGCGAAGTTGACCCGGGCGCGGTCGTAGGGCAGCGGCAGCGTGTCGAGATGCTGCAGTGCTTGCTCGAAGACGGCTCGGGCGGCGTCGATATCCCCGCGGGCGCCGAGTATGCGTCCGCGGGCATAGCCGAGCCGCGCCTGGGCGGAACGGTGCTGTCGCGCTGCGGCCCGTTCCTCGTGGGGGATGAGGAAGGTGTCGGCGTCGTCCACCCTCCCGACCATGACGAGCGCATTCGCGTAGACGTCCGGCCAGTGCCAGAATCCGGGTTCGTCGACGCCCTCCCGCGGCTGGAGCCGGATGAGGGGTTCGAGTGCGCGAATCACCGTGGGGTAGTCGGCTTCCACTTCGGCGCACTGGGCGCGTGCCAGCGAGGCCGGTAAGAACATGATCGGGTAGTCGTGGAGGCTCGCGGCCGCCCGCCGGAGGTGGTGCTGTGCGGCATCGCGATTGCCACGCAGCGCCTGCGTCTGGGCTCCCGTCCAGTGCACGAGTGGCCGCAGTAGGTCCAGCCCGACATCCTCCAGCTGACGCGCGGCACGTTCGACGGTGGCCACGGCCCCACTCCAGTCACCGAGGGCGAACTGGGTGCGAGCCAACCAGGCCTGCGCCCACAGCGAAATACGGGCAGAGCCCATCCGAAATGCCGTCGGCACGGCACTTTCGAGTTCCTGCCGCGCCGCCTCCGGTTCGTCCAACGCCAGGTCGAGCCAGCCCCGGGCCATCTCGAAGCGTTGCGACTGGGCGCCCAGTGCGACTGTGGCCGACAGGTGGTCGTACGCGGCCCGCGCCTCGGCTGTCTTGCCCGTCGCTGCCAGTCCGAGGCCCATGATCGCCGCGGATTCGACGGCCGAAGGATCGCTCGGGTCGACGAGGGATACTGCCCGCGAACCCCACTGGACGAGGTCGGGCCCGTGCCACCGGGCCAGGGAGTCGAGGACCCGGCGCTGACAGATCAGTGCGGCAGTCGCCGGATCCGTTGCGGGGTCGCAGGCCGACCACGACTGCGTGAGCAGCAGGTCGGCCTCCGCGGGGCGGCCCCGCTGGATGGCCAGATAGCCGAGGACGGCGTCACGGAGCGGGCTTGCGGGGAAGCTTTCGATTTCGGGTGCGAACGCGATCGCCTGCGGCAGATTTCCGGTCCCGACCAGGGCGTCGACGGCGCGGATCAGGCGTTGCTCTCGAATGCGTCGGTCTGCGCTGAGGCGGCTCGACTTGATCAGGGCGTCCGCGACGGCGGACCAGGCCCCGACCGTGGCCCGGTGGACGGCGTGGCGGTCGAGTTCATCGGCGAGTTCGGGGTGGGGAAACGGTGACGCGGCAGCCAGATGGTCGAGGCGCTGACTGTCGTCGTCGACGATGCGTGCTGCGTGCTCGTGCAGGTCGCGCAGTCGGATCGGGCCGAGGTCGCGGTAGACGGCGGCCCGGGTGAGTGCCGAGGGGAACACGAGCACGGTGACGCCGCGATGCTCGCCCATCGTCAGCAGTCCCGCTCGGTGCGCCTCGTCGAGTGCTTCGACGGGATTCGCGATGTCCGCAAGTTCGGCGGCATCGGCGAAACGCGGATCACCGACGAGGACGGAGGCCGATTCGACCAGGGCGCGCGCGGGCGCCGAGCACGCCGTGAGCCGCGAGCGCACCGATGCGGTGACGGCCCGGGGGACGGGCAGCACGGGTTGCCAGTGGGACCAGGCGTCCGGCTCCACTTCGTGGAGGAGTTGCGTGACGTGCCGGGGATTTCCGGCCGTGTGCTGCCTGAGCTGGTGCGCGACGGGCGCTGGAAGGTCCACGTGCGCAATGTGGTTCGCGAGTGTGCGAATGTCGGACGCATCGAGGGGCGGGACGCACAGCCGGTGACGGTGATGTCGGTCGAGGAGCTCGATCACGTCGGGCGAGACGTCGGCGGCCGGTTCCGACGTCGTAATCAGCACCAGCATGGCAGGGCGGTCGAGAAGAGGAGTCGCCGACGTGACGGCCTGCAACGATTCGAGGTCGGCCCAGTGTGCGTCGTCGAGCACGACCACGACCTTCTCCCCGGGAAGTGCGGTCACCGCGGCGGCGAGCTCGTGGGCGACGTCCAGAGGATGTCGTGCGGTCACTGCGGACCCCAGCAACTGCTCGACCACGCCGAACGGGTGCCCCGTCGCCCAGGGCGTAGACACTGCGGCAAGCGTCGGCACCTCGGAGTGCGCTGCAAGGAACGCCTCGACGAGGGTGGTCTTGCCGATGCCGGCGGCCCCTTCGACCAGCACGACGGCCGGCAGGTCGGGAGTCGCCCCGCGCAGGAAAGCCTCGAGACTTGCGAGCTCACGTGAACGGCCGACGAGTTCGCTGTTGGCTGGGTCACTCACAAGGCTCACCGTATCGCGACGCGATTTCGGGCGGGTGCCTGGCAGAACGGCGGAACGCTTGTAACGTGAGGTGAGAAGCAGCTGATCGACACGGACGCAGCAGTCGAGAGATCCGGTGCACTTATGACGACGGACGCGAACTCCACCAAGCTGGAGCGGGTGGTCATCCGCTTTGCCGGCGATTCGGGTGACGGCATGCAGCTGACCGGGGACCGGTTCACCTCGGAGGCGGCGGCATTCGGCAACGATCTCGCCACGCAACCGAACTTCCCCGCCGAGATTCGTGCGCCGCAGGGCACGTTGCCCGGGGTGTCGTCGTTCCAGATCCAGATCGCCGACTACGACATTCTCACCGCGGGTGATCGCCCCGATGTGCTGGTGGCAATGAATCCGGCCGCGTTGAAGGCGAACCTGCCCGACCTGCCGCGCGGCGGGATGATCATCGTCGACATGGACGGGTTCACCAAGCGGAACCTGTCGAAGGTCGGGTACGCGGCCAATCCGCTCGAGGACGATTCCCTCGCGGACTACACGGTGCACCCGGTCCCGATGACGACGCTGACGGTGGGCGCGGTACAACCTGCGGGCCTGAGCCGAAAAGACGGTGAGCGGGCCAAGAACATGTTCGCGCTCGGATTGCTCTCGTGGATGTACAACCGGCCCACACGCAGTATCGAGCAGTTCCTGCGCACCAAGTTCGCGGCGAAACCCCAGGTTGCGGAGGGTAACCTCCTCGCCTTCACGGCGGGGTGGAATTACGGGGAGACGACGGAAACCTTCGCCACCACCTATGAAATCTCGGCCGCGACCCTGCCGCGGGGCACCTACCGTCAGGTGACCGGCAACACCGCGCTGGCCTACGGGGTGGTGACGGCGGCGCAGTTGGCCTCGCGCGAGGTGTTCCTGGGTACCTATCCGATCACTCCGGCGTCGGACATCCTGCACGAGCTGAGTAAGCATCGAAACCTGGGTGTCACCACCTTCCAGGCGGAGGACGAGATCGCCGGTATCGGGGCGGCCCTCGGGGCGTCGATCGGCGGGGCGCTGGGGGTGACGAGCACGTCCGGGCCGGGCCTGGCGCTGAAGAGTGAGGCGATCGGGCTGGCGGTGATGACGGAGGTGCCATTGCTGGTGATCGATGTGCAGCGCGGTGGGCCGTCCACCGGACTGCCGACCAAGACGGAACAGTCGGATCTGCTGCAGGCGATGTACGGGCGCAACGGTGAATCGCCCGTCGCGGTGCTGGCGCCGCGGTCACCCGCCGACTGCTTCGACACCGCCGTCGAGGCCGCGCGGATAGCCCTCACCTATCGCACTCCGGTGCTTCTGCTCTCCGACGGTGCCATCGCGAACGGCAGTGAACCGTGGGCTGTTCCGAATGTGGCGGACATGGACCCGATCGACGTGGACTACGAGAAGGCGCCTCCGTCGGAAGGGGTGTTCGCGCCCTACGCGCGCGACCCGGAGACGCTGGCCCGCGCCATGGCGGTGCCGGGCACCACCGGGCTCGAGCACCGGATCGGTGGGCTCGAGAAAGCCGACGGCAGCGGTGACATCTCCTACGATCCCGCCAACCACGACCTCATGGTCCGGTTGCGGCAGGCGAAGATCGACGGCATCACCGTCCCGGATGTGGTGGTCGACGATCCGTCCGGTCAGGCGGAGTTGCTGTTGATCGGGTGGGGTAGTTCGTACGGTCCCATCGCTGAGGCGTGCCGCCGGGCCCGGCGGGAGGGGAAGAAGGTTGCCCGGGTACACCTGCGACACCTCAACCCCCTGCCGTCGAATCTCGGTGCGGTGCTCCGCAGTTATCCCACAGTGGTGGCACCCGAAATGAACCTGGGCCAGCTGGCGATGATTCTGCGGTCGAGGTACCTCGTCGACGTGCAGTCGGTCACCAAGGTGCAGGGTCTCGCATTCCTCAGCGAAGAAATACACAGGGTGATCGACGCGGCGCTGGCGGGAACGTTGCGCGAACAGGAGCTGGCCAAGACCTCCGACGCGCTCGCTTCGGCCACCTATCGGACGAACCGCCCCCGGCAGGAGGAACCGGCGTGACCCAGATGATCAACCGCATCGGGAGGACTCTCGGGCTCAGCGCGACCGCGGACGTCCCACACACCGATGTAGCGCAGAAAGCCAAGGACTTCACCACGGACCAGGAGGTGCGGTGGTGTCCGGGTTGTGGTGACTACGTCATCCTGGCCACGATCCGCAGTTTCCTGCCGGAGCTCGGCCTGAAGCGCGAGAACATGATGTTCGTCTCCGGCATCGGATGTTCGAGCCGGTTCCCCTATTACCTCGACACGTACGGCGTGCACTCGATCCACGGCCGTGCCCCGGCCATCGCGACCGGGCTGGCGGTTACGCGTCCGGACCTGTCGGTGTGGGTGGTCACCGGTGACGGTGATGCCCTCTCCATCGGTGGCAACCACCTGATCCACGCGTTGCGGCGCAACGTCAATCTGACGATCTTGTTGTTCAACAACCGGATCTATGGCCTCACCAAGGGCCAGTACTCACCGACGTCGGAGGTCGGAAAGGTCACCAAGTCCACCCCGCTGGGGTCGGTGGACCACCCGTTCAACACGTTGTCCCTGGCGCTCGGTGCCGAGGCGACGTTCGCGGCACGCGCCCTGGACTCCGACCGCAAGGGCCTCACCGAGGTGTTGCGTGCGGCCGCGGCGCACCGGGGCACGTCGTTCGTGGAGATCTTTCAGGACTGCCCGATTTTCAACGACGGCTCGTTCGACGTGCTCCGCAAGGAGGGTGCGGAGCAGCGGCTGATTCCGTTGACACACGGAGAACCGATCGTTTTCGGTAACGCCGGCGAATACTGCGTCGTGCGTGCCGGTTTCGGTCTGAAGGTGGTCGAGACCGCCGATGTCGACCGTGGCGAGATCGTCGTGCACGACGCCCACACCGATGATCCCGATTACGCGTACGCCCTCTCGCGGCTGTCCGACCAGGACCTCACCCACACGGTGACCGGCGTATTCCGCAGCGTTGTGCGCGACACCTACGACGATGCGGTGCGCAGGCAGAACGACCTCGCCCGCGAGAGGGATCCCGTAGACGAGGGCTCGCTCCAGCGGCTTCTGACCGGTCACGACACCTGGACCGTTTAGGGCGTGTCTGCTAAATCGCGAGGCGAAGATGGTTCATGGTGGACAGGTGACTCGTTCAGGTGTGATTTCCGATGACTTGTGGGAGGTGCTCGCGGAAGTGATGCCCACGTCGTGTCCGCGGCGTGGTCGGCCATGGAACGACCACCGCGTGACACTCGAGGCGATCTGCTGGCGGTTCCGGACCGGTTCCCCATGGCGGGATATTCCCGACGAGTTCGGTGCCTGGCAGTCGATCTGGGAACGACACAAGCGCTGGTCGATCGACGGAACCTACGAGGCAATGTTCCGCGCCGTGCATGCGGTCCGTGATGTCGACGATGAGGCGTTGGCGGCTCTGGTCTCGATCGACTCGACCAGCGTGCGTGCCCATCAGCATGCGGCGGGTGCTCCAGCTCCCAGATCCACAGGGGGCTGAGTCGAATTACACGTTTGCGGGCGAGCCCACCGATCACGCCCTGGGACGGTCCCGAGGCGGGTGGACGACGAAGATCCACGCCCTCATCGACGGCACCTGCGCTCCGGTCGCCCTGTTGCTGACTGCCGGGCAGGTCGGCGATAACCCACAGCTGGCGCCGCTGCTCGAGATCTATCCGGATCGGCACGGTGGCACGATGCGGTTGCTGGCAGACAAGGCGTACTCCCATCCTTCGACTCGAAACTTCCTGCGGGAAAAGCGCATCTCGCACACGATTCCGGAACGATCCGATCAGATTGCACGACGGAAGGAGAAAGGTTCCCGAGGCGGGCGACCACCGGCCTTCGACCCGGCGCTCTACCGACACCGCAACACCGTTGAGCGGGGTTTCAATCGACTCAAGCACTGGCGCGGTATAGCCACTCGGTATGACAAGTACGCCATCACTTACCTCGGTGGCGTACTCCTCGCCTCAACAGTCACAACGCACCGTCTGCGCAATTAGCAGACAGAACCTAGGCGGTGACGGGCGCAACCTCGGCGCGGAGGGCGACTCGTGCGCGCGGTACGAAGAACGTGACGAAGGCGCCCAGTACGGCAATGCCCGCGAACACGGAGAATGCGACCTGGCTGCTGATCCCTGCACTGATGAGCGCGCCGCCGATGAGGGGTCCGAAGATTCCGCCCAGCCGGCCGAATCCGGCGCACCATGCCACTCCCGCAGCGCGGGCGGAGGTCGAATAGTAGTTGGACACGAAACCGTAGATCAGCACCTGAGTTCCGATCGTGCCCACTCCGGCGACCGCGACCGAGGCGAGCAGCACCGGGAGTGGGAATCCCAGGGTGAGCACCACCAGCGCGACCGCAGCGAGGAAGAACGTGGTGGCCACGACGCGCTGAGGGCCGATACCGTCGGCGATCTTGGAGGCGATCAGACCGCCGATGATGGCGCCGCCGTTGAGGACCAGCAGGAAGGACAGTGACCCCTTGGCGTTGAAGCCCGCGTCTCCCATGATTTTCGGCAACCAGGTGTTGAGTCCGTAGGTGAGGAGGAGACCGGAGAAGCTCATCACACCGAGAAGTCCTGTCGCCCAGGCATACCGTCGGGTCATGAGGGCTGCGAATCCGACCTTCTCGACCGATGCGTGTTCGAGGGCGATCTCCTCTGGGTCGGGCATGGGGATACCCGTGTGTTCGGAGATGCGGCGGGCCTTGTCCTCGTGCCCGCGTGCGACGAGCCACTTCGGGGACTCCGGCAGCTTCATGAGGGCCAGTGGCAGCAGCGTGACGAGCGGGAGTGCGCCGATCCAGAACAGGCCGCGCCAGCCGATCGCGTCGCGGAGCACTATGGCCAGCAGAGATGCGAGTACACCGCCGGCGGGTACTCCGCTGTAGACGATGGCGTTGTACAGATTGCGTTTTCCGGGAGGCGCGAATTCGGCGACCATCGCGCCCACGGTGGCGACGAGTCCGCCGACACCGATCCCGGTGAAGAATCGGAGCAGTCCGAAGGTGGTGATGCTCGTGGCAAGCGCCGCGAGTCCCATACCTACGGAGAACCACACGATGTTGATCAGCATCATCCGGCGGCGGCCGAGATAGTCGCCGATGGCGCCCGACGCCAGCGCGCCGACCATCACACCGACGAGGGCGTAGGAACCGAGCGCGCCCGCCTGGGCCGGCGAGATCGCCCCGAGTTGTGTGGGGTCGTCGAGCAACATCGGGAGGATGGTGCCGTAGACGACGAGGTCGTAGCCGTCGAAGACGATGGCGATGGTCGCGAGTGTGACGATCCAGGTGACAGCCCTGCGATGTCGGAGGCTTGCCCAGCTGTCGGTCGTGGACGGGTTCATGACGATCTCCGCTCGGGAAGTGTGACGGCGAGCCGGATTGCCCGCCGATGAGGCGGTGGAGATATGTGGGGCTGCTAGCCGAGGTCGCCACCGGCGACGGGCAGTACCGAGCCGGTGATGTAGGAGGCCTCGTCGGAGGCGAGGAAAAGGATCGCAGCGGCCTGTTCGTCGAGGGTGCCGTACCGCTTCATCAGCGACGAAGAGACGGTCTGGTCGACGATGTTCTGGTACCACGCCTTCTCTTGCTCGGATTCGGTACCGGGACCGCGTGGGACGCGGCGCGCCGGTGCCTCAGTTCCTCCGGGAGCGGTGGCCACCACGCGGATTCCGTACTGTGCCACCTCGAGCGCGAGCGACGCGGTGAGAGCGTTGACCCCGCCTTTCGCGGCTGCATAGGGCACCCGATTGACTCCGCGGGTTGCAACCGACGACACGTTGACGATCGTGCCGCTGTGCTGCGCGATGAGATGCGGCAGTGCGGCGCGGCACGTCCACAGCGTCGGGAACAGCGACCGCTGCACCTCCGCGGCGATCTGTTCCGGCGTGTAGTGCTCGTACGGTTTGGTCCAGATCGTTCCGCCGACGTTGTTGATCAGCACGTCGATCCGGCCGTGCTGGGCGCGGGCATCATCGATCGCGTCCTGCGCGTCGGTGAACTGTTCGAGGTCCGCGGTGATGCTGTGTGCCTCGGCCCCTTTCTCCCGCAGTTCCTTGGCGACGTCGTGGACGAGTTCGGCGCGGTCGACGAGGACGACGGACGCGCCCTCATCGGCGAGCCGGGTTGCGACGGCAAGCCCAATTCCCTGTGCGGCGCCGGTGACAGTGACGGCCCTGCCGTCGAACCGATTCGCGTAGAACGCCGGCCTCATGCGACTGTGCTGTTCTCGAGTGCCATGCGGGCGTCGAACTGCGCACCCGACTCGGACAGCGGCTGGTGCTCCTCGCCGATCTCATGCTCGGGCACAGCGGATTCGGGCGTGTCGGCCGGTCGCGGTGCGGGCGTCTCGGATCCGTGGGGGGTCGCCGCGTTGTTGAACTTCTCGAAGTAGAAGTTCGCCGGCGTGATCCCCTCGGACTTCAGGTGGTCGCGGACGGCTTCGACCATGGGCGGCGGCCCACACAGGTACACGTCGACGTCACCGTCGTTCAGATGCGCCGGTTCGAACAGCCCGGTGACGTATCCCTTGTTCGGCGCGCTGCTCGCCGGATCGGACACGCAGTAGTCGAATGTGAACTGCGGCAGCGACTTCGTGTATGCCTCGAGCTTGTCCAGCTCCACCAGGTCCGCGTCGGACGAGACTCCGTAGACCAGGTGCACGGGGTGGTCGGCGGCGTCGGTGCGCATCTTGTCGAGGATCGACAGCAGCGGAGCGAGCCCGGTGCCGCCGGCGAGTAACAGGGCGCGGCGCTTCTGCTCGCGGAGGAAGAAGCTTCCCATCGGGCCGGTGAACTCGAGTGTGTCGCCGACCTGTGCGCGGTCGCGCAGGTATTCCGACATCAGGCCGCCGTCGGTGATCTTGACCAGAAACGACAGTTCCTCGGACGTGGGCCCGGCGCTGAACGAGTACGAGCGGGTCGCCTCGGTCCCGGGCACGGTGATGTTGACGTACTGCCCTGGGAGGAACACCAGATCTTCGCGGTTTGCGATCTCGATCGTGAACCCGATGGTGGTGTCGGAGAACCTGCGGATCTCCGTAATCGTCGACGAAAACGTGCCTGCGGCGGTCTTGGCGACGTCGGAGGTCGTCGGGATCTGCAGCACCAGATCGCTTTCCGGCATCATCTGGCACGGAAGGCAGTAGCCCTGCTCCGCCTCGTCGTCGGTGAGTGCTTCCTCGATGTAGTCGCCGCCGTCGTACGTGCCGGATTCGCAGAGCGACTTGCAGGTGCCGCACGCCCCGTCTCGACAGTCGAGGGGGATGTTGATGCGCGCGCGGTAGGACGCGTCGGCGACCGTCTCGTCGCCGTCACACTTGATGAAGCGGGTGATCCCGTCCTCGAAACTCAGTGCAACTTGGAAAGTCATGAAAACCAGCTCGATTCGCGAAGAATGGGGAAGAAGATCAGATGTGATAGATGTCGACCACGTGGTGGATGTAGTCGTTCTTGAGCACGACCTTCTTCTTCAGGATCAGTGGCTGCTCACCGGAGAAGTCGATGGTGTAGAACGAATTTCCGAAGTACGTGTCGACCGTGTTGTAGCGGAAATAGAGCGTGAACCAGTTGAACCGGACGTCCACGACCTCGCCGCGGCGCTCGGTCACCTCGACGTTCGAAATGTTGTGACCGGTACGCGGTTCCGGCAGGCTCGTCGCGCTCGACCTGTCCGTCTTGATGCGGAACACCCGATCCTCGATGCCGCCGCGGTTGGCGTAGTAGATCAGGGAGATTTCGGTCATCGGGTCGGTGGTCAGTTCACCGTCGTCGGCCCATGCAGGCATCCAGAACTCGGAGTCGGGGTGATAACACTCGATCCACTTCTCGAATTCGCGGTCGTCGAGGTAGCGGGCCTCACGGTAGAGGAACTGCTCGATATCGTTTTGGGTGACGGTGTTTTCGGCTACTGCAGTCATGTAACTTTTCTCCCTCAGCGGTTGTTCGCAGCAGCGGCAGCGTCGGCGTCGAGTGCCTTGGTGAGCGCCTGCACCCAGTACCCGTGCTGGATCGGGTAGAGGCCCTCGTCCTCGGTCTTCACACCACTGGAGATGGGATTGATGCCGATCCTCTTCGCACCCTCGTCGGGGCCCTGGAGTTGGTGGGTGACACCACGGCTGAGATCGTTGAACGGTGCGGCGGCGGCCTGGTACGTCTTCTGGCAGGAGCGGAACTCCTCGAGATCATCCGGGGTGGCCATGCCGGTGGCGTTGAAAAAGTCTTCGTACTGGCGGATGCGGGTGGCACGTGCCACCCGGCTCTCACCCTTGGGCGCGATGCAGTAGATGGTGACCTCGGTCTTGTCGACGGAGATCGGACGGAAATGCCGGATCTGCGAACCGAACTGGTCCATCAGGTACACATTCGGGTACAGGCACAGGTTGCGGGACACCCCGATCATCCAGTCGGCGCGGTCCTCCCCGTACTCGGCGACGAGTTCGTCACGACGCTCGTTGAGGGGACGGTTGGCGGGGTCGGCCCACTTGGTCCACAGCAGCAGGTGCCCGTTGTCGAACGAGTAGTACCCGCCCTGCTGCTTCGACCACTTGCCGGCGTCCATCGCCTTGGTGGCGTTGGTGGATTCGCCCGACTCACGACGCGAGGTGGTCGCGGCGTAATTCCAGTGGGTGGCGGACACGTGATAGCCGTCGGCGCCGTTCTCGGTCTGCAGCTTCCAGTTACCGTCATAGGTGTAGGTGGACGCACCGCGCAGCACCTCGAGGCCCTCGGGTGACTGGTCGACGATCATGTCGATGATCTTCGTGGTGTCACCGAGGTGTTCTTCGAGCGGCGGGACATCGGGGTTCAGGCTGCCGAACAGGAATCCGCGGTAGTTCTCGAACCGCGCGACCTTGGTGAGGTCGTGGGAACCGTCCTTGTTGAACTGTTCCGGGTAGCCGGCCTCGCGCGGGTCCTTGACCTTGAGGAGCTTGCCGGAGTTGTTGAACGTCCAGCCGTGGAACGGGCAGGTGAACGTGGTCCGGTTGTCCGTCTTCCGCCGGCAGAGCATGGCGCCGCGGTGGCTGCACGCGTTCACCAGGGCGTTGAGTTCGCCCTCCTTGTTCCGGGAGATGACGATCGGCTGACGGCCCATGTACGTGGTGAAGTAGTCGCCGACGTTCGGGATCTGGCTCTCGTGGGCCAAATAGATCCAGTTGCCCTCGAAGATGTGCTTCATCTCGAGTTCGAACAGGTCCTCGTCGGTGAAGACGCTGCGTCGCACCTGGTAGCGTCCGGTTTCCGCGTCCTCGATCAGTGCGTCGGCCAGCTTGGCGCGCACGTCGTCGGACGGCGCTGTGTACAGGGTTTCAGTCATGGGATCCTCCAAGATCTCCGGGGGCTTGCGCCCTGCGAGGGCGCCCGGGTCCGGCAATGGATTCCACTCTTGCAGCCTGTGCGCTGCATCACACTAGGCATTTACCGAGTACTGCCTAGGACATGTTCGCGATGCGCACACCGGGGCCGGCGACCCCGGTGTGCGCAACGATCAGACGGCCGGGGTGAACTTCTCGCGGAAGATCCGCCGCGGAGCCATACGCCGGCGCTTGAACGCCTTGACGCCGGCGTCGACCATCGCGGGTGGCCCGCACAGGTAACCGGAATAGCCGCGACAGCTGTCGAAATCGTCGACGAATGCATCGGTGACGTAGCCGGTCCGCCCGGGCCACGTCTGGTCACTCAGGCATGGACGGTAGCGGAAGCCGGGGTGCGCGCGTTCCCACTCCTGGAACAGGTCCACGTCGTAGAGGTCGGCTTCTTCGCGCACGCCGTGATACAGATGAACCGTGCGGTCGGGCGTAGACCTAAGAGCCTGGGCTGCAATCGATTTGAGCGGCGCGAGCCCGGTTCCGCCGCCGAGCAGGATTATCGGCCCGTCGTCGTCGGTGTCGAGGCAGAAGTCGCCGAGCGGACCCACCATGTCGACGCGATCGCCCACACTCAACGGTCCGAAGATCCAGTTGTCGGTGGCCAGCCCGCCGGGTTGGCGGCGAATGTGGAATTCGAGCACTTTCGATTCACTGGGGGAGTTCGCCATCGAGTACTGGCGCCCCTGATCCGAGCCCGGCACCCGTAACTCCACATACTGCCCCGCCGAGAACTCGAGCGGACTGTCGAGAGTGACGAGTAAGCGCCGGGTGTCGCGGGCGACGTCCTCGATTCCGCTGACCGTGCCCACCAGATCCCGCAGGGCATGAACGGTCGTCGCGGGTGCCGAGTCCAGCCGCTCCACCACCGTGTCACCGCGGGGAGCGGCCTGGCAGGCCAGCGCGAACCCGGCGTCACGCTCGGCCGCACTCAGTGTGCTGTCGGGCGATCTCCGATGATCCACCGAACCCGACACGACCCGCAGTTTGCAAGTCCCGCAGGTGCCCTGGTTGCATGAGTTGGGCATCCAGACGCCGCCGCGGAGAAACGCGTCGAGGATGGCCTGATCGGGACCGCACTGGACTGTGTCGGTGCCGACGGACACGGTGTGTGTCTCGGTGCGGGTCATGGTCATACCTCCCAGGTCGTGTGCAGTGCTGTCGGGCCGCGGAAACCCCAGCCCCAGAATTCGACGTCGGCGCCGGTGTCCCGTTCGAGGTTGGGGATCGCCTCGAAGAGCTCCTCCAGCCCGATGCGGCACACGTGATTGGCGAAGTAGATACCGGCGCAGGCGTGCTGTCCGGCGCCGAACGCCAGATGGGGCAGCGGTGGGCGCGTCATGTCGTACTCCGTCGGAGCGTCGTAGACCTCGGCGTCGTGGTTGGCGGAGCCGTAGGACATCAGGACGACCGAACCCTCGGGCAGGAAGACGTCGCCGACCGTGACGTCCTTCGTGCTGATGCGGGCCGTCGCCGACCAGATCGGGGAAGTCCAGCGCATCCCCTCGGAGATGGCGCGCGGGATCAACGCGGGTTCGTCGATCACCGCCTCGAGCTGCTCCGGACGGCTGAACAGGCCGACGAGGGTCGACGCCATGGCGTGCCCGGGCTCCTGCATCGCGCCGAGCAGGAAGACGAAGAGTGTGGGATAGATGTAGTCCCGCTCCCGTACCTGTCCCTCGGGCATGCCGTCGTGCAGCCAGTGGGAGATGGCGCTGTCATCGGGATTGACGATCCAGTTGTCGATCAGGGGGTCCACGATGGCCCGGATCTCGGCCTTCGCCTCGTCGCCCTGGACGAAGCCCTCCGGATTGGTGAACTCACCGTTCTCGTCCACGCCGGCATTCGTGAAGGAGTTCGACAGCCGGTGGAACCAGTCGCGTAGCGTGTCCGAGCTGACGTCGTTCAGACCGAGCAGGTCGCCCAATGCCCGCACGCTCACCGGCTCGCAGTACTGCGACACCAGGTCGGCCTTGCCGTCGTTCTCGAACTGCTCCACGTAACGCCGGGCAATGGGGCGAACGAGTGAATCGACCCAGCGGTCCACCTCCGACGGCTGCAGAGCGGGGTCGACCATCGAGCGGAGGTCGCGGTGGATATCGCCGTTGACCCCGATCACCGCGGGGTGGCCGAACGTGCGGCCGCCGGCCTTGGTGATGATCCCCTCGAAGTCGGGGCTGGTGGCGATGGCTCGGCACAGCTCCGCAGTGGTCGCCACGTAGGAGCCGAGAACCGGGAGGTATGCCAGTGGAGCCTCGGCGCGCAACCGCTCGTACACGGGGTAGGGGTTGCGTTCGAGTTCCGTCATGGTGATCTCGTCGATCCAGGAAAGGGTCGCAGTCATGTGATTCTCCTTGTTCGGTAACAACTTTCGCTGCAACGGCGGGTGAAGGAGAATGTAGGGCCCGGCTCTCGGGCGCGTCTAGCCGATTCGCGCGACGGCTGGACGATGTGCGCGACTAGTTGTGATTGGTATCTCAGTTATCCTCGACTCAGCGGGACGGCACAGCTTCAATGGAGGTCGGAACGACGTGTGGACGAGGCAGGTGTAGGCGATGGCATCGACGATTACCGAGACTCATGACTGGGACGCGGCGTCGAGGGCGGTGGCCGGTGCGTACTTCCCGCACACGTTGACGGACCTGTCTCCGGACGGCTCCCTGAAACTCTCGATGCGTACCGTCGATTTCGGGCCGGTCACCCTCGGCAGACTGGGCTGGGGTGCGGACGTGTCGATCGCCTGCGACTACCCGGGCGCGTACGAGGTCAACATCCCGCTCTCCGGCTCCCTGGAGTCGCGCTCCCCGGTGGGCGACGTGGTGTCGCGGCCCGGCCAGGCGACGGTGTTCCGGGCGAACGAACCCACCCTGATCAGCCGGTGGAGCGGTGATTGCTCGGTGCTCGGCGTCAAGTTCGACAGCGAATACCTCGAACGGGAAGCGGATCGCATACTCGGCACCGACGTGCGCCCGAAGTTGCTGCTGCCCTCCCAGATCGACCTCACCGACGCCTCGGGCAACAGCTGGTTCCGACTGTTGAGGTCGCTGACCGCGCAACTGCGCGAACCGTCCGACCTGCTCGCCAATCCGGTAGTGGGACCGCAGCTCGCCGGCGCCATCACCGCAGCCTTCGTCCTGGCAGTCACACCGGATCAGGACGTGCGCAGGACGGCGCCGCGTCCCCGCATCGTCAAGCGCGTACTCGACGGGCTGAACGACGACCCGGCCCGCGCGTGGACGGCGGCAGACATGGCCGAGCTGGCGGGCACCAGCGTTCGCCGGCTGCAGGAAGGGTTTCGCGAGTACGTCGGGCGCAGCCCGTCCGAATGCCTCCTCGACATCCGCTTGAGCCGCGCCGACGCCGATCTGAGGGCGCGGGAGCCAGGTGTCACGGTTTCCGACATCGCTGCCCGGTGGGGGTTTACCCACGCCGGCCGGTTTTCCGCTGCATATCGTCGCAGGTACGGCAAATCCCCGTCAGAGCTCGTGCGCTTCTGACGGGGATTGCGCGTGTGTAGTTACTTGTTGCCGAAGTACGAGACGTCGTCGTTACCGATGAGGTCCGGCACCGTCCAGCCGTCGAGGTCGTACTCGGCCAGGCACTGCTCGGCCAGACCCTTCATGGAGGCGACGTCACCACGGTTCTCGGCGGCGAAAAGCAGCTCCGCCTTGACGTTCTCGTGGTTGCCGGAGTAATTCCGCTCGTAGAGTTCGTGGCGGCCACCGAACTCGGTGCCGATCGAATCCCACAGCGCCTTCATGATTTTCACGCGGTCGACCGCGGTCATGCCGTCCGAGCCGCGAACGTACTTGTCGAGGTACGGACGCACGTCGGGACTCTTGAAGTCGGCGGCCGACGACGGCAGGTAGATCAGCCCGGAGGCCACATCCTGCTCGATGATTTCCTTGATGCGGGGGTAGCCCTGGATCATGAACATGCGGTAGGTGAGGCCGTATTCGAGCTTGGGGATGACGGTGTCGCCGATCCAGGGCTCCGGGTTGCGTGCCATCGATTCGGTGAGGGACCAGAACAGGTTGCGCCAGCCGATCACTTCACCGACTCGGGTCTGCACGCCTCTGAAGCCGCCCGCTCCGGTGGCGTCGAGTGCCTTCATCAGCATGCCGGCGATGAAGTCGAGCTTGACGGCGAGGCGGGTACAGCCCTGAAAAGTGAAGCGGGGCAGGAAGCCCGACTGCGGGAAGAAGCCGTTGATCTTGTTGACGTCGCCGTACATGAAAACGTTTTCCCACGGCACGAGGACCTTGTCGAAGATGAAGATGGTGTCGTTCTCATCCATCCGGCTCGACAGCGGGTAGTCGAACGGGGTGCCCATCACCGCGGCGTTCTGGGTGAACGAGGACCGGCAGATCAGCTTCACGCCCGGTGCGTCCATCGGCACCGTGCAGATGAGCGCGAATTCCTTCTTCTTGATCGGCAGACCGTAGTGGGCGATGAAGTTGTAGTTGGTGATCGCCGAGCCCGTGGCCACGACCTTGGCGCCGGAAACGACGATGCCCGCGTCGGTTTCCTTCTCCACCTTCATGAACACGTCGCCGACCTCGTCCGGGGGCAGCTGCCGGTCGACGGGCGGGTTGATGATGGCGTGGTTCCAATACAGGACCTTCTCCTGCGACTCCTTGTACCAGCGTTCGGCGTTGTCCTGGAACGGCGAGTACAGCTCCTTGTTCGCGTGGAGGGTTCCGAGGAAGGACGCCTTGTAGTCGGGGCTGCGGCCCATCCAGCCGTACGTCATCCGCGCCCAGGTGGCGATGGCGTCGCGCTCCTTCAGGAGGTCGTCGGACGAGGTCGGCGCCTTGAAAAACGGCATGGTGACGCCGCCGTTGCCGGTGTCGGTGGGGGTGGTGACCTTGTCGACGTGCTCACCGGTGTGCATCGAGTCGTAGAGACGGGCAGTCATGCGAATGGGGTTCCGGAACGCCGGGTGGGTGGTGACGTCCTCGACACGCTCGCCGTGTAACCAGATCTCGCGATCGTCACGCAACGATTCGATGTACTCGTCGCCGGTCATCGGCCGCGACGCGAAGTTCTTCGTGCGATTTACCTCGCTGTCGGCGGCGACGTTGACCTTAGTGCGGTCGACGGCGGTGTCGGGGGCGGATTCGGTGGTGGTCATCGAGATGGCCTTTCTTCGGGAATCGGAATCAGGAGACGGTGTGGAGATGGAACGGGGTGAACGAGGTGGTGGCGTCGAACCAGCCACTGTGCGGGTCGTCCATGGAACCGTTCCAGGCGGCCGAAGCCGACGGGGCGCCGAGGTCGTGGAATGTGCTGCGGTAGAACAGCAACGGATCCTTCCCGGTGGTCTGCGCGTCGACGATCTCGCCGATGAAGATGAGATGGTCGCCACCGTCGTACTCCGCCCACGGCACGCACGACAGCGTGGCGGCCGAACCGCAGAGGACGGGGGCGGTGGGGCCGTCCGTCCACGTCGGCTGCGGCTCCTGCGGCCGGCCGGCGAAATGCAGTGCCGTGTCGACCTGGTCGGCGGCCAGGATGTTCACCGCGAAGGGCGCATTGCTGAGGTAGCGGCACGCCTTCGACTTACGGGTCAGCGTCACCTGGCACAGCCGTGGCTCGAGGGAGACGGCGGTGAAGGCGGTGACGGTGGCCCCGTGCGGTTCGCCGTCGGAGTTGCTGCACGTGATGACAGTGACTCCGCTGGCGAACTGTCCGAAAATGTTCCGGAGTTCGCGCTGTTCCATGATCGGAAGCCTCCCTTCGTGTCGGGGCGCTGGTGCGGTGAACACGAAGGTACGACCAGGTCCACCGCGCGTCGATCCGCTGTGCGAGGTGCCGATCCACTTTGCGCAGTGACTCGGATCACGGCGGAAATTGCAATCGATGGTGTCCGCGGTCACACTTGTGCCATGTCGACCACGTCCAGGTTCGTCCGTTCCGATGATTGGGACGAGGCGTCGCACGTGGTGTCGGACGTCTACTTCCCGCACCGCCTGACCCCGCTGAGCAGAGAGACCGCCAGCAATACGGTCGCGGAAGCCGTGGAGCTGGGCCCGGTGAAGATCACCCGCATCGGATGGGGAGCCGACGTGTCGATCCAGTCGGATCACCCGGGTGCGTACGCGGTAAACGTGCCGCTGTCGGGACACCTGGAGTCGGTGACCGGGAAAACCGAGGTGTCGTCGGCGCCCGGGTCGGGGACCATCTGTCCACCCGACACCACGACGCTCATCACCGACTGGAGCAAGGACTGCTCGATCATCGGGGTGCGGGTCGACCGCGACTACCTCCACAGGGAGATGGCGCGAATTCTGGCGCGACCCGGACTGCGCCTGCCCCCGCAATTCGATCTGACCAGCGAGAACGGCGCCAGTTGGTTGGCGTTGGTGCGGTCACTCCTCGATCAGATGTTGCGTTCGGACGGTGTCTACGCCAACCCCCTCGTCGCCGAGCAGCTGTCGGGGGCGGTCACCACGGCACTGGTCCTGGCAGCGATACCGGACGACGAGACGGCCGGTGCCGGTACCCGGCCGCGCATCGTCAAGCGCGTCATCGACGAGATCCACGCCGACCCCGCGCGGGCGTGGACGGCGGCCGAGATGGCCGAGATCGCGGGCGTCGGGGTTCGGCGCCTTCAGGAGGGATTCCAGGAGTACGTCGGGGTGAGCCCCCGCGACTACCTGCTCGACGTGCGGCTCGATCGTGTCCACGCCGACCTGCTCCGCGCCGACTCCTCGGCCACGGTGTCCGATGTCGCGATGCGGTGGGGGTTCACCCACACCGGCCGGTTCGCGGCGGCGTTCCGGAAGAAGTACGGGGCGGCGCCGTCGGACGTGCTGCGCGGCTGACGTCGTCTGGTCAGTCGCTGTTCGGCCTGGCTACGACAGGGCACCGATCCGGGCGCGGGCCCGCAGCGCGATGAGTTCCCGGGCGTGTGCCTCGAGCCCGCGATCCTCGTCGGACTGCGGAATCCATTGCCGCACTGCGGTTGCGGCGCCCTCCTCGTCGATCGCGGCGACCACGGTGAGGCAGTGGGTGGTCAGATTCATCTCGCCCGTGCGCGGATCGCCTGAGCGCACGTGCACCGAAATATGCATGGTCTGCGCGCCGGTATGGAGCAGTCGGGCATCGACCTCGACGACGTGACCGATCTGGATCGGCCGGTAGAACCGGACCCCACCGGCGTACACCGAGACGCACGGACCGCCGCTCCAGGCGGTACCGCAGAGGTAGGCGGCCTCGTCGATCCAGCGCATCACCGTGCCACCGTGGGTTTTGCCACCCCAGTTGACGTCGGTGGGGGCTGCGAGGAATCGCATGACCGACACGGGTGCCGTGCCCTTGTCCGTGTATTCCTGCCTGCTCATCGCCTCTTCGATGTCGGCGCGGAGCCCGATCCGCATGATCGCCTCGTCGGCTTCGGCGTGGTCCTCGGCGGTGACAGGCAGCCACGGCGGGACGTTTTTCGGCTTACCGGAATCATCGACGGCCACGAAAATCACCAGACAGTTACTGGCCTCGGTGAACTCACCGGTACGCGGGTCTGCGGAAGACACCGTGCACTGGATGTGCATGCTCGATCGGCCCGTGTGCACCAGCCTCGCCTCGACTTCCACCAGGTGACCGGACTCGATCGATCGGGTGAAGCGGATGTTTCCCACATAGGCGGTGACGCAGTAGCCGCCACTCCAGCCGACCGCGCACGCGTAGGCGGCCTTGTCGATCCACTCGAGGATGCGTCCACCCTGGATCGATCCGCCCAGGGTTGCCACCTCCGTGGGGGCCGCGAGGAAGCGGAGTGTGATGCTGCGGGGAGGGGTGTTCATCGATGAAATCCTCGGAGATTCGACGTGGCCGGCACAAAGCGCGAACCGGGGCGGCGAAACGTCGTTGTCCGCCGATGGCGGAGCAATTATCCCACGGATGCCCTGGACCCACCCGTCCCGATGTGAACGGGCCGCGGGTTGACGAACCGTGTGACTACAAGCACACTCGGTAATGACCGCACAGCGTTCTCACAGTACGCACAGCGTACGAGAGTGATCGGATCTACTAATGACCTCGACGTCGACCACGTCCGCACCGCACGTGGATCGGGCAAGCCTCGACCACGTCGACCGGGAGTTCTACCTCCCCGCCCAGCGAGTGCTGCCCTGGAAGGCAAACCTTGCGGCACTCCCCGGTGAACCCGGAACTCCGCTGCGCATCACGGGAGTGGTGCGGTCGCGCGACGGCGAAACGTTGTCGGGGGCAGAGCTCGAGGTGTGGCACGCGGACGCCGACGGATGCTATTCCGGGTACTCCGTCGAGATTCTGCGCAACAACCTGCGCGGCATCGTCGTCACCTGCGCCGGGGGTCGCTTCGACATCTCCACCATCAAGCCCGCGCCGTGCGAATTCTCCAGTGTCCCAATCGGTAACGAGGTGGGTCACATCAACGTGATCGTGCATGCGCGCGGTTACCGCTCGCTCGGGACGCGGGTGGTGCCGCCACCCGGCGCAACGCAGGAGATGTCCTGCGAATTCGTGCTCGACCCGCTGTAGCCGGACTGCAGCTGTCAGCCCGCGAACCCCATGTCGGAGCTGAGGGCGGCCGCGGCGGCGAGGACGCACGGCACGGCCTGTTCCCGGAATTGCGCGGGCGTATTGCGTGCAGTGGAGGTGGAGCAGGCCACCACGCCCACGACGGAGCCCGCCGCGTCCCGGACCGGGGCGGCCAGCGAGATGAGTCCCTTTTCGAGCTCCTCGGACGTCAGCGCGAATCCTTGCTCACGAACATTGGTGAGTTCACGTTCGAACTCTGCGGCGCTGCCGATGGTGTCGGGTCCGAGTTTGGCGAAGGTCGACTCGCTGACCACGCGTTCGACAACGTCGGCGGGCGCCCACGCGAGCAGTGCGCGACCCATCGACGTGGCGTACGCGGGGACCCGGGTGCCCACCGAGACGTTGATGCTCATGATCCGGCGCACCGGGACGCGCGCTGCGTAGACCACGTCGGCCCCGTCGAGCACTCCCAGCGAGGCCGACTCCTGCGTCTTCTCCGCCACCTCGAGTAGTCGGGGCATCGCCGCCTCGATGAGGGCGTGCGACTCCGAGTAGTGCTGCCCGATGCTGAGCACGCGGGGCGTGAGTGACCACCGGCCTCCCGAGCCGGCGACGTAACCGAGCTTCTGCAGGGTGAGCAGGATTCGGCGGACCGCGGGACGCGAGAGCCCCGCTTCGGTGGCGAGTTCGGCCAGTGTCGGGTTGGGGCGCTGCGCATCGAAGGCCAGAAGCACCGCGAAGCCACGCTCGATGCTCTGGATGTAGTCGCGATCGTTCTCGGGCATTGCGGCCTCCACCAGCGGTCTCGTCAGGGTGCACGGAAGTCGGGGTTGACATTTCAATGTGACTGCGCGCACAGTAGGTATGTACGCACAGCGTGATAGTAGTACGCACAGCGTACATACGCAAGACCTCGGCGCGTGAACACCCACCGTGTCGCCCACAACTCGATATCAGCCTTATCCGCTTCCCTCCCAGCCCAAGGAGAAACAGATGACCACCACCGAGAGCCCCACCGCCGCCGGATCCGGCTCCGCAGCCACCGACAAGTTCAAGTCCGAACGCGTCAGCGCCGACACCTCGCCGGAGCGGCTCGCGGCGATCGCCAAGGACGCCCTCGGCGCGCTCAACGACGTGATCCTGAAGCACGGCGTCACCTACCCCGAGTACCGCGTGTTCAAGCAGTGGCTCATCGACGTCGGTGAGGGCGGGGAGTGGCCGCTGTTCCTCGACGTGTTCATCGAGCACTCCGTCGAAGAGGTTCTCGCCCGCACCCGCAAGGGAACCAAGGGCAGCATCGAGGGCCCGTACTACATTGCCGGTGCGCCGGAACTGCCCTCCACCTGCACCCTGCCCATGCGCGAGGAAGACAGGAAGATCACCCCGCTGGTCTTCTCCGGCCAGGTCACCGACCTCGAGGGGAACGGGCTCGCCGGCGCGAAGGTCGAGCTGTGGCACGCCGACGACGACGGCTACTACTCGCAGTTCGCCCCGCACCTTCCCGAGTGGAACCTGCGCGGCACGATCATCGCCGACGAGGAGGGCCGCTACGAGATCACCACGATCCAGCCGGCGCCCTACAAGATTCCGACCGACGGTCCGACCGGTCAGTTCATCGAGGCGCAGAACGGGCACCCGTGGCGTCCCGCGCACCTGCATCTCATCGTGTCGGCTCCCGGTAAGGAGTCGGTGACCACGCAGCTGTATTTCAAGGGCGGCGAGTGGATCGACAGCGACGTCGCGTCCGCCACCAAGCCCGAGCTCATCCTCGACCCGAAGACCGGTGACGACGGCAAGAACTACGTCACCTACAACTTCGTGCTCGACCCCGCGTGAGCTGTTCCACCCGTAGAGAGAGTGATTCGATGACCGACCTGTCTATCGTTTCCGTCGAAACGACGATCCTCGATGTGCCGCTGGTGCGTCCCCACAAGTTCGCCACCACGTCGATGACGGCGCAGCCGCTGCTGCTCGTCGCCGTCACCACCGCGGGCGGCGTGACCGGTTACGGCGAGGGTGTCGTCCCGGGTGGCCCGTGGTGGGGCGGCGAATCGGTGGAGACGATGCAGGCGATTGTCGAGCGTTACATCGTCCCGGTCCTGCTGGGGCGGGGTGTCGACGAGATCACCGGCATCATGTCGGACATCGAAAGGGTGGTCGCGAACGCGCGTTTCGCGAAGGCCGCCGTCGACGTCGCACTGCACGACGCCTGGGCGCGGAGCCTCGGTGTGCCGGTGCATACGCTGCTCGGCGGAGCCTTCCGGGACAGCGTCGAGGTCACCTGGGCTCTCGGCGCCGCTCCCGCCGAGGAGATCGTCGAGGAGGCCCTCGGCCTCGTCGAGTCGAAGCGGCACTTCAGTTTCAAACTGAAGATGGGCGCCCTCGACCCGGAGGTCGACACTGCCCGGGTCGTCCGGATCGCCCAGGCACTGCAGGGCAAGGCCGGCGTCCGTATCGACGTCAATGCCCGCTGGGACCGGCTCACCGCGCTGAAGTACGTGCCCCTCCTCGTCGAAGGCGGCGTCGAACTGATCGAGCAGCCCACCCCCGGTGAACAGCTCGAGGTCCTCGCCGAACTCAACCGGCTCGTCCCCGTCCCAGTGATGGCGGACGAAAGCGTCCAGACGCCGCACGATGCTCTCGAGGTCGCGCGGCGCGGCGCGGCCGACGTCATCGCCGTGAAAACCACCAAATGCGGTGGGCTCAGGCGCAGTCGGGAGGTGGTGGCCATCGCCAAGGCGGCCGGCATCGCCTGCCACGGAGCCACGTCGATCGAGGGGCCGATCGGCACAGCTGCGTCCATTCACTTCGCCTGCTCGGAACCCGGCATCAACTTCGGTTCCGAACTGTTCGGACCCCTGCTGTTCAGCGAAGAACTGCTGCAGCAACCACTGCGGTACGGCGACGGCAAGGTGCATCTGCCCGAAGGTCCCGGGCTCGGAGTCGAGCTCAACATGGATGCCGTCAAGACTTGGACCAGGAACTGAGGAGAACACCACCCGATGGCACTCTTTCACGTCCGGATGGACGTCAACATTCCCCGCGACCTCGACCCGGACGTCCGGGACGAGACCATCGCCAAGGAGAAGGCCTACTCTCAGGAGCTGCAGCGCTCCGGTAAGTGGCCGGAAATCTGGCGAATCGTCGGAAAATACAGCAACATCAGCATCTTCGACGTCGACTCGGCCGACGAACTCCACGAAATACTGTGGAATCTGCCGCTGTTCCCCTACATGAACATCGAGATCACCGCGCTCACCCGGCACGGTTCCGACGTCAAGTAGGCGGCTTCGCCGCCCGTGCGCCCTTTTGGTAGCTGGGGCAACCAGAAAGGCGCACGAGGCGCGGAGCGCCCTATTTCTGCTGCGCGAGGAGCCGGTCTACGGCCCGGACGCTGAGGACGTGGTCGAGCGCCATGGTGGCGCTACCGACCACCCCGGACAGCTCCCCGTGCGTCCAGGGCAGAATCTGTAGCTGCTGTGTGGCCACGGCAATAGCGTTGCCGTACAGGGTTTCCCGAAGTCCGGCGACAAAGGTGTCGTAGGCCTGTGCCATGTCGCCGCCGACGATGACGACCTCCGGGTTGAGGAGATTGACCACGCCGGACAACACTTCGCCGATCTGACGCCCGCTCTCCCGAATCATCCGCCGCGCTTCCGCGTCGCCCGCGAGCGCCAGCGTGATCACGTCGCGGATGTGGGTGACGTTGCGTCCCTGTCCCTGAAGGTTGCGGACCAAGGCCCACCCACCCGCAACGGCCTCGACACATCCCACGTCGCCGCACCGGCACACCACACCTTGTGCTGCTGCGGTTTTCGTATGCCCGATTTCACCGGCAGCGCCGAGAGCGCCCCGCTGAAGGGCTCCTCCGGACACGATCCCGGCTCCGAGGCCGGTGGATGCCTTGATCAGGAGCATGTCGGCGAAGTCCCGGCGCTCTCCACGCCGCTCCGCCAGAACCATCACGTTGGCGTCGTTGTCGACGAAGACGGGCGCATCGGTCACCTCGGCGAGAAATGGTTGCAACGGCACCCCGTCCCACCCCGACATCATCGGTGAGTTGAGGCTGCACCCGCGCTCGATGTCGACGGTGCCGGGCAGGCTGATCCCGACTCCCACGGTGCGGCGGGCCGTCTCACCAAGGCTCTCGCGTAGCGCGATCAGGCGTTGCGCTATGACCGGCATCAATTCCGCTGGGCTCGTGCCGATTTCCTGCTCGACGTCCTCGACGACGAGGACGTCCCCGGCCAGGTCGCAGATCGCAAGCTGGGTGCGACTCCGGCCGATCGCGGCGGACAGCACCACCCCTGCCTGAACGTGGAAGGAGAGCTTGACCGGTGGCCGGCCGCCGGTCGAGACGCCTTCTTCTCGTTCCACGACGAGTCCGGACGCCTGCAGTGTCGAGACGCGGGCCGCGACTGCCGTGCGGGACAGGCCGGTGAGATTCCCGATCTCGGTTCGGGTGGTTGCTTGGCCGTCGCGGATGAGCGCGAAGACGTCGCCGCCCGTCGCCGGGGAAGTAGTCGATCGTGGCGTCGTCCGCATACGGCCATTCAACCAACCCGGACGCTCGACGTACAACGTAAGCGAAGCGTCTTTGTCCTCAAAAATGCTTAAGTCTGTATTGATTGAGCGCCGAAGTTGCCCTACTCTCGTCTGTGACGGCCCACACATTGGCTTTCAGAGGGAGAATGACATGCCACCTGCGAACACGGTCTTTCCAGCCAAGACGGTGGATCCCTGCGACTTCGTCGTCTTCGGCGGAACAGGCGACCTCGCCGTCCGAAAGCTGCTTCCGGCGCTCTACCTGCGCGATCGCGACGGACAGCTTCCACCGGAGACCCGGGTGATCGGCGCCTCGCGAGCGGGCCTCGACACCGAGGGCTACCGGGACAAGGTCCGGGGGGAACTCGCGCGGTTCGTCCCGAACGATCAACTGGATGCGCAGACGTGTGACCGATTTCTCCGTCGGCTCGAGTACGTGAGCGTCGACCTCGCTGATCCCGACACCTGGACGGGCATCACCGAATGTCTCGCGGGCCGGGAGGAGCTCATCCGAGTCTTCTATCTAGCCTGCGCACCGGGACTGTTCGGGCCGATCTGCGAGAACCTGCAGTTGCACGGCCTTGCGAGTGCGCAGTCCCGGGCGGTACTCGAGAAGCCGATCGGACACGACCTCGCCTCGGCACGCGCCGTCAACGACGCGGTCGGCGCCGTATTCGACGAATCGCAGATCTTCCGCATCGATCACTACCTCGGCAAGGAGAGTGTGCAGAACCTCCTGGTCACTCGCTTCGCCAATACGTTTCTCGAGCCGTTGTGGAATTCCACGTCCGTGGACCACGTGCAGATCAATGTCGCGGAATCGCTGGGTGTCGGGAGTCGTGGGGGGTACTACGAGTCGGCCGGAGCGCTGCGCGACATGCTGCAGAACCACCTGCTGCAGTTGCTGTGCCTCGTCGCGATGGAACCCCCGACCTACGTCGATCGTGAGACTGTGCGCGACGAAAAGCTGAAAGTGCTTCAAGCGCTGAAGCCCATGAGCCCGGACGACGTCGAACGGTGCACCGTCGCAGGACAGTACGGTCCCGGACTGGCCGAGGGTGTGGCCGTTCCCGGCTACCGAGACGAGGTCGAGAACCCCCACAGTCGCACCGAGACGTTCATTGCCGTGAAGGCCGAGATCCAGAACTGGCGGTGGGCGGGTGTGCCGTTCTACCTGCGCACCGGCAAACGGATGGACCGCAGATGCTCGGAGATCGTGGTGCAGTTCAAGCCCGTCCCGCACCCGATGTTTCCCGGCAGTGAAGGCCACAGCGAACCCAACCGTCTCGTGATCCAGCTCCAGCCCCACGAGGGCATGCGATTGCACATGACGGCCAAGGAACCCGGCCCCGGTGGTATCCGCCTGCGGCCGGTGTCGTTGGACCTCAACTACATCGAGACATTCAAGCGGCCGTCGCCGGATGCCTACGAGCGGTTGCTGATGGACGTGGTTCGGGGCAACCCGACCCTGTTCATGCGCCGCGACGAGGTGGAGGCGGCATGGGAATGGGTGGAACAGATCCTTGTCGGCTGGGACCGCTCCGAACGGCTCCCGCGCCGGTATCCGGCGGGTACCAACGGACCCACCGACGCCACCACTCTCATCGAGCGCGACGGACGCACCTGGCACGAAGGAGTTCCCGCATGACCGAAACACCCACACCGACTGCCGACGTGCACCCCGTCCTCGCCGCCGTCACCGAGCGGATCATCGAACGCAGCAGGCCCGAGCGCACTACTTACCTGAACCGGATCCGGCAGGCGGGCGACCACGGACCGGCCCGCGGCAAACTGGCCTGCGCGAACCTCGCGCACGGCTTCGCCGCGTCCGGCCCGGCCGACAAGAAGGCGCTGCGCAGCTTCGTCAAGCCCAACATCGCGATCGTCTCGTCGTACAACGACATGCTGTCGGCGCATCAGCCGTTCGAGCACTTTCCGCGACAGCTGAAGGCCGCGGTCATGGAGGCCGGTGGCATCGCCCAGTTCGCCGGTGGTGTTCCCGCGATGTGCGACGGCATCACCCAGGGCCGCGACGGCATGCAGTTGTCGTTGTTCAGCCGTGACGTGATCGCGATGGCGACGGCGATCGGACTGTCACACGACATGTTCGACGGCGCGCTGATGCTGGGCGTGTGCGACAAGATCGTGCCGGGAATGCTTATCGGCGCATTGGGTTTCGGGCACCTGCCGACGATCTTCGTCCCGGCCGGTCCGATGACGTCCGGTCTGCCCAACAACGAGAAGTCGCGCGTGCGCCAGCTCTACGCGGAGGGCAAGGCCGAACGTGAGGAACTGCTCGACGCGGAGGCGGCCAGCTACCACGGCGCAGGCACCTGCACGTTCTTCGGCACGGCCAACTCCAACCAGCTCCTCATGGAGGTCATGGGCCTGCACTTGCCCGGATCGAGCTTCGTGAACCCCGGTACACCGCTGCGTGATGCACTGACGTCCGAAGCGGGGAAGCGCGTCACCGGGCTCACCGCACTCGGCGACGATTACACACCGGTCGGCGAGGTCGTGGACGAGCGTGCCGTGGTCAACGGCTGCGTCGCGTTGCTCGCGACCGGCGGGTCGACCAACCACACCATGCACCTCGTCGCGATCGCCCGGGCCGCGGGCATCACGTTGACCTGGGATGATCTGGCGGAGCTGTCCGCGGTCGTGCCCTTGCTCGCCCGCATCTACCCCAACGGCTCGGCGGACGTGAACCACTTCCACGCCGCCGGCGGCCTCGGTTACGTGGTCTCCTCCATGCTGGATGCGGGCCTGCTGCACGAGAACGTCAAGACCGTTGCCGGTCCCGGACTCCGCCGTTACACGGAAGAACCGAAGCTGTCCGGTGACGGCGTCGAATGGCAGCCGGGTACGCGAATCAGCCTCGACACCAGCGTGTTGCGCGGACCGGAAGACCCGTTCGACGTCAACGGTGGGCTCAAGATGCTCACCGGGAATCTGGGTTCGTGCGTGATGAAGACGTCGGCCGTCCACCCGGACCACCGCGTCGTGACCGCGCCGGCCAGGGTGTTCGACGACCAGCTCGACTTCCTCGCCGCGTTCGAAGCGGGCACTCTGACAGGCGATTTCGTGGCCGTGCTCCGGTACCAGGGCCCCCGCGCCAACGGCATGCCCGAATTGCACAAGCTCACACCGGTACTCGGTGTTCTGCAGGACCAGGGCCGGAGGGTCGCATTAGTCACCGACGGCCGGATGTCCGGCGCCTCGGGAAAGGTGCCGGCAGCTATTCACCTCACCCCGGAGGCGGCCGCAGACGGACCGCTCGCGCGTGTGCGTGACGGCGACCTCCTCACCGTCGATGCCGTGACCGGAACTGTGAACGTGCATCTCGACGACGAAGAACTGGCCGCCCGCCCGGCGACCGGTCGTGCGCTCGGTGTCGACGAATGGGTCGGCACGGGTCGTGAACTCTTCGCCGGACTCCGCGCCGCCGTCGGACCGGCCACCCAGGGCGCCAGCGTCTTTCATCCCCACCCGCTTAAGGAGCAACTCCAGTGACTGCCAATCCTTCTCTCCTCGACCGTGTCCCGGTCATCCCTGTCGTCGTGATCGACGACGTTGCACATGCCGTCCCGGTGGCGCGCGCGCTGGTGGCCGGCGGCATCCCCATGATCGAACTCACCCTGCGCACATCCTGCGCACTCGACGCCATCAAGGCGATCGCGACCGAGGTGCCGGACATCTGCGTGGGTGCAGGCACCATTGTGGAACCGGACCAGGCGGCGCCTGCAGCAGAAGCCGGTGCCCAGTTCCTGGTGTCGCCGGGTAGCACCGAGTCGCTGCTGAAGGCGATGACCGACACCGGTCTGCCGCACCTCCCCGGTGCCGCGACCGTGTCCGAGGTGTTGTTCCTCCTCGAACACGGCTACCGGGAGCTCAAGTTCTTCCCGGCCGAGGCGTCCGGGGGTGCCAAGTTCCTCGGCTCGATCCATTCGCCCGTTCCCGCTGCCAGGTTCTGCCCCACCGGCGGGGTGTCGACCTCGAATGTGCGGGACTACCTGGCGCTGCCCAACGTCGGGTGCGTCGGCGGATCCTGGCTCACGCCCTCCGACGCGGTGAAGCAGAAGGACTGGGAGCGGATCAGCGCGCTGGCCAGTGAGGCGGCAGCACTCGCTCGTTAGGCCGAGAATGCGCGCGGTACGGTGAGGTCGTGCGAGACAAGGAAAACGGTGATCCAGGACGGCCGGGCTCGCAGTCTTCGCTGAAGTCCGCCAATCAGCACCGAGTGGTACGCGCCCTGCAGATGTCGGGCGAGCTGACCCAGGCCGAGATCGCCCGGCGCACCGGTTTAGCTCCCGCCACCGTCTCCAACATGGTCAAGGAACTGACCGCGGCCGGGATGGTCACCGTGCCTGACGGCGACCATCCCGGCCAGCGCGGTCGGGCGGTGCGACTGACGCGGAAGATGGGCCTCGCGGTCGGGATCGACTTCGGGCACCGCCACCTCACCGTCGCAGTCGCCGACATGGCACACGATGTCCTGGCCGAGGAGAGAGTCGAACTCGCAGCCGGACATCGTGCCGAAGAAGGCGTGGTGCAGGCGGGCACCCTTCTCGACGCTGCCCTCGACCGTCTCGGCTGCGACCGCACGTCCGTCCTGGCCGTCGGCATGGGCCTGCCCGCGCCGCTCGAGACCGATACCGGTGAGGTCGGTGGCCCGTCGATCCTCCCCGGCTGGGTGGGTGTCGACGCCGCCGCCATCGCGTCCGATCATCTCGGTATCGCCGTCCACGTCGACAACGATGCCAACCTCGGTGTATTGGCCGAGCACATGTGGGGCGCAGGCCGGGGAACCACCGATCTCGCATACATCAAACTGTCCGACGGTGTGGGCGCCGGCCTTGTCCTCGACGGCCGGCTCTACCGTGGAAGAGGCGGCACCGCAGGCGAAATCGGCCACGTCACTCTCGACGAGTTCGGTCAGGTATGCCGTTGCGGCAACCGAGGATGCCTCGAGACGCTCGTTGCCTCCCACGTCGTCATCGCCCTCCTCGAGCCGAGCCGCGGCACCGGCCTGAGTATCGCCGACGTCGTCGCCATGGCCGAGAACGGTGATGCCGCATGCGTCAGGGTGCTCGCCGACACCGGCAGGCATGTCGGCGTCGCAGCCGCGAGCCTCTGCAACCTCCTCAACCCTGAGCGTCTCGTCATCGGCGGGGAACTCGCCCTGGCGGGCGATTTGCTGCTCGGTCCCCTCCGTGAGGTCCTGGCGCGTTACGCCGTGCCCAGCGCAGTGCGATCGCTCGAGGTGCGTGTCGCCGAGTTGGGTTCCCGGGCCCAGGTGCTCGGTGCCGTCGCGCTGGGCTTGCGTTCTGCGCTACCTGCCTGACTCAAGGTATTCATTCCCGAACATCACGCCCAGCATTTCCGGGCTCTTATGTTCATAGGTTGACGATTCGCGGCTTTCTTGCCTACTGTGGTCCACACCACATTTACTGCGTGCGCCTTCGCCGCGCGGCGGGTCTCGGCCTCGCATACCCCCTTCCTCCCGAGGAGTCCCATGACCGAAAACGTTCTGTCACCCGGCGCAAACGTGCCGCCCGGCGACACAGGGGAGGGCGCAGCTGTGCCCTTCCGGATCGCGGCTGTCGCTGCCCTGGGCGGCCTCTTGTTCGGATACGACAGCGCGGTGATCAACGGCGCGGTCTCGGCGATCGAAGGCAAGTTTCAGGTCGAGTCGGCCTTGCTCGGCTTCGCCATCGCTTCGGCCCTGCTGGGCGCGGCCGCGGGCGCCATGGTGGCCGGCCGCATCGCCGACCGGTACGGACGGCTCGTCACGATGCAAGCTGCCGCGGTGATGTTCCTGCTCAGCGCGCTGGGGACGGGGTTCGCCCCTGATGTCGAAGTCCTCGTGGTGTTCCGCATCGTGGGCGGCCTAGGCGTCGGCTTGGCCTCGGTGATCGCCCCCGCATACATCGCGGAAATCTCTCCGGCCCGGGTGCGGGGACGTCTGGGTTCACTGCAGCAGCTCGCGATCGTCACCGGCATATTCGTCTCGCTCCTCGTCGACTACGCACTGGCCGCGCTCGCCGGCGGGTCCCAGGAGGAATTGTGGTTCGGACTCGAAGCCTGGCGATGGATGTTCCTCGCCATGTGCGTTCCGGCGCTCGCGTATGGACTGCTGTCGCTGACCATCCCCGAATCGCCCCGCTACCTGATCGCCCAGGGTCGTCTCGGTGAGGCCCGCGGCGTTCTCGCAGTGCTTCTCGGGGAGAAGGGTCTCGACCTCAAAGTCGAGAGCATTCGTGCCACTCTTGCTCGCGAGAACGAACCCTCCATCAAGGACCTGAAGGGGCCGGCGTTCGGTCTCCTGCCGATCGTGTGGATAGGCATCGGTCTGTCAGTCTTTCAACAGTTCGTCGGCATCAACGTGATCTTCTACTACTCGAGCGTGCTGTGGCAGGCGGTCGGTTTCGACGAGGGCAGTTCGCTGCAGATCACCGTCATCACCTCGGTGGTCAACATCGCGACCACTCTCATCGCGATCGCATACATCGACCGGGTGGGCCGTCGACCGCTCCTGATCATCGGCTCGGCCGGCATGGCCGTGACACTCGCGACCATGGCCGTCATCTTCGGCACCGCTTCCACCACCGTCGTGAACGGGGTGACAACTCCCCAGCTCACGGGTCTGCAGGGGCCGATCGCGCTGATCGCCGCCAACCTCTTCGTGGTGGCCTTCGGAATGTCGTGGGGACCCGTGGTCTGGGTTTTGCTCGGAGAGGCCTTTCCCAACCGCATCCGGGCGGCGGCCCTGTCCCTGGCCGCCGGTGCACAATGGGCGGCGAACTGGCTGATCACCGTGAGTTTCCCGTCGATGAAGGACTTCTCGCTCGGCATCTCCTACGGCTTCTACGCCGTGTGCGCGGTGCTGTCGCTCGTCTTCGTCCTCCGCTGGGTCGAAGAGACCAAAGGCGTGGAACTCGAAGCCATGCAATCGGATCCGGTGGTGTAGAGACTCAGCGTAGATACTCAGCGCTCGGCGTCGTCCTTCAGTTCTTCGATCGCGGTGGCGGATTCGGTGACGATCGCCCGCATGGCCGCCTCCGCGGCAGCCGCATCGCCCCTCTGAACGGACGAAGCGACGACGCCGTGGAGCGCAATGGCCTCGTCTTCGGCGACGTGCGGCATGAGCGAATGCCGGGTCCTGCCCTCGAGAACCTCCACCACGATCTGCGACATCGCCCTCAGCAAGGGATTGCCCGAGGCGGCCAGCAACGTCCGATGGAAGTCGGAGTCGTGGCCGAGATAGGCGTCGGTGTCCGCAGCCCGGGCGGTGGACGCCATGCCGATCACTGCCGCTGTGAGCGCGCCACACTGTTCCGGTGTGGCGCGCTCTGCTGCGAGACGGGCCGCGAGAGGCTCGATACCCGACCGCAACTCGCTCAGACTGGACAGCTGCTCGAAGCGCTGTGGCCCGGCCAGCTTCCATCGAATGACGCTGGGGTCGAGGGAGTTCCAGTGGTCCTCGCCGAGGACGGTGATGCCTACTCTGCGCCGCACCGCGAGAAGTCCCAATGATTCGAGTACGCGTACCACTTCCCGGACCACGGTGCGGGAGACGGAGTACTGCGTCACCACGTCGTCGGCCGAGATGCGGGTGCCGGGCGCGACGACACCCGCCACGATGTCGCTTCCCAACCGGTCGAGCACCGTCTCGTGCAATTGCCGGTACTCGACGGCGTCTGAGTTGGTCATTCGCCGATGCTCCCATGGTCGCCCGCACTGAACACACATTGACGCCCATCTTGCCCCTCTAAGTACTACGTAATAGCTACGCATCTTGTAATCGTAGGATTTATGAGGCAAAGTGACGGGCATCACGAACATGGGTCGAGTCCACCACCGATAACCCGGGAGCAACAGATGGGTACCGCTTCACTACTCGCCGCCGCGGACAGCGCCGGTCATGACGCGCGCTTGATCACGGCCGCCGTCGTCGGCGTCGCCGCCATCATCGCGATGATCACCTGGCTCAAGCTGCATCCCTTTCTCGCGTTGGCGATCGGTGCCGTCGGTGTCGGAATCGCTGCCGGGCTCGGAGCCACGGATTCGGTGACCGCTTTCGTGGAGGGCTTCGGCGCGACGATGGGAAGCGTCGGCATCCTCATCGGGTTCGGCGCGATGTTCGGAAAGTTGCTTGCCGACTCCGGTGGCGCAGATCGGGTGGTCGACACGCTCGTCGGACGTTCCGGGCCACGCACACTGCCCTGGATGATGGCTCTGGTCGGTGCGGTCATCGGATTACCGATGTTCTTCGAGATCGGCCTCGTGCTGCTGATGCCGGTGATCATCCTGGTAGCTCGACGGTCGGGCCTGTCGTTGATGCGCATCGCCATCCCCACCCTTGCCGGTTTGTCGGCCATGCACGGCCTTGTCCCACCGCACCCCGGACCACTCGTCGCGGTGTCGGCTCTCAACGCCAATCTGGGGCTCACTCTCGCGCTCGGTGTGGTCGTGGCCATTCCCACCGTGATCGTGGCCGGCCCGCTGTTCAGCAAGCTGGCGGCGCGCTGGGTGGACGTGCCGGTACCCGAGCTGTACGTCACGACCGAGGACCTCGAGGGTGCCGAGGCAGCCGCAGAGCGTCAGCGCCCCGGTTTCGCGGCGACCCTCGCCGCCATCCTGCTGCCCGTCGTTCTGATGCTGGGTAAGGCCATCGCCGACGTCATCGCCCCCGATTCGGAGACCGCTGCCAAGAACCTGCTCGACTTCCTCGGAACCCCGGTCGTCGCCCTCGGTCTGGCCGTGCTCGCCGGGATGGTGCTACTCGGCCGCGGTGGCGGTATGGACCGCAAGGCCATTGCGTCGTCGCTCGAGAGTTCGCTGCCCCCCATCGCGGGAATCCTTCTCATCGTCGGAGCGGGCGGCGGATTCAAGCAGGTTCTCATCGACACGGGTATCGCCGATGTGATCGCCGAGGCCATCAAGGGCAGCGCCCTTCCGGTGCTGTTCCTCGCCTGGCTGGTCGCGGTGTTGATCCGCGTCGCCACGGGCTCGGCCACCGTTGCGACCGTCACCGCATCAGGGATTCTCGCCCCGGTCGCTGCCGAACTGACGTCCACACACGTGTCGTTGATGGTTCTCGCCATCGGCTCCGGTTCACTCTTCCTTTCCCACGTCAACGACGCCGGCTTCTGGCTCGTCAAGGAGTATCTGGGAGTCACGGTGGTCCAGAACCTGAAGACATGGACGGTGATGGAGTGCATCATTTCCGTGACCGGCCTGGCCGGTGTCCTCGCGCTGAGCGCGTTCATCTGAGGGACAGACCAATGACGCGTAACGACAAGACAATTCCGGTACTGGTACTGATGGGTGTGTCCGGGTCGGGGAAGTCGACGGTGGCCGGAATCATCGCCGGCGCCATGGGATGGGACCTGCAGGAGGGTGACGCCCTGCATCCACCGGCGAACGTCGCGAAGATGGCGTCCGGGCAGCCGTTGACCGACGAGGACCGGTGGCCGTGGCTCGACCTGATCGCGGCCTGGATCAAGGACCACACCGACAAGGGTCTCCCGGGAATCATTACGTGCTCGGCCCTCAAGCGCAGCTATCGTGACGTGCTGCGCGGCGATCGGGTCGTGTTCGTCCATCTCGCCGGATCGAGAGAACAGATCGGGCAGCGACTGACCACCCGGCTCGACCATTTCATGCCGGCTTCGCTCCTCGACACGCAAATTTCGACGCTCGAGCCGATCGAACCGGACGAGAACGCCATCGTCGTCGACGTGGGCGGTTCGCCCACCGAGGTGGCCGCCGACATCATTACGCAGCTAGAGCGCCGATTGGCGAGCTGAACTTCGCCCTGCAACTTCCTGGCCGTCATCGCTACGCCGGGTTGATCACCCGGCGAAGCAACGGTGAGACGGTGACCAGGAGGCCGGCCAGCGCGACCCCGGTGACAAGTACCAGACCCGAATGGAACTGGTGGAAGCCGGTACCGCTGATGCTGGACGCGGCATGCGAACCGGCGGTGACCAGCGCAGTCGTGAGTGCGAGAACGAGTGCGGCACCCACCTGTGCAGAGGTCTGCACCAGTCCCGACGCCAGGCCCTGCTCGGAGTCGTCGACGCCCGACGTGGCCTGGGCCATGATCGACGTGAATCCGAAAGCGAACCCCACCCCCAGCAGAATCACACTGGGCAGGATGGCGAAAACGTAGTTCGGATCGTCACTACCGGCGAAGAGGAACCACAGGTAGCCCAAGCTCAGGGACGTCAGCGCGGCGATGATCATGCGTGCCGTGCCGAAAGCATCGATGAGCCGTCCGACGAACGGTGATCCGAAGGCCACGATCACGCCGGCGGGGAGCAGGCCCAGGGCCATCTCCAAGGGCGACCAGCCCAGTACCGACTGCAGGAAAATTGTCATCATGAACTGGAAGCTCAGATAGGAGCCGAACAGCGCGACGATGCTGAGGTTGGCCCGAACGATCGTTCCTACCCGCAGGATGCTCAGTCGCACAAGTGGATGTGCCACCCGCTGCTCCGCCACGAAGAACGATGCGAGAAGTGCTGCGGCCAGCGCGAAGGACACCAGAGTGAGCGGTTCCGACCATCCGCGCGCCGGCGCCGACACGACGGTGTACACGGCGAGCAGCATCCCGGACACCAGTGTCGCTGCTCCGACCACGTCGTGCCCGCCCGTGTCGGCTGCTCGGTCGCGCGGAATCAGGATGGTTCCGGCGACCAGTGCGAGAACTGCGAACGGCACGGGCATGAGGAAGGTCCAGCGCCAGCCGGCGCTGGTCAGGAGGCCACCCAGGATCAGGCCGGACGAGTAGCCGCTTGCTCCGAACACCGAGAAGATCGACAACGCCCGGTTGCGCGCCGGGCCCTCCTTGAACGTCGTCGTGAGGATCGACATCGCGGTCGGCGCGGTGAACGCCGCGGCCAGTCCCTTGACGAAGCGGCTGGCGATGAGCAGCGTGCCGTTGTCGACGAGACCGCCGACCAGGGACGCGACGGCGAACACGGTGAGGGCGGTCAGGAACACCCGACGCCGCCCGAGCAGGTCGGCGGTGCGGCCACCGAGTAACAGCAGTCCGCCGAATCCCAGGACGTAACCGTTGATGATCCATTGCAGCGAGGTGGTCGACAGTCCTAGTTCGGTGCCGATGGAGGGCAGCGCGACGCCCACCATCGACACGTCCAGACCGTCGAGAAACATTACGAGGCACAGCACGGCGAGGATGCCCCAGAGGCGGGGAGTCCAGGTCTGCTCGGTCGGCGGGGTGGTCTCGAGGATAGTCACAGAAGGAAATGTAGATGCACATGCAATCAATGCGCAAGCACTAATTTCGTCTGCATTTAATGCCTTTGCATCTAATTCGTTCGCGCGCTAGGATGCGGACATGGGATCGAATGCAGACCTGCGCGACACGTGGAGGCTGCTTGCAAGCAGGTACAACGACATAGCCTGCGAGTTGGACCGTGAGATGCAACACGCTCACAGCTTGAGCATGAGTGATTTCGAGACGCTCGACCGCCTCATGGACGCCACCTGCGACCGGCCTCGCATGCAGGACCTGGCCGCAGAGATGTACCTCAGCCCCAGCGCGTTGTCCCGCAGCGTGGCCCGACTCGAGAAAGCCGGCCTCGTCGCCCGTTCCTTGTGTGAAGCAGATCGGAGGGGCGTGTTCGTGGACGTCACCGAACACGGGCGGCAGGTGCACGCCGACGCCAAGAAGATTCAGTTGGCCGTTCTCAACGAAAAGCTCTCGGACGCAACCTGACCGTCAGGTCAGTGACGTCGGAGTGCGGTAGTCGTCGGAGGGGAATTCGCCGTCCACCACGGCGGTGACAACCGTGTTCTCGAGGGTGATGGCCCCGCCGTGATTGTCGAGAAAAGCCGTGTCGGCGGCGTCGCGACCCGTCGCGATCCGCATCAAAGATTCGCGCGGGGCGAGTTGCGTTGGGTCGACCACCCGCCACTGCTCGTCGACGAACGCCTCGACCACGGCGTGAAAATCCATCGGATCGCACCCCGGTGCGTACACCGCCACGAGGCGGGCAGGAATGGTGACGGCGCGCAGAAGCGCCACGGTGAGGTGGGCGAAGTCACGGCATACGCCCGCGCCGGAAAGCATGGTGTCTACCGCGCTGTCGGTGGATCTGCTCGATCCACCCTGGTACAGCAACCGTGACCCGACCCAGTTCGTGATGTCCTGCACGAGTTCGGCCTTCGGCTTGGATAGATCGAACTCGCCGCCGGTGAATCCGAAGAACTTGTCCGCCTCGGCATATCGACTGGGCCGCAGGTACTTCGAGATGTCGTAATCGGTGACCGGCGGCGGATCGCCCTTGCCCGCAACCGAAGCCGAGTACTCGACGTGCAGTGATCCCGGCGCTACCTCGAGCAGGTGCACGCGAGTACCGTGCTCTGCCAAGATCTCCCGTGCATCGATACGGTCGCCGTCGAGAGTGAACGTCAGCGACTCCGACAATTCGGAGGCCGGATTCCGCGCCACCGCAATCTTGAACTCGAGACTGGTGGCGTCGGTGACCTCGATGTCGAGAGTGGCGGAGACGTGACGTTTCATCAGCCCATCCTGGCATCCCCCGAACAGGTGTGCAGTGCACCCCTGCCGCGGACGCGCGCGATCAGCTCTGAACGCGGGGACGCAACCAGTTCAGCAGGTCGTCGAGAACCTCTTCGTTCTCAGGTTCGTTGTACACCTCGTGGTAGAGGTTTTCGTAGATCTCGACCGTCAGATCCGGAGAACCGGCGTACTCGGCAATCAGTTCGGTACCACGGACGCTGGCGAGTCCGTCCTCCTTGCCGTGCTGGAGGAGGAGCGGGATGGTCAACGACGGCAGCCGCTCGGGCAGTTTCTCGGCGGTGACGATCATGCCGCGGGCGATGCCGGCAGGGACCTTCCCGTGGTGCACCAGCGGATCATCCTCGTAGGCCGATACGACAGCCGGATTGCGGGAAATGAGTTTCGCGTCGAGTGACTCCACCGGCAGCCCGGGGAGGAAACGGCCCACGAGCTTGCCGATCTCGACGACCACCCGCGGCGTCCCGCTGGTGATGTCGACGGCGGGCCCCGACAGCATCAAGGCCTTCAAGTCCTGCTGATGATCGAGCGCGTAGGACAGGGCGATGGCACCCCCCATGCTGTGGCCCAGGAGGAAACGATCGGTGCCGGGCCAGTCGGTGGATGCAATACCGAACAACTGGTGCAGGTCGTCGGTGAACTCGGTCCAATCCCGCAGATGAACTCGCTTGCCACCCGATCGTCCGTGGCCACGATGATCGGGAGTGTAGATCGCGAGGTCGAGTTCGCCGAGCCGTTCGATCACGTGGTCGTAGCGCCGGGCATGCTCGCCGAATCCGTGGCAGAGGACCAGCACGCCGCGGGGGCGACGGTCCGGGAGCCACACGTCGTAGGCGATGCGGACTCCACCGACACCGGCGAAGGATGATTCTCGATGGTGCATGACGCCCCTTCGTTGTCCCAGTTCGACGACTCAGATCATCGCACGGTAAGGGGGCTCGGCAAGGCGTGAATCACGGGACGCGCGGGATCATTTCTCGAAGGGTTTCCCTTTCGGGCCCTTCGACAAGAGGTCGATGACACTGGTCGAGGTGCGCCGTCGCAGCCAACCACGCGGGCCGTCCGCACTCAGCGCGGCGTGGGCGGCATTCAGCCCGCAGACGCCATGGACGCCACCGCCCGGGTGAGCCGAGGAACTGCCCAGGTAGAGACCGCTGATCGGCGTCTCTGCGCGGGCATTGCCCGGTCCTGGCCGAAACACCAGCTGCTGGTGGAGCTGCGCAGTCCCGCCGTTCACGGCGCCCCCGACGAGGTTGGCATTGGACGCCTCCAAATCGGAGGGTCGCTGGACGACGCGCCCGACGACGATGTCCTTGAACCCGGGCGCGTGCGCCTCGAGCACGTCGTCCACCCGCTGTGCCAGCAGTTCTGCGGACGCGTCGTCGCTGACGCCGCGCGGAAGATGCGTGTATGCCCACGCACTTTCGGTGCCCTCGGGTGATCTCGTCGGATCCGAGGTGGTCATCTGCCCGAACAGCAGGAACGGAGTCTCGGGAACGGTTCCGGTGGTCAGATCGGCCATCCAATGCACGAGTCCGTCGTCGCCGGCCCCGAGATGGACGGTGCCCGCCCCGGCAAGGCTGGCGGAACGCCATGGGATCTTGTGCGACAGAGCATAATTCACCTTGACAACCGGTGTGTCCCATTCGAAGTGCCGGAGATCGTCGCGCAGCCGGGACGAGACGGCGGCGTCCGGGAGCAGCGATCCGTAGAGGGCCGGTGCCGAAACGTCGGCGACCACGGCCCGGCGCGCGAGGAAGTGTGCACCCGACGCCGTTCGCACGCCGACGGCGCGCCCTGCACGCACGTCGATGGCGGTGACGGCGTCGTTGTAGTGATACTGCGCCCCGGCGCGTTCTCCTCGCCGCACCATGGCGGCTGCCAGCTCACCCGCCCCACCCATCGGCACGGGGTAGCCGTGGTCCTGGGCGAGCATCGTCAGGATGTAGCCCATGACGCCGCTGCCGGCGGAGTCGGGCGGAACGTCGGCGTGCATCGCGTTGCCGAGCAGCAGCACGCGGGCAGCCTCGCTGCGGAACAGCTCGTGAGCCATCCGCCGGGCAGGAAGCAGGAGGAACCGAGCCAGCCGCAGAGTGTCCGCAGTGCCCAGTTGCCGCAGCAGGCGACCCGGGCCGCGCACGGGCGGGAACGGGCTGAACAAGGTGTTGATCAACGGGTCCTTGATGTCGTGCCATTGCTCGATGAGCTGCATCCACGCATCACCGTCGCCGGGCTGCCTGCGTTCGAGATCCGCGGCGGTGTCCGCGGGATCCGGATGAATGACGGGCGCATCCTCGTCGTCCGCTGATCGGGCGTGCCCGAGGGCTTTGGGTGCGTAACTCCACCGCAGCCCGTGCGCTTCGAGGTCGAGCCCGCGGATCGCAGGGGAGACCGCGGACAGCGGATAGAAGGCGCTGAACAGGTCGGAACAGTAACCGGGCACGAGCTCCGCGGATCGCACGGCGCCACCAGCGGTGGGCTGTGCCTCGACAACTGCGACATCCCACCCTGCGTCCGCCAGAGTCGCGGCAGCGACGAGGCCGTTGGGGCCGGATCCGATGACCACTGCGTCGACGTTGTTCACTCTCTCAGCCTGACAGAAAAACCGGAAGGCCGCAGCCTGCCCGTCGAATAGCTATGGCTGGTCGGTGTTTTCGCGGCCCCCCGTCACGAAGGAGCCGCCGGCGTGAACTGGACGGGCAGGTGTTTCAGGCCGTTGATGAAGTTGGATCGCAGTCGCTGGGCGGGCTCGGTCTGCTCCATGTCGGGCATACGACGCAGAATTTCCGCGAGCATCACCTTCATCTCGGCCCGTGCGAGGTTGGCGCCCAGACAGAAATGGTGACCACCGCCGCCGAAGGCAACGTGGTGGTTGGGGGAGCGGTCGATGTCGAACGTATAGGGGTCATCGAATACCGCTTCGTCGCGATTGCCGGACATGTGCCAGATCACCACTCGATCACCCTCTGCAATCTCCACACCACCGAGCACGGTGTCGGTGGTCGCGGTGCGCCGGAACTGCATGACCGGGGTGGCCCAACGCAGACCCTCCTCGATGAGGGAGTCGAGCTTGGCTGGATCGTCGAGCACTTTCCGGCGCTGGTCGGGGTGTTCCATCAGGGCCAACTGCGTGTGCGAGATTGCGTTGCGGGTGGTCTCGTTGCCGGCGACCGCGAGCAGCATGAAGAACATGTTGAAATCGAGTTCACTGAGTTTCTCACCGTGGACGTCGGCCTTGATCAACGCGGTCGCGATGTCGTCGCGCGGATGCTGCTGACGGTCCTCGAACATCGACTGGCTGTACGCGAACATCTGAGCGGCGGCATCGCGCTCCTGACCTGCCTCGCCATGGAACTCCGGGTCGCTCGAACCGATCATCTGGTTGGTCAGATCGAAGATGAGCTTACGATCCTCCTGCGGTACACCCAGGAAGTCGGCAATCGCCTGCAAAGGAAGTTCTGACGCCACATCGACGACGAAGTCGCATTCGCCCCGTTCGATCACCGCATCGACGATCGTGGTGGCCCGGCGCGCGAGGATGTCGTGGAGTTCACCGATCCGCCGCGGTGTGAAGCCCTTGCTGACGATTTTGCGCAATGCCGTGTGGTCGGGCGGATCCATGTTCAGCATCATCAACTGCTGGCCGGCCAGATCCGCGGGGTCGAGGTCGTCGATGTAGGTGGCGCCTCGCCAGGACGAGTAGGTGGTGGCATCCCGGTTCACCGTCACGATGTCTGCGTGGCGGGTGACGCACCAGAACGGTTCACCTCTGTGGTCGTAATGCCGATAGATCGGTGCATCTCGTCGAAGCGCGGCGAACATCTCGTGCGGCACGCCGTTCACATACGTGTCCGGGTCGTAAAGATCCACGTCTTCGAGCTGCACGGTACCTCCTGAGCCTCCCCATCGAGAATACGTTCTAGTTCGGGAGGATGGGGCGGCATGAGCGCATGCATGCAAAAATGGCCCCGGAGATCGAAATCTCCGGGGCCGTTCTCTGTGGTAGCGGGGACAGGATTTGAACCTGCGACCTCTGGGTTATGAGCCCAGCGAGCTACCGAGCTGCTCCACCCCGCGTTGCATTTCCTACTGTACACGCTCTCCGGACCACTCTTGACCACCCTCGGGGAGGGGTGGATCACAGCAGCCGGAACTGCACCATTTCGATGGCGTTCTCGATGGCCTCCGAGACCACCCTGGTCCGTTCGTCGGCGCCGGCAGCGGCGAGAATTTCGAGGCGATCGGCGTCGCCCATCGGGATGTAGGTGGCCAGCTCGTAGAGCCGCGCACCCAGGTCACCTCGGAAACCGCTTACCACGGGAACCTCGGGTGGGGCGTTGTCGGTGGCGATCGCCAGCCGTCGCAACAGGCCGTACAGGAACTCGAGTCGCTCGACGAGGGCCGGAAATTCGTAGTCGGCGGTCTGTGTGCCGGTGTTCTCGTCTGGCCACAGATCGACCTCGGCGATCGGATAAGGATTGTCGGGCAGCCACTTCGACACCTTGATGCGATCTTCGGTTCGGCAGAACAGCTCGTAACGCCCGTCGCCGACAGTGGCATGGGATTCGATGCGGGCGATGGTCCCGACATCATGGCGGACGTCACCACCACCCACCTCGTGGCCGCGGGCGATCAGGACGACACCGAAGCGGGGACCGTCAGGTGAAGCGAGGCAGTCGCGAACCAACTCCTGGTACCGCGGTTCGAAGACGTGCAACGGCAGCTGCTGGCCGGGCAGCATCGCCGATCCCAGCGGGAACATGGGGAGCAGTGGCATCAGGGGATTCGCAATCGGGGGACGGGCGTCGCCGGCAGCGGGTCGACGCGATCGATCTCATCGGTGAGGTGTTCGGACCACGTCAGCAGTCCGGAGATGTCGAGGCCGTGCGGTGCCTCGACCTCGTAATGCCGGATACGGTCGTGACCTTGGCGCAGAAGTGAGCGGGCGCCGGTCTTGTTGCCGCGCATCAGATGCGTCAATCCGACGGCGAGCTGAGCGAGTCCTTGCCACAGTTCCCGCTCATCCTCGGGCGCGATTTTCCACGTGCCTTCCAAAACTTCATGGGCGTGGAAGGGCATACCGTGGTCCAGGAGGCGTTGCGCTTCGGTGATCGACTCGTCAGGTGGTAACCGCAAGTCATCCGGGACTCGGGGCACACCCTCGGCGTCGTGCGGCAGCGGGCGGCCGAGTTCGTCGCGGGGGCGCGCATTGACGGGTTTGCCTGTTCCGTCCCTGTCCCGATCGGCCATGCGACCAGAGTAACGCTCAACGCCGTCTCGGCGAAGGTGCGGCCAGGGCAGTGCCCAGACGTTTCCCGAGCTCCTCGCGGACTGTGTGGACGGTCGCCGATCGCAGATGGACGCGGTGATCCTGGTGGTAGAGGTATCGTCCGTCGGCTTCCACATCGATCCACGTCAGTTCACCGAGCACCGGTTCGTCGAGCTCCCGACGCTGTCCCCGGATGCAGATGTATCCGATTCCCGTCCGTGGTCGAGTGACCAGTCGCCTCAGTAATGCGCCGTCCGAAGCCTGAGCATTCTGGAGCACTGAGGAACGGTGGCCACCGGTATCGAGGTCGTCGGGGTGTGCCGTCAGCGAGGGGGTTCGTCCGGGTGTGCAGTCGGGAAGATCGAGCAGCAACCGGGTAGTGAGCCAGTCGAGGTTGGCGCTGACCGTGGCGGTGTTCAAGTCGAGTCGTATGTCTCCCCGCCCGGGGGCACCACGCAACTGTTCGGCGACGACCGCAACCCGGCCGCGGATGCTGCCCCTCCGCCGCACCCCAGAGTCGGATTGGGCGGAGGGGGCTACGACGGTAACCGACATGTCGGGGTTCCGTAGGGAAGCTATCGCGGCGTCGAGTTCCGGCTCGCGGAGGGCGAGCCGCCACTCTTCCAGTTCGCGCTGTTGGCGGGCGTACCCGTCCGCGGTCGCAGCGGCCGAACGATACAACAACGGGTACGGCATTCTGTCGAGATTCGTTGCCTCCCAGAGAGACATGAACTGCGCCGAAGACAGCTGCCAGTTCATGCGCCGATGACCGGTGGGGCTACGGGGTCGAGTTTGCCGATCAATTCGTTGCCGTTGTCGACGTTGATCAGGTAGCTGGGGGTTTGGTGTTCGGTGTCACCATCACCGTTGCCGCCGACCCGTCCGGGGGCACCCATCATGCCCGGACCCATGCCCATTCCGGGTCGGCTCATGCTCGGCTTCACCGGTGTCGCGGCAGCTGCGGCCGCCGCAGCTCCAGCTCCAGCTCCAGCTGCTGCCCCGCCTGGTGGTATCGGGCTGCCGGATACCACGGAGCTTCCCTGTGATTCACTGTCCCGCTTGTCATTGCGCTTGCGGGTGCTCGATCCGCCAGCACCACTGCCGCCACTACCCGGGCCGGAGCTGCCCGACCGCGAACCCTCGCCGAAGCCGCCGACACCGCCGGAATTTGTGGAACCACCCACACCTGAACCGGCCGCCCCGGCGTTCTGGCTGTTCGCGGCGGTAGTCGGGGCCGCAGTACCTGCTGCTGATCCGGATCCAGTGCCTCCGCCCTGTCCGGCACCCTCGGCACTGGCGGCAGACGTAGCCGCCGGGTCATTGGCGTTAGGTTGTCCGTCCGTCGCGGCATCACCGTTCGCGGGGGAGTCGCCGGTGCCGGACGTGAACCCTCCGTCGCCATTCAGCACGGATCGGTCAGTCGCACCCGGAGAACCCGCGCCGTCCACGCCGAGGATTCGCGCACCGTCAGCAGCTGCGCCTGATGGGGCGTAAGGCTCGGGCAATCGCGGGACGTTGGTTCCAACATCGCGATAGTTCGGAACATAGATTGCTTCCAGCTTCCGGACGGCCTCGAGGCGCGCAGCCTCGCGCGCCGTCTCCGAGTTCTCCGCCGCAAGCGGACTGAGTGGGAGCTGGCTGAGTATGCCAACAGAACTATCAGGCTGTGGCACAGCGGCTTTGACATCTGCCGCCGAACTACTCAAGATGTCCAGTTTGACCGCGATTGCGGCAAGGCTGGAGGTGAGCTGACCGCTGGTTTGTGCCAGTTTTTCCGTGGCGAGCAACGCGGCGTCGGCGGCTGCGCCCTCCCACTTTTCGCTGATGGTGTTGCGGAGAATTGCGAAACCGAAGGCGAGGGGTAGCGAATTGGAGATGCCGTGACAGGCCTGTGCGAGCTCGCCAATGGCGTCGGGGACCATGGATTGAACCTGCGAGTACATCTCCTCATGGCTCATACCGTGGAAATTCTCCATGGTTCGGATGTATGGATCATCGATCGCTGCATCGGCGGTGAGCGTAGTTGCGGAGGTCTGCAAGGTCGATCGGCGTTCTTGCCCCGCTCCATTCGGACTCAGTGAAGTGAGCAACTCCGATACGACGTCCTTCGGTGCCACGAGTCATCCCTCCTTCGGGATGTAGCGTTCGAAAATGCGGGCGGTGTCCTCCAGGCCGGCGCACCACTCAGCCTCGGGTGCGGGCATTCCCGTGCCTTTGAAGACGCTGCGATCGATGATCAAAACACCGTATGCCGTTTCGACTGATACAGCACAAGCGTCGGGTAGTCCTCGCTCCCATTTGAGAAGCGCGGGCCGGCCGTTGATGTCAATCGGTGCAGCGTATTCTTTTGCCTTCTGAGACTCTTCGGCGAAGGATATGTTCCCGGACAGCACGTTCAGGCCGTAGAGCCGCTGTGGAGTGTCGTAGCTGCAACCCAAAAAGGTGTACTCCTCAGGAGTGAAATCCGCGTTCTCCTCGCTGGCGGGGTTATAACCGGCTTCGACGAGTGCTGCGTCCGGCAGGTCGAGGCAGGGGTCGAATGTGACCTGCGGTCGATTCGACTTGTCGACATGACGGGGTACGCGTGTGGGTGACGAAGCGGTCGCCGACCCATCATGCGATGCCACTTCGCCGTGTGTGGAACAACTCGTCAGCAACAATGCTAGTAGAACGAGTCCTATGTTCGCGCTCAAGCGGTTCATTTGTCTGCCGATTCTTGGAGAGAGGCTAAAGCCTGCCCGATAAGGCTGTCAGTCTCGGCGAAGGACTCGCCCCCACTTGAGAATGCCGCGCGCATTCCCTCGATTGCGTAACGGAACTGGCTAAGCCGCTCTACTACGGAACCCGACCCGCCGCCGCCGGTAAACTTCGTTAAGTAGCCGGACTGTAGTTCGCGTGCGGACTGAAACCCGCCGAACCCAGAAACGTTCGACAAGGCGCGGGCCTTCTTTATCGCATCATCAATCTGCTCCAACATCGTGTCGCAGACCCCCACGCACTTTTCGATCGCGTCATCTTCCAGACGCAGTGTGTTGCTCATTCCCCATCCCCCTGCTCGACTGGACCCCCACGGTCGCGTGCGGTGATGCTACCGCACGCGTGTGTTGGGGTCGGATTGCAAATCTTGCTGATGTTCAGGCCGCGTAGGTAGTGGATGATGAGGCGCTCGACCGGTGAGGTGACCTCGGTTCCGCGGATTCGTAGGGGCCTGGGTAGCGGGGGTGCGGTTGACCGGTATCGGTGTCCGGTGGGCGTGCGCAGTTCGATTTCGTGTGCCTTGCCGGGTTGCTGGTGCGCACTGGCGTTCCACCCGACCCCCTGTTTGGCGTAGTTGCACGCAGCACACAGCCCGGCACCGTTGTGTGCGGTGGTGGGGCCTCCGGTATGCCGGGACTGGATGTGGTCGTGGTGTCGTATCGGCGCGTCACACCATGGCGTTCGACAAGTTTTGTCGCGAAGATCGATCAGCCTGGCCAGTCCTGTCGGGAAGCACCGTGCCTGCGACTCCGTGGCGGTCAAGGCACCCGACTGCGGGTTGGCGTACACCCGTCGCAACAACGCTCCCGACTCGAACTCGGCGCTGGCGGCGTCCGAAACCCATTGCCTGGCAAGCGCTGCGGGAACAGGGCCGTACCCTTGCACGTGAGCGGGTTCGCATCCGCCGCCGAGAAGGGCTTGGTCGGAGATCACCAGGTTCACTGTGATGACGGGCCGTTCGGCAGCGGTGGTGCTGCCGGTGACGCGGGAGACCAGGAGGTCGGCCATGATCTGCGACCTGGTTCGCGCATCACCTGCGGCCAGGATCGCGTCGGCATCGCGGGCTAGGGTGGCATGTACGGCTACTCCCTGCGCCACTGGAAGGAGAGCACTGACGTACGCCATGGTGTCGGGTGCCGGTCGTGAGGTGACCCGCCGATCGGACACGGCCTTCCGCGCTCGACGAACTACCGCCTCCGCATCGATCCGCGCGGCGGCAGCCCGGACCTTGGCGCACACGGCTTGGTCGCCGAGTCCGTCGAGCGTCGAGGAATCGGCACAGAGCAGGAAGTCGAGAGCAGTGCGATCTTCCCGGGTGAGACAGGCGGTTTCGCGGACGAGGATGGTGGCCCGCCACTCACTGAGGATTCCCTGCTCGAGCAGTCTGAGCGTGCGAGGCATCTCGTGGACCAGTGCGGTGGCCATTCCGAGATGGCGTCCACCGCGAAAGGGGGAGTCGCGCCGCGCCAACGCCACTTGGTTGGCGATGCCCCGCCCTTGCTGATTCCTGGGCACTCCCTGATCGGCGCGGGATGCGCGGATGGAGGCATCGAGGTCGGCCGTCACTCGGGCCTGTGCCCCCGCGCATGCGGCCTTCAGTTCTTCCAGCGTGCGGAGTAGGTCGATTCGCGCAGCATCATCGATATCGCTGCCCAGTTCCGGCAACTCGGCCAGAAATGTAGACACTGCTGCTGAATCCACCGAAAGCCCCCACCGTCGAATCCCCCGAATCGAACCTATGTTCGATCTTACCCAGCGGGCGAGGCAAGGGCAAGAGTCAGTTAGCTCCCACCATGCGCATGGCAAGGTCTGCGTAGAGGTCGGCTACTACGTGGGGTTCGGTATAGGCGCCGGCCGGAAACCATCGGCAGATATCAACGCACAGGGACATGAGCGCGAGAGTGACGCCTTCGCCGTCCGGAACGGTGAACTCGCCGGTGGCGGCGCCGGCATCGACGACGGCCCGGACGACGCGGGTGATGTCGCGTCGAAGTGTGACGACATCGCGATAGTGCTCGGGGGTGAGGGCGTTGAGTTCGTACTGGACGACACGGGCCTGGGCGTGATGGGTGGCCTGCCAACTGGCGAAGGCTCCGATCAGCGCCTTCAAACGGGTCGACGGCGACTCGTCCGGTAGATCGGCGCCGGTCACGACGTCGAGGGCTGCGGTGTGTCCCTCGTAGCTGATGGCGAAGAGCAATTCTTCCTTGGACCGGTAATGCGGGTACATGGCTGCCGGGCTCATGTCGAGCCGGGCCGCGATCTCGCGGGTAGTGGTTCCGCCGTACCCATTGGTGGCGAAGGCGTCGACAGCAGCAGCACGGATGCGCGCGGCAGCCTTGGAGGGGCTGATCACCTGACTCGGTGATTCGCTCATGACTCTCTCCATCCTCGGCTCTGCGGCGGTTGACAATACCGTGTCGCAGTATCACTATAAGCAAGCGCTTAGAAAATAAGCAGACGCTTACATGCCCGAAGCGTCACACAGCGAAGAGTTCGAACCCAGAAGGATTGGTCATGCGACGCACCCTGTACGGCCCCGATCACGAGGCGTTCCGCGAGTCCGCCCGCGAGTTCGTGAACCGCAACATCTTGCCGGTGGCAGACAAGCTCATCGAGCAGCGCTTCATCGACCGCGAAATCTGGCTCGAGGCCGGCCGTAACGGCCTCCTGGGACTCGAAGTCCCCGAGGCTTACGGCGGAAGCGAAGCCGGTGACTACCGGTTCAACGCTGTTCTCGCCGAGGAGCTCTCACGTGCGAGTGCTGCTGTGTCGTCGAGCTTCGGGATTCACGCCGACGTCGTCGCGCCCTACCTTGTTCAGCTCACCACCGAGGAGCAGAAGCAGCGCTGGCTGCCGAAGTTCTGCACCGGCGAGCTGCTCACCGCAATCGGGATGACCGAGCCGTCCGGCGGTTCCGACCTTGCTGCGCTGAAGACCACCGCGGTCAAGGACGGCGACGACTGGATCATCAACGGCTCCAAGACCTTCATCACCAACGGCTTTAACGCCGACCTGGTGATCGTCGCGGCACGCACGAGCCCGGAGAAGAAGTCCAAGGGGATCACCCTGTTCGCGGTCGAGACCGGGATGGCGGGCTTCGAGCGCGGCCGCAAGCTCGACAAGGTCGGCCAGCACGAGGCCGATACGGCGGAACTGTTCTTCGAGAACGTCCGGGTGCCGTCCACCAACATCATCGGCGAGATCGACCGCGGCTTCATCCACATGATGGAGATGCTTCCGCAGGAACGCGTCGGTGCCGCCATCTCGAACATTGCGCACGCAGCGCCGATCCTCGAGGAGACGATCCAGTACGCCAAGGAGCGCAAGGCGTTCGGTCAGTCCATCGGATCGTTGCAGTGGAACAAGTTCCTTCTTGCAGATCTGGTGACGCGCGTCGAGGTGACCCAGGCTTTCGTCGACAACTGTGTCGCCGCCCATGCCGCCGGTGAGCTGACTGCCGTAGACGCGGCCAAGGCGAAGTGGTGGACTGCACAGGTGCAGAACGAGGTCCTCGACCACTGTGTCCAGCTCCATGGGGGATACGGCTTCATGACGGAATACCGCGCCGCCCGCGCGTGGATGGATGCGCGTGTCACCAAGATCTGGGCCGGTTCCAACGAGATCATGAAGGAACTGATCGGTCGCGACCTCGGCCTTTGAGCCCGTACCCCGTAGCCCGACGACAAAGGAGTCGCTTCGTATGTCCGTTCTCGACAAGTTCAGCTTGACCGACCGGGTGGTCGTCGTGACCGGTGCGTCTTCGGGTCTCGGGGTTGCATTCGCGCAGGCTGCGGCGGAGGCGGGCGCCGATGTGGTGCTCGCCGCCCGGCGCACGGACCGTCTCGAGAAGACTGCGGAGCTGGTGCGGGCTGCGGGGAGGACGCCGCTCAGTGTGGCGACGGACATCGCTGACCCGGCGCAAGCGCAGAACATGATCGACAAGGCCATGGAGCAGTTCGGTCGCGTCGACGTGCTCATCAACAACGCAGGCGTCGGTACCGCCGTGCCCGCGACGAGGGAAACCCCCGAGCAGTTCCGGCAGGTCGTCGACATCAACCTGAACGGCTCCTATTGGGCGGCTCAGGCGGCCGGCAAGGTGATGAAGCCGGGCAGTGCCATCGTCAACATTGCGAGCGTGCTCGGGTTGACCACCGCGGGACTACCCCAGGCCGCGTACGCCGCGAGCAAGGCCGGGGTGATCGGTTTGACCCGCGACCTCGCGCAGCAGTGGGGTACCCGTAAGGGCATCCGCGTCAACGCGATCGCCCCCGGATTTTTCGAGACGGAGATGACAGACCAGTACCAGGACGGGTACCTCGAATCGATGCGGCCGCGGCTGGTGCTCGGCCGACTCGGTGACCCGCAGGAGCTGGCTGCGACCGTGGTTTGGCTGGCGTCGGACGCTGCCGCGTACGTCACGGGACAGACGATCGCGGTGGACGGCGGCATCACAATCACCTGACCGTCGGATTGGGCGGCGTCGGTGCGCTGGCGTATAAGTAGGAAATGACCACGCGTACCGCCCACGAAGACTGGGACGATCAACCCGCCCCGTCGATGGCGGCCACCGCTCTGCTGCGGGAGCCGCCCGCCACCCCTCGGGGGGCACGTACTCGTGCGGCTCTGGTGGCGGCAGCGCGCACGGTGTTCGAGCGGTCCGGGTACCTCGACGCCCGACTCACCGACATCACCAAGGAAGCACAGTGCTCGACGGGGTCGTTCTACACCTACTTCGACAACAAGGAGCAGGTGTTCGCCGCTGTCCTGGAGGCGGCGCAGGAAGACATGATGCATCCCGGGATGAAGCGGGTGCAGGACACCGATGATCCGTACGCGGTGCTCGAGGCCAGTAATCGCGCATACCTCGAGGCTTATCGTCGCAATGCCAAGCTCATGGGACTTCTCGAGCAGGTAGCTCACATCGACCCGGCATTCGCGGATCTGCGCCGGCAGCGTGCCGATGCCTTCATTGCCCGCAACGCCCGGGGCATCGCCGAACTGCAGGCGCGCGGAATCGCCGACACGAAGCTGGACCCGATGCTGGCGTCGCGGGCGCTGTCCGGGATGGTCAGCCGCCTGGCCTACAGCGCCTTCGTGGCGAACGAGCACGGCTCGGGAGGCACCCCCATCGAATTCGACGACGTCGTGTTCACCACGACCCGAATCTGGGCGAACGGCCTGCGGTTTCCTGATCGGGACTGAACACCGTGGCTCGGTGACGGCAACACCAGGTCCGCATACCTGAATCCGACACCGGATTCAGGTATGTTCTGTGGAAGACTGGGGATCATCAGCGTGTCCCCCGAGGGAGGAATCTCGTGCAGATCGCGCAGAAAGTTGCCATCGTCACCGGAGGTGGAGGCGGAATCGGTGGTGCTCTGGCGGAGCGGCTGGCCGCGGAAGGCGCCCGCGTGGTCGTATCCGACCTCGACGCCGCGTCGGCGCAGTCCGTCGTCGACCGGATCACCGCCACCAGTCCGGGTGCCGCTATCGCGGTGGGAGCCGACGCATCGGACACCACGCAGATCGCATCGCTCATCTCGGCAGCGGAAAGCGAATTCGGTCCCGTCGACCTCTACTTCGCCAATGCAGGTGTGGCGGCAGGCAGCGACCTCGAATTCGACGACGCAGTGTGGGACCTCGCCCTGGACGTCAACGTTCGCGCCCACATTCGGGCCGCGCGTCTGCTGATACCGGGCTGGGTCGAGCGCGGCGAAGGATACTTCGTCAGTACGGCGTCGGCGGCCGGACTCCTGACGCAGATCGGCTCGGCGCCCTATTCGGTGAGCAAACATGCGGCCGTGGGCTTCGCCGAGTGGCTGTCCGTCACCTACGGCGATCAAGGTGTGCGCGTCAGTTGCCTGTGCCCGATGGGTGTCAACACCAAGCTGTTGACGGACGACGCTGCGTTGTCGGCCACGGCTGCACGCGCTGTCACCACTGCCGGAGCGGTACTCGAACCGGCCGACGTGGCCGAATGTGCTCTCGCGGCAATCGAAGCGGAGCAGTTCCTGATCCTTCCGCACCCCGAGGTGCTGGAGATGTATCGACACAAGGGCGCCGACTACGACCGATGGATCCGGGGAATGCGCCGCTATCAGGCCGCACTACTCGGCCAGTCTTCCTGACCCACCTCCACGAGGAGTTCGCATGTCTGTGTTCGACGTATCCGACCGCGCGAAGAAGTACCAGACCGATCTACTGGAGTTCATGGACTCGCACGTGTATCCCGCCGAGAGGGTGTACGACGAGCAGATGCGCGACGCAGGTGATCCGCATTTTCAGCCGCCGATCCTCGAGGAGTTGAAGGCGGAGGCGCGTAGCCGGGGTTTGTGGAATCTGTTTCATCCGCATCCGGAGTGGGGTCCGGGCCTGACGAACCTCGAGTATGCGCCGTTGGCGGAGATCATGGGCCGCAGCCATCTCGCGTCCGAGGCCTGTAATTGCAACGCACCCGACACCGGGAACATGGAAGTGCTCACGCTGTTCGGCACCGACGAGCACAAGGAGAAGTACCTGAAGCCGTTGCTCGACGGGACGATGGCGTCGGCGTTCGCGATGACGGAGCCCGCGGTGGCGAGTTCGGATGCAACGAACATCGAGATGTCGATGGTCCGCGACGGCGACGACTACGTGCTCAACGGCCGGAAGTGGTTCGCGTCCAATGCCTTGCATCGCAACTGCAAGGTAATGATCGTGATGGGTAAGACCGATCCGTCGGCGGCGCCGCACCGGCAGCAGTCGATGATGGTGGTTCCGATCGATGCGCCCGGAGTCACAGTGATGCGGGGTCTGCCGGTGTTCGGATATCAGGACCGGGAGGGGCACGCGGAAATCGACTTCGCCGACGTGCGGGTTCCCGCCAAGGACGTGCTGAAAGGTGAGGGAGAGGGTTTCGCGATCGCCCAGGCCCGGCTGGGCCCGGGACGCATTCACCACTGCATGCGGGCGATCGGGATGGCCGAGCGGGCGCTCGAGCTGATGTGCCGGCGGGCATCGTCGCGGGTGACGTTCGGGAAACCGGTCAGCGAGAACGCCAATATCCAGGACTGGATCGCTGAGGCCCGGATCGAGATCGAGATGGTGCGCCTGTTGACACTGAAGGCGGCCTACCTGATGGACACCGTCGGGAACAAGGAAGCGCGCACGGAGATCGCGGCAATCAAGGTCGCGGCGCCCAACATTGCGCTGAAGATTATCGATCGGTCGATACAGGTGCACGGCGGCGCGGGTGTCACCGACGACTTCCCGTTGGCGATGATGTATGCCCATATGCGGACGCTGCGCCTCGCGGACGGTCCGGACGAAGTGCACAAACTTTCCATCGCAAGACGAGAACTGCGTAAATACCGTTCGACAACCGACGACAACCACCATGGAGGAAACAAGTGAGCCAGGACCGTAGAACCGCCATCGTCACCGGATCGGCCCGCGGTATCGGCGCCGCCGTCGCACAGCGGCTGGCGAGCGACGGACATGCAGTCGCCGTCCTCGACCTCGACGAGTCCGCCTGTGCCGGGACGGTCGACGCGATCACGTCGGCCGGCGGCGAGGCCCTCGCCGTGGGTGCCAATGTGGCGGACGAGGCCTCGGTCACGGCGGCTGTCGAGCGCGTGGCATCCGAACTGGGCGCACCGACGATCCTGATCAACAACGCCGGGATTACCCGCGACAACCTGCTGTTCAAGATGTCGGTCGACGACTGGGACGCCGTGATGAACGTGCATCTGCGTGGCGCCTTCCTGATGTCACGTGCCGTCCAGAAATACATGGTGGACGCCAAGTTCGGCCGCATCGTCAACCTGTCCAGCACGTCGGCGCTCGGCAACCGCGGCCAGGCCAACTACTCGGCCGCCAAGGCAGGCATGCAGGGCTTCACCAAGACGCTGGCATTCGAGCTCGGAAAATTCGGCGTCACCGCGAACGCGATTGCACCCGGATTCATCGAGACGGAGATGACCGCCGCCACGGCCGAGCGCGTCGGTATGAGCTTCGAGGATTTCAAAGCCGCCGCGGCGTCACAGATTCCTGTCGCTCGTGTCGGTCAGCCCGCTGACATCGCCCACACCGCGTCGTTCTTCGCGAGTGAAGGCGCCGGATTCGTCTCGGGGCAGGTCGTCTACGTCGCCGGCGGACCGAAGGACTGATCGATGAAGGCATGGCGTGTGCACGAAGTAGGACAACCCAGGGAGGTCCTCACTTTCGAGGACGTCGCCGACCTGGAGCCGAAGTCCGGGGAGCTGCTGGTCAAGGTTCTTGCAGCTCCCGCCAACTTCCCGGACGTGCTGTTGTGCCGCGGCGAGTACCAGATCAAGCCGCCGCTGCCTTTCACTCCCGGGGTGGAATTGTGCGGCGAGGTGGTGGCGCTCGGTGAGGGTGTCACCGAGTTCGCGGTCGGTGACCGGGTGATCGGCATGCCCAGCCTGCCGAACGGCGGTTTCGCGGAACTCGCTGTGATGTCGGTGGCCACGGCCTTCCCGGCACCGGCCACATTGGACGACGCGGAGGCGTCGGCGTTGTCGATCGGGTATCAGACGGGATGGTTCGCGCTCCACCGCAGGACACAGCTGCGGGCGGGCGAGACACTTCTCGTGCAGGCGGCAGCCGGTGGAGTGGGTAGCGCGGCCGTGCAGTTGGGCAAGGCGGCCGGCGCAAAGGTGATCGGTGTGGTGGGCGGCCCTCAGAAGGCCGAGTACACCCGGGCTCTCGGCGCCGACCTGGTTGTGGACCGGCACAGTGAGGACTTCGTCGCCGCGGTGAAGGACTTCACCGGGGGACGGGGCGCGGACGTCGTGTTCGATCCGGTGGGTGGCGACTCGTACGCGAAGTCCACGAAGTGCATCGCGTTCGAGGGGCGAATCGTCGTGATCGGTTTCGCCAGTGGCACTATTCCCTCGCCCGGCCTCAATCACGCGCTGATCAAGAATTACTCGATCATCGGACTGCATTGGGGTCTCTACAACGCCTACGATCCCGCGGCGATCAGGGAATGCCACGCTGAGCTGACACGGTTAGCCGATGCCGGTGACATCAAGCCGATGATCAGTGAACGCCTCGGACTCAGCGAGGTAGCGGACGGACTCGCCCGACTCGGCGAGGGAACGACGGTCGGCAGGCTCGCTTTCCTGCCGGGCCGCTAGCTGCCGTCGGCGTCGCGTTTCTCGTACAGCTCCTCGAGGTTGTGCCGCAAGGTCGCCTCGGTGTTCTTCACGGCCGTCTCGACGAACGGTTCGACGATGAGACCGAGGGCCTTGCCGGCCAAACCTCCGGGGAGCTTGTACGCGAAGTCGACGCCGAGTTCGGTCTTGTCCGGGCCGAGCGCCACGAAGGTCCATGTAGACGAGTTGGCCGCGCCGTCGAGCGATGCCAACGTGATCACCCGATCCTTTTCCCAGGCGGTGACCTCGAGGCGGGACCGCAGGGTGGTCGGGCCGATGTGGATCGACGCATCGAACGTCGAGCCCAATCCCTGATCGAATCCGCCGATGGGACGGAAGTCCGACACGCCGAACATCCAGTCGGGGACCGTCCTGTAGTCGTCGATGTACGTGAACGCCACGTCGATGGGGACGGCGGCTACCGCGGAATGACGGACGTGGATCATCGGGTGGTCCCTGGCTCTCTGTCGGAAATGACTGTCGATCTGGGCGACCTCGCTCGACTCTAGTGAACTCCCGGTACCGAAGCAGGGCGTCGCCGGGTCCCCCCTTCCTTCCGCGCCGTCGATGCGCGGCTGATTTTGCTGCACGACGAGAACGGTTCGGGCAGACTCCGAAGTAGGTGTGATCCAGGCCATATTTCCTTCCTGAGGAGTCGGCGTGAAGACGAAAGCAGCGGTCATCAAAGGCATCGGGCAGCCCTGGGAGATCGAGGAGATCGAACTCGGCGATCCGGTTTCGGGGGAGGTGCAGATCCGTCTGGCGGCATCAGGGTTGTGCCACTCGGATGAGCACCTGCGAACCGGGGCCACGCCCCTGCCCTTCTTTCCGGTCCTGGGCGGCCACGAGGGTGCAGGAGTGGTGACCAAGGTGGGCCCGGGAGTGTCGAATCTTGTCGAAGGGGACCACGTGGTCCTCGCCTTCGTCCCGGCGTGCGGACGATGCCGTTCCTGTGCGAAGGGCATGCAGAACATCTGCGACGAAGGGGCCGGTCTCCTCACCGGGCAGGCGATCGCCGACAAGACCTTCCGGGTCACCCTCGGCGGTGAGCCTGTTCTGCAGATGTGTCTGCTCGGCACCTTCTCCCCCTACGTGACGGTGAGCGAGGCGTCGGTCATCAAGATCGAGAACGACATCCCTCTCGACAAGGCGGCGCTCCTCGGCTGCGGCGTCTCGACCGGATGGGGCTCGGCCACGCAGATCGGTGGAACGCAGGTCGGTGACACGGTCGTGGTGATCGGCGTCGGTGGTGTCGGCATCAATTCGGTGCAGGGCGCGGCCAGTGCCGGCGCGCGTTTCGTCGTCGCCATCGATCCGGTGGAGTTCAAGCGGCAGAAGGCGAAGGAATTCGGTGCCACCCATGTGTTCGCGTCGCTCGAGGAGGCGGCTCCGACGATCGGCGAGATCACCTGGGGGCGGATGGCCGAGGTCACGATCATCACGGTCGGTGAGATCGAAGGCGACATGATTCAGCCGGCGATGAGCATCACCGGCAAGGGCGGTCAGGTGGTGGTGACGGGTATGGGTAGCGCGGCAGACACGCAGGTCACTCTCAGCCTCTTCGAGCTCACCTTGCTGCAGAAGCGGTTGCAGGGCGCCATCTTCGGCGGCGTCGGCCCGAGGTCGCAGATCCCCGCTCTCCTCGACCTCTATCGCAACGGAACGCTGAAGCTCGACGAGCTGGTGACCCGGACATATCGCCTCGAGCAGGTCAACGACGGATACCAGGACATGCTCGAAGGGAAGAACCTGCGTGGGCTGATCGTGTACTCGGACGACGACTACTGAGGGGACGCTCTACCGTATGTCCCATGACGGTTAACGGCACGGAGGCCGGTAGTTCGTGGCGCGAATACACGGACCAGGGGTTGTCCAAGGTTCTGGCGGCCGCCCTGGCTGCGTTCGTCGAGAAAGGGTACGACGGCGCCTCGATTCGTGAGATCGCGGCCCGTGCCGGACTGTCCGTACCCGGCCTTTACCATCACTACCCCTCGAAGCAGGCACTGCTCGTGGGGTTGACCAACGCGGTGATGCGTGACCTGCTCGACCGCAGTCGCGCGGCCGTCGCCGAGGCGGGGTCGACTCCTGGCGAGCGATTCGACGCGGTGATCGAATCCCTGCTGCGTTTTCACATGTATCGGCGTGAACAGTCCTTCGTTGCCTCTCGGGAGACGCGGAGCATGGAGCCGGACAGCAGGCAGGCTTACATAGCCCTGCGGGACGAGCAGCAGCAGCTGGTCGACGACATCGTGCGCGACGGCGTCGCAGCCGGCCTGTTCCGGACACCCTTCCCGGAGGATGCGAGCCGCGCTGTCGTGACGATGTGTGTCTCGGTCGCCACGTGGTATCGCGAGGACGGGCCGTTGTCGCCCGATGAAATCGTCGAGCGGTATCTGGTGATTGCTCGTAGCACGGTAGGGGCCGTCGACTGACGTCTTGACCAGGTCGTGTTCCTGTGGGATTGTCGACTCCAATGCGACCGAGCGAGTGATCGGTCGGTCCCGGTGTTCGTATTGACTGGAGGTAGTGGTGGCGATCGATCTGACCTATGCGCCGGAGGTGACGGCGCTGGTCGAGAAGACCAGGGCGTTCACCCGTGAGGTGGTGCTGCCTGTCGAGGACGAACACGGCGGCGACATCACCGCGGCAGGTGGCGACACCCTGCGGGTCGAGCTGCAGAAGGCCGCCAAGGAGGCAGGTGTCTTCGCCCCGCACGCTCCCGTCGAATACGGCGGACACGGGTTGAACATGACGGACCGCGCCCCGGTCTTCGAGGAAGCCGGCTACTCGCTGTTCGGCCCGATCGCCCTCAACATCGGCGCGCCCGACGAGGGCAACGTCCACATGCTCGCGCACATCGCCAGTGCGGAGCAGAAGGAGCAGTTCCTCGCACCCCTCGCCCACGGTGACGTGCGGTCGGCTTTCGCCATGACCGAGCCCTCCCCAGGCGCCGGGTCCGATCCGTCGGCTTTGACGACCAGGGCCGAGAAGGTGCCCGGCGGGTGGAAGATCAACGGGCACAAGTACTTCATCACCGGCGCCGACGGTGCCGGATTCTTCATCATTTTCGCGCGCACGTCGGGGCAGCCCGGCGACCGCGGTGGCGCCACGATGTTCCTCACCCCAGCCGACGTGCCCGGTCTGAAAGTGGGCCGGCACATCGACACGCTCGACAAGTCCATGATCGGAGGCCACTGCGAGGTGTTCTTCGACGATCTGTTCATACCCGACAGCGGTGTGCTCGGCGAGGTGGACCAGGGATTCGCGTACGCGCAGGTGCGGCTCGGCCCGGCCCGGATGACGCACGTCATGCGCTGGCTCGGTGCTGCGCGGCGCGGTCACGATGTCGCGGTGGCCCACGTCGCTCGGCGTGAAGGGTTCGGCGGAAAGCTGGGCGATTTGGGCATGGTCCAGAAGATGGTCGCGGACAACGAGATCGACATCGCCGCTACTCGGGCGTTGCTGACACAGGCGTGCTGGGAACTCGATCAGGGCGGGCACGCGAGCAACGCCACGTCCATCGCCAAGACCTATGCCGCAGAGGCGATCTTCCGGATCGTCGACCGCTCGATCCAGATGTGTGGTGGTCTCGGTGTGTCCGGCGATCTGCCGCTCGCACGGCTTTCTCGTGAGGTGCGTCCCTTCCGGGTGTACGACGGCCCGTCCGAGGTGCATCGCTGGGCGATCGCCAAGCGCGTCATCGGTGCCGCGAAGAAAGCGGCGCGGGAGGCGGGGGCATGACCGAGCATCGCGGGCTCGACCTCGTTGCCCTGGAGAAGTTCCTGACGGAGTCGCAGGTTCCGCTCGACGGCGAACTGCGGGCCGAACTGATCTCCGGCGGAAAGTCCAACCTCACCTACACAATTTTTGACGACTCCTCGCGGTGGGTGCTGCGAAGGCCGCCCACCGCGGGGCTCACACCGTCCGCGCACGACGTGGCCCGCGAATATCGGGTCACGTCGGCGCTGCAGGGCACGAGCGTTCCCGTCGCAGCCACGGTGGCGCTGTGTGAGAACAACAACGTGATGGGGGCCCCTTTCACCGTCGTCGAACATGTCACGGGACAGGTCATCCGCACCCAGTCGGAGTTGGATGCTCTGTCCGACAACGAAATCGACTCCTGTGTGGACGAATTGGTCCGGGTGATCGGTGACCTGCACAACGTTGACTATCAGGCCGTCGGCCTGGGAGAGTTCGGGCGCCCGGACGGATACGTCACCCGGCAAGTGAAGCTGTGGGCGGGCCAGTGGGCCAGGGTCAAGACCGAAAATTCGGCCGACGTCGATCGTCTGCACGCCGCTCTCGCGGAATCCGTGCCCGACCGGTCGGAGTCGTCGATCGTGCACGGCGACTACCGGATCGACAACACCATCCTGTCGGCCGCAGACGTGACCAAGGTTGCGGCGGTGGTGGACTGGGAACTGTCGACTCTCGGCGACCCTCTCACCGACGTGGCGCTGATGTGCGTCTATCGCGCACCCGCCTTCGACCTCGTGCTCGGTGAAGCAGCGGCGTGGACGAGTCCGCGGATGCCGTCCGCTGACGATCTTGCCCAGCGGTACACCGCGGCGTCCGGTCGTGAACTGAAGAATTGGAATTTTTACCTGGCGTTGGCCAATTTCAAACTGGCCGTCATTGCCCAGGGCATCCACCACCGGTACCGCGCGGGTGCCACGGCAGCCGAAGGATTCGACAAGGCTGGTGAGGCGGTGCCCGCGCTCGTCGACGCCGGACTACGCGCACTGAAGGGGAAATCCGCATGAGCAGGTCTGCACTGATCACCGGAGCGTCGCGCGGAATCGGCCGCGGTATCGCCACCCGCCTCGCCGAAGCAGGCTACGGGCTGACCCTCAGTGCTCGTGACGCCGAGCGTCTCGAAGTCGTGGCAGCCGAGCTGCGCGCGGCCGGCGCGAAAGAGGTGGTCGTCGTGGCCGGCGACCTCGCCGATGAAGCCTCCGCCGGCCGCGTGGTAACGGCGCATGCCGACACCTTCGGTTCACTGAATGCGTTGGTGCTCAACGCGGGTGTGGGGACGGCCGGGCCGATCGGCGAGTTTCCGATGCGCCGCTTCGCCAAGAGCGTCGATGTGAATCTGCGGGCCCCGTTCAGCCTGCTGCAGCAGGCGCTGCCGATGCTCCGGACCGCCGCGACCGAGAATCCGGCGAAAGGCGCCAAAGTCATCGCCCTGGCCTCGATCACCGGCGTCTACGCCGAAGCGGGACTGGCCGTCTACGGGGCCACCAAAGCCGCCCTGATGTCACTGGTCGAGACACTGAACGTGGAGGAGTCGGGCAACGGAGTGTCCGCTACCGCCCTGGCTCCCGCGTTCGTCGACACCGACATGTCCGCGTGGACCCACGACAAGATTCCGCCGGAGTCGATGATCGAGGTAAACGACATCGTCGAACTGGTCGACGCGCTGCTGCGACTGTCGTCCCGCGCGGTGGTGCCCAAGATCGTCGTCGGGCGCGCGGGAACGGACGGGTACCGGGCCTGAGCGGGCGTCAGACCTCGTCGTCCTCTTTCGATTCGCCGCGCTTACGGAAGAACTTGAAGCCGGGAACACCCTGGATCGCCTGACGCACACCCTGCACTTCCTCGAGGAGCAGGTGAATCTCCGGGGACACCGTGTCGAGGCTCGCCAGAATGGGCAGCAACCCCTCCATGCGCAGTGTCAGCTCGGGCAGATGATTCACCAACCCGATCGCCGCATGAATCTCGTCCTCCGACAGGTCGTCGACGAACCGTGCCGCCATCGGCGCCGCCTTGGTTGCGAGCGGCTCGTATAGGCCGATCAGGGTCTGGGCCGAGGTGGACACCTCCGTGCTCGAGGTGACCACGGTCGCGGCTCGGTCGGCTACCTCGTTCGCCTTGGCGACGGCCATTTCGGCGCGTTCGCTGATCGCCTCGATCCGGGTGATGAGCACCTCCACTCGGTCGAGCAGCGCGGCGACCCGATCGGGGAGTGAGGCAGCGAAACCAGCAGTGTCCATCGACCAGCGGGCCATACCCGTGGCGGTGCGCACGAGGTCGTCGGGGCTGGGGAATGCGAGAGCCATCCCCACATCCTGCCTGATGCCCTCGCGGGGCCGTCTCACGACGGCCCCGCGAGAATGGGACATCGGGGTGATCTCACGTTTCGGCGTTCCCAGGCGTCTACCTGTCAGAGGTCAGCACACCTGGAAGGATTGTTCCCGTGAATGCCGAACGAGCAGCACACACCGTCATCGATTCCCCGATCGGTCCCCTCACGCTGGTCAGCGTGGACGGGATTCTCAGCGGCATCTACATGGCCGAACATCGGCATCAGCCCGATGTCGCGACTTTCGGTGAACGCGGCGACGGCGGTTTCGAGGCCGCAGCGACACAACTCACCGAGTACTTCGACGGTGGACGCACTGAGTTCACGCTGCCTGTCGCCGCCCGCGGCACACCGTTTCAACAGCGGGTATGGGACCTGCTGCGGACCATCCCGTACGGGCAGACGTGGACGTACCGCGAATTGGCGGAGGCGCTCGGGAGTCCCACGGCGATCCGGGCGGTGGCCGCGGCGAACGGCAAGAATCCGATCAGCATCATCGTTCCGTGCCACCGGGTCGTCGGAACCGACGGCAGCCTCACGGGGTATGCGGGAGGGCTCGACCGCAAGCGTTTCCTGCTGACCCGCGAAGCGGAACGGGCGGGAATCCGGCTGAGCCGATGGGCCTGATTCCGTTCGAGCAGATCGTGGCCGAGCACGGCCCCACGGTGTTGCGGGTCTGCCGGGCGGTGGTCGGCCCGGTCGACGCCGAGGACGCCTGGTCGGACACGTTTCTCGCCGCCCTGCGCGCGTATCCCGATCTGCGGCCTGGAAGTAACGTCGAGGCCTGGCTCGTGACCATCGCGCACCGCAAGGCGCTCGATCACATTCGGGCGCGGGAACGCCGGGCCGTTCCCACGAATCACGTTCCCGAGCAGACCACCGACCGCGGGCTGCCCGGAAGCGGCGAGCCCGAATTGTGGGAGGCGGTGGGCGCCTTGCCCGTGAAACAACGCGCAGCCGTGGCCTACCGCTACTTGGCAGGAATGCCCTACGCCGACATCGCGGTGATTCTCGGCAATTCGCCGGACGCTGCCAGACGCGCCGCGGCCGACGGTATTGCGGCCCTGCGTAGGTCCCGCTCGATCTCGATTCGGGGAGACAGAGTGAGTGGAGAAAGAGGATGAACACCATTCCGGACATCATCGACGCCTTGTCGGTATCGGATTCCGATGTCGAACGACGACTCCGCACCAAGCTCACCGCCGCCGCCGACGACGCCGGACTCCTCGACGTCGCGTACCGGACCGTGGACAGTCCTGTCGGTTCGCTGCTGCTGGCCGCGACCGACCGGGGCCTGGTGCGTGTCGCCTTTGCCGGCGAGGGCCACGATGCCGTGTTGCAGAGACTCGCCGAGCGCATCAGTCCCCGGATACTCCGTGCGCCGGCCCGGCTGGACGCGGTGGCCCGCGAACTCGAGGAGTACTTCCGGGGGGAACGCACGTCGTTCGACGTCCCGCTCGACTTCCGCCTGGCCAAGGGCTTTCGGCGGGAGGTGCTCACCCACCTACCCGAGATCCACTACGGCCAGACGTGGAGCTATGCCACCGTGGCGGCCGCTGCGGGCAGTCCCCGCGCCGTGCGGGCCGTCGGAACCGCCTGCGCGACAAACCCTCTGCCGGTGGTGGTGCCGTGCCACCGAGTGGTGCGCAGCGACGGCAGCCTCGGCCAGTACGTGGGCGGGACCGCAGCGAAGTCCCTGCTACTGACGTTGGAAGCCGCAGCGTGAGGGTTCTCCTGCCCTACCGCGACCCCTTCACCCACGCTCCGCTGTGGAGTGCACTGCGAGCCCATACCATCGCCGGTCTCGAGCGGCACGATCCCGACACCGGCGCCCACACCCGCGTGGTGAACGCCGCGCACGGACCCGCCCTGGTGACCGTTGTCGTCCGCCCCGAGAAACGGCATGTCGAGGCCCACATCGTTCCGGCGCATCCCGCCGATGTCGGGGAGTTGACCGCTATCGTGCGCCGCTGGCTCGATCTGGACGCAGACCCGCTCGCGATCGACGCCGCACTCGGCCGGCACCCGGAACTCGCTTCGCTGGTGACCTTGCGGCCGGGACTCCGCCGGCTGGGCAGCGTCGACGGCTTCGAGACCGCAGTCCTCACCGTGCTGGGCCAGCAGGTGTCGCTCGCCGCAGCGCGGACGTTCGGTGCCCGGTTGGTCGCTGCCTACGGGCGACCGGTGCACGGCGAGTTCCGTGCGTTTCCCGCACCCGAGGCACTGGCGGATCGATCGCCGGAGGAGTTGCGTTCGGCGATCGGTCTGACCGGCGCCCGGGCACGCACTGTGCATGCGCTTGCGCACGCCGCCGCGGACGGGTTGCGGCTCGACGCCGACACCGAACCGGCGAAGTTTCGGGCCGGTGTACTCGCGCTGCCCGGAATCGGACCGTGGACGGCGGACTATCTGACGGTGCGAGTGCTCGGCGACCCGGACGCGTTTCCTGCCGACGACCTCGTTCTCAGGCGGGCACTCGGGGTGGGTAAGGGCAGCGAAGCTGCCGCTCTCGCCGAGGCGTGGCGGCCGTGGCGTGCGTATGCCCTCTTCCACCTCTGGACCGCAGAGGCGTTCTAGCCCTTCGCTTTCGGGAACCTAGTCCTTTGCCTTTGCCAAATCGGACGGCCACCAGATCTTCTTGCCGATGTCGTGCGAGAGGGCGGGAACGAGGATGCTGCGCACGATGATCGTGTCGAGGAGCACGCCGAAGGCCACCGCGAAACCGACCTCGGCGAGGAACACCAGAGGTAGCACACCCAGCACCGCGAACGTTGCTGCGAGGACGACACCGGCCGACGTGATCACGCCACCGGTGACCGCCAGTCCGCGCAACACGCCCGACCGTGTGCCGTGCTCCTGGGTTTCCTCGCGCACACGGGTCATCAGGAAGATGTTGTAGTCGATGCCCAGTGCCACGAGGAACACGAACGCGAACAGCGGGAACGCCGGATCGGCGTTGGCGAAGTGGAACACGTGTGTGAAGAAGAATCCGCACACGCCCAGAGTCGCGGCGAAGGACAACACCACCGTGGCGATGAGGATGACCGGTGCCAGCAGTGCGCGCAGGAGCACGGCCAGCACCAGGAAGATGACGACGAGCACGATGGGGATGATCAGGTTCCGGTCGTGCACGGACGCCGTCTGCACGTCGAGGGTGGTTGCGGTGCCTCCACCGACCAAGCCGTCGGCTCCGGGAACGGCGTGCACCGTCTCACGTAGTCGCTCCACGGTCGCCAGGGCTTCTGGGGAATCGTACGAGTCGGCGAGAGTCGCGTTGACCACCATGCGACCGTCGATCGGCGCTGCGGTGAGGAAGTCGGGCGGGCAGCCCGTCTGTCCTGCTGCGGCCGACGCCACCGCCTCGGGGTTCGCCTTGACCAGTGCGGACAGCTTCGCCACGTCGACCTGTGGACACACGGCGCCGGGCTCCTTCGATACCCCGTCGACAGCGCTGACCGCGTCGATGACTGCCTGCGTCTGCGCGGCGTTGGTGAGGATGACGGCCGGAGCGCCGGCGCCCGGATCGAACTTGGAGTCGTAGAGTTCCTGCCCGACGACGGCGTCCGGGCGGTTGGTGAAGCTTTCCGAGGACGTCAGCCCCTCCGTCTTCAAACTGCCGATGCCCACCAGGAACAGTGCGGCCAACAGCACTGTCGTACCGATCCAGAACGGCCGGTCCTTGCTGCCGACCTGGGCGGCGATCTTGCCCCACAGACCGTGCGTGGTGAGATCCGCTGCCTCGTCCACCCGAGGTTTGCGTGGCCAGAACACCCATCGGCCGGCGGTGGCCAGAGCCACCGGCAGGAAGCTCATCATCACCAGATACGTGCAGGCGATGCCGATGGCCGCCACGGGACCGAGACTCTTGTTGGAATTGAGCTCCGAAAATGTCAGGCACAGCAGGCCCAGGATGACGGTGACCGCGGACGCCGTGATGGCGGGAGCCGACTCCCTCCAGGCCTTGGCCATCGCGTCGAACCGGCTGGGATAGAGATGGAGCTCCTCTCGATACCGAGAGATCAGGAGCAGGGCATAGTCGGTGCCCGCACCGATGACCAGGACGAAGAGAATGCCCTGGCTCTGACCGGTGAGCGTGAGCACCTCCGCCTTCGCGAGGAAGTAGATCACCATCGACGCCAGGCCCAGGGCGAGTAGCGCCGAGAAGAGCGGGAAGAACCACAGCACCGGGGACCGATACACCACCAGCAGGATCAGGACGACGACGAGCAGGGCGGCACCGAGTAGGGCGCCGTCGAGCCCGGCGAACGCGTCGATGAAGGCCACGAGGAGACCACCTGGCCCCGCGGGAAGCACCTCGAGCCCGACGGCCGCGTTCTCGGCTGCGGTGAGCACATCCTGTTCCGTGGTGGCGAGCACGTCACCGGCGACGGCAGTGCCGTTCTCCTTTGCGACGAGGGGAACGAAAATCGACGCGGTGGTGCCGTCCTCGGAGTACTGGGGTTGCGACATCCCCTCCGCATCGACGCCCTCGACGGCGGCAATGTCCTCGCGGGCCTGCGCGATGGCAGCCTTGTCCTGATCGGTGAGTGCCGAGTCGCGGTGAAACAGTACGAAGCCGGGAATCGTCTCCACTGTGAGGAACTTCGACGACTCGTTGGTGACGACGGTCGACTCTGCGGTACTCGACAGGTAGGCGGCGTTGTCGTTCTTCTGGACCTCGGTCAGCTTTCCCTGGAACGACCCACCGAATCCCCCCGCGAAGAAGGCGATGATCGCGATGGCCACGATGGTGAACGCGGGCCAGCGGAATTTGCGCGGCGCCTCACCGCTTGTGCTCGCGCCCGTCGAATCCAACTTGGTCATGGGTTCTCCTTCGCCGCCCCCACCAGCAATGGGTCCCAGTACACCACGCGTAGCCCGTCGGCGACACCGGAAATTGGTGTGGTCAGGGCTCGATAGAACTCTCGCCGTAGCAGTCCCGCACCGCCACGTCCATGGGAAACCGCACCCGGGTGTCACCGAAGAGAAGGCGGGTGGCCACGTCGACGGCGCCGAGAACGTGCCGGGTAGCCGTCTCCGCGTTCCGGGTGTGCACCATCACCTCGTCGTGCTGGAAGAAGACGAGCTCGCTGTCGGAATCGTCGGCGAGCCGGCGTCGCAGATCGGCCAGCACACAGAGCGCCCATTCGGCGGCGGTGGCCTGCACGACGAAATTGCGCGTGAACCGCCCACGCGAACGGGCGTCACCGTGTGACCAGAAATCGGGTGCGGGCGGTGGGCAGGCCCGGCCGAGCCACGAATGCACCACCTCACCCCGTTCGCCTGCCCGGGCTGCCTTCTCCACGTACTCGACTGCGACAGGGAAACGCGTGCGCAGCAGGGTGAGTAGCGAACGGGCTTCACCCGCCGTGGCACCGTACAGAACGCCGAGGATCGCCACCTTGGCCTTGGCGCGGTCACCGTCGAACGTCTCTGCGGCTACCGGCGCGTACAGGTCGTCCGCGCCCGCCGCCGCCACCATGCGCGGGTCACCCGACATGGCCGCCAGAATGCGGGGCTCGAGCTGACCGGCGTCGGCGATGACGAAGGTGTGACCCGGGTCGGCGATCACGCTCGACCGGAGCGGCTTCGGAATTTGCAGCGCCCCGCCACCACGACTTGCCCAGCGGCCGGACACCACACCACCGGGCACGTAGACCGGCCGGAAGCGGTTGTCGCGGACCCAGCTGTCGAGCCACTGCCAGCCGTTGGTGCTGAACAACTTCGACAGGTCGCGGTGATGCAGGAGGAGGGGCACGGCGGGATGGTCGATCTCGCGCAGCAGATGCTTGCGCGTCGACACCAGTTCGATGCCCTCGCGGCGGAAGGCGTCGATTACCTCCACATGGGACGCCGGGTTGATGCTGCGGCCGAACGCCGCACCGATCTCGGCGGACACTGTCTGGATGCGCTGGGGAAGGTCGTACCCCACCGGGCGCGGTCCCAGTGCGGCTTCGAGGAACGCCTCGTGGGCGGGAGTCGAGAAGGGTAATCCGTCGAAACCCATTTCCGCGGCGGCGAGCGCGCCTGCCGACTCCGCCGCCACCAGCAGATCCAGCCGGGAATCGGTGCCGATCGTTTTCCGTTGTGCAGCGAAATTGGCGACCACCTGTTCAGGATCGGCGACCGGTGTGGTGTCGAACAGGCCGAGACGATCGTCGGTCAGCGGTTCCTCGGCGGGCGGCGCCGGAACCCCGTCGCGCATGCTCAGGATCGCGTGGGTGAGGGCGAGGTCGTGACAACGCCCCACCCGTATTCCGGCCCGCAGCAACGAGGGGTAGACGGCCGCGGTGCCGGCCCAGATCCAGCGGGGATGATCGGCGGCTTCGATGTCGCGCACAACAGCCGCGGCGTCGGAGTGATGTCGTGGCGATTCGAGCGGAACCCCGGCCGGATCGGTGCGGATCGTCGTCGCACCACCATCGGCGTCCGGAACCATCACCACTCTCACGGGCCCAGTCTGCTCCCCACCTCCGACAGGGCCGGGACGTCCCCGTCGGCAGCGAGGAAACCCGCAGGTAGGGCGGTACACTGAGGCAAGATGCTTCTCGCCGGAAGGAGGCGCATCCGATGGCAACCATCGAGGAGTTCGAGCGGTCGGTCACCGACAAGGTGATCGCCGGACTCCACTCCACATTCGCCGACTACAAGGCTCGGGGAGTCAGAGTGTCCGAACTCGGCGATCCCGATCAGTTCGTCGAAAGGATCCTGGCGGCCGCGCCGGCCCTGCATCCCTGGTACGAACAGTTCGGAACGTACTGGTCGAGTTCCTCCGCCTGATCTACGCTCCGGCCACGTCCACCGGTTCGGGTGCGTTCGGTGCCTTGTGTCGGCGATGCAGGCCCTTACGGTCGTAGAACCGGGTGACGACGGCCCCGAAGATCAGGCCGATGAGCAGACCTCCGGCGGTCATCCACACTGCATGGATGAGTCCTGCGTCGCCCTTCGCACCGAAGAACAGGATGGCGCGCACCCCGATGTAGATCTGATGCATCGGCTCGAATTCGCCGAGCCAGGTGTACAAGCGTGGTGCTGCCTCGAGCGGGATGGTTCCTCCCGAGGAGGGCAGCGCGAGGACGACGAAGATCATCAGATTGATGAGTAGCCCGAGATTGCCGAACGCGGCCATCACCGACATGGCCGTGATACCCACAGCGGCGATGGCGAAAGCGCCGTATTCCCACAGGGCCAGCGGGTCCGTGATCGGCAGTCCCAGTGCCGAGCTGATCCACAAGTACAGCCCGGAAACGATTCCCGCGAGCAGTGTCATGAGGGCCCACTTGACCAGCAAGGTATTGAAACGCGAAATAGGCACCGCCTCGTTGTGCAGGTACAGCGGCCCGACCTCCGTAGGGGTGAATCCCAGCATGCCGTCGACGAGAGTGCTCGCGATGGTGGCGCCGGTGAATCCCGCAAGAACGAGGAGCAGGGCGTAGTAGAACGCCGCCAGACCGTATCCGGTGCCTTCGGGCAGCGGGTTGTGAGCGACGGTCCGGACGTCGATGGGGTCGGTGAGGACGAGCCGGCTGGCGCCCGACAGCTGGGCATCGGGTGTGGTGGCCGCGAGTTGCTGCGTCACCTGGGCGGTGAGTTGCTCGCCCATCGTCTGATTGGCCTTGTCCATCGCCATCTGACCGATGTTCGACACCAGATTGGCGCTGATCGTTCCTGCGCGCGGATTGGTGTAGATGGTGATGACAGGCCGCTCCACGTCACCGGGAATCACACTCGCCTGAGCCAGGATGAACGTGCGTTTCGTGAAGTCGCTCGGAATGACGATGGCACCGTAGAGGTCACCGTTGTCGAGTTTCGACTGCGCCTCGGCGATTCCGATCTGCCGGAGTTCCACCTTCTCGGGGTCGACACCCTCGATCAGCCCCGCCTCGATCTGGTCGCCGAGGTTCTGCTGCTGGGGCGGAGTCGAGCCGGGTAGCGTGTCACCCTCGTCCTGGTTGACCAGCGCGATCGGGAAGTGGTCGAGATTCTTGGTGGGGTCGAGCATGCCGCCCATGTACAGCGCGGCCAACAGCGACATGACGATCGACACCAGCAGCAGTGGTGCGAACAAGAAGCGTGGTGTCCGAAGCACGCTCGTCTTGCCGGACCCGCTCGTCTCGTGTGCCATTGCCCCTCGCGTCCTCCCGTGTCGACACCGGTCGACCCGCACACCCGACCAGCCGGGTCAAGCCTAGGCGGTCGTCCGGGAAATGCCGGGTCGACTCGAGGACTCGGCCGGGTCCCGGTCGTTGTCGGCGGCCGCCTTGTACGCCGATTCGGACATGCCGCGGTGCCAGTACCCGATGAGCAGCACCTGGGACCGATCGAGCCCGACCTCGGTGCGCAGGTATCGGCGGAGTTCGCGGACCGTCGCGGATTCGGCACCCACCCACGCGAACATCGCGGACCGGTCCGCGGGCAGGACAGCGGCACGGACGGAGTCGGCGAGGCGACTGGCACCGCCGCGGCGGTACAGCCATTCCACCTCGACGCCGGCCGGATGGCGCAGATCCTGGCGTTCGTGCTCGTCGGCGACGTCGATCAGCACCCGTCCCGACGCATCGGCGGGCAGGTCCTCGAGGATGGCCGCGATAGCGGGAAGTGCCGACTCGTCACCCGCCAGCAGGTACCACTGCGCGGGACGGATCGATTTACCGCCGCCGCCGAGCACACCCAGCCGATCACCGGGCGCGGCGCTCCGGAGCCACTCTGCAGCGACACCGTCGTCGCCGTGGTCGACGAAATGCACGTCCAGTTCGGCATTCTCCCGGCTGAGCCGTCGCACCGTGTACGTGCGTACCAGTTGCCGTCCCTCGGGCTCCGGCCACTGGTAGCGGCCGTCCACGTCGGGATCAGGAAGTAGCAGTCCGTGCACGGGATGCGGAAAGCACAACTTGATGTTGGGTACACACGATCCCGCGGCGTAGTCGAGTACCTCCGTCCCGGCGAACCGGACACACGTCATCCGTGGGGTGACCGGGCGAATGTCGGCGACCCGCAGAACAAGTGGGAGGCGGGGCGCGCTCATCGGGCCGCAGTGACGTCGAACCAGGCGTCGAGGGTCGGTTCGCCGACGAGGTCCACCAGATCGACGGAGGCGCCGGCCATCCGCCACCGCTCCACCAGCGCCATGACGCGCACCGAGTCCATGCCCTCGTCGAGGAGGTTCGCCGAATCGTCCAGTTCGGTCACCGGAACGCCGAGCACGTCGGCGACGTCCTCGCGAATCCGGTTCCGGCTGAGTGCGGTCTTCGGGGCAGAGCTCACTGGTTTCCCTCCGGTTCGTCGCTCGGAACTCGACTCGTTGAGCGTCTTCGGCGACATGGGGTAGGTTGCTGGGTTAGTGAAGCCTAAGCATAGTTCGTCGCTTCCGCGAGCGGGAACGGCGAACTGCTGCAACCGAGTGTGAATGGATGACGATGGCTGGATTCTCGAGGTACGCAATCGACTTGACACCGTTACGGACGAGTCGCGAATTCCGGTACATCTTCGTTGCCCGTACCATTTCGATCTTCGGCCTGGGACTGCTGCTCGTGGCGGTGCCGCTGCAGGTGTACGACATGACCGGTTCCACACTCTCGGTCGGCGCGGCCAGCATCGTCGTCGGATCGTCGGTGTTCATCGGAACGTTGTTCGGTGGAGTGATCGCGGACAGGTACGACCGACGACCCGTGATCGCCGTCGCGCGAGCCAGTGCGGGTATCGCTTTCGCGATCCTGGCGGTCAACGCGTTTCTGCCGACGCCGCAGCTGTGGGTGATCTACCTGTGTGGCGTGATCGAGGGACTGGCAGGCGGGATCTCGTCGACGGCTCTGATGGCCGTGATCCCGTCGCTGCTGCCGAAGGACAAGATGGCGGCCGCTGGGGCACTGATGACGGTCATGGCCGACCTCGGCACCGTCGCGTCGCCGGCGATCGGCGGCGTGATCATCGCGACCACGTCGGTGGGCACGAATTACGTGCTCGCCGCTGTCTCCTCGGCGATCACCGCCTACTGCATCGCTCGGTTGCCCTCGCTGCCACCACCTGTCAAGAACACCGAGGGTCCCCTGCGTTCGATCGCCAGCGGGTTCACTTACGCCGCCAAGGATTCCGTGGTGGGCGGCACTCTGCTCGTGGGCTTCTGCGCGATGATGCTGACGGGTTGGAACGTTCTGCTGCCCGCCTATGCGAGCGAGGTGCTCCACACCGGCCCCGCCGCAACCGGATTCCTCTACAGCGCCCCCGCCGTGGGCGCTCTCACCGGATCGCTCACCAGCGGCTGGACCGGGAAGGCCCGTCGAGGCGGACTCGTGGTATTTCTGGCCGCGATGATCGCCGCGGGAGGCCTCGTGGGCGTCGGCGCCGTGCCGATGTTCGCCGTCACGTTCCTCGGCCTGGCGGCACACGGATTCGGGCGGGTAGTCGGTGACATCCTGCGATACGCCGTGATTCAGACCGAGACGCCGGAGGAATACCGGGGCCGCGTCGCCGGTGTGTGGGGTGCGCAGATCTCCACCGGTTCGGCAGCCGGAGCGCTTGTCGCCGGTGCCGTCGGTGCCGCAGTCGGGCCGCGGGAAGCGTTCCTGCTCTACGGAGCCGGTGGCATCGCCGTGCTCGCCGTCCTGGCGCTCGTCCTGAAGGGGCTGCGCACCTACAGCAGTGCCGCCGCCGAAGACCTCTCGGCGGCGGCACAGTGACGCTGTGGGGAACTAGCTGGTCGAGGCGTTGTTCGCGGCCTGCGAGAGCTGCGGAACAAGCTTCTCGAGCAGCCACGGCATGCTCAGGACATTCGGTGAGCTCGACGCGAACACCAGCGGCGGGTCGGTCAGGCCGAGGTAGGAGTTGGTGCGCACCGACTTCAGACCGGCGAACAGCGGGTTCGACTGCACCTCGTTCTGCAGTTCCGGCGACAGGTACCACGCGAGCAGAACATCCGGGTTGTACGTGGGCAGCAGTTCGAGGCTGACCGGAGCCGCGAACTTGGTCTGGTCGCTCTTCTCCCGAAGCTGTTGCGCGAGTGGGTCGACGGTGAACCCGAGGCTGGCGAGCATCTTCAGCCGCGGATCGGTGTCGAAATAGAAGTTGTACGAGCCCGGCTCGGTGCCGCTGCCGAACGCCACGGTCTTGCCGGCGAACTCGGGATGCTGCGACTTCTGCTCGGCCAGCGTCTCCTGCGTCTTCGTGACCAGTTCCTCGGCCTGCGCGGACCGTCCGAGAGCCTTTCCGACGGTGGTGATCTGGTCTTCCCAGCTGGTCGCCCAGCGCCGTTCCGGATATGCCACCGTGGGCGCGATGGCCGACAGCTTGTCGAACTGCTCCTGGTTCAGTCCCGAGTGCACGGCGAGGATGACATCGGGATCGAGCGATGCAATCTGCTCGTACGGCATCTCCTTGCTCGACGCCGTCAGCAGGGTGGGCTCGGCGTTCGGGTCGAGTTCCTCGAGGCGTGCGCGCGACCACGGCAGGAGGCCGTCGTCGGTTCCGGTATCGGACTTCATGTTCTGGACGGCGACGGGAACGACGCCGAGCGAAAGTGCGGCATCTTCGCTGCCCCAGCCGAGCGTGATCACACGCTGGGGGGCTTCCGTGATCTCGGCGGTGCCCAGTGCCGACGAAATCGACACCGGGAAGGCCGACGCATCGGCCTGTCCGGTGGCGGATGCCGCCGAGTCGGTCGAGTCGGATGTCGACTCGCTGCAGGCACCGGCCAGCAGAGCGGTTGCCGCGAGCATCACGATCCCGGCTCTGCGCCAATATCTTCCGGACGTTGTCATCGATCTCCCTGTTCTCTTACTTGATGGGTCTGTGGGGTGTGTGAGTCGAACGCGGCCAGTGCTTCGTTCACCACCGTGCCGACCTCCCCGATCCAGCGGGGTTGGGTCATGTCCTTGTGCTCACAGTCGAGGTCGTGATTGACGATCGTGCCGTTCACGAAGGGCTCCCAGAGTCGGTGCGTGGCCGCAGTGGCGGGATTGCGTGCCGCCGTGAAGAAGAGCAGGTCGGAATTGACGACGATCTGTGAGGGCTCGGACTCGAGGCGCACGGCGTTGGCGAAGTTGTCGATCATCGCTGCGGGAGTGTGCTCGTTGATGCCGGCGAGTGCGCTGCCCTCGCCGCGGAGGATGTCGATCACCTGCTGCCTCGTCAGCCCCTCCGCGAGAAGCGGTTCCGGGTCGTACCCGACCATGTACAGCAGTGCGGCCAGCGCGTCCTGCTCCGTCGGCATGGACGCCCAGGCGTCGGACGGGAAGGAGTCGAGCATCACCAGCATGCCAAGCTCGTCACCCTGCTCCTGGAGCGCGCCGGCGATGGCGTGTGCCACCACGCCGCCGAGCGACCAGCCGAGGAGGTGGTACGGCCCGGTCGGTTGCACCGCGCGCATGTGCTCGAGGTACTCGGCGGCCATGTCCTGAAGGGTCTCGGGTGGGCGGGACGAGGTCGACAGGTTCGACGCCTGCACCCCGTACAGCGGGTAGTCGGGGTCAATGTGCCGCAGCAGTCCCGAATACCCCCAGCTGATCCCGCCTGCAGGGTGGAAGCAGAACACGGGCGGCCGGGAGCCCTCGGTGCGGAACGGCAACAGGACGGCGAGCGCGTCGGCGTCGGAATCGTCGTCGAGGCGGCCCGCGAGTTGCGCGACGGTCGGCGCGGCGAACAATGACGCCACCGTCGCGGACACGGACAGCCGTTTCGAGATCTCACTCATCAGCCCCGCGGCCATCAGCGAGTGGCCACCGAGGTCGAAGAAGCTGTCGTCGATACCGACTCGCTCGAGACCGAGCACCTCGGCGAACAACTGGCACAGCACTTCCTCGCGTGCCGTGCGCGGGCCCCGTTCGGACACCTGCAACGACAGGTGCGGGATGGGCAGCGACGACTGGTCGAGCTTGCCGTTCGGGAGGGTCGGGAATTCCTCGACGGCAATGAATGCCGCGGGAATCATGTAGTCGGGCAGGCGGCTGGCGGCACGGCGGTGCAGTTGGTCGGGGTCGATGCGGCCGCCGGGAACCGACGTGGCATACGCGACCAGACGTTGATCTCCGGGCCGGTCCTCACGCACCACGACAACGACGTGCTCGACGTCCGGGTCGCCGGCGAGCACGGACTCGATCTCGTTGAGTTCGATGCGGAACCCCCGCACCTTGACTTGCGTGTCGGCGCGGCCGGTGAAGTAGATCTGCCCGTCCCGGCCCCACCACACCACGTCCGATGTCCGGTACATGCGGGTGCCGGGGTCACCGAACGGGTCGGCGACGAATCGTTCGGCGGTCTTGGTGCTCTGGTGACGATAGCCCTGGGTGACGCTGGCTCCGGCAAGGTACAGCTCACCGGATACCCCGGGTGGCACCGGCCGCAAACCGGAATCCAATACGTACGCATGCTTACCCGGATCGATGACGCCGATCGGCACCGGGCCCTCGTGTCCCGGCCGCACCAGGGCCAGCGTGGCATTGACCGTGCACTCGGTGGGACCGTAGGCGTTGAACAACCGCCGGCCGGGCGCATACCGCTCGATCAGCTGGGCAGGGAGTTTCTCGGCACCGAGCATGAGATCGACTCCGTCGGGGATCGAATGCTCGGGCGGGAACGCGGCCGCGAAAGATGGCGGGACACCCACGAAGTTCACGCGGTGGTCGCGAATGACACGCGCGAGCGGTTCACCCGGGACCCGGTCTGCGTCCGTGGCGACCACCAGCGTTCCGCCCGACAGCAGACCCCACATGATCTGCCAGAACGCGAGATCGAAACTGATCGAGGAAAAGTGCAGTGCCCGGGTAGTGGAGTCCATTCCGATCACGTCCGACTGCAACGACAACAGGTCCGCGATACCGCGATGCGGAACCACGACGCCCTTCGGCACACCTGTCGAACCGGACGTATAGATCAGGTACGCCGCGTCGTCGAGTCGCAGTGGCCGGATGCGATCACGGTCCGTGACAGGTACGGCGGGGTGCGCGGACAGGAGCTTCCGAACCTCGGGGTCGTCCAGGTCGATCAGCGGAATGCTGCTGCCCAGCGGGCTGCGATCCGGTACCCCGACGGACGAGGTGACGACGGCGACCGGGGAGCCGTCGGCGAGCATGTGCGCGATCCGGTCCGCCGGGTACGTGGGGTCGATCGGTAGGTAGGCGGCACCGCTCTTCAGCACGGCGAGAACGGCGACGATCAACTCGGCGGATCGGTCGAGCGCGAGGGCGACCACGTCTCCCGGTCCCGCACCCCGCGCGATCAACAGCCGCGCAAGCATATTCGCGCGCGTATCGAGCTCGCCGTACGAAAGGGACGTCGCCGGCCGGACACCGCGTCCCACGGCGAGAGCCTCGGCGTGCGGCGTGCGGGCCACCTGCGCGGAGAAGTACTCGTCGAACGTGCGGGCCTCGATGCTGTGGCCCCGGTGTGACCACGTGCCGAGCACCTGCGCACGCTCGACGTCGGTGAGGATGTCGAGTCTGGTGATGGATTCGTCATGACGGGCCACGAGTCGCTCGATCACCACAGCGAGGCGATCGGCCAGCGAATCGACGGTGGCGTCGTCGAACAGTTCGGTGGAGTACTCGATGGTCACGTCGACCCCACCCTGACCGGCGTGTTCCTGGAAGCGAAGTGCCAGGTCGAATTTCGCGGACGTGGCGTCGAGCATCCGCACCGACGATTCCGCGCCGTCGAATCGCTGCGGTGAACCGTCCTCCTTCCAGTGCGACAGCATCACCTGGAAGAGCGGATGGCGGGCGCTGGACCGCGGCGGGTTGACCAGTTCGACGATACGGTTGAAGGGGACGTCGGAGTGGTCGACCGCCTCGAGGTCGACCCTCCGCACGCGGTCGAGCAGCTCGTCGAATGTGGGAGCCCCCGACACATCGGTGCGAAGGACGACGGTGTTGACGAAGCAGCCCACCATGCTGTCGAGGTCGGGGTGGCTGCGGCCGGCGACGGGGACACCCAGCGCGATGTCTTCACCGGCACCGAGTCGCTCCAGCAGCACCGCGACTGCGGCGTGGACGATCATGAAGAAACTGGCGCGCCGCTCCGTCGCGAGCGCTTCGATCGCGGCGTGCAGCGACGGCGGCAAGGTGCGGTGCACGCTGGCACCGCGATGGGTCGGCAGCGCTGGGCGCGGCCGGTCCGTGCGCCAACCGAGCTCCAGCGGCAGCCCTGCCAGTTGCTTCTCCCAGTAGTCGAGCCGGCCGGCGGAGGCACGTTCGCGCTGCCAGACCGCGACATCCGGATACTGCAGGGGGAGAGGTTCGAACACCGGCGGGCGGCCGGCGCGGCGGGCGTTGTAGGCGAAGGCCAGGTCGCCGAGCAGTTTCGACTGCGACCACTCGTCCCCGATGATGTGATGGATCAACAGGACGAGGGTGTGCTGCGGTTCGTACAGGACGGCACGCAGCGGTGGTTGCTCGGCCAGTCCGAGGCCCACCGTGGTGATTGCCGAGATGTGGGCTTCGATGTTGCCGATGTTGCCGACCCGTTCGAGGCTGACCTGCGATTGCTCGGCGGGCAACACCACCTGCTGTGGAACGGAGTCGACGAGGGGAAAGACTGTGCGCAGCGACTGATGCCTGGTGACGACGTCCGTGAGTGCAAGGGCGAGAGTGTCGGAGTCCGGCGCGACGTCGAAGTCCACCGCCAGGCCGAGGAGATACGTTCCGCCGCCCGCAGCGCTGTCGAGGAACCAGAGCCGTTCCTGCGCGGGAGACAACGGCACAGCCGTGCCCTCGGGAATGCTCCGCGCGAAGGGGCCGGAGGCGGTGCCCTTTCTCCCGGTCTCGTCGACGCGCGCGGCCACTCCGGCCACGGTGGGATTGTCGAAGATCGTCGCAACACGCAGCGCGACACCGAGTTCCGCACCGATCGACGACACCAGGGCGGCCGCCAGCAGGGAGTTGCCGCCCAGCGTGAAGAAGTCGTCGTGAATGCCGATCTGTTCGGCCCCGAGCACAGCGGTGAACAGGGGAAGGATGCGGTGTTCGGTGTCCGTGCGGGGACCGTCGGCGGATGCCCCACGCCAGCGCGGGACGGGCAGTGCCGCCTTGTCGACTTTGCCGTGGGACGTCAGCGGCAACCGCTCGAGAAGCGTCAGCGTGGACGGTGTCATGTACCCGGGGAGCGTGCGTATCAGGTGCCACCGCACCGCGTCCTCGATGTCGTCCGGATCGGTCCCGGGTTCGGGCACGACATACCCGACGATCCTGTCGTCCCCGGCCTTCGGTGCATAGACGGTGGCGACGGCGGCACGCACCCCGGACACCGCGGTCATCGCGGCCGTGATCTCGCCGAGTTCGACGCGGTACCCACGCAATTGAATCTGGTCGTCGATCCGGCCGCGGTAGTCGAGGGAGCCGGTGGCGTCGTAGCGCGCGAGATCGCCTGTGCGGTACATCCGTTCCCCGCCCGGCACGAACGGGTCGGCGACGAACCTGCTCGCAGTCAGCCCGCGACGGCCGAGATACCCCAGCGACACACCGGGCCCCGACACATAGATTTCTCCGGTGATGCCCTGCGGTACCGGACGCAGCCCCGGTCCGAGGACGTAGATGCGCAGATCACTGAGGGGAACCCCGATGTCGACGGAATCGGGAGTGGTGACCCGAGCTGCCGTGACATGCACGGTGGTCTCGGTGATGCCGTACATGTTGATCAGTTCGGTGTCACCAGGCGAGCCCGCGGCGAACCAGGAACGCAGAACGGCGGGATCGAGTGCCTCCCCACCGAAGACGACGTAGCGCAGGCGAAGTCGCTCCCGCGCACCCTCGGCGTCGAGTGCATCGACCAGATGACCGAAGGCCGACGGTGTCTGGTTCAGCACGGTGACACCTTCGTCGACCAGCAGCGCCGCGAGGTCCGCGGGCGAGGTGACCACATCGTCCGGGACGGTGACGAGACGCCCGCCGTAGAGCAGGGCTCCCCACATCTCCCACACGGAGAAGTCGAAGGCATACGAGTGCAGCAGTGGCCAGCAGTCGTCGGCGGTGAAGGTGAACCACTCACGGGACGCCGCGAACAGGCGCATCACGTTGCGGTGCGGGATGGGAACTCCCTTGGGCACACCGGTGGAGCCGGACGTGTAGATGATGTACGCGATGTCGTCGGCGCGAACCGTGCTGTCTGGGTAGGTCGAGTGGTCGGTCTCGGTGACGTGGTGGTCGATGCGGGGTAGGTGGCCCAGTAGTTCGGTGGAGCCGATGGCCAGAGTCGGTTCGGCGTCTTCGAGGATGAAGCGGACGCGTTCTGCCGGTGACGAGGGATCGATGGGGAGATAGGTCGCACCGCACCGCAGGACAGCAAGGATCGCGACGATCAGTTCGGTGCCCCTCGGCAGGCTGACGGCCACCACGGTGCCGCGGCCGGCGCCTTCGTCCTGAAGTCGACGCGCGAGAATCCCACTGCGACGGGCGATTTCCCGGTAGGTCAGCTCGTTCACCGCCCGATGATCCGCGTGACGGCCCGCCTGCGCAAGGAAGGAGGAGACGATCGTTTCGGCATCGGCATCGGCATCGGCATCGGGCTGCGGAGTCCGGTGCAGTCCGGCCGACGACTGCCACAGCGCCCACTCGTCGGCGGCGCAGAGGTCTACGGTCGCTACCGGCCCGGGCGCGGACGAGATTCGCTCGAGGTACTGCGCGAACCGGTGCAGGTGGACCCGCATCTCGTCTGCGCTGTACACCAGCGGATTTCCGGCCCATTCGAGGGTGAGGTGCTCGCCTGCGCCGGTCACCGAGATCACCACGTCATCCACCGGCCCGGTGGCCACCTGATGGATCACACCGCGCGACGGACCGAAACGTAGAGCCGCGTCGAAGGGTTTGACGTTGACCACCGGCCCGCCGCCTGCACTCCGATGGGTGCTCCGGACCCGCTGGAACGGGCGCGCTTTCGTCAGCTCGGCCGTCGTCCTGGCGATCACGTCGGCGAAGGTGGGGTGCCCGCCGAGTGAGAGACGGAGCGGCACGACGTTCGTCGCGGTGACCGGCGACGCGAGTTCCACGCCTGTGCGTGCGAGCACCGGGACCCGGAGAGTCACCTCGTCGGCGCCGGTGTGGGCGGCGAGGTAGCCGGCGGCCGCAGCGTAGACCGCGTCCGCCCACGTGGCGCCGTGTGCGGAGGCGGAGTCGCGCAAACCGGTCGACACGTCCGGCCCGAGTGTGAGTGCGACGCGGTGCGGATCCGCAGTCGGGCGGCGGGTGGTGTCGGTGAAGGTGACGGAAGTGCTCGCTCGCGGCTGCGGTTCGGGTAGGGCGGAGTCGAGTTGCCGGGCCTGCTCGACGTGATCCCGCAGTGTGGGAAAACGGGCGGGCCGTGGATCGGTGCCCTGGTGGAAAGCGGTGTAGAGGGCGGCCACCCGGCGCGTGAGAAGCGAATAACCGTACGCGTCGAGGAGAACGTGTGGGGCCCGCAGATACCAGAGGGCACCGGTGTCCACGCGGATGACGGCAGTGCGCACCAGCGGACCGGCCGAGCGAAGGTCGAGCGGTCGGCGGACATCCGCCCGCATCCACTCGAGGGCGGCGTCCCGGCTCAGCTCCAAGGTCTCGACCTCGGGACTGCGATCGTGCAGCTGCAGTACGTCGACGGGTTCGGCATCGGGCTCGGCGTCGAACCGAACCGACAGCACCTCGGCCTCGTCGATCACCGTGCGTACGGCCCTCGTCAGCGCCCCGATGTCCACGGTTCCGTCGATGTCGACGTACTCGGCTGTGGTGTAGGCCGATCCGGTCTCGTCGAGCTGATGCCCGGCCCACAACTCACATTGAGCAGCGGTCAGGCACAGTGCTGTAGTGCCCTCCACAGTTTCCGCGGCGGACGGCGACGATATCGAGAGGGACATCTGACGGTGCTCCTGGTATTTGTCGGCGTGGGTTTCCGGATTGCGACCTCTGCGGTGGTCAGCCGACTTCGAGGGGGGCGAGCGCGGATACCAGGGCGTCGGTGGTGAGCACCGAGCCGCATCGCTTGGACGCGTATGTCAATGCCATCAGATGTTCTTCACGACTGAAATCCGCGGTCGCGTCGGAAACGAGGAAGGGTTGGACGTCCGACATGAAAGCCTCGGCCGCGCTGAGCATGCACCCCATGTGCGTGTAGACGCCGGTGACGATCAGCTGATCACGACCGTGGTGGCCCAGCAGCTGCCGAAGGTCGGTGCGCTGAAATGCCGAATACCGCCACTTCGTCACCTGGATGTCGCCGGCGCGTGGTGCCAGCGGTTCGATCACCTCGGTGTCGCGGCCCGACGAAAGGCCGGGGCCCCAGAAATCGGCGAGAATGCCACGTCGGGAGGGGTGCTGGTCGCCCGGTTGCATCGTGTAGACGACGGGAATCCCTGCAAGCGAGCAGGCTTCGCGGATCCGGATCATGTTGGCGAGCGCGGTCGACATCGGCTCCGAGTGCACGTCGTAGGCGTCGATGAAGTAGTTCTGCATGTCGTGTATCAGCAGTGCGGACCGTCGAGGGTCGAGACGCCAGGAGACTTTCGATTCGGGTACTTCGGAAACATCCGGAATCGGGTACGTCGCAATCGGCGGGATGGCCATGTATTCCCTCACTGTCGGTCGAGCCTTGGAAGAACCCCTCGGACATTCGGTTAGGCTAACCTTTGCTACATCGCTTGTGCAATCGGTACGTCCTGCGCTCGGGGAAGACCGGAGGAGGCGTCGCACAGTAAGGTGACACACCGGTGGGGGCCGGTCACGGGCCTCACGTGCCGGAGCCGCCGAGCCAGGAGAGACCGTTGACCAAGCTGCTGTTGTTGCTGCTGATCGTTGTCGTGATCGTCGGCGTCGTGCTGATTCTGCGGAGCCGGACAGGCAAGAAGTCTGCGCCCCCGGCCCGCGTCGATCCGCTCGCCGACTACCCCGAGGTATACGACCCGTACAAGATCGGTGTCGGCGACATCATCACGTACGCCGGCATCGACCACGTGGTGCGCGGCACGATCACCCTCGACGAAGAGGGATACATCTGGCACGAACACCTGCTCGACGGCTCGACCGGGCAACGGTGGCTGACCGTCGAGAACGACGAGGGCAACCTCGAGATGACGCTGTGGATGCGGCGTGAAGGCACCGGACTCGAGCCGAACGGTGACGTCATCCTCGACGACCGGGTGCACCGGCAGATCGAGCGTGGTACCGCCTCGTTCACTGCGGAAGGCACTACCGGGACGGCGCCCAGCGGCATCGTCGACTACGCGGACTACGAGACCGCCGACAAGACCGGACTACTGTCGTTCGAGCGCTGGGCCCGGACGCAGTCGTGGGAGGTATCCACGGGCCGCGCCGTCACCCGCAGTGAGCTCACCGTCATCCATTCGGGTCCACCGCAATGACGTTGCACATCCTGGACGTCGAGTCACGGGATGTGACGGCCCGCGCACTCGGTCTCGTCGTGAATGCCGAAATCCCGGTTCCACTGGCGCAACTCACCGTCGTGAACGGCAACGACTCCGTCGTCCTCGGTGTGCTGGGCGCGTCGCACGCCGTCAGAGCCTCCCTCGGCGGGCACCACATCACCGAGCAGGTGTCGTGTGATGCGGTGCGGGCCGGTGGACAGCCGCTGCCCGTGTCGGAGAGGGCGAGTGGGTACCACTTCACGTCCGACACCCGGACGGTCGACCGCGTCCACCTCGAAGAGACCGCCGACTGGTTGCGCCGTCAGGCCACCGAGGCGGACGGGTGGATCTGCGGATCGTTCCCCGGCGACCCCACCGCGTTGACGGCCCTGACCGCACAGTCCGGGCACTCGGGCGGGTGGGCCTGGCAGACCTGGCACCTGTACCCGGGCGAGAAGGACGGGGTAATCGTGGAGACGCGAAGCAGGTGGCAGCCATGACACGCAACGCCAGGCGGGCGCTGATCGCCCCGCTCCTACTCGTGATGCTGGTGCTCACCGCCTGCGGCGGCAACATCCGCGACTTCATCGGAGACACGTACGCGCTCCAGAACACCTCCGGCGACGCCAGGACGTACACGTCCAAGGATCCCATCGGAACCACGGTGTCGAAAATTGTCAGCGAAGAAGCCCCGGCCGCCCGCAAAGCCGACGGTGGCAGCGAGTACCTGCGCTACGACGACGACATCGTCACCGTCAGCGGGGCCCCGGGCGGCGGCAGCCTCATCCGCGTCGAAGACATCGACGGCCGATACCGAAGCGGTGGATTCGCCTACCTGGGGCCGGGATTCAACCCCGGCTCACCGGCCGGTGGCGCGGGCGGCAGTGGCGGATCCGGCGATGCCAAATGACCATCGACCTACAACTCGGGAGTAGTGCGTGAACATTACCTATACGGCCGCAGCCACCGAAATCGGCACCGTCGACGCCGGGCTCCTCGTAGTCGGCATGCTCGGGACCCTGGCGTACTTCGTGGTCGGGATCGCCGTCCTCGGGGTCGGCTTCCTGGTTCTCGACCTGGCCACGCCCGGCAACCTCCGGCACCAGGTGTACATCGACAAGAACCCGAATGCGGCCATCCTGCTCGCGTCCAACCACCTTGCTCTCACCGTCATCGTCGTCGCGGCCATCCTCACGAGCGACGACGGGTTCGCCCAGGGGCTCGCCGATTCCGCGGTCTACGGTCTGTTCGGGGTGCTCCTGCAGGTGATCGCGCTGCGTCTCATGAACCGCCTACTGCCTGGGCAGCTCGTCGAACTGGTCGGCAACCCGAAGATGTGTGGTGCCGCGTGGGCGGTCGGAACGTCGCTCTTCGCCATCGGGCTCGTCAACGCCGCCGCGCTCACCTGAACCGATGACCACGGTGGCGGCACAGTCCGAGGCGAAGCGGGCGCTCGACGGACGTTCCCGCGTCCTCCTGCTCGCGGCGGTCGCCGCCTGCGCCGCCTGCGGTTTGATTTACGAACTGGCATTGCTCACCCTCTCGATCAGCCTCACCGGCGGCGGCATCACCCAGACCTCCCTGATCGTTGCCGGATTCGTGGCGGCCCTGGGTGTGGGCGCTCTCGCGGCCAAACCTCTGCTCTCTCACGCCGCCGTGTCGTTCGTCGCCGTAGAGATCGTGCTGGGCCTCGCCGGGGGATTCAGCGCAGTCACGCTGTATGTGACGTTCACGTTCTTCGGTTCCAGCGCAGTGGTTCTCGTCCTCGCCACAGCGCTCATCGGTGTCCTGGTGGGCGCCGAAGTACCCCTGCTGATGACTCTGCTGCAGTCGGGGCGGAGCGACAACGACGCCGAAACGACGGGCAAGGTGCTGGCCGACCTGAACGCCGCCGACTACGCGGGCGCACTCGTCGGGGGATTGCTGTGGCCGTTCGTCCTACTTCCGATCGCCGGCATGATCCGCGGCGCCGCCATCACCGGGGTCATCAACCTCGTGGCGGCTGCGGTCGTGGCGCTGATCCTGTTGAGGTGGCAGCTGAGCGTGCGCACCCGACTGCTCGCGGTGGTCGCGCTGCTCGTGGCGGCCGCAAGTATCGCCGTGTTGCTGGTGCGCGCCGACAATATCGAAACCACATCACGGCAACGGCTGTACACCGACCCGGTGGTGGCTGCCGAACGGTCGCAGTACCAGGAAATCGTCATCACCGAACGCGGCGGCGACGTGCGTCTGTTCCTCGACGGCGACCTCCAATTCTCGAGCGCCGACGAGCACCGCTACACCGAATCCCTCGTCTACCCGGCGATGGCCCGCAACCCGGAGAGGGTGCTGATCCTCGGTGGGGGTGACGGTCTCGCCGCCCGGGAGGTATTGCGGCTGAACGGCGTGCGCGAGATCGTGCAAGTAGAACTCGACCCCGCCGTGATCGAACTCGCCACCACCCGCCTCGCCGACCTCAACAAGGGTGCACTGCAGGATCCCCGCGTGCACGTCGTGATCGACGACGCCTTCCGGTGGCTGCGGGATCCACCCGTCACCGGCTTCGACGCCGTCATCGTCGATCTTCCGGATCCCGACACCCCGGCACTCGGACGCCTGTACTCCACCGAGTTCTACGGGCTCGCGGCCCGTGCGCTCGAACCCGGCGGCCTGATGGTCGTGCAAGCGGGAAGCCCCTATTCGACACCGGACGCGTTCTGGCGGACCACGTCCACGGTCGCGTCGGCGGGCCTGAGTGTCACGCCGTACCACGTACTGGTGCCCAGCTTCGGCGACTGGGGGTTCGTCCTCGCCTCCCCGGAGTCCGAGGCGCCGTCGCTACGCCTCCCGTCGGACGCGCCCGAACTGCGCTTCCTCGACGGTCCTACTCTCGCGGCGTCCGCGGTCTTCTCCCGTGACCGCCCACCGCGCGAACTCGAGCCCTCCACGCTTGACAGGCCGCTCATCGTCGACGACATGCGTAGGGGCTACCAGCGCTGAGCGCTGCGGCTCCGCCGCCTGTGAGTACTTCTTAACCACCCAGTGTTAATAAGTACTCACGGGCGCAGTTGGTTAATAGATATACTAAATGTGACGGTGGCAGGCAGTCGGCCCGCCACCCGGTCGCGATAGGGTTCCCTCATGACCGATGACGCTGCGCCGGTGCCTGTCGAGGTGCCTGAGCGCCTCGACTTCTGGTCGTTCATCGAGCTGGCCAATCGGCGTCTGAGCACCGAGTACGGTTCGACGCACCAACTGGCGACGCAGGTTTTGCTCACGCTGAACCGAGCGTCCAATGTGGTGACCTACGACCTCGAGTCGTCGATCCACCGTCCGCGAGGGCTGTCGTGGTCGTCGTTCCGGCTGATGTTCGTCACCTGGCTGGCCGGGCCGATCGATGCGAAGAGTGCGGCCGAGCTCACCGGCATGAGTCGGGCTGCGGTCTCCAATCTCACGAAGTCCCTGGTCGGCGCCGGTCTAATGGAACGAACGCCCGATGAGCGGGACGGCCGATCGGTGCAGCTGTCGCTCACCGAGCGCGGTCGCCGGGAGATCGGGGAGATTTATCGTGAGCAGAACGAGCGCGAACATGCGTGGGCGAGCGTGCTCACCGAACCTGAGCAGCGCATCCTCGTCATGCTGCTCGACAAGTTGATCACCAACCGTAGCCAGTTCGACGTTCGCGGACGCAACTAGATCCTTCTGGCGTCGTTATCGGCCTGTGCTTGCCATCACGCCCTCAAACTAGTTAATGTGTTTACTAAGCGACGACACATCGAGGAGGCCGGTCATGGCGTTCTATCGGCAGGCGGGCAACATCCCGCCGAAGCGGCACACGCAGCACCGTGATGAGGACGGTCAGCTCTACTTCGAGGAGTTGATGGGCGAGGAGGGCTTCTCCTCCGATTCGTCGTTGCTGTATCACCGGCACATTCCCTCGGCGATCGTCGACGCCACGGTGTGGGAGCTGCCAGATCAGACCACGACGCCCAACCATCCGCTCTCGCCGAGGCACCTGAAGCTTCACGACCTCTTCCCGGAGTCGGTATGGGCGGGAACCGACGTCGTAACCGGACGTCGGTTGATCCTCGGCAACGGTGACGTGCGCATCTCATATGTCGTCGCCGGCAAGGAATCGCCGCTCTACCGCAACGCTCTCGGCGACGAGATGGTATACGTCGAATCCGGCGCGGCCACAGTGGAAACCGTTTTCGGTGCGCTCGAGGCGAAGCAGGGCGACTACGTCCTGATCCCGATGTCGACCACCCATCGGTGGATTCCGACCGGTCCGGACCCGTTGCGCGCCTACGCAATCGAGGCCAACAGTCACATCGTCCCGCCGAAGCGGTACCTGTCTCGGTTCGGGCAGCTACTCGAGCACGCACCATATTGTGAACGCGACCTCCACGGTCCGGGGGAGACGTTGCAGGCCGAGGGCACCGACGTCGAGGTGCTCGTCAAGCACCGCACCTCGCACGGCATCGTCGGCACCCGGATGGTGTACGCCAACCATCCGTTCGACGTGATCGGGTGGGACGGTTGCCTCTACCCATATACCTTCAACATCTCCGACTACGAGCCCATCACCGGGCGCGTGCACCAGCCGCCGCCGGCGCATCAGGCGTTCGAGGGCAACAACTTCGTCATCTGTAACTTCGTACCCCGCAAGGTCGACTACCACCCGTTGTCGATTCCGGTGCCGTATTACCACTCCAACGTGGACTCCGACGAAGTCATGTTCTACTGCGGCGGCGACTACGAGGCCCGCAAGGGGTCAGGCATCGGACAGGGTTCCATCTCCGTCCATCCCGGCGGGCATGCCCACGGTCCGCAACCCGGTGCCTACGAACGCAGCATCGGGGCCGAGTTCTTCGACGAACTCGCGGTCATGGTCGACACCTTCCGGCCCCTCGAACTCGGCGAAGGAGCGCTGGCGTGCGAGGACTCGGGCTACGCCTGGACCTGGGCGGGACGGGGGCCGGCGCAGTGACCGGCATTCCCGCGCTCTTCACTGGTCTGTGCGACGACGCCGCCCTGTTTCCCCCCGGCAATGCGCCCTTGCCCGATGCCATCCCCGCGCACACACGTCACCGGACATCACCGTACGCAGACCTGGTCGGCCCGTTCGTCTTTCCGGCCTCTCGGGTGAACGAACTCACCCCGGCCGAGCTCGACGTGAGTCTTACTCTGCCGGGCGGCCCTGCCACTCTCGAGGCCGCGCTCACGCGCATTGCCGCGGTGGAGGGAGTCACCCCGGTTGCCCTCGAGATCGCGGTTCCGGCGGAGCAGTCGGCCGCGGACTTCATGACCGCGTTGCAGGTTCTCGAGACCTTGACGGCTGGACTCGATGTGTTCGTCGAGATTCCACGCGACGAGAGGCGTCCTGATGTGCTGGCCGCACTCGTGGGTACGTCGGTCTCGGCCAAGTTCCGTACCGGCGGTGTCGTTGCGGAGGCCTACCCGGACGAAGGTGAACTCGCCGCCGCCATCCACACCGTGGTTGCGACCGGGGTCCCTTTCAAAGCGACGGCCGGACTGCACCATGCCGTGCGAAACACGGATCCGGACACTGGGTTCGAACAGCACGGCTTCCTCAATGTGCTGCTCGCCACCCGGCACGCCCTCGGTGGTGGCACCGTCACCCAACTCGCCGCGACACTCGCCGAACGCGACGGCGCCCTTCTCGCGCAGGAGCTCGGTGACCTCTCCGACGACGTGGTCGACGCCGTGCGCTCCGCGTTCCGTTCCTTCGGAACCTGCAGCGTCCTCGAGCCGCTCGAAGACCTCGTCGGGCTGCAGCTCGTTCCGTCGTCCGTCCTCTCCACAGAACAGGGAACCTCCGCATGACCACGCTCGACATCCCCGACCATTCGCTTTTCGGGATCGACAACCTGCCATACGGCGTGTTCTCGACCGCGGACTCGGCCCCACGGGTCGGAGTGCGGGTGGGGGATTCCGTCGTGGATCTCGCCGCCACACTCGGCGACGACGTCTTCGCGCAGCCGACCCTCAATGCCTTCATGGCGCAGGGCAGGGGCCGGTGGGTGGAGGTCCGACGGCAGATCACCGAACTGGTGCAGGGAGACGTCGACGCGGCTGCCGTGTTCGCGGTCGACGAGGTCACCATGCATCTGCCGGTGGATGTGGCGGACTACGTCGACTTCTACGCGTCCGAAAACCATGCCACCAACCTCGGACGGCTGTTCCGGCCCGACTCCGAGCCGCTGATGCCCAACTGGAAGCATCTGCCGGTCGGGTACCACGGACGGTCGAGCACCGTCGTCGTGTCGGGCACCGACGTCATCCGGCCGTGTGGGCAACGCAAGGCCCCGGCTCAGGACGCCCCCGACTTCGGTCCGTCCCTCCGCCTCGATATCGAGGCGGAGATGGGCTTCCTCGTCGGCGTCCCGACGAAGCTGGGGGAGACCATCACCCCGGATCAGTTCGCGGACTACGTGTTCGGCGCCGTGGTGGTCAACGACTGGTCGGCCCGCGACATCCAGGCGTGGGAGTACGTGCCGCTCGGCCCGTTTCTCGGCAAGAGCTTCGCGACCTCCATCTCGCCGTGGGTGGTGCCGCTGCTCGCCCTCGAGGCCGCTCGCATCGACACCCCGAGCCAGGATCCCGAGCCGCTACCGTACCTGCGCGGCGAGGAGAAGTGGGGCCTCGACATCGATCTGACCGTCGAGTGGAACGGGCACGTCGTGTCGCGGCCGCCGTACGCGCAGATGTACTGGTCGCCTGCGCAGATGCTCGCACACACCACCGTCAACGGTGCCGTCGCCAGTACCGGTGACCTGTTCGCGTCGGGCACCATCTCGGGTCCCGAGAAGAATCAGCGCGGTGCCTTCATCGAACTCACCTGGGGTGGCAAGGAACCGGTCCAGGTCGGCGACGAGACGCGTACCTTCCTCGAGGACGGCGACGAGATCGTCATCTCCGCCACCGCACCGGGCCCGAACGGCAGTCGCATCGGCTTCGGTGACGTCCGCGGTCGTATTCTGCCGGCAACACCACCTGTGAGTACTTCTTAACCGCGGACGGTTAACAAGTACGCACAGGTGGTAGGCAGTAGGCATGACCCAGAACTTCGTGGACACCACCGTCGAGCCGGACACCGGCGTCGCGTTCCTCACCCTGAATCGGCCCGAACAACGCAACCCGCTGTCGTCCGAGGCGATGCGGGAGGTCACCGCAGCGCTTCGGAAACTGGGCGGCGACGACACCACCCGTGTCGTCGTCATCAGGGCTGAAGGACCGGTCTTCTCCGCGGGACACGACCTGAAGGAGATGATCGGTCGCACCCTCGAGGACGAGCAGGCCATCTTCGACACCTGCGTGGAGATGATGCAGACGGTTCAGGACATCCCGCAGCCGGTGATCGCGTCGGTGCAGGGCGCTGCTGTGGCGGCGGGCTGCCAGCTGGCCGCCTCGTGCGACCTCGTGGTGGCGTCGTCGGACGCCGTGTTCGGGACTCCGGGTGTGAAGATCGGACTGTTCTGCTCGACTCCGATGGTGGCGCTCAGCCGCGCGATCGGGCGGAAGCGGGCGCTGCAGATGCTCCTCACCGGCGACACGATCGACGCGGCGACGGCCGCGGACTGGGGGCTGGTCAACATAGTTGTCCCCGCCGCGAAGCTCGCGGACGAGACCACTACCCTCGCCCGGAAGATCACAAAGGCAAGTCCACTCACGGTGAAAATCGGCAAGCAGGCCTTCTATCGGCAGATCGAATTGCCGCAGAACCAGGCGTACGAGGCCATGGCCGACACGATGGCGGCCAACGCCGTCACGTGTGACGCGCAGGAAGGCATGCAGGCGTTCGTGGAGAAGCGAGCACCGCAGTGGCAGGGGAAGTAGGTGTCGGCATGGTGAAACCTCTGCCGTCATAGTTGGACGTCCTATAACCTTCGGGCATGAGTCTGGATCCGCGTACCGATACCGTCGACGGAGTGCTCCGGCGCTCGGCCGCCAAGTTCCCCGACCGCACGGCTCTGCTCTTCGAGGAGCGCACGTGGACGTACCGCGAACTCGACGACGCGGTGAGCCGGGCCGCCGCGTACCTGCGGTCCCTCGGGCTTCGGACGGGGGAACGCGTCGCCGCGTACGGCACCAATTCGGATGCCTACGTCATCGGGTTCCTCGCCTGTGCGCGTGCCGGTCTGGTGCACGTACCCGTCAACTACGCACTGAAGGGTGACGAGCTGACCTACTTGGTGTCGCAGTCCGGCAGCAGTGCGGCACTGGTGGACCCGGCGCTGGCAGGAACACTCGACTCCGTCCGCGATGGGCTCGACCTGCTCCACGTCGTACCCCTGCGCGACGCCGAGGGTTCCCTGCTGTCCCACAGCAGTTCCGGTGACGTACCCGTCCTCGCGGAGCTGGTCGCTTCTACTGACCTGGCCCAATTGCTGTACACGTCGGGCACGACATCGAAGCCGAAGGGCGCCATGATGACTCATGGTGGTCTCGTGTGCGAGTACGTGTCTTCCGTGATCGCGCTCGCGCTGAACGACCGCGACAATCCGTTGATCTGCATGCCGCTCTATCACTCGGCGGGCATGCACGTCTTCATGTTGCCCTACCTGTCGGTGGGAGCTTCGGTGAATCTCATGCAGGCTCCGGACATCCCGGAGATTCTGCGGCGAATCGAGGCCGATCGCATCGGATCGCTGTTTCTCGCCCCGACGGTGTGGGTGCCGCTCGCCGGACATCCGGATTTGGAGACACGCGACCTGTCCTCGCTGAAGAAGGCACAGTACGGCGCGTCGATCATGCCGGTGACGGTGCTGAACCGGCTGCGTGAACGCTACCCCGACCTCGGTTTCTACAACTGTTTCGGCCAGTCCGAGATCGGTCCGCTGGCCACGGTGCTGCAACCGGAGGAGCACGAAGATCGGCCGTCGTCGTGTGGCAAGGCTGTGTTCTTCGTCGAGACGCGGGTGGTGGATCCGGACGGCAACGACGTCCCGGACGGCACCCCCGGTGAGATCCTCTACCGTTCACCCCAACTGTGCCTGGGGTACTGGGACAACCCCGATGCCACGGCAGAAGCATTCCGTGACGGCTGGTTTCACTCGGGTGACTTGGTCACGCGCGACGCGGACGGCTATGTCACCGTGGTCGACCGTATCAAGGACGTCATCAACACCGGCGGCATTCTCGTGGCCTCACGGGAGGTCGAGGACGCCGTCTACACGCATCCGGACGTGGCCGAGGTGGCCGTCATCGGGACGCCGGACGACAAATGGATCGAGGCGGTCACCGCGGTGGTGGTGCTGCGGGAGAACGCGGCCGGAGTGACCTCCGACGGGCTCATCGCGCACGTCAAGGAGCGCATCGCGCCGTTCAAGGTGCCGAAGCGGGTGGTCTTCGTCGACGAACTGCCCTGCAATCAAAGCGGCAAGTTGCTCAAAAGGGAACTGCGAGCGACGCTCTGATCACCGCCTGGTCGACGCCCTCTCGACGAGTTCGACGGGAAGTTGCACCGACTCCACGTCGTGGCCGGCGATCAGTGACAGCAGGTGACGCACGCCTGTCGCCCCGATGAGACGGGCCGGCGATCGCACCGTCGTCAGCGGCACCGGTAGCTGGGCGACCACCGGAATGTCGTTGTAGCCGACCAGTGCGAGGTCGTCCGGTATGCGCAGACCGAGGTCGCGGGCGACACCCAGAACACCGATGGCGATGGTGTCGCTGACGGTGAAAATCGCATCCGGACGCGCGTCGCGGTCGAGCAGGATGCCGGCGGCTTCGACGCCACCCGACACGTCGAAGTCCGAGCGGACGAGGCGGTCCGCGGGCAGTGTGATCCCGTCTTCGGCCAGCGCGTCGCGGAACCCTGCCACCCGGCCGCGGGAGGTGCTGGCGTGTTCGGGCCCCGCGATGACGGCGACGTCGGTGAAACCCCGATCGAGGAGGTGCCGGCCGGCGAGGTATCCGCCCCGGTGGTCGTCACCGGACACGAACGGCAGTCCGACGTCGGCATGCCGGTTGAGTTGGAGCATCGGCAGAGCACCCACCGACAGTGATTCGACGAACTCCTGTCCGGGGCTGTGCAGACTGCTGAGCAGTAGCCCGTCCACCTGCCTGCTGACGAGGAACTCGATGGCTTTGCGCTGGGCGTCGAGATCGTCCGGCGGGCTGGACAACAGGACCGAATATCCTGCGGCCGTAGCGGTCTCCTCGATGCCCTGGAACATGGTCGCGACCACGCCGTCGGTGAGCCGCGGCATGACGACACCGAGGGTGGTGGTCTTGCGCGTCCGCAGGCTGGCCGCCCACAGATTCGGTTGGTAGCCGAGTTCGACCGCCACCTCGCGGACTCGCAGAGCGGCCTCCGACCAGCCGTCCGCGGGTTCGGGCTGCCGGAGCACGCGGGACGCCGTCGACACGTGGACACCGGCGCGTTCCGCGATCTCTCGCAGGGTCGGCGGACGCCCGGAGGTGCGTGTCGGGCGGTCCGGCAGGTTCACAGGCAATCCTCGCGCTCGGGGGTGGGGGTACGGCCTGCCGCGTGGTTGACGGCGACCGGGAACGCGCCCTAGTCTACGTGACGAAATCGTTCGTGCAATCGTTCTCGCGAACGTTTGCGCACCAGCCCCACCGGCCCCGTGGAGGAACCATGTCCGACCCGCAGTCCCTGTCCCAGCTCTTCGCTCTCGACTCCCTCCTCGACACCGAGGAGATCGCGATCCGCGACACCGTGCGCCGCTTCGCCGACGAGCGCATCCGCCCCCACATCGGGGAGTGGTTCGAGGCCGGGGCGCTGCCGGTGCGCGAGCTGGCGGAAGGCCTCGGTGAACTCGGCGTGCTGGGTATGCACCTCGAGGGGTACGGCTGCGCCGGTATGAGCGCCACCGCCTACGGTCTGGCCTGCCTCGAACTCGAGGCCGTCGACTCCGGAATCCGGAGCCTGGTATCGGTGCAGGGCTCATTGGCGATGTACGCGATTCACCACTACGGCAGCGAGGACCAGAAGCAGGAGTGGCTGCCCCGCATGGCCGCCGGCCAGGCCATCGGCTGCTTCGGCCTCACCGAGCCCGACTTCGGCTCCAACCCCGCAGGGATGCGCACCAATGCCAAGCGGGACGGTGAGGACTGGATTCTCAATGGCACGAAGATGTGGATCACCAACGGGTCCGTCGCGGACGTCGCGGTCGTGTGGGCGCGCACCGACGACGGCATTCGCGGATTCGTTGTGCCCACCGATACCCCCGGCTTCTCGGCGCCGGAGATCAAGCACAAGATGTCGCTGCGGGCGTCCGTCACCTCGGAACTCGTGCTCGAGGACGTCCGGCTGCCCGCTTCCGCAATGCTGCCGGAGGCCAAGGGGCTGTCCGGTCCGCTCGGCTGCCTCAACGAGGCCCGATTCGGCATCATCTTCGGTGCGATGGGTGCCGCCCGCGACTGCCTCGAGACCGCCATCTCCTACGCCCAGGACCGTCAGGTGTTCGACAAGTCGTTGGCCGGCTATCAGATCACTCAGGTGAAGATCGCGGACATGGCGCTCGAAGTCGGCAAGGGTCACCTGCTCGCTTACCATCTCGGACGTCTCAAGGACCGCGGCGAGGTCCGGCCCGAGCAAGTGAGCACCGGCAAGCTGAACAACGTCCGCGAGGCCATCGCGATCGCCCGCGAATGCCGCACCATTCTCGGTGCCAACGGAATCACGTTGGAGTACCCCGTTATTCGGCATGCCAACAACCTCGAGTCCGTACTCACCTACGAGGGCACGTCCGAGGTGCACCAACTCACCATCGGCAAGGCATTGACGGGCGAGGCCGCGTTCAGGTGAGCGGGTCGCTCGAGTCGGGTCTGCGTGCTTCGCTCGACGGTCTGCTGATCGCCGATTTCGGCCGGGTGCTGGCCGGACCGTATGCCACGATGCTCCTCGCCGATCTCGGCGCCGAGGTGGTGAAGGTCGAGCGTGCGGGTGTCGGGGACGACACCCGGCAGTGGGGGCCGCCGTGGGTGGGTGAGGAGTCGACCTACTTTCAATCGGTGAACCGCAACAAGCAGTCCGTCGCGTGGGACTTGCACAGCCCCACCGACGTTCAGCAGGCGCGGGAACTCGTCGCCCGGGCGGATGTCGTGGTGGAGAACTTCCTGCCCGGCACCATGGACCGGCTCGGTCTCGGCTACGACACGGTGCGGGATTCCAATCCCGACGTCGTCTACTGCTCGGTGACGGGGTTCGGTGGGCACAACAACCTGCCCGGCTACGACCTGCTCATCCAGGCCGTCGGCGGGTTGATGAGCATCACCGGTCCCGAACCCGGTGTCCCGACCAAGGTCGGGGTGGCCGTCGTCGACGTCATCACCGGGCTGCACGCCGCGGTCGGGATCCTGGCTGCGTTGCGTCACCGTGACCGGAGCGGCGAGGGGCAGCGGGTCGAGGTGAACCTGCTGTCGTCGTTGCTGTCCGCCCTCGTGAACCAGACGTCCGGGTATGTGGGCGCGGGTGTCGTTCCGCAGGCCATGGGCAACCGGCATCCCAGCATCGCGCCGTACGAGGTCTTCGACACCGGCGACCGCCCGCTCGTGTTGGCGGTGGGCAATAATCGCCAATTCGCCTCTCTGTTACAGGTGCTCGGAATTCCACACCTCGCCGCCGACGAGCGGTACGCCACCAACATGCAACGGGTGGCGCACCGCGAACAATTGGTCCGGGACCTCACCGCGGCGCTGGCATCGGATTCCGCGGACGTATGGTTCGAGAAGCTGACCGCGCAGGGTGTCCCGTGCGGGCCGCTCAACGACATCGCCGATGCCCTCGCGCTGGCCGAGCGGCTCGGCTTGAATCCGGTGGTCGAGATTGACGATCCACGCCGGGACACACCGGTACGACAGGTGGCGAACCCGATCCGGCTCAGTGCCACCCCGGCGAGGTACCGCAGCGCGCCGCCGCTCCTGGGCGAGGACACCCCAGCTGTGAGTACTTCTTAACCTCGATCCACCGAACGGGTGTGGTTCGGGTAGCGGATCCGGTTGTGGGCGTTGAGGGGCTCTGTGGGTGTGGGTGATCGTCCGACCTCGGTGTCGGATTGTTCCACTGGGTCTTTCACGTCGGGCCGGAGATGGCGGGGCGGATTAGGTGGCCTGCGGTTTTCGTCTCCCTGTGTGAGTGAAGAGCCGGTTCCACTCGGTTTCCCAGGGCCAGCACCGGGGCAGATGCAGGGTAAGGCAACGGGCCGAGGACGCGATCCGGGCCGGGACGGTGATCAGGGTGCGGCGGATGGTGGCGGTCGTCGCCTTGGCCAGCGACTTCCCGGTAAGGCTGGCAGCGGCGCGGGTGAGATTGAACGCCATCACCGCCAGCACCAGCCAGGCACTGTTCGCGGCGAACCGCCCCGACGGCAGATGCGCGAGCGCGGAATTCTTCAAGTCGGCGTGGACCTGTTCGATGATCGCGTGCCTGCGGTGAAGTTTGTCCGCGGTCACCGTATCGAGCACCGCCGGGTCCGTGGTGGTGAAGAACGCGTGGAACCGCCAGGTCTCGAACAAGGTGCCCTGACCGTCGGTGTGCTCACGCAGGTCGGGAATGCGACGCACCACCAACCGGCCGGGTGTCCGCTCGGGTGCGAGTCGTGAGCCGAACGCGGTGAACTCGATCTCGGCGACCTCGGCCCGCGAGATCCACCGCCCGCTCGGTTCGTCGTAGACGGCGTCGGTGTACTCGATCGGTGTCCACGCCGACTCCTCGATCGCGGCGATCGCTTTCTTCACCTTCGCGGTCATCCGCACGGTCACCGACACGTCCGCGCCGGCCCCGATTACCGCGGACACGGTCGGATAACCGTAGAACGCCGAATCGGCCCGCACCAACACCCGTTCCTTCGCCCCACCGGGTGTCGATGGGTGCAGGCCGCGGACGGCGGCGAGGGCGTCGGTGACCATCCGCGCCGCCCCGCGGGGCGATCCGCAGGCCCCGCGGCGCAGGCGTTGGCCGACGATCACCGGAGCCTGCCCCTCGTAGGTGGCGGTGGCGATCAGGGCGTTCAACCCACGGACCCCGGTATATCCGTACCCGGAGCCCTGCTTACCGGGCCCGTGCACCGGCACGATCGTATCGTCGAGGTCGACGACCACCCGCCCACCGGCGTCGGGAGCACCGGTCAGCGGTGTCCGTTCGACCAGGCCACGCAGGAATCGGGCGGCGACCGCGTCGAGTTGGCGGACGTGCCCGAAGGTGAACGACCGCAGGAACGAGCCCAGCGTCGACGGCGCGTACGGGCGGTCGAACACGGTGGCCATGGCGCCGTGCCGCAGCAGCGCCATGTCGTCGATGCTGTCGGCGCCGGCGACCATGCCCGCGACCAGTGCGGTCACCTTCCGCCCCGCATTGGCGCCCTTGTCGGTCGGCACCGACACGTGCTCGTCCGCCAGGTCAGCGAGCCCGTTTTCCTGGGCCAACTCCAGCACCGGAATCAGGCCGGCCGAGGCGAGGAGGTTGCGGTCATCGAACACCGCCGCCCGTACCGGGCGGGTATGAGATAGTTGCACCCTAGAGATGCCCTTCGTTATGGGGAGGATCGGACCTTAGACAAGCCCAATCTTTCCAAAACGTAAGGGCATCTCGCCGTTACGACCCACCCACCACCTCAAACCATCGGTGGATTCAGGCTTAACCCCCCGCGGTTAAGAAGTACTCACAGGGGGACTTTCCTAAGAGAGTGTTAGGAACCCCCGCGGACCCTTCCGAATGTCTGTGACCCGACCCACTGTGGTGGGAACGGAGAGATTCAGGACATCGGAAGGAGTCCGCGTGAGCACCACACAGACTGGTGAGCGCCGAGTGATCGGCAACGTCTTGAAAGGTTCGGTCGGCAATCTGATCGAGTGGTACGACTGGTACGTCTACGCGGCGTTCAGTGTGTACTTCGCGAAGGAGTTCTTCCCCGAGGGCGACACCACTGCCCAGTTGCTCTCGACAGCAGCGGTTTTCGCGGTCGGGTTCCTCATGCGGCCGATCGGCGGCTGGGTCATGGGGCGGTATGCCGACCGGCACGGCCGCCGCTCGGCGCTCACCTTGTCGGTGACCGTGATGGCGGCGGGCTCGCTCGTCATCGCGCTCACGCCGTCGTACGACAGCGTCGGACTGGTGGCTCCGGTGCTCCTCGTGCTCGCCCGCATGCTCCAGGGACTGTCGGTCGGCGGTGAATACGCCACCAGCGCCACCTACCTCGCCGAGGTCGCCTCACCGGGTCGGCGGGGGTTCTACTCGAGCTTCCAGTACGTCACCCTCGTCGCCGGACAGCTGTTTGCGCTGGGTGTGCAGATTATCCTGCAACTGCTGTTGCCTGCCGAGGCCATGCAGTCGTGGGGCTGGCGAATTCCGTTCGTCATCGGTGCGGCAGGTGCCGTCGCGGTGATGTGGCTGCGTCGCACGATGGACGAGTCCGAGGCTTTCACCGACGAGGTGGAGTCGAAGCGTGACACAGACACCCCGGACGACGGGCCGAAGGAAGGTTCGCTCCGGATGCTGCTGCAGTACCCACGCGAGTGCCTGCTGGTGTGTGCCCTCACACTCGGTGGCTGTGTGGCGTTCTACACGTACACCACGTACATGCAGAAGTTCATGATCAACACCTCCGGCATCTCCAAGGATACGGTCGCGTGGATCAATTTCGCGGCTCTGTTGGTCTTCATCGTGTTGCAGCCGCTCGGTGGAGCCTTGTCGGACCGCATCGGCCGCCGCAAGCTGCTCATCTTCTTCGGTGTCGGTGGAACCCTGCTGACGGTCCCGCTCATGACCGTGCTGGGAAACACGTCGAATCCGCTGGTTGCCTTCGGGCTGATGATGCTGGGACTCACCGTCGTCACCGGATACACGTCGGTCAACGCGATCGTGAAGACCGAGCTGTTCCCGACCAAGGTGCGGGCGCTCGGAGTCGGACTGCCGTACGCCGTCACGCTGGCGATCTTCGGTGGCACGGTCGAGACCGTCGCCCTCGCCCTGAAACGGGCCGGTCACGAATCGCTCTTCTTCTACTATGTGACCGGATGCATCGCGATCTCGCTCGTCGTCTACGTCTTCATGCGGGAGACGTCGGAAGGTTCGCCGCTCGACCGGGCGAGCAGCCGGGCAGACAGCCCGGACGACGATGTCGAGCTGGTCGACTCGCGGAGCTGATCGAAGGGAACGGAAAGTGCAGATCGCGGTGGTCGAGGACGACGACGGAGTCGGCGACGCACTCGTGGAGGCGCTGGCGAACCACGGCCACGACACGGTGCGCATGCGACGCGGCTCCGACCTCCTCCTCGGCCATCGCGGTATGGATGCGGTGATTCTCGATCTCGGTCTCCCCGATGCGGACGGCCTGCAGGTGCTCCGGCAGCTGCGGGCCGTCAGCGACGTTCCGGTGGTCATCCTCACCGCCCGCGACGACGAGCGTTCGGTGGTCCGCGGGTTGCGCGGCGGGGCGGACGACTACCTCGTCAAGCCGGCGCGTCTCGCGGAGTTGCTGGCCAGGCTCGACGTGGTGACTCAGCGCCGCCGAGCCGCAGAACGGCCGGCGTCGCAGCAGATCACCGAAGGCGACGTGGTGGTCGATCTGATCTCTCGCGAAGTGGAGGTCGCAGGCGAACCGATCGCGCTGACGACCAAAGAGTTCGAGCTTCTCGAGGTCCTCGTCACCCGGCCCGGCGCCGCGGTGAGCCGCCAGCAGCTGATGGACGCCGTGTGGGGCGACGCCTATGTGGCGATCTCACGCACCCTCGACGTGCACATGACCGGACTGCGGGCGAAACTTGCTCGCCCCGGCCTCATTTCGACTATCCGCGGGTACGGCTACCGCTGGGGTACCTGACGTGCGGCGACGGGTGCTCGCCGTCCTGCTGGTGTTCGCCGCCCTCGCGGTGGTGGCGTTCGCGGTCCCCCTCGCTCTGGCCACCGGTGCCGGGAGAACGCAGGCCCTCCGGCTGAGCCGGGAAGCGGATGCGACACACTTCGCCAGCCTCGCCGGACAGACGCAGGCCCCCGGCAGCGCTGCGTTGTTGCGGGAGGAAGTGGCGCGCTACCACGAGTTGTACGGCGAGGGGGTTCTCATCGTGGACGCTAGGGGTGGTGTCCGCGCCGGAGCGGGGCTGTCGCCGGCCGACCCGGGCGTGGGCGAGGCGATCACCGCCGGACTCCGAAATCAGAAGAAGGGCATCGGCGGTTCGCTGACACCATGGTCGGCGGACCGTGTCCTCTCGGCCGTCCCCGTCGGCACCGGAGCGCAGGTCGACGGCGCCGTCGTCCTCGAGGTGTCCACCCGAGCGGCGCGCGAGTCGATCCGGACGTCGTGGCTGGTGATCACCGCCGGGGCGCTCGCGGCGCTGGTGGCGGTGACCGCAGTGGCCATCGCGCTGTCCCGGTGGACCGTTCGTCCACTCGGTGCACTGACGGCCCGCGTCGGTGCTCTCGCGGACGCCGTCCCGTCGCCCAAGCCGTGGACCCGTCGCACTGCCGGCAACTCCGCGGACCGCTACACCGGACCGCCGGAGGTGCAGGAACTCGCCCGGGCCTTCGACACCATGGCGGGCGCCGTTCAGGCTTCCGCCCATGCGCAGCGCCGACTCATCGCCGATACCGCGCATCAACTTCGGAACCCTCTGGCGGCATTGCATATTCGATTGGACTCCCTCGCCCCGTACATCCTCGAGGCGGGGGCGGAAACCTATCGCCGGACGAGTATGGAAGTGGACCGTCTCGGCGGGATCCTCGACGGACTGCTGGCATTGGCAGTCGCCGAGTCGCCCGCCGAGACCTCGCACGGCGGCTGTGACGTCGGCGCAGTGGTCGCCGACCGGCTCGACGCGTGGGCGGAGGCGCTGGCGGAGTCCGGGATGGTCGCGACCTCGGGCGGAACCGACGAGCCCTTGTTCGCCGACTTCCGGTCCAGTCAGCTCGCTCAGATTCTCGACGTGCTGCTCAGCAACGCGCACACCTACGCGGGTTCCGGGTCGACGGTGCGAATCGACACGCGGAAGACGGAGTCCGGGATCCGTATTCGGGTGAGCGATGACGGCGTCGGGGTGTCCGAAGACGAGGTCGACAGGTTGTCCTCGCGCTTCTTTCGCGGGTCCGCATCCGGCCGGCCGGGCACCGGTCTGGGCTTGTCCATCGCCACCGCTCTCGCTGACAACGGTGGTGGTTCCCTCACGGTGGCGGCCGCACAGCCGCACGGTCTCGAGGTAACCGTGACGCTGCCGGAGTCGCCCGACGGTACCGGGGAGGCGTTGTGATCTCCCGGCGCGAACTGTTCCGCGCTCTCGCGGCCACCGCAGTGGCCGCGGTGGCCGGGTCGGGCGCCGCCTGTTCCGGTGGCACCCGTGAACAGCTGCGACTCGCTGCCGGTGAGGAAGGTGGATTCTTCTGGGAGTTCGCGCAGCTGACCGCTGCTGCCGCGGAGCGCGCCGACCTGGGCGTGACGATCGTCCCGCTGCGAACCGCCGGGTCCATCGACAACCTCGCGGCGCTGGCGTCCGGGGAAGCAGAGCTCGCCCTGAGCCTCGCCGACGCCGCCGTGACGGCCATGGACACTGCCGCCGTGACGGCCATGGACACTGCCGCGGTGTCGGCCATAGATGCCGCCGCCGACTTCACCGCCATCGGCAAGGTGTACGAAAACTACATGCAACTGGCGGTGCGCGCCGATTCCGAGATCGAGGACACGTCCCAACTTGCCGGAGCACGAATAAGTTTGGGAGCGCGAGGATCAGGCGCAGAACTCACCGCGGAACGAATTCTGGAGGTGTTGGGCCTCGGCCACCCCGGCGACGTCACACGCCTGCACCTGTCGATGACGGACGCAGGTCACGCTCTGCGCGACGGCAGCGTCGACGCCGTCCTATGGGCGGGCGGAGTGCCCACACCATCGTTCGCGAACCTGGGTATCGCGCTGCGACTCCTCGATCTGTCCGCAGAACTCGAGTTGCTGCGACAGCGGTTCGGCCCCCGCTACGAGTCCGTGCTCATTCCGCCGGGTACGTACGGAAGTCAGACACCGGTCGCGACAATCGGTTTGGCCAACCTTCTCCTCGCCGGCCCCACGGTGACCGACAACGCTGCCGGTGCACTCGTGGAAGTGCTGATCGACCATGCCGCAGAACTGGTGCCGGAACAGGCGACGGGCAGCCAGTTCCTCGATCGGCAGTCGTTGATCGTCACCGCCGGAGTGCCGTTGCACCCTGGTGCCGCCGCGGCATACCGGCGGCACCACGGCTGAGGCGCTTCGCGCTCGTGCGCCCTTTTGGTAGTGGGAACAACCAGAAAGGCGCACGGGCGCCGAAGGCGCCTGGTTACAATCCCAAATCCTTCGCGATGATCGTCTTCATGACTTCGCTGGTGCCGCCGTAGATGCGGGACACCCGGGTGTCGGCGTACAGGCGCGCGATGGGGTACTCGAGGACGTAACCGTATCCACCGTGCAGCTGCAGGCACTTGTCGATCACCCGGCCCGCGGCCTCGGTGCAGAAAAGTTTGACCTTCGCCGCGTCGGGCACGGACAGTTCACCGGCGTCGTGGAGTTCGAGTGCGCGGTCGGCCATCAGCTGGATTGCTTCGACCTCGGTGGCGCATTCGGCGAGCACGAACTTGGTGTTCTGGAATGCTGCCACCGGCTTTCCGAAGACGTTGCGTTCCTTCACGTAGGCGAGGGCGTGTTGCAACGCGGCCGCGGCGGTGGCCGACGCGCCGAGCGCGATGGTCAGCCGCTCCTGTGCCAGGTTGTGGGTGAGGTAGCTGAATCCGGCACCCTCCTCACCGAGCCGATCCTCGACCGGAACCTTGACGTCCGTGAACGACAACTCGGCGGTATCGGACGCCTTGAGGCCGATCTTCTCGATTTTCCGGCCCACCGCGAAACCCTCGGCGGCGGTGTCGACGACGAGAATGGACAGCCCCGCCCGGCGGTTCTCTTGCGTGCTGGGAGCGGTGCGGCACACCACGAGGATGCGGTCGGCGAGCGCGCCGCCGGTGATGAACGTCTTGGCGCCGTTCAACACGTAGTGGCTGCCGTCCTCGGACAGCTTCGCCGAAGTCGCGATGTTGGCGAGGTCGGAACCGGTACCGGGTTCGGTCATCGCGATGGCGAACATGATGTCGCCGGATGCGAATCCCGGGAGCCAGCGCTGCTTCTGCTCATCGTTCGCGTATTCGACCAGGTACGGCAGGATCAGATTGGTGTGTACCGAGAAGCTGCCGAACGTGACACCGGCCGCCGCCGTCTCCTCACCGACCACCGCGGAGAACTTGAAACTTTTCTCGCCGCCCCCGCCGTACTCCTCCGGCACCTGGATGCCCAGGACGCCGAGCTCGCCGAGCCGACGATAGAAATCACGTGGGGGATGTCCCTGTACCTCCCAATCATGGTGGACGGGAGCCACTTCCTTGGCGATGAAGTCGCGGATCGTCTTCCGGAACGCCTCGTGATCTTCGTTGAACACCGTACGCTGCACGGATCTCTCCTTCGATTTACAGTGCGTAACTACGCAGTACGCCCTTGCTGATGATCGTCTTCTGAATCTCGCTGGTGCCTTCGCCGATGAGCAGGAACGGTGCCTCACGCATGAGCCGCTCGATCTCGTACTCCTTCGAGTAACCGTAACCGCCGTGGATGCGGAAGCTGGCCTGGGTGATCTCCGAGCAGTACTCGCTGGTGAGGTACTTGGCCATCCCGGCGGCCACGTCGTTGCGTTCGCCGGAGTCCTTCAGTCGTGCCGCGTTGACCATCATCAGATGTGCCGCTTCGACCTTCGTCGCCATCTCGGCGAGGCTGAACGCGATCGCCTGATGCTGCGCGATCGGCTTACCGAACGTACTGCGCTGCTGCGCATATCGGGCCGCCAGCTCGAACGCGCGGATCGCCACACCGCACGCGCGCGCGGACACGTTGACCCGTCCGACCTCGATCCCGTCCATCATCTGGAAGAAGCCTCGACCCGGCGTGCCACCGAGGATGTCATCGGCCGCGGCGGTGTAGTTGTCGAACAGGAGCTCGGTGGTGTCGATGCCCTTGTACCCCATTTTGTCGATCTTCCCGGGGATGGTGATGCCCGGGACCACCTCGCCGAATCCGGCGGGCTTCTCGATGAGGAATGCGGTCAGATTGTCGTGCTTCTTGGCGGCACCTTCCTCGGTGCGAACCAGGGCGGCGACGAGGGTGGAGCTGCCACCGTTGGTCAGCCACATCTTCTGGCCGTTGATGACGTAGTTTCCGTCGGCGCCGCGCTTGGCCTTGGTGCGGATGGCGGCGACGTCGGAGCCGAGTTCCGGCTCGGACATCGAGAAGGCCCCGCGAACCTCACCCGTAGCCATCCGGGGCAGGTAGTGCTCCTTCTGGGCATCGGTGCCGTGCTGACGCAGCATGTAGGCGACGATGAAGTGAGTGTTGATCACCCCGGAGACGCTCATCCAGCCCCGCGCGAGTTCCTCGACGCACAGGGCATAGGTGAGGAGGGATTCGCCGAGGCCGCCGTACTCCTCCGGGATCATCAGCCCGAACAGGCCCATGTCGCGCATCTTGTCGACGATGGCCTGCGGGTAGGTGTCGGAATGCTCGAGTTCCTGTGCGACGGGGATGACGTCGCGATCGACGAAGGTTCGCACGGTGTCGATGATCTCGGTCTGGAACTCGGTGAGGCCGAGAGTCTGGGCGAGGCGGCTCATGGGGGTCCTTCGAATACGAGTTGTACCGAGCAGGGGAGTGCGGAACCGGGGCGCGGACGAGCGCCTCGGGAGCCGCGAGGTCGAATTTCAGCTTGCCCGACTTCCCGTGGAGCGGCTAGAGGCCTTCGGCTATCGGTCGGATAGCGCACTCCAATGCTTCTTGCATCTGCCTGTGACCTGCGGGGGCCCTGACCCATAGGTAGTGGCAGCCGGTGCGTTCGCCGAGTGCGTATTGATCGGGTGGGCCCGCATCCGTTGAATGGGCTTGACGCTGTGACCTGCACCACCCATTCTTCGAAGGGATCACCAGGTGACCCACTCCACCGCCACCCTCGACGCACCCGTCGACATCGGCTCCGAGTCCCGCCGCCGTGCGTGGGGCTTGACCGCCCTCCTCGTGTTGCTCTACGTCGTAAACTATGCCGACAAGGCCGTACTCGGCATCATCGCTCAACCCCTCGCCCAGGAGCTGGGACTGAGCTCCTCCCAGATCGGTCTGGTCGGGAGCTTGTTCTTCCTGACCTTCACGGTCGGCGGATTCTTCGCAGGCGTGCTCAACCGATGGATGTCCCTGCGGTGGGCGCTCGTGCTACTCGCGCTGGCCTGGTCGGTGGCCATGCTGCCGCTCGTCGTCGCCGCAAGCTTCGTGGTTCTACTCGGCAGCCGGCTACTCCTCGGCCTCGCCGAGGGCCCGAGCTCGGCGCTGCTGCACACCGGGGCGTACTCCTGGCACGCGCCCGCAAAACGCGGACTGCCCAGCGCGCTGCTGGCCGGCGCGGCATCCATCGCGAAGATCGCCGTTGCTCCGGCACTCGCATTCGTCACCGTCACCTTCGGCTGGCGCTACGCCCTGATCGCGCTGTCGGTGATCGGAGTCGTGTGGTGTGCCGTCTGGCTGACCGCGTGGTCCGAGGGTCCCTACATTCGCAGCGGGAAGAGCGCGACCACCGATGCCGACGGTGACGCCGGTGAGCCCGCCGTACCGTGGAGTCGTATCTTCCGGACACGCACGTTCATCAGCGGCGCCCTCCTCGTCATGAGCGTGTATGCACTGGTCGCAGTGGTGCTCACCTGGCTGCCCTCGTACTTCGAGGTGGGCCTCGGCTACAGCCGCCTGCAGGCCGGATCGATGTTTGCCTTCCCGAGCATCGCGGGACTGATCCTGATGCTCCTCACCTCCGTAATCGGCGACCGCCTCCTGGTGCGCGGCTCGACGTCCCGGATCGTGCGGATCATCGTGCCGGCCGTCGGGGTGCTCATCTGCGGCGCGATCCTGCTCGCCCTGCCGTCCATCGACACCCCCGCCCTCGCGGTGCTCGTGGTGTCGGTCGGGTACGGTTTCGCCGCCTCGGTGTTCCCGCTGCTCAACTCCGCGATCTCCGAGATCTGCCCGCCGCGTCAGACGGCCGGCACGCTCGGGGTGTTCCTCGCGATCATGGCGGTCGGCGGCCTCGTCGCCCCGTATGCGACCGGCCTGATCGTCGACGCCGCCAGTTCGCCCGCCGCGGGCTACGCGACCGCGTTCCAAGCGCTCGGTCTGGTCGCCGCGGTGTGTGCCGTCCTCGCGTTGATCCTGGCCAACCCGGAACGCGACAAGAAATTGGTTCGAGGCGACAGTGTGAGGAGCACACGATGAATGACGCAGTAATTATCGACGCAGTCCGCACACCGATCGGCCGGCGCGGAGGGTCCCTTTCGGATATTCATCCGGCCGATGTGTCGGCCCACGTGCTCGAAGCCCTCGTTGCCCGTACCGGTCTCTCCACGGACGAGGTCGGCGACGTCATCTGGGGCTGCGTCAGCCAGGCAGGCGAGCAGGCGGGCAACGTCGCCCGGACCGCGGTGCTCGCCGCCGGCTGGCCCGAGAAGGTGCCCGGCACCACGCTCACCCGGGCGTGTGGATCGAGCCAGCAGGCGGTGAGCTTCGCCGCCGCGACCGTGATCGCCGGCCACGAGGACATCGTCGTCGCCGGCGGTGTCGAATCGATGAGCCGCGTTCCGATGGGCAGTGCCAGCAAGAACGGCGAGCACTTCCCCGCAACCGTTCTCGACCGGTACGGCGTCGACGGCTTCAGCCAGGGCACCGGTGCAGAAATGGTGGCAGCGAAATGGGGATTGACTCGTCGGGTGCTCGACGAATACGCCCTTCGCTCTCACGAACTCGCGGCGCGTGCCGCCGACCGCGGCGCCTTCGACGGGCAACTCGCACCGATACCCGGCGTGCTCGAGGGAGATGAGGGAATCCGCCGCGGTGGTTCGCTCGAGTCCCTCGCGAAACTGAAGACCGTGTTCAAGGACGACGGCGTGATCCACGCGGGCAACTCTTCGCAGATCTCCGACGGCGCGGGGGCGTTGTTGATCACCACGAGCGACAAGGCTGCGCAGCTGGGACTGCGTCCGATGGCCCGGATACACACCAGCGCGGTGGTCGGTGACGACCCCGTCATCATGCTCACCGGTCCGATCGCAGCCACGGACAAAGCCCTCTCGCGGGCAGGACTGACCATCGAGGACATCGGCGCGTTCGAGGTCAACGAGGCCTTCGCTCCGGTTCCGCTGGCCTGGCAGGCGGAGACCGGTGCCGCCATGGGCCGGCTGAACCCGGTCGGCGGCGCCATCGCCGTCGGCCACCCGCTCGGTGGATCGGGGGCGATCCTGATGACCCGACTGGTGCATCACATGCGCGACAACGGCATCCGATACGGCCTCCAGACCATGTGTGAGGCAGGCGGACTCGCCAACGCCACCATTCTCGAACTTCTCTGAACCACCACTTTTCTGAAGGGACCCCACAGGCAATGGAACTTAAAGGCATCTCCACCGCGGTGACCGGCGGCGCGTCGGGACTCGGACTCGCCACCGCCCGTCGACTGGTGGACGCCGGGGCTCAGGTGACGCTCATCGACCTTCCCCACTCCGAGGGTGCGGCGGCGGCGAAAGAACTCGGCAGCGCAGCGCAGTTCGCGGCGGCCGACATCACCGACCCCGAACAGTTCGCGGCGGCCCTCGATGTCGCCGACGAACGAGGCGGACTGCGCGGCATCGTGCACTGCGCCGGCGCGGGACGACGAATGCGGATCCTGGACAACGACGGCAAGGCCGGTTCACTCGAGGATTTCGAGTTCGTGATTCGCCTCAACCTCGTCGGCTCCTTCAACGCTCTGCGGTTGGGAGCGGAACGAATCGCCCGCCACGACGAGATCGACGGCGAACGCGGCGCGATCGTGCTGACCGCCTCCGTGGCGGCTTTCGAAGGTCAGATCGGCCAGATCAACTACACGGCGTCGAAGGCCGGCATCGTCGGAATGACCGTCACGGCGGCGCGGGATCTGGCCAGCCGAAGCATCCGGGTGTGCACCATCGCCCCGGGAATCATGGACACCCCACTCCTGGCGCGACTGCGCGAAGACGTGCGGACGTCACTCGAGAAATCCGTACCCAGCCCGTCGCGGCTGGGCAAGCCAGGTGAGTTCGGGCAACTCGCCTGCTCCATCCTCGAGAACGGCTACCTCAACGGTGAGACCATCCGCCTCGACGGTGCCATCCGCATGGCACCCCGCTGACCAGTGAGGACCCACGTGAACAAGCCGGTACTGCACTACCCGGATCTGACCATGGCGGCCTTTCCGCCCAGCATGGCGGCCCTGTACGGAGACCGGGCCGCGGTGGTCGACGGCGACACGGTGTGTACCTACCGTGAGCTCGACCAGCGGTCGGGTGCATTCGCGTCCGCGCTGCGGGACGCGGGTGTGACCGAACGTGACGTGGTGCTCCTGCACCTCGGCAACTGCATCGAGTTCGTGGTCGCGTACTACGGCGCCCTGCGAGCCGGCGCAACCGTCACCCTGGTCAACCCGCTGCAACCCGTGCCGGGACTCCGCACACAGATTGTGGACACGGGTGCGGTCGCGGCCGTGACCCAGCCCGGGCAACTGGACAACCTCACCGCGGCTGCCGACGGCACCACCGTCCGCACGATCGTGGTGGCGGGACTGCCCGCCGGGCGAGGTCGCGGACAGTTCGGATTCGACGAGTTCGTCCGCGGGTACGCGGCCGCACCGTTCCCTTCGAAGGTGACCGGAGACGACGTGGCCCACCTCGCCTACACGGGCGGCACCACCGGCCTGTCGAAAGGTGTTCGCATACTGCACCGCAACGTCCTCGCCAACGTGATCCAGATGGTCGCCTGGCGAGCGGGACACGCGGTGCTCGCCACCGCTGACGGTGGGATCGAGTTGCGACCCCTCCCGGAACTGGGGGACCGCGGTGTCGAACCCGGGGTCGGGGCGACGGTCGTCGTGTCACCGCTGTTCCATGCCCACGCCCTGATCAACATGTCGTTCCTGCTGCTCTGCGGGGCGACTCAGGTGTTCGCCGGCCGTTTCGAACCCGGCAGGATGCTGGAACTGATCGAGAAGCACCGTGCCACCTACATCACGGGAAGCCCGGCAATGTGGCATGCGGTCGCCACTCATCCAGACGCGGCGACCCGGAACACCGATTCGGTGCGCGTCGTCTCCTCCGGTGCGGCCCCGATCGACCACGTCACACTCGAGGCGCTCGGCCGCGCTTTCCCCTCGGCGACAGTGGTCGAAGGGTACGGGTTGACCGAAGGCACCTGTCTCGTCGCGTCCGCGCCGCTGACCGGAGCCGACGCATACAAGCTCGGGAGTGTGGGTCTGCCGGTGTTCGACACCGAAGTGCAGATCCGTGCAGCCGACGATTCCGGGGCCGTACTCGACGCCCACACCCGCGGCAAGCTGTGGGTCCGCGGCCCGCAGGTCACCGACGGTTACCTGAATCAGCCCGAGATCACCGCTCAGCAATACGTCGACGGCTGGCTCGATACCGGTGACATCGCGTACGTCGACGAGGACGGTTACCTGTTCATCTGCGACCGCACCAAGGACATGCTGATCTACAAGGGCTACAACGTGTATCCGCGTGAGCTCGAGGAGATTTTGGTCTCGCACCCGGACGTCTCCTCCGCTGCCGTCGTCGGCAGAGAGGCCGGCAGCGTCGGTCAGGAACCGGTGGCGTTCGTCGTCCCGATGCCGGGGGCGACGGTCGATCCGGATGCCGTGTCGGCGTTCGTAGCCGAGCGGGTGCTGCCGTACAAGAAGGTGCGTGACGTGGTGGTGGTCGAACAGTTGCCGACGTCGGCGGCGGGAAAGATCCTCAAAACGACTCTGCGGAAGATGCTCGAGGTCGCAGCCACCTAGAGGACCACGAAAGCAACCGGCCCCCACCCGCTCTCGGCGGTGGGGGCCGGTTGTTTCCTTCAGCGTTGCGCGCGCTTGACCAGGCCTCGCCCGATGATGAGCCGCTGGATCTCGCTGGTGCCCTCGTAGAGGCGCAGGAGACGGACGTCACGGTAGATGCGTTCGACGGGGACGTCCCGCATGTACCCGGTGCCACCGTGGATCTGCACCGCCAGGTCGGCGACCTTACCCACCATTTCCGTGCAGAAAAGCTTGGCGACCGACGGCGCGATGCGCCGGTCCTCACCGGACACCCACGCCCGGGCGGCGTCCCGGACGAGTGCCCGCCCCGCCATCACACCGGTCTGCTGATCGGCGATCATGGCCTGCACCAGCTGAAAGTCACCGATCGCGCTGCCGCCCTGAGTAGCGGTGGCGGCGTACGCCACCGACTCGTCGAGTGCGCGCTGGGCCGCACCCACCGACAGCGCGGCGATGTGCACCCGGCCGCGCGCCAGCGACGTCATCGCGGCACGGTAGCCGACGTCCTCGCTTCCCCCGACGAGAGCGGAATCAGGCACGCGCACATCGGTGAAATGCACGTCCGCGGTCCAGGCGCCTTCCTGGCCCATCTTGCGGTCCTTCGCGCCTACCTGCACTCCGTCGGCGTCGGCGGGAACGAGGAACACCGCGATGCCGGTGCCGTCCGCGTCTGCGGGGCGGGTGCGGGCGAACACGACGAACAGGTCCGCGAGTGGTGCATTAGTGATGAACCGCTTCTCGCCGTTGATTATCCAGCCGCCGCCGGTCCGCGTCGCCTTGGTGCGCAGTCCCGCGGGGTCCGAGCCCGCGCCCGGTTCGGTGAGCGCGAACGACGCCACCACCTCGCCCGACGCGATGCGCTCGAGCCACGTCTCTTTCTGCTCGTCCGTGCCGAACGCCACCAGCACCTGCCCGGCGATGCCGTTGTTGGTACCGAACATGGAGCGCAGGGACAGCGACGTGTAACCGAACTCCATCGCCAATTCCACATCCTGCGTCAGGTCCAAGCCGAGTCCGCCCCACTCCTGCGGGATCGCGTATCCGAACAGCCCCATCGCTTTGCCGGCCTCGCGGATGTCCTCGGGGATCGCGTCGGCATCCATGATCTCCTGCTCGCGGGGAACCACAGCGGAGCGAACGAAACTGCGCGTCTGGGCGAGGATGTCCTGAAAATCGTCGTCGCCGACCTGAGATGTGGTCATGGAATCACCGGCCTGCAAACTTGTCATGAAGTCACTGTCGGATGGTAGTCGCCGCATGTCCAATACGAATCGGACCACGCCGCCATAGGAGATCCCGATGATTCCGACCCGTTCAGGAGGGTTCTGCGCCGATATATTCGGCTGGTGCCGGAACCCCCGAGTGGCGGGAGGGCACTCGTCATGTCGAAAGGACTTCCATGGAACTGCTCGCCAACCGCACCGCCGTCGTCACCGGAGGCGCCCAGGGTATCGGCTTCGAAATTGCCCGGACCTTCGTCGAGGCCGGCGCCCGCGTGGTGATCGGTGACCTCGACCTCGACGCCGCCACGGCAGCGGCCGACAAGCTCGGTGGCGCGGACGTCGCCCACGCCGTCCGGTGCAACGTGGTGCACGCCGAGCAGGTCGACGAGATGCTGGGCGCAGCCGTCCAACGCTTCGGCTCGCTCGACGTGATGGTCAACAACGCCGGGATCACCCGCGACGCGACCATGCGCACCATGACCGAAAACGACTTCGACCTGGTCATCGACGTGCACCTGAAGGGCACCTGGAACGGGACGCGCAAGGCGGCCGCCATCATGCGGGAGGCCAAGCGCGGCGCCATCGTCAACATCTCCTCACTGTCCGGCAAGGTCGGCATGGTGGGGCAGACGAACTACTCGGCGGCCAAGGCGGGCATCGTCGGGCTCAGCAAAGCTGCGGCCAAGGAGCTGGCCCATCACGGTGTCCGGGTCAATGCGATCGCGCCGGGACTCATCAGGTCGGCCATGACCGAGGCCATGCCGCAGAAGGCGTGGGACCAGAAGATGAGCGAAATCCCGATGGGGCGTGCGGGCGAGGCCGGCGAGGTGGCGAACGTTGCCTTGTTCCTCGCCTCCGACCTTTCGTCGTACATGACCGGCACGGTCCTCGAAGTCACCGGTGGACGCTTCATGTGACGCGCACCGAACCCTCCCGACGTTTCCCCGAAAGGCCATCATGCGTGAAGTCGTCATCTGCGAACCCGTCCGCACTCCCATCGGACGGTACGGCGGCATGTTCCAGTCCCTCACCGCCGTCGATCTCGGTGTCGCGGCTCTGAAGGGGCTGCTCGAACGCACAGGCGTCGAGCCGTCCGACATCGAGGACGTCATCCTCGGCCACTGCAACGCGAACAGTGAGGCGCCTGCCATCGGCCGTGTGGTAGCCCTGGATGCGGGGCTGCCGATCACCGTGCCCGGCATGCACATCGACCGCAGGTGCGGATCCGGTCTGCAGGCCGTCATCCAGGCGGCTATGCAAGTGGCGGCCGGTGACAACGACCTCGTGGTAGCCGGGGGCACCGAGTCGATGAGCAACGCCTCCTTCTATTCCACCGATATGCGGTGGGGCGGAGCACGATCCGGTGTTCAGATGCACGACAGCCTCGTGCGCGCCCGGTCCACCGCGGGCGGCCGCTTCTACCCGGTACCCGGGGGAATGATCGAGACGGCGGAAAACCTCCGGCGCGAATACGGGATTTCACGCACCGAGCAGGATGAGCTCGCGGTGTCTTCGCACACCAGAGCCGTCACGGCGCAGAAGAACGGCATCCTCGCCGAAGAGATTGTGCCGGTGACCGTGCGCAGCCGGGCCGGTGAGCAGGTGATCGACACCGACGAGCATCCTCGTCCCGACATCTCACTCGAATCGCTGGCTGCCCTGAAACCGATTCTGGGCAAGACCGATCCGGAATCCACTGTGACCGCCGGCAACGCCAGCGGGCAGAATGACGCTGCAGCAATGTGTCTCGTCACCACGACGCAGACCGCGGAACGGCTCGGTCTGCGTCCGCTCGTGCGCATGGTGTCCTGGGGCGCGGCCGGTGTCGCACCGAAAATCATGGGCATCGGTCCGGTCCCGGCCACCGAGGTCGCGCTGCGCAAGGCCGGGCTCACCCTCTCCGACATCGACCTGATCGAACTCAACGAGGCGTTCGCGGCGCAAGCGCTGGCCGTGATGCGCGAATGGGATTTCCGCGCAGCGGATCTGGATCGCACCAATGTCCACGGTTCCGGAATCTCCCTCGGTCATCCTGTCGGTGCCACGGGTGTACGGATGCTGGCGAGCCTGGCCCGGGAGCTCGATCGCCGTGACGCGCGGTACGGGCTCGAGACGATGTGCATCGGTGGTGGGCAGGGCCTGGCCGCAGTGTTCGAACGAGTGGCGTAGAAGGCTAATCGCCCTGTGGGCCTGTGGCACGCGCGCGGATGAGTTCGACGAACGCGCGTCCCACGGGCGATAGCGTTTCCGGATCGAAGGCGATCCCGAATCTCCGGGCGAATCTCGGTTCCACTTCGCGCACGATCGCGCGGTCGCGGGCCGACTCCGCGATCGACCTCTCCACCAGGGTGCCGCCGATTCCCGCCAGTACCAAAGGAAGCCGCGCCTCCCGGTGATCGGACAACACGGCCAGGGGCGGCCGTGCCCCTGCGTGACGAATCGCTTCTTCGATTTCGTCGGCGAGGGAGTGACCGCGAGGCACGAACACCATGGGCACTTTGGGAAGTGCGGACAGCGGGACCGGTCCGTCCGGGACCTCGGTGTCGGCGGGATACACGAGCCAGTACTCCTGCTCACCCAGCTCCACCACGTCGAGGCCGTCTTCGTCGAGGGGCAGATGTGCGACGACGAACTCGCAGTGCCCGTCCTCGATCAGGGAGGCGGCCTGTGCTTCGGATTTCAGCTCACCGAACCGCACCGTCACTTTCGGGTAGGCCCGTCGGAATTCGGCGACCAGGTCGACGAGCGGGCCGAGGACCAGGGCGGGAAACGCCATCACGTCGAGGCGGCCGGCGAGTTCTCCGTCGGCGGTGGCCAGCAGATCCTCGACGGCGGTGACGTCGCGCAGGATCTGGCGGCTCGGGCCCACCATGCTTCGTCCGGCGGCACTGAGAACCATGCCCCGGCCGATGCGATGGAACAGTTGCACGCCCAGTTCCCGCTCGAGACCCCGCAACGCCTGGGAGATGGTCGGCTGGGCGACGCCCAGCGATGCGGCGGCACCGCCTATGCCCTCGTGCTCGACGACGGCGAGGAAGTACTCGACCTGACGTAACTCCATGTGCTCAGCCCCTTGTCGACGTGTCGTGTGCGCTCGCGACGAACGCTGCGGCCGCCGGCGAACTCGGTCCGGAGCGCTGTACCAGGCCGACGGGGCGGGTCAACCGCGGTGACAACGACCGGATCGTCACACCCCGCAGTTCCTGTTCGGCGACGACCCGGGGAAGGACGGTCGCGCCCGCCCCGCGCTGGACCAGGTCCCAGGTGGCGCTCGGATGCGAGCAGTCGACGACGACGTTGTCCGTGTTCTCCCCGAGAAGTTCGAAGATCAGCGCCGCGTCACTCTTGTCACCCAGGTCCTGAATCAACGGGACCTGGCGCAGGGCAGAGCGGGGTACGGGGTCGGGAAGGGCGGCTGCCAGCTGGTCGGGCACGGCAAGCACCAGCTCCTGCTCGCCGATCGGGACCGACAGCAGAGCACTGTGATCCACGGACAGGTCGATCACCCCGAGCTCCGCCTCACCGCGTCGCAACGCCCCGAGGACGCCGGTAGGGCCGTCGCTGTCGATGATGCGGACCGTGATCCGCGGATACTGCCGGCGGAATCGGCGGACCAGTCCGACGATCGGGTCGATCGAGAACGCCGAGTACGTGACCACGTCGACCCGGCCGGATTCGAGTTCACGGACCGCGGCCACCTTCGCCTTCGCCCGTTCGACATCGGTGAGAATGCGCCGCGCCGCCACGTCCAGTGTCCGGCCCGCCTCGGTCAGCTCGAGCCGTCGGCCCGTGCGATCGAACAGGGTTACCCCGAGGCGACGTTCGAGAGTGCGAATGGCCTGCGACAGCGACGGCTGAGAGATGTACAGGGACTGCGCCGCCCTGGTGATTCCGCCGTGATCGACTACCGCGACGAAATAGGTGACGAGATGCAGGTCCACCCGGTCATCGTACGGAAGCCGTGGTCGCGCCCGGCACCACCCATTCGCCGGTGAACGCGGGAGGGCGTTTCAGGGCGAACGCCTGGAAGGCGTCCGGTGCATCGGTCGCGAAGTTGACGGCTTGTGCTCGCGCCTCGTTCTCCAGCGCCTCGCGCAGCGACGAGGACGACCCCTGTTCGAGGAGCCGGGCCGATTGGGTCACCGCGACGGGCGGGCCGGCGGCGAGCCGGCGTGCGAGGTCCTGCGTCACCGTCCTCAGCTCGGAAGGTTCGGCGAGCACCGATACCAGTCCGAGAGCGTGGGCCTCGGCGGCATCGACCATCTCGGCGAGCATGACCAGGCGCTTGGCTTGGTGTAGCCCCACGAGCCGGGGAAGCACCCACGACCCGCCGAAGTCGACCGACAGTCCCCGTTTCGCGAAGATCTGACTGAACTTCGCCGTCGTGGAGGCCACCACGAGGTCGCAGAGCAGGGCGAGATTCCACCCGGCACCCACGGCGTAACCCTCCACCTGGGCGATCACCGGCTTCGGAAACTCGGCAAGGGTCGCGGCGACAGAATTGATCGTCCGCATCCGGTCGAGAGGATGCTGTCCGGTCCGTCGTTCGACGTCGGCGCCCGTGCAGAAGTTGCCGCCGGCACCGGTGACGATGACCGCGCGGATGTCACGCTCCGCTTCGAGCACACGCAGAGCGCTTCCGAACTCGACGAACGCGTCCAGGGTCAGCGCGTTCATGCGGTCGGGCCGATTCAGGGTCACGGTGGCCACAGCGCCGTCGCGGGTCACCGCTACCGTGTCCCCGCTCATCGGCCGGACCACACGGGTGAGCGCTTCTCGGCGAACGCCCGCGCACCTTCCTGCGCATCCTCGGATGCGAACACCGGGTCGAGGTACTGCCGCTGCGCGGCGAACGCGTCGGGGTCGGTGTATCGGGCAGCCATCGCGACTACCTGCTTGGTGGCCCGGACCGCGAGGGGACCGTTGGCGGCGACGCGCGCGGCCAGCGCGCGTGCCGTGGAAAGTGCCTCGCCGGGTTCGGTGAGGTGGTTGACGAGGCCGTGCGCGTGGGCCGTTTCCGCTGTGAGCGGGTCGCCGGTGATCGCCATCTCCATGGCGATCGGGTAGGGCAGCACCTTGGGTAGCCGCAGCAAACCGCCTGCGGCTGCAGCCAATCCGCGCTTCACCTCGGGAATTCCGAACTTGGCGTCCCTCGCCGCGACGATGATGTCGGCCGTCAACGCCAGCTCACACCCGCCGGCCAGAGCCCAACCCTCCACGGCGGCGATCAGTGGCTTCGTCGGTGGGGCCTCGGTGAGCCCGCCGAAGCCCCGCCCGGGCAATGACGGGCGTTCGCCGCGGGAGAAGGCCTTGAGATCCATTCCGGCGCAGAATGTCCCGCCGGCGCCGGTGAGAATGGCGATGGTGAGGTCGGGGCGCGCTTCGAACTCGTCGACGGCGGCGGCGAGGGCCTTGGCGACCTCGAGGTCGACGGCGTTCTTCGCTTCCGGGCGGTTGAGGGTGATGACGGCGACGCCGTCGGCGAAATCGGTGAGAACCACGTTCATGGGTGTCCTTCTACGGTGTCGGGGTGATGGGAAGTGTCCAGCGTTCCGGATGGCCGCCGAGCGAGCGGATGTGTCCGCGGTCGGCGAGTACCAGCAGGTGGGCATGCGTTTCGCGAACCGCGAGACGCAGGAGACGGTCGGACATGGAATCGAACGGGCGCGACCACGACACGTTCGTCGAGATCTCCCACGCCGTCGACTCGGGGCGGTCGCGGAGGGCGGCGACGATTTCCGCGAACCGCTCCTCGTGGTGACTCATCAGCTGCTGCGCCCGGTCGGCGATGCCGCGGAAGCGGTACTCGTGGGCGGGGAGCACCAGTCCGTCCGGCATGGTGGTGGTGGCGTGCAGCGAGAGCAGGTAACGGTGCAACGGGTTGTCCAGCTCGCCGGGGATTGTGGAGATGTTGGGGCTGATGCGGGGCAGCATGTGGTCGCCGCTGAACAGCAGTCCGTGGCGTTCGTCCACGAAGGTCAGATGGCCCGGAGTGTGGCCCGGTGTCCAGACCGCCCGCAGATCCCAGCCGGGCAGGTTCAGCGGAGCCCCGTCGTCGAGCACCACGTCGATGTACTCGCCGGGGCCGAATCGGACCAGATCGACACGGGCGGCGGCGCGGACCCCGGCAGGTGCACCGAGCCGGTCGAGCTGTATTTCCCACGTCCGTTCGTCGGCGGTCTCGTCGTCCGGGGTGCGGTGGCCGAGCAGTGTGGCGTCCGCAGCGTGCATCGCGAGGGCGGCGCCGCTCACCTCCCGCAGCCGCGGTGCGAGACCGAAGTGATCGGGGTGCAGATGGGTGACGGCGGCATACCGGACGTCGGTGACGTGGTGCCCCGTCTGTGCGATACCGTCGCAGAGAGCCAGCCATGACTCCTCGGAGTCCCAGCCGACGTCGATCAGCGCGAGTCCGTCGGGGAGTGCCAGTGCGTAGATCAGCACGTAGCGCAACGGGTTTCGGGGCATCGGCACCGGAATCGACCACAAACCCGGGCGCACGCTCTCGACCGGTGGCAGCACCCCGCGGGCCCAGGCCTCGCGCTGAACGGTGCCGACCTCTTCGGTGACGATCACGATGGCACCCCCTCCGCCGCACTGAGGTTTTCGCGTAACGCGCGCTTGAGGACCTTGCCGCCGGCGTTGCGGGGAAGCGAGGTCACGAATCGAATGTGCCGCGGTTTCTTGTACGACGCGAGCCGCCCGGCGCTGAAGGCGAGAAGTTCGGCGACGGTCGGGTCCGCGCCCTCGGCCACCCGGATCACGGCGGTGACGGCTTCACCCCACGTCCGGTCGGGCACACCGATCACGGCGACCTCCGCCACCGCGGGATGCTCGGCCAGCACCGACTCGACCTCGATCGGATACACGTTCTCACCCCCGGTGATGATCATGTCTTTCACCCGGTCGGTGACGAACAGATATCCGTCGGCGTCGAGATGCCCGATGTCGCCGGTGCGCAAGAAACCGTCGGAAGTGAAGAGTCGCGCTGTCTCGTCCGGTCGGTGCCAATACCCGGCGACGTTGTTGCGGGAACGGCACACGATTTCGCCGGACACCCCGGCAGGGAGATCGGCGCCGGTGGCGATGTCCCGGATGGCCAGCTCGACACCCGGCATCGGCGTGCCGGCGGAACGCAGCAGGTAGGCGCGATCACCGGCCGGATCGTGGTCCTCGGCGGTGAGTGCCGTGACCGATCCCGTCGTCTCCGTCATCCCGTACCGCTGCACGAAGGCGCAGCCGAACCGGTCGAGGGCGCGGCGCAACAGGGTGGGAGTGATCGGCGCCGAACCGTACGCGATCAGTTGGAGACTGGACAGGTCGCGCTCGCCGAGGCCCGGCAGGTCCAGCAGCATCTGGATCGCCGAGGGAACCAGGAACGCATGGGTGATGCGGTGCCGTTCGACGAGTTCGGCGACGTGGCCCGCGTCGAAGGCGCCGAGGAGAACCACGTGCACTCCCGCGGACAGGCTGGTGCTCAGCCACCCGGCCCCGGCGATGTGGAACAACGGCAGGGCGTCGAGGGCCACCGAGTCGGTGCGCCACCGGTAGATCCGCAGCGCCTCGGGCTCGTTGTGGAGATTGCGGTGCGTCGCGACCACACTTTTCGGTGCGCCGGTGGTGCCCGACGTATACAGCTGAAGCAACTCCGCGTCCGGATCGTCGCCCAGCCCCGGGTCGGTGTCGCTGCCCGAAGCGGCGAGCCGATCCCACGTCCACACTCCCGGCAGGATTCCCTCCGACAGGTCGTCGACGAGTACGACGACCAGACCGGGGAGCGCTTCGCGTATTGCTTCGGCCGTCTTCGCGAACTCGGCCTCGACGATCAGAACCTCGAGCGCCGCGTCGACGGCGATCGCCGCAGCCTCGGCGGCGGGCAGGCGCCAGTTCAGCGGCACGAACACGAGCCCGGACTTGGCGGCTGCGACGAAGCACTCCGCACCCTCGAGCCGCATCCGCAGCAACGCCCCGACACGTGCACCGGTACCGGATGCCAACGACGACAGCGCTGCCGCGATCCGAGTCGTCCGCCGGTCGAACTCCGCGTACGTGAGGGTGGTGTTTCCCCACGTCACCGCCGGCGCGTCGGGGCGTTCAGTGGCATGATGCCGGACGCGCTGGGGAAGATGCAGCCCACTCACAAATGCTCTCCTCGAAGACTGGGGGACCCGACGCCCGGTACCACGTCCCGCCAGTCGACCACCCCGCCGAGCCGGTGACAAAGACGCGTGACCGCACGGACACTTAGCGATCGCCTATGGATGCGGAAAGTCCGAGCCGGTGTGAGGCTTGACACATAGCAACGCTGACATCTAACGTAATTTGTATCACTGTTAAACACAGTGCGCGTTCCCACCGATCCGGTTTTCAGGCGATAGGGGCTCACGTTGGTCACCTGAGTAACGTGTCCGGTCGACGCGCTGGGGCGGAACCGGGTCGAGGCAGTCCGCCTCGACCCGGATAGCTCGTCTGTGTAATCACCTTGGACACAACGGTTTCCACTGATCCAGACCTGCCACCGCCGAAGAAAAGTGATTGACGTCTCACAGCCTAACGATATAAGGTTTACCCGGATCGGGGATGCAGCCCGCACTCGATCCTCTCGACCGGCGACAGCCCGCCGTCGAGGGTCGGAACAGTCTCGTCTCCCGACGTCGCCGGACGATGTGCCTCACTGCGAGTCTCCGGCATCCTGACGAACCATCACAGAGGAGTTCACATGAAGCTTCAGGACAAAGTCGCCGTCATCACCGGAGGAGGATCCGGCCTCGGACGCCAGGGAGCGCAGCTGTTCGCCTCGGAAGGAGCGAAGGTTGCGGTCGTCGACATCGACGGCGATCGGGCCGAGCAGACGGCGAAATTGGTTGAGCAGCAGGGCGGAACCGCGATCGCCATCACCGCGGATGTGAGCGACGAGGCCGCGGTCTATCGCAGTGTCGAGACGACTGTCGATCGCTTCGGCAAGCTCGACATCATGTGGGCCAACGCCGGAGTGATCTCCCGTGGGGGTGTCCCGTCGGTGGCGGGGGGTGAGCACGTCGAGTTCCAGGACCTCACGGATGCCGACTGGCAGCATGTTCTCGGAGTCAACCTCAGTGGCGTCGTGTACTCCTGCAAGGCGGCGGTGCCGGCGATGCGAGCCAATGGCGGAGGCACGATCCTGGCAACGTCGTCGGCTGCTTCATTCGCCGCATATCACAGTATTGCCATGTATTCGGCGACGAAAGCCGGTGTAAACGGCTTGGTTCGCGGGCTCAGTCTTGATCTCGGACGCTACGGAATTCGTGTCAATGCCCTCGCCCCCACACACGGGATGTCTCCGAACTTCCTCATGGGCCCAGGGGCTCCGGTGATCGGTCAGTCCTACGAAGAGACCGCAGGGCCGTGGGATTCCGGTGTCTCGCCGATTCCTCTCAAGCTCCAGCGTCCGCCCTCACTCGTCGACAACGCGAAGGTCGCACTCTTCCTCGTCTCGGACGACTCCGCCTACATTTCGGGTCTGACGCTGCCCGCGACTGACGGCGGAACCCTGTCCCGGGTGGCAATGATGTTCGAAGAGGACGCCCCGAATCCGACTCTCTCCGATGCCTGATGGAGCGTCCGACCATGACTATTGATGCGCAGAAGAGTGCACCGTCGTTGAAAGTCGACCGATCCGCCTGTGCGGGCCACGGCCTCTGCTACGGAGCGGCGCCCGACATAGTCGACAGTGACGACCAAGGTTATCCCGTCGTCGTTGCCGAACCGGTTCCACAGGAGCTACGAGACCAACTGGGTGCCCTCGTCGAGATGTGCCCCGAACGCGCGCTGAGTGTCGAATTCCCGACTTCGAAAGGCTGAGAAGCAGTGACCACAACCCATTTACCCGAACAGCTCATCGTGGACTTCGATGTCTACGACCAGTCCTTGGCCATGCCCGAGGATGTGTTCCAGGAACGCGCCGCCGCGCTGAGGGCACTCGGCCCGGTCGTGTACTCGAATGCGCACGGTGGGCACTGGATCGTGACACGCTACGAGGAAATCCATCTGATCCTGCGTGATCCCGAAACCTTCTCGAGCTACCCGAACAACCTGGTGAACGCGGGCCAGGGAAAGTTCATTCCGATCGAGCTCGACCCGCCGGAGCACACGTACTACCGGCAGGCACTGCAACCGCTGTTCAGTCCCAAGCGGATGAAAGAACTCGAGCCACGGATCCGAGACGTCATCAATGAGCTCATCGACGACTTCGCGGCACGCGGGGAGGCCGAGTTCATCTCGGAGTTCGCCCATGAATTACCGACTCGGGTTTTCCTCGCCCTCATGGGCTGGCCGCTCGAGGACGCTGAGATGTTCACCACAACGACAGACGTTGCCTTGCAGGGCATTCCCGGTGGAACGGAAGCAGAATCCGCGAAGGCCCGGGAGGACGCGGCCAATCAAATTTTCGGATACTTCGGTGCCATCGTGGCCGGCGTGCGTTCGGGTGAGATCACCTCGGACAGCCTAACCGCACAGATCATCAACACCCCGATCGAGATGGAGGACGGGGTACGGCTACTCACCGACGAAGAGCTGTACCGCATGTTCTTCCTCCTACTCATCGCGGGTCTGCACACCGTCCAGGGGTCACTCGCCTGGGGCATCATCCACCTGGCGAACAATCCGGGCCAGCGCCAGGAAATCGTGGACGATCCCGACACGATCCCGGGCGCGGTCGAAGAGATCCTGAGAATCGAAGCCGCGGTCATCGCCGGCAGGCGGGCAACTCGCGACGTCGAGATCGGCGGAGTCACGATCGCGGAGGGGGACCAGCTCATCGTGCTGCTCTGCTCGGCGAACCGTGACGGCGACGAGTTCGAGAACCCGGACGAGCTGAAGATCGACCGCTCACCGAATCGGCACCTGTCCTTCGGTGCCGGGCCGCACCGGTGCATCGGGTCGCACCTGGCACGAATCGAGCTCAAGTTGGCCATGGAGGAGATCCACAGGAGGCTGCCCGACTACCGTCTCGTTCCGGAGGACCCGCCGATCCTGCATGCGACCCAGGTTCGCGGTTGCATCCGGCTCCCGATCACCTTCACCCCTTGTTCCTGAGGCGACAGAGGCAGTTGTCCGTGGTCACGACGGCCTACGGACAACTGCCCACTCCTTTGGTGTAATGAACAGGCGCAGTCGGCACCGGCCATGGAACATCTGACGTGTATTGTCATTTGTATCGCGGCTGCTCGGGGTGGCCGGGTCGGAAATGACGGTGTCTGGAGCGAGGATGGCAAGAAGGAAGAGCGCCGGGGTGCTGAGTCAGGACGCCGATGTCGCACGATCTCAGATACTCGTAGCCGCCCAGGCGATGATTCTTCGTTTCGGGATCTCGAAGACCACGATGGAAGACATCGCCAAGGAGGCGGGGGTATCCCGCCCGACCGTCTACCGGTATTTCCAGGACCGCGAGACACTCACCACCGAGTTGATCAGGTGGCGTTCGCGTCAGACACTCGAGCGTGGCCGGAAATTCCTGATGGAGTGTGCGACGTTCGAAGATCGGCTGATCGAAGGCCTCATCTACCTGGTCTACGACGGCATCAACGATCCGATTGTGCGCATTCTCGTCAGCCCGGAGCACGTCGGCGGTGACTCGTGGCTCGAGACCATCCCGCTCGCCACAAGTCTGACCACGGAACTGTGGGGCCCGATCTTCGACCAGGCCAAAGAGAGCGGCGAGATGAGAGCGGAGATCGACACGGATGAGGCATGCTCATGGATCACTCTCGTGCAGCTGATGTTGGCGCCGAGGCTCGACAATTCGGACCCGAGCGATCCGTCCCACCGGCAGATGATGCGGAGATTCGTCCTCCCCGCCTTCCTGCCGTAATCCCCGGTTCCCGAACCTGGCTTAGGTCCGTCTGTTCCGAAGTTGAAGCCGTGTCCCCGAAGGGGGCACGGCTTCGCTGTTCGTGCGGAGACCGTTTCACCTCATAAATCTAATGCCCATAGCCGCGCTCCGCAAAGAAATGCTAGCCGGCGGAAGCTCGAGTGAGTGAAATCGCCTATTCAAGCGCGTATTTCACTATTCGCGTTCTCGCTCTTGCCTCGACGGTCAGTAGGCGTATAACGTATGACGCGGAACGTAATTTGTATCACAGCGTGAAGTTGTGAACCCGGCGCGACCGACCGCTGTGCGATGAAAAATGCTGTCCGCGAGATTATTTGATCAAGTCTTCGCCGATACGCCGCGCGATTCTGGCGTGTGCGAGGCAGGCCGCATGGTCTGGCCGGAAGCAGCAAGTGCTCTGCAATATCCGATCCGGCGTTGAGGCCTGAATACACGGAGGTAATGGTGGGTGTCGAGGTAGCCGTTGAGGGACTGACCAAGTCGTTCGGCTCGCAGAGGATCTGGCAGGACGTCACGTTGACCCTTCCGGCAGGTGAGGTCAGTGCGCTGCTGGGCCCGTCCGGTACGGGTAAGTCGGTGTTTCTCAAGTCGTTGATCGGTCTGCTCCGCCCGGAGCAGGGTTCGATCGTGATCGACGGCACCAACATTCTCGAGTGCTCGTCCAAGGCGCTCTACGAGATCCGGAAGCTGTTCGGTGTGCTGTTCCAGGACGGCGCTCTGTTCGGTTCGATGAACCTCTTCGACAATGTGGCGTTCCCGCTGCGGGAGCACACGAAGAAGTCCGAATCCGACATCCGCAAGATCGTGATGGAGAAGATGGAGCTCGTCGGCCTGCTCGGAGCCGAGGAGAAGCTGCCGGGTGAGATTTCCGGTGGTATGCGCAAGCGTGCGGGCCTGGCCCGCGCCCTGGTGCTCGATCCGCAGATCATCCTCGTGGACGAGCCGGACTCGGGTCTGGATCCGGTGCGTACCACCTATATTTCGCAGACGTTGATCGACATCAACGCCGAGATCGACGCGACGATTCTGATCGTCTCGCACAACATCAACCTCGCCCGGACGGTGCCGGACAACATCGGCATGCTGTTCCGTCGGCATTTGGTGATGTTCGGTCCGCGGGAGGTGCTGCTCACCAGTGAGGAGCCGGTGGTCAAGCAGTTCCTCAACGGCACGATGATCGGTCCGATCGGGATGTCGGAGGAGAAGGACGAGGCGCAGATGGCGCAGGAGCAGGCGATGGTCGACGCCGGTCACCATGCCGGTGGTGTCGACGACGTCGAGGGCATCGTCCCGCAGATGAAGGCGACGCCGGGGATGCCGTTCCGGCAGGCCGTGGCCCGCCGGCAGGAACGCGTCCGGCACATCATGCACATGCTGCCCGAGAACGCCCAGATTGCCATCGAAGAAAGCCTCGAAGCATCCGGCCTCGACGAAGGGTATCTGGCCGACGTCGACCAATTTAACTATGGAACAGCGATATACGAGAGAGGAGTTGCACAGTGACGGGCGTAATCGCGCCGATTTTCGTGGACCCAGCGCCGAAAAATCCCACTGCATCGGAGAAGCGACGGCGACCGCGTGTGTCGATCCAAGCGGTGGCGACATACCTGAAGGAAACACCGATTCGAAGTCTCGCCACGCTGGGCCGGTCGGCCGAACTCGCCGCGAACATTCTGAGACACACCGTATCCGACACGATCGCGCTGCGCTTGCCCCTCGAGGAGGTGACCACTCAGATGTGGAAGCTCCTCAAGGTCACCGCACTTCCCGCGCTGCTGATGGCGGTGCCGATCGGTGCCGAGGTATCGGTCCAAGTCGGTGGAATCATGAACCAGGTCGGTGCCAATTCGCTGGCAGGCGCCGCAAGTGGACTGGGCGTCGTGGGGCAGGGGGCGCCGATGGCGGCGGGACTCCTGATGAGCGGCGCCGCGGCATCGGCTATCGCCTCCGATCTCGGTGCACGCGCGATCCGCGAAGAAATCGAAGCGATCCGGGTCATGGGAATCGACCCGGTTCAGCGGTTGGTCGTTCCGCGGTTCATCGCGATGATCGCCATCGCACCGATGCTGTGCATCGTGATCGTCGCGGCGGGTGTGGCCGCCGGGCTGGTGATCTCGGCGAATGTCAACGATGTGGTGCCCGGCAGTTTCTGGCAGTCGTTCGGTTCCTTCGCGACACCGACCGATCTGGCCTTCTCCGTGCTCAAGTCGGTGATCTTCGCAGCGCTCGTGGTGTTGATCGCAAGCCTCAGAGGTCTCGAAGCGAAGGGCGGTCCGAAAGGAGTCGCCAACGCGGTCAATGCCTCGGTGGTACTCAGTGTCTTCTGCATCTTCATGACGAATCTCGTGATCAGTCAGCTGCAGATGATGTTCTTCCCGGCTCGGTTGGCGTGACGTGAACACACATTCCACGCATCGCGCAGGTTCCGCCGGTGGGGTCCTACTGCAACCGATTCGCTCGCTGGGTCGCGCCGCCACCTCGGGAATCGAGGAGGTCGGGCAGGTCACGGTTTTCGTCGTCAAGACCGTCGCACTGTTGCCCAAAACAGTGAGGCACTATCGCAAGCAGACCATGACCACCATGAACAACATGGCGTGGGGGAATGGGTCGCTCGTCGTCGACGGTGGCGTGGTCAGCCTCATGTTCTTTCTGGGGTTGGCTGTCGGGGCCGTGGTGGCGATTCAGGCGTTCATGGCCTTCGATCTGCTGGGTTTCGGTGCATTGACGGGCATCATCGGTTCGTTCGGAAATGTCAGGGTCATCGCCCCGATCATCACGGGAATCGGATTCGCCGCTCAGGCCGGCTGCCGAATGACTGCGGAGATCGGCTCCATGCGCATCTCCGAGGAGATCGACGCCACCGAATCGATGGGTTTGCAGGCTATTCCGTTCGTGGTTGGGACACGGTTGATTGGGAGCATGCTCATCGTGATTCCCGGCTATTTGATGGCACTGGTGGTCAGTTTCATCACTGGAGGGCTGATTATCAAGACTTTTCATCGACAGCCGTCGGGTACCTACGATCACTACTTCAGTCAGTTTCTCAGTGTCCCCGACCTCGTGGCTTCGCTGCTCAAAGCCGTCGTCTTCTGTGCCGTCGTCACCATGATCCACTGCTACTACGGCTACTTCGCCGGTGGCGGGCCGGCAGGTGTGGGTGCGGCGTCCGGACGGGCGATTCGAGCAAGTCTCGTTGCGATCGTCGTCCTGAATTTTTTGATGACTGTCGCTATCTGGGGTCTGAGTCCCGAGCTGGTGTTCAAAGGATGAGAATATGAATAGAGCGAGGAGTCAGGACTTCCTGAGGGGGGTGCCCGGACGCCAGGCCCGAGTGCTGCACGCAGCGGGGCTGGGGGTCGTCGCGACGACCTGCGCAGTGATCATCGCTGCCGTCTGGGTGCACCCGGGCAGCGAAGAGCCGGATGGGTTGCCGATCAGCATCGACGTCCCCTACGTAGGACCGGGTGTCGACTCCGGTACGAAGGTGATCTTGCGCGGCGGCGAGGTCGGCGTCGTCACCGGCCTCGAACGCACGGGCGCCGATTCCGTTCGCATGGATCTTCGGCTCGACCCGGATCAGATCGGCGGACTGACCGATGCATTCGACGTCGACTTCCGGCCGCAGAACTACTTCGGTTCCACAGCCGTCAATCTGGTCGCAATGCCCGGCGGATCCGGCCTGGAGGCGCATCGCGAGCTGGATCGCACGCCCACAGGGGATTACACGATGTCGACCATGATCGAGAAGGGTTCATTGACCGTCGACGGCACGCTCACAGAGTCGATAATCGCCGGCATGGACGAGGTTGTCCGGTATACCGACGGTCTGACACCCATGTTCGATGCCGGGCTGCTACTTGCCGACCGCATCGCGCACACTCAGCGGGCGCTGCCCAGCGACCTGCTCGGGTATTTCAACGACATCCTCGAGGTGTTTCCGGCGTTCGATCGTCAGGCGATCGATTCGCTCACCCATATCTACAACAGCACCTACAACCGACGGCCCGACGGCTCGGTCGGGGTGGACGACCCGTTCATGGACGAAACCGACGCCGGTCTGACCCTCGCAGCCGGACAGCTCTTCGGGCAGGCCGGACAGCTGCTGAAATCTCACGGTGACGAACTGACACCTGTCACCGGAGTGGTCGCAGAACTCGCCGGCGTGATACCGCACCTTCACGGCGGTGGGATGCGCCCCGAGCGGTTGCGCGAAGCGCTCGGACGCCTGGACTCGGTGTTCGAGGACAGCGGCGACGGACAGCGACTCAACCTGCGAATCGTCCTGGACGACCTGCCGGGACTGGCGGCGCCGTTGGCGTACCCCGATGCCGCGGGGCTGTCCGTGGGCGGAGCCGGCCGATGAGTAGCCGAACCAGATACATGGTCACCGTCGTCAAGCTCGCCGTCGCAGCCGTGGTGTCCGTCCTGCTGTTCATCATCGTCATCAGTGCGATGAAGAGCCCGGTGGCAGGCGAGACACGCAGCTATACAGCTCAATTCACCGATGTCTCCGGACTGGGTGCACACGGGGACATCCGGACCAAGGGAGTGAGAATCGGCAAGGTGGAATCGGTCGAGCTGATCCGGGAGGGCGGGCGCAGTCTCGCGGAAGTGCACTTCACGATGGAGGAGCAGTATCGACTCACCTCCGACACGATCCTTGCGGTGAAGTATCAAAACCTGACGGGTGTTCGCTACATCGACGCCCAATTTCCCGACAATCCAGGAGAAGTAGTCGATCGACTGCCTGCCGACAAGACGCGGCCTTCGTACGACATCACCGAGTTGTTCAACGGACTGCAACCGGTGCTGTCCACCATGAGCACAGACGACATCAACAGGTTCACGGAAAACGCGATCTCCCTACTACAAGGAGACGGGAATGGATTGTCGCCGATGCTCGAGGACGCGCAGAAGCTCGCCGAACTCGCCCACGACCGTGAGCAGGTGATCTCGACCCTCACTGGCAACCTCGCACGAATTTCCGACAGCATGGGAGGCCGCTCGCCCGAAGTCATCGAGTTCCTGCGTTCGGTGAGTTTCCCCATTGCGAAGGCGATGACGGTCATCGAAGAGTTTCCGAAAACGGCCGCATTCGGCCCGGAGTTCCTGACACCGATCAAGCGGTTGATCGATGCCCTCGGTCTGCAACCGGGACTGGACGTCGAGAAATTGCTCTCCGACGCATTTGCGTCGGTACCGGACACAGCGGAAGCGTTGCGACTCCTGCCGGTCACCTTCGCCGGACTGCAGGTGCCGCAGGCCGCCGTGGCCGGCCCGGACGGCCTCCGGTGTACGAACGGAGTGGCCCAGCTTCCCACCGAGGTCGAGGTCCTGCTCAGGGGAAGCGAGGTCGTCGTATGCAACCCATGACGTCACGCCATCCCCGACGCCTGGGTCGGGCGATGAACGCTGCGCGGTCGCTGATCGGCCGGGAGGTCGCATTCGGCGCAGGCGTCGTCCTACTGGTTGTGGTTGCGCTCACCACAACCGCCGTACTTTATGCCCATCCCGCAGGGCAACAATCCTTCTCCTTCCGCACTGACGACGCCTCCTCGATCGACCTGGGCCAGGACGTCCGAGTAGCCGGCATCGGCGTCGGAACTGTCACGGACGTATCGATCGAACCGGAGTCCGTACTGGTGACAGCGGAGATCGACGACGAGGTGCCGGTCGGCTCCGACTCCCGAGTCGAGGTGCGCATGCTCACCCCGGTCGGCGGGTACGCGATCACCCTCGTCCCTCTCGGTGATCGACCGCTCGGTGACGCCGCGCTACCCGTCGAGCAAGTCAGCGTTCCGTATTCGATCGGCGATGTGCTCCAGGCCGCGCCGCACACGACCGACAACATTGTGGGTGGCACCGTCGATGCGAACCTCGACGAGGTCGCTCGGGCCCTGCAGGAGAACCCGACATCTCTCGCCTCGATGATCTCGGGACTGACCAGTATTGCGCGCGTGATGGATCACCAACGTGCACAGGTCCGCACGATTGCTGACCTTGCCGCGGAGTATCTCCAGAGCTTCGAGGCCGATCGGGACATGGTGTTCGAATTGATACGCCAGATTGACGTGGTCCTGTCGACGTACAACACCACGCACGCCGGTTTCAACGAGGCATACCGCCTGCTCGGCAACGTTCTGATGACGATTCAGCCCTTCGAGGCGTTCTATCTCGACCACAAGACGGAGGTACTCGAAGCGGTGAACCATGCGAAGGCTGTGATCGACGAGTTCCGGACATCGATGAACCCCGCCCTCGACAATCTTCAGTCGTTGCGCGCTCAGCTCGCCGAATGGCTGACACCCGAAGGACTCGCCGCGATCAAGGGCGGCACACTTCTGGCGTCGGACTTCTGTGTGCCCGTTCCCGGACGGACGTGCTGAGATGACCGACAACTTCGGATCGAGGGTCAAGACGCTGGCTGTAATCTGTGCGGCCGCCGTTGTCGGCGGCGTCGGTGTGGCAGTAGCGACGACGGGAGAACCGGCAGACCGGACGACTTTCTGTGCGTTCATGCCGGACGCAGTCGGCCTCTACGCCGGCAACCCTGTCACCCAGATGGGGTACGAGGTCGGCCGTGTCGAAAGTATCGAACCGCAGGGTGACCACGTGCAGGTCACCTTTTCGCTCGCGAGCGACCGGTCCTATCCGCACGATGTCAGAGCGGTCACCCGCTCGAAGTCGTTGCTGGCTGATCGGAGCCTCGAATTGGTCGGCAACTACGCATCCGGCCCGATGCTCGAGCCGGAACAATGCATTTCGCTCGAGCACAGCCACACCCCGAAGAGCATCTCCGAAATCGCGGGCTCGGCTGCTGATTTCATCGATGCGATCGCACCGGACGACGGGCAGGAGAGCATTCGGGCGACAGTGCTCGGTCTCGACGAAGCGCTCCGCGGACAGGGGGAGAACGCCGCAGACATGATGAGGCATGCGGCCGCGGCCGCGGCCGATCCGGACAAACTCATCGCCGACATCGGCTCGTCGATCGCGAACATGGCTCCACTGACGGATGAAGCGCTACGTCGGTGGAGTTCGATTCGATCGATCGTGGAGCAGATGCCCGCAGTCGTGGCCGCGGGTATCGATCTGTGGCCCGGAGTCATCGAGGTCTGCGAGGGAATAGGTTGGCTGGTAGCAACTTTGGACGATATCCAGCGAAACTACGGGGCCGACATCTGGCCGTTCGTGCACGGACCGGCGACCGACGCCCTGAAGCTGGCCGCGACGCGATCGAACGATATCGCAGGCCTGATCTCGACGATACCGTCGGTCATCCCGTTCCTCGCACAGCAGACAACGCGCGACGGCGCGCTCACCATTGGCTATCAGCCACCGACCGTGGCACTGACGACCGCCGGAACCGAGGTGCCGATCACTCGGCTACTCGACCAAGTCCTGGCAGGAAGGAACTGAGATGAACCGGTCGAGAAGAGCGCGTCAGCTTCTGGGCGTGGTATCCGTGAGTGCGGTGGTGCTGACAATGCCGGCATGTTCCCTGGGACCGGACGATCTGCCGTCGGTCCGCGGCGGCGTAGGGGAAACCTACGATCTGTCGCTCGAGTTCACCAGCGTGATGAATCTGCCTGCCGGCGCCGACGTCGTGATGGACGGACTTCGGGTCGGGGAGGTTCGTTCCCTCCAGGTATCCGAATCAACTGTGACCGTGTCGGCGGGAATCAGCAGCGGCACACGCATTCCCGCCGATGCGAGGGCGATCGTCCGACAAGACACTTTGCTGGGTGACACGTACATCGCCGTCACCGATGACGGCGAGAAGAACTCGACCGGATATCTGCCCGCCGGCGGCACGATCCCCGTCGAGCGCACCATCTCGCCACCACAATTGGAGGACACCATCGCCGTGCTGGCGAACTTCGTCAACGGCGGCAGTATCCAGCGGATCGAGGACGTGATGGCCCGGGTGAACTCCGTGGTGCCGCCGCTCCCGGCCGTCCGCGACGTGGCGTCCGTGGCGGCGCTGGACATGGACGACCTCGCTACGCGGACGCAGGAGATCGATCGGATGTTGACGGGGCTGAACGAGACCGCACTGTCCTTCGACGACCGCACCGACGCCCTATCCGCCATCTTCGACAGTTCCAGCGTTCACTACTGGCGGCGACTCGCGATCTCGGTCGTGTCCCACATCGGCCAGATCCTGCCGTCGGTCGGCAGCGTCTACGAAGGCGGACTGTGGATGGTTCCCATGCTGAACTCCCTGGCCGACACGGGAGACGTGGCTCGGGGAGTCTGGGACGAGGCGCCGGACACGACCGTCGTGTTGTCGCGCTTTCTGCGTAACAGACTGGTGCCGTTCGCCCAGAAACCGTCCGTTGAGATCGAAGGTATCGAATCTGCCGGGGGAGACCAGATCGTGGCCGACGCGGAGAACCTGCTGCGCATGCTGGGAGCGGTGAAATGACTGTCAAGACGCCGTTGTCGATACTCGGCATGGTGGTGATCGCCGTGCTGTCGTTCCTCTACATGGACCGGGCGGGTTTGCATGTAGGCCGGTTCGAGGAGGTGCGCACTGCCACGCTGGACGTGCCGGACACCAACGGACTCGTGGTCGGCTCACGTGTCTTGCTGCGGGGGGTGGCGATCGGGCACATCAGCGACATGACGGCCTCTGCAGATCACATCGAGGTCTCATGGAGTTACGAGAGTGATCGGTCGATCCCCGCCGACAGCGAGTTCCGCGTCGACAATCTGTCGGCACTGGGCGAACCGTATCTCGCCGTGCTGCCCTCTTCCGACGCGGGACCGTATCTCGGGGAAGGAGACACCGTCCCGGCGTCGCAGGTGGTGGTGCCGACGACGTTCAAGGAGCTCTCGGAGCGCCTGACCAGACTGCTCGAACAGGTGGAGCCCGCGCGCGTACAGGCGATCTTCGACACGATCGACGTGGCATTGCCCGACGACTTCGCGGTCCTGAACAATCTGACGCGTGCCGGCGAGTTGCTCGCAGCGACGCTCACCCAGCAGTCCGACAATCTCACGACGCTGTTCGACACGCTGCAACCGTTGCTGATGGAGACCACTACCGTCCCGGAGGGTTTGCGGGGTGCGACACCGATCGTCGCCGAATTCGGAAGCGGGTTCCACGACGTGCTCGGCGGAATCCGGTTCGCCACCGAGAAGGGCCCGCTGCGCGACGGGATCGCCTATGGAGCAAGTCCTTTCATCGGGGAGTTGCAAACCTTCCTCGACCGCACCGCCCCGGATCTTCAGGTGATCGGAGTGAATCTTCTCCCCTCGGTCCAGGCAGGAGCGGCCGCGATGCGGACCGTCGACGTGGGGCGGCTACTCGACAATGTGATGGCGTCCACCACTTCCGGGGATGCTCTGACAGTCCATCTCAGCCCTTCCGGACCGTAAACACGGCCGGACACGAGACGCAACCGATCGTTCACCCTGGCGATCGGGCAGCCCAGCGAAAGGCGAACGATGCAGAAAACCATCGAACTCACAAAATCCGATACCACTGCCCCCGAGAGCGACCATTCCCGCCGTGAGCGTTCGGCGGACGTGCGTACCGGACCCCGGAACGTCCCCCTACGCTCCGTGGTCATCGGGGGACTGATCACGATTCTCGTAGTCGCACTCGCGCTGCTCGGGTGGCAACTTCGGAACACGACGAACGAGCTGGGACAACTCCACGATGCTGCGGCGAACCAGCAGGAGGCAGAACGGATCGCCCTCGACTACGCCACCGGGGCCGCCGAAATGGATTTCCGCGACCTGCCCGCATGGCGAACACGGCTGACGGCAGGTACCGCCCCGGAACTGTCGAATCGCCTCTCGCAGGCGGCGACCTCGATGGAGCAGATCATTGCTCCGCTCCAATGGACGTCGAGCGCACAACCTATCTCGGCGAAGGCCGAACCGGGACCGGACGGAACCTATTCGGTGGATTGCTTCGTCAGCGTCCTGACGAAGAACAGCCAGGCGCCCGACGGGATCCAGTCGACGGCAACCTACAAGATGACCCTCGACAGGGAAAACGAGTGGAAGATCACCGAAATCAGTGGAATCGGCACGGCTCTCGACGGTGACGAGGCGCCACGGTAGGCCGACATCGGGGCCCACTGCCGGCGGCGGCGTAGATCGCGTACTCAGTCGCCGGCAGGCAGAAGCGAGGGGATCAGGAAGGTGCGGATCTTCTCTCGGAATCGTTCCAGTGAGCCGGTGCCGCCGTTGAGTTGGCTGATACACATGATTTCGAGTTCCGAGATCCATTCGCAGAGCAGTGTCAGGTCGATGTCGGCGCGGATGTCGCCGGCCTCCTGCGCTTCACGCAGTATCGGCTCCCACAGTTCACTCGTCAGTTCGACGGCCTTCCCCGACGTGGTCAGCAGTGAGTTCGCCAGGGTCATCTCGGACGGGGAGACGAGAAGGTGAACCATGGGGTCGCGCAGACCGCTCTCCACGTTCTGGCAGATGCCCTCGACGAGTCGCTCCTCGATCGTGGGCCACTTGGCGATGAAGGCGCGCGCGGGCGTCATGTTCATGCGGGCACGCCGTGCGACCGATTCGATGATCAGACTTTCTCGGTCCGAGAAGTACCGGTAGACGGTTGCGCGGGACATGTCCGCCGCTCGCGCGACGTCCTCCATGGTCGTCTTCGTGATTCCGAAGCGTTCGAAGCACGACTCCGCCGCGGTGAGGATTGTCGTGCGGACGTCGGTCGCGGGGTCGTTTCCAGTCCTTGCAGCCACCAGGAAACAGTACCGCCACAATTCTGCTTGAGACGCTAGACAACGAATGTCTCATGTGCCACTCTCGGTGTATGGAGCGAGAAGACAAGATCACACTCACCGAGCGGCTGATCGCACATGTCGACAACAACAGCACCGACTACGCGGACGACCTGCTTCGAGTGCCGTTCTCAGTGTTCACCGACCCGGAACTCGCCGAACGTGAACGCAAGGTGGTCCGGCGACTGCCGCACATCGTCGCCCACGTCGACGAGCTGAAGAAGGCGGGCGACTTCGTCACCACCGAGCTGATCGGCACGCCGCTACTGGTGGTGAAGCAGACGGACGGCAGCGTCAAGGCCTTCTCCAACGTCTGCCGGCACCGCGGCTCGAAGGTGGAGTTCGACGAATCGGGTTGTAAGCGCATCTTCAGCTGCCCGTATCACAACTGGGCGTACGGCCGCGGCGGAGATCTGCGGGGAATGCCGCACGCCGAAGGCTTCGACGGCATGGACCGCTCGCAGTACGGGCTCGTCGAGTTCCCCTGCGAGGTGCGGCACGGCCTGGTCTGGGTCGTTCCGACAGTCGGCGCCGATCTCGACATCGCCGGAATCCTCGGCGCCAAGCACGACGCGGAGGTGACGGCGACCGGAATGGCCGAGTCGTTCCAGGTGCGGAAGGAGACCTGGAAACTCGACATGAACTGGAAGATCGCCGTCGACGGGGTCCAGGACTCGTACCACCTCTGCCAGTTGCACACCAAGACCGTGTGCAATTACCTCGAGGGCAACATCACGGCATACGACCTTGTCGACCGCTCGTGGCGAATCGTCGTGGCCCGCAAATCGATCACCGAGGTTCGGGACGCAGATCCGGACTCCTTCGACGTCCGCGACTACTCATTGGCGAACTACACGATCTACCCCGGCACCATGCTCGTGACGGAGCCCAACCACTTCGAGATCTGGACGATCGTGCCCGACACCGAAGATCCCAACGTGTCGTACTGCACCATTCGGCTCCTCTCGCCGAAGGAGCCCGAGACCCCGCGCGAGAAGCGGATCCTCGACAAGAACTGGGAACTCCTCATGGAGACACTGCACGCCGAGGATTGGTTCGTCACGAAGACGATCACGGCCAACGCGGCGCACGGCCAGGTCGACGAGCTGATCTACGGACGGAACGAGCTGCCCGGTCAGGTTTTCCACAAGATGATCACCCGGGATGCCGAGGAGGTCGCTCGCGAGGAGGCGACGGTCGGCGGTGTGAGATGACGCCGGGCGACCTGCGTCGTTCGTCGCCGGCTCCCGGCGTACTGCAGCTCGACCTCGCTCGGCCGGACGTGCACAACGCGATCTCGCTCGGGCTGCAGCGCGAACTCGATGCCGCGCTCACGGACGCGGCGGCCGATCAGGCCGTTCGGGTCGTGGTGCTGGCGGGAGAGGGTCCGGCGGCGTTCTCCGCCGGATACGACTTGAAGGAACTCCGGGCGATGACTCCCGACGCCGGCACTCTGAGCATGCTCGAACGGGACGAGCTGTTGTGGAGGTACTTCACGTTTCCCAAACCCACCATCGCCGCTGTCCACGGAATGGCCTACGGCGCGGGGACCCTGCTGGCGGTGTGTTCGGATCTGCGGGTGGGTGGCCCCGACACCCGCATCACCGTCACCGCGGCGAAGTACGGCGGCGCCAATCTGACCTGGGTACTCGACACGCTGATCGGCGCGGGACAAACCCGCGATCTGCTGATGACCTCACGAGCAGTGTCCGGCGCGGAGGCCCTCCGAATGGGGCTCGTCTCCCGGTACGCGGCCGACGGCGACGTCCTCGGTACCGCGCTCGAGGCGGCCCAACAGATTGCGGCGCAGCCCCCGGAATCGATGCGCGAAATCAAAGCGCTGCTGCTCGAGGGGCCCGGGCAGGGTCTGCGGAGCCGATACGACCGGGAGAACACGGTGTCGCGCACGACGCTGCGACCGCGTCCGGTCGAGGAGATGTTCAGCCCGTACTTCGAAAGTCGGGTCCGATGACCCGCAGGTCGCCACTCCTCTCCACGGAAAGCGAGGTCCGGATGGACGCCACCGTCGGGGCGCGCGAAGACATCTGGAGTCCCAGCTGGGACGACCCGTTCGAACCGACCACCGACAGTGACGACGAATTCGCCGAGTTGACCGAGGCCCTGCGCGCCGTGCAGGAGGCTGTCACCCGCAGCCGCCCGAACCCGGAAACTGCGGGTCGCGCTGCGCGGACGCTGCGTGACCTCGCGGCGCGGCTCGCGGAGTTCGAGGTCGATGAGGACGAGCAGATCTCCGGCCGACGCTGGGATCTTCCCGGGCGAGGTCACACGCTCTCGCCACCCCTCCACGTCGATGAGGTGACCGAGACGCGAGCGCGTGGGCACGTCACCGTCGGTAGATTCCATTCCGGGCGATATGCGATGAACGGTGGCGTGACGCCGCTGATCTTCGACGAGATTCTCGCGCGCCTCGCCAACAGTTCCGGCAGACCGTGGGCGCGGACGGCATACCTGCGCGTCGACTACCGCGCTCCCGCCCCGCTCGGCGTCGAATTGCGGGTGGAGGCCGAATTCGCCGGCCAGGATGGCCGCAAGCGCTTCATGCGCGGTGCGATGTATCACGGAGACGTCCTCGTAGCCGAAGTCGAGGGACTCTGGATCGAGCTGAAACGTGGTCAGACACACAATGTCTCGCTGACCGCCGGTCGGGGAGTGGAGGAGAGTTCATGAGTGGTTACTCGCTGTTGGACGGAGTTCGGATTCTCGAGGTCGCGCAGCTGGCGCCGGCATCGCTCGGCGGGCACCTCGCCGATCTGGGTGCCGACGTGATCAAAATCGAGTCCGGCCCACTCGGGGATCCCGTGCGCGTCGGTGGCAGCCGTGCCGTCGGAGGCGAGGACGGTCCGGCGTTCATGCACCTGCGCTGGAATCGCGGAAAGCGAAGCGTTGCGCTCGATCTGCGCACCCCCGAGGGAAAGCAGGCCTTCCTCGACCTTGCGCGTTCGTGCGACGCGGTGATCGAGGGCATGCGAGGCGGATATCTCGACTGGCTCGGTATCGGCTATGAGCAACTGCGACAGGTGAATCAGAAGATCGTGCTGTGCACGGTGTCGGGCATGGGCACCGATGGCCCGTACCGCGGTCTCGGCACGGGTGGCCCGGTGTTCGACGCGTACGCCGGGCTCCGCGAGGTTTCCACTCCCGCGCAGCCGCCGACCGAGGGCATGGCGGGATCGACCGCGCCTCCGATCGCGATGTACGCGCTCGGCGCATACGGGGCGATGGGACTGCTCGCCGCATTGCACAAGGCCGGCGCCACCGGCGAGGGATGCCATGTCGAGGTGGCGGGCATCGATGTCGCCGCCGCGTGGATGCCGGACCTCGTGGATGCGGCGTTGAACGAGGACCGCTCGATTCCCCGTCCGACCTGGCTGCCGGACGGGCGACTGCCCGACTGGCCACGGCTCGAGGCCTACCGCACCAGCGACGGCGAGGCGATCCTGTTCGGGTCGCACGTGGACAAGTTCTGGCACAACTTCCTCGTCGCGGTCGGGCGCGAGGACCTGATCGGCGTCGATCTCACCAGCACGGACGACGGCGCCCCGGCTCGCGCGGATCTGGTGTGGCGGGCGCTGACGGAAATATTCGCGCAGCGCACCCGCGCCGAGTGGGTGCAGCTGTTCCTGGACCACGGCATCGCAGGTGGCCCGGTCAACAGCGTCGCCGACATGCTCGCGGACCCGCACTTCCGAGCGCGGGAGAACACCTACCGGGTCGACTACCCGGGGGTTGGTGAGCTCGAGTTCATTGCCAGCCCGGTGCGCGTCGCCGGGGAGAAATTCGCGCCCGCCGTGCCGCCGGTCGTGGGCGCGGATACCACGGAGGTGCTGCGGGCGGTGGCGCGGTACGACGACCGGCAAATTGCGGCGGCGACCGACCCGGCGCGAGCACCCCGGTAGATGACTTTCGCCGGTTGCTTCCGGCGCATATCCCAGCGAACGACGCCCACGCGAAATATGTTGTGTGGGTGCAGTTTTCGTCACAACCACAGGGTCGATGCCGAGCCGCGGGAACTCCCAAATCGGACATTGCGCACCATGCCTACAACTGTTAGGTTTACGACACGCAGTGAGGGTGATCACACCCATCGACGCCGCGGCCGGGACGACCGGCTGACGACAACGAGGAGCACAGATGAATCTCGCGGACCTGACCCGGTTCTGGGGAAAAACTCGTTCGCAGCAGCAGGCGATCGTGTTCGGGGACACGTCGCAGACCTGGGCAGAGGTCGACGCGATCACCGATGCGCTTGCTCGCGGACTGGCGGCCCGCGGCGTCCGCAAGGGCGATCGTGTCGCCGTGATGATGCTCAACCGCCCCGAACTCGCGCATGTCATCCTCGCGACGCTGAAGCTCGGCGCCATCAGCGTCCCGCTCAACTTCCGGCTCACCGCCAAGGAGCTGGCGCCGATGGTGGTCGACTCCGCGCCGCGCGTGGTGATCGTCGAGGACGACTTCGCGTCGCTCCTCGAGGTCGCCGCAGAGGAAGCGGAGTTCGAGACCTACGCGATCGGGGGCACCGGCCACCAGCCGTACGAGCGGCTGATCGACCCCGGGACCGCGCCCGTCGTCGCCATCGACGCCGACGACCCCGGATTCATCTGCTACACGTCGGGGACCACCGGTGTGCAGAAGGGCGCCCTGATCACCCACCGCAATGCGATGACGCCCGGCATCTCGCAGTCGATCACCTTCGGCTTCTCGTCCCGGGACCGGGTGCTGTGCTCGGCCCCGCTGGTGTACACCGGCTCGATCCTGTCGATCTTCATGCAGCTCGTCGTCGTGCCCGGCGCGACGATGGTCCTGCTCCGCGAGTACGACCCCGAGATCGCCCTCGACACCTTCGAGCGGGAGCAGATCACGGCCACCACCACCGTCCCCGTGATCTGGGAACGGATGACGATGCTGCCCGACTTCGGCACCCGCACGCTCGCGAAGTTCACCTTCGCCGGCACGGGCGGAGCGCCGGTCAGCCTGGACCTCCTCGACTTCTACCGTTCGCACGGCATCCCACTCACCCAGTGCTACGGCCTGACCGAGGCGTCCGGCATGGTGTCGACCCTTGCCTACGAGGACGCCGTGTCGCGCCCGGGTTTCGCCGGGCTGCCGCTGGTCGGCACCCACGTCCGGATCGGCGATCCGGGAGTCGACACCCCGGCCGGGGAGGTCGGCGAGATCCTGGTCCGCGGCGAGCACGTTCTGCGGGAGTACTGGAACAAGCCCGAGGCCACCGAGGCGACCCTCGCAGACGGGTGGCTGCGCACCGGCGACCTCGGCATGCAGGATGAGGGCGGATTCCTGAAGATCGTCGATCGCAGCAAGGACATGCTGATTTCCGGGGGCCTGAACGTCTATCCCGCGGAGATCGAGAAGGCACTGCACGGCATCGAGGGACTGGTCGACCTCGCGGTCATCGGCGTCAAGGACGACCGCTGGGGGGAAGTGCCGATGGTGGTGTTCCACAGTGAGCGTCCCGCAGAGGAGATCGTCGCCGACATCGCCGAGGTCGCCGGCGAGAACCTGGCGAAGTTCAAGCGTCCCAAGCACGCCGTCGCGCTGGGCGAACCCCTGCCGCGCACCTTCTCCGGCAAACTCGCCAAGCCGTCTCTGCGCCAACGCTTTCCCGAGGTGCCCGTCGACGCACTCGCCGTCGACGGCACCATCACACCGGTCTGAGGCGTGTCCGCTCAGCTCGAGGCTTCATCCCCCGCGGTTCCCCCTTCCGAGAGGAATTCACGTCGTGGCCCCAACTCGTGAAATAAACATTTCCCAACTCATCGACACCGCACCGGTGTCAGCCCTCCAGAAACGCGCCATCGGGTTGTGCCTGGCGCTCGCGATCCTCGACGGCATGGACGCCCAGCTGATCGGCTTCGCGATTCCCGCACTGTCCGAGGACTGGGGACTGTCCAAGGCCTCGTTCGGACTGCTCCTGGCCCTCAGCAGCGGCGCGATGGTCGTCGGCAGCCTGCTGTTCGGTCCCGTCGCCGACCGGTGGGGCCGGCGCCGGGTAATCCTGCTGTGCACGGTGCTGTTCGCGGTGTTCACGCTCGCGTCCGCATTCGCACCATCCATGGGTGTGCTGATCGTGCTGCGCATCCTCGCCGGAATCGGACTCGGTGGTGTCACCCCGAACCTGATCGCCCTGACCAGTGAATACAGCCCCGCGCGCAGCCGCTCTACCCTGGTCACCATCGTCGTCGCGGGCATGTCACTCGGCGGCTTCCTCGGCGGACTCGCCGCCGCACAACTGATCCCGGCATACGGCTGGCAGTCGATCTTCGTGGCCGGCGGCGTTCTCCCGCTGATCGTGGCGGCACTGGCGTGGGCCGGACTCCCGGAGTCGGGCAAGTTCCTCGCAGCCCGCGGCGACCACGCCGGCGCCGCGAAGATCCTCTCGGCGATCGCCCCGCAGGCGGACGTCACCGGATCGGTGACGTTCACCGTGGATACCGCCGTGGCCACCAAATCGCCCATCCGGGAACTCTTCGCCGGAGGCCGGGCGCTCGACACGGTGCTGCTGTGGGTCGTGTTCGTCATCAACTTCCTGGTGATCTACTTCCTGTTCGGATGGATGCCGTCGTTGTTCAGCCAGGCCGGGCAGAGCCCGTCCAACGCGATCCTCGCCGCGGCGCTGTTCAACCTCGGCGGCATGGCCGGAGCGCTGTCCATCGGGTGGATCACCGACCGGGTCGGCACCGCGTGGGCTCGATCCCGGGGGTCGGACGCCGCCTACGCGGTGGTGATGGCCGGCTACACGCTCGGCGCCCTGTTCATCGGTGCCGTCGCGATGTTCCTGGCGAACTCCACGCTGTTGCTGATCACCATCTGCATCGTGGGATTCGGCATATCCGGCAGCTCGGCGGGCATCATCGCGATTGCCGCCTCGATCTACCCGGTAGCGGCACGCTCGACCGGCATCGGCTGGGCCATGGGAATCGGGCGCATCGGGTCCATTGCCGGGCCCACCCTGGGCGCCGCCCTGATCGCGGCCGGAATGGATGCCCGCACGATCTTCCTGCTGATGATCGTGCCGACCGCCGGCGCCGTCCTCACCCTCGGTGCACTGTTCGTGCGGGAACGACTGCGCGGCCGCGGCGTCCCCGGGGCTGGCGAAGCGAGGGCTGTGGAATCGAGCGCTGCCGACTCGAGGGCCGTGGAGTCGTCGGCCGGCACGGTCGAGGCGCACTGACCCATGCGATCCGTCACGTCGAGGGCTACCTCGTTCTGCAGGCTGTGCGCCTCCTCGTGCGGGGTTCTGCTCGACATCGAAAACGGGCGGATCACACGGGTGCTCGGCGATGCCCACCATCCGATCTCCGGTGGATACACCTGCCCGAAAGGGCGTCGCGGCGGTGACCTCGTGCACGGGCCGGACCGGTTGACCACCTCGATGTGGCGCAGCGCCACCGGCACCCATGAACCGGTGCCGGTGGCGCAGGCGACCGCCGATATCGCGGGCCGGCTGCGCGCCATCGTGGATCGGCACGGACCGGATGCGGTAGCGCTGTTCATGGGGACGCAGCAGAACTTCGCCGCACTCACCCCGCCGATGGCCCGCGCCTGGTTCCGGGGCACCGGCTCACACAAGCTGTTCTCGACGATGACCATCGACCAGTCCGCGAAATGGGTTGTCGCGGAACGTATGGGCACATACCTCGGCGGCCGGCAACGCTTCGAGGATGCAGACGTATGGTTGCTGGCAGGCACCAACCCCGTCGTCTCCGGCAACGGTGGCGACGGGGACGGCGCGGTGGTGCAGAACCCCTCGGTCACCCTGCGGGCGGCGCGGGAGCGGGGCGTGAAGCTGATCGTCGTCGACCCGCGGTGCACCGAGACCGCCGCCCTGGCCGACATCCACCTGGCGCCCCGGCCGGGGACGGACGCGGTGCTCTTCGCCGGCCTGCTCCACGTCGTCCTCACCGAACACCTCCACGACACCGACTTCTGCCGCCGGTACACCGCCGACCTGACCGCGCTCCTCGATGCCGTGTCCGACGTGACTCCCACTGTCGTGCAGGGCGTCTGTGGTGTTCCCGCCGATCGGATCCGCGAAGCGGCACGCGTGTTCGCGGGCGGGAGCCGGGGGATGGCGACCAGCGGCACCGGGGTGTGCATGGGCCCGCACTCGAACCTCGCGGAGCACCTCGTCGCCGCTCTGAACGTGGTGTGCGGCAGGTACCTGCGCGAGGGAGAGCAGGCAGACGACCGCGCCGTCCTGACCCGGCACCAGCCGGCGCGCGCGGAGGTCGCTCCGCCCACCCGGGCGTACGAGCACGGATTTCGCAGCCGAATCGGTGGGGTGCGGGCGATTCGCGGCGAGCTGCCGTCCGGCATCCTCGCGGACGAGATCCTCGAACCCGGCCCCGACCGGGTTCGGGCGCTGATCGTCTCCGGTGGTAATCCCGCGGCGGCGCTGCCCGACCGCGGGAAAGCGTTACGCGCATTGCGATCACTGGATCTGCTGGTGTGCGTAGACCCCCGGATGTCGGACACCGCGCGGCTCGCCGACTACGTCATCGCCCCGACCACCATGTACGAGCGCGCCGACCACACCGTGATCATGGAGCCGTTCTTTCCACGCCCGTTCGCGCAATACACTCCCGCGATCGTGACCGCGCCGCCCGGCGTGGTCGACGACTGGCGGTTCTTCCTCGACCTTGCCGCCGCCTCCGGGCAGTCGGTCAAGTTCGCCGGCCGTATCCTCGACCCCGCCGCGCCGCCGACCTCCGAACAGTTGCTGGCGATGATGACCGAGCGCGGACGCGTACCGTTCGCCGACCTGGTCGCCGCTCCGCACGGATATCTCGCCGGGCGCAGCGGTGCCGTCGTGGGTCCGGCCAGCGAGGACGGTGCGGGACACCGCCTGACACTGATGCCCGAGGACGTGCGCGGCGAACTGCACGCAGCACTCACGGACAAGGCCGTCACGTCGCAGTTCCCGTTCCTTCTGACGGTGCGACGGATCCGCGAGGCCGTCAACTCCACCGGCACCCGAATCCCGGGGCTCGTTCCCGGCGGCGCCAATCCCGCGAGCCTGCACCCCGCCGACCTCGCCGACCTGGGTATCGGCGACGGGCAGGCGGTGACTGTGCGGTCGGCGTCCGGACGCCTGCGTGCGACCGCACGGGCAGATGCCACCCTGGCCCGGGGCAGCGTGTCGATGACGCACTGTTTCGGCAGCGTCGACCCGCGCGAGGACGTCGGAGTGAACGTGAACGCGCTGACCGGAACCGGTGAGGGTGTCCAGTCGATCAACGCGATGCCCACCATGACCGCGGTTCCCGTCGCGGTCGAGCCCACCGCAATCGAACAGGACGCGTGATGACCACCGCAGAACCGATCGTCGGGCACCGAATCTGCCCACTGTGCGAGTCGACCTGCGGGCTACTCGTCGAGCTCGACGGCCGCACCATCGTGCGGGTCGCACCGAACCCCGACGACGTACTGAGCAGTGGGCACAGCTGCGCGAAAGGCCTCGGCCTCGGCCGCATCGAGAACGACCCCGACCGGATCCGGACACCGCTGTTGCGCACCGCGGACGGTGGATTCCGCGACGCCACCTGGGACGAAGCATTCGGCGAGATCGACCGGCGGCTACCGGAGTTCGTCACCGGCGACCCGGGCAGCTGCGCGATCTACCACGGCAATCCGGCTGCCCACCACCTGGATTCGACGTTCTACCTCGGTGAGTTGATCGGCGCGGTCGGCACCCGGAACATCTACTCGCCTGCGAGCGTCGACACCTGGCCGAAGAACCTCGCGCACATGCTGCTGTACGGCACCGGCCTCGGCATGAGCCTGCCCGACCTCGACCGCACCGACTACCTGCTGATCCTCGGCTCGAACCCGATGGTGTCCAACGGCAGCACCGTCACCGCACCCGGCATCCACCACCGCCTGCAGGCGCTGCGCGAGCGGGGCGGCACCCTCGTCGTGGTGGACCCGGTGCGGACCCGCACCGCCGAGGTCGCGGATCTGCACGTGCCGATCCGGCCGGGTACCGACGCCCTGTTTTTGCTCGGGGTGCTGTCCGTGATCGCGTCCGAGGGACTGTCCAGGCCCGAGCGGGTGCCGGACGTGGTGGACGGTCTCGACGCCGCCCTCGCGATGGCGGCGGAATTCGAGCCCGATGCCGTCGCCGCGGCGTGCGGGATCGACGCCGATGTGATCCGTTCGGTGGCTCGTGGGTTCGCGGGTGCTCCTGCAGCGGTGGCGCATTCGCGGATCGGCACCTGCATGCAGGAGTTCGGCACCCTCGCGAACTGGCTCGTAGAGGTACTCACCATCGTCACCGGCAATTTGGACCGGCCCGGAGGGGCGATGTTCGCCTTGCCGCCCGCGGGTGGGCAGAACACCTGGCCGGTGACCAGGCCGCCGAAGCTGATGTTCGACCGGTGGCGTTCGCGGGTGCGGGGACTGCCGGAGGCGATGGGGGAATTGCCCGCGGTGTGTTTTGCGGAGGAGATCCTCACTCCCGGACCGGGTCGCACCCGGGCGCTGATCACCCTCGCCGGGAACCCGGCCCGCTCTCTGCCCAACAGCGGGGCGATCGAGGAGGCGCTCGGCGCCCTCGAATTCATGGTGTCGGTGGACTGCTACCTCAACGAGACCACCCGCCATGCCGACGTGATCCTGCCCCCGCCCCCGGTGACGACCCGGGGCCACCACGACGTCACGCTCGCGCACTTCCAGATCCGCAACGTCGCGCGGTACACCCCACCCCTGCTGGACCTCGCCGACGGCGAGATGGCGGAGTGGCAGATCCTGCTGCGGCTGGCAGCGATCGCCAAGGGAACCCCGCACCGTCCGGTCGGTGAGATCGACGACGAGGTGGCCGCCCTCGCGGCCCGGCGCGCCGCGAAACTCGTCGGCTGCGAAACGGGACGGGCGATGGACGCCGTGAACGGCCGCCGCGGCCCGCAGCGACTGCTGGACCTGCGTCTGCGCAGCGGACCCTACGGCGACCGGTTCGGGCTCGACCCGGACGGGCTGACTCTCGCACTGCTGGAGGACAGTCCGGACGGCATCGACTACGGGCCGCTGGCGCCGCGTGTCCCGGAGGTGCTGCGCACCCCGGACGGGCGGATCGACCTGATGCCGGACATGATCGTCTCCGACCTGCCGCGGATGCGCGCGAGCGTCACGAGGGCAGCCCCGGATCTGCTGCTGATCAACCGGCGCCAGCGTCGCGGCATGAACTCGTGGCTGCACAATGCCCTGCCCCAACCGGATGCCGGCCAGTGCGCCCTGCTGGTCAGCCCATCCGACGCGGCCGAGCGGGGTCTGGTGAACGGCGACCAGGTGTCGGTCACGTCCAAGGTCGCCACCGTGACGGCCGAACTGCGGATCGACGACACGCTGCGTCCCGGTGTGGCGAGCATGCCGCACGGGTGGGGCCACGACGGACCGGGCCTGCGGACGACCCGGTCGGCCTCGGTGCCCGGCAGCAACTACAACGCCCTGGTGGACGACACCACCGACCTCGAGGCGCTCACGGCGTCCCCGATCTTCAACGGCGTCCCGGTCACGGTGACGCGCACGAGCGAGGAGCATCCCTGATGGCGTACGTGGTCACCCAGAACTGCTGCAACGACGCGACCTGTGTCGCGGTCTGCCCGGTCGACTGCATCCACCCGACCCCCGCGGAGCGGGACTACCAGCGCACCGAGATGCTGTACATCGACCCGGGCGCCTGCATCGACTGCGGCGCCTGCTCCGACGTGTGCCCCGTGGACGCGATCGTCCCCGGCGACGCACCTGCCCCCGACATCGACCGGTACCGGGAGATCAACGCCGAGTACTTCCAGCGCAATCCACGCAGCATTGCGCCGGGCGCGCACGTGCAGCCGCTTCCGCTCGCCCTCGCGACCGCCGGCGTCGCGGACCCCCCGCCGCTGCGGGTGGCGATCGTCGGATCCGGACCGTCCGCGTTCTACGCCGCCGAGGAGCTGCTGGCCCGTCGCGACATCGCCGCCGAGGTCACCATGTTCGAACGACTGCCCGTGGCCGGTGGACTCGTGCGGTTCGGCGTCGCGCCCGACCACTGGCACACGAAGACGGTGGACCGGGTGTTCGATCGCACCGCGCGTCGTGACGGCTTCACGTTCCATCTCGGCGTCGAGGTCGGGCGGGACGTGTCGATCGACGAAGTGCTCGCCCATCACCATGCGGTGATCCACGCGTCCGGCGCGGCGGGCGACCGGCGCCTCGGCATCCCCGGCGAGGACCTGCCGGGCAGCCATGCCGCCCGGGAGTTCGTCGCCTGGTACAACGGTCACCCCGATCACGCCGACCGCGTCTTCGACCTCACCGCATCCCGCGCCGTCGTGGTCGGCAACGGCAACGTCGCGTTCGACGTCGCCCGCATCCTCGTCTCCGACGTGGAGGCCCTGCGCCGCACCGATATCGCCGATCACGCCCTGACCGCACTGGCCGACAGCCGCATCGAGGAGGTGGTGGTGCTCGGCCGACGGGGACCCGAGTACGCGGCCTGCACCACTCCGGAACTGCTCGCGCTCGGCTCCCTGCCGGGGATCGACGTCCTCGTCGACGGCCCGGTTACGGCAGGTCCGGATGCGCCGACCAAGCTGCGGATCCTGGCCGACTACTCCCGGCGGGAGCCGACTCCGGGGAACAAGCGCATCGTGCTCCGCTTCGGCGCCACCCCGAAGGAGGTGACGGGTGACGGGCGTACCGCGGGACTGATCGTGACCGGCACCGACGCAGGCACCGAGGACCGGATCGAGTGTGGTCTGGTCCTGCGGGCGGTCGGGTACCGCGGACTGCCGATCGCCGGCCTCCCGTTCGACGAGGCCGCCGGAACCGTCGCCAACGTGTCGGGCCGGGTGACCGTCCCGGACACGGGGCAGGCCGTGGCCGGCCACTACGTGGCGGGCTGGATCAAGCGCGGCGCGACCGGGGTGATCGGCACCAATCGCTACTGCGCGGCGGAGACCGTCGAGGCCCTCCTCGCCGATCACCGCGCGGGACTCCTCCCCGCCCCGACCGGGACCTCCGCAAACCTGGCGGCGCTGGTGCGCGAACGCCGACGCGACGCGCTCGGCGGTGCGGACTGGCGCGCGATCGACCGCTTCGAGCGCGAGCGCGGCCGCGAGGCAGGCAGGCCCCGCATCAAGATCGTCGACGCCGGGCAGGCGGCTGTCGTCGCGGGTGCGGCCGTCCGATGACCCCGAAGGACACGACCCAGGTGCACACATTCTGCCGCATCTGCGAACCGGGATGCGGCCTGCTCGCCGACGTCCGGGACGACGAGGTGGTCCGGTTGCAACCGGACCGGGATCATCCCGTGCATCAAGGGTTCTCCTGCCACAAGGGCGTGCACTACCTGCAGGTCCACTCCGATCCGGACCGGCTCGACCGGCCGCTGAAGAGGACCAATCCGCGGAGCGAAGAACGCGGCGACTTCGAACCCGTCGACTGGGATGTCGCGGCGCGCGAGATCGCCGGCAGGCTCCAGGAAATACGGCAGAAGTACGGCCGCAACGCCCTCGCCGTCTATCAGGGCAACCCGTCGGCGTTCAACGGCGCCTATTACGCGAACGCCTCCACGCTCGCCCGCGGCTTCGACACCCGGATGCGCTTCAGTGCGGGAACGCAGGACACATCGGCCAAATATGCGGCGAGTGAGGCGATCTACGGCGCGTCGATGGCACATCCGATCCCCGACCTGCTGCACACGGACTACTTCCTGTGCCTCGGCAGCAACCCGCAGGTCTCGCACATGACGCTGATCCACATCTCGGATCCGATGGCCAAGATCCGCGCCGTGAACAAGCGCGGCGGAACCGTGCTGTTCGTCAATCCGCGCCGCATCGAGTCGTCGTCACCGGAGACCGGTGAGGTACTGCTGATCAAGCCGGACACCGACTTCTACTTCCTCGCCGGAATTCTGCACGAGATCGTCTTCCGGATCGGGTACGACCGGGACGAGGTGGAACGTCACGCGCGACGCGTCGACGAACTGCTCGACTTCGTCCGGCAGTATCCCGTCGACCGAATCGCCGCGGTCACCGGTATCGACGCCGACACGATCCGGCAGGTCGCCCACGACTTCTGCGCGGCGCCGAGCGCGAGCATCTACATGGCGACCGGCGTGAACCAGGGCCGACAGGGCACCCTGGCCTACTGGATGCTCACCATGGTGAGCCTGTTCTCCGGCAACCTCGGCAGGCGCGGCGGCAACATCTACTCCCGGGGTGTCGCCGATGTCGTGCAGGGCTCGAAGCGCAAGCGGGAGAATCCGTTCTACGACGGTCCCTTCGGTGAGATGCGCACCGTCAGCGGTGACCTGCCCGCCGCGCTCCTCCCGGAGTTCATCGAGAACCCCGACGACCCGATCCGCGCACTGATCGTGGTGTCGGGCAACCCGCTGCTGTCGGTCGGCGGTGACGGCCGCCTGCGCCGGGCGTTCGAGCAGTTGGATTTGATCGTCACCGTCGATTTGTATCGGACGGTCACCGGCGAGATGGCGGACTATGTTCTGCCCGCGACGGACTGGCTGGAACGGGAGGACATCAATTTCCTCAACACGATGGGCGTCGCGATGGAGCCCTATGTGCAGTACACGCCCGCCGTCGTGCCGGCGAAGGGGGAGCGCCGCGACGACTGGTGGATTCTGTCCCGCATCCAACAGGAGATGGGCGTCCCGACTCTGCTGGACGACCCGGACCCGAATCCGTTCGCCGCGGTCGACGCGATGATGCGAGACTCGGGTCTGAGTATCGACCTTCTCGCGACGATGCCCTGCCAGACCGCGGTGCTGCCGGAGGCCGATCCCGCGCACGTGTTCAGCATCGCGGTCCAGCACGAAGACGGACTGATCGACTGCTGCCCCGCACTGTTTCAGCGCTCGTACGAGACCGCCGAACGCATTCTCGAGGAGCTGGCTGCGGAACCCGCCGACCAACTCAAGCTGATCACCCGGCGCACCCACTACATGGTCAACAGCTGGCTGCACAACCTTCCCGTTTTCAAACAGGGTGTCCACCAGAGCAATCCGCTGTGGATGAGCCCGGACGACGCGCGGTGCCGCGGCCTGGTAGAGGGCGACGACGTCACTGTGCGCAACCGTCACGGTGAAATCGAGGCGGTTCTGGTCTGCGACGACACCCTCCGGCCGGGCGTCGTGGCGATGACGCACGGCTGGGGGCAGGGCACGGCCCGAGGACTGGACGTGGCGAGGCGCAACCCCGGTGTGAACGTCAACCGGCTCGCGCCCACCGGCACCGACGGTTACGACCCGCTCAGCAACCAGTCACAGCTCACCGGCATCAACGTCGAGGTGATCCGGAGCATGGGGTTCTCCGACGCCCGACGTCGGTGACTGGCAGTGGGAGATCGGCGGAGACGCTTAGATGAGTGTTGCGTTGTATTGTGCGAGATGGGATCTGACCAGTTCCAGCCCGGCACGGTCATCGAGCTTGATCGGGTCCCGGGACACGGCCATCAGCTCATGCAGCTCCACACCGGCATTGGGTTTGATGGTCATGACGACGGAGAACCTGTCCTCGTCGTTGCGTGCCCGGTATTTGATACCGAGTACCCCTGCGGTTCCGTGCAGGATGGATGCTGCCCAGTGCCGGGTGGTCCGGTAGTCGACGGGGTCGCATTTCGTCAGCCAGGTGTCCTGACCGATCGCCGCCAGATGTGAGCCGTGCACCAGTGCGACCGGGACGTCGTCGGTGACGGTGACCTGGGACAGGACTCGACCCGCCAGCTTGGCCTTGCGCAGGATCCTCGGAACGTGATCATCCAGCGGCAGGGACCGGCAGTAGGTCTCCGCGATGCAGGTGGAGATGTCTTCCCCGAAGTAGCTGTAGTGGTACGACCCGTCGGAGGAGTCGAAGCGTCCGCCTCCCGCTCCGGCGGGGGTCGGATTCAGGGTCAGGACGTCTCGGTCGGGGTCGGCGGAGTGGATGCGCCAGAGCTTGGTTCCGGCGGTGAGCGACCCGACGTGCGCGGTCACCGAGGCCGGTGGTGGGCGGTTAGGCAATGTCGTCGGCGATCTCGGCGCGCAGCAACGCGCGCACGGCGTCGTAGGCTCCCTCGCCGAGCAGTTGGGCCGGGGACTCGCGGTCTTCGGTCGACGGGTTGGGTGAGAGCCACCACGATGCGACCCCCCATGGATCGTCCCGGGCGCCGAGAGCCACGTTGCCCTCCCGTACTACCTGATTGGCCTCCTCTGGCAGGGAAAACTGAAACTCCGGGTACCGGAACTTCCCGGCCCGCTTGAGTCCGATGACTTCGCCTTTGGTGCTGAGTTTGCGCAGTGCATCGCTGGGGTTGGCCCATTTCTTGTCGTACTTGTCGGCGACTTCTTTGGCGGAGAGGTGCGGGAACGACAGGATGCGTTCGACGGCGTCGCTGAGCACCGTCTTCTCGTCGAGGATGTCGTCCGATTCGATGAGCTCGAGGATCGGGTCGTCCCGATCGATCCGTCCGGCCAGCATGATGTGGGTGACCCTGTCGGCGACCAGTCGCATGCTCGGCCTCTTGTACAGCTCGGCGCGCATCCGGGCGATGAACTCGTGGTCGCTCACGCCGCTGCGCTGCTGTTGCGGATCTGCCTCGTAGCTCGAGGCCGCGGTCTTGCGCGCCATGTCCCCTCCTCGGTCCCGGGCAGATACTTCTGATCACCGCTTCTATATAGAAGTCTACCGTAGACTTGCGCGCGATGGCAGGGCCGGCAGGTCCCGATGTCATCGCCCGCCGGTGCCGGAATCTCTTTACCGGGGCGAAAAGGGTGCGGCCGAGAATCGTCAGCCGCACCCTTTCCTTCTGCCCGGATTCGATCAGGCCTTCATCAGATCGCGATGGATGATTTCCTTCATGATCTCGTTGGTACCGCCGTAGATCCGCTGGATTCGGGCGTCGATGTACGCCTTCGCGACAGGGTATTCCATCATGTAGCCGTAGCCGCCGTGGAATTGGACGCCGGCATCGATCACCCGGCCTTGCAGTTCGGTAGCCCAGAGCTTGGCCTTCGCGGCGTCGACGGCGGTGAGGGTGCCGGCGTTGTGTTCACGCACGCACCGGTCGATATACGCACGCGACACCTCGACGGCCGTCTGAAGTTCGGCGAGCGTGAAGCCCATGCCTTGGAAATCGCCGATACGCTTGCCGAAGGCGGTGCGTTCCTTGACGTAGTCGAGTGTCCAGCCGAGAACTGCCTCGGCCGAGACCTGCGCGGCGATGCCGATGCCGAGTCGTTCGAGGGGAAGGCTCTGCATCAGATACGCGAAGCCGGAGCCCACCTCACCGAGCAGATTCTCCTTCGGGATGCGTACGTCCTCGAAGAACAACTCGGCCGTGTCCTGCGCGTGCAGGCCGAGTTTGTCCAGTTTGCGGCCTCGGCTGAATCCCGGCGTTCCGTCCTCGACGACGAAGAGGCTGAAGCCGCGGGAGCCGGCAGAGGGATCTGTCTTCGCGAAGACGATCACGATGTCGGCGAGGATGCCGCTGGTGATGAAGGTTTTGGACCCGTTGATCACCCAGGTGTCGCCGTCGGCGACGGCGGTGGTCTGGATGGCGCGCAGGTCGCTGCCGGCGGCAGGCTCACTCATGGCGATCGCACCGATGGTTTCGCCGGTGACGAATCCCGGCAACCACCGTCGGCGCTGTTCTTCGTCGGCATGACGGAGAAGGTAGTTCAGGACGATGTCGTCGTTCGTGGAGAACCCGGACTGCAGGGCCGATGCGCCGACTCGGGCGATCTCCTGCTGGATCACGAACCGGAAGCGGTAGTCGAGTTCACCGGGCCCGCCATACGCCTCGGGGACGGGTAGTCCGAGCAGGCCCTGACGACCCGCTGCCAGCCAGGTCTCACGATCGATCAGGCGATCCGCATCCCATTTCTCGAGTTGGGGAACCACGTGCTTCTCGACGAATCCACGGACGGATTCGCGGAACAACTCGTGGTCCCGGTCGAAGAGATCGCTCTGCATGTTTTCCTCCTGATACGGGACGCCCGTCAGGCGACCTGCACATCGTGTGTTTGTCAGTTCGTTGCCAGTAGTTTCTGGGTCTCACGCCGGAACACCTGGTTGGCAACCTCGTTCTGGCCCAGCACCATCCGTCCCGCGTTGGCGCTCCTCATACCGTGCTGGGAGTCCCGCAGGAGCGGGAAGTCCTCGGCGTGAAGAACTGCGAGCAGAATCTCCCAGTTCTTGTTCCACAGGCGAGTCCACTTCTCCTCGGTCATCTCGGTATCCGCCACCGGAGGCACGATCAGGCGCATCTCCATGCGGCAGCGCTGCGGATCGGTGGGGTGCGGCCGGAAGGTGAGGAGCTGGAAGTGATCCGGCTGCCGCAGCAGGGTGCTGTTGGGAAGCAGGAAATGGGTTTCCGTGATGTCCTTGGCCAGGCTTCGGTCGCCGGGGTCTTCCTCGATCCACCGATCGATCGACTTGCGCGGGGCGATGAAGCGGCAGTGCCTACCGAAGTCCTCGAACGCCATCACGTTGGTGTGGATGTGCTTGGCGGCAGTGTTGGGGTGGGCGTACTGGATGTGGTAGCCGTCGAGGAAGGCGTCCTGCATGATCTTCCAGTTGACCGGCTCGTCGAATCCCTCGGACTGGACGGCGATCTTGGAATCGAGGTCGTACCCGGACAGAATTGCATCCATCTCGTCCCCGAGCCAGCCGGCCACGTCGATCTCGGCGTTCGCCTCGTCGACGACCCAGATGAAACCGTGGCGCTCCTCGGTCGGCAATTCGACGAGGCCCATGCTCGTGGTGTCAGTTTCCCCGAAGGTGTTGTCACGGGTGATCGTCCGCAGGGTGCCGTCCGTGTCGTACGACCACCGGTGGTACGGGCAGGAGAACAGGCGGCAGCGGCCCTTCTCCTCCTTCTCGAGGAGGGCGCCCCGATGCCGGCACAGGTTGACGAACGTCTTGACGCCACCGTCGCGCTGGCGGACGACAATGATGTTGTTCCGCGGCATCTGCAGGGTGAAGAAGTCGCCGGAGCGGGGTATCTCTGAGCCGTGCGCGACGATCGAGGGAACCCGCCCGAAGATGAGGTCACGCTCTCGCTTGGCTATGGCCGGATCGGTGAATTCCTCTGGCTGAAACCAGGTGATGTGGTCGAACTCGTCCGTCGTGTCGTTGCGCAGGTGATCCAGGGCCCGGCGAATGCGTTGCTCGCGGGGTGCTCCGACCTCGGTCATTGCATCTCCTCCAGTCTCGTGGGCGCGCCCGGCTACCGTGTGGTCACCGGCTCGCGAACGTGTGCGCTGCGGATCAACGCCTCTAAATCTAACTGACGTAGTTTTACCTGTAAACCCCGGCGCCGAGGGTTGCGGCAGGAATCGGGTCTTGCGCCGAGAATCTACGGGGATTAGATTATTGCCCACTGCGGTCGATGTGATCTCTTTCGCTCGGCGACGTGATGCCGGCGATGATCGGGCTGCCGGTTGCTATCGAACGGGAGGTACCTGCCGATGCACACTGACACGTCGGTCAGGACCGTACGAGCACGGATCGGGTCTGCGGTGGCGAGTGAGAAGTCCGAGAGCCTGGCGGGCACCACGATCGGCGTCGTCGGCGCCGGGATGATGGGCGCGGCCATCGCCTACACCTGCGCGCGGGCAGGAGCCGACGTCGTGCTGTGGGCGCGAACTCTGGAGAATGCGCGCCGAGGCAAGTCGTACGCCGACCGGCGGGAAGCTCATGCGCGAAAAGCGGGAACCTCGAACAGGCGGATGTCGCAGGCCTTGCTCGGGCGCATCACGCCCACCGAGTGCGTCACGGATCTGTCGGCGTCCGCGCTGGTGATCGAGGCGGTCGCAGAGAACGTCGCCGTCAAACAACAGGTGCTGCAGATGGTGGAGGCAGTCGCCGAGGCTCCTACGGTGATTGCGTCGACGACGTCGACCCTGCCGATCGCCATTCTCTCCGCGAAGCTACAACGTCCGCAGTACTTCCTCGGGATGCACTTCTTCTCGCCTGTCGACCGGATGTCGTTGGTGGAGACGATCGTCGGATCGCGTACCTCGCAGGCCACCGTCGCGGCATCATTGGCGTACGCGCGGATGCTCGGGAAGGTACCGATCGTGGTGGGCGATAGTCGGGGGTTCTTCACCAGCCGTGTGATGGAGCGCTATCTCGACGAGGCATTGGTAGCGGTCGGGGAGGGAATCGATCCGGGCCTTGTCGAGCGCGCAGCGACCGCCGCCGGATATCCGGTGCCGCCGCTCCACTTGCTCGACGAGATCACGTTGACGCTCAACCGCGCGGTGCAGCGCGAGAACCGTGTCGCTGTCGAGGCGGCCGGCGGGACGTGGCGGGGGAGCGAAGCAGACAGCGTCCGCGACCGGATGATCGACGAATGCGGTCGTGGGGGCAGGTCGGACGGTCAGGGCTTCTACGAGTACGACTCGGATGGTAAGCGCTTGGGATTGTGGCCCGTCCTTCGTGAGGTGTTCGGGCCTGCACGGCATATTCCCCTGAACGATATGCGCGACCGGTTGTTGTTCGTCGAGGTCCTCGAGGCGTTGCGCTGTCTCGGCGAAGGTGTCGTCGGATCCGAGTCCGACGCCGACACGGGATCTGTTCTCGGCATCGGGTTCCCCGCGCACACGGGTGGGGTTCTGTCGTTCAGGCGTTCCTATCCGGGTGGCGAGAACGGGTTCACCGCTCGTGCCCGCGAGCTTGCAGGCCGTTACGGCGACCGCTTCCTCCCACCGGAGCAAAGTTCGGAACCATACGATCAACCGGAGTGCCCATGACCTACGTAGTTACCCAAGCCTGCTGCAACGACGCGACGTGTGTCGCGGTGTGTCCGGTGAACTGCATTCATCCGACTCCCGACGAAGCGCAGTACCAGCGCACCGAGATGCTCTACATCGATCCGGCTGCCTGCATCGACTGTGGGGCCTGCGCCGACGTGTGTCCGGTCGACGCGATCGTTCCCGACAGCGACCTCACCCCGGAAGCCGAGATCTACAAGGATCTCAATGCCGCGTACTTCCTGGGCAACCCGACCGTGTCCGGCCCGAGCGAAGTGCCGGCCGAACCTGTCGTCGCGGCGCCCCGGCCGGGTCCGCTGAGGGTGGCGATTGTCGGGTCCGGTCCCTCCGCCTTCTATGCAGCCGAAGAGTTGCTGACTCGGCGAGACGTCGACGTCGACGTCTCCATGTTCGAGCGGCTCCCGGTGGCCGGTGGGCTCGTCCGGTTCGGGGTGGCTCCGGATCACCAGACCACGAAGGCCGTGGAGCGGGTCTTCTCCCGCACGGCCGGCCGCAACGGTTTCCGTGCCTTCCTCGGCGTGGAGATCGGTCGGGATATCAGTGTCGACGAGCTGCTCGATCATCACCACGCGGTGATCTACGCGAGTGGTGCGTCCGACGACCGCAAGCTCGGCATCCCGGGCGAAGATCTGCCGGGGAGTTTTGCTGCGCGCGAATTCGTCGCCTGGTACAACGGACATCCGGACTCCGCTGGTCGCACCTTCGATCTGTCGGGGCGTCGTGCTGTGGTGATCGGCAACGGCAATGTGGCGCTGGACGTAGCACGGATTTTGGCGTGCGATCCCGACCGGCTCGTCCCGGGTGATATTGCCGAACATGCGCTGGACGCACTTCGGCACAGCACCATCGAAGAAATCGTGGTTCTCGGACGACGAGGGCCGGAGCACGCAGCGTTCACGACACCCGAGCTCATCGCGCTGGGAGCGTTGCAGGAAGTCGAGGTGAGCGTTCACGGCGGATTCGACGCTTCCGCCGATGCCTCGATCAAGTTGCGGACGCTGGCCGACTACGCACGCCGCTCTCCTCGACCGGGTCGGCGGAAGATCACCCTGAGGTTCCACGGGACGCCCGTCGAGATTCTCGGTGACTGTCACGTCGAAGGTCTACGGATCGCGTCCACCCGGATGGACGGAAGCGAAGAGGATCTCGAGGCCTCTTTGGTCCTGCGTTCGGTCGGCTACCGCGGCGCTCCCGTGCCGGGGTTGCCGTTCGACTCCCAACGCGGCACGGTCCCCAACGTTGCAGGCCGCGTGGTCGATCCGGTGGACGAGCGTCCGGTGCCGGGGGTATATGTCGCCGGGTGGATCAAGCGGGGTCCGACCGGGGTGATCGGCACCAATCGATACTGCGCCGCCGAGACCGTCGATGCACTCGTAGCCGACCATCAACGTGCGCTTCTTCCGCAGCCGAGCCGACCAGGCGACGAGTTGGCGGAGGCCGTGCAGTCGCGGTGTCCGGAGTCGTTCGGTTTCGACGGCTGGAAGCGGATCGACCGGTACGAACGTATCGAAGGGCGACGCCGGGGCCGGGCCCGGCAGAAGCTGGTGGAGGTCGGTGCGATGCTCGCGGTGGCCCGCGGGGCAGAGACCAGCCAGTACTTGCCACAGTAAACAACGACCTTTAGATTTAACATGCGGATGTGACGTACGGCTCTCTCCGGGAGGCCGAAGACACAGCACGGTCCGCCGTGCTCGCCGCCGAGCACCCCCGCGATCGATGACAACTCTTGGAGGCTTACATGAGCGGCACTGTTGTAGACGCTTTGACCTACTGGTCCCGGTCGAAGCCGGATCTGACCGCGATCGACTTCGACGGCGACGCCGTCACCTACGCAGAGCTGGCCGCATGGGCCGACGGCGTCGCCCACGATCTCGCCTCGCGTGGTGTCGTGCCCGGCGATCGGGTGAGCTTCCTCGGTGCCAACAGCCTCGAGTGGGCGGTGGCCTCGCTCGGTGCCATGAAGGTCGGCGCCATCGCGGTCGGTTTCAACCAGCGCATGCTCGCCGGCGAGCTCACCACACTCGTCGAAGACTGTGAACCCACCGTCGTCTACTGCGAGGAGGCGCTGCGACCGCGCCTCGAAGAAGTCCAGCAGACACGCAACACGTTCTCGATCGCAGTGTTCGAGAAGGATGTGCGTCCGCTGCGCGGCAGCGATCATGCGAAATACCGGACCCCCGTCGTCGATCTCGACACTCCCACCGCCATCGTGTTCACCAGCGGCACCACCGGCAAGCCGAAGGGCGTGATCTTCACCCACGCCACCATCGCCGGCGAAATGCACGAATGGCATTTGATGGAACCGATTCAGCCGAACAACCTGCGCCCGGTGCTGGCGCTGCCCCTGTTCACCGCTGCCGGCATCATCTGGGGTATCTCGCGCGTCGTCCTTCACGGCGGAACCCTTTTCCTGCAGCCAGGTTTCGACCCGGCGAAGGCGCTGCGCATCCTGGCCGAGGACAAGGCCAACACCCTGACGGGCCCGCCGATCCTCTTCGAGCAAATCGCGAAAGCGCCCGGATTCACCGACGCGGATCTGAGCCACATGGTCACAGCACACGTCGGTGGCGCACGCGTACCCGTCGACCTGCTGCACAAATGGCAAGCCCAGGGTGTGTCACTGCGACAGATCTACGGTCAGACCGAGATCGGCGGATCAGCGACCGCGATGCCGCGCGAAGAGGCGGCCGAGCATCCCGACAAGTGCGGCTGGGGTGGCATCTTCACCAAGATTCGCGTTGTCGATGCCGAAGGAAATGACCTTCCCCCCAACGAAACCGGGCAGATTCTGTTGCGCGGCCCGGGCATGATGCCGGGATACTGGCGCAACGAGGACGCGACCCGATCGGCTCTGATCGACGGCTGGCTCCAGACCGGTGACCTCGGCAAGCTCGACGAGAACGGCTACCTCACGTTCGTCGACCGCCTCAAGGACATGATCATCTCCGGTGGCCTGAACATTTCACCCGCCGAGATCGAAGCCGTCATCAATCAGATCCCCGGGGTCGAGGAGGTCACGGTGATCAGCGTTCCCGACGCCAAATTCGGAGAGACCCCGGCCGCGCTGGTCCGAACCACCACCGAGATGAAGGAATCCGAAGTCGTCGGATTCTGCAACGAGCGGCTCGCCGACTACAAGGTGCCCCGGTACATCGTCTTCATGGACGAACCCCTGCCCCGGATGCCCAGCGGGAAGATCGCCAAGCGCCAGCTACGCGACGCCTTCGCGGATGTGCCCGACAACTACGACAAGGTTCGGTGATCGAGCCGTGGACTTCCCCAAGGTCGCTCTTGTCACCGGTGGTGGCCGCGGAATCGGCGCGGCCATCTCGAGCCGACTTGCCGCCGACGGATTCGCTGTCGCGGTGAATTACTCGCGGAGTGCGCGCGATGCCGAGGAACTGGTCGCAAAGATAGTCGCGGACGGTGGACGTGCTGTGGCGATCCGAGCCGACATTTCACAGGCCGCCGAGGCCGAGCGGCTCATCGCCGACACCACCGTCCACTTGGGCGCTCCCACCGTGGTGGTCAACAACGCGGGCATGAACAAGGCCGGGGCGGCCCGGAAGCAGAGCCCGGAAGATTTCGACGAAGTGATCGCAGTCAACCTCAATGGTGCGTTCTACTGCACCCACTTCGCGCTACCCGCGATGTACGAAGCCGGTTGGGGCCGAGTCATCTTCGTCAACAGCCCGTCTGGAGGGAGGCGCCCGTCCCCCGGGATGAGCGCCTACTCCGCGGCCAAGGCCGGGCTGGTGGGAATGGCCAAGTCGATGGCACTCGAGGTTGCCCGTCGCGGGGTCACGGTCAACTGCGTGATGCCGGGCTTCGTCGCTACCGACATCGTGGCGTCGGGGGGCGAGGCGGGGGTCGAAGCCCTGACCAAGCACTGGCCCTCCATTCCGCCCGAATCGATCGCCTCCACCATCTCGTTCCTGGTGAGCGACAACGCCGCCGACGTCTCCGGTGAGGAGATCGGTGTGTGGCGAGGTGGCCCCGTCGGGGTGTGACCGTCCAATACAGCTGAGACCGCCCACCGGCAGAGCCAGTCCGGTGAGGCGGTTTCTTGCTGTCTGGCCATTCCCTCCCGGAATGCGAAACGGGCTCCGATCCGGTGGATCGGAGCCCGTGTCTCGGGTGGTGCTGTCGCTAAGCAGTGACCGGCGTTCTGTCGTCGTCCCGCTTCACCCCGGCCGACGAGCGGGAACGGGACAGGACGGTTGCCCCGAAGCCGAGCAGCGAGACCACACAGATCAGGAGGCTGAGCCACACCGTGGTGTCGTCGAATGCCAAGGCGACCGCGATGACCGGAACGAACGCCGCGCCGAGAGCGTTGCCGGCCTCTCGGCCGAGACCGAGGCCGCTGTAGGCGTGCTGCGTGTGGAACAGCTCGATGACGTAGGCGCCCATCGGACCGAAGATGGCGGCGACCCCGATGCCGTTGCCTGCCGCCATGACCACCCAGTACAGCAGCGGGGGTGTTCCGACGCCCGACAGCAGCGAGATACCGACCCAGGCGAACACGGCGCTGTACAGGAATCCGAACATGATCACCGGTGCTCGGCCGACCCGGTCCGACAGGGAACCGAACATCGGGATCAGAATGGCATTCGCGAGCTGCGCAGCGATCAGGCCGATCAGGACCTCGGTTCCGCCGAAGCCCAGCTGATTCTTGCCGAAGGTGCCCATGAACACGATGTAGAAGTAGCCGATGCCGGTCTGACCGATGGTCATCACGAGCACGGTCAGAAGTGCGCGCGGCTGCTGCCGGATCACATCGAAGATCGGCGTTTTCGAAACCGTGTCGCTTTCCTCGATCGCCCGGAATGCGGGTGTTTCGGGCAGGCTGCGGCGTAACCACAGGCCGTAGGCGAGGATGACGACGCTGCACAGGAACGGAATACGCCAGCCCCAGGCGAGGAAACTTTCCTGGGACATCAGGGATGAGACCGTCAGCAGAGACAGCGTGCCGAGCACGCCGCCGAGCGCCGCACCCATGCCGGGCAAGGAGCCCATCAATCCCTTCTTCTTCGCGGGTGAGAACTCGACGGCGACCAGAGCTGCGCCGCCGTACTCACCGCTGGCGCCGATGCCCTGCAGGATTCTGAGGAACACCAGCAGAGCCGGTGCGAGCCAGCCGATCTGGGCGTAACTCGGCAGCAGGCCGACGAGCAGCGTAGCGACACCCATCAGGACGAGGGTGAAGACGAGTATTCGTTTTCGGCCGATGCGGTCGCCGAGGCTGCCGAGGATCACCCCGCCCACCGGACGGACCAAGAATCCGACCGCGAAGGTAGCGACCGCCTGCAGCGTCCCCAATAGGGGGCTCGAGCCGGTAAAGAACACGGAGGCGAAGACCACCGACGCGGCCGAGGCGTAGAGGCTGAAGTCGTAATATTCGAGCAGGGTACCGACGAAGGCGGCGCGACTTGCGCGTCGTGAGTCCGCGCGGGAGGGTCCGGAGTCTGCATCCACGGAGATTTCCGCAGCTGTGGTCGTACGTTCGGTCATGCGAAACCTCGCGTTGTGAGTGCTGGGCGAAGTGCCCGAATCATGTAGTGACGCAGACCACATTAACCTACTCTCTTTAGAATTGTCTATCGGAGCAACGCCGACGCAGCCTTCGCCTCTTCCCGGTAGTTGGACGGCCACTTCTTGCCCAGTGTCAACCCACCGTCGACCCCGAGGGACTGTCCGGTGACGAACGTGGAGTCGTCGGAGGCGAGGTAGGCGGCGGCGTGCGCGAGGTCTTCCGGCTCACCGGCACGGGGAATGGGCTGGAAGTTGGTCAGGCTGCGCCGCACGGCATCGACGCTGCGGTCGAGTGCGTCGTCCTCGAGGCCGGCGCCGTGGCCCACTATGCGGGTGGCGACACCTCCGGGGATCAGTGCGTTGACTCGGATCCGGTATTCGGCCAGCTCCACGGCGGCGGTCCGGGTCAGTTGCAGCACTGCGGCTTTCGCGGCGCTGTACGGGTGCGGTCCGAATCCGGTACGGACGCCTGCCACGCTCGATACATTGACGATGCTGCCCGACCCCTGATTGCGCATCACGCGCGCGGCATGCTTGGTCCCGAGGAACGCACTGCGAGCGAGCATCACGAACCCGTTCTCCCACTCGTCGAGCGACGTGTCCTCGAGGAAGGTCCACGCGCCCACCCGGCCGGCGTTGTTGACCATGCAGTCGAGCCGGCCGAACCGATCGACGGCCAGTGCGACCGCGGCCTCGACGTCGGCCTCGTTGCGTACATCGGTGTGCAGGTAGGCGCCACGGTCGCCGAGACCGGCGGCGACGGCCTGGCCCCGCGGGTCGTCGATGTCGGCCACGACGACGCGGGCTCCGCGTTCGGCGAACGTGCGGGCGGTGGCTGCGCCGATTCCGCTCGCGGCTCCTGTCACCACGGCGACCTTGCCGTCGAGGTTCGTCATCGTGGACTCCTTCGGTTGTGTTCCGGGCTCGGTTCCTTGAGCTTTTAATCTAAAACCATTAGTCTGCGTCTGTCGAGTACCTCGTCCCTGGGAGAGCACTATGTCCGACGCGAAACTGATTCTGATCGAGCGGCCGCGGCCGGGCATTCTGCTGATCCGGCTCAATCGCCCGGACGAGCTCAATGCCATGAACGTCGACCTCATCGAGGAGTTGCACGAGGTGCTCGCCGAGGTGCGCGATGATTCGCTCACCCGCGCGATCGTGCTCACCGGTGAAGGCCGTGCCTTCTGTGCAGGTCTCGACCTTCGCGGATACGGCACACCGCCGGGCGCAACCGAGGGTGAGGGCCGGGCCCAACTCGGACTGCGGGTGCAGAAGCACATCGCCGGCCTCGTCGACGCATTCCGCAGCACCCGCGCGCCGATCATCGCGGCCGTCAACGGCGCGGCAGCCGGCGGCGGCATGTCGCTGGCCCTCATGGCGGACATTCGCATCATGTCCGAGACGGCGGTACTGCACGCCGCGTTCATCCGCCGCGGCCTGTCGAATTGCGACATCGGAATGAGCTGGCTCCTGCCCCGCATGATCGGCTTCTCCCGGGCGGCGCAGATCATGCTCACCGGCCGGTCCATCGACGCCGCCGAGGCCGAACGCATCGGTCTCGCCTCGTCCGTCGAACCCGCAGACGCGGTGCTCGAGGTGGCACTGGACACCGCCGAGGCCATCGCGCAGAACAGTCCGTTCGGGGTCTGGATGACCAAGGAAGTCATGTGGTCGAACCTGGAGGTTCCCAGCATGCGCGCCGCCATCGACCTCGAAAACCGCACCCAGATCCTCAGCTCGCTGACGCGCGATCACAGAGAGGCCGTCGTTTCGTTCCTCGAAAAGCGCCCGCCCGAGTTCCAGAACCACTGACCACATTCCGACCGATTCGACGGCACACAGAGAAGCAGTGAGTAAAAGTATGAGAGTGGGAATCGCCGCAGGGTATTGGGGATCGGGCCCGCCCCGCAATGTCGAAAGAATGCTCGCCGAGGCCGAGGCCCTCGGCGTCGACAGTTTCTGGACCGCCGAGACCTACGGCTCCGACGCACTGACACCGCTCGCGTGGTGGGGAGCGCAGACCTCGACGATCAAGCTCGGTACTTCGGTGTGCCAGATGTCGGCGCGCACTCCGACGGCGCTGGCAATGGCCGCGCTGACTCTAGATCATCTCAGCGGTGGCCGCGTGATCATCGGCATCGGTGCATCCGGACCGCAGGTCGTCGAGGGCTGGTACGGGCAGCCCTACCCGCGGCCCCTCGAACGCACCCGCGAGTACATCGAGATCATGCGGCAGGTGTGGGCGCGCGAGAAGCCGGTGACCTACTCCGGGCGGCATTACCAGCTTCCCGTCGAGGGCGGTTCCGGCTTGGGTAAGCCACTGAAGTCGATCGTTCATCCCCTGCGGGGCGATATCCCGGTCTACATGGGCGCCGAGGGCCCGACGAACGTGGCGTTGGCCGCCGAAATCGCTGATGGCTGGACGCCGCTGTGGTTCTCGCCCAAGAGCGACGAATTCTACCGCAAGGCACTGGCCGAAGGCTTCGCACGGGACGGAGCACGCCGCACCGCCGAGGACTTCGAGATCGCGAACGTGTGCTGGCTCGTCGAGAACGACGACGTGGAAAAGGCCGCCTCCCGGCTCAAGCCGACGGTCGCGTTGTATGCCGGCGGCATGGGCGCCAAGGGCGCCAATTTCCACAACGACGTGTTCGCGCGCATGGGTTGGGGCGAGGTCTGCGCCGAAATCCAGGAGCTGTACCTGGGCGGTCGGCCCGACCTTGCGGCCCAGGCCGTTCCCACCGCGATGGTCGAAGATGTCGCGTTGATCGGTCCCGCGGACAAGATCATCGAAGAGGTCGAAAACAAGTGGAAGAACACGTGTCTGACCACTCTCATTCTCGGTGGGTGGCCTAAGCCGGAGAACCGTGAGCGCATCCTCGCGGCGGTGCAGTCGTGACCCTGCAGTCGAGAACGGCCCTGGACCCGAGAACCCCGGTCCTGGTCGGTACCGGCCAGACCAGCGAACGCCAGGGCGGCGTGGAGCCCGTCGATCTGATGGTGCGCGCGGCGCGGGCAGCAGCTGCCGACGCGGGATCGACGCGCCTGCTCGAACTCGTCGATTCGGTCCGGGTGGTCGGGCTGCTGTCCTGGCGTTACCGGGATCCGGGCGCGCTCGTGGGTGCGCGGATCGGCGCGACCGTGCGACACACCGGTTACTCCGGTAACGGCGGAAGCACGCCGCAGGTGCTCGTCAACGGGGCTGCCGAGGACATCGCCGCCGGGCGATCCGATGTCGTGCTCATCGGCGGCGCCGAATCGTGGCGGACCCGCACCAAGTTGCGGGCACAGAAGCTGCGCCCCGACTGGACGGTGCAGGACGAGTCGGTACCCGCCGCTGACATCCTGGTCACGGACGTGCCGATGGCGGCAGAGAGTGAACGCCGCATCGGTCTGGATCGGCCCTCGTATGTCTATCCGCTGTTCGAACAGGCGCTGCGGGTATCGGCGGGACGTTCACTCGAGGAGCATCGGGAGGTCGTCGGCGGGTTGTGGTCGCGGTTCAGCAAGATCGCGGCGACGAATCCGAACGCGTGGGTGCAGCGTGAATACACCGCTGCGGAGATCTCGACGCCGTCGCCCGACAACCGGATGATCTCCACGCCCTATACCAAGCTGCTCAATTCGAACAACATGGTTGATCAGAGCGCGGTGCTGCTGATGTGCTCGGTCGAGACCGCGACCCGACTTGGTATCCCGCAGGAGAAGTGGGTGTTTCCGCAGTCCGGCACCGAATCACACGATACGTACGCGATCGCCGAACGCGAGGCGCTCGACGGCTCCCCGGCAATACGCATCGCCGGGGCGCGGGCCCTCGATCTCGCCGGTATCGGACTGGACGAGGTTGCCTACGTCGACGTGTACTCGTGCTTCCCGTCGGCGGTGCAGGTCGCGGCGAAGGAGCTGGGGCTCGCGCTCGATGATCCCGGCCGGCCGCTGACGGTGACCGGTGGCCTGACGTTCGGCGGTGGGCCGTGGAACAACTATGTCAGCCACTCGATTGCGACGATGGCGACGCGGTTGCGCGAATCTCCGGGATCGTACGGTTTGGTGACCGCCAACAGTGGTTACCTCACCAAGCACGCCATGGGCGTGTACCGGACCGAACCTCCCGTCGGCGGGTTCAAGCGTCTGGACGTGCAGGCCGAGGTCGATGCGCAGCGCACGACGAGAGCGCTGGTGTCCTACACGGGCAGGGCGTCGGCGGAATCGTGGACTGTGGTGTACGGCCGCGACGGCTCCCCGGAGCGCGGTTTCCTCGCGGCCCGCACCGCGACGGGGGAGCGGACCCTTGCGGTCAGCACGGACGCCGAGGATCTCGTCACCCTCGCCGAGGTCGATATTGCCGGTCAGCAGGTTTCGATCTCCGAAGAGGGGCACTTCCGCTTCGCATAATCTTGACGCCCTTTTACCTAATGCCATAAGGTTAATGCACTGACGGACACGGCATGCACGTGTCACGAAATCGAGGAGTTTCCAGATGTCTGTCGAAGACTTTCGCGCACTGTACGAACAGCATGTCGGCCACGTTGTCGCCGGAAACGTGAAGGCCGCTCTCGCCGACATGGTGCGAGAGAACATTCCGCAGGTCTTCGACGGAGTCGACACCCCCCGGGAGGCCGCGCAAGGCTTCGAGATCAAGGATGTGCGCGCCGAGGGCGACCGAATGGTCGGCGAAACCGTCTATGACATGGGTGACCGGTCGATCGGGCTGCGCTCGATCTGGGAACGGCACGACGGACGCTGGCTCGCCGCGGCACTCGAGAACTTCCCCACCGGAACGGAGGCACACGCATGACCGCACCAGAGCCCGTCGCGGAACCGTGGGGCCCCACACCCGACGGACTCGATCGACCGTACTGGGACGGCCTGCGCGTCGATGAGCTGCGCCTTCAGCGCTGCAACGAATGCAGCACCTGGATCTGGGGTCCGCAGGCCATCTGCGGTCACTGCCACAGCTTCGACCTCGGATGGGAAACCGTCGAACCGTCCGGCACCGTCTACAGCTGGAACCGCAGCTGGTACCCCTACATGGACGAATACGCCGATCGGCTGCCGTACGTGACGGTGCTGGTGGAACTGCCACACGCCGACGGCCGACGGGTGCTGGGCATACTCGCCGACGACATCGAAACGAATCCCGAGATCGGCGACCGGGTCGTCGGAGTCTTCGAACACGCCGAGGGCGCCCCCTGGCCGTTGCTGCGCTGGCGTCGCGCCGCGACCGCAGAAGGAGAAAAAGGATGAGCGCCAACATCATGCGCGGCGCGGCTGCAGTCGTCGGCGTCGCCGAACAGCATTACAAGCGCGGCGAAGCCCCGCACAGCGAGAAGCGCATGACCCTCGAGGTCATTCTTCGAGCGTGTGCCGACGCGGGTATCAGCCCCCGCGAGATCGACGGTTTCGTCTCCTACGCGGGTGGCGCCAACGACGGTGCCATCATCGGCGGCGCATTGCTGATCGACGAACTGCGTTGGTCCAACATGATGTGGGGCGGTGGTGGCGGCAGCGTCGCAGCTGCCATCACGAATGCGGCCACCGCGATCGCCACCGGCCAGGCAGACTGTGTCGTCGTGTATCGCGCGATGTCGCAGGCGGATACGGGCCGGCTCGGATACGCGAAGTATCACTACGGCAGTCACTTTCTCGCCCACGGCATCGGCTCGCCCGCACAGATTTGCGCGATGCGCACCCAACGGATGCTCGAGCACGGCGGAGTGCCGCGCACGGCCATGCGTTCTCTCGTCCTCGCGTCGTATCAGCACGCGCAGAAGAACCCCACCGCGCAGGGCTACGGACGACCCCTCGACGAGGAGGCCTACGAAAACTCACGGTTGATCGCCGAGCCCTTCCACCTGTTCGACTGCTCCCGGGAAAGCGATGGCGCGGTCGCGCTGGTGCTCGTCTCGGCCGAGCGAGCCAAGACCCTGCGTCCCGACCCGGCGTATCTCCTCGCGGGCGCGCAAGGTGCACCGGGCGGATACTCGGAACTGATCGACAACGATCTCGGTGAGCAGTACATGAGCGCCGGATTCGGCCCGGCCAACAACGGCAAGCCCGGCGTCGCCGAAAGGCTCTGGTCCGCAGCCGGTCTCGGGCCGGACGACGTGGACGTGGTCCAGGTGTACGAAAACTTCAGTGGCCCCGCCGTGGCGGCGCTGATCGATCACGGTCTGTGCCCGCCGGGCGAGGCTGCCGGCACATTCATGACCATCGAGAACCTCACCGCGCCGAACGGCAAGCTGCCCGTCAACACCAGCGGCGGCAACCTCGCCGATTCGTTCATCAACGGCCTGAACCTGGCGGTCGAGGCGGTCAGGCAGATTCGCGGCACCTCGACCAACCCGGTGGACGGCGCGAAGACGTCGCTGTTCATCGGCGGCCCGATGGCACCGCTGGTGAGTTCGGTGCTGTTCGGCCACGAAGAGACCCTGTGACCGCCCCCTTTCCGAAAGGCATGACATGAACGACCGTGACACGATACGCGGTGACAACGCCACGGACAGGAATGAGCTGTTCATCGGTGGCCGATGGGTGGCACCGAAGTCCGGAGGCACCGTCGATGTCATCGAGGCAGCCACCGAGAAGGTACTGGGCACCTCCGCGATGGCGTCCGAAGCCGACATCGATGCGGCCGTCGCGGCCGCGCGCACCGCACTGAGTGGTCAGTGGAGTGCGCTGACCAACGTCGAGCGGGCCGATCTGCTCGACAAGTTCGCTGCCGCCCTCAAGTCACGCGGGCGGGACACCTCCCGGCTGGTGAGCCGGGAGAACGGTATGCCGATCGCCCTTTCGGGCGGTGTCAACGGTTTCGGCCCGGCAGCCATGATCTCGTACTACGCAGCTCTGATTCGCGATGCGGCCAACGAGGATGTGCGGCCGAGCGCCTTCGGTGGCCGCACCGTCGTGCGTCGCGAGCCGGTGGGTGTGGTCGCGGCCATCACGCCGTGGAACTACCCGCAACCGCTTGCGGCGATGAAGCTGGCTCCCGCACTGGCGGCGGGGTGCACGGTGGTGCTCAAGCCCGCCCCCGAGACGGCGCTCGACGCGTTCGTGTTCGCCGAGGCCGCGGTCGAGGCCGGTCTACCCGACGGCGTGGTCAACGTTGTGCCGGCCGGCCGCGATGCCGGCGCCTATCTGGTTTCCCATCCGGGAGTCGACAAGGTGGCGTTCACCGGATCCACCGCGGCAGGTCGCGCCATCGGTGAAGTGTGTGGCCGGTTGCTGCGTCCGGTCACCCTCGAGCTCGGCGGCAAGTCCGCGGCGATCGTCACCGAGCGCGCCGATCTCGACGTGTTCGTCAAGAATTTGCTCGAAGTGTCTCTGGTGAACAACGGTCAGACCTGCCACGCGAGCACCCGGATCCTCGCCCCCCGCTCGCGGTATGACGAGGTCGTCGACGCCGTCACCGAGACCGTGCGGGCACTGACCGTCGGCGATCCGCTCGACAAGGCCACCGAGATCGGTCCGCTCGTCTCGGCCGCGCAGCGTGACCGCGTCCTCGGCTACATCGAGGCCGGCCGTGCCGCCGGCTATCGCATCACCACCGGCGGCGGCACACCCGCCGCGCAGCCGCAGGGGTGGTTCGTCGAGCCGACCGTGTTTGCCGGCGTCGACAATTCCGCCCGCATCGCGCAGGAAGAGATCTTCGGCCCGGTGCTGACCATCAGCGCGTACGACGGTGAAGACGAGGCCGTCGCCATCGCCAACGACTCCGAATACGGCCTCGGTGGCACGGTCTGGACCACGGACGAGCAGCACGGTCTCGATCTGGCGGCTCGAATCCACAGCGGCACGGTGGGAGTGAACTACTACGCCCTCGACCTCGACGCGCCGTTCGGTGGCGTCAAGTCGTCCGGGCTGGGCCGCGAGCTCGGCCCGGAGGGACTCGCACCGTACTTCACCTCGAAGTCGGTGTACTTCGGAACTCGCTGACGACAGCGTATTCCGCGACGAGCAACCACTTTGGAGCGCATGATGGCACTACCTCTGCAGGGTGTCCGGGTATTGGAGCTGACGGACGGATTCGGGGACACGGCGGGGCGGTTTCTCGCCGACCTCGGCGCCGAGATCGTCCGCGTCGAACTTCCGGGAGGATCGGCTTCGCGCACGGCCCAGCCGATACGGGACGGTGTGAGCATCCCGTTCGCGCTGCGCAACGCCAACAAGCGCGGCATCGTGCTCGACCTCGACACGGACGACGACCGGGAACGGCTGCGCTTGCTGGCACAGCGCTCGGACATTCTCCTGGAGTCGTTCCCGCCGGGCTTTCTGGCCCGGCGTGGGGTGGGAGCTGCAGACCTGTGCCGCGTCAATCCCGCGCTCGTGGCCGTGTCGATCACCGGTTTCGGTCAGAACGGTCCGTATCGCGACTGGGCGGCGACCGAGCAGGTCCTCTATGCACTGAGCGGTGTGCTCTCGCGCTCCGGTGAGCCAGGGGAGGCCCCGCTGCTGCCGCCGAACGGGCTGATCGACGAATCGGTGGGTGTGCATACAGCGTGGTCCGCACTGCTCGCCTATTACGACCGGTTGCATACCGGCCACGGGCAGCTGGTCGACATCTCCGCGTTCGAGGTCATCGTGCACGGTTTCGATCCCGGTTTCGGTGTGCAGGGCTCCGCTGCCGCGGGTCGATCCGAGGACTTCCCGCGGGGCCGACCTGATGCGGCAAACTTCTACCCGGTGTATCGATGCGGCGACGGGCAGGTGCGAATCTGCCTGCTCGCGAAGCGTCAGTGGCAAGCGATGTACGAATGGTTGGGTCGGCCGGAAGAATTCGCGGATCCGAAATACGACACCATTCCCGCCCGATTCGCCGCATCCGAGCGGCTCAATCCGCTCATCGAGCAGCTGTTCAGCACGTACACCCGCGACGACCTCGTCGCGGAAGGTGCTGCGCGCGGAATTCCGATCGGCGGCCTCAACACCGTGGCCGAGGTATTGACCACCGAGCACTTCGCTGCGTCCGGTACATTCGTCGACGCCGAAATCGCTTCCGGCCTCACTGCTCGGGTCCCGTCCGGATACGCGAAGATCAACGGCGAACGCGCCGGCTTGCGCTCCCGTGCACCGCAGCTCGGGGAACACAACGATCTGGTTCTCCGCTCGGCCGGGGCCGACACCCCCGTTCCGATTCCCGCACCACAGCGCGAGCCGGGTGCACGACCGTTCGAGGGACTTCGGGTCCTCGATATGGGTGTCGTGGTGTTCGGTGCCGAGCTCGGGCGCCAGTTCGCGGACAACGGTGCCGACGTCATCAAGATCGAGAACTCTCAGTTCCCCGACGGGCTGCGCCAATCCAAGCGCGGCGCTGCGCTGGCGGCATCCGTCGCCTGGGGCCATCGCAATCGCCGCAGCCTCGGGCTCAACCTGCGCAGCCCCGAGGGTATCCGCATCTTCAAGCGGCTGGCTGCGGAAGCGGACATCGTGCTCGCCAATTTCAAGCCCGGCACCCTTGCGTCGATGGGTCTGTCGTACGACGAGCTCGCCACGATCAATCCGCGCATCATCGTGTCGGAGAGCAGCGCCTTCGGCGGTGTCGGCCCGTGGAACAAGCGACTGGGCTACGGTCCGTTGGTTCGGGCAGCCTGCGGCGTCTCGGCGCTCTGGCGATACTCCGATACTTCCGACGGATTGAGTGACGGCTCGACGGTCTACCCCGACCATATCGCCGGACAGGTCACCGCCACCACCATCCTCGCCACGTTGATTCACCGGCTGCAGACTGGACGCGGTGCCACCATCGAAGTCGCCCAAGCCGACACCGCGATCGTCCAACTCGGCAACCAACTCGTCGCCGAACACCTCGCACCGGGCTCGATCAGCGCCCCGGGCAATTCCGATCCGTACTCGGCGCCCTCCGGGGTGTACGCGTGTGCGGGCGACGACGAGTGGTGTGTTGTCACCGTCCGCGACGACGCCGACTGGGTCGCGCTGTGCGGGGTGCTCCGACGCCCCGACCTCGTCGACGATCCGCGTTTCGCCACCGCCGAGCTCAGAATTGCGCACCGGGCCGAGGCCGACGAGGTGCTGGCACAGTGGCTGCTGCTGCGCACGCCGACCGAAGCGATGGATACGTTGCAGGCCGCCGGGATACCGACCGGCGCGATGATCCGGCTCCCGGACCTGTTGACCAATCCGCACCTGACCGCGCGCGGTGCCTACACCGAGCTCGAACACGAGCTGCTTCCGGCGCCGCTTCCGACGGCCAAGCAGGTGGCGCACTTCGCGGCCTTGCCGGACTGGCCGCTGCGACAGGCACCCGTGGCAGGTGCGCAGACACGGGAAATCTGCGAGGAAGTGCTCGGTCTGAGCACAGTCGAGATCGATTCGCTCGTGCACGACGGTGTGCTGCAACCGCCCGCGGATGATCCGGCGCTGTCACCGGTCTCCTCCACGGTGTGACACAGCAGAGAAGGTCCCCGGATATTTTCTCCGGGGACCTTCTACTGTTCGGACTGCGTGCCCGCGACCGGGTTGACGGAGATCAGTGCGTCGACGGCGTGAACGTGATCGGTAGCTTCTCGCATCCGCGAACCTGGGACGAATGGAAGACCGCGGGGTTGTCCGGAACCAGCGCGTAGTCGGGAATTCTCCGGTGGATCTCCTCCATCGCGAGTCGCAGCTCGAGCCGCGCGAGATGGGAGCCGAGGCAGCGATGCGGACCTGCGCCGAAGCCGATGTGCCGGTTGGGGTGCCGTTCGATCTGTAACTCCTCAGGGCTGTCGAACTCGTCGTCGTCGCGGTTTGCGGACGTCATGACGACCAACAGTTGATCGCCGGCCTTGATGGAGACACCACCGATCTCGGCATCCCGGGTCGCGCGACGCCCGCTGCTCGTGGCGGTTTCGATCCGCAGGATCTCCTCCACAGCCGACGGAATCAGCGTCGGGTCGTCGATGATCGCCTCGCGCTGCTCGGGGTTGTGCGACAGGTGGATCAGTCCCCAGGCGAGAGCACCCTGGACGGTGTGCAGTCCCGCGACGAGCAGCAGGAAGAACATCCGGCTCAGTTCCTCGTCGGTGAGTGGCCGAGGTGTTCCGTCGACGTCGAGCGGGGTGTTGATGATCTGCGCGGTAAGGCTCTCGGAACTGTCGTCACCGGATCGAACTCGTGCGACGACCTTCCCGAAGTACTCGTAAATCTCTCCGGCGGCCTTCGCGCGCGCCTCGGCCGATTCCGCCTCGCTCGCCCCGGGGATCCCCTGAAGGGTGATGTCGGTCCACTCCGTGAATTGTGGCGCGTCACTCAGCGGCCATCCCATGAGCGCAAGGAAAATCCGAGTCGGCAGCTCGTGTGCGAACTCCGAGATGAACTCGCATTCGCCCTTGTCGGCGAATTGGTCGATCAACTCGGTGATGATTTTCCGGATCTCCGGCTCGAGCGCCTTCATCTGCTTGGGACTGAACAGCGGCTGCAATGCCTGCCGGTAGTAGCTGTGTTCGGGCGGATCGAGCTCGAGCGGAAGGAACTTGCCCTGCGCGGCATTGAGCAGATTGTTCGGAAAGCTCGAGAATGTCTCCGGATCCTGGAGTACTTGAAGCGCTTCTTTGTACCGCGTGACCACCCAATGCCCCCCGTGATGCGGGGAGTAGAGGACCGGCCCTTGCTTGCGCAGCGCGGCGACGCGCTCCTGGAACACGTCGGCGGGCACGGCCAGGGAGGGGTCGTACACATCGAAGTCGGTGATCAGATGTTCGGGAATATCGAGCTGTGTCGTCGTCATTGGCGATCCTTCGCGAGGGAGTGGTCCCGGGATCACCTCGGCGGGGTGGTGATCTTCCGGGCGTCAGGCGAGTTCGCGCTGTGGCGAGCGCGAAGGCCGACGTGAGAGGGGCGATTGCCCTGAGTTGAAGGTAGATCAGCTCTTTCCCACCGGTCAAGGGTGAATGGGCGCCAGATCCAATTTGGTAGGGAATCGCTGCCGCGTAGCAGGTTCCGCTTGACCACTTAACCGATAGGGTTTAGATTGAGCGATGTGACGCACGGCACTATGGTGCTGCTGGCGAGTCGCGTACCAACGCGGCCCTCTGTGCACCTTGTGAGCTAGTAAGTGCGAGCAGATCGTCTGTGTAACAACAAGTGTGGTGGTCCGAGCCGATTGCTTTCGTGCCGCGTAGCCGGACGGCTCGCGCCATCATCACCATTCTGCGGCGCATCACGCCACGACCGACAGGAGATCTGACGTGGAACCAAAAACTGGGAATAACGGGTCGGCCGTGAACAATGCGCCGGCCTCGAGGAAGGCACCCTTGCGGTGCGGAGTGTTCCTTCCGCCGTACCACAACCCTCGGCGGAACCCCACTATGGCGATCGAGCAGGACCTCCGCCATGTCGAGGACCTCGATCGGCTCGGATTCCATCAGGTGTGGTTCGGGGAGCATCACAGTGGTGGGTACGAGGTCGGGCCTTCGCCCGAGCTGATGATTTCGGCAGCAGCGCAGCGTACGTCGCGTATCGAGCTGTGCAGTGGCGTCATATCCCTTCCTTACCACCATCCGTTGATGGTGGCCGATCGCATCACCTTTCTGGACCACATGACCCGTGGCCGCATACGTATCGGAGTCGGGCCGGGCGCGCTCGTGGCCGATTCGCAGATGATGGGCATGGACTACAACCTGTTGCGACCGCGGATGGAAGAATCGCTCGACGCCATCCTGGAATTGCTCAATACGTCGGGACCCGTCGACCGGAAGACGGAATGGTTCTCTCTCGAGGACGCGCGAGTCCAACTCGGCCCCTATTCTTATCCGGGGGTACCGATTACTGTGGCGGCCGCGATGTCGCCGTCCGGCCCGAAGCTGGCCGGCAAGTACGGGCTCGGTCTGCTGTCTATCGGTGGTACGAGCGCCAAGTCGGTCGAGTTGCTCGCCCAGACCTGGGATATCACCACCCATGAGGCGAATGTGTACGGGCAGAGCGTCGATCGGAACGATTGGGCGATCGTCGGCAACATCCATATCGCCGACACTTTCGAGCAGGCCGTCGAAGATACGCGGTACGGGCTGCGCGACTTCATGGACTACCGCCACGTCGTCACCCCGATGAAGATGATCGAACCGGGCGAAGAAGTCGCGCACGAGGAACTGGTCCGGCGTGTCAACGAGTCCGGATACGGCTGCATCGGCGATGCGAACGATGCCATCGACTACATCCAGAAGATCATCGACCGCACTGGTGGATTCGGCACCTTCCTCGCGACAGCACACGACTGGGCAGACATCGAGGCAACCTCGCGCATGTACCGCATCCTCATGCGCGACGTCATGCCCCGATTCACGGGCACCTGCGAACCGCTGCTGAACTCCTACCACTGGACGCAGGCACGCAAGGAAGGCTTCAGCGAGCGCTTCGCGACCGGCATCAGCCAGGCGACACAAGACTACGAACGCGCGAAGAGCGCAGGGTAGTACGTCCGGCAATTCCTACATCACTACCCACTTCGAATCAGGAGAATCGATGACCTCTCTCGACGGACTCGACGGAAAAGTTGCAGTCATCACCGGCGGCGCACGAGGACAGGGCCGCTCACATGCGCTCACTCTTGCCGCTGCGGGGGCAAAGATCGTGGTCTGCGACATCGCGGCACCGATCGGCGAGGTGCAGTACGCACTCGCGACACGGGATGATCTCGAGGAGACGATCCAGCTGGTCAAGGAAGCCGGTGGCGAGATTGCCGGCATGCAGGCGGATGTCCGGAGCAGTGCAGATATGAGGGCTGTCGCGGATCTGGCCGTCTCTCAGTTCGGACGTATCGACATCCTGCTGGCTAACGCCGGCATCCACGATCACGCAGAGTCGACGATCGAGATCGAAGACGACGCGTGGCAGACGATGCTCGACGTCAACCTCACCGGCGCGTGGAAGGCGTGCAAGGCTGTCGTCCCCGTGATGATCGAGGGTGGCCGCGGCGGATCGATCGTGATCACCTCGTCGGTCGACGGGCTGGGTGCTTCCCCGTCGTGGGGGCACTACGGCGCCGCGAAGCATGGCCTGCAGGGGCTGAAGGACACCCTCGCATTCGAGCTCGCTGACCACAACATCCGTGTCAACACGGTGAACCCGACAGGAGTCAATTCGCCTATGGCGGCCGGCCTGTCGAAGGTGCTGCCGCACGTGGTGCGGAAGTGGAAGCACAACGACCGCACGAATCTGCTGGACGTGATGATGCTCGAACCGCAGGACATCTCCGACGCCGTGTTGTGGCTCGTTTCCGACGCCGCGAAGTACGTGACCGGAATCGACCTGCCGATCGATGCGGGATACCTGACCAAGCACTGATCGTCGGGTTCCCCACGACGCCCGCCTGCAGCAGAAGGAAGCGAAATGCCGATTCACGAGAGTGGAGCGATCCGATGACGCCCGGTGCCGGTACAGCACGCGAGTTTCCGGCAACGGCTCTGGCCGGTCCGTACGCAGACGGCCTCGACATGCCGTACTGGGAGGGTCTGCGGGCGGGTGAGCTGAGGTTGCAAAGGTGCGGAGAGTGCGACCTGTGGATCTGGGGACCGCGGTGGATGTGCGGCCGGTGTCAGACGTTCGACCCGAAATGGACTGCAGTGGAACCGGTCGGACGAATCTTCTCGTGGTCGCGGACGTGGCACCCCTTCATCCCGGAGCTGGCCGACGAGTTGCCGTTCGTCACGGTTCTGGTCGAACTACCGCATGCCGGGGGACGACGAGTACTCGGTCTGCTCGCCGAGAATGGTGACGGTGACATTGCCATCGGTGACGGGGTTGCGGGGATCATCCAGCAGCCCGCCGATGCACCATGGCCGGTGCTTCGCTGGCGCCTGGCGAGCACTACCACCGAGACCGAACGGGGAACCGGGCGATGACCGATACCTTTCTCCGTGGTGCCGCAGCCGTCGTGGGTGCCAGTGAATTCCATTACAAGCAAGGAGAATCGCCCGACAGCGAACTCCGGATGACTTTGCGAGCCATCGTCGAGGCTGCGGCTGACGCCGGTGTGTCACCACGCGAAATCGACGGATTCGTCTCGTACGGGGGCGGCGACAACGACGGGACGGTCGTGGGTGCGTCGCTCATGTCACCCCGGATCCGATGGTCCACCATGATCTGGGGTGGTGGCGGAGGTGGTGCTGCCGCAGCGATCACCAACGCGGCAGTCGCCATCGCTGCAGGACAAGCGCGGTGCGTCGTCGTGTATCGCGCCATGGCACAGCAGGATTCCGGCCGACTCGGATACGCCAAGCATCACTTCGACGGCCATATGCTCCCGCACGGGGTCGGATCGCCGGCGCAAGCCTGCGCGCTGCGCACCCGACGGATGCTCGAACACGACGGTGTTCCCGAATCTGCGATGAGATCCCTGGTTCTCGCCGACTACTTCCACGCGCAGCGCAACCCGTACGCCGCCGCGTACGGCCGCCCGCTCGACGAAGCCGAATACGAAGCATCGCGGATGATCGTCGAGCCCTACCGGCTGTACGACTGCTCACGGGAGAACGACGGGGCTGTGGCGCTCGTCCTGGTCGCCGCCGACCGCGCCGAGGAACTTTCACCCAGTCCGGCCTACGTGCTGGCCGGCAGTCAGGGTGCGGTCGGCGGATACGCTGTCGACAGCGAGAACGATCTCGACTACACCTCGGCCGGATTCTCCGGAGCCGCCGGAGTTGCCGAAACCTTGTGGACAGACGCCGACCTCGGTCCCGACCAGGTCGACGTCGTCCAGGTATACGAGAACTTCAGCGGCTCGGGTGTGGCTGCACTGATCGATCACGGTCTGTGCCCACCCGGTGCCGAGGCCGGCAAGGTCATGACCCTCGAGAATCTGACCGCCCCGCACGGGCTGCTCCCGGTGAATACCAGTGGTGGAAACCTCGCGGATTCGTTCGTCAACGGAATGGGTCTGGCAGTCGAGGCCGTGCGCCAGGTGCGTGGAACCTCCACCAACCAGGTTCCCGATGCACAGGTCTCACTCTTCATCGGCGGGCCCATGGCCGCATTGTCGAGCTCGGTCCTTCTCTGCACGCGCGATGTGCTGTGAGCTGAAAGGGAGCATGACATGAGCACCGATACCGACACCGACACCGAAGGCGTCTCGATCGCCGAACGAATCGTCGGGGCCTGGGAACTGGTCGAGTACTCGACGACCTCCGACAGCGGTAAAGTCGACTACCCTCTCGGTCCCGAGGCCCGCGGATTGATCATCTACTCGGCGGACGGGTTCATGTCGGCGCAAGTCATGCGCCCTGGCCGAACCCTGTACCGCTCGCGCAACGTCCACAGTGGCGAGATCAGCGAACGGAGCGAGGCTGCCGGGGGATACCTTGCGTATTCGGGGCCCTACCACGTCGACGAGGATCACTCCGCCGTATGGCACGAGATGGCGGTATCGCTGTACCCGAACTGGCTCGGTGAGAACCAGAAGCGGCATGTGCGCTTCGACGGTGACCGAATGACCCTGTCCTCGGATCCATTGGTGTTCCGCACCACGACCCTGTCACCGGCACTGGTGTGGCGACGAACCGCACCCCGTACGGGACGGACCACGTCGTGAACGGGGTACAGCTCACCGTGGCCGTGGACCTGTCGACGCCAGACGCGCCGGTCGACAGCACCATCGTGGTGCGGCGCCCGGATGACCCCCGCACAGTGCGAATTACAGCCCCGAACCTTCGAGAGGCGCAGAAGAAGTGCGCCTACATTCGGGCCGCGGGCGACACATCCGGTGGCCGGGTCGACGTACTGCTCGACGTCGTCGTCCATATCGCGCCGGACGCTCGCACCGCGCGCTTCGAAGCCGGCACAGGACAGAGGCGCCCGTGGGCAACTGGCATGACGGAAGGCGACACCGTCGTCTACGTCGGAACGCCGAGCGGCCTGGCAAGTCTGATCCTCGACATCCGCGCGGCGGACATTGCCGACGGTGTCACTGTCGTTCCTGCTGTCACGGAGAGGAACACACGCGATGCATGTGTGCAATTACTGCTGCATGAAGTGCTGCCTATCCTCGATGCCCGCAGCCCTATCTTCCACCACACCACAATGAACGGCGGAGGAACCCATGCGGATCGTGGTTGACGAGACTTCCGGTAAGTCACAGTTCCGGCTCGAAGACGCCGACGAGTTCGGCTCCCTCCATATCGAACCGGCCGACCCGAAGTGCAGAACCTGGGCAGACCGACTCTCGCCCCTCGGCCGACCATCCGGCGCACAGCAGGTCTTCGTCAAACCAGACACGATCCGCGCCCTTGCGGGGGAGCAGGCATTGGACCCATCGTGGTTGGCGCGATTCGAAGCAATGATCGAGTTCGCTGATCGGCGCGGATGGCTCAGTCCTGCAGGCGAGATCAGGGTGCACATCGCACTGAGAGTATGAGAGGACCACACGTGTCGACACAATCGGGCAGCAGCACACAATCGGCAGTGAACACGCGGGCGCTTCGCGACGTTCTGGGACATTTCTGTTCCGGCGTGACGGTGGTGACGGCGATGGTGGGTGACGAACCGGCTGGGTTCACCTGCCAGTCGTTTTCGGCGTTGTCGCTGGATCCACCTCAGGTCTTACTGTGCCCGAGTCGGCGTTCGACGAGTTGGCCGGCGATCCGTACTGCCGAGACATTCTGTATCAACGTTCTTTCCTCGGGTCAACGCGATCTCAGCGACCGCTTCGCGAAATCGGGCGGACCCAAATTCGCCGGAGTGCAGTGGCGACCGGCCGAGCGCGGCGCGCCGATTCTCGAGGGGGTGGCTGCGTGGTTCGAGGTGGCGCTCACTGCAGAGCACGACGGTGGAGATCACCTCATCGCCGTTGGCGGCTTGCTCGATTTCGGGTCCGATCCGGTGACGGAGCCACTGGTTTTCCATCGGAGCCGATACGGCGGGGTCGTGGAGCTGAGTCTCGGGTCGATCGAAAGTGGGACATGATGGGGAGACCGGCAAAGCCTCTGATCAGCCGGAGTGCGACCATCGCGGCAAGCATCGAGATCATAGACACCGAAGGCATGGATGCGTTCAGTCTGCCGCGCGTGGCCAAACAGCTGAACGTAAGTACCTCCTCGTTGTACCACCACTTCGCTGATCGTCGTGAGCTCATGACCGAGGTGGCGAAGGAACTGATGACCGGGGCGACGGTGCCCGAGTATTCGTCGGGTACGGACTGGGTGGAGTGGTTCGTCGAACTCAGCCTCAATTACCGCGACGCGATCCTCCGTCATCCCAATGCCGCCCTCGTGTTGGTGCAATTCCTTCCCCGGGATGTCCTGACCCGAACGTATGAACGGTGTGCGCGAATCCTCGAGGGCGGGGGCGTTCCGGCGCGACTCCATGTAGTGATATTGGACGGTCTGGAGAAACTCGCTCTCGCAACCACTCTGAGCGATCTGATGCGCGATCCGGTCGGCAGCACAGAGGTCTTCCCGAAGGTCGATGAGCGTAGACACCCGACCCTCGCCCGCGCGCTCGAGGCCAACCAGTGGTCGTCGCGCGAGCTTTTCGTGGTCACTATCCGCGGATTCCTTGCCGGGGTGCTGGGTCTAGCCACGACGCCGGTAAGTGACGAAAGCCTGCGAGATCTGCTCGGATCGTGAGTGTGGAGTCGCTGCACCGTAGTGCTTTTCGGTGTGCGTGCGATTCAAGGCGCCGGTAAATTCCATCAACTCAATTCTACGGAGAGAACCATCGTGAGCCTGGAACTATATGTGGATGGCAAGTGGATTGCCTCCACGAGCACGGAGCGAATCGACGTCGTCAACCCGACCACCGAAGAGCCCATCGGGAGCGTCCCTGCCGGAGCCACCGAAGATGTCGATATGGCGGTCGCTGCCGCACGACGGGCCTTGGGCAAATGGTCGCAGACAGCCCCGCACACGCGGGCCGAATTCGTGTCGCGTCTGGCCGACGAACTGGAGCGGCGACAGGACGACATCACCGACACCGTCGTCGCCGAGGTCGGCACGCCACGCAGGGTCGCTCGGTGGGCCCAGGTCGGACTGGGCATCGTCGATCTGCGGGAGGCAGTGACCGCGGCGAAGGACTTCCCGTGGGAAGAACCGCTCCGCAACTCCCTTATCGTGCGTGAGCCGGTCGGCGTGATCGGATGTATCACGCCCTGGAACTACCCGTTGCACCAGATCACCGCCAAGATCGGCGCTGCGCTCGTGGCCGGGTGCACGGTGGTCGTCAAGGCCAGTGAGGTAGCTCCGTTCACTGCCCACGCTCTGGCAGAGGCGGTCGAAGCGGTCGGGATCCCGGCCGGAGTTTTCAATATGGTGCACGGGTACGGTCCGATTGTGGGTGAGACCATCGCCGTTCACCCGGATATCGACATGATCAGCTTCACCGGATCGAACTCGGTCGGTAAGCGAGTGCTGGAACTGGCCGCCGGGACCGTGAAGCGGGTGTCGGTCGAGCTGGGTGGCAAGAGCGCCGCGGTACTGCTCGATGACCTCGATGTCGAGGAGTTCGCGAAGGCCGTGCCGCACACCGTGCGTGCCTGCTATATGAACGGCGGGCAGTCCTGCAACGCGCAGACTCGCATGCTCGTACCGCGCTCGCGCCTGTCCGAGGCAGAAAAGCTCGCCGCCAAGGCAGTGGCGGCATATGCCCCGGGCGATCCCACGAGCGGCGACACGAAGCTTGGACCCATGGTGACCGCAGCTCAGCGCGAGCGGGTGCTCGGCTACATTCGTGCCGGCGTCAAGGAGGGCGCGAAGCTCGTCGCCGGCTCGGTCGACGCACCTGCCCGTACCGGATTCTTCGTCCAACCCACAGTGTTTTCCGAGGTGGACCCGGACAGCACGATCGCCCAGGAGGAAATTTTCGGTCCGGTGCTGTCGATCATCGCGTACGACACGACCGAGGAAGCGATCGACATCGCGAACGGAACGATCTTCGGTATTGCCGGCGCTGTGTGGTCCGCCGACCCCGAGCGCGCGAAGTCGGTGGCGCGCAGACTGCGTGCGACGCAGATCGAGGTCAACGGTGGAAAGTTCAATGGCGCCGCACCGTTCGGCGGATTCAAGCAATCCGGCCACGGGCGTGAGGGCGGGGCATTCGGCCTCGAAGAGTTTGTCGAAATCAAGAGTCTGCAGCTTTAGCGACGGTCTTGTGGGCCCGCAGCGGTCCCCGAAGGAGTGAGCACGATGGTCTACACCGATCTGCCGTACGACGAGGAGACGAAAGCGGGTTTTGCCCGGGCGATGTTCGATCACCTCGACAACGGCACCACCGATATGGCACCGGAAATCCTCGAGGTCGATCCGCGCGTCTACACCGATCCGGAGCTGGCGGCGCGGGAGCGCAGAGAACTGTTCGGGTATGTGCCGATCATCGCGGCACACAGTACCGAACTGCCCGGAAACAACGACTTCGCGACCGTCCAACTGCCGAACAACGAAGTTGTTCTCGTTCGGCAGGCGGACGGGAGAGTGCGTGGCTTCGTGAACACCTGCCGGCATCGAGGAGCGCAGCTCGTTCCCGAGGAGAAGGGTTCGAAGCGCATCTTTTCGTGCCGCTACCACGGGTGGGCGTATGGCAGCGATGGCAGGCTGCGGTCGATCGCGGACGAGCCCACGTTCGGGACGGTCGATCGTAGTTGCATGAGTTTGCTGGAGGTTCCGGTCGAGGAACGGCACGGCTTCGTCTGGGTCATCGACTCCGCCGCGGGTGATCGCAAGATCGACATCGCGGAGTGGCTCGGCCGCGAGTTCGACGAGTCCCTCGCCGCCATGGAAATGGACAAGTACCACTGCCATATCGCCCAGAACTTCGATGTGGACATCAACTGGAAGGTGCTGATGGACGCCTTCCTCGACGGCTACCACATCACCTCGACCCACGCCGGAACCGTTGCCCCGTACTTCTACAACAACGCGCAGGCGTGGGAGCCGATGGGAAGGCACGGACGAATGGTCACCGCTCGCAAGAGCATCGACTCGGTGCGCGATGTGGCACCCGAGGATGCCCCCATCGATCGGCATATCACCGTTGCTCACTTTCTGATGCCCAATATGTCGGTGCTCCGTCAACCGGATCATCTGGAGGTGCTCAACTTCGTCCCCGCCCCGGGCACAGCCGTCGGGACTCGGATGCAGATGCGTTTGCTCACTCGGGAGCCGGTGGTCACGGACGAGCAGAAGGCGCGGTGGGACAAGAACTGGAAAATCCTCATGGCCGTGCTACGCGACGAGGACCTCGTGGTCAACGAGGGCCTGCAGAAGTCCGTGGCGAATACAGATGTCGGACCCCTCTATTTCGGACGCAACGAGATTGCCAACCAGCACTTCCACCAATGGATGGGGCGCGCGTTCGCAGATCCGCGCAAGTGGGGCTGAGCTCCTTCGCACCCATGGTGTGAATACCGCGCCATCCGTGCAGTCACCGAAACCGAACCCCGATACACACGACCCGAAGGAACCCAACATGTCGCAGATTTCTGTCCCGGGGAAGGAAAGGGCCGTCTCGGGTGCCCGATCCGTGGTCCTCACCTGCTTGGCCATTACCATCCTCGACGGTGTCGACCTCATCATGTTCGGCGCGGTCCTGCCGACGTTGCTCGAACTGGAACAGTGGGGGATCACCACTGCATCGGCGGGGTTGATCGGCAGCCTGTCCCTGTTCGGCATGATGGCCGGAGCTATGCTGGCCGGCTACATCACGGATCGCATCGGGCGACGACCCGTGGTACTTGCATGCATCGTCAGCTTCAGCCTGTTCACCGGGTTGTGCGCCATTGCGCCGAACTTGGAATCGTTCGGCCTGTTCAGGCTGCTGGCAGGGCTCGGCTTCGGCGGAGCACTCCCCACTCTGATCGCGCTCACCCAGGAATACGTCAAGGTCGACCGGCGACAGTTCTACAACGGTGTGATTCAAACCGGTTTTCCCATCGGCGGGTGCGTCGTCGCGATTGCCGCCATTTTCATGATCCCTGCCTTCGGTTGGGAATCGATGTTCGCAGTGGGCGGCCTTCTTGGTGTCGTGTTGTTTGTCATCGCGTACCGAAACCTGCCCGAATCGATTGCCTTCCTTGCAAGCAAGGGTCGGCACGACGAGGCCCGCGAACTGGCACAGCGCTATTCCATCGATGCCGGCGCCGAATCCGGCATGGCACTCGAGAAGTCAAAAAGTGGGAGTACCGGCTCGCCGTCGGGACTGAGGCTCCTGTTCGCCCCTGGCTACAGGATCGCGACGATCATGTTCCCGCTCATCACCTTCTTCGGTCTTCTCGTCTCATACGGCATGAACACCTGGATTCCTCAGATGCTGAGGTCTTCCGGCTATGACCTCGGGTCTGCATTGACATTCCTACTCGCTTTCAACATCGGCAGCGGGTTCGGCATGGTGGTCATCACCGGTCTTGCGGATCGGCTGGGATCGCGTCCCGTCATTTCCGTGAGCTTCGTCTTCGGGGCGCTCGCAGTGTCCGCCCTGACTCTGCGGCCGGCACAGGCGCTCGTGTTCGGACTGATTCTCCTGATCGGCTTCTGTGCCTCGTCGACGACGGGCGTCTACGGATTCGTCGGAGTCTTCTACCCGGCGGCCGCGCGTGGCACGGCGCTCGGACTGGCAGTGGGTCTCGGTCGGCTCGGCGGTGTCTGCGGTCCCATACTCACCGGAATGATCATGAGCTCTGCACTCGGAGCCGACTGGGCCTTCTACGCCTTTGCGTTCGCCGGAGTGGCTGCCGCAGTGCTGGTGTCGTTGGTTCCGCGGAAGAACAAGACCGTGTCCGAGACGGACGTGTCTGTAGAGAAGGCCACGGAGCCTGCCTGATCACGACTGTTCCCGATGTGATCGAGCCGACGCCGAAGCCTTGTAAAAGCTACGTGCATTAGATAATCTTGTGTGACGTCGAACATGTTCGGGGGACTATCGAACTTCTCGGTCGCCGACGTGCTGTGAGCGTCCGACCGCACGAGAGGCACAGAAAGGCTCTCAACAGTTGATGGGACATATGGTACTCCCTGATTCTTTCTGCTGCTCTCGATTTATGCGAACTGGTGAGGCTGCGGCGTATCTGAATATGTCAGTCGTGGGCGTCCGTAAGGCCGCGTCGGAAGGCCGGTTGCCCTCCCGGCGTATAGGTTCCGGCCAGCGCATGTTTGATCGCACTGACCTCGATGCCTACCTCGGCCGTCCTCCTGCCCCGGACAAGGCTCCGGCCGACCGGGTGGAAGCGTGGTACTGCCGGGTGTCCGGCTCGACGGGGCAGGAGTCCTCGCTCGCCCATTCAGGAGTCGATGTTGCGCGAGAGCGCTTCCGGGGCCGTGTACCGGGTGTACAAGGATCGCGGTTCTGGTGTGAGGGAAACGCGGGCCGGTGTGGACCGGATGCTCGACGACGCCGCCAAAGGACACTTCACGGTGGTGCGGGTGGTGTGGCGGGATCGGTTGGCCCGGTTCGGAGTCGCCTGAATCGAAAGGTATTTGTCGGTGGTCGGGGTTACGGTCGAGGTCCTGCGGGAGTCGGGCGACACGTCGCTGGGGGAGGAGTTGATGGATGACTTCATGGCGGTGCTCGCGTCGTTTTCGGGCCGGTTCTACCGGCTGCGGTCGAAGCAGAATCAACGCCGTCTTCTCGGGCGATGCGGCAGCGAGGTTGGAGGAGGGATAGCCGATGACTGTTGCCGGATTCACTGTGTCGCGTCAGTTTTCGTTCACCAACCGCCCGTACGCGGCGGTCGACGACGCTACCGACGCCCCGCTCGGGCTCGACGAGATCGATCGTCGTGTCCGGTGGCTGCTCGACCTGATCGGCGCCGCGCAATCGGAGTTGGTGTTCCGGTTGTGGCAACCGGCCACCTTCGATGTCCTCGCAGCCGGACGTGACGGTCAAGGCCGGAAGCTCCCGATGCAGGGGCATGTCGCTGCGGCGCGTCTGGGGTGGAACCCGACCTACCCCCCCGGTGTGTACGTGCCCTCGCGGGTGACCCGGGTGGTCACCGACCAGGCGGTCGGCACGCTGCGCACCTTGGCATACCGGGACAACGCAATCAGTTCGCTGTCGGCCAGGTTCGACCCCGTCACCGGCCGAATCGCGGCGCCCACCACGGCCGGTGAGTGTGTGCCGGCCGGCTACGCGCGCGGCGTGGTACGACAACTCGCAGCGCGCTCGCGCGGCACTGGAAGCGGGGGTGGTCCCACCACTTGCTTGCGGATCACCGACGTGCAAACGCCACCGACGTCTGCTCCGATGGCTAGGCTCTCGGCCGCCGATCGACAACTCTCGCAGATCACCGTCGCAGACGGTGTGATGGTGTTGACGGTGAAACTTCCCACCACTGCCGCCCCGACAGGTCGGGCGCACTGGCGCAGGGTCCGGTTGATCGCCGCGATCCCACCGCACCTGCACACCAGAGCAATCACGGAGTGGCATCTGCCGACCCTCGTCCTCGACCACCGAGGTGTGCTGCTGCGCTGCGCTGCCACCGAATCTGTTCGGGCGCCCGATCTGACGTCGGGATCGACGGCGGTGGGGGTGGATTGGTCACCGGCCACCCTCGGAGCGGCCGCGATCGTCACCGAACGCCCGGACGGGTTGGTCTCGGACTACCGGGGTTTCACCTACGACGACCGGGGCCTGGGGATCAAACTGGCCCGCCTGCAAGCGGAGGGCCAACACCTGCACCGCAAAGCCGCACGTTTGACGCGGCTCGCCGCGACCGCACCACCCGAGGTGCGCACCGAACTCGAAGAGAAGATCGCGGTCCTCGACGCCCACCGCGCCGCGGTCGGTGTCAAACGGGGCAAGATCAACCGGGAATTAGCGTTTCACTTCGCCCGTCACATCGTCGAGTACGCCGCCGCGGCGGGTGCGGCCGTGATCGGGGTGGAAGACCTCAGCACCCTCGAAACCCGGGGACATGGCCGGGTGAACAACAATCGGGCCGCGCAGTCCGCCCGCCGTAAAGCCGTCGACGCTCTCGCACACACCGCCGCGGGGGTCGGTGTGACGGTGGTGTCCGTCCCGGCCCGCGGCACGTCGGCGCTGTGCCCGGGCTGCAACGACACACTCTCCCGGCCGGGTGGCTATCACCGGGCATGGTGCGCGCGGTGCAGGGTAGGCGGCAATCGTGATCACGTAGCGGGGGTGAACCTCGCTAAACGTGCACTGCTGGGGCGCAGCAGAGTTGTTCGCAAGCGCGGACAGAACCCACAGATCCGGGTTACCGAGCATGCGCCGGTCCGGCAGTGCCGCGACAAGAAAAGTCCCACCCCGAGCCGGCCGCGTCATCGTCGGGTCCGCCGCAGTGTTCCCACCGCGACACCCCGGGTGGGGGTGAATCACATAAGAATTGTTCCTGCACCTCGAGCGTCGGTGTGGGACACGGTCAAACCCGCAGCACCATCGCATGGTGTCACGGGTAGCCGTGACGTACCTACATCTCCAGCATCGGCCCCGTCAGCGGCAGATAGTATGAGATTTAAGTAGACGCTGACCGGCATGAGAATGAAGACAAGACTGAGCTGTCCGTGTGGCGCCGCGATCACCGGCAGTGACGAAGACGACCTGGTGGTGAAAACCCAGGAGCATTTGAGCGAGTCGCATCCGGGCATGGAGTACTCACGCGACGAAATTCTGTTCATCGCGTACTAGCACCGCTGTATCTGTGACACACGGCTATCCGGTCCCATCTCTGTTGTCCCGCTGTCCGATGACAGCTTCCATTCATCCGAACACATTCCCGAACACAGGAGACTTCATGAAACTCGAAGGTAAGGTCGCGCTGATCACCGGTGCCGGTTCCGGCCTGGGACGCGAGGCGTCGCAGCTGTTCGCCGCGGAGGGCGCGAAGGTCGCCGTGGTCGATATCGATCCGGAGCGCGCCAAGGGCACGGTCGAGCTGGTCGAAAAGCAAGGCGGTTCGGCGATCGCGGTCACCGCCGATGTGCGAGTCGAGCAGCAGGTGATCGAGGCGGTGGCGGCCACCGTGGCCGCATTCGGCAAGCTCGACATTGCGTGGGCCAATGCGGGCATCATCTCGCGTGGTGGCGTGCCGTCCGTCGCCGGTGGCGAGCAGGTCGAGTTCCAGGATCTGACGGACGCGGATTGGCAGGACGTCATCGGCGTCAACCTGTCTGGCGTGTTCTACACCGCGAAGGCTGCGGTGCCGGCGCTGCGGGCCAACGGCGGTGGTGTCATCCTGGCGACGTCGTCGGCGGCGTCGTTCGTCGCGTACCACAGCATCGCGGCGTATTCCGCGACGAAAGCCGGTGTGAACGGTATGGTTCGGGCCCTGAGCCTGGATCTCGGCAAGTATGGAATCCGCGTCAACGCGATCGCGCCGACACACGGAATGTCGCCGAACTTCCTCGCCCCGGCGGGTACGCCGGTCGTCGGCCAGTCCTATGAGGAAGTGGCGGGTCCGTGGGAGCCGAGCGTGTCGCCGATTCCGCTCAAGCTCAACCGTCCGCCGTCACTGAAGGACAATGCTCGAGCAGCACTGTTCCTGGTCTCGGACGAGTCCGCGTACATCTCGGGTGTCACATTGCCGACGACCGATGGCGGCACGTTGTCTCGCGTGGCCATGATGTTCCCCGAAGACGGGAACAACCCTCCGCCGATGGTCACCGGCGAAGAGTAACGATCATGACTGCCCACGACACGAAAAAGGAATACGGTACGCGCCGCCTCGTCGTGGATCGGTCGGTGTGCGCGGGACACGGTTTGTGTTACAGCCGTTCCCCCGAGGTCGTCGACTGTGACGATTCCGGGTATCCGGTGATCCTTCAGGACGCACTCGCGCTCGACGAGCACATCGCAGCGGCCGAGGAGGCCGTCGCGGTGTGCCCCGAACGGGCGTTGACACTCGAATAGTACTGTCGGAACGCGTGCCATCCGAACGGCGCGTCGATCGCTCACGAACCACGTGGACGCTCGACGCGCCGTTCGGCTTTCGCAGGGTGTTCTCGACCTCTCCCAGGCGAAGGCCGGCGACTGAGGAGATTCACCGCAGGTGCGTCTGACGCTCCCGTTCACTTCGGAACTCTGAGTCGAGATGAGGAAGGGGACCCGATCGTGATCGGGTCCCCTTCGTGATGTGAGCGGAAACCGGCGTCCGTAGTTCCGCGAGTGTGAAGGCCAGGTATCAGCTCTCGTTGACGAGTTTCTGAATTGCGCGGCGGAAGACCTGGTTGGCGACTTCGTTGCGGCCGAGGAGCATGTTGCCGGCGTTTGCGCTGTCCATGGCAACCTGTGAATCTCGCAAGATCGGGAAGTCCTCGTTGTGGAGCACTGCTACCAGGATCTCGACGTTCTTGTCCCAGATCCGGTTCCAGCGTTCCTCCGTCATGCCGCTCTCTTCCAGCGTAGGCGCGACCAGACGAATCTCCATGTGGCAGCGCTGCGGATCACTGCGGTGAGGGCGGAAGGTGAGCAGTTGGAAATGGTCGGGTTGCTTGAGCAACGTACTGTTGGGCCCCACCAGGTGGCTTTCCGTGATGTGCTCGGCGAGACTGCGATCGCCGGGGTCCTCCTCGATCCATCGGTCAATGGTCTTGCGGAGATTGAGGAATCGGCAATGATTTCCGAAGTCCTCGAAGGCCATGACATTGGTGTGGATGTGCTTCGCGGCGGTGTTGGGGTGCGCGTACTGGATGTGGTACCCGTCGAGGAACGCGTCCTGCATCAACTTCCAGTTGATGGGCTCGTCGAAGCGTTGAACCCGAGTGGTCACCATCTTGTCCATGCCGTAGGACCCCATGATCGAGTCCATTTCAGGGCCGAGCCAGTCGGCGACATCGATGGTTGCGTCGGCGTCGTCGACCACCCAGACGAAGCCGTGCCGCTCTTCGGTGGGTAGTTGGACGAGGTTGCGTTCGGAGCGGTCGGCGTCCCCGAACGTGTTGTCGCGGGTGATGGTGCGAAGGCTGCCGTCGGTATCGTAGGACCAGCGGTGGTACGGGCAGGAGAACAGGCGGCAGCGACCCTTTTCCTCCTTCTCGACCATGGCCCCGCGATGACGGCACTGGTTCACGAGGGTTTTGACGCTGCCATCGCGCTGGCGGACGATGATGACGTTGTTTCGCGGTAACTGCAGGGTGACGAAATCTCCTGCGCGGGGGATCTCGGAGCCGTGGATGATGATCGACGGAACCCGGCCGAATACACGCTCACGTTCGATCTTGGCGATGTCCGGATCGGTGAACTCGACGGGTTCGAACCACGTGACGTGCTCGAACTCGTCGGTGGTGTCGTTGCGCAGATGGTCGAGCGCGCGACGGATGCGTTCCTCGCGGGGGATTCCGACCTCTGTCATGGCTGCCCTCCAGGCTGTGGTGCGATGGCGAATCGATGATCCTAAATCTAACCTACGTAGATTTAGCTGTAAACCCCGGGTTGGGTCCTCGGGTAGGTTTCGACCATTGCGATCCAATACCGATTGGCATTAGATTTATGGGAACGAACCGGCAGATGAGGAGCGAACGAATGATCTCGTATCAGTGGTGTTCGGAACTGGATTCCGGCGATCGGGACGAGGTGCTGGCACTTGTCGCGGCGGCCGCCGACTACGACGACGAGGCGGGCTTCTCCTCGATCAATCCCGGCGATGTGACCTCGACGAGCCGTGACGGTGTGCGGGTCTACCACCTGCCGATCACGGCGCGCAGAGATCTGAGTGCTCGCGACGATGCTCCGCTCGTGGTGGTGGCGTATCTGCATCTGCAGGTCGACGACGGGGGGCTGGGTACCGCGCAGTTCGTGGTTCACCCGGACTATCGGTCGCGAGGTATCGCAACGATGCTCGTCGAGGAGGTCGGTCTGGACACGACCGTGGACGGTAGTTGGGCAGGCACTGGCGCTGTGGCCCTGCGCTGCTGGGCGTACGGCACTCACCCCGCGTCCGAGCGTCTCACGCGCCGGTTCGGCGTTGCGCCGGTCAGCAGGTTGTGGACGCTGTTCCGTCACCTGTCGGGGCCGTTCGCGAGCCCGCTCGACGATGTGTCGGTGCCCGACGGCATCACGCTCGCCGAAGCTCGCCCACTCGAAGATCCGACGGCGTCGAAGTCGATCGAGGAAGTGCTGGATGCGGCCGCGCTGGTGCCGGCGCAGCGTGAGCGCCTCGCCGACGACATTCGTCTCGGGGCCGGCAGCGTGGTCGTTGCAACAGATTCTTCGGGCGCACCTCTCGGATTCGTCTGGTTCGACTCGACGGTGTCCACGCACCTCGAACTCGACGCCGCGTCGGTCCGGGCGCTCGTGCTCACCGAGGCCGCGAGGCGGGAGGGCTTGGGCACCACGCTGCTTGTGGTGGCGCTCGGGGCGCTGCGCGACGCGGGAGCGCAGATCGCCCTGATTCGTATCGACCCTGACGATGCAGGCGCGGTGCGTATGTGCCGGCTGTTGTCGTTCGAGCAGGAGGAAGAGCACTCGTGTTACCAGGTCGGGGAGTGGGCCGAAGTGCCCAGCTTTTGATGGTTGCCGGTGATACGAAAAACGATTCTTGTTCGGTGTTGACCTAAAGGTTGTAGGCAACTACGGTCTGTGTTGTGGCTCACAGATGGTGTGCCGACTTCTTTTCGATCATCCGATCACCCCGCACGTTGCCTCTGTGCACCACTAGGCGGAACCGACACTCGGAGAGGACTATCCATGGGACGGCTCGATGGCAAGGTCGCATTCATCACCGGCGCGGCGCGCGGTCAGGGCAGGTCGCATGCCGTCCGGCTCGCTGAGGAAGGTGCGTCCATCATCGCGATGGACATTTGCGACCAGATTCCGACCGTGTTCTACCCGATGGCGACCTCTGACGATCTCGCAGAAACGGAACGCCTGGTCAAGGAGGCCGGAGGCGCCATCGTTGCGTTCGTTGGCGACGTCCGGAACCTCGAAGACGTCAAAGCTGCGTACGACGCGGGTATCACACAGTTCGGCAAGGTCGACATCGTGCTGCCGAACGCCGGCATCATGCCCGTCATCGGACCGGGTAAGCAGCGGCAGGCCTGGCACGACGCGATCGACACCATGCTCACCGGTGTGTGGCACGTGCTCGACGTGACCGTGCCGAATCTCGTCGAGCGGGGTGAGGGTGGCTCGATCATCATCACCAGTTCGGCCGCCGGCCTGACAAGTATCGGCCTCAATACCCTGCCGGGCCAAGCCGGGTACAGCGCGGCCAAGCACGGTGTCGTCGGCCTCATGCGGCTGTATGCGAAACAACTGGCGCCCCACAGCATCCGGGTCAATACCGTGCATCCCACAGGTGTGAACACTCCGATGGTCGCGAACGCCGAATACGGCGAGTTCGTCAATTCCCACCCGGAGGTCGCCGCCGACGAGTCGTACAAGAACCCGATGCCCGTCGAGCTGATCGAGGCCGTCGACATCAGCAACGCGATCGTGTACCTCGCTTCCGACGAGGCCCGCTACGTCACCGGTGTCACATTCCCCGTCGATGCCGGCTACAACATCCGTTGAAAGCGAAGGAGCTTCACTGATGACCACCACCGAAACTGCAACCGATACGACGATCCCGTCGATCGCCGATCGCGAACAAGTCTTCATCGGCGGCCGTTGGGTCGATTCGACCGGTGACGAATGGGTCGATGTCGTCGACTCGTTCACCGAAGAGAAAGTCGCACGCGTTCGCACGGCCACCGTCGAAGACGTCACCAAGGCGGTTGCCGCTGCGCGTGAGTCGTTCGACAGGGGTGAATGGGCGTCGCGCACCATGGCCGAGCGGGCCGACGTTCTCGATGCCATCGCGGACCGTCTCGAGCAGCGCGTGGACGAACTGACGCCGATCGGTGTGATCGAGGTCGGGGTACCGGTCAGCGTCAGCCGCCCGACCCAGCAGATGACCGGCGGCCTGTTCCGGGCCGTTGCCGCGGTAGCCCGCGAGTTCGAGGTCAGCGAAGAGCGATCCCGGGCGGACGGCGGCATCTCACGCATCGTCAAGGAACCGACGGGCGTGGTCGCCGCAATCATCCCCTGGAACGGGCCGATCGGCACGATCGCGTTCAAGCTCGCGCCGGCGCTCGCCGCGGGCTGCTCGGTCGTTCTCAAGACCGCACCCGAGGCACCGATCTCGCCGTCGATTTTCGCGGACATCATTGCCGAGCTGGTCGCGGAAGGTCGCATCCCCGAGGGCGTAGTGAGTGTGCTGTGTGCCGACCGCGAGGTGTCGGAGTCCCTCGTGACCAACCCGGACGTCGACCACGTCACGTTCACCGGCAGCACTGCCGCGGGCCGGCGCATCATGTCCCTGGCAGGCGAACGCATTGCACGCGTGTCGCTCGAGCTCGGTGGCAAGTCCGCGGCGATCATCCTCGACGACGCAGACATCAATCACGTGCTGCAGACCCTGCCCATGGGTGGCTGCATGCAGTCCGGTCAGGCCTGCATCGCGCTGACCCGCGTGCTCGTCTCACGCAAGCGTCACGACGAGGTGGTCGAGGCACTGAAGGCCGCGTACGGATCGCTGCCGATGGGCAACCCGTGGGAGCCGACCAACTTCCTCGGCCCGCTCGCCTCCAAGCGTCAGCAGGACCGCGTGCTCGGCTACATCGACATCGCGAAGGAAGACGGCGCGAGGGTGGTGCTCGGTGGTGGCCGCCCCGAAGGCCTCGACACGGGCTTCTTCGTCGCAGCCACCCTGATCGACGATGTGCAGCCGGATTCACGGATTGCGCAGGAAGAGGTCTTCGGTCCGGTCATCTCGGTGATCACCTTCGAGGACGAGAAAGACGCAATCGCGATCGCCAACAACTCGGTGTACGGCCTTTCGGGCGCCGTCTATACCGAGGATCTCGACCACGGTTTCGAGGTCGCGCGGCGCATCCGTACCGGCACCATCAGTGTCAATACCGCGACGATGGACTTCACCCTGCCATTCGGTGGTTACAAGCAGTCGGGCGTCGGACGTGAGGGTGGCATCGAAGGTCTCGAAGAGTTCTTCGAGATCAAGACCGTCCACCTGCCTGCTCCTGCCCAGTAGGTCTGCAGAACTCAGTAGGTCTGCACAGCGCGGTAGGTCAGCAAACGCGGTGCCCCACGGATTCGATCCGTGGGGCACCGGTGCGTCGAAAGCCGTTCCCGAGCGGATGTCGGCGCTTCTGCGGGTTCGGGCGGGCGTCGAGGAGGTCGGTGATGGGTGGGTGCGTGACCGGTCAGATGTGCCCGGATGAGGGTGGCCACTGATTGTCCGGTGAGCGGTTTAGCGGCGTAGGGGGTGTGGCCCCAGCGGTCGATCGGTGTCAGCAGGCTCACCCGCTCGCGACAACCTCGGCGGCCACACGGCTGTGGTCGGCTCCCACTCTGCGTGGCGGGGCGCAGTTTCGGGCTGTGCCGACCGTTAAGTAGCCGATCTTCTTGACCTGAGTGATGCCGGAGATGTCCCAACGGGCTTCGCGTTGGGAGGTACGTACGTTGCTGTTCTCGCCTAAGGCGTTCCATAGGCCCAATGTGCGGGTAACAATGAATCCACCATGAGGGCGTTCTCTACCGCGCGGCGTCCCCGATCGACGAGCACATGTATCGAGTACGAGGCCGCAGCATCCGCGCTTTGTAATGTGAGTGCTGCGGCTTCGGGGCCGTAGTCACCTGGAACTGATCATTTTGTAGGGCAACAGCGGAGGAGTTTTCGACAAGGAATGCTCGCCACTTCGCAGTCACCGCCCGACGATCTCACCGCACAGCACTACTTCACGACCAGCCAAGTGTATTTGCATGCCTGGCAGACGAACTCATCATCATCGCCGAAAACCAGTCCGCGACCGTAGATCGGGTCTCGAACATGTCCGACCATGTCGACACCACTGGAGGGGCACACGACGATAGCAGCGATCAATCGTTCGCCGCCGGGGACCAGAACCAGGCGATAGCACTGGTGGAGGCACACGGACTCGAGTTGATCGAGCGCTCGCAGATGTCGTCCCTACTCGGGCTAATCGCCAAATTGCCGCCAACCGCCGCAACGGGCCGACCGCGCCTGCAACTGGCTGAGGCGGGGCGCACGTGCTCTTGCACCATCCCCACGTAGTAGTACGGCGGGCACTCGAATCGCTCAGAGAGGCCGCCGAGACGCTCGACCCCTCGGCCCCGGATACCGAAGGCCGGGTTAGCGCAAGCAGCTGAGGACCTATTCGAAGACTGAGTCGACGGACTCGTCCAGCCGGTAACCGCTTGAATGGCGCGCAAGGGCACCGCGCGCCCCTTCGTGTTAGCCGGAGCAGCCAACGTTGCTGCCTTCGAAGCGATCTATCGCTACGAAATTGAGGCCGCGATACGGTGGCAGGAATGGGCCGAACCATTCCACGCGAAAAACCACGGGTCCATTCACCGCCGTCTACGGATACTGCTTCGCGGGAATAGCCGCCAACGAAATGCTCGACATCGTCCAGGCAGAATCATACTTACGCAGAGCACACCAACTAGCTCGGAGATCAGGCGGAAACGGATCGCACGCAACCCGGCTCGCCGGAGCACTTCTCGGTGACCTGCTGTATGAGCAGGGCCACCTCGACGAGGCGAGGCTGAGCAGCTACTCGACGCGAGCTTCGAACTCGGAGCGGAAGGCGGCGCGGTCGATGTCATGCTCGCGACCTTCGGCACCGAATCCAGAGTTAAGGCCATACGTGGCGACCTCGACGCTGCCACTCGGCGACTCGACGAAGGAGCTAACATCGCCGCGGCGCTCGCCCTGCCGCGACTATCCGCGCGAATCGACAACGAGCGCATCAGAATGGGTTTCGATCGGGGGAAATACGGCCACAAATCCAGCCAACAAGTGAAGGCAAACCCTCATCGTGCAAGCGCGTGCGACCCCGTGAGAATGGTGTGGAGGCGATCACGGCCGAACTCGAGGAAGACTCTGCCATCCGCGTCCTCGCCGCCGACTGCACAGCGCAGCATGTCAGGAGTGCGCGCAAGCGTGCCGAAGCTGTGGTAGCCATGATCACGGCTCAGCGCCGGCCCAAAGCCCGCGAGCTCGTCTACGTGAAGCGTCGTGTTCCAAGAGCGCGGGTTCGAGGAGGCATTGCCGTCCTTCGTTCCTGTGGTTGCAGAATGCGAAAGCGTAGGGCTCATCCGCCTCCTCTCCGACGATGGTACCCAGACCCGGCAATTTCTCACGGTCCTTTCGAGAGACTGAAAGGCAGACAGCACGGTCCGGGCACGTCGCGGATCTCCCCGAAGATCTCTTCTTGCGCGATCCTCATTCCGTTGTCGACTCGGGGTCAACCGCGGCGTCATCTGTTGAGATCGTCAGAGGACTTCCCCAACCCACCGGTGGTGCCTCTCGTGGATAAGCTTTCGTCTACTTCATCGTTCCGAGATGCCTGTGCCATTACCGCTGCTCGGCGCGGGTACCCGTCCAGTCCGCGGCATCTTATGCGTGCCCCGGGCATAAGAGATCCGGTGTGAACTCATCCGATCTACTGCCGGAGTTGATGGGTGAGAAGACCTGGGCGACACACGACGCGAGAAGAAGATCGCGGCCGCCGCGACGGCGGCCAGCGAGTCCCGCGCCTGGATGTTCACATTCGCGGTCACCGTCGCCGCGATGGAGTCGGATGGCAAAGGACGCATGGTGTTCGAGACCGCAGTTCGTGGGCGAGGGCCTCGCAAGGCTCACCGAGAACGGGCACACCCTGACCAATGTGCAGAAGGTAATCAGCGGTGAGCTGCGGCCCGAGTGCATTGACATCGCCTAGCTGAAAATGCGCCCCCGGAAGTACGAATTCCGGGGGCGCGGACCGGAGAGTATGGAGGGTGTTCGGGCATCGAGCCCCGAACACGACCTGGCTCCATCCCAATCCCGATTACCGCGGAACGGTCCTCAGTCTGGCACCACTGTCGGCATTGTGAACCCGGGCAACCGGCTTCGATATCGCCTGCAGCATTTGTGGCGACGGGCCCATCCTCGCGGGCGCGCTCGCCGAGCAGGCGAAGACCGGCGACCTGACCGACCCGGTCGGGCAATAGCCTCACCGCAGCCGGGTGGACCGTCACACCCGATCTCTTGTGCCCGGATCACATGAGATGCCGCAGTGAGAAGCGGTTCCGACGTTCAGTGGGGCGGCCGCGAGCGGTGTGGATGTGCGGCGTGCCGGTAGTGCATCGCGGTGACGGTGCTAATGCGGTACCCGGCTCGTCGTCGCCGAGAACGGGAAGGTCACGTGGGCAGTGCCTGTGATTGCGGCGCCAAACCGCGTCGAGCAGCCGCGAATTGATGGGGCCCGTGACTCGCGGCGAAAGTGGGCTGTCCTCAGGTGTCGTGGGGGGCGGCTGCAGGTGTCGGGGGCCCGAGCCAGTGGGCAATCTCGAGCGCCACGCCGATCTCGAGGCTGTTCTCCGTGAGGGAGAGCGGCAGTAGTTCTTCGGCTCGATGCAGGCGGTTGAGGACGGTGTTGCGATGGGTGAACAGTGCGCGAGCGGCGCGGGAGGCGTTGAACTGCTCGCGGACATAGGTGCGCACCGTGGCTCGCAGCTCCGGATCGGCCGTGGCCAGTGGGCCCAGAGTGCGCGCCATAAACTCTCGCGTCCTCGCATCGTCTTGCGTGGTCAGGGCGACGAGCTGGACGTCGGCGAAGGTCGCGATCTGCAGGTGCGGTAGCCGTTGGAGCAAGCGCTGGGTCTCCACTGCATTCGTGTGACTTCGTCGGAAACCCTCCACGCCGGAGTCCTCGGGGCCTACCGCTATGCGCACCCCCTCGAGCTGCGACGTCGCTGCCACGAGCGCGGCGGCGTCAATCGGGGCCGGGTTCGCCAGCCATATCCACATCGACGACGAGCTGGCGATGACGTGGAGCGAGGACCGCGCTTCCAGGGCTGCGTCCAGTACCTCGGCGGCATGCTGGAGCGTGCGACGATCGGAATCTCGGGGATCCATCCACAGCACGGCAGCGACGTGGCGGCCGTCGAACCGGTAGTTGAGACGTTCGCTCGCCCGGTCGCTGTTCAGTGGCGCCCCCTCCAATACCAGGCTCACCGTCTCGAACTTCTGGGCATGGCTGCCCCGGGCAAGCTCGGCTCGTTCGGATTCGAGGAGCTCGGCCAGGGCCGTCAGGGTGTCGTCGACGTAGCGTTCGAGTGATCGAGACGCTACGTCCAGGGCCTCCTGAAGTGCCGCCGGGTCCGAAGACACGGCGAACGCCAGCCGCATCCAGTGCCGCCACAGGGCATGATGCCCCGCGTGATACGCGGTGGCGAGTTCCTGCTCCATCCCGAGTCGGAAGCCGTCGCGTGCGATCCCGACGACTTCGCTGCCGAGATTCGTCGGCACCACATCGGCGGGATTTCGTAGCAGCGAGGCCGACCAGTGTGCGAGATTGCCGCGTAAACTCGCCAACACCTCGGCCGCGAGCGAGGGCTCGGTGCGGAAAGGCCCGCGGATCGCGGCAAACACCGCCTCCACCTGATTGGCCACGACGTCGGCCGGGTCATCGAGCAGCACTTGTGACACCCGCCGAATGATCTCCTCGGCCGCTGGAGACGCACTTCGCCGATCACCCATCAACTCAGCATAGCGACGCGATTGTGCAACTTAAACAACATTACCTCGCATGGTGTGCAAATTACTCTTGAGCGCGGGAGTGGTTCACCCGGATGCTTGTGGCACACACCACACAGTCGGGTTGCCGAACGAAAGAAGCGATCACCATGTCCACTCTTCACAGATTGACCGCTCTGGGGTCGGGCGTTGCCCGTCCGGGGACGTGGACCGCAGCTTCATGATCGGCGGCCGCAGCATCGGGCCGCTGGGAATGTTGGACATGGGCGGCATGAAGACGGTGTACGACGTCCTGAGTCACTGGGGACGAGAGCTGGCGGATGTCCAGATGCTCGCCAACGCGGAGTATGTGAAGGAACGCTTCGTCGACAAGGGGCTGCTGGGAGTGCAGACCAGCGAGGGCTACTACACGTACCCGGATCCGGCCTACGCGCGGCCTGAGTGCCTCGCCGTTCCCGACATCTCCGAGGTGCCTCACCTCGTCTCCCTGATGTCCCACCACTGAGACAACCCACACACAGAGGATGAATCGCATGAGCGCAAACAACTTGGCACGCATCACCTTCGAGCACGTCGACGTCCTGGTGGTTGGTGCCGGGATAGCGGGGATCGGTATGGGCCGTCACCTGAAGACCCTGCAGCCGGACAAGAGTTTCGCCATCGTCGAGGCCCGCGACGCGATCGGCGGTACCTGGGATCTGTTCCGCTACCCCGGCATCCGGTCGGACGCGGACCTGCACACCTTCGGATTCGGGTTCAAGCCGTGGACGAGGGATAACGCCATCGCGGACGGCGACGAGATTCTCGATTATCTCCAGGAGACGGTCGACGAGAACCGCCTCGCCGAACATCTGTACTTCGGTCACAAGGTCCTGCGCGCAGACTTCTCGTCGGAGGAGTCGCGGTGGACCGTCACGATCGAACGGACCGGTGACGGAGCCGAATTCGAGGTCTCGTGCACCATGCTGTTCTCAGCGGCCGGCTACTACGACACCGAGAACGGGTACACACCGCACTTCGAGGGACGCGATGAGTTCGGTGGCGAAGTCGTGCATCCGCAGCACTGGCCCGCTGACCTCGACTACGCGGGTAAGCGTGTCGTGGTCATCGGCAGCGGTGCCACAGCCGTGACGGTAGTTCCCGCCATGGCGCAGACGGCCGCCCACGTAACCATGCTGCAGCGCTCGCCCACGTACGTCCTTCCAGTGCCCCGAAAGGACCCCATCGCAAACACGCTGCGGCGCCTGCTCCCCGACAAAGCGGCCTACGCGATCACGCGAGCGATCAACATCAACAAGCAGCACGCCCTCTACAACCTCAGCAGGCGGTTCCCAAAGCAGATGCGTGCGCTGGTCCGCAGGGCAAACATCGGCGCCCTCCCCGAAGGCTACGACGTGGACACCCACTTCAACCCGAACTACGAGCCGTGGGACCAACGGATGTGCGTCGTCCCCGACTCGGATCTCTTCCATGCCATCGCTGCCGGCCACGCCTCGGTCGTCACCGACGGGATCACCCGGTTCACCGAGGGCGGGATCCAGCTCGCGTCCGGCGCCGAGCTCGAAGCCGACATCATCGTTACCGCAACCGGGCTCAACATGGTGCCATTCGGCAAGATCACACTGCATGTCGACGGGGAAAAAGTCGACCTGCACGAACAGCTGACCTACAAGACCCTCATGGTCAGCGGCATCCCCAACTTCGCCTTCACCTTCGGCTACGTCAACAATGCGTGGACATTGAAAGCCGACCTCGTCGCCCAGTGGTTCTGCCGCCTGCTGGCCCACATGGACCGTCATGGGTACGCCACCGTCACCCCGCTGGCCGACGATCCGACTCTGGTCCGGCGCCCCTACCTGGATCTGCCTACCGGCTACGTCGCCCGAGCGATGCACCTGTTCCCCCAGCAAGGTTCGCGCGGCCCGTGGCAGGTGGATCAGAACTACAAGCGTGACCGCGCCCTGCTCGGCAGGGATCCCATCGAGGATGACGCCTTGGTGTTCACCGCCGCCCAGGTATCGACCACGCATCGCGCCGTCGGCACAGGATCTGCCCGGTGAGCGCTCCTGCCGTGTTGGATGTCGCCGGGCGACGGACCCGCGTCCGAGTCGAGGGAGATCCGGCTCGCCCCCCGCTGTTGCTGCTGCACGGCATCGGTCGCAGCCTCGAGGACTGGGGCCCTCAGTTCTCGCGGTTGTCGGGCACCCATCGCGTCATCGCCTTGGACATTCCCGGCTTCGGGTTCTCGGCCCGCATGCCCGAGCGGACCACGCTGGAGGCGCTCGCACGGGGGGTGATCGAGACCCTGGACGTCCTCGGCGAGCATCGGCCGCTGCACGTGGCAGGCAACTCGCTCGGCGGCGCGCTCGCGATGCAGCTCCTCCTCCTGGATCCCGAGCGAGTGGCGAGCCTGGTATTGGCCAACAGCGCGGGCTTCGGCGCCGAAGTCGCGCTGCCGCTGCGGCTTCTGGCCGTGCCGGTACTCGGGGACATCGCAGTCCGTCTCACCAGTCGAGCCGGCGCGCGGACGACCGAGCGCCTGAGCTTCGCCGACCCCGCGCTGGCGACCGCGGCACGGGTCGAGCACGCCCTGGCGATCGCCGACCAGCCGGGGACGGGTGCCGTGCTGCTCGAGACCACGAGAGCGCTGGCGACGCCGTGTGGCGTCAAACCCGGCTGGCGAGAGGCGCTGACCACGGCGGCGGGCGCTCACCGCCGCCCCACCCTGGTGGTGTGGGGTGACCGGGACCGGGTCCTGGCCCCACACCACCTGGAGGCCGCCCGTCGGGCCTTCCCGCACGCCGAGACCGAGCTGTTCGCCGGCATCGGCCACATGCCGCAGATCGAGTGCCCCGACGACTTCGCCGCCCGGGTCCTGGCCTTCCTCGCCACGGTCGACGGGATGTCGACCACCCCACCACCGTCCCATACCCACATCGCGAGATCCGGAGCTTCAGCATGATCGCCAGCCCGTTCGACGACGTCGACATTCCCGACGTCACCCTCTTCGACCTACTATTCGGGACGCTCGAGGAGGCGGACCTCGACAGGACCGCCCTGATCGACTCGCCCAGCGGGACGGCGACGACATATCGTGCCCTGGTCGCGGACATCGAAGGCCTGGCCGGCGCCCTGGCAGTGGGAGGACTCGCACCGGGAGGCGTCGTAGCCCTCCTGGCGCCGAACTCGGCCGCCTTCGTAATCTCCTTTCACGCCATCCTGCGGGCCGGCGCCGCTGCGACGACCGTCAACGCCCTCTTCACGGCGGCCGACGTCGCCAAGCAACTGCGGGACTCCGGCGCGACGATGCTGATCACCATCGGGGCGCTGGCGTCGACGGCCCGCGAGGCTGCCGAGTCGGTGGGGATCGATGCATCCGCGGTCGTCGTCGTCGACGGCCCAGGAAAAGACGTCGACGGACACCCGAACCTGACCGAGCTGCTCGCGCTCAGGGCCCCCGCACCGACGATCGACATCGATGCCAGTCGACACGTCGCCGTCCTCCCTTACAGCTCGGGGACCACGGGGATGGCGAAGGGCGTCATGCTGACCCACCGCAACCTGGTGGCCAACGTGGCCCAGATCAGCCCTGCCCTGGATTTGCGGCGGGACGACCGCATCCTGGCGCTCCTGCCGTTCTTCCACATCTACGGCATGACGGTCCTGCTGAATGCGTCGATGGCCGCGCGGGCGGCACTCGTCGTCGTGCCCAAGTTTCAGCTCGAGCAGTTGCTGGGCACGATCGAGGACCACCGCGTCACCTTCGCCTTCATCGCGCCGCCCGTGGCGCTGGCCCTCGCCAAGAGCGCCAGCGTGGACGGCTACGACCTCTCGTCGCTGGAGGTCGTCCTCTCCGGTGCCGCGCCGCTCGACGCGGCCTTGGGGCACGCGGTCGAGCAGCGGCTGGGCGTGACGGTGCTGCAGGGCTACGGGATGACCGAGCTCAGCCCCGTCAGCCACATCATGCCCCGGGATGGAGGGATGGCTTCCTGCGGCGGGAGAGCCTCACTCGACTCGTGCGGATGGCCGGTGCCCAACACGCTCAACAAGCTCGTCGATCCCGAGACGGGGGACGAGATCGACCTTCCTGCCGAAGGATTCAGTGCGGCAGGAGAGCTGTGGGTGGCGGGTCCGAACGTGATGGTGGGCTACCTCGGCAACGAGGAGGCCACCCGCGACATGCTCGACGCGGACGGGTTCCTGCACACGGGCGACCTCGCGCGCCTGGACAGCCACGGCTGCGTCCACGTCGTCGACCGGCTCAAAGAACTGATCAAGTACAAGGGCTACCAAGTGCCGCCGGCCGAGCTCGAGGCCGTGCTGCTCACCCATCCCGCCGTCGCCGATGCTGCAGTGATCGGTGTGCAGAACGAGGACGGTGAAGAGGTCCCGAAGGCGTTCATCGTCTGCAAAAATGGCCACACCCTCGACGAGGCTGCCGCCATGGAGTTCGTTGCCGCAAACGTGGCGCCTTACAAGAAGATTCGGCAGGTGGAGTTCATCGACGCCATCCCGAAGTCGGCCGCCGGCAAGCTGCTGCGGCGTGAGCTCCGTTCCCTCGGAGCGCCGATGCGGTGAGTCCGCCGCGGGCACGGCCCTCAGTCGTCGTCCGGGTGATCGACACGTGCGAGAACGTCGACGCGGCACGTCCGGAGAATCTCGTCGGCCGGCGCCGCGTCGTCGGGGCACGCGCATGACAACACCACGGCGCCGACAGCATGGGCGAGGGCGTTGATGGCGTGCTCGCCCCGGTCCTGGTCGGAGGTCGAGTCGCTGTGAGGAAGTCCGCGCTCGAGCTGGGTCAGCAGTGCCTCGATGCCCTCCTCGAATGCGGGGCCGACCTCGGGACGCCGAGCGGCGTCCCCGCCCAACCCCGCGAGGGTGCATCCCTCGTCACACGCGTCACGGTGCGCGCGGGACAGGAACTGGCGCAGGAACTCGACGGTTCCCGCGCTCTCGATGGCTGCGGCCGTCCTCGAGAAGCCGTGTGACGAGGCCTCGGCCAGCAACGCCGCCTTGGAGCTGAAGTGGTTATAGAAGCCACCGTGCGTGAAGCCTGCCTTCGCCATCGGGTCGGCGACCGGGGTCCCGTCGAAGCCTCCCTGCCGATCGCTACCGCGGCTGACCACGGAGGAAGGACAAGGACACCACCTCATGGGAATCAGTCCAGAAACAGAACAGTTTGCCCAGTTCCTGGGAAGCGTGAGCGACAATTACGTCGACGTCAAGGCTACGCGGATGGAGCAACCGATGACTGGCGCAAGTACGGCCCGGACGGCGGGTGTCCACGCTCTCGCCCTCCAATTGCTCGGCGAACGTGACCAAATCGCCGATGCTGTCCTTGCGCGCATCCTCGCTGATGAAACGCACTACGAGGAGTCGACCCTTATTCCGCTCGCCTACCTGCGCAGCAGCTGTGAGGCCAACATCGACGGCATCTTGCGACACCTCACCGGTGAGGCACTGGACACAAAGGTCGCCTTCGAGACGGGTGAGCGGAAGGCAGGGTTCGGTGTCCCGCCGGAGGCCATGCTGCATGCCTACCGGCTCGGTGGTCGCACCATCTGGGACCGGTCGGTCGAGCTCGCGGATCGGCAGGTGGGGCCGGAGCTGCTCGACACGTGCGTGCGGCTCTGGGAGAGCATCGACGTTCTTTCGGACGTCGCCGCCGGCGCGTACCGATTCAGGTCGGACGCCGACGCCCGACTCGACCGCGCGACGCGGCGGCGCCTGCTCGATGTGATCCTTGACGGTCCCGTCCAGGACACCAGGCACCTGTGGGACGCGGTCCGGGCGCTCGGATTCCCCGAGCTCGGTAGCTACGTGGTGGTGGTGGGGAAGATCCACGACCACGGGCATGACGAGCTGGGCGCGCTACGCGACCGGGTCGCGCGGCTACCGGATCTGGTCGCGGCATGGCGGCGCGAGCCGACGCGCGCCACTGGGTTGATCTGTTGTCGCGCCGACGCGGACCTCGATCTGACGATCCGCGATGCTGTGCGGGCACTCCCGACCACAGTGGGCGTCAGCCGCGTCTTCGGCCGGCCTGCAGATGCCCCAAGAGGGTTAGCCGAAGCTGATGTCGCGATGCACACCTCGACGTCCGGGTTGACCGGCGCCACGGCATACCGGCAGGTGCCGGTCGAGGCGCTGCTGGTGCGCGAACCAGCTGGGGCAGCCGACCTGGCGCGGCTGGTGCTCGGGCCCGTACTCGATCTGCCGGAGGACGACCGACGCGTTCTGATCGATACCGCGTTCGCGTGGATCGACTGCAACGGTTCGACCAGCCGGACAGCGGAACTGCTGCACTACCACCGCAACACCGTGCGCTACCGGCTGCGCCGACTGGAGGAGTTATCCGGTCGTTCGTTCAGCGATCCGCGCGGCACCGCCGAGCTCTTCGCCGCGCTTCACGCAGCGCGGCTGACTCCAGACGCCAACGCCGCCAACGGTTCCGCGACCCCCGGCTCCAGTCCCTAGCCTCGTCAAGCACCCTCAGGTGAGGTGCGCTGCCCCGCACGGCCATGACACTGGGGATGGAATCAGATGATCCTGAGGTGGTCGAGGAAGCGTTCCCCGTATTCACGGTCACCGGACAGCTCGACCGCTCGCTCCCGCCACGGAGCACGGGTGGTTGCCCACTCGGGGAACTCGACCGCCTTGGCGTGGATCGCCACGGCCGCATCCCTCTGGTCGTCTGTCACCCGCAACCGGCCGTCGCCACATGGGGAGATGGTCCAAGATCCGCAGCCGGGGCCGGTGAGCTCAAGTCGCAACGGCCGGTCCACGAATCGCATGTCAGAGGCATTCATCTGCTCGAGACCGGCCAGCATCCACCGCAGCACGCTCGACATGGTCGCCTCGTCGGGCTCAGGCAGTGACAACCCGATCACCGGGGCGATGTCGTAGTGCAAGTGCACATGATGATCGAAGACGAGGATGTCGGGCAGCAGCCTGATCGGATACCAACCCAGATCGGCCAGTCGGAGCGGCACTGCGCCTACGGGCGTCGACGCCGTTCGGTCGTAGACAGCGGCGAAAACCCCACTCCAGCGGGCGTATTCGCGCACCACCTCGGCTGGTGTCTTCTTCCTCCAACGGATCACGGCGTCATCGTTGGCGTGCTCGACCGCAGTACCGAAGACCAGTGCCCCGAGCCGCGGGCCGAAGGCATCGCGGCAGGTCGCACCCAGGTGGGCCACCACGTCCCGCACCTGCCAGGGTCGCGCGGCACTCATCGTCCGCCACTGATCTGCCCTGAGGTCGGCACAGATGTCGAGGAGCTGTGCCCGCTGCCGCATGAGGGTGGTCTGCGCCGTCGTCATACCGGCTGCCTCTCGGCCCGCGCCAACAGGTCGGCCGCTCGCTCGCCGATCGCGATGCAAGCCGCATTCGGGTGACCGCGCATGATCGTGGGCATCACGGAGGCGTCGGCCACCCGCAGGCGACCGACCCCGCGCACGCGCAGGTCTGGGTCGACCACCGCGGCTTCGTCCCGACCCATGCGGCAGGTGGAGGTCGGATGGTAGAGCGTGTGCGCGTGCTGCGTGAGCACCTGCTCGACCAGCTCGTCGTCCGGCGCGTCGAGATCAGCACCGAGCGGCTGGATCATGCCGGTGATATAGCCGCGCAAGGATGGTGCCCGGAGAATGTCCCGTGCCATGCGTAGCCCGGCCAGCAGGACGGCACGATCGGCGCCCTCGTCGTCGGTGAGGTAGGCGGGGTCGATCACCGGCGCGTCAGAGGCGTCGCCTGAACGAAGGCTGACGATTCCCGAGCTGCGGGGCTGCGCGACGATGGCACCGGCCGTGATGCCCGACGCCTGGGCGGGTTCCAGGCCTTCCTTGACGAAGGGGGCTGGCGCGAACAGCAGCTCGAGGTCCGGCGCCTGCAGCGCCGGATCGCTGCGGACGAAGCCGAACGCCTCAGCTACGTTCGAGGTGAGCATCCCCCGTCGTCTGATCAAGAAGTTGGCCAGCTGCCTCGGACTCTGCGCCGTGAACAGCGTGGAGGTGCCGACGGTCTCGGCGACGATCGGGGCGAAGAGGTGGTCGAGCAGGTTGTGCCCGACCTGGCGGGCATCCACTACGACATCGATCCCGTGATGCCTCAGCTGATCGGCTGGGCCGATACCGGAGAGCATCAGCAGCTTCGGGGTGTTGATCGCCCCGGCACTGACCACCACCTCGCGGCGCGCACCGATCACGCGCCGGCCACCGGGTCCGTGCCCGCGCACGCCGACGGTGACGCTATCGTCGATGACGAGCTGTTCCACGAGGAAGTCAGTGCGAACGCTGAGGTTCGTCCGCTTTGTCGCAGCGTCCAGGTAGCCGCGCGACGTGCTCGCCCGCACTCCTCGACGTTGCGTCACTGGAGTGAGCCAGAAGCCGTCCTGGTGGCCGTCGTTGACGTCGTCAGCGGCCGAGCGGGAATGTCCCGCCTCGACACAGGCGCGCAGGAATGCCTCGGTCAGCGGGCTGGGACTGCGTAACGCCCGCACGGACTGGGGTCCGCCACGGCCGTGGCCGTCGCCGGGGGTGTCCGAGTCCTCGATGCGGAGGAAGACATCACTCATGGCTGCCCAGCCCCACTCGTCGCCTGCCGCCTGGGCCCAGGCGTCGTAATCGTGAGCGAAGCCGCGGACCCACATCATGGCGTTCATGGACGAGGAGCCGCCCAGCATCTTGCCGAGCGGGTAGAAGATGGCTCGACCATCGAGCTCCTTCTGCTCGGACGTGTCGTAGTTCCAGTCCAAATCACTGCGGAACTGTTGCGAGAACGCCGCGGGGATCATCACCGACTGGCTCTTGCCGGTGCCTCCTGCCTCCAGCAAGCAGACCGACACCGATGGGTCTTCGCTGAGCCGCGCCGCGACCACCGCGCCGGACGAGCCGGCACCCACCACGACGTAGTCGAAGGTGTCGTCGACGGCGGTGCTGCCACCACTCCTCGTCACTGCCATCACCGGACCTTCAGCGTCTTGAGCACACGCAACGTGGAGTTCAGGAACTTCACGTGAACGTCGGCACTCATGCCATGTGACGGGTCGAAGCCGATCACATGCTGGCTCGAGATCGTCTGTGACTCGGTGTACTTCAAGATCCCCGCGGATCCGTGGCGGCGCCCCATGCCCGATTGCTTCCGGCCACCCATCGGCGCATCGTGCGATGCATAGGCCGACGCGTAACCCTCATTGATGTTGACGGTGCCGGCTTCGATGCGGGCACCGATCTCCCGTGCGTGCCGCACGTTGCGGCTGAAGACCGAGGCGTTGAGGCCGTACGGCGTGGCGTTGGCGAGCGCGACGGCCTCATCCTCGCTGTCGAAAGGCAGGACGCTGACCAGCGGTCCGAACGTCTCGTCATGGAGCACTGGGGCATCGGCAGGGACGTCGATCAGCACGGTCGGCTCGAAGAATAACGGGCCGATGTCGGGCCGCGGCTTGCCACCGGCAACGACCCGAGCGCCCCGCGCGAGCGCGTCAGCGACGTGCCCACTGGTGCGCTGCAGCTGCTTGTCCGAGGTCAGCGACCCGACGTCGCCGGAGTAGTCCAGCCCGGTCGTCAAGCGCAGCGCCGAAACGCGCTCGGAGAACTCGCGCACGAATTCGTCGTATCGGGAACGGTCCACGTAGATGCGCTCGATCGAGACGCAGAGCTGCCCCGCATTGGCGAAGCACGCCCGCACCGCCATGTCCGCGGTCTTGGGGATGTCAGCGTCGGCGAGCACCAGCATGGGGTTCTTACCGCCCAGCTCCAGGCTGGAGGCAGTCATCGACTGCGCCGCCCGAGTCGCGATCGCCTTGCCAGCGGGCGTCGAACCGGTGAAGGCGACGAAGTCGGCCTGGTCGATCAGCGCATCACCGATGACCGCCGGGTCCCCCAGCACGACCTGCCACACCTCCTGCGGCATACCGGATTCGACGAGCAACGACCGGGCCCAGATGCTCGACAACGGCGTTTGGTTGTCCGGCTTGTGCACGACTGCGTTGCCCGCCAGCAGGGCCGGCACGACGTCCATGCTGAGCGCGAAGGGGTAGTTCCACGGGGAAATGGTCGTGACCACTCCCCGGGGGTGCTGCAGCTCGCGGGTCTGGGTGAAAACCGGGAACGCACCACCCCGGCGGTGGGGACGCAACAGACCCGGCGCCTTGCGTGCGTAGTAGAGGGTCGAGCCAGTACCGTCGAGAAACTCCTCGTAGGCGTGCAACCGGCCCTTGCCGGTTTCGAGCTGGATGAGGTCGAGGATCTCGTCCTGCCGCTTGGTCATCAGCCCATGAGCGTGCAGAAAGATGCGTGCCCGGTCGACCGCTGGGGTCGCCGCCCAGGGCCCCTGTGCCGCTCGAGCGTACTTGAACGCCTCCTCGACGTCGGCGACGTTCGACTGCGGGATCGTCGACAGCGGTCTGCCGGTCGCCGGAGCGGTGGTCGTGATCGCCACCTCCGACCCGGTCACGCCGTCGAGCAGGGTCCGCGTGATGCGGGGAATCGTTGCAATATCGGACAAGGGATGGGCCTCCGGCGCTCGCGGGTCTGGGTTCCCCCAGATCATCGAGGACCCACCACACATACGGCCATTGGCTGTACGACGAAGCTGGCGGGCTCCGCGTTGTGCTCAACTACAAGCGCGCCTCTGTTCAGGCTCGGCCGACGAGAAGGAATGTCATGCGTCCGAGTGGCTGAGTGCCCGCTTCGGGCAGGGGTGCGCTCGCGTCGTCACTGCGTCCTGTGGACCGTGAAGCCGATTCCGGACGCCGCCCAAGCCGCAGGGCGGCGGGGCGGCGGGGCGGCGGGGCGGATGCCAAGGCTGGTCGCGGTCATGGGGTCGATCGATCTGCGGACCGGTCAGCCGCGGGGCCGTCGCCGTTGGCCGGGTGCGGGCCGAGCCAGTATGCGATCTCCAGGGCTACGCCGATTACGAGGCTGTTGCCCGCGAGGGAAAGTGGCAGCATTCCTTCCGCGCGCCGGAGTCGGTTGAGGACGGTGTTGTGATGGGCGAAGAAGCTTCGCGCGGCGCGGGAGGCGTTGAACTGTTTCGCGGATATAGATGCGCAGGGTTCCCGGAGCTCGGTTCGGGCCACGAACTCGCGGGCACCCGCATCGTCGGGAGTGGCCAGGGCGAGGAGTTGGACGTCGGCGAACCTGGCGACCCACCGGCAGACGCTGGACCAGGCGCTGGGTCTCAACGGCATTCGGGTGGCTTCGGCGGCATCCTTCCACGCCGGCGTCATCGGGCCCCACCGCGACGCGCACACCCTCGAACTGTGACGTTGCCGCAGCAAGCGCGCCGACCTCGACCGATGTCGCGTTCGCGAGTCAGGTCCACCTCGACGACGAGCTGGCGATGACGTGGAGGGTGCGCCGTGCCCCCATGGCTGCGCCCAGAGCCTCCGGCGCCGTCCACGGCGGATCGGATGTACACCACCGAGGACGGAGCAGTATGAAACTGACCAAGGCGCGGGCCAGGGAAAATCGAGACCGCATCGTCCACACCGCGTCGTCACCGTTCCGCAGAACCTCCAGCGACAGGCTCGGGATGAGCGTCTGGCGTGCCTCGAAGCGCGTGCCAATCGCTCACCGCTGATGCTGCCGACTGTAGCCTGGACCGACGAGGGGCGGTCGAGTGTGAAGATCTCACGCCTTGACCACCCGCATACCGGCCTCCCCGTGCCGGTACTCAGTGCATCAGGCTGCAACTCCCAGATCAGGGAGGTGAGCGTCCCGGCGTGTCCAGAGAACAGAGAACTCGGCCAGGACAACATGCCGAACATGGCGCGGCCCTCGGCGGTGGCGGTGTCGATGCCCTGTTCGAGCACTTTGAGGCCGATGCCGCGCTCACGGAGTTCGGCGCCGAGGGTGACCAGGTGCAGCACCGACCGTCCGAGCCGGGTGAGTACCAGGACGTCGTCCTCGCGTAGCCGCGCCAACGCTAGGTCGAGCTGGGGACGCGACGCTTTCGCTCCGCCCGCATGACCATACTGGTCACGAAAGCAGTAGTGACAGGTGAGCTGCTTGGTTTCGCAGTGCCTCGATGTGGTGAAACATCAGGTGGAAATGGTTGATGTGTCCGGATAGAACCAGGCCGGCGACGAGGGTGCCGGCAGCGGATCGGATTGGCACTGAGACGCAGGCAGAGTCATTGCGCAGTTCGCCGACCTGAGTGGCATAGCCCTGATCGCGGACGAGGTCGAGGTGCCTGCGGAGTTCGCTGCGCACGTGGACGGTCCGGGCCGTGAGCGGTTGGGGGCCTCCGCGCTGGAAGGTCGAGTCGAGCCCGTCCTTCTCGGCGAGGATCAGCTTGCCGACGGCGCTGGCGTGGAGGTGCTGGTTGAGGTAGTTCTCATCGGACCGGCACGGGTACTCCGGATCCGGGGCGCTCAGGCGTACCACTGTGTCGGTGTACGAGTAGAGGCGGACACCGAAGCGGATCTCGTTACGTAGCTCGGTGAGGAGATCGCGGGCGGCTGTGCACACCGTTGGTCTGATGGAGGTGTTGGCTAGCGCGGCGACCTTGTGGCCCAGTGCGAAGCAGCCTGGGCGATCGGGCCGACGAAGGATGAATCCGTCGTCGACCAGAAGCGTCAGCACCCTGTATACGGTCGCGGGAGGTATGGCCAGTGTGTCTGAGATGTCTCTGGCTGTTACTCCTTCGCCCGCGCGAGCCACTTCCGCGAGGATTCTCAACGCGTTCTGGATCGCGCGTGGTTGACGTCCCGAGATAACAGGGGCGGAGGCCGCAGTCTGCGCATTCACGCTTCATCCAGATACGAGTTGTTGCTGTGACATTCTGCGCCGCAGCGGTCGTGGGCCCGGCTCGATGGTTTGTCGACTGATTGGCGTCGACGTCGGGCCGGGGTCGGGGAGGCAACGCGTTGAGGCCATTGTCGGTTGTTTCCCTCGCCGTTCACCGCAACAACGCTGGCCTCGCGGCGAGGGACGGTTGCCATGACCTCCTCAGTCGCCGGATCGACGACGTCAAAGCGGGCCTGATCGTCAGTCCCGTAGGCGACTTGTGATGGATTGGAGGAAGGCGACTGTCTCACTCTCGCGATTGGTGGATTCGCTGTCGGTAGTTCCGTAGGCACGGTTGGCGGACAGCTTGACGATGACGGCATTCGTCGACGGGTCGACATACACGAACTGGTTGTACACGCCGATGGCGCTGAACTCGCCACGGTTGCCGGCGGGAATCCACCACTGGTAGCCGTAGCCGAGGTCAAATCGGTGGGTGCCGACGATCGGCTGTCCGGGCTGCAGATGCGTGCCGCTCAGGACCACGGAATTGCGAACCCACTCTTGCGGGACAATCTGCTTGCCTTGCCACGTGCCGCCGTTGCGGTACAGCTCGCCGAGCTTTGCGAAGTCCCGGGCAGTCATGTTCAGGCCCGCGAAAGCGACCTCCATGCCGGCCGAGTCGACCAACCAGTGCCCAGGTGAGGTCATGCCGAGCGGTTCGTACAGCTTTTCCTGCATGTAATCGGTGATCGAGCGGTTCGTCGCCCGCACCAGCAGGGAACCCAGTACCTGAGTGTCGCCGGAGTTGTAGCGGCAGATCGTGCCTGGCTCGTTCTCGCGGACGACGCCGGCTACGAACTCGTCGAGGGTGCCTATGCCGCCCATTGCAGCGTTGAGGCGAAACACGTCCGACTCAGGGTCGTGGTAATCCTCGTTCCAGCGCGCACCGGACGACATCTGTAGGACCGCTTTGATCGGGACGCCGTCGTACGCAGAGCCGGGGTCAACGGGTACGTAGGCGCTGATGGGGTCGTCGATGTTCTTGATGTGGCCCTCGGCGACGGCAATACCGACCAGTGTCGAGATGAAACTCTTCGCGACTGACATGGAGATCCACGGAACATCAGGTCCACCGGTGAGTGCGTATCGCTCGTGGCGGACGACTCCCTCGACAAGTACCAGCAGCGCCGCAGTGTCGGTCTCGGCGAAAAAGTCTTCGAACGACTTAGACGTGCCCGCGAACTCATACGTTTCCGGCAGTGCAATCGTGTCACCCTCCGGCCATTCGTACGGTGTCGATGATGGTGTCAATTCGCTAGCGGGGAGAACACTCGCCAGTCGACAGAAGTTGTCGTGCTGGGGTGCCCCGGTGAACAAACCCAGCCCAGCGAGCTTGGCGATTAGTTGGTCGGTCATGGTCGTCCTTAGGTAGGGGTTGCCGGGACGGCAGGGGTCGCTTGCCCGGATCTGTTCCCGCGGAAGCGGGACCACACAGTCGACACTGTTGGCGGAAAGTAGTTCCCACATGGGCGGTTCGGGGTGGGTGCTCGCACCGTCGAGAGCAACCACCTGTCACATGGGAGCGCAGATGCCGAGCGCCGCGGAGGTGTTCCGGCCGAACGCGGCGTCGGACGAATCGTTCATCTGCTGTACACTAAAATTTAGCAGTACCAAGTGGTTAGCACAACCATTTGGTACCCATAATTTTTGATTTTCCGGGGGGTTTAGGATTCGGTGATGAACGCAGAGCGTGTGGACGGTCGTACCCTCCGCTACCAGCACCGGCGCCCGGAGTTGCTGGCGGCGGCAACGGAGTATGTTCTCGATCACGGCTTCGGGGATGTGTCCTTGCGTCCGATCGCACATGCGCTCGGTGTGACGCATGCGACTTTGCTGCGGCACTTCTCGTCGAAGGACGAGTTGCTGCTGCAGGTGCTGGAGAAGATTCATGCCGATTTCCAGGAACGACTGAGAACCGATGCCGAGCTGCGCGCCGCGGACTCGACAGCGGCTTTCGTTCACATGGTGTGGCGCCGGTTGTGTGAGCCGCGGGAGCAACGCCAGTTCGTATTGCTGTTTGAGCTTGTCGGGCGCACGGCGCGGGAACCCGACCGTGGGGGGCGGCTCGTGCAGTCGATCATCAACGACTGGCTCCTGCCCGTCGAAGAGCGGTTGGGACAAGAAGGGTGGCCGCCCGACGAAGCCTCGACAATGTCGACGCTCGTCTTGGCGCAAGTGCGTGGTCTGCAGCTGGATCTCATCATGACCAGGGACCGCGACCGGGTCGATCGGGCCTTCCAGTCCACTGTCGATCTGGTGGCCCGTCCAAGAGTCCGGTGACCGAGAACCGACACGCACGTCGTTTCCCCTGGTTCGGCAAAGGGTAACGACCCTGCGCCGTATCGGTTCTGTCTCCGATTCCGATGGGCGAGATCGACTCCGGCCCGGCATGGCCGAGCTGGAGTCGATCTCGACTGGAAGACCCTAGTCCTGCTGTAGCAGTTGATCTTTCGCGGCCGCGTACTCGCGGGTGAGGCGCTTCACGATCTCCGCTGCCGGGACGACGGCGTCGACGGTGCCGATGCCCTGCCCGGCGCCCCAGATGTCGCGCCAGGGCTTGGCTTCCGACTTCGTGCTCTTGTCCGCGTCCTCGCCGACACCGAAGTTCATGGCGGTCGGGTCCGACACGGCGAGGTTGTTCGGGTCGAGTCCGGCGGCCTCGATGCTGCCGCGGAGGTAGTTGCCGTGCACGCCGGTGAACAGGTTGGAGTACACGATGTCGGACGCGGAGGAGTCGACGATCATCTGCTTGTAGCCCTGGTCTGCGTTGGCCTCTTCGGTGGCGATGAACGCGGAGCCGATGTAGGCGAGGTCGGCGCCTGCGGCCTGCGCGGCGAGGACCGAACGTCCGTGGGCGATCGAGCCCGACAGCAGGACCGGTCCGTCGAACCATTCGCGGATTTCCTGCAGCAACGCGAACGGCGACAGGGTGCCCGCGTGTCCGCCCGCACCCGCGGCGACGGCGATCAGGCCGTCGGCACCCTTCTCCACCGCCTTCTTCGCGAACGTGTCGTTGATGACGTCGTGGAGGACGATGCCGCCGTAGGAATGGACGGCGTCGTTGACGTCGGCGCGGGCGCCAAGGGACGTGATGACGATCGGGACCTCGAACTCGACGATGGTCGCGAGGTCCTCGTCGAGACGGTCGTTGCTCTTGTGGACGATCAGGTTCACCGCGTACGGAGCGGACGGGGTCTCGGGGTTGTTGGCGTCGTGCTTGGCGAGGTCTTCGGTGATGCGGGTGAGCCATTCCCGCAGGACGGGCTGCGGGCGGGCGTTGAGGGAGGGGAACGATCCGACGATGCCCGACGTGCATTGGGCGATCACCAACTCGGGACCCGAGACGATGAACATCGGCGACGCGACCACGGGCAGGCGAAGCCGGTCTTGAAGAATGGGGGGCAGGCTCATGGGTACTCCTTGCCGGAAAGTCAGTTCGGGAAAGTGATTGTCACTGCACGGAAAGTGATTGTCACTGCACAAGTGAGCCGGCTTCCGAAGCCCGGAGGTCTTTGCGAAGAATCTTGCCCGCCGCGGACTTGGGCACGATGTCGATGAACTGCACCTTGCGGACCTTCTTGTGTGGGGACACCCGCTCGGCGACGAACGCGATGACCGCGGCCTCGTCCAGTTCGGCGCCCCGCTGCTTGACGACGAACGCCTTCGGCACCTCTTCACCCTCGCCGTTCGACACTCCGATGACGGCGGCGTCGGCGATCTGCGGGTGGGTGAGCAGCAGCGCCTCGAGTTCGGCGGGTGGCACCTGATAACCCTTGTACTTGATCAGTTCCTTCATCCGGTCCACGATCGTCACCACGCCCTTCGAATCGACGGTCGCGATGTCGCCGGTGTGTAGGTAGCCGTCCGCATCGATGGTTTCGGCGGTTGCTTCGTCGTTGCCGAGATATCCGGCCATGATGTTCGGGCCCTTGCACCACAGCTCACCAGGCTTCGACACCCCCTCGGCCGGATACGCGATCTCCTCGCCGGTGGCCGGATCGATCAGCTTGCACTCCATGTTGGGAATGGTCAACCCGACTGAGTTGCGGGGGATGTCGTCTCTCTCGAGAGGAATGAGGTGGCTAGTAGGACTCATTTCGCTCATTCCGAATCCCTGCAGGACCTTGCAGCCCAGCCGCTTCTCGATCACTCGAGCCAGGTTGTCGTCGAGTGGGGCCGCGCCCGACAGCATCACTCGGACGCTCGATAGATCGTAGTCATCGACGACGGGGTTCTTGGCCATGGCCACAGCGACGGGCGGCGCGATGTAGATGTAGCTGCATTCTTCTTCCGAAACGGTACGGAGGAACTCGACCAGATCGAATTTAGGCATCGTGACGAGCGTGGCTCGCTGATGCAGTGTTGCGTTCAGCACCCCGGTCAATCCGTAGATGTGGAAGAACGGAAGGACGGCCAGGACACGTTCCTGCGGAGTGATTCCGAGCCATGGCTGAATTTGGCAGAGGTTGGCGACCAGGTTGCGGTGGGTGAGCCGGACGCCCTTCGGACGGCCCGTGGTCCCGGACGAGTATGGCAACACTGCGAGATGCGTTGCCGGGTCGAAATCAACCCTGGGTGCCGGAATCTGTTGTGCCAGCATTTGTTGTAGTGACGGGTGTTCGTCGCCTGTTCCATCGAGAACCAGGACTCGGTCTGCGCCGATTCCGGCAGCGCGCGCCGCGGACCACGCCTGAGGAAGGAGCGCCGACGTGGTGAAAAGGAACGACGCCGAGGAGTCGGTCAGCTGTTTGGTGATGTCCTCTGCGGTGTAGAGCGCATTGATGGGGGTCGCAGTCCCTCCTGCGCGCAGGATGCCGTGAAACGCGACCGCGAACTCCGGTGAGTTCGGGGCGTGCAGCCCGACCACATCGCCGACAGTCAGGCCTTGGGCGGTGAGTGCGCCGGCTACCGCATCAACGCGTGCAACCAGGTCGCGATACTCGACGGTTGTACCTGAGCTCCGGTCGCGGAAAGCGGTCCGTTGCAATTCTTCCTCGGACAAGGTGCCGAAAAGGACGTCGTACAGACTCGATTCGGGGATGACGACGTCGGGGTGTGGGCTGGTGAAACTCACGGATGTACCTTCCATTTCGGCGAGGTGAGAGACGGTTGTGATCAGGCGACCAAAGCGGACACCGAAAGCGGTCGACGCTGCCGGGTGCCGCGGTCCGGTCACCCCTGCAATTAGCCGAGGGCAGTGACCGCCGCGGCGAAGACGGTTGCCTTGATCGTCCCCAGGGTGTCGGGATCCTTCCCCAACAGAGGGGTGGCAACCTCGAGCGCGGTATCGAGGACACCGTCGGCCGGGGCGGTGCGGTCGACCAATCCGTGCGCACGAGCCTCGGTGCCGCCGTAGCGATGCCCACTCGTCATGGCAGTGATCGCGGTCCGGTGGTCCAGTTTCGATCGGATGAGAGCCGCCATTCCAGGCGAGAACGGAAGCCTGAAATCCACCTCCGGGAAGCAGAGATAGCCCCGGTCGGATCGCATGAGCCGGGAGTCATGGGCAACGGCGAACATCGCGCCGGCACCGAACGCGTGGCCGTTGACAGCTGCCACTGTCGGTAGTGGGAAAGTCAGAATTCTAAGGAGCAGGGACTGAACGCCCCCGACGTACCGCGCCATTCGAACATATTGTGTTACAAGCCATTCAAGGTCCAGGCCATTGGTATAGAACTTTCCTCCGGCTGTCGTCACCAACGCCGGGGAGGAGCCCGCCTGGATTTCGTCGAGGTGGCGTTCGACTGCAGTGTTCCCGGATAAAGAGAAGCGGTTCTCGCCGTCGCCGAGGTCAAGTACGGCGATATTGCCCTGATAGTTCACGGAGGTAGTCATGAGTAGTCTTTCGCGGATGCGAATCGCTGCGAGTCTGTGGAGATCAGCGTTCAACCAGTGTGTGAGGGGGTAGTGGGTGCGCTATCCGTGCACGTGGGGGCTGGGCGGTCGATCGGTCCTTATAGCCGCGTCCGCCAGGTCGGGTGTGCCGACATTCGAATATCCGGTAATGCCACATCGCGCCTACCTCGATCCTGAGAGGCGCCGTCATCGGGACGGCGCGAACACCGAATCTAGCAGTACCAAACGGTTAGGTAAACCATCCGGTACTACTAAATTTCGGGGCGGCAGTCCCGAGCGGCAGGAAAGGGATGTCAGGCCGAGCTGTTCGATTCCGCTGGACGATCGGCTATCGGCACAGCGTTTGGCGCGCCCCGATGTGGCAGTCGGAGCAAGATCGAAGCGAACCCGGCAGATATCGGCAGCTTGCACACCGAAACCGGACGGTTTAGTCATGTCTTATCACCGAGAATCCGGGAACCCGCGCGGGTCTGAAGGTCGGCGACAAAGTCAAGGTTCATGCCGAGGGCACCTCGGTGTCCACGATTGTGAGCATTGACGGCGACGAAGCTCTGATCGAGTCGGTTCTCAGCGCGCCGGGGACCTACCCATTCCACTGCAAACTTGAACGTCTCGTCCCGGTCGAGTCCTGAAATGGCCAAGAATGCGCCCTGAGCTGCTCAGATGACACGCCCCAATTTCGGGATGATTCTCAGCGGTGCAGGGCGGTGACCGGATCGCGAAGCTGGCGCGCTGCTCGGTGTCGAGGCCATGGACTCGGGGCCGATTTCGGCCTAGCGAGGTTCTCCTCGAGCCACGTCGAATACCGCACCGTGAATGTCCTTACGACGCTGTGTGGCTATCTGGTTCTGCTCCTGGATAACTCGGTCGTTGTGGCCGGCGATCATGACGCACGGCATCTACGACCTGTTCGTCATCTGGGTGATGATTCGGATGTGACGGCCGGGGCCCTGGCCTGCGTGGGCCACCACTGTCGGACGGGTTGTGCCATGCTGTGGGCACAGTGACGAAGTCGCGGGGGTGACATGACTGTTCATATGTTGGTGCGATCCACGGGCAGCGTGGCTGGACGGTGCGGTGCGATCTGTGTGAGCGCACCTTCGCCGCTGCCGTCGCCAGCCGGCCCGAGGCGGTGGCCTTCGCCGAAACGAACGGATGAATCGTCGGCGAGCGCACGTGGTGCCCGATGTGCGCTGTGGCCCACACCGCCCGCCGCACAGCCTGACCCACCGCCCCGCGTCCCCGCTCCGGAGTTCCGAAGGGGTTGCCGGGCTGTGAGGATGATCTTGAACATTTTTCGTCTTGCGTTGAAGGGAACAGGGTCTGATGGGGGAGCTGGCCGCGGCGAGCAAGGTGCACGTGATGGTGTCGTACTGGTGGAGCCGCGGCGACGATCTCGCCAACCACCAGCTCGGCCAGATCCTCACCCGCGCAGCAGGTGTGGATGAGGTTGATCTCACTGATCCGCAGTCGCTCGATCGGGCGTTGCGGATCGCGGTCGCCGATCCCGCGGTGCTGGCCGAGCTGGACGCGTGGTGGCAGATAGTCGAAACCCGCAGGGCCGGAAACGGCACCCGCAACCCGGGTCTGGGCCTGGATCAGTCGATTCGGTACCTCACCGACCGGCTCGACGCCGACACCGTCACACCGGCGGCACTCGGCGAGTGCCGCCGGCAAGTCGCCGCGGTCGATCAGACGATCATCAGCGCGAAGAACCTCCCGAAGCCGCGCACCCGGACGCCGAGATGCCCGACCTCCTCGCCCGCTACCTGGAGGCACGTTCCCGAGTTCTCGCCCTCGCATGACCCCACCCGGGTGAGCCGACGCCAAGCGCGAGCCACAGGGTTGGACGGCGAACCGCCCCGGACGCCGAGCAGACCCTCGCCGACCTCGGACACCCCACGCGACCTCCCCGGTCGCGCTCGCGTACTACCTGGGGGCCGGGGTGCGGGTGCTGTCACAGCGGGCACCGATCGCGAAGTCGCCAAGAAAGTTCACTGCCATGGAGTCGAAGATGCTTCGCAACCGCGACCACTACATCTTGCGGTCAAAGATGCACTCGGGTGAGCTCCGGAAAACCATCAATGCACTCTGATAACTTCGCTGCGGTGAGGGGTGCCGTCGATGATCGAGAACCGCAGAGCACCTTTGGCACTGATCGCGGAGATCATGTTCACCGAGAACCGGCCCTGTCACCGAAACGACCGGGGTGTGCCCGACCGGCGCCCAGGTGGTGCCGGCGTGGTAGTCGCTGCGCACGGATGCCTCGTCGGTGGAGTAGATCGCCGCTTTCGCCATTCGCCTGCTTCTGAATCTTCGGGAACGTCGCGCTCTTCCACTGCGACGGCCTCAGGGTCGGCCTGATACGCCCGGTAGAGAGGTTTCTGCGGGGACAATCCCATCGTTTTGAGCCAACGGCCGACGGTGACCTCGGACATCGTGACCCCGAACTCGCGGCCTATCACCTCGCGAATCATGTTCCGCGTCCACAGGGCGAACTCGAACTCGAGTTGACGCGGACCGGTGCCGACGATGATCGAATACAGCCTCGCCAGCTGACCGCCGGTCAAGGTGGGAGGTCGGCCGGACACCGATTTCGCTTCGAGCGCCTCCCAGCCCCCGGCGCGGAACTTCGCGACCCACCCGAAGAAGTTCTTGCGGTGCAGCCCCAACGTCTCGGCGACCTGTTCGAGGTGCATCCCAGCCTGAACCCAGCCTGAACCCGGCCTGAACCTGCTCCACCGGCACTGTCACATTAGTTGAACAATCTAGCAGTACAGTCTATTTGGGGGGGAATGACACCTACGGTACGTCGCCGGGACGTCCACTTTCAGGCGGCGGCGTCGGTCGCTGTGACGTCCTGCCAGACCGCGAAGCGGTCGACCATCTCGGTACGCCATCCGGGTGCCGAGAGTCTGTGCCGGCCACCAAGTCATCCGCGAGTTGGTCTATTCGAGCCCTTCGACCTCGTAGACTCCCGCGTCAGCCTGGGTGGTCAATCTCGCCGTCATTGGCACCCGGTCCATGTGCAGTTTGAAATACGTTATACTGCATACAGCTCCGGACGATCAAGTGACTCGTGTCAGGAATCGACTCTTGTCGATGCTCGGAACCGGGGAACTGGCTTGATCGTTTTCTGGCGGCGAGGCGGAGCGGAACCGTCAATGCGGTGCAGGAGGAGTTTGACTGACGCGACTCCCAGATCTTCGGTCAGTAGGTCGAGACCAGTCAACGGTGGTTCATGGAGTCGCGCGAGGTCGCTATCAGTCAGCGAGGCGATCTGTACATCGTCGGGTATCGACATGCTATGTACGCTCGCGGCCTCCGCTACGCCTACCGCGAATCGTGTCGCACCAACGACGAAAGCATCAGGTCGTCGCGATGGTCCGAGATCGAGTAGCTCGCCTGCCACTGCACGTGCGCCGGCAATACCCTCGCCTTCGTAAAGTTGCTTGCTTTGGAATTCAAGTCCGCGACGTTTGCACCAGCCTTCATAGGCTTCCCGAGAGAACTGATTCCAGGCGTTGTTCTCCGTTCCGCCGATGTAGACGATTCGCCGTGCGCCGGTCGTGTGCAACGCCTCGAGGATGCTCCGGACTGCACCGGGCCAGTCGATTCGAATCGACCATGGGTTTCGGGCGTCCGATGGGTCTACATCGGCGGATACCGCCGGAATCGAGCGACGTTCCAATTCGGCGTAGATGGGGTCACGGGCGTATGGCCCCATTACGATGCATCCGTCCATCGGGACGCGGGCCGAATCTGCGTCCAATAGATCAGGTACGTGGATGAGTCCTCGACCTGTTGCAAGGGTTGCAGCGGCAACCGCGCCGGAGTACCGGGTGAAAGTCTCCGAACCAGCCAAGGATCCGCTGATGGCATCACGCGGTCGGAGGATTAACCCCAGTATGCCGTGGCTGCCTGTGCGTAGCGACCGGGCAGCAGGATTGGCTTCGTAGCCAATGGCTAAGGCCGCCTGTCGGACCCTTTCGGCGGTAGGTGCTGAGATTGTGCGTCGACCACTGAAGACATGGGAAACAGTGCTGATCGACACGCCTGCGCGTTCGGCGACATCGTGGATTGTGGGTCTTCCGGAAAGGGTCACCATTCCATTATCGCTGATGGCTCGGCACCCGATCTTCCGCAGACTGGACTATTGACAACCCCGACTCACCGCCATACGGTTCGTCAAAACGTTTTGACGGAGGAGTCACGGCATGACCGAAATATCTGCACCTCCCGGCTCGGCGGTACAGCGGAACCACAGCGGGCTACGTCGGGTGGTCTCGTCCGCGGCAATGGGACAGTTCGTCGAGTGGTACGACTTCGTGGTCTATGCGTACTCGGCAACGATCATCGCGGAACTGTTCTTCCCCAGCACAAGTCCCGTCGCAGGATTGCTGTCGACCTTCGCGGTCTACGCGGTCGGCTTCCTCATGCGACCTCTTGGTGGAGTCGTGTTTGGGCACCTCGGTGACCGCGCGGGAAGGCAAGGTGTGCTGTCGGTGGTCATCGCGATCATGGGTGGAGCGACACTCGTGATGGGATTGCTTCCCACACACGCCCAGATCGGAGTCGCCGCCACGATTCTTCTGGTGACATGTCGGCTTTTGCAGGGACTGTCGGCGGGCGCGGAGGCGATGGGCTCGAACTCGCTCGTGGCCGAACACGCACCGAACTCGCGGCGCGGCTTCTACGTGGGTCTCACCTACACGTTCGCCAATGTCCCGCCAATCGTTGCCGCGCTGTTGATCCTTCTTCTGACGAACCTCATGAGCGACGACGCGTATGCCTCCTGGGGTTGGCGAATCCCCTTCCTACTCGGTGGTGTCATCTCATTTGTCGGACTCTGGGTCAGGAGCCGGGTTGCGGAATCCCCGTCGTTCGAGGCAGTAAAGGAGAGTAAGGCAATCGAGAGTTCCCCGGCCCTCGCTGTGCTTCGCGACTACCGGCGGCCGCTGTTTTACACCTTCGCGGTCGCATCCCTGTCGGGGCTTGGTTTCTACAGTCTCACCGGATATTTCGTTTCGTACCTCAAAGTTAGTGTCGGCCTCACAAGCAATCAGGCGTTGATATCCAATTCGATCGCGATTCTCATCGCGTTTGTGATGACCCCGCTCACCGCCGGCTGGTCCGATCGACTGGGACGAAAGCGTGTGCTCGCAGTAGGCGCCCTGCTGTCCGCGGTCGCGGCTGTCCCGGCATACATGCTGGCCGGGGTTGGCACGCTCCTCGGGGCCATCGCGGGACAAAGCCTGCTTGCCATGTGCCTCAGTGTCTTCTTCGGTCCGGTGGGCGCTCAGTTCCTCGAGATGTTCCCGACGAAGGTGCGGTTCTCCGGTTCGGCAATTGGTTACAACTGCGCATACGTGCTCTTCGGTGGAACTGCTCCGCTCGTAGCCACTTGGCTCGTCGACACAACGGGAAGTCTCTTGGCACCGGCGATCTATACCGCTGTGGTGGCAGCCCTCGTTTTCACTGTCACGCTCGTGATGCCCGAAACCTTCAAGCGGTCCATGCACAGGCAAGCCGATTTCGAGTGAGGGTGTGTCACGAGTGGCCCTGTGACACTTCACTCCTGGGTAGAACAAAACAAGTTGACGAAGGATGAATGAGATGAATTCTATTGTAGTGTCGATCGTGCAGTTCACGTCGTCGGATTTCGATCTGGACGGGACGGTCGACAAGTGTTTGACGCTGATCGACCGCGCGGCCGCGGAGGGTGCACAGCTGGTTGTGTTACCCGAAGTATGGATGGGATTGGGGTACTCCAGTGCGGACGCCTACCAGAAGCTGGTGCAGGACAGCACGAGTCCAACGATGGTCCGGTTGGCGAAAAAGGCTGCCGAGCATGGCTTGTACATCGTGGGTTCGATCTACTGGCGGACAGAAGACGGCGAAGTACGAAATACGGCACCGCTGATAGATCCGTCAGGACAGATTGTCGGGACCTACGACAAAAGCCACCTCTTCGATGCACCAGGTCGCGCTGACCTCAAGGCGCCGATCATCGAATCGTCGAAGGTCACCGCAGGCAACGAACTACCTGTATTCGACACGGTGCTCGGGCCAGTCGGGATCACGATCTGCTCGGACCTGCGGTTCCCCGAGCCCTACCGAATTCTGGCATTGAGAGGTGCACGGATCATCGTCAATTGCTCGGCCTTCTTGGCGCCGCGCGTGGACCATTGGGAGTTCATGCTTCGAACTCGCGCCGTGGAGAACCAGGTCTTCGTCATCGGGTCCGGCCAGGTGGGTATCGACCCGAGTAGCGGAATTGGGTTCGTTGGGCGTTCGATGGTCGTCGACCCCTGGGGGACGGTCATCGCTACGGCATCCGATACCGAAACTGTGGTGACTACGCGAGTGGATCTGAGCATGGTCGATTCAGTCCGAGACGCATTCCCGCTGCTGAGGCAACGGCGTCCCCAGCTCTACGGTGACCTGTCGGCACCGGTCGGAGCAGACGGACTCCTGTCAGCCAGGGAGGTTGCATTGCAGTCGTAACGAACTGGGAGGAGCGGCCGCGGTCAGGCGGGGGTGACATCTGGCCTGCAGGGAATGGGTCGGTCGCAAGCCGTCGCCGACTCGGTGTGGCAGGGCGTAGCGAGTCCGGCGTTTTCCGCACCGCGTGAAGGTCAGCCAGCGGCGGCAAGCACGGTGTCGAGGAAGGTGTTCGGCAGGTCGGGACACCCGCCGGGTGGCCCGCTCCGCTCGGCCAGATGTGTCCGCAGGGAAGTGGCGGCGGCGAGGACGTCTGGTTCACCGTCCACCAGAAATCGGATCATCTCGTGCCTGGCGCACTGCGCCGCGACGGGAAGCAGCGCTGCCTCGGCGTCGGCGGGGCGGCCGGCGGCCGGCGGCCGGCGGCCCGCAGACACGACACCAGCAGTCTCATGGCGTGTAGCCGCGCCAGTTCACGGCCGGTTCCGTCGAGCGTATGCACCCACGCCGTTGCCCAGTCGCCGGCGAGCTCGAGCGATGCGGGATCGCCCGTGCGAAGCTGCAACAGGATTGCCGTCTCGTCCTCTAGTTGTGCGGCGATTTGTTCGATTCCATCGACTGGTGCCGGACGCGCCGCGCGTGTGACTGCGACGAATCCGTGGCGGGGTAATAGACCGAGCCGGATTCGTTCGTTGTCGACGGCCGCACGCAGCCGCGGAAGCGAGAATCTGTCTGCGGTCCGAATACCTGCGTCGAGCTCGTTCGCTGAGCCGTCGTGGTCGCCGCGGGCAAACAGAATTCGCGCCCGGAGACAATAGTGACGAATCATGAAATCCGGTGCTCCACCGAGCGCTGCAGGGTCGAACGTTTCGCTGAGCAACTCGTCGGCCTCGTCGATTCGGTTTTGCTGGTACAGCATTTCGGCGAGCAGAGCCCGGGTGACCCGGGCGTGTTGAGACTGGGTGTTGCCGGCTTCGCGGACGAGCTGAAATTCCCTGCGATACAACTCCGTGGCCCCTGCGAAATCGAGTTGCTCGGCCTTCGCCAGACCGGCGAAACAGTACCCATAGGCCACGGTATACGGTCCCATGGTCTTGCTGTGGTACGGAGCGGCCCAACGTCTGTCTGCGATAGGCATTGCGGAAGCGGAACTCGTAGGTGTCGGCGACCGTGGCCAGGAGTGCGGCCATCGACACCACGAACGGATGCTGCTTGGCGGGGTTGGTCAGGCATTCGTCGACCAACTCCGTAATCGCTGCGACCCGGTCGGTAGTGGCGTCGATGTCGGCTTGTAGGACATCGGCTTCCACCCGCATCCGCGAAGGCACGTCAGCGGGGAGATCGAGAAGGTCGAGCGGCTCGAGCGCATGACGCCGGGCCTCGACCGCAACATCGATACGCTGCAGCTCGGTGTGGCCCACCCGATCGCGAGTTGCAGCCGCGGACTCGACGGCACCAGGTCCGCCGACAGCTTCGCGATCAGACCGAGCAGTGTCGACATCTGCGACCGATCGAGCAGGTACAGGTCGTCATGCTCGAGCATCTCCAGCGCTCCTTGCCGGTCACCGGCGGCGAGAAGGTGGTCGAGGGCTTCACCGAGCATGCGGCGTTTCTGGAACCATGCGGCCGCTGTGTGATGCAACTGTGCGATCCGGCCGGGTTGATCGCGTTCGAGCACGTTGCCTGAGCACCTGTGCGAACAGATTGTGATAGCGGTACCAGTGGCGGTCGTCGCCGGGTGCGCTCCAGGAACAGATCGCGGGCGACAACCTGCTCGAGCCGCGCCGCGCCGTCTGGGACATCGGCCAGCGTCGACGCCAGATCGCCGCACACCCTGTCCGGGACGGCGGTAGCGAGTACGAAACCGAGTAGGTCCGGTTCGAGGGAATCGAGGAAGTTCTCGGCGAGGTACTCAGCCAAGGTGGCGTCGCCTTCCCGGAATTGTTCGAGCAGACTCGCCGCGTCGCCGGCATCCCGCAGCGACAACGACGCCAGCTGCAGCGCCGCGACCCAGCCGTCCGTCGACGCCTGCAGATCCTCCACCTCGGAATCGGACAGCGTAATCGGCCCCGGGTCACCGAAGAATCGCCGCGACTCGGGGAAGTCGAAACTCAAGTCCTGGGGGCCTATCTCGCATAACTCGCCACGTACACGCAGCCGGCTCAACGGAAGGTTCGACCAGCTACGGGTGGACACCACCATCCGCAAATGATGACAGCCGTTGTCGAGGAGGAACTCCATCGCAGCAATCGGCTCGGCGGCGGTCACCTGATGCCAGTCGTCGATGACGACGACGAGCGGGTCACCACTGTCGTGGACCCGGTTGATCAGCGAGGTCAGCACGAACCGCTCGACCGCCTGCCCCTGCTCCTCGAGGGCCTGTCCGAGGTCACCGACCACGTCCGGTCGTACTCGACGGATCGCCTCCACGAGGTGCGAGAGGAACCACACCGCGTTGTCGTCATCCCGATCGACCGTCAACCAGGCCATGGCGATCCCGGCGGCGACCAACTCGTCGCGCCACTGCGTGAGCAGACTGCTCTTCCCGAATCCCGCGGGTGCGTGGACCAGGATCAACCGGCGCTCGGCGCCAGCCCTCAGCACGGCGAGGAGCCGATCGCGGCGCACCAGCTGCCGGGTCGTCGTGGGTGGGCGGAACTTGGTCATCGGGGCCGGTGGAGTGGGCGGGGATTGCCTGACATCTCCGCGCGGCACCGCAGGCGACGATCGCGACGGTGCGGCCTCGGTCGTCCCCAATTCCGAGGCGATGTTATCGCCGACGCGAACAGCGGGAATGTGCAGGTCGTCGATGGTGAGGCCGTGGCGTCGTTCCACTTCACGAAGCTCGTTCCCGAGTTCGGCGGCGCCGGCCGGGCGCTTCTCCACGGGGCGGGACATGGACGTTCCACCGCGGCGCACACGTCGTCGGGGATACCGCTCTCACGCAGGTCAGGGACCTGTTGTCTCGAGATCCGCAGGAACTGGGCGACAACCTGCTCACCGCTGTGCCGCTCGAACGCGGCGTGGCCGGTGAGCGCACAGAACAACGTCGACCCGAGACTGTAGACGTCCGAGGCGACCGTCGGCGGCCGTCCCTCGAGCACCTCAGGGGCGGTGAACGCCGGTGAACCCGTGATCGCTCCCGTGGTCGTCTCGAAGCCGCCGGCGATCCGCGCGATACCGAAGTCGGTGAGCTGCGGTTCGTCGTAGTCGGTCAGCAGGATGTTCGCGGGTTTGACGTCGCGGTGCAGGGTGCCGACGCAGTGGGCGGTCTCGAGGGCCCCTGCGATCTTGATACCGAGTCGCAGGGCCTGCGCCCAGCCGACCGGGCCACTCCGGCGGATCCGTGCATCGAGGGAACCGTGGGCGTGATAGGGCATAACCAGGTAGGGACGGCCCCGGCCCGTGACCCCGACCTGATAGAGGTCGACGATGTTCGGGTGGCCGGACATGCGGCCCATCGCCCGTTGCTCTCGCACGAGCGGGCCAGGTTCTCAGGGTCGAGATCAGAGGTGAGGACCTTGACGGCGACGGTGCGGTGGAGGTTCGTCCTGCAGGCAGCGGTAGACGACCCCGAAACCCCCGCGTCCGATCTCCACGGCTTCGTCGAAGCCGGCCGCGGCCAACTCGACCACGATGTCCGGCTCGCGCTGCGTGGCCCAAGGGTCGTCCGCCACGAGCCTGCCCCACCTCTGACACGCTTCACCCAGGATAGTCCGCCAGGTCCCGAGCCCGGGCATGCCGTGGAACCCGTCATAAATGCCACGCCGAGGGGCGGTGTCGGCAATGAGCAAACGCTATTTCCGCTGGTCGCGACCTGGTGACGGGAAAAGGATGGGGCCGCGCAGAATCTCGTTCCCAGTTCGCGTTCCTCGGCCACACCGGCGGACCGGCATGACGACCCCGACTACGGCACTACGTTGTCGGACACGACTGTAGGGTGCCCGGCTGGATCAGGTGATCCCGTACGTTGCCGGAAGCCCAGTGCGGCACAGGTTGTGATCTCGGTTTGCCGACGCGCGAAAGGCGATGACCGCCGCGCCCGCGGCGGCGATTGTGGCGTCGGCGGTCGAGTTCGGTCATGCCGCCCCAGATCCCGTACGGCTCATCGGTCGCCAGGGCGTAATCGCGGCACAGCGCGAGCACGGGGCAGTCTTGGCAGATGGCCTGCGCCTGGGTCTGGCGGCGTTGCCGGGCCGCTTCGCGTTCCCCCTCGGGGGCGAAGAACATCGAGGCATCGGCTTCTCGGCAGGCGGCGGAGGCGGCCCAGGCCGGGTTGTGGGTCAAGGACTCGACGCGGGAGTGGGTCGAGGACGGTGCCTCTCTCACGGGGACTCCTTCTCATCTCTAACACGGCGGTGTGGGCACCGATTCGGAGAGATATCGGCAGCGGGGGTGCGTGGTGTGGTGAAGCATCTGTGTCAGGTCGACCGGCGGTGGATGAGGTCGACTGGTAGGTCAGTGGAGACCATGCGATGCCCTGCAATTCCCTTCAGGAGCAGAGCGACTCCCGCTTCGCCGATCGCGTGCGTTGCTGGTCGGATGCTGGTGAGCGGAGTCGGCAGGCAGGGGAACAGCGCGGAGTCTCCATAGCTGATGATCGCGAGGTCTTCGGGAATGCGGAGGTTGTGACGTTGGGTCGCGGTGATCGCCGGTAGGACATGGTCGAATTCGGTCACGAGGATTGCGCCGGGTCGTGGATTGGTGGCCAGCCGGTCAGTGAGCTGGTCGTCGACGCCTCTGGTGTGGCAGTGCCAGTGAGAAATCCGAGCGGCTGGCAGCGCCGCGCGAAACCCGTCGAGGAGACCGAGTGTGGTGGGGGGTTCGGCCCCGGATCCGATGATTGCGATGTCGACGAAGCCGCGCTCGCGCAGATGACGTCCTACGAGTTGGCCGGCGAGGACGTGGTCGTCACAGACACTTAGTACACCCGGCAGTGTGGAGCTGCCGAGTTGGACAACTGGTGCGATGTCCTGGAGCAGCGCCCCAGCGATCTCTATCGAGTTGCATGCCTCGGGCCGGCATATGAGAACACCGTCGACGTTCCCGCGGGAGAGCAGGTCGAGCGAACGTCGCTGTGCGGCGATATCGTCGGTGGGCGCTGCAACCAGCAAGGAGTACCCCGCAGCGGTGGCCGCGGTCTCGATTCCCTCGAAGATGTCGAGCACCGGTTCGACCAGACGAGATAGGACGACTCCGAGGCTCATCGTTCGTTGGGTGCGCAAGCTCGCGGCTGCGAGGTGCGTTCGATATCCCAGTTCGGCTGCGGCCCTGCGCACACGATCCGATGTGGGTGATTCGTCGAGGGGACGCGCCCGCCGCAGCACCCGCGACGCGGTCGACGGGTGCACCTCTGCCCGGTCGGCGACCTGGCGTAGCGTCGGCGGCCGCGACGAGGTGCGGCAGGCGCGGTCCGAACTGTTCACCACTTCGTGCTTTCATCCTTGTCGAGCGCATCGGGGGCCGAGCGCGTAATGCGGCACGTCTCGGAGACCGATGGCGTGGAGTGGTCCTTGGTCGGAATCCGCTATGCGTACTGGTGGAACCCTCGACCGGTCTTCCGGCCCCGAAGGCCGGCGTCGACCATTCGACGCAGCAGTGCCGGGGGAAGTTGGTCCTGCTTTCCGAATTCTTGGTGCAGTGATTCGGCGATGGACGCGACGGTGTCGAGTCCGATCAGATCCGCCAGGGCGAGCGGGCCCATCGGGTGGGCGCATCCCAGGCGCATGGCGTTGTCGACATCGACTGCTGTCGCAGCACCGGATTCGACCATCCGGATTGCATCGAGCACGTAGGGGATCAGTAGGGCGTTCACGATGAACCCGGCCTTGTCCTGCGCCCGTCACCGCAGTCTTACCCAGGCTGACGTCGACGAACTCCCGCACCCGGGTGAGCACGTCATCGCTGGTCAATAGCGATGGGATGATCTCGACCAGGTCCATGACCGGAACGGGGTTGAAGAAGTGCAAGCCGATCACACGTTCGGGTCGTGATGTCACGGTGGCGAGCTTGATGACAGGAACCGACGACGTGTTCGTCGCGAACACGACACCGTCAGCGAACGGCAACGCGTCGAGCCGACGGAACAGGTCCCTTGACCTCTCCGATCTCCGCGACAGCTTCGATGACGAGATCGCAGTCGGTGAGATCGGCGAGAGCGGTGGTCCAGGACAGCGAGTGCACGGCCTTTCGTGCGCTGCAGGATCCAGCACACGCTTGGCTGCGCTGCGTTCGAGACCGGCGATCACCCGCGATTTCCCGTGCGCGAGTGCCTCCGGGGCCAGCTCGCACACGGTGACCGCGGCCCCGGTGGTGGCCATGACCTGGGCGATACCGGACCCCATGATTCCGCATCCGATCACCGCGACGCGTTCGAAGCCGGCGGTGGGGTCGTCGACGGGCAGAGTTTCCGCGATGGTCACGGGTGAGCCTTTCTGTGGAATGCACGGTGTGGTGAGTGAAGCCGTTATGGATCAATGATTGATCGACCACGGCTCTCGGACCGTGTGATCGTGGCGATGACGGCATCGACGAAGGTTGCGGTGGATGCGCCACCACCGAGATCAGCGGTGAAAGTTCCCTGTGCGGTGACGTTTTCGACAGCATCCTCGATCGTTGACGCAATCTTGGCGCAGACGGGACGGTCATCTTTGATGCCCAGCCAGCGCAGCAGCATCGCCGAGGACAGGATCGCCGCGATCGGGTTCGCGATGCCGAGCCCGGCGATATCGGGTGCGGCGCCATGCGCGGCTTGGGCCATGGCCTTCGTTTCCGACGAGTTCAGTGACGGTGCGATTCCGATCGAGCCGGCCAGTTCCCCGGTCAGGTCGGACAGGATGTCGCCGAACATGTTCTCGGCAACGATGACATCGAAACTGTCTGCGCGCCGGACGAGGTGGGCGGCGAGCGCGTCGATGTGGTGATGGTCGACGGCAACCTCGGGATACTGCTCTGCGACCTCGAGACAGACGTCGCGGAACAGACCTGTGGTCATCGACAGCACGTTGGCCTTGTGGGCGATGGTCACAGATCCGCAGCGGCTGCGGGCAATGCGGAAGGCCTCGTGGGCGATCCGCTCACACGCGCGGCGGGTGACGACACCGACCGCCATCGCAACATCTGGGGTGGGCATGAACTCGCCGGACCCGGCGTGCATATTCCGGTCGGCGTAGAAGCCCTCGGTGTTCTCGCGCACCACGACCAGGTCCATCGTCGGTGAGACCGCGGTGGTTCCGGTCAGGGCACGAGCCGGGCGGATGTTGGCGAACATGTCGAACCGTTTGCGGATGGTGCCACCTGGGGTGAGCTGATCGCACCACGGTTGCGGGTAGGAGGCGCTGTCGTGCGGACCGAGGATCCATGCATCCAGGTCGTCGAGGGCGGACAGTGTCGCCGGGGGCATCGGTTCCCCATATGCGGCGATGGCCTCGTGCCCGATCGGCAACCGCTGCCAGGTAAGCGCCACCTCGGGGTGCGCCGCCACTGCCGCGTCGATGACGCTCACAGCGGCAGGCACGACCTCGGGTCCGATCCCATCTCCGGGCAGAACACCGATGCGTAGCTGAAGGGGCTCGCTCATGCGGCGGTGTCCTCGGCTCCGCCGGAACCGGTGCTTCGGACCAGCAGCTTCAGCTCGGCACTGGCGGTGCAGGCCCGGGAGACGTCCACCACGCCGTCCCGGCGGAGTTCGGCGATCATGCGGGTGAAACGGCTGATGGCGTCCGCGGTGCGGTCCTGCCACACACGGATCTGGTCCTCGCCGCCGCTGTCGAGATCGAGGATTGCCCCGACCAGCTCATGATGCCGCTCGGCCAAATCGTCACGCACGGTCGCGGCGGCCATCGCATCCCACCAATTCGTGGTGACGTGATCGTCGAGGCGGCGGGTCAACCAGGTCAGTCCGAGTTCGGAATCCGACCGTGTGTGAATGGCCGCGGCCGTCTCGACGGGGCGGCCGCGATGCTGGGCGGTCTCGATCAGGTCGAAGACCTCGCCGAGGAACCGTAACCGCTCGGTGGTCTCGGTGATCGTGGTCGGACGGGGACGACCGGCGACCAACTCGCGAACGCTGGGACGGTACCGGGCGATCTCGGTCTCGACGTCCAGTGGTGCGGGCCGGCGGCGCAGAATCCACGAGGCGGTGTGCTCGATGAAGTGCTGAAGGGTGTGCAGAAGATTCCAACGCTCGACTGCGGTGACGTCGGTGCGTTGTTCGGCGTCCGTCCAGAGCTCGTCGACGTCGAACACGGCACGGACCACGGCGTAGGCCCGGGCGACGGCCGGCGTTTTGACGCCGAGACGTTCGTCGAGCTGGTAGATCAGGCCGGGGCCGACATGGTTGATCAGGTCGTCGGCGATCTTCGTCGCCACGATCTCCCGCGCCAACCGGTGGTCACGGATCTCCTCGGGGAGCTGTTCCCGGATCCGGGTAGGGAAGTACGCCGACAGGGCGGACGCCAAGACCGGTTCGTCGGGAACGGACGAAGTGAGCAGGTCCTGTTGCACCACGTTCTTCGACTGGGCGAGCAGGATGGCGATCTCGGGGCGGGTGAGCCCGAGCCCGGCCTGGGTCCGCGACACCAACTCCTTCTTCGTCGGCAGCACCTCGGTGGCCCGGTTGATGCCGTTGTTGTGCTCGAGGTTGTCGATGAGACGCTCGTGACGGTTCAACAGTTGCGGGGCTTGTGAGGCGGCGAGACTGATTGCGAGCGTCTGACTTTCGCTGTTGCAGAGCACTGCATCGGCGACATCCGGGCGGGAGGACGCCAGCAGGGCGTTGCGTTCGGATTGGTTGATCCGTCCGCTGTGGACGGCGACATCGAGCGCGATCTTGAGATTGACCTCGAGATCTGAGGTGGCGACACCGGCGGCGTTGTCGATGAAGTCGGCATTGATCCGGCCGCCGCCGAGCGCGTATTCGATGCGCGCCCGCTGGGTGAGTCCGAGGTTGCCGCCCTCCCCGATCACCGAGGACCGCAGCTGGGTGGCATCCACACGCACCGAATCGTTGACCGGATCGGCGGCGTCGGCATGGGTTTCGGTAGACGCTTTGACATAGGTGCCGATGCCGCCGTTCCACAGCAGGTCCACTTGGGCGGTCAGGATTGCCTTGATCAGATCGTTCGGCGAGATCAGATTCTGCTGCAGATTGAGCAATTCCTGCGCCTGGGGCGAGAGTAGGATCCTTTTGGCGGTGCGTGGCCAGATGCCAGCACCGGCCGACAGGGCGCTGCGGTCGTAGTGATCCCAGGTGGTTCCGGGGAGGGTGAACAGGCGCTGGCGTTCGGCGAACGAGCGTGCCGGATCCGGGTCGGGGTCGATGAAGATGTGTCGATGGTCGAACGCTGCGACCAGCTCGAGAGACTCGGACAACAGCATCCCGTTGCCGAACACGTCACCGGACATGTCGCCGATACCGACGACAGAGAGGGGATCGGTGTCGACATCTATGCCGATCTCGTCGAAGTGCCGGCGCACCGAGACCCATGCGCCGCGGGCGGTGATGCCCATCGCCTTGTGGTCGTATCCGCTCGACCCTCCGGAGGCGAACGCGTCACCGAGCCAGTACCCGGCGTCGAGGGCTATATTATTCGCCAGATCGGAGAACGACGCGGTTCCTTTGTCGGCGGCCACCACGAGGTAGGTGTCGGGGCCGTCGTAGGTGACGGTGCGTTCCGGGGCGACGGTGCGACCGTCGACGATGTTGTCGGTGACATCCAACAGGCCCCGGATGAACGTCGTATACGCCTCTGCGGGGCTGATATCCGGGTTCTTGCGAACGAAGGCCCCTTTTGCGCCGACCGGGACGATGGGGGAGTTCTTCACTGTCTGGGTCTTCATCAGCCCCAGAACTTCGGTGCGGTAATCCTCGGGGCGGTCGGAGAACCGAAGCCCACCCCGCGCGACGGCCCCGCTGCGCAGATGAATGCCCTCGACGTCGTCGGCGTAGACGTAGATCTCCCGGTAAGGAACAACGGGGCCGGTGAGGGCGAGTTTGCTTGAGTCGAGTTTGAACGAGTTATACGGCTTCGGTGTACCGGTGCTATCGAGTTGGTATCGGTTGGTGCGCAGGCACGCGGTGACGAACGACTCCAGCGACCGCATGATCCGGTCTTCGTCCAAGGTCGTTGCCGCATCGAGGTGTTCGTGCACGGCGGCAACAGCATCGACGATCACCGCATCCCGGTCGCCGAGCTCGGGATCGAACCGTGCCGCGAAGTACCGCACGAGCGATTCGGCGAACGCGGTGTGCCGCAGCAAGGTGTCGATGACATAGCTCTCGGACAATCCGAGTCCGGCCTGGCGGACGAATCGGCTGGCCGCACGGACGAGCACGATGTCGCGCCACGACAGCCCGGCCGTGACGATCAGTTTCGCGTAGTCGTCGATCTCGAACCCGTGCAGCGCATGCGCTTCGAACGCCTCCGACACCAGGATCAGCGACCGGCTGCGCCACACCTGCGGAGCCTGGAAGGTGAACTTGTGCAACACCGCACTGCCGGACAGATCCTCGGGAAGCGGTAGCGTGTCCCGGTCGGCGACACGCAGCCCGAAGTGCTCGAACACCGTGGCGACGTCGGCGAGTAGCGGTGTCGTCCCGGGCCAGAGGATCACCGCTTCGACGGCGGCATCGCGAGCGAGGTCGGACAGAAAGACCATTCGCGGTGTGTCGGAGCGGTCGCTGCTGGTGAGCAGCAGCCGTCCGATCGCTTCATTGACGTCCACAGCCAGCGGTGTGGTCAGTTGATCTGCGGTTGAGGCGCCGTTGCCCATTGCAGCTTCCTTCCAACTCGGTCGATGCTGCAAGTGTGCGGGGGACGACGCCCAATCCGAGTTAGCCCGATGGGACAATTTGTCCTTCCGAGATGTACGGCTGGGCCATGTTCGTCGTGGTGGTGTCGCTCCTACAGTCCTGGGTAACCCGACTGGAGGACACGACATGACTGCTGTGCACACACCCGTCGGCGGACCGCAACTCGAGCAGGTACGCCGAATCGTCACCGAGGTACCCGGACCCCGGTCCCAGGAACTCGCCGCCCGCCGATCCTCCGCCCTCCCGGCGGGGTTGACCAGCGGCGCGAGCATCTACACCGCAGCCGCCGGCGGCGGAGTCCTCGTCGACGTCGACGGTAACTCGTTCATCGACTTCGGTAGCGGCATCGCGGTGACCACCGTCGGCAACGCCGCACCGCGGGTGGTCGAGCGCGCAATCCGGCAGCTGGCGAAATACACGCATACCTGTTTCCTGGCCACCCCGTACGAGCCGTACATCGCGGTCGCCGAGGCGCTCAACCGGCTCACCCCCGGCGAGCATGAGAAGCGCACCGCCCTGTTCAACACCGGCAGCGAGGCGGTGGAGAACGCCGTCAAGTACGCGCGGGCGGCCACCGGCCGGCCCGCGGTGGTCACCTTCGATCACGCGTTCCACGGGCGCACCCTGATGACGATGACCATGACGGCGAAGAACCAGCCGTACAAGAGCACATTCGGCCCCTTCGCCCCCGAGGTGTACCGCGCACCGATGGCCTACCCGTACCGGTGGCCGAGCGGCACCGAGAACGCGGCCGACGAGGCGTTCACCCAGTTCGAGATGCTCGTCGATTCCCAGATCGGCGCCGACGCGGTGGCCTGCGTCGTGGTCGAACCGATCCAGGGTGAGGGCGGATTCATCGTCCCGGCCGAGGGGTTCCTGCGGCGCATCGCCGACTTCTGCCGCGACCGCGGGATCCTGTTCGTCGCGGACGAGGTGCAGGCCGGCATCGCCCGCACCGGGACCTGGTTCGCCTCTGAGCACGAGGGCATCGTGCCCGACCTGATCGTGACCGCGAAGGGCCTGGCCGGCGGGATGCCGCTCGCAGCGGTCACCGGTCGCGCCGACATCATGGACACCGCGCACGCCGGCGGGATCGGCGGCACCTACAGTGGCAACCCCGCCGCCTGCGAAGCCGCGCTCGGCGTCTTCGAGACCATCGAGGAAGACCACCTGCTCGAGCGGGCACAGACCATCGGCGAGATCATGTTCCGCGAACTGCGCGCCATCGCCGCCACCACCGACATCATCGGAGACATCCGCGGCCGCGGCGCCATGGTGGCGATCGAACTCGTCCAGCCCGGCACCAAGACCCCCAACCGCGAGGCCGTCGCCGCGATCAACCGGTACTGCCTCGCCCACGGACTGCTCACCCTGACCGCGGGCACCTTCGGCAACGTCCTGCGGTTCCTGCCGCCGCTGTCGATCTCGGACGAACTCCTCGTAGAAGGCTTCTCGGTCCTCCGCGAAGCGTTCGCCGCTCTGTAATACCTCACGTCGAAAAGGACGACCATCCTCATGACCACCCTGACCGCGCCCCGGAAGACCGGCCCGCTGCGCCCCCTCGAGCTGTTCGGCATCGACCACCTCCTCGATGAGGACGAACGCGACATCGCAGCTACCGTCCGCAAATTCGTCGACACCCGTCTGAAGCCGAATGTCGAAGACTGGTTCGAATCTGCCACGCTTCCGAAGGAACTGGCCAAGGAGTTCGGGCAGCTCGGTGTGCTGGGCATGCACCTGGGCGGATACGGCTGCGCCGGAACCAATGCCGTCAGCTACGGTCTGGCCTGCCTCGAACTCGAAGCCGGGGACAGTGGCTTCCGCAGCTTCGTCTCGGTACAGGGCTCGCTGTCGATGTTCTCGATTCACCGCTACGGCTCGGAAGAGCAGAAGCAGGAGTGGCTGCCGCGACTGGCCGCCGGTGAGGCGATCGGGTGCTTCGGCCTGACCGAGCCCGACTTCGGCTCCAACCCCGCCGGCATGCGCACCCGGGCCCGCCGCGACGGCGGCGACTGGGTGCTCAACGGCACCAAGATGTGGATCACCAACGGCGGCCTCGCGGACGTCGCCACGATCTGGGCGCAGACCGATGAGGGTGTCCGCGGATTCCTGGTGCCGACCGACACCAAGGGATTCACCGCCAACAACATCCACAAGAAGCTGTCGCTGCGCGCCTCGGTGACCTCCGAACTCGTGCTCGACAACGTGCGGCTCCCCGAGTCCGCACAGTTGCCCGAGGCCCGCGGCCTGAGCGCACCGCTGTCGTGCCTGAACGAGGCCCGCTTCGGCATCGTGTTCGGGGCCCTGGGCGCGGCCCGGGACAGCCTCGAAGCCGCGATCGACTACGCCGGCTCCCGCGAGGTGTTCGACAAGCCGCTCTCGAGTTTCCAGCTCACCCAGGAGAAGTTCGCGAACATGACCCTCGAGCTCGGCAAGGGCCTGCTGCTGGCCCTGCATCTCGGCCGGATGAAGGACGACGGTGGGGTACTGCCGGAGCAGATCAGCCTCGGCAAGCTCAACAACGTCCGCGAGTCCCTCGCCATCGCCCGCGAGTGCCGCACGGTGCTCGGCGGCAGCGGCATCACCCTCGAATACCCGCCGCTGCGGCACGCCAACAACCTCGAGTCTGTCCTCACCTACGAGGGCACCAGCGAGATGCACCTGCTCTCGATCGGCAAGGCCCTCACCGGGCAAGCAGCCTTCCGCTGACCGGCCCGCCCACTCTCGCAAACCAATCCCGCACCAGAGGTGAAATCGACATGACCACACCCGCGCAACTGCGCCATCTCGTCGACGGACAGTGGCTCGACGGCGCCGGCGACACCATCGCCAGCACCAGTCCGGCCGATCCGAACGTCGTCATCGCCCAGGGACGACTGGCCGAGACCGCTGAGCTCGACGGCGCCGTCGCGGCGGCGCAACGAGTCAAGCGAGAGTGGGCGCGCACCCCCGCGCACGAGCGGGGCGCGATCCTCGTCCGTGCCGCGGGCATCGTGGAGAACGCAGCCCAGGACTGGGGCACCGAACTCGCCCGCGAAGAAGGAAAAACCAAGCCCGAAGGCATCGGCGAGGTACTGCGCGCAGCCCAGATCCTGCGCTACTACGGCAACGACGCCGACCGCGACACAGGCGAGGTCTTCTCCTCGCCGCGACGAGGTGAACGCATCCTGGTCACCCGCAAACCCATCGGCGTGGTCGGTGTGATCACCCCCTTCAACTTCCCGATCGCCATCCCGGCGTGGAAGATCGCCCCGGCCCTGACCTACGGCAACACCGTGGTCTGGAAACCGGCCAGCACCGTGCCGCTGCTGGCGATGCGCCTGGCTCAAGCCCTCACCGACGCTGGCCTGCCAGCTGGTGTGCTGAACCTGGTGATCGGCAACGGCGCTGTCGGAAACGGCATCGTCGAACACCCCGGCATCGACGCGATCACGTTCACCGGCTCCACCGGGGTCGGCCGCAAGATCGCCGCGGCCGGCGCCGCCCGCGGGGTCCCCGTGCAGGCGGAGATGGGCGGCAAGAACGCCGCCGTCGTCCTCGGTGATGCCGACCTCGAGCTGGCCGCCGAACAGGTGATGTTCGGGGCCTTCCGCTCGACCGGGCAGAAGTGCACCGCCACCTCCCGGCTGATCGTCACCGACGACATCGCCGAGGACTTCCTCGCCGAACTCGGCAAACGCGCCGACGCGATGAACGTCGGAAACCCCGTGCAGGACGGCACCGAAATGGGACCGGTGGTCAACGCCGCCGCCCGGACCTCGATCCGGGCCGGAATCGGGCGTGCCATCGAGCAGGGGTCGCGGCGCATCGCCGGCGGCCACGACTACTCCGACGGCGAGTTGGCAACAGGGTATTTCGTCCCCCCGACCATCCTCGAGCTATCCTCGGACACCCCCGATGTCTGGCGCGAGGAACTGTTCGGCCCCGTCCTGGCGGTCCGGCGAGTACGCACCGTCGAGGACGCCTTCGGCCTGGCGAACGACAGCGAATTCGGTCTCTCCGCCGCCATCTTCACCCAGGACCTCACCCGCGCCCTCGAGGCCATCGACGACATCGATGTCGGCATCTTGCACATCAACTCCGAATCCGCCGGCGCGGACCCCCACGTCCCGTTCGGCGGCGCGAAGAAGAGCGGATACGGTCCGAAGGAGCAGGGCCGCTCGGCGCGGGAGTTCTTCACCCACACCACCACGGTGTACCTGCGCGGCGGGCAGGCGACGATATGAGCCCCGGCGCACTCGACGGCATCGTCGTCGCCGACTTCAGCCGGGTCCTCGCAGGCCCCTACGCCACGATGCTCCTCGGTGACCTCGGTGCCGAGATCATCAAGATCGAACGCCCGGGTACCGGCGATGACACCCGAGCGTGGGGTCCGCCCTTCGACCACGAAGGCAACGCCACCTACTTCAACTCGGTCAACCGCAACAAGACCTCGCTGGTGCTGGACCTGGGCAACGATGACGACCGCGCCCGCGCCCGCGATCTGGTCCGCCGCGCCGACGTCGTCGTCGAGAACTTCCGGGCCGGGACGATGGAGCGGCTCGGCCTCGGCTACGAGGACCTGCGAGAGGTCAAACCGGATCTGATCTATTGCTCGATCACCGGGTTCGGCAACCAGGGCGGCGCCGCACTGTCCGGCTACGACCTGCTGGTCCAGGCCGTCGGCGGCCTGATGAGCATGACCGGTCCCGAACCTGGGGCACCGACCAAGGTCGGGGTGGCACTGGTCGACGTGCTCACCGGGCTGCATGCCTCAACCGGCATCCTCGCCGCCCTGCATCACCGCACCGCGACCGGCGAAGGCCAGCGCGTCGACACTAACCTGCTCTCGGTGCTGCTGTCGTCACTGGTCAACCAGGCGTCCGGCTACCTCGGTGCCGACAAGATCCCCACGATTCTGGGCAACCGGCATCCCAGCATCGCCCCGTACGAGGTCTTCCCGACCGCCGACCGCCCGATCGCGCTCGCCGTCGGAAACGACAAACAGTTCACCCAGCTCTGTGCCGCACTCAGTCTCCCGGAACTGGCAACCGACGAGAGATTCGAAACCAACACCGCACGTGTGGCCCACCGAGCGCAACTGTTCGATCTCCTCAGCGCCCGCTTCGCGGCCCACGGCGCCGACCACTGGTTCCATACCCTGAGCACCCTGGGAGTTCCCGCCGGGCCGATCAACGACATCGCCGAAGCGTTCGACTTCGCCAAGCAACTCGGCCTCGACACCGTCGTCGACGTCCCCGGCAGCAGCACCCCCCAGGTCGCCAACCCGATCACCCTCTCGCGCACGCCCGTGCAATACCGCAGTGCTCCACCACGTCTGGGAAACAGTCAGGAGGTTCGCCCGTGAACATCGAACCGGTCACGATCACCGATGTGCTCCCCGGCGGGGCGCAGCAGGGGAGCGGCCCACTGATCACCGTCGTGGTGCCCCTGAACTTTCCCGGCCTGACGGCTGAGACCCGCGACCTCATCGTGCGATTCACCAGGTCCGCGTTGACCACTCTGGTGGAGCTCGGTGCTCGGGTCGACGTCCTCGACGTCTCCCGCGACGCACCCTTCTCCATCGACGAAAAGACCGACGGGGTGATGCTTCTCGGTGGGGGAGACGTCGATCCCACCCTCTACGGGCACACCGAGTACGTCGACAACCTCTACGGCGTCGACCGCGGCACCGACGAGCGCACCCTGTCGGCGATCGACCTCGGACTCAAGCTCGAGGCGCCGATGTTCGGCATCTGCCGCGGCTCCCAGATGATCAACCTCGCCTGCGGGGGAACGCTGATCCCGGACCTGGGGGAGGACAACCCGCACCGGGGTGGGGACGGGGAACCGATGTTCCTCGACGACCCGGTGATCGTCGCCGAAGGCTCTCGACTCGAACAGATTCTGTCCCGATCCCAGGTGATCGTCCGCAACGGCCACCACCAAGCGGTCGGCCTGGTCGGCGAGGGACTGCGGGTGACCGCCCGGGGCCTCGACGGTGTCGTCGAGGCCGTCGAACACGAGAGCAAATGGATCGTGGGTGTGCAATGGCACCCCGAGGACACAGACGGGTCTGCCGAGGACCGCACGGCCCTGTTCCGCGCGTTCGTCGAGCGTTCAACGGCGCACGCAGAAGCGAAACGCGGAAATCGCGCCGAATCCGCGGTGTAAAGAAGTCCAGCTCAACTGGATCCCTGGTTGAGGCCGGGCGACGCTCGATCAGCGCGCCCGGCTTCACTCGTGCGCACCATTCGACTGCAAGCGCATTTGCTGCGATTCGGCTCACTCGACACCTGGACCGAAGAATCTGCCGGGCTGACGGTTTCGCCGCGCCTCGCTGTCCGCCATCGCAGTGGGGGACAGCTGTCTCTACCTCGCGGGGTCGCCACGGCCGGTGTCCGAGGCCCCGGGGCGCCCACCCCGCTCTGCGATTGGCGTCTCGGGTCTAGTCCGCCGGGTGAAGCGGTACCAGCGCCCAGGGAGTGGCCCGCACCGGCACAGCCACGCCCGACCGGGCCCGGGAGGGGACCTTGGATCCGGTGATGTAATCCGGGTCGTTTCCCACGATGACCCGACCGTCGGCATTGACCAGGACCAGACCGGACCCCGCGCGGCGCAGCTGCGGCCACAGGGTCGATTCGATACTCGACACCGGAACGTCGGCACCGGCAATACCGAGGAAGGTTCCGTCGCCGAGTCTGACCGGCACCGCGAAGGTGCACACGTACAGGTCGACACCGGTGTAATCGAGATATGGTCCGTACACCCACTTCTCGTTCCGATCCCGCGGTATCACGAACCACTCCATGTCGGAATAGTCGTAGTAGTACTCGCTGCGCGGATTGAGGTCGAGTACCAGCCGCTGCGAGGTAGGTCCGTCGCCGCGGTCGGCGCGCCACCATTCTAGGTAGCGCTGCCGATCGGCCAGGCTCCCGTCGGCCATGACCACTCCCGCACCGTTGAACAGCGGGCCGCGGGCGGCGAGTTCGCCGACGACGCTGCTCTTGAGTGATTCGAGGTCCGTCGATCTCGGTGCCGTTCCGTCGGTCTGCAGCCTGGTCCACAGCTCGATGAGGGCATCACCGATCGAGACGAGGGAACCGTAGATCACCTCGACAAGGTCTGTCGCCGCTTCCCCGACCGAGTCGGCTGTTGCCGGCAGCCGCGGGTCATCGACTGGACTCATTCGTTCCTCAGCTCCATACGTAATCTGATCAGGCGTCGAATGTGGGCAGCGCTGTGAGATTCTGCCAATTCCCGCGCGAGATCCGGGTTTTCGGCCTCGATAGCATCCACCAGGACGTGGTGGGTGTCGGCTTCCTCGGCTGGATCGACCGCTAGCTGTGGGAGCCAGATCAATGCCGACATCTCAGCTTGCAATTCGACCTCGGTTCGGGTCAACCGTGAGGACTGTGAGCTCACGGCGACCTCGATGTGGAAACGGCTGTCGGCCCGTCGGCACTCGAAGGGGTCGCCGGTCTCCCGCATCCTGGTCACCAGCCCCCGCAGGCGGGTCACATCGGTGCTCAGGCTTCTGCGGGCCGCCAGGGCGGCTGCTGCGCCGGAGACCGCGAAGTGTTCGTCGCCGATGTCCCGCAGTTCCTCCACACTCAGCTGCTGCAGGCGGCTCAGGGAATTGCTCTGGACGATGTCGGCGGAGGCTCTGACGAAGCTGCCGCCGCCGCGTCCGCGCTTGGTGTGCACCAGTCCCTGGTTGCGCAACACCGCCAAGGCCTCCCGCAGAGTCACCGTGGACACCCCGAGCTGACCGGCGAGGTCCAATTCGGGGGGCAACTGTTCACCGTCGACCATCACACCGAGCCCGATAGCTGCGGAAATGCGCTGCACAACCGCATCCGTGCGAGGGCCACCGCCGTCGAGTGGGGCGAGAACAGCACCGAGTGCAGTCAAGCCTCCAAGCTGGTCGAGCGCCACCGCTTACCCCCTGAGGTCGTAGAGCTAACACGATCGTAACCCTGGCCCCTTGAAATATGAACTATTACTCTATATGTTTACGATGTGGATGTGACCGGCCCCACAAAAACCGCACATTCAACTCTCACGGCCCGCGGTACCCCCGACCGAAAGAACGAGTCCCGTGTCCCAGATACCTCCCTCCCCGCGTCCTGACGACGCCCTTTCCGCCGACGATGCCCAACTTGCCGCCCTCGGCTTCGAGTCCGAGTTCAAACGAGACATGAGCCTGTGGGCCAACTTCTCCCTCGGCTTCACCTATCTGTCTCCGGTCGTCGGCATCTACACCGTCTTCGCGATCGCGCTGGTCGCCGCCGGTCCGCCGATGATCTGGAGTCTGCTGATCGCGGGTGTCGGCCAGTTCCTGGTGGCCTTGGTGTTCAGCGAGGTCGTCGCACAGTTCCCCGTCGCAGGTGGCGTGTATCCCTGGGCCCGCCGTTTGTGGGGACGGAAGTGGGCGTGGATGACGGGCTGGGTGTACCTTTTCGCCCTGCTCGCCACGATCGCCGGCGTCGCCTACGGGGCGGGTCCGTTCGTGGCGACCGTGGTCGGGTTCACCCCGTCGGTGACGACCACCATCGTCTGCGCCCTCGCTGTGCTGATCCTTGCCACGGTCATCAACTTGGGTGGCACCAAGATCCTGGGTTACGCCGCGATCTTCGGCTTTGCCGCTGAACTGGTGGGCGCCCTCGTCGTCGGAATCTGGCTGCTGGTCACCGAGCGCCACCACGGCCTGCGAGCTCTCTTCGACAGCTTCGGGGCGCAGGGCTCACACAGCTTTTTGTACGCGTTCCTTGCTGCCAGCCTGATCGGTGTCTTCCAGTACTACGGTTTCGAGGCCTGCGGCGACGTCGCCGAGGAGGTCAAGAATCCTGGCATCCAGATCCGAAGTCCATGCGCCGCACCATCTACATCGGGGGCGCCGCGGCAACCTTCGTGTGCCTGAGCCTGATCCTGTCCGTGGTCGACTTCGGTGCCGTCATCAGCGGTGAGGACCCGGATCCGGTCGCGACCATCCTCAGCGACGCGTTCGGTCCGGTGGGGTCGAAGATCGTGATCGTCGTCGTGCTCATCTCGTTCGTCTCCTGTGCGCTGAGCCTGCAGGCGGCGGCGAGCCGGTTGATCTACTCCTACGCCCGCGACGGGATGATCGTCGGCAGCCGGCTCTGGTCGAAGTTCGACCATCACCGCGCCGTCCCGCCGTACGCGCTGCTGTTCGCCGCCGTCGTCCCCGGCATCCTGATCGTCGGGTCGGCAGTGTCCACCGATGCCCTGACCAAGCTGATCAGCTTCGGCGCCATCGGCATCTACATCGCCTTCCAGATGGTGGTCTTCGCCGCACTGCGGGCCCGCGTCAAGGGTTGGATCCCGAACGGGAAGTACCAACTGGGCAAGTGGGCCATGCCGGTCAATATCGGCGCACTGGTCTACGGCGTCGCCGCCATCATCAACATCAGCTGGCCGCGCACTCCCGACGCCGCCTGGTACGACAACTACATCGTCGCCCTGCTGTGCGCCGCGGTCATCGGATCCGGCGTGCTCTACATGGTGCTCGCCCGTTCCCACAACAACGGAACCGCCCCCTTCGGCGACGCAATCCGCAAGCGTCCCAGCCCCACCAACTCCACTGCGACCGAACCGCAGCCCGAACCCGCAGGAGCCACCGATGTCCACTGATCAACTGACCGACGCGCCGTTTCTGAACCTGGCCGACCCCACCTTCTCGGTGCAGTCCGATGCCGTCCGTCAGGCGCGCGAGGCCAGCTGGTTCGCCCACACCAGCTACGGACTCGCCGTCCTGCGGTACGACGAGGTCAGCAAGCTGATGAAAGACCGGCGCCTGCGGCAGGGAAGCTGGGCGTGGCCGGCGCACAACGGAGTCAATGAGGGCCCGTTCGCGCACTGGTGGTCGAGTGCACTGCTCAACCTCGAGGGCGACGACCACCATCGTCTGCGTCGACTGATGAACCCCGCGTTCTCCCCGAAACTGATCGGCGGCCTGGTGCCCCGATTCCAGGCGCTCGCGAACGAGCTGATCGACGGATTCTACGAGCGCGGCCGCTGCGACTTCGCCTCCGAGTTCGCCGAGCCCTACGCGGCCCGGGTCATCGCGATCATGCTCGGTATCCCCGAGGGTGAATGGAAGAAGATCGCCGCCTGGTCCAACGACATCGGCTTGGCCCTGGGCGTCACGCTCAAGCAGGATCTCCCCAAGGTCGAGGCCGCGCTCGAAGGGCTCTACGAGTACGCCGACGAACTGATCGCCGACCGGCGCACCAACCCGGGCGACGACTTCGTCAGCCGGCTCGTCCTCGCCGAACGCGACGGTGAACACCTCAGCCACGACGAGCTGCGCGTGTCGCTGGTTCTGCTGATCTTCGGCGGGATGGACACCACCCGCAACCAGCTGGGCCTGGCCCTGCAAACGTTCATGAAGTACCCGGACCAGTGGAAGCTGCTCGCCGAACGCCCCGAGCTGGGCAAGGCGGCGGTCGAAGAAGTCATGCGCGTCAATCCGACCGTCACCTGGGTGACCCGCGAAGCGCTCGAGGACTTCGAGTACCAGGGTCTCGAGATCAAGGCCGGCACCACCATCCACCTGCTGTCCGAATCCGCCGGTACCGACCCGCGAGTGATCGAGGGTGAGCCCTTCGACCTGACCGCTCAGCGGGTGCCGCACTTCGGTTTCGGTGGCGGCGCGCATCACTGCCTCGGCCACTTCGTCGCCCGCAGCGACATGAGCGAGGCACTGCCCCTGCTGGCCCAGCGGCTGAAGAACCCGACCATCGACGGGATCGCCACCTGGTTGCCGCTCAGCGGCAACACCGGCCCGATTTTCCTGCCGATCGCGTTCGAGCGCGGTTGACACGCACCACCATCACTTCGTTTTCGGTAAGAGAGGTAAAAGAAAATGGACGTTCGCGTCGACTACGGAATGTGCCAGGACCACGGGCAGTGCGCCATCGCCGCGCCCAAGGTCTTCCAGATGGACGATAACGGGAAGCTTGTGTACGACAAGCACCCCGACGACTCCCAGCGCGACGAGGTGGAAGAGGCCGCCGACGTCTGCCCCGTGCAAGCGATCTTCCTCGACGAGAGCTGAACCGATGCCGTCGCACGTTGTCATCGTCGGTGGATCGATGGGCGGTCTCCGAGCGGCCGAACAGCTGATCGCGAACAAGTTCGATGGAGTCGTCACCATCGTCGGCGACGAGAAGCACATGCCGTACAACCGGCCGCCGCTGTCGAAGGACGTGCTCGCCGCCGAACGCGACGAGCAGAACTCCACGCTTGATCACTGGCATTCCTCGGTTGCCTTCCGGCAGCGCAAGAGTATCGCCGATGTTCGCTGGCGACTCGGATCCCCCGCCGTTTCCAGCGATCTGACGGCCAAGACCGTCACCCTCGCCGATGGTGAGGTGTTGCACTACGACGGGTTGGTCGTCGCCACCGGCCTGCGCCCCCGGCGTCTGGACCTGCCCGGCCCGCAGTCCGGGCGACATGTGATCCGCACCCTCGACGACGCCATCGGACTGCGCGCAGAGCTGCAGCCGGGAACCCGGGTGATCGTCGTCGGCGGCGGATTCATCGGCTGCGAGACCGCGGCGACCGCCCGCAAGCTCGGGTGTGAGGTGCACATCGTCGAGCCGATGGCCGTCCCGATGATCCGCCCCCTCGGAGAGGAGTTCGGCAATGCCCTGCGCCGAGTCCACGAAGCCTCCGGCGTGCATGTCCATACCGGGGTGTCGGTCGAAGAAGCGGTAGGCGGTGCCGATGATCCCAGCCGCCTGTCCGCGGTGATCCTGACCGACGGCACCCGACTCGGCGCCGACGTGCTGATCGAATCGGTCGGCTCGCACCCGAACGTCGAATGGCTCGACGGCAACGACCTCGATCTGAGCAACGGTGTCCTGTGCGACAACCACATGCGCGTCGAATCCTGCCCCGGCGTCGTCGCCGTCGGCGATATCGCCCGGTTCCCCGATCCCGCGACCGGGAACATCCCCCGGCGCATCGAACACTGGTGCATTCCCACCGATACCGCCAAACGCGCCGCAGCCACGCTCATCGCACAGTTGAGCGACGAGCCCTGCCCGGACATCCCCTTCTCGCCGCTGCCCTCGTTCTGGAGTGACCAGTTCGGGCTGCGGCTGCAGGGCTACGGCTCACCCGGCGACGCCGACCAAGTTTCGGTGCTCGAGGGGGACCTGGCGGCGCCGGTCGATCAGGATCCGTCCGCCCTGGACGGCACCGTGGTCGGCTACTACCAGGGGAGCCGGCTGGTCGGAGTAGTCATGCTCTCACCCTCGCCGGTCACCGCCCGCAAGTACCGCGAGGCCGTCGAAATCTCCCGCGCCGCCGTCCTCACATCCTGACCCCGCGACCTACCCACACCACAAGGAGACATCCGATGACCTCATTGGATCAGCACCGAGAACTCAATTCGTCGGATGCCCGGATCACAGACATCGAGAAGCAGATCGCCTCTGCCGGTGTCGAATACATCTACTACCAGGTCGTGACCCTCACCGGCCGTACCGTCGCCAAGGTGGTCCCCGCCCGGCACCTGCGCCGCAACCTGGTCAAGGGCGTGCAATTTCACCGCACGGCCATGGTCGATCTGCACACCGACCGCACCGGGCAGCTGCTCGGTGGCGGCGTCGACGCGCCCGAGTTCACCGCCATCCCCGATCTGGACACCTTCGCGGTGCTGCCCTGGGACACCACCGTCGCACGGTTCTTCTGCACCACCTACGAACCCGACCACATTCCCGAGGTCGGCGGCGACTACCTCGCCACCGACACCCGCAGCACCCTCATCCGCGCGCACAACCAGTTCACCGCCGACACCGGGCTGGTCCTCAAGAGCGGCTGCGAACCGGAAATGACCTGGCTCGGTGAGAGCATGGAGGTCAAGGTCCGTCCGGGTGGCAGCGCCGCCTATCAGACCGCGAACCTCGAACTGATGCGCCCGATCTACCAGAGCATCATGACCTACGCCCACGCCCTCGGGTTCGACATGATCGAGGGAGACTACGAAGATCCCGGGCAGCTCGAGCTGAACTGGCAATTCGACCGGTGCACCGACACCGCCGACCGCCTGATCACCTACCGGCAGATCTGCCATCAGGTCGCCAAGGAACACGGGGTGATCGCCAGCTTCATGCCCAAGCCTGCGACCGGCTCCATGGGTAACGGCTGCCACCACAACGTCAGCCTCTGGAACGGGGACGAGAACGTCCTCGAGGAGCCGGGTCGACGCGAACTTCACCTGAGCAAGATCGGCCAGCACGCCCTCGGCGGCATGCTCGCCCACGCCTCGGGGTCGATCGCGATCATGGCCTCTACCGTCAACTCTTACAAGCGATTCTGGGACGGTGGCCAGTTCGCACCCACCGCCGTCAACTGGGGCATGGACAACAAGACCTGCACCGTCCGGCTCTCCGCCGTCGGCCGGCTCGAGTACAAGATCCCCGACGCCAGCGTCAACCCCTACCTCTCGCACACCGTGTTGCTCGCCGCGATCAAGGACGGCATCGACAACGCCATCGATCCGGGAGACCCTCAGGTCGGCAGCAGCTACGGCGACGACACCTACGAAACGTTGCCGCTGACCCTCGGGGACGCGGTGAAGGCCTTCAACGGCAACAACGTCATCCGAGGCAGCCTCGCCCCCGAACTGGCCGACCAGTATTCGGCCGTGAAGTTCGACGAATGGGCCCGCGCCTGCGGTGCCGTGACCGATTTCGACCGCGACATGTACCTGGAGTTCCTGTGAGCAACGAACTGAGACTGATCTGCGTCGACCTGCCCGCACCCCCGCTGTTCGACAAGGCCGCCCCCGACGGCACCCGCACCGGTTACGAACCCTCCGCCGCCGAACTGGTCGCCGGAGTGCTCGGTAAGACGGTGCGCTGGGTCGTCACCTCCTGGAGCGACATGGTGCCCGCCCTGCAGGAGGGCCGCGGTGACGGCATCTGGTGCGGCCAGGGCATCACCCCGACCCGGGCGAAACTGGTCGACTTCACCCGTCCCTATGCCATCTTCGACGAATCGGTGCTCGTGCTCGCCGACAGCGGCATCGGGTCCGAACGGGGTCTGGCCGGAAAGCGGGTGGGGGCCATCGCCGGCAGCACCAACCTCGCCCTCGCCGAAACGTTCACCGGCGTGACCACCGTGCCCTTCGACGGTGCCACCGACGACGTGCTCGGCGACATGGTGCAGGCCCTGCGCAACGGCGACGTCGACGCGGTCGTGGACGACGACGTCGCCCTCGTGCCGCTGGGCGAACAGGTTGATTTGTCGGTGGCCTTCACCGTGGCCACCCGCAACCGGTGGGGCGTCTCGGTCGCCAAGGGCAACGACGCCCTCCGCACCGACCTCGACGCCGCCCTGAACAAGGTCATCGCCGACGGCTCCCTCGCAGCTGTGTGGGCACGGTGGATGCCCACGCTGCCCTTCCCGCTCACCGCCGATGAGTGAGATCGACCAGGCCCGGCCGCTGATCGCCGTCCCCGGCATCAGGTCTGCCTCCATTGCCGGTCTGCGACGCTCCGGAACGGTCGCCGCCGACAAGATCCTCGAGGCGATCTTCCGGGCCGGGGGTGATCCGGTCATCGTGCCCCCGGGGCCGGGTATCAGCCATCGACTGGCACCGTTCGACGGTGTCGTCCTGCCCGGCGGCGCCGACCTCGACCCCGCCACCTACGGCGCCGAGCGTGACCCCCGCACGGAGGCATCGGATGTGGTGCAGGACGAGTTCGACCTCGCGACCGCGCGAGAGGTAATCGAGCTGGGCCTGCCGTTCCTCGCGATCTGCCGCGGCATGCAAGTGGTCAACGTGGCGCTCGGCGGCACCCTGGTCCAGCACCTGCCAGACAGCCACATCCGGCATCGCGAATGTATGCATCAGGTCTGGATGGAATCGGGCTCGGTGGTCGCGCAGGCGATGGGCGGCCGTGTGTTCGAGGTTTCCTCCTACCACCACCAGGCCGTCGACCGGCTCGGCGCCGGGCTGCAGGTCGTGGGCCGCGCCGACGACGGCTGCATCGAGGTACTCGAGCACGAAAGTGCCCCCATGCTCGGCGTGCAGTGGCACCCCGAAGACAACGCCGACACCGCACCGCACCAACAAGCACTGTTCGACGCCACGGTCGAGCGGGCTCGCCTGACCCGGGCACGACGTGACGAGCTCGGCCGCGCCCTCGTCCGAACGAAGGAGAACCAACCATGACCGCCACCGTGCCCACCGAGGTGGATCGCCTGCTCGAGACGGCCCGGAACCTGACCCTGCGTACCGATGTCTTCATCGACGGCACCTTTGTGCCCGCCCTCGCCGGCCGACGCTTCGACTGCATCTCACCCCGCGACGGCCAGGTCCTGACCACCATCGCCGAAGGCGACCGTGAAGACATCGACCGTGCCGTCCGATCCGCGCGCCGCGCCTTCGAAGACGGCCGCTGGGCCAAGCAACATCCCCGCGACCGCCGCCGGGTGCTGGCGGCCCTCGCGCGGCTGATCGAGCAGCACGCCGACGAACTCGCCCTGCTCGAGTCCCTGGACATGGGCAAGCCGGTCGCCGACGCCCGCGCCGTCGACATCCGGGTCACGGTGCAGTGCTTCGACTTCTACGCCGAGGCCATCGACAAGCGCTACGACGAGGTCGCCCCGACCGACAGCACCACCTTCGCGACCATCACCCGCGAGCCCTACGGTGTCGTCGCCGCGATCGTGCCGTGGAACTTCCCGCTCATGCTCGCGGCCTGGAAACTCGCCCCCGCCCTCGCGGTCGGTAACAGCGTGGTGCTCAAACCGGCCGAAGCGTCGTCGCTGACCGCGATCAGGCTCGCCGAACTCGCCGCCGAGGCCGGCCTGCCCGACGGTGTCCTCAACGTCGTCCCCGGTTTCGGTGCCACCGCCGGGGCCGCGCTCGGTCTTCATCCCGACATCGATACAATCACCTTCACCGGCTCCGGCCCGGTCGGGCGGACCCTGCTGCGCGCGTCCGCCGACTCGAACCTGAAGGAGGTCTCCCTCGAACTCGGCGGGAAGAGCGCCCAACTGGTCCTCGAGGACGCCACCGGACTCGACAACATCGCGGCGTCCGTTGCGAGTGGGATCTTCTTCAACCAGGGGGAAGTCTGCTCGGCCGGTTCTCGGCTCGTCGTTCATCGATCCCGCAAGGACGAACTCATCGAGCACCTGCTCCGGGCCACCACCAAGATGACGGTCGGTGATCCCCTGGACCCGCAGACCTCCGTCGGCGCACTGGTCGAAGAGAAGCACCTGCACCGCGTCCTCGGATACATTGCAACAGCCACCGACGAGGGCGCGACCACCCTCACCGGTGGGGCACAGGCGAGGATCGACTCCGGCGGGTACTACGTCCAGCCCACCATCTTCGACAACGTCACCCCGGAAATGGCGATTGCAAACGAGGAAGTGTTCGGCCCGGTGCTGTCGGTCCTCACGTTCGACGACCTCGACGAGGGTGTGCGGATCGCGAACAGCACGGAGTATGGTCTCGCCGCGGCAGTGTGGACCGACAGTCTGTCGAACGCACACCTCGTCTCGCGTGCGCTGCGCGCAGGAACGGTGTGGGTCAACAACTACGACGGCAGCGACCTCACCGTCCCGTTCGGGGGATACAAGCAGTCCGGGTTCGGTGCCCACGACAAATCACTCCACGCGCTCGACAAGTACACCACGCTCAAGAGCACCTGGATGAAGTTGTAGAACCGAGCTCGGGCCGGGGATGCACGCCGCCACCGTCGCCGGCGTGCATCCCCTACCAAACCCTCCCCACCGACATCCCCAGCACCATGCCGGCCGCGCCAGGCCAGTTTGTGAAGTGGTGAAATGCACGGACACGCTCTAACCGTACGGAATTCGCGTGACCAACATCATTGCGATCGGCACGAGCTCCGAATTGCTCCGATACCTGCACCAGGCATTAGGCCACCATGGCCACACTCTGGCGACATCCGTACGGGAGACCACGCTATCCGGGCGGTGACCTCCCTGCGTCCCGATGTCATCCTGCTTCACTGGACCTCCACCGACCGAATCACATGGGCCAGCTCGAACAGCTGCGAGCTTGGACGCCGGCGCCGGTCGTTGTGCTCTCCGACAACGACGAGGTCAGCGCCATAGTCGACGCGTTCGATCACGGCGCCTACGACTACAGGACCGAGCCGTGCGCAATCAGCGAACTCGCAGCCCGCCTGCACGCTGTGCACCGCCGTCGCCCACCCCGCCCACCGGTCGACCCCGTCATCGACGCCGGCTTGTTCTCGGTCGACATCGGCGCCAGACCGTGAACAGAGACGGACAGCACGTGCACCGACACCCGAACCACCTTGTGACCCAGGCCCCCAAGGGTTACCGATTCGTCCCCTGCCACACGCCCGAGCGACGTCAGCGTCCTTCCTCCCCCATGGTTCGAAGGAGTTCGCGCGCCTGGACGGCGACCCACAGTTCGGCCCGGACATAGGCTGAGTCGAGCTCCCGCCCGGTCAGTTCGGCGATCTTGACGAGCCGATTACGCAAGGTGTGGCGATGAACGCCGAGCGCCGCCGCCGCCGTCTCCGTGTGGCCGTTGTGCTCGAGGAACGCGGTGAGGGTGGACACCAAACTGCTCGACGCCGGGTGTGCGGCATCGTAGGTGTCCACAGCGGCGAGCATGGACTGTTCCAAAGCGCGCAGTTCGGCGGGGCTCTGGCTGCCGAGGAGCAAGGAGAAGGTGCCGAGTTCGGCGAAGTCCGTGATCCGATCGGTCTGCAGACGCCCGGCACGGGCCGCGGCGGTCGCCTGCCGCACGCTCAACGCGGCGGTGAAGATCGGCGTGGGCAGACCCCGACCACCTCCCAGTGGGCGTTCCAGCTGAGCACCTACCTGTTGCTGTAGGTGCAGCGCCACCTCGGGGGAGCGTTCATTCGGGACGATGACGATCAAATCGTTCTCGGTCGGCACCATCAGGTACGGCGTGGACTGCCCGGTCAGCGCCGCGACTACTTGCCGTTCGGCAGAGAGCAGCGGGCCGACGTTGGTCAGTACGAGCGCGACCACCTGCGAGTCTGTGTCGAACCCGAAGTATCGGAGCAAGCTGACATCGAGGTTGCCGCCGAGATCGAGCAGAGCTCGGGTCACCACCGCCCGCAGTCGCTGTTCGGCATCGACGACCTTGGCGGGCTTGCCCAATTCGATCGATACCAAGGACACCGCATGGGCGACGAGCAGTCGGTCGGACGCAGACAGGAGGTCGTCGGAGCTGACAGCGAGGTAGCCGTGGAGATCCTGTGCCGCCGAGACAGTCTGCACTGTGCAGTATCCGTGATCGTCGGCGACGACCTTGCTCGTCGGACGCCTCCGGCCCGACGCCGACCGCGCCGTACTGGCCACCTCCCGGGCGTGACGGATTACCCGCGCCGAATCCGCACCGTGCACGGCCAGGACCTGACTGTCGGAGTCGATGACGGCAACGGTCGAGGACAGGACCCGACCGAGCATCGAGATGACCGCGGGTATGCCACCGCGCAGCGTCGCGCGGGCGAGCTTCTCCTGGTGGTCGACCACCCGTTGAACGCCGCGAAGCTGATCGGCGGTCAACTCGTCGATCACCGCCCGGGTGATGGCGATGAACGGTGTCGAGGCCGGTACCGCGAGGATTGGCAGGCCGAAGGCGTCGCCGGCGGTCAGGACGCCATCGGGTACCCGCGCGAAGGTCGTGCCGGTGTCGAATGCCAGGGCGACGGTACCGGCTTGCACGAGTCGGGCCACGTAGTCGAACTGCTCCTCCGCTGTGGGGCCGATCTTCAGGCCGGTCGTCATGACCAGCTCCCCACCGGAAATCCACGGCGTCGGATCGGCTAGTTCGATGGGATGTGCCCAATCGATCACACGATCGGCACCCTCGCGACCTGCCACGAGTGACAACCCCAGGTCGCTGTGTTGGGTCAGTCGACGCACTGTGAGCGCCACGGTGTCACTCTCTCCTCCGGTACCCGTCGAGCACGGCCAGGCAACTACTCGTCACGCAGATTCTAGGGGCTGATCTGCTACCGAATGGCCCGTCGGGCGTGGGGCCAACCGGCACCGTGTAGGTGTGGGCAGGTAGTCCACCTCACATTAAAACATTGACAACATAGTTTAATTATATGTAACTTTCCTCAGACGGCGGAGCGCGTGATCCACGCGGCCAACCGGTTCGTCCCGCATCGGTCCCGACAGGCACCCATGCGAAGAATTCCACCTCATTGATATGCCAAGCAGAGGGAGAACCATGCCAGCCCAACCGAATCAGTCGGTCATTATCGGCGGAGCGCGGACACCGGTCGGCCGGTTCATGGGCTCGCTCCAAGATTTCAGCGGCGCCGACCTAGGAGCGCTAGCCATCAAAGCGGCGCTCGTCCGCGGCAGCGTGGCCGCTGCGGACGTCGATTACGTCGTCATGGGGCAAGTTCTCACCGCCAGGGCCGGTCAGATACCGGCTCGCCAGGCTGCGACCGCCGCCGGCCTTCCGATGTCGGTGCCTGCCGTCAACGTCAACAAGGTGTGTCTGTCCGGAATCAATTCGATCGCGATGGCAGACATGCTCATTCGTGCGGGGATCTTCGACGTCGTCGTGGCCGGGGGACAGGAATCGATGACCAACGCGCCGCATCTGCTCCCGAAGAGCCGGACCGGTCACAAGTACGGCGCCGCACGGCTGCTCGACCATCTCGAGTGGGACGGCCTCTGGGACAGCCTCACCGACCAGCCGATGGGAGCCTTGACCGAAACGCGCAATCAAGCGCTCGACCAGATCTCCCGGCATGAGCAGGATAGCTTCGCCGCAGATTCCCACACCAAGGCCGCTCGCGCGGCCAAGGACGGTGTCTTCGATGACGAAATCGTGCCGGTCACCATCACCCGGAAAGACCAGACGTACGAGGTGACCCAGGACGAGGGAGTGAGGGCCGAGGCCAGTGTCGACTCGCTCGGCGCGCTCCGGCCGGACCGGACTCGACCCTGCAGTCCCAACCGGCGGAGGCCATCAAGGCCGCCTGCTCGGCCGCCCGTCTCACGTCGGCCGACCTGGACCTGGTCGAAATCAACGAGGCGTTCGCCGCCGTCGGTATTGCCTCCACGCGGGAACTGGGCCTCGATCCCACCGTGGTAAACGTTAACGGTGGTGCGATCGCCATCGGTCACCCGCTGGGGATGTCCGGCGCTCGCATCGTCTTGCATCTCGCGCTCGAGCTTTCGCGCCGCGGCGGGCGGTTCGGCGCGGCGGCCCTGTGTGGCGGCGGCGGCCAAGGGCAGGCAATCGTGCTGCGCTCTCCGCACGAGTAGCGAAGGAGTAAATGATATGGAGGTCGACACCAGAGTCGACGACGCCGCGATGATCGACTTCGTCCGGTCGTGGCATCTGTACGGAGGCGGTAGCGATGAGGAGATCTTCATCGTGTTCGGCCTCAAGGCACATGCCTTCTTCCAGCGTGTCCTCATGCTGCTGACGGCTGGAAGAACAGAGGAGCTCTCGCCTGCCACGGTCGAAGCCATGCGGAAAGTGTGCCGCGCCCGGCTGTGGCTCGACCGTGGCGGTACCCGCCAAATCTGACCCAATTCATCGAACACGGTTCGGGCGAAACACAATCCGAGTGGGCAGCTCCGAAACATTCGCGCGCGCACCGATGTCGAGCATCCAGTCCGACTCGCTAGTCGTGTTCCGCCCCGGCCGCGGCAGTCCTGGGGGAGCCGCCGCCTACAGGGGAGCCGGTGGGCGCGCGTGCAGTATTCGCTTCATGCCAGCGGCGGCCACAGGACATCGCTCTGTTTTGAGGATTGCAGGATCAGGGCGGTTTCGACGGACGTCGCCTTCGCGAGGATCGCCGACGTGGAGAACCATTCGTACAGGGCGGCCTGGTTTGCCACCCGTAGCTCGATGAAGATCTGGTTCTCACCGACGACGGCGGCCGGCGGCCGCAATTCGGTTCGGTTTCAGCGCCCGATCGACGTGACATCTGAGGCCTCATAGCAGTTGACCCCACCGTGCCCGTCCGAATGCCCTTTGCAGTCAAATGCGCAGTGGACGGGTCCTCGGTCCACACCGACGCCGCGGACCCGAACGGAATTCCATTGGTAATGGTGACGGCCTCTTCCACGGTGTCGAACGGAAGGAACACCAGGACAGGACCGAAGATCTCCGGCTGCGCCGCACCGCGTCCGGGGACACCCCCGTCGAGAACGGGGGGTCCCATGTGGTCGCCGCCGGTCTCGACCAATGCGCGCGAGCCGCCAGCGACCGCAACCGCGCCCTGGGCGACCGCGGCGTCAACGTATCCGAGTACCCGCTGCAGGTCATTCTCCTCAACCATCGCCCCCAATGTCGTTGCAGAATCGAGCGGATCGGCGTGCGTGAGGGCTTTCGCTCGGCGCACCACCGCTTCCAAGTTCGTCTCGGCGGGAGCGGTGCACTATCAGGCGTGAGCGGCCGGAGCAGATCTGTCCCTGGTTGAAGAAAAGCCCGGATGCGATCGCATCCACATCTGCTCAACATCGAGCGCATCGCTCATCACGATCTGGGGACTCTCGCCCCGAGCTCAAGTGAGACCCGATTGCTGTTGCTGTCGGCGGAATAACGCAGGAAGTGCCGTCCCGCCGGTCCCGAGCCCGTGTGAAGGACACGGCGTCGATATCCCCATGAAGACCGAGTGCGGCACCGGCTGCCGCCGAATCCGGCCACGATGTTCAGCACTCCATTGGGAAGACCGGCCTCGCTGGCGAGCCCGGTGAACTGGAGTGCAGTCAGATGACTGCTCGACGCGTTTGACGACGAACTGTCTTCAACCGCCAGTGCCGAATTGAGCTTCCATGCGGTTCAGTGGGAAGTTTCACGGCACGACGGCACCGACCACACCGAGTGGGTCCCGGGTAGTCGTTGCCAGCGTGCGGTGGTCGCTCGGAGCGACTTCGTCATAGCGCTTATCGATTGCCTCAACATAGAAACCAAAAGCCTGGACGACCACGCGCATATCCACGTCGATCGCGTCAGTCACGGGTTTGCCCAAGTCCCTCGAGCCCCAGCGACCTCCTCTCGATGTTCCTTCACGAGCCGAGCCAGACACCGCAGATTGCGTACCGAATGCCACGAGGAGGTAGTCGAGTCGAAGATAAGCTGCACGCGACCGCCTACGGTCTCGACGGCGTCGTTGAGGCGATCAAACACGGAAGCCCGATGGATTGTGAGTGCGCAGCGGCACCCGGAGGACACAGACAGCTCCGTCGACGACCCGGAAAGAGAGTCCGGCGCCGTCGTCAATCGTTCATGCGAACCCGCCCAACATGGGCCTCGGCACGGGCGTGACATCCGCCCAGGTAATCAGCACGTCGGTCGACCTGGAGTGAGCCGGGCACACGAAGCTGTGTGACCGGCTCCGCTGTATCACCCGCAAGCGCAAGTCGTCGCCTCCACCGCACCACGACATGAACACGCCCAGCGTCCGAGAAGACCTTGGATACTATCCGAAACCGAACCAGGGCACTTCAGACGCCGCACTCGGCGACAGGGTGATCGCCTACTCCGCCGACAGTGGTGGTCCATCGCCTACCACCGAGCAGCCCAATCGCATTGGTCAGTTCGGAACAGGTGCTCCCGTCGGTGCGGTCACGACACGCGGATTCGGCAGCGCGGACCGGTCGACAGCGAGACCTTCTTTGTAGATCGCCGCGATATCGCTTAGATTCTCGCTGTCGACAAGTGGATCCGCATTCAGAAGCACGAGGTCGGCGACCTTACCGACCTCGACTGTACCGATCGTGTCGAGCTTGTTGTAGGCGTCGGCGACGTTGTGGGTGAGAGCCTGAATGGCTCCCATGGCGCTCAGCCCCCTTGTACGCAAGGCTTTGACCCAAGTGAAGTGGTCGACCCCCAGCGTCCAAGGCCTGTCCTCGTGCAGCTCTTCACCCAGATCCTGCATCACGTCGTGAGATGTACAGCCGGCGTCGGTAGCAACCATTACGTTGGCTCCTGCGTCGATGAAGTTTCGCTCGTTCTTCTGATGTTCGGGACTGTTCATCGCTCCAAAGAAGTTGCCGTGAGCAAGAAGCCGGCCGGAGTAGTCATCGGTGAGGGGCTGGATTCCCACACCGATCCTCTTTTCCGCGATTCGCCGCACCAATTCGTCCGGTATCACCTGGTTGTATGTCCAGGTTGGATGGATCATGACGTCGACATCGACATCGGTCGCCAACTCAAGGGCGGGGACAGCTAGGGTGTGCGAAAGGAAGGGCAGACCGGCAGCACGGGTGTCCTCCGCCATCATCCGGACCCACTTCTCGGGGAAGGTGTGGTAGGTTCTCAACGCCACGGGGTTGAGGTGCGCGGTGAGGTGGTCGCTGATGGCGACCTTGACCATGTCGACACCGGATTGAACGTAGTCCCGGAACCGTGCGCGGAACTCGCGTTCTTGCAGCAGTGTCAGGTCGGCGCCGACACCGGCGGCGAAGAGCTCGTCAATTCGATTTGCGAATGTCGGCGAGATTGACTGCCGTGCAGCGAAATTGAAATCAGGACTGAAGGGCCCACCCATGCCTACGATGTTCCCGGCCGCGAAGATCCGGGAACCGATCGTTGCACCTGCGTTGATCCGATCCCGGGCTTCGAGCACCGGATTACGAGCGTCCCAGGTGTCGAACACAGTCGTCACACCGTTGCGGAGGGTCAGTTGAGCCCCCTCCTCGATGACCTTCACGAACGACCCCTCATATCGGGAAAGGTACTCCACACCGCCTATGCCCATCATCATGATGCCGTCGAGGAGGTGGATGTTTCCGTTAATGTAGCCAGGGAGCAACCATTTGCCGGCGGCATCAATGACTTGCGGTCCCGCGCTGGTGTCGTACTGCGACGATGGGACGATGCGGGTAATCGAGCCGTCCTCGACGACAACGGTCGTGTTCTCGGCCGGAGTACCTCCACGTCCATCGATCAGCGTGACTCCTGACAGTGCAAAGTTGGACATACTGTGACTTCCTCTCTCATCTGTGCGACAGAGATCCTGGCGCACAACTCAATGTGGCGACGCCGGTGTGAACACCTCAATCTGCCCCGGTGCCGATGCGTTTCCTACCGACTGCTTCGATATGCGGTTCTGTAAATCCTCCCCGGTGACTGAAGTCAGGCACCCAACTCGACCGGTTCAACAACGTTGGTACATAACAGGCATCCAGCCATCGTCCGCCTCGACTCCGTTCGCTGTGCTCGGGCGATCGCGAATCGATGGATCAGCTCCAAACACGCTTGCACGGCAGGCACCCGGTGAAGACTGTCCCCCAACGTCACGATGTCCTCGTCGGCCGCACTGCGTCCGCACCCACGTTGTACCTCAGATCTGAGAGTCGCTATCGCAATCCATTTGTTCGACCGCGGAAAGCTTCGGCGGATGGAACCGATGTTGTATCGGTCGAAACTCGCCGGGATGTCGATACCGCAGTTGTGGAAGTGCCTCTAGAGTCACGTAACCCGGAGGCGCGGAAAGTACATCGGGAATACGATTGACGAGCGTGGCGCATGTAGTCCAACTCGTCGGCACTTTCTCGTTGCGCAGGTTCAGCTCGGGTTCACCGAAAATCGTCCAGTCGTTATAATCCGCATTATCAGGGCCATAAACCATCCCAGTCATCTCGATCGTGAGCACGACACCCTCGTCGGTGGTCAGGGTGTCAATATCGGTGAAGCCAAGAACCGAGCCCTTGCGAACTACAGTATTCAAAGCCCTGCACTCGGTGTCGGCATCTGCGATCACAGGTTTCGTTTCGCAGCTGGCGTCGCGCGGATTTAGTCCAGCGACAACCGCAAGTTGCTCAAGGGCATTGCGCCCGAATGTTGGTGGACGGGAGGCACCGGCCAACCACTGCTCGAACTCTGCCATGCTGGACCCAACCTGTTGGTCTCGGGCGAGCTCAGCTCCGAAATCGTCTACGTTCCAACTTGCTTTACCGACGACGCGCTGGATCCGGTGCGCGGTTCCCATGAGTACCGACACCAGATTGACCCAGTACCCGTCCTGGTGGCCAGTGCCGGTGATCGTCACGCCGGCTTCACGTGCTGCCTTGTCCAATAGTTCGGTTTCATCAGGCGACGTCCGTCGCGAGAACATCAGCTCCTCAGAGAGCGTGATCACATTCGCTCCAGCAACAAGACATGCCATCGCCGGCTCGAACATGTCTTCCATGTACGAGGCAATTGTCATGACCACGAGATCCGGTCGCGTATCCGCGAGTACTAATTCGATGTCCTGTGCGACTGTGACGCCGAGCTGCTTTCCAAGGCATGCGACATCGCCGATGTCTCGGCCGATCTTTTGGGGACTACGAGCAACTGCTCCAACCAGTTCTGCCCCGCGTTCGTCGAGCATCCGCGCAACGAGCGATCCCATCGAACCCAAGCCGTACATGACGACCCGAGTCCGGGTTTGGGCCAGAATGGGTGCGGTGGATTCCAAAGAAGCCTGACCAATCATCGATTTCTACCTTCCGATTACGGGCTTATGTCAAGTGAACCGGCTATGTGACCGGGAAAATGCGCAACGGCCTCACTGGCGACCAGCGCGATCAGAAACTGCCCCACGTCGGCGATCAGCGGACTCCAGATCATCCGCGAACCAGCAGTTGCCAGCGCGTAGGTGAACAGCGCACATCTTCCGACCGGCGGGAACTAGGTGAGTCCGGGGACAAGTTTGCCGACAAGCTCTTTCGGTCTCCAACCTGAGCGCAGCAACCTGAGCATTGTCGTTCAAGGAGTTGCTTTCGCTCGACTGGCTGTCACCGGACGGCGAGGTCGGTAGTGAGGTCACTGACGTCTTCCTTAGGAAGTGGAGATACGGGTCAACGGACCCCTGGCCTAGCAACGTGGGGCTCGTCACACCCGTCAAACATATACGTTAATAGTTCATAGTTCAATGGCTGCGGGTTACGATTGTGTTATCGGCGCCGGTGCCAAGAGGAGACAGTGCAGTCGCGCGACCGGGAGTGAACTCCGACTCGCGCCGGGGACATTGGGATGACCCTCACAGACCGACCTGTGTTCTCGCTGCCGAACGCCGAAATCTCCACGGCGGATCGCCTACCACCTGCACATGTCCTGTCGAAAAACCATACACCCGGATATTGTCGACACATGCTGATCGGTTACGCGCGCGTCTCCAGCGCAGACCAGAACCCCGACCACCAGATCGATGCGCTGGTCCGCGCCGGGGTGGCCGCTCAGAACATTCACCTCGATCATGCGGGCGGAGCGAAAGCGTCACGGCCACAGCTCGATCTGGCGCTGGCGCGGCTACACGAGGGCGACGCCCTGGTGATCACCCGACTCGACCGGCTCGGACGGTCGGTGCTACACCTGATCACCCTCGGCGCCGAACTGCGTGAGCGCGGCATCGGCCTGAAGGTGCTCGAACAGGGCATCGACACCGCCACCCCCGAGGGCCACGCCATGTTCGGCATGCTGCCGGTCCTGGCCGAGCTCCAGCACGAGCTGATCGCGGCCAACACCCGAGACGGGTTGGCAGCCGCCCGTGCCCGCGGCCGCAAGGGTGGCCGGCCCTCGAAGCTCAGCCCGGACCAGATCGAACTCGCTCAACGCCTCTACGACGCGGGCGAGCACACCGTCGCCCAGATCGCGGGCATGCTGAAGATGCCGCGCACCACCGTCTATGGGCATCTGAACACACGCCGGGTCGATAGCGCACCGGTCGTGCCGGAGAGCGCCGTGGTCGCCAATCCGTCCGTCCGCACGTCTCGGACGTGCCCTTCCTGCGGATATGAGCCGACCACTCGCGCCGAGGCAGCGCACCAACGTGCCGACCTCGCGGTGACGTGGCTCCACGCCGACTCAAATCGCCGGGGGAGGGTCATCAGCCGGCACCACTGTCGGCATTGTGAGCCCGGGCAACCGGCCTTCGCCATCGCCTGCAGCGTCTGCGGCGACGGACCCATCCTCGCCGGCGCGCTCGCCGAGCAAGCGAAGCGCGGCAACCTCACTGAGCCGGTGCGACGATGGCTCACGGCAGCGGAATGGATTGTCACACCGGATCTCTTATGTCCGGGCCACACATATGCCGGGGACTGACCGGGGGCAACCACGCTGGTCTAGATCGCTGCACACTGACCAAAATCATGGATAGTTCATGGTCGCTCGACAAAGCCTCAGCGGCGCGCGGTCGTGCAGTCGTTGGCAGTGCGTGGCACGTCGGCCACCGCCGACGGCCGTGCCGCACTAGCGCCGATCAATTTGCAACTAATCAAAGTTCATCGATCGGCCGGATGCAAGTTGCACGACAAGGGTCAAAGGTTGCCGCATGCATTGCTCCAAGCTCTTTCAGAAGTTCGTGAACCGCCAAAGGGGGCGCCATAGGTATTTCTGAATCCGTCTTCCTATCGTTGCAAATCGCTACTAAAACTTCGTAAGATGCGATCTGCATGCGGCGTCCCTACCGCCGCCACAGTCGAAGGAGTGGCATGTATAACCTCGCGAACCTTGTGGACGTCAGCGCCGACTTGGGCTCAACGAGACCCGCGTTCGTCGGACCGAACCTATCGATGACGTACCGTGAACTGGCCGAGCAGATCGGTGTGGCCCGCGCAGGCCTCCTTGATCTTGGGGTCGGCGGGGGTGATCGCGTGGCGGTGAGTCTGACCTACGCGCCTGACTTCGCGGTCGCCTTCTACGCCACGCTGGGGATCGGCGCCATCGCGGTTCCGATGAATCCAGCGCTTACCGCACGGGAGGCGGCACACTATTTGGACGATTCCGGGGCGAAGATTCTTGTTGGCCGCAGTGAGGCCGAGCGATGGGTCCAGGACAAGCCCGTCACGCTGGTGGACATCGACCAGTTGCGTCGGTCTCGGGATAGTGCTCCGAAAACGTCGGTCTCTATCGATGACACCGCGGTTCTTCTGTACACCTCGGGCACCACAGGGGTCCCCAAGGGCGCGGCGCTGACACATGCCAATCTCCTTTTTAACGCCACCGAGCTGGCCGACACGGCAATAGTCGGGCCCACGCAGACCGATGTCGTCGCGGGTGTGTTGCCCCTGTTTCACACGATGGGGATCACCGTGTTGAACGTGACCCTCAAGGCGGGGGCGTCCTGGTGGCCAATCGAGAAGTTCGAGGCCCGCCAGGTTGCCGAACTGATCGATTGCGGCCGAGTCACGATGCTGACGGCAGTACCGACACATCTGCAGATGTTGATGACCAGCTCCGACGGACTGAAGTTCGCCACACCAATGAAGCGACTGTCGACTGCCGGCGCCGGCCTCCCGCCCGCCGTGCGTAGATGGGCGGAAAACACCCTTGGCACCCCGGTCATCGAAGGTTACGGCCTGACCGAAGCATCTCCCGCAGTCGCATATGGCCGGGCCGACTCGCTTCGACCCGGCTCGGTGGGTCGCCCACTGCCGAGGGTCGAGGTCAAGGTGGTCGATGCAATGGGCGCCGAGGTCGCCTCCGACGAGCTCGGCGAGATCATCGTGCGGGGACCGAATGTGATGAAGGGATACTGGAACAATCCCACGGCAACCGATGCTGCGATCACCGATGGCTGGCTGGCAACCGGCGACATCGGACGCGTAGACGCGGACGGCTATTTGTACATCGTGGATCGGTTGAAGCAGGTCATCATTCGGGGCGGATTTAACGTCTACCCCGGCGAGGTCGAAGCCGTTCTACGGGAGCACCCAGCTGTGGCCGAGGCGGCAGTGGTGGGCGTGCCGGACGAGCGGGTGGGCGAAGAGATCACCGCATTCGTAGTGGGCACCGGCGCCCCGTTGTCTGAGGAGCAGCTTCGCGACTATGCGCGTGCAAATTTGGCCTCGTACAAGTCACCGCGGCGGTTCGTGTTGACCACCGATCTTCCCCGCACGCCGACCGGGAAGATCGCGCGGACTCAGTTGCCGGCCCTACTGACCGACGAGTAGGGGTCAGCGGTACGGATGCCGGACCGGTGGATTCGGAGGCACGGGCTCAGCGGTAGGTGAATAAGCCCTTGCCCACCACCGGTTCGGTGTCATGGTCGTTGATCTCCTCACCACACTCCGAGCAGACGACACGCGGGGTCATTCGGTGACCACACGGCTTGTGCAGGAGATCGACCGGCGGGGCTGCAAGCCCGGTCCACTCGTTGCCCCACGCCATCAGGGCCACATACACGGGAAAGAGGGCATGCCCTTTGGCGGTCAGACGATACTGTTGGCGCGCGCCCCCGTCGGGGTCGGGGCGACGCTCGAGGATGCCGTGCTCGATCAGTAAGTTCAGCCGGTCGGTGAGGATGTTTCGCGCGACGCCGATACCGCGTTGAAATTCGTCGAATCGTCGTGCACCGTTGAACGACTGACGGAGGATCGGCCACATCCAACGTTCACCGAGCACGGCTGAGGAACGCGCGATCGCGCAGTTCTCGTCCAGCAGCTCGTCATGCTTCACGTCCACCACTCTAGGGCGAGTAGTTGCAATTCGCTACTATATGAGCAGTTCGCTGTATCACACTGATGTGTGGTCGCGTCATTCATTGAAGCGAGATGACGCTAAACCTGCAGGTCACCTGTGCGGCGGCGTAGCCGTGGACTTTCACGGTTCGGTGCCGGCCCGTCAGCTCGGCGCGGTGTCAACTTGTCGAACGACTCGGGTAGTCCACACTCCCTCAGTAAGTCGCATGATCGAGCCACCCGCTCTCGGCGCCAATCAACTCGCCCTGAGCGAGCGCCTGGACGATTGCACCCTGCGCATCGAATTCAAGTCATCGTCGCCATCGGAAGCCGGCGAGGCGCTCGCATAGTCAGCGCGGTGGCCCTCGCCGGGCGCCGGGGGCGCGTACCCGCGGGCGGCGGTGCGTGTGTCCGCGTCGTCGCGGCGAGGGCTTGCTAGCTGGCCAGGAGACGTCAGGTGATAGTGATTCCGCCGTCAACGGGCAACGTCGAGCCGGTGATGTATCCGCCGGCTTCGCTGGCGAGAAAGACTATCGTCGCGGCGAGTTCTTCCGGGTGTCCGAACCGCCCGGACGGAACACGCTTGAGTGTCTGCTCGACATAACCGGGTGGGTACGACTGAGTCATCTCGGACTCGAAGAAGCCCGGGGCCACGGCCGTGACCCGGATGCCCTTACGTCCGGTCCACTGTTGAGCAAGATCGCGCGTCAACCCGATAACGGCCGCCTTGCTCGAGGTGTAGGCCGCCTGCGGCAGGCCGGCGGTGGTCAAGCCGAGAACGCTGGCGACGTTGACGATGACGCTGCCAGGCTGCATCACACGGCCACACGCCTGAGCCACCCAGTAGCTACCGTTTACGTTGACATCCATAACATTCCGGAACTGATCCGGCGTCTCGCGAGTTGCCGGTACGGCCGAGGCAACACCGGCATTGTTGATCAGGATGTCGACCTTTCCGAACTCGGCAAGTCCGACCTCCACGATGCCGGTCGCATCGTCCGGGCGCGAGACATCAGCGCGGACAACGACAGCGCGCCGACCGATTTCTTCGACCATGCGCTTGGTCTTCTCGAGCTGGTCGACGCGGCGCGCCGCCAGCACCAGGTCGGCACCGGCTTCGGCGAGACCACGCGCGAACGCGACGCCGAGACCGGAGGAGGCGCCGGTGACGACGGCCACCTTGCCATCGAGCCGAAACATGTCGAGCACACCCATTGAAAACCTCATCACATACAGTAGTGAATTGAAACTAAAGGACACAGTAGCGCATCACATCACGCATGCAAAAGCTCCTAAAAGCTCAGCTAATAGCGGCATTTAAGTAGACTTCCCACCCACCACAGTGGCGACGCCAGCGTATATAGGGGTTGTTTTTAGTCGCAACTTGCTACTAATCTGAGCCTCGCCGTCAGATAGCGGCATGGATCATGAAGGGAAGTTTCGTTATGACGGAAACAGCGGACGCGAAGATAATCGGGCAGGCGACCGGCGGGGGTGAGCCGGCGGTCACGGTCGAGCGACGCGGCCACGTGCTGTTGATCGGGCTGAACCGACCGGAGAAGTACAACGCGTTCAACCTCGAGCTGATCGAACAGCTCGGTCGCGCGTACTACCTGCTCGAGAACGATCCGGAGATTCGGTGTGGTGTGCTGTTCGGCCACGGAAAGCACTTCACGGGCGGACTCGATCTCGAAGAGGTTGGCCCCCGCGTCGAGGAAGGCGTGCTCGACTACACCAAGCCCGGGTTGCGCGACCCGTGGCGCAAGGGCGACACTTGGACCACTCCGCTGGTCATGGCGGTACACGGCTGGGTAATGACCTTGGCGATCGAACTGCTGCTCGCCGCCGACATCCGGATCGCGGCGTCGGATGCGAAGTTTTCGCAGATGGAAATCAACCGCGGCATCTACGCCTTCGGTGGGGCCACGATCCGTTTGCCGCGCGACGCCGGGTGGGGAAATGCGATGCGCTGGCTGCTCACCGGTGAGCCCTACGATGCGGCCGAGGCGCTGCGGATCGGCCTGGTGCAGGAGGTCGTCGAGCCCGGCAAACAGCTCGAGCGTGCCATCGAGATCGCCGAGTACATCAGCGAGAAGGCCGGACCGCTCGGGGTCAAGACCACCCTCGAGTCGGCACACCGGGCACGCATCGAAGGAGAACAGGCTGCCTTCGATCGCCTCGAGCCGGACATGTCGGCGCTGCTGCACACCGAGGACGGACATGAGGGCATGACCTCCTTCATCGAACGTCGAGAGGCTCGGTTCACCGGGAAGTGAGTATGAACAGGCAATTTCGTCTTGCCCACCGTCCGGTTGGCGCCGCGAAGGAAACCGATTGGGATCTGGTCACCGAATTGGTGCCGAATCCGAGCGACGGAGAATTCGTCGTGCAGATCCAACACCTCTCGCTGGACCCCGCGATGCGCGGCTGGATGAATGCCGGCCGGTCCTATGTCCCGCCGGTGGAGGTCGGGGCGGTCATGCGCGCCTACGGCACAGGTGCGGTTGTCGTCTCCCGCCATCCCGATTTTCCGGTCGGTGAGCTGGTCACGGGAGAGTTCGGTGTGCAGGAGTATGCGCTCAGCAACGGTCATGGCGTGCGCCGCATCGACCGCCAACTGCAGGTTCCGGCCAGCGCCTATCTCGGTGTCCTGGGTCTGACCGGACTGACCGCGTATTTCGGTCTGCTCGACGTCGGACAGTTCCAAGCCGGGCAGACGGTCGTGGTCACCGGCGCCGCCGGGGCGGTGGGCAGCACAGTCGGCCAGATCGCGAGGCTGCACGGCGGCAGGGTCATCGGCATTGCGGGTGGCACAGACAAGTGCCGCTACCTCGTCGACGAGCTCGGGTTCGATGCCGCCATCGATTACAAGTCCGAGAACATTCGCCAGGCGTTGCGCACCCACGCACCCTATGGCGCGGACGTGTTCTTCGACAACGTCGGTGGCGACATCCTCGACGATGGGCTGCTCCGGCTCGCGCACGGGGCGAGGGTGGTGATCTGTGGCGCGGTGTCCCAGTACAACTCCCAGACCGGTGCCCATGGGCCACGAAACTATCTGGCCTTGCTGATCGCCCGGGCACGGATGGAGGGCTTTGTCATCAACGACTACGAGGATCGATTCGGAGAAGCCAGCGAGGCCCTGGCCCAGTGGCTCGCCGACGGACGCATGATCAATGTCGAGGACATCGTCCACGATTCGATTCTCGCGTTCCCGGAGACGTTGACCCAGTTGTTCGCCGGTAAGAACACCGGAAAGTTGATCCTCGATCTGGGAAGTGCCCTGTGAAGCACAACCTGAAGTCGGACCCTCCTCTGCTCGATCCCCGTGATCTCGACTTTCTGCTCTACGAGTGGCTCGACGTGGAGTCGTTGTGCACGCGCGAGCGCTACCGCGAGCACTCGCAAGAGACGTTCGACGCGGTGCTCGACCTCACCGCAGAGCTGGCAACCAAGCGCTTCGCCCCGCACAACAAACTCGGCGACACCCAGGAGCCGTCGATCGGCCCCAGCGGCGCCGTCGTTACCGTCCCGGCGATCAAGGAAGCCCTCACTGCCCTGAGGGAGACCGGCCTGCTTGCCGGAGAATTCGACGCGCGTCTCGACGGAATGCAGCTGCCCTACGTGGTATCGAAGGCCGCGTTCGCGTGGCTGCAGGCAGCGAACATCAGCACCTCCGCCTACGCCGCCCTCACCATCGCCAATGCTCACCTGCTCGAGGCGTACGGTACCGAGGAGCAGATCGACCGCTGGGTTCGGCCGATGCTCGCGGGCCGGTTCTTCGGCACGATGTGTCTGTCCGAGCCGGGCGCCGGATCCTCGCTGGCCGATCTCACCACCCGGGCGATCGCGCAGGACGACGGTACCTACCGGCTCACCGGCAGCAAGATGTGGATCACCGGTGGGGACCACGAGATCAGCGAGAACATCGTCCACCTCGTGCTGGCGAGAACCCCTGGCGGACCGGCCGGGGTGAAGGGCATTTCCCTGTTCATCGTCCCCAAGTATTTGGTCGAGGGCGACGGCACGATCGGTGAACGCAACGATGTCGCTCTTGCCGGTCTCAATCACAAGATGGGCAACCGCGGTACCACCAATGCCCTGCTGAATCTCGGCGACGGCACCTACCGTCCCGCCGGTCGTGCCGGAGCGGTCGGATACCGTGTCGGGCAAGAGAATCAGGGCCTGACTCAGATGTTCCACATGATGAACGAGGCGCGAGTCGGTGTCGGACTCGCCGCTACCGCGCTGGGCTACACCGCGTACCTGCAGTCGCTCGACTACGCGCGCACCCGCATCCAGGGTCACCCGCTCGGTCGACCCCACGAAGGGCAGGTGCCGATCATCGCGCATCCGGATGTGCGACGAACGTTGCTGGCGCAGAAAAGCTATGTCGAAGGCGCCCTGGCCCTCGGCCTGTACTGCGCCCACCTCGTCGATGACGTCGACACCGCCGACGATCCCGCTGCCCGCAAGCGCGCCGAACTGCTCCTGGAACTGTTGACCCCGATCGCGAAGAGCTGGCCGTCCCAGTGGGCGCTGGAAGCGAACTTTTTGGCGATCCAGATCCATGGTGGTTACGGATACACCCGCGACTACCACGTCGAACAGCTCTACCGGGACAACCGTCTCAACGCCATCCACGAGGGCACGCACGCCATCCACGGGCTCGACCTGTTGGGCCGCAAGGTCCTCATGGCAGACGGCGCCGCACTGCGTGTTCTCCTCGAGACTTTCGAGGCCACCAGCAAACGCGCCACCGACGCCTCCACGCCACTGCGCGAGTGGGGTGAGCGCCTGCAAGAAGTCGGACAGCGCGTCGCCAACGTCACCGAACACGTGTGGCGGACGCGGGATCCGGAACTCGCGCTCGCGAACGCGAGCACCTACCTCGAAGCGGTCGGGCATTGCGTCATCGCCTGGATCTGGCTCGAGCAGGCGCTGACCGCCGAGGGCAAGACCGGGGACTTCTATGAGGGCAAACGACACGCCGCCCGATACTTCTTCACCTACGAACTACCCAAGACCGACCACCAATTCGATCTGCTGATGAGTTTGGACCGGACCACGCTCGACCTGAGCGAGAACTGGTTCTGACCCGGTGTACCGGCACCTCCTCCGCAACCAACTGCACCCGAGCCGCCCCTACCTGACCCGACCGGTGGCGCTGCTCATACCCACGAGTCAGAAAGTGAATCGCCCTGAACTGGAGTCTCCACTCGATCCAGGGGGATTCAGGGCACGTCACTGTCCTGCTCGACAAGCTCGACACTCAGCCGCACCGTGAGTGGTGCGCCGCCCAAGCGGCCGAACACGGCTGGTCTCGCGACGTCCTGGCCCACCAGATCGCCGGGCGTCTGCACGAGCGGATCGCGGCCGCACCGTCGAACTTTTCCGACCACCTGCCCGCGCGGACTTCATGGCATCGCAGCGGGAAACATGCCGCGTCGGTGTGCGCAGCCCACCCCGACATCGCCCGAGACGCGACGTGCCGGCGGTCGCGGTGACGCCGGCATGCGCCCGCCCACGTCGGGTGTCGATGACCTGTGACGGTGGGGCGAGCTGCTCTGTCTAACGGAGCTGTTGTGATCGCCACGGGTCCTTGCAAACTGTCCCCGATGGCGGCGACAGCGTGCACGGGACGCAGGGCACCTAACTGTATGAACGGTGTCGAGGGGAGAGGGCTGGTTCAGTGGACCCGGCGAAGCAGTGCGGCGAGGGCTTGGCCGCCGCCGATGCACATGGTGACGATGCCGGGGCATGTCCGACAAATGTTGGGTCCCTTGCGATGACGGCGTTGAGGACCACTGCGGCTCGGTAGACGATGGCGAGTTTGTCGTAGCGCGTGGCCAGTCCTCGCCATTGCTTCAGATGGCAGAACCTCCCTCGACTACCTCAGCGGCGGCCGGGTGGCGTGGAACGTGGTCACCACGTATTCGCCGACGGCCGCAGCCAATTTCGGATTCGAGCAGATTCCGGACCGCGACTACCGCTATCGCCGTGCCGAGGCCTTCGTCGGTGTGGTGACCGCGCTGTGGGAGAGCGCCCGGAGCGGTGTCCCGGTGTCGCATCATGGCGAGTTCTTCGACGTCGACGGCGTGCTGCGGGTGCCGCCGTCGGAGCAGGGGCAGCCGCCGCTCATCCAGGCGGACGGGTCACCCGCCGGGCGTGACCTCGCCGGGCGCACCGCACGCGGCGTGTTCTCCGCGGAGCTGACGCTCGACGCCGGACGCAGGAATTACAAACACGTCAAGGATGTCGCGCGTGCAGCCGGCCGCAACCCCGACGACGTGAAGATCCTGCCCGGGCTGATCACGGTCATCGGCTCGACCGAAGCGGAGGCCGTCGCTCGCCACGAACAACTCCGCGCTCACGTCCCCGCGAAGTTCGGCTGGGACCGGCTGAGCCTGACCCTCGGAGTCCCGCTGGCGGAGCTCGACCTCGACCAGCCGATCCCGGCATCGCTGCTGGACGGACCGCCCGACCCGGCGACGTTCGCGGGTTCCCTCGGGTTCCGCGAATCAGTGGTCGGGCTCGCGCGTGAGCGGAATCTGACCGTGGCCCAGCTCCTTCGCGAGTTGGACGGCGGCGGCGGGCACCGCGCCGTGATCGGCACCCCGGGACAGGTGGCCGACACCATCGAGGCGTGGTTCCGCGCCGAGGCGGCCGACGGATTCAACCTGATGCCGAACGCGTTCCCGTCCGGACTCGACACCTTCGTCGACGAGGTGGTGCCCCTGCTCCGCAAGCGGGGGCTCTTCCGCCACGACTACGCGGAGAAGACCCTGCGTGAGCGTTTCGCGGTGCCGCTTCCCGAGTACGGCGCCGCACGCTCGGCCTGAGTTCGTTCAGACCGCGTTTCGGCCTCGCGGGCGGTGGAACGGGCGATCGCGGTACTCGCGTGCTTCTTAGGGGGGCCACCGGCCTGACCGTCAGCGCGCTCGCCGCCCGCACCGGGTTGGCCGCCCGCACCACAAATCGGATCGTGCAGGCCCTCGTCCCCGGCGCGTTCGGGATCCAAGCGCCCCGCCGGCGTCCCACCGACGATCTGGTGCGGCCGATCATGCCACCGATGCGGGGCGTCGCGGCGCGAATCGGTGCGGGCGGCGGAACGACGTTTCTCGCATTCCGGTAGGGAAAAACTCAGGGTGAACCTTTTATCCAATGTGAAAAAACCCTTGTAGCAACGTGGTTCAGGACTCGATGATGATCGCGACGTCTCGATTGAGCCCGAAACCAGGAGTACTCATGACACTTACCACCGCTGCGCCCGCCGACTCGGATCGGATCGCCGGCACCGCACTCGAGGTTCGTCCCGTCGCCGGGCACATCGGCGCCGAGATCGCCGGAATCGATCTCCGGAAAGAACTGGCTGACAACGAGGTAGTGCAGGTCCGCGACGCCCTGTACCGCTACAAGGTTTTGTTCTTCCGCGACCAGGAGATCGGGCACGCCGAACAGATCGCATTCTCGCGGAAATTCGGTGACGTGACGCCGTCGCATCCGTACGACGACGAAGCCCCCGAGGGTTTCCCGCAGATCCTCGCCGTCGACAGCCGCAAGTACGAGAAGCGTTTCGGGCGCAAGAAGTACAGCTACGACAACAAGTGGCACACCGATGTCACCGCGCTGATCAACCCGCCTGCCGGCACGATCCTGCGCGCGCACGTCGTCCCGGAGCAGGGTGGCGACACCCAGTGGACGAACCTTGTCGCCGCGTACGAGGGTCTGCCGGACTCGCTGAAGGGTCTCGTCGACGGTCTCCGCGCCGAGCACCGGTTCGGCGGACGGCACCCGCAGTGGGCCGAGGACAGCAGCTACGCCCAGAAGACGCGGGAGAACCCCCTGGTCACCGAACACCCGGTGGTCCGTGTGCACCCGGTGACGGGGGAGCGGGCACTGTTCGTCACACCCGGTTTCACCAGTCGGATCGTCGGCGTCTCGCCGTCGCAGAGCGATCGCCTGCTGGACCTGCTGTTCGCTGAGGTGACGAATCCCGCGTACACGGTGCGCTTCCGCTGGGCGCCGGGCAGCGTCGCGTTCTGGGACAACCGTGCCACCGCCCACCTCGCGCCTACCGACCTCGACCACCTCGACGTCACCCGCGTCCTGTACCGCACTACCCTCGAGGGCGACGTTCCCGTCGGCCCCGACGGCAAGGAGTCCACGTCCATCGCCGGTGCGGCGTTCCGCGGCGAGAAGTAGGCGGCTCCGCCGCCCGTGCGTGGTCTGCGAGTCTCTCGACTCGCCAGCCACGCACGGGCTGCGGAGTGCCGTGCGGGGCTTCTCCACCTGACCGGAGTCGCGATCGATTCCATCGCAACCGCCTGAGGGGTCCGAATCCGGGCGTCTCGGCGTCGTGCCCGGCCCATGAGGGTTTGTCGCGGAGGGACACAGTAGTTAGGACCGCACTCTTGCCGACGCCTCCATCGGGAACCGGCCCAGCTTCTTATGCTGCGGGTGGGTAATTCTTGTGTCGGTCCCATCTACGACAGGACCGAGAACGCGGGGCGTCGGTAGCCTGAGTCGAACTGTCAAGTATTTGAATCAGTTAGAGCTGAATCCGCCCACGCGGAACTATCCGATGGTGGCCGTTGTTGATGCATGCAGCAGTCGCGAAGTATCGCGTCACTCGGCGAAGGAGTACAAAGCATGCGCATCGGAATCATTGGAGCTGGTCAGATCGGTGGCACGCTGACACGCAGGCTGACTGCGCTCGGTCACGATGTGCGCGTGTCGAACTCTCGGACCCCCGACACCCTCGCAGACCTCGAGGCGGAGACCGGCGCAAAGGCGGTACTGAACACCGAAGCCGCCGAGGGTGCAGACCTGGTGATCGTGAGCATCCCGCAGAAGAACGTGGTGGACCTTCCCGCCGACATCCTCGCAGGCGCGGCCGATGGTGCTCCGGTGATCGAGACCAACAACTACTACCCGCAGCAGCGAGACGGCTTGATCGCCGCCATCGAAGACGGTCAGGTAGAGAGCGAATGGGTGCAAGAACACCTCGGCGTGCCGGTGTTCAAGGCATTCAACGGAATCTGGTGGAAGCACCTTCTCGAGAAGGGCCTACCGGAAGGGTCGAGCGGCCGGATCGCGCTCCCCGTCGCCGGCGACGACGCACTGCAGAAGCAGGTGGTATTCGATCTGATCAATCAGCTCGGCTTTGACCCTGTCGACGCGGGCGTAGTCGAAGATTCCTGGCGTCAGCAGCCGGGAACCCCGGTCTACGGTAAGGATTTTGATCGGGAAGCTACATTGAAGGCGCTGGCGCAGGCAACGCCTGAGCGCACAGACGAGTGGCGTGCTGTGGCGCAGTGAGCGCTCGGTGTCGAGCGGCGATTCCCGAATAGGAAGACCCCGCTCGGCTATTAGTCCTGATGCGACGCGTGCGCTAAGGACGGCATCGGTATCGTAACGGCGGGCGCGCGGGCACCCGATCCGGTGCATGACCAGCCGCTGGGCAGCGCGCGGGGCGTACTCATTTCGGCGGCGATATTGCGGGCGATGGACCCGGATCGGGACCTGGTCGACAATACGGTCCCACTGGCTCCGGGGTCGCCGGCCTACACGACACCACATCGCGACCAGCCGACTTCGTCAATCGCATGACATGGCAGCACCCGCATCCTCCCAGGTTGGTGTTGGTGTTCGGTGCTCGGTCAATACCGAACACCAAACACTGAAGCCCACGGTGTGGTGTTCGGGCGTGCAGGGGGCTGCCATGGCTGGTGCGGCGGTCGCGGTGTCGGTAGTCGCCGGTGTGGAGTCATGTGCGCAGCGCCTGGGATCAGAGTCTGGGTGCTTGTGAGTGACGAGAGTTCACTTAGGAGAGAGCCGTTCACGACACGGCGAGCGGAGGGAGTGGAGGGGCGGTGATACTGCTTCTGCCGCGCCGGTGAGTGCGGGTTGCTGCATCTGGGTGGCCGCCGACGGCACCGGAACGGCGGCTACTGCAGCTGTCCGCGCGCGGGTGGTGTTCGTGCAGGTCGCCCTCGCGTACCGGGCTGGTCGGTGCTTATGCTCGATCTCGGGGGTTTCGCCGAGCGAAGAGGTGCATCAGCATGGCCGGAAACAGCGGCAGCCGGCCGGTCGGTGGCCCGGGGTTGACGGTCGGTGTCCGGGTGCTGGTCCGCAGGAGCGTCGGGGCCGATCTTACCGGTGAGGTTGTCGAGGATTACGCGGCGGTCACCGATCCTGGCGGCGGTGGGCATGAGTGGGCGCCGGTGCATCGGTGGGCGGTCGCGCTCGACGACGGGCGGCTGGTTTTTGCCGACACCGAAGACCTGACCATCGATCCGGGCTCCATCGCTCCGCCCCGAACCCGAACCCGGACCCGAACCCGAACCGGGAGTCGGGGGTGCGGGCACCCGGCCGACACCGGGGAGAGTGATCGGCGGCAGCCGCGTCGTGGCCGGTTCTGGTCGGCGTCACGCATTGTGCACACGAATTACGCTAGTAGTCAGTCGATTACATGAATGGTGTGGGTGAGGTCCCGGAGGGGGTACTTCGATCTCACCGCATGATCTGTCGGGGTATGCCTCAGTCGTGGCAAGGGCGCACCGGACGTGATTCGCGCTGTGGTGTTGTTCGGAACTGACGTTGCAGGCTTACCGTGTCGGGTATGAGAGGTGATGAGGCTCGCGTGGCCTGGGACTTCGCGGGGTGGTTGTCGTCTCACGGGTGGACGGTGGTGACCGATTCGGCTGTCGTGGATATCGTTGCCGAGAAGGACGGCCACCTGCTCTATGCCGAGGTCGAGGGTGCGTCCACCGTGCCGGGGTTGGATGTCGATACCGCGATCGGGCAGTTGGTGCGGCGGATGCCGAGCGAGGCGGATCAGTCGGTGTCGTTTGCGTTGTTCGTGCGGGACGAGCCACGGTCGGTGGACGCGGCGGGGCGGGCACCTCAGCGGGTTCTGGATCTGTTGGGGATGGCGCTGTATGCGGTCGATGAGGACGGTGGTGTGCGGCAGCTCTTCGGCCGCGCATGAAGACTGCCGCCCGGCACGGGCGGAGACTGGCCAGCAGGGTGGCCATGAGCATCGCCATGTCCCGTGATGGTGGGCTTGGTGCGGTGATGGGGTTACAGCTCAGTCGGTGAGAGCCGTGGCGCGGAGGTGGCTGGCGGGTTCGCCGAGTATGTGACCCGCAATGCCCCGCGTCAGGAGTGGGCGCTGATCGCGAAGCTGATTCTCGATGAGGCGTTCGCCGACCCGGTGGGAACTCGTGTCGGGGACTTGGCGGGGGCGGTGGCCGAGCGGCGGCAGTCGTTGCTCGAGCAGGTGGCGACCCTCAAGGCCGGGGAGGCGGGCCGGGTGCTGGCCCCGCGGGCGGGGGAATCGCGGACCCTGGTGAAGAAGTTGCGGGATGAGGGGGTGTTGCTGGGTTTGCCGTTGGGGCGGCGCCCCGATTATCACTATCCGGCGTTCCAGTTCGATACGGTGCATCACCGGGTGTGGCCGATCGTGGCGTATGCCAACAGCAGGTTGGGGGCTGCCGAGGATCCGTGGGGGGTCACGTCCTGGTGGCGCACCCCTTCCGACATCCTCGACGGCCGAACCCCGTTGCAGGAGCTCGAGGACGGCGATCTGACCGAGATCGCCGTCGACAACATGATCAGCGCGGCCGAGCGGGGCATGTAGGCGGGTGGGGGCCTACAACGGCAATCCGGCGAACACCGACATCATCGCGGCGGGGACACCGGTGTGGCGGGTACACTGGACGTCCTCGACGTATCCTCCGAATGCGTTCAACCGCAGCAACATCGCGCCCTGGGTCGATGCCGCACCCTCGATCTCCGGAAGACATCCATTCCGGCGCAGGGGCGGTTCGAGCCGGTCCACGACCCGGCTGTGTGCCCGGGTGGGGCCGCGTTGGGCGGGTACCTGTATCTCGGGCTGTCCGTGGGCGCGGTGGTCGCCGAAGAAATTCTGCGTGGCCAGGACATCCCACCGGATCTGATCATCCGCAAGCGGCTCCTGGCCGGCAAGTCCTTGGCGCAACTCGTACTGGACGAGGACGTCGACAACGAGAGGCCGTGACCTCCGTGGCCATCCGGCCCGGGAATGATGCATCTGATGCAATACGGAGCAATTGACTGGATAAGGAACTTATCAAGTTCTGTCGATCTCGTGGGATGAGACTCTCGCGAATTGCCCGGCGCGCCTTGTCGGTGGTGGACAAGGAGACAGGCTCACCCGGCGGGAATCGTCTCGCGCCCGCCGGAGTCTCTCGGTCGCGACGTCGGGGAGGGATTCCGAAGTGCGGGCGGCATGTGCCATCCCTCTCGCACGATGGCGCGCAGGGAGTCTCCGGACCCTTCGTCCGCCAGCTGCGCATCACTGACCCATTCGGAAGCCAGCACGGTGAGGACGAGGTCCCGATCGCGTACCCATGGACGGGCGCATCCGGCCGCTTGGGCGGCGGCGAGGAACTGCCCCGTGATCTCGACGAGCCATTCGCAGGTGATCGCCAGCGGTGAGGTGGTCTCCCTGAGAGCCTCCCGGAGGGGGCCGGGCAGGCCGTCGAAGACCGTGACGTAGTCACCGAGCGCGGTCAACCACAGCTCCAGCGCTGCGAGGGGGTCGCCGTGCTCGGCCTCGATCTCGGCCCGGCGGGCGTCCAACTCCTCCCAGCGGGCCTGCAGGAGCGTCGCGAGGAGTGACTCCCGTGTCGGGAAGTGGCGGTAGAGGGTGCCCGGCCCGAGGCCCGCCCGCTTGGCGATGTCCTGCATGGCACCACTCACGCCGTGCTCGGCGAAGAACTCCTCCGCGACGTCGAGGATATGCAGTCGGTTGCGCTCCGCGTCCGCACGTGACTTCCGCGGCGCCGCCTCCTGGTGGACCACCATCCGACCTCCTCTGTGAAAACGGACGATACGTCCATATGACCGTGAGGGCAAAAGGCCACAGCCGGTTCACGCGGTCGTTCTTCGTCCGCGACGAAGCCGTCCGCCGACACCGAGCTGTACATGACCACCTTGCCCACGAGGTCCCCGGTGCGACGGCCACATCGACGCACTCGACGGAGGCGGGGACAGGTCGGGTCGTCCAGCAACCGGGCGGGCGTTCCACCGGCCCCGGTGGAACGCCGCCGCGGCCGGTTCCGCTTCACGGACGCGCGTACGAGCGCGATGAGCTGATCGCCGCCGCCTGCCGGCTGTGAGTCCAGGACGTCCGGTGGTCGCCTGCGTCCAGGCGCCTTCCGTGGCCTCGGTCACGTCCGCTCCCGCGTCGTTGACAAACGGACACCGCCTCCGTGTATCGTTCTCACGTGAACGGACACTGTATCCGTTTCGTCCGGTTCATCGAAGTACCGGGCGAGGCCCTGGTGGCCCACGGCATTGCCGGCGGCTCACTGCCCGCTGACGTTCTCGCGCATGCCGGGTGCCGACTGGCCGCCGGCCCGAACCCGACCCTGCCCGCCGACGGGCCGGGCACGTCGCAAGCGACTGATCTTTTCCACCCCTCACGAGATGGCGAGCACGCACATGACCACCCCATCGGCATCCGACGTCGCAGCTGCGACACCGACGACCCACTCCGGCGACCGGCTCCCACCCGGTGTCGCCCTGGTCATCGGGGTCCTGATGGCCTCGACGTTCATCGTCTTCCTCAACGAGATGCTCCTCGGCGTCGCCCTGCCCACGCTGATCGCGGACTTCGGGGTCAGCCCGAGCACCGGGCAGTGGGTCACGACGGGCTTCCTGCTGACCATGGCCGTGCTGATTCCTGCCAGCAGTTTCGTGATGCGGCGGTTCCACCTGCGGACGATCTTCCTGGTCGCGTTGTCGCTGTTCATTCTCGGGACGACGCTGGCCGCGATCGCGCCGACGTTCGGCGTCCTGGTGGCCGGGCGAGTCATCCAGGCGTCGGGCACCGCCGTCTTCCTGCCCCTGTTGATGACTACGACGATGCAACTGGTCCCGGTCGGTCGCCGCGGCCGAATGATGGCGATCACGACGGCCGTCCCTGCTATCGCGCCGGCTCTCGGGCCGGCACTGTCCGGTGTGGTGCTCTCTGTACTGAGCTGGCGTTGGCTGTTCATCCTGATGCTGCCGATCGCCCTCGTTGCCCTGGCGTTGGGCGCGTGGAAGCTGCGCAACACCACCACTCCGGAGCCGGTGGCCCTGGACGTGCCGTCGTTGCTGCTGTCCGCGATCGGGTTCGGCGGCCTGGTCTACGGACTGTCGCTGATCGGCGAGGCGTCCTCCGGGCACTCTCCGATCTCGCCGTACCTGCCGATCGTGGTGGGGTTGGTGGGCCTGGTGGCGTTCGTTCTCCGGCAGATCCCCCTGCAGCGTCGTGACAGCGCGTTCTTGGACATGCGGATCTTCCTCCGGAAGTCGTTCACCATGCCTCTCCTGATCATGGTCGTCGTCGCGGGCAACGGGATCGGTCTGCTGATCGTGATTCCGCTGGTGCTGACCAACGTCACCGGCCTGAGCACCCTGCAGCTCGGCCTCTTCCTGATTCCGGGCGGGGCGGCGATCTCGATCGTGGCGGCCCTGAGCGGCCGGGTGTACGACCGCGTCGGCCCGCGCCCCTTGCTGATCCCGGCCGCGATCGTTTGGCTGGCCGTCTTGTGGTTCCTCAGCCGGGTGGACGAGAGCACGAGCGTGCTCACGCTGGTCGTCGCGTGGCTGGTGTTCACCAGCGCGCAGGCCGCGATGTGGGCACCGCTCACGACGAGTGCGATGGGCGCCCTGAAGACCGAGCTCTATTCGCACGGCGCCTCGGCCTTCGCGACCGTGCAGCAGCTCGCTGGTGCCGCCTTCGGTGCGGTGTTCATCTCGGCCTACACCATCGGTTCCGGTGCCCGGGACGCCGGTGTGCTGAGCACCGCTCAGGCCGAGTCCGCCGGACACGCCGCCTTCCTGACCGCCTGGGTCATCGGCCTGATCGTGTTGGTGGGCGCCTTCTTCGTCGGTCGACGACCGAGTCCGGCCACCGACGGGACAGCCGCCGACCAGACGGCCACTACCGAGCCGCTCAGCAACGAGACCGCCGGAGGCGCATCGGCAATCGACCACGAGGTGTGCGAGACGGGTGCCCGGTGACCACCGACAAGAAACTGATCCTCGGGATGGGGTTGATCGACGGATACGGTGGCCTGCACGGCGCCTGGCGTGCCCCGCACGTCGACCCCGGGACCTACGCCGACGTCGACGCCACCGTGCGTCATGCGCGAGCCGCCGAGCGCGGCAAGTTCGCATTCCTCTTCACTCCCGACTTCCCCGCCGTACGCGGCGACGTCGAGCACTCCACGATCAGCAACCTCATGAACCCGCTCATCGAGCTGACCGCCGTCGCGCGCGAGACGACGAACATCGGCTTCGTCGCGACCGGGTCGACGACGTTCCAGGAACCGTTCAACACGGCACGCCAGTTCAAGGCCCTGGACGTACTCAGCCGTGGGCGCGCAGGCTGGAACGCGGTGACCACCAGTAGCCCTGTCGTCGCCGCGAACTACGGACAGCAGATCGCCGGCCGCCCCGAGCGCTATCAGCGAGCGCACGAGGCGATTCAGATCGTTCAGGCGCTCTGGGGCAGCTGGCACGAGGACGCGTGGATCAAGGACCAGGCAGCGAACCGCTTCATCGACCCGACGAAACTGCAGCCCGTCAACCTGCAGGGCCAGTACGTCGCTTCGCGAGGCCCCCTGGCGATCCCACCGTCGGAACAGGGCCAGCCCGTCGTCTTCACCTCCGGCGGCCCCAGCCCGCACCTCCTGTCGATCGCGGGCCGCTACGCGAGCGGCTTCATCGCCGAGGTGTGGACGATCGAGGAGGCGCGCACCCAGCGCGAGCTCGTGCGCAATGCCGCACGCGAAGCCGGCCGCAACCCCGACGAGATCAAGTACATCGCCGGCATCATGACCACCGTAGCGCCGACCGTGCGCGAGGGCCTCGACCGCCGCCTGAAATACTCGAGCGAGGTCATCGAGGCCCGTCTGCCCCACCTCGGCGCGATGCTCGGGATCGAAATCCACCCGGATCGGTTCGACGAACCTCTCACACCGGATCAGCTGGCGTCCGCGCACGCCTCACCGCGGGACCCGCGCTCGTCGAACGCTCTAGCGGTGGCACGCGAGGGGTGGTCCCCGCGCGACGTCCTCGCCCATGGCGTGATCGACTACCATCCCACCCTTGTGGGCCCGGGCGAGCTCCACGCCGACCACCTGCAGAAGTGGTTCGAGGCGGGAGCCGCCGACGGCTTCTGGCTGACACCCGACATCTACGAGGACGGCGTCGACGCATTCGTCGACGAGGTGGTGCCGATCCTGCAACAACGCGGCATCTACCCCACCGAATACGCGGGCACGACCCTGCGCGCGAACCTCGGCGTTCCGCACCAGTACGGACCCGACCCAAGGCTGGCCACCGTCAGGGTTTCCTGACATCACTTGGCGTCAGGGTTTCCTGACATCGGGTGGAGGAGGGGGCATGTCCTGGGTGGTGGAAACCGGCGACCACGAGGGGTGTGCGGCGACGTTGGTCTCGGGTGGGCGCCGTGTCGTCGGTTGCCGGGGTAGTTGAAGGTGTCTGAGGCAGAGTGCTTTTCGCCGCTAGTTGACTTAATCAGCGTATGAAAGAGTTGACTTAATCAGCGTCTGAAAGGTATTGGGAGAGACGCTTTCAGTCCTTTCACTCGGCTGCCCTCGTCCGAGCGTTCGTCGAGCAGGTTGCGCAGCTTACGGTGATCGGAGAAATACGATTCCCAGGACCAGGCGGCCGGCACATAAAGCAGTTGCGGCCGTCTGACGCCGGGCGGCGGCATGAGCGCGCCGCCGATACTCGGTCCCGTCGATCGACCTCAGTCAGGTTCTCGACGTCCTAAAGCGTGGTCGCCCCGGGTCAGTCCGCGGCATAGGCGTGGCCCGGGCATAGGAGATCCGGGGTGACTGCCCATTCCGCTGCCGTGAGCCATCGTCGCACCGGCTCGGTCAGGTTGCCGTTCTTCGCTTGCTCGGCGAGCGCGCCGGCGAGGATGGGTCGCTCACGGAGCTCGGCGCCGAGGGTGACCAGGTGCAGAAGGGCGGGACGGACTCGGTCAGTTGGCCGAAACCTTGACGTTGTCGGAGGGCGCGGCGTCTGCAATCGCGATGTTCTCGTTGCGCACCACGCCGTGCAGGAAGCTGCGAATCATTTCCTCGAACAACTGCCGGGAGGTCATCTCGTTTGCGGCGAGCGCCTTGGACAGCAGAGGCTGCGACTCCGGGTCGACGTTGGGGAAGATCGTGGACTTGGTGCTCGGTTTGCGCATCGCCTCGGTGAGCACCGCACCGAGCGTCAGGCGCTCCATGCCGTCGAGAATCTGGACGTGCAGGTGGGCGGGCACCCCGGACTCCTCGAGGAACCGGGCGGTGTCCTCGTAGGTGCCGATCAGCAGGTCACGGGGCAGATATTGCAGCAGGATCGGCGCGGCGTTGCGGTGTTTGAGGATCGACCGGCGAAGGTTCATGCTCAGCGTCACGAAGAATTCGGGCCAGTCCGGGCCGGGCTTGCGTCGCGGTAGGTTTCCGGCGCCGGCGATCTGCCGTGCGACCGCGGCGAGGATCTCCGACTTGTCGGAGAAGTGATGGTAGAGCGAGGGAGCACGCACTCCGATGTGTTTCGCCAGGCGTGGCAGGCTGAACGCATCGAGTCCCTCGGAGTCGATGATCTCGATGGACGCTGCCACGGCGGCTGCGCGACTGATCAGAGGTTTCGACGGTCGGGCCATGTCTCGCTTTCGGTTCGAGCAGTACGCCGGGCCTGGTCGGCGCGGCAGATGGTCAGAATGGTATATGTTCCAGTCGCTCAGGTGGTCATGCGGTGAGAACCGCCTCGTCGAGGAACTCCACCAAGCCTCGACTCAGGACGTCGTTGTCGTCGCCGCCCACCATGTGCCCCGCGCCGCCCACGTCGATATAGCGGGACCCCGGAATCAGCTCCAGGAGTTCGCGCGCTCCTTCCGGACTGACCACATCGGACTGGGCGCCACGGATCAGTAACGTCGGGATCCTGATGGCCTGCGCTGCGGCGCGAGCACGATTCTCGCGTTCGGCCGCCGCGGCCGCCGAATTCGTCCTGTCCGACAGCATCCGCGGATCCCAATGCCAGTACCAACGACCCTCGTGTTCACGCAGGTTCTTGCGCAAACCCTCCACCCGCGGCGCTCGACTGCGGTGCGGGTTGTATTCGATCACTGCTCCCAACGCGTCGTCGAGGCTGTCGAAGCCGGACAACCCAGCTTGCATGAAGTCGGTGATCTTGGCGAGACCCTCAGGTTCGGCCTTCGGGGTGATATCTACCAGGACCAGCGCCCGGGCAAGACCTGGTTCGTCGCCCGATGCCACGAGTGAGGCCATGCCGCCCATGGACGCACCGACGAGCACCGGGGGTTCACCGAGGTCGCTGACGACTGTGCGGATGTCGCGGGCGTGCGCGTCGGGGCTGTAGTCGCCGTCGGGGGACCACTGGCTGTCGCCGTGGCCACGTGCGTCGATGCAATACGCGCGCCATCCCTGCTGGGCCAGGCGTATTCCGGTGCGCTGCCACGAGTGCCTGGTTTGCCCGCCGCCATGGAGCAGCAGGACGGTGCCTTTCGGTTCCGACTGGGGTTCCCACAGGTCGGCGACCAGGGAAACGCCGTCGCCGCGGAGGGTGGTCACCGTGGTGGAGTACGTCATGGTTACATGGTCCTTCGTCGTCGGAATCAGTGTCCGGAGGTGCCGCCGTCGACGGCGAGTGTCGAGCCGGTGATGTAGCCGGAGGCGCGACTGGCGAGGAACACCACGGCTCCGTCTATCTCGCGCTGCGTCGCGGTGCGGCCGAGAGAGCTGCCGCGCAGGAATTCCTCGAGCGTATCCGACGACATTTCGGAAATCAGGTCGGTCTCCACGAATCCCGGCGCGATCGCATTGACGCGGATGCCCTTTCGCTTCGACCACTGATGCGACAGGTCGCGGGTCAGGCCGATCATTCCCGCTTTACTGGCCGCGTACGCGGCCTGCGGGAGTGCCGATTTGATGAGGCCGAGCATGCTCGCGACATTGACGATGGTCGAGCCTGGGCCCATGACGCGTCCACACGCTTGCGCTACCCAATAGCTGCCCATCAGGTTCACGTCGAGGACTGCGCGGAAGTCCTCGGGGCGCTCGCGGGTCGCAGGCGCGGAGCTGGTGACCCCGGCGTTGTTGATCAGGATGTCGAGGCGGCCGAACTCGGCGACAGCGGCCTGGGCGAGCGCGTCGCACTGCTCGGGGACGGTGACGTCGGTGGGGACGACCAGGCAGCGGCGACCGATGGCCTCTACTGTCACCGCGACGGCGTCGAGGTTCTCACGCCGGCGTGCGGCTATCACCACGTCGGCGCCGGCCTCGGCGAGAGCGCGGGCGAATCCGGCACCCAGGCCGCTGCCGGCACCGGTCACGACAGCGACGGACCCGTCGAGTCTGAACAGGTCGAGGACCGTCTCACTCTGGTCCGGCGATGAGTGTGGGGTCATGGCGATCTCCTGTGCGCGTCGTGAGTACCAATGGTCGGGCTTGCGCCCCGTAAACCTAACTGCTTAAGATTATAGGGCACGCGAAGTCTATGGGAACGAGAGCGCCGATGACCCGAAGCACCAACACCGAACAACGCAAAATGCGAGTGATCGGCAAAGACGTGCTTGCTCACGGTGTCATGGCAGTTCGACTCGCGGATCCCGACGGCGGCGCTGTCCCGACCTGGGAGCCCGGAGCGCATATCGACGTCATTATCGACAGGTCGACGGTGCGGCAATACTCCCTGTGTGGCGACGCATCCGACACCACCTCCTTGGCGATCGCGGTGCTCCGCGAAGAGGACGGCCGCGGTGGATCGCGCTGGGTGCACGACTCGCTGCAAGTCGGAGACCTGGTCGCGATCGCAGGCCCGCGCAACAATTTCACCCTCGAACCTGCGCAGTCCTACCTCTTCGTCGCCGGCGGTATCGGCATTACGCCCCTGTTGCCGATGCTCCGTTCGGCCGAAGCCGCGGGCGCCGACTGGCGCCTGCTGTACGGCGGCCGAGCACGCACCAGCATGGCTTTTGCCGACGAGCTGGTCGCTCGGTACCCCGGCCGAATCGAGCTGCGACCCCAGGACGAATACGGAATCCTCGACCTTCCGGCTGCTCTCGACGCAGTCCCCGACGGCACCGCGGTGTACTGCTGCGGACCGGAGCCGCTCCTGCAGGCGATCGAGAACGAATGCCTCGCGCATCCGAACCTGAGGCTGTACGTCGAGCGGTTCGCTGCCAAGAAGCGGCCGGCCGATGCGGTCGACGGATCGTTCGAGGTCGAACTGCGGCGCGCGGGCAGCACCATCACCGTCGACGCGAACGAAAGCGTGCTCGACGCCGTACTCCGGTCCGGTGTCGACGCCCCATTCTCATGCCGTGAGGGTACGTGCGGGACGTGCGAAACCCCCGTCCTGGAGGGAGTTCCCGAGCATCGGGACTCTATCCTCACCGAAGACGAACAGGCTGAGAACGACTGCATGATGATCTGTGTGTCCCGAAGCTGCACAGCCAAACTCGTGCTCGCTCTCTGACCGGCACCGCAGCGAGGAGATGCCGTGACCCAGGCGCCCGATACGGCCCATCTCGCCGCCCGAAAGACGGCACTTGGATCGGCGATGCTGGTCCCGGCGCTCTGCTTCATCGTGATGATCACGTCGATGATGCAGACCGCCGTGGTACCGCTCCTGCCGGCCATCGCGGTGCAGCTCGACGTGGGCACGGATGCTGTCGGTTGGACAGTGACAGCGAATCTCCTTGCAGCCGCGGTATGTACACCACTGTTGGGTCACCTCGCTGATCGACATGGTCCGCGGAAGGTGATGCTCGCCGTGCTGGGCACGGTACTGATCGGATCGGTGCTGTGTGTCGCGTGGACGGGGTTGCCGGCACTCGTCGCCGGTCGAGTTCTGCAGGGCGTGTCGTACGCGTTGTTCCCCGTCGGTGTCGCGGTAGTGCGGGGCGCGCTGGGGCCGCACCGTGTCCCGATGGCGCTCGGTGTCATGTCCGGTGCGTTGAGTGTCGGCGGCGGTGCGGGAATGATCGCGGCCGGAGTGCTGTACACCGAAGGGTCCGAATATCGACGTGTCTTCTGGATGCTGTTGATACTCACAGTGATAGCAATGGTCGTCGGGTGGTGCGTTATTCCGCATACCCCGGGGTCGGGACCGCGCGACGGTTTCGACTTCTGGGGTGTGGTCGGGCTCGCGATCGGCCTGCCGGGACTGCTGTTGGCGCTGGCGCAAGGTGGAACGTGGGGATGGCTGTCGGTGCGGACACTCGGTTGCGCCGTCACCGGCGCGCTGGTGCTTGCCGCCTGGTACCGGCACGAACGGAGGACCACTGCACCGCTGGTTGCTCCTGCGCTTCTGACGGCGCGGTTGGTGGCCCCGGCGCATGTCGCGGCTTTCCTGGTGGGTGTCGCGATGTTCGTGCAGTTCCTGGCCGTCGCGACGTTCGTGCAGATCTCCCGAGAGGAAGCGGGATACGGCTTCGATGCGTCGGTGCTCGAGACCAGTCTCGTGTACCTGCTGCCCGGACAGATTGCCGGCACGGCTGCGGCGGCCGTCAGTGGACTCGTAACCCGACTGTTCCCCGCCCACCGGGTGCTGACCGCGGCATGCGCCGTCGGGGTGTGCGGATTCGTGATGCTGATCCTTGCTCACGACTACACCTGGCAATTGATCACGGCGGTTGCGGTGATCAATGTCTTCGTCATAGTCGCCTACGGTGCGTTGCCGTCGATGCTCATCGGCAGCGTTCCTCCGGGGAACACGGGGGCGGTGAACGGCATCAACGCGATCGCCCGGACATTCGGCAGCTCACTGGCCAGTGCCTTGGTAGCGGTGTTGCTCGCGACGATCGTGATCCCGGGCACCTCGACGCCCACAGAACAGGCGTACGTCGTGGTGTTCGCGGTCGGGGGAGTGGCCGCGTTCGCGGCGGGACTCGTTGCTGTCACAGCGCGCCGTTTTGCAAAATACAAGACTTGATTGACGTCTCAAATTGGACCATATAGCGTGGGTCGCACGGCGCACGAGCCAGGTTCTCCTGGCCCGAGCCGCGCTGAAAACATCTGTCGGCAAGAGCGATTCGGCCCACGCCCTGTGTCAGGCACCCCACGTGCCCGGTAGGCCCCGGTATAACGACATCGCACCTGCGCGACTCACGAAAGGTAAGGACGAATGGCTGCCACCGTCGGCTCGGCATTGCATTGGTGGGCGAAGACCAAGGGAGAGCAGGACGCGCTCGTCGTGGCGGGTGAATCTCTCACATACCGCGAACTGCAGGACTGGTCCAGTCGTATCGCCCGGAAGATCGTGGACCTCGAAATCCAACCGGGTCAACGAGTCGGCGTGCTGGGCCCGAATTCGCTGACGTGGCCAGTGATTGCACTGGGCGTCCTCAAGGCCGGCGGTGTACTGATCCCGCTCAACCCACGGTTCAAGCCGGCGGAGCTCCGCAAGGTTGTCGACGACGCCGGCGCCGTCCTGGTCGTCACGCCGAGCGAGTTCGCGCCGACGGTCGACGCGGCGCGTGAACTGGGTTCCGCCTTCGACACGCTCTCGTTCGACGAGCTCGCGCCGCTACGCGCGGGAGGACAGGACGACTTCCGTATCGATCTCGAACCCGACGAACCGACCGCCCTCCTCTTCACGAGTGGCTCCACCGGGATGTCCAAGGGCGTGATCTGCACGAACCGGACGCTGCTCAATATCGTCTTCGAGGCGTCACTCACCGAAGAAGGCTTCCGGCCCGGGTCCACATCGCTGCTGGTGTTGCCGTTGGTGTTCACCCCCGGCCTGGTATGGGGGCTGGTCATGACAACGGTGCTCGGCGGAAAGCTGATCATCGAGAAGGAATTCGATCCCGGCCGCGCGGCCGGGCTTCTCGGTGAACACGATGTCCAGGCCATCTTCGGTGTGCCGTTGATCTTCGAGGCGATCTCGCGTTCACCCGAGTTCGCGGACGCCGCCCTGTCATCGCTGCGCACCGCGATCGTCGGCGGCGCCGCGGTCGCTCCGGCACTGTTGCAGCGCTGGGCGGGCAAGGGCGTCGCACTGCGACAGATCTACGGCATGACCGAGGCCGGCGGTGTCGCCACCGCCACCCTCGTCGCCGAAGCCTTCGACCACCCCGACACGTGCGGATCCGGCTCGATCTTCACCGAAGTGAAGGTGGTCCGTCCGGACGGCACCGATGCCGCTCCCGGTGAAGAGGGCGAAATACTCCTGCGCGGTCCGGGCGTCACCCCCGGCTACTGGAACGACGCCGAGTCGACGGCGGCAGCCTTACAGAACAACTGGCTGCACAGCGGCGACCTCGGCACCCTCGACGACGAAGGACGCGTCAAATTCGTCGACCGGCTCAAAGACCTCATCATCACCGGCGGCATCAATATCTCGCCGGTCGAGATCGAGCGGGTCATCTCCGAGATCCCCGGTGTCGAGGAAGTCGCTGTCATCGCAGCCGCTGACGAGCGCTTCGGCGAAACCCCGGCGGCGATCGTCACGGTGAAGGATGGCGTCGATGCAGCGGCAATCATCGAACACTGCGACAGGCTCGTGGCCGACTACAAGGTTCCGCGCTACGTTGTGATCCGGGACGAGCCGCTGCCGCGGCTCCCCAGTGGCAAGCTCTCGAAGACGGCGATCCGGTCCGAATACCGGGACGTGACAGAACGATTCGACAAGGTCCGCTGAGCCGAACCGGCGGGGAACTCAGGAAGGAGTCATCGTGCCGCAGACCGGTACCGACGATGCAGTAATACTCGAGCGGCACGGGGAGATCGCGGTTGTGCGATTGAACCGTCCCGATCAGCTCAATGCGTTCACCGACGCGATGTGCTATCGGCTCATCGACATCTTCGACGAGACCGACGCCGACGACGAGGTCCGTGCGGTGGTGATCACCGGAACGGGAAGGGCCTTCTGTGCGGGGGCCGATCTCGCAGCCGGCGGCGACACCTTCGTGCTGGGTGACGACCCGGAGACCGGAGGCGCACCGGCCGACACGGGCGGGCAGGTCTCGCTGAGAATCTACCGTTCCCTCAAGCCCGTCATCGCCGCGATCAACGGACCGGCCGCGGGTGTCGGCGTCACCATGACCCTGCCGGCCGACATTCGCATCGCGTCGGAAACCGCGAAGTTCGGGTTCGTGTTCACCCGTCGGGGACTGGTCCCCGAGGCCTGCTCGACCTGGTTCCTTCCGCGGGCCGTCGGCATCTCGACGGCCGTCGAGTGGGCGGTGGGCGGCAAGATGGTCTCGGCAGTCGAGGCGCTCGAACGAGGACTCGTCCGGGAGCTCGTCCCCGCCGATCAGGTGCTCGATCGGGCACTCGACATCGCGCGCGAATTCGTCTCCGGCACCTCACCGGTGTCGGTAGCTCTCACCCGACAGCTGATGTGGCGGATGCTCGGTGCGTCCGACCCTGAGGTAGCGCACCGGGCCGAGTCGATCGGCATCTACGTCCGCGGCACCTCGGACGACGTGCGTGAAGGTGTCGACGCGTTCCTCCAAAAGCGCGAGCCGAAGTTCCCGAACCGGATCACGGACGGATTGCCGAACCTGTTCGAATAGTGCGTCGACAGCCGAGGGTCAGCGGTCGAACACGCTGACCGGTCGTTGCCGCAGCTTTCTCATCAGTTCGGCGATCGAGTCACTCGACCGCAATTGGGCGAGCAGTTCGTGCTCGATCCGGTCGGCCTCCACGCAGATCGTCACCACGTCGAACAGCATGTCGGCCGGGATGACGGCGACCCCGTCATCATCGGCGACGATGATGTCGCCGGGGTGGACCAGACGCCCGGCCAGCCGGACAGGTTCGCCGATCGACTCGGTGGCGTAGCGGAACCGGGCGGCCTGCGGAGCCCGGGCCATCGACCACACCGGCAGGCCGCTGTCGATGATGGACACCGAATCACGCACCGCGCCACCGACAACGCACCCGGCGAGTCCGGCCAGCAGCGCCCACTGCGCCGACAAGGCGCCCACGACAGCGGTATCGGCGGGGGCGGGGCAGTCGAACACCGCCACATCACCGGGCCGGGCGGTGCTGTAGAGGTCCCGGTCGCCGAGCCGGGCACCGAGACCGTCCGCCCTGTTGTCGACGACCTCGCCGGTCAGCCGCCGGTACCGCAACGTCACGGCGGGCCCGCAGATCCGCTGCCCCCGGCGCAGCGGTGCGAGGATGCCGGCACCGATCGCCGCTCCGACACCCAGCTGGTCGAGGGCGTCGGAGACCGCGCAGGAAGCATCGGAAACCTGCAACAGGGAAGCCAACAACGCGGCACGGTCGCGGTGGGTGGCCATGGCCGGTTCCTGCCGTGCGGTGGTCGGCGAGACCGGGGAGGATTGCTGGGACATCGAGTTCTCCGTTCGTCGAAGTAGGGCGGTCGGTGTCGAATCCGCCCATGATGGGCTAGTGGTAGTTGACTGGGATCGTGCGTTGGGCAATCGGTCCGGTCCGGTTCGGCCAGAGTGTCGTATCGGGCACAATGGGGCGATGCAGTTGACCACTCCCTTGGACAAGTTGGATCTCGATCTGTTGAAGCTGATCGTCGAGGAACCCAAGGCCGGGGTGCGCGAATACGCCCGCCGTTTGAACGTCGCGCGCGGCACGGTGCAGTCGCGGCTCGACAAGTTCTCCCGAGAGGGGGTGATCACCAGCTACCGCCCGCAGATGCAACCGACCGCGCTCGGATATTCCATCCTGGCGTTCGTTCATCTGGACATCGCGCAGTCGATGATGGATGCCACCTGCCGGCATCTGGCCACCATCCCCGAGGTGCTCGAAGTCAATTCCGTTGCGGGCAAGGGAGATTTGCTGTGCCGGGTGGTGGCGAAAGATCACGAGGACTTCGAGCGGGTGCTGCAGGAGATGATCGCAATCGATGGGGTGCTGCGGACCCAGTCGGAACTGGTGCTCAGCCGCCGCATCGCCCCGCGGATCGTGCCGCTGCTGGAGAAGAAGCGGGCCGAGACACCCTGAGGGGCTCGGCCCGTTCAACGGTGGGTCAGTGCAACAGTGTGGTCGCGGGCAGCGCGGGGCGCCGCTGATGTTCGAAGTCGGTGATGGTGGCGGCGTGGGTGAGGGTCAGGTCGATGTGGTCGAGTCCTTCGAGCAATCGCCAGCGGGTGTTGTCGTCGAGTTCGAAGGAGGCGGTGATCGTGCCTGCGCGGACCTGCCGTTCGACCAGGTCGATGGTGACCTCGCTACCGGGATCGGCCTCGAGACCCGCCCAGAGTAGTTCGATGGTTTCGGTCGGCAACGTCACCGTGAGCAGGCCGTTGGTGAGGGCGTTACCGCGGAAGATGTCCCCGAAGCGGGGTGCGATCACCGCCCGGAATCCGTAGTTCTGCAACGCCCATACCGCGTATTCGCGGGAGGAGCCGGTGCCGAAGTCCCGGCCGGCGATCAGGATGGTCGATCCGGCGTAGGCGGGGTCGTTCAGGATGAAGTCGGGCTCTTCCCGCCAGTCATGAAAGAGTTTGTCGGAGAATCCTGTTCGGGAGCTGTGGGTGAGGAAGCGGACGGGGATGATCTGGTCGGTGTCGACATCGGTGCGCCGCAGTGGTGCGGCGACTCCGGTGTGCACGGTGAACGGTTGCACGGTGGTCCTCGATTCGCAGACGATCGTTGGTGAGAGTCAGTTCAGGTCGGCCGGTGCGGCCAGGTGGCCGGCGACCGCGGTCGCGGCAGCAACAGCCGGTGAGACGATGTGGGTGCGCGAGCCCTTGCCCTGGCGGCCCTCGAAGTTGCGGTTGTTCGTCGACGCCGCCCGTTGACCGGGTGTGAGCCGGTCCTCGTTCAACGCCGCGCACATCGAACACCCCGCGAACCGCAGTCCCGCGCCGGCGGCCTCGAACACCTCGTTCAGGCCTTCGTCGATCGCCTGCTGACGCACCTTCATCGACCCGGGGACGATCATCAACTCGACCCCGGGGGCGACCTTCCTCCCGTCCAGGACGCGGGCGACTTCCCGTAGGTCCTCGATGCGGCTGTTGGTGCACGATCCGATGAACACGACGTCGACCGGCAACCCGCGGACGGGGCGTCCGGGGGCGATGTCCATGTAGGCCTGGGCGCGCTCGACGGCGGCGCGCTCCACCGGGTCCGGGAATTGGTCCGGATGCGGTACCGGATCACCGAGCGGACCAGCCTGCGCGGGCGTGGTGCCCCACGACACGAACGGGGTCAGGGTGGAGGCGTCGATGACGACTTCCTTGTCGAAGACGGCGTCGTCGTCGCTGAAAAGCGTTCGCCAGTAAGCCACTTCGGCATCCCACGCATCCCCGGTCGGGGCGGCCGGGCGGCCACGCAGATACTCGAAGGTCTTTTCGTCCGGGGCGATCATCCCCGCCCGCGATCCGGCCTCGACGGACATGTTGCACACCGTCATCCGGCCCTCCATCGACAGCTCTTCGATGGCCTGACCGCGATACTCGATGATGTGTCCTTGCCCGCCCGCAGTGCCGACCCGAGCGATGATCGCCAGGATCAGATCCTTCGCCGTCACCCCCACGGGTAGGGACCCGTTCACGGTCACGGCCATGTTCTTCAACCGCCCCATCGGCAAAGTTTGGGTGGCCAGCACGTGCTCGACCTGACTGGTGCCGATCCCGAACGCCAGGGCACCGAACGCACCCTGGGTGGCGGTGTGCGAATCACAGCACACAATTGTCGAACCCGGATGGGACAGGCCGAGTTCGGGTCCGATGACGTGCACAATGCCCTGATGCTCCTCACCGAGGCGGAACAACTCGATCCCGAATTCGGCGCAGTTCTTCCGCATCAACGACACCTGCTCCCGGGCCGCCGGATCGACGATCTCCTTGTCCACCGCCACGGTCGGGGTGTTGTGATCCTCGGTGCCCAGTGTCAGGTCCGGGCGCCGCACCGTACGACCGCTCGCCCGGAGACCGTCGAAGGCCTGCGGGGTGTTCACCTCGTGCAGCAGGTGCATGTCGATGTAGAGCAGGTCCGGTTCGCCCTCCTGTCGGCGAACTACGTGTGCGTCCCACACCTTCTCGGCCAGTGTCTTACCCATGTGTTTGTTTCTCCTCATCGAATGCGGTCGCGCCGAAATTGTGCGTCGACCGCTGAAAAATCAGCCGTAGAAGTAGGCCAGGAATCCCGAGGCCGACAGCAGCACCAGCCCGCCGCCGAGCCGAGAAGTGATCTGCGCGAACGGCAACAGATGCATGCGCCGGGTGGTGCCGAGGGTGGCGATGTCGCCGGACCCACCGAGGTCGGTCATGCACAGTCCGGCCGTGATCGAGGACTCGACGAAGTACAACTTCAGCAGCCACCCCACGAAACCGGCGGTCAGCGCGGTGATCAGCACAGTCGCAACGGTGAACGCGAGATAGGCAGGGCGAGAGGCGAGTTCGGCGATCTGCTCGATGTCGATCAGGGAAACCCCGATACCGACCAGCGCCGCCGGCACCCACAGCTTGACCACGAACTGGTACCACTCGGTCGTCGACTCCTCGACCTCCTGCGGAAGCACACCCGACAGCTTGATCGCGGCGGTGAGCAGGATGACCCAGGCGTAGAGGTGCACCGGCGGAACCGCGGCCTGCAGCATGGCGCCGACGAGGTAGATCGCGGCGGTCATCAACAGACCGGTACCGAGCCCGCTGATCGTCAGCGGGCGCTTGTCGGTCAGCGCCGCGACCTGCTCCGGGGTGGCCTTGACCCGCAGCATCTCGCCGTGGCCGTTGAAGCCGACGAACAGCTTGGTACGCCGACGCGTCAGGTTGGCGTACACCGAGGCCAGAACGATGCACAGCAGATTCGCGCAGATGATCGGCGGCACGATGCTGGACATGTACTGCTGCGCGTCACCGCCGATGGTGTCGGCGTACATCTGCGACAGCGGAATCGCACCGCCGGAGATGCCGCCGGCCATGATCGGGATCGTGACGTCGAGGATCGCAGTCTTGAATCCGAAACCGGTGACTGCGGCGATCGTCCCGATGAGCGTGACCACCAGCGCGAACGCCACCACGATCACCGCACAGAATCGGCCACCCGCCTTGATCAGGAACCGGCGGTCCATCCCGAGAATGCTGCCCGCGATGATCGACGCCACCAGGATCTCGACGAATCCGTATCCGGTGAACCAGTTCTTGACGATGTCCGAGAAGCTGTCCGGAACCAGCCCGAAGTACACGGCGAGGGCGGGGACGAACACACACAACAGCGGTCCACCACCGATCGCAGACAATGCCGGGGTGCGGTCTCCGATCCAGAACAGGCCGCAGCCGATGATCATGGCGATGGCCAGGCCACCGAAGATGTTCTCCGGGAGCGTGCCGGTGTAGACAGCACCCAAGCCGACTGCGACCAGAGCGAGATACCACGGCCAGGGCATGGACAAGATCTTCGCGCGGTCGGACCCTCGACGGGCTGGAACCGTCGCCTCCGCGCCGGGCACAGCATCCTTAATTTTCACGTTCGCCTCCTGCACCGCGCCGGGCGGGGCTGCGCCGATCACGGAAGTAGTGGGAAGTGACTCACGTCACTGGTCGCGAACGGTAACTTTTCGTGGGCATCGAATGCCAATGCCATCGGATTATTCATACCAATGGTCCAGCGCCGCGCGACCAGGACAGGCCAGGCTGGACAATTGGCCCGGCTTTCGTCTGGTCGTCTCTGGCAAGAAGCGGAGAAGGTCATCGCGGCATGCGCTGGACCACACCGACACTTAGCGATCGCCTATGTATGCGCACATGGGCGCGGTCATGCCGTTTGTAGACTGGCCGAGTGGCTACCACTCCTGCGCTGAACCCCGAGGACGTTCAGCGCGCTGCGGCGGCGCTGCACAGCCCCGACATCGAGGGGTGGGCCAACCGGTTCGAATTGTTGTCGGACGGCAACCGCCTCCGGTTGCTGCTGTGCCTGCACCACGCGCCGGGGATCTGTGTCGGCGACCTCGCGGCAGCGCTCGAGATGAGCGGTACCGCCGTCTCGCACGCACTGCGACTGCTGCGCCACCAGGGCTGGGTCTCGGCCACGCGCGACGGCCGCTCGATGCGTTATCGGCTTTCGGACGACACCGTGCACCAATTGCTGCACGCGATCGGCGCCACGCACTATCACGATCATTCGGAATCGAAATCGGAACGGTGAAGTCCCACATGGAGAACGACCCCGGAACCCTTCCGCTCGACGGAATCACCGTCGTCGCTCTCGAGCAAGCTGTGGCCGCCCCCCTCGCCACCCGTCATCTGGCGGATATGGGCGCGCGGGTGATCAAGGTGGAGCGCGTCGGGGAAGGCGACTTCGCACGCAACTACGACGACGCCGTCTTCGGCGAGGCCTCACACTTCGTCTGGTTGAACCGAGGGAAGGAATCGTTCTGTGTCGACCTCAAATCCGAGGTGGGGCGGGATGCTGTCCTGAGGTTGATCGCGAGTGCCGACGTGTTCGTGCAGAACCTGGCGCCCGATGCAGCGAGCAGACTCGGTTTCGGGACCGAGGCGTTGCGCGCGGAACACACCGCGCTGATCGTGGCGAACATGTCGGGCTACGGGACAGCGGGGCCGAGGCGTGAACGCAAGGCGTACGACATGCTGGTGCAGGCCGAAACCGGCATGATCTCGGTGACCGGAACTCCCGAGACGGCCACGAAGACCGGAGTGCCGGTGTCCGACATTGCGGCGGGAATGTATGCGCTGACGTCCATCCTGAGTGCGCTGTTCCGACGTGAACGAACCGGGGTGGGCGCGCAGATCGACGTGTCGATGTTCGACGCGACCGCGGAGTGGCTGGGCCACCCGATGTACATGAAGATGTACGCCGACCGGCAGATCCCTCGTGTCGGCCTCGGACACGCCGCCATCGTTCCGTACGACGCGTACCCCACCCTCGACGGCAACATTCTGATCGGGGTCCAGAACGATCGGGGGTGGCGGCAGTTGGTCACCGAGGTCTTCGCGCGACCCGAACTCGCCGATCATCCCCGCTATGCAACCAACATGCTGCGGGTCCATCATCGCGAAGAGGTTGATGCCCTCGTCGCCGAGGAGACGAAGAAGTTCACCCGCGCGGCCCTCGACCAGGCACTCGCGGATGCCGGAATTCCGGCAGCGGAGCTGAACGATATGAGCGGATTGATCGACCATCCGCAGTTGAAGGAACGTGACCGCTGGCGTCAGGTCGGCAGCGAGGTGGGACAGATCAGCGCGGTGCTGCCACCGATGACATTCGCCGACGTGGAGATGCGGATGGGTGACATTCCGGCTCTCGGTGAGCACACCGATCAGGTCCTCGATGAGCTGGGGTGCTCGGCTGCGGACATTACAGCGATGCGGAAGGCCGGCGTCGTAGGCTGAGGTTGTGACGCCTCCGATACTCGGCCCGGCGGGGCGGAGGCTTGAGGCATGATGCCCACTACACCGTGCGTCGCTGCGGTGTAGTGCCCGTATCCGCCCTCCGCACCCTGGGAGGAGGAGGTCAGGACGATGTTGCCGCTGAGCCGCCTGCTCGCGCTACCAATGTGGTACCACAGTGGTAGCATTTAGGTATGAGTACGCAGATTGCGGTGCGGTTACCGGACGAGATCGTGGCCTTCGTCGACGGCGAAGTGCGCGAACATCGGGCGCCCAGCCGGGCGGCTCTGGTGTTGCGGGCGCTCGAGCGGGAGCGGCGTCGGCAGATCGCCGCCCGGGATGCCGAGATTCTGTCCCGGGCGCGCGGCGAGGATGATCCGGATGGCCTCGACGACCTCGCCCGGCATGCCGCGGGTCTGTTCAGCGATCTCGACTGATGAGGCCGATTCACGCCGCGAAGCTGGACAAGACGCGGCCGGTGCTGGTGTTGACCAGGGAGTTGGTGCGCCCGCACCTGAGTAGGGTGACGGTGGCGCCGATCACCGGCACCGTGCGTGGACTGTCGACCGAGGTGCCGGTGGGGCCGGCCAACGGATTGGAGAAGGATTCGGTGGTCAGTTGTGACAACATCGTCACCATTCCGGTGTCGGCGTTGGGGCACGGTCTTGGATTTTTCTTTCCGTCGCAGGAAGCGGCCCTGTCCGAGGCGATCCGGGCCGCGTTCGACCTGGAGTAACCACGGGTGAGCAGTTCGCGCTGTCAGTGCAACGGGAGCCTGCCGCGGTAAGTGGGGAGTTCGGGTTACCTGTGGACTACTGCAGGGTTCTCCGGCGCCTTCGCCCTGTTCTTTTCGTCGGGATCGCCGGCATCCGGTGTGGTGCGATGGGCAGGTAAATCAGGGTCAGCACTCCCGCGACCACGCAGCCGGCGGGGAAGCCACCCACGAAACTCAGGCGCGCGTTGTCGAGTTCGGTGAGCCACCCGGAGCGGGAGGAAATGTTAGACGGGCGTACCAGTTCTCGCCGAGTGAGCGCTGGGGATGTCCCCCTTTGGTTTTCGTCAAGCTGCTGAGGGGTTGGATCCCGGTAGAGTTCCTTGTTCTCGAGCGTGGCGTAGCGGACGTCGCAGGGGCGTCGGACGAGGCAGGTCAGGGCGGCGTTGTGTTTCTTTCTTCTCGTCCCGTTTTGTCGTCGTATGCGCGACTGGTGGGGTCGCCCAGGGCCGCGAAGGCGGCAGGAACACCTCGAACGGTCTCAGCTCTCACGCACGGGGGTGGGCTCGGTAGTACGCGGCCCGTTCGGCGTCGTGCCGGCGTCTGGCTTTCGGGTTTTCCAAGTCGGGCGGAAGTCCGTGCTTTTCGAGGCGGCGTGATCGGTTCTGCGCCATGTAGGCGACGCTGTAGAAGAGTGCTAGAAACACCCCGAGCAGCACCATGGAACCGCGTAACCACACCGGCCCGGGGAAGAGGAAGAAGGCCGCGAACACCGGAATGAATGGCACCATGCTGCGGACGAGGTGTCGCGGCACAGCCCAGTCACCGATCAGATCGTTCCGAACCCAGTCCTGCATGGAGTCGGGCAATCTGCGTCCGAACGCGTAGCCGAGCCATTGAAAGGGCGTCGGCCGGCTCCGGGCGCCGCGGCTTCGATTGGTCACTTGTCCACTCCTCCGAGCGCGCCTGCCTTGACGGCCGCGGCGTTGATGCGGGTCAGCACGCTGTGCAGTTCCATCAGTTCGGACAGTTCCACTCCGAGTGCTTCGACTACGGCGGGTGGCACTTTTTCGGCTTGTGCGCGCAGCGCCTTGCCCGCGTCGGTCAATTCGACGACGAGCTGGCGTTCGTCATCCGCGCTGCGGGTACGGGTGAGAAGCCCGGACGATTCGAGTCGCTTCAGCAGCGGCGACAACGTGGGCGAATCGAGTTGCAGGGCGCTGCCGATCTCCTTGACCGACATGGGGGAGGTACCCCAGAGGGCCAGCATCACCAGGTACTGCGGATGAGTGAGTCCCAATGGTTCGAGGATCGGCCGATAGACGCCCAGGACTGCGCGATTGGCCACCGCCAGCGCGAAGCACACCTGCCTGTCGAGTGCGAGGGGGTCTTCGGCAACGTTCGTGGGCACCAGCTCAGGGTACCCGATAGTTCGTGCACTAACCAATCGCCCACTAACTAAAGGTGAGATAAAACACCGCAGCCCGGCCTGTGTAGGGCCGGGCTGCGGTTCGCTCTTCGCTCAGGGTGTGGCGAAGAACTGCTCCACCGCGGGCTGCGCGTTCGGATTTCCCACACCGACACCGATCACGGCTCCTGCAATCGTGCCGACGACGGCGCCGATGATGCATCCGGCGATGAAGTTGGGGAAGATCGAGACGCACCCGATTGCCATGCCCACATTGGAACCGATGGCCATGCCTTGCAGGCCCGCGTTGTTCCAACCGGTGTTGATCTCGCTGGTCATGTTGTCGAAGGCGGCCTGTTTGGCGTCATTTTCCGGAAAGAACTGTTCAGCCACCTGGCTACTGCCTTCGGCGGTCGGGGTCATCAAGGGCTGGCTCCAGTCGATTCCCTGCGTGCCGGGGTCGGCGTAGGCCGTGCCGGCGCCGACTGCCATCGCAGCGACGACGAAGATAGACAATGCCAGAGTTCTGAGAAGTTTCATGAGAATTCCCACCATGTCGTAGGTCGAACACGGACTCCACCTGAGTACCGAACATTGTTGTGAGTGGACCATATTCGCTGGAAGTACCGAACGGCTACATGCATATGTGGGTGCGCGGTGATGCTCCCCGGTGAGTCGCCTACTCCATAGCCCTCCCCAATTCATCTCTCGGCCTGGAGGGGCGAACGGGGCAGGGCACGCGCGTCGTGGCTATGAGGAACGTGTCCAACCCTGTGCAATCCTGCAGTGTCATGGTGCTTCCCATGCCTAGTCGCTTGCTGAACATCTTCCCCCTTCGGGTATCCCACTTTTCGGCGTTTACGCAAAATTCGTTACATACGCCTCACCGGCACGAGGTGTCACACGGTCAGCCGGTAGAAACGCCAGAACCCGAAGTCTTCGATGGGAAGGATGTCCATCGAGCCGAAACCGGCAGCCTCGGCGTACTTTCGCAAGGTGCTCGGACGCATGACCGTTCCGGTGGCGGCACTCGGACTGGAACTCATTCCGTCCGGCAGGCACACGGTCAGGCTGAATCCGTACATCAACCGCTCGATGTCGCTTCCCGGCGCCGAGAACTCGTCGTCCACCGCCTCGTCCATGACGATCATGACCCCACCGGGTGCCAGAGCCTTGCGTACCGCCGTCAATACCTCGACAGGTGCAGGCATGTCGTGAATGCACTCGAAGGCGAATGCAGCGGTGTAGGCGCCCTCCGGAATGCCCGCTGCATCCGACTCGGTGATCGTGATCCGGTCGGCAACATCCCCTTGCTCGCGGACGTTGTGTTTCGCGAGTTCGACAGTGGCGCTGTCGATGTCGTAACCATCCAGCCGGGCATCGGGGTAGGCGCGCGCCAGGGCAATCGTGGACCACGCGCCTCCACATCCGACATCGGCGATGGCGGCACCGGGGGTGCGCAGAAGTGCGTCGACCTCGGGTACCGACGCGAGCGCTCCCGGCAGAACCTGCTCGTACCACGGCCGATTCATATCTGCCTGGGATTCCCTCGCATCGACACCGTACTGTGCCCATCCCACACCGCCTCCCGTGCGATACGCCTCGATCAGCGCGGGCATCTGTGTGGTGGCGGCAACGAAAATCCGGGCCAGCGGCGCCAGGTAGGCAAGGCTTTTCTCATCGGTGAACACTTCGGCCGCACCGGGTGCCAACGTGAATCTTCGGGGATTGCCGCCGTCTGCGGTGAGCAGCCCTGTCACCGCCTGTTGTTCGAGCCACTCCTGTGCGTACCGCGGGTGGGTCGAGGTGCGTTCGGCCAGTTCGTCCGCTGTTGCGGGGCCCTGATCTGCGAGACTTCGATACCAGCCGAGTCGATCTCCCAGATGGATGGAAAGAATGTCGATTGCGCCGAGGGAGGCGTCGAAGACACGTTGCGCCACTGCGTCGGCTCCGGGTGTGGGCATCGCTGACCTCCGGTGTGGGTGGTCCCCTCATGGTGACCTACCGCGGTAGCCGATGTGCCCGTTTCGGTTGCTCCCAGTGCACATTCGCGGCGGAGTCGGTCGAGCGTCCGGGAAGCTGGAAACCCCACGGCAACTCGAGGCGGTGGCGGGCGAGCAGGTCTGTGTCGGCGAGCAGGTCGAGGATCGGTCCGTCCGCCACCACCTGGCCTTCGTCGAGAATCACCGCGCGGGTGCACAACTGCGCAGCGTACGGAAGGTCATGGGTTACCAGCAGTTGGGTGGTGTCCACCGCGAGCAGGACTTCGGCCAGTTCACGCCGGGCAACCGGATCGAGGTTGCTCGACGGCTCGTCCAGCACCAGCACGTCCGGAGCGCACGCGAGGACGGTGGCCAGGGCGACCCGGCGCCGTTGCCCCACCGACAGATGGACGGGATTGCGCTCGGCATGCGACGTCATGTCGACAGCGGCCAGCGCGGTGCGGACCCGGTCGTCGAGTGCCGCACCGGTGACACCGAAATTTGCCGGGCCGAAGGCGACGTCCTGCGCGACGGAGGGCATGAAGAGCTGATCGTCGGGGTCCTGGAAGACGATGCCGACCCGCCGCCGCACCTCGCGCAGCGTGTTCCGGTCGGTGTTGCGCGACACCGGTACGCCGCCGATGGTGACCCGACCGTCCGAGGCGGTCAGAATCCCGTTGAGGTGCAGCATCAGAGTGGTTTTGCCGGCACCGTTCGGGCCGAGAACCGCTACCCGTTCGCCCGGGCTCACAGTGAAGTCGATTCGGTCGAGTGCCTTCCTGCCGTCCGGGTAGGAATACGACACACCGTCGAGGTGCACGGCGGCCGTCATCGGAGGGTCCAGGCCGCGAGGCAGATACCCACCGCACAGACGGCAGGAACGAGGCCGGCCGACCACGCCGCGGCGGACGCCGGAGGAGCACCGACTGTGGGAACCGCCCCCGTGAACCCGCGCGAGAGCATGGCCAGGTGGACGCGCTCGCCCCGTTCGTAGGAACGGACGAACAATCCGCCCACACCCTGCGCGGTGGCGCCGATCTGGCGAAGTGTTCGCGGATCGTCACCGCGGGACAAGCGTGCGGTGTGCATCCGGGCGACCTCCGAGGTGAGTAGATCGAGGTACCGCAGCATGAGGACCACGATCGTGGTGAACATGGCGGGCACGTGCAGATGGGCAAGTCCCACCGGCAGATCGCGGGCGGGGGTGGTGGCGGCGAGCGTGAGTGACACCAGCACGCCGAGAGTGCCTTTCACCAGGATCCCCCACGCGGCGTGCAGTCCGGTCACAGACAGCGACAATCCGAGGACCGTCGTCTGCTCGCCGCCCTCCGCGAACGGCAACAACAGGGCCAATGTGACGAAGGGCAGTTCGATCAGCATGCGCGGGGCGAGCCAGGTCAGGGCGATACCGGCGATGTGCCACACCACCGCCAGGACTGCGAGGTAGACGGCGAAGGCCCAGAACGCCTCGCGGGGCGTGGCCACCACCGCGAACACCGTCACCACCGCACACACGATCTTCACCTCGACGGGGAGACGGTGAACTGCGGATGTGCCGTGGAGATAGAGCGGCTGCGCGTGACCAAAACTCATGATCAGGGTCCGGCTCTGTGACGCCGTCCGCGGGCGAGGAGCCGGAATGCGGCGGCTGCGACGACGAAGGTCGCGGCCGCACCGATGATTCCGGCCACCCCGGTGAAACCGGATCGTCCACTTACCGTGTAGTCGGCGAGCGGGGAGGCCGACAAGTGGTGGTTCTCGGCGTTCTTCGCAATGCAGTCCCCGACCAGCGACGCGCCGGTGTCGGTCTCGACGGTGTCGCATCCGCGTGTCGTGGCAGCGTCGAGGCCGTCCGGACTCGAGCTCGCCAGAGAGGACAGCACCCCGGCAATGAGCAGGACCGCGAGAGCGAAACCGAGAAGGAAGCGGCGAGGGGACCGCGTCGACACGCTCATGCGCCCACCGCGACGTTGCGCGGCGCGGTCCGGAGCAGATACACGAGGTCGGGTCGGGCCCTGGCCACCGCCGTGACTGTGAGGGCGGTGATGATTCCTTCGCCGATTCCGATCAAGATGTGGGCGCCGACAACGTAGGCCGCCACCGAGCCGAGCGCAGTGGCGCCGCCGGCAGCGGGCTGACCTCCGATGGCGTACTCGAGGACGAAGCCCATCGACGCCGCGACGGTTCCGCACAGCGCAGCGGTAAATGCGAGAGCGCCGAGCACGCGGAGACGAAGATCCTCGGGGCGCGCGAGTCGGCGCAGAACAAGCGCGACGACGTAGCCGACCGTCACCCCGATGATCGCCATGTTCGTGATGTTCGCACCCAAGGCTGTCAGCCCACCGTCCGCGAAGAGCAGGGCCTGCACGATCAGGACGATCGCGATGCACAGCGCACCCGTGTAGGGCCCCACGAGAATGGCCGCCAGTGCACCACCGAGGAGATGTCCGCTCACACCGGGAAGGACGGGGAAATTCACCATCTGCACCGCGAAGATGAAGGCGGCTACGAGACCGGCCATGGGGGCGGTGCGATCGTCGAGTTCGGAGCGGGCCCGCCACGCGGCGACCGCGAGTCCCGCCGCCGCGACAGCGAGGAACAGGACGGACGTCGGGGCATTGATCAGCCCGTCACTCATGTGCATGGCTACGGACTCCATGTCACCCTCCTCAGCCGGTAGCTGTCCCGTCTCTGCAGTCTAGTTTCTCGTGTGAACACTTGAACAGGTGTTCATGGGTCAGGCGACAGCGGTGTTCTGCCACCACCGAACTCTCAGTGCCAGCTGTGGTCCACGACGGGGGTTCGCGGTCCGAACTTGGGTTTGATCGCGTTGCCACTGACCAGCAGCAGCCGCACGGCGCGATAACGATGCGGGCGAACCGGTTCCAGGTACGTCACCATTTCGGCGTCGTCGAGGGGCTTGCCGAGTAACGACCATCCGACCATCGACGCCAGGTGGTAGTCGCCGACGGACAGAGCGTCCGCATCGCCGAGCGCACGTTGCGACACCTCGGCCGCGGTCCAGATTCCGACCCCTGGGATGGACATCAAGCGGCGGGTCGCTTCCTCGGGAGATAGGTCGACGATCTTCTCCAGACGGTCCGCGACCTGGGCGCAACGCACGATGGTGCGGGCACGGCCGGGGTCCACGTTCGCGCGGTGGAACTCCCACGACGGGACTCGCCGCCACACGTGCGCGGTGGGAGGCACCCGCATTCCGTCGGGCGCCGGGCCGGGGGCGGGTGTGCCGAATTTCCACACCAGACGCCGCCACGACGCGAACGCGGCGATGCCGTGGACCCGCTGCTCGAGGATGGCCGGGACCAGGGCTTCCAGCACCCGGTCGGTGCGCCCCAGACGCAGGTGCGGGAAGCGGCGGTGGGCCTCGGCGAGGATCGGGTGCTCCGGTGCGAAGTCTTCGCACTCGTCCTGCTCGCCGACGAGACGGTTCAGCCCATCCGCCAACTCTCGGGCACCCTCGCCCCAGGCCTGACAGTGGACGGTGTGCCGGTCGCTTTGCGTGAGGCGATAGGTGACCGGACCGGACGGTTGCACCGACGTCCGCCAGATGGAGCCGTCGACCGCACGCCGGTGACAGGGGTCGCCCTTACCGCGCTGAAGGGGGTGCAACGTCATCGCGACGTCCAGTGGACGCCGCGCGGTCACGGTGGTCTCGACCACCTCCAGCGAAGCCGTCATCGCAAGCAGCGTATCCGCCCTTCGGCGACATGTCGGCCACCGCTACCGGCGGTTGTCGGGGCGCGCACGTAAAGTCCCAGCCATGATCATCGTGAGTACCGACGGATCCTGTCTGCGTAACCCCGGTGGGGCGATCGGCTGGGCATGGGTCAATCACGAAGGTCCCAGCCGATCCGGTGGTGAACCCTCGGGAACCAACCAGATCGCCGAGCTGCGGGCGCTGCTCGAGGCGATCACCGCGCATCCCGGACCCGATCCGCTCCTGATCGAGTCGGATTCCCAGTACGCCATCAAGTGCGCATCGGAATGGCTGCCCGGTTGGAAGCGGAAGGGCTGGAAGACGGCGGCCGGTGCCCCCGTGAAGAATCTTCCGTTGGTCCAGGCCATCGACCAGGCCATCATCGAGCGTTCCGGACCCGTGCGGTTCCGTTGGGTACGCGGTCACGTCGGCAACCACTACAACGAGATGGCAGACGTACTCGCCGGTGAGGCGGCACGGGCCGTCGCATCCGGTGAGCCGGCAGCTGCGCCACCTCCGGCTCCCACTACACCCGTGGTCGCGGCCCCTGCGGCGGCCGAAGAAGCGTTCACCCTGTTCTGATCCTGTCGGTTCACCCGGTACCGGGAGAAGTCTGTATCGAGGAGAAGTCGTGACCGAGGATCTGCGCGTGCGGGAGTTCTGGCGGGCGCTGGGGTTGCCCGGCATCGTCGACGTCCACACCCACTTCATGCCCGCCAACGTGATGGAGAAAGTCTGGCGGTACTTCGACGCGGTGGGTCCCCTCACCGGGCGAGAGTGGCCGATCCGCTACCGGCACGAGGAAGACGTGCGCGTCGAGCAACTTCGTGCGTTCGGGGTTCGGCGATTCACGTCCATGATCTATCCGCACAAGCCGGAGATGGCCGCGTGGCTGAATCAGTGGGCAGCCGACTTCGCCCACCACACGCCCGACTGCCTCCGGACGGCGACGTTCTATCCGGAAGAATCCGCGGCCGCGTACGTGTCCGAGGCAATCGAGTCGGGCACCCGGGTGTTCAAATCCCACATTCAGGTCGGTGATTACTCACCGGGCGACCCGTTGCTCGACCCGGTGTGGGGAGGGTTGCAGGACGCGGGTGTGCCGGTGGTCATCCATTGCGGATCCGGTCCCGCGCCGGGCAAGTACACCGGCCCCGAGCCGATCGGCGACTTGCTGGCGCGGTACCCCCGACTCCGCCTGATCATCGCCCACATGGGCCTGCCCGAGTATCGGGAGTTCCTCGAGCTCGCGGGACGCTATTCCGGTGTGTACCTCGACACCACGATGGCGTTCACCGATTACACCGAGGAGGCGACCCCGTTTCCGCGTGACGCTGTACACCGGCTGTCCGATCTGCAGGAACGCATCCTGTTCGGAAGCGACTATCCCAACATCCCGTATGCGTACCTGGACGCACTCGAGGGTCTGACCCGGTTCGATCTCGGTGAGGACTGGCTTCGCTCTGTGTGTCACGACAACGCTGCGGCACTGTTCGCGCTCGACTGATCCGCCGGCGCGGAGTGGTGAGCTCGCGCCGGCGGATCGGAGACCCCTGAGTGTGAGAGATTACGACCCACAGCACGCGGTCGGGGCATCCTGCTCGGAGGTGGGCGCATTGCGGAACGTGTCGCTGTCTGCGAGCACCGTATACACCTCCCATTTTTCGCCGGCGGGCCCGGTGACCCACACCTTGTCCTGGCTGGCGAAGCAACAGGTGGTCCCGAGCTCTTCCTCGGTGAACAACCCTTCCTCGGTCAGCCTGGCGATTTCCGAGTGCACGGCCTCACTCGATTCCACCTCGACGCCAAGGTGATTGATGGTGCCGCCCGCACCGGGGTTTTCGAACAACACGAGCTTGAGCGGGGGCTCGGCGATGGCGAAATTGGCGTAACCCTCCTTCAGTTTCGCGGGCGCTGTGCCGAAGAGCTTGGAGTAGAACGAGACGGCCTGACCGAGGTCGTCGACGTTGAGGGCGAGCTGTACGCGGGACATGAGATCCTCCACCTTTTCGATGTATATCGAATTACTTCCTCACTATGCGCCACCTTTTTGACGTATGTCAAGAAGGTAGGCACAATGGGTTCATGCCGAAGGCTTTGCCCCTTATCGATGCGACGTCACCACTCTGCTGCGCCCCCGTCGCGTCGGGGCCCATCTCGGACGATGGGGCGCTCGAGGTGGCTGTGCGGCTCAAGGCTCTTGCCGATCCGGTGCGCATCAAGCTGATGTCGATCCTGTTGTCCGCCAGCGAGGGTGAGGTCTGTACGTGCGACCTCGCCGACGGTGTCGGTGTATCCGAATCGACCGTCAGTCATCACCTGGGGCAACTGAAGAAGGCGGGCATGGTGGTCCCCACCCGGCGCGGAATGAACGTCTATTACCGTCCACAACGCGACGCGCTCGAGGCGCTGCGCTTCGTGCTGGATCCGAACTGCTGCTCGTAGCGCGGTCACGTTCCTTTCGCGGGCTCGCTGTCGCGCCACCAGCAAAAGACGAACAGGGCGAGTGACGCGACCAGCGTGGACACCACCCAGACGGTGAGCGCAATGTCGACCCACGACCCGATCGGCGGGCTGCCCGGCAGGATCCCGCGCAGGGGTACGACGGCGAACAGCATTGCGGCCATCCAGCCGAGCATGTCGGTGTCGACTGCCCGCTTGCGCCGGAACGTCTGCAATGCGACGAAGGCGGCGAGAACGGCGAGGGTCGTCATCATCAGGAGGAGAATTCCGGCGTAGATGAGGTTTCCGCCTGTGCGCGCCAACCGCACGTCGACGCCGATGCCGTTCCGGGAGATGTCGGTGTCGACCGCAACCGGTTCGGCCTTCGCCTTCCATCCGTCGACCCGCCCGTCCAGGAGAACACCCGTGGGTACCAATTCGCGTTGGGCGCCGAGGCCCTCGTAGGCCTCGACCACCATCGGATTCACCTCGAACCGGTCGAAGGGCCACATGGCGGCGTTGCCGTTCGCGATGAACTCGGTGTCGAACGTGGTGGGCGCGGTGCCTTCGCGGAAAACGATCTGCTCGTGGCTGGTGCTGGGGACGAGTAGGAGAGTGATATCTCGGTTGAGGGTGTCACCGTTGGCATGGAGGTAATCCTGACCGGCGGCGATCGTCACCTCTGCCTGCATCCGGTCGACCGTCGGCTGCAGCGACTTCGCGGTGACGAGCACCATGATCACGTCGTCGTCGATGGCGAACGGCGCGTCGTCCTCGATCGCGTTGCTGCTCAACCCGTAGACGGTGAGGGACGCGGCGTAGACGAGGGCGAGGAGAATCGCCGCCGCGACCCACTGGAGCCGGTGACGCAGGAGGAGTGGTGACTCGGCTGCCACCGTCGCAACATACCGCCGTTGGGGTGGGCGGGTTCGTCGATCGGTGGTCTCGATCGATGCGGAGGCAGGCTCGGTCGTCACGCACGGGTACATGCGACATATCGTGGACGGCACCACTGGCTAGGGAGGAGCCGCAATGGAATCGCGACTGCAGAACTCACAGATGCTTCTCGCAGTCCTCGAGCAGGCCCCGACGCTGGTAGTGCTGTCGGAATTCGTCTCCGGCCGGATCGTCTTCCTCAATCCGGCGGGCGTCCGCCTCATGGGCTTCACCACCGCCGCCGATGCCTACTCGAGGACGACGGCGGAGTTCTTCACCGATGTCGGTGTGGTGCAGGCGCCCGAAGTGGAGTCGGCACTCGTGGAACGGGGGGAGTGGTCCGGGCTCACCGAGCTCCGCCACTTCGTGACCGGGGAGCCGATCCCCATGCTGATCTCGACGTTCGTGGTTGAATCGGACGCCGCCGGTCCGGCGGTGATTGCCTCGATTGCGCACGATCGCCGCAGTGCGCAGATCGAGGAACGCCGGCTGCACAGCGCGCTCGGGGCGGCCGCGTACCGGGCCCGCGAGCAACAGGCGATCGCCGAGCTGAGCCAGCTCGCCGTCGACGGTGACCTCGACGAACTTCTCGACGCGGCGACCAGGGCAGCTACGGCGCTGATGGGTGTGCGCTGTACCTCCATTGCCCGGATCTCTGGTGGCGGGGAAGAACTGACCGTTCTCGCGTACCGGGGTCCGGCGCCGGGACCGGCGAGCTTTGCACCCGGTACGGGCTCACAGCCTGGATATGCCGCCGCGGCCGAATCGGTGGTGGTATGCCGCGACAGAACCCAGGAGACGCGCTTCTCCACCACAGCGATGACCAGGCGTGCACTTCAGAGCGGGGTGTGTGTACCGATCGGTGCCGACCCCGTGTGGGGAGTTCTCACCGCGCACAGTCACCGCCCCCGCGACTACACCGACCGGGATTTGTCCTTTCTCCGCTCGGTGACGGGTGTGCTGTCGGCGGCTATCCGCCGGATCGAGGCGGAAGCACAACTGCTGCACCAGAGTTTGCACGACCCCCTGACGGGATTGCCGAACCTGACGCTGGCCCGCAGACGCATCGATTCGGCGCTCGACGCGGCACGTCGCGAGAGTACGGTCATGGCTCTGCTGCTCATCGACCTCGACGATTTCAAAATCCAGAACGACAGTCTCGGTCATGCCGGTGGTGACGACGTACTCGTCGTCCTCGCCGAGCATCTGCGCTCGGCAGTGCGTCCGGACGACACTGTCGCGCGGATCGGGGGTGACGAATTCGTCGTCGTGTGCGAGCACCTGGCGGATGCCGACGAGGCAAATGCCGTCGCCAAGGGCATCACCGACAGCCTCGCGATGCTGAACCAGGTGGCACACCTCCAGTTGCCGATCAGTGGCAGCGTCGGAATCGCCCTCTCGGATCCGGATTGCACGCGGGAAGAGTTGGTTCGCCGCGCAGACTCGGCGATGTATCGGGCGAAGGCAGGAGGTGCCGGCGGGTACGCCCTCTACTCAGCCGAACACCCAGTTCATCAGGATCACGTACAGTCCGGTCCCGACCACGATCGAGAGCACCGCATTCTTCCGCCACAGGTGCACCACAGCCGTTGTTGCCACGGCGAGCAGTTCGGGTAAGCCGTGCGCCGGGACGGTGATCGACACGTTCTTCAGCGAGTAGACCACCAGGATCGACATGATTCCGGCCGGCATGAACACGCCGAGATAGCCGACCAGCGCCGAGGAACGCAGCGGGTGGAGAACCGCGAACGGGACGGCGCGGAGGGCGAAGGTGACAATCGCCATGATGGCCACGGCGGCGAGTAGGTAACCCGACTCAGGCATCTGCGGCACCCTTCTGCCGAGTGAGGACGTATCGAAGGACGAGCAGACTCACGAATGCCCCCATTGCCAGCGGCAGCATGTGGTCGACGTCGACCAGTCGCGCGACCACAGCGCAGGTGACGCCCATCAGGGGAACTGCGAGGCCACGCTGCGCTCGGACTGCCTCGATGGACAGTACGACGAACAACGCGGTCAGCGCGAAGTCCATGCCGACGATGTTGTCCGGGATCCATTGCGCGGCAATCGCACCAAGCCCGGCGCCGCCGATCCAGTAGGCGTGGAGGTACAGCTGTGTGTACACGATCATCCGCCCGGACACCGTCTTGCGGTCGCTGGTGACCGCCATGGCGTAGGCCTCGTCGGTGAGCGCGAACATGCTGTAGAGGCGTGCCGCCCGGCCCTTGATCGTGTCGAGCGGAAAGCTGAGGGCGTAGAAGACGTGCCGAAAGTTCACGAGCAGTGCTGTCAACGCGATGTAGGGCAGTGGCGTCATCGTGGTCACCAGTCCCACTGCGACGAATTCGAGAGAACCGGCATAGATCAGTGACGTGAAGACCAGTGCCCACCACGGGCTCAGACCCTGCTGTACGACGAGGACCCCGAGGGCGATACCGAGGGGAAACAGTCCGACCCCGACGGGGAGTGAGGCTCGGAGAGCGCCGCGTATTTCCGAGGAAGGTGGAACCTCGGCGCCGGCGACGACGGCCGTCGAGTGGGGTGCTGATTCGGTCACTACGCAAAGGTATAGCGATCATCGCGGTGAGCGATTGCGAACAAATGCTTCTACAGGGGCTTGTGCGCAATAATTGATCAATGGACGCCATCGATCACGCAATTCTGGCGCATCTGCGCCGGGACTCCAGTCTGACCAACACCGAGCTGGCCGATCTCGTCGGCCTGACTCCATCGCCGTGTCTGCGGCGCGTGAAGAAGCTCGAGGCGGACGGAATCATCACCGGCTACCGCGCGGTCGTCAGTCAAGAAGCGCTCGATCGTGGTTTCCAGGTGATCGTCACGGCCGAAATCGGGGTGAACGACCAGGCCACCATCGAGCAGTTCGAATCGCGCGTGGCTGCGTTTGACGAGGTGATCGAATGTCGGCGCCTGTTCGGGATCCCCGACTACTTCATCCGCGTCGCCGTACGCGACCTTGCCACCTACGAGCGGTTCATGGTGACGAAACTCGGGGGACTCCCGGCGGTGTCGCGCGTCACCTCGCTGATCACGATGAAGACGATCAAGAGCGTCGACTGATCGGTTCCCGTCACCGGGTCCGCCTAGGGTGAGGGCAACGACCCGTCGAGAAGAGAAGGTGCACCATGGCCGTCGCTACCGCACAGCACGTGTCGCGTGAGGAGTTGCTCGACTTCGTCCGTCCCCGGCACCGGAGCGTGCTGATCACCCGCAAGAGGTCCGGGGGCCTGCAGATTTCCCCGGTCACGTCGGGACTCGACGCGGAGGGACGGATCGTCGTCTCCACCTACCCGCAGCGCGCCAAGGCCGCGAACGTGCGGCACGACCCCGCGGTGAGCGTGTGCGTGCTCTCCGACGAGTTCAACGGTGCCTACGTGCAGATCGACGGCACGGCCGAGGTACTGGACATGCCCGATGCACTCGAGCCTCTGGTCGAGTACTTCCGCGGAATCTCCGGCGAGCATCCCGACTGGAACGATTACCGCGACGCCATGCGGAAGCAGAACAAAAGTCTCATCCGGATCACCATCGACGAGTGGGGACCCATCGCGACCGGTGGCTTCCCACCGGACACCGATCGCGGATAGGTCCCCGTCACCTACTCGACGGCACCCGCCGAGCGCAGGCGCTCGATGCCCGCCGCGTCATAGCCGGCCTGCGCGAGAATCGCATCGGTGTCCTGCCCGGGTCGCGGCGCAGGCCGGGGAACGGGCGCCGGGGTGCGGCTGAAGCGCGGTGCCGGTGCGGGCTGGCGGATGCCACCCACTTCGACGAACGTCTCCCGTTCCTTGTTGTGGGGGTGTTCGTGTGCTTCCCACGGCGAGAGGACGGGCGCCACGCACGCGTCGGATTCGGCGAACAGTGCCGCCCATTCGTCCCGAGGTCGGGTCGCGAACACCTCGGCGAGGCGCTTCTTCAGTTCCGGCGCCGCATCGAGGTCGTACTGCAACGGCAGTTCCTCGCCGCTCAATCCGAGCACGTCGAGGAGTTCACCGTAGAAGTGCGGTTCGACGCACCCGACCGCCACGTGCAGACCGTCGGCACACTCGTAGGTGTCGTAGAACGCGGCGGCCCCGTCGAGGACGTTCCGCCCGCGGCCCTCCTGCCACAGCCCGGCGGCGTTCATGCCGTGGACGAACGCCGTCAGCAGCGCCGCCCCGTCGACCATCGACGCGTCCACCTCCTGTCCGCGGCCCGACCGGGAACGCTCGTGCAGCGCGGCCAGGATCCCCATCGTCAACATCAGGCCGCCACCGCCGAAGTCGCCCAACAGGTTCAGCGGCGGCACCGGCCGCTCGCCGGCGCGCCCGATGGGTTCGAGCGCGCCCGCGAGCGCGATGTAGTTGATGTCGTGCCCGGCCCGCGCCGCGAGGGGGCCGTCCTGACCCCAGCCGGTCATGCGCCCGTAGATCAGGCCGGGGTTGCGGGACAGACAGTCGTCGGGGCCGATGCCCAGCCGTTCCGCGACGCCGGGACGGAAACCCTCGACGAGGATATCGGCTGACTCGACAAGTGCCAGAACGGCTTCCAGCCCCTCCGCAGTGCGCAGGTTCACGGCGATCGATCGTCGCCCGCGGTCGAGTACACCCGAGGGTGCCATCAGCCCGCTGCCGCCGTCACCGGCCCGTTCGACGCGGATCACGTCCGCGCCCAGGTCGGCGAGGATCATGCAGCCGAACGGGGCGGGCGCGAGGCTCGCGATCTCGACGACGGTCAGCCCGCTCAGCGGCCCGCCGGTCACGACACCCCCTGCGCGTCGCGGGGCAGTCCGAGCATGCGTTCCCCGATCACGTTGAGCTGCACCTCGGTCGTGCCACCGTAGATGGTGGTGGCCCGGCCGGCGATCAACTGCTCCATCGCCTTGTCGCTCGGCTCACCCGGAATGCTCACGGCACCGGCCGGTCCCAGTTCGGCGACGACGAACTCGGCGATCGCCTGCCCGAGGCCCATGCCGAGTAACTTGCCGACACTCGACGTGGTGCTCACGTCCGCCCCCGACAACTGCTTCAGCACAATCCGGGAGCCGATCAGATCGATGGCCTGGCTTTCGGCGACCAGTTCGCCGACGCGGTACCGCGCCAACGGTCCGAGGTTGCGCCCGCGGGCGAATTCGAGCAGGTCCTTGTCGGTGGCGTAGGCCTCCATCTTCTGGCTGAGTGCCACCCGCTCGCCCGCGAGGGTCGTACGGGCCACGTTCCAGCCGTCGTTCACGTTCCCGACCACGTGTTCGTCCGGGATGAACACGTCGTCGAGGAACACCTCGTTGAACAGCGCCGACCCGGTCATCTCGCGCAGCGGCCGGACGGTAACCCCCGGTGTCGACATGTCCAGGACGAAGTAGGTGATGCCCTCGTGTTTCGGCTTCGACGGGTCGGTGCGGGCGATCAGCATGGCCCAGTCGGAGAACTGTGCCACGGTGGTCCAGATCTTCTGGCCGGTCACCTTCCAGCCGCCGTCGACCTTCTCCGCCTTCGTGGTCAGCGACGCGAGGTCGGAGCCGGCCCCCGGTTCGCTGAACAGCTGACACCACACCACATCTCCGCGCAAGGTGGGGACAGCGAGATCCTGCTTCTGCGACTCGGTGCCGTGGGCGACGACGGCCTGCACCGCCCAGCCGCCCATCAGCAGCTGCGGCATCGGAATTCCGGCCGCCTTGATCTCCTGGGCGATCACTATCTGCTCGAGCGGAGACGCGCTGCGGCCGTACGGCTTCGGCAGGTGCGGCTGCACCCAGCCGCCGTCGCCGAGGGCAATCAACTGGTCGTCCTCGTCGAGGTCGACGAGCGGGGCGAGTTCCGCCCGTACCTGCGTCCGAATCGTCTCGGCCTCGTCCGGCAGTCCAAGTTCGGAGGAGCGGGCGGTGCCGGCGAGCGACTGTTCGGCGACGCGGGTAGCCCGCTCCTCGCGGGTACCGAGGAGCCCCCGGATGGCCAGCGCCCGCCGGTAATACAGGTGCGCGTCATGTTCCCAGGTGAATCCGATGCCGCCGTGGACTTGAATGCAGTCCTGAGCGCACTGCACCGCGGCATCGGGAACGATGACGGCGGCGATATCCGCGGCGAAATCTGCGGTGTCGTCGCCGTTGTCGAGGGCGGACGCGGCATCCCACAACACGGCGCGGGCCTTCTCCAGGGCGATCCCCATGTGGGCGCACTTGTGCTTGACGCCCTGGAACTGTCCGATGGGACGCCCGAATTGCACTCGGGTCTTCGCGTATTCGGCCGCAGTGGAGACACACCACGACATCACGCCGATCGCTTCGGCGCCCAGCACGACGGCGGTGATCGATCGGACGCGTCGTTCACTCAGTCCGTCGAGGATCCGATCGGCGCCGACGTGAACGCCGTCTGCCGTGATTCTTGCCGAGCCTCGCAGTACGTCGATGCTGTCCTGCGCGGTGACGGTGACGTCTGCCGACTCGACGACGGCCCAGCGCACGTCGTTGCCGACGGTGATCGGCAGGAGCAGGATGTCGGCGTGCTCGCCGCCGAGAACGGCGTCTGCGCTTCCCGCGATCCGGTAACCGCCGTCGTGCGCCTGCGCGTGGAGCGCGGTGCCCAAGGCGACCGCGGCGGTGCGTGATCCATCGAGAAGGGCAGGAATCAGCTCGATTCCGACCTTGGAATCCGCGGCTGCGACGAGGGCGGCGGACAGTGCGGTCGGAACGAATGGGCCGGGGGCCACCGTGCGGCTGAGCGCCTCCAGCGCGACGGCCAGGGTGAGCAGCCCGGCGCCGTGGCCGCCCTTGTCCTCGGGGATGTGTAGGCCCAGCAGGTCCTGGCCGACGAGTGCGTCCCAGAACGGCGGGAACTTGTCCTCACCTTTCGACTCGACCGCGGCACGCACCTGCTCGGACGTGATGGCGCGTTCGGCGAAGGCCCGAACGGAATCGGCGAGGGCACGATGTTCCTCGGTGAGCCCGAGGCCCAGTTCATACGTATTCTTGGCCATGTTCGAACCCTTCAGCCGAGCCGGTCGGCGAGGTCGGCGACGGTCCACGGGCCGTCGCTCTCGATGGTCTTCACGTCGTGCCAGCCGGCCAGTTCGGAGATGGCTCCGCCCTGCACCGCGAACACTTTGCCCGTGATCTTGCAGTCCGCATCCGCGAGCCGGGCGACGAGCGGGGAGATGTTGGCCGGACTGAATGCGTCGAACTCACCTTCCGGCACCTCTTCGGCGAACAATGCGCCCATACCGGGAGTGGCCAGCGTCAGCCGGGTGCGGGCGATCGGCGCGATCGCGTTGACCCGGACGCCGTACCGTTCGAGCTCGTCCGCGGCGACCAGGGTGAGTGCGGCGATACCCGCCTTCGCGGCGCCGTAGTTGCCCTGCCCGGCGTTGGGCATGAACGTGCCGGACGCGGACGCGGTGTTGATCACGGAGGCGTTCACCGCCTCGCCCGCCTTGGTCTGCGCTTTCCAGTACGCCGCTGCATGATGCAGCGTCGCGGCATGTCCCTTGAGGTGCACGGCTATGACGGCGTCCCATTGGCTTTCGGACATTCCCGCGATGAAGGCGTCGCGCAGGATGCCCGCGTTGTTCACGAGGACGTCGAGCCGACCGAACTCCCTGACCGCCTGATTGACGAGCGCTTCGGCACCGTCCCAGGACGCCACGTTGTCGGTGTTCGCCACGGCTTTACCGCCGCAGGAGACGATCTCGTCGACCACCTGCTGAGCCGGGCCCGCGTCCTCGCCGGTGCCGTCGTTCGCGCCACCGAGGTCGTTGACGACCACGGCGGCCCCCTCCCGGGCGAAGAGCAGTGCGTGCTCCCGCCCGATCCCGCGCCCGGCGCCGGTGACGATGGCTACCCGTCCGTCGAGTGTTCCCATGCGTACGTACTCCTAAGACTCGGTGTCCGCGATGACGGCGAGGCCGTCCTTGATGACGAGTTCGTCGCCGACGGTCGTCTCGTAGGCGTACGACGTTGTCCCGCCCGTGGAATCGGCGACCCGCCGGAATTGCGTGGTGATGTCCTGGCCGGGCAGGACTGGCTTGGCGAACCGCACCGCGAGCCTGCGGAGGCGTTCGACCCGGCCGTCGGCAAGTTCGGTGAGCGCCGCCCACGAGGTGAACGCCATGGTGCACAGACCGTGGTTGATGATTCCGGGGAGCCCGGACATCCGCGCGATCTCGTCGTCCAGGTGGATCGGCATCGGATCACCGGAGGCAGGCGAGTACCGGAACGTTTGGTCGTCGTCGATGTGCTGGGTGATCGACGCTACCGGCGCCTGCCCGCGAAGGGATTCGTCGAACCGGTGTGCAGGTGCCTGCGCGCCGAGCCCTGCTCCCGCGTCGACCTTCCGGAAGAATGCGGTCATCCACTGCTCGTTGACGAGTTCGCCGTGCTCTGTGCGGGTTTCGACGTACACGACGACGGTGGAACCGTTCGTCCGCCCCTCGAATCCGATCGGCTTCGCGCGGACCACCAGGTTGTCACCGGGGCGGATCGGACGGTGGAAGGAGAAATCCTGTTCCCCGTGCACGAGCTTCATGAGCAGTTCGACCGGGGCGACGGACAGTGCGGCCGGCGCCATCGAGGTGAACGCCGGCACCACGGCAAACACCGGTGGTGCGACCTCTCCGGCGAGGTGGCGTTCGATGGGATCGTTGGTGGCCGCGGCGTACTCGGCGATGCGCTCGGCAGTAACCTCGAACCGCTCCGGATCCGTCCACTCGCCGAGACCACTCGTGTCGAATTCGACTGTGGGGGTGGTCATATGGATCAGCCCACCATGTCGGCGAACCCGGCCAGGGACGCCTCCAGATCCGCCTTGGCGTTCTTGGCGACGGCCTTCCCGATGGGGCCGACGATCATCGTGCCGGTGAAGCTGGCGTCGATGATCGCCTTGGATCCGGCGCCGTCCGGCTCGACCTTCAGCGTGAATTCGACGGTGACACCCGCCATGCCGGTGCCGGAGATCTTCACCATTTCGGGCACCTGCACCTCGGTGACGGTCCACTCGATCTTGTTGGCCATGCCCATCACGGAGACCACCTCGGTGAACTTCGATCCGAGCGCCACCTCGGCGGGGACCTCGCTCTTCCACGACTGGTGGATCGTGAGCCACTCTTCCCAGCGGGACAGGTTGGACAGCTCGTCCCACACCTTGTCGGGGGAGGCGGGAAGCGCAGCGGAGACGGAAACGGAAGCCATGAGTTACTCCTAGGTGTGTTCGAGGTGGGTGGGAAAGATGTCAGAGAGCGCGGTACGCGGTGACGACTACTGCGCCCCCGAGGCCGATGTTGTGCTGGAGGGCGACGCTCGCGCCGTCTACCTGCCGTGCGTCTGCGGTTCCCCTGAGCTGCCAGGTGAGTTCGCTGCATTGGGCGAGTCCGGTGGCGCCCAGTGGGTGTCCCTTGGAAATCAGACCGCCGGACGGGTTGACCACCCAGCGTCCGCCATACGTGGTGTCGTCGTTGTCGACGAGTTTGCCGCCCTCGCCCTCGGCACAGAGACCGAGCGCCTCGTAGGTGAGCAATTCGTTGGTGGAGAAGCAGTCGTGCAGTTCGATGACGTCGATGTCTTCGGGACCGATCCCGGACTGCTCGTAGACGCGAGCGGCGGCTGTGCGGGTCATGTCTGCACCGACCAGGCTGATCGCACTCCTGTCCTCGAACGTGCTGGGGAGATCGGTCACCATCGATTGCCCGACGATCTCGACTGCCTGACCGGCAAGGTCGTGCTTCTCGACGAAGTCTTCACTGGCCACGATCACGGCGCCGGAGCCGTCGGACGTCGGGGAGCATTGCAACTTGGTGAGGGGACCGTAGATCTGCTTGGAATCGAGGATCTGGTCGAGTGTGTACTCGTCCTGGAACTGGGCGTAGGGGTTGTTCTGTGAGTGGCGGTGGTTCTTGACGCCGATTCTGGCGAACTGTTCCGCGGTAGTGCCGTATCGCTCCATGTGCTCCTTACCGGCTGCACCGAACATGTACGGCGCGGGCGGCATCGCGAACTCCTGCAGTTCCGCGAGCGCGAGGAGGTGGCGCATCATCGGCTGTTCGCGATCGTCGTACGTGGACCCGAGCGAACCGGCCTGCATCTTCTCGAAGCCGAGTGCCAGTGCGCAGTCGACCTGGCCGCTCCGGACCGCCGACGTGGCGAGGAACAGGGCGGTCGACCCCGTCGAACAGTTGTTGTTGACGTTGATGATCGGGATGCCGGTGAGGCCGAGTTCGTAGACGGCGCGCTGCCCCGACGTCGACTCGCCGTACACATACCCCACGTACGCCTGCTCGACCAGCGGATAGTCGATTCCGGCATCGGCCAGCGCCTTGCCGCCGGCCTCCCGCGCCATGTCCGGATAGTCCCATTCGCGTGCGCCGGGCTTCTCGAACTTTGTCATCCCGACTCCGACCACGAACACCCTGTTACCCATTGCGGCTCCTGAGAAATGTGTGTGTGACACGCTGTCCACCAAAAGTATGTGAGACGTGCTGTCCAGTCAACTACGTGGTGAGTAACGTATGGCGGATGCCGGACAAAGTCGACACCGCCACCTCGCCCACCGGGGACGGTCGCGCCACCCGCTGGGAGGATCACAAGGCGGAACGCCGAAGCCGGATTCTCGATGCCGCGATGGAGGCCATCAACGAGGACGGCCCCGACGTCGGGGTGCAGCAGATCGCGCAACGCGCCGACGTCCCACGATCGGTGGTCTACCGCATCTTCACCGACCGGGGCGACCTCGACGAGCAGCTCCGCGGACGCATCATCGAACGTCTGATGGCAGACCTCGCGCCGACGCTGACCCCGGAGGGGACGGTAGGTGAAGCCATCGCGCGGGCCGTGGAGACGTACCTGGCGTGGATCGTCGAATTCCCCCGTCTGCACCAATTCCTCGGCACCGGGTCGCCGAGCAGGCGCACTACCGGTTCGCGTGTCGTGACCGGGACGAAGACTGCCATCGCACTCCAGCTCGCCGGCCTGCTGGCGGCCGTGCTGGAGAAGGTGGCAGACAACGCAGATCTTGCGGAGCCGCTGGCCTTCGGATTGGTGGGACTGGTGGATGCGAGCGTCAACCGATGGCTGAGCAATCCGCAGTCGACACTGGGCAGTGACGCGGTGGCGCAGTTCCTCGAGGTCTCGATCTGGCAGGTGCTGCAGGGAAATTTGCAGGGCATCGGCGTCCACATCGACCTCACCACCCCCGTATCCGAACTGCAGTAGCACGGGGGATCGTCGGGCTACGATGGTCTGCATGTTCTCCGGGCGAGGTTCACGGAACGACCGCTAGCGTCCGAGAAGCTTGTGACGCGCTTGGTCCGACCGACCCCGGAAGCGACGGTGTCCAGCGGCCCGCCGCCACAGTCGACGGCGGTGGGAGACATCGTCGGGCGATTCGCGGCAGCGTGGGAGTCGTCCGGCTCCGCTCCGGACCTCACCGATTACCTGCCCGCCGATCCGGCGCTGCGCAGGGTGTCGCTGATCGAGTTGATCAAGGTCGACCTGGAAAAGCGGTGGCTCCGCGGCGACCACCCGAAGCGGCTGGCCGAGTACCGCGACGAGCTTCCCGAGCTCGGCAGGTGGCCGTTACCGCCAGACTTGATCTACGAGGAATTCCATCTACGCCGGCGGAGCGGTCAGCCGGTCGACGCCTCGGAATACACGCGGACGTTCCCGGCGCAGGCCGACGAACTCGAAAAATTGCTGAGCACCGGCGAGTACCACAGCACCTCGATTCACCACCTCGAACACACCTCCGCGGCGCCGCCGCCGAGGAGTACGGAACTCGGCGATCTCGACGTCGGGCAGCGGGTCGACGACTTCGACTTGATGACGGTCCTGGGGCGGGGAGCGTTTGCCCGGGTCTTCCTCGCCCGTCAGCGGTCGATGCAACGACTGGTCGCGGTGAAGATTTCCGAGGACCACGGAACCGAGCCGCAAACCCTCGCCCAGTTCGATCACGACTACATCGTCCGGGTCTTCGATCAGCGCCTCCTCGCGGATCGAATGCTGCGATTGCTGTACATGCAGTATGTGCCGGGTGGCACGTTGCTCGGGGTGGTCGCGCGAGTGCGCGAGACGGCGCCCGGCCTGCGTACCGGACTTCTGCTGCTGGAGGCAGTCGATCGGGAGTTGGTCAGCAAGGGCGAGATACGGCCCAGTGAATCCCGGGTACGTGAGGAAGTCGCAGGCCTGTCGTGGCCGGAGACCGTGGCGTGGCTCGGCCGCCGATTGGCCGAGGCCCTCGACTACGCCGGCACACACGGTGTTCTACACCGCGACATCAAGCCCGCCAACGTGCTGCTGACGGCAGAGGGCGTCCCCAAGCTGGCCGATTTCAACATCAGCTTCAGCGAGACCCTTCCCGGAACCAGTCCGGTCGCGTACTTCGGTGGTTCACTCGCGTACATGTCGCCGGAGCAGCTCGAGGCGATCCACCCGGATCGGCCGGGGACCGCGGCAGACCTCGACACCCGAAGCGATTTGTACTCGCTTGCCGTCGTGCTGTGGGAACTGCTCACCGGAAGAAAACCTTTCGACGACACACCGTCCGGTGACACCGACGCGGAACCGGCAACGCACCCGCCCGGAGATCGCACCACCCTCGACGCGATGCTCGAACGACGCCGCGGCCGTCACGAACCCGCGATCGCGGACCTGCCGGCCGACTGCCCGAGCGCGCTGCGGCGAGTGCTGCTGAAGTCGCTCGAGCCCGAGCCGGCGGATCGGTTCTCCACCGGCGCCGAAATGTCGCAACAGTTCGACGTGTGTCTCGATGCCCACGCCCGCGATCTCGTCGATCCACCACCGGGAAGTTGGCGGTTGCGGATGCGACGGTGGACGCACCCGATCATGTTCCTCGCCATCGCCGTACCGAATCTCCTGGCAATTCTGTACAGCTATCAACACAACACCACGCTGATCATCAGTAAGCTACCGCCCGCCGCGCAGAACAGTTTCGAGCGCATCACCCGAATCGACTACGTCACGGCATTTGTGATCGGGGTGGTGGGCACGGTCTCGATGACGCTGTATCTGACCACGGTGGCCGGTGGGCTGCGGAAGGGAAAGGCGTATGACGGCGGCCACCTCGCCCGCGCCCGCAAAGACACCCTGCTGCTCGGACAGCGATGCGCCCTACTGTGTCTCGGACTGTGGGCGGTGACCGGCATCATCGTCCCGGCCACGCTGCAGATCAGTGGAAGTGAGGTGCCGTGGAACACGGTCGTCCACTTCACGGCCGCGCAACTGGTCTGCGGCGCCATCGCCGTTGTCTATCCGTTCTTCTTCGTCAACTTCTATGCCGTCCGCTGCCTGTACCCGGTCTTCCTGCCGCACGGGGAGATCAGTACTGCCGACGCCCGCATGCTGCACCGGCTGGGTCGGCGCAGCATGTTCTTCCTGGCCGCGGCCGCCGCGGTGCCGTTGCTCGGTGTCGCGGGTGCAACGTTCATTCCCCCGGAAGACCTACCGCACGTGGTGGTCGCGCTACGTGTGCTGTGCGTCGGAAGTGTCTTCGCGTTCGTCGCGGCGTACTGGCTGTTCCGCCTGCTGACAGAAGACTTACACGCACTTTCCCGCGTGGTGTCGGGCGTACCTCGGCATGAGTGAGCGTCCGTAGGAGCGCGGATGATCCGACGCGAGAGGGTGCGGGGCCGAGCGCCCCGCACCCTCTCGTCTTCCGAATCAGACGCTCGCTGCGGCAAACCCGGCGTCGAGGTCGGCGAGGATGTCGTCGATCCCTTCGATGCCCACGGCCAGGCGGACCAGCCCGGGCGTGACCCCGGCGGCGAGCTGCTCCTCCGGAGTCAACTGCGAATGGGTGGTGGACGCGGGATGGATCACCAGGGAGCGCACGTCACCGATGTTGGCGACATGGCTGTGCAGGGTCAGCGCATTGACGAATTTCTTACCGGCGTCGACGCCCCCGGCGAGTTCGAACGTCACGATGGCGCCGGCTCCCTTGGGGGTCAGCTGCTGTGCGCGCTCGTGCCAGGGTGAAGACGCGAGACCGGCGTAGGCCACCGTCGTCACCTCGCTGCGGGCTTCGAGGTATTCGGCGACCTTCTGGGCGTTGGCCACATGCCGTTCGAGACGCAGGCTCAGCGTTTCGATGCCCTGAGCGATGAGGAACGCGTTGAACGGGGCCACCGCGGAACCGAGGTCGCGCAGCAACTGCACGCGCGCCTTCAGTGCAAATGCGGGAGCACCCAGATCGGCGAAGACGACCCCGTGGTAACTGGGGTCGGGGGTGGTGAAGTTCGGGTGCCTGCCCTGGGTCCAGTCGAAGGTGCCGCCGTCGACGATCACACCGGCGATCGCCGTGCCGTGCCCGCCGAGGTACTTGGTGGCCGAATGCACCACGATGTCGGCTCCGTGCTTCAACGGCTGGAGCAGGTACGGTGTGGCCACCGTGTTGTCGACGATCAGGGGAAGGCCGTTGTCGTGCGCGACCTTCGAGATCCCGGGCAGATCGAGGATGTGATTCTTGGGGTTGGCGATGGTCTCGCCGTAGAACGCCCTGGTGTTCGGCCGGACGGCCGACGCCCACTGCTCGAGGTCGTCGGGATTCTCGACGAACGACACCTCGATGCCCAGCTTGGGCAACGTGTAGTGGAAGAGGTTGTAGGTGCCGCCGTAGAGGTATGGGCTGGAGACGATGTGGTCGCCGGCCTCGGCGAGGTTGAGGATCGCGAAGGTCTCCGCCGCCTGTCCGGACGAGAGCAGCAGCGCGGCGACGCCCCCCTCGAGTGCGGCGATGCGCTGCTCGACGGCGTCCTGGGTGGGGTTCATGATGCGGGTGTAGATGTTTCCCGGCTCGGCCAGACCGAACAGTGCGGCAGCATGATCGGTGTTGTCGAAGGTGTACGAGGTGGTCTGGTAGATCGGCAGTGCCCGCGCCTTCGTGGTGGCGTCGGACGTCTGCCCGGCGTGGATCTGCTTTGTCTCGAACGACCAGTTGATGCTGGGGTCGATGTTCTCGGTCACGAGTGATGTACTCCGAATTCGGTGAGGTGGAAGTGGTGAATCAGTTTTCGCTGGTAAGTGTTTCGACCACGGTGTGGACCGGGGTCTGGTTGCGGGTGAGGTCGAGGACGGGGCAGTGTGCATCCACCGCTTCCTGCAGCTCGCGGTAGCGCTCCCGCGAGTCGGGGCCGGTCAGTGTCACGACGACGCGCACTTCGCCGAACCCGGCACGGACCGACTCGTCGAAGCCGAAGAACCCGCGCACGTCGAGATCTCCCTCGGCCCGGGCGGAGATGTCGTCCACTCGGATTCCGAGCTTGTCGGCCCAGAAGCGGTAGGTCACCACCTGGCAGGACAGCAGCGACGCGAGGTAGTACTCGACAGGGTTGGCGGCGGCGTTGTCACCACCGAGCGCGGGCGGTTCGTCCACCTCGACGCGGTACTTGCCGAGAGTGACAGTGCTGGCCACAGCGTCGTGCGCCTGGGCGGACGCGCGGAAGACGACCTGGGCGTTGGCGGGATTCTGGGAAACGGCGTCGGAGGTGGCGGCGATGACGGACGACAGGTGTGACAGTGACGCGGTATCGGTGGCAGACATGGCGATCCTTCGAACGGAGGGTGTACGGGATTGGCCCGGCGGAGGGAAAACGTCACGCCGGGATGAGTCCGATCAGAGACTCGGACACCCTGAGGTACACACCAATGCGAAATCGACATGGCGGCGCCGCGTCAGCAGCTCGCCGGAATCGATCGCGCGGAAGTCGGTCACGGAACAGACTGTAACCGGAAGACACGCATTCCGACTAGTCCTATAGGAAATGCGCTCAACGGGTGGGCAGCGCACGGCACAGCGCGTCGAGTGTGGCGGTGAAGCGCGCGGACGACGGTGTGCTGTAGCCGACGACGAGACCGTCCGGCCGATCGTCTTCGGCATCCGGATGGCGGAACGTGCGCAGACCGATGACGGCCAGACCCAGCGCCTCGGCGCGTGCCCTCGTGGCCTCCTCCGTTCCTGCTGGAAGTTCGAGTACGACGTGCAATCCGGCCGCGATGCCGGCGACGTGCACGTGCGGTGCGCGGGCGGCGAGGGTGGCAACCAGGGTGTCGCGGCGTCGGCGGTACAGGGTGCGCATCCGACGGACGTGCCGATCGAGCCCGCCGCACCCGATGAATTCGGCGAGGGTGAGCTGTTCTGTAGCGCTGACCCACCTTTCGTAGTCGCCCTTGACCGCGAGCACATCGTCGATCAGCCGATCGGGGAGCACCATCCAGCCCACGCGCACCGCGGGAGACAGGCTTTTGCTCACGGTGCCGAGATACACCACGTGTTCGGGCGCCAGACCTTGGAGCGCACCGACGGGCTGTCGGTCGTAGCGGAATTCGCCGTCGTAATCGTCTTCGATCACCACCGCGCCGGTACTGCTCGCCCAGTCCACGAAAGCGGTTCTCCGACTGGGGTGAAGCGGGCCACCGGTCGGGAACTGGTGCGCCGGCGTGACGAGTGCCGCGGTGAGAGAGTGGCCTGTCACATCGGGCGGGTGCGCGCCCCGATCGTCGAGTTCCAACGGAACGGTGGCCACCCCGGCATCACCGAGGAGTGCGCGGTGCAGATGTAGCCCGTAACTCTCCACTCCGATCGGGCCGCCGAGAGCACGGGCGAGCAGCCACAATCCGTGTCCGGAACTCGCGCTCACCACAACCGACTCCGGGTCGGCGCGGACGCCTCGCGTGCGGGTGACGTATTCGGCTACGGCGCGGCGTAATTCGATCCGTCCCCGTGGGTCGCCGGGGCCGAACGCGTCATGGGGTGCCGCCGTCAGGGCGCGTCGTGCCGCGGTTGTCCAGGCGGTTCGCGGGAACTCTGCGACATCGGGGGAGCCGGGCATCAGACTCATCGGTGGTGGAGGCGGGACGCCCCGACGCATGCGGGGGGTTTGCTGCGGCTCCCGGGCGCGGTCCGCCACCCGGGTGCCCGAACCCTGGCGTGCGGTGAGCCAGCCTTCGGCGACGAGCTCGGCGTACGCGCCTGCCACCGTGTTGCGTGCGAGACCGAGGTCGGCCGCCAGGGTGCGCGACGGTGGCAGGACGGTGCCGGGTAGGAGTCGGCCCGAACGGATGGCCGTGCGCAGCGCCGCGACCAGGTCGGCGCGTGGCGTGGTCGACGGAGTGCCGGAGGAGGACGCCATGTCGAGGTGGAGATCCCGTCCCACGCCCGAATTGGCCCAGCTTTCCATGACCGGATTGAACCACGAATCTGGGCTACTGGCCGCATAGTCTTGTCGTATGACCACAACGGAACGTAAGACGCGGGTCGACATCGCGAAGAAGGCGCCCGCCGTATACAAGGCAATGATCGCCCTCGACGCCGCGGCTCGTCAGGGACTCGACCCCGAGCTGGTCGAGCTGGTACTCACCCGGTGTTCCCAGATCAACCACTGCGCGTGGTGCATCGACATGCACACTGCCGACGCCAGGAAGATCGGGGTGAGTGAACAGAAGCTGTTTCTCCTCAACGCCTGGGAGGAGGCGCACGGCCTGTACACCGAGAAGGAGCGGGCGGCGTTCGCCTTGGCCGAGTCGATCACGGTGTTGACCGACGGATTCGTCCCTGACTCGGTGTATGAACAGGCCGAGGAGCATTTCGACGAGGCCGAGCTGGCTCAGCTCATCTCCCTGATTCTCACGATCAATGCCTGGAATCGGATCGCTGTGAGCACGAGGAAGACGCCGAAGGTGCGCTGACTTCGGCGGCGGCGTGGTCAGGCGTTCTGCGCGGTGAGGGCGTCGATGGCTGCCTGCAGCTTGGTGGTGGCCTCGTCTGCGACCTCGCAGAGGCCCTGCTCCTCGGCCACGGACACCATCAGCGCCGGATTCATCGCGTCGATGATGATCGTGTTCTCGGCGGACGTATCGGCGCGCACCACCACGTTGCAGGGCAGGAGCAAGCCGATCTGCCGGTTCACGTCGACCGCGCGGTGCGCGAGCGGCGGATTACAGGCTCCGAGGATCAAATAGTCCTCCATATCCTCACCGAGCTTCGCCTTCAGGGTGGCTTTCATATCGATCTCGGTGAGCACTCCGAAGCCCTGCTCGGCCAGAGCCTGGCGGGTGCGCTCGACGGCGTCATCGAACGAGGTGTGCAAAGTCGTCGACAGTGCGAGCTTCATGATGGTGCTCCCTCGGGGCTGCTTTCCTCTCCCACGATACCCCGCGCGGTCGGCGAAGCATATGGTGCGCGAGGTGCCGTGAGACGTTGTGGGCGGAGCGAACGTCCGGCCTCGGCCGGAGGGCAGGACGACAGGGTCCCGATGTATATGCCTGTTGTCCAGTTGTTTTCGTTGTGTTCGCACGAAACCTTCAGTGTCGGTGACACATGCCACAGGATGACATCCGATTCGGGCGTTTCGCCCGGTCGTCACCGTAAGGTGTCGACATGTCGATCCTCGAGAATGAGAAAGCGCCCCCATCCGCTGCCGTCCCCGGACCGACCCTCGGTGAGAGGTTGCGACGCAACGCCCGGTACGACGTGCCGGCCTCGCTCGTCGTCTTCCTCGTAGCCCTGCCGCTGTCGCTCGGAATCGCCATCGCATCCGATGCCCCGGTCATGGCTGGCCTCATCGCCGCGATCGTCGGCGGCGTGGTGGCCGGGTCGATCGGCGGATCACCCCTTCAGGTCAGCGGTCCGGCGGCCGGATTGACCGTCGTAGTAGCAGAATTGGTGGGCACCTTCGGTTGGCGCGCCACCTGTGCCATCACCGTCGCGGCCGGATTCCTGCAGATCATCTTCGGGCTCAGTCGAATTGCGCGAGCTGCCTTGGCGATCGCCCCCGTCGTGGTCCATGCAATGCTGGCCGGGATCGGAATCACCATCGCGTTTCAGCAGATTCACGTTCTACTCGGAGGTGGATCACACAGCTCGACGTGGGCCAACATCACGCAGCTTCCGTCTCAGCTCGCATCCGCACGATACGGCGAGGTTCTCATCGGATCGGCCGTGATCGCCATCCTGTTGCTGTGGAAGAGGGTGCCACCCAAGTTCGGCATGCTCCCCGGACCGCTCGTCGCGGTAGCGGTGGCCACCCTTGCCTCACTGGTTCTTCCGCTCGACGTCGATCGAATCACGTTGGACGGCTCGCTGTTCGACGCGCTGTCGCTACCTGCGATGCCGCAAGGCCCATGGCTGGCGGTGGCAACCGGTGTGCTCACGGTGGCGCTGATCGCCAGCGTCGAGAGCCTGCTCTCCGCAGTCGCGGTGGACAAGATGCACGGCGGCGAAAGAACCGAATTCAACCGGGAACTCGTCGGCCAGGGATCGGCCAACATGGTCTCGGGGCTGATCGGCGGACTGCCGGTCACCGGTGTGATCGTGCGGAGTTCCACCAACGTCGGGGCGGGTGCCCGAACCCGGGCGTCCGCGGTACTGCACGGAGTGTGGATTCTCGTCTTCGCCGCGCTGCTGACCGCGCTGGTCCAGCAGATCCCGATGGCAGCGCTCGCCGGACTGCTCATCGTGATCGGTATCCAGCTCGTCAAGCTCGCCGACCTGCGCACGGCCCGGCGCACCGGCGACCTCTGGGTGTACGGGGTCACCGTGGCGGGTGTCGTCTTCCTCAACCTGCTCGAGGGAGTGCTCCTCGGCCTGGCTCTCGCCGTGATCCTGCTGCTGTGGCGGGTCATCCACCCGAGGATGCGTGCCGAGCCCATCGGTGGTTCCGAATCCGAGGGCTCCGGCCGGTGGCGCGTGACCGTCGAGGGGTCATGCAGCTTCCTGTCCATGCCCGCATTGACCGGGCTGCTCGCGAAGGTGCCCGACGGTGCGCACGTCACCGTGGAACTGGCTGTCGACTTTCTGGACCACGCCATGTTCGAGGCGATCGACGAGTGGAAGCGGCACCATGAGCGGTCGGGTGGAATTGTGGTGATCGACGCTCTCGGCACCGTCGACATGGACTCCGTCGGTGACGCGCCTCCACAGCGCGGGGTCGGAGTGGCGAGCGCCCGGAGGTTTGCCCCCTGGAAAAGCTGGCAGCCGCGGCACTCTCGGGCAGACGACTCCACGCCGGCCGCCCTGCGCCCACTGCTGGCGGGAGTGGCCGAATACCACCGGCGCAACGCCGCGCACCTACAGTCGCACCTCGACGACCTGAAGGACGGCCAGAGCCCCGATTCGCTGTTCCTCACCTGTTCCGATTCCCGCATCGTGCCCAACGTGATCACCAGCAGCGGTCCGGGCGATCTCTTCACGGTGCGAAATGTCGGCAATCTCGTCCCGGTGGGCCGACAGGACGTGTCGGTCGAAGCCGGGCTGACGTTCGCATTGGAGGAACTGAACGTCAGCTCCGTCATCGTGTGCGGCCACTCGGGGTGCGGCGCCATGAAAGCCGTACTCGGGCAGGGAGGACAGCGAGACGATCACTCCCTCACCGAGCAGGGGCCCGTCGAGCAGTGGCTGACGTTCGCGCAGCCGAGTCACAAGGCGTTCCTCAGTGGTCATCCGGTGGCACGTGCGGCTGAGGAGCTCGGCTTCGACGAAGTGGACCGGTTGGGAATGGTCAACGTCGCGGTACAGCTACAGACCCTGCAGCGGCATCCGGTGGTCGGCGCAGCAGCGGCCGAGGGACGAGTGCGCGTGGCGGGAATGTTCTTCGACATCCCTTCGGCACGCGTACTCGAAATCACCTCGACCGGTGTGTCCTATCTGGACACTGCGCCCAGCTGACTCAGAGCAGATGGACCTTCTTGTACAGCCGCTTGGACGGGCCGCCGACGAGGCCGACGCTGTCGAGGAACTGCATCAGCTTGGAACCGGACGTGCGGACGGTGTCCTTGTAGTGCTGGTTCCGCTTGGCCTCGGCGATGGCGCGCTCCGGATCGAGGCCGGCATTCGAGTACACCTCTTTGCGGATCATGCTCTTCATGACGAAGTAGACGACGACGGCCGTGTTGAGGCGCTCCAGCTGCAGTCGTGCCCAGCTGGCGCCCTCGATGCGTCGTCCGACTTCCTCACGGGCGAAGCGGATGTGCCGGGCTTCCTCGAGGACGTGGATCTTGCTCACCGTCCGAGTGACGGGCTGGACCCGCTCGTCCTTCATGAAGTCGCGCTGCATCATGTCGAGAATCTCCTCGGCGGCCATCACGCTGGCGTACGCATTGGCGCCCTTGAAGAAGCCACCCCAGATACGTCCGAGCTTGTGGATCACGGGGTGCGGGCCGTAACTCGGCATGTCGAGGCGTTCGCCGGCGCGGGCGAACATCACCGAGTGGCGGCACTCGTCGGCCACCTCGGTGAGAGCGAACTGGACGTGCCGGGAGTGCTTGTCGCGCCCGTACACGTCGCGGAGCAGCATCTGCATCAACAGGATCTCGAACCACAACCCGACGCTCGAGACGCTCGCCGCCTCGTGCTTGGTGAGCTCGATTTTCTGCGCGTCGGTCATCTCGTCCCACAGCGCGGTGCCGTACAGGGTGCTCCACTCGGGCGTGAGCCCGAACTTGTCGTCGGGAATGGGTGCTTCCCAGTCGACCTCCACCATCGGGTCGTAGGACTTGCGGGCCGAGGACGCCAGCAGGCGCTGAGCGGTCTCTTCGCGGTCGGAGACGACAATCGATGCGGTCATGACTACCCCTTGATCAGTGGCCGGTGCGGTCAATTAAGTGTGACAGCGTGTTACTGATACTGAACGATACAATGACAAGGGTCACAAGGGCAACGTTCATTCAGTCGATGTCGGCCGTCCTCTCGGCGGCGTCCCGCTCGGCCGCATCGACGCGAACCGACGGGTGTCGGCGACCGGGCGCCCACACTCCGAGTAGGACCGCGGAGGCGAACAACACTCCGGCCAAGACGACGGAGGCCTCGTCCATTCCCTTCAGGAATGCGTCGCGCGCGAACGTCGCCAGCTGCTCGCCCTGTGGGCCCGCCATGTCGGCGACGTGCAGCGCGGCAGCCAGTGAGCCGGAGACCGGTTCCTTCGCTTGTTCGGGAAGTGCGTCGACCGCCGGCTGGACGTTCCGGCTGTAGCCGGTGGCGAGGATGCTGCCGGCCAGGGCCACTCCGATGGCCGACCCGATCTCGCGGGCGGCGTCGTTGACGGCAGAGGCGACGCCCTGCTTGGCGTCGGGAGTGTTCTGGACGATCGCGGCGGTGGCAGGTGCGGTGCACAGCCCGATGCCCAAGGCCGCGACGATGAGGGGGAAGGACACCTCCAGATAACTCGAATCCGCATCCAAGCGAACCAGCAGGAAGATTCCCGCGCCGAGGATGGCGGTGCCGGCCGCCAGGAGTGGCCGGAGGCCGACGTGCGGGACGACCAGCGGCATGACGGCGGACATCATGACGACCGGCACCGCAATGGGAGCGAGCGCCAGCGCGGACTGCAGGGGCGAGTACTCCAACACCAACTGCAGGTACTGGATCGCCAGGAAGAAGAGCCCGAGGGAGGCGAGAAACTGCAGGAGCAGTGACATCGACCCCGACCCGAAGGCGCGATTGCCGAACAACCGCACGTCGAGAAGGGGATGTTCTCGGCGGAGTTCCACCCAGGCGAAAGCGCCCGCGGCGACGAGGCCGCCGACGAGCAGAACCAGGACGACAGGATCCAGCCAGCCCCGATGCGGGGCCTCGATGGTGCCGAAGACGAACATGCCGACGGCGGTCACGATCAAAGCGGTGCCGGGCAGGTCGAGCGGAGCGTGGCTCGCGTCCCTGGACGAGGAGATGGTGAAGCTGACCAGCAGGATGAGCCCGGACACCACCGCCAAGCTGACGAAAATCGCCATCCACGACCACTTCTCGAGCAGCGCCCCCGACACCAGCATTCCGGCGATGGCACCCGAACCGGCCACGCCGGACCAGATGCCCACCGCCCGCCCGCGCTGCGACGTCGGAAAACCCGCTGTGAGCAACGACAGAGTCGCGGGCATCACGAAGGCCGCCCCCACTCCCGCGGCCACTCGCGATCCGATGATCCACTCGGGCGCGTCGTTGATGAGCGGCACCGCGGTGGCGACGCCGAAAACGAGCAGGCCCAGCATGAGGAGTTCACGGCGGCCGTACCGATCCCCGAGCGCGCCTGCGGGCAGGAGCAGGGCCGCAAGCGTCAGGGTGTAGCCGTCGACGATCCAGGTGAGCTGACTTTGGGTGGCCCCGGTGTCGCGTGCCAGGTCCGGCAATGCCGTGTTCAGCGCCGCCATCGCTGCGACGACGAGCGCGACCGCGCAGCAGGAAACCGTCAGCATCCATATCTGCCGGAACGTCCATCCAGTCGTGTCCGGTTGGTCGGCCTGTGCCTGTGGTGCCTCGTTGCGAGGATGCACGGTGGTCCTCCCGGTAGGAAATGAGACTGTCAGTATCGTTGGTAGACTGTCAGTTCACAAGTGGTGACCACGGCGAGAACGGCGGCGCAGATGACCGAGCAGGATCCCCGCAAGCAGCGTTCCCGCGCGAGGCTTCTCGACGCGGCGACGACCTTGCTCGCCAAGGGCGGTACGGAAGCCGTCACCATCGATGCCGTGACCGCACTGGCGAAGGTGGCGCGCGCCACGCTGTACCGGCATTTCGGCAACGGCACAGAGTTGGTGGCCGCTGCATTCGGACGACTCATCCCACCCGCGCCGACCGTGTCCGAGGAGGGCGATCTCCGGGACCAGCTGGTCGAGTTGATGGTCAGTCAGGCCACCCTGATCGAGAGCGCGCCGATGCACGTCACCGCGATGTGCTGGCTGGGAATGGGCCCGGCGCTGGAGGACTATTCCAGTGCGGCGGCGCTGGAGTCGGACAAGCCGGAACTGCGCACGCTGAGGCAGACGATCGTGGAACAGTACCGCGCGGCGTTCGACCGGATCTTCGGGACACCGGAGGCCGCCGAGCAGCTCGGTGAGTTCGACTACGACCTCGCGCTCGCGCAACTGGTCGGCCCACTCGTCTTCACTCGCCTCGCCACGCTGACCCCGCTGGGCCGGGAGGCCTGCGAACGGATCGTCGACGACTTTCTGGCCGCGCGGGCCGCGCAGATCGAGACCGCGCGGGCCGCGCAGATCGCGTTGCGGCCGTCGCCGGTGATTGCCGAGGTTCCGCCAGCTCAGGCTCTGTGACGTCGACAGTTCGGGACCGCGTCGTTACCGTGGCACCTGCGCCCGGCACTCAATTGCCGGTCGTGTCGACAAGATGATGTGGGAAGGGCTTTCTCGATGATCACTGAAGCACTCAACTGGATCCTCGGTGCGTGGGGCGGGGTAGCCGCAGGAAGCAGTGGATACTCCATTCCGCCGGGAACCCTGCCCTTCGGAAGCTGACACCAGCGGATTAGCCCTCGCGGTCTCGTCGCAGCACGTACTGCTCGAGCCGTCGTATGCCCCGGACCCGTCGTGGTCGTAGCTGCTTGAGATAGCAGCCGGGGGTGTCGGCCAGTGCGCCGGCGAGCTCGTCGTCGATCAGCACCGTGCCGGGACGTGCCGAACTTGTCAGTCTCGCCGCGGTGTTGACGACGGACCCGTAGAGATCCCCGAATCGTACGAGAGCCGGTCCCATCGCGAGGCCCACCCGGAGATTCGGGTCGCCCTCGTCGGGGAGTACCTGTTCCTGAAGAGTGAAGGCGATGGCGGCGGCGTCGGCTGGCGACTCGACCGCGAACATCACCTCGTCGCCCACGGTTTTCACCACCCAGCCGTGGTGTCCGCTGATCACGGACGCCGAAGCCGACTCGAACCGTTCCAGCAGGTCGGCGAGATCCCGCGCGCCCAATTGGCGGGTGAGCGAGGTGTACCCGACGATATCCGCGAAGCCGACGACCAAAGTGCGGCTAGCCACTTCCTCGCCCGGGTTGCCGACGTTGCGGCCCGTCGTCGATGCGATGTGCCGTCGCCATACGTAAGCCTGCAGCGACTCGACCGCGGGGAGGATGTCGGCGGTCAGTTCGCGCACCTGCCGCCGGATCGCTTCCGGGTCACTATCGGTTGAGCCGGCGAGCTGTTCGATGATGTGGGTGCTGATCAGCGACACCTGCCACTCGGCCAGCCTGGACATCGATTGGCCGAGCGCACGGGCAGCCGCCACTTCACGGTCCGGCGAGATGATCCCTCGATCGACGAGAGACGCGATGGTGCGCAGGGCTTCGATGTCTCCCTGGGTGAACATCACCCCGTGTGGGTCGGTGTCCACTGCGTAACCCATGGACACCCACAGTCGGTCCGCACGTTCGACCGACACTCCCGCGAACTCGGCGATCTCCAGCCGGGTGTATCGCCGAGGGCCACCGAGCAGCGACTCCTCCAGGTCGGCCTGGATGTCGCGGAGCAGGCTCGGCTCGACCTCCGGAACCGTCGCCGTCTCGTCGTCATTGGTGTCCGCGACCACTGCTGTCCTCTCGCGTGCGCATGCCTTGCCTTCGATCTGCCCTCAATCTGCCATTGTGCGGGCCCGCCCGGTGCGGAAACGTCGGTGGTGTGTGCGAGAGTTGCTGGGCTCACGAGCCCGTTCGCGAGATCACCCCAGAAAGGACAGCGCCATGCCGCCCCGTAGACGTTCCGGTGCAGCCGCCACACCGGATCACCTGACAGCGGAGAATCTCGAGACCCTCGCTGCCGCGATCGCGGAGGGCAGACGCGCCACCGTGTATCTGCGCGAGGCGATGCCGAGTCTTCGTCTCGAAGCAGGCGCGTCGGCGAGAGCTCTTTCGGTGCAGGGTAATACGGTAATGATTCGGCCCAAGGGTGTCGACGACGAGCTTCCCTTCGAAGCGGAAGAGCTCATGATGAAACGCCTTCCGGCACCGAAGACCGCAGCCGCGACCGCACCCGCAAAGCCCGCTGTCCACCAGGAGATCGAGCCCGGTCCGCCCGCCGCCAAGGCTCCGGCGCCGAGCACTGTGTCGGCGCCCGAGCCCGTCGCTGCCGCACCGAAACCCGCCGCGACGCCCGCGAAACGGACCACGAAGAAAGCCCCCGCCGGCGTGAGCGTCACCATCCACGCCGGCGCGGACAACGACTGGAGTGTCACCGTCGCGCACGGCGCCAAACGCCCGGGTAAGGCCGTCCCCGTCTCGCCGGAGGCCGTGGAGCGCGCCGTGCGCGAACTTGGTGAGGATACGGCGATCGAGGCCGTCGAGTCGATCATCGTTGCGGCGCGCAACCTCGCCGCGGCGCGGGTCGAGGAGCTGAGCAGGCAACTCGAGGACGCCCGGAAGGCGCTGGAGGCGCTCGGCGCCGGCGAGTGAGCTGTGGCGCTCGGCGCCGGTAAGTGAGCTGGCGGTCGCGATTCTCCGTCGCATTCCCCCACGCGCGCAATGGGCGGGGTGGGATTCTTATGGGGAGACACGCGGCCGTCGGGGCTCATTTTCCGGGAAGGTTCGAACAATGTTGAAACGATTCGCGGCGGTTGTTGCAGCCACGGTGGGAATTCTGGGTTTTCTTGGCAGTGGTATCGCGACGGCCGCGCCTCCGGCGGTCCTCGGGGGTGGGTCGGGGATCGTGATGAATGACGAGTTGGTGTGCACGCTCACCACCATCGGGAATGACAGTGGCGGTCGCCTGGTCGGTTTGACGGCGGGCCATTGTGGTGATGTCGGTTCCACCGTGGTGTCCGAAGCTGCGTTGGACACCGGAGTGGTGGGCAGGTTCGTGGTGTCGAACCCGGCGCTCGACTACGCGGTGATCCAGTTCGATCGGGCGAAGGTGGTGCCGGTCAACCGGGTCGGCAATGTCACCATCACCCAGATCGGTGCCCCGGCCAGCTTCCCGCAGGTCGCATGCAAGGAAGGGCGAACCACCGGCAACACCTGCGGAATCGTGTACGGCGACCTGATGCAAACGCAGGAGACGTGGTCGCAGACGTGTGTGGTGGAGGGCGATTCCGGTGCACCGATGGTCGTCGGTACCACCCTCGTTGCCATGGTTAATGCGTATCTGGCTGCCCCGTGCATCGGCCCGGAGATCGGAACCAACATGTCGGTGATCGTCGGCGACATGAATGCGAGCGGCGGTCCGGGCGCAGGCTTCCGGCCCATTTAGGCGCCTTCGGCGCTCGTGCGCCTTTCTGGTAGTGGGAGCAACCAAAAAGGCGCACGGGCGCGGAGCGCCTACCCGCAGACAGCGCCGCCGGAAGCGGAGCCGACCAGCTTGGTGTACTTGGCCAGAACGCCACGGGTATAGCGCGGCGGGAGCGGCTCCCACCCGTTCTTCCGGGCGGTGAGCTCGTCCTCGTCGACGAGCAGATCGAGGGTTCCGGTGCCCACGTCGAGTCGAATCTGATCGCCATCGCGCACGAAGGCGATGGGCCCCGCGTCGACTGCCTCGGGTGCGACGTGGCCGACGCACAGGCCGGTGGTGCCGCCGGAGAAGCGGCCGTCGGTGAGGAGCAGCACGTCCTTTCCGAGGCCCGCGCCCTTGATTGCGGCGGTGATGGCCAGCATCTCCCGCATCCCGGGACCGCCCTTGGGTCCCTCATAGCGGATGACGACCACGTCACCGCTGGTGATGGTGCCGTCCTCGAGGGCGTCCATGGCGGCCCGCTCGCGGTCGAAGACGCGGGCGGTGCCGGTGAACACGTCGGAGTCGAAACCCGCCGACTTCACCACGGCACCCCCGGGTGCGAGCGAACCCTTCAGGATCGTGATGCCACCGGTCGGGTGGATGGGTGAATTCATCGCGCGGAGCACCTTGCCGTCCGGGTCCGGAGGCGCGATGTCCGCGAGGTTCTCCGCCATGGTCTTGCCGGTGACCGTCAGGCAGTCGCCGTGAAGAAGTCCGGCGTCGAGGAGCGCCTTCATGACGACGGGAACACCGCCGATGTGGTCGACATCCGTCATGACGTGCGAGCCGAAGGGTTTGACATCCGCCAGGTGCGGGACACGTGCTCCGACCCGACTGAAGTCGTCGAGGGTCAGATCGACCCCGGCTTCGTGAGCGATGGCGAGAAGGTGCAGGACGGCGTTGGTGGATCCACCGAACGCCATGACGACGGCGATCGCGTTCTCGAATGCCTCTTTGGTGAGGATGTCGCTGGTGGTGATGCCCCGGCGAAGCAGTTCGACCACCGCTTCGCCGCTGCGCCGGGCGAATCCGTCCCGACGGCGGTCGGTCGCCGGGGGAGCGGCGCTGCCGGGAAGGGACATACCCAGTGCTTCGGCGGCACTGGCCATGGTGTTGGCGGTATACATTCCGCCGCAGGCACCTTCGCCGGGACAGATGGCGCGCTCGATGGTGTCGACATCCTCACGACTCATCAGTCCGCGGGAGCAGGCGCCGACCGCTTCGAACGCGTCGATGATGGTGACTTGTCTCTCGCTGCCGTCGGACAGTTTCGCGATACCGGGCAGGATGGAGCCGGCGTAGAGGAAGACGCTGGCCAGGTCGAGCCGGGCGGCGGCCATCAGCATCCCGGGCAGCGATTTGTCGCACCCGGCGAGAAGGACCGAACCGTCGAGGCGCTCGGCCTGCATCACCGTTTCGACGCTGTCGGCGATCACCTCACGCGACACCAAGGAGAAGTGCATGCCTTCGTGTCCCATGGAGATCCCGTCGGAGACGGAGATGGTGCCGAACTCGAGCGGGTATCCACCGCCGGAATGAACCCCGTCCTTCACCGACTTCGCGAGGCGGTCGAGCGAGAGGTTGCAGGGGGTGATTTCGTTCCACGACGATGCGACGCCGATCTGCGATTTCCCCCAGTCGTCGTCGCCCATGCCCACCGCGCGGAGCATTCCGCGGGCTGCGGTCTTCTCCAGTCCGTCGGTGACGTCGCGGCTGCGGGGTTTCGGATCCGAGATTGTCATGAGTCACAGCCTAGGCGCGCGCCGACAGCCCGGTCGCCCGAATCCCGTGGCAGGCCGGAGCCACCCGATCCGCATATCGATCAGTGCGATTCCAGACGGTGCACGGTGCTGCCCAGTCGGTAAAGATGGTCGGCATGAGTAACTCCCTCCCCACCGTGCAATTGTCCGAAGGGCTGACCGTGAGTGCGCAGGGATATGGCGCCATGTCCGTCGCCCCGGTGTACGGACCCGTGGATCCCGGTGACGCCCTCGCGACTCTGCACCATGCAATCGACATCGGCGTGACGTTCATCGATACGGCCGACGTGTACGGCGGAGGTGCCAGTGAGGTGGCGGTGGGCAAGGTCCTGAAGGAACGCCGCGACGAAGTGCAGCTGGCCACCAAGTTCGGTCTCGTGGGCAACATCGCGAACGGTCAGCGCGGTATCAACGGCAAGCCCGAGTACGTGGCGCAGGCGCTCGAGGCTTCGCTGGCCCGGCTCGGTGTCGACCACGTCGACCTCTACTACCTGCACCGCGTCGACCCGACCGTGCCGATCGAGGAGACCGTCGGGGCTATCGCCGAGCAGGTCGCCGCAGGCAAGGTCCTGCACATCGGACTGTCGGAGGCCACCGGGGACGAACTGCGGCGAGCGTCGGGAGTGCATCCCATCGCCGCGATCCAGAGCGAGTGGAGTATCTGGAGCCGCGACGTGGAACGGCATGTCGTCCCGGCGGCGGCCGAGCTCGGCATCGGATTCGTCCCGTACTCGCCGGTCGGCCGCGGCTTCCTCACCGGCACCTACGACCCGGCCGCCCTGGGCGACCACGACCTGCGCCGGCGCTTCCCGCGCTTCGGTGACGACGCACTGACCGCGAACTCGAAGGTGCTCGACGTCGTTCGCGAGGTGGCCGCGGAACTCGACGCGACCCCCGCCCAGGTGTCGTTGGCGTGGCTCGACGCGAAAGGACGCGCATTCGGGCTGCCGACGGTGTCCATTCCCGGGACCCGGTTCGCTGCCCGCGTCACCGAGAATGCCGGTGCGCTCGCGCTGACGCTCACCGACGACCAGATCGCCCGTCTCGACCTGCTCGCCGATCTCACGGTCGGCCCCCGCTCGGCCGATCCCCAGTGGGTGTCCTTCGGGCGGGAGTAGCGCAACCGGCGGGTAGCGGTCGCCGGGGAGTAGTTTGATCTGCGATGAGGAGAGTGTGGTTGGTGTGGGGTGTCGGGGTCATTGCCTATATCGTCGCCGTTCTCCACCGCACGTCGTTCGGTGTTTCGGGTCTCGCTGCGACGGAACGGTTTTCGATCAGTCCGAGCGTGCTCTCCAGCTTCGTCGTGCTGCAGATCGTGGTGTACGCGGGAATGCAGATTCCGGCGGGGGTACTCCTCGACCGGTACGGTTCGCGGCGCATGATCGCGTCCGGCGCCCTCATCATGGCGTCGGCGCAGATGCTTCTCGCGGTCACCGAATCGCTGCCGATCGCCATTGCGGCGCGGGTGCTCGTCGGGATCGGCGACGCGATGACGTTCATTTCGGTGCTGCGTCTGGTGCCGCAATGGTTTGCGCCGCGACGCGTCCCGCTGGTGTCCCAGCTGACCGGCATCTTCGGGCAGATCGGCCAGATCCTGTCGGCATTGCCGTTGATGCTGTTGCTCAACGGTCCCGGGTGGAACTTCGCCTACGGCAGCGCCGCCTCACTGGGGTTGCTGTCCTTCGTGCTGGCCGCCTCGGTGATCCGGAACTCGCCGCCGGGCCTCGAGGTAGTGGCCGCGCCCGCGGGACTGCGGGAGGTGGGGCGGCAGATCAGAACCGTGTGGGCGCGTCCCGGCACTCGGCTCGGTTTCTTCACGCACATGGGCACGCAGTTCTCGATGACCACGTTCGCGCTGCTGTGGGGGGTGCCGTACCTGCGGTCGGCGCAGGGTCTATCAGCGGCGGAGGCAGGCTCGCTGCTGACCCTGTCGGTGATCTCGGCGATCGTCGCGGGTCCGATCATCGGCGTCCTCAGTGGGCGTTTCCCCATGCGCCGGTCATACCTCGTGTTGTCGATCATGATCAGCAATGCCGCGATGTGGACGGCGGTCCTCGCTCTTTCGGAGCCGGCGCCGATGTGGATGCTGGTCCTGCTCGTGGTGGTCGTTTCGGTGGGCGGGCCCGGTTCGATGATCGGGTTCGACTACGCCCGCATGTTCAACCCGAGCACGAGCATGGGTACCGCGCAGGGGATGGTCAACATCGGCGGCTTCCTCGCTTCGTTGCTGGTCATTCAGGCGATGGGGCTCATCCTCGACGCGATGGGCGGGTACTCGTTCGTGGCGTTCCGCGTGGCCTGGCTGGTGCAGTACCCGGTCTGGGCGGTCGCGATCATCGGTGTGCTGGTGACCCGCGGCAAGACCCGCAGGCAGATGGGACTGGTGTTGCGACCCATCCGGCAGGTGTGGCGGGAGCGCGGTCGACGCTGAAGCCCTAGTTACACTCTTACATGATGTGTAACACTATAACGCATGAGCAATGAGCGATCGGATGATCAGGCCGTCATGACGGCACCCCCGATGCAGTGGGATGCCTGGGGTGCGCCGGAGAAGCGGAAGGTTCTCTCCGACGGGATCAAAGCCCTGCTGCAGCAGGCGCTGGGGGTGTCGATCACCGAGGCTCCGGAGCGGAACCCGGACGACGTCGTCCTTGCGCCGAGCGCCCTGTTCGAGAAGGACCTGGCCGCCCTGGCGACCATCGTCGGGGAGCGGTTTTGCAGTACCGCGCACACCGATCGCCTCCTGCGTGCCGGCGGGAAAAGCACGCTCGACCTGCTGCGTCGTCGCAGCTCGGAACCGCAGGATGCGCCCGACGCGGTGATCACCCCGGGAACCGACGACGAGGTGGGTGAAGTGCTGCGCTACTGCACGGACAACGCGATCGCCGTGGTGCCGTTCGGGGGTGGCACGAGCGTCGTGGGCGGTCTCGATCCGGTGCGCGACCGATTCGCCGCCGTCGTGTCGCTCGATCTGCGGAGGTTCGACACCCTGCTCGACCTCGATGCCGAGTCCGGTGTCGCGACACTGGGCGCCGGTGTGACGGGACCGCGTGCCGAAGAGCTGTTGGGGGTGCACGGCTTGTCGCTGGGGCACTTCCCGCAGAGCTTCCGGTTCGCCACCATCGGCGGGTTCGCCGCGACCCGTTCCTCGGGGCAGGCGTCCGCCGGCTACGGCCGGTTCGAGGACATGGTGGAGGGGCTGCGCGTCGTCACTCCGGCCGGCATTCTCGACACGGGACGGGCGCCGGCGTCCGCTGCGGGACCGGACCTGGGGGAGTTGTTCGTCGGCTCGGAGGGAACCCTCGGCGTGATCACCCGGGTGCGCGTGCGGGTGCATGCCGTTCCCGAGTCGACCGTCCGTGAGGGCTGGAACTTCCCCGACTTCGAGACAGGCGCTGCCGCTCTGCGCGCCCTGCGGCAGGAAGGTGCTGTTCCCACCGTGTTGCGACTGTCGGACGAGGCCGAAACCGGTGTGAATCTGGCGACCACGGACAAGATCGGTGACGAGGCCGTCGCCGGTGGCTGCCTGGCGATCACCACGTTCGAAGGCACCGCCGCACACACCGCCGAGCGGGTGGCCGAGGCTCGCGCGGTGCTGCAGGCGCAGGGAGGCACGTCGTTGGGGGCGGATCCCGGGAACAGCTGGGAGCACGGACGTTTCGATGCACCTTATCTACGCGACTCCCTGCTCGACGCCGGTGCACTCTGCGAAACCCTCGAAACCTCCACACACTGGGGCAATCTCGCCGCGCTCCGTGCTGCGGTGACGACGGCGCTCACCTCGGCGCTGTCCGAGCAGGGCACTCCACCGCTCGTCCTGTGCCACATCTCCCACACGTATCCGACGGGGGCCTCGCTGTACTTCACCGTGGTCTGCGCTCAGGCGGCCGACCCACTCGAACAGTGGCGACAAGCGAAAACCGCTGCGGGTGACGCGATCATCGCCACCGGCGGGACCATCACGCATCACCACGCGGTCGGCGTCGACCACCGCCCCTGGATGCGGAAGGAGATCGGCGACCTCGGGGTCACCATCCTGCGGGCCATCAAGGATGCGGTGGACCCGGCCGGAATCCTCAATCCCGGAAAGTTGATTCCGTGAGCACGAGGAAGACCGTCGAGCGGGTCACGGTCCTGATCAACCCGCTGGCCGGGCACGGCCACGCCCCGGTCGCCGGACGTAAGGGCGTGGGGCGGCTGCGTGAACGCGGTGTGACGGTCACCGAGATCATCGGGACCGACGCCGATCATGCGCGCACGCTCGCCCGCCGGGCTATCGATGACGGCACCGATGCGCTGGTCGTCGTCGGTGGGGACGGTGCGATCAGTATCGGCTTGCAGGCCGCGGCACGGTCGGGAACACCGATCGGGTTGATCCCCGCAGGCACCGGAAACGATCATGCGCGTGAGTTCGGGGTTCCCGTCGGCGATCCGGTCGCGGCGGCCGATGTGATCGCGGACGGTGAGGTCCAGGAGTCGGATCTCGCCCGGATCACGCTCACGGACGGTGCGGTCGTCTGGGCGGGCACGGTGGTGGCGAGCGGTTTCGATTCGCTCGTCACCGATCGGGCCAATCGGATGACGTGGCCCAAGGGGCCGATGCGGTACAACCTGGCCATGCTGGCGGAGCTGACGCGGCTTCGTCCCCTGGACTATTCGATCGAACTGGACGACGCCACCGTGCAGGTGGACGCCACACTGGTTGCGGTGGGCAACGGCCGATCCTACGGCGGCGGAATGCAGATCTGCCCCGGAGCGAACAAGGCCGACGGTCTTCTCGACGTCACCGTGGTGGGATATGGATCACGGGCTCGGCTGGTCCGGTTGTTCCCCCGGGTCTACAAGGGCACCCATGTCGATCTTCCCGAAGTGCAGACCTACCGTTCGCGGACGGTGCGGTTGCGGTGCGAAGGCATCACGGCCTACGCGGACGGTGACCGCGTCGGTCCGCTCCCGGTGACGATCGAGGCCGTGCCCGGCGCGCTACACATCCTCAGCCACACCCCGGTCTGAGTCCGTCATTCCACGGAGCCGATCCATCTCCCGACGTTCGCGTTTGGTCGGCCGGCCGGCCCCGCGGTCGCGCCGGGGAAGAGAGGCGAGAACCTCGAGAGGAGGAGGTGGCGGTGTGTTGTCGGTGTAGCACTCCGCGGCGATGACGGCACCGACTCGTTTGGCGATGGGGCGGGTGACTTCCACGATGCGCTCGGTTCCGGCGGCGCGAATACGGACCTCGTCGCCCACCTTCACCGGCTGCGCAGGCTTTGCGGGGGAGCCGTTGACCCGCACGTGCCCCGACCGGCACGCCGCAGCTGCCGCCGAGCGCGTCTTGAACAGCCGGACCGCCCAGGTCCAGCTGTCGACGCGCACGCTCGCGGGGTCGGTACCCGAAGTCACCACGCGACCAGAATAGGAGAGGCCCGACCTCGCTAAGCGGAGGCCCTCATTCCGAAACCGGTACCATCGAGCGCATGGCGACACCGGGACCGGACGTGGCACGTGACGCCAGTGGACAGGCTCAGCAGGATCTGCGAGATCTCCTGGAGTTCGACCAGCGCCGCGAGTTCACTCGCTTCCTGATGTCGTATAAATTCGGGATCGACGAGATGATGACCAAGATCAACATCTTGAAGGACGAGTTCACCTACATTCACGACTACAGTCCGATCGAACATGTGAAGTCGCGCCTGAAATCGGCGGACAGCGTCCTCGGCAAGACCGCCCGCAAAGGACTCCCGCTCACCCTGGACGCGATCCGCGCGAACATTCACGACATCGCCGGAATCCGCATCACCTGCAGTTTCATCCGAGACGCATACCGAATCAGTGACATGCTCACCGGTCAGCAGGACATCACCGTGGTGGCGGTCAAGGACTACATCGCGGAGCCCAAGGCCAACGGCTACCGCAGTCTCCACCTGATCGTCGAGGTGCCCGTTTTCATGTCCGATCGAGTGGAATCGGTACGCGTCGAAGTCCAGATCCGGACGGTGGCCATGGATTTCTGGGCCAGTCTCGAGCACAAGATTTTCTACAAGTACGACAAGTCGGTCCCCGAGGCGCTGCTCGACGAGTTGAGAGACGCCGCCGACGTGGCCCGGCACCTCGACGTGAAGATGGAGGGCTTGCACGAGGAAGTGCGCGGGCCCGGCACCACACTGCGGGTCATTCCGGACTAGTCCCGGACCGGACACTGGTCGGTTGTACCGCGGGGCCGGTGACGTCGCAATGTGGTTGGCAGGCAACGGAATCTGGGGGGACCTGTGTCGGCGCCGCCGGCGTGCGAATGAGGGCGGCTGCGATGATCGCGCCGACGACGAGCATGGCGACGCACAGGTACATCGCGATCCGGAAGCCCTGCGAGAAGCTGTCGGGTTCGGCCAGGCTGGCAGCGTCGATCCCGGCGAGGCCCGGCAGCGCGGCCACGGCGAGTAGCTGGCTGGTGCGCGCGACGGCGTTGTTGACCCCGGACGCGATACCGGCCTGCTCGACGGGAACCGATCCGAGAACCGCGGTGGTCAGCGGGGCGACGATGGCCGACAGTCCGAGTCCGAACACGATCACGCCGGGCAGGACGTCGGACCAGTATGACGCCTCGGCCCCGATCCGTGTCATGAGGAGGAGGCCGACGGCCGCGAGCGCGGGGCCGATCGTCATCGGCAGTCGGGGACCGTGGTTCTGCGAATAGCGACCGGCGCGGGAGGAGAGGGCCAGCATTGCGAGGGTGATGGGCATGGTGGCAAGGCCGGCGGCTACCGGTGAATACCCCGCCACCAGCTGAAGTTGCATCACCAACAGGAAGAAGACCCCACCGATCGCCGCGTATACGGCGAAAGTCACCAGGTTCGCTGCCACGAACATGCGGGACCTGAAAAGCGCGGGCGGCACGAGGGCATCGGGGGATCGGCGTTCCACCACGACGAACGCGGTGAGTGCCACGGCCCCGCCCACGCCGGCGATCGGATTCATTTCGATCAACCCGTAGGTGAGGGCGCCCAGCCCGAGCACCGCGAACACCGACCCGAGGACATCCAGATGATCCGGCGGATGAGGGTCGCGGCTTTCGGGTATGTGGCGAATAGACGCCCAGATGACCACGGCGGCCAGGGGAACGTTCAGGAAGAAAACGGATCGCCACCCAGCCACTTCCACCAGCCACCCGCCGAGCAACGGCCCGATCGCCCCGGCCACCCCGCCGAGTCCGGACCACAGTCCGATCGCCGCACCGCGGTCGTCCTCGTGCAGGGACGCCGAAATCAAGGCGAGACTTCCCGGAGTCAACAGCGCGGCTCCGATTCCCTGAAGAATGCGGGCGACCACCAGAAAGGTGATGTCGGGCGCGAGGCCGCACAGCACCGACGCCACGGTGAACCATACTGTCCCCCAGACGAAGACACGTCTGCGGCCCCAGCGGTCGCCGAGAGCCCCACCCAGCAGAATCAGGGACGCCAACGCCAGGGTGTAGCCACTGAGGGTCCACTGCAAACCCTCGACACCCGACCCGAGATCCTCGCCGATGTGCGGCAACGCGATATTCACCACCGTGCCGTCCAAAAGGGCGAGGCCGGAGCCGAGGACGGTGGCGACGACAACCCAACGGCCCTGTCGCGTGTTCAACCGGAGAGCCGCCGCCATGTCAGGCTCCGGCCGGGATGCCCGGAGCGTCGTCGGGAGCGAGATACGCGCCGATTTTCCGGAACAGAATATCGGCTTCGTTCTTGTACGCACCGGTGGCGTCGAACGCGGCTTGGTCGTAGGTGACGGCCACGGCGATCGCAATCTTCTTCGACCGCAAGTACGCCTCGGCCGCCGCGTATCCGCTGAAGAGGGGATTCTGCATCAACCAGTTGCCGACGATGGGCTGCCCGAGCCCGTAGGTGTAGTCGTCCGATTGCGGGAAGCATGTGGGACAGCCGGGCAGGGTGGTCGTCTTGCCCCGCAGGTCCGTCGAGATCATGGCCTCGTACGACTCGCGGGAGAGGAGTTTGCCTGTGCCGATTGCTATCGCAGTGTCGTGGAGGTCGTAGATGTTCGAGGTCTGGATGGCGCCGTGGGTGATCGTCCACGACGGGTTCCAGAATGTCGATTCCTCGTAGAACGAGGTGCCGGGTGGAATCTGCAGTGCCTCCCGTCGCTCGGACGAGAACGCGTGCAGGACCGGTTCGGTGATCGCCGCCGTCCCCGGATCCGTGGTGTTGTCCATGCCGAGTGGTCCGAGCACCTTGTCCTGCATGAGCGTCGTCATCGGCTGACCGGTGATCTTCTCGAGCGCCAACCCGAGGATGACGTAATTGGTGTGGGCGTAGTTCCAGTTGGTTCCGGGTTCGTAGAGCAGTGGCTTGGAGGTGGCGTAGGCCAGAAGTTCTTCGGGGGTCCAATTACGGAAGGGGTCGGCGTAGATCGCCTTGTCGAAGTCGGTATTGCCGAGCACGTAATCGACGTAGCCCGAGGTCATCTGGGCGAGCTGACGGAGCGTCACGCGGTCGGTGTGGGGAATGTCGGGCAGCCACGTCGACACCTTGTCGTCGAGGCTCACCTTTTTCTCGTCGACGAGTTGGAGCAGCAGCGTCGACACGTACGAGATGGCTACCGCGCCGTTGCGGAAGTGCATGTCGGTGGTGGCCGGCACTCCCGTCATCGACTCGCCGACGGCCTCGGTGACGATTTCCTTGCCGTCCACCGTGACACGGACGATCACTGCCCGTAGGTGGGCCTGCGCCATCGCGTCGCGCACGATCGTCATCACCCCGGCCGCCTGCGCCGGATCGGCGGATTCCGTTCCCGACGCGGCCGCGCTCGCCGAGGTGGCCGGGCCCGACGCCGGATCGGTGGTCGTGCACGCAGCTCCCAGAGCCAGGACGCACGCCAACAGGAAAACCCGCCGATGAAGTGCCATGAACCAGCTTGGCACTATCAGGCCGGTCGGCGCTGGAGATAGGCGATCGCCAGCCCGCACGCCACCACCGCGACCACCGGAGCCGCGGTCGACATTCCGTCCCACGCGCTCGGTTCGAACGCGGAATCGCCTCGCTTCAGGGGCGTATAGGCGGTCCAACCGAAATCGGCTGTCAAGGGAATCGCGAACACCGCCGGTCCAGCCAGCGACGTGGTCACCACGGGTGCGCTCGACGGCAGGCTCGCTGTCAGGGTGAACGCGGCGGCGGCCGGCAGCAGAAGCACCACGGCACCGGTGTGCAGATTGTCCCAGGGCGCCGTGTCGAAGACCGCCGACACCGCCACGAGGGCGAGCGCCGCGATGCCGAACAGGGGTTGGGGCAGTATCCGGCCGAGTGCCGCGCCGAGCGCCACGAGTGCGGCGGGAACGAGTAACCACAGCCACGAATCCGTGAACCAGGCCGTCTGCGCGCCCTCACTCGCCGCGATGAACGCCGTCGCCGCGAGAAGCACTGTTCCGGTGCGGTTCTCCAACCACACTGCCGCGGCGATGACGACCGGAACCAGAGCGACCCCGAGTATCCACCGATCCTGCACTGCGGGGCCGGTACCCAGAGCATCGATCGCCCGGACGAGCTGCCAGTACAGCAGCAGTCCGAGCACAGGCAGGATCAATCCCGCCACCAGCGGCCTTGTGGGGCGGTCGGGCGAGGACTCCGACGACGCGTCGAAGTCGCCGGACTGCAGCGCGACCACCACCACGATCGCCGTCACGGCGAGGAACGCCAGGGCGAGCAGATCCGTGTTGTGCTGCGGCTCGGACAGGTAGTCCGCGTACCTCGAGGGCACAGCGGTGGAGTGCCGGTACTGGTCGAGTGGTCCCGCCAGGAGCAGCCCGCCGACTACGCCCGCCGCGAGGGCGGTCTGGAGTCGGACGCGGTCGCTCGCGCCGGACAGACCCGCCAATCCGCCCAGCAGAAGTCCCACACCGATCCCGTTGGTGTACAGCACGACCGGTGAAGACCCGACCACCGGGCCGATCGCCAGAAGCGTCAGGCCGGACACCGCCGACATCGCCAGGCCGAGTCGGGACCGCAGGCGTGCGGCCACCACCACGGCGACGAGCGCGCCGAGGACTGCGCCGACGACGCCGCTGGTGTACAGCGTCCCGTCGCGGGAGCTCACGATCACGAACGCGTACTCGGGAGGCATCGGCGAGGTCGATGCCACGCCGACGGTGAACCCACCGAGCACCATGCCGACGTGTGCGGCCCGGATTGTCATGGAACGAGCATCGCGCACACCCGCCGGGTTGAAGAGATCGACGCGCAGGGGAAGGGTGGACCGTGTCTTCGTGCGTCCTGGGTCGGGAAGGTGGTCCGTGGTCATCGACAACGACGTCTACAACCGTCGAGGTGAGTCGTGGTGGGAGGAGGACAACCCACTGAACCTGCTGCACGGCAGCCTCACGCCGGGACGTTTCGCATACTTCCGCACGGTGCTCACCGAGCATTTGGGATCCGACTATCGCGGTCTCTGCGCACTCGACGTCGGCTCCGGCGGCGGATTTCTCGCCGAAGAGTTCACCCACATCGGCTTCCGGGTGGTCGGGGTCGACCCGTCGGAGGTGTCGATCGCTACTGCGCGCCGGCATGCCACCGACGCTGATCTGGACATCGAGTACCGCATCGGTGCCGGGGAGAAACTGCCGGTGCCCGACGCCTCGTTCGACGTCGTCTACTGCTGCGATGTCCTCGAACACGTCTCCGATCTCGACGGCGTGATCGCCGAGACGGCCAGGGCGCTGAAGCCGGGCGGTTTGTACCTGTTCGACACCATCAACCGGACCTTCGTCAGCAAACTGGTGGCCATCAAGATCATGCAGGAATGGCGTATGACCAGAATGTTCGATACACCCATCCACGACTGGTCCATGTGCGTGCGGCCGCAGGAACTGGAATCCGTGATGAAGCGGCACGGGCTGCGACTCGGAGAGGTCGTCGGACTTGGGCCGCGGTCGAAAAATCCACTGCGCCTCCTCGACCTCGCCCGGGCAGGCGGACGAACACTGACCTACGGAGAGCTGAGCCGGCGACTCGACTTCGGGCAGGTGCGCAGCACCGCCATCTCCTATATGGGGTACGCGGTCAAGAACGGCGAAAGCCCGCCGCGACGTCGCGACGGGCTCCCGCAGACACGGAACTAGCTGTAGTCGTAGAAACCCTTACCGCTCTTCTTGCCCAGGTGTCCCGCATCGACCTTGCGCTTGAGCAGCGTCGGCGGGGCGTAGTGGGGCTCGGCGAACTCGGCATACAGCGACTCCGCCGCGGCCAGGGTGATGTCGAGGCCCACGGTGTCGATGAGGGTCAGCGGACCCATCGGGTAGCCGCAGCCGCCCTTCATCGCCTCGTCGATGTCCTCGGCGGTGGCGTAGCCCGACTCGAGCATGCGGACCGCCGACGTGAGGTACGGGATGAGGAGCGCATTGACGATGAATCCCGCGCGGTCGCCGGCACGCACCGTCTTCTTGCGCAGGGTGTTCTTGACGTAGTCGGTGACTACGGTGACGGTCTCCTCGGAGGTGACCAGGCTGACCACGATCTCGACCAGCGGCATCACCGGAACCGGGTTGAAGAAGTGGATACCGACGACCTGTCCGGGGCGCTGCGTGGCGTTGGCCATCTTGATCAGCGGGATGGACGACGTGTTCGACGCCAGGATGCCGGACGGCTTCACGATCTTGTCGAGCTTCTGGAAGATGTCGGTCTTGAGCGACTCGATCTCCGGTGCGGCCTCGATCACGAGGTCGCGGTCCGCGAAGTCGTCGATGTCGAGGGTGACGCGAACGCGGGCGAGGGCGGCGTCCGCGGCGTCCTGGTCGAGCTTGCCTGCCTTCACCGCTCGGGCCAGCGATTTCTCGATCCGGCCCTGCGCGGCCTGGGCGTACTCCTGCTTGGTTTCGAGGATCAGCACCGAGCTACCGGCCTTGATACATACTTCGGCGATGCCGGCGCCCATGGTGCCGCCGCCGATCACTCCTACTAGTTCCACGATTCTCCTTAGTCATGCCCGTGCGCCTTTTTGGTAGCGGCAGCTACCAAAAAGGCGCACGGGCGGCGTAGCCGCCTACTTCAACAGGGCACGCGACATGACGACGCGCTGGATCTGGTTGGTGCCTTCGTAGATCTGGGTGATCTTCGCATCCCGCATCATGCGCTCGACCGGGAAGTCCGTGGTGTAGCCGGCTCCACCGAACAGCTGGACTGCGTCCGTGGTGACCTCCATGGCGACGTCCGACGCGAAGCACTTGGCAGCGGCGGAGATGAAACCGAGGTTCTTCTCGCCACGCTCCGCGCGGGCGGCGGAGGTGTACACCATGAGGCGCGCGGCCTCGACCTTCATCGCCATGTCGGCGAGCATGAACTGCACGGCCTGGAAGTCGCTGATCGACTTGCCGAACTGTTTGCGGTCCTTGGTGTACGCGATCGCCGCGTCGAGAGCGCCCTGCGCGAGGCCGACGGCCTGCGCGCCGATGGTCGGCCGGGTGTGGTCGAGGGTCTGCAGCGCCGTCTTGAAGCCGGTGCCGGGCTCGCCGATGATGCGGTCTCCGGGGATCTTGCAGTTCTCGAAGTACAGCTCCGCGGTGGGTGAGCCCTTGATGCCGAGCTTCTTCTCCTTGGGGCCGACGACGAAGCCCTCGTCGTCCTTGTGCACCATGAACGCGGAGATGCCGTTGGCGCCCTTGTCGGCGTCGGTGACGGCCATGACGGTGTACCAGCTCGACTTGCCGCCGTTGGTGATCCAGCACTTGGACCCGTTGAGGATCCAGTCGTCACCCTCCTGCTTCGCGCGGGTGCGCATGCTCGCGGCGTCCGATCCGGCTTCGCGCTCGGAGAGGGCGTACGAGGCCATCGCCTCACCGGAAGCCAGCTGCGGCAGCACCTGCTGCTTGAGTTCCTCGGAACCGTTGAGGATCAGGCCCATGGTGCCCAGTTTGTTCACTGCAGGGATCAGGGAGGAGGAGCCGCAGACGCGGGCGACCTCTTCGATCACGATGCAGGTGGCGACCGAGTCGGCGCCCTGGCCGTCGTACTGCTCCGGAACGTGAATGGCGTTGAAACCCGAGTTCACGAGAGCGGTGAGCGCTTCCTCGGGGAACCGCGAGTCCTCGTCCACTTCCTTCGCGTATGGCGCGATCTCCTTCTCGGAGAGCGCGCGGATCGCGGACCGCAGTTCGTCGTGCTCTTCTGCGAGCTTGAACAGATCGAAGTCCGGATTTCCGGCCATGTTGGCGCTCCTTGTCGATTGCAACGGCTTCGAACTCGAGCGGCACTCCGTGCCAGGGCTATCTTCGGCCACGCGTGCCACAATGTTCGTCGTCGGGCATAGTACTGCTAGTACTGTGCAGTCAACCACGGCACTGAGTGCCAGTCAAGAGTGACGGGCGCCTCAGGGATGACGCTGCGACAACTGCGCCGCGATGCCATCCGTAATTGTGTCCACCGGGGTCCCCGGCGGATACGACACGACAACCACCGCATTCTGTTCCCGCGACGGCGCGCCCGCGGCGACCCCGAACGTCCGGCGAACGTCGAGCAGGGCGCGTTCCAGCGCATCCGCGGTGGCCGCCGGGTCACCCTTGATCATGTTTCGCAGGAGATGGTTGTGGCACGCGGTGACGGCGGCAGCGAATCCGATCACCTTCAACACCGGCTCGGTAGGGACCACGTTCCGGAGGTAGTCGACGAACAATCGCTCGTACCGCACGCCGGTCACGATCTCACGGTCGCGCAGCGCCGGGACGCGCTGCACCACCCGGTACCGGCGCTCGGACAGTTCCCGGTTTTCCTGAAACCGGTCGAACACCAGGCAGGCGGTGCTGCAGACCGCCGCCCACGGGTCGTCGGATTCCGACGTCAGGTAGTCGCCCGCCTGCTGGAGCAACGATTCGTGGTCGGCGAAGATCACGTCTTCCTTGGAGCGGAACTGACGGAAGAAGGTGCGGCGGGACACGCCCGCGGCCGTCGCGATCTGCTCGACGGTGGTGGCCTCGTAGCCGTTCTCGGCGAAGAGACGAATGGCCTGCGTGACGACATGGACCCGGAAGTCCGCCGCATCGATCCCTGGGGTGTCGAGTCGCTCGGGCATGGCCTCAGTATCCATCGGTGCCGAACCTGCCGTTTTCTGGACGCCGGTGCTCCGCGGGGCGGATACTCGTAAATAGTGTGTCCGTCCTGGTGAGGGCGGGGCGAGGTTGAGTTCGAGTGTGCCCTGGACTACGTGAGGTACCCATTCCGGAGACGGGAGAAGAGCGCCGGCTCCCGCCTCCCTCTGTCTCGGCAGACTCACCGCGCGCGCTGATCCTGTCGGGGATCCGTTTCCGAAGGGAAAGACAGTGGCACCCGCCAAATCGCAGAAAACGGCCAGTTCGGGTCCGGGTCACGCGGAACCGTTCCCCCTGTCGGCAGCGCAACGGGCCACCTGGTTCGCTCAGCAACTCGAACCCAGGGTCCCGATCTTCATCGCCCAGTACGTCGAATTCGCCGGCGCACTCGACGTCGACCTGCTCCGGCGGGAGACGGTCGAGGCGGCTCGCGAGTTCGAGTCCCCATTGCTCAAGGTCGACGACATCGACGGTCAGCCGCTGCAGTACGTCGACCACGCGACCGACACGTCGATCGCCTACCTCGACTTCCGCGGCGAAGACAATCCCGAGGCGGCGGCGCACGACTGGATGGAACGTGACTACGTCACCCCGATAGACCTCAGCACCGATCGCCTGGTGGAGACGTCCATCCTGCAGATCGGTGACACGCATTTCCTCTGGTACAGCCGGATTCACCACGTGGCGCTCGACGGTTACGGTGCCATGACGATGCTGCGCCGCATCGCGCACCGCTACTCCGCGTCGGTTGCCGGTCGGGCGCCGGATGCGAACCGTGCGGTGAGCCTGCGGCAGCTGTACGACCTCGACAACCGGTACCGCACGTCCGACCGATTCGTCAGCGACCGGGAGTACTGGGCGCAGCGGGTGGCCGGGGTCGACGGGACCACCCTGGCTCGCACGACGGGACACGTGTCGGCCACCAGCACGGTCGAGAGCGCCGCACTGTCCGAGGCCGTGGTGGCGGTGCTCGATTCCCGCGACAGTCTGTCGGCGGCCACCCTCATCGCGGCTGCCGCCTGCTATCTGTCGCGGCGTACCGGCAGGACCGATGTGCTGGTCACCATCCCGGTGTCGGCGCGGACCACAGCGGTGTTGCGCAATTCGGGCGGGATGCTGGTCAACGTGGCGCCGTTGCCGGTCAGTGTTCGCGGGGAGGACACCGTCGGCGAGCTCGTCGAACGGGTGCAGCGCGAACTGGTGGGTGCGTTGCGGCATCAGCGGTGCAGTCTCGACGACATCCGCCGCGATGCCGGCGACAAGGCGGCGGAGCTGTACGGGCCCATGGTGAACGTCATGCTGTTCCGTCAGGAGGTCGCGTTGGGCCCCTTGACGGGGGATTTCCACATCGTCACGTCCGGTCCGGTGGAAGACCTGCTGATCAACGTGTACCAGAGCGGGACCCCGACCAAGATCTTCGTCGACTTCCGGGCCAACCCCAGCCGTTACGAGCGCACCGAGCTGCGGGAGCATCATCGACAGTTCCTGGAGCTGCTCGAGGAACTCGCCACCGCCGATCCGCAGTCGCGGGTGGACAGTGTTCACCGGATCAGTGCCCGCACCGGTGAGCGCCTGCTGCGCGAGGCGGCGGAAGTGGAGTACTGGCGTAGGCAGCTGGGTGGGCTGCCCGACCTGCTGCCGTTGCCCAGTGACCGGCCGCGGCCCGCGCAGCTGTCGCAGGCGAGTGATCGAGTGTCCGTGATGCTGACGGGTGCGCTGCACCGACGTGTCGCCGGACTCGCCGCGGCCGCGGGCACCACCACCCGCACGGTGTTCCTCGCGGCTCTGTCGGTTCTGCTCGGCCGGGTTACCGGCAGCGAGGACCTCGCAGTGGGAATTCCGGTGGACGTGAGCGAGCGCACCGATGTCGTCGTGGTCCGGACCCGGTACGCGGGCGAGGCGTCGTTCCGGGACTTCCTGCATCAGGTCCGGGACGTCGCCGCCGAGGCGACGGCACACACCGAGGTCCCGTTCCAGCAGCTGGTGCGGGAACTCGACATCTCCGTGTCGGATGCGTACGCGCCGATCTTCCAGGTGCTCCTCGACACCCGGGAGGACAGCGCGCGCAGTGCGCCCGTCGCCGGCCTCGATCTGTGCGCGTCGGTCACCGAGGCGATCGACGAGTCGGGTGAACCGGCGGGTGTCACCGTCGAATTCGGCTTTGCAGCCGACCTGTTCGACCCTCACACCATTCACATCGCGGCCGAGCGCTTCGGCCGCATCCTCGACGCGGTGGCCGCGGACCCGGACGTTCCGATCGGCGACATCGCCATCCTGTCCGACCAGGAACGTGCCGCGCTGACTCCGGTGCGGGGCCTACCCGGCCGGTCCGAGCGAACCCTGCCCACCCTGTTGGCAGACGCTGCGGCGCTCGATCCGGCGGCGACGGCTCTGTACCAGCAGGGCGAGAAGGTGTCCTATCGGGAATTGGACACCTGGTCGACCCGGGTCGCGCGAGTGCTGATCGATTTTGGGGTGGGCCCGGAGTCGTTCGTGGCGACGGCATTGCCGCGGTCGTTCCGGTCGGTGGCCTCGGTCTGGGCGGTCACCAAGACGGGTGCGGCGTTCGTGCCGGTGGACCCGAACTATCCCGCCGACCGAATCGACTACATGCTCGGCGACTCCGGTGCGGTGGTCGGTCTGACGGAAGAAGCACTGCGTGAGCGGTTGCCCGACTCGATCCCCTGGCTGGCGCTCGACGATCCCGATTTCCGGTCCGAGTGCGCCGCCCGGTCCGACGCGCCGCTGACCGAGGGAGACCTCAATGGGCCGGTGTCGCTCGACAGCGCCGCGTACCTGATCTACACGTCGGGCTCCACGGGGCGGCCCAAAGGCGTGGTCGTCACGCACCGTGGTCTGGACTCCTTCTCGGTCGACCAACGAGAGCGGTTCGGCGCCACCAGATCGTCTCGCACGCTGCACTTCTCGACGCCCAGTTTCGACGCGTCCGTGTTCGAGTACCTGCAGGCATTCGGGGTGGGGGCGACGATGGTCATCGTGCCGCCGACCACCTACGGGGGCACGGAGATCGCCGATGTACTGCGATCGGAGCGCGTCACCCACGGCTTCATCACCACGGCGGCGCTCAGTACGATTCCGCCGGATTCGCTCGGCGACTTCCTCGACGTCGTCGTGGGCGGGGAGGCCTGCCCGCCCGAACTGGTGGCCCGGTGGGCGCCGGGCCGCCGGCTGCACAACGCGTACGGCCCCACCGAGACCACCGTGATGGCGAACATCAGTGCGCCCATGACACCCGGCGGCCCGATCACCCTGGGTGGGCCGATCCGCGGCACCCAGCAGGTGGTCCTGGACGCTCGGCTGCATCCGGTACCCGTCGGCGCACCGGGCGAGTTGTACATCACCGGTGCCGGTGTGGCCAGGGGTTATCACGGACGGCCCGCGCTCACCGCTGTGCGGTTCGTCGCCGACCCGTACGGCCCCGGGCGGATGTACCGCACCGGCGACGTAGTGCGTTGGCGGCCCGACTACACGCTGGAATATCTGCGGCGCAGCGACTTCCAGGTGAAGGTTCGAGGATTCCGGATCGAGCTCGGCGAGATCGACGCCTTACTGCAGGCGCATCAGGACGTGCGGTTCGCGGTCACGATCGGGCGGCCGGGCCCGTCCGGGGACACCGTGCTGGTGTCGTACGTCGTGCCGGCGGCCGGCAGGCCGATCCAGACCGCCGAGCTGTTGCGGCAGGTGCGGAATCGGTTGCCGGCGTACATGGTGCCCGCGGTTATCGTGGTGCTGGACGACATTCCGTTGAACCCGGTCGGGAAGGTGGACCGGGCAGCGTTGCCGGAACCGAAGTTCCTGTCCGCCGCCGCGGAGTTCCGGGCGCCTGCCGATCCGGTGGAGGAGTCGATCGTCGAGGTCTTCACGGAGATTCTCGGTGTCGAGCGGATCAGCGTCGACGACAGTTTCTTCGACCTCGGCGGCAACTCGCTGGTCGCGACGCGGGTGATCGCGCGGATCAATGCCGCTCTGGGATCGGACGTGGGCGTGCGTGCCCTGTTCGATGCACCCACCGCCGAACTGCTGGCCGCGCATATCCGGCGTGCGGGTATGGAACTCGCGGATCGCCGGCCTCTCGTTCGGGGTGAGCGGCCGCACCGGATTCCGCTGTCACTGGCGCAGCAGCGCATGTGGTTCCTCAATCAGTTCGACACGGGTTCGGTGGCTTACAACATTCCGATGGCGGTGCGGCTCCTCGGTCCGCTCGACTCGGACACCTTGAGGGACGCGGTCGGTGACGTGATCGAGCGGCACGAAGCGCTGCGGACCAGGTACCCCGCGTCGGCGGACGGCCCGTACCAGGAGATCGTCGACGCAGCACAGGTCATTCCCGACCTCACTCCGCGGGTCGATGGCGACGAGTCGCTGAACGAGCGGATCGAGACGCTTCTCGCCGTGGGGTTCGACGTCAGCCGGGCCGTGCCGCTGCGCGCCGCGTTGCTGTGGATCGGCCCGGACGAACACGTGCTCGTCATGGTGGTGCACCACATCTCGGCCGACGGTGCGTCGCTCGCACCGCTGGCCCGCGATCTCATGGTGGCGTATTCCGCCCGGCGGGCGGGTGCCCGGCCCAACTGGGAACCGTTGCCGGTGCAGTACGCCGACTACAGCGTGTGGCAGCGTGCGCTCCTCGGTAGCCCCGAGGATTCCGGCAGTCTCATGTCCCGGCAGCTCGGGTACTGGCGGGATACGTTGGCGGAACTGCCCGAGGTCACCGATCTGCCGCTCGACCGGAACCGGCCCGCCGCACGGTCACTTCAGGGTCGGTGCGCGTCGTTCCCCATCGACGCCGGTTTGCACCGGCAACTGCTTCTGCTTGCGCGCGAGCACAATGCGACGCTGTTCATGGTGATGCACGCGGCCTTCGCCGTGTTGCTGTCACGCATGTCGGGATCGGGCGACGTGGCCGTGGGCACACCGATCGCGGGGCGCGGTGAGGCGGCGCTGGACGACCTGGTGGGGATGTTCGTCAACACGCTGGTGCTCCGGACCCGGGTCCGGCCGGACGCCTCCTTCATCGACGTGCTCGCCCAGGCCCGTGACACGGACCTCGCTGCGTTCGGGCATACCGATGTGCCGTTCGAGAGCGTTGTCGACGAGCTCGCTCCGGTGCGTTCGACGTCGTATTCACCGCTGTTCCAGGTGTTGCTGGAGTTCCAGAACACAGTGCGAGCGCACCTCGAGCTGCCCGGTCTGACAGTCGAAGCGGTGGACGTCGACCCGGGTGTCGCCAAATTCGACCTGCAACTCTCCCTGGCGGAGCACTACGACGACAAGGGTTCTGCGGCAGGCATGTCGGCGGGTTTCCTGTACGCCACCGACGTCTTCGAGCGCGCGTCGGTGATCAGATTCGGGGAACGGCTCCTCCGCGTACTGCGGGCGGTCGTGACGGATCCGGCCACGACGGTCGGGGACATCGACGTCATGGGCGCGGTCGAGCGCGGCCTCGTGCTGGACCAGTGGAATCACGAGGGCGTCGGCGCCGGGTCGCTGACCCTCGTCGAAGCGTTCGCACGCGCGGCGGCCCGGACCCCGGATGCCGTCGCGGTGGTGTGCGGCGAAGACAGTATTACCTACGCCGAACTCGAGGAACGCGCAAATCGTTTAGCCCGATTGCTGATTGCGCGTGGTGTCGGTACCGAATCTTTGGTCGCCGTGATGGTGGACAGGACACCGAACCTGATTGTTGCGTTGCTGGCGGTACTCGGGGCCGGCGGCGGCTACGTCCCGGTCGACGTCAGCTATCCGGCCGAGCGCGTGGCCGCGATGTTCGAGGATGCGCACCCGGTGTGTGCTGTGGTGAGTGCGGAGTTCGGGGCCCTGGCGCCGGACGGCACTGCGCTGGTGGTCATCGACGATCCGGCGACGCACCGCGCCCTGGACAGCTTCTCGGGCCTGCCCGTCACCGACTCGGACCGGTTGCGTCCGCTACGGGCGGACGCCGTCGCCTACGTCATCTTCACGTCGGGTTCGACCGGACGACCGAAAGGTGTTCAGGTATCGCACCGCTGTGTGGTCGCGTTGCTTGCCAACACCCAGGACCTGTTCGGGTTCGACTCGTCCGATGTGTGGACCCTCTTCCATTCGTACGCCTTCGACTTCTCCGTGTGGGAACTGTGGGGGGCACTCGTCCACGGGGGCCGGCTGGTCGTGGTCGACTACTTCACCGCACGCTCGCCCGATACCTTCCTCGAACTGCTGCACCGGGAGCGGGTGACGGTGTTGAACCAGACGCCGACCGCCTTCTACCAGCTGATGGAGGCGGATCGTGCGGCGAGCGTAGTCGAGGACGCCGACGGGTCGGCTCTGTCGTTGCGGTACGTGATCTTCGGGGGTGAAGCGCTCGACCTCGGTCAGCTCGGCCGGTGGTACTCCCGGCACGACGACCGTGCACCCGTACTCGTCAACATGTACGGCATCACCGAGACCACGGTGCACGTCAGCTTCCTCGCACTCGATCGCGCGCTGGTGTCCGCCGCGTCCGGGTCGGTGATCGGCGGCGGGCTCCCGGGGTTGCGGGTGTATGTCCTCGACGGCCGCCTCCATCCGGTGCCGCCCGGTGTGGTCGGCGAGTTGTACGTGTCCGGCGAACAGGTGTCCCGCGGGTACGCGGGCCGATCCGAGCTGACGGCACACCGTTTCGTTGCCGACCCCTTCGCCCGCGACCGGGTGGGTGCGCGCATGTATCGTTCCGGCGACATCGTGCGGTGGGGCTCCCACGGTCGGCTCGAGTACGTGGGCCGCAGCGACTTCCAGGTACAGCTTCGCGGCTTCCGAGTCGAACTCGGCGAAGTGGAGGCGGCCCTCGCCGCGTGTGCTGGGGTGGCGCAAGCGGTGGTCGTGGTCCGCGTCGACGACCGTGACGGCGATCGGTTGGTGGGGTACGTCGTTCCCGAGGCGGGCGCCGCCGTCGACCCGGCAGCGGTACTCGATGCGGTCGGGGCGTCGGTACCCACGTACATGGTGCCGTCGGCAGTGGTGGTTCTCGACGCGCTGCCTCTGACCGTGAACGGCAAGCTGGATCGTAAAGCGCTGCCGGAACCGGACTTCGGCACGGCGACGGTAGGGTTCGTCGCTCCCCGCAACCCGGTGGAGGAGATCGTCGCCGCGGTGTTCGCCGACCTTCTCGGCATCGCGCGAGTGGGCGCGCACGACAACTTCTTCGACCTGGGCGGGAACTCGCTGACCGCCACTCGGCTGGTGGCACGCATCAATGCCGCAGTCGGGGACCGTCTCGGCGTGCGCGACGTGTTCGACGCTCCCACCGTGGCCGGGCTCGCCGCCCGTGCCGAGGCGGGGATCGCGGTGGACTGGGTGCGGCCGGCACTGACCCCGAGGGATCCGGCGCGCGAGGTCCCTGTGTCGCTCGCGCAGCAGCGGATGTGGTTCATCAACCAATTCGACACCGCGTCTTCGGCCTACAACGTGGCCATCGCCCTGCGGCTCGCCGGCACGCTGGATGTACCTGCCCTGCAGGCGGCGATCACCGACGTCGTCGAGCGGCACGAGTCGCTCCGCACCGTCTTTCCGCTGACCGATCGGGGGCCGCGGCAGGTGATACTGCCCGCCGCCGAGGTGGTGCCGATTCTTCACCCGGAGCCCACCACCGGCCTGGACAACCTTCGTGAGCAGGTCGACCGGTTACTGTCGACGGGTTTCGATGTGACCGTCGAAACCCCGCTACGGGCCCGGCTGTTCGAGCGGGGCGTGGCCGAACACGTGCTCGCCGTCGTGGTACACCATATCGCCGCCGACGGCTTCTCCATGGTGCCGCTGGCCCGCGACGTTCTGGCCGCGTACACCGCCAGACACCATGAGACCGCACCGGATTGGCGGCCCTTGCCGGTTCAGTACGCCGATTACACCCTGTGGCAGCGGGATTGGCTCGGTCCCGAGAACGATCCGTCGTCGCCGCTGGCACGTCAACTCGGCTACTGGACCGCGACGCTCGCCGACCTTCCGGACGTGCTGGAACTTCCCACGGACCGGCCGCGTCCGCCTGCCCGTTCTCTGGAGGGCGGCCGGGTCGAGTTCAGGATTCCTCCCGAACTCCACCAGGACATCGTGCAGGTCGCGCGCACCCACGGCTCCACCGTCTTCATGGCCCTGCACGCGGCCTTGGCGGTGTTGCTGTCGCGACTGAGCGCCTCGGACGACATCGCCGTCGGCACCCCGATCGCGGGACGAGGCGAGGCCGCGCTCGACGACGTGGTGGGAATGTTCGTGAACACCCTCGTGCTCCGCACCCGCGTCGACGGAGCCCGCACGTTCGCCGAACTCCTCGCCGGCGTACGCGAGACCGACCTGGGTGCGTTCACCCATGCGGACGTCCCGTTCGAGCGGGTCGTCGAAAGCCTGCGACCCTCGCGGTCGACGGAGTACTCGCCGCTGTTCCAGGTGATGCTCGAATTCCAGAACACCGAGCGGCCCGTCCTGGAACTGCCGGGACTGCACGTCGAAGCGCTGGACCTCCCCTTCGACACGATCAACTTCGACTTGCAGGTAAGCATGCGCGAGAACACCGACAGTGACGGCGCTCCCGCCGGTATCACTGCCGCGCTCGGGTACGCCACCGACATCTTCGACGAAGGCACCGTGGCCGGCTTCGCGGAGCGCCTGGTCCGGATCCTGGCCGCAGTCGCCGCCGATCCCGACGTCCGGGTGGGCGACGTCGACGTGCTCGCCCCACCGGAGCGGGCCGCCCTGACCTCGGTGACCGGTGGCCCCGGCGTGCCCGCGCGCACGTTGCCCGAACTGTTGATCGACGCCGCCGCCGTCGATCCGGCCGCCGAGGCGCTGTCCTTCGAGGGGCAGCGCGTGACCTACCGTGACCTCGACGACCGGTCGAACCGGCTCGCGCGGCTCTTGATCGCACGCGGGGTGGGTCCGGAACATGTGGTTGCGCTGGCATTGTCGAGGTCGATCGAGTCGGTAACGGCGGTGTGGGCGGTGGCGAAGTCCGGCGCCGCCTTCGTGCCGGTCGACCCGAACCATCCCGCCGAGCGCATCGAGTACATGCTCGACGACTCCGGCGCCGTGGCCGGCCTCACGACGACCGAGCTCCGGCCGTCCCTTCCTGGTGCGCTTCCGTGGCTGGCGCTCGACGATCCCGGGATGGAGGCGGAGCTGGCGCTTCTCCCGGCGACGGCGGTGTCGGATACCGACCGGACGTCGGCCCTGCAGGTCGATCACCCCGCGTATCTGATCTATACCTCGGGTTCGACCGGCAGGCCGAAGGGAGTGGTGACCACACACCGCGGACTGGCGAATTTCGCTGCGGCGCAGCAGCGCACGTTCGCCACGACGTCGACGGCACGAGCGCTGCACTTCGCCTCCCCGAGCTTCGACGCCTCGATCCTCGAGCTGATGCTCGCGGTGGGGCCGGGCGCGACGATGGTGATCGCGTCGCCGTCCGTGTTCGGCGGCGAGGAATTGTCGAACCTGCTCCGTCGTGAGCGGGTCACCCACTGCTTCGTGACACCTGCGGCACTGGCCTCCGTCGACCCTGCCGGGCTCGACGACCTGGTCTGTGTGGTCACGGGCGGCGAAGCCTGCCCGCCCGAGCTGGTGGCACGCTGGGCGCCGGGCCGGAACATGTTCGACGCGTACGGGCCGACGGAGTCGACGGTGGTGTCGAGTATCAGTTCCCCGATGGTGCCGGGTGAGCCGGTGACCATCGGGGCACCCACTCTCGGCTTCGGTGAGGCCGTCCTCGACGCGCGGTTGCAGCCGGTGCCGGTGGGAATCGCGGGCGAGTTGTATCTTGCCGGTCCGGCGCTCGCGCGCGGGTATCACCGCCGCTACGCCCTCACCGCCGAACGTTTCGTCGCCAACCCGTTCGGGCCGGCCGGCAGCAGAATGTACCGGACCGGTGACCTCGTGCGGTGGATGAAGGACGGGCAACTGGAGTATCTGGGGCGCACCGACTTCCAGGTGAAGATCCGCGGCTTCCGGATCGAACTGGGCGAGGTGGCCTCGGCGTTGCTCGCACACGAGGATGTGGCGGCCGCCGTCGCGGACGTGCGGCACAGTGCAGGGTCGGCCGATCGCCTGGTCGGGTACGTGGTTCCGGTGCCCGGGGCCGTCCTCGACACGGGGGCGCTCCTCGACTTCGCCGGTTCTCGCCTGGCGTCGTACATGGTGCCTGCCGCGATCGTGGTGATCGAGGCGCTGCCGCTGACCGTTCACGGAAAGCTCGACCGGAAGGCATTGCCGGAACCGGATTTCGGTGCTGTCGCCACCGGCGGGCGGGCGCCCGGCACGGAGACGGAGGAATTGCTGGCCGCGTTGTTCCGGGACGTGCTGGGACTGGAGTCGGTGGGGGTGGAGGACTCGTTCTTCGCGCTGGGCGGCGACAGCATCATGTCCATCCAGTTGGTGGCGCGGGCGAAGGCGGCGGGGCTGATCCTCTCGCCGCGTGATGTCTTCGAGCGTCGCACCGTGGCGGGCCTGGCTGAGGCGGCACACCGCGAGCGAGCGGATTCTGTTGTCCTCGAAGAGCTTCCCGGTGGCGGTGTCGGTGCGGTACCGCCGACGCCCGTTGTCGCGTGGATGCTCGACCGCAGCGGGGGTACACTGAACCGCTTCTCCCAGGCGGTGCTGGTGACGGCGCCCCCCGGGCTCACCCACGAGGATCTCGTCGGTGCCGTCGGCGCGGTGCTGGATCGGCACGACATGCTACGTGCACGACTCACCCGGGACGACGGGCAGGAAGGCCTGGGCGGGCAGTGGGGGATGACGGTGCTGCCGTCGGGGGCCGTGTCCCCGGAAGCGGTGATCCACCGCGTACCCGTCACGTCGCTCGACGGCGAGAAGTTCGCCGCCATCGCGGCCGCCGCACTCGATGCGGCGGCGGACCGCCTGGATCCGGCCACCGCGAGCATGGTGCAGGTGCTGTGGTTCGACGGCCCCGGCGGGCTCGGACGTCTGCTGCTGGTCGCCCATCACCTGGTGGTCGACGGGGTGTCGTGGCGCATCCTGATCACCGATCTGGCTGCGGCGCACGCACGCATCGCCGAAGGCTTCACCACGGCGTTGCCGGGCATCGGCACGTCGATGCGGAGATGGGCGCACGGATTGGTGGACGCCGCGGAACGACGACGCGACGAAGTCGAGCTGTGGCGAGCCATGCTCGACGGCGCCGACCCACTTCTCGGTTCCCGGCCGCTGGATCCGGCGATCGACGTCGACACTGCACAGGGCAGTATCACCGTCGAGGTTCCGCCGAGCGTGACGGGCGCCCTGCTCACCACTCTTCCCGCGGCGTTCCACGGCGCCGTCGGTGACGGCCTTCTCACCGCGCTGGCGCTGGCCCTGATTCGTTGGCGTCGGCAGCGCGGTGTCGACACGACCGATGCCCTGATCAATCTCGAAGGTCACGGTCGCGAGGACCACGTCGTCCCCGGTGCCGACCTGTCCCGGACCGTCGGCTGGTTCACCAGCCTGTTTCCCGCACGTCTCGACCTCACCGGTATCGATGTCGATGCCGTCCTCGCCGGCGGTGCCGCTGCCGGAACCGCGATCAAGACGGTCAAGGAACAACTCCTCGCGATCCCCGACCACGGGATCGGGTTCGGGCTGCTCCGGTACCTGTACCCGGAGACCGGGGAGATGCTCCGCCGGTTCCCGCCGCCGCAGGTGAGCTTCAACTACCTCGGCCGGGTGGCGACCAGCGCGGGTGACGTGCCCTGGCTTCCCGTCGAGGGCAGCTCCGATCTCGGGGGAACACAGAACCCCGACATGCCTGTGGCGTGGGTCGTGGATGTCAACGCCGCGACGACCGTCCGGGACGGCGACCCCGTGCTGACGGCAACGTGGACGTTCCCGACCGGTGTGCTCCGCAGTGCGGACGTGGAAGAGCTCGCCGACCTCTGGGTTCGGACCCTCACCCTGCTGGCCGAACATGCGAACCGGCCCGACGCCGGCGGCCTGACACCGTCCGATCTCGCTCTGGTGTCCCTCGGGCAGGTGGATATCGACCGCCTGAAGAACACGTATCCCGCACTCGCGGACATCTGGCCGCTGTCGCCGTTGCAGGCGGGCCTGCTGTTCCATGCCCAGTTGTCCGAGGAACACGTCGACGCCTACATGGTCCAGTTGGTCCTCGACCTGCACGGCGTCGTCGACGCCGGTCGCCTGCACCGTGCCGCGCAAGGCCTGCTCGACCGGCATTCCAACCTGCGAGTGGCATTCGCCGAGACGAGCACGGGACCGGTGCAGGTAGTCCTCGAATCCGTCACGGCGCCGTGGTCGCACATCGACCTGTCCGGGCAGCCGAGCTCCCGGATCACCGCGGAAGTTGCGGCGGCGATGGCCATGGACCGCGCACTCCCGTTCGACATGTCCGCGGCGCCGCTGCTGCGATTTACGTTGCTGCACACCGCACCCGGGCGTTACCGACTGGTGCTCACGCACCACCATATCCTTCTCGACGGGTGGTCGACGCCCTTGGTGATCAAGGACCTGCTCGTCCTGTACGCCACCGCGGGCGACACCACCGCGCTCCCGGCGGTCACCTCCTACCGTGACTACCTGCAGTGGATTGCGACACAGGATTCCCAACGGTCCACCGGCGCCTGGGTGTCCGCACTCGCCGGTGCGGACGAGCCGACCATCGTGGCACCCGCCGCGCGCGGCGAGCAGAGCTTCGCCGACCCGGAGGACGTGCGCCTGGACGTGGCTGACGAGAAGACCCGGGTGCTCGAGGCACTCGCCCGCGCGCGCGGTCTCACGACCAACACGCTCGTGCAGGTCGCCTGGGGGCTGGTACTCGCGACACTGAGCACCCGCGAGGACGTCACGTTCGGAGCCACGGTGTCCGGACGTCCGCCCGCGATCGCCGGCATCGAGTCGATGGTCGGCCTGTTCATCAACACCGTGCCCGTCCGGCTGCGCCTGCGCCGCGAGGAGACACTTGCCGAACTCCTCGAAAGGTTCCAGGCCGAACAGTCGGCCCTCCTCGACCACCACTACGTGGGCCTGACAGAAATCCAGCGCGCCGCGGGAGACGGTGCCGTCTTCGACACGTTGACCGTGTTCGAGTCGTATCCGGTGGACCGGATGGGGCTGTCGGAGAACACGGACATCGACGGCATGCGGCTCGCGGGGGTCGAGGGGATCGACGCCACCCACTATCCCCTCACCCTGATCGCGCATGTGGACACGGCACTGCATCTGCGCCTGCGGTACCAGCCGGCCGTGATCGACAGCGAGTTCGCCGAGTCGGTGGCGGCCCGGGTCGCCCGGGTTCTGCAGATCATGCTGTCGGACATCGACATTCCGCTCGCCCGGCTGACCCTGCTGTCGGAGGCGGAACTGCAGGAATACACCGCCGTGTCCGGCGCACCGTCCGGTGCACCACGCACGCTGCCCGAGTTGCTCACCCAGGCTGCCGGCGAGCGTCCCGGCGCCGCCGCACTCCTCTTCGAGGGACGGGAGACGAGTTACCGCGAACTCGACGAGCGATCCAACGCCCTGGCCCGCGTGCTGCTCGCGCGGGGCGCCGGACCGGAAACGTTCGTGGCACTCGGCCTTCCACGCTCACCGGAGTCGGTGCTGTCGGTGTGGTCGGTCGCCAAGGCTGGTGCTGCGTTCGTGCCGGTGGACCCGAACTATCCCGCCGACCGCATCGAGCACATGCTCGCCGACTCCGGTGCGGCGCTCGGGGTGACGACCTCCGCGTACCGCCACCGCCTACCCGATTCGGTGCCGTGGCTGGTGCTCGACGACCCGGATGTCGACGACACTCTGGCCGCCGCGTCCTGCGCTCGCGTCACCGACGTCGATCGCCGCTCACTGCTCGTTGTCGACCACGCCGCGTACGCGATCTATACCTCCGGCTCGACCGGCCGACCGAAAGGTGTCGTCGTCACCCACCGCGGGCTGGCGAATCTTCTCGCCGAGCAGAGCACGCACTACAGCATCTCCCGTGAGGCGCGCTGCCTCCACATCTGTTCTCCCAGTTTCGATGTGGCCATCCTCGAGCTGATCCAGTCGTGCGCCGCCGGGGCGACGCTGGTCATCGCGCCACCCGGAATCTACGGCGGTGCGGAACTCGCGGCGCTGCTGCGGCGCGAACGCGTCACCCACGCCTGCATCACTCCGGCGGTACTCGCCACGGTGGACCGCGACGGCATCGAGCACCTCGAGGTGCTCGTGGTGGCCGGCGATGCGGTCGGTGACGAACTGGTGGCCAACTGGGGTGTGAGCCGGGCCATGTTCAACGGGTACGGGCCCACCGAGGCCACGATTCTCACCACGTTGAGCCGGCCGATGATGCCGGGTGAGCCGGTCACGATCGGCAGCCCGGTGCGCGGCATCACCCTGTCCGTTCTCGACCCGCGACTGCAGCCGGTGCCGGCCGGGGTGCCGGGCGAACTGTACATTTCAGGACCGGCCCTGGCCCGCGGGTACCACCGTCGTCCGTCACTCACCGCCGAACGGTTCGTTGCCAATCCCCACGGCGCCGGCCGGATGTACCGTACCGGTGATGTCGTGCGGTGGCGCCGCGACCACACCCTGGAGTACCTCGGGCGCAGCGACTTCCAGGTCAAGATTCGCGGGCAGCGGGTCGAGCTCGGGGAGATCGACTCCGTCCTCACCACCCACCCGAATCTGGACTTCGCCGCCACCGTGGGCAGGCCCGGCCCGCTCGGCGACACGGCGCTGGTGTCGTACGTCCTGCCGCACGACGGCGAGGAAGTGGTGGCGCCGGAGGTACTCGCGTTCGCGGGACGCATCCTGCCCAAGTACATGGTTCCCGCCGCCGTCGTCGTACTCGACGAGATCCCATTGACACCCGTCGGCAAACTCGACCGGAAAGCGTTGCCGGCACCCGACTTCGCGTCGACGTCCGCGGGTTTCCGGGCGCCTGCCACACCGGTCGAAGAAGCTGTCGCACGGGTCTTCTCGGAGGTCCTCGGAATTGCGCGGGTCGGGGTCGACGACAGCTTCTTCGAACTGGGCGGCGATTCACTCAGCGCCACTCGCGCGGTCGCACGCATCAACGCGGCACTCGACGCCGGGATCGGGGTGGCCGCCCTGTTCGACGCACCGGTAGTGGGAGACCTCGCCGTGCGGATCGAGTCGGCGGCCACCGCGAGTGTTCCCTCGGAGGCTCTCACCGCCCGGCCGCGTCCCGAGCGGATACCGTTGTCGCTGGCTCAGCAGCGCATGTGGTTCATCAACCAGTTCGACACCTCGTCGCCGGCGTACAACATTCCGATCGCACTGCGACTGACCGGTGTACTCGACCGTGCTGCCCTGCTCGCGTCGGTCGGTGACGTCGTGGAGCGGCACGAATCCCTGCGCACCGTGTTTCCCGGTTCGATCGACGGGCCGCACCAGGTCATCGTCGATCCGGGGCGGGCAACCCCATCCCTGCACCCGGTCACCGTGTCCGGTGAGCGTGACCTGCGGGACGCGATCGCCGCCCTGGCGGCCACCGGCTTCGATGTGAGCGTCGACGTGCCTTTCCGGGCAACTCTTTTCGAGGTCGACGCCGAGTCGCACGTCCTCGCCATCGTCGTCCATCACATCGCGGCCGACGGGTTCTCGATGATGCCGCTGGCCCGCGACATCATGCTCGCGTACACCGCCAGAACCATGGGGGAGACACCCGCGTGGACTCCGCTGCCGGTGCAGTACGCCGACTTCAGCGTGTGGCAACGGAGCGTTCTCGGCGCCGAGGAGGACCCCGACTCTGTTCTGTCGAGACAACTCGGGTACTGGACCCGCACCCTGGCCGGGTTACCGGAGGTGCTGCAGATCCCGCTGGACCGGCCGCGCCCGGCCCAGCGCTCGTACCGGGGCGACGTCGTGGAGTTCACCGTGCCCGCGCGGCTGCACACAGCGCTGAACGAGATGGCCTCCGAGCATAATTCGACGCTGTTCATGGTGGTTCATGCCGCCTTCGCCGTGCTGCTGTCGAGGTTGTCGGGAACGGACGACGTTCCGATCGGCACACCGGTCGCCGGCCGGGGGCAGGCGGTACTCGACGACGTCGTGGGGATGTTCGTCAACACCCTGGTTCTCCGGACTCCGGTGGACGGTGGGGCATCCTTCTCCGAGGTGCTGACCGCGGTGCGCTCGGTAGACCTCGGTGCATTCGAGCATGCCGACATCCCGTTCGAGCGGCTGGTCGATCAGCTCGCCCCGGAGCGGTCGACCGCTCACGCCCCGCTGTTCCAGGTACTCATCGAGTTCCGCAACGCCACCGGCACCCGCCTCGAGCTGCCCGGCCTCGTCGTCGACTCGCTCGAGGTCGATCTGGGCGTCGCGAAGTTCGACCTCGAACTGAGTCTCGCCGAACACGTCGACGAGGACGGCGCCCCGGCCGGAATCGGCGCGGGTCTCCGATACGCCACCGACGTACTCGATCGCGCATCCGTCCTCCGTCTCGGGGAGCGCTTCGTGCGTCTACTCGAATCGGTGACCTCCGACGCGTACACGCCCGTCGGGGACATCGACATCCTCGACCCGGGCGAACGCGACCGCCTCCTGCCCGTCGCCGTCCCTGCCGAGGCCGAGCCGGCCGAGCCGGTGGCGACACTGCCGGAGCTCTTCGCCCGTGCCGCGGAACGGAACCTCGCAGCGACGGCCGTCGTGTACGAGGGCGCTGCGCTCACGTACCGAGAACTCGACGCGAGGTCGAACCGCCTCGCACGGCTCCTGATCGCTCGAGGCGCAGGCCCCGAATCGCTGGTAGCGGTGGCCACAGCGCGATCCCTCGATCTCGTGGTGGCGTTGCTTGCGGTGGTGAAGTCGGGCGCGGGGTACGTTCCGGTCGACGTCACGTACCCGGCCGAGCGGCTGGCTTTCCTGTTCGGCGACGCCCGGCCGGTGTGCGTGCTGACCACCGAGGCAGAAGCCGAATCGGTGCGCGCGCAGGGCTTTCCGACCATCGCTGTGGACAGCCCCGACGTCGAGGCCGAACTGGGTGGTGTGTCGGCCCAGCCGGTGTCCGACGCGGAGCGGACCGGTCCACTGCACCCGGATTCCGTCGCGTACGTCATCTACACCTCGGGGTCGACGGGGCAACCGAAAGGCGTTCAGGTATCGCACCGCAACGTCGGCACCCTCTTTGCACACACTCAGCCGCTATTCGGGTTCGATGCCTCCGACGTGTGGACCATGTTCCACTCTGCTGCGTTCGATTTCTCAGTGTGGGAGTTGTGGGGGGCCCTCCTCCACGGCGGACGGCTCGTGGTGGTCGACTACTTCACCACGAGGACACCCGACACGTTCCTGCGATTACTCCGCGACGAGCGGGTGACCGTGCTGAACCAGACGCCTACCGCCTTCTACCAACTGGCGGAGGAGGACCGGGTGGCCGGCGGCGCCGAGTTGGCACTGCGTTACGTCATCTTCGGCGGTGAAGCCCTCGACCTGGCGCAACTGACCCGCTGGTACAGCCGGCACGACGACTCGGCGCCGACATTGGTCAACATGTACGGCATCACGGAGACGACCGTGCATGTCAGTCACCTGCCGATGACCGAGGCGCTCGCCGCCGGGGCCTCGGCGTCCGTCATAGGGCGGGCACTCCCGGGACTGCGCGTGTACGTGCTCGACGGGCGACTCCACCCGGTGGCGCCGGGAGTGGTGGGCGAGCTCTACGTGTCGGGCGCGCAGGTCTCGCGCGGATACTTCGGCCGGTTCGCCCTCACCTCCACCCGGTTCGTCGCAGATCCGTACGCGCCGGGTTCCCGGATGTACCGGTCGGGCGACCTGGGTCGGTGGAATGCGGACGGGCAGCTGGAGTACCTCGGCCGCAACGACTTCCAGGTTCAGGTGAAGGGCTTCCGGATCGAGCTCGGTGAAGTGGAATCCGCGCTCCTCGCCTGCGAAGGGGTGGCGCAGTCGGTCGTATTGTCGCGCCGTGAACGATTGGTGGGATACGTCGTACCCGAGGCAGGCCGGTCGCTGGACCCGTCGTGGATCATCGAAACGCTGGGCGGCCGGCTGGCCGCGCACATGGTTCCGGCCGCCGTGGTGGTGCTCGAGAGCCTGCCGCTCACGGTGAACGGAAAGCTCGACCGGCGTGCGCTGCCTGATCCCGACTTCGGGCGGCAGGTGTCGATCGGGCGTGTTCCGGCAACCGAGACGGAACGCATACTCGCAGATCTGTTCGCCGAGGTGCTGGGTCTCGAGTCGGTCGGCGTCGACGACTCGTTCTTCGCCGTCGGCGGCGACTCCATCATGTCGATCCAGCTCGTCACCCGGGCGAAGGCGTCCGGGGTGGGCATCACCCCGCGGGACGTGTTCGAGCGCAAAACCGTGGCCGCCCTCGCCGAGATCGCGACGGCGGGAGAGCAGGCGATCACCCTCGACGAGTTGCCCGGGGGAGGTGTCGGCGAGGTTCCCCTCACGCCGATCGTGCAGTGGATGCTGGGCCGGGGAGGAGACTTCCGCCGCTACTCGCAGGCGGCACTGTTCACCACCCCCGCCGACCTGGACGCGGCCACGCTGACGGCGGCCCTGCAGGCGGTCCTCGACCGTCACGACATACTGCGGGCCCGGCTGTCCCGAAGCGAACGGGCGGAGCACGGTTGGTCGATGGTGGTGCAGCCGACCGGCTGGATGCGGGCCACCGCGGTCGTGCGCACGGTGCCCCTCGACCTCCCGGACACCGAGCGAGGAACCGAGGAGACGTTCGGTGACATCGCTGCGCGGGAACTCGACGGGGCCACCGACCGGCTCGACCCGGAGTCGGGCGTGATGGTTCAGGTGGTGTTGTTAGAGAGCGCGGCCAGCCCCCGGACCGCCGGACGGCTGTTGATCGTCGCCCATCACGTCGTCGTCGACGGGGTGTCGTGGCGGATCCTGATCCCCGACCTCGCCACGGCGTGCGCCCAGGTGCAGTCGGGGGTGTCGCCGGCCCTGTCCGCCGTCGGAACGTCGATGCGCCGGTGGGCGCACGGGCTTGCCGACGCGGCGCTGGAACCGAGTCGCATCGAGGAACTCGCGTTGTGGCGAGGGATGCTCGGCGCACCGGACCCCCTGCTCGGCTCCCGAACCCTCACCGCATCCGACATCCGGACCGCCGAGGTCGAGGTCCGGGTGCCGGTGGACGTGACCGAGGCGCTGCTGACCGCGGTCCCGCAGGCCTTCCACGGCAGCGTGGGGGACGGCTTACTCACGGCCCTGAGCCTGGCACTCGTGCGATGGCGGCGGGACCGCGGAATCGAATCCGACGGCGCCCTCGTCACTCTCGAAGGACACGGACGTGAGGAGCAGGTGGTACCGGGGGCGGATCTCGCCCGGACGGTGGGCTGGTTCACCAGCATCTTCCCCGTCCGGCTCGACCTCACCGGGGTGGACGTGGACGACGCCTTCGCCGGAGGCCCGGCGGCGGCGATCGCGCTCAAGGCCGTGAAGGAACAACTGCACGCCATCCCCGACCACGGCATCGGTTTCGGCCTTCTGCGGTATCTCAATCCCGAGACGGCGCTCCCGCTGTCGGCTCTGCCCGCACCGCAGCTGAGCTTCAACTACCTCGGAAGGCTCGGAGCCGCCGCCTCCGGGGACGGCGATTGGATGCCGATATCCGAGGCCGGACTGGCCGAGGCCGCACACACGGGTCTGCCCGTGCCTGCTGCCGTCGACGTGAACGCCAGAACCACCGACTCCGCCGCGGGCCCCGAACTGGCCGCCACGTGGGCGTTCCCGCTCGGGGTGCTCACCACAGCGGATGTCGGTGAACTGGCGCAGCTGTGGGTGTCTGCCCTCGCCGCCCTGACCACGCAGGTGAAGTCCGGGGGCGGCGGTTTCACCCCGTCCGATCTGAACCTGGTCCGTCTCGATCAGGGTGCGATCGACGACCTGGAGCGGCGTTACCCGTCGATGGTCGACGTGTGGCCGCTGTCGCCGTTGCAGGCGGGCATGTTGTTCCATGCCGAGCTGGCCGACGAGTCGGTGGATGCCTACCTCGTCCAACTGAGCCTCGAACTCGGCGGCCACGTGGACGCGTCCCGGCTGCACCGGGCGGCCGCCGCACTCCTCGAGCGGCACCCCAATATGCGCACCGCCTTCGTCCACGACACCGAAGGGCGGGCCGTCCAGGTCGTGGAACGCGGAGTAACCGTGCCATGGCGGGAGATCGACCTGAGCACGTTCGGTGACGAGGGAGCCGTCGTCGAACTCGAGCGGCTGCTCGCCGCCGACCGGACCACCCCGTTCGACATGGCGACGGCCCCGCTGATCCGGTTCCTGCTCGTGACCATGCCGGGCGGTCGATACCGGCTGGTGTCGACGAACCATCACATCCTCCTCGACGGCTGGTCGATGCCGTTGCTGATCCGGGAACTGCTCACGCTGTATGCCACGGACGCCGACCTGTCACCGTTGCCGCGGGTGCGCGACTATCGCGACTACCTCGCGTGGATGACCGGACGTGACCCCGACGCATCGGCCCGGGCGTGGGCGAATGCCCTTGCCGGCGTGGAGGAACCGACGTTGCTCGTTCCCGGGGACCGGGCCCGGCGCCTGTCCACCGTGTCGCGGGAGTGGGTGTTCGACCTCGACGAGGACCAGACCGACCGGTTGCGCGAGTACGCGCGTTCGCGGGGGCTGACCCTCAACAGCATCGTGCAGACCGCCTGGGCAATCGTGCTCGGGATGCTCACCGGACGGGACGACGTCGTATTCGGCGCGACCGTGTCCGGGCGGCCGCCGGAGCTGTCCGGCATCGAGACGATGATCGGCCTGTTCATCAACACCGTGCCGGTACGGGTGACGTTGCGCCCCGACGACACGCTGGGCGCGCTGCTCGAGCGGGTGCAGGCCGAACAGGCGGCCATGCTCGACCACCACTACACCGGTCTCGCGCAGATACAGGAAGTCGCGGGGGCGGGCGTGGGGTTCGACACGCTGACGGTGTTCGAGTCGTATCCGGTGGACCGCGCCGGGATGTCGGAAGACACCGATATCGCGGGCTTGCGGGTAATCGGCGTGGAGGCGGCCGACGCTGCCCACTACCCACTGAGTCTCGTCGCCTCGGCCGAGGCCAGGCTGCACCTGAAGTTCGAGTACCTGCCCGACCTCTTCGACACGCCCGCGGTCGAGAGCATCGCGGGGCGGGTGGTGCGGGTGCTCGAAGCCTGCGGCGGTCCCGACGTACCGCTCGCGGCACTGTCGCTGCTCACCGATCGCGAGCGCGACACGTTGGTGCCGGTGCGCGGCGCGCCGGGCGTCTCCACTCGAACGCTCGCACAACTGTTCGCGGACGCGGCCGCGCAGGATCCCGATGCGGTGGCGCTCTCGTCCGGCGACCGCGACGTGTCCTACCGGGAGCTCGACGAACTGTCGAACCGCCTTGCGCGCGTCCTCCTCTCCCGCGGCGCCGGCCCCGAAACCGCTGTGGCCGTCGGCATTCCGCGATCGGTCGAGTCGATGCTGTGCCTGTGGGCGGTGGCCAAGGCCGGGGCCGTCTTCGTCCCGGTCGACCCGAATTATCCCGACGAGCGCATCGCGCACATGCTCACCGATTCCGGATGTGCCCTCGGCCTGACGACGGCAGAACATCGGCCCCGGCTGCCCGGCGACACCACCTGGCTCGTTCTCGACGAACCGTCGTTCGTCGACGAGTGCGCGGCGGCGTCCGCGGCACCGGTGACGGACACCGAACGCGCCGCTCCGGTCACACTCGACAGCGCCGCCTACCTCGTGTACACGTCGGGTTCCACCGGCCTGCCCAAGGGTGTGGTGGTATCGCATCGCGGCCTCGACAACTTCGCGCGCGAACAACTCGCCCGCTTCAGCGCCGGTCCGGGATCCCGCACACTGCACTTCTCGACACCGAGTTTCGACGGGGCCGCGTTCGAATACCTGCTGGCGTTCGGAGCCGGAGCGACGATAGTGATCGCACCGCCCACGATGTTCGGCGGTGACGAACTCGCCCACCTCATCGCACGCAGGCGTGTCACCCATGCGTTCGTCACCACCTCGGCGCTCGCGTCCCTCGATCCGGCCGGACTGGAACACTTCACCGACGTCACCGTCGGCGGGGAAGCGTGCCCACCCGACCTCGTGTCCCGGTGGGCGCCCGGCCGCCGGCTGTACAACGGCTACGGGCCGACCGAGACCACGATCATGTCGAACATCAGCGAGCCCCTGGTCGCCGGTGAGCCCGTCACGATCGGCGGGCCGATCCGCGGGGTCACCGAGCTGGTACTGGACGCCCGCTTGCAGCCGGTGCCCGTCGGTGTCCCGGGAGAGCTGTACGTGGCCGGGGCGGGCCTGGCTCGCGGCTACCACCGCCGTCCAGGGCTCACCGCGGAACGTTTCGTGGCCGACCCCGCAGGATCCGGCGAACGCATGTATCGCACCGGCGATATCGTGCGCTGGACGGCCGACCGGACCATCGAGTACGTGGGCCGTAGCGACTTCCAGGTGAAGGTTCGTGGATTCCGCATCGAGCTCGGCGAGATCGACGCCACCCTCGCGGACGAGCCGGACGTCCGGTTTGCGGTCACCGTCGCGCATCGCGGTCCGGCGGGCGACACGCTCCTGGCGTCGTACGTGGTGCCGATACCCGGCCGCCACCTCGACACCGCCGAGATCGGCCGGCGCCTCGCCGAACGTCTGCCCGGCCACATGGTGCCGTCGTCGATCACCGTGCTGGAGAAGATTCCGCTCACCGCGGTCGGCAAGCTCGACCGCAGGGCCCTGCCGATACCCGATTTCGGACTTGCCGCAGGCGAATACCGCGCACCGGCGAATCCGGTCGAGGAGACGGTGGCCGACACGTTCGCCGAGGTCCTGGGCATCGACCGCGTAGGTGCGGACGACAACTTCTTCGACCTCGGCGGCAACTCCCTCAGCGCCACCCGCGCCGTGGCCCGTCTCCGCGGTGCCCTTGGCGCCGATGTCGGTGTCCGGGTGCTGTTCGAGGCGCCGACGGTCGCCGCGTTGGCCGCCCGCATCGAACACGCGGGCGCCGGCCCGTCGGGTCGCCCCGCCCTCACCGCGGGGCCGCGCCCCGACCGCATCCCGCTGTCGTACGCCCAGCAACGCATGTGGTTCATCAACCAGTTCGATACGTCGTCGCCGGCGTACAACATTCCGATGCTGGTGCGGCTCACCGGCGAACTCGACGTCGACGCACTGACTTCCGCGCTCACCGACGTCGTGACGAGACACGAATCGCTGCGCACCCGCTTCCCGCTCAGGGACGGTGAGCCCGTGCAGGAAATACTCGAACCGGCGGTCCCCGATCTCGCGCCGATCGCACTCACCGACGAGTCCGTGCTCGGACAGGAACTGACGCGGCTCGTGTCGACCGGCTTCGACGTCACCACCGCCCCGCCGCTGCGCATCGCCCTGTTCTCGCTCGGCGACGCCACTTCCATACTCGCCGTGGTGGTCCACCACATCTCGGCGGACGGATTCTCGATGGCGCCGCTGGTGCGCGACGTGATGATCGCGTACGAATCCCGCGTGCGGGGCCTGCCACCGGCCTGGACGCCGCTGCGCGTCCAGTACGCCGATTACACGCTGTGGCAGCGGCGACTGCTGGGCTCCGAGGACGATCCCGAGTCGTTGCTGTCGCGGCAACTCGCCTTCTGGGAGTCGAACCTGTCCGGGCTCCCCGAACTCCTCGAACTTCCCACCGATCGTCACCGGCCCGCTCAGCAGTCGTTCATCGGCGACCGGGTGCGGTTCGTGGTGGACGCCCATCTGCATGAGCGAATCCGGGCAGCGGCGCGTCTGCATCACTCGACGGAGTTCATGATCGTGCACGCTGCGCTGGCCGTGCTACTCGGCCGCCTCGGCGGTACCGGGGACGTCGTGATCGGCACCCCCATCGCCGGACGCGGCGAAGCGGCACTCGACGATCTGGTCGGGATGTTCGTCGGCACGCTCGCCCTGCGCAGTACCGTCGAACCGGGGCAACGCTTCTCGGGTCTCCTCGCGCAGGTGCGGGACGCGGACCTCGCTGCGTTCGCGCATGCCGACGTTCCCTTCGAGCGCGTGGTGGACGCGGTGGGACCGGTGCGCTCTACCGCTCATTCACCGATCTTCCAGGTTTCCCTGGAGTTCCAGAACAACGAGCGCCCCGTGCTGGCATTACCGGGACTGCGGGTGGAGGGCCTCGACCCTGCCCTCGACGTCGTGAAAGTCGACCTCGAGGTAATTCTCGCCGAGAAATTCGATGCGGACGGCGCGGCGGAGGGGATGGACGGTGCCATCGACTTCGCCACCGACCTGTTCGACGCGAGCACGGTACAGGGCTTCGCGGAGCGGTTCGTGCGTATCCTCACCTCCGTCACGGCGGACCCGCGGATCCCCGTCGGCGACATCGAGATACTCCGCGCCGACGAGGTCGCGGAACTGACGCCTGCCCGGGGACCGCTCGATGCGCCCGCTCTGTTGCTGCCGGACCTGCTGGCTGCGGCAGCCGAGCACAACCCGGCTGCGGCAGCGATCCGTTATCAGGGTCGGTCGATGTCGTACCGCGAGCTCGACGAGGCCTCGAACCGTCTGGCGCACAGACTGATCGAGCTGGGTGTCGGACCGGGAACTTCGGTGGCCCTGAGCGTGTCGCGGTCGGTCGAGTCGGTGCTGTCGGTGTGGTCCGTCGCCCGGACCGGCGCGGCGTTCCTGCCGGTCGATCCGGGATATCCCCTCGAACGGATCGAGCATATGCTCGCCGACTCCGCCGCGGTGTCCGGCATCACGGTCCGCGCACATCGAGATCGCCTGCCCGACCTCATGACCTGGCTCGTGCTCGACGATCCGGATGAAGAGAACCGGATAGCCGCACAGTCGCCCGACCCGGTCACCGATGCTGATCGCACTGCACCGCTGCACGAATGGCATCCCGCTTACCTGATCTACACGTCGGGCTCGACCGGAATGCCGAAGGGTGTGACGGTCACCCACCGTGGCCTGGCGAATCTGGCCGCCGAGGAACGCGACGTGCTGGCTGTCACCGACCACTCCCGGGTGCTGCACTTCGCGTCGCCGAGCTTCGATGCGTCGGTATTCGAATTGGTCATGGCATTCTGTGCGGGTGCCACCCTGGTGATCGCGCCGCCCACGATCTATGGCGGCATGGAACTTGCCGAACTTCTCGGCAGCGAACGAGTGTCCCACGGGTTCGTCACTCCCACGGCGCTGGCGTCGATGGACCCCGTCGGCTTCGAATCCTTGCGCACGCTGGTCGTTGCCGGAGAAGCCTGCCCACCGGAACTCGTCGCCCGCTGGGCACCGGGCCGCCGGATGTTCAATGCCTACGGGCCCACAGAAACCACGATCATGTCGAACATCAGTGCCGCTCTGGTGCCGGGTGAGCCGATCACCCTCGGAGCGCCCACCCGGGGTGTGTCGGAGGTGGTCCTCGACTCCCGGATGCGGCCGGTTCCGGTGGGTGTGGTTGGTGAGCTGTACGTGTCGGGGCGGGCACTGGCCGCGGGTTATCACCGTCGGCCTGCGTTGACGGCGTCGCGTTTCGTGGCCGCCCCCTGGGGTGCTCCGGGGGAGCGGATGTATCGCACCGGGGACGTGGTGCGGTGGCGGCGGGACGGAACGCTGGAGTATGTGAGCCGCAGTGACTTCCAGGTGAAGATCCGCGGTTTCCGCATCGAGCCCGGGGAGATCGACGCCGCTCTCACCGATCACCCCACGGTCGGGTATGCCGTGACGATCGGCCGGTCCGGGCCGAGTGGCGAGACACTGCTCGTGTCCTATGTGCGCCCGGCGGGAGGCGCGAACGTCGACACCGCCGAACTGATCCGCTTCGTCGGTGAGCGGCTACCCGCCCACATGGTGCCCGCCGCCATCGTCGTGCTCGATCAGATTCCGCTGACCCCGGTGGGAAAGTTGGACCGGGCCGCCCTTCCGGCGCCGGAGTTCCTCTCCGGGCACCGGTTCCGGCTGCCCGCGAACGATCTCGAGGCGGTGGTCGTCGACGTCTTCACCGAGATCCTCGGCGTCGACGAAATAGGTGCGGACGACAACTTCTTCGAGAGGAGCGGCAACTCACTGCTCGCCACCAAGGTGGCCGGGACACTTCAGCAAAGACTGGACCGAAAGATCCCGTTGCAGTGGATGTTCCTCGACCCGACACCGTCCGGGATCGCCCGCCGACTCGCCCTGCCGACTGCCGCGGGAGGAGTGGAGGATGTGCTGGCGGTGCTGATTCCGCTGCGCAATGAGGGCACAGGGCGCCCGCTGTTCTGCGTGCACCCCGGCATCGGACTCTCCTGGGGGTACGCCGGCCTCGTCCGTCACCTGCCAGCCGACCGCCCCGTCTACGGACTGCAACTGCCCACGATCAGCGGTGACGGTGAATACTCGTCTCTCGAGCAACTTGCGCACCGCTACGTCGAGGAAATGAAGGCCGTCCAGCCCGAGGGCCCGTACGACCTGCTCGGCTGGTCGCTCGGCGGCGTGATCGCCCACGCCATGGCCGTCGAACTGCAACACGCCGGTGACGAGGTCGGGGTGCTGGCCGTGATGGACAGTTATCCCGACAACGGTGAGGACCCGCTGTTCGGGAAGCTCGACATGAACGATCTCCTACGCGGACTCGGCCTCGTCGTCGACATCGAGGGCGACCTCACCTACGAAGAAGCGGCCCGGCTGCTCAACGAATCCTGGGGAACCGACTCCGGGGTGCGAGCCGAGCATCTCGAGCGGATCAACGCCGGGTACGAGAACTCCCGGAACCTGGTCCACCGCTTCGTGCCCCAGGTGTACGACGGCAGCCTGCTCATCTTCCCGGCGACCGCCGCCGACGACACCACCACGCGACCGCGGTCGGCGCAGGAATGGCAACCCCTCGTCACCGGGAACATCGACGAGCACCCGGTCGACTGCGGCCACAACGACATGATCGAGCCGCAGTCCCTCGCCGTCATCGGACCCGTGCTGACGCGATACCTCGAAGATCGAGGGTGAGGGTGAACGCCCCACCGTGCCGGTCAACAGACCAGTGAATCCAGGTAGGTCAGGATGGCGGTGATCGCGATGGCCAGCCCGATCGCACCGGTTCCTGCTCGATCGTGATTGTCGGGACTTCTATTCCGGGTCATAGGTGTCCTCACCGGGGCTCGATGACTGCTCACATGCCGTCAGGCGAGGTTCTGGGTGTAGAACTCGGACAGCTTGTCGAACGGAATCAATTCAGTGCGGTCGTAGAGGTCGACGTGACCGGCGCCGGGCACGATCACCAGTTCCTTGCGGTCACCGGCGAGGCGATAGGCCTCTTCACTGAACTCGCGGGAGTGGGCATTTTCACCGGTGACGAACAGCATCGGGCGGGGCGAGATGGTCTCGATGTCGTTGAAGGGGTAGAAGTTCATGAACTTCGCGTTGCTCGACAACGTCGGGTGCGTGGTCAGGTCCGGGGTGGTGCCTTCGGGGGTGAATGCTCCGCGCTGTGTGCGGTAGAAGTCGTAGAACTCGCGTTCGATAGGGGTCGAGTCCGCGGCCAGTTCATGGACGGTGCCGCTGGTGTATTCGGTGGGGCCGCCGGTGAATTCGGCATCACGCTGCGTGGCTGCTTGGGCGAGCATTGCCTGGCGTTGCTCGGGGGTGACGGAGTGGCCCAGCCCGTTGCGGTTGGCAGCGCCCATGTCGTACATGCTGACGGTGGCGACGGCTTTGATACGGGGGTCGATCTTGGCGGCGGAAATGACGAAACTGCCGCTGCCGCAGATGCCGAGTGCGCCGATACGTTCGGGGTCGACGGTGTCCTGGGTGCGCAGGAAGTCCACGCCGGCTGAGAAGGTTTCGGTGTAGAGGTCGGGGGCGACGGCGTTGCGGGGTTCACCCGCGCTGCCGCCCCAGAACGCCAGGTCCAGGGCGAGCGTGACGAAGCCTTGTTCGGCCATTTTGGTGGCGTAGAGGTTGGCGCTTTGCTCTTTGACCGCGCCCATGGGGTGGCCGACGACCATCGCGGCTGCGCGGGTGCCGGGGGCGAGGTTCTTGGGGACGAACAGGTTGCCGGAGACGTCCATCTGGTACTGGTTCTTGAAAATCACTGGCTGCATGGTGACCCGGTCACTGGTGTAGAAGTTGTCGGCACCGTGGGACAGGTCCCCCGAGGCCACGTTCGCCACCGGCGAGGCGGGAGCTGCGGCGGAGGTGGTCGAGTCGGCGCCGGAGCAGGCCGATGCGGCCAGGACGGCGAGCGTGGCAATGCCGGCGCCGGCGATTCTGGTCCAGCGGTGATGGCCTCGGCGCGGGGTGATCGTGGTGGTCGGCTCGATGATCTTCGGGTTTTCCCGCTCGACGACGCGAACATCGCCGGGGGCATACATCATTACTCCACGCATACTGGTGGTCCTCTTCTGTTGTTGGGTGGTCAGGCTGCGGTGGTGGTGAGGGTGGCGTTGCCGCCGGCGTCGGTGACGGCGTCGAGTCCGGTGTCGATCTCACCGCGAGTTCGCGAGGCAGTCGTCCGGCCTTCTCGCGACCGCCGAGGGCGTGCAGGGTGCGAGGACGACCAGCCCGGTGATTCTGGGGCGCATTGTGTTTCTCCTATCGATACCGGTGTTCAGCCGCGCTCTAGCCCACTGACGTGGGGACCCGCTGCGTCTTGTCGGACGGTCGGGAAGGTGTGTGGGCAGCGGCAGGACGCGCCCGGGCGGTCGCCAGCAGCGCGATCGGTATCAGTGCTGTGGCGGTGATCGCGGCGCCGAGTACCGCCGGGCCGACCGCATCCAGTGAGGTCGACAAGGTGGTCGCGGCCAACGCCGATCCGGTGGCGGTGCCGAGGTTGAAGGCCGCGGTCGCCAGCGACGAGGCCAGCCGTGAGCCATGTCCGGCGAATCGCATGGTCTGGGCAATCAGAACCGGGTTCGCCCCGAGCCCGGAGGCACCCAGAACAACGATCAGGCCCACCACGATCGCCGAGTGGCTTGCGGTCGCCGCGAGGACGAGCAGCAGAACCGAGGTCAGCGTCACCGCCGCGGCGATGGTCGGCAGCGGCCACCGGTCGCCGATTCGACCACCCAGGGCGGTGCCCACGAGGGCACCGACACCGAACCCGACGAGTACCAGCGGCACCAGCGCGGGGGAGATGCCCGCGCGGTCGGTCAGCAGCGGGCTGATGAAGCTGTAGGCGCCGAGGAACCCGGCCTGGGCGAGCACGATCACACTCAGCAGCACCCACACGCGCCATGGACGCACCGCCGAGATCTCCGAGCGCATAGACACCCTCACGGCACCCCCGGGCGCGGTCGCTGGAGTGAACCGAACGACTGCGACGATCGCCGGAACTGTCAGCACGGCCAGCATCCAGAACGGGCCCCGCCAGCCGCTGAACTGACCGGCAAACGTGCCTAGCGGCACACCCGCGACCACGGCCAGGCTGAGCCCGCCCGACATCACCCCCAGCGCACGCGCGCTGGCTCCTGGCCCGGCGACCGCGGCCGCCACCACCGCACCGGTCGCCCAGAATGCGCCGGTGGCCAGCGCAGTCCCCACCCGCGAGGCGGTCACCACGGTAAATGATTCGCTCATCGCGGCCACCATATGCCCGGCCGCGAACACCACCAGCGCACCCACCAGGGTGACCCGTGTAGGCAAGCGCAGCGTGGCCAGCGCCATCACCGGTGGCCCGACGATCATGCCGACCGCGAACGCCGTGACCAGCAATCCGGCCTGTGCGATATCCACACCCAGATCCGCGGCGACATCGGGCAGAAGTCCGGCGACCATGAATTCGGTGGTGCCCATCAGGAAGATCCCGGCCGCCAACACGTACACCAGGACAGGCAGCCTGGTGTTCGGCTTCATTCGTATTGCCGGCTGCGCGGTCATGTCACCTCGTTGTCTCGACATTGCTCGGATCCGGAGCACCTGTGCGCTCCGGCATCCATGCAACGCCGCGCACGGCCGCTGTGGGAGGCGAAGATGAGAGGGGTGCCGGCGACACCCCTCTCGCTAGAACCTGGCAATCACCGGCACGTGGGTCGTAACGTCGCATCTATGGAGTCCACCGAACGAGCGGCCGAGATCGGCCAGTTCCTGGCGTCACGGCGGGCCAAGATCACCCCCGAGCACGTCGGTCTGCCCGTCTACGACGCCGCAAAACGCCGTGTTCCCGGCCTACGCCGCCAGGAGGTCGCCACCCTGGCCGGGCTCTCGGTGGATTACTACACCCAGATCGAGCGCGGCAAGGTCACGGGGGTTTCCGAATCGGTGCTCGACGCCATCGCGCGTGCCCTGGAACTCGACGACGCCGAACGCTCCCACCTGTTCGACCTGCACCGTGCCGTCACTACCGGACCACAGCGGAGCAGACCCCGCCGCACCAAGACCATCCGGCCGATGGTGCAGCGGCTGTGTGACAACTACCTCGGGCCCGCGTTCGTGCGCAACGCCCGCCACGATCTCGTCTGCGGAAACCAGCTGGCGTACGCCTTCTATAGCCCGCTGTACGCGGACCCACTACATCCCGACCCCAGTCAGCCGGTCAACTTCGTGCGGTTCTGCTTCCTCGACCCCCGCGCACGCGAGTTCTACCCCGACTGGGACCTGATGGCCGACAGCTCGGTCAACCTGTTGCGCACCGACGCCGGCCGCGACCCCTACGATCGCAGCATTTCCGACCTGGTCGGCGAATTGTCCATCCGCAGCGAGGAATTCCGGGTTCGCTGGGCCAAACACAATGTGCGCCTGCACTACACCGGATCCAAAAATTTTCACCATCCCGTCGTCGGCGACATCACCATCGGCTACGAAACGATGCCGTTGCCCGCCGACCCCGGTCTGGTGCTGACCCTCTACAGTCCCGAACCCGGCAGTCCGTCGGCCGACGCCATGACCCTGCTCGCCAACTGGGCCGCCACCAACCTCGGCAACACTACAGCCGTCGATAGTGCAGGTCAGCAACGTGTCGACCCCTCGTCGTAGGCTGTTTCCACGCGACGGACAGGAGAGAGACTTGGCTCGGACGACGGCGAACCCCACAACGGTGGCCGAGGTGTTGGCCGAGCTGGCAGAGCTCGAGGACCCGAGGGCCCGCGAGGTGAACGTCAAGCACGGTGACGACCACGGCGTGAACCTCGGCAAACTGCGAGCACTTGCCAAGCGGCTCGAGACCCAGCAGGAACTCGCCCGCGAGCTCTGGGAGACCGATGACAGCGCGGCGAGACTGCTGGCGATCCTGATCTGTCGCCCGAAGGCGTTCGAGCGTGACGAATTGGATGCCATGTTGCGTCAGGCGCGCACACCCAAGGTGCACGACTGGCTCGTCAACTACGTCGTGAAGAAGAACCCGCACGCCGAGGAACTGCGCCTGGCCTGGTTCGCCGATCCGGATCCGGTGGTCGCGAGTGCCGGGTGGGCGTTGACCACCGATCGCGTGGCGAAGAAACCCGAGGGCCTCGACCTCGCAGGACTGCTCGACATCATCGAAGCGCAGATGAAGGATGCCCCGGATCGCTTGCAGTGGGCGATGAATCACTGCTTGGCGCAGATCGGAATCGAGCACGCCGAGCACCGCGCCCGCGCCATCGACATCGGCGAGCGGCTGCACGTGCTCGAGGATTACCCGACGCCCCCGAACTGCACCTCACCCTTCGCGCCGGTCTGGATCACCGAGATGGTGAACCGACAACACGAGAAGTAGGCGCATTCGAGCTCACGTCCGTGGCTCCACTGCTCATTCGGTACGGGCGGCGGCGTTAGTCCTCTCGGCGCCTGACCTTTCCGGCTCGCGGCGCAGCGGTGTTTTCGAACGCCATCACAGGCGGGCGGTGACTGTCTTCAGTTGACAGTAGTGCTTGAGTGCCTCAAAGCCCTTCTCTCTCCCGAACCCGCTTGTTTTATAGCCTCCGAACGGGGTTTCGACACCACCAGCGAAGTACTCGTTGATGAACACCTGGCCCGCCTCGATGGCACCGGCGACACGGTGAGCGCGGCCGAGATCTTGGGTCCACACGCCCGCGACAAGTCCGTAGTCGCTGTCGTTGGCGATTTCGACTGCCTCTCGGTCAGAATCGAATCGGAGCACGGTCAGCACTGGGCCGAAGATTTCTTCGCGGGCCACGCGCATGGTGTTGTCGACGTCGACGAAGACTGTCGGCTCGATGAACAACCCGCGGCCGAGCCGTCCGATGTCGGCCACTTTTCCACCTGCCGCGACGCGTGCACCTTCACGGGGTCCCAGCTCGAGATAGGAGCGGACCTTGTCGAATTGGCCGCGGGTGGCCAAGGATCCGATGTCGGGGTCCTCGATGCCCGGTCCAATGACCGTAGTCTTCGCTTGAAGGACGAGCCTGTCGACCAACTCGTCGTGCACTGATGAATGCACAAGTAACCGGCTGCCGGCAGAACACACCTGTCCAGCCTTGGTGGTGAAGGCAGTCCACGCGCCTGCCGCCGCGGCGTCGAGGTCGGCGTCGCCGAAAACTATGTTGGGCGACTTACCGCCCAACTCGAGGGTTAGCGGAATCAGTCGTCGGGCGGCGGCTTGCATAATGGCCCGGCCAGTTTCGACTGAACCGGTGAAGACAATCTTGCGGACGAGGGCGTGGCCTGTCAGCGCAGCGCCTGCGTCGGCGCCAAACCCGGGGACGACATTCAGGATACCTGCGGGTAATCCGGCTTCCACGGCGAAGCGGCTCATCTCGAGGGCAGACAGTGGTGTGTCTTCCGCGGGTTTGAGAACCACCACATTGCCCATCGCGAGCGCCGGGGCAATCGCCCGCGCGGCCTGGTTGATCGGCGCGTTCCATGGGGTGACGACACCGATGACACCGAACGGTTCATTACGGGTATACGAGAGATAGTCGGGTCCGAGTGGGATCGTCTCGCCGTGGACCTTGTCTGCGGCTCCACCGTAGTACTCGAAGTATCGTGCGGCGGTCTCGATATCTATCTTCGACTGTGAGAGCGTCTGACCAGTGTCCAGCGTTTCGATTCGGGCGAGGTCCTCCGCGTGTAGTCGCAGTGTGCGAGCTATCTCGAGCAGGATACGACCGCGGTTGGCGGCCGGAGTATCACGCCATGAGGCGAAGGCGCCCTGCGCTACGGCAACAGCTGAGTCGATGTCTTCCGCCTGACCGAGCGCAACCTCGGCGATGACCTCGCCTGTTGCGGGGTCGCGGGTGGAAAAGTACTGCCCACCCTTGGTGGGCTCGTCATGTCCGCCGACGAACGCTCCGTACCGTTCTCGCATGGTGCTTCCTTCTTCGAGTGTGCACCGCGTGGCCGCCGGTCACGTCTCGGTGAGGCCGCACATCGGCACAGCGTTTCTGCTTTATAGCGTCGATCGCCTCAGCGATCTCTGTCAAGCACAGCCGAATCGGGGTTCGGTGCGGCTGGCGTATGAACGTCCATGGGGCGGGCTGGGTGCTTCACTGATCGGGTGGACACCCAGCCCACTCCCGGGACGATCGGGGGGAAACGAAAATACCCATATCGGTCCGGCACAATCGAGCTTGCCGGTTGGTCACCGACGACGAGGGTGTGAATGATCCCGCGTAGTCGACTACGCGTGTGGCGCGGGGCGAGCGGGTTGATCGCCGCCGTGTGTGTCACCGTAGCTTCGCTTGGGTACGAGCACTTTGCGTCTGAAAATGCACACGATTTGCCCGTCCTGCTTGTAGCCACGGGTTTCGACGTACACGACGCCCCGGTCCGCCTTCGACTTCGAGGGGGTAACTTCCAGGACCTGGGTTTCACCGTAGATCGTGTCACCGTGGAACGTGGGTTTGACGTGCCGCAGTGATTCGATCTCGAGGTTGGCGATCGCCTTGCCGGAGACATCCTGTACCGACATGCCGAGCAGCAGCGAGTAGATGTAGTTGCCCACCACCACGTTGCGGCCAAAATCGGTCGTCTCGCCGGCGAAGTGACTGTTGATGTGCAAGGGATGGTGGTTCATCGTGAGGAGACAGAACAAGTGGTCGTCGTACTCGGTGACGGTCTTGCCTGGCCAGTGCTTGTAAATGGCGCCGACCTCGAAGTCCTCCAGGTAACGGCCGAACTGCATGTTCTGTTCTTTTTCGATGGTTGTCATGTTCAGACTCCAGTCTTCACGGTTTCGGGTTCGGCCTGCCACACGTCGAGGCGTTCCATGCCCGCGGCGCGGCCCTGACCTGCGATGACCAGGGCCATCTTGCGGGAAGCTTCATCGATCATCTCGTCGCCGAGCATGACGGCGCCCTTGCGGCCCCCTCGATCAGAGGTAAACCACTCGTAGGCGGCGAGAATGTTCTCGGCATGGTCGTAGTCGGCTTGTGCGGGACTGAAGGTATGGTTGGCCGCCTCGATCTGGCCAGGGTGCAGCACCCATTTTCCGTCGTAGCCGAGGGCGGCGGCGCGGCCGGCTACCTGGCGGAAGCCGTCGACGTTTCGGATCTGCACGTAGGGACCGTCGATCGCCTGTAACCCGTTCGCCCGAGCCGCCATCAAGATCCGCATCAGCGGGTAGTGGAATGCATCCCCGATCTCGTAGCCTGGGGGCTGCTCACCGATGACCAGTGACTTCATATTGATGCTTGCCATGAAGTCTGCCGGTCCGAAGATAATTGTTTCGGTGCGCGCCGAAGCGGCCGCGATCTCGTCGACGTTGATCAGTCCGGCGGCATCCTCGATCTGCGCTTCGATGCCGATACGCCCGACCTCGAACCCCATAGTCTTTTCGATCTGCGTCAAAGTCAGGTCCAGCCAGGCGATCTGTGCTGCGGACTGCACCTTGGGAAGCATGATGCAGTCGAGGTTCTCACCCGCTCCCTCGACGACCTCCACCACGTCTCGGTAGGTCCAATGGGTGGTGAGGTCGTTGACTCGCACTACGCGGATCTTCGATCCCCAGCCGCCTTCGTTGAGTGCGGCGACAATGGTTTTTCGTGCGCCGGGCTTCGCGAGTGGTGCGCAGGCATCTTCGAGGTCGAGAAAGACCTGATCAGCGTCGAGGCCCTTCGCCTTCTCGATCATCTTCGGGCTCGAGCCGGGGACGGCGAGGCAGGACCGCCGCGGTCGTTGCGTTTTCGTCATTGAATCTCCCTTATCTTGTTTCTTCGAGTTGGTAGATGGCTGTGGTGCTCTCGGGCCGGCCCAACACTTCGTCGGTATGCTCGCCGAGCAGTGGCGCTCGCCGGAGGCGGGTCGGGGGAGCATCCGCGAATTTGATCGGGGTATTGGCAATCGTCAGCGGACGGGGTACGCCGGGATGCTCGACCTCGACCAGCATGTTTCGGGCGTGTACATGTGGATCGGTGTAGATGTCCTCGACGGTATTGACCGGCGCGACAGGCACCTTGCCGCTCAGTGCTTTTACGATCTGATTCTTGGTCCGCGTGGTGGTCCACTCGGTGATCGCAGACATGGTGAAGTCACGATTCGCGAGTCGCCTGACGTTGTCCGATGTGCGACTGTCGGTTGCCAACTCGGGGCGACCGATTACCACGCAGAGTTGCTTCCAGTGATTATCGCCCGGCGCAGCGATACTGACCCACCCATCAGCGGCGGGGACAACATCGAAAGGACAGAGCAGGGGATGGCTATTTCCTTGACGCGTCGGCACATCCCCTGTGTAGGAGTGCTGGTACACGGTTCGTTCGCACATTGCCAGCATGGCGTCGTACATCGATACGTCAACGAAACTACCCACCCCGTCGCGACGCGCACGGTGCACGGCCGAAAGCACGCCGATAGCCGCAAACAGTGCCGGCACGGTATCACCGAGCCCGGGACCCGTCTTGATCGGGGGGCGGCCGGGTTCACCTGTGATTTCCATCAGGCCACTGAGAGCTTGGACGGTGATGTCGTAGGCGGGCCAGTCCCGCATCGGGCTGCTGCCGGTGCGTTCGTCACCGAATCCGCGGATCGCCGCGTACACCAGGTGCGGATTGGCTTCGCGGAGACGCTCGTACGACAGTCCGAGCCGGTCCATGACCCCGTGACGAAAGTTCTCCACGACGACGTCGGCGTGGGCGACGAGTTCGAGCAGCGAGGAGCGACCCGCTTCGGTGGTGAGGTCGAGCACGACCCCGCGTTTGTTGCGATTGACGCTCTGGAAATATCCGCCGAACGCGCGTAATTCGTCGTCGGGTGCGAACGGTCCCTGTGCTCGGATGAAATCACCGTGAGGCGGTTCGACCTTGATCACGTCGGCGCCCAGATCCGCCAGAACCATGGTGGCGAAAGGGCCGGCGAGCATTGTGGTCAGGTCGACCACCACCACATCGTTCAGTGGTCCCTCGGTCGGGGATTTCATCGCGCCGGCCTTCCGAGGATCGAGTCCGAGATGATCTTCAACTGGATCTCTGAGGTGCCCTCGAAGATTTTTGTCAGCTTCGCGTCCCGCCAGTGCCGTTCGACGGCGAAATCGGTGGTGTAGCCAGCACCACCGTGAATGTGAAGTGCCTCGCTGGTTACCCGCTCGGCCATTTCCGTCGCGAAGTACTTGACCATGGACGCCTCCACCGGGCTCGACTTCCCCGCGTCGACTGCCGCGCATACGCGATACATCAGTGAACGCGCTGCCTCTACCTCGGTGGCCATGTGTGCGATCTTGAATCGTATTGCCTGGTTGTCCCCGATTGGCCGGCCAAACTGAACACGTTGCTGCACATAGGCAATCGAGTCCTCGAGGGCCCCCCGGGCGACACCGATCGCTCGTGCGGCGGTATGGACCCGGGCGGTCTCCAGGTCTCCCATGGCGACTTTGAAACCTTCGCCCTCCGGCCCGACCAGGGCATCGGATGCGGCGTATGCGTTGTCGAACGAAAGCTCCCACGTTCGCCATCCGTGGTAACCGATCTTGCGCACCGGGGTACCTGTGACGCCCTCAGGCAGCTCCCCGCGAGGTTTCGGCATGATGAAGCAACTGATTCCTCGGGAGCGATGTTCCCGATCGAGCGGTGCGGTACGCGCAAAAACCTGGAGGTAGTCGGCTCCGTCGGCGAACGTGCACCACATCTTCTGGCCGCTGATCCGCCACCCGTCTGCGTCCCTGGACGCCCTTGTCGACAGAGCGGCCACATCGGATCCTGCATCGGGCTCGGAAAGAGCAAACGCGCTGAGGAAATCTCCAGTCGCCATGCGCGGTAGATACTTTCGGCGCTGCTCTTCGGTGAATCCCGCTGTGAACTGCTGCCCACGAGCAATCAAACTCGACACACTCATCCACGCGCGTGCGAGTTCCTCGACGATGACGGCGTACTCGAAGACCCCGAGGCCCAGTCCGCCGTACTCCTCCGGAATGAGGACACCGAAGAATCCCAGATCCGCCATCTTCCGGCGCAGTTCCATTGGGATGTCGCCCTTGACCGGGTCGAGTTCGTTCGCCACCGGCAGTACTTCCTTGGCGGCGAATTCCCGTGCCATTGCCTGAATCGCGAGACGCTCTTCGGTGAGATATTCGCTTCCGGGCGACTCGACGTCGCCAACTACAGCAGTCATAAGACTCAACCCTTCGTGTGTGCCGTCTAGCGGCACAGTGTTCCGATACAGATAAGAATGCCGTACGAACGTCGATGGAGTCAACCCCGTTCAGCATGGCTACAGCGACTGCAAAGGTGTTTTTGTGCGCGTCAAGGCGTGCGAGGGTCTCGTCCCAAGTATCCGAAACGGGGAGGTGGGGCGGTGGAATCGTGCCGCTAGTTAGCACGGTATGTCTATCAGAGACAGGTCGACAGTCTCAGTGCCGCGTCCGGTCGGTGCCATGGGGCCACGGCTCGAAAACTTCGACCGTTCTGCCGCAGCGCTCCCCGCGCGGTCGAAGGCGCGCGGTCTCAGTTTCGGTGCGGAATGCCAGGCGCGGGAAGTGCCTGGATGGTGTCCCTAGACCGACGCGGTCGGCCCGTCGGCGCACATCATGCCGCGGCTGTGCGCCGGTAGAAGACCGCCCTGGATTCCGCTCTGGCTCGACTGCGATTGTCCGCGGAAGGGGGCGCTCATCTGGTGTCTAACCGCCCATGGCCTGCCGGTCGATCAAAACGTCAACGCACGCGAGTAGATGGTCGTTGTCGCGCCGGCTGCCTATGGAGACTCGAATTCCCTCGGGTCCGATCTGTCGGACGAGCACACTGCGATCCGCCAGCTGTCGAACCTTCGCCATGGCATAGTGTTGCCGGGGGAGGAACAAGAAATTGGCCTGGCTGGGAACGACCTCGACTCCCTCGGCCGACAACGCACGAGAAATCCGTCTTCGCTCCGAGACCGTTGCGGTGATTCGGGATTCGAGTGCACTCGTCACCTCGGGCTCGAGACATGCGAGGGCAGCAGCCTGGGCGACAGACGAGACGGAGAAGGGAACCTGTACCGCCCGGAGGAGGGCGCAGACTTCCGGGGACGACAGTGCATATCCGATACGCAGCCCGGCCAAACCTGCTGACTTCGACAGTGACTTCAGGACGACAACGTTGGGAAATCGCCCGAGAAGTCTGGGACCGCTGGCCGCGTTCGGATCGGTGACGAACTCGCGGTAGCATTCGTCGACCACGACGACCAAATCGTCGGGCACAGCCTCCAAGAAGGATTCGAGGGCGGCATGATCGACGGTCGTGCCGGTGGGGTTATTGGGAAGGCACAGGAACACCACACGTGTGCGGTCGGTGATTGCGGCGGCGATGCGGTTCAGGTCAAGTCGGTACTCGGAGGTGAGCGCGACTCGAATGGGGGTTGCGCCCACTAATTGCGCCGCGTGTTCGTAACTCGGGAAGGACGGCCACGGGTAGAGCACATCGGTTCCGGGGCCGGCGCAGGCGATGACGATGTTGCGCAGCAGGGTGCTCGATCCACTGTCGACGACGACGTGATCGGCCGGGAGATGCCATCGTTGCGCGAGAGCGCCGGTCAGGTCGCTGCTTGCGAAGTCGGGGTAGCGGTTCGTGTGCGTGATGCTGGAGCGGATCGCTGCCTGCACCCTCTCCGGCAGGGGGAAGGGTGATTCGTTCGAGGCAAGCATCGCTACCTGGCGAGCGAGTGGCCCGACGTGCCCGGGTACGTAACCGTCCATTTTGAGGATGCCGGCGCGATGCCGAATCATGTGAGATCAGATTCGGCGGCACGCTGCACCCAGGACGCGAACTTCTCTGCTTCGACGCGATCGGCGACATAGCGGCGAACCACGCGTTCGACGTAGTCGGCGACCTCGGTCGCAGGTAGTTTGTGGCCACGCAACTTGCGCCCGAAGCTTGTGTCCAAGCCGAGGCTGCCCCCGAGATGCACCTGGAATCCCTCTACCTGGTTCGAGTTGGCGTCGGTGACGATCATTCCTTTGAGTCCGATGTCTGCGACTTGTATCCGTGCACAGGAATTCGGGCAACCGTTGAAATGCACAGTGATCGGGTGTTCGAGCTGATCCTCGATATCGGTCAGGCGTTGTTCGACCTCGGTGATGACAGTGGCCGCCCGCGCCTTGGTCTCGACGATTCCGTACTTGCAGAATTCGATGCCGGTGCATGCCATGGTGCTTCGTCGCCACGGCGTCGGCCGCGACGGGAATCCGAGGGTGTAAAGGTCGGATTGCAGTGAGCCGATGTGCTCGTCAGGCACGTCGAGTACTACCAGTTTCTGCATCGGGGTGATGCGGACTCGACGCGACCCGGCGGCTTCGGCCGCATCCGCGAGGTTGATGAGCATGGTTCCGCCGACCCTGCCGACGACGGGTGCGATTCCTACCGCGTGGAGACCATTCTTCTGGCGCTGAATACCGACGTGGTCGCGTGGTTCGTCGAGCGGTTCCGGTGCGGGCCCGTCTGCCATCGGCCGTCCGAGGTACTCCTGCTCCAGCACGTTGCGGAACTTTTCGACGCCCCAGTCCGCCACCAGAAACTTGAGCCGCGCCTTCGCCCGCAGGCGTCGGTACCCGTGGTCACGAAAGAGGGACACGATGCCGATCCACACGTCGGGCACGTCCTCGAGCGGCACCCAGGCACCCAGGCGCTCGCCGATCCGAGGATTAGTCGAGAGTCCACCGCCGACCCAGACGTCGAGTCCTGGGCCGAAGTCCGGGTGTTCTACCCCGATGAACGCGACATCGTTGATCTCGTGAACCACGTCCTGCAGTCCGGAGATGGCGGTCTTGAACTTGCGAGGCAGGTTGGAGTATTCGGGGTTGGCGATCAACCGTCGGGTGATTTCATGTACGGCCGGCGTAGCGTCGAGGACTTCGTCGGCAGCGATTCCGGCCATGGGTGAACCGAGTACGACACGGGGAGTGTCCCCCGCGGATTCTGCGGTCGTCAGGCCGACACCTTCGAGTCGACGCCAGATCTCCGGCAAATCCTCCACTCGAATCCAGTGGAGCTGAACATTTTGACGGTCGGTCAAATCCGCTGTATCGCGGGCGAATTGCCTGGAGACTTCGCCGACGACCCTTAGCTGCTCGGTTGTCAGAGCCCCACCGTCGATTCGGATCCGGAGCATGAAGTGCTCATCCTCGAGCTCCTCAGGGGTCAGGGTGGCGGTTCGGCCACCGTCGATGCCTGGTGCTCGCTGGGTGTAGAGGCCCCACCAGCGAAAGCGACTGCGTCGATCAGTCGGGTCGATGCCGGCGACACCGGTGTGGCAGTACACCTCCTCGATCCGCTTGCGGACATTGAGGCCGTCGTCGTCCTGCTTCACCTTTTCGTTCACGTTGAGGGGCTCGCGTTCGCCCTGTGCCCACTGCCCCTCTTTTCGTAGGGGCTTCACCGCGGTGGGGCGGGTTCTCGGTGTCGTCATCGATGGTCCTCCAAGTAGGTGACCCAAAATATAGCGCACGAATAGATCGTGTGCTAACTATGTATGCGCTACCTATTTGCCCGAGTGAAGGATGAACATGAGCAGAAGTACTTTTCTGGTCGACGCCGACTGGGTCGTCGACCACGGGCAGGACCCTGATGTCGTACTGGTGGAGGTGGACGAGGACACCGCGCAATACGACATCAACCACATCGACGGCGCTGTTCGTATCGACTGGAAGCGCGATCTGCAAGATCCGGTCCGCCGCGACTTCATCGACAAGCGATCGTTCGAAAAGCTTCTGTCCGCCAAAGGTATCGCGAACAGCGATACGGTGATTCTGTACGGCGGAAACAACAACTGGTTCGCCGCCTACGCCTACTGGTACTTCAAGCTATACGGGCACCGAGACGTGCGGCTGCTCGACGGCGGACGCAAGAAGTGGGAACTCGACGGACGCCCGCTCTCGAGCGACGACGTCAGCCGACCGGGCACCAACTACGTCGCCTCGGAACCAGTGTCCGGGATTCGCGCGCACCGCGACGAGGTTATCGAGCAGATCGGAGGGTCAAGCATTGTCGACGTCCGCTCTCCCGACGAATTCTCTGGCAAGATCCTCGCCCCGGCGCATTACCCGCAAGAACAACCGCAGGTTGCCGGGCATATTCCGACGGCTGTCAACGTTCCGTGGTCAAAGACGGCAGCCGACGACGGCACGTTTCTGGGGGAGGACGATCTCCGTGCTCTCTACGCCGATGCGGGTCTCGACGAGGTGAACGACATCATCGTCTACTGCAGGATCGGAGAACGTTCGGCACACAGCTGGTTCGTACTCCACGAACTGCTGGGCTATTCCGAAGTTCGAAACTACGACGGCTCGTGGGTCGAATACGGCTCGTTGGTCGGCGTACCGGTCGAGAAGTAATCAGCCGTGTCGCGCTCTCGCATCAACGAACTCAACCAACGGGTCCGCTATATGATGTTCACGGTTTTCAAGGTGACCGCAGGTGCACTTCCGGACCTGCGGGGCGGCGTTGCCGAGGACGCGCAGGCCGCCTTCGACGGGTTCGCAGAATTGGGTGTCACCGTCCGCGGTATCTACGACGTCTCGGGTCTGCGCGCAGACGCTGATTTCATGGTCTGGACGCATGCCGAGTCCGTCGAGGAATTGCAACGCGCGTACTCGCATTTTCGGCGTTGCTCCCTCGGGCGCGCATGCGCCCCGGTGTGGAGTGCGGCCGCGCTTCACCGGCCCGCCGAATTCAACCGCAGTCACATCGCCGCCTACGTGGCCGATGAGCAACCGGGGCGGTTCGTCTGTGTGTACCCGTTCAATCGGTCACTGGAGTGGTATCTGCTGCCGGACCCGGAACGGCGCCGCCAGCTTGCCGAGCACGGTCGTGCGGCCCGCAACTACGCGGACGTGCGGGCCAATACCGTGAGTTCCTTCGGGTTGAGTGACTACGAATGGATCCTGGCGTTCGAGGCGTCCGATCCCAGTCGAATCGTGGACATGATGCGGGATTTGCGCGCGACGGACGCGCGTCGTCATGTTCGGCTGGAGACGCCCTTCTTCTCGGGGCCTCGCACGGAGCTGGGCGTCCTCATCGATTCACTCCCGTGAACCGGCCAGAATGGTTAGTGCAATATTAATTATCGCACTAACCATTCTGGTATCGTGATCTTATGACCTTGGACAGTGACCAGCGAATCGCGGGTAACGACTTGCTCGCGCTCGATCGGCAGGTGTGTTTTGCGCTCGCCATCGCGAACCGAGCCGTTCTCTCCGTCTACCGTCCACTGCTCGAGCCGATGGGGTTGACCCATCCGCAGTACCTGGTGATGCTCGCCCTCTGGGGGAAGTCGCCGATGGCTGTCAAGGAGATTGGCACAGCCTTGCAACTCGATTCCCCAACCCTCTCGCCGCTCCTCAAACGCCTCGAGGCTTCCGGATTGATCACGAGGACCCGCAGCCGGGCCGACGAGCGGCAACTGAACGTCGAGTTGACCGATGCCGGAGTTGCACTCCGTGCCGAGGCCGAAAAAATTCCGCCGGCCGTCATCGACAAGCTCGGCGTCAGCTTGACCGAACTCGAAGAACTCCACAAGATCCTCACCCGAATCAATCAAGCCGCGCTTCGAGCGGGAGCGCTGGACCACTGACGGCCCAGGCGTCGATATCAACCTCAGCGCAATGTGAACAGGATTCGTGATGTCGCGACAGACCGAACGCACACGGCCGAGCCCGATCCAATGGCTCGGATACGCGCTAGGCCGCAAACTCCCTCACTCGATGCAGGACTGGGTTCGAAACGACCTGACAGGGGATCGGGCGGTTCCACGGCACCTCGTACGCAGCATGGTGCCGTTCATCCCCGTCTTCGCCGCCTTCCTGCTTTTTCCCGGTCCCTTGTGGTTGCGCGGCTCGATGATTCTGCTCGGCCTCCTGCTCGCCCTCTTCTACGCGGTGTCCTACATGGCCCAGAATCGTGCACGACGACTCGAGCGTCACGGATTACCGCCCGATCTCGAGAATCCGAAGAAGGCCTCTCAGCACGAAGCAGAAAAGGCGGCATACGAGAGACTTCACGGCCCGGCGCACCTTGGGCATGTAGAACTGCGACGGAGCGGGAACGAACTCGCCTAGCATCGCAGATCGGGTGACCGGTCCTTCTGGAACCCGCGTGAATGTACGCTGGATTTCCTGAGGAAGCTGTGTCAGCCTCCGGATTGAAGCAGTCCGATGACGGAACCTGGATCGCAAGATACACAGCGCGCCGACCTGGACGCGGTCGCAGGTGAATTGACTGCGGTCGGCTTCGAGGACGTGCGAGAAATCGGCCGCGGTGGATTCGGCGTGGTGTACCGCTGTAGACAACCGATGCTGGATCGAACGGTGGCGGTGAAGGTCCTGACCGCGCATTTGGACGAAGAGAACCGAGCCCGCTTCTTTCGCGAACAACGCGCGATGGGACGCCTCACAGGACACCCGAATATCGTCAGCGTTCTCAATGTCGGTTCGACCGCCAGCGGGCGTCCTTACCTGGTGATGCAATACCATCCACAAGACTCACTCCAGGCCCGGCTTCGACTATCCGGCCCGCTGGGCTGGTCCGAAGCACTCCGCTTGGGCGTGAAGATCGCGGGTGCACTGGAGGCCACGCACCGGGTCGGTGTCCTGCACCGCGACGTCAAGCCAGCGAACATCCTGCTCACCGACTACGACGACCCTCAGCTGACCGACTTCGGCATCGCTCACATCGCCGGTGCCTTCCAGACCGTGGAAGGTACTATCACCGGCTCGCCGGCTTTCACCGCCCCCGAGGTCCTCGCCGGCGGTCCCCCTAACGCGGCTTCCGACATCTACAGCTTAGGTACGACACTTTTCTGCGTCATCACCGCGCACGCACCGTTCGAACGGCAAGAGGGTGAGCAAGTAGTCGCCCAGTTTCTTCGCATCACCACGGCACCCGTACCTCGCCTCGAGGATCAGGAGGTTCCAGGTGACGTCCGGGAGATCGTCGAACGAGCGATGGCTCGCGACCCGGCGAACCGGTTTGCCACCGCCGAAGAATTCGGGCACCAACTGCAGACTGCACAGGCACGACACGGCCTTCGTGTCGACGACATGGCCATTCCAAACGGTTCTCGGCAGGACTCAGTCGGTCCTCCCTCGCCCGGCGGGCTGGTGAGTGGGCGCACACTTCCAGGCCACGCAACGCCGAATACTGCAGAAGTGGCCTCAGCAGTCGGAAACAGTGCTGACTCTTCGCCGCGGCGGCGTGGTAGTGCTGGAAACCTTCCCCTTGATTTGACCGGCTTCGTCGGTCGCCGACACGAGATTGCTGAGACACGCCGACAGCTCGCGGCCTCCAGGATCGTCACACTCACAGGTATGGGCGGCGTCGGCAAGACGCGGCTTGCTCTTCGGGTCGCCCACGATGCGCGGCGAGGATTTGCGAACGGAGTCTGGTTGGTCGAGCTGGGGGAGCTGCGGGATGCACAGCTGGTGACCAATACCATCTCGGAGGCCCTGGGGTGCCGCCACCAATCGGGTAACTCCGCCCTGTCGGCGCTCACCGAGTATCTCGCCGACAAGCAGCTGCTTCTCGTTTTCGACAATTGTGAGCATCTGCTCGAAGCGGTGGCTGCACAGGCAAATACGCTGTTGCGATCGTGCCCGGGACTGCGCATCCTGGCGACGAGTCGCGAGCCTGTAGGACTTGCCGGGGAGGTGGTGCTGCGCGTACCCCCGCTCTCGGTCCCGGATGACCGGCGTGTTCCATCGCTTCGAGAGCTACCACAATACGAATCCGTCATGCTCTTCGTCGAGCGGGCAACGACAGTTCAACCCGACTTCGAACTGACGGCCGAGAACCAGTCCGCCGTGACTGCGATTTGTCAGCGGCTGGACGGGCTTCCGCTCTCCATCGAGCTGGCAGCGGTGCGCTTGAGAGCGATGTCCGTGCAGCAAGTGCTCGATCGACTGACCGATCGACTTCAGTTGTTGAAACTTGGCAGTCGTGCAGCGCCGAGTCGCCAGCAGACACTCCGAATGTCTATCGATTGGAGTTACGAGCTGTGCTCGCCCGACGAACAGCAACTGTGGGCGCGGTTGACGATATTCGCCGGCAGCTTCGAACTCGATGCGGCCGACGACATTTGTGCCGGCGCCATCGCGTCGGCCGATCTACTCGACCTGCTTGCAGCCTTGGTCGACAAATCGATCGTGATCAAGGAAGAAGCAGGTTCGGTGGTCCGCTACCGCCTCCTCGAAACCCTGCGAGACTACGGGCGGGAAAAACTCCAGGGACTAGGCGGCCTCGCAGTTCTGCGGGAACGGCATCGCTGCTGGTACCAGAAACTGGTCGTCGGAGCGGAGACGGACTGGGTGAGCCCCCGGCAACTGGACTGTATTCGCCGGCTCGACCGCGAACAGCCCAACCTACGAGACATCCTACGATTCTGTTCAGAATCACCGGAAGGAGCTGAAACCGGTCTACACATCGCGTCCGCGCTCTTCCCTTACTGGATCTCCCGGGGACACCTCAGCGAAGGCCGCCTCTGGTTCGGACGGCTTCTGCAGGCGCACGACAGGCAGCCCACAGCTGATCGCACCAAAGTTCTTTACCAGTCCAGTGTTCTCGCCGGCATGCAAGGCGACACCGCTGACGAGGCGGCGCTACTCGCCGAGGCTGATGCTGGGACCGATCAAGGCCCCGATAGCTCGCTCCCCGCGTTGGCACATTTCGCCGCCGGATGTCTGGCGCTGTACAGCGCCGACCCGGTGCGCGCGGCTGCCTCGTTCAACAACGCCGTCACCGCTGCAGTGGACGAGAACTACCTTTTCTGTCGTATCGCCAGTCTGTTAGGTCTCGAGTTTTGCAGCATCTCGACAGGTGACGCGCGAACGGGGTACCAGTGTCATGAGGAAATGTATTCGCTGACCGAACAACACGGCGAAATCGTGTACCGCGGACGATCATGTATGACCGGCGGATGGGCATTGTGGATCGAAGGTGAGCTGGCGGGTGCTGTGGCTGTGCTCGAGGAGGGTCTGCGGCTGTCGAGCCAAGTGGATGACCAGGTCGGCGTCGCTCGGTGCCTCCAAGTCTTGGCTTGGGTGGAAGCCGACCAACGCCATGCAGTTCGTGCCGCGACCTTGCTCGGCGCAGCGGAAGGCATGTGGCGCGAGATCGGCGGGTCGGTTTCGACCTTCCTCGACAAGACTCACTATCAGCGGGAGTGTGAACAATGGACCCGCCGGGCGCTTTCCGAGCGGGAATACCAACGGCAACTTCTGTATGGCCGGAATTTGGGTGACGACGAGGCAGTCGCGTTCGCCCTCGGCAGGCAGTCGCAGGGTGCAAAGACGTCTCTGTCGGATACCCCGGTCGCATTGACCCGCCGTGAACGCGAAGTGGCGAACCTCGTCGCAGAGGGGTTGACCAATAGACAGATCGCCGAGCGGTTGGTCATCGCACAACGCACGGCGCAAGGGCATGTCGAACATATCTTGTCCAAGCTCGGCTTCACGTCGCGAACGCAGATCGCCGCGTGGGTTGCCGGCCGGCCTCCGGAGTAGTGACGAGCAGAACCTCGCACCTGCAGCGCCGGTACCGACCGTCATGGATGCCGACTCAGACCAGAATCGCGTCGTCGGCCTGTTCGCAGATCGCTACATTTCCTCGGACAGCGTTATCTGAGTGCCGACCTGTACTGATCCGCACGGCCACAAGTGCGATGAGTGCGCACACGATGACGATTGCAGCGAAGGTGGTGACGGCCGAGTGGAAGGAGGTGAACTGTATGAGGTAACCGGTTCCCACGGGAAGTAAAGCAGCCGGGATGTAACCGGCGATGTTGAGTGCCGCGTTGGATTCCGCGCCGTTTCGTTGTGGGACCCGGGTGCTTATCAGCGTCAGGGCGGCCAGCTGCCCCAGGCCCTGCGCGGCACCGGCAAGACCCGCAGCAATGACGAACACCGCGGGTGTCGAGGAGACGGTAATGCTCACTATGAGGGACGACATCGAGGCAATCGCGGCTATCGAACTCAACGCCAGGTGGGTCCGGAAATCGAAACGGGCAAGGGCGAACTGAATGCCGGTTGCCACCAGGAACATGCTGCATGCCGTCACCCCGGCGAGTAGGGCGCTGTGATTGCCGATCCCAGTGACGAGGACGGTTGGACCCAGGGACAGAAAGAAGGACGTCGACGTTATTCCTGGGGCGAAGGCTGCGATCCCCCATGCCAGTTCGCGTCGATTGGGACGAGGAGCCGAAGGCCACGTCCAGAGGGGATCAGAAGGGCGTCGCTCTACGATGGCGCGTTGAAGCGGTAGCTTTGTTGCGAGGACTAGTGCAAATAAGGATATGGAAACCACGATCCCGAATATCCAGAGCTGAGGCGTAGCCACCGCTTGTGTAAGGGCACCGGACAGCATTGGGCCGAGCCCGGCGCCGAACACCATAGCTGCAGAGGCGATCTTGGAACCTGCTCGGCGGCGGTGTTCAGGTGCAAGATCGATCGTTGCCGACATCCCTGCGGTGACGGCCGCGCCCACTGCGACACCCGCCAAGAGTCTGGCCGCGAATAACCATAAGACGTCGGTGGCCAACAGGAAGAGTGAGGACGCCACTACTGCGGCAATCAGGCCGGGAACGAGAACGACCTTTCGTCCGTGTCGGTCGGCGAGTTTACCGGCGACGACGAGCGTGCTGATCAATCCAACCATGTACGCGCCGAAAACGATGGTCAAGGTTCCGGAGCTGAAACCCCAGGCGGCCTGCCAGTGCGCGTACAGCGGCGTAGGCGCATTCGATAGTACGAATATGGCTGTCACTGTGCTTGCGGCCGCCAGGGACCATTGCAGCTTCCTTCGGGGGATCGATGTCTCCATACGAAGGTCCTCCTGTTCGATACTGACCGTACCAGTACGTAAATATTCGTACTTCATAGTACGACAAGTTTCGTACTTCGGCTATGGTGGATTTATGACTCGCCTCGCACCGACTTACCGCAAGACAGACAGCGAGGCGGCTCTGCCGCCGCCGCTCCCTGAACCGGCAACGTCCGCACTACGCCTGGAGCGAGTGATGGGCGTTCTTGCCGACCCGCTCCGGCTGACAATCGTCAAGCGACTCCTGACGGACTCCGAGGAGTACGACCACACGTGCGGTTGGTTCGGCTTCGACCGCCCGAAGTCGAGCCTCACCCATCATTTCAAGGCCCTCAGGGAAGCGGGCGTCATCCGGCAGCGGCAGCATGGTCTCGAGCGCCGTAGCCGCGTTCGGCTCGAGGACCTCAATGAACGTTTCCCCGGCCTCGTGGAGCTTGTTCTCAACTGGCAACCGGCCGACGGCGATGTTCTGTGAGCTCATGCCCGCGGAGGTTCGGCCCACTCTCGGATGTTTTGATCTCTGTCACTCTTGTCAGGAGCGCAGCTCAGGCGTTTGACTGAGGTATGGGCTTCGATGGCTCACGATGCCGGCCTGGGTCCCCTCTCGAGACTCGGGCTCGGCCACTCAGTTCTGCCTGTGGCGTCGCGCGGTGCGCCGGATTGTGGCGTCGCAGCGTCTACCGCAATTCGAGGGTGGATTCGAATGCTCATCATTCTCCGACGAGCACGCCGGGAATCGCGCACAGCGGCGCCCGGCCCGACAGTGAGGATCTGCATGCCTACTCATCACGCTGTTCACGTTCGGTCCGCCGGCGAACCGATGACGGTGGTCGATGTCGAAACCACTTCACCCCCACGTAATTACGTGCGGATCGCCGTCTCTTCCTGCGGAGTCTGCGGTACCGACCACGCCTTCGTCAACGGCGCATTTCCCGGCATGTCCTGGCCTCTCACCCCTGGGCACGAGATTGCCGGAACGATTGCCGAACTCGGTGCCGGGGTCGACGACTACACAGTTGGCGACCGGGTCTCGGTAGGTTGGTTCGGGGGACATTGCGGCCAATGCATCCCCTGCCGTCAAGGTGCCTTCATCTACTGCGAGAAGCTGCAGGTGCCGAGTTGGCAATACCCCGGAGGCTATGCCGAGTCGGTGACAGTGCCTGCCAACGCACTCGCCCGGATACCGAGTGAACTTTCCTTAACTGAGGCAGCGCCGATGAGCTGTGCCGGCGTCACAACTTACGACGCGCTACGGAAATCCAAGGCTGTCGCGGGTGACCGGGTTGCCATCCTCGGAATCGGCGGTCTCGGCCACCTCGGAGTGCAGTTCGCACGGGCGATGGGATTTGAAACGATCGCTGTCGCCCGTGGCGCCGACAAGCGCGAGGACGCTCGTGCACTCGGCGCCCATCACTACATCGACTCCACTGAGGGCGACGTCAGTCAAGCTCTGCGGGCACTGGGGGGCGTGGCGGTCATTCTGGCGACTGCCGCGAACTCGAAGGCGATGGGGGAGATGATCGGCGGGCTGCTTCCGCGCGGCGAACTCAAGGTGGTCGGCGTCACGCCCGAGCCATTGCCCATCAGCCCCCTTCAGCTGATCACTCCGGGCATCACCGTGACCGGCCACCCCTCCGGTACCGCCCGAGACGTCGAAGAGACCATGCAATTCGCTGTCTTGTCGGGAGTGCGCGCCCGAATCGAGGAACGACCACTGGCCCGAGCCGCGGAGGCCTATGCCGCGATGGAGGAAGGACGGGCGCGCTATCGCATGGTCCTCACGATGTAAACCGTCTTTACGGAATGCGTTGCGCCAAAGGTTCCTTGGATGGAAGTAAGAATCATCTACCCGTCTGAGCGTGCTCGACACCTTCATGAGATGCGCGAGTGCTGAATCTCCGCCATGAACTCTGCCCAGGCGCCGCGACGGCAACCGACGGTATTCCACCTCGACCTCCATTGACTTTCTGTGAAACCGTGCACATACTCGATACTGACACGGCGTACCGCACAGCGGCACAGGATGGACGTCGTGGTCGCCGAGCCTCCCGTGTGGTCGGTGTGGTTCGCGGTCGGGCAAGCGACTTCCCCCTGGAAAGGAACAGGCTCATGCCATTTGTTGACACGGATAGGTTCACCGAAGCGCTCAACTTGGATCCGGAATTCAAGATTGCGGCACGCTTCTGGGACGCCATCATCCGTTTGGAGATCGGCGACGAGACGTACATATTGGTGGTCCGCGAGGGGCGGCTGGAGTCGATGACACCGCCGGCGGGCAACAACTTCATGACAGTCTCGCGCAATTACGACATAGAGGTCTCGGCACCGGCCGAGGAGTGGAACAGGTTCTTCCAGCGAGTGCCGCGGCCGTTCTATCAGGACCTCTTTTCCGCGATTTCTCGGCACAACTTCAGATATGGCGGGGACATGAAGATGTTTTTCGCCTACTACGCCGCCCTACGGCGGCTGTTCGACTTCATGCGTTCGTACACCAGGGTTGCCGAGGAGGCGAAATGACCACGACCAAGTTCGACAAAGCAGTTGGACGGTATGTGCATCTGACGATCGACGACATCGAGTATCGGGTCTACTACGAGGAGAGCGGCTCGGGTATTCCCTTGCTGCTGCAGCACACCGCAGGCTGCGATGCCCGCCAGTATCGCCATCTACTGGAGGACGAGGAGATCACGGCAAACTTCCGGGTGATCGCATGGGATCTGCCCTATCACGGCCGGTCGCTACCGCCGCTGTCGGTACGCTGGTGGGAGCAGGAGTACACCCTGACCCAGGATTTCTTCATGAAGTTCGTGGTCGCCCTCGCTGACGCACTCGAGTGCCCGGATGCGGTCTACATGGGTAGTTCGATGGGCGGCAATCTCGCCCCGGATCTCGCTTTGCATTACCCCGGGAAGTTCCGTGCCGTGATCGGCCTGGAAGCGGCCTTGTATTCGCCGGGCTACTACCTCGACTACTGGTTTCACCCCGAAATCAGCAATGACTCGAAGCCGGCAGCGATGTACGCACTCACATCACCGACTGCGCCGGAGGTCGGCCGCCGGGAGACGACATGGGTCTACAGTCAGGGGTCACCGCCGGTGTTCAAGGGTGATCTGCAGTACTACAGCGTCGAGCATGATCTTCGGGATACGGCGAAGGACATCGACACCTCGCAGACCGCAGTCTACATCCTCAATGGTGAATACGATTTCGCTACAGGGCCCGAGGAGGCCGAGGAACTCGGTGCGCAGATCAAAGGTGCGAAGGTAATTCCGATGAGCGGCCTCGGCCACTTTCCGATGAGCGAGGATGCGGAGCAGTTTTTCCGCTGCATCAAGCCGGTGCTCTGGGAGATTCGCGACACGGCAGTCCCGTCGCAGGTCCTCTCGGCTACGCAGTAACACCGCTGACCGGTTGCGCGGCAGCGGACTCGTGGTGGTCGCGAGGGTCAAGTCGACGCAACCTGCGGGGCCGCCGGCGGTGGGGCGCCTCCAACCCCCGCCGCTGGTGTCCCCGCCACCCTCCGCCGAAGGCGGATCTGGCATTTCTGCCGTTGCAGTCAGCCGGCCCGCTGGGTAGGAGAAGGCGCTGGGCAGGCGAGACCGAAGCAGGAACGGGATAGGGGTTTGTGGTGACTGAAGCCGCATGGGCGGAGATACACGACGACGGGTTCATCGGGATGATCGGTCCACTACTCCGCCGCCATACAGAAAACGGTGGGCGAGAATACGGGCTGCGGTGCGGGCTGCAACACCGCAACCTACGAGGAGCAGTGCAAGGGGGCCTGATCATGGCCTTCGCTGACCGGGCCCTAGGTTCGACGGCCCTCCATGAATCCGGCACGCAGAACATGGCCACCGTGCAGCTGAACGTCAACTTCCTCAGTCCGGTTCTGGTGGGCGACCTACTGACGAGTTCGCCGCGCATAGTGCGGCGGACGGCATCAATCGTTTTTGCCGATTCGGATCTGCGCGTCGACAACGCGGTTGTAGCCACGGCAACTGGAGTATTCAAGATCCTTGCGAACAGTTCGTCTTCACGAGGATCTGGCGCAGTCGAGGGTGGATACCGCTGAACCGCGAGCGCGCCGGACTGAGGGCTGGACATTTCGACATGCTGTGCCGATAATCGGCACAAGACGATACGAGTGCTGTCAGCGGCGCTCATTCAACGGCGGTCGAAGGGATTGCAAGTGCAGGGCATCGAACGGGGTTTGCGGGTACTCGAAGCTGTGGCAGAGGCTCAGCCGGTGGGGGTCGGGGAACTGTCACGGACCCTTCAGCTGCCGAAATCGACGGTTCAGCGCACTTTGCAGGCATTGGCGTCGGCGGGTTGGATCCGTAGCGACGGTAGCGAATACACGAGGTGGAAGCTGACCTCCCGGGCGCTCGCGGTGGGTAGGCGTGGATGGGACAAGGGTGACCTGCGTACCGTCGCGCTCGAACCCATGCGGGAGCTCCGGGATCTGACAAACGAAACCATCACGCTACAGGTTCGTGATGGTGCCGAGCGCGTCGTGCAGATCGAGCGGATGGACTCACATCAGGCGGTTCGCACATTCATCAAGGTCGGTGCCACGTATCAGCTGCCCCATACTTCGGGCGGGTTGGCCATCCTCGCGCAGCTACCGGACGACGAAGTGGACCGAGTGCTGTCGAGCCCGATCGAAAAGCTGACTCCGCAGACCGACACCGATCCTGAGTCGATCAGGAAAAAGATCGACGAGATTCGCAGGGTCGGATATGCGGTCAGTATCAACCAGAATCGTATGGGGGTGTGCGCTGTCGGAGCGGCCGTGCTGGGGGAGGACGGATGCCCTGTCGGGGGCATCGGAATCTCGATGCCCGAGACGCGGTTCGACGAACAGCGAGTGTCTTGGTGGGGAAAGCAAGTGAGCGACACAGCAGCGAATGTGAGCTCACTGCTCTGATCCCCGAAAGAGGTGCGTCTCACCGATCTGCGCGGCGACTCCCGCACAGCGACGTCACGAATTCGGCTGGCGCGACGGTATCCGCTCAGCCGCGCGAGATCGATGAGCGTTCAGTCTCCGATCAACGGTGAACGGTGCTGTCACGAGCTGTGCATTCCCGTGGGAGCGTACGCGGCGGGCCAGCGCCCATTTGGCAAGGGTGGCTCGCATCGGATTTCCGGAGGCGGTAAGTCGTGTGTGCCGCACACTGGCATAGCGTCTCAAAAAACGCTATTCTGATGGCTGGACCTTTTCGACGGATCGGTATGCGATGGACACCGCAGCGCGACACTTGAACGAATCGGCGCGGGCGCATGGGTGACCGCAACAATGGAAATGAGCCAGCACATCGACGGGTGTCTCTTGCGCTGCGCGAGCAAATTGCTGCAGGTCACTTCCACGGTGGCCGACAGCTTCCCACTGAACTTTCCCTTGCCGAAGAATTTGCTGTGAGTCGGCAGACGGTGCGCCGAGCATTCTACGACCTGGTAGCGGATGGCCTTGTGTACCGAATTCCGGGCCGGGGTACGTTCGTCTCCGAAGGCGCGAGTATGCGCCTTCGCCGTCTCGGACACATTGAGGCACTGACCAACCTCCCTTCTGATACCACCACCGAAATAGTTGCGCCCCTTCGGCGCCGGATTGACATCGAAGCCGCAAGCAGACTGCGCCTCGACAGCGATTTCGTCAGCACGATCACGTACGTACGTCGCCATGCAGGTGGTGTGTTCGTGACGACGACTGTTCACCTTCCCGACGCGCACGCGCGCCACCTGTCCGGTGGCACGGAGATGCAATCAGGTGAGATCGGGTCGCAGACGATCATTGGCCTTCTTGAACCTCATCTGGCGTCACCCGTGGCAGATCTTGTGCAGTCGATCACGGTCGCACCGGCCGCCGAGGACATCGCCCACTATCTCGGCTGCCCCACCGGGCACCCCTTGTTGCGTGCCGATCGCTTGTACCTCGACTCGGACGGTCAGGTAGTGGAGCTGGCGGTCAACTACTACTTACCCGAGAACTACACCTACCGAATCACTATGGGCAGAAGTCGGCAATCAGAAGCGAGCAACTACTGACGTCGACAGGAATCCGGCCCGTCGGCGGAATCCTCCAGATCGCCTTGTCCCATGAACACTTTGAACACTCGAGAAGAACCAATCCGGTCGCGCGAGTCAGGGTTCGGGGAGTGCCAACTACAGGAGCGGCCTGTAACAGGGCCGCTCGGTGGGGTACTCGACGAGACAGGGTGTTGGAGGCCCGGGTGGTGGTGGATACTCGCTCGCCAAGGCGTAAAGAGCACAATGTGACGCAGGAGTGAGCTGGCACAGCCGTTCGGTGAACCGGCGGGCTGTCATGCCGAAGTGCTCGAGATATTCCTTTGATGGCGCTCGCCGAAACTTTCGCCGAGGGTCATCACCTCGGAGTAGGGCCCCGTGAGGTGACCGCATGCTGGCGAAGAGACTAATGCGCTCAGCTTCGGCGTCCGCGTGTTGGGTTCTCTGCCGGCTTCGATCGACGCAGTTGGCGCCATCGGTGATACTCACGCGAGTCCACGTATTCCCGCACTCATCGGAATGGTGATCCTCGGGACCGTGGTAATGATGCTTCGGTCGGTCAACCGCTCGGCCGCTACAGCGTTGGCATGATGCTGTCTGTAGCGGCCGAGGGTTGGCGATCACCGCGCGGCAGCGTGAAGGTGAAGCTACGCGGGCACCGAAGGCTTCCGATCGGCATCACCCGAAATGTCGCTTCGATACGTTTCCGGCACCGATATAGCACCGAGCAGCGTAATTACGGCAGTGACCACGATGTACCACGGAAAATATCGGGCGTAGCCTGCATTGGCCAGGCTAGTGGCAACAAGCGGGACTGTTCCGCCGAAGAGCGCCACTGAGAGCGAGTACGGGAATCCCAGGCCGCTCACTCGGACGTGCGGCGGGAAATTCTCGACCATCACGGCTGACGTGATCGATGTGCACAGGCTCAAGAGCAGTAGGCCGATGAGCTGGATGATGATGAGTGTTGTGAAGTTCGTGCTCGAGATAGAGAGCAGGAAAGGTGTGACGATCACAGTACCGATGCTGAATGCATACATGCATGGTTTGCGCCCGTATCTGTCGGAGATCAACCCGGCGAGTGGCTGGGCAGCGGTGTAAAGAATCAGGGTGATGATCCCGACCGTCATGGCGGTGGTGGCAGAGACACCGTTCTGGATCTGGAAGTAAGTTGTCAAGTAGGTAGCCCAGAAGTACTGTCCCACGCCCATTCCGGTTGCGATCGCGAACACAATGATGGACTGTCGGGGATAACGTTGCAGAGCAGCGAGTGGATTGCGGCCTGTCGGCGTGGCACCCGATTCGGAGTCGGTCACTTTGAGCGTTTCTTGGGTCCCGCGGCGGATATACCAGGCGGCGACCGCGGCTAATGCGCCGACAGCGAAGGGAATTCGCCAACCGTAGTCGCGCATAGCGTCTTCACCGATGAGTGCGACGAACGCAGTAATGAAGGCAAGGCACGTCAATTTGCCCAGGCCGGAGGCGACGAACATGAAGCTCGAGTAGAAGCCGCGCCGACCGGCTGGCGCGGATTCGACGATGAATGCACCCGCCGTCGTGTACTCGCCTCCTGCGGACAATCCCTGCAGGATGCGGGCAACAGTCAGAATTATGGGCGCGGCGACGCCGATCTGGTTGTACGTAGGGCATAAGGCGATGAGCAAGCTACCGCCGGCCATAAGGGTGATGGTGAGACTCAGGGCTCGTCGGCGGCCGTACCTATCTGCGAAGAGTCCGATGAAGAGTCCTGCTAACGGCCGCGCGAGGAACCCGACGGCGAAAACTCCGAATGCGCTCAGAAGGGGCACTAGTCCCGACGATTCCGAGGAAGGGAAGAAGGAAGACGCGAAGTACACCGCTAGGTAGGAGTATGCGAGGAAATCGAAGAACTCCACCGAGTGTCCGATAGTGCCGGCAATCAGCTGCCGTCTCGGGTTTATTATCGCCGTCTCATCGGATGTGTCCATTTTCATTTGCTGGGCGCCTTTCGCGGAGGATGAGGTCGTTGACGGTGGTTTCGAAGGTTCCTGGGTGGTTCCGCGTGGTGGCGTTCGGTCCGGTAAGAACCGTTGAGGAACCTCCGGATTCTTGGAACAAGATGCGCGGGAGTGCCTCTACAGGTGAACTCGGTTCCGGCTTCGATGCCACTGCGGCACGGTCGTTGCAGTCGAAGTAAGACGTTCGATGCGAGTGCGGACGTAGGAGAGCGAACCCGTCCGTGCTGCTGAGCGGCACAGCGTTTCGCCATTTAAGTATCGTGCTTAGGGTCACAGCTGTCAAGGTTGACGTGCACGCGGTGGTTGCCACCACTCGTGCCAGGTTGAACGAGGCTCATGGCTGATGGCGAAGGCCGCCCGCAAAGCTTGTGGGGTATGCCGCTCAGCGGTATGGTGTTCCGAACTTGGATACTTTTGAAGGAAACTCTGCAGAGAAGGAGCGGTGATGACTGGTGCGGTGCAGGAGTCAAGCGTCGTCGGCATGCGTGAACTCACACGATGGGCCGCCGGTATCGACCCAACGTCCGCAGATCTCGAGCTTGCGCAACGTGCTTTGATCGATACCGTCACCGTTACCCTTGCGGCACTGAATGATCCGGTGGTCGCGTGGACTGATGGCCTGCCGGCTGCGCTGCGTTGGGCAACGGTCGGGCACGTACTCGATTTCGACGATCTGCACATACCGTCCACGACGCACATCAGTGTGGTGTGCGTGCCCGCCACGTTGGCAGCGGGCGGTGGTGCGCGAGAGTACCTAGCGGCGGCGGGCGTGATGGCGCGCCTTGGTAGCGCTCTCGGTTGGAACCATTACACGCAGGGATGGCATTCCACCGCGACGGTCGGTGCCATCGCGGCTGCTGTCGCAGCGGGGCTGTCTCTCGGGCTCGACTCAGACGGCGTTGCTACAGCGATGGCACACGCTGTTCCCGCCGCAGGCGGTGTCCGTCAAGCATTTGGCACCGCAGGCAAGCCGATGCAGGTCGGATTCGCTGCGGATGCCGGTGTACGTGCAGCCCGACTCGCCGCAGCAGGCGCGACTGCCGACCCGCGCGCTGTCGATGAGTGGTTTCGGCTCGTCGGAGGCCGGAACTCCCCGCAACTTTCAGGACCCCTCATTCCGGATGGTCTGGGGCTGAAGCTCCATCCGTGCTGTTACGCCCTTCAGCGCCCTATCACCGCGATTCGGTCGCTGGGTGCGCTCCCGATCAACGAGATTGCCCGCATTCGACTGCACACTCCACGGAGTGCAGTTCTACCGTTGATTCACGACTATCCGAGTACGGGTCTGGAAGGCAAGTTTTCGCTGAATTACGGCATAGCCGCCACCCTGTTGGACGGGTTCCCCGATATCGCAAGCTTCACGGATGCTGCTGTACAGCGCCCGGAGGTGCGGAGCATCCTCGACCGCATCGGCCTGATAGCTGATCCTGAGGGGAATGGGGTACTCGACGGCAACTGCAGGGTAACTGTCGAGTTCAATGACGGATCACTGGTCGAAGCGGTAGAGGAACTCCCGCTGGGGCATTCGCGTAGGCCTGTATCCAGCGAGGACTTCGAGGCTAAAGTTCGCGGATGTGTTGGTGAGGAGCGCTCAGGCGAGGTAATGGCATTGGACTGGCTTTCGGCAGCGGAGTTGTTACGACGGTGTCTGCCAGGTAGCGGGTAAAGGCCCGCTCGGTTCCAAAACTCGTGTTGCATCGGTGGTTTCTGTGCTCTTGGTGGGTATTACCCGAGTCGTGTGCGGTTGCAACCTGAGGGGCATGTAAGTGCTCCTTGGGCTCGTCAGTCGATGGGGGCCGGCAAACGCACAGGATGGTTCCGGCTCGGCGGTAGGCTGGATTGGACACGGGGTGCAGACTGCTCCGGTGACGTGAGGAGGGGAACCTCACGTCACCGGGTTGGGTGTCGCCGCGATAAGCAGGCGGTGTCGGAGATCGTGGCTGGACGAGTCACGATCTCGACAAATCATCTTCGGCTCCGTGAGTGGGGCGAATCCTAGGCCGTCAGCCGCCGGTGCAGCTCCCAGGCATTGCGCTCGACGCGGTTGGATTCGAGCAGCCCATCTGCGCGGACGTTCCACACCGCGGTGCCTGTCAGATGGATCGGTTGCCCGTCCGGTTCGGTGCCCATGATGCCGCGGTTGCGCCCGGTCATTTCCCAGAGCGAGGCTACGCGGGAACCGTCCTCGTTCTGGAACGTCTCGATGGGAATGAACTCCAGATCCTCGACGGTGGCTTGGAAATTAAGCACCCATTCCTTGAAGGCGTCTCGGCCGCGGATCGCCTGTCCGCCGGTGACGATGACGAAATCATCGACGACGAGTTCGTCGATCGCCTGGGGATTCTGGGGTGACTGCCACACCTCGGCCCAGAAATTCTCGACTGCGCGAACTCCGTGTTGCACTGCCATTTTGCCTCGATTCTCTCTAGCTTGGAAATACCAAGTTAGCATGGTTATGACGAGGCACCTCTGCGGGCTGCACGAGTTACCCATGCGCCTGTGAGCCATTGGCCTCGAGCTGCTGTACGGGAGGCGCTTCTCGTCAAGGCATAGGGAGCTTCACGAACAAGAATGAGCTGCGATCGACGAGGACTAACCCTGTTTACCGGCTGTCGGGGCCGGATCAGATTGCTGGACATGAAGGCTAGACGTGCTCACGCGTCGACCGTCGTCGGTGACGAACGCCAGGGAGACGGCCTCGCCGGTGGTCTCGTCGGTGTACTCGGGGGAGGTGCTACCCGGACGCGGCAGATGGTCGCGACCGAATTGGCCCAGTGCCCCGATCACGACGTGCAACTGCTTGCCTTTCTCGGTCAGCACGTACTCCTGACGTTCCCGTGATCCTTCCTGACGATAGGCGCGGCGTTCGAGGATTCCTTCGTCGACGAGCATCGCCAACCGTGCAGTGAGCACGTCGGACGCCACACCGAGGCTGCGGGTGAAATCCGAGAACCGACGGTGGCCCCAGAAGGCGTCGCGGATGATGAGCAGCGTCCACTTGTCGCCCAGGACTTCGAGGGTGCGCGCGATGGAGCAACGGGCAGGGGTGGCCGGCGACGGACTCATGCGACGAGGATAGTCCTCGCTGGTTTGGTGCGTCCAAGTCAGCGGCTCCGCCGCCGGTGAGTGGTTAACGAGTCCCTGCACTCGTTAACCACTCACGGGCGCGAAGCGCCTCACGCCCGCATCCCCGTGACGACGGCGTCGAGGAACTCGTCCGCGATGTCTTCGGGGGTCTCGGCGCCGGTCGGTGTGATCCACAGGTAGCTGTAGTTGAACATGCCCAGCAGGCCCTTGACCATTAGCCGCGGGAGAGGACGGAACTGTCCGTCGCGAATGCCCTCCGCCAATGCGTTCCGCCAATGTGATTCGTAGCGTTCACGTTCGGCGATGATCCGATCCCGACGCTCGTCTGTCAGGGCGTGGTACTCACGGAAGAAGACCGTCCACTCCGCACGGTGGTCGGCGATGTTCCGCATGAGCGCACGTGCAAGACCGCGAAGCCGCTTCTCCGGATCAGCCTCGGAAAGCGCGAGTTCGTCGGCGACCGTGTTCATCTGCGCGAGTTGCCGGCTGCTGATCTCGTAGAGGATTGCCTCTTTGCTGCCGATGTAGTGGTACAGCGCGCCCCGCCCCAGTCCGGTGGCCTCACCGATCTCGGCGACTCCAGTGCCGTGGTAGCCCGACTTCGCGAACAATTCGGCGGCCACCTGCAGGACTCGGTCCCGGTTGGCGTCGTACTTGTCGCTCATCGAAGGGCCCCTCTGTTTCCCGGCGGTCGAAGGTGTGAGTCTAGACGGCCCAGATCACGGCTTCGGCGCGGCCAGCCCGGTGATGAGGGCGTCGAGAAACCCGTCGGCGATCTCCTCGGGGGTGCGGGCCCCGTCGGCCGTGAGCCAGAGGTAGCTGTAGTTGAACATGCCGAGCACACCCTTGATCATCAACGGCGGCAACAGTGTGAACACCCCGTCGCGGACGCCCTGGTCGAACGCGTGCCGCCAATGCGATTCGTACCGTTCGCGGGCCGCGACGACCCGCGCACGCCGATCACCGGTCAGGGCGTGGTACTCACGGAAGAACACCGTCCACTCCGCACGGTGTTCGGCGATGTTGCGGAGGAGGGCCCGCGCGAGACCGCGGAGGCGGCGCTCCGGATCCGGTTCGGTCAGGGCGAGTTCGTCGGCCACGTCGTTCATCTGCGCGAGTTGCCGGCTGCTGATCGCGAACAGAACTTCCTCCTTGCTGCCGATGTAGTGGTAGAGGGCCCCGCGGCCGAGTCCCACCGCCGTGCCAAGGTCGGCGATCCCGGTGCCGTGGTAGCCCGACCTCGCGAACAGCTCGGCGGACACGCGCAGAATTTCGGCGCGGTTGAGCTCGTACTTGGTGCTCATCGAATTACCGTTCGACGTGCACGATCAGGGCCTGCCCCTGGCCGCCGCCCCCGCAGAGCGCCGCTGCGCCGACGCCACCGCCGCGGCGTCGCAGCTCGAGCGCGAGGTGCAGGACGATCCGTGCGCCCGAGACGCCGATCGGGTGGCCGAGCGCGATCGCGCCGCCGTTGACGTTCACCCGGTCCGTGTCGAGACCGAGGCGTTGGGACGAGACGAGTGTGACGGCGGCGAATGCCTCGTTGATCTCGACGAGATCGAGGTCGCGAGGCGCGATCCCCTCGCGTCGGCACGCGGCCTGGATGGCGTTCGACGGCTGCTCGTGCAGACCCGAATCAGGTCCGGCTACCACGGCGCGTGATCCGATCTCGGCCAGCCACGACAGTCCGAGCCGGACGGCGGTCGACTTCCGCGTGACCACGACGGCGCAGGCACCGTCGGAGATCGGTGACGAGTTGCCCGCGGTCAGCGAGCCGTCGGCGGCGAAGGCCGGAGGTAGACCTGCGAGGTCCGCTGCCGAGGTGTCGGCCCGGATGCCCTCGTCGTGGCTCACGTCGGTCGACTCACCCCGACCGGACGTGATCGGTACGGGAACGATCTCGGCCGCGAAGACACCGTCCTTGCGCGCGCGTGCGGCCGTACGGTGTGAGCGTGCGGCCCACTCGTCCTGGGCCGCGCGGCCGATCCCGTACTCGGGATTCCGCGACTCGGTCAGCGCCCCCATCGACGACCCGGTGAACGCGTCCTGGAGCCCGTCGAATGCGAGGTGGTCGATCAGTACCGTGTCGCCGTACTTGTGCCCGCGCCGACTGTTCGTCAGCAGGTGCGGCGCAGTGCTCATCGATTCCTGACCGCCGGCGACCACGATGTCCGCGTCGCCGGCGACGATCATCTGGTGCGCCAGTGTTATCGCGTCGATTCCGGAGAGGCACATCCGGTTGATGGTCAGTGCCGGTGTGGTCATGGGGATTCCCGCGGCCGCTGCCGCGACGCGCGCGGGCAGTTGGCCGCTGCCTGCGGTGAGGACCTGGCCCATGAGGACGTGGTCGACGGCGCGTGCGTCGACGCCGGCCGATTCCAGCGCACCACCGATCGCATGGCTACCCAGTTCCTGGGCGCTCAGGCTCGACAGGGATCCCATGAAACGTCCGAACGGGGTTCGCGCCCCCGCGACGAGGACGGTGGGGTCGTGGTCGGTCATTGTTCGTCTCCTTCGCGAGCGTGGTGCTTCCCTGCGGCCGGTCCCGGCCGCAGGGAAACTGGTGTCAGTTGTTGCGCGACGTCTCGAAGGCGTCGGAGAACTCGTACCCGTCGAGCAGTCGTCCCGCCGTGACCAGGTACTGGATCGTCGGGGTTCCCTCCTCGAGCCAGTTGAGGCGGGCGTCCCGGTAGAGGCGTTCGATCGGATGCGCGCGTGTGTATCCGATTCCGCCGTGGATGAGCAGGGCCCGGTCGGTGACCCGGCCGACGGCTTCGAGGCCGAACAGTTTGCACATGCTGGCCTCGGCGGGAATCCGTTCGCCGGCATCCCACTTCTGCGCTGCGTCGGCCAGGATCCCGCGCAGGGCGTAGACATCGGTGGCCATCTCCGCCAGGTAGCGCTGGATGGCCTGCCGTGTGCCGATCGGCTTGCCGAACGTGACACGGCTCTTCGCGTGGGCGATCGACAGTTCGAGGGCACGCTCGGACGTGCCGAGGGAGCTTGCCGCGATGAACACCCGGCTGATCTCCAGTGCGCGTTCGAGGTGCTCGTTTCCCTGCCCTTCGGCGCCGACGAGGGCGGTGGCGGGCACCCGGACGGAGTCGAGGGTGACGCGTCCGTGCTCGGTGCCCTTGCAGCCCATCGTCTCGGGAAGCGCTGCGATCGAGAGACCCTCGGTCTCGCGGGGAACGAGGAACGCGGAGACGTCGGTGTCGGATGTCTTCGCGAAGACGATGAAGTGAGATGCGATGTCCGAGTTGGTGATCAACCACTTCTCACCGTTCAGGATGTAGCCGTCACCTTCGCGCACCGCGGTCGACCCGAGGTCGGCGCCCGTCCCGAAACCCGGCTCCGTCAGCGCGAACGCGACCGAGTTCTTGCCCGTGGCCGTGCCCGGCAGCACGTCCGCCTTCTGCCGGTCGCTGCCGATCTCGGAGAGTGCGTGGGCGAAGGAGTTGTGCACGTGGACGATGACCCGGAGCCCGCCCTGCACTTTGGCGAATTCGGCGATGATCGGCAGGTATTGGGCGATCGAGAGGCCGCTGCCGCCGTACTCGCGGGGGACGAGCAGGCCGAGCGCGCCGATCCGGTCGAGGATGGGCATGACGATGTCGTGCGGAACCTGCTCGTCGTCCTCGATTCGCTGTTCCAGCGGATCGAGTTCGGACCAGATCGCCTCGAAGATGCGATCCCGGAGGGTGATGTAGTCCTCCTCGGGGAGGCTGGCCGTGTGGAGTGTCGCGGTCATGGTGTGAACTTCCTTTTCGTTGGTGAGCGGTGACGGAAGGCAGGGCGTCACAGCGCCCAGCCACCGTCGACGGTGAGGACGGAGCCGGTGCAGAATGTGGCGTCTTCGCTGAGGAAGACTGCGGCCTTCGCGATTTCGTCGACGGTGCCGAATCGGCCGAGGACGGTTTCTCGTTCGATGCGCCTGCGTGCGGAGTCGGGCACCGCGTCGGTCATGTCGGTGGTGACGAAGCCGGGGGCCAGCACGTTGACCCGGATGCCGTCAGGTGCGACCTCCTTGGCGAGTGAGCGACCGAAGCCGATCATCGCGGACTTCGCACTCGCGTACGCGGTGTCGCCGGCGTGACCGATCAGGCCGACGACCGACGACACCAGCACGATGCTCGGTGACCTGCCGTGGAGGAGGTGGGGTAGCGCGGCCCGGGCGAGGGCGACGGTGCCGCGGAGGTTCGTCTCTATCACGCTCCACCAGGCGTCCGGGTCCGTCTCGACGAGCCGCCCGCCCGACCACTGGCCCGCGTTCAGGACGAGCGAATCGAGGTGTCCCCAGTGGGAGACGACGCATTCCACCGCCGTGGGCGCCGTGGTGTCGTCATGCAGGTCGAAGCGGATCGGGAGTACCTGTTCGGGGGCGTCCGCGGCGAGCTTCTCGGCCTCGTCACGTCTGGTCCGATACGTGCATCCCACCCGGCAGCCGCGCTGCATCAGGGCCGTGGTGACGGCGGCCCCGATGCCGCGGGACCCGCCGGAGACCAGCGCGACGCGGGCGGCGTCGTGATCGTTCTCGTTCATGACAAGGAATGTACTGATCGATCCAAAAATAGTCCAGAGTGTTCGCTAAAGCCTTCTTACAAGTTGGTTGTACTGCACTTTTATCTGGCAGCTCGAATTGGATCGATCGGTACAAGAATGCTTGCGATGGTGTGTGCGGTGTGCTAGACCTGTGACTGTGGCCACACAGGGTGACGGCGCGGAGGCAATGTCCGATCGGCGAGCCCTGGACGAGGCCCGACGGCCCGATCACAAGCGCGGTGGCACCGGATCGACACGGCAGCCACACCGCCCCACATCAGCAGCGATGGGAGATTCGATATGAGAGTCATCGACGACCTGGAGGTCACTCGGGTCAAACCCCAGAAGGTTGCCTTCGCGTCCTTCGTCGGAACGGCAATCGAGTGGTACGACTTCTTCATCTTCGGGACCGCGGCCGCCCTGGTATTCGGGAAGGCGTTCTTTCCGTCGCTGAGTCCGCTGTCGGGAACGCTGGCCGCGTTCGCGACATTCGGTGTCGCATTCGTGTCGCGGCCCGCAGGCGCGATCGTCTTCGGGCACTTCGGAGACCGGATCGGCCGCAAGAAGATGCTGGTGTTCTCCCTGGTGCTGATGGGGTCGTCGACGGTCGCGATCGGACTCATCCCCACCTACGGAGCGATCGGCCTCGCGGCGCCCGTGCTCCTCGTCCTCGCGCGCCTGGCGCAGGGCTTCGCGGTCGGTGGCGAATGGGGCGGCGCGGTGCTGATGGCAGTCGAACACGCACCGCGCGAGAAGCGGGCGTTCTACGGCAGCTGGCCGCAGGCAGGTGTACCTGCCGGACTCGTGCTCGCGACGCTCGCGTTCCTGCTGGTCGAGCAGCTTCCCGAGGACCAGGTACAGGCGTGGGGGTGGCGTCTTCCGTTCCTCGCCAGCGCCGGACTGGTCGCGGTCGGCATGTACGTGCGACTGAAGGTCGTCGAATCGCCGGAGTTCGAGAACGTCAAGCGCAACAAGAAGATTGCCGACTTCCCGATCCTCGCGGTCTTGCGGGGTGAGAAGCGCGCGCTGGGCGTCGGGATTCTCACCCAGGCCGCCTCCCTCGTGCCGTTCTACCTCGTCACCGTCTTCGTCCTGTCGTACGGTCCGAAGGAACTCGGCATCTCGCGGCAGACGATCCTGTTGAGCATCCTCGTCGCGTGTGTCCTCGACATCCTGTCGGTGCCCTACGCCTCGATGATCGCGGACCGGATCGGAGCACGGAAGATGTTGATCTACGGGTCCCTCTACATGGCGGCGATCGCGTACCCGTTCTTCTGGTTGCTGTCCACCGGCGCCGGTGCCGCAGTTTTGCTGGCGATGATTCTCATCATTACGATCGGTCACGCCGTCACCTATTCCGCGGTGGCCGGTTACGTCACCGGTCTGTTCCCGGCCGAAGTCCGGTACACCGGCGCGTCCGTCGCCTACCAGTTCGGTGGTGTCGTGTTCAGTGCTCCCGCACCGTTCATCGCGGTGGCGATCGCTGCGGAGACGGACGGTTCATGGGCACTGGCCGCGTACATCGCCGCGGCGTGCGCCATCACGGTCCTGGTCCTGACCCTGACGAAAACTGCAAAGGTGAATCACTGATGTCTCTCGACAGACTCGCATCGTCCGCACTCGCCGGTGCCTGGCAGGACATCGAATCTCTGCTGGACCGCGACCCGTTCGGTGGCGACTTCAACACCGCCCACGAGATCTGCACCCGCTACGCGGCCGATCCGAAGCGGGTGGCGCTGACCGTCCGGCACGAGGACGGCTCGGCCGACCGCTGGACGTACCGCGAACTCGACAGGCTCGCGGCCAAGGCGGCACGGGTGTTCGCACGCGCGGGGCTGACGCGGGGAGATCGCGTCGGCGGACTGCTCTCGCGACAGGTCGAGAGTTGGATCACCGCACTGGCGGCGTGGCGCTCCGGGCTGGTGTACGTGCCGCTGTTCGGCGGGTTCGCCCCGGACGCGATCGGCCTGCGCCTCGACGCGGCCGGAGTCCGCGCGGTCGTGGTCGATCAGCGGTACCGGCCGGCCCTCGCGGAAGCACAGGCGACCCACGGACTCGATCCCGCGGTGTTCGTCGTCGGCGACGTCGCGGCCGGCAACGACGACCGGTCCTTCTGGACCGAGGTCGACCGGGCCGACGCCGACGGCCCGCTCGCGACCACGGCACTCGGGGACACCGCCACCCTGCTGTTCACCAGCGGAACATCCGGAACACCGAAGGCGTGCACCATGACCCACGCCGCCTTCGTCTCGGTCATGCCCTACGCGAAGGTCGTTCTCGGGGCGACCCGCAACAGCGTCGTCTTCTCGACGTCGGATCCGGCGTGGGCGTTCGGGCTGTACAGCACCGGCGCCGCCGTCATGGCGCTGGGCGTGCCGCGGGTCATGTACTCCGGGAAGTTCGTCCCCGAGGCCTGGCATCGCGTCATCCGGGAAGAGAAGGCCACGATCCTCACCACCGCCCCGGCCGCCCTGCGGCGACTGACGGCGACCTTCGGGCAGGACAGGGTGCCGTCATCCCTCCGGACAGTCGCCGCTGCCGGTGAACCGCTCACCGCAGCGGTCGCCGCGGAGTGGGCCGGCACCGGTGCCCCCGTCGTGCGCAACGGGTACGGACTGTCCGAGGTCGGCATGCTCCTGGGCGACACCCAGGGCACCGAAACGCGGTCCGGTCCGGGCTGGATGTCCGCCACGATTCCGGGTTTCGACACCTTCCTCGCAGACAGGGACGGTCAACCGGTAGCCGACGGCCAACCGGGATTGATCGCGGTACGAAAGCCTCGGCACCAGATGTCCAGCGGCTACGAGAACGCCCCCGACCTGTGGGCCGACCGCTGGCGCGGCGACGTATTCCTCACCGAGGACCGTGCCGTCACAGACCCACAGGGGCGGTGGCAGATACTGGGCCGGGACGATGACATGATCATCGCGTCGGGGCACAACATCAGCCCGGTCGAGGTCGAGAACGCGCTGTTGCAGCACCCGGCGGTCGCCGACGCCGCGGCAGTCGCGTACGACGATCCGATTCGCGGCGGAGTGGTCCGGGCCGTCGTCGTCCGCGCGGACACTCGGGCCGACGACGGCGACCTTGTCACGCAACTGAAACACCTTGTGGCGCAGCGCGTTGGGCCCTACGCGGCACCCAAAGTCGTCGACTTCCGATCCGACCTCCCGCGTACCGAAGTCGGAAAGCTGCGCCGGGCTGCCGTCCGCGAACTCCCGATCACAGGAGCGGGGGCAACCGCGTGCGCGCACTGATGGTCACCGCGCTCGACGGTCCCCGGGCGCTCGCCCCGGTCGAGGTCGACGAACCCGTCGCGGACGACTCCGCGATCCTCGTCGAGGTTCATACGGTCGGGGTGTCATTCCCGGATCTGCTTCTCACCCAAGGTCGGTATCAGTACAAGCCGGAATTGCCCTTCGTCCCCGGCGGCGAGGTCGCCGGGATCGTGCGGTCAGCGCCTGTCGGCAGCGGATATTCTCCGGGGGACCGGGTCGTCGGATTGACCGGTGTGGGCGGCGCCATGGCCGACCTGGTCGCACTGCCGCCGGAGACGACTTTTTCTCTCCCCGACACGATTTCGATGTCCGCGGGCGCTGCCCTGCTGTTCAACTACCTCACCGTGCATTTCGCACTGGTTCGTCGTGGGCGTCTCGAGAAGGGGGAGTCGGTGCTCGTCCACGGCGCTGCGGGAGGCATCGGCACCGCCGCGATGACACTGGCGCCTCACCTGGGCGCGTCGCGGACCATCGCGGTCGTCAGCAGTGAGGAGAAGGCGGAGTACGTGCGGAGTCTCGGCGCCTCCGACGTCGTGGCCACCGGGAACTGGCGGGACGAGGTCCTCGCGATCACCGACGGCCGCGGGGTGGACGTCGTGGTCGACCCTGTCGGGGGCGATCGCTTCACCGACAGCGTCCGATCGCTGGCGACGGGCGGGAGGATTCTGGTGATGGGCTTCACCGGCCGGGACATCCCCTCGGTGAAAGTGAACCGACTGCTCCTGAAGAACGCGTCCGCAGTCGGAGTCGCGTGGGGCTCGTGGTGGGCCGAGGACCCCCGACGACTGTCGGCGCAGTGGATCGAATTGTGTCCCTTGCTCGCATCGGGCGCGTTGACGATTCCGGAGCCGACGCGGTACCCGTTCGAGGCGGCGGCCGAGGCCCTGCTCGATCTCGAACACCGCCGAACCGTCGGGAAGAGTGTCCTGACCCTTCGGTGAGGCGGCTCCGCCGCCCGTGAGTGGTTAACGAGTCCCTGCACTCGTTAACCACTCACGGGCCGCAGGCTGGGGTTTGATTGTGAGAAGCTACCGGTCCCGTTTCACATTCGGCTCGAAAGACCCTGCGGCTGAGCTCACTCAGGCGGCCCTCGGTGCCGCCTCCGGCTAGAAAACACTCGTCCCTGTAATCCCGATCTGGGATGTCTGGAAATAGTCGGTATGGTCTCCGCCATCGACGGCGGATGGATCATGAACTGAAAGGGATGATGGGCGACCGCTGATCGGGAATCCTGGTTCCGGCTCATCCGGCGGCGCGCTTACCGTGACCGCAGGAACGCGCCGACCGACCAGGAGACCACACCATGGCAGTTCGACCCACCCTGCATCCCGAAGTTGCAGCGATGCTCGCCACCCTGAATGCCGGGTTTCCGGACATTACGGCTGTGCCGCCCACCGAACTGCGTGAGTTGATCCGCGACCGGCGGGCGCCCTTGCAGCAACTGCCGGACATGCGTGAGGTCACCGATCTCACGATCGAGACTGCCGACGGCAACCTCGCGCTACGAATCTTCCGGCCCTATCGCGACGATCCGGAACTGCCTGTGGTGGTGTTCGCCCACGGTGGCGGGTTCGTGTTCTGTGACCTCGACAGTCACGACGAACTGTGCCGTTCCATGGCGCAAGGTGCCGGCGTGGTCGTGGTGTCGGTCGACTACCGCCTGGCTCCCGAGCATGCCGGCCCGGCCGCGCACGACGACGTTTACGCCGCCCTGGAGTGGACCTCGAAGAACGCCGCCGAATACGGCGGTGACCCCACCCGGATCGCACTGGCGGGCGACAGCGCCGGAGGTAACCTCGCCGCGACGGTCGCGATTGCGGCCCGCGACCGGGGTGGCCCGGCCGTCGCCGCGCAGGTGCTGCTGTATCCGGTGATCGACGACGACTTCGACACCGAGTCGTACCGCCTCTACGGGACCGGGTACTACAACACCACCAAGGCGATGAAGTGGTACTGGCAGCAGTACGCGCCGAACGGGACCGACGATGCGCGTCTCGTTCCCACCCGGGCGGAGACACTGGCCGGTCTGCCGCCGGCGGTGGTGATTACCGCCGAACTCGATCCGCCGTGCTCATCGGGTGACGCGTACGCGGCGCGCCTCACCGCGGACGGTGTCCGAGTCCGGCACCACCGGTTCGACGGACTCTTCCACGGATTCCTGACCTTCCCTTCGCTCTCGCTCACCGCGCCGGCGCGCGAACAGATCTGGGAAATGGTGCGCGACGTACTCGGTAACGCATAGCACCCGCGCTACCTGTGGTGCGGTCGACCGGTCACCGGTCCGGCCGCACCACAGCGCTTTTCGGGGGAACTACCGGTCGGGGATGACGAGGTCGTCGAGTTCACAGAAGGTATGGCACACCCGGTCTCGGACGATGATGTCGGTGCACTCGGGATCGAACCACCGGTCCACGACGCTCCAGTGGATCGGATGATTCAGGTATTGACCCGACACGGCACTATGGTCGGTGAACTCCTGCTCGAACACGTGAGTCCACCGCTGCGGACCCAGGGCCGCGTCGACTCTGCTGAGCTGCCACGCCGTGATCGACGAAATATGTTCGGGCATCCGGAGTAGTTCCCGCTCGAACCGTTGGACGACGGAGTCCGGTGTACCCGACTCCACACGGAGCAGCAGTGCGCGGTACAGGCGGCTCGAATGCTGTCCGGGCCCCCGACCGCCGAGTCCAGGGGCGTACTCGACCCCGTCGACTCGGTCGGCAATCGGCTGGGAAAGTGCGGAGTCGATGTCGTCCGCGCGGTTCCGCCAGCTGGCGGTGTCGGTGAGCTGTAGGTGCACGATCAGGTCGCCGCCGTTGATGACTCCCGGCAAAGTCGGGGCGATGAGTATCCGTTCCACGCCGGCGGCAAGGATGGTTCGACGCGCATTGTTCGCGTACTCTTCCCGCGCAGTGGCATCGGCTGCCTCGGTGAAGTGGACGACCCTCGTGACGTTATACATCGCACACACCGTCGACGTCCTCGGCCGCTGCCGCCATGGAACGGGTTCGGTCGAGGATCATCGGGTCCATCCGCGACCACCACCGGCCGAGCTCCGGGTCGGGGCGGCCCCGCCGGGTCATGTCCCACCAGGCGTCGACCCCGTCGACCACCCACGTGATCGTGATGGTGTTGGGCTCGTCCGCCCACCAGATCGGGGGGCTGACGAGAATTCGATCCAGGGTCATTCCGCGTGTCCGTCCCCCCGGTACGTACTCGGTGACGTACGCGTCGACGAACTCCCGGGCACGTCCGGGTTTTGTGACCACACGATCGACCACGTATACCTTCTCGTCTACCATGGCCTGAACGTAACGGCACTCGAGCCGCTGGAGCAGGGGATCTCCCTCTTGGCGGGAGAGGTGCGGCTCCGGTGAGACCGGCGCGAACGTCATCGAGGGCCTCGTCGGACGGTTGCGACACGCTGGTCAGATCCGATTCCGTTTCATACCTCCACTCATGGAGCAATCAGTGTCGCGAAATAGGACACGAGTCACCTCATCCGTACTTCTACCCTCTTCGAGTGTGCAGTTCATGCGCATATTCGGAGCCGTTTCATTCCCCCGTTTGAGGAGCAACCATGGCCTTGTTCGCTGTGATCTGGTCGTATACCACCGATGCGTCGGTCAAAGAGGCTGCGCGTGCTGAACATCTGATTTTCGTCAAGGATGCCGCTGCCCGAGGCGTGCTGCAGGAGGCCGGCGCCTGGGCCGACGGCGCCGGGGCCTTACTGGTGTTCAAAGCGGACAGCGAAGACGCCTTGCGTTCTCTGCTTGCGGAGGATCCTTACGTCACGCAGGGCGTCGTCGTAGGAGAGCGCATCTACGAATGGAATCCAGTCATAGGCCCTCTCGTCGGCGTCTAATGGCGAATGCGGCAGACCTCAGTCCCTAGTGGCTCGCTGTTGAAGTTACTTGGCGGTTTGCCGCGGTGAGTACTTGGTCGGCGGTGTTGGTTCAGACGAACGGGCTTGCCGTTCTCTTATTCTGAACCCCACCTCCGCCAGGTGCCTTTCTAGCGATTTGCGTGGCCCGGCAACCTTGCCGGTGGCGATATGGCAGTGAAGTCTTTTTTCTATGAAAATGCATTAGTTCCAGCCACAGTCGCGGCTGCCACCCCACGTGCCCTTCAGTGAACAATGGCGTCGGGGACCGGGAGTGACGGTCATACCTGCTCTCGAGCGCTGGGTTTCGAAGTCCTTGAAGGCAAGTCGGATTGGCTCGCATCTTCCCGCTGCATGCATTCCAAAGATTGCTTATATACGTAAAAAATTCCCCTATTGTATTTTCAGAGGCCGGGTGTCATGCTTTCCCTACAGCGTGTTCCAAGTCACTCGAGTGGTCATTGCTGAATCGTTTTGTGAGGTGTCCGAGGGCTTTTGGCCGCCCACTGGCTATCGCCACAAAAGAGTGGATTCCCAGTCACTTCGACTACCGCCGCTCGACTGCACTGAGACCGGAACGTCCGATATCGACACGCCCGCGGTGACAGCACGCACTACAAGATTGCCGAGAAGATTTTCATACCGGCACACCCGCCGCTTTGCGCGTGCGGGTGACAAGACACAACACCTCCGCGCCGAGGGCGAATCCAACAACCTCTGCGCCTACACAGATCGGGGAACAAAGATGTCCGTGAACTTGGACAGCCCAACGTTGCCGTCGTCGATCGCTGACGGGACCACGTTGTATATCGCGGGTCGATGGAGCACCGCCACCGACACTTTCGAGCGCCTAGATCCTTCCGATCTCCGCCGGGTGACGGGAATCTACGCTTCAGCGACTCCCGGCAATGTCGACGCTGCGTACGCGGCCGCAGGCGGTGCTCAACCAGCGTGGTCCGAGACGACAGCAATCGAGCGATCGAACTATCTTCGTTCTGCCGCTGACCTTCTGGAAAGCCGCGTTCACGAAGCTGCCCTCACAATCACCGCAGACATGGGGAAGGCGATCCGTGACGCACGCGCCGAGGTCCTGCGCAGTGTCGCCATCCTCCGCTACTACGCCGGTGAAATACTGCAACCCAGTGGAGAGACATACCCCAGTGCCGACTCACACACGATGCTGATGACGGTAGAGGAGCCGCTCGGTGTCGTCTGTGTAGTCACACCGTGGAACTTTCCTTTCGCGCTTCCGGCGTGGAAGATCGCGGCTGCAATAGGTTTCGGGAATGCCGTTGTGTGGAAGCCCGCCGAACCGGCCTGCGGATCCGCAGTGTTCCTGACGAGGATTCTCGCAGAAGCCGGGTTGCCCGCGGGGGTCGTCAATCTGGTGACAGGCAGTGGTAGAAAGCTCTCGGCGGCACTCACCGGGAACCCGCGACTCGCAGCCTTGACCTTCACCGGTTCGGGTGCAGTCGGGTCGCGACTCCGTCAAGCCGTCGCCGATCGCAACATCAAGGTCCAGCTCGAGCTTGGCGGCAAGAACCCGTCCATTGTTCTCGCCGACGCCGATGTCGAGGATGCAGCGCTACAGATCGTGAAGAGCGCGATGCTCCACACGGGACAGCGCTGCACCGCGACGAGCCGGGTTTACGTCGACCGCGCCGTCGCTCCCAAACTACAAGAACTGCTGGTGAAGCACGCTGACGCGCTCGTCGTCGGTAATCCGTACGACGCGGCCACCGATATCGGCCCACTAGCCTCGGTGGAGCAACGTGACACGGTGGCCGGCTACCTGCAACTCGCCCGCGACGAGAACGTCCAGTTTCTCACGAGGCGGGAGTTCGATTCCGACACTTGCTATATCGCACCCACCATCCTGACCGGAGTGTCGGAGAAGAGCAGGCTCGTCCGGGAGGAGATCTTCGGACCGGTCGTGACCGTGCAGGAAGTCGATAATTTCGACGATGCGCTGAAGGCCGCGAACGACACGGACTACGGCCTGTCCTCCGGAGTGTTCACCAGAGACATCGCGACCGCGATGACCTTCATCCGGCGCACACAATCGGGGTTGGTGCACATCAATCGCGAGACCAGCAGTGTCGAGCCACATGTGCCGTTCGGTGGGCTCAAGAGCTCGAGCAGCATGAGCCGAGAACAGGGGAAGGCCGCACGTACCTTCTTCACAACCACCAAGACCGCGTATGTCCGCTGGACCTAGAAGCCGCGCCGGACAGGATTCCGATACTTCAGCTCACCACAATCTGCGACGCAGAGCGCAATACACAGACCCCAGGCAGCAGACCCCAAGCAGCAATTGGTAACAAGAGGAGACAACAATGAGCACTACCGCACCAGCCGTAACCGAGGTACTCGACGTCCTCGTTGTAGGAGCAGGATTCGCCGGGTTGTACCAGCTCGAGAATCTGCGGAGTCGAGGGTACTCGGTGAAAGTAGTCGAGGCGGGTGAGGACCTGGGTGGGATCTGGCACTGGAACCGCTACCCGGGTGCCCGAGTAGACAGCGAAGGTCCCATCTACCAGTTCACCCGCCCCGACCTGTGGGATGAATTCGCCTTCTCCGAGCTCTATCCCGGAGGTGACGAACTGCGCCGCTACTTCAAGTACGTCGATGCGAAGCTCGACCTGAGCAAGGACATTTACTACAACACCCGGGTCGCTTCCGCCGAGTTCGACGAGACGGCGAACACGTGGACCGTGATCGCGGAAAACGGAAACGTTTTCGTCTGTCAGTACTTCGTTCTGTGCACCGGATTCGCAGCAAAGCCGATCTTCCCGAATCTCCCGGGAATGGACAGCTTCGCAGGGATCAACCACCACACCGGTCTGTGGCCCGAAGGCGGAATCGATTTCGCAGGAAAGCGAGTCGCCATCATCGGTACCGGCGCCAGTGGCGTGCAGGTCGCTCAGGAGGCGTCGAAGGAAGCCGCACAGCTGACCGTCTTCCAGCGCACCCCCGTCCAGGCGCTCCCGATGCGCCAGCGTCGGCTCTCCGACGAGGACAACTCGAAGATCAAGTCCGATCTGGCGGACAGGTTCAGTCGTCGTCCGGCGTCATTCTCCGGCTTCGACTTCGACTTCATTCCCAAGTCAGCCCTCGAGGTGAGCGACGAAGAGCGAACCGCCACCTATGAGCGACTGTGGGAGCACGGTTTCGAGTTCTGGCTCGGAACGTACCAAGACGTCTTCGTCGACGATGCTGCAAACGACACGGCCTACGAATTCTGGCGTGACCGGACGCGTGCCCGGATCAAGGACCCGGTGATCGCCGAGAAGCTGGCGCCGATGAAGAAGGCGTACCCCTTCGGCGTGAAGCGCCCCTCGCTCGAGCAGACGTACTACGACATCTTCAACCAGGACAACGTGCGTCTCGTCGATCTGCACGAGGACCCGATCGAGACGATCACGCGCACCGGGCTGAAGACCGCTTCGGAAGAGCACGAGTTCGACATCATCGTTTATGCAACGGGCTTCGACGCCGTCACCGGTGGCCTGACCGCCATCGACATTCGCGGCACCGACGGCACATTGCTCCGGGACAAGTGGTCGAACGGTGTACGGGCAAACCTTGGGGTCGCGACGGCAGGATTCCCCAACCTGCTGTTCCTCTACGGACCACTCAGCCCGTCGGGCTTCTGTAACGGGCCCAGCTGCGCCGAGATCCAAGGTGACCTCGTCATCAACACCATCGACTACATGCGGGACAACGGGTTGAGCCGTATCGAATCCGAGGCGGATGCGGATGCTGCCTGGTCCGATCACGTCGCCGAGCTGACGGCCGAGGCGCTCTACGACAAAGCCGACTCCTGGTACATGGGTGCCAACGTCCCGGGTAAGCCGCGGCAGTTGCTGAACTACCCCGGTGGTCTTCCCCTCTACCTGGCCAAGTGGGACGAGACCGTGTGTGCGGGATACAAGGGCTTCGCGCTTTCCTGAACAGTCAATCTCCCTCCCTCGAGTAGTGATGAAAGTGAGCAACACATGTCCGTGAGCAAAGAATCTCTGTTCCTCAACGACCTGTACGCGTCGTGGCTGACCCGGTCCGAAGGAATGGACCTCGCCAGTCAGCGAGATATGTTCGAAGAGTGGCATCTTCCGACCATCGAGCCTACCGATGTCACCTATGAGGAAGTGACAGCCAACGGTGTGCCGGCAATGTGGGCCAAGCCTCTGGGGGCCGCCGAAGACCGCGTAATCGTCTTTACCCACGGTGGCGGCTTCGCGACGGGTTCACGCTTCTCACACCGCAAGCTTGCAGCACACCTGGCGAAGCTGACGGGTGTTCACGCCCTGATCGTGGACTTCCGGCTCGCGCCGGAGCACAAGCACCCAGCCCAACTCGAAGATTGCATGGCCGTCCAGAAGTGGCTCCGCACGCAGGGTTACAAGGCGGAGTACACGGCGACCGCCGGCGACTCGGCGGGTGCCAATCTCGCGATCTCGACAACGTTCGAGCTCGCGGGTCTAAACCTTCCCACTCCTGCTGCCGTCGTCGCGCTTTCACCATGGCTCGATATGGAGATCAAGGGGATGACAGTCGAATCGAACGACGCAGTCGACGTTTTGGCCAAGAGGGCGGTTCTGGAAACGATGCGGGGAATGTTTCTCTCCGAACCCGCAGATGCAACGGACCCGCGGGCGAACCCACTGCTCAGCGACTACACCGACTTCCCTCCGGTGTACGTATCGGTCGGAGGCTATGAGACGCTTCTCGACGACTCACGTCGGTTGGCCGAATTGATCGAGAAGGTGAGCGGCGAGGTGGTGCTGGACGTGGTCGATGAGCAACAGCACGTATTCCACTTCAATGCGGGTCGGGCACCCGAGGCGGATCAAGCGCTGAGCCGGATCGCCCAGTGGCTGCGTCCCAAGTTGGGCCTCGCCTGAACCTCAAATGCGCAGCATGCGTATGAAGGCGAAGGTTCTCGGCGACAAGGGGTGAAAGTGTTCGCGGCGGCGGTCTATACCGGTCTACACCGGTTTAGGCCGCCGCCGAGTTCGTATGTGCACCGGTCGAGCACCAGTCGAAGGATCGATCGCAGTAAAGATTGGGGAAATACACTCATGGATCGTCCAGTCCTCTTCCTACGCGGCGGGTTCTCGAGACAAACCGCCCTGCCATCGGTGCCGGATGCGACCTCGCCCCCAGGTGCGACCTCCGCGTTGCCGGTGAAAGGGAGCTTCGTGAAGTGGGAATCGTCCGGGGTGACGGTGGCACGTGGCTGCTCGACGAAGCCCGCGCTCCTGGCCGGGTGGCAGCGATACGCCTCACTCGGTACGGATGGGCACGAGGCTCCTGCGCGAGCGACAGCACCAGCCTCGACAGGCTGCTCGAAATACCCGCTGCCGTGCAGGCGCTGGCTCAGCAGACGACCGATCACACCGAGGCAGGCAACACCCTCAGGGAGAAGCGAACTGCCGCCTCCACCGACACGCGACGTGCTCGAGAAACGAAGAACTCCGTGGAAGTGAATTGACGCTTCCACGGAGTTCTTTTTACAAGTCTTGGGCGGATCCGAATTGCGAGCGCCGGCCAGGGCGGGATTGGTAGATTCCCGCAGCTCGTCCACGCGGGTTTTGCCGATCGCGCCGTGTACCTGGTGGCCACGATGGACGACGAACGATGCCACGTGGCCGGCGCACGACTGGCGACGGCAATCAGGAGTTCGTGAATGTCGTTCGGCTTGAAACCTGGCCAATGGGCATCCGAATTGCAGACACGGCCTGGTCGATGCCCCGTGAGCGCTACTGCACAAGGGCGCCGTCTAGGAGGAGGTCCCCTGAGGCGACGTCGCCCTCACGACGGATGTATCGGCCAGTGCATGGACGCGATCGGCGGAGTAACCGAGATCTTCGAGGATCGTGAAGGTGTCCTCGCCGAGCAGGGGAGCGTGCCGGCTGAATGAGATCGGTGTGCGCGACATCGTGAACGGAGTGCGGGTGGCGTAATACTCGCCTTCGGTGGGATGTTCACGCTTGGTGATCAGTTCTTGGTCCAGGACGTAGGAGTTTTCGTGCGCGTGGGCGAGATCGAGTAGGTCGGACGCGGGAATTCCGTGTGCTTCACACAAGGTCAGCCATTCCTGGGTGGTTCGGCTCGGGACGGCCTCTCGGATCGCTGAGAGAAGTTCGCCCATGTGAGTGTGGCGGTCGTTCACCGAGGCGTAGCGGGGATTGTTCACCAGGTCGTCGCGGCCGGCGATGGTGAAGAAGTCGTTCCAGTTCTTCGCCGAGTACGGCATAATGCAAATCCAGCCGTCGGCCGTTTGGTGTGGGACTCGTTCCGGTGTCAGCACGCGTGCCCATCCGAAGTTCCCTTCGGCCGGGGCGAAGGTGTGGCCACCGAAGTGTTCGACGAGGTTGAAACCGATCATTGCGTCGACCATCGGCACGTCGACCTCCTGGCCGAGGCCGGTGCGGCTCTTCTCCATCGCGGCGGCGAGGACGGCGATGACGATGTAGAGACCGACGACCTTGTCGGCAATGACGTATGGCGCGTAGCGAGGTTCACCGTCGATGAGTTCCGTGAGTTTCGCGGCGCCGGACGCTGCTTGCACGATGTCGTCGTAGGCGGGGTAGTCGCGAAAGGCGGTTTCGGAGCCGTATGCCTGTGCGGTGCAGAGGATCAGTCCCGGATTGTTCTCCGAGAGCCGCTCATAGGTGATGCCCAACTTCTGCCGGGAGCGTGGCCGTAGATTAGTCACCAGCACATCGGCATTGCGCACCAGATCGTCGAGGATCTCGCGGCCCTCCTCGGAGGCTAGGTTGATCGCGATGCTGCGCTTGTTGCGCTGGAGGTTGAGTGTCAGAGCGCTCATCCCGTCATGGCGGCGGGAACCTATATCTCGGCTCATGTCACCGTCGAGGCTCTCGACCTTGATGACGTCTGCGCCCATGTCGGCGAGGGTTGCGGTGGCGAAGGGGCCCATGATCACGGTCGTCAGATCGATGACGCGCAGACCATGGAGAGCGCCGGGTGTGAGTTCCACTGGAACCTCTTTCGCTGCACAGGAAGCATTTTTATGACTATGACAGTCGTGGTGATTTTCCGCAATAAAGGAGTCTATTACAAATATACGTAACATTGCGTTGGGTGGTGACCACTCGGAGGGATAGAACCTCTAGGGGCAATTGCGTACTCGCTCGGGCAGTGTTTCAGTCGGCGAACTGCTTGCCGAGGAATTCGACGACGGCGCTGTGCAGTTCAGCGCTGCGCGGAATGGCACCGGTCATCCAGTACACGGCATGGACAAGGCCTTCATACAGTTCGACCTGCACGGGGACGCCATGGTCGGCCAGCCGCCGGCCGTAGTCCACGCCCTCGTCCCGAGTGACCTCGTATTCGTTGAGCAACAGCAAGGTCGTGGGAAGTTCAGACAGATCCGCGGCCTTGGCCGGGGAGGCGTACGGATTCTCAGCGTCTTCCGGCGTGGCCAGGTACTGCTCCCAGAACCAGTCGATCGCTGCCGTGGTGATCAAGTACCCCTCGGCGTTCTCCTCGCGCGACGGGAATCGTGCCGTGCCGTCGATGACCGGGTAGATCAATACCTGAGCGCGCAATGCCGGGCCGCCGTTGTCGCGCGCTCGGAGGGCCGTGACCGCGGCCAGGTTGCCTCCGGCGCTGTCGCCCATGACGGCTACCCGCGTGCTGTCGCCACCGAAGTCGGCTGCGTGCTCGACCACCCAGTTCAGTGCGGCGAACGCATCGCCGGGTGCGGCAGGGAACTTGTGCTCGGGTGCCTTCCGGTAACTCGGTGCGGCGACGATGACGTGCGCGTCGGATGCCAGCGCGCGGCATGGCTGCTCGGTGACGTCGAGGCTGCCGGCGACCCAGCCACCACCGTGGATGTACACCACGACCGGCAGCGGAGTGTCGGACTCCGGGATGTAGAGGCGAATTGCCTGATCGCCACCGGGTCCGGGGTAGACCGTATCGACAACACGCGCGACGTCTGCCTTCGGTGCCTGGAGGCCGCTGAAGGACTCGACGACCTCACGGACTTCAGCAATGCTCATCTGCTCGAACGACTTCAGTCCCTGCTCGTTCAGAGTGTCTATCAAATTCTTGACCGCAGGATCGAGTGCCATGGTGTGTTCTCCTTCGTGTCATGGGCAAGTCTGTTCAGCAGGCAGGTGGCGCCACACTATGTGCGCGTCCGGCGCGGAAAGTGTCCGAAAATGGCACATGCATCCGCCGCGTGGGTGTGTTTCACAATCGGACACGCCGACGCCTTACTGCGGTTCTAGGTTCGTTCGGAGTGATCAACCGACGGCTGGAGTTTCAGCGTCGCCGACAGGGAGGTACGGCAGTGAACGCGATTGCAGCGATCGAAGGAAACGGTGACCATCGGGTCTTGGTGTTGCACGGCTGGGCGCTGGACAGCAGCGTGTGGCTCAAAGCACGCGCCCTGACGGATCAGTCCCGCTTCACCTACGCGTACGTCGACTTTCCGGGATACGGGGTGAACCGTCCCGAGGCGCCGGCCGACGGAATCGACGGGATGGCCGCGGTCGCCCTCGGCGCCGCCGACCAGCTCGGATGGTCGACCTTTTCCGTACTCGGACATTCGATGGGCGGCACCACAGCTCTTCGGGTGGCGACCCTCGCACCTGAACGCGTGACCTCGGTCGTCGCACTGACGCCCGTGTCCCCGGCGGGTACCCCTCTGGACCAGGCGACCTACGAATCTTTCGCCGCGGCCTGGGCAGATCCGGGTGCAGCCATCCGGGGCGCACTGGCACCACACATCGACGAGACAGATTTGAAGAACCTCGCCGACCGCAACCGCTCGACGATGGACCAGGCGACGTGGGAGTCCTACCTGAAGAACTGGACCAGCCCCGACTTCCTCGACCGGATAGGCACCTACGAAGGGCCTACCACCCTGATCGTGGGTGAAAGCGACCCCTTCGTGACGGCAGAGTACCTAGGGGACACATTGGTGGCCTTGCCGCACGGGAACCTGAGGACCGTGCGGGGCAAAGCCGGGCACTACCCCATGGTGGAGAACGCTCCGGAGACGGTGGCGTTGTGGGAGCAATCCCTGTACTGATCTGACCGGGAACTTAAGCCGGGTACCGGGAGTGCCACGTTCGAATTATGAAGTCAGGGAGAATTCACCATGTTGAATCACGTTGTGCCGGTGAGCCGTCCCGTCTCGGTGCGTGACGACTCGACCGCGTGGGTGGAGGCGTGGCCGGATGCGCGAATACTTCGTGTGAACGGGCGTGGTCAGGTCCGGCTTGTAGACGGACAACTGATGCTGGAACCGGCCACCGATTTCTACGCCGAGCCTCCCGCGCACGCCGTACTGCTCGGCGTCTGTGGCTCGGTTCACGAGTGGGCGGTGCGGGACGAGTCCCTCGCTGACAATTCCACGACAGGAACCGTGGTCGAGCTCGGTGACCTGCGCTCACACGGAGCAATCCTCGACGCTGCCGACACCGACCGGTATGTCACAGCGATGGCCTTGCTGACGTGGCAGGACGACGCCCCTTTCTGCGTCAAGGATGGGGCGCCGGCAACGATCACCTCAGGTGGTTGGATGCGCGTGTGCACGGCGTGCGGTCGGGAGGAATATCCGCGTACCGATCCCGCGATCATTTGTCTGGTGCACGACGGGGCAGACCGAGTCCTGCTGGCGCGTCAGGCGAACTGGCCGGCACGGAATTTCTCGACGCTCGCGGGCTTCGTCGAGGCGGGCGAGTCTCTGGAAAGCTGTGTGGCACGGGAAGTTGCAGAGGAGGTCGGTCTCACGGTCTCCGATGTGGTCTACGTCGGAAGTCAGCCCTGGCCCTTCCCGCGCTCCCTCATGCTCGGATTCCATGCGACGGCCGACCCCCGAGACGAGTTCGTCTTCAGGGATGGCGAGATCGGCGAAGCTGTCTGGTGCACCCGCGCGGAGGTACGGGAGGCTCTGGCTGCCGGGGATTGGACGAGTTCGACGAAGGCGCACGTGTTGTTGCCCGGTGCAGCCTCGATTGCGAGGCGCATGCTCGAGGCCTGGGCGCGAGCCGGTGACTGACGCTCCATCTCGCGCTCGGCACGGTTCCGTCATCGACTGGCGTTACTGCGGAAGGAACCGGCTCCCGTCGATCCCCAGGGCGCGCATTTTGCGGTAGAGGGTGGAGCGAGCTACCCCCAGGCGTTGCGCAGCCAGTAGTTTGTTGCCGTCGGTCTCGACGAGTGCTTTGAGCAACGCGTCACGCTCCGCCAATTCGAGCGACGTCGAGGCATTTCGGCGGCGTAGATCACCGTCGCGGTAACCGTCGGGCAGATGCTGCACTCCGATGTCGGAGCCCATCGACCGCAGGAGCGAGGACGCCAGAACCGATTCGAGTTCTCGGACATTTCCCGGCCAGTCCCGCGCGACCAGCAGTTGCAGAGCAGCGGGTTGCAGTCGCAGGCCGTTTCGGTCGGGGGAGTGCTTACGTAGTAGGGCGACACTGATGTCGGCGATATCTTCGGACCGAAGTCGCAGTGGATCGATCTCGATGCGGCGCATGAAGTGATCGCACAGTCGTCCGGCGGGACCTTGACGGATCGCTTCGCCCGCGGTGGCAATGATCTGCGCGCGATGGTCGACTGCCTCACTGAGGACCGCGCAGACGTTGGGGACCAGTTTTTCCGGCAGGAGATCGAGGTGCCGGATGATAAGGGCGCCGTCGACCTTGTTCCAATTGACCAGTCCGGTAATCCACGCGTCGGGGTCGACAGAGGCGGTAGCAGCGTCGAACACGGTGAAACGGCCGTCGGCATCCTGCATCCGGTGGAGGGCGGTCGCGGCGAAGAACTTGCCGACGCCGGGTTCTCCGGTGACGAGGACAGGCGCGTCGATCGAGGCGAGCCGCTCGAGTTCGGTCTGCAGTCGTTTCGTCGACAAGCTGCGGCCGGGAATCTTGACAGTCTCCGCGCGTTTTTCGACGGCGGAGGCTGACGCCAATTGACGGGCGGACGACTTCTTCGTATCGCGGAGATGCTGCCGCATCTCGATGACGATGCCCGCCGGCGATCGGGAGTCTCCGACTCTACGTGCAGTCGCGGATACCGTGACGTTGTCGGCGAGCCTGACTTCCCCGATGAATTCGTCGCGGCCGGCGAGCATTCGGCATGCCCAATCCCAGAGGAGCGCTTGGTCGGACGTGTCGATGATCTGCGCGGCCATCGGAGTGGTCATGATGACATCCTGGTTCAAGGACACCACTGCGGAGGAGCCGCGGCGAGAGGCCTGCAGGAAGGACTGGAGAAGCCGTTGCTCGCGATCGGAGGACTCGGCATAGAGGCGCGACTGAATTTCGCGAACGGCTGATTTCGCCAGGGCGCCCATCAGCGCGTTGGAATCCGACAGGTTGGAGGTGATGTCGAGTATCCCCTCCACGGTGCGGGTGATCGGATGGATGATGGGAACACCGACGCACGCCAGGCTCTGTAGCGCCTCACGGTAGTGCTCGCCACCGCTGACCTGGAACGGTCGTCGCTCCTCCAACGCGGTGCCGATCCCGTTGGTGCCGGTGTCCTCCTCGGCATACCGGAATCCGGGTGCCACGTAGGCGCGGTCCAAACGCGCTCGCAACCCAGCGTTGCCAGCCCTGCGGTCGACGATCTGCGCGGCGGAATCGGCCAGCAGGATGGTCGCGGGGGCGTCCAGCAGATGGAGGACGAGGTTGTCGATCACGGGATCGGCGGCTCTTCTCAACCGGCTGTCGCGATCCACGTCCGGCGTGTAGGGAAGGTCGTCATCGCCGGACGAGACGCCGATAACTTCACACCGTCGCCACGACGCTTCGATCTCGGGTCGGAGATTGCTCAACTCTTGGTTCTCTCGCGATGGCGCTGATGGCCGGAATCGGTCACGTTCGTTCCATGGCCCGCGGCGCGCCTTGTAGATACTCATAGCCACCTTACATAACTACTGAATTCCTGAGCTGATTCCTCCCTGGCAATGTAACTTGGCTCACATCGGTGGCAGTGTCCCGTTTTGCTACAGTCCGCTCGCAGATCAGGTGGCGACTGCCGTGCGGCGGAAAGACCGCGCCACTAGTTTCGGGTCGGAACGAGCGGGTACGCGAACGAGGTGAAGGCGAACGAGCATCTGCAGGGAGGGCCCGGTGCCATAGGTGAGCAGGCTTCGGTGCTGTTGATCGCAGATCCGGGCAAGCCTCAGGCTCTCGCGGAACGCGTCGCGGAGTACCTGCCCGAGCGCCTGCGGAGCCGTGACCGGCTCGAGCGCCGGTGGACGGCGTGCGTGCGCAGCAAGCCGTACCTCTCAGACGAGCAAGCGAACTTCGCAGATGTCATCGACGCGGTCGATCCGTCCTCCGAGGGGGAAGACATCGTCGTGTACCTCACCGATCTGCCGCGCCGCGAGGACACCCTGCCGGTGGTCGCCGACGTCAGCGCCGACCACCTTTTTGCGCTGATCTCGGTCGTCGGGGTGGGCGGAGTCGACATCGAGGGCCGCGTCCGCACTGTCACCGAACTCGCGATCGCCCGCATCCTCGGTGAACCGGAACTGACGGCGCCGGGCGCGGCGCGACGGTTCCCGTGTGTGGAGATTGAGGACGGCATCCGGTACTTCGCGCCCTCGGGTCTGCGGCGACTTCGACTGCTGTCGGGGATGGTGCGGGCCAACCGGCCGTGGCGCTTGGTCACCGGACTGTCGAAGGTCCTCGTCGGCGCCTTCGCCACTGGTGCTGTCGCGCTGGCTACCAGCACGATCTGGATGTTCGCCGACACGATGGGTCCGTGGCGTATGAGTGCGGCAACGGTCCTGTCGATCGTGGCGATGATTCTCTGGTTGATCCTTGATCATGAACTCTGGGAGCGGCCTCGGTCGCCGGAGGAACGCGACCGTTCGGTGCTGTACAACACCGCAACCGTCGTCACCCTGGTCATCGGCGTGATCGTCCTCCACGTGGCCCTGTTCTGCCTGCTGCTGTTCACGGCGTGCCTCACTCTTCCCCCGGAACTGCTGTCCCGCATTCTGGGGCACGGGGTCAACTTCTCCGATTACCTCACGCTCGCCTGGCTGCTGGCGTCCATCGCCACCATCGGTGGGGCGCTCGGGTCGGGCCTCGAGGACGACGCCGCCGTCACGGAGGCGGCGTACGGGGCCCGGCAGCGGCAGCGCATCGAGGGGACGCGGAGTCGGTCGAACGAAACGGGATGATCGCAGGTTTGCACAGCTCAGCAGACCTGACACACCGGTCATCGCGACCGGCCGAATCCGCCCAAAAGAGGCGTGTAGCTATGCAAGCATGAAGTGTTGTGTTTTGTGGTGAAGCCGAACGGATGAGCCGGGGGGCGGGGAGAAGCGTCCGCCTCACACAAGCGCGTGTCCAGGTTCGGACGCGGCCACGATTTCTTCGGTCGGGGATACCGTACGCGGAGGAGCCGCCGTGAAACGTCTCGACACGCCCAGCCCCCTGACGCACAATCCGGACGCGGCACTCTTCCCGCTGTCCGCGGCGCAGCGTGCCACGTGGTTCGCGCAGCAACTCGAGCCCGCGGTGCCGATTTCGATCGCGCAGTACGTGGAGCTGCACGGCGACCTCGACGTCGACCTGTTGCGGAGGGAAACCGTCGCCGCCGGTCGCGAATTTCAGTCACCCTTTCTGAAGGTGGTCGAGGTCGACGGCCGGCCGATGCAGTACGTGGACCACACGACCGACACGTCGATCGCCTTCCTCGACTTCCGCGGCGAGAACGACCCGGTCGCGGCTGCCCACGACTGGATGGACAAGGACTACCGAACCCCCCTCGACCTCGAGGCCGATCGACTGGTCGAGACGTCGATCTTGTGTGTGGGCGAGTCGCACTACCTCTGGTACAGCCGCATCCACCACGTCGCCCTGGACGGATACGCTGCCATGACGATGCTCAGCCGCATCGCGCACCGGTATTCGGCCTCGGTGAGCGCGCGGGAGCCGGACCAGAGCCGGGCGGCGACCCTGCGCGAGCTGTACGACATCGATGCCCGCTACCGATCCTCGGATAGGTACACGGCGGATCGGACGTACTGGGCACAACGCATCGAGGCCGTAGAGGGATCGACTCTGGCCGAGCGGCCCGCGCCGGCGGTGGCTAGGAGCAAGGTCGAAAGCGCCGTGCTGTCCGAGGCGGCGACTACCGGCCTCCACGGGTCCGGCAGGCAGGCAACGGCGGCGGCCGCGGCCACCATCATCGCCGCATTCGCCTGCTACCTGTCGCGCCTGACCGGAAAAACCGATGTACTCGTGCACGTTCCCCTGTCCGGCCGGACCACGTCGTTGCTGCGCAATTCCGGCGGCATGATGGTCAATGTCGCGCCACTGTCGATCTCGGTCGAGGAAGGGGACACGGTCGAGGCCCTCGTGTCGCGGGTTCAGCGTGAACTGATGGGCGCGCTGCGCCATCAAAGGTGCAGCATCGACGACATCCGCCGCGACATGAGCGCGAGCAGTGCCGCCCGGCTGTACGGGCCCATGGTCAACGTCATGCTCTTCCCGCATGACGTCCAGCTGGGCGACTTGGTGGGCGAATACCACATCGTCACCTCCGGCCCGGTGGAAGATCTGCTGGTCAACGTGTATTCCAGCGGCACGCCGGCAGACGTCTCCGTCGATTTCCGGGCGAATCCGGATCGGTACGAGGACGCGGCGCTGCGCACGCATCACCGGCAATTCGTCGAGTTGCTCGAGGAGTTCATCGCGGCCGACACGCACGTGCCCCTGTCGACCGTGCACCAGACGACCGCCCGCATAGGCGAGCGACTCCGCCTCGAAGCGGGTCACCTCGAGTTCTGGACAGCACGGTTGTCGGGTCTTACCGAGGTGCTGAATCTGCCCTCCGATCGAACCCGGCCCGCCGTGCAATCCCTGCGGGGAGACCGGGTGGGACTCCCGATCAGTGCCGAAACACATCGTCGGGTGGTCGCGCTGGCATCGGAACGCGGTACGACAACCTTTCCAGTGCTGCACGCAGCCCTGGCAGTGCTCCTGAGCCGGCTTGCCGGTACCTCGGATGTGGCCGTCGGGACGACTGCCGCCGCGGCCGGCGGCCGGAACATCGTGGTGCTGCGGACGCGCGTTCGACCGGACCTGGCCTTCACCGCACTGCTCGACCACGTGCACCAGGTGGAAGAGGAAGCATTCCACCATGGGGACGTTCCGTTCGAGCAGGTGGTGCGGGCGCTCGAGATCGGCGATTCCGCGACGTATTCGCCGATTGTCCAGGTGCTTCTCGAGCGTCGCGACGACCCGGAGGGTGTCCGGCCCGAGACCGGCCGATTCGACCTTCGGGTGGCGACGGAAGAATTCTTCGACGCCGACGGCACTCCGTCCGGAATCACGGTGAGTCTCGGATTCGCCACCGATCTGTTCGACCCGGAGACGGTCATCGGGCTCGGAATGCGATTTCGACGCATCCTGGCGACGGTCGCCGCAAACCCGGAGACAGGTGTCGGCGAGATCGATATCCTCACCGACCCCGAACGCGCCACTCTCGTCCCCGTATCGGGAGTGCCGGGTCGATCCGAACGCACGCTGCCCGAAATCTTCGACCTGGCAGCAAGAAATAATCCTGACGGCATCGCACTCACCTTCCGCGGCGTCGAAGTGACATATCGAGAATTGGACGAACGCTCCAACCAAGTGGCGCGGGTCTTGATGGCACGTGGGATCGGTCCGGAGGACGCTGTCGCGCTGGGCTTGCCGCGCTCGATCGAGTCGGTCCTGTCGATGCTGGCGGTAGCGAAATCGGGCGCGGCATTCGTGCCGGTGGACCCGAACTATCCGGCCGAGCGCATCGTGCACATGCTCACCGATTCCGGCGTCGCCGTGGGTGTGACGGTGTCTGCCGAGCGATCCCGGCTGCCCGATTCGATTCCGTGGCTGTTACTCGACGACGCCGAGTTCCGTACCCGCTGTGCGGCATTCCCAGTCTCCGCCGTCACCGACATCGAACGGGTGCGACCGCTGCGCATGGAGAATGTGGCCTATCTGATTTATACGTCCGGTTCGACGGGACTCCCCAAAGGAGTGTCGGTCACCCACGGTGGCCTGGACAGCTTCGCGGTGGAGCAGCGCCTCCGATTCGGAGCAACGCAGACCTCACGGACCCTGCATTTCTCCACACCGAGCTTCGACGCGTCCCTGTTCGAGTATCTCCAGGCCTTCGGTGCCGGTGCCACCATGGTGATTGTTCCGCCGACGATATACGGCGGCACCGAGTTGGCCCGAATCCTGAAACTCGAGCGGGTCACTCACGGGTTCATCACTACCGCTGCGCTCGGATCGATCGACCCGGACGGACTCACCGACTTCCAGGACGTGGTGTTCGGCGGCGAGATGTGCCCGCCGGAACTTGTGAAGCGGTGGGCCCCGGGCCGCAGGTTGTGCAACGCATACGGACCGACCGAGACCACCATCATGGCGAACATCACTGAACCGATGTCGCCTGCAGGACCGATCACCCTGGGCGGTCCGCTCCGCGGATTCCACGAGGTGGTCCTCGATGCGCGAATGACACCGGTACCGATAGGAGTGGCCGGGGACCTCTACCTCTCGGGTGACGCGCTGGCGCGCGGTTATCACGGCAAGCCGGCGCTGACCGCGGAACGCTTCGTCGCCAATCCTTTCGGCGACCCTGGCCGCCGAATGTACCGAACCGGAGATGTCGTACGGTGGCGGGCCGATCACACGATCGAGTACGTGGGGCGCAGCGATTTCCAGGTGAAGATCCGTGGGTTCCGTGTCGAACCCGGCGAGATCGACACGGTTCTCCACACTCATCCATGGGTGAGAGCTGCGGTGACGATACCGCGGACCGCGCCGTCCGGTGACACCGTCCTCGTGTCGTACGTACTGCCGGTTCCCGGCCAGCGGCTCTCGACTGCCGATGTGATGGACTATGCCCGAAAACAGCTGCCGCGATACCTCGTTCCTTCCGCGATCATGGTGCTGGACGAGATGCCGTTGACGCGGGTGGGAAAGCTCGACCGTGTGGCTCTGCCTGCGCCGGAATTCGGCGGCGCGGCCACCGAGCGTCGCGCCCCGGCGAATCCGGTGGAGCAGACTGTCGCGCAGGTATTCGTGGACGTGCTGGGAGTGGAGCACATCGGTGTCGACGACGACTTCTTCGATCTCGGTGGAAACTCCCTCGTGGCAACCAAAGTAATCGCTCGCGTGAATGCCGCGCTGAGCGTCGACCTTGGTGTCCGGGACCTTTTCGAGGCGCCGACGGTGAAAAAGTTGGCAGGGCGGATCGAGCCTGCGGACGTGCGGAGAACCGACCGCCCGAGTCTGGTCGCACGCGAGCGTCCGGACCATATACCCCTCTCGCTTGCGCAGCAGCGCGTATGGTTCATCAATCAGTTCGACCCCTCTTCGCCTGCATACAACATTCCCATGGCGGTCCGACTGTCCGGCACCCTCGACGCGGAGGCACTCCGGGCCGCCGCCGAGGATGTCATCGAACGACACGAATCCCTGCGCACCAAATACCCGGACTCGGCAGCAGGACCGGAACAATTGATCGTGACTGCGCCGCAGGTTGTTCCCGACCTCACGCCGAGAGTCGTCGACAACGAGCACGGGGTTCGCGAACACATTGCCGCGCTGACTCGTCAGGGCTTCGACGTCAGCGGTGAAGTACCCGTGCGTGGTGCACTGCTGCGAACCGGCCCCGACGAGCACGTCCTCCTTCTCGTGGTCCACCACATCGCCGCGGATGGCGCTTCGCTGGCACCGCTGGCACACGACCTGATGGTGGCGTACTCCGCGCGAGTTCGGCAGCAGAGGCCGGAGTGGCTTCCACTCCCGGTTCAGTACGCCGACTACAGCCTGTGGCAACGGGCGGTCCTCGGGAGTGATCAGGACCCCGAGAGCGTGATGTCGGCGCAATTGGACTACTGGAAGAGGACACTCACCGGCCTCCCCGACGCGATAGCCCTTCCCTTTGATCGTCCGCGACCCGCGAACCGGACGCTGCGAGGCGACACTGCCCCGTTCTCGGTGCCTGCGGAACTGCATCGCGAGCTTCTGGTGCTCGCGCGTCGACATGACGCGACGATGTTCATGGTGATGCACGCGGCTCTGGCGGTGCTGGCGGCGCGGCTGAGCGGATCCGACGACATCGCGATCGGGACGCCGATCGCGGGACGCGGCGAAGCAGCGCTCGATGACCTGGTGGGGATGTTCGTCAACACGTTGGTTCTGCGAACCACCGTGGATTCCGGAATTACGTTCGACGACATGATTTCCCGTGCACGGAACGCCGACCTCGGAGCGTTCGGGCACACGGAAGTGCCCTTCGAGAGTGTCGTGGAGGCGCTCGATCCCGGCCGGTCGACCAGCTATTCACCCCTGTTCCAGGTTATGTTGGAATTCCGGAACACAGCGACGGCTCACCTGGAACTGCCGGGACTGACCGCAGAGGTCATCGAGGTCGACACCGGTGTGTCCCAATTCGATCTGCAGTTGACGCTCGCGGAGCGCTACGACGAATCCGGCAGTCCCGCAGGTATCTCCGCAGCCTTCACGTTCGCGACGGATATTTTCGACCGGCCGACGGTGGTGGGTTTCGGGGAGCGATTCCTTCGAATTCTACGTGCTGTGGCGGCGAATCCGATTGCGGCACTGGGCACTATCGACATTCTCGCGCCGGGTGAGCGGGAGTTGGTGTTGGGGGGGTGGAATGCGACGGGGTGTGTGGTTTCGGGGGTGTCGTTGGTGGGGTTGTTCGAGGAGCGGGTGGGGTGTGTGCCGGATGCGGTGGCGGTGGTGTCTGGTTCGGTGGTGTTGTCGTATGGGGAGTTCGGTGTGCGGGTGCGTCGGTTGGCGCGGTTGTTGATGGGGTTGGGGGTGGGTCCGGAGTCGTTGGTGGGGATTGCGGTGGGGCGGTCGGTGGAGTTGGTGGTGGGGATTTATGCGGTGCTCGAGGCGGGGGGTGGGTATGTGCCGGTGGATGTGGATCAGCCGGTGGAGCGGGTGGAGTATGTGTTGGGTGTGGCCGCGCCGGTGTTGGTGTTGAGTACGTCGGTGGATCGGGTGGGGTTGCCGGGTTCGGTTGTGGTGGTGGAGTTGGATGTTGTTGATGTGTCGGGGTTTTCGGGGGAGCCGATTTCGGATGGGGAGCGGTTGGGGGTGGTGCGGGGGGAGAATCCGGCGTATGTGATGTTCACGTCGGGTTCGACGGGTCGGCCGAAGGGGGTGGTGGTTTCGCATGCGGGGATTGTGAATCGGTTGTTGTGGATGCAGGGGGAGTATGGGCTGGGCTGCGATGATGTGGTGTTGTTGAAGACGCCGGTGACGTTCGATGTGTCGGTGTGGGAGTTGTTTTGGCCGTTGTTGGTGGGGGCGCGGTTGGTGGTGGCGGAGCCGGGTGGGCATCGTGATCCGGCTTATCTTGTGGATGTGATCGTCGGGAATGGGGTGACGACGGTGCATTTCGTGCCGTCGATGTTGGCGGTGTTCACGGCGGAGCCGGCGGTGGCGCGGTGTGTGAGTGTGCGGCGGGTGTTCGCGTCGGGGGAGGCGTTGTCGGCGTCGGTGGCGTCGAGGATGCGGGGGTTGGTGCCGGGTGTGCGGGTGCATAACTTGTACGGGCCGACGGAGGCGTCGGTGGATGTGACGTTTCATGAGGTGACCGATGCGGATGTGGTGGGGGTGCCGATCGGGGTTCCGGTGTGGAATACGCAGGTGTTTGTGTTGGATGGGTGGTTGCGGCCGGTGCCGGTGGGGGTGGTGGGGGAGTTGTATGTGGGGGGTGTGCAGTTGGCGCGGGGGTATCGGGGTCGGGTGGATTTGACGGCGGGTCGGTTTGTGGCGAATCCGTTCGGGTGTGGTTCGCGGTTGTATCGGACGGGGGATCGGGTTCGGTGGTTGTCGGGTGGGGAGCTCGAGTATGTGGGTCGGGTGGATTTTCAGGTGAAGTTGCGGGGGCAGCGGGTGGAGTTGGGGGAGATCGAGGCGGTGTTGTTGCGGTATGGGGGTGTGGCGCAGGCGGTGGTGGTGTTGCGGGGTGGGTCGGGTGGGGAGTTCGTGGTGGGGTATGTGGTTCCTGAGTGTGGGGTGGTGGTGGAGGGTCGGGCGGTGGTCGAGTGGGTGGCGGGGGTGTTGCCGGGGTATATGGTGCCGTCGGTGGTGGTGGTGCTCGATGAGTTGCCGGTGACGGTGAATGGCAAGCTCGACCGCAAGGCCCTCCCCGAACCTGACTTCGGCGCCGAGATGCTCGGATACGTAGCTCCCCGTGATGCTTTCGAGGAGATTGTGACCACGGTTGTCGCCGACCTGCTCGGAATTCCGCGGGTGGGAGTGAACGACAACTTTTTTGCCATTGGCGGAAACTCCCTGACGGCCACTCGTTTGGTGGCGCGCGTCAATGCCGCGGTCGAAAACCGGATCAGCGTTCGCGACGTGTTCGACGCCCCCACCGCGGCCGGTCTGGCGATGCTGGCGCAGTCGCACGAAGGGCGTGAATCTCGCCCGCCGCTGAAGGCGAGGGAATGCGGTGCGGAAGTTCCCGTGTCACCCGCCCAACAGCGGATGTGGTTCATCAACCAATTCGACACCTCCTCGTCCGCATACAACGTGGCGTTTGCGTTGAGGCTGGACGGTGAACTCGACATACCTGCGCTCCAGGCGGCGGTCGCCGACGTGATCGAGCGGCACGAGGCCGTGCGCACCCTCTTCCCCCTGACCGACCACGGACCGCGTCAGGTGATCGTGCCGACGACGAGCGCGCTGCCCGACCTCACTCCGGTCGGTGTGACGGGAGAGGCCGAACTCCGTGCACGTGCCCTGCGGGTGCTGTCCGAGGGATTCGACGTGACGCAGCAAGTTCCATTGCGCGCGAGCCTTTTCCGGCTCGACGAGAATGCGCACGTGCTCGCGGTGGTCGTGCACCACATTGCGGCCGACGGCTTCTCGATGTCTCCGCTGGCCCGCGATGTCATGGATGCATACGTGTCGAGAGCGGATGGGACCGCGCCGGATTGGGCCCCGCTACCCGTGCAGTACGCCGATTACACGCTGTGGCAGTACGAGTGGCTGGGCTCGGAGGCAGAGGAAACCTCACCGATGTCGAGACAGCTCGGCTATTGGACCACCGCGCTGTCAGACCTGCCCGAAGTACTGGACTTACCCACCGACCGTCCCCGACCTGCTGTCCGATCACTTCACGGCGGACGCGTCGAGTTCGAGATCGCTCCGGGGATTCACGCCGGCGTGGTGGCGTTGGCGCGGCAACACACCACGACGGTGTTCATGACAGTGCATGCCGCGCTGGCGATCTTGTTGGCACGACTGAGCGGGTCCGATGACATCGCCGTCGGGACGCCGATCGCCGGGCGTGGCGAGCGTGAACTCGACGACGTGGTGGGGATGTTTGTGAACACGCTCGTCCTCCGCACCCGAGTCGACGGCGGCGCCACCTTCACCGAGTTCTTGGACAATGTTCGGGAAACCGACCTCGGTGCCTTCATGCACGCCGATATTCCGTTCGAACGCGTGGTGGAGGCAGTGAGTCCGTCCCGCTCGACGGCCTACTCACCGCTGTTCCAGGTGATGTTCGAATTCCAGAACATCGAGCGACCCACGCTGGAACTGCCGAATCTGCGGGTGCGGAGCATCGATGTGGCGATCGAGACCGCCAACTTCGACCTCCAGTTGACGCTGGCCGAGAACGTGGACGCGGATGGCAACCCCGGAGGGATCACCGCGGGACTCGGTTATGCGACCGACCTCTTCGACGAGGCTACGGTGGCCGGGTTCGCGGAACGACTCCAGCGCATCCTCGCGACCGTTACGGCCGGCCCGGACACCCCGGTCGGTGACATCGACATCCTCGGCGTTCGCGAACGCGCCGACCTGATTCCGGTGACGGGCGCTGCGGCGGGTGCGGCGCGGACGCTGCCGGAACTGCTCGCGGCGGCGGTCGCCCACGATCCGGACGCCGGCGCATTGATCTTCGAGAGTCGTCACGTGCGCTACCGCGAACTCGATGAACGTTCGAATCAATTGGCTCGCGGTTTGATCGAGCGTGGGGCGGGGCCGGAAACCGTGGTGGCCGTGTGCGTGCCCCGCTCCGTCGAGTCCGTTCTGGCCGTGTGGGCGGTGGCCAAGTCGGGTGCCGCGTTCCTTCCGGTGGACCCCCAGCACCCGGCGGCGCGCATCGAGTACATGCTCACCGACTCCGAGGCCGTGTTGGGTGTGACGACCTCGTCGCACCGCAGCGCACTGCCCGGCGGGGTGCCGTGGCTGGTGGTGGACGACGCGGACGGGCTGTCGACGTACCCGGCGTCGGCAGTCACCGAGGACGAGCGGATTTCGCCGGTCCGGCTCGACAATCCGGCCTACCTGATCTACACCTCGGGGTCGACGGGCAGGCCTAAAGGCGTGGTGACCACGCATCGCGGCCTGGCAGATTTCGCCCTGCAGGAGCGGGAGACCTTCGCCACGACGGCCGCGTCCAGAGTGCTGCATTTCGCGTCACCGAGCTTCGATGCCTCCGTATTGGAATTGCTGTTGGCCGTCGGGGCGGCCGCCACCATGGTGATCGCACCCCCGACCGTGTACGGCGGCGCCGAACTGACGCAACTCCTGGAAGACGAGCGGGTGACGCATTGCTTCGTCACCCCGGCCGCGCTGGCGTCGGTTGATGCCGCTGAACTCACCGACCTCGAGTGCGTGGTCACAGGCGGCGAAGCGTGTCCCCCGGAACTGTGTGCGCGGTGGGCGCCGGGGAGGCGAATGTTCAACGCGTACGGTCCGACCGAAGCGACAGTCGTGTCCAGTATCAGCGACGTCTTGTCACCGGGGGCGCCGGTCACGATCGGCGCGCCTACTCGTGGCTTCTCCGAGGTCGTGCTCGACTCGCGTCTGCAGCCGGTACCAGTCAATGTGCCCGGGGAGTTGTATCTCGCAGGCGCCGCCCTCGCGCGCGGCTATCACCGACGGATCACTCTGACGGCCGAACGCTTCGTCGCCGATCCCTTCGGCCCGGCGGGCAGCCGGATGTATCGCACCGGGGATCGGGTGCGTTGGACGAGGGACGGGCAACTGGAATACCTCGGCCGCAACGACACCCAGGTGAAGATCCGGGGCTTTCGCATCGAACTCGGTGAGATCGAGTCCGCCCTGCTTGCCCACGACGATGTGGCCCAGGCCGTCGCAAGCGTGTGGAACGGGGACGGCAGTGGTGATCGGCTGATCGGTTACCTCGTGCCGGAATCCGGCGTGGTGATCGACCCGAGGGCAGTGCTCGACTTCGTCGGTGGTCGGTTGGCGTTGTACATGGTGCCGGCCGCGCTGGTCGTACTCGACGCGCTTCCGCTGACGGTTCACGGAAAGCTCGATCGCGCAGCGCTTCCCGCCCCCGATTTCGGAGCCTCGATGCCGCAGAGCCGGCCGCCGCGAACGGAGACCGAGGAGCTTCTCGCGGGACTCTTCGCAGACGTTCTCGGGATCGACTCGGTAGGTGCCACGGCCGATTTCTTCGCGCTCGGCGGCGACAGCATCATGTCGATACAGTTGGTGGCCCGCGCCAAGGCCGCCGGGATAATCCTCTCTCCCCGAGACGTGTTCGATCGCAGAACGGTGGCCGCCCTCGCGGAGGTGGCGCGTTTCGACGACGGAGGTCCAGTCGCGCTTGATGAGATGCCGGGCCGGGGCGTCGGCACCCTGCCCTTGACGCCGGTGGCGCGCTGGTTGATCGAGCGCAGCGGCGGCCGACTCGACAGGTTCTCCCAAGCGCTGCTGCTCGCGGCCCCCGCCGGCCTCACTCGGGACGTTCTCGACGGTGCCGTGGACGCGGTGCTCGATCGGCACGACATGCTCCGGGCACGATTGCTCGCCGACGACCAGGGTATGGAAGTGCTGCCATCGGGTTCGGTGCGGGCGCAGGGGTTGGTTCGCCACATGCCGGTCGAGACGGTCGACGGGGACGGCTTCACAGCGCTCGCGGCCGCAGAACTCGATGCTGCGGCCGACCACCTGGATCCGGCCGGCGCAGCCATGCTGCGGGTGGTGTGGTTCGACGTTCCGAACGGCGTCGGGCGACTACTCGTGGTGGTCCATCACCTCGCGGTCGACGGTGTGTCGTGGCGCATTCTCGTCGCCGACCTCGCGTCGGCGTGCAGTCAACTTCAGGTGGGCGCGACTCCTACTCTGCCGGATGTAGGAACGTCGATGCGGCGGTGGTCGCACGGCCTGCGCGACGCGGTGCCGCAACGAATGCCGGAACTGCCGATGTGGGAGTCAATTCTCGACGGCCCCGATCCGTTGATCGGTTCGCGCCCGCTGGACCCCGAAGTCGACGTCGCCGCGACCGTGGACACGGTCACCGTCGACGTGCCGCCGCGCGTGACCGCCGACCTGCTCACCACGCTTCCGGCGGCCTTCCACGGCAGCGTCGGCGACGGGTTGCTGACCGCGCTGGCATTGGCACTGACCGCCTGGCGAGGCGAACAGGGCAGTGCCGCAGCGGACACCGTGATTACACTCGAAGGGCACGGACGCGAGGAGCACGTCGTCACGGGCGCGGATGTGTCCCGCACCGTCGGCTGGTTCACCACTGTGTACCCGGTAAGAGTGGACCTCACCGGGATCGATATCGACGACGCCCTGACCGGAGGCCGCGCGGCAGGGCAGGCAGTCAAGGCGGTCAAAGAACAGTTGCTCGCCATTCCGGATCACGGGATCGGTTTCGGAATGCTGCGCTACCTGGACGAAGACACGGCAATGGCGCTTCGCCGGTTCCGTTCTCCCCAGGTCAGTTTCAACTATCTGGGCCGGGTCGTCACCACAGGCGGAACGGAGGACTGGCTCCCGGTGGAGAGCACGCTCGGCGGAACCCAGAACACCGACATGCCCGTTGCATCCGTTCTCGACATCAACGCCGTGATCGACGACCGCCCCGACGGCCCCCGCCTGAGGGCGACGATCGCCTATCCCCGCGGCGTACTCGACAACGCCGACGTCACGGCCTTCGCGAATCTGTGGCGCAGCGCGCTCGGCGGACTTGCGGCGCACGTGGCAGGGCCGGGAGCGGGCGGGCTGACACCGTCCGATGTGCCGCTGGTGTCGGTCGGCCAGCAGCAGATCGAGCGCTGGGAAGAGCGGTTCCCGGCGCTGGGGGACGTGTGGTCGCTGTCGCCGCTGCAGTCGGGATTGCTCTTCCACGCGTCGCTGGTCACCGACAGGGTGGACGTCTACACGGCGCAAATGCGGATCGACCTGGAGGGGACGGTCGACACCGAGCGTCTGCGGGCTGCCGCGGCCGGACTGCTGGCCCACCGCTCGAACTTGCGGTCTGCATTCGTCTACGACGACGACGGGGTTCCGGCGCAGCTGGTGCTCGATGCGGTGGAGGTGCCGTGGCGGGAGGTGGATCTGACCGGACACGGGCCCGTGGCCGCCGCGGAGTTGACACGCCTCCTCGACGAAGACCGCAGCGCCAGGTTCGATCTGGAAGCACCCCCGCTCGTGCGATTCATGCTGCTGCACACAGGTCCTGGCAGCTACGTGCTCGCCATCACCAACCATCACATCGTTCTAGACGGCTGGTCGATGCCGCTGCTGGTGCGGGAACTGCTCGTGCGTTACGCCGATGACAGCTCGGATATCCTGCCGGAGGCGCCGTCGTACCGCAGTTATCTGGAATGGGTGGCGAACCGCGATCGGGAGGCGTCGGCCCGGGCCTGGGAGCGGGCCCTCGACGGCGTCGAGGAGCCGACACTGGTGGCGCCACACGCGTCGGCGACGCAGTACGGAGTGCCCGGCGAGGTCGACGTCGACCTGCCCGCCGATGTGATCGCCCCGCTGGCGGCGGTGACACGGCGCCTCGGCGGCACGATGAACACGGTGATCCAGGCGGCGTGGGGAGTGTTGTTGTCGCGGTTGCTCTCCCGCGAAGACGTGATCTTCGGCGCCACGGTCTCGGGCCGACCGCCGCACCTACCCGGCGTCGAGAACATGGTGGGATTGTTCATCAACACCCTGCCGGTGCGGGTACGGGTGAACCCGGCGGAGACCATCGCGGAACTGCTCGGCCGCATGCAGGGGGAGCAGACTGCCCTGCTCGATCACCACCACGTCGGGCTCGGTGACATTCAGCAGCGAGTCGGTCTGGGAACCCTGTTCGACACGCTGTCGGTGTTCGAATCGTATCCGATCGACACGTCCGGATTGGGCGAGGGCACCGACATCGCAGGCATGCGAGTGACGGGCGTCGATGCCCGCGACGCCACACACTATCCCCTCACCCTGATGACGAGTCTCGAGCCACAACTGCGGCTGAGCCTTCGCTACCAGGCCGATGCCATCGACCACGAGACGGTTACCCGAATGGCGGGGCGACTCACCGCGATTCTCGGCACCATCGCCCGGGACGTCGACACTCTGGTAGGCGACGTCGATCTCTTCGCGCCGGGTGAGCGGGAGTTGGTGTTGGGGGGGTGGAATGCGACGGGGTGTGTGGTTTCGGGGGTGTCGTTGGTGGGGTTGTTCGAGGAGCGGGTGGGGTGTGTGCCGGATGCGGTGGCGGTGGTGTCTGGTTCGGTGGTGTTGTCGTATGGGGAGTTCGGTGTGCGGGTGCGTCGGTTGGCGCGGTTGTTGATGGGGTTGGGGGTGGGTCCGGAGTCGTTGGTGGGGGTTGCGGTGGGGCGGTCGGTGGAGTTGGTGGTGGGGATTTATGCGGTGCTCGAGGCGGGGGGTGGGTATGTGCCGGTGGATGTGGATCAGCCGGTGGAGCGGGTGGAGTATGTGTTGGGTGTGGCCGCTCCGGTGTTGGTGTTGAGTACGTCGGTGGAGCGGGTGGGGTTGCCGGGTTCGGTTGTGGTGGTGGAGTTGGACGTTGTTGATGTGTCGGGGTTTTCGGGGGAGCCGATTTCGGATGGGGAGCGGTTGGGGGTGGTGCGTGGGGAGAATCCGGCGTATGTGATGTTCACGTCGGGTTCGACGGGTCGGCCGAAGGGGGTGGTGGTTTCGCATGCGGGGATTGTGAATCGGTTGTTGTGGATGCAGGGGGAGTATGGGCTGGGCTGCGATGATGTGGTGTTGTTGAAGACGCCGGTGACGTTCGATGTGTCGGTGTGGGAGTTGTTTTGGCCGTTGTTGGTGGGGGCGCGGTTGGTGGTGGCGGAGCCGGGTGGGCATCGTGATCCGGCTTATCTCGTGGATGTGATCGTCGGGAATGGGGTGACGACGGTGCATTTCGTGCCGTCGATGTTGGCGGTGTTCACGGCGGAGCCGGCGGTGGCGCGGTGTGTGAGTGTGCGGCGGGTGTTCGCGTCGGGGGAGGCGTTGTCGGCGTCGGTGGCGTCGAGGATGCGGGGGTTGGTGCCGGGTGTGCGGGTGCATAACTTGTACGGTCCGACGGAGGCGTCGGTGGATGTGACGTTTCATGAGGTGACCGATGCGGATGTGGTCGGGGTGCCGATCGGGGTTCCGGTGTGGAATACGCAGGTGTTTGTGTTGGATGGGTGGTTGCGGCCGGTGCCGGTGGGGGTGGTGGGGGAGTTGTATGTGGGGGGTGTGCAGTTGGCGCGGGGGTATCGAGGTCGGGTGGATTTGACGGCGGATCGGTTTGTGGCGAATCCGTTCGGGTGTGGTTCGCGGTTGTATCGGACGGGGGATCGGGTTCGGTGGTTGTCGGGTGGGGAGCTCGAGTATGTGGGTCGGGTGGATTTTCAGGTGAAGTTGCGGGGGCAGCGGGTGGAGTTGGGGGAGATCGAGGCGGTGTTGCTGCGGTATGGGGGTGTGGCGCAGGCGGTGGTGGTGTTGCGGGGTGGGTCGGGTGGGGAGTTCGTGGTGGGGTATGTGGTTCCTGAGTGTGGGGTGGTGGTGGAGGGTCCGGCGGTGGTCGAGTGGGTGGCGGGGGTGTTGCCGGGGTATATGGTGCCGTCGGTGGTGGTGGTGCTCGATGAGTTGCCGGTGACGGTGAATGGCAAGCTCGACCGCAAGGCCCTCCCCGAACCCCACTTCACCACAGCGGGGTATCGCGCTCCCACGACACCCGTGGAGCAGTCCGTCGCAACAGCTTTCGCTGACGTCCTCGGTGTCGATCGCGTCGGCGCGGACGACAGCTTCTTCGCTCTCGGTGGCGATTCGCTCAGCGCCACCAGGGCGGTGGCCCGCATCAACAGCGCGCTGGAGACGACACTCTCCGTGGGCGTGCTGTTCGACAACCCCGTGGTATCCGACCTGGCCGATCGGGTCGGGCCGACCCTGCTGACGGAATCCGCCGCCCCGGAACTGACCGCGCGACCGCGGCCCGATCGGCTTCCTCTTTCTCTCGCGCAACAGCGTATGTGGTTCATCAACCAGTTCGACACCTCCTCACCGGCCTACAACATTCCGGTCGCGCTACGTATGGACGGCGTGATAGACCTGCAGACTCTCCGGGCGGCACTCGGTGACGTCATCGAACGGCACGAGACACTGCGTACCGTGTATCCCGGCTCTGCCGACGGACCCCATCAGGTCATCGTGGAGACGAGAACCGCCATCCCCGAACTAGATTCGACCCCCGCTGCCGAACGGGACCTTCGAGATCTCCTCGCCACCTTTTTCGGCAGGGGATTCGATGTCACCGAGGAACTTCCCATCCGGGTGACGTTGGTGAGCCTCGCTCCCGAGAGGCACGTCCTCGCACTCGTCGTACATCACATTGCGGCCGACGGCTTCTCGATGACGCCCCTGGCGCGCGACGTGATGCTTGCCTACACCGCGCGCAAACAACAGCGCGCGCCCGGCTGGGCACCACTGCCCGTGCAGTACGCCGACTACAGCCTGTGGCAGCGCGAGGTCCTGGGCACCGAGGACCAGCCCCTGTCGGTGCTGTCGGAGCAATTCGGCTACTGGATCCGGACGCTGTCGGGGAGCCCGGAGGTTGTGCCGCTGCCGCTGGACCGACCGCGACCCGCACAAAGATCCTCCCGGGGTGCCGTCATCACCAGCGACATCGCGCCTACCGTGCACTCCGCCTTGCTCGACCTTGCACGCCATACTCGTTCGACGCTGTTCATGGTGATGCACGCCGCCTGGTCAGTGCTGCTCCAACGGCTGTCCGGCTCACACGACGTGGTGGTGGGAACGCCGATCGCGGGCCGCGGCCACCGGTCGCTCGACGATGTAGTGGGGATGTTCGTCAACACGTTGGTGCTCCGCACGTCGGTGCCGTCGGGGGCCTCCTTCGCCGACGTACTCACCGAGGTGCGCTCGGCTGACCTCGGCGCATTCGAGCACGCGGACATCCCGTTCGAGCGGCTCGTAGACGAGTTGGTGCCCGAGCGGTCCACTGCGCACACACCCCTGTTCCAGGTGCTCCTGGAGTTCCGGAACGACACGCGCGTACGCCTGGAACTGCCCGGGTTGGCAGTGGAATCTCTCGACGTCGATCTCGAAGTGGCGCAATTCGACTTGCAGCTGAGCCTGGCAGAGCGGCTCGACGAGAACGGAATGCCGACCGGGATCACCGCCGGATTCCGATACGCGACCGACGTGTTCGATCGGGCATCGGTCGAGCGTCTCGCGCAGCGTTTCCTCCGTGTGGTCGAGACCGTGTCGGCAGACCCGACGGTGCTCGTGGACGACATCGATCTCCTCCTCCCGGCCGAGCGCGAGTTCGTACTCACGTCCGCGCATCGACCGGCACAGCACGTCGCGCCGTCGACGTTGGCGGACGTTTTCGACCGTGCGGTGGCTGCCGCCGGCGATGCCGTCGCCGTGCGCTGTGACGGCTCGTCCGTGACCTACCGGGAACTCGACGACCGGGCGAACCGGCTCGCGAGACTGCTGGCCGACCAGGGAGCGGGCGCGGAAACACTGGTGGCCGTGGTCATGACGCGGTCGGTAGACTTGGTGGTTGCGCTTCTGGCAGTGGTGAAGTCGGGCGCCGGGTACCTTCCGGTCGATGTGACCTCTCCTCCGGAGCGGCTGACCTTCCTGCTGAGCGATGCCCAGCCGAGATGTGTACTGACCACCACCGCGGACGCACCGGTTGTCGGTACTGCCCGCGCCCCGGTCATTGTCGTGGACGACCCCGACACCCTGACCTCGGTGCAACGCTTCTCGCCACTGCCGATCACGGATGTCGACCGGTGTAGCCCGCTGCACCCGGACTCGGTGGCGTACGTGATCTACACGTCGGGCTCCACTGGACGGCCGAAGGGTGTGCAGGTCGCGCATCACAACGTGGTTGCCTTGCTGGCACAAACCCAGTCGCTGTTCGGTTTCGGGCCCGAAGACGTGTGGACCATGTTCCATTCCGCCGCATTCGACTTCTCGGTGTGGGAAATGTGGGGAGCGTTCGCGCACGGTGGCCGGCTGGTACTCGTGGACTACTTCACCGCGCGCTCACCCGAGAAGTTCCTCGAACTCCTGCGCGGCGAACACGTCACAGTCCTGAACCAAACTCCCACTGCCTTCTACCAGTTGGCAGAGGCGGATCGTCTGGCCGGTGGTCCCGCACTGTCCCTCCGGTACGTGATCTTCGGTGGGGAAGCCCTCGAATTCGCGCAACTGCAGCGCTGGTACGCACGCCGGTACGACACCGCGCCGGTTCTGGTCAATATGTATGGCATCACGGAAACGACGGTGCATGTCAGCCACCTGCCGATCGACCGGGACACCGTGACGGAGCAGCCCGCATCCGTGATCGGCCGGGGCCTACCCGGGCTGCGCGTCTATGTCCTCGACGACCGGCTGCATCCGGTGCCACCGGGCGTGACCGGGGAACTGTACGTCGCAGGAGAGCAGGTGTCGCGCGGATACCTCGGCCGTCCCGCCCTCACGTCCGCCCGGTTCGTTCCCGACCCCTTCTTGCCGGAGTCGCGGATGTACAGGTCCGGTGACCTCGGCAGGTGGAACCGCGACGGGCAACTGGAGTACCTCGGCCGCAACGACCTCCAGGTGCAGATGAAGGGTTACCGGATCGAACTCGGCGAGGTGGAGTCGGCACTCCTCGCGTGTGAAGGAGTGGCGCAGTCTGCGGTGACGGTACACGGGAGTCGATTGGTGGGGTACGCCGTGCCGGAGACCGGCGTATCGATCGACCCGGCGGTGGTCATCGAGGCAGCCGCAGAGAGGCTGGCTTCGCACATGGTGCCGGCAGCAGTGGTGGTTCTCGACGAGATGCCGTTGACGGCGAACGGCAAGCTCGACCGGAAAGCTCTGCCCGAACCGGACTTCGGTCAACGGGTCACCACGAGCCGTACCCCCCTCACCGAGATCGAACGCATTCTCGCCGGCCTGTTCGCCGAGGTCCTGGGCCTCGACACGGTGGGCGTCGACGACTCGTTCTTCGCCATCGGTGGCGATTCGATCATGTCCATCCAGCTGGTCACCCGCGCCAAGGCAGCCGGGGTCGTGATCTCGCCGCGAGACGTGTTCGAACGCAAAACGGTTGCGGCTCTGGCCGAGATCGCGGGACAGGGTGACGAGACAGTTGTCCTCGAGGAGTTGCCCGGCGGCGGCGTCGGGGAGATTCCGTTGACCCCGATCGTGCGGTGGCTCCTCGGCCGAGGCGGAGATTTCCGGCGTTACTCGCAGACCGCGCTGTTCACCGTGCCTGCGACCTTGGACGAGGACACCCTGACGCAGGCCGTCCAGGCCCTGCTCGATCGGCACGACCTCCTGCGGTCGCGTCTGTACCGCACCTCGCACACCGAAGACGGCTGGTCGATGGAGGTGCAGGCAGAAGGGGCGGTGCGGGCGGACACGCTGGTACGCCGGGTGCCGGTGGACGTTGACGACGTCTCCGATCTCGCCGCGAGAGAACTCGACGCGGCCCTCGATCGGCTCGACCCCGAAACGGGCGTGATGATGCAGGTGGTCTGGCTCGACGCCGACCGCCGCGGGAATGGCCGGTTGCTGATCGCCGTCCATCACCTGGCGATGGACGGAGTGTCCTGGCGGATCATGATCCCGGACCTCGCCACGGCGTGCGCGCAACTGCAGTCCGGCGCGACACCGGTGCTGGAGCCACCGGGAACGTCGATGCGCCGATGGGCGTATGCACTCGCCGACGCCGCGCACGAGCCTCGACGAACAGCCGAACTCGAACTGTGGCAACGGATACTGGACGAGCCCGACCCGATCCTGGGCTCACGTCCCGTGGCCGAATCGGACACCGCCCTGATCGCCGAGGACGTGGAAGTGCACCTTCCGGCGCCGTTGAGCGAGACACTGCTGACAACCGTGCCACGGGCATTCCACGGCAGCGTCGGAGACGGGCTGTTGACGGCGCTGACCATGGCGCTGATCCGGTGGCGGCGACACCGGAGGATCGATGTCCAGGACGCCTTGGTAAACCTCGAAGGCCACGGCCGTGAAGAGCAGGTGGTGCCCGGGGCAGATCTCTCCCGTACGGTCGGATGGTTCACCACCATCTTCCCCGTGCGTTTCGATCTCGGCGGAGTGAACCTCGACGACGCGTTCGCGGGAGGCCCGTCCGCAGGAGCCGCGGTGAAGGCTGTCAAGGAAATGCTCCTCGCCGTACCCGACCACGGCATCGGCTTCGGACTGCTCCGCTACCTGAACAACGAAACTGCCGAGACACTTTCACCGCTGTCGCCGCCGCAGGTCAGTTTCAACTATCTCGGCAGAATGGGCGGAACAGCTCCGGAGAACGCCGAGGGATGGGTGCCCGTCGACGAACCCGCCCTACGCGAGAAGGCGGCTGCAGACCTGCCCGTCGCGGCGGTCGTCGACGTCAATGCGATGACCATCGACGCGGGCGAAGGCCCGCAGCTGAAATCCACGTGGAGTTACCCGCCGGGCGTCCTCACCCGAGAGGAGGTCGACGAACTCGCGCAACTGTGGGTACAGGCACTCGCCGCCCTCGGTGCGCACGTCGAGTCGGGCGGTGGCGGCTTCACGCCATCGGATTTCGATCTCGTCGAACTGGGGCAGGATGCGATCGAGACCCTCGAACGTCGCTGCCCCGACCTGATCGACGTGTGGCCGCTGTCGCCTCTGCAATTCGGCATGCTCTTTCAGGCCGAGCTTGCCGACGCCTCCGTCGATGCCTACCTCGTGCAGATCGGTCTCGACCTTCGCGGTGCGGTGGATGCACCTCGCCTGCGTCGCGCCGTCGCCGCTCTGGTCGACAGACACGCCAACCTGCGCACCGCTTTCCTGCACGACGCCGAGGGCAACACCATGCAAGTCGTCCGGCGACACGTCGAGGTGCCCTGGCGTGAGGTCGATCTGACCGCGCTCGACGACACCGCGGCGGCGTCCGAGATCAGACGACTCGAGGCCGAAGACAGGATCCGCCCGTTCGACCTGACTTCTGCCCCGCTGATTCGCTTCACGCTGATCGCGTTGGCGCAGAACCGATACCGGCTGGTGTCGGCCAACCATCACATCCTTCTCGACGGCTGGTCGATGCCGCTGCTGATCACGGAGTTGCTGACCCTCTACGCCACCGACGGTGACCCGTCACCCCTCCCACGTGTGCGCGGCTACCGCGACTATCTGGCGTGGATGAAGCACCGGGATCTCGAACCCTCCCGGGCGGTGTGGGCCCGGGCTCTGGCGGGGGTGGAGGGTCCGACCCTGCTGGCAGCCCGGTCGAGCGGAGCGAGGGGGAATTCAGCCCGGTCGAGCGGAGCGAGGGGGAATAAAGCGGTCACACGGGGCCGGCAGTTGTCCACCATTCCGCAGGAGTGGGTGTTCGATCTGGACGAGGACGAGACCACCCGCCTGCGCGAGCTGGCGCGTTCTCGCGGGGTGACGATCAACACGCTCGTCCAGGTGTGCTGGGGAATTGTGCTCGGTACGTCGACCGGCCGCGACGACGTACTGTTCGGTGCCACCGTCTCGGGGCGGCCTCCCGAGCTGGCGGGCATCGAGACGATGATCGGACTGTTCATCAACACACTGCCCGTCCGGATCGAGCTGCGTCCCGAAGAATCAATGGGTGCGCTCCTCGAACGTGTCCAGGCCGAGCAGGCGGCGTTGCTGGATCACCACTATCTGGGTCTGGCCGAGATTCAGCGCGCCGCGGGGCCCGAGGTCGGCTTCGACACCTTGACCGTGTTCGAGTCGTACCCGGTCGATCGCGCCGGGCTGTCGACCGACACCGATATCGCCGGTATGCGCGTGACGGGGGTGGATGCGCACGATGCCGCGCATTACCCGCTGAGCCTGGTCGCGTCTGTCGACACTCGTCTGCACCTGAAGTTCGAGTACCTGCCCGACGTGTTCGCGGTGGACGCAGTCGAAGGCATCGCCGGGCGTGTGCTGCGGGTACTCGACGCCTGCACCCGGCCCGAACAGCCGTTGGCCGCGCTGTCGCTGCTCACCGACGACGAGCGCGCCGAGCTGGTTCCGGTCCGCGGTCGTCCCGGCGGGTCGGCCCGCACTCTGCCCGAAATTTTTGCCGATGCCGCCGCGCTCGATCCGGACGCGATCGCACTGTCCTTCGAGGACGAGCACGTGAGCTACCGCGAGCTGGACGAGCGGTCGAATCGTCTGGCGCGCGCACTCATCGCCCGCGGTGTCGGACCGGAGAGCTTCGTGGCCATCGGAATACCGCGGTCCCTCGACTCCATGCTGTCGGTATGGGCGGTGGCGAAGACGGGAGCGGCGTTCGTGCCGATCGACCCCAGCTACCCCGACGAGCGCATCACGCACATGCTCACCGATTCCGGAGCCGCACTCGGCGTGACCACCACGCAGCACCGTGGCCGCCTCCCGGGCACCGCGCACTGGCTGATACTGGACCACCCCGACTTCACAACCGAATGCGCCGATTGTTCGGGGGCGCCGGTCACCGCAGTCGAGCGGACCGGTCCGATCGCGCTGGACACGGCCGCCTATCTGGTCTACACCTCGGGGTCCACGGGGCTGCCCAAGGGTGTCCTCGTCACCCATCGTGGTCTCGACAACTTCGCCCTCGACCAACTCGAAAGATGCGGCGCGACAGCACAATCGCGCACCCTTCACTTCTCGACGCCCAGCTTCGACGGATCGGTATACGAGTATCTGCAGGCCTTCGGGGCCGGCGCGACGATGGTGATCGCGCCGCCCACGGTATACGGCGGCGAAGATCTGGCACGGCTCCTCGCGGAACGGGAGGTCACCCACGCGTTCATCACCACCTCGGCGCTGGCGTCACTCGACCCAGCCGGGTTGGATCACCTGGCGGACGTGGTGTTCGGCGGTGAAGCGTGCCCACCCGACCTGATCGCCCGCTGGGCACCGGGCCGTCGGCTGTACAACGGGTACGGGCCGACCGAGGCGACGATCATGTCCAACATCAGCGAACCGCTGGTTCCCGGCGGCCCGATCACCATCGGCGGCCCCATCCGCGGCGTGACGGAACTGGTACTCGACACCCGATTGCAACCGGTCCCGGTCGGAATTCCGGGCGAACTGTATCTCGCCGGGGCAGGTCTGGCCCGCGGCTATCACCGTCGACCGGCGCTCACGGCCGAACGGTTCGTCGCCGATCCCACACGACCCGGCGAAAGGATGTACCGCACCGGGGATGTCGTGCGGTGGACCGCCGACCACAGCATCGAGTACCTGAGCCGCAGCGACTTCCAGGTCAAGGTCCGGGGTTTCCGCGTCGAACTCGGCGAAATCGACGCCACCCTCATGTCGGAGCCGGACGTCGGGTTCGCGGCCACGATCGCGCACCGCGGCCCCGCCGGAGACACGCTGCTGGTGTCCTACGTCGTGCCGGCGGCGGGTCGCGTCCTCGACAGTGCCGTGCTCACCAGGCGTCTCGAGCGCCGTCTGCCGTCGCACATGGTGCCGTTCGCGACCGTGCTGCTGGATCGAATCCCGTTGACGGCAGTCGGCAAGCTGGACCGCACGGCACTGCCGGAGCCCGACTTCCTTTCCACGACAGGTCCATACCGGCCGCCGGCCGACCCGATCGAGGAAGCGGTAGCCGACGTCTTCGCGGACGTACTCGGACTAGGACGGGTGGGTGCCGATGCCGGATTCTTCGACCTCGGCGGCAATTCCCTGAGCGCGACCCGCGCGATGGCCCGGTTGCGGGCGTTGCTCGGCATCGACTGTGGGGTCCGTGACCTGTTCGAGGCGCCCACCGTGGCCGCGCTGGCCGCACGGATCGAGCACGCCGGTGCGCGGCAGTCCGAACGCCCGGTGCTCGCACCCCGCACGCGACCCGAGAACATCCCGCTGTCGTTCGCTCAGCAGCGCATGTGGTTCGTCAACCAACTCGACACCACCTCGGCCGCGTACAACATCCCGATCGTGGTCCGACTGAGCGGTGCGCTCGATGTGCGGGCACTGAGCTCGGCGATCACCGATGTCTTTACCCGGCACGAGTCCCTGCGAACGACGTTCCCGATCGGCGAGGACGGGCCCGTCCAACGAATTCTGCCCGCCGAGAGCGCAGCGCTCACACTGATCCCGGTCGCCGTGGACGAGCATCATCTGCGAGAGAAGCTGACCCGCCTGGTGTCGGCGGGATTCGATGTCACCGCGCGGGTACCGCTGCGGGTGCGCCTGTTCTCGCTCACCGCCACCGAGCACGTGCTTGCCGTAGTGGTGCATCACATCTCGGCGGACGGGTTCTCGATGGTCCCGCTGGTGCACGACGTGATGACGGCATACGAAGCCCGCGCCCGCGGCGACGCGCCCGCGTGGGCACCGCTGCCGGTGCAGTACGCCGACTACACCCTGTGGCAACGGGAGCTGCTGGGCTCGGCCGACGACCCCGAGTCGCTGATCGGGACGCAGCTCGCCTACTGGAGGACCGTGCTGGCAGGAACACCCGACCTCCTCGAACTGCCCACCGATCACGACCGGCCTCCCCAGCAATCCTTCCGCGGCGCCCGCATCGGCTTCACCGTCGACCAAGGCCTTCATCGACGGATCAAAGAACTGTCGCGGCGCCTTCGCTCCACGGAGTTCATGACCGTCCATGCCGCACTCGCCGTACTGCTGGCGCGGCTCGGCCGCACCGACGACGTCGTGATCGGAACGCCGATCGCCGGCCGCGGAGAACCCGCGCTCGACGATCTGGTCGGCATGTTCGTGGGCACGCTCGCCCTGCGCACGCAGGTCGATTCCGCAACGTCCTTCACCACCCTGGCGGCCCAGTGCCGTGATGTCGACCTCGGTGCCTTCACCCACGCCGACGTTCCCTTCGAACGCGTGGTGGAGGCAGTGGGTCCGACTCGATCGACGGCGCACTCACCGATCGTCCAGGTCTCCCTCGAATTCCAGAACAACGAGCAACCAGTGCTGACACTGCCGGATCTGGAGGTTCGTGCACTCGATCCGGAACTCGCCGTCGTCAAGGTGGATCTCGAATTCCTCCTGGCCGAGAAGTTCGACGCGAACGGTGCACCGGCAGGCATGGATGGCGCCGTCGATTTCGCGACCGATCTCTTCGATGCCGGCACCGTCCGAGGTTTCGCCGACCGGTTCCTGCGGATTCTCGACGCTGTGGCCGAGAACCCCGACCGGCCGGTCGGCGACCTCCCGCTCCTCGACGAGGTGGAGACGCGGGCGCTGGTTCCTGCCCGCGGCGCACCCGACATGCGCCCGGAACTGTGGCCCGACCTGCTCACCGCTGCCGCCGCACTCGACCCCGACTCGGTGGCGCTGTCCTGCGAGGGCAGGCACGTGCGTTACCGCGAACTCGACGAGTGGTCCAACCGGTTGGCCCGCGTCCTCCGTGGCCGTGGGGTGGGGCCGGAGACCTTCGTCGCGCTCGGAATGCCCCGCTCGATCGAGGCCGTGGTCTCGATCTGGTCGGTCACCAAGGCAGGCGCGGCCTTCGTGCCCGTCGATCCGGCCTACCCACGCGAGCGCATCGACTTCATGCTCACCGACTGCCAAGCCTCGTTGGGCATCACCGTGCGAGCTCACCGAGACACTTTGCCGGACACTGTTGCGTGGCTGGTGCTGGACGACGAGAACGTCACCGAGCAGGTGGCGGCGGAGTCGTCCGCGCCGCTGACAGACGAGGACCGGACGAGCCGATTGTTACTCGCCCACCCGGCGTATCTCATCTATACCTCCGGTTCGACGGGGAAACCGAAAGGCGTCGTCGTCACTCACCAGGGCATGGCCAACTTCACCGCGGAAACGCGCGACTGCTTCGAGGTCACGCCCGAGGCCCGGGTATCGCACCTGGCGTCCCCGAGTTTCGATGCCTCGGTGTTCGAGCTGATGATGGCGTTCAGCGCCGGGGCGCGGGTGGTGATCGTTCCGCCCACCATCGTCGGTGGCAGCGAACTGGCTCATCTGTTCCGGCGCGAGCGAGTCACCCATGCCACCATCACACCCACCGCGCTGGCGGCGCTCGACAACGACGAACTCCACTCGCTTCGTGTCCTCGACCTGGTCGGCGAGGCATGCCCGCCGGAGGTCGTCGCGCAGTGGGCGCCGGGTCGCAGCCTGCACAGCGGGTACGGACCCACGGAAACCACCATCCAGGCGAGTGTCAGCGCCCCGATGCATGCCGGTGAAGGGGTGAACATTGGGGGGCCGGCAGTAGGACTTGCGTTCCTGGTCCTCGACGAGCGACTGCAACCGGTGCCCGTCGGCGTGCACGGCGAGTTGTACATCGCCGGGCCGGGTATGGCACGCGGGTACCACAACCGGGCGGCACTCACCTCCGAACGCTTCGTCGCCTGCCCCTTCTGCGAGCCGGGGTGCCGGATGTACCGGACCGGCGACGTGGTGCGCTGGCGCAAGTCGGCGAGTCCGGCGACGGGGGATGTCACACCGCACACCCTGGAGTACATCGGGCGCAGCGACTTCCAGGTCAAGGTCCGCGGCTTCCGCATCGAACTCGGCGAGATCGACGCCGTGCTCGCCCGCCATCCGGCGGTCGCCTTTGCTGCCACCATCGGTCACACAGCTCCCTCGGGCGACGCCGTACTCGCCTCGTATGTGCGGGTACAGGACGGACTGGAGGTGCGGCCCACGGAACTGCGCACCTACGCGTCCGAGCGCCTACCCGCACACATGACGCCGGCCGCGGTGATCGTCCTCGACGAAATCCCGATGACCCCTGTCGGCAAACTCGACCGAAAAGCCTTGCCCGCACCGGAATTCGGTTCCAGTGGAGCGACGTTCCGGGCACCGGCCACGGACACCGAACGCGTGATCGTGGAAGTGTTCGCCGAGGTCCTCGGCGTGGAGCGGGTCGGCGCCGCGGACAGCTTCTTCGACCTCGGCGGAAACTCCCTCCTCGCCACCCGGATCGTCAGCGCCCTCGAGGCCAGACTGGAGCGGACGGTTCCGCTGCAATGGATGTTCCTCGACCCCACGCCTGCGGGGATCGCCCACCGTCTCGAACTGCCGGCCCGGGCCACCGGTGTGGAAGAGGCACTCGCCGTCGTGATTCCGTTGCGGGCGCAGGGAAGAGGTACCCCGTTGTTCTGCGTGCATCCAGGAATCGGGCTCTCGTGGGGCTACGCCGGCCTCGTCCGGTACCTACCGCCGGACCGGCCGGTGTACGGACTGCAGCTTCCCGCGATCAGCGGTGAGCCGTTACCCGAGTCGATCGAACAACTCGCCCGCCGCTACGTCGACGAGATCAGGAACATACAGCCCGAAGGTCCCTACGACCTGTTGGGCTGGTCGCTCGGCGGAATCATCGCACATGCCATGGCCGTCGAACTCCGGGCGTCGGGAGACGAGGTGGCCACCCTCGCCCTCATGGACAGCTACCCCGAGGACGGAGAGCAACCCGCAGTCGGTCAGCTCGACCTGCGGGAGCTGCTCCGGGGCCTCGGCGTGGAGACCGACCTGTCGGACAACCAGCTCACCTACGAGCGTGCGGCCCAGTTGCTCGGTGAAACATTCGGGGCCGAAGCCGGCGTCACCGCAGAGCATCTCGAACGGATCGCTGCGGGGTACGAGAACTCCAAGCGTCTCGGGTACCGGTTCGTTCCGCGGGTGTACGACGGCAACGTGCTCTTCTTCCCTGCCATGCGCAACGGAGACGGCGGCGCCCGCGCGCGGTCCGCCGAGGAGTGGCGGTCGCTCGTGACCGGCCGGATCGACGAGCAGCCCGTGGATTGCGGGCACAACGACATGATCGAACCGCAGTCCCTCGCCGTCATCGGGCCCGTCCTGGCACGCTCGCTCAAGGTTCGTGAACGATGACCCGGCCAGGGCGGACATAGGCGTGCTTCCCTGAATCGGCCCGACAGGAGTAGTCTGTCCTGCGGTCTGCAGAGTGCAGTCGCCGCTCACGTCTGTGAGCATGTCGAGGAAGTGGAGGTGAGGCGTCCCATGAGAAGCCAACCTCCCAGTATTTACTGAAACCGTTTCACCTCGCCGGGGAACGGTTTCACAGTCGTGTGTCCACTTGCCGCGCTGCATATCCTTCCTCGAAAGACCAGTGCCATGCCACAATTGCGTCCCATTCGTTCGCTGCTCCCGAGCCGTTCCGCCGGTCTGTCCGACGCCGAAACCGGTCACGTCACCCCGCGTCGCGCACCCGAACCGACGCCCGCCGAAGAAACTGTGGTCAACAGCGCCGTCTACCGCGACGGAAAGAAGATCGCCACACCGGCCACGCTGTCGGAAGCGCTGGGCAGCTTGCCGGACGCATCGTCGATGGCCTGGATCGGCATGTACCGGCCCAACGACGCCCAGTTGTACGCTGCAGCAGCGCAATTCGATCTCCACGAGCTGGCCGTCGAGGACGCGATCGTCGCGCACCAGCGTCCCAAACTCGAACGCTACGGCGAAACGTTGTTCGTGGTGCTGCGGGCCGCACGGTACTGCGACGAAACCGAGCGCGTCGAATTCGGCGAGCTGCACATCTTCTGTGGGCCGACGTTCGTGCTCACCGTGCGGCACAGTGAGTCACCCGACCTGTCGGCGGTGCGCAGGAGGATGGAAGGGAACCCGGACCTGCTGAAGCTGGGACCCGAGGCGGTCCTGTACGCGATCCTCGACGCGGTGGTCGACGGCTACGCCCCGGTGGTGTCGGGACTGCAGAACGACATCGACGAGATCGAAACCGAAGTGTTCAGCGGCGAACCCGGTGTGTCGCGGCGCATCTACGAACTCACGCGCGAGGTCATCGAATTCCAGAGGGCCACAAGGCCGCTGCTCGGAATGCTGCGCGGGCTGTCGGCGGGATTCGAGAAGTACAACACCGACGAGGAGCTGCAGCGGTATCTCCGCGACGTCACCGATCACGCGACGGTCGTCGTGGAGCGGGCGGACGGGTTCCGTCAGTTGCTCGGCAACATCCTCACCGTCAATGCAACTCTGGTGTCGCAGGAACAGAACGAGGAGATGCGGAACCTCACCCAGGCGAGCTACGCGCAGAACGAGGAAATCAAGAAGGTATCGGCCTGGGCGGCAATCCTGTTCGCCCCCACCCTCATCGGGACGGTGTATGGCATGAACTTCGACCACATGCCGGAACTGCACTGGGTGGGCGGGTATCCGTTCGCCCTGTCGCTGATGATGCTCACGTGCGCGGGCCTATACACCATCTTCAAACGGCGTGGCTGGTTGTGAGCGAGGTCGGCTGCGGGTGATTCCCGCAGCCGACCTGACAACTAGTTAAAGCTCATCGACCCGCAGCCTCGGGCTCTCAACAGTTGATGTGACATATGATACTCCCTGATTCTTTTTGCTACTTTCGATTCGTGCGAATTGGTGAGGCCGCGGCGTATCTGAACATGTCAGTCGTGGGCGTCCGTAAGGCCGCGTCGGAAGGCCGGTTGCCCTCCCGGCGTACAGGTTCCGGCCAGCGCGTGTTTGATCGCACTGACCTCGATGCCTACCTCGGCCGTCCTCCTGCCCTGGACAAGGCTCCGGCCGACCGGGTGGAAGCGTTGTGGTGCCGGGTGTCCGGCTCGACGGGGCAGGAGTCCTCGCTCGCCGATCAGGAGTCGATGTTGCGCGAGAGCGCTTCCGGGGCCGTGTTCCGGGTGTGCAGGGATCGCGGTTCTGGTGTGAGGGAAACGCGGGCCGGTGTGGACCGGATGCTCGACGACGCCGCCCAAGGCTACTTCACGGTGGTGCGGGTGGTGTGGCGGGATCGGTTGGCCCGGTTCGGAGTCGCCTGGATCGAAAGGTTTTTTGTCGGTGGTCGGGGTTACGGTCGAGGTGTTGCGGGAGCATGGCGACACATCGCTGGGGGAGGAGTTGATGGATGACTTCAATGCATTGCTCGCGTCGTTTTCGGGCCGGTTCTACCGGCTGCGGTCGAAACGGAATCAACGCCGACTTCTCGGGCGATGCGGCAGCGAGGTTGGAGGAGGGATAGCCGATGACTGTTGCCGGGTTCACTGTGCCGCGTCAGTTCTCGTTCACCACCCGCCCGTACGCGGCGGTCGACGACGCTACCGACACCTCGATCGGGCTCGATACCATCGACCTTCGTGTCCGGTGGATGCTGAACCTGATTTCGTGTGCCGAGTCTGAGTTGGTGTCACGGTTGTGGCACCCGGCCACCTTCGATGTCCTCGCCGCCGGCCGTGACGGTTCGGACCGGAAGCTCCCGATGCAGGGGCATGTCGCTGCGGCGCGTCTGGGCTGGCACCCGAGCTACCCGACCGGGGTGTACGTGCCCTCGCGGGTAACCCGGGTGGTCACCTCCCAGACGGTCGGCACTCTGCGTACCTTGGCGTATCGGGACACCGCCATCGGGTCGCTGGCGGCCAGGTTCGATCCCGTCACCGGCCGACTGGCGCCGCCGACTGCCGCGGGTGAGTGTGTGCCGGCCGGTTTCACCCGCGGCGTGGTACGGCAGCTGAGAGCGCGCTTCCGCCGGGCCGGGGATGCGAGCCATGAACGGCTGCGGATCACCGATGTGCAGAGACCGCCGCGAACTTCGGTGATGGCTAGGCTCTCGGCCGCCGACAAGCAACTCTCCCAGATCGCCGTCACCGACGCCGTGCTGACGTTGACGGTCAAACTTCCCACGAATCCGGCCCCGGCCGGGCGGGCGCAGTGGCAGCGGGTCCGCCTGATCGCCGCGATCCCACCGCACCTGCACACCAGAGCAATCACGGACTGGCATCTGCCGACTCTCGTCCTCGACCACCGTGGCCTGCTGCTGCGCTGCGCGGCCACCGAATCTGTTCCAGCACCCGATCTGACGTCGGGATCGACGGCGGTGGGGGTGGATTGGTCACCGGCCACCCTCGGAGCAGCCGCGATCGTCACCGAACGCCAGGACGGGTTGGTCTCGGACTACCGGGGCTTCACCTACGACGACCGGGGCCTGGGAATCAAGCTGGCCCGGCTGCAAGCGGAAGGCCAACACCTGCACCGCAAAGCCGCACGTTTGACGCGGCTCGCCGCGACCGCACCACCCGAGGTGCGCGCCGAACTTGAAGGCAAGATCGCGGTCCTCGACGCCCACCGCGCCGCGGTCGGTGTCAAACGGGGCAAGATCAACCGTGAACTCGCCTTCCACTTCGGTCGGGAAGTGACCGACTACGCTACCGCGGCGGGCGCGACGGTGATCGGGGTCGAAGACCTCACCACCCTCGAAACCCGGGGACACGGCCGGGTGAACAACAACCGGGCCGCGCAGTCCGCCCGCCGCAAAGCCGTCGACGCTCTCGCACACACCGCCGCGGGGGTCGGTGTGACGGTGGTGTCCGTCCCGGCACGCGGCACGTCGGCACTGTGCCCGGGCTGCAACGACACACTCTCCCGCCCAGGCGGCTATCACCGGGCATGGTGCCCACGGTGCAATGTCGGCGGCAATCGTGACCACGTAGCAGGGGTGAACCTCGCCAAACGTGCACTACTCGGGCGCAGCAAAGTTGTTCACAAGCGCGGGAAGAACCCGGAGATTCGGGTTACCGCGCATGCGCCGGTCCGGCAGTGCCGCGACAAGACCAGTCCCACCCCGAGCCGCCCGCGTCATCGCCGGGTCCGCCGCAGTGTTCCCACCGCGACACCCCAGGCGGGGGTGAATCAGAAAAAGATTGTTCCTGCACCTCGAGCGTCGGTGTGGGACACGGTCAAACCCGCACCAGCATCGCATGTTGTTACGGGTAGCCGTGAAGTACCTACATCTCCGGCATCGGCCGCGTCAGTGGCAGATAGTATGAGATTTAAGTAGACGCTGTCAGAGCTCGTCAACGCAGACGACGAACTTGCGCTCGGGGTATTCGTAGCCGTTGGAGGACGTGGTGCACGAATCCACGGACGTGGCGCCCTGCACGATTTCGGTCACCTTCACCCCGTCGACGGCGGTGGGGTCGGTGCACTCGATGCGCTTGGGATCCTCACCACCGACGTCCATGCATCCGCCGATGACCCAGTCGACGTCGAGGCAGATCGCGCCCTGCTCGACTCCGCCGAGGGTCTCGTAGTAGTACGAGTCGGCGTCGCTGATGCACTGACTGTTCTGCTCCGCCTTGGCGATCACCTTGTAGTTCGATTCGGGGCTGCCGCACGCCGCCTTGTCGATCTCGGCGTCGGTGATCGTGCCGCCGAGCTTGACGCACTCGCCGATCGCTACTTCGAAGTCGACGTCTCCGCCGGCGTCCTCACCTTCCTGTCCGTCGATCACGGTCGTCGACTCAGTGGTGGTGGCCGAAGCCCCCGACTCCGGCACTGCCGTGGGAGTGACCTCCGAGCCGCACCCCGTGACGAGAACCGCCGTCGCCGACAGTGCGACGACCGCGGTGCACACCCGCCGAACCAGACCTGCCATCTCAACCCCACCTCGTTCTGGATGGCAGTGCCACCCGAATCCCGGGATGGCGGTGCCACCGACTTTCCCGGATGACCGCTTGCCATCCCGGGCTCCACGCGCATGCCGTGTCGCGCATTATTTGATTACATCGGTCACCGATTTACCAATCGTAATGACACTATGGACGGGTGGATCTCCCCGTGATGCCTCCTCTGCAACCGATGCTCGCGAAGTCCGCGTCGTCCGTTCCGACGCAACCGGAGTCGGGTCTCGTGTGGTCGTACGAGCCGAAGTGGGACGGTTTTCGGGCCCTCGTTTTCCGGGACGGTGACGAGGTGGTGCTCGGCTCCCGTGGCGGAAAAGACCTGGCCAGGTACTTCCCCGAGATGGTCCGGGCCGCCGTCGCGGAGCTCCCGGAGCGCTGTGTGGTGGACGGTGAGCTCGTGGTGCCCCGCACTGTCGACGGCCACACCCGGCTCGACTGGGAATCCTTGTCGGAGCGCATTCATCCGGCGGAGAGCCGGGTGACACTGTTGTCGGAGCAGACCCCGGCTCAGTTCGTCGCCTTCGACCTGCTGGTCCTGGGCGACCGGGATCTCAGTCGTGAGGACTTCTCGATTCGCAGACAGGAGCTGGTCGGCGCCGTCGGTGGCGGTCCCAGTTGCCATGTCACCGCGGCCACGGAGTCGAGCGAGCTGGCAACCGAGTGGTTCCAGACGTTCGAGGGCGCCGGCCTCGACGGAGTAGTGGCGAAAAAGCTCGCCGGGCCGTACCTGCCGAACAAGCGGGAAATGGTGAAGGTGAAGCACGCCCGCACCGCCGACTGCGTCGTCATCGGCTACCGGCCACACAAGAGCCAGCCCGGAATCGGGTCAATGCTCCTGGGGCTCTACGACGGTGACCAGCTGTCGATGGTGGGCGGTGCGTCGGCCTTCACCTCGGCGAGGCGAATCGAACTGCTCGCCGAGTTGGAAGAGCTGCGGGTCGGGGACGACGTCGTCGCCGAGGGTGAGCCCACCCGCTGGCGGTCGGGCAACGATCGCACATGGGTGCCACTACGACCTGAACGGGTCGTGGAGGTGGCGTATGACCAGATGGAAGGCGCACGCTTCCGGCACGCCGCGCGGTTCCTGCGCTGGCGACCGGACCGGACGCCCGACGAGTGCACATTCGAACAACTGGAGGTTCCGGTGCGATACGACCTTGCCGACGTGCTGGCCGGAGGTTCGTGATGGCGAGCCCGGCCGTCGAACTCGACGTGGACGGCGTCGCCGTTCGCCTGTCGAACCCCGACAAGATCTACTACCCGAAACTCGGTGCGGACGGTGGCACCAAACGGCACCTCGTGGAGTACTACCGCTCCGTCGCCCTGCAGGGTGCGCTGCTGGATGCGCTGCGGGACCGGCCGACGCATCTGCAGCGGTTCCCCGACGGAGTCGAAGGCGAGGAGATCTACCAGAAACGGGTGCCGGCCAAGCGTCCGGAACACGTCGGTTCCTGCGAGGTCACTTTCCCGTCAGGACGAAAGGCGGACGTATTACGCGTCCGCAGCGCACCCGACATCGTGTGGGCTGCGAACCTCGGCAACATCACCTTCCATCCGTGGGCGGTCCGCTGCCCCGACGTCGACCATCCCGACGAGCTGCGAATCGACCTGGACCCGCAGCCCGGCACCGGCTTCGACGATGCCCGTGCGGTGGCTCTCGAAGTCGTGCAGCCCCTTTTGGACGAGCTCGGCCTGGTCGGCTTCCCGAAGACGTCCGGTGGTCGTGGCCTGCACATCTATCTGAGCATCGCGCAGCGGTGGGACTTCGTGGAGGTGCGCCGGGCGGGCATCGCCCTCGCGCGGGAGATCGAGCGGCGCAGCGGTGACCGGGCCACCACGTCGTGGTGGAAGGAGGAACGCGGCGAACGGATCTTCCTCGACTTCAACCAGAATGCGCGCGACAAGACCATCGCCTCCGCATACTCCGCCCGCAAGACTCCTATCGCGACGGTATCGACGCCGGTGACCTGGGCGGAACTCGTCGACGTCGACCCCGACGACTTCACCATCGCCACCGTGCCCGCCCTGCTCGGCAAGCGTGGAGACCCCATGGCGACCATCCGTGACGTGGAGCAGTCGCTCGACGTCCTAGTCGACATGGCAGACCGGGATGCCGCGAACGGCCTGGGCGATCTCCCGTACCCGCCCAACTATCCCAAGATGCCGGGCGAACCGAAGCGAGTGCAACCGAGTCGGGACCGAGACCGAAAGTAGCCGACGCTGACGTACGCTCAGGCGGGCGACTTGCGTCCGAACATGGGGAGGTCTTCATGGAGCGTTCGACAGCCGGTGCTGCCGGACTCGTTCTCGGTGTCGTTGCGACGGCACTCGGAACTCTGATGACGACGCCGGCCACCGCGTCGGCAGGATCGTTGTCCTGCGTGTCGCCTCCGGGCCGCGACACCACCTCGATCATCGACCGCACCGCGTGCGGCGCAAAATCCGACCCGAGCAGCAACTCTGCAGCGCTCGGCAACGATGGTGTCGGTTTCGCCGACGCCGCCGAGGCGGGGGCGGCACTCGGCGCCGGCGTTGGCGGGGGTGTCGGGGCCGCCGAAGCTCGCGGCGGCGGCGTTGCCGCGATCGCGATCGGACCGAAAAGCGTCGCCATCGGGACGGTCGCCGGATCAGGCCCCGCGCTGGTGTTGAGTGGCCCCGGGGGTCAGGCCCTCGTCGCCGACCCGGCCCGCGGTGTCGTGTGCTCCGGCGGGCCGGCGCTTGCCATCAATTTCCTTGCAGGTCAAGCATGTTTCACCGATGGGGTAACGGTCTGGCGGGTTTCCTGATCACACCCCCGGTCGGCGTCGTATGGTGACGGCAGTCACAATGGGCTGACGCATCTGCCGCATGAAGCGGCAGTAGATCGGAGGTGGTCGATGACGACCAGCGTTCGAAGTCACAGGCCCGCGGCCGCGCCCCGGACCGAGCTGCATGTCGACCCTCGGTTCCTTCCCCTCGCCGACCGCTTCTTCGCGATGTACCGGCAACCTCAGCAGGGTGGCGGCGCCCTCACCGCGTATTTCCGCGGCGAGAAGGTGCTGGATATCTGGGCGGGTTGGGCCGATCGTGATCGCCGCTGGGACCGCGACACCGTCGCCTTGTCGTTCTCGACGGGCAAAGGGGTGGCCAGCACCGTCGTGCACAGGCTCGCCGAGCGCGGTCTGCTCGACTACGACGCGAGGGTGGCCGACTACTGGCCCGAGTTCGGTGCGGCAGGCAAGGACGCCATCACGGTCCGCGACCTGCTGACACATCGCGCCGGTTTGCATCGAGTGCGAGGTCTGATGCGCAGCCCACTCGATTTACTCGACTACGACGCGGTCGTGCAGGCTCTCGCGTCGACCCCGGCCGACCCACGCAGACTCCGCGGTCCCGGATATCACGCCGTCACCTACGGGTGGTTGGTGGCCGAACTCGTCGCACGGGTGACGGCGAAACCGTTCGTCCAGGTGGTGGAGGAGGAGATCGCCGGTCCCCTCGGAATCGACGACTTCTGGTACCTGGTCCCGGAGCAGCACCGGCCACGGATCGCAAAGCTGTTTCCGCACATCAACCCCGCCGGATTGAACTGGGAGCTCACGTCCACCGTCCTCGCGCGCGTCGGCCCCACGCGCGGGCTCGCCGAGGCGGCCATGCCCACCGGATTCGACGTGCTGGTGCGCAACCCGGCCGTGCACGGCGCAGTGATGCCGGGATGGAACGGTGTGTTCAGTGCCCGCGCCCTCGCCCGCATGTACGGCGCGATCGCGAACGGCGGTGTGCTCGACGGACGCCGTTTCCTGCGCCGATCCACCATCGAGCAGATGTCGACCGTGCAGACCCGCGACCGCGATTACGTGCTCGGTATCCGGCCCCAGTGGTCGCTCGGTTATCACCGCCCGATCCTGGCGTCCCGAGAGCAACCACGGAACGCGATCGGGCACTACGGCGTCGGCGGGTCCGGGGCCTATGCGGACCTGGACAGCGGGTTGTCCCTCGGCTTCGTCACCAACCGGCTCGGCAGTTCGTTCACCGCTCTCGGTGATCTGCGTCTGGCGCGGCTCGGGGTCGAAGCGCAAGCGCTCGTACGTCACGACAAGTAACCACGAAAGGAATCATGATGAGTGATCACGTGTACCGGGTCGTCGAGGTCGTAGGTTCGTCGCCAGACAGCATCGACGGAGCTATCAAAAACGCCATCGGGCGCGCGCAGGAGACCGTACGCAACCTCGAATGGTTCGAGGTGGTCTCGACACGGGGCCACATCGAGAATGGTGCGCTGGCGCATTTCCAGGTGACACTCAAGGTCGGATTCCGGCTGGAGCCGGGCGGAGCGGTCTGACGGGAGGGGGACGGACGCTGTCCCGGCGAACGTCCCCTTCGTCACATCCTCGCGCAAAAGTGGAACACGTTATAGTCTGGGCTTCAGTCGACGTCGGACTGCGTGTACTCAGGTAGGGGAGAGCCGTGACTTATGTGATTACGCAGCCTTGCTGCAACGACGCCTCGTGCGTCGATGTCTGTCCGGTCAACTGCATCCATCCCACACCGGACGAGAAACCGTTCGCGACCACGGAAATGCTGTACATCGACCCCGACACCTGCATCGACTGCGGTGCCTGCGTCGAGGAATGCCCGGTCGAGGCGATCTATGCGGAGAACGACCTCGAAGAAGTCGACGCCCCCTACCTCGACATCAATGCGCAGTACTACACCAAACACCCCATCGGTCCCGACTGGCCGGATCCGGTGAAGCTGCCGTCGATCGACGCCGCGCTCGGCACGCTGCACGTCGCGATCGTCGGGTCCGGTCCCGCGGCCTGTTACGCCGCGATGGAACTGACCGCCAAACCGCGCATGGAGGTCGACATGTTCGAGCGCCTGCCCACCCCGTACGGGTTGGTGCGCGCCGGTGTCGCCCCCGATCATCCGGGCACGAAGGGTGTCACCGATCAGTTCCGTTCGGCAGTGGGCAAACGGAATGTGCATTGCCACTTCAACGTGGCAGTCGGCGAGGACGTCACCCACGAGGAACTGCTGCGGCACCACCACGCCGTGATCTACGCCGTCGGCGCTGCGGGTGACCGCAGGCTCGACATACCCGGCGAGGATCTGCCGGGCAGCCATGCGGCCACCGAGTTCGTCGCCTGGTACAACGGCCATCCCGACTACGCCGACCGCACCTTCGACCTCTCCGGCGAGCGCGCCGTCATCGTCGGCAACGGCAACGTGGCGCTCGACGTGGCCCGGATCCTGGTCACCGATCCCGATGTCCTGGCGACCACGGATCTGGCCGACCATGCGCTCGAAGCGCTGCGGTCGAGCAACATCCGGGAGGTCGTGATCCTCGGGCGCAGGGGTCCTGCCCAGGCGGCATACACCAACCCCGAACTCCTTGCCCTGGGCCGGATGCCCAACGTGGACGTCGTCGTCGACCCCGAGGAAGCCGTGCTCGATCCGGCCAGCCGTGCACTCGTCGACGCGGACGATGCGGAGCCGTCGCTGCAGTTGAAGGTGAAGCAGGTGGAGGAGTTCGCGCAGCGAACCGCCGACCCCTCACGCAAGCGCATCGTGCTTCGCTTCCTCACCTCACCGGTCGACATCCTCGGTGACGGGCACGTCGAATCCGTGCGGATCGCCCGCAACGAGATGGTCGCGGACGCCTCCGGGGTTCTCGGTGCCAAACCGTCGGATGTCATCGAGACGCTCGACACCGGGCTGATTCTGCGATCGATCGGCTATCGGGGGCGTCCGGTGGCGGGGCTCCCGTTCGACGACCGACGCGGGGTCATCCCCAACGAGAACGGGCGGGTGATCGACCCGGAGTCGGGCACGCCGATCCCCGGTGTGTACGTGGCGGGGTGGATCAAGCGGGGCCCGACAGGCGTGATCGGCACGAACAAGTACTGCTCGGCCGAGACCGTGCACATGGTGATCGATGACTTCTCGGCGGGCCGGCTCGACGCGCCCGAAGACCGGGAGGCCCTCGACCGGTTGATTGCCGAACGTGCGCCCGACGCGATCGACTACCAAGGTTGGCAGCGTATCGACAAGACCGAGCGTGCTGGGGGCCGGGCCGCGGGCCGGGCCCGCACCAAGCTTGTGACGATCGACAGCATGCTGGCCGCAGCCCGTGCCGACACCTCGCCGTGAGCACTTCTTAACACTCCAGTGATAACAAGTACTCACAGGGCGCAGAGCGGCAACGATTGCGGGTAAATTGCTCGGCGCCGGATGATGTGTGTTAATGGCAGTGCGCGATTGTTAGGTCCGTCGGGGACGCGCGTCAACACACGTCGTCGAACGAGAGTGGTCATATGGGCAAGACAGGAATCTGTACTTCGCGGAATCAGCGCTGGTCATCGCGCGTCGCCGTCGCAGTGGCCGGAGTGGTGGTTTCCGGAACGGCGCTGGTAGGACCCGCTCAGGCCGTCCCGCTGTTCCCCGGTGGACCGGAGATTCCCACCCTTCCCGGTCTGCCCAGCGCCCCACAGCTTCCGCTACCCGAACCGGCGCCCGCGCCGGCCAACTTCTCGGCACCGTCCCTCAACCCCGGCGAGGGTGAGGTCGTGGGAGTCGCGCAGCCGGTGATCATCCGGTTCAACGAGGCGATCGGTGACCGCGCCGCCGCCGAGCGTGCCATCAAGGTCACCACCAGCCAGCCCGTCGAGGGTGGCTTCTACTGGATCAACGACAGCCAGGTGCGCTGGAAGCCCACCGACTTCTGGCCGGCCAACACGCAGGTCACCGTGGATGCCGGAGACGCGCATTCCACGTTCACCATCGGCGACGCCCTGGTGGCGACCGCCGACGACAACACCAAGCAGATCACGATCACCCGCAACGGTGAGGTGGTCAAGACCATGCCGACCTCGATGGGTAAGCCGGATCACGAGACCCCCAACGGCACCTACATCATCGGCGAGAAGTTCCGCGACATGTACATGGATTCGTCCACGTACGGGGTGCCGGTCGACTCCGAAGAGGGGTACCGCACCTACGTCGAGTACGCCACGCGCATGTCGTACAGCGGCATCTTCGTCCACGCTGCGCCGTGGTCGTTGGACGCGCAGGGCAACACCAATGTCAGCCACGGGTGCCTCAACGTGAGCACCGAGGACGCCAAGTGGTTCTACGAGAACTCCAAGAAAGGCGACGCCGTGGTCGTGCAGAACACCGCCGGCGGCGTGCTCAGCGGCTCCGACGGTCTGGGTGACTGGAACCGCTGAATCTGATCCCAAACACCATGCCGTAGCCCGCACAGTTCGCTGTGCGGGCTACGGCCTTTCCAAGCGGGGCGTCGGTGGGGGACCGGCCGCTACCAGATCTTGACGCGCTGCTCCGGATCGAGATACAGGGCGTCGCCGGGCTGGACGTCGAACGCGTCGTGGAACGTGTCGAGGTTGCGCACCACTCCGTTGCACCGGAACTCCGGCGGCGAGTGCGGATCAACCGCGAGACGCCGGAGAGCTTCGGCATCGCGTGCCTTGGTTCGCCACACCTGCGCCCAGCCGAAGAACACGCGCTGTAGACCGGTGAGCCCGTCGAGTACCGGAGGCTCCGTTCCCTCCGTCGCAATCTTGTAGGCGGCGATCGCGATGGAGAGGCCACCGAGGTCGCCGATGTTCTCGCCGATCGTGAACTCCCCATTCACCGCATGGCCGGGCAGTGCCTTCGGCTCGAACTGGTTGTACTGCTCGATCAGGGCCTTGGTGCGTTTACCGAACTCACTGCGATCGTCGTCGGTCCACCAGTCGACCATGTTCCCGTCACCGTCGTACTTGGCGCCCTGGTCGTCGAATCCGTGACCGATCTCATGGCCGATGACCGCACCGATTCCGCCGTAATTAGCGGCATCGTCGGCGGCGGCGTCGAAGAACGGCGGTTGCAGGATCGCGGCCGGAAACACGATCTCGTTCATTCCCGGGTTGTAGTAGGCATTCACCGTCTGCGGGGTCATGAACCATTCGTCGCGGTCGACGGGGCCACCCACTTTGCCCAGGTCACGGTCGTACTCGGCCGCATACCCGCGCCGATAGTTGCCCACCAGGTCGTCGCGGGAGATGGTGACCGACGAGTAGTCGCGCCACTTGTCCGGGTAGCCGATCTTCGGCGTGAACTTCTCGAGCTTGCGCAGCGCGGCCTCACGAGTCGCGGGGCTCATCCACTCGAGGTCGGCGATGTTGCGGCGGTACGCCTCCTGCAGGTTGGCGACGAGTTCCTGCATACGGGCCTTGGCGTCGGCGGGGAAGTGGCGCTCGACGTACAACTTTCCGACGGCCTCACCGAGGAGGTCCTGCACCAGGGACACCCCGCGCTTCCAGCGCTCACGGTTCTCCTCGGTTCCGGTCAGCGTCTTACCGTAGAACGCGAAATTCTCGTCGACGAGTGCCTGCGTCAAGTACGGCGCCCGTGAGCGGATGACGTTCCACGTGGCCCACGCCTTCCACGTCTCCAGATCCTCGGACGTCCACAGCCCGGTGAGTGTGGTGAGGAAGTCGGGCTGGCGGACCACGATCTCGGCGAACTGATCACGGGTACCGCCCAGCCCGTCGATCCACGCGGCCCAGTCCAGGCCTTCCGGCAGCTGGTCGAGGGTTACCAGGTTGTAGCTCAATTCCGCATCGCGCCGTTTCACGACGTCCCAGTGTCCGGCCGCGATCTTCGTCTCCAGGTCGAACACGCGCTGGGCGTCGTACCCGACACCGGCGAGCTCGAACATCTTGCCGATGTGCGCCACGTACGCGGCCCGGATCTCCGCGTGCTCGTCCTGGCGGTAGTAGGACTCGTCGGGCAGTCCGAGGCCGGATTGGCTGAAGTGCACCAGATAGCGTTCGGAGTTCTTGGCGTCCGTGTCGACGTAGTGGCCGACCGCGCCGCCCACGCCCGTCCGCTGCAGGCGGCCGATCACTCCGGCCAGCGTCGAGAGATCGCCGGCCTCGGCGACGGCTGCGAGTTCGTCGGCGATCGGCGTCAGGCCTGCGGCTTCCACGACGTCGGAGTCCATGAAGCTGCCGTACAGGTCACCGATACGCTGAGCGTCGGACCCTGCCGGAGCGCCCGAACCGGCAGCCTCCTCGATGATGTTCTGGACGTCGACTTCGGCCTTGTCGTACAGCGTGCGGAACGCGCCGTCGATGGCCCGATCCGCGGGTATCTCGTAACTGTCGATCCAGCCGCCGTTGACGTGGAGGAAGAGGTCGTCCTGGGCACGGATGCCGCTGCCGAGGTGTGTGAGGTCGATGCCTGAGCGTTGAGCCGTGGTCATGGCTCCATACTTACACCGTTTACCCGCCGATGCGGGCGTGCATTTCCCAGACCAGCACCTCTGCGCCGGAATGCGAGGAGATCTCCTGACCACCGGATGCGCTGGTACGGACGGCATCGCCCTCGTACAGGGTGCCGACACCTTCCATGTCGGCGGTGCCCTGAGTAATGAAGACGTGCAGGAACGGTGCCTCGGGCAACCTGATCGGTGTGCCGGGAAACACGCGGGCGACGTGTAGTGCGGCGTGCTTGTTGTTGATACGGATGGCCGAATGGTCGCGGTATTCGGGCATTCCGGACGCCACCGGTACCAGTCCACCCTTCAAGATCTCGTCCTCGATCTCGAGCTGTTCGTAACTCGGTGTCAGTCCTGCCTCGTCGGGCACCACCCACATCTGCACGAAATGAACGGGTTCGTGGTGTTCTTCGCCGGCCAGCCGCCAGCTGTCGTTCTTCTCCGAATGCATGATTCCTGTGCCCGCACTCATGCGTTGAGCGAGACCGGGATAGATGATGCCCGAATGGCCGATCGAATCCTGATGCACGAGTGAGCCACGCAACACCCAGGTGACAATCTCCATGTCCTTGTGGGGATGTGTCTCGAATCCCTGTCCCGGAAGCACAGTGTCGTCGTTGTTCACGAGCAGGAGTCCGTGATGGGTGTTGTCCGGGTCGTAGTGCTGACCGAAGGAGAACGAATGCTTCGAATCCAACCAGGAAATCCTGGTTTTCAGCCGATCTCCGGCGCGGTGCACGTAGACATGGGGGGTGGTGACTGCCGGCATCTCGATCCTCCTTCGGGTGGTACCCGGTCCAGAGTACGAGGTGCTCGCCGTCCGTATGCACAAGACGGTGTCGATTGCGTATCGAAGTCCGTGCCGTGTCGAAGTGGACAAGCCATCACAATGGCGAAATAGTCGAGCGCAGTGGCACATTCGCAGTGCTGTCGAGCGTATGCCGCTGGTCCGCAACGCGTTTCATTGTCGGTATTTCGCGACCAGGACGGGCGTCCAGTACCGTGTCGCATATCCCGACGCCGGACGTCGATCGGCGTACAGTTCGAAATGTGTGGACCCGAGTCGGACCGATACCGAACTCCCGCACCCACCCGGAAGGAGCGTGATGAAGGCGAACCAAGATCGACATGGTCAGCACCTCCCCGAGCATCAGCGGATTGCCGACCTCGTCGACGACATGGAAGACCGTCTGACCGCCGAGCGTGAGGCCAAAGGAGTCGAGGGCAACGCGTCCGATCGTGAAGAGGTCGAGCCGGTAGAGCCCGAGGATCAGGCTCCCGAGTAGCGCCTCCGGCACCCGTGAGTACTTATTAACCTTCCGCGGTTACTAAGTACTCACGGGCGCGGTAGCGCACTGTCAGGGGAACCACAGTGCCTGCGCGTTGTCCTCGGCGACGCACCTCGCGGCGGGGTCGGGGAGAGCGTCGAGCAGGGCGTGGATCTGGCGGGCGCGGGTGTCGACGGTGTCCGCGCTTGCGACGGTGTCGGTGCCGACCACGAAGCGATCGGGGTGGCGGGCGAGAAGCGCGATCCAGTCCGGGTCGGTGTCGGTGCCGTCGGTGATGTGGTCGAGCAGCACCCAGGACAGTTCGATGGTCAGGCGGGCGTGACGTTCTATCAGTTGGCGCACCAGATCCAGCTGGTTGGAGGGACGGGTGCGGCGGAAGACACCGGCATGGCACCAGACCACCGAGGTGGTCGGATGCCGGTCGAGCGCATTCTCGAGCTTGCCGACGTATTCGTGCCGGTCCGGCAGGCCCGGTGACGCCGAGTCGTGGTGCAGGGAGATCGGGACTTTCCGCTGGGCGCAGAAATCGAGAACCGCGTCCATGGCCTCGTGATCGGGTGCGGGAACGTCGCCGAGTGTCAGGTTGGTGAGATCGTCGTGGCGGAACATCACCTCACCGATCCCGGCCCACCGGTCCGAGCGACTCCAGACGAATTCCAGGTGGTCGATCGCCAGCTTGTCGGTGGGATCGAAGCCGCAGATCAACGGCGCCACCTCGAGTTGCCCCTCCGCCTCGAGGTCGGGGAGGAGGTCGAGGACCGTCGCATCGGTCAGCGAATGGTAGTGGCACGGTGCATTGTCGTCGAGGTAGTAGTCGGGCCGAACGGGCTCGGCGACCGACCATTTCTTCTTCACCGGAAGCCCGAAGACTACGGCACGCCGGGCTCCGTTACGGACGAGCGCGTCGCGCAGCTCGGCGGTGTCGGCGGGAGCTTGCAGAAAGTCGACGAGATGGACATGGGTGTCGATCCACGAACGAGAAGCCATGGTGCGATCTTCTACCATCCGGCCGGTGCCGTCGCATTTTCTCCGCTGAACCACATGATTTCGTCGGTGCTGCGCAAACTCGTCTGTGCGGGGTACTCGGTGTATCCATGAAGGTCATCGGGCCTTCTCCGCACGTGGAGGCAACCTCATCGTCGAGTCGCTGATCTTCGGGGTGATCGCGTCGAGCGCACTGGTTATCGGAGCGCTGGTCGGCGGCCGATTCACCATTCCCAAACGCATGCTCGCCGGCATGCTGGCGTTTGCCTCGGGCGCCCTGATTACGGCGTTGACCTTCGAACTCTTCGAGGAGTCGTATGAGAAGGGCGGTATCTGGCGGGCGGTCCTCGGGCTGGCTGTGGGGGCCGTAGTCTTCACCGTTCTCAGCGAGCGGCTCGACCGTCTCGCGGAGGGCACGCATCGACAACGTCAGGGGAGTGAGAAACTCGACCTCGACGCAGCCGCGTCGGAGACTGCCCCCTCGACGGCTTCTGTGAGCGGGATGGCCGGATTCGCCCTCCTCGCCGCGGTGACGCTCGACGGCGTGCCGGAAAACATTGCGCTCGGCGTGTCTCTCGGTGAGGGTACCGGGGGCGTAACCCTTCTCGTCGCGATCTTCGTCTCCAACTTTCCTGAGGCCTTGGTCGGCAGTGCGTCGATGCGTGCACAGGGAAGGACGCAGGCCTTCGTTGTCGGCACCTGGGTGGTGTGCGCCGTTCTGCTCACCGCGGCCGTCGTCATCGGCGCGGGGCCACTGGCCACGAGTTCACCCGAGACGATATCTCTGCCACTTGCATTCGCCGCCGGCGCCGTACTGGCCTCGCTCGCCGACACCCTCATGCCCGAGGCATACGAAAAAGGCGGTCCGACAGTCGCGTTGAGTACTGCGGCCGGCTTCGTTCTCTCGTACGTCCTCGCCACCGTCTGAAGCCCGGACAGCTGAAATCCGGACAGCCGGACCAGTTGCCATCCCCGTGCATCTCCGACCGCCGTCGGGATCGACGGCGGTCGGAGAGGGTCAGTTACCGGAGGACGGTCGAGCCGTCAATACCAGTATTTTCGCCCGCCGACGGCGCGCCCTGTCGTACCGAGCACCATCAGGACGAGACCGATGACCAGGAGGATGATCCCGATTGTCGTGAGGATCGAAATCTTCGCGACGAGACCGATGATCAGCAGAATGATTCCGAGGATGATCACGGTATTGCCTCATTTCCTTTTCGACGGACCGAGACTACTGACTCGGCTGTGGCACTTCACAATTCACCTTCGGGTTCACGCCTGCGTAGTTGAGTGGGCCCGCGATGACAGTGACGGCGATGGTGCCCGCGCTCGCGCAGTCGGCGTTGGCTTCTTTGAAGTAGCCGCGCTGCCAGACGGCGATAGCCCCGATGATCAACCACACCACGACGATGATCGTGACGAGTCGTCCGATGCGCATTTCCGACCTCCCATGGTGAGTGCCGGCTCGAGCCGGTGCACAGTGTCACACTTTGCTTCTGTGGGGCGAGGCAGGCCGCGCCGACTGTGTTACGTCGGTGTTGTATCGGTCGGCTTTGAATGGGCACCGGGCGTGTCGTTCGACCGGGTCTCATTCGATCGGACGTCATTGGACCGGGTGTCGTTCGACCGAGTGCCGGTCGTGTTCGTGTTCGTGTTTGCGTCCGCATTCGTGGACTTGGTGGTGGGATCGAGCTTGTCGGCCCGCTTCCACTCCTTGTCCAGGTCTTCCCGGGACGTGCTGGCAGTGCGCTGGTGCGTCGCCGCCTCGTGCTGAAGGCGCGACGCCTCCGCGGCTTTGGCCTCGGCATCTGCCTGGGCCCGCCGTGCCTCGGCGGCCGTCTGATCGGCGATCGCTTCACGCTGCCCGACGATGGAGGCCTGTTCCTGGGCTTTCGCGCGGATGTCCTGGGCCTCGTGGAGCCGTGCTTGCTTGCGCTTGCGCGTTGCGGCAACGGCCAGCGCGATCAGGGCAAGGACGACGACGATCGCGACGACGATCCAGATGATGGTCGTGGTGGTATCCATGTGCTACTCCCAGCAGTCGTAGGGTAAAGATACCCACTCGACCCCCTCGGCAAACAGATCGAAAGCCAATCGAAACCAACCTGTGGGCGGGCGCGGTGGCCAGGGAACGGAACCGGCTACCGTGATCGAATGAGCGAACTGCTGCAGAAGCAGGGGGTGCGGGGGCAGCTGCATCGCCCGGAGGGTGATCCGGTGGCTGGGTTGGTGCTGACGCACGGGGCGGGAAGTAACTGCGACACAAAGCTGTTACGAGCGATGGCCGAAGGTTTCGTGGAACGAGGCGTGCTGGTCCTGCTCTTTGACCTGCCCTTTCGACAGCGCCGTGCGTCGGGCCCGCCGCATCCGTCGAGGGCGGCGGAGGATCGCGAGGGCGTTGCGGAGGCCGTCGCCGTCATGCGTGACTTCGGGCCCGGGCCGGTGTGGGCCGGCGGGCATTCGTACGGCGGTCGTCAAGCGTCCATGCTGGCCGCGGAGAATCCCGCCGGGATCGATGCCCTGCTGTTGCTGTCGTATCCGCTGCATCCGCCGGCGAAACCCGAGAAGCGTCGCACAGACCATTTTCCGGACCTGCGGACGCCCGCCGTGATCGTGCATGGTTCGAAGGATCCGTTCGCGACCACCGAAGAAATGGAATCGGCACTCGAACTGATTCCGGCGACGACGATCCTCGTCGAGTTCGACGGTGCGCGCCACGACCTGGCTCCGGACAAGTTTCCCGTGGTCGACCGTGCTGTCGCCGCGATGTTCGACCTTCGTCAGCGTCGGAAAAAGTGATCGGTATGTTCGATTGATGAGCAACGTGCAGAGTGACGCGCCCCGCTGGTTCGCCTCGGCCCTGGCCTGCCCGGTGGAGGTCGGCCAGGTAGATGTGGCCGGCGCACAGATCCGGTACCGCGCGTGGGGGCCGACGGGATCCCCCGGAATCGTGTTGGTGCACGGTGGAGCGGCACACAGCAGGTGGTGGGATCACGTCGCACCCATGCTGGCCACCGGACGACGGGTGGTCGCTCTCGATCTCTCCGGACACGGAGACAGTGACTCTCGCGAGCACTACGGGCTCGAGCAGTGGGCCGAAGAGGCCCTGGCCGTCGCGAAACCCGCTGGTATCTCCGGTCCACCGGTCTTCGTCGGACACAGCATGGGCGGAATGGTGTCGTATGTGGCCGCCCAGTTGTTCGGCGAGGATCTGGCCGGTGTCCAACTGATCGATTCACCCATTCGCGCCCAGACACCTGAGGAGGAAGCGGCGCGGCAGCAGCGGGCGTTCGGGCCCAAGAAGGTGTATCCGAGCAAGGCCGATGCGCTCGCGCATTTCCGGTTCGTGCCGCCGCAGGAGTCGGCGGTTCCGGCCGTCCGATACCACGTCGCGGAGACCTCGATGCAGGAAGTGGAAGGCGGCTGGTCGTGGAAGTTCGACCCCGCATTCTTCGCCCGCAGCGGCAGCGAACGGCTCGTCGCGGCAGATCCCCGCTGCCGCATCGCGTACTTTCGTGCCGAGAACGGGATCGTCGACGAAGAGATGATGAAGACTATAAGGGCGCGATTCGGCCCGACCGCGCTGGTGACGGACATCCCCGACGCGGGGCATCACGTGATGATCGACCAGCCGTTGGCGCTAGTGGTGGGTATCCGCACGGTACTTGCCTCCTGGGACGCCGAAGATTCCGTGACTGGGATGCCCGACTGAGTCACGCCCCTGATCGGACCGCGGAAACGAACTGCTCGATCAGCGCCGCGTCCTTGACGCCGCGGGAAGATTCCACACCGCTCGACACGTCGACACCCCACGCGCCGGTGGCGTCGATTGCGGTCCGGACGTTGCCGGGATTCAGGCCGCCGGCGAGGATCCACTCACCATCGGGTCGGGCCTGCCCCGCCCAGTCCCACGGCACTCCCGCGCCGGCTGTCGCCCCGTCGACGAGGAGGCGGTCGGCCCCGAAATCGCCGGACGAATCCCCGGCAACCACCGCACGGATCACCGTGAGCCCTGCCTCTCGCAATCGGGTGACGTCCTCGGCGGACCTCAGATCGTGCACCTGGACGGCGCCGAGCCCGGCTGCGGCCGCGACCTCGATCACCTCCGGCACAGAACTTCCCTTGAACACCCCCACCGCCACGGTGGGACCGGTGACGGAGCGGATCAGCGACGCCGCATCCTCCACCGCAATTCGGCGCACGCTCTCGGCGAAGACGAAGCCCACGGCGTCGACACCGAGTCGCACGGCCAGATCGACCGAGGCTTGGTCACGCAGACCGCAGACCTTGATGAATGTCACCACACGATTTTAACGGTCGCTTCGAGTAGCCGACGCAGTGCGGGTTCGCGCTCTAGGCTTCGTGACGTGGAATGGCTCAGCGACCTCACCGTGATTTCAGGGCCTCTGCCCTGGATTCTCACCGGCCTGGGCGCACTCGGTGGCGTGTGGTTGCTGGCCGCCCGCGCCCCGTGGTTTCGCAGAAAAGCCCTGCCGCTCTGTCTCGCCGTAGCCGCCGTGGTCACCCTCGCCGTCTACATCGCCGTCGAGAAGGTCCTCCGACCCTTTCCCGACCCGATCGAAATTTCCATCTATGTGTGGATCGGGGTGGGTCTGGCCGCAATTCTGTTGCTGATTCCAAGGATTCGGGCCGGACGTACGACGGCATCGGCGGCGGTGTCGGTACTGGCGGTGATCGCCGTCGTGCTCGCGTCGGCGACGCAGATCAATCTGGTGTTCGACGCGTATCCCACTGTGGGCACCGCTTTCGGAGACGAACCGTTCGATCGCGTGGATCTTCACGATCTGGGGGGTGTCACCGAAAAGGTTGTCACCGGGACGCCACTCGACGCGTCGTGGACTCCTCCGCCGGGGATGGGCGATCAGGGTCGCGTCCTCACCGCGCACATCCCCGCCACGCAATCGAATTTCACCGCCCGAGACGCCGAAATCTACCTGCCTCCTGCGTATTTCACGAACCCTCGACCTCTCCTGCCCGTGCTGATACTTCTCGCCGGTCAGCCCGGCGCTCCGGAGGACTGGCTCGCGGGAGGCAAGCTGACCTCTACGATGGATGCCTTCGCGGCCGAGCACGAAGGTCTCGCTCCCGTCGTCGTGGTTGCGGACGCTACCGGCTCACAGATCGCGAACCCGTTGTGCGTCGACTCGCCCCTGGGCAACGTGGCCACCTATCTGGCCAAAGATGTTCCGGCCTGGGTGACCTCGAACCTTCAGGTCAACCGGGACCCTCGAGCCTGGGCGATAGGTGGCCTCTCCTACGGCGGCACCTGTTCGCTGCAGATGGCAACCAACTATCCCGAGGTGTACCCCACGTTCCTCGACATCTCCGGGCAGGAGGAGCCCACACTCGGTGATCGTCAGCGGACGCTCGACGCAGCGTTCGGCGGAAGCGAGTCTGCATTCGAGAAAGTCAATCCGCTCGATCTGATGGCGACGAAGAAGTACCCGGACTCGGCCGGGGTCTTCGTCGTCGGCAGCGACGACGCGGACTACCGGCCCGGCGCGCAGAAGGTTTTCCAGGCCGCGAAGGATGCGGGCATGGATGTGCAGTACCTCGAGGTCCCCGGGGGTCACAGCTTCGCCGTGTGGTCTGCCGGACTGGAGAAGGAAACGCCCTGGCTGGCGCAACGGTTGGGGCTCATCCGGTAGCGGGCGCGTTCTCGTTCCCAATAACGAGAACCTGTTCTATATTTGCGGGGAAGTGTCCTTGTCTTTTCAGCGACTGGAGTCCCCGGCATGTATCAGTGGTCCGACACCGATCTGATGTTCCGCGACGCGATCCGCGGCTTCATCGACAAGGAGATTCGACCCCACGTCGACAAGCTCGAGACCGGGGAGTTGCCTCCGTTCGACATCATCCGCAAGCTCTTCGCCACTTTCGGTATCGACGAGATGGCGCGGGACGCCCTCGAGAAGTCGCTGGCCCGCGAACGCGGCGACGACCCCGGATCCGCGGAGAAAGGCAAGAACTCGGCCGGTCTCGGTGCGGGCAGCATGGGCGTCATCATGAATGCCGAGCTGGCGGGGGTGAGTCTCGGGCTCGTCGCCTCCCTGGGCGTGAGCCTCGGCCTGGCGGCGGGCACCATCCGCAGTCGAGGCACTCTGGCGCAGAAGGAACGTTGGCTACCCGGCCTGGTCACCTTCGAGAAAGTGGGCGCCTGGGCCATCACCGAACCCGATTCCGGCTCGGACGCTTTCGGTGGCATGAAGTCCTATGTCCGGCGCGACGGAGACGACTACATCCTCAACGGGCAGAAGACGTTCATCACCAACGGGCCCTATGCCGACGTCATGATCGTGTACGCGAAGCTCGACGACGGCGACGCGTCGATTGACCGCCGCGACCGCAAGGTGCTTACGTTCGTCCTCGACGCGGGCATGGAGGGACTCACCCAGGGGGCGCCGTTCAAGAAAATGGGGATGAACTCCTCGCCCACCGGTGAGTTGTTCTTCGACAACGTCCGCGTCGGCCGCGATCGACTGCTCGGCGAGACGGAAGAGGGCGGTGCATCCGACGGGAAGTCCAGTGCGAAGGAGAGCTTCGCCGCCGAACGTATCGGCATCGCCTCGTTGTCGCTCGGGATCATCAACGAATGTCACCGTCTGTGTGTCGACTACGCCAAGTCCCGCAAGTTGTGGGGCAAGGAGATCGCACAGTTCCAGCTGGTGCAGCTCAAGTTGGCCGAGATGGAGATTGCCCGGATGAACGTGCAGAACATGGTCTTCAATGCCATCGAACGGGCGGAGGCGGGGGACCCGGTGACGCTGGCAGAGGCGTCAGCGATGAAGTTGTACTCCTCGCGCGCGGCCACCGAGGTGGCGATGGAGGCGGTGCAGTTGTTCGGTGGTAACGGCTACATGGCCGAGTACCGGGTCGAGCAGCTGGCGCGCGACGCGAAGTCGCTGATGATCTACGCCGGGAGCAACGAAATTCAGGTGACGCACATCGCGAAGGGTCTGCTCGGCGTCTGAGGTCGTCGACACCTCGGGAACAAATATCGTACGGCGTACGTTAGAGGGGTGTCGTCAAGGAAAGGACACCACTGTGAAGGTCACGGCAAGCGCACTGTCACTGAACGTCGCCGACCCGACTGCATCGGCCGATTTCGCCAAGACCCATCTCGGTTTCGTCGAGGACATGGCAGCCGACGGATTCGTGTCGCTGAAGCGTGAGGACGTCGGCTTCAGCCTGGTCTTCCTGCGGACAGGACTCGAAACGTTCAAGCCCGCGCACATCGCGGGTGCGGCCGGGCAGGGACTGCTCATCGCGCTGGTCGTCGACGGCATCGACACCGAGTACGAGCGGCTGCAGGCCGAGGGTGTCCCGATCGTCACGCCCATCGAAACGGAACCCTGGGGTGAGCGCTACTTCCAGATGAGCGACCCGAACGGAGTGATCATCCAGTTGGTGGAGTGGGTGTAGCCGTTCACACCGAAGCCAGGAACGGCTCGACGGCCGCGAGCACTTCGGTGCTCGCGGCCACCGCGCTCGAGTGGTCGAAGCCAGGAAGAATCACCGACGACGCCCCTGGAATGAGAGACGCCGCCCGCCGCGTGTCACCGAGGCGTTCGGCATCCTTGGATCCGACGAACAGCAGCGTCGGGACGGTTATCCGACGTAGCACCTCGTCGTCTACACCCGGTTCGTCACCCGAACGCCGCATGTACGCGGCCAATGCCTTCGCGTCGTTGGCTTTGAATGCCGCACGCGTGCCTGCGTCGATCGGCCAGGAGCGCCGGGCATTCCATCGTTCGAGAAACGCATCCATCCCGTCCTGCTCGAGCACGTCGATGCAGCCGGGGAAGAACAAGCGATCGAAAGCGCCGGCCTGCGGGAGGCTGCTGCCGCCTCCGATGATCAGACTCTCGAGGTGTTCGGGGTACTGAACCGCCAGTGCCAGCGCGACACGCCCACCGAGCGAATAGCCCAGAACGTGCGCGCTGGGCAGCCCGACCTCGTCGAGGACCGCCACGATGTCGGCGCTCATCAAGTCCATGGCATACGAGGCCGGATCGTGCGGTTTGTCGCTGCGGCCGTGTCCACGCAGATCGACGAGGACCAACCGGTACCGATCCCGAAGTGCGCGAACGTAACCGAACCCGCGCCAGATGGCATGTGACAGCGCAGTGCCGTGGATGAGGACGAAGGGTTCCCCGTCGCCGACGGTCTCGTACGCGACCCGGACACCGTCGACGGGATTGGTAGCGTGCTTCACCCGCCCAGTGTGCACGATCTTTCCGTCGGTCCTACAGCAGCGTGTCCTCGGTGAGTTCGAGCCGCCGCGTCACCCCGATGTCCTCGAGAAAACGACGGTCGTGACTCACCACGATCAGTGCTCCCCGAAAACTGCGGAGCGCCTGCGTGAGATGCGACAGACTCGGGAGGTCGAGGTTGTTCGTCGGCTCGTCCAGCAGTAGCAGGCGGGGTGCAGGTTCGGCCAGCAACATCGTTGCGAGAGCTGCTCGCAACCGTTCGCCGCCCGACAATGCCGAGGCGAGCACGTCGGAGTCGTTCCCGCGGAACAGAAACCGAGCCAACTGTGCACGAATCTGCTCCTGCGAGGCGTGCGGCGCGGCGGCGGCGACATTCTGCGCCACCGTGAGCGTCTCGTCGAAGACGTCGAGCCGCTGTGGCAGGGACTTGAACGGTACGCGCGGTCCCGCTGCCACGATTGCGTCGAGCAGCGTCGTCTTGCCGACACCGTTGCGCCCGACCAGTGCGATACGCTCCGGCCCGACGACGTGCAGCGACACCCGTTGTCCGCTGCCGAGTTCCAGGTCCTGCACCGAAATCACATCCTGGCCCGAATGCACCTCCGTGTCGGGAAGTTCGATGCGGACCTCGCGGTCGTCCCGGACGGCACTCTCCGCTTCCGTCAACGACTCCCTGGCCTCGTCGACCTTCGCGATGTGGTTGTTCCGCAGCTTCCCCGCCGATTCCTGGGCTTGACGCTTCCGCATCCCCATCACGATCTTCGGTTCACGCTTGGTCTCGAACATCTTCTGGCCGTAGCGTTTGCGCCGATCCAACTTGATCCGCGCCTCGGCGAGCTCCCGTTTCTGCTTCTGTACGTCACCACGCGCGTCCCGCACCGCGGCCAATGCAGCTTCCTGCTCCGCCTCCACGATCTCCTGGTAGACGCTGAAGTTGCCGCCGAACATCCGGATACCGCCGCCGCGTAGCTCCGCGGTGGCGTCCATCAGGTCGAGCAGATCACGGTCGTGGCTGACCACCAGCATGGCGCCCGAGAACTGCTCGACGACGGAGTAGAGCCTGCGGCGCGAACTTCCGTCCAGATTGTTTGTGGGCTCGTCGAGCAGAAGTATCTCCGGTTCGGTCAGCAGCTTTGCGGTGAGGCCGAGCAGGACCGTTTCACCCCCGGACAGTGTGCCGACCGTGCGATCGAGGTCGCTCGCGGAGCCGAGCACCCGCTCGAGCCCGAGTTTGTGCAGCGTCGAGATCGCGCGTTCCTCGATGTCCCAGCGACCCTGGGCAGCGTCGAAGTCCTCAGGGGTGCCCACCCCGGATTCGATCCGGTGCAGCGAGTGGCGAAGATCAGCGATACCGAGGATGCGGTCTACCCGCAGACCCGGATCGAGGGTGATGTCCTGCGGCAGGTAGGCCACCTCCCCGCGTGTCACGATCGACCCCCGGTCGGGCTGCAGTACGCCGGCGATCAGGCGAAGGAGGGTGGATTTTCCGGTGCCGTTGAGGCCGACCACGCCGGTACGGCCCGAGCCGAACACGGCGTCGACGCCGTGGAAGACGGGTTCGCCGTCAGGCCACGAGAAAGTGAGATCGGACAGGGACAGATATGACTGGGCCATGGGGTACTCCGAGGTGTGTGCGGATGAAGACTCGCGGAACTACCTCGTCAGGAGCAACGGCCCGTGTCCTTTCGTCTGACGCGCCCTGCGCGCATCGGGTGAGTTCAGGGTAGGGCCCACCCGATGCCGCGGCAATCGAATTAAATCTGCGGGCCGTCCGCGCGCAGTTCGTCCACCTTCGCCATCGCCTCGCGCAGTTCGGTGAGCCACTGCTCACTGTGCTTGCCTGCGAGTCGAACCGTCCACATCAGGGCGTCCGAGCGAGATCGCGCCACCCCGGCGTCGACCAGTGTGTCGAGAACCTTGCGTTCGGGCTGGCGAAGTCGGGTCATCACCGGCACGGCGAGGTGAGTGAACAGCGAGCGGCGGCCGTCGAGGGTGACTCCCCACGCCACCTTCCGTCCGTAGCGGAGTTCGGCCTCGTGTGCGATGCGCATTCGGTCGGCGCGAGTGCTTTCGCGGAAGCGTGCGATGCGCCCGTCGACGGCGGCCTCCGAGGCGGAGTCGCCGGACTCGACGGGATGCAGCTCTCCCACGACGACGATCTCCTCACGGTCGACCTCGACGGTGGCCGGCCCGGTGAACCAGTCGTCGGGCAGTCGGCCGGCGAACCAGTCGGCCGCGTCGCTCGCATCGGGAACATCTGCTTGCTGCCATCCGCCGGGACGGCCGAAACGGCGGTCTCCGGGGGCCTGGGCGTTCTTCATGGCGTCCTCCTGGGAGCCTGGGTGCTCTGTCTGTGTGACGAAGCACTGATTACATGATTACACCCGTATCGTCAGGGCCGCCAGCATCTCAGGCATGATCGACTACGTGCGCACCTCAACAGTTCGTCACAGTCCCACCGGCCCCAGACGTAAGGCCATCGCCGGCATAGCCGTCCTCGCGATGACGCTGTCCGCCTGCGGCCTCTTCGGACCGGATCAGCCGGATACCGTCAGCCAGGAGTTCGTCGATGCTCTGAATGCCGATGACGTCCAGGCAGCCGCGGCCCTCACCACCGACCCCGCCGCCGCATCGGCGGCCATCACCGCCCTCTACGACGGGCTGGGCAACAAGGACGGAACCTTTGCCCGTACCGAAGTGCAGGAGTCGGGCGACGACGCCGGAACCTTCACGATGGAGGTCACCTGGCCCTTCGCCGAAGGTCAGCAGTGGAAGTACAGCACGAGTGGCAACGCGGCGAAGCAGGGTGACGACTGGAAGATCACCTGGGACCCGGCTGTGCTTGCGCCCGGGCTCACGGAAGACACGACCGTTCGCTACACCCCGACGACCGGGCGGCCGCCAAAGGTGCTGTCGGCGTCGGGCGCGCCGATTCTCACGGAGCAAGTGGTCACTCTGGTGAACCTGGACCAGGGTGCGGACACCGCCGCGGTCGCAGCGCTGCTCGCCCCCCTCGCACCCACGATCACCCCGGCGTCGCTGCAGAAGGATGTGGCCGATGCCCAGGGCAAACCCGTCACCGCGATCAGCCTGCGTGCGGAGGATCTGGCGCCCATCGAGGCGCAACTGACCGCACTTCCGGGGGTGACGCTCGTCCCGCAGGCGCGACTGCTGAGCACCGACAAGGCACTGGCATCCCCGACGCTGTCCGGACTCGCCGACCTGTGGCAGCAGGGGCAGGACGCCTCCGCCGGGTGGGCCGTCCAGTTGGTCTCAGCCGACGGCTCGGCGGAGAGCATCGCGGGGGAGGACGGCCCCGTCGCCCCCGACATCACGACCACCCTCGACCTCCCGATGCAGACGGCGGCCGAGCGGGCACTGGCGGACATGCCGCAGCAGGCCGCGATCGTCGCCCTGCGCCCGTCCACCGGTGCCGTGCTGGCGGTCGCGCAGAACGCTCCCGCCGACGCGCTCGGCCCGATCGCGCTCACCGGCCTGTACCCGCCGGGGTCCACCTTCAAGACGGTCACGACGTCGGCTGCCCTGCAGGCCGGATCCGCCACCATCGACACGGTGCTGCCCTGCCCCGGAACCGAGAACATCGAGGGCAGGCAGATACCCAACGACGATCAATTCGACCTGGGTCAGGTCCCGCTGCACACCGCCTTCGCCCGATCGTGCAATACCACGATGGGCCGGTTGGCTGTGGGGCTTCCGGCCGATGCCCTACAGAACGCGGCCCTGCAGTTCGGACTCGGGGTGGATTATGTGACACCGGGTTTGACAACCGTGACCGGCAACGTACCGATCGCCGACAGCCCGGCGGCTCGTGTCGAATCGGCGATCGGTCAGGGTCAGGTGACCGCGTCCCCCTTCGGAATGGCATTGGTCGCGGCGTCGATCGCTCACGGCTCCACGCCGGCGCCCATGATCGTGGCGGGCCAGCCGGGCACTGCCGATCGGACGGCCCCGCCGGTGCCTGCCGAGGTGACCGCGGATCTGCGGACTATGATGCGTGAAACCGTGACCGGCGGTACCGCTACTGCGCTGCAGGACATTCCGGGACTGCTCGGAAAAACCGGCACGGCGGAGTCCGGTAACGGTCCGGCACACGGCTGGTTCGTCGGAATCAAGGACGATCTCGCATTTGCCGTATTTGTCGCCACAGGAGACAGCTCGGCCCCTGCTGTGCAGGCCGCGGGGCGTTTTCTGCGCTAAACCGGTTCGCTGGTCGTGCTCGACGAGATAAGTTGTGGCTCAACCGTAACTCCTTCGTAGGCAAGTTGTGCTTGTTACGCATGTGACTGAAAGCAAGATGGTGGACATGGGGAATGGACGATCGCTTGGACGCCGCAACAAATACGTGATCGCCCTCATAACGGCTGTGATATCAGCGGTCGTTCTGGCGTCCTGCGTGATGTCGACAGAGGAGGCCGACGCCAAGTCGGTCGTCGCCTCCTTCGTCGAAGCGCTGAACGAGCGCGATGCCGCTGCCGCTGCCGCACACACCTCGTATCCCAACGCCGCAGAGTCGGCGATTCAGCAGATGTTCGACGGCTTGAAACCCGAGGACGCCCAGTTCGACCTCACCCAGTTCATGGACCTCGGCTCCGACTCCGGATTCTTCACCGTCGGTGCCGCGTGGAACTTCGGTAAGGGCAAGGACTGGAGCTATCAGGTGCAGGGCGGCGTACGGCATCTGTCGGTGGGCTGGCGCATCTCGTGGGATCCGTCGATCCTCGCGCCCGACCTCGGTAACGGGCGTATCGTCCGCTACGACCGGACGGACGCCGCTCCGCCCAGGATTTTCGACGCCGCCGGTGCGCTGCTGATGAACGAGCAGACCATCAATGCGATCACCCTGGATCCGGCCACGATGCCGGATCCCGTCGCGACTACCCGCCGCCTTGCCGAAGTTCTCGAACCGGTGGCTCCGCTGGTGACGGCAGACACGATGATGGCCGATCTCGCCCAGAAACCGGGAGAGCAGGTCACCGCAGTCCTCCTGCGCGATCAGGACTACCTGTACCTCGAGGAGGACTTGAACATCCCCGGGGTCGTGGTGATCAAGACACCGAAACTGATCACAGCGGATCGCCGCATCACCACCCCGCTGCTCGACCCGCTGCGGAAGGTGTGGCAAGCGAACCGTGACGCCACCGCCGGCTGGGCCGTGCACCTCGTCGATCCCGACGGCACGCTGATCCCGCAGGCGGGATTCCAGGGCCCACCCGGACCCGACATCGTCGCCACCATGGACTCGCGGCTGCAGTTGGCTGCGGAGGAAGCGGTGGTCAGTGTGGGCACCCCGGCATCGATCATCGCGATCCAGCCGTCCACCGGGGCCGTCCTCGCCGCAGCGCAGAACAACCAGGCGATGGAGCAGGGGCCGATCACCTTCCAGGGTCTCTACCCGGCCGGGTCGAACCTCGACCTGATCAAGAAGGCCGCAGGACTGCAGAAGGGCGTCGACCCGTCGTCGCTGTCGTTGGAGGACATCGCGAAGGCAGGGAACCAATTCGGACTCGGGATGAACTACAACGTTCCGGGGCTCGACCACCAGACCGCGGTGTTCACTGCCGACCAGTCGGGAATGAACCAGGTGATGAACCGCAAGAACGAGGACCTACCCGCCGTGACACCGTTCGGAATGGCGATGGTGGCGGCGTCGATCGCCCGGGGCAGTGCGCCCGCACCGATGATCGTGCAGGGTCAGCCGGGGACCACCGAGGTGGGGGCGCAGCCGCTTCCCGCGAACGTCACCGATCAGCTGCGCGCAATGATGCGGGACAACGTGGTGCGCGGCGGCGCTTCTCTGCTGAACGGCTACCCCGACCTCATCGGCATGAACGGGGCCAGCGGCGATGACCGCTGGTTCTACGGATCCCGCGGAGACCTCGCCTTCGCGGTGCTCGTTGCCGACGCGGACGGTGGCGACCGCGCCGTGAAGATGACCGACATGCTGTTCCGGGAGATGGCCAAGCCGGCGAGCTGACCCTGCGTTCACCGGTGTCGTGCGGCGGCGCTGAAGGAGTAAGTACGCAAGGGTAAGTTTTTCACCTGTGCCCCTGCTCGATATCGGTCTACTCGTCGTCGCGGGGTTCTTCGCGGGACTGGTCGGCTTCGTCACCGGACTGGCCTCCATCGTGTCGTACCCGGCCCTACTCGCCGCGGGCCTGCCGCCTGTCACCGCGAACGTCACCAACACCGTTGCGATGGTGGCCGTCGGCGTCGGCGCACTCTCCAACTCGACGCGCGAGGTGGCGGACACGGGCCCGAAGTTGTGGCGCTGGGTTCTGGCGTCCGCTGCCGGTGGAATCGTCGGGGCCGCCATCCTCCTGGGCGCCCCCGAGGGTTCCTTCGAGGCCGTGGTGCCGTTCATGGTGGCGTTCGCCGCGCTTGCCCTGCTCCTGCAGCCGCGGATCCGCGCGTTCGCAGGGGAGCGCGACCTGCCCCGTACCTACATGCTGTCCCTGTTCGTCGTCGCAATCTACGGCGGCTATTTCGGCGCGGGAGCCGGCGTGATCTTCCTGGCGAGCGCGCTGATCCTCACGTCCGAGACGATCTGGCGCGCCACCATCCTGAAGAGCTTCCTCCTGGGTATCGCGAACCTCGTGGCGGCTCTCGGCTTCGCGGTGTTCGGACCCGTTCACTGGGGCGCCGCGGCGGCGATGGCGATCGGTGCCCTTGCCGGCGGGTGGTGCGGCCCGCCGGTGGTCAAGCGGATTCCGCCGTCGATACTCCGTGTCGTGATCGCGGTGGCAGGGTTCGGCCTCGCCGGGTGGCTGTGGATGCGGTGAGCGGACGACCACGAACCGGGGTCAATGCACTCCCTTCATCAGACGCTTGATCCACGGTGAGCCGACCGCCAGCAGCACGCCCACCGCGATGGACCCGACGCCGATAGCGGTGAAGTAGGGAACCTCGTTGTTCTCGTTGTAGAAACCGGCCAACGTGCCCGCCATCGCGGTACCCAGCGCCACGGACAGGAAGAACAGGGCAACCATCTGCGTGTGGAAAGCCTCCGGTGCGAGCTTGGTCGACAGCGACAACCCGACCGGCGACAGGAGCAGTTCCGCGAAGGTGAACAGCAGGAGGATGCCGCACAGGCCGAGCAGCGGAGCGCTGTTGGCGCCACCACCGGACATCGGAATGAACGCCAGGAACGCCAGCCCCATGATCATGGTGCCCATCGCGAACTTGACGGGGGAGGACGGCTGGCGCGGCCCGAGCTTCGTCCATGCGGCGGCGAACACGCCCGCGAAAATGATGATGAAGACCGGGTTGATCGATTGCACCCAGGAGGGCGGGAAGTCCCATCCGAAGAGGTTGCGGTCGAGTCGCTTGTCGGAGTAGACCGCGACGGTGGTGAACTGCTGCTGGAACAGCGACCAGAAGACGGCACTCGCGATGAACATCGGAATGAACGCGTAGACCCGGCTCCGCTCGATCGCGGTGATGCGGCGGCTCGACAGGATGATGGCGAAGTAGCCGACGGCCGCGACGATAGTGAGCGCCACGACGACATCCGACATGTTGCTCGTGGTGACCAGACCGGTCAGGCACGCCGCCGCGATCACGATCACTGCTGCGGCGGCAATGGCGATCCACTTGGTGCGCTGGTCCGACGGGAGCGGGTTGGGGGCGGTCGCACCGATGCCGCGCAGATGCTTGCGGCCCAGCGTGTACTGAACCAGACCGAACGCCATGCCGACGGCGGCGAGGGCGAACCCGGCGTGGAAGCCCATGGTGTCCTGCGCCCAGCCGGTCAGCAGGGGGCCGACGAGGGCGCCGAGGTTGATACCCATGTAGAAGATGGAGAACCCGGCGTCGCGGCGCTCGTCGTGCTCGTCGTAGAGGTCGCCGACCAGCGAGGTCGCGTTCGCCTTCAGACCGCCACTGCCGAAGGCCACGCAGACGAGTCCGACCCCCACACCCCACAGGCCCGGGAAGACGGCCAGTGCGATGTGCCCGAGCATGACGAGTACCGCGCTGTAGAACAGGGTGCGCTCGGAACCCAGGAGTCGGTCGGCGATCCACGCGCCGAGGATCGTCGAGAGATACACCGTGCCGCCGTAGGCGCCGACGATGCTGGTGGCCGAGGCCTCGGAGATTCCGAGACCGCCGTCGGCTGCCGAATAGTAGAGGTAGTAGATCAGGATGCCCTGCATCCCGTAGAACGAGAACCTCTCCCACATCTCCACGCCGAACAGGTTCGCGAGGGCGAACGGCTGGCCGAAGAAACCGGTGTCGGCTCGCTTTTCGTCCTGCCGCGGATCGACGGTGTCACTCATGCAACGACTGTCCCACTTCGCACGTCGGTTCGGGCGGCGACGCGGCGGATCCGCTGCCGATCAGCTGGGCGTGCGTACCTTCGTGACGGCTCTCGCGGCCGCACGCCAGCCGAGAAGGAACACCGCCAGAACAGTGCCCGCCACCAGGATGAAACTGAAGGCCGTGCCCTGACCGCTGACGACGCGGAGCAGCATGCCGACCACCAGCGTCGAGAACCACACCAGCAGCCCCGTCGGCACGATCAACACGGCGTCGAACTTGTCGCGGTACAGCGCTACGGTCGCGACCCAGCCGACGGCGAGGCCGCTGAGGAAGGGCCACGCCGTGATGGCGAGTCCCGTCAGCGCGTTGGCTTCGTCGTGGCTGCGGCGGCCGATGGCGCAGAAGACGACCACGAGCACGACATCGACGACAAGTGCGGGAAGGAACTTCTTCACCCGATCAGCGTAATGCGGCAGCACATGCGACCCACGGGCACGGCCGACTCTTGTTCTCGCAGACGAGGCGCAGCATCCGGGCGACGTGGACCGGGCTGACCATCTCCTCAAAATCTCCAGCCGAGACTGTAGACTTTTGGTAGCGACGGTTCTAAAGTATTGATCGTCAACAGAGGGAATCAACTAGCGGGGTGGCCGACGGGCTACCGAGGAAAGACGAAGGCACGGGGCGGAGCCGGAAGCACGAAGAGGTGGCTCCGCCCCCCGAACACCCGGCGTGAGAAGGAGAAGGTCAGCTACTCACGCTGTTCACAAGAAGTCGAGGTGAGAGGCGGGTGTTGCGTATCCATCATCAGGATCCGTATGCAATGAATGTCTTGTCCTTGTGCCGGCCGCGGCCGGTGCAGCTATAACCCCTTCGGACCCCGGCGCGAGCTCGCGCCGGGGTCCCTTACGACGCAAGGAAGGGCTCGACGCAGGAACTGTGGATAACTCCACCGGCACCACCAATGAACTCGACAACGACGACTACCCCGCCTACACCATGGGGCGCGCCGCCGATCTTCTCGGCGTCACCGCAGCGTTTCTTCGAAGTCTCGACGACATGGGATTGCTGGTGGCGTACCGCTCGGAGGGCGGACATCGCCGCTATTCGCGGCGTCAGCTCCGGCTTGCCGCCCGCGTCCGGGAGCTCGTCGACAGCGGCACGGCAGTCGAAGCGGCCTGCCGCATCGTCTCGCTCGAAGACCAGCTCGCCGAGGCTCGGCGCGAAAATACCAGCAGCTAGGCAGTGTCGGCTTCGCCGGTGCTGTGCGGGGTGTGTTCCGCTCCCGGCTGGTCCCGGCGCTCGAACTCGAGGTCCATCTCCAGGTCCTCGTGCTGATTGTGGCGGAAGAGAATGAGGAAGACGATCCACCCGATCAGGGCCACGAGAATGTAGCTCACCATGCGGTAGACGAAGACCGCTGCGAGCGCCTGCGACGCCGTCGTTCCCGCCGCCGTCAGGGTGGCGATCAAGGTGCCGTCGACGAACCCGAGTCCCCCCGGTGCCAGCGGAATACTGGCAACCGCCTTGGCGGCAGCGAACGCGATGAGCAAACCGGCGAACGAGGGTTCGGCGCCGACGGCCCAGCAGGCAAACCCGAGACAGGCCACATCGGCGAGGCGGTGCACCGCCGACCACCCGAAGGCGGCGAGGGAATCGCGCCGGCCCAGCTCCACCGAATCGAGCTGGCTGAGGATCTCCTTCCACCGCTCGACGCCGGTTTCCGGAGGGTTCTTACGGAACCTGTTGTACCGAGTGAGAACCCGATGTCCCGTCGACTCGATGCAGTCGGGGTTACGGGATATGTATCGCAAGCCGTAGAACAGGGCGAATGCGGCGATCAGCGACAGCACCAGGGTGATGGGGCTGACTCTGGTTCCGACGGCGAACGCGCCGGCCACGCCGAGGAACGCGAGGCTACCTGCGGCGATCACCCCGGAGATCGCGAGCTGCCACGATGCGACGACAGGCGTCGCGCCCCACTTTCGGGTCTGCTTGTAGGTGAACGCGGTGGAGAAGACCTGGCCTGCCGGCAGGCTGACGGCCATCGCAGTGCTCGCGTAGATGACGGACACGGACTTCAACTGGGAGACGACGACGCCCCCGGCTCGCAGCAACCGCTGCTGGACGGCGCCGTAGCCGCTCAGCGACACCGCCTGCGCCGCGATGCAGGCAGCGACCCATCCCCAGTGGATCTCGGTGAGTGCTTTCCACGAATCGCTGAGGGTCGGCCACAGGTAGATGCCCTCGATGGTCAGGAGGGCGAGCAGCCCGGCCCCGAGCAGCCATTTGATCCACCAGAATCGACTTCGCTGCCGAGGGGGCTCGGCAGTGGGCGGGTCGGAACGAGGCAGGGCCACATCCCAAGCGTAACCAACGGGTAGCGGATTACTCCGGATAGTCCTCCGGCCAAGCCAGATGGGTATTGCGACGACGCCCACGTAACTGCACCTGTTCGCCCAGCTCCCAGTGCGCCTGCTCCTCCTCGTCGGCGAAGTACAGCGCGCTGGTGGACGCCAGGACGCGGCTGGGATGAAGCTTGGCGAGCTCGGTGAGTCGCGACGCCTCGTTGACGGGGTCGCCGATCACGGTGTACTCGAATCGTTCTGCGGCACCGATGTTTCCGGCGACGGCCAGGCCCGCGGACACGCCGATCCCGATGTCGAGGCCGGTGATCTCGTGGAGCGCGAACCTCAGCTCCCGCGCAGCTGCCAGTGCGGCGGTCGGGGCGTCGGGGCGGTCGAGCGGGGCGCCGAAGATTGCGAGAGCCGCGTCACCCATGAACTTGTTGACGAATCCGTGGTGTCGGTCGATCACATCGACGACGACGCGGAAGAACTCGTTGAGCAGATTCACAACCTCGCCGGGCGGACGTTCGGCCGCCGCACCGGTGGACCCGACCATGTCGACGAACAGAACGGCCACGAACCTCGTCTCGCCGCCGAGTTCGGTGCCGAACTGGAGTGCTCGCCGTGCCACGTCCTCCCCGACATGCTGGCCGAACAGTTCACGCAGCAGTCGCCGCTCGTCGGACTCGCGCATCATCCGGTTGAACCCGACCTGCAGCCGTCCGATCTCGCTTCCGTCGAACACTTCCACCCGCACGTCGGTGGCACCGCGCTGGACCCGTTCGATGGCCCGCCGCAGCTGCTTGATGGGGTCGGAGATTTGGCTGGCGGTCAGCATCGACAGCGCGAAGGCCTGTGCGATCGCGATGATCGACAGCAGCATGATCGCCCAGGCGAGTGCGTTGGGGGAGAATACGAGGTCGGTGGTCAACTGTGTGACGCAGAGCAGGATGATGCCGATGACGGGCATCAATGTGCCCAGGCCCCAGGTCATCGCCAGGCGGGTGCCGACCCCGGGGGCCATGGTCCGGTCGAATTCCCCCTCGCTGAGGGCGCGCGCCGCCACCGGGCGCAGAATGCGTTCCCCGAGCATGTAGGTGAAGCCGAAGGTCGTGGTCGCGGCCATGCAGACCGTGACGATCACCGCGACCGCCAGTTCGGGCATCTCGGTGATGGTGAGCAGCACGAAGATGATGCCGCCGAGTATCCACAGGACCAGATGCACGATCGCCTGCCGCAGCGGTGCGTGCAGCGCCGACATCTGTTCACTGCGGGTGGGCGGGCCGCCGCGTAATTGCCAGCGGATGACGGACCGCAGCATCATCGCTGCGGCAGTGAGACTCACCACCGCGGCGAAGGCCAGGTAGCCGCCGAAGATCGCGACATTGCGCACCCGGTCGGCGATGATGGCCTGCGATTCGGGGATCGGCACGCCATAGCGCACGAACGCGAAAACCAGGATGGCGCCGATGAAATTGGCGAGGAGCATCGAGACCATATAGAGCGGCCACCTGCTGCGGACCGTCGCCGCGATCGCTCTATATGATTTCCGCACGCCGTTCAATTTAGCGGTGGGCAAGTTCGGCAGCGCAGGACACATCCCCTAATGGGTCCGGACACGCCTGTTTCGGCCGCGAACTCCCCGGCAACCTGGTGAAGCTCGATACGCTCCGCAGGTGAACTCGAACGAGGGCTCGACACCCGTGACCGCAGCGGAACGTAGGCACCGTGCCTCGGCGTCCGTGCATCCGGTGGTGCGGGTGGCGGCGGAGTGGACGTGGCGCCTGCTCGTCATCGTTGCCGGGCTGCTGACCCTCGGCTACATCGTCGCCAGGCTCGACACGGTGCTCATTCCCGTGGGGCTCGCACTGCTTGCCTCTGCTCTGCTCGTGCCACTCGTGGACTGGCTGCAGGAGAAGGGTGTGCCCCGATCTGCGGCGGTGGTGGTGGTCCTGGTCGTGTCCATCGGTGTCGTCGCCGGGATCATGACGTTCGTGGTCGAGCAGTTCGTCGCGGGTCTTCCCGGGCTGACCGCCCAGTTCGAGGCGAGCATCGACCAGATTCAGAACTGGTTCACCAGTGGGCCGTTCCACTTCAGCGAGGATCAGATCCACCAGGCCGGCGACTCCGTGGTCAAGTCGATCCAGGACAACCGCGAGCAGCTCACCAGCGGTGCGCTGACCACGGCCACCGTCATCGGGGAGATCTTCACCGGGGCACTGCTGACCCTGTTCACTCTCATCTTCTTCCTCTACGGCGGAAGCCAGATCTGGGAGTTCGTCACCCGCCTCGTGCCTGCTGCTTCCCGCCCCCGCGTTCGGCTGGCCGGAAGCCAGGGGTTCGGCTCGCTCATCGGTTACGTCCGCGCCACCGTTGCTGTCGCAGCCGCCGACGCCATCGGCATCGGCGCGGGACTCGCCATCCTGGGGGTGCCTCTCGCGCTTCCCCTGGCGTCGCTGGTCTTCATCGGTGCGTTCATCCCGATCGTCGGCGCGTTCCTCACCGGATTTCTCGCTGTCCTCGTCGCCCTCGTCACCAAAGGCTTCCTCACCGCGCTGATCGTGCTGGGCATCATCATCGGCGTGATGCAGCTCGAGGCCCACGTGCTGCAACCGCTGTTGCTCGGTCGCGCCGTCCGGCTGCATCCCCTCGCGGTGGTTCTCGCCATCACGACCGGGATCGTGCTCGCCGGGATCGTCGGCGGGCTACTCGCCGTTCCCATCGTCGCCGTGCTCAACACGGCGGTCCGGTCGCTGCTGTCCGGGGACCCCGAGGCCACGTTCGACGCGATCGAGGTCGATGATCCCGCCGTTCCCCTCTACCCCGCGGAACCCGACGAACCGGAAGAACCGCAACACTCAAGATCCGACAGTTCCCCATGACCGACGACCATGAGCGCCGCACTCGGCTGCACTACCGGCCGACCGTGCGAGCCGCCGCCGAGCGAGACACCCAGCCGGATGCACCGCTGTGGCGTGCGGCGCAGGCGTTCCGGCTGGTCACCCTGGTGTATGCGGTCAGCTACCAGTTCGTGTCCGTTCAGTACTACTCCCATCAGCGGCTGAGCTGGTTCTTCGTTGCGTTGATGGCGGTGTGGTCGGGAGTCTCGGCGGTGCTGCTCTCGCACGGGAAAATACCGCGCTATCAGATCGTCATCGCGGACCAACTCGTCGTCATCGCCTTGATGGCGTCGACGAGACTCGTGTCCGACCCCGACTGGTATCAGCACCACCAGACTCTGCCGACGACGTTGTGGGTCACCAACGCGGTGATCTCGGCCGCTGTCTTCGGCGGGCCGTGGCTGGGGATGGCATCGGGCGTCCTGATGGCCACTGTGAGCGCGGTGGTGCGTGACCAGGTCAACCTGGATTTGTGGCGTGACGCCACGGCGCCTGTGCTGGTGTCGGTCGGACTTGCGCTCGGGCTTGCCACCACGACGGCGAGGCGGGCGCAGGCCCAGCTGGAACGGGCCGTACGGCTGGCAGCGGCGACGGAGGAACGCGAACGCCTCGCCCGCGAAGTCCACGACGGGGTTCTCCAGGTACTTGCCCTCGTTCGTCGGCGCGGAAACGAAATCGGTGGTCCCGCAGCCGAACTCGCGGACCTGGCGGGGGAGCAGGAGGTGGCGCTGCGCATGCTGATCTCCGAACAGGGCGCCGGGGTGACCGCAGACCTGGGCGGTGCGGCGATCGACCTGCGGCTCCTCCTGAGCACCCGGGCCAGCACCACGGTGTCGGTGTCGACGCCGGCCGACCCGGTGACGATCGAGCGGGGACGGGCCACGGAACTGGCCGCGATCGTCGACACGGCGCTGTCCAATGTGGCGCAGCATGCCGGGGCCGGAGCCAGGGCTTACGTGCTGCTCGAAGACCTCGGGGACGAGGTGATCGTCAGCGTGCGCGACGACGGCGCCGGGATCGCCCCCGGCAGACTGGCCGAGGCGGAAGCCGAAGGGCGCATGGGAATATCGAAGTCGATCCTGGGGCGGGTCCGAGTACTCGGCGGGACTGCCGAACTCGACACCGAACCCGGGCAGGGCACCGAATGGGAGATCCGCGTGCCGAAGGGAGAGGACCAGCATGGATGAGGAGCAAGCCGGCGGTCACATCACCGTGATGGTGGTCGACGATCACCCGATGTGGCGCGACGCCGTCGCCCGGGACCTCGAGGGTGCAGGGTTCACCGTCGTCGCGACGGCTGACGGCGTCGCCGCCGCGGGCCGCCGCGCCGCCGCAGCGCGCCCGGACGTCGTACTCATGGACATGCAGCTGCCCGACGGAAACGGGGCGACCGCCACCGCTGCGGTGCTCGAGGTGTCGCCCGACAGCCGGGTCCTCGTGCTGTCGGCGTCGTCGGAACGCGACGACGTCCTCGACGCCGTGAAGGCGGGTGCATCCGGGTACCTCGTGAAGAGCGCGTCGGTGGAGGAGCTGCGGGAGGCTGTGCGAGCCACCGCCGCCGGGCAGGCCGTGTTCACACCGGGCCTCGCCGGCCTGGTTCTCGGCGAGTATCGCCGGATGTCGAGTGCGCCCGCCGATGAGCGGGGACCCGCCGTTCCGAAGCTCACCGAGCGGGAGACGGAGGTCCTGCGTTTCGTCGCGAAAGGATTGAGCGCGAAGCAGATTGCAACCAAGCTGTCGCTCAGCCACCGCACCGTCGAGAACCACGTGCAGGCCACCTTGCGCAAGCTGCAGTTGGCCAACCGCGTCGAACTCACCCGGTACGCCATTGAGCAGGGCCTCGAGTAGCCCGTGAGTACTTGTTAACAACGCGTTGTTAACAAGTACTCACGGGCGGCGGAGGCGCACTAACCTGGTCGGCATGGAGGCACGGGATCTACGCGTATCCGATGCGGAGCGCGAACACGTCGGTGAACTGCTGCAGCGAGCGGTGGGCCAGGGGATGCTGTCGCTGGGGGAGTTCACAGAACGAATGGATACGGCGCTGGCCGCGAAAACGCGCGGCGAACTCAATGCCGTCCTCGTCGACCTCCCGGGAATACAGCTGATCTCGGAGTTCGTCCCGCCCCCGTATCCCGACCGGCCGTACGCCGCGCGGCCGATCCCACCCTCGTCGGCACCTGCACCGTCGGTAGGCCACCACGTGTCCGTGCCGCCGCCCGGTGAGATCATCCGCGGTCGGATGTCCTCCGTCACCCGCACGGGCTCATGGAGTGTGCCGGCGTCCCTGAAAGTGGACACCCGGGTGTCGAGCGTAAATCTCGACTTCACTCGCGCGGTCATGGCGACACAGGTGGTGTACCTCGATGTCGACGACTACGCGAGTTCCCTCACCCTGATCGTCCCCGCGGAGGCGACCGTCGACCTCAACGGGATCGAGACGGTGGGCGGCAGCGCCACCAACAAGGTGCGCAGCGGCCCGCCCATCGGCCCCCTGCACCTGGTGGTGCGCGGCAAAGTCCGGTTCGGCACCGTCACTGCCCGGCATCCGTTCGGCACCTCACTCCGCAACATGTTTCAGTAAGGGGGTTCGTCGAAACCCCCACCCCGCTCGAGTAGGTCTACTCATGTGCGGACGGACTGGTCGCCGGACGATGAATACATGTCCACACCCGGGAATCCGTCCGTCGATCCGCGCCTGATCGCCCAGCTGTCCGGCGATTTCTCCGCACTCGGCCAGCAAATGCGGCACGTGGGCGAAAATCTCGCCATCCTGCAGGCGCAGTTGTCGACCGTTTCGCAGCCTTCCTCCGAGCCGGCACCTCGGCCCGGACCCGTACCGCAGCCCGGATGGGCGCAACCTCCGCAGGTCCAGCAACCTGCGCAAGCCCAGCAGATGTACCGGCCGCCGGGTCCTCATCCTTCTGCGCCTCCGCCTCCGGTACCCCAGGCGCCGCCGCAGTTCCGGCCTGCACCCACCCCGCCGCCCAGAGTGGCCCGGGAACCGTGGTGGCAACGCGACGGTGTCATCAGCCGCATCCTCGCGGTCGCGGGTGTGGGTGTGACGCTCATCGGGGTTGTCATGCTTCTGGTGCTGGCCGCCCAGGCCGGGTTCTTCGGTCCGGGACTGCGGGTCGCTTCCGGAGCGATTTTGTCAGTGGTGCTCGTTGTCCTCGGTGCGCGTGTGTTCGACCGACCGGGTGGCAGGTTCGGCGGAATCGCCCTCACCGCAACGGGTATCGCGGGTGCGTATCTCGACGTGGTCGCCGTCGCCGTCGTGTATCACTGGCTGCTTCCAGCCCTGGCGATGGTCGTGGCACTCGGGGTCGCCGGAGTCGGCGTCGCTCTGGCCGTCAGATGGTCGTCGCAACCGCTCGCCGTACTGGTCGTGACGGGTGCCGCGGTGCTCGCCCCGGTCCTGACCGACGGAATATCGCTCACCCTGATCGGGTTCCTCTTCGTCGTCCAGGTGGCCGGCTTCCCGGCCCAACTCGGCCGCGCGTGGCCGTATCTGGCAATCACGCGCACCCTTCCCGTGGTGATTGCGCTGCTGATCGTGATCGTCGACCTCGAGGCCGACGACGGGCAGATGAGAAACTGGGCGTTGGCCAGTGCGGTGCTGGTCGCGTCGTTCGGTCTCGTCTCGTCGATCCTGCTGCTCCGGAGAAATGGGCGTGACATCACCGCGACCGCGATGATCGTGACCACCGCAGTCCCGATGCTTCTGGTGTCAGACCTCTTCGGCCGAGTGCAGTCCACCTTGATCACACTCGCGCTCGCGGCCGCGATGTTCGGGACCTGGATGGCGGTGCGGCCGCTGCCTCTGCATGCGCGCAGTGCGCTCGCAGGCACCGGGGCCCTCGCGCTGCTGCTCGCCTGCCTGGTCGGTGCCGGCGGAGGGAGTGCACCGCTCGTCGTACTCGGGATGGCAACGCTGTTCCTCACCATCGGTGGCCAGGCGTCCTCGCGCATCGCCTACGCGGTCGGGGCCGCGTTCGCGGTGATCGGTGGTCTGATCTTCCTCGACAGCGCCCCGCCGTTCGTCCTCGGCGACGAGCACAGCGCGGTCGACCTGCTCGGGATCACGACTGTGCTGTCCGGGTTGGTTCTCGTCGGCACGGTGGTGTTGCTCGTCTGGTACGCGCACTCGCTGCGGCTGATCCGCAGCGCTACCGCACAACCCCTCTGGGTTCTTGCCGGACTCGTGATCCTCTATGCGGTCACCACGGTCGCGGTGTCGGTGGGTACGGCGATCACGGGCACATCCGTCGGCTTCATCGCCGGTCACTGCGTCGCCACGATCGTGTGGATGATGGCCGCCACTGCTGCACTCGTGTTCGGTCTGGCTCACCGCGAGTACGCCCACACCGCACTGGGTGCCGGACTGGCGCTGACTGCGGCCGCACTGGCCAAACTGTTCGTCTTCGACCTGGCCATGCTCGACGGCCTGTTCCGCGTACTCGCCTTCCTGGTGGTCGGCCTGCTGCTACTGCTCGCGGGAACGCGTTACGCCAGGGAGTTCGCGGAGCGCGACACCGGGCGCGGCTCGTCGGTCAGCGCCGATTCTGCCGAGCGATGAGTTCGCTGACACTGACGGCGTTGCCGTCGTCCGCGCGATGCCTGCCGCTCGACGTGTCTTCCTGGTCGGCCGGCGGGTGTTCGACGCCGCGTCGACGGGAGCCGTTGGTCCCCGTGCCGCCGTTGGTCCCCGGACTCCCGTTGGTCCCCGGACTCCCGTTGGTTGCCGGACTGACGTGTGCCGTGCCGTCGGTGGCACCAGAGTTGTTGCCGTTGGTGCCACCGGCGCGTCGAGTGCTAGTCGCGGGGTCCGGGGGGTCAGGCAGGGCACGACGCCGGGTCGGCATCGAGGGAACCGGCCGGGCAGGAGACGACTGGGGGGTCTCCTGCTCGTCCGGCGCCGGCACCGAACGCGGCGATCGGGTGGGAAGCGACGGCGTCTGTTGCGTGGGCGTGCTCGGCCGCGGTTCCGCGGGAGACGAGACCGGGCGGGGTCCCGCCGCGGAGGTGGACCGCAGGTCTGCGAGCCAACTCTCGATCGGTCGAGACTGCGTGGCAGGCCCGGGAGCCGTGGTCGCTTGCCGTGGCGGCTGCTGGGCCGGGCGAGGCGGTTGCGCGGGACGGGTCTGCCGATTGGTGCGCGACGGAGCGGTGGCAGGACGCGGAGCAGCCGGCGAGGGCAGAACCGTGGTGGGGGGCTCGGCCGGTGGTGCGTCGTCGACCCGCTTCGGCGGCTGGGCAGGCCTGCCCGTGGCCGACCGACGGGCCTCGGTCTCCGCGCGCCGTGCTTTCGCCTCGTCCTCGGACATCTTCGCGGCGAGCGCCTGAGCGGTGACGAGCGGAATCGGCTCGGTGAGCGGTTCGGGCTTACGGGGAGCGGGCGGCGCCGAAGGCTTCCTGCGCGGTGGTGCTGCCCCCACGGGGGTCAGTTCGGGGACGTCCGCAGGCATCAGTTCGCTGTCGAGGATCGGCTCGGCGAGACCCGTCTTCTCCTGGATGCGTTTCATCCACGCGGGCGCCCACCAGCAGTCGTCGCCGAGAAGCTTCATCGTGGCCGGGACGAGGAACATACGGATGAGCGTGGCGTCGATGATCAGGGCGGCGATCATGCCGTAGGAGATGTACTTCATCATCACCAGTTCCGAGAACCCGAACGCGCCCGTGACGACGATGAGAATGAGGGCGGCGGCGGTGATGATCCGCCCGGTGTGCGCAGTGCCGATGCGGATGGATTCCGTGGTACTCGCGCCCTGCGCACGCGCCTCCACCATGCGTGAGAGCAGGAACACCTCATAGTCGGTGGAGAGGCCGTAGACGATGGCGATGATGAGCACCAGCACCGGCGACATGATCGGGCCCGGGGTGAAGTTCAACCAGGCCGACCCGTGACCGTCGATGAAGATCCAAGTCAAGATGCCGAGCGTGGAGCCGAGACCCAAGGCGCTCATCAGCGCGGCCTTGATCGGCAGCACCAGGGACCCGAACGTCAGGAACATCAGCAACGTCGTCAGGAAAAGGACAGAGATCACCATCGTGGGCAGGTGTTCGAGCAGTGCGGCGATACTGTCCTGCTCGATGGCCGGCGTTCCACCGACCAGCACCTGCGTGCCGTCGGGAGCGTCCATTGCGCGCAGATAGTCGATCGTGGGCTTCGACTCGTTACGGTCCACCAGGCCCGCCTTGAGGACGACGACGCCGTCCTTGACCGCGCCCTCCGGGGAGAACTTCTCGATCAGGCCCGGCGCGCCGCTGGCTTCCTTGATGATCTGGCCCAGCGCCTTGTTGTCGGCGTTCGACACCACCAGCTTGACGGGTTCGGTGCGCATGCTGGGGAAGATCTCGTCGAACTGTTCCTGCGCGGCACGAGTCGAGCTGTCCGGCGGCAGGTACGTCTCGTTGATGCCACCGAACTTGATGCCCGTCAACGGGACGATCAACAGGAGCAGCCCGACCACGATCGGGATGGTGACCTTCAGCGGATTGCGCATCACCCAGCGGGTGAGGCGGCCCCAGACGCTGGCCTCGATTTCCTCCGTGTTCTTGGTTTGACGGAAGCGCTCGAAACTGAGGGCGTCGATGCGCTTGCCCAGGATGCCCAGAATCGCGGGCAGGATCGTGATGGACGTGAGCGCCGCGAGTCCCACCGTCGCAATGGCGCCGTAGGCAACGGACTTCAGGAAGCCCTGCGGGAACAGCAGCAGACCACCGAGGCTGGCGACGATCATGGTGGCCGAGAACACCACGGTGCGTCCCGAGGTCATCACTGTTCTCCGGACGGCGGAGCGGGTGTCGTACCCCTCCGCCATCTCTTCTCGGAAACGGCTGACGACGAACAAGCCGTAGTCGATGGCGAGGCCGAGACCCACGAGGGAGACCACGGGCGCGACGAACGAGTTGACCTCGGTGAAGTTGGTGATGAGACGGACGACACCGTTGGCGCCGACCACGGTGAGACCGCCGATGATCAGCGGCAGCGCCGCCGCCACGACACCACCGAACACGAAGAAGAGCAGGAGGCCGACGGCCGGGATCGCGAGGATCTCCATCCGCTTGATGTCCTTGGCCATCGTGTCGTTCAACGCGCCCGACACCGGTTGCAAGCCGGCGAGCTGCACGTCGACGCCGTCGATGTAGAACTCGTCCTTGATGTCGCGGAAGTTGGCGGTGACCTCGGTGTCGTTGTCACCGACGATGGCGATGCTCTCGATCGCGTGCTGCTTGTCCGGGCTCGAGGCGGCGCTCAGAGTCGGGGCAGACCCGACCTTGAAGTACCCGCCGTTGATCTTGAGGATCTTGTCGGGGTGTTCCGCGGCCAGCGATTCGAGGTTGGCGACGATCTTCGCCTGGAACTCCGGATCCTCGATGGTCTTGCCCTCGGGAGCCGTGTAGAGCGCCACCACATCACTGTTGGTGTCGCGGCCGAAGGTGCTGTCGGCAAGCTTGGACGCGGCGACCGATTCCGAGCCCGGATCATCCCAGCCGGACTGGCTGAGATGCTTCTCCAAACCCAGACCGTATGCGGCGGAACCGAGCAACAAAGCCACCATGATGCCGATGACGGTGAATCGGGCCCGGTAGACGACGCTTCCCCAGCTCGCGAACACTGATCAACTCCTACTCGGCAGCACTCTTCCGCCCGACGAGCAGGGCGGAAAGCGGTCGGAACGGCTGCAACCAGGCACCCTCGTCGGGCAATGTGTCGAGGCTGACCCGAGGAAGTGGTTCCCGGAACACGCCGGGGATGTCCTCGAGATCGACGAAGTCCAGAAGATCGGACGCAACCGCCCAGCTGGCGTGCTCGCGGAACCCGAGTATCTGGACCGGTATGCCGGTCGCGGCGATGTTCTCCAACGGTTCACGAAATGCCTGACCGTCGGCGGAGGCGACCATGACACCGGCCAGCCCCTCACCATGCCGGAGCGCGATGTGGTCCAGCATGTCGGAGTCGACGTCGCTGTCCTCATCGATCTTCGGCTTGGCGAACACCGCGAAGCCCACATTACGCAAGGCTTCGACCCACGGTCTCACAACATCGGCGCTGCCAGCCGCGATATTGGTGAAGACGGTCGCTTCGGGTTCGAGTGTGTCGGTGCCGGACGCCGACAGTTCGGCGGTCCGGGAGAGGAGCCAGCGGCCGAGGGCGTCGAATCGTGGCCGGTAGGCCGCCGTCGGGCGACCGCCGAGGATGGCGCCCAGGCCCATGTCGAGGTTCGGCGCGTCCCAGACGAGAAGGACTCGCTTCTGGTGGCGTCCGTCACGTGCACCCACCACGGGAGATCCTGACGACACCGCGGTGCCGGCAGAGCCCGTAGGCAACCCGCCGGAGATGTACTGCTCGCTGACGCTCATGACCTGATCTTCCCCCAAATCAACTCGGTGATCGCACTCCCGACCTGATGGGCCTTGTCTTCGAACTTCGTCACCGGACGCTCGTGTGTCATCGGAGACTCCCAGTCGAGGGAGGTCAACAGCGGTTCCGCGTTGCCCGCCTCGGCGATCGCCTCGGCATACTCGGCGTGATCGGTTGCAACGTGCAACACACCACCGGGCTTCAACCGACTCGCGATCAGCGCAAAGGTGGGGGCCTGCAACAGGCGGCGCTTGTGGTGACGGGCCTTCGGCCACGGGTCCGGGAAGAAGACACGGACACCGGTCAGTGATTCGGGTTCGACCATGTTCTCGAGAACGTCCATGGCGTCACCGCGCAGAACACGGATGTTGGGGATGCCGTCGCGCTCGATCTGCTGCAGTAGCTGTGCGAGCCCGGGGCGGTACACCTCGACGGCCATCAGATTCACGTGCGGTTCGGCTTTCGCCATCGCCGCTGTGGCGGTTCCGGTGCCCGAGCCGATCTCCAGGATCAGGGGTGCGTCGCGCCCGAACCAAGTGACCGCGTCGAGGCGGGTGTCGGAGACCTCGGCACCGATTTTCGGCCACTGCCGATCCCACGACTCCTGCTGGGCAGGGGTCAGCGCCCCCCGGCGGGAGCGGAAACTCGTCACCCGGGGGTGCAGTCGAGATCCCGTCTTACGCGGAGTCTGTCCCTCCTCGGGGACGGCGGGTGCTTCCTGATCGGCGTGGTTCACCGGACCATTGTCACGCATGGGGGGCGTTTCTGGCATACGGGTCTGAAGTTGACATTGAGACTTTCTGGTCGATCGGCGGCGCAGCCTGCATGGTTGCCCACGCCGGTTTCGCGGAAGTCTGACAGAATCCTGACGGTACGAAGGGGGGTGATCGCGTCATGGGCACTGTAGATGCCGGGGGCGGGGAATTGGGCGAACTCGCAGATCGGGTGGCGGTATCGGACCGTGCGGCGGGGGAGAGCGTTCGGGAGGTCGCGGCACTACTCCGCGCGCCGATTCGCGTGCACATCACCGGTCGTGCGGGTGTGGGGAGAACCACTGTCGCGACCGCAGTAAAAGAAGGTGCAATTCCGGGTGCCGTGATCGAAGAGCCCGGTCCGCTCGATGTGCCCGGCGCGCCCGACCCCGTTCTGGACGGTGACGTCGTGGTGTGTGTTCTCGTCGAATCAGTGCGTGCCGCCGACCGTGTGGCAGTCGACGGGGTGGACGCCGAGCGCGCACTGCTCGTACTCAACAAGGTGGACGCACTCGGCGAATCACGCGAGCCGGCCGACGTGTGGGCGGCGGCGCTCGCGCGGGCGGCGGAGTGCTCGTCGGATGCCGGCCTGCCCGTGCTGCCGCTGATCGGCTCCCTGGCGACCGCACGAGCTGTGACGGAGGCCGACCTGCCCGTCCTTCGTCAGCGTCCGGGCGGCCTTTCTTCAGTGTGGGATGCCCACGGTGTCGCGGTAGCGAGCGCGGCGCTCGAGGCGAATGCGCAACTCGACGCGCCGGCAGTCACCGCCCTGTTGCGCACGGCCAGCGGTGTGGACGAGGTAGTGGGAGCGGTCGCCGCTCGGGTGGCGCACGTCCGGGCGGGCCGAGGCGAGTGTGCGCTCCTTTCTCTCCGGTCGTTGGCTGCCCGCAACGCCGGGGTCCGCGACGCACTCGAGGAGTACCTCACGGGAGATTCCGCCGTGGCGCTCGCGGCCGCGGCCGGCCGACTCCACCTCGTCGACTGGAATCGGGAGGCCCCAGCCGAGCCCGGCACCGCCGAGGACGCCGTCCGGTGCGCGCACTGGTGGCGCACGCAACTCAGTGGAAACCCCACTGCCCGGCAACGACGGGCCATCGTCGACGTCCGGCGGCATTACCTACGGATTTGGCAGCGGATGGGCGGCAGTCCGGACGACGGCCGGACCCTCGCCGTCCGCGGGCCCGGATGACGCAGGAGTTGACGGATCTGCCCGCGGAGACCGTCGATGTCGTTTCCCGATGGAATCCCGCCGCAACCGTCCGGCTCGGGGCCCGGACCGACTCCGCACACGAGCTCTTCGTCGCCGGGCCCCGTCGGGCGGGCAAGACCACCCTCGTCGACGCGCTCCGTTTCCTCGACGAGTCCGCCTTCGACCTTGTCGACGACCCGCTCGACGCCGGCGTGGTGCTGATGGTGCTCGACGCCGCCGCGCCACTCGGGCGCGAGGAACTGTCCGTTCTCGACGTGGTCTTGCGTCCCGCATGCCCGGTGGTGTTCGCCCTGACGAAAATCGATGTCCACCGAGAGTGGGCCACCGTCCGCGAGCGTGACCGCGCCCTGCTCGCCGGTCATGCGGAGCGGTTCGCCGACGTGACCATCCACCCGGTCGCGGCCGGAGTCGGGGGAGGCCCGGCACGCGGATCGGGGGTCGAGGCACTGCTCGAGGCACTCCTGTCCGCGGCAGGCGGCCAATCGAGGAGCGCGCGGTCGAGCACCGAAAGGGTTCTCGAGCAGACCCGCCGGATGATCGTGGCCACCGGCCGATCCATTCGGGAGGCCGATTCGGGTGCCGACCTTCGTGCCGAACGGACCCACCTGCTCGCGCACCGCGATGGCCGGCGTGCCGAGCGGGTTGCTCGACTGCGCAGCGAGGTGCAGCTCGGCAAGGTCGAATTGATACATGAGGTGTCCACGCAGATCCGGGCGGCGGGGGTGGCGGTGCGCGCCGACATCGATCGGGCGGGACGTGCGGATCTCGCCGACTACCCGGACCGGCTCGCCGACGTCGTGGCACAGCTGGGCGCCGACCTCGAAGGCGTGGTGACCACGCGACTCGACCACCTGCGTGCGCGCGCCGGTGTCGCCGCGCCCGCTCCGCGGGACACCGGCCCGAAACCCGATTACCTCTTCTCGGGACGCCCCGAACCCCGCCACCGGGGGCTGGAAGACCGCATGACGATCCTGATCGGGGCATCGGCGGGTCTCGGGCTGGGCCGCCTGATGGTGGCACCGTTGTCGGTGGTGCCCGCCCTCGACATCGCGTCCGTTCCGCTCACCCTGACCCTCGGCGGCGTGGTGGCGTGGTGGCTCGCCCGTGCGCGTGGTCACATCGCCGAGCGCTCCCACGTGCGTCAGTGGGCCACCGAGTCGCTCACGACCGTGCGTGCGCAATGGGAGCAGCTGGTTCTCGGCCGGTTGTTGTCCGCCGAAGCGGAGATCAGCGAGATGATCCTCGAGGAAAGCAGGTCGCGCGCCCAGGAGGTCGACAGTCGGGTGGCGTCGATCGACGGAGAGTTGCGGACACTGACGTCGAGGCGCAACGGTCAGCTTGCTTCATGCGAACGGGACATCGCGGCCATTGATCGCGGGTTGCGGGAAATTCGCGACATCTCGAGGGAACCGAAACATCGTCCGGAACGTCAGATTACGTAGAGGCGGTCGGCCGAATGTGTCCACATGTGTGTGGAACCATGTTGAATTGCGTCCGCCTCTCTGTGAAACTGTGGGATGTGAAGGGAGATCGCCGTGGCCACCGCTGAGAGTTTTCTGGTCCCCGATGTGCCCTCGTTCAATCCCGACACGTTCGGTGAGGACTCCGGAGCGGTGGTTCTGACCGCTCCCACGCATGACATCGACGGTGACGGCCTCCTCGACACGCAGACCTTCGAATCCGGAAATGCCCTGGTAGTCGTCTCGGATATGGACGGCGACGGCGACGCCGACCACCTGACGACGATCTCCGACAACGGCGCGTACGCATCCTGGGAATTCCACCGCGGCACGGACGGCGTCGCGCAGTGGAAACAGACTGATGACGGGACCCTCGGTAACGGCTAGTATCTCCCCGAAAACGCCCGTCAGGCGCGGGAAAGGCGCCGGACGGCTCTACTGAATCGTTTCTGTGACCTTTCCTACCGCACCCGGTTCCCCTAGATGGGACCCGCGGCGTTAACCTCTAGGGATAGGACACCCGGCGCCCGCGTCTTCCATGTGGCATGGACGGCCTGGCTGGACCCCGCCGAGAGGGGAAAATCGGACCGTCTGGCACTCGTTGCGAGGGGCTCTTTCGCAACGGACGGCAGATGGTCCGGTTCCGGCTCACCCCAGGAGAGTTTGATGACCTCAGCGACCATTCCCGGTCTGAACGGAACTGACGGCACGCCCCCCACGGAGCACAGTGAGCTGCTCGCCTGGGTTCGAGAGGTTGCCGAACTCACGCAGCCCGATCGCGTCGTCTTTGCAGACGGCTCGGATGACGAATGGGATCGACTGACCTCGCAACTGGTCGACGCCGGTACGTTCACCCGCCTCAACGAGGAGAAGAAGCCGAACTCGTTCCTCGGCAACTCGGACCCGTCGGATGTGGCACGTGTCGAATCGCGGACCTACATCTGCACCAATGAGGAGATCGGAGCCGGTCCCACCAACAATTGGATGGACCCGGCCGAGATGAAGGCCCTCATGACCGACCTCTATCGCGGTTCGATGCGGGGTCGGACCATGTATGTCGTCCCGTTCTGCATGGGACCTCTCGGTGCCGAGGATCCGAAACTGGGCGTCGAGATCACCGACTCCGAGTACGTGGTCGTCTCGATGCGCATCATGACGCGCATGGGTACCGCTGCCCTCGAGAAGCTGGGCAAGGACAAGCCGTTCGTCAAGGCACTGCACTCGGTGGGTGCTCCCCTCGAAGAGGGTCAGGCCGACGTGCCGTGGCCGTGCAGCGACACCAAGTACATCACCCACTTCCCCGAGACCCGGGAAATCTGGAGCTACGGTTCCGGCTACGGCGGCAACGCCCTGCTCGGCAAGAAGTGCTACTCGCTGCGCATTGCCTCGGCCATGGCCCACGACGAGGGCTGGCTGGCCGAGCACATGCTGATCCTCAAGCTCATTTCGCCGGAAGACAAGGCGTACTACATCGCCGCAGCCTTCCCGAGCGCATGTGGCAAGACCAACCTCGCCATGATCCAGCCCACCGTTCCGGGCTGGCGCGCCGAGACCCTCGGTGACGACATCGCGTGGATGCGGTTCGGCGAAGACGGCCGCCTGTACGCCGTCAACCCGGAGTTCGGATTCTTCGGTGTCGCACCGGGCACGAACCACGGTTCCAACCCGAACGCTATGAAGACGATGGAGTCGGGCAACACGCTCTTCACCAACGTCGCCCTCACCGACGACGGTGATGTGTGGTGGGAAGGCCTCGAAGGCGACCCGCAGCATCTGACGGACTGGAAGGGCAACGACTGGACGCCCGAGTCCGGTGAGAAGGCCGCCCACCCGAACTCGCGGTACACCACCCCGATGTCCCAGTGCCCCATCCTCGCTCCCGAGTGGGACGACCCGCAGGGTGTGCCGATCTCGGCGATTCTGTTCGGTGGACGTCGCAAGACCACGGTCCCGTTGGTCAGCGAGTCGTTCGACTGGCAGCACGGCACGTTCCTCGGTGCCACCCTGTCGTCCGAGCAGACCGCAGCCGCGGAAGGTGCCGTGGGCACGGTGCGCCGCGACCCGATGGCGATGCTGCCGTTCATCGGCTACAACGCCGGTGACTACCTGAACCACTGGATCAACGTCGGCAAGAACGCCGACGCCCAGAAGCTGCCGAAGATCTTCTACGTCAACTGGTTCCGCCGTGGCGACGACGGCCGTTTCCTGTGGCCAGGTTTCGGCGAGAACTCGCGCGTCCTGAAGTGGATCGTCGACCGTATCGAGCACAAGGCCGGCGCCGAGTCGACCCCGATCGGTTACGTCCCGACCGCAGCTGACCTCGAGTTGGACGGTCTCGACGTGAACACGGCGGACGTGGACGAGGCACTGAAGGTGAACGTCGACGAGTGGAAGCAGGAGTTGCCCCTCATCGAGGAATGGTTCGAGTTCCTCGGCGAGAAGGTGCCGTCCGGTATCCGTGACGAGTTCGAGGCACTGAAGCAGCGCCTGGGCTAGTCCCTGTACACAACCGAATGCCGCAGTAGTTCAGTCTGACTGAACCACTGCGGCATTCGGCGTCGAAGGGGCGATTACGGTCAGCCCTGCGCGGCTGCCCACTCCTCGACTCGCCGTTGGGCCTCCTCGTCCGAGACGTTCTCGACGCGGGTCATGATCGCCCACCGGTGCCCGAATGGGTCGAGGATGGAGCCGAAGCGGTCACCGGTCACGAAAGTGGACGGCTCCTCGAACACGGTTGCCCCGCGCTCGACGGCGCGGCGGAACGTGGCATCGACGTCCTCGCAATACAACACATACGAATGGTTGACGGTGTTCGTGCCGTCGGGTGCGTGGAGGCCCATCGTCGGCATCGGATCACTGAGCTGCAGCCGGCCGTTGCCGAAGTCGAGCTCGGCGTGCATGACGGAACCGTCGGGGCCGTCCATGCGCTGAACAACGGTCGCGCCGAACACCTCGGTGTAGTAGTCGATGGCCGCGGCTCCGCCAGCCACCACCAGATACGGCGTAATGGTCGTGTATCCGTGCGGTACAGGGCGCACAGCGTCTGTATTGGTCATGGTCCCAGTGTGCCGCCCGGGCAGGTGTCTGCATTGAACAAACCCGACCGATTCGGAGGGAACCCGGCAGGACTGCCGCCAATCCCATACCATTCGGTCTGTAAGTGTCATGATTTCGAAGCTCACCGACGAAAGGATTGACGAATGCAGCCAGGAACCAGTAAGGGCATGAAGCGACTCGCCGGAGGTGCCGCATGTGCTGCGGCCGCTGCGGCCGCCGTATCCATGGCCATGCCGGCGACTGCTTCGGCAGCAACGGAGGTAGCCCCTCCGACCGTGGTGACCGAGGTGGACGGAAACACCCTCGACATCACGGTGACCAACCCGAATGTCTTCGAGCTCACCGATCCACAGTCTTGTGGCGCAGTCGCGTTCGACGCCACCAGGCTCCCGGAAGTCCTCTCCAACCCCGCCGTCGTTCTCCAGCCGGGATTTGCGGCGTGGATGACTCCACTGCCCGAACGGGTGGTTGCGAACGCCACCGGTGACGCGGTCAAGACGTTCACCACATCGGAACTCGCGGACGGCGCCTACGCCGTGATCGGCGAGTGCCTCTCGCTCAGCACCGTCGCGAACCCGCAGACCACGCTGCCGCAGATCGTCTTCGTCGGCGGCCCGCTGGATGGCATCCAGTTCGGCAGCTAGACGTCGAAGCGCTTCGCGCTCGTGCGCCTTTCTGGTAGCTGCTGCTACCAGAAAGGCGCACGGGCGGCGGAGCCGCCTAGTCTGTGTAGCCGGGCGGGTAGAGCACGGACTTGGTCTCACAGAAGGCTTCGACGCCTTCCGGTCCGTCCTCGCGCCCGATGCCCGAGTTCTTGTATCCGCCGAACGGGGAACCGGGATCGAAGGCGTACCAATTGATTCCGTAGGTACCGGTGCGGACCTGGGCTGCCACCTCGAGTCCCTTCTCGACATCGGTGGTGTACACCGAGCCGGCGAGCCCGTAGTCGGAGTCGTTCGCGATCTTGATGGCCTCGTCGACGGAACCGTAGGGAATCACGCACAGCACGGGCCCGAAGATCTCTTCCCGGGCGATGGTCATGGAGTTGTCGACGTCCGCGAAGATCGTCGGCTCCACGAAGTACCCGGTCTCGAGGCCTGCTGGACGTCCGCCGCCCAGCACCAGGCGCGCACCTTCCTCCTTGCCCTTGGCGATGTAGCCCTCGACTCGTTCCCGCTGCTTCTCGGAGATCAGAGGACCGAGCTGCGCCGCCGGGTCGGACGGTAGTCCGACAGGGAAGAAAGCGGCAGTGGCCACCATGCCCTCGACCACTTCGTCGTACCGCGACCGCGGCGCCAGGATGCGGGTCTGACCGACGCAGGCCTGACCGGTGTTCATCAGCCCCGACATCACGAGCATCGGCATCGTCGACGCGAGATCGGCGTCCTCGAGGACGATCGCGGCGGACTTGCCGCCCAGCTCGAGGGAGCAGCGCTTGAGATTCTGCGCTGCGATGGCGCCGATCTTGCGGCCCACCGCGGTGGAGCCGGTGAAGGTGATTTTGTCGATGTCGGGGTGCGAGACGAGGTACTCACCCGTCTCGGCGCCACCGGGCACGAGCGACAGCACACCCTCGGGCAGACCGGCCTCGGTGAAGATCTCGCCGACGATATTGGTGGTCAGCGGTGACTCCGGGGCGGGTTTGAGTACCATCGTGCACCCGGCGAGCATGGCCGGGCCCAACTTGTTGATCGCCAGGAAGAGGGGCACGTTCCAGGCGATCACGGCGGCCACGACACCGACCGGCTCCCGAGTGACGCGGGAGCGGCCGAACGCACCCGAACGTTCTTCCGTCCACGGAAACGAATCGGCGAGTCCGGCGAAGTAGTTGATCGTGGCGAGGGACGGAGTCACCTGCATCATCTGCACCGACGCGGGAGGCTGACCCATCTCCGATGAGAGCACGCCGGCGATCTCGGCCGCGCGTTCTTCGAGGAGCTTCGCGGCCTTCGCAATCACCTGCGCCCGCTCGGTGGGCGACATGCGTGGCCACGGGCCGTCGTCGAATGCGCGCCTTGCGGCGGCGACGGCGGCGTCGATGTCCTGCGGCCCGGCAACCGGAACCGAGCCGACACGTTCTTCGGTTGCCGGAGAGAACACTTCGAGCACCTGATCGGTGGACGGCGCTACCCACTTGCCGCCGATGTAGAGCTTGTCGTAGTCGGTCATTCTTCCATTCCCTCGTTGATTGCCCACCCGGTCAGCGAGCGGTGTCGGTGAAACTGTCGAATCCATAACGTGCGTGCGGGCCGATCGCCGCGACTTCGAAAAGTCCCGTGCCCACCACAGTGTCGCCACCGTCGTCCAGACGGAAGCGGGTCAGATTGTCGACGGGGCAGAACATGCGCAGTCCCGGCTCGATCTCGGACGCCTGCTTGCGCAGTCCTTGAACCACCAGTTCGCCCTGCCACATCCCGTGCCGCCAGTCGGCTTCGAGCCCGTAGCCGGTGCCGATCCCGATGTAATTTGAAACCAGGAATTCGCAGGTGACACTGACGGTCTCACGCCCGGGCCGGTGGAAGGTGAGTGAAGCCGCGGTCACGTCCCGGGTGCCGGGCTCGAATTTCAGCTCGTGCTCGGGCCTGCCGAGCCACTCGGGCTCACGACCGTCGTCGGGCCAGATGCGGACCGCCTCTTCGACGATGCGCCTGCCGCGTTCGTCTTCTTGCAGCACCACACAGATCGAGTAGTCGTCGAACTGCATGACCGAGTAGATCCAGAAGAAGTTCTGGATACCATCCACGGCACGTCTGCCGGGCGGCTCGGATTCGCCGACCGGGCGTACTCCCCACGACCGGTCGCGGTTGCCGCGCCAGCTGTCCGGCGTGACCGATCGTGGTGCGCCGTCGATCGTCAGCTCGCCTGTCCAGGTACCGGTCTGGACGAAGCGGCTGGTGTCGAAGGTGACCCGTTCGAGCTGGCGGCGGAAATGTCGTGGCTCGAGCGTCGCGGGGACGGCGGCGTCGAAGGTGAGGTCGAACGAGAGGTCGTACTCGCCGGGTTCGAGCACGATCCGCAGTCGTTGCAGGCCCTCGAGGACCTCGACGCGGAAGGGTCCGACAGTGGTGTCGGAGCGGTCGGGACCGAGGGCCCTGGAACCGCGCACGACGATGTGGTCGTCACCGCGGCGTAGCACCGCGAACGCGTCCGCCACACCGAGATTGGGGTACTGGCCGAGGCCGACGATGAGGAACAGATCCGTCTCGGCCGACGGGTAACAATTGAAGTAATAGCGGTCGTAGAAATTCCGGTCGGACGTCCCCACCCGGCGGATCGGCTCGGCCACCTGATGCACCGGGTAGTCGTCCATCGGCGACAGCGGATTGCCCGCGAAGTCTGCGTTCATCGGAGCTTCTCCCCGTACGTGCCGTCGAGCATCGCTTCGAGCGACGCGCGGTGCATGATCATGTCGTCGGGGTCTTCCGGTGCGACGGCTTGCCCGAAGTGGATGGCGCGGGTCTGGATTCGCAGCATGATGGTGGCCTGCCGTAGCGCCGCGTACACCGTGTAGTACTCGAGGTTGCGGGGAGCGTGGCCCGTCAGTTCCTCGTAGGTCGCGGCGATGTCGTCGACGCGCAGGAAGTCGGGGAGACCGCCCAAGCCCGCGACTTCGGCAATGTCTTCGAAGAACCGATGCAGGTACGCCATCCATCCGAGGTCGAGTTCACGCGGTCCGAGTGTGGCCATCTCCCAGTCGAGTACCGCCACCGGCCGGAAATCTTCGTACATGATGTTGCCGATGCGGGCGTCTCCCCAGCAGAAGACGGCGGGTGACGAATCGTCGGGGCGGTTCTCCTCGAGCCAGGCGAAGCTGCGCTCGATCAGCGGGGACCGCGGCCCCGACAGGGTGGTCCACTCGTAGTACTCACGTTGCTGGCGGATGTGCGCGGCGAGGGACTCGGCGGCCGTGGGGCCGGCATCGGGGAGTCGCAGGAAATCGAACCGGTCCCACGGGCGGTCGATGTCGTGCAGTTTCGCGAGCACCTCCACCGAGGTGTGCTGGAGTAGTGCGCGCTGGGCGTCGGTCGCCTCGGTCACCCAGGACCCGAAGTTGTACGGCATCACGTCCGGTGGGACCTGGCCGGACACCCGGGCCATGACGAAGAACGGCGCACCGAGTGGTTCCGGATTCGTCTCGGACCAGTAGACGACCGGGACAGGGACCGACGAGTGTTCGCGGACCTGAGTCATCACCTGGAACTGGTTGTCGAGGTCGTAGCGGGGGAAGACGGGCATGGTGCTGTCGGCCGGGGCTACCCGGGCGACCAGCGGATATCGTTCGCCCGACCACACGGCGTCGAACAGGATGGTTTCGCTGGACATTCCGTTGGCGTCGGGAAGGTGGACGTGCGTGACCTCGGCGGCAGTGCCGACGGGCAGTTGGGCGGACAGCCACCGCTCGAGCCGTTCGCGCAGGATTTCGGGGTCGCGCTTGGAGCAGCTGGGTCGGGCGACCTCGGACTGATGGGTGGAGTCGTCGGCAGATCGGGCAGCGCTCGTGCTCACGAGTCACCTCCTCCTCGACTGAACGTGGTGTGACCCTGAACACTAGAACACGTTACAGAATTTCGGAATAGAAGGGGAGAACTGGCGCCCGGATCGAGGGGGGCTTCAGCTGTCGAGCGCGAGAACTCCGGCCCCGACGAGCGTTCCGGTGGCGCCCAACTCCGCGGGTACGACGCGCAGATCCGAGACGAACGTCAAGCGGGCGTGCCGGGCGGCGGCCGCGCGCAGGGGCTGCCACAGCGCCGGACCGGCCTGGGCGAATCCGCCGCCGACGACGGCGAGGTCGATATCTAGCAACGCCGCAGCGGAGGCGATGGCGACGCCCAGGGCGGTACCCGCGCGGTCGAGTGCTGCGACGGCCACAGGGTCGCCCGACACGGCCGATGCCGCGATGTCGATGCCCGTCGTACCGTGCCAGCCCTGCGAACGCGCCCACCGCACGGCCGCGGGACCGCTCGCCACCGTTTCGAGGCAGCCGACGCCGCCGCAGGTGCAGGCCTCGGTGCCACCCGGGACCACCAGGTGACCGATGTGCCCGGCGTTCCCGGTGCGCCCGGTCGCGATACGTCCGCCGAGAACCACACCGCCGCCGATGCCCGTCGAGACCACCAGGGAGACGAGATCCGCCGTTCCGCGCCCGGCTCCGTGGCGATGCTCGCCGAGGGCAGCTGCGGCGCCGTCCATGGCGAGCCGCGTCCGCGCGTCGGGGAAGAGGTCGCGGACGGCGTCGACCAGGCCGAACCCGGCCGACCACTCGTCGATGTTGATGGGGGAGACACGACCGCTCGTCGAGTCGACCGGTCCCGCGCAGGCGATGCCGACGGAGGTGATCGTGGCGTCGGCCGCGACTTCGCGCAACAGCGTGGCGCACGCGTCCCAGACTCCGGACGCGGGGGTCGGGGTGATCGACGGTTCCGGGACGGTGCCGCCTTCGGCGACAAGTCCGGCGGCGATCTTGGTGCCGCCGATATCGAGCGCCAGGCGGGCCACGGTCAGCGCTTCTTCAGCACGAGGACGAGATTGCTCACCAGAAATTCGCGCAGGCCCGGGACCCGCACCATCCACCACGCCCACCGCGGATGGTAGCGAGGAAACGCTGCGAGGAGCTCGGCGTCGGTGGTGCGTTCGGCCCACCGAAGACCTTCGGTGGCACCGACTTTGAACAACGACACGCCGTAGCGGTTCTTGGGTTCACGACCGGTTTTCCGGGCGTACCGGCGGGCGGCGTATTCGCCACCCAGCGCATGCCACGGGCCGGTTTCGTGCCCTCCGAACGGTCCCCACCACAACGTGTACGACAAGACGATCAGGCCGCCGGGTTTCGTGACCCGGACCATCTCGTCGGCCATCGCCCACGGCTTGCTGACGTGCTCGGCCACATTGGAGGAGAAGCAGATGTCCACCGAGGACGTGCGGAACGGCAACGCGAGCCCCGAACCGCGGATGGCCCCACCCACGGTCAGACCGGCTGCGTGCATCTCCGACGGGTCGGGTTCGACCGGGAGGTACCGGGCACCGGCCTCCAGGAAGACATCGGCGAAGTAGCCCGGTCCGCCGCCCACGTCGAGCACCGTGGTTCCGGTGAGGTCGTCGTCGGTGAGTCCGCAGTACAGGTCGCCGATGAGCTCGACCGAATCGCGGGCCAGTGCCCCGTAGAACAGGTCGGGCGCGGTCTGCTCGTGCCGGAAGTCGCTCAGCAGCCCGAACGACCGCTTCAAGGTTGCCCGTCGACCGAATCGTCGGGTCACGGGTGGCGTCGTCACGGATAAGAACCTTAGCGACTGGGGCCCGACGGACGGCAATCCTGCGCGACGCTGCAACGCTCGACCCAGTACGACCGATAGGGTGTTCGAGGACTATCGAGCGGCGACCCCGCCTCGGACCGAGAAAGAGCCGCACCGACCACAGGAGTTCATGAACGTGCACGAGGTTCTGCTGCTCTGCTGGCGAGACACCGGGCACCCGCAGGGGGGCGGCAGTGAGCGGTATCTCGAGCAGGTCGGGGCGCAGCTCGCCGCGCGGGGAATCAAGGTGACTCTGCGGACCGCCGGTTACCGGGGCGCGCCCAAGAAAGAGACGGTCGACGGTATCGAGATCAGTCGCGCGGGCGGTCGGTTCAGCGTCTACCCGCGCGCGCTGGCGGCCATTGCGGCAGGACGGCTCGGGTTCGGACCCCTCAAGGGCATCCGGCCGGACGCTGTCATAGATACCCAGAACGGCATCCCCTTCTTCTCCCGCACCGTCGCGGGTGCACCGGTGACGCTGCTGGTGCATCACTGCCACCGCGAGCAGTGGCCGGTCGCAGGAAGGCTGGTCGGCAAGATCGGCTGGTGGGTGGAATCGCGACTGTCCCCGCGTACTCACCGCGACAACCAGTACCTCACCGTGTCGCTGCCCTCGGCCGATGAATTGGTCGAACTCGGTGTCGAGCGCGAACGGATCGCCGTCGTGCGCAACGGTGCCGACGACCTTCCCCTCGGCGTCGCTGTCGGCTCCACGCAGACCCGGACCGGCCACCCGAGCGTGTGTGTCCTCTCGCGTCTCGTCCCGCACAAGCAGATCGAGGACGCCCTGGAAGCTGTTGCGGCCCTGCGGCCTACGATCGCCGACTTGCACCTGGACGTCATCGGCGGCGGCTGGTGGGAACAGAACCTCCGAGACCGTGCCCACGAACTCGGCATCGGTCACGCAGTCACCTTCCACGGCCACGTGGACGAGTCGCGCAAACACGAACTGCTGTCACAGTCGTGGGTGCACGTGATGCCTTCCCGCAAGGAGGGATGGGGTCTCGCGGTGATCGAGGCTGCGCAGCACGGTGTTCCGACCGTCGGTTACCGCAGCTCCAAGGGCCTGACGGATTCGATCGTCGACGGCGTGACCGGGGTCCTCGTCGGCGGCATCGATGCCGCCACCGCCGATGTCGGAGACCTCACGGCGGCCGTCAGCGCGTTGCTCCTCGACGCGGACACTCGCATGGTTCTCGGTGAGAAGGCACGCGTGCGTGCGGGAGAATTCTCCTGGGAGCAGACCGGCAACGGTGTACACGAGGTGCTCGCCGGTACCGCCGCAGGTCTGCGGACCTCAGGACTGGTGTCGCCGGTGCTGCCGCGTCCGGAGGCGCGGGACCGCACACTCAGTGCGCTTCAGGGCCTCGAACACGCCGGCGCCGAGTAGTCCGCCGATCAGCAGCGCTGCCCACAGCGCGTGTGCTGCGATCACGGTCGCCCGCATCTGCGCGGTCGCCTCCCGGGCCGTCACGTCGCCGTCCACTCGATACAACGCGAGATGCTCGTCCGAGAACAACGGTTGCAGCGCCGCCAGCGTGGTCGCGGATTGCCCGTGCGGCCCGGGCGTGTCGCGCTCGACGAGCACCCAGCGCACCCCGAGCGACGCCAGATCCGAGGGCGAACCCCCGCCCTGGAGTACCAGTTCCACCTTCTGCGCGCGGGAACCCTCGCCTGCGACGGCCCGCCCGTCCACCACCAGTTCACCCGACTGCAGGACGTCCACGGGCAGCATTCGGGGCGCCGGGTCGAGGACGGCCGCCTCCCCGCTGTACGGGAATCGACGGAACATGCCGGTGGGCAGGACCGCGACGTCGCCGCTGTCCGGTTCGGCCTCGAGCCGGGACGTCACCTGCTCCCACGATTGTGGGTACCGAACCGGCCGGAGCGCGCCGCCCACACCCCACACGAGGTCGGGCAGGGCCAGCACCACGATCAGGACGGCGGACACCGACCAGAGGGCGGGGCGTCGCAGCACCGCCGCGGCCGCGGCCAGAACGTAGAGCGGTGCCGCCGCGGCCACCCACTTCTGACCGTCCCGGAACAGGCCGGCGCCGGGCACGTTCTGCACCGCCCACCGGCCGAGGTCGAGACCCCAGGGCGTGGCGCCGATCGTCGGCATCACTACCGCTGCCACGGCGAGGACCGCGAGGGCCTTCACCACGGGATGGCGACGTCGCCGCCACAACGCCGGTACACCACAGAGGACCGCGGCGAGCAACATCACCGTTCCCACCAGGGCGAACAGCGTCATGCGACTGTTCGGAACGGCAGCGTCGTTCCACACCCCGCCGAGTCCGAGCAGGCTGCCCACTGTCGCGAGTCCCGGCTCGGCGCGCGCCGCGAACGCCGCGACCCCGGCGGGGTCGGAGCTGTCGGCACCTCCCGTCGAGAGCGCGGTGGCCGCCAGCCAGGGCGCGCTCGCGAGACCGAACAGCACCAACACACCGGCCGACCTCCACAGTGCAGACGACCGCCCACCCGGAACCACCAGGACCGCCAGCGCCGTCACTGCCGCGAGCATCACACCGGTCGGGGTGAGGCCTGCTGCCGCGAAGCAGGCGGCGAGCGCGAACCAGCCCTCCCGTCGACCCCGGCGAATGACGAGCGCGGCACACACCGTCCACGGCAGCGCCGCATACCCGGCCAGCAGGCTCCAATGACCTTGGAGTAGTCGCTCGGCTACGTACGGGTTCCACAGCATCACCGTCGCACCCACCAGCTGGGAGCCGAGCCCCGCCGTGGGCAGCACGGCGCGCACCATCCGGGCCGCGCCCCAACCGGCGGCCCAGAGGGAGAGAAACAGGACCGCTTTCACCACCAGGCCACCGTCGACGATCGTGCTCAGCGCCGCGATCAGCGCGTCCTGCGGTACCGCGCGCGCCGCGGCGTCCGTCAGACCCAACGCCGAATCCGTCGGGTACGAGCGGGGTGTGCTCACCGCATCACGCAGCAGCAGATATCCGGGTCCGAAAAGAGGGCCGAGAATCACTGCGGCCAAGACCAGGCTGTAGCCCGCCGGAACGGACAGTGTTCGGCTCCGGGCGGTCATGAGCGGCCACGATACGTGGTACATCAGCTCGGCTCGTCCGCCGCGTAGTGCATCATGGGGCGCATGACCCGCCAGAGCCTCACCACCTCGGCAGTCGCCGGGGTGACGATGGTGACGGCCGGGTCGATGGTCGCGAACGTCGCGTCCTACCTGCTGCATCTTCCGGCCAGCCGCTGGCTCGGGCCGGCCGGTTACGGCGAGTTCGCGAGCCTGCTGGCCGCCCAGCTGGTTCTGGCCGTGCCTGCGCTCGCGCTGCAGACCGTCGTTGCGCGCGAAGTGGTCCGGGGCCGGGGTGCGCATGCGGTGCGTCAACTCGGCTATCGATGCGCCGTCATCGTCGGAATCGCGGCGCTTCTCCTCGCACCTGGAGTGGCATGGGCACTGGAGACGGGCATGCTCGCCACCGTCTCCGCGTTGATCACCGCGCCGGTGCTGGTCCTGCTTGCCACCGAACAGGGACTCCTGCAGGGCGCCGCGCGTTTCGGTCCCCTCAGCATCGTCCTCGCCGGCGCCGGGATAGCGAAGGTCGTCCCCGCCGTCGTGGTCCTCGCCGTGGGCGGAGGACCGGGATTCGCGCTCGCCGCCAGTGCAGTCGGAACGGGCGTCGTCGCTCTGGCCGCGCGAGTGTTCGCCGACCCGGACCCGGCCGGGGCGACGAGCACACCCATCGGAGTCGCGGCCGTCCTGAAGGCGTCGCAGGTGCAGTTGGCGCTGATCGCGTTGTCGTCGATGGACCTCGTCCTCGCCCGCATAGTCCTCAGCAACGACGACGCCGGTCTCTACGCCCTCGGCGCGGTCGCGACCAAAGCCGCGTTCTGGCTTCCGCAGGCGGTCGGTGTGGTGCTGTATCCCCGGATGGCCAACCCAGCACACTCCGTGCAGGCCGTCCGATCGGCGATCGCCGTCCTGGTCGGCCTCGGCGCCGTTTTGGTCGCGGTCGTCGCAGTGAGCGCCCCGCTGGTCCCACTCCTCGTCGGCGAGGCGTACCAGCCGGTGCAGTCACTGCTGTGGCTGTTCGCCCTCCAAGGTGCCTGCCTGGCGGTGCTCCAAGGTGCCTTGCTGTCCGCCATCGCCGGGGAGCGAACGTACCTGGCAGTCATTGCCTGGATCGGATTCGCCGTCGAGATGGCCGGCATGCTCACCCTCGCCTCCACCGTCGGTCAGTTCATCGGTGTGGCCGTCACCGTTGCGGCGAGCACCGCGGTGGTCGCAAGCGTTCTCGCGGTCCGGAGCGCCCGGCACGCGGTAGCGGTCTAGGTCACTCGCTCGGGTCGCTTCGTGCGGCACCCAGCCCACCGGCCGCGGACACGACGAAGGGGACCCCGGTTATTTCCGAGGTCCCCTTCGTCGTGTCTACGTGGTGTCCGGGTGGACTGCTCTACCGCTGGTCGTACCTGCGCGGATCGGCGACCGGAATTTCTTCGGTCTTGTCCGTGGTCCAGTCGTGCTGTTCCGTCGGCGCGTCCGAACCTTCATAGTGGCGTCCACCTTCCGCGGGGGGTACGCCACCGCCGGTGGTCCGGGCCGGCTGCGGGCCCTTGCCGCCGCGGAGTCCGAGGATGATGCCCGCGATGAGTGCGATGAGGCCGAGGATGCCCGCGATGATCGGGACGGTGCGCCCGAAGGTGCTGATCTTGTCCATTCCGTCACGGGCCTGCTGGACCTGGTACTCGATGGTCTCCTCGTTGAAGGGCAGTTCGACCTTGAGGACATCGATTTCGGGCCGGGCCTTGTTGCGGGCGTAGTACTGGTGCAGCTGCTCCTGGCCCTTGACCACGACACCGGTTTCGGGCTCGACCCATAGGTCGCGGACGTTGGTGTACCAACGCGTCATGGTGACGGGCAGCGTGCCGCCGGGGACCCCCCAGGCTTCGGCGGGCAGGGTCAGCTTGTTGGTGGGCGAGTTGACCACCTTCGACAGATCGACCGGCTCGATGGTCTGGTTGTAGTGGTACACCTTCAGGCCGTTGATCTCCGTCTCCTCGACGAAGTTGATGTCCTGCGTGGCGCGAGCGCTGAGGTCGAAGTAGGGGTAGCTCTTCTGCTCCGCGTTGAACGGGAACTTGTACTGCAGTCCGTCGCGCGGAACTTCCTCGGCAGGCTGGTTGGGCTGCGTCTGAATGGTGCCGACCGGGTCGTTCGTCGGCATCGACGTCTGGCGGTCGACGGTGTTGCGGTCGACGATCGCGGACAGCAGGCCGGTGTCGCCCTGCTTGTCGGTGCGCCGCAGTGTCTGCCCCGCCTGGAGAGTGACAACATCCGCGTTCGCGGGGTCTTCGGTGGTGACGTAGCGCTGTGACACCAGTGGAACGTTCGTGTTTACTTCGGCCTTGCCTGCGAGGAGAGCCTGCGAATTGAGTACGCTGCCGGAGCCTTCGGCAATCGTCGTCACTTCGAGGTCCAACGGCGTCTTCTCCAACTTGCCCACCGTGTAGGTGGGAATGAGTATGGCGACGGCCAAGAGGAAGGCACCGAGGCCCACCAGAATGCAAGCAAGTATCCGGCTCGGCCCTGAGCGCTCCGCCATGCTGTCTCTCCTAACCCAATTCTGTCGATTGAGATTCCCCCACCGGCAGCATGGCTGCACGGATCGCATGGAGCCCACATCGACACCACGTGAGGCAAAACACTAACAGTCCCGAAGGCCCATTTGCCCCATCGGATAGTAAACGCACCGGCGCTTCTCCAGCGAAGTGACACGGGCGCAGTTTTCCGTCTCGAGGCCGGGACCAGGCACACTGTTGTTGATGACCAGTTCAGTTCCGACCTCGGAGGCGCCGGTGCCCGCCGAGACCCGCGACACACCTCGAGGGTTCATTCCCGCTCTCGAGGGAATGCGTGGGCTCGCCGCTCTCGGTGTGCTGGTGACGCATGTCGCCTTCCAGACTGGAGCGACGCACACCGCGGTTTGGGGTCGGATCTGGGGACGGTTCGATCTGGCGGTGGCTGTGTTCTTCGCGCTGTCGGGGTTTCTGTTGTGGCGCGGGCACGCCGGGGCCGCACGGGGCTTGGGACCCGCGCAGGGAATGGTGCGGTACTGGTTGTCGCGGGCCACGCGCATCCTGCCCGCTTATTGGGTCGCGGTGGCGGTCGTCCTTACTTTCCTCCCCACCGCGCACGCGAGTTTCCGCACCTGGTGGGCGAATCTCGGTCTCGTGCAGGTGTTCGTGCCGCTGACCCTCACGGACGGGCTCACCCAGATGTGGAGCTTGTCGGTGGAGGTGGCGTTCTATCTGGTGCTTCCTCTTCTGGCCTTCGCGTTGGTCCGACTGCGGGGCTCGGCCGCCCGACTGCGGATCCCCGCGATCACGGCCCTCATCGCGGTGAGCCTGACGTGGGCCTTCCTGCCGATCCCGGCGCCGGAGGGCATCCATCATGACAATTGGTTGCCCGGATACCTGCCGTGGTTCGGCGCGGGGATGGTGCTGGCCGAGTTGTCGGTGTGCCCACCCGGGCGGATGCACCGCTGGGCACGGCACCGGGTCGCGATGTTTCTGGTCGCGGCGGTGGCCTTCGGTCTGACCACCACCGAGCTCGCCGGGCCGGAGGGACTGGTACGACCGGAACCGTGGCAATACGCCATCAAGATGGCTCTCGGTGCCGTGATGAGCTTCGCGCTGATGGCGCCGCTGGTGTTGTCCGACACGTCGCGGCACCGATTCCTGGCCAGTCCCGTTGCTCTGGCCGTCGGCCGTTGGTCGTACGGAATCTTCATCTGGCACCTGGCGGTGCTCTCGATCGTCTTTCCGGTGTTCGGTCTCGTGCCGTTCGCCGGGCACTTCGTCTACGTACTGATCCTCACCGCGGTGCTCAGTATTGCGGTGGCCTCGGCCAGCTACGCGCTGGTGGAGGAACCTGCACGGCGCGCGGTCATCCGGTGGAATACTCGCCGCGCGGCCGCGGAGCCACCGACGGGCAGCACGGCGAGTCCGGCGGCGATCAACGCCACCAGCACCGGGAACTGAACGAGGAACGAGTGCCCCACGTATCCACCGGGCGCACGCCACGGTCCTGTGGAGAGCATCGCCACCCCGAGCATCGTGGAGGCACCTGCCACACCGACGAGAACCCTTGCGGTGGTGGCAGATCCGCGTAGCCGGATCAGGCCGGCGGCGAGCGCGGTCAGCAGGATGGTCGTCGCGCCGCCGACCGGCCCGGCGATCACCGTCGACGCCACGAGAAGTCCCAGCCATCCGCCTGTCGCGCTGCCCCATGTCCTCGGCGCGGCGCCGGGGTTCCGGACAGCTTCCCGTGCGCGCCGACGCAGGCATGCCGCTGCGATCAGCGGTACGAGGAGCAGCAGCCCGCCGAAGATGCCCAGGCGGTACCAGCGGTCGGTGGGGAAGTCGAGGGTGACGGTGCCCTCTGTTCCGGCCGGCAGGATCCATCCCTGCTGCCACCCGTCGACGACGACGGGGGCAAGTTCGCTTCCATCCGGTGCGGTGGCGATCCAGCCGACATTGGTGCTCTCGGGGACGACGACCAGGCGATCGGACTCCGACCGGGAAACGGCAAGTTCGCGATGATTCTCCGTCCAGGCGGTGGTCGACATCTGTTCGGTGGGCACCGCACGCGCGTCCGTGCCCGCGCCCGCGTCGAGGCGGAGATCGTCGACGAAGAAGGCCGACCCGGGTTGCACGACGACGTCCTGCGCGCCGGCGGCGAGCGGAACGGCGGCGGGGGAATCGCACAGCGTGGCCGGCACGGGGTCACCCGACAGCAACAGTTCCGCGGTGGTGGAGATGCTCGTGCGCACGAGGCGTCCGGCGACCGAGATCACCGGGCCCTCCTCGCAGGGCACCGAGACGGGGTGGTCACCGGAATCGTCGCTGGGGCCCGACCCCGGCAGCAGGGCGCCGTCCGCACCCAGCACCCCGACCTCGGCGAGCCCCGCGGGTTGCAGCTGCGCGAAGCCGAGGGCGTTCTGATCCAGTACGTCCTGCCACGACACCAGGCTGAGCACGATCCGATCCGTCACGCGGGGTTCCACGGTGACGGTGAGATCGTCGCCGACGTCTCGGACCTGAGGACCGTCGCCGAGGTCGACGGCGACCGTCGTCGGAGCGGCGGGTATGGCTCCTGCGCTGGGGGTCAGCTCGAGGCCTGTGACGAGTGTGGGCTCCGGAAGGCGAAGGGTGAGTGTGGGTTTCGCCCCCTTGCCGCTGGTGGTGTCCTGCATGGCAGACCAGCTGGTCCGCGGGTCACCGTCGGTGGCGGCAAAGGCGGATCCGCGGAGATCGCCGATGTTGCTCGTGCCGTCCGCAGTCGGTCGGTCCGGGCGGGTCAGAAGCTCTTCGAGCGCGGCGCCGTGGCGTGCCCGCACTGTGAGTTGCGGTGTGACGGCGGTGGGGGCGGGCACCGACAAGGTGCGCTGGAAAGTGCCGGCCTCTTCCGGTGGCAGCGCGAAGGCGTTGCTGCAGCGGACACGGTCGGGGGCCTCGGCGCAGGCATTGCGGCCGGGCAACTCCTGGGTGAGGTTCCACCCGGACACCGACGCGCCGTCGGGGGTGGGAGGCAGCACCGTGCGGTATCGGATGGGGACGGTCACGGGTGGGGCGTCGCGGCGGGAAAAATCCTGCACCGACACCTCGCTGATCCCGAATTGAGTTCCGGGGGAACCGTTTTCGGTGCGAGTAGCGGTGATCCGCACCCACGGAGTGTCGCCGCCCGGGACGGACACCGTGATCGGTTTCCCGGGTGCATCCACCTTGACGGCGGTGCTGCCGTTGGGCGTGGACACCTCCATCCAGCGGACGGGGGCGCCGATGGCCGCCGGGCTCGTCGTGATCTGCAGCAGGGAGCTCGTCGGAGGAGTGTCGAAGTCGATCTGAAGCCACTGGCCGAGCGCCCGCTCGATGCCGTTGCTGAACCAGCCCGTCGCGGGGTCACCGTCCACGGTCGCGGCGGCACTGCTGGCAGGTGAGGTTCCGCCCAGCTGTGTGGCGTCGGACGCGGCACTGGACACGCTGAGCCGGGCACCTTCCCACTTGCCCTCGACCAGCGGTGTATCGGCGACCGGATAGTCGGGTACGAGGTTGTGGGTGCGGCGCGCGTCCTCCGGGGACCGCAGCGCCGAGCTGTGGTTGTCGACCTGACCGTAATCGGTCTCGCGGTTCCGGGGAGTGTCGGTGACGGTGACGTCGTGCACCGGCAACCCCGCCCGCTGGGCATCGGCCGCGAGGAGCACCGGCCCCGCCCCGGGAAGGGTCCCGTTCTCCCTCGAGCGCTGCAGCGACTCCGGGCCACCCTGCACGAGCGGGACGTCGTCGAGTTCGGCGGTGTACGGGCCGCTCGTCGCCGGGGAGCCGTCGGGCATCGACACCGCGAAGATCTCGATGGCCGGATACCGGGGCCGGAGATCGCTGTCGATCACGAGGCCGTCCACCTCGCCGGGCCCGATGTCCTCGCCGAATTCGGCAACCCGGGTCAGACCGGGTGAGCCCGTGACCGCTTGGTGGGCCATGATCGGTCGCGTCGACCGCGACGTGTCGGGATCGAGATCGTTGCGGAGTACCAGGTAGTGGATGCCCTGGCCGAGCAACGTCGGTGCCAGACCGTCCGACGGGCGGCCGTCGGTGATGAGGCGCTGGACCGAGTCCATCGCGCGGATCGTGCCGGGCGGGGTGAGTGGGACCGCGTCGCGGGACGCCCACGGTGTGGTTGCCAGCGCCTGGATCGGTTCGTCGCGGGTCAGCCCCCACACCTGACTACCGAAAGGCGCACCCGGTACGACGAGTGCTCGCTCGGCGTCGGACCCGTCCGGGCTCGTTCCGCCGGCGTTGTGCTCGAGCCAGGTCGCGGCCTGCTGCCAGTAGTCGGGCACTTCCGGATAGGTCCCGCGCGGTGCGAGTTTCCCCGTCCAGGCCAGGGAGGTGGCGAGCGTCAGGGCGACGAGGACCAGGCTGGTGACCGCGACCATCGGTTCGCGTTCGGGATGAGCGAGGGCGCGGCGCCACCGTACCGCCGGGACCGAACCCGGCAAGGGCACCTGGGCGAGCAGATGAGCGAGTCCGAGGACCAGTGGTAGCCGCACCAGCGGCTCGAGCTTGTGCACGTTGCGCAGCGGAGCGCCGGTGGAGTCGAGGAACAGACGCACCTGTTCCGCGACGGGAGATCCGAGTTCACCGATGTAGCCGGCGGCCAGTCCGGTGACGCCGACGAACAGGATGAGCACGAGGCGTCCGCGCGCAGGCATCGCGCGCATGCACAGTCCCGCCAGCCCGGCCGCCGCGATGACTCCGGTGGCGGCAACCGCGGCGGGCTGGGTGACGAGGACGGCACCGGCGATGCGCTCGGGGGAGACGAACGGCGTCCAGCTGTCGGTGCCGCGGAGGATCTCGGCGAGCGAGGTCCACTGTGTGGTCACCCCGGACGATTCGATGTAGTCGAGGAACGGCGGGCTCACCGTCCCGAGGAGCAGGAGCGGAACGATCCACCACAGGGTGGCGAGTGCGAGAAACGGAAACCACCACACGGTGAACGTCCACCAGCGTCGGTTGGGCCGGTGCGATATCCACCAGAGGCCCGCCACCAGGCATGCTGCGGCGGTCGCGACGGCATTCACCGCACCCATCAGCGCCACCGCCAGCGCCGACTGTGCCGCCAGCCGCGCAGGTGAACGCGACAGCAGCGGGGAGCGGACTGCGGGACTCGGATTGCCGAACGCGACGACGAGCGGCAGCAGAACCCACGGGGCCAGCATCATCGGCAGAGTTTCCGAGGAGATCGAGCCGAGGGTGGTGAGGACGCGCGGGGAAAGTGCGAAGGCGATTCCGGCGATGACGCGCGATGACCGACTCCCGACGCCGAGGGCCTCCGCGAGACGGACGATGCCCCAGAACCCGGCCACGAGTAGCAGGGCCCACCACACGCGTTGGGTTATCCAGGGAGGAATGCTGAGGACGTCGCCGAGCGCGAAGAAGGCACCGTGCGGAAAGAAGTACCCGTAGGCCTGGTTCTGGACCTGGCCCATCGGCGCCTGGCTGCTCCACTGATGTGCAGCCCGTTCGAGGAATCCGATCGGATTCTGGGTGAGGTCATATTTGGTGTCGGCCGCGAGCCGGCCGGGAGTTTGTAGAAACGAGAGAAAGAACGCTACGACAGAGGCGCCGAACAACCACCGTCGGGACAGAGGCTCCACCGAGGGGGCCATGGACGACATGGCCACCGGCTCGGAGGTAGTGCGGGAACTCGCGAAGCCGGCGCTCTCAGCGGCTGCCGTACTCAACCTGGTTCAGCAGTGAGGAGTCTGCGTTGCCGCTCCGGTCGATCTCGGGGCGGGTGTTGTCCTGTGCCGCTGCCGTGATGCCGAAAGTCGCCACAGCGCCGAGAGCAACACCGGCCACAGCGCTGATCACACCGGGCACCAGGAACTTCGCCATCTCACATCTCCCACCGTCGTGCCATCGACGCGCGCGACTTACCGCCGCGTACGAATTGCTCGGGCCAAGGTATCACTCGCGGCCCGTCTGGCTGGTCATTGGTGCCTTTCCCGCAGGTCCGGCGAGTGCGAGTGGCGGCGTCAGTCTTCGGAGACCACGCCGAGCGCTCCGAGGAGGGTGCGGAGCTTGGCAGTCGTCTCGTCCAGCTCGGATCGAGGGTCCGATCCGGCGACGATCCCGCCGCCCGCGGTCGCGAGCACCTCGAGGCCGTCGGCGGTGATCTCGGCGCAGCGGATGGCTACCACCCAGTCGCCGTCTCCCTGCGCGTCGCACCATCCGACGGCGCCGCCGTAGAACCGCCGTTCCTCTTCCACCTCGCGAATGGCGGCCAGCGCCAGGTCGGAAGGGGTGCCGCACACGGCGGGAGTGGGATGCAGCAGTGTCGCCAGGGTGAGTGCGTCGGTCGCCGGGTCGCGCAACAGCCCCCGGATCGGTGTCGCGAGATGCCACACCTCACGAGTGCTGGTCAGGACAGGCGCGTCGGGGACGGTCAGTTCTGTGCACAGCGGGGCGAGGACGTCCTCGATCCAGGCGGTGACGAATGCGTGCTCGGCCAGGTTCTTCGTCGAGTCCAGGAGCCCGCGACCTTCGTGTTCATCGGCGGCGGGATCGGTGCGCCGCGGCGCGGTCCCGGCGAGGGGACGGCAGGTGATCGAGCGGCCGCGACGGCTGATCAACATTTCGGGGCTCGCACCGACCAGGCTGTGGCCGCGAAAACCGTCGCCGGCCGACGTGAGGTCGACGGCGAACCCGTTGGCCAGGGGATTCGACTGAATCAGCCTCGCCGCCAACGCCTCCGGATCGACCGGTGTGTCCGACGCCAGGACGACGCTGCGCGCGGCCACCACCTTTCCCAGCGCGCCGCTCCGCAGGCGGTCGACGAGAGCACCGACCCGGGCTACGTGTTCAGCCGGCTCGGGTACCTGCCGAGCCACGCGGACGGCCGGGAGGCGCTCCACGCGAGGAGGCCGCCACGGGCCACTCGTGACTTCCGACGAGGCGGGAGCGGTCAGCGCAGCCGGACGGGCGGGATCGAAGGGCAGTGCGCCCACGACGAGTTCGGTGTCACCGTCGGCGAGCGCGGTGATCGCCGCCGACGCGGAGTCGTATCTACTGCGGGCGCCGACCGTGCGTAACGTCCGGTCGGCGCGGGAGAGGAGGAAGCCGTCCATGGTGCTGCCGACAGTAGTCGGCCGGCGCAGCCCTCATCCGATCACTTGCCGCAGGGCGGCACGATCAGCACGGGACGGTGACTGTGCCGCAGCACGTGATCGGCGACGCTGCTCTGCAGCAGGGACCGCAGTCCCGTCGTACCCCGGGTCCCTGTGACGATGATGTCCACTCCGAGTTCGTCGGCGGTCTCGACGATTGCCGTCCAGATCGTGGTGGTGCATTCGATGGTTCGGCCTTGCGTGGTCAGTCCGGCGGCCTCGGCGAGTTCGATACCTTCGGCGTTGGTGACCTTGGCGTCCGAGAAGGCGACGTCCTCGGTCTCCTCGTCGGGAACCCACTCGGGCTGCATCACCCCGGACAGTCCCGACATGCGTGCGGCCTGACGGACCATCGGTTCCCATACCGTCACCAGCACAGCGCGATTGGACGCGAGAAAGCGGCCCGCGCACTGCACGGCGCGTTTGGCGTTGTCGGATCCGTCGTAAGCGATCAACATCAGACCTGCAGGCACGACGACCTCCTGGGAAAGGGACCTTTCGCTCACCAGATTACCAAGAGTGCCGATCTTGACAGGAGATTCGGACTGGCCGGGACGACGATTCCGGTCACTGGGCTACCGTCGGGGGCATGCGGATCAAGTATGCCCTCGCGCTCGTCGCCTGTACCGGCCTGGTCGCCGGGTGCTCCTCGGGCGGCGACACTGCCGCGCCGTCCTCCTCCACGGCACCGTCCTCGACACCGTCGTCCCCGACCACGGCGGAGCCGGCCTCGCATACCGATGTGCCCACTGCCGCGCCGGTGTCGTGCGAAACGAACTTCCTGCAGTCTCTGCCGTTGCGGCGCAAGCTCGCTCAGTTGCTGAACGTCGGCGTGACGGGGACCGCCGACGCCGCTCAGGTGGTGCGGAACGAGCAGGTGGGTGGCATCTTCATCGGCAGCTGGACCGATGAGGCGATGCTTGCCGGCCGGGAGGTTCCGCAGGTGGCGTCGGCTTCCGCGCTGCCACTGATGGTGACCATCGACGAGGAGGGCGGCCGCGTGTCGCGCGTCGAGGACCTGCTCGGGCCGGACCCCTCCGCGCGGCAGACGGCAGCCTCCATGACCGAGGAAGAGACCTATCGGATGGCTCTGGAGCGGGGGCGCGGGCTGAAGGATCTCGGAGTGACCGTCAACTTCGCGCCCGACGTCGATGTGAGCTCCCAGCCCGACGACAGTGTGATCGGTGACCGCTCCTATTCCGACGATCCGGCCGTCGTCACCCGGTACGCCGACGCGTACGCCCGCGGCATGCGCGACGCCGGAATTCTGCCGGTGATCAAGCACTTCCCCGGTCACGGGTCGGCCTCGGGCGACTCGCACACCGGAGCAGTCACCACTCCGCCGCTCGAGCAGCTGCAGACCTACGATCTGGTTCCGTATCGGGACCTCGTCACCACGGGCGTCGGTGTCATGCTGGGCCACCTCGAGGTGCCCGGGCTGACCGCCCCCGGCATTCCGGCCAGCATCAGTCCCGATGCCGTGGCCCTGCTGCGCGGGGGAACCGGCTACGGCGCCCCTCCGTTCACGGGTCCGATTTTCACCGACGACCTCAGCGGTATGCAGGCGATCACCGACCGCTACGACATCACCGAGGCGGTCGAGACGTCACTGGCGTCCGGCGTCGACATCGCGCTCTGGCTCACCACCGACGACGTCCCGCGTGTGCTCGACCACCTCGAAAGCGCTGTGGCCTCGGGCAAGTTGCCGCAGCAACGGGTCGACGACGCGGTGCTGACCGTGGCGCGCGCGAAGGGTGCCTTGCCCTGCTAGTGGGCGCCCACAGGCTTCGGGTCGGCCTGCGAAGGTCGGCTCGAACCGGGCCCTCCCGGAGTGCCCCGGGTGAGCGGCCAGTACAGTGTGCCCTGATCCGTGGCTGCGTAGAAGTTCGTTCGCCAGGTGGGGCCCGTTTTCTTACCGTAGAGTAAGATAGCGGGTTCGACGAATATTGGAGGACGAATGGCCGGCGGCACCAAGCGATTGCCTCGCGCAGTGCGCGAGCAGCAGATGCTGGATGCGGCCGTCGACGTCTTCTCCGACAGGGGCTTTCACGAGACCTCGATGGACGCGATCGCGGCCAAGGCGGCAATCTCCAAGCCGATGCTCTACCTGTATTACGGCTCCAAGGACGAGTTGTTCGCCGCATGCATCCAGCGTGAGGGTCTGCGTTTCGTCGAGGCGCTCGCGCCGGCCGCCGATCCCGGACTCAGTCCGCGTGAGCAGCTGCGCCGGGCGCTCGAGGGCTTTCTCGGCTTCGTCGGAGCGCACCGCAAGTCGTGGATGGTGCTGTACCGGCAGGCGATGGGTCAGCAAGCGTTCGTGGGATCGGTGCAGTCGAGCCGCGACCGGTTGATCGAATTGACCGCGCACCTGCTGCAGTCCAGCACCAAGGACCCGGATCCGGGCCAGGACTTCGAACTCATCGCCATCGCCCTGGTCGGTGCCGGTGAAGCAGTCGCCGACCGGGTGGCCGGCGGCGAGGTCGAGGTGCACGCGGCGGCCGACCTGCTGGAGTCGCTGGCGTGGCGGGGTCTCGCCGGCAAGAAGAAGTCCGACTGAACGAACGGGACGCCGGTTCGATCAGATCGAACCGACGTCCCGTTCGTACTCGTCAGCGCAGCGTCGCCGAGAGGTGTGGATACCCCTTCTTCGGGTGCTTGAGCGACAACTCCCAGCCTTCACCCGTATGGTGGGCGTAGACATTCAGTGTGGCCGGCAACAGGATGGGCTTGCCGAAGCGCACGCTGTAGGTGACGGCCTCGGGAATCCGGCCCTCCACGGAACCGAGCACGGCGGCGGCACTCCACATGCCGTGCGCGATGGTCTTCGGGAAGCCGAAGGCCTTGGCGCCCAACGTCGACACGTGAATCGGGTTGCGATCGCCCGACACCCCGGCGTACTTGCTGATCGTCTTCTGGTCGACCCGCAACGTGCGAAGGGGCGGCGGCGGCACTTCTTCGGGTTTCGGTTCGGGCCCCGGCTGACCGGACAGCGACGTCTTCTGCTGCCGCAGGAAACTCGACGTCTGCCGCCACACCAGTTCGCGTCCCACCCGGATGTCGCTGACCACGTCGATCAGCAGACCCTTGCGATGCTCGCGGAGATTCTCGGCGTGCACCGACACGTCCAGCGGCTCACTCACCGAGATGGGACGAAACTGTTCGATCACGTTCTCGGCGTGGACGGAACCGATGGCGGGGAACGGGAATCCGTCCGAAACCATCAGCTTCATCACGATCGGGAACACCAGCGTGAACGGGTAGGTCAACGGCAGGGTGTCGCCGAAGCGCAGGCCGGTGACCCTGTCGTACGCCGCGAGGTTGTCGGGGTCCACCTTGACGCCGCTGAGCGCCAGTGTGGTGTCCGGGGCACTGTCACCGCTTGCCCCGACGACCGGAAGCGCGCTGCGCACGGCGCGGGCGTAGATGTCGAGAGTGCCCGGCATTGCGGGAAGTTCGACCACTTTGCCCGCCATCAGGCGCCCAGCAAGCTCTGGCCGCAGACACGGACGACCTGTCCGGTGACGGCGTTGGACGCGGGATTGGCGAAGTACGCGACCGTCTCGGCGACGTCGACGGTCTGACCGCCCTGCAGCAGCGAGCTCATGCGGCGTCCGGCCTCGCGGGTGGCGAAGGGGATGGCCGCGGTCATGGCGGTTTCGATGAAGCCCGGTGCGACGGCGTTGATGGTGATGTTCTTCTCCGCCAGAACGGGTGCCGATGCTTCGACGAGCCCGATGACGCCGGCCTTGGACGTCCCGTAGTTGGTCTGGCCACGGTTACCGGCGATGCCGGCGATGGAGGACACGTCGATCACCCGGCCGCCTTCCTTCAGTGCACCCTTGGCGACCAGCGACTCGGTGATCTTCTGCGGTGCAAGGAGATTGACGCCCATCACCATGTTCCACCGGCCCTCGTCCATGTTGGCGAGCGTCTTGTCCCGGGTGATACCGGCGTTGTGGACGATGATGTCTGCGCCGCCGTGGCGTTCGAGGACGTGCTCGGCGAGCTTGTCGGCTGCGTCGGGGGCAGTCACATCCAGGGCGAGGGACGTGCCACCGACCTTGTTGGCCGTCTCGGACAGCGCGTCGCCGGCTGCCGGGATGTCGGCGCAGACGACATGCGCGCCGTCGCGGGACAGGACCTCGGCGATGGTGGCACCGATGCCGCGCGCCGCACCGGTGACGATGGCGACCTTGCCCTCGAGCGGCTTGTCCCAGTCTGCGGGGGCGGTGGAATCCTCGGCGCCGACGCGGATGACCTGCCCGCTGACGAACGCGGACTTGGCGGAGAGCAGGAATCGGAGCGTCGACTCCACGCCGGAGAGACCGGGTGACGCCTTCGGGGAGACGTAGACGAGTTGTGCGGTGGCGCCACGCTTCACCTCTTTGCCGACGCTGCGGGTGAAGCCTTCGAGGGCGCGCTGGGCAACGTGCTCGTCGACGTCGGTCGTCTCTTCCGGAGTGGTCCCGAGGACGACGACGCGAGCGGACGGCGCGAGGTTACGGATGACCGGCTGAAAGAACTCGAACAGCTGCTCGAGTTCGGTGACCTGGCCGATGCCGGTGGCGTCGAACACCAGGGCGCCGAAGTTGTCGTCGGCGGCGGAGGCGGCCGGGTAATCGGAGAGCAGCGCGCGAAGCGGCTCGACCAGGCGGCCCTTGCCCCCGATCAGCACCGGGCCGGCGAGGGGCGGCTCGCCGTGCTTGTAACGCCGAAGGTTCTCGGGCCGGGGCAGGCCCGCCTTCGCGGCGATGAACGCCCCTGGCGCGGAGGACAGAAACTGGGAATAGATGTCGGGAGCTCCCTTGCTGGCTGCCACGGTCCTACCTTCTTCTCGTCGTTTGGCGGTCAGTCACCGAGCACCGAAAGAAGTGCGGTGTCGACAAGTAACTTACTCCTGAGTAAGAATAGTAGCCAACAGGTAATCGCACCAGATCCTTGGAGACGTCAGTGACCAGCAAAGCTCGCACCAATTCGAACTCCGACGCGACGCCGAAGCCAGGCGGGAAGCAGCAGCGTCCCGTCGCCATCGTCGGCGGCAATCGCATCCCGTTCGCACGCTCGGACAAGGCGTACGCACAGGCGTCCAACCAGGACATGTTCACCGCGACCCTCGACGGCTTGGTAAGTCGTTTCCATCTGCAGGGCGAGAAGCTCGGACTCGTCGCGGGTGGCGCCGTTCTCAAGCACAGCCGCGACTTCAACCTGATGCGGGAATGTGTGCTCGGCAGCGCGCTCAGCCCGTACACGCCCGCCTTCGACCTGCAGCAGGCGTGCGGTACCGGCCTCCAGTCGATCGTCGCCGTCGGTGACGCAATCGCGGCGGGTCGCATCGACGCCGGTATCGGTGGCGGCGTCGACACGACGTCCGACGCACCGATCGGCGTCAACGACGACCTTCGCGAGTTCCTGCTGTCGCTGAACCGGGCAAAGAGCACGGGCGATCGCATCAAGCTGCTCGCCAACGTGCGGCCGTCGATGCTGGGTATCGAGATCCCCCGCAACGGTGAACCCCGCACCGGCCTGTCCATGGGCGAGCATGCGGCGATCACCGCCAAGGAGTTCGGCGTTCGACGCGAGGACCAGGACGAGCTGGCCGCCGCGAGCCACAAAAACATGGCCGCCGCCTACGACCGCGGATTCTTCGACGATCTGGTGACCCCGTTCCTGGGCCTCACCCGCGACGACAACCTGCGTCCGGGGTCCACCGTCGAGAAGCTGTCCACGCTGAAGCCGGTGTTCGGGGTGAAGGCGGGCGATGCGACAATGACCGCCGGAAACTCCACGCCGCTCACCGACGGAGCGTCCGCGGTCCTGCTGTCGAGCGAGGAGTGGGCGGCCGAGCGCAAGTTGCCGGTCCTGGCCCACCTCGTCGACTCCGAAACCGCGTCCGTCGACTACATCCACGGCAAGGACGGCCTGCTCATGGCCCCCACCTATGCCATCCCGCGGCTGCTGGCCCGCAACGGCCTCACCCTGCAGGACTTCGACTACTACGAGATCCACGAAGCCTTCGCGTCCGTCGTTCTCGCGACGCTGCAGGCGTTCGAGTCGGATGAGTACTGCAAGGAGCGTCTGGGGCTCGACGGCGCCCTCGGCTCGATCGACCGCAGCAAGCTGAACGTCAACGGGTCGTCGCTGGCGGCCGGTCACCCGTTCGCGGCGACGGGCGGGCGCATCGTGGCGTCGCTGGCCAAGATGCTTCGCGAGAAGGCCGGCACCAACGGTTCGGCCCGCGGATTGATCTCGATCTGCGCCGCCGGCGGGCAGGGTGTGACGGCAATCATAGAGGCGTGATTCGACTGGCCTTTCCGGTAGCTGTCAGATCGGAAAGGCCAGTTCGCGCGCGTCCGGCGAAGGGATCCGGCGACGAGGGGTGGTCGAATCCCCGAAAAATTTCTCCGCAGGTGTAACGCTGGAGATTAGCTGGCGATACTCCCATCAGCCCCGTGTTGCTGCCTGACCCCCGACCTGGCAGCAGCGCGGGGCTCCTGCATTTTCGGCGGCCGGTAGTCTGTCGTGGGGGGTCCGGACCGGAGATCGCTGAAATCGGACGCCGCTTGAAATGCACCGAGCGCCGACGGCAAGCTGAAGCCGGCAACGAAGATACTCGGTGAGAGGGCCACGGTGAACGACGAAGACCGCGAAGCAGGGAGCGCAGCACCCCAACGGTCGACGCCTGATGCTGCTCCCGAGAGCCCGGTGTCGCCCGACCCTCAGCCCACACCGCCGGGCGCTGACGACGACGCGCCCACCACTCGACTGGACCTCGGCGATCTGGCAGCACGCCCCGAACCGCTGTGGGTGGAACCTGCGCCCAACGAGGACGAGACCCAGGTGATCCCGGTGATCCCACCGGACGCCGCGAGCGGACCGACACAGGCGTACACGGCAGTTCCGGCAGACGACGAACCCACAGTTCTCGCGCCCGCATCTCCGCTACCACCGCAAACGGCGCCTCCAGCGGGTGGAGAACCAACCGGCGACGTCCCACCCCCCGCCGCGCCGCCCCCGGCCGTCCTGCCCCTCGACGCGGGTGGTCCGAAGGGGCCCCGGTGGGGAAAGATCGCCGCGGTCATCGGTGGTGTCTTCGCGATCATCGCCATCGCCTACGCCGCCGACCTCGCGATGTCGTCCGGGAAACTGCCGCGCGGAGTGACGGTGGCCGGGGTCGACGTGGGCGGTTCGTCCCGCGCCGACGCCGAAGCCATCCTGCAAGCGCAGGTCGGGCCGCTCGTGAATCAGCCGGTGTCGGTGAAGGCCGGCGACGTATTCGCCGAGCTCGTGCCTGCCCAGGCGGGACTCGACGTCGACTGGCAGGCCACGCTCAACCGGGCCGATGCCCAGCCACTCAATCCGTTCACCCGAGTGGCGTCGTTCTTCACCTCCGACGAGATCGGTGTCGTGTCGACGCGGGACGAGTCCGCGCTGGCGGCTGCCATCGACAACCTGCGGTCCCGCACCGACCGTGCCTCCCGCGAGGGCACGGTGGTGTTCGAGGGGCCCACACCTGTCCCCGTCGACCCGTCCGCGGGCCAGAACCTGAACGGCGAGGGCGCCGAGGCGGCAATCGTGGAGAACTGGGCGTTCGGTGGCCCGGTGGAGTTGCCTGTCGACGCGGTGCCGGTGACCGTGACCAAAGAGGGCGTCCAGAGGGCGCTCGACGAGATCGCGGTGCCGGCCGCCTCCGCTGACCTGGTCGTCCCAGGCCGCAACGGCTCGGTCGCCACCCTGCCGCGGCAGCAGATCGGCGCCGTGCTCGGATTCCGCCCGGACGGGAACGGCGGCTTGACGCCCGAGTACAACGTCGACGCTGCGATCGGAATACTCGCACCGCAGCTCGTCTCGACGGAGATCGCGCCCAAGGACGCCACGATCACGCTCGACGGGGGATCGCCCCGCGTCGTTCCCGCAGTCGTCGGTGACCTGATCCAGTGGCCCAAGACGTTGGAGACATTGCCGCAGCTCCTCGCGACTCCCGGTTCGCACACCACCCCGGCCGTGTACGGCCCGGTCCCGCCGGCCTTGACCACCGAGGCGGCGCAAGCCCTCGGCGTCAACGAGGTGATCAGCGAATTCACCACCGGCGGCTTCTCCGCGGCTTCGGGTACCAACATCAGGCTGGCGGCCAGCGAAATCAACGGTGCGCTGATCAAGCCCGGCGACACGTTCTCCCTCAACGGACACACCGGTCCGCGTGGAGCCGCTCAGGGTTACGTGGAGTCGGGGATAATCAACAACGGCCGCCCGGATACGGCCGTCGGCGGCGGTGTCAGTCAGGTGGCGACGACGCTCTACAACGCGGCCTACTTCGCCGGCATGGAAGACGTGGCGCACACCGAGCACTCCTACTACATTTCGCGCTATCCGGAGGCCCGGGAGGCCACGGTCTTCGAGGGGGCCATCGATCTCCAGTTCCGCAACACCGCGAAGACCGGGGTCATGATCCAGGCGATCGGCGGCAGTTCCGAACTGACGATCAGATTCTGGGGAACCAAGACCGTCGACGTCGACTCGATCACCGGCAATCGCACCAGACCCACGACTCCCGATACGGTCACCTTGCCCGCCGGGGATCACTGCATCCCGTCGAGCGGCGCGCCCGGCTTCACCGCCAGCGACACCCGCGTGATCACCGACCGCGCCACCGGCCGGGAGATCTCCCGCAACACCCGGACCGTGCGCTACGACCCCGTGCCGATCGTGAAGTGCGAAGCACCCGAACCGGTCCCCGCCCCCAAGCCCGACGATCGCACCCCCGCGGCGGCCCCGACCTCTCCGTCCACCCCCACCCCGTCCCCGACCCCCAAGCCCGACCCGGACGACGGCGAGTAGCTACTACAGCGCTCGCACAGTGAGCAGCTGCGGGGGCGGCAGCGATGCTTGCGTAATCCAGCCTCGTGGCGGCTCGGCACGCAACAGCGCGCGCCGAATTCGCTGCGCGACCTGCTCCGGTGATCCGAGGTCGTCCCAGGTCCACCGCACCACCTGGAAACCGAGATCACGCAGCGCGTCCTCTCGTTGCTTTTCGGCGAAGACCGCATCGCCGGGTGACTGCCCGGGTCTCAACAACCGTCCGTACTTGACGCGCCCGTCGAATTCCCCCAGCACAACCCCGTCGAAGTGGAAGTCCACGCGTCCAATTCGGCGTCCGCCGGGTTCGAAGACTTCGCCTTGCTGGGACGGGACGGGGAGTCCGGCACTCGACAACATCACCCGGCTTCGCGATTCACCGACACTTTCGCTGTGTCCGCTCACGAATCGGACGACCCTCCGCGCCGCGTGGACGCCGTGACGGCGCGCAGCGCGGGCGAGTTCGGCCTCCAGGTCCTCACTACTGATACCGAATGTGCGGACGGCCGCGTCGCCCACGATGACGGCCTGCTCGAAGGGCAGAGTCCGCGCGAGGTCCACCACGGTCCGGGCCGGGAGCGTCAGCGAGTGCCCATCCACCACCGCGACCTGCCCTCCGACGGGGGCGCAGTGCACCGTGGCCCGCCGTTTGATCCGGCCTCCTCCACGTCGGCTTCTGGTGACGTGGACGCGATCGAGGGCGGTTCTCCACAGTGGTAGTCCGTAGACAACAGCCGCGGATTGATGGCTCAGTACCGCGTCGTCCGACAGTGCGTAAACGGTCGAATCGATCAGAAGGCGATGACGTTCTCGGTCCTCGAGTTCCGCATACTTCGACGCCGAGACGTACGCGCCGCGGCCGATGCGTTGCCACTCACCGCGTGTGTACAGGCGTCGGATCTCGTCGTCGCTGTAGCCGCGGCCAAGTGCCTCTCGGCGCCGGAGCATCGCCCCCGGGTCGTGTTCCATGGGAACGATTCTCGCCGGAGCCGCCTGAAGAATCCGGTCCGAAGGGCCCGGCTGTGGATGGACGGAGGCTTGTGGACAACTCCCGCACCACTTCTCGGTCCGCGCACTACCTGTCGGGCCCCAGAAGTAGTGCGTCGACGGAGAAGTAGTGCGGGAACCGGCAGCGAGGCAGGAAAAAGGCCCGGCGGCCGGGGAATTCCCAGCCACCGGGCCCTGCCCGAGCCGATCAGAACGCGGCTTCGTCGAGCTCCATGATGTCGTTGTCGATGTTTGCGATGATGCCGCGGATGGCGGTGAGCTCGGGGAGGACGTTCTTGGCAAAGAAGGACGCGATGGCGACCTTGCCCTCGTAGAACGCCTTGTCCTTGTCGGACGCACCTTCGTCGAGCGCCTTGATCGCGATCTCCGAGTGACGCAGCAGCTGCCAGCCGATCATCAGGTCACCGACGGCGAGGAGGAAACGCACGGAACCGAGTCCGACCTTGTACAGCTCGGACGGCTGCTCCTGGGCGCCCATGAGGTAGCCGGTGAGGGTGGCGGCCATGGTCTGGACGTCGTCGAGCGCGGTGGCGAGCAGGGCGCGCTCCGCCTTGAGGCGACCGTTGCCTGCCTCGCTGTCGATGAACTTCTTGATCTCGCCGGAGACGTGGGCGAGTGCCACGCCGCGGTCGCGAGCGATCTTCCGGAAGAAGAAGTCCTGGGCCTGGATGGCGGTGGTGCCCTCGTACAGCGAGTCGATCTTGGCGTCGCGTATGTACTGCTCGATGGGGTAGTCCTGCAGGAAGCCGGAGCCACCGAAGGTCTGCAGGCTTTCGGTCAGGTACTGGTACGCCCGCTCGGAGCCGACACCCTTGACGATGGGCAGCAGCAGGTCGTTGACGCGGAACGCGAGGTCCTTGTCGGCACCGGATACGAGCTTGGCGGTGGCCTCGTCCTGGTGTGCGGCGGTGTAGAGGTACACGGCGCGCAGGCCCTCGGAGTACGCCTTCTGCATGGCGAGGGCGCGCCGGACGTCGGGGTGATGCGTGATGGTGACGCGGGGGGCGGTCTTGTCCGTCATCTGCGTGAGGTCGGCGCCCTGGACGCGTTCCTTGGCGTAGTCGAGCGCGTTGAGGTAACCGGTCGAAAGGGTGGCAATTGCCTTGGTGCCCACCATCATGCGGGCGTGCTCGATGACGTCGAACATCTGCGCGATGCCGTTGTGGACCTCGCCGACGAGCCAGCCCTGGGCCGGGACGCCGTGGCCGCCGAAGGTGACCTCACACGTGGCGGACACCTTGAGGCCCATCTTGTGTTCGACGTTGGTGACGAAGACGCCGTTGCGCTCACCGAACTCGTTGGTCTCGAAGTTGAAATGCGTCTTCGGGACGAAGAACAGGGACAGGCCCTTGGTGCCCGGTCCCGCGCCCTCGGGGCGGGCGAGAACGAGGTGGAAGATGTTTTCGAAGAGGTCGTCGGAGTCTGCGGAGGTGATGAACCGCTTGACGCCTTCGATGTGCCAGGAGCCGTCGTCCTGCTTGATCGCCTTGGTGCGGCCCGCGCCCACGTCGGATCCGGCGTCGGGCTCGGTGAGGACCATGGTGGCGCCCCAGCCGCGCTCGACGATGGTGGCGGCCCACTTCTTCTGCTCTTCGGTGCCGTTGTGGAACAGCACGTCCGCGAACGCGGGTCCGGCCTGGTACATGTGCGCGGCCGGCTGCGAGCCGAGGATCAGCTCTCCGATGGCCCAGACCACGGAGCGGGGGACGGGAACGCCGCCGATCTCTTCGGAGATGCCCATGCGGAACCACTCGGCGTCCCACAGTGCGCGGAAGGACTTCTTGAAGGACTCCGGCAGCGTGACGGTGTGGGTTTCGGGATCGAAGACCGGAGGGTTGCGGTCGGCGTCGGCGAACGCCTCACCCAGCGGTCCCTCGGCGAGGCGGGCAACTTCGCTGAGCATGTTGCGGACGGTGTCGGCGTCGAGATCGCCCCACACGCCTTCGCTCAGCGGCTGCTCGAGACCGAGGACCTCGAAGAGGTTGAACTCCAGGTCGCGGACGTTGCTCTTGTAATGGCCCATGTCTTCTGTCTCTCCCAGTGAGATGGTGCGGTCTATCAGTAAGTACCGCCCAAGTTATTACTCGTCGGTAACATCGCCGATATTACGCCCCAATATCCCGACTGCCAAGACTCGGGCGGTGTGCCACGACGAGCGCGTCGATCGCGGTTCCTGCATCCGTCTCGCGGAAGCGTCGTTCTGCAAGATCGATGGCGACGCGCCCATTCAGCTCGGTCGTCAAATCCTCTGGGGTGAACAGTATTTCGGGATCCTGCGGCCCCCCGACTCCTTGCGACAAGTTAACGGCGTCATGCCCCAGAATCATGAGGATTCCGTCAGGTTTCAGCGCGGATATGGCGCGGTTCACAACCTTGCGACGCTCCGCAGGCGGCAGATGGAGGTAGATGACGAGGACGAGGTCGTACTCGGTGCCGAAGTCGGATTCGGTGACATCGGCAACGCGGTAGTCGAGCCGTTCGCGCACCGAGCGAGGGGCTTCGGCCGCCACTCGCCGGGCCTTGTCGATCGCGACAGCGGAGTAGTCGAGTCCCGTCACTTTCCATCCGCGGGTGGCGAGCCACAGCGCGTTGCGGCCCTCCCCGCAGGCCAGGTCGAGCGCCCGACCCCGGTTGAGCGCGGTGACCTGCTCGACCACCACGGCGTTGGGTGGCGCACCCCACACCAGTTCGCTGTGTGAATACCGCTCGTCCCAGTCAGATGCGTCCATGGCCCCGACGCTAGTGCGCGCCGGGGCCATGGAGGAAAACGTGGAGCGACTCGGAACTCAGGGATTCAAGGTGGTGCGCATCAACAGCACGTTGTAGTTGCTGTGCACCGTCGTGAGGAAGTAGAGGTCGGGACCGGACGACCACGGGTGGATGTACGCGCCGTACGCGCTGGGGAGTTCACGGGCGTCGACGAGGGTCTCGGGTCCACTCCATGGTCCGGTGATCGAGGGGGAGCGGCGCATCACGACGGAGTTGTTGTGGTCGGTGGTCAGCATGAGGAACTGTCCGAGGTATTCGTTGTAGGCAACGGACAACTCACCGACGCCTCCGGCGACGATCGGCTTGGCGACGTCCGGGTTGCCCTTGATCCACTTGCCGCCGTCGAAGTACTCGTAGGCGCCGAGGTCCATGATCTGGGCCTCGGGGACGCGAGCGACGTGGACGAGTCCGCCGCGGCCGGCCGGCGTTCCGTACTGGTAGACGAAGCCACCACCCTTGACGAACGAGCTCATCTGGAAGTTGGCGTTGCCGCCGACGTTCGGGCGCTGGGTTTCGGGTGCGACCGTCCAGTTCTCCCCGTTGTCGTGCGAGTAGACGAGACCGGAATAGTTGGTTTCCCACGTTCCCGCGGGACCCCAGTTCTTCACCGACATCATGCTCATCACCTGGGTGTTGCCCACGGCGACACCGGCGGTGGGGATGCGGCTGATCTCGACGAACGGGATCTTGGGACTGGGAACAAGTTCCTTGGACTGCCCGAAGATGTCGCGCGGGGAACTGTCGAAATTCATGCCGTCGGACAGGATGCCGTCGGAACTGCGGAACAGGGTGCTGCTACGCCACGCCCAGATGCTGCCCGACAGCAGGTTGGGCAGTCCGAGCCCGGCGGAGTCACCGAACGCGGTGAGGACCTGCCCTTGGCCGTTGTCCCACATGATGCCGAGGTCGGTGCCGAGGACGTTGGCGTCCTGGGTGCGGTTCGGGCTGAGCAGGCCGGTCTGCTGGGCGACGGCTTGGGTCCGGCCGGTGAGATGCGGGATACCGTTGGTGCCGTTGAGCCCTGGAATGGGGTTGACGACGTTCGGGTTTGCCGCGGCCGGTACGGCGAAGGCGATCAACGAGGCGGCGACGCTGGCGATGGACGCTGTGGCAAGGGCTGTGGTGCGCTTCACGAAGTGGTACTCCATCTCTAGCAGCAGGCGGCTTCCCCGGGTCCGTAAGACCCTTCCCCCTACCGGTGATCAACTGCTGGAAATCGAGGGAAGTCTAGCAAGTCGGGTCCCGCCGAAGTGTCGCTTCGAGTAGCGCGTTCGTTTCTGTCCGGACACGACGGACCGATGTTACCGACGAGTAACAGTAACCGGTGCTACCCGCTGGGGCGGTGCCGACGTAACGTGTGGAACGAGCAAGTCCACACCGCGCGGAGACGACGCGGGACCTGATGAGGAGATCGATCGATGGGAAAGCAGATTGCCACCCTGACCGGAGGTCGGCAGTCCGCCCTTCTCGGGCTCGGCGTGTACCGGCCGGAACGGGTCGTCACCAATGACGAGATCTGTGAGCTGATCGACTCGAATGACGAGTGGATCCAGTCCCGCTCCGGCATCCGCAATCGCCGCTTCGCCGCGGAGGACGAGAACGTGGTCACGATGTCGATCGCCGCGGGCCGCGAGGCGATCGCGGCGAGCGGTATCGCTCCCGAGCAGATCGGGTGTGTCATCGTCGCCACGTCGACGTACCTCCTGCTGACACCGCCCGCCGCCGCGGTGGTCGCCGACGCGCTGGGGACCAACGGCCCGGGCGCTTTCGACCTCGGGGGCGGTTGCGCGGGATTCTGTACCGCCCTGGCCGTGGCGTCGGACATGGTCCGCGGCGGTTCCATCGACTACGCCCTCGTGGTGGGCGTCGAGAAGATGAGCATCACCACCGACCCCACCGACCGCTCGACCCGATTCATCTTCGGCGACGGTGCGGGCGCCGTCGTGGTCGGCAAGAGTGACGTCGCCGGTATCGGACCGGTGGAGTGGGGGTCGGACGGCTCGCAGGCCGACGCCATCGTGCAGGACCTGGATTGGTACGAATACATCACGACGCCGGGCGCCACCCGCCCGTACATCAAGATGGCCGGAACCGCGGTATTCCGCTGGGCCGCCTTCGAGATGGGCAAGGTGGCATTGCGTGCGGTCGAGAAGGCCGGCATGACCGTGGACGACCTCGATGCATTCGTCCCGCACCAGGCCAATTCGCGGATCACCGAGGTCATCGCTCGGAGCATGAAGCTGCCGGAGAGTGTTCCCGTCTCCGACGACATCGCCGAGAGCGGCAACACGTCGGCTGCGTCGGTGCCCCTGGCCATGGAGGCCATGCTGAAGTCCGGCGACACGAAGCCGGGCGACACTGCCCTGCTTCTCGCGTTCGGGGCCGGGCTGTCGTATGCCGCCCAGGTCGTGACGATGCCGGCCCTCCCGAAGAGCTGATCCCGTACCCGACCTCGGGGCCGCGGCGGACTCGTGGCTCCGAGGTTTTGGGCGTGGTCACTGCCGGCTTGTTCTGCGGGCGTGACACCCTCTGTCGCGAAGAGAAGGCAGGGGTCCGGGACGAGGAGGCATGATCGATGAACGTGACACGGCAGGGCGGCGGCATCCGCGTGCCGGTTCTGATCGCTTCCGTCTTCCTGACGGTCGGCGCCGCGTGCCTCACCGGTTGCGGAAACGTGGCGTCGGACGACCGCGCCGCGTCGTCGTCCGGAGATTCGGCTGTCGAGCTGAACGCCGGTGGTGACTGTGCCGGCCGGGATGTCGTCGTGAACCGGGATGGGGCGAGCATCGTGCTCGACGGGGAATGCGGCACGGTCACGATCGAGGCCAACGGCGTGTCGGCCGACATCGGCAGCTCGGACGCCGTGCTGATCCGTGGCCAGGACACCAACGTGATCGGTGGCCGCACCGGCACTCTCACCGTCGCCGGGCGCACCAACAGTGCGAACATCGAGACGGTGGAGGCCATCGAGGTGCAAGGCAACGGTGTGACAGTGGTGGGTAAGCAGGCGGGGCGGATCTCGGTCGCCGGCAGTGGTAACTCGATCACCGTGGACGACTCGGGTGTGACAACGGTGAGTGGCAACGACAACTTCGTGCGCGCACAGGAGATGGACAGTCTGGAGCTGACCGGGTCGAACAACTCGGTGGACTGGGAGACCGGTGCCGCCGCTCCGGTGTCCGACTCGGGCTCGGAGAACCGGCTCACCGCACCGGGGCAGTAGTCACCGCGCGCCGCACTCTGTGAGCACACCGGCCATGGCGTCGCGCTCGGCGAGGGTGACCCAGAGTCGGTATGCCGCTTTCACTTCCACCTGCCGGGCCACATAGGTGCATCGGTAGTTCTTCAATGGCGGCAGCCAGGTGGAGGCGTCCGCATCGCTCTTGCGTTGGTTCGTGGGACCGTCCACCGCCTGGAGGTTGCGCGGATCGTTCGCGAGGTCGGCCCGTGTCTGGGCGTCGAGGAGCTGGGCGCCCTTCTGCCACGCGTCGGACAGCGCGACCACGTGGTCGATCTGTACTGCGTCCGACGTCTTCGGGCCACGGGTGAAGGCAATGACACTGCCGGTGTACAGGTCTCGCAGCGTCCCGGACTGCACCACGCAGTTTCGGGTGCGATCCCGGGAGGTGATGTCGACGAGGTCGCGTCGCAGGATGTCGTTGCGGGTGTCGCAGCCGTTGCGGCCGAGTTCGACGGAGACGTTGTCGGTCCAGCTGCTGCCGAAGAGTTCCCGGTCGTATCCGGTCTTGGGGGCGCGGCCCTTGACTTCGAGGGTTGCCAACTGTGCGAACGCCGCTTGTATCTGCTGCGCGTCAGTGGCTTCGGGCAGGATGGGCGGGCCGGTGCCTGCGGCGAGGGTGTCGTCGGACTGCGGGGCCAGCATCGCTGCAAGCACGATGACGGCGATGGCGGCGAGGATCCAGGGCCACCTGCTTCTGACGGTCGAGATGATGGTGCGATGATTCGGTACCGCAGTGCGGGGCATGAATGTCTCCTGGATTCAACAGCGTTCGCTATTTCTATCAGGAGTGGCCCGCAGTGCCGGTGGCCGACCCGGGACTAATTAGCGGTGTGCAGCAGGGGAATCAGCAACTCGTCGTCCGTGAGAGCGCCGTGTTGACCGGGAAGGGCGGACAACCGCGACTCCTTCTTCCGCCGCACCACCGCGACACCGTCCAGTGCGATCGCCACGACGTCACCGATACGCCCGGCGATGTCGGATCGAACGGCGGGGCCGAACAGCCCGGCAGTGATCGCCTCGTCTCTCGTGCCGATCCACATACGGGGGCCGAGTGCTTGCCGCCACCGGGCGGCCACGTCGCCGGCGGCGCCGGTCCGGGTGTGCACGTGCCGGCACCGGGGCTCGCCGGCGAGTGCGATGACGTCGTCCGACAACCTCGAATCCGCATCGAAGTCCAGCTTGTCGACGTCGTCCACGGTGACCATGCCGTGATCGGCGGTGATGTACAGAGTGGGATTTCCGGGTACGGTCGCGAGGGCGCGGGCGAGATTTTCGACGAGTGCGTCGACGATGGCCACTTGCTGTGTCCACGACTCCGATCCCGGACCGTACACGTGTCCGAGGGTGTCGATTTCGCTGAGATAGCAGTAGGTGAGGGTGCGGTCGCCGGTACGGGAGGCGGTGATCACCTGCGCGATCAGATCACCGTACGCATGTATGCCGGTGAAGGTCCCACCGCGCAGCACCGCACGGGTGAGACCGGACCCGTCGAATTTTGCCGGTAGCACGTTGGCGCACCGAATTCCGTCTGCCGCAGCGCGTTCGAACACAGTGGGTGTCGGCAGGGCGACCTCGGGGACGAGGCGTGCGAGTTCGTCGCCTCGGCGTCCCGCCCGCCACGACAACCAATTCAGAGTGCCGGAAACCTCACGGACGTATGACTGGTACCCGGTGATGCCGTGACTGCCCGACGGTAATCCGGTGCCGAGGGAAGCGATGCTGGTTGCCGTCGTGGTGGGAAACCCGGCTCGAATCGGCCGGCCCGCGAGGCTGCACAGAAACGGCGCGTGGTCTCGATGCTGATTCAGTGCGTTCCAGCCCAACCCGTCGAGAAGCAGCACGACGGTGTGCCGGCTGTCCGGCAGCTCGAGGGGGTTTGCTTCACCCGCCACCCCGAGCGAGGCCAGAACGGACGGCATCAGGGTGGACAGGGTGGGCTGCGAGTACACGTCGAGCGCAGGCGCCGTAGTGGTCATGGGTCCACTATGCGGGAAGGACGGTGCCCGTCGTGATCACAACCGGTGACGAAGGTCGACCGGTTGCCCGTCGGAGGGGTACGGCAGGGAGGTGTAGTTGAGGGGCGCGCAATATCCGGGATCGACGTGCCAGTCGAAGCGCCGGAGCAGGTGATGCATGACCGTCTTGATCTCGGCGCCGGCGAAATGCATGCCGAGGCATTTGTGTACACCCCCGCCGAACGGCTCCCAGGCGTATCGGTGAATCTTGTCTTCCCGTCGCTCGGGTGCGAAACGTTCGGGATCGAACTTTTCCGGATCGGGCCAGTATTCGGCCATGTGGTGGGTGAAGTGCACGACCACCGACACGTACGAGCCACGCGGAATGTAGCAACCCAGCACCTCGGTGTCCTTGACCGCCCGCCGGGACACCACCGGGACCGGCGGCACCAGCCGCATGCACTCCTTCATGACGAGGTCGAGGTCGGTGAGCTCGTCGAGCTGGTCGTAACTCGGTGTCGAGGTTCCGAGCGCGGCCGACTGCCGACGGCATCGCTCCCGCCATTCGGGATGCTGACCCAGGTACTGCATCATCGTCGACAGCGTGATGGTGGACGTGTCGTGCGCAGCCATCAGTAGGAAGATCATGTGGTTGATGACGTCGTCGTCGCTGAACCGTTCTCCGTCTTCGGATTCGATGTGGCACAGCGTGGTGAACAGGTCGTCGCCCGTGCCGGCCCGGCGGGCGGGCAGATATCGGCGGAAGAACTTCTCGAGGCGGGCTCGCCCGTCGATTCCACGCTTCCAGCGAGTGCCCGGCAACGGGAAGCGAACCACGGAGGTGGCAGCCTGGACGCAATCGATGAAGGCCTTGTTGACCTCGACCATCTCCTGGTGCGACGACCCCTCGGCGCCGCCCATGAAGATGCTCGTGGCCAGATCCAGCGTCAGTTCCTTCAACGCCGGGTACGCGGCGAAGCCTGCACGCGGGTGCCAACCGTCCAGCGCACCCTCGACGGCGGGGTGCAGTGCCTCGGTGTAGCGGGACAGCCGTTCGCGAGTGAACGCCTGCTGCAGTATTCGACGATGAGCGAGGTGTTCGTCGCCGTCGAGAAGCATGAGGCCGCGGTGGAAGAACGGGCCGATGAGCACGCTCCAGCCGTCACCGTTGGCGAACGCGCGGTCCTTGTTCTGCAACACCGTCTGGCAGCCGTCCGGTCCCATGACGGTGACCCACCGCTTGCCTGCCATGCTCAGCCACGACACGGGCCCGTACCGCTCCCAGCGGCTTTCGAGCAGTCCCATGGGGTCGCGGATGTAGTCGAGTCCCAGTCCGATGATGGGAAGTCCGGCGTTACCGGCGATGGGACTCAGGGTGCTGTCGGGAGGTGGGGGAGCAAGAAGCTTGGGCATCGGCTCTCCTCGTCGAGGATGTGACAGGACGCTCTGTCAGTTGTCTGTAGTGTGCGTCACACCGGACGGTCTGTCAACATCGAGGAATGACTCAGCCGGCGCGGCAGTACCGCGGCAGAAGTTCGCAGGAGCGGGCCTTAGATCGCCGGGCACGACTGCTGGAAGCGGGGTTGCAGGTCTTCGGGACGGTCGGTGACAAGGCGACCATGACCGCGATCTGTGCAGAGGCAAAACTGACCGAACGATATTTCTACGAGAGCTTCCGCAGTCGCGACGACCTGCTGGTACAGGTCATTGAAGGGATTGCCGAGGAGGTGCGGGAGGCGGCGCACGCCACCCTGCAGACCGTCACCGGAGATCCCGAAGTGCGCGCGCGAGCGGCGATCGCGACGTTCGTGGAGATTCTCACGGAGGATCCGCGGAAGGGGAGGGTGTCGATCATCGAATCGGCGGGTGCCGAACCGCTGCGCACACGACGCCGTCAATTGCTGCGCGCGTTCGCGTCGATGGTTGCAGAAGAGTCCAAGGCGCTCTACGGGGACCGCGCGTGGTCGTCGCCGCAGGACGAGATCACCGCCCTCCTGTTCGTCGGTGGGCTGTCGGAGTTGATCACCGCGTGGTTGAACGGCGAGATCGAGGTGTCGCCGGAACAGATCGTCGACGCGGCGACCTACCAGTTCACGTCCACCGCCCACCGCTGACCGGGACCTGGTCGAAATCGTGACCGGGGTCACGTGCGAAGCTGTGCGCATGGTCGATATCGCACGCCCGCAGTTGGAGGGCACCGTAGCCGTACGCGAGGGACGACGGATCGGTTTCGCCGAGTTCGGAGCCGCCCAGGGTCGTGCGGTCATCTGGCTGCACGGCACCCCGGGCGCGCGCCGTCAGGTCCCGACCGAGGCTCGGGCATTCGCCGAGAAGCACCATCTGCGGCTGATCGGCATCGACCGGCCGGGTGTCGGTTCGTCGACGTCCTTCCGGTACGAATCGGTGCTCGACTTCTCCGAGGACCTGGGTATCGTCGCCGACACCCTGGGGATCGACCAGATGGCCATCGTGGGGCTGTCGGGCGGTGGCCCTTACACGCTGGGCGCGGCATACGCGATGCCCGACCGCGTGGTCGCTGTCGGCATTCTCGGTGGAGTCGCGCCCACGCAGGGGCCCGACGCCATCCGCAGCGGGCTCATGGACCTCGCGGTGCTGGCAGCGCCGGCATTGGCGGCCGGCGGCATCCCCATCGGGCTGGTGGCCAGTTCCGTCATTCGCTTGGCCAGGCCGTTCGCCTCCCCGATCATCGACCTGTACGGGCGGCTGTCGCCCGAGGGGGACCGGCGCCTCCTGGCCCGCCCGGAGTTCAAGGCGATGTTCCTCGACGACCTGCTCAACGGTGGCCGCAAGCAGCTCAGCGCACCCTTCGCCGACCTGGTGCTGTTCGCGCGGGACTGGGGGTTCCGGGTGAACGAGGTGAAGACTCCGGTCCGCTGGTGGCACGGCGACTGCGACCACATCATCCCGCACCGGCACGGGGAGCACATGGTGTCGATGTTGCCGGATGCCGAGTTTCACACGATGCGCGGCGAGAGTCACCTCGGTGGGCTGGGCATGGCCGAGGAGATCCTCACGTCGCTGCTCGACATCTGGGACGCGCGCGACGCGAACTCGTCCGCGCCGTAGCGGTTACGACGGCATTCCCATGATCTGGAAGGAAGCGCCCAGCGGATCGGCCACCGACGCCAGCCTGCCGAACGGGCTGTCCTCCGGTTCGCGCTGAACGCTTCCGCCCAGCTCGGTCACCCGGGCCACCGCGGCGTCCGCGTCGTCGACACCGAGGTAGAACTGCCAGAACGACGGCACGCCCTCGGGAAGGAATGCGTCGGCATCCATGATGCCCGCCACCATCCGGTCGCCGATCTTCGCCTGGGAATAGCGGAATTCGGCTGAGTCGCCCATGGATTCGTAGGACCAGCCGAACACGTCCGCATAGAACGGAAGCACGGCCGCATAGTTGCGGGAGAGCGTTTCGTGCCAGACGGGGGCTCCCGGTTCGTCGACGAGTCCGAAGCCGCTGTGCTGATCTGCCTGCCAGACCCCGATGACCGCGCCGGCGGGATCGGCGAGGATGGCCATGGAGCCCTGGTCGCCGACGACCATGGGCGGCATCATCACCCGGCCGCCCGCGTCTGCCGCTTTCGCGGCCGTGGCCTGGGCGTCCTCGGACGCGATGTAGTTGGTCCAGATGTTGCCGTAGGGATTGCCGGGCTGCTGCGGACCCAGGCCGGCTATCGGTGAGCCGTTCTTACCGAAGATCGTGTAACCACCATATTCGGGATCTTCATCGGTGTCGGCGGCCCACCCGAACAGGTCGGTGTAGAACGGAATGACCTGTGCGGGGTCGGAACTGGTGAGGTCGATCCAACAGGGTGCGCCGGTGAGGGACTGGCGATCGGGCATCTCGGACTCCTGGAACGTCGGTGGTGGTGGACGCGGCAGTGCTGTGGTGAGACAGGTCTGCAGGAAGTGGTGCCGGTACTGAACATACGCGTCCGATCGACTCTGCGCCTTTGTGCTCTGTGCAAGACTCGGCGCATGGCTGTGAGCGAGAACCAGGACAACCCGGGCCGGGCCCGCCAGAACGTGATCTACCGTGACGGTGTTCTGGGACGCACACCCACTGTCCCGACGGACTTCGCGACGCTCGAACGCCGTGCCCGCAGGAAGATGAGTCCCAAGGCATGGGCGTACGTTCACGGCGGCGCCGGGCTGGGCCGGACCATGCAGGCCAACCGTGAGGCGTTCGACTCATGGCAGATCGTTCCGCGCGTGCTGCGTGACGTCTCCCGCCGCGACATCGGCGTCGAACTGTTCGGACGACGGCTACCCGCACCGGTCCTGCTGGCACCGGTGGGCGCCGCGGAACTGGCGCACCCCGAGGGTGACGTCGCGATCGCGGCGGCGGCCGCCGAACTGGGTGTCCCGTACATCTTCTCGAATCAGGGCTGCGCGCCCATGGAAGACAGCGCCGCGGTGATGGGTGACGCGCCCCGCTGGTTCCAGTTGTACTGGAGCACCGACGACGAGCTGGTCGACAGTCTTCTGCGCCGTGCCGAGAAGATCGGGGCGGATGCTGTGGTGGTCACCCTGGACACGACGATGCTCGGCTGGCGGCCGGAGGACCTCAATCTCGGTTCGCTTCCCTTCGCGCAGGGGCAGGGCATCGCGCAGTACACCTCGGACCCCGTATTCCGCCGCATCGTGCGCGATCGAATCGCGGCGGCAGTGGCCAAGCCCGACGTCGAGGTGACACTCGGCGCGATCCGATCCCTCGTGTCGATGACACGGCGATTCCCTGGCCGGTTCCTCGACAATCTCCGGTCACCGGAGCCCCGCGCGGCTGTCGAGACCTTCCTCGACATCTACTCTCGGCCGTCGTTGAGCTGGAGCGACATCGAGACGCTGCGCGAGCGGACCAGTCTTCCCGTCCTCCTCAAGGGTGTGCTTCATCCGGACGACGCCCGGCGCGCTCTCGACACGGGTGTCGACGGCATCGTGGTGTCCAATCACGGTGGGCGGCAGGTGGACGGCAGCGTCTCGGCACTCGACGCTCTCGCAGACATCGCGCCTGTCGTGGACGGCAGGATGACGGTGCTCCTCGACAGCGGTATCCGTACGGGGGCCGACGTCTTCAAGTCGTTGGCGCTGGGGGCGGACGCGGTCACTCTGGGCCGGCCACACCTCTACGGTCTGGCCCTCGCAGGCCGGGAAGGCGTCCGCGACGCCACCGCGAACGTGATCGCCGAATTCGACCTCACGATGGGGCTGAGCGGGCTGACCTCGATCGGTGAGATCAATCGGGACGCCCTACGGAGGGCGTAGGCCTCAGAGTTCGGCGATGGTGATGATGTCGTCCTGAAGCGCCCGGACCAGCAACGCCGTCTTGGTGGTCGCGTCACGCCCCACCAGTGCGTACTTCTCGCGGATGCGGCTCAGGTGGGTGTTGACGGTGCCGAGAGCGATGTGCAGGTCACCGGCTACGGCGAGCTTGGAATCGCTGCGCAGCCAGTGGCGCAGGACTTCCACCTCACGTGCTGACAGAGCAGGCCTGGTGAGCGCGGCGGAGGCCGTCGGGGGAGAGGGGGTGCCGACTTCGTCGGGGGCAGCGGTCATGCCGATCTCATCTTTCTGACATGTACAACAGATCTACAGGTACCCGACGTCCCTGCAGGCCACTTCACGATAACGGGTGCCGTGGACGCGTGCCTCGTCAGGCTCGGCTCGCAGGCGTATTTCGGGTCAGTTCTCGCAACCGACGCCGTCCCCGTCACGATCGAGGTGTGACGCATAGCCGGGGTCACCCGCGCGCACCGGCGCAGCACCCGCGGCCCGGGCCGCCGAGCAGTTCTTGTAATACACCGCGCTGGGCGGTGCGGGTTCGGCGAAGGGGACAGGCGCTGGAGCCGGCACAGGGGCAGGGGCGGGTGCGGGGGCTGGCACAGGCGCTGGAGTCGGCGCAACCACGGGTGAGGTGCCGCCGCAATCCTGGAGGACCCGCGCTATCGCGTCGCGCTCCGCCTGGGTGACCCACAGCCCGTAGGCCGCTTTGACTTCCACCTGGTCGGCCACGTACGTGCAGCGGAAACCTCGGTTCGGCGGCAGCCACGTCGCGGCGTCACCATCGGACTTCTGCTGGTTGGTGGGGCCGTCGACCGCCCTGAGGTTCCGGGGGTCGTTCGCGAAGTTGCGACGCGTGGCGGTGTCGAGCTGCTGGGCGCCCTTCTGCCACGCGTCGGACAGCGCGACGACGTGGTCGATCTGCACGGCGCTCGAGGTGGTCTCGCCGCGCACGAAGAAGAGGGTGTTCCCGGTGTACGGGTCGTGCAAGGTCCCGCTCTGCACCGCACAGTCACGGGATCCGGGCTTGAACACGATGTTCCGAAGGTCGCGCCGGAGGATGTCGTTGCGTGTGTCGCAACCGTTGTGGCCGCCCTCCACCGTCACGTCGTCCGTCCACGACTGGCCGAAGAGTTCACGGTCGTAACCCGTTTTCGGGGCGCGGCCCTTGATCGCCAGGGTGTCGAGCAGGCGAAGTGCATCGCTCGCTCGTGTCCCGTCGACCATTCGGGGTTCGACGGCGGACAGACCAGGATCCGATGGCAGCGCCGCCTGCGGGGAGGCCGGTGCCGGTGCAGTCGTGGTCGGCGACGCTACCGAAGTTTCGGAGGCGGATACCGCCGCGGCGCCGGCCGAGTGGTCGTCCTCGGTGGGGCTGAGGAACGTGATTGCGGCGATCACCGCGACGATCGCGCCGGTGATCCAAGGCCACTTCCGCCGGGTGGCGGATAAGGGTGGCGGAACGTGAGTCATGCGGTCCTTCGGAAATATTGGAAGTCCGGGGGATATCGTGGCTCGGGGCTTCTCTGTTACGTCGGCGTGCCGCTTCCGGCACTCGTGCGCGGGTTCTGGGATGTGTGCGTTGTCGTCCCCTCGGGCACACTGTGATCATGAGCGACGGGCCCCGGGCACTTCCAGGGAGTGACGTCACCGACGACCTCGAGATCACTCGATCGCTGATCGTTCCTGCCGCAGAGTTGCAGTGGCGGTTCTCTCGCTCGGGCGGTCCCGGTGGGCAGGGCGTCAATACGACGGATTCGCGGGTGGAGCTGTCGATCGACGTGCGCGCGTTGTCGATTCTCACGGCGGGACAGTACGAGCGGTTGCAGGTCGGTCTGGGGCACCGACTCGTCGACGGGGTGGTGACGGTGACTGCCTCCGACACCCGGTCTCAGTTGCGGAACCGCCGAGCGGCACGGGCTCGGATGTCGGCCCTGTTGCGGGCGGCACTCTTGGCCGAACCCCGTCGGCGGCGTCCGACAACCGCGACCAAGGGCTCCCATCGGCGCAGGCTCGAGGCGAAGAAGCAACGCGGACACGTGAAGAACCTGCGACGCAAGCCCGAATTATAGGGACTTCTACGCATCTCGAGATGGGGATAATCCCTGATGTGTCCTCGTCGGAGGTGTCGGAGGATGGACGTATGTTCGGTGACGACGTGCGTTCCGCGGCAACTGCCGCTACATCAGGGGATCGTGCCGGCGTCGAACGGTTGACCACGTTGCTGTGGCCGTACGTGGTGCGGTATTGCCGTGCCAGGTTGGGGAACGGTCGTGAGGCATCGCGTCGGGTCGGTGAGGTGGCACAGGAGGCGTTGCTCGTCGTCGCCCGCGACGTATCTTCGCTTGCTTCTCACGAGTTTCCGGTGCGCGAGGTGTATCGACGGCTGGCCCGGACGGTGAACCGTGCCCGCGCCGACGCCGAATTCGGCATTGTCGACGCACCTCGGGAGGTATCGCAGCTCCTGCAGCGCCTACACCCCGTTGCTCGGGAGATCATGCTGCTGAGAGTGATCGACGGACTTTCCGTTCACGACACGGCGGGGGTCGTCGGCGTCCCGGTGGGCCGGGTACTCGTCGTTCAACACGAGGCTCTCCGGGATCTGCGCGGGGCGACTGTGTGAGTGAGCGTTACCGACTTCGGAGAACACAGAATTCGTTGCCCTCCGGATCGGCGAGCACGACCCAACTCTCCTGTCCCTGACCGACGTCGGCGTGTCTGGCGCCCAGGGCGAGGAGTCGCTCGACCTCGGCCTGTTGATCGTCGGGGCGAAAGTCGAGATGCAGCCTGTTCTGTATCTGCTTGGGTTCCGGAACGGCGACGAACAGGATTTCCGGATGGCTCTCCGGGGTCGGCCGGATGTGCACATCCCCTTCGATGTCGGTGACCAACCCCCAGCCCAGGGCGGCCGCCCACCACTGTCCGAGAGCGGCCGGATTCACCGCGTTGACGACAACAGATTCCCATTGCAGTCTCATGGTTTCGACCGTACTGGCGCAGTCGGACACTGTCAGCGGTTCACTCGAGTGTCGGGTCGATCGGCTCGACTCCGAGCAGTGCGGAGTACTGCTCGTTGAGTTCGCGCCAGCCGTAGTTCATTGCGTCACCGCCGACAATGGGCCCGATCGGGCTGCCGCCCAAGAGTGCTTCGGCCACGTCGAAGCACATGTGCCAGCCGGCTGCCGTCATCGCAGTGGTGCGTTTGTCGTCGAGCGTGTGGCGCAGTGTCAGTCGCGTTCCGGACTCGGTTTCGTCGATCTGCCAATGCAGGACGTCGTCGCCCCATGCGTGTTCGAGGACGTGCGGGGCGTCCGCGCGTGTGACGTTGCCGTCGAGTTCGGTTCGCTCTTCCCCGTCGACCATGACGAGCGTGGCGGGGCCAAGTGTTCCGAGGTTGCGGCTCGCCGTGTACGGCGCCCATTGTGGCAGTTCCGCCGGATCGGTCAGTGCTGTCCACAGCGCTGACGGGGAGTGCGGGAACTCGCGAACGAACGTCAGTGTCCACCGGTCGCCCTCCGATGTGGCCTCGACTCGACCGAGTGGCCCGGGGCGGTACGCGCTGCGGCGATTGGACTCTGTCATGTCCTGTTCTCCTTCGAATCGAGGTGATGTCCGAGTGCATCGAGGTGGCGATCCCAGAGTTGGCGGTACGGCCGGAGCCACGCCTCGAGTTCGTCGAACGGGTCACGGTGCAAGCTGTAGATACGGTGCTGCGCCGCCGTGCGGCACGCGACGAACCCCGCCTGGCGCAGTACCCGTAGATGCTTCGACACCGTGGGCTGCGAGAGGTCGAGGACGTCGACCAGCTCTCCGACGCTCGCCTGGCCGCGGCGCAACTGTTCCAGAATCCGACGGCGCTGCGGCTCGGCTACCACGGTAAACACATCGAGCACCATGGTCCGAGTATGCGCCTTCGGGTATATACGCGTCAAGGCATATGAGCGCGGCTCGCGACCATCGCGCCGGATGGGTGGTGGCGTCGGTGATCAGTCCTCGGCGCCACCGGGATCGGGTTGGCCGGCGGCTTCGTCCCGCTCCGCCCATTCCAGCAGGGGCGCCAGGGAAAACACCGCATCGTCGATTCCGGCGTGCAGGTCACCGAGTTTCTCGAAGCGGGCGGGAACCGTGGCGATGGTGAATTCGCGCGGGTCGACGTCGTCGATCTCGTCCCAGGACACCGGCGTCGAAACCGTTGCCTCGGCCACACCCCGCACCGAATACGCACTGGCGATGGTGTGGTCGCGGGCGTTCTGGTTGTAGTCCACGAAGACCTTCTCGGGGTCGCGGTCCTTACGCCACCACGTCGTGGTCACATCTTTCGGCGCCCTCCGCTCGACTTCACGGGCGAAGGCCAGCGCCGCCCGGCGCACGTCGTCGAATCCGTAGTCGGGCTGAATGCGCACGTAGACATGCACGCCGGATCCGCCGGAGGTTTTCGGCCAGCCCGTCGCCCCCAGTTCGTCGAGCACCTCGTGCACGACACCGGCGACGCGCTGCACCTTGTCGAAACCGCAGTCGGGCATGGGATCGAGATCGATCCGCCACTCGTCGGGTTTCTCCACGTCCGCTCGGCGGGAGTTCCACGGGTGGAACTCCACTGCGGACATCTGCACCGACCAGATCACGTCGGCCAGATGCGTCACGCACAACTCGTCGGCGTGACGCCCATAGCGGGGGAACGTCACCCGCACCGTCTGGACCCAATCCGGTGCGCCGCGCGGCAACCGTTTCTGATGAACTTTCTCCCCACTCAGTCCGTCCGGAAAGCGATGGGTCATACAGGGCCGCTCCCGGAGCGCACGCACGATGCCGTCGCCGACGCTCAGGTAATAGTTCGCGAGATCGAGTTTCGTCGCCCCCGTGGCCGGAAAATACACGCGTTCCGGATGAGAAATCCGCACGGTGCGATCACCGACCGCCAGCTCGACAGCGGGAGACTTGCTCTTGCCGGTCGCCATGCAGCCAACCTAACCCGCAGAAGGCACCACTCGCGCACTTTCCGAGCTACATCTCCCGCTTCAACTTCCGCCACCCGCCCGCACGGTTATTGGCGATGATCTGCTGAAACATCGCCAGCAGCGGCGGTGCATCGATCTTCTCGCCTTCCCGGAAGGCCACCGTGCGCGCGGTCTTGTTGTCGTGGCCGGCGGTGATGATTCCGTCCGGATCGGCGACGATACCGCCGTCGTACAGGAACACGTTGACATGATCTTTCGCCGCCAGAAGTGCGCACACGTTGCCCTGCAGCACGAAGTACGGCTGGACGGTGCGCTTGATGGTTTCGGTGACCTCCGGATCCGCCTCGTGTACGAGCTCCCGGACTTCCCTGCAGATCGCCTGCTGCCACTCCGGCAAGGCATCGATGTAGGCGTCGACACGCGGATCGGGTGTGTACGTCATCGAAAACACGATAGCGCCGAAATGCTCGATCGGCGGCGAATCCGGATCGACTCCTGGGCTCAGTCGGAATTGTCCACGGACGCAGCACAAGTGACGATTCCGTCCAGCACGGTGCTCCGAACGACCTCAGAGCTGAGTACCCGCAACGCCTCGTCGAGCGGAACGTGCAACAGCACCACGTCGGCGGGTTCTCCCACGGTGATTCCGCGGGGCCGGCCACCCGGGTCCCCGGCGGGTGCGAGGTAGCGGTCCAGGGCTTCGGCAGCGGTGATGCGCTCGTCGAGACCCACGATGTCGCCGGTGGGTGCGCGGCGGTCGACGGCTGCTGCGATCACCTGCCATGGGTCGAGGGGACCGTAGGGGGCGTCACTCGACAGCGCGAGGGGGACGCCGGCGTCGATCAGCGAGCGACAGCGGTAGAGATCCGGGAGGTCCCGCGGGTCGACGTCGCGCAGGTAGTCGTCGCCGCGGTGGGCGAGGAAGCCCGGCTGGGTCACCACCCGCAATCCCCGTCGGCGAACGTCGTCGAGGCTCTCGCGGGGGATGAGTGCGCCGTGTTCGATACGGTCACCCGGAACGCTGCCGACCTCGTCGAACACGCTGAGAAGAATGAGCAGCGCTTCCCGGCTCACGCAGTGGACGGCGACGGCGCGGCCGAGCGCGTGAACGTCGCGGATGAGGTGGGCCAACTCCGTGAGGTCCGGAAAACCCGAATCGGCCAGCACGATCTTGTACGGGCCCACGCTGACGCGTCCCGCCACGGTGTCCGGGTCGCCTCGAAGCGGCGCGCCGAGCAGATGCACCCGCTGGGGAAGTTCGCGAGAGCGGACGGCCGATCCGATGGCCTGCTGCGACTCGGCGGAAAGGTCGGGGGTGGCGTCGGTGACGGTCGTGATCCCGAAACGGGCCAGCGCCGCACCGATGTTTGCCAACCGGGGTGGTTGTGAGCGTGGCAGGCGTTCGCGCAGCCAGGTGTCGGCGCGCCAGACCCGCCCGGTCGGGGTCCCGGTGTGGTCGCGCTCGACTCCTGGGTGGTCGGCCTGTGCGAGGCGCGCGGCCGCCGTAGCGGCGCCGTTGAGCACCCACATCGCCCCGCTCCGATGTTGAATCCGCACCGGCCGTTGCCCGTGCAGGGTGTCGAGCGCAGATGAATCCAGTTCGCCCGCAACGGTTTCAATGTATCCGACGCCGCGCACCCACCCGTTGTCGTCGGCCTGGGCACGTTCGAGTGCGCGAGTGAGATCCCCGCGATCGCGAACGTGGGGAGGCCCGCACCGAACCGAGACGGCGTCGGCGGCCATGGCGTGCAGGTGCAGGTGATGGTCGGTGAGTCCGGGCAGCACAGCCCCGCCGTCGGCGTCGATCACCTCGGCTCCTGCCGGGGTGATCCCGTGGCCGATCTCGGTGACCGTTCCCCCCGACATGCGCACGTCGACACCGGGCACGCCGCCCAGTTCCGCGTTGCGGATGACGAGGTCGCTCATGGCACCGGAATTCCGAGGCTGCGGAGAGTGTCGACCGTGTTCTCTCCGACATCCGCGACTCGCCCTCGCGGTATCCGGCGGTGCGGATGCGCGACCTCGGCCACGCCCGACTCCGTCACGAGGACCCAATGACCGCTTCGCTGTTCGGACTGCACCTCGGGCTCGCCGGTCAAGGTGGCCGCCACGACCGCGGACATCGAGATGTCCCACAGGTACCCCGATCCGTCGGCGGGAGCCGACATCGCCAGTGCGGCGGCGGTGAGGCCGGTGAGGGGGTCGGCGATCGCGTCACCGACGAACAACGGAGAACCGTCCGTATCGTGCGCGACCAGGCCGGCGGACGCGGCGAGGTCGTCACCGAAGCCGATCCGATCCGACCCGCGCCCGGCGGCGGTGATCGACACCCACGTGGTTCCCCGCGCCACCGCTTCGTCGGCGTCGAGGCCGAAGCGCCGGAGCGCGCGCGGCCGGGATGCCTCGATGACGATGTCGGCCGCCTCGACCAACAGGGCCAACGACCGCCTGCCCTCGGCGGTATCCGGGTCGAGAACCACCGCCTCGTGGCCGCCATGCAGGAGGGCGTAGAAGTCGGCGTTGCCACGGCGGGCGCCGTCCGCGCGGGTCGGTGTCTCGACCTTGACGACGCGGGCGCCGGCCAACCCGAGGAGATGAGCACACAGCGGTCCCGCCCACAGGGCGCTGAAATCCACGACCAGCAACCCCTGCACCGGGCGCGGTGCCAGAGGCATGAGGGGAACAGGGATCGTGTCCGTGGACCGGAGCGATCCCGCCGCGATGCCCAGCAGTTCCGCCCGCTCGTCCAACTCCGCTCCGGTGTGCGTCTTCAGCCACTCGGCGACAGCGGGCCACGGATTGGACTCGTCGACGGCGCTGCTGATCAGCGCCCCCAGCAGGCTGGGATCATCGGGTCGCGCACAGGACACCGCCGCCCACCCGTCGGACGTGGGCAGGAGGCGACAACTGCCGCCGACCGAGATGTCCCCACGCCGGCTGTGCCCGGTGAAGGCGGCCCGTTCGGACAGGAGTCGCGGACCGTCGACAAGCACGGGATGCGAGCTGAGTTCCGTGACCTCGGCGATCCACGAGGCCCTTTCCTGCGCCACAGTCGCGGCTCGCCCCGGCGGCACGATCGGGGGACCGCCGTGGCGGCCGGTGAGTGCGACGACGCCACTGTCGGCCCAGTCTCGCACCGGGTCCGAGGGATCCGTCGTCGAGGGGGAAGGCACGGCGTCGATGCTACGCGGTGAACGAAACCCGGCTGCACGCAACCGATATGGAGCTGGCAGGGTGTGTTCATGGGTAACGACGTCCGAACGATCACGCTCGAGCAGTTGGCCGACGGTGCTGCGGACCGCCCGCTGCTGTCCGAGGGCGCCGAAATCGACAGCCCGATGCTCACGGTGAACCTCGACGGCGCCGCCGAGTCGGTCACCTGCGTGCGCGCCGCGGACAGGGCACGCGTCAGTGACCGGATACTTGTGGGACTGCACCACGGCGGCCATGAGTTGTCACCGGATGTGCAGAAGGTGGCGTCCGCCCTCGATACGACGATCGTCGCGGAGTCGGCGCCGGGCAACCGCCTCGCGGTGTCCGTGCCGGATCCGGATGTGGCAGTCGGAGAATTGCACCGCAAGGTCGCCGAAAACCCGCACTCGACGTTGGTACTGGCCCAGGTGCTGAAGCTCTCCGAGCACCTGACGGTGCCTGCCGCGATCGATGTCGAATCGCTCGCCTATTCCACCTTGCTCGGGGGCCCGGAGTTTCGTCGATGGCTCGAGCAGCGCGGGCCGCGCCCGTTGCCGCCGCCCTCGCCGCAGGAACCGGTGCTGGTCCGGCGGGAGGACGACGAACTTCTGGTCACGTTGAATCGGCCCGAACGCCGCAACGCCTACGGCGCCGAGGTCCGTGACGGTCTGGTCGAGGCGCTGCGGCTCGCACTCGTGGACACCACCATCACGAAAATCGTGCTCGACGGCTCCGGACCCTCCTTCTCCGCGGGGGGTGACCTCGACGAATTCGGCACGACACCCGACCTGGCCACCGCCCATCTGATCCGCACCCGGGCGGGCGCCGGCCGGCTTGTCGCGCAGCTCGCCGACCGGATCGAGGTCCGCGTGCACGGTAGCTGCGTGGGGGCAGGAATCGAGGTTCCCGCGTTCGCAGACCGAATCGTCGCCCGCCCGGACTCCCTTTTCCGGCTTCCCGAGGTGGCGATGGGGCTGATCCCCGGTGCCGGCGGCACCGTCAGCGTGCCGCGGCGGATCGGACGCTGGCGTGCCTTCTGGCTGTGCGTGACCGGCGTTGCCCTCGACGCGCAGACTGCGAGGGTGTGGGGGCTGGTGGACGAGGTGTCCAGCTAGCTGCCGTCCGTATCGGTCAGTCGCGGGTCCGGTTCAGGAAGGCTCGCACCGCGAGGGGCGCGAAGATCGCGATCAGCAGCAGTGACCAGCCGATCGTGACGGGAACCGCGTGATGCAGCGGCCACGCCGCGCCGGCGGGTGCTGCGGGAGCGTTGCCCCACAGCTGGCGCATGGCCTGCACGAGCGCGGAGATCGGATTCCATTCCGCGATGGTCCGCAGCCAGGTCGGCATCTGTTCGGTGGGTGCGAAGGTGTTGGCCAGGAACGTGATGGGGAACATCGAGGTGAACATGAACCCCTGGACCGCCTCGACCGAGCGCATCAACGATCCGACGAGGATGCCGAACCAAATCATCGCGAAGCCGAACAGCAACAGCAGCGCGAACGCGAGTACTGCCTCACCGAAGCCGTTGTGGATGCGCCAGCCGATGAGGAGGCCGGTCAGCGACATGACGACGACGCCGATGCTGGAGTGGATGATGCTGGACACGCTCCGGCCGATGAGGATCGACGACCGCGAGATCGGTAGTGACCGGAAGCGATCGACGATGCCCTTGTCGAGGTCCGAGTTCAACCCCACGGCGACCACGAAGCAGGAGAACACCATGGTCTGAGCCATGATGCCGGGGAGCAACCATTCGCGGTAGTTCGCGCCCGACGTCATGATCGACCCACCGAAGACGTAGGCGAACAGCAGAACGAACATCACGGGCTGGATGGTGACATCCAGCAGCATCTCCGGCATCCGCTTGATGTGGGTGAGATTCCGCCGCACCACGATCCACGATTGACGTGCCAGTCCCGCAGGCTTGATGTCGGGACGAGTCAGCCGGGTACCGATCGCGGTGGGGTTCAGTGTGGATGTGGTGGTCATCTGGCTGTCTCCAGGTCATCTGAGGTACGTGCAGTTTCGGCCGTCTCGGCGCGGTGACCGGTCAGGCTCAGGAAGACATCGTCGAGGCTCGGACGTTTGAGACCGATGTCATCGAGAAGGATGGTGCTGTCGTCGAAAAGATTCGCGATACGCGTCATGTCGCGTAGGCCGTCGGTCGGCGCCGACAGTTGCCGGGCCGACCTGTCGACCCGCACGTCCGAGACGTGCTGGCGGAGCATGCGCTCGGCCTCGTCGAGATCGGCCACGTGCGACACCGTCAGAACGAGACTGGCCTTGCCGGACTGGTCCTTCAGTTGCACCGGGGTGCCCGAGGCGATGACCTTGCCCTTGTCGATGACGACGATCTTGTCGGCAAGTTGGTCGGCTTCCTCGAGGTACTGCGTCGTCAGCAGTAGTGTCGTGCCGTCCTCGACCAGTTCCCGGAGTACATCCCACAATTCGATCCGACTGGCCGGATCGAGTCCGGTGGTGGGTTCGTCGAGGAACAGCACCGGTGGTGTGGCAACAAGACTCACGGCGAGGTCGAGACGCCTGCGCATTCCACCCGAATAGGTTCGAGCGATCCGGTCACCGGCGGCGGTGAGGGAGAACCGTTCGAGGAGTTCGTCGCTGGCACGGCGTGCTGCCTTGCCCGACAGCCCGTAGAGCTCGCCGATCATCCGGATGTTCTCACGTCCGGTCAGCAGTTCGTCGATGGTCGCGGCCTGGCCGGTCAGTCCCATGCTGAGCCGCACCGCCCCGGGGTCGGTGACGACGTCGTGACCGGCCACCCGTGCAGTTCCGCTGGTGGGGATACTCAGGGTGGTCATCATCCTCACTGTCGTGGTCTTGCCTGCGCCGTTGGGGCCGAGCAATCCGAGAACGGATCCCTGCGGAACCGTGAAGCTCACCCCATCGACGGCCACGTTGTCGCCGAATCGTTTGACCAGCTCTATTGCCTCGATCGCCGCTTCGGATGTCATGAAAATCTCCCTGCCTGAAGTGACGGCGAACCGTCACAGTGTTGTGCGCCTGAATGTGTGTGCCGCAGCGCAGCGGCGCACGGTGAAGCCCGCACGCTTCGATGCTTGTCACGAATCACGTCGTCCCCCGTCGATCGCAGACCAACTTACAGGTTGCCCGGACGATGTCGCTTGTATATTTCGGACGGCTGAACACCTGATGATCATGAGCGGACGCTATTACCTCGAGTTCACTCGAGGTCAAGCGAACGGCGGCCTTCCTGTACCGGTGACGGACAGGTCGGCTGCGTAAAAGCCTTGACCGCGTGATGCCCGCTGGGTCTAATGCCTTGAAGAAGGCTGCACGGTAATCCAGCTGATCGCGAAGGGTCGTTCGATGTCGAATCCGAGGGTCGGCCTCGATGTCGCGATGGCCCGAATCCCCGCCGGCGAAGTTGCGTTGAGAGACGACCGAAGGAAGACGGCGTGGACGGTGGAACTCGAGAGCTTCCTCCTCGCGCGTAGTCCAGTCACCGCTTCGCTGTATTCCCGCATCATGAACGACTCCACGAAGTTTTCCTCCAATGGCGCCGCGCCGGTGGTCGACGTCTCCTGGCACGACGCCGTCGATTTCTGCAATGTGCTGTCGCGGGAATCGGGGCTGACGGAGTACTACTCGGTGACCGACGGCGGCCGGCAGGTTTCGTGCACTCGCGAGTCCGACGGATACCGCCTGCCCACCGAAGCGGAGTGGCAGTACGCCTGCAAAGCAGGAACATCCGGATACCGATACGGCGAACTCGACGACATCGCTTGGTACAGTGCCAATTCGGGCGGACACGTCCATGGGGTGGGCGGAAAAGCGCCCAACGCGTGGGGCCTTTATGACATGTTGGGGAACGTGTGGGAGTGGTGCTGGGATGTGTACGACGCCGAGGTGTACGGCTCGTACCGAACCTTCCGCGGCGGGAGCTGGGCCGAGGAAGCCCGAGGATGTGGGGCGACGTGCCGTCGTCGCAGTCACCCGTCGTTCTCCATCGACGATCTCGGATTTCGAGTGGCACGGTCGCTCTGACCTGCGCGGAGCGAGCGTCATCGGATCTCCTTTCATTCGGTTGGCATCAGGCTAAGAGCCATTCAGGACAGCTACTGTCCTCGATGCCTCGATGCCTCGATGCCTCGATGCCTCGATGCCTCGTCCGGCCGGATGAAATCTGGTTCCTCTGCCCCTGCGAAGGGCCCGATAGTGACCTAGGCTCCGTCGCATGCTTCGTCGTCAGCCCACGGTCGTCATCGCGCCCGACTCCTTCAAAGGAAGTCTGACGGCTGCCGAGGTCGCCGCAGCGATGACCGAAGGTGTGCGAAGTGCGCTCGGTCCGGACGCGGTCATCATCGAGTGCCCCCTCGCCGACGGCGGCGAGGGCACCCTGGATGCACTACTCGCCAACTGGCACGCCGTTCCTAGATTTCTCGGTACGACCGACGCGGTGGGGCGGGCACGGACGGCTCGATACGGAATTTCGAATGACGGAGTGGTCGGCATCATCGAAGCCGCCGAAGCGAACGGTCTTCCGCAGGTGTCCGATATTCCCCTGCAACCCATGCGCGCAGACAGCTACGGCGTCGGTGTCATCGCGCATACTCTGCTGGACCAGGGCGTCGGCGAAATCGTGCTGTGCATAGGCGGATCGGCGAGCACGGACGGCGGGACGGGATTTCTCCGCGCACTCGGGATGCGGTTCCTCGATTCCGACGGTCGTGAGGTGGAACCCGGTGGAGCGGGCCTTGCGGGTATCGCGTCTGTCGATGATTCCCAGCTTCATCCGCGCGCCCGTCACGTCCGGTGGCGCGTCGCCACAGACGTCGACAACCCCTTGTGCGGATCATCCGGCGCGGCAGCGGTGTTCGGTCCGCAGAAGGGGGCGACACCACAGAACGTGATCGACCTCGACGCCGGGTTGGAGCACCTTGCGCGGATCATCCGAGCCGAGACCGGTATCGACATCGCCCAGCATCCAGGAGCGGGCGCTGCTGGTGGAATGCCGGCCTGCCTGGTGCCACTCGTGGGAGCCGAACTCACACCCGGAGCCCGGTTGGTCACCGACGTCGTCGGCCTGCGCGACATCTGCGCTCATGCAGACGTGGTTCTGACGGGCGAGGGTTCGTTCGACTCTCAGTCGCTGCGAGGGAAGGTCGTCCGCGGCGTCCTCGACGTCACCCCACCGAGTTGCCCGGTCGTCGTGATCGCGGGAACGGTTCAGCTGTCTGCTGCCGAAATCGCCTCGGCCGGAGTCGTTTCGGCGTTCTCCATCGCCAAGGGTCCTTCGAGCCTCACGGACATGGTCGCGAACAGCGCCCACCTCGTTCGCGAAGTTTCGGCGCAGATCGGTGGTCTTCTCGGTGCCGCTCTGGGCGCTCGTGAGTGACTGCCGATGCGTTCGGTGACTTCTGTTACTCGCCGACGAAGGCGGGTGCCCGCTTCTCACGGAAGGCCGCGACGGCCTCTGCGGAGTCCTGGGTCGACTGCACGACGGCTTGCTCGGCGGCCACCATCGACAGCGAGGTTCTGAAGTCGACGTTCTCCCCGTTCCGCACGAGACGCTTGATGGCGCGGATCGCGACCGGGGGACCGTCGGCGAGGCGTCGGCACAGATCGTGCGCGGCTTCGGGCAGTTCCTCCGGGGAGTGTACTGACAGGACGATGCCCAAATCGAGGGCTTCTTGGGCTTCGACGAAGCGTCCGGTCCACAGCAGTTCGAGGGCGCGTGCCTGACCGACGATGCGGGGCAGCAGGTGGGCGCCGCCGTCACCGGGGATCAGCCCGACCCGCACATACGCCTCGGAGAAGCGCGCCCGAGTCGAGGCGAGACGGATGTCGCAGGCCAGGGCCATGTCCATGCCTGCGCCGACCGCGACACCGTCGACGGCAGCGATCAGTGGTTTGTCGAGGTCGAGGGCAGCCGCGGCTACGCGGTGAACGCGGTCCTGCAGTACTTGCTGACGGCCGAGTGTGGAGGTGATTTCCGAGAAGTCGTCGAGATCGACTCCGGCGCAGAACGATCCTCCGGCACCCGTGACGAGCACGACGCGCACGTCCGGGTCGGTGCGTGCCGACCGCAGCGCCTCGGCCCAGGCGTCCAACATGTCGAAGGTGAAGGCGTTCTTACGGTGTGGGCGATTGAGCAGGATGGTGCCGACGCCGTCGGTGACGGTGTATTCCAGGTCAGCCATGTTGTATTCCTTGTCAGAGTCGAGCGTCGACGCGCAGGGTGTCGGCGAGGCGGAGCTAGGTGTTCAGGCGGTGACGAGGGCCCAGAGGCCCTCGCGCCCTGCTTCGAGGGCGGCCGCGGTCAATTTTTCGTCCCAGTAGTGGACCGAGCCGAACTCCGAACGCCAGGCGAGAGCGGGTGTGGTGAATTCGTGCAGCCGGTGCTCGCGAGTGGTGCCGATCGCGCCATGCACCTGGTGGGCGTTGCGCACCACCACGGAGGTGGCGTGGCCTGCGCAGGATCGGGCAGCGGCGACGAGGAACTCGAGGTTGGGTCCGGACCAGTCGGTGCGGACAGCTTCGATGAGTGCGGCGTCGGTAGCGGCGCGGGCAAGGGCGACTTCGGCGGCGATGTCGGCGACCAGGTTCTGGACGGCCTGGAACTTGGCGAGTGGACGCCCGAACTGGGTGCGTTCGGTCGTGTGGGTGATCGAGAGGTCCAGGATGCGTGCGAGTGCGGCGCACGTTTGCAGTCCGCGTGCCAGGGCGCCGCGCAGCAGTAACTGGTCGACGACGGCATCCGCGACCGGGGTGCCCGACAGAACGGTGGTGTCGGCGGTGACGGTGTCGCGCGGTTCGCCGGCAACGTTGGTGCCGGGAGCGATGTCGAGCGTCGAGGTTTCGACGTCGGCGACGTGGTAGGTGTCGCCGTTCCGCCAGACGAGAACGACCTTGTCGGACTGGGCTGCCCAGGGTACGCCGGAGGCCATTCCTTCGTTGTCGAGCACGCATACCGTGCGGCGCGCTGCATCGACAGGAGAGCCGGTGACCTCGAGAAGCCACCCGGCCAGCAAGTCGTGTTCGACCAACGGGATTCGGACGCCGTTCGAGGCGGACGCGCGGATCAGCTCGGCGGCCTCGAACCAGCCCGCGCCGCTGCCCCCGTTTTCATCCCGGCCGGTGAGCCGGACCAAACCCAGCTCGTCCAGCCGGCTCCACAAGCCCGCATCCCAGGGGGCGGTGCCGCTCTCCGGCTCGTTCTGCTCGCGGTGGCTCGCGAAGACCGCAGACATCATCTCGACGAGGTCGTTGTCGACCGTGAACGGTGCAGTCATCAGCGCATCCCCAATCCTCGCGCGATCACGCCGCGCAGAACTTCGTTGGTACCGCCACGGAGAGTGAATCCGGGGCGTTGCACGACGGCGTCGTCGAGCATGTCGTGGTACTCGGCCCGATCGGGCGAGTAGTCACCGGTGAGCAGGTCGGCGAAATCGGCGATGTCGCCCTCGGTGGATGTGCCCAGGACCTTGACGACGGCGGCAGCTGTATCGGCCGGTTCCCGGCGTTCGAGCGCGCCGGCGACGGCGGTCGACATCTGATGCAGACCGGCGATGCGAGCGACATAACGGCCGAGGTCGGTATGCCGGGGGATCGCATTGCTGCGCATCTGCTCGGCGGTTTCGGCCAGCAAGGTGAACGTGGACAGGAATCGCTCGGGACCACTGCGTTCGAAGCTCAGTTCGGAGGTGACCTGTTGCCAGCCGTCGCCGATGGTGCCGAACACCATGTCGTCGGCGACGAAGACGTCGTCGAGTATGACCTCGTTGAAGTGGTGCTCGCCGTTCATCGACACGATGGGCCGGATGTCGACACCCGGGGAATGAAGATCGACGATGAACTGGCTCAGTCCGTCGTGCCGGTGCGCGGGATCGACCGCGGTGGTGCGGGCAAGGCAAAAGAATGCGTGAGCACGGTGTGCGCCCGAGGTCCATACCTTGGTGCCGGTGATCGACCAGCCGCCGTCGACCCGGGTGGCCTTGGTGCGAACGCTCGCCAGATCGGAACCGGAATCCGGTTCGCTCATACCGATACCGAAATAGCACTCACCGCTCGCAATGGCCGGCAGGTATTGCTGCTTCTGATATTCGGTGCCGTACTTCAGAAGCGACGGAACGATCTGCCGATCGGCAATCCAGTGCGCTGCGACGGGTGCCCCGGCAGCCAGCAATTCCTCGGTGACGACGAACCGCTCGAGGTGGCTGCGGCCGCGTCCGCCGTACTCGACGGGCACAGTCATGCCGAGCCAGCCGCGGGCGGCCAGGGCGCGGGAGAAGTCCTCGTCCCATCCGGTGAGCCAGCAGTCGACGTCCCGGCCGATCTTGCCCTCGGCGCGTTGGCCGGCGAGGAATTCGCGAACCTCGGCGCGCAGGACGTCCGCGGCGTGGGGATCGGCGGAGACCGGGGGAACCAGTCTGAGGGTGGTCATGGTGGTGGTCTTTCCGTTCAAGCCGACATGGGTTCGTTCGGGGTGGCTTCAACGACTATGACACTTCGAGCCATGTCTACGCAATATTGGAGTTGATTACGTATATACGTATCTGATAGGGTGGGTCGCAGTCGCGCCGGGCGACTACCGAGGAGGAATTGTCGTGGTGCAACCGGAGGGCGCAACAGGGGCGCGGGCCCGCGCTCGTCATCGCACCGTGGATCGCATCGCCTCGATCCTCGAATGCGTTGCGCGGGCTCGTGGCGGAATCACCCTCAGCGAGATAGCAAAAGAGCTTTCGGCCCCGATCAGTTCGGTTCAGGGCTTGGTCAACGGTCTCGTCGCCACCGGATATCTGGGCGAACACGACCGGCGCTACTCCCTGGGCAGTGCGCCGTATCTGCTCAACCGATTGGCAGGGCGGCAGCCCGTCTCGACGGTGACGCATGCCGACCTCGAAGAGGTGCACGAACGGGCCGGCCTGACGACCGTGCTGTCCATTGCAGTCGGACCGGACATCTTCTACGTCGACTACTGCTCGTCCGATCCCCGGTTCGCCTACCTCGCCGAGAACTACGTGCGGCGTTCCCTCATTCGCACCTCCGGCGGTTGGGTATTGCTCGCGGGCATGGAAAAGCGGGATCTCTGGGCGTACCTGAAAAATGTCGGCGAGGATGAGCAACCCCTCGTCGACAAGTTCTTTGCGGCATTGCCCGAGATAGAACAAACCGGGATCTGCGCTTCCCCCAATGCCTCCGAGCAAGGTGACGGTGTCTCCATCGCAGTACGGGACAACGGGAAAACCGTTGCTGCCGTGGGCGTCATCGCGTCACACGAAGTGATCACTCAGCAGCGCGACACGCTGGTGGACCTTCTCACGGAGTGTTCCCGGAGCTGGGATCAACGCAGCGTTCAGTGGTGAACCTTGTTTGGGGCGAGCCGGCCATCGCGTGACGCTCCAAGGGCACACGCGTCACGCGATGAGGGACCGCGCTCGTTTCGAACCTCGGATCACGGGCCGTAGCGCAGCGAACGGAGCGTCAGCCCGGGACAGTGACTTCCTGGCTCGACGCCACCCGACGGAGGCGCAGCAACAGCTCCCTCACCCCCAGTGAGGGGAGCTCCCCGACGAAGAATGCTGTGCCATGTTCCGCGGCAGCGTGCTGATCGAGCGCTGATTGCGACTCCCATTCCTAGGAGGAGAACGGTGGACGATGGAGCCGCAGCAGACCTCGAGCGTGAACTCGCCATGCTCGCCTCCGTACGCGACTGTCTGCGCGTGTCGGAGGGTGAAGACTTCCGTCCGCATCCCGACTGCGGCGCTCGACGACGTTCTCGACGAGCTCAAACAGTGTCGAGTGATCACTGTGGGATCCGAGGTGATTGTTGGCGGTGCAGCACCCCGAGATGTGGTGGTCGCGATGGCAGTCACTCCGGGGCGGAGACGGTGGTGCCGGGGTGGTGTGGTCGGTCAGGCCGGATGGCGACCGAAAATATACCGGTCACGTTCGTGATTCACAGGTGCGCCAGCATGGGAAACAGGGCGATCGCGGAGACGGTGATGCCCGCAGCGCCGGCAACGACGCCCAGTAGGGCCCGCAACGATGCCGCCTCGTCGTCGATCACCGCGGACCGCGAGGTGGCGATGGCGCCGCAGACCACCGCGGCTACTCCAAGGAGGAAGCCGAGTCCGAGCACCCAGAACGACGCAACGGACAACGTGCCGAAGGCGATCGACACGGCGGGCAACCGCGAGCGTTGCTGCTTCCGTTTCTCGTTGCGGTCGACGGAGGAACGCAGGCGGGAGACGGCGGCGGTCATGGTCCTCCTTCAGGCGGTGACGAGTCGGGTCGGCGGGCACGGTCCGCTGCACCAGAGCCGGGGGCGTCGTCGGGACTGTTCGGTTCACGAATTCGCCCGGCGTTGCCGAGGCCTGCTGAATACGACTCCGCGCTCGAGGCGCAAGGGACGATGGTCGCGGCTCGGTCGAGGTCGCCAGCTTGTGACCTGGACCTCATCGACAATCTAGCACTCACGCCAGCAGAGTGCTAACTCTTTTTGCTAAGTAAGTACACCTGGCATCATGGATCGTGCCCCCGAACCGGTGCCGGACATGCCGGCCTACGCCCTGAACGGGGTCGCGACGTCCGATGATCCGACTCGATATCCGACGCGGTTAATCGAGTCGACGTCGAGGGCTCCTGCCCCCAACATGCCGGTGGGGTCGGCGAGGGGGCGGACGGCGTCGGACCGCTATGCCGACACGCCGCACCGCCCGTCCGTGACCACCCGCCACCTCGGGATTCGTGACGAAGGGGCCTACTCAGGTGGCCACACCCATTGGCCAGTGCGAGCCCCGACCCGGTGACCTGGGGCTCCTATGGCCGCTAGTGGACGGGTCCGACGACGGATCTGCACAACGGTGCACATGCGAGCTATCATGTGCATATGAGGTCGGTGGAGGGGGTGGATTCGCTCGACGCGCTGCTGGCCAAGCATCACGTCGACCTCACCGCCCGCGAGATGCTTCGCGAACTCGACGCTGCACTCACCGCGGTACCCGCCGCGTCGGACACGTTGTCGGCCGGAGAGCTCGAATTCCTCCGCACCCACGCCGGCGAAGGCGCCGGCGAAGTTCTCGACCAGTGGTCGTCGGTGGCCGAGATTCGCGCTCGCGCGGTGGAGATCGCGCGTCACACCGTGACGGTGCTCGCGGATTCGCTGGAGGTCAAGGAGGCAGCGGAGCTGCTCGGCATCGACAGGTCGGTGGTGTCCCGGCGGCTCACCGCGCGCACGCTGTGGGCGTTCGATCTGCATGGGCACCGCCGCATCCCACGATGGCAGTTCGTCGGCGACGACGTCTTGCCGGGGCTCAGCGCGGTCGTGGCGGCCATCCCCTCAACGGCGAGCCCCGTGTCGGTCGCCGCGCTCATGCATACCCCGCAACCCGACCTCGGCGACCGGACCCCGCTCGAGCATCTGGCCGCCGCGGCGGACCCGACACCGGTGGTCGCGCTCCTGGAATCCCTCGACACCTGGTGAGCGGTCGGCACCCGAAGACTCCGCGGGCACCGCGGAGCCCGCTCACAGTGAATCCGGATGACATCCTGGCCTACGACGGTGTGCTGTGGCGGATCCACCGCACCACCGGTCCGCACGTGGCCTCCTGGCGGACTCTGCGCACCTACGGGCCGATCGCGTCCATGCGCTACGACCCGCACCCGGGGCCCGCCGCGGCAGCGACCACCATCGGAGTCCTCTACGCCGCCTGCGATGTCGCCACCGCGCTGGCCGAGGTGTACCAGGCGACACGAACGATCGACACCACGATCGGGGCGCCTGCCCTGACAGGGTGGCGTCCGAGCCGCCCCCTGAATCTGCTCGACCTCACCGAAACCTGGCTGGTACGCCACCACGCCTCGTATGCACTGCTGCATGGACCGCGCACTGTCTGCCGCACCTGGTCGCGCACCATCCACCTGACATGGCCGCATCTCGACGGTCTGTACGTACCGTCAACCATGACGGGACTTCCGAACGTCGTCCTGTGGAACCCCGCCGCCGACTCGTTCCCCGCCGACCCCGAGTTCACTCGACCACTCGACCACCCGCGCGTGCGGCCGATCATCCGCACCGCCGCACGCACCATCGGATACGCATCGACGGTCTAACTCTGTCCCGCCCGCGCCGATCGGATTCGACCCGATCGCCGTCGCCGCGGGCGGTGCGTGGGCGGCAGCCGGAAGCCTAGAGTCCCAATGCTTCCCGCAGCCGCCGCGCACTCATCGCTCCCGGCCGTTCCTGCTGCGGGAAGGAGTCGAGCAGCCGGGTCAGCTCGTCGCGGCGGGTGGGGTCGGCGGCGCACTCGCGCGGTGTGTGACCGCCGAGGGCGGGGATCGCCTCGTCGAGCCACTGTTGCTCGTATCCGCGGATGTGCTCGTCGAGCGCTGTCGCGATCTCGGGATCCTCGGGGTCGACGGGTTGCACCGGGCGAACACCGTTGTCCTGCGCCTGAGCCATCAGCTCCGCTGCCGCTGTCCGGGTCTGTTCCCGCAGTCTCGCCCCGGGATCGGCGGCGCCCACGGCGTCGATCAGCGACTCGAAGCGTGGCTCATTCATCGCCTCGACCGCGAGCACCCAGGGTTCGGGGTCGCGGGCCAGGTGCAGCGCGCCGAGCACACTGCCGTCCTCGGTCCAGGTCCACCGGTCTTTGTCGGCGGCGCCGAAACGGCGACTGAGCCTGCGCCGGATTCCGGCGGTGTCGGACACCTCGAACACGGCCGTGCACGCGACCATCGGATGCCCGTCGGCGGTGACCAGCCGCGGCGGCGCGAACCGGGCGCTGAGGAACTCGACGAGATCCTCGGGGGCGGTGGCGTCGGAGTCGAGCAACTCGATCAACTCACCACGCTGCCCCGGTGCGATCGGTTCGATACCCCCGAAGATCTGCATCGTGGAACCGGCGGGAACGACTCGGGCGCAGAAGAAGTCACCGACCCGAAGCTGTCTGCTGGCGGTGCGTTCGGTGACCTCCAGATGGTCGCCGGTGCGCACGTCGCGCAGGGTCAGCCCCTCGCCGGGACGCACCGCCTCGACCTCATGCACCGACCGCTCGGTGAGCAACCATTGCTGCGCGAGGAGCAGTTCGTCCGCCGGCAGCAGAACGCCGCGCTCGGCGACGAACCGCTCGAACGCTCCGCACTCGAACAGCGCCACGTCCGCGACCAGCGGGTCGTCGAGCGCGTGATACAGCGCGAACGGGTCGTCGTCGTGCGCGGACCGAATCTGGGCGAGCGCGAGAAGCAGCGATCGCCATGCGATGCCCTGCGCGAACGACCCCGCCTTCTGATACAGCCATCCAGCCCGCTGCTCGAGTGGGTGCTCGGCCTTGCCGAGGTGGCACGCCTTGTATTTGCGTCCGGATCCGCACCAGCACCGATCGTTGCGTCCCAGGTCCGGCCGGTCGACGGGGAGGAACATCTGGAGCAGGTCATACATGGGTTCGCGATCCGCACCCTCGACCCGGTCGAGCAGCCCGATCGCCCGCACCGCGTCACCACGATCGGACGCGAAGCGGGCCAAAGCCTCGAGCGCCTCGTCCCAGTTCGGGTCCACGGCCAGGGCCCGCTCGTAGTGCCGCTCGGCGTCGGTGGTCCGTCCGTCGAGCTCGGCCGCCTTGCCCGCCAGCCAGTGCGCGGTCGGGGCGATCCGGCGGGGACCGCGGTCGCGGAGCACCGCGGCGGCCAGGCGCAGGGTCTCGGTGCCGGCGTGCAGGGTGGCGTACGCCTCGCCGAACGCGGCGCGGGCCGCCCTCGGTCGGGCGAGCCCGGCGAATTCGTCGCCCGCGCTCGCCACGACCGCGTCGACAGCGGCCTCGCGCTCGTCGTCGGGGGTGCGCTCGAGCGCGCCGATCAGGGCCATGAACGCCCTCACCGCTTCCGTCTCGTCGTCGGTGAGGTGGTGCGCCGCCGCGACCGCCGCAAGATGCTTCTTCCCGCGATGTGCGGCGAAGTCGAATCCCCGGACCGCGATGTCGTCGCCGTCGCACACGTATCCGGCGTTGGTGATCAGGTCGCAGAGCGGGGTGGTCGGCGCCGCGAACAGAGCCCGGTCGTCGGCCATCAGCTGCCAGACGATGCCGTCCAGGGGTTCGGGGCGGTCCATCGGCACCAGGTCGGCCAGCGCGTCGGTGAGATGGGGTGCGGGTGCGGGTGGGGCACCCGCGGCGGTCAGCCGCAGCTCACCGTCCACGAACGTGAGCGCGACCAGGTCACCGGCCCGGAACTCGGCGAGTGCATCCGGTCCGAGCAGCAGCGCCGCGGCCGTCGGCCAGCCGGGATCGTCGACGCCGCGCTCGTCGAACACATCGTCGTCGAGGTCACGGAAGAGGATGCGCAGCCCGCCCGCGGCCGGGTCGCGGTCGTCGAACGGCAGCAGCGGCGTCAGGTCCGGGTGAGCGTCGAGGATGCCGGAGGAGATTTCCACGTCGGTGAGCCGGTGGGTGAGCACGCGTCCGGCGAGCAGCGAGTCGAGGGCCACGCTGCGGCCGTCCGCCAGGTAGCCGAGCCGGGGATGGCCGATGTACTCGACCAGTTCCTCCATGTCGGCGAGATAGCCATGCCCCTCGGCGACCAGCCGCCGCGCCCATTCGCCGGTATGCATGGGCCCGTGCTCGCGGAGCAGGACCATGGCGGCTTCGGCAGCGGGATTTGTCGGATCGGTCACCGGGCCAGGGTATGCGATGTATCCGTGCGTCTCGGCGAAAGGAGCGCACTCGCCATTAGGCGGGCTATTCAGCTGCTCTCCGGCCCAGCAGTCCACCGAATGGCGTCGCTGCAGCCGCACGATTTCCTAACCGATTGCCTGTCGGCTGGAGCGGGTTAGAAGGGTCAGAGATCCCATAGTGCGAGGATCGCCGTCCGGAGGCTAGGGGAGCGGACGTAGTGATCGGTCCGCAGCCGTGACCCCGGGTGCCCGAGGTCGGTGAGCGCCTTCTCGGCGTCGGTGAGAGGCACATGAGGCAGGTCGGTGCGGGTGCGCAGGAAGAACAACACCGCACCACCCGACCGCGGGATCCGCATCGCATCGGAGATCACCACGGCCGGCGGGTAGAGCCACTCGTCGCCGATGGAGGCGAAGACGATCACGTCGCCGCGCCGAAGGGTGCCGCGTGTGTCGAGGCGGAGCGACTCGAGCTGATACTTCACCACCGGCCCGCCCGCCGTCGAATGCCGGCCCCGCTGGTTGTCGAGAACCTTCTGTTCGGTGTCGGTGGGTTCGTAATCGACGGCGTGTCTGACGAACATCCAGCGCACCGGGGTGGGGAGAAAGTCCTTCTCGGTGCGAACGCGGCCGGTGACCCCGGGCAGTGGGACGGCGCGGCCGATCTCCCACTCCCGGATCGCGTCGTCGAGGAACACCTGATCGACCTCGGTGATCTCGTCGAGGCCGTCGATGAACTTACGGACACCGGCGACGATGTCGGGGTCGTCGGTGATGATCACGGCGTCGTCGGCGAGGGTGCTGTTTTCGGATGTTTATGCCGACCCGATCACCGCCCGGGTACTGGTGGCGATCACAATGCCGTCGCAACGGATCCGCATCAACTCTGCACGAAAATGTGCAACAAATGTGCGACTGTGAAACACCCTGCCGATTCGAGCATTCTCGTAACCCTCGTCTCCGTGCCCGAAAAGGGCACCGGTGAATCGGGCAGTGCCCGTGATGGTCCCGTTGTCGGTCATGACTGATATTTCTCCTGAATCGATTTGTGCGGTATCACCGTGACCATCTCGGCCTACCGAATGAGTTCTCGCGGGGCGCGCAGCGCTGTTGTGGCTCGCTCTGACAGAGCGCGAACTGTGGGTGCATCGAGCAACCATGACCATCGCCGGTAGCCGAGCAAAGTCGAGATGCGTTCCCAGAACTGTGTTCCACCCATGCCGAATCGAACCCAGATGTCCTCTGACGAGGGTCCGTTGAACGGCAACCATTCGATGGCGAGTTCGAGGATCAGTTGATCCTCGCAAGGGCGAGCGGGAGCCTTCGAACCTCTGCCACTTCTGCCCTTGTGTTGATGTCGGCTGCTCATACGGATGTTCAATCTGTGAGGCGTCCACGGGGATCGACGACCGCGAAGTCGAAGGCCTGCGCGGTTACTGCGAGCGGGTCACGTCGGAATGACTTTTGCGCTGCCGCTAACTCGGGGCCTATTGCTGTGTGGCGTATTCGGCGAGGTTGGTCTCGAAGCCGGTTTGTGTTCCGAGAGCCAAGACTTCACCGTTGTCGATGTCTTCTTGCCAGACGAGCGATCCCGTCGAGGCGTGTAGGGGATGGTCTTGAACGGTGAGGATGCGGGCGCCTTCCCCGCTGATGGTGTGTGCATGCGCCGCCCATCCGGGTGCGGACAGCATCAGGTCGCCTGCGGACCAGTCGAAGCGTTGCCCTTCGACGATGCTGTATCCGCTGCCGGCGAAGTGGTAGTTGATGGCGGAGCTCATGTGCCGGTGGGTTCCACCGGCGAAGTCACCGCCGATCGCGGTGATGGTGGCGAAGAACGAGGGTGTGGTGCCGTTCAGGCGTCCGGTGGAGGGGTTGTACAGGCAATACAGTGGCCGACCCGTGTAGCCGGTCTTGAGGCCGAGGACCCCGCTGAGGTGTTGGCTGACCTCCGACCAGGCGAAGAGGAGGGGGGAGTCGGTGATCGGGTCCGGGTCGATGATGTGTTCGTAGGGCAGGAGTTGGCTGCCGTCATCGCCCAACGCGATAGCGGGAGCGAGGTCTTTCGCGCGCCGCCCGCGTGCGGAGACGACATTGTGGTCGTGGGTTTCGGCGGTGCTGCCGAAGTCTTCGTAGTATGCCGAGATGGCTTCCAGCAGTGCCGCGTTGGTGTAACGCAGATACCGGAAGGCGGTCGTGCCATTGTTGGCCAGCGCCTCGAGATTCATCGACGGCTTGGTCCACACGTCTTGCTGGACCACATGCATCGTGCGGGCATCGATGTGAACCGTGCCGCTGCCCGCCAGGCACATCGTCAGGCCGGTGGTATTGGCGCGGACAGGGACGGTGGATTCTCCGGGCAGGAGCACACCGAGGCTGACCTGTGTGGCGGGGGCAAGGCCACGGACCCCTTGCGGCGCTTGCGGATGCACGATCAGCATTTCGCGGCGGCCGCGGTCGTCGGGTTCGCCTGCCTCGAGTGCGGCGAAGGCGGTGTCGATCTCGGTGGCGCTGATCATCAGCGGAGACCACTGTTCCCGCTGGTATCGGGGTGCCTTGCGACTGTCGAGCAGGTGGGCGTGCGGGCTCATTTCTTCTCCTGGGTCTGATCGTTGGTGTCGGGTGTGCTGGGTTCGAGCGATATGCCGGCGGTCTCGGGGGTGAACCGCATGACGAGGGCGCCGAGGAGAGCGGCCGACGCGAGGTAGCCGACGAACAGGTACGAAACGTTGTGTTGCGCGGTCCACTGCTGCAGGTAGGGGGCGGTTCCGCCGAACACGACCGCGGAGAGTGCATAGGGCATGGCGATGCCTGAGGCGCGTACACCGATGGGGAACAGTTCGGACAGGACAGCAGGCAGGATCGAGGCGACGAAAGCGAACAGCACGAGCGCGATCGTCATGCCGAGACCGAATTGCCATGCGCCTTGTCGGGCGAGGTGGTCGAGGGGGAATGCAGTGACGGCGACGCCGAAGCCGTAGATGTAAAAACTACGGCGTCGACCGATACGGTCCGACAGGGAACCGAGCAGCGGCAGGACCGACGCACTGACTCCGAGCGCGATCACGCCGGCCCACAACGCTGCCGTGGGGTCGATGTGAGCGACGGAGATTGCCCAGGTCGGTCCGCTCACTGCCCAGGCGTAGAACATGGCGGTGACCGACGCCATGAGGAGGAACACGCGGGTCCCGGAGGCGCGGTACGTCCACAGATTCGCAAGGAGAGAGGGTGACGAGGCAGGCTTCGCCGCAGCGGATGTGAAGGCGTGGGTCTCGTCCATGCCGCGGCGGAGATAGAGGGTGATCAGGCCGAGGGCGGCACCGATGAGGAAGGGCAGGCGCCAACCCCAGGTGGCCATCTGGTGGTCGCTGAGTGCGGTGGTCAGAAGGGCGCCCATGATGGTGGCGGCCATGATCGCGAGGAAACCGGATATGTAAATCGAGGAGGACCAGAGGCCCCGCCGGGCGGGAGGCGCTTCTTCGGCGATGTAGGTGTAGGCAGCGGCGACTTCCCCGGTGTGTGCGAGGCCCTGTAGCAGTCGAGCGGCGAGAAGGATTGCGCCGGAGAGCACACCGACGGAGGCGTAGGTCGGGGTGAGACCGATAAGGAGCATCCCGGTCGAGGCACAAGCGATGGCTACGAGCAGTGAGTGCTTGCGGCCGAATCGATCAGCCATCCATCCGAAAAGGAGCCCGCCGAAGGGGCGGATTGCAAATCCGACGCCGAATACCACCAAGGTGGAGAGCAGTGCCGAGGTGGCGTTCGCCGGGTTGAACAGTGCCTTGGCGAAGAAGGGCGCGAACACGGCATAGCAGGTCCAGTCGAATACCTCGAGACCGTTCCCGAGTGTGACGCCGATCAGGCTGCGCCGTCGCCGCAGTGCACTGACAGGCGTCTCGGCGGGGTGTCCGGGCACCTGAGTCGTGCTCGGGTCAGGACGATCGGTGGGCGGTGCAGTCATGGCACGTCCTTGTTCAGTGGTGGGTGTTGGCGCGGTCCAGGGAAGGTGCGCGCTGGTCGACAAGTTGTTTGCGAATCTTCGCCAGCGCGCCTTGTGCATTGAAGCCGGTGGCTCCCACTGTGATTCCGCCGCGCGAGTAGGTGAACACACGAGTGGAGTGGGAAAGCTCGACTGCGTCGATGTCCACGTCGGTCAGGTCTGGATCGCCAACGTGCTGAATTCGGGTGCCGTGCTGATCGGACCAGACGAACGGCACCGTCGACGCGTGGCGTGGCGCGTGCGGATGCACGATGTTGTGCGCGGCCACCGCGGCGTGCTCGCGGGCGTTGGTCCAATGCTCCACCCGCATCTCATCGCCGTAACGGGGATTGAACCAGCGCGCGACGTCACCTATGGCGTAGACGTTCGATGTGCCGTTCACCCGTAGGTCCGGGCCACACGCGAAGCCGTTCCGAATGGGGAGAGCGGAATCGGCCGCCCAGTCGGTGCAGGGCGCGGTCCCGATCCCCACCACCACTACGTCGCCGACGACGGTGTCGCCGTCGTCGAGCAGTAACTCGAAGTCTTGGCGGCAGGGATCATAGGTTGCGCCACGCACGGTGGTTCCGCATCGGACGGTCACCCCGTGTCGTGCGTGTAGTGATGCAAGCGCGTGGGACACCGGTTCCGGCAGCACCCGGGCGGCCATCCGGGGTCCGGCTTCGATGATGGTGACATCGAGGCCACGCTCGCGCGTACTGGAGGCGACTTCGGCGCCGATGAAACCGCCGCCGACGACGATGACGCGAGGACGGCGAAGCAGGGCGGTGCGGAGCGCAGTTGCGTCGGCGAAGGTTCGCAGATAGTGCACACCGGGTATGCCGTCGAGTACGGACAGATGGCGTGGTGCGGAGCCGGTGGCGAGGATGGCGTTGTCGTAGCGGATGACGCTCCCGTCACCGAGGGACAGTGTCGACGCCGCGGTGTCTACGGCGACGGCCGCCGTTCCCCTGCGGTAGTCGATGTTCTGTCCGATGTGGTCGGTCAGATCTGGTGACGGGAGGTCGGTGTTCGACAACACTGCCTTCGACAGTGGCGGCTTGTCATACGGCTCTTCGTTTTCACCGTCGACGAGGATGATGCGGTGGTGAGGGTCGTTGTGTCGTAGCGCCGCCGCCGCTCGGATTCCGGCAACGGAGGCACCGACGATGACAGTGGTGGCTGCGGCGTGCATGGTCAGGACTCGGAGATCCGGATCGCCCGGACGGGGCAGTCGGCTTCGGCTTCCCGGAGGGTGTCCTGGTCTGCGTCCGTGGGGTGGCCGGGCCGGGTGAAGGCGATGTTGGTGTCGGGGTCGAGGTCGAAGACGTCGGGTGCGGCGACCAAGCAATTCCCGTAACCGTTGCAGGCCGCAGTGTCGATGTGGATGCGCGGTGTCATAGTGTTTCAGCTCCTGGGTGCAGAGTCGGCGAAAGACAGGGGGAGCTTTCGTAATCCGAAATGTGCCCCGGCCTCGATCGCCGTGAAGGTGGGGCCGGCCGCCAGCGTGATCGGCGGATACTGGCAGAGAGTTTCGAGGAGGATGCGCAGTTCGGATCGGGCAAGTGCAGATCCGACACATTGATGAATGCCCCACCCGAACGCCAAGTGGCCTCTTGCGGAACGGTGGATATCGAACTCGTTCGGGTGCTCGAATTGCCGGCAGTCACGATTGGCTGCGGCATTGAGAAGCAGCACCCATGAGCCTCCCGGGATGGTGGTACCACCGACATCGACCTCACGAGTGGTGCGGCGAGCAAACATCTGTGCAGGAGTGCGGAGTCGCAGCATCTCCTCGACGTACAGTGGTGCGACACCGGGGTCCGCGCGAAGGCGCTCCTGCAACGATAAATCCGAAGCCAGTAAATACAGCAGTGTGCTCACCGAATTCAACGTCGTCTCATGGCCGGCCACGGCAAGAGTCAACAGCACCGAGTGTATTTCTCCGATGTCGATCGGGCGTCCGTCGACTTCGGCATCGAGTAGCCAGGTGAGGTAGTCGCCGGGCCGACGGGCGCGGTGCTCGTCGATGTCGCGGTCGACGGCCTCGACAAGCGCTGCGCGGCCTCGAAGCTGCGACTCGGCCGTCCCGTCCCTCCAAATATCCTCGGTCAGTCCACGAAAGCGTGCCACGGTTGCCGGGGAGAAACCGACGATTTTGGTGAGCACGCGTAGTGGAATCGACAGCGCAACGTCGGCCACCGCGTCGCCTCCACCGGACTGGTGGAACGAGGCGAGCACCTCGGAAATCATCGAGGTGAGCCACGGCTGTAAATCCCGTATCGAGTCGGGAGTCAACGCCCGTGTCAGCAACGACCGGTAATGGGTGTGTAGCGGGGGGTCGTAGTCGATCGGTATCGATGACATGCCGTCCACCATCGGGATCCGGTGTCCGGAGGCCGAGGAGAAGGTCTCATGATCGCGAAGCGCCGCCTTGACGTCCGAATAGCGACTGATGATCCAGTATCCGCCGTGGAGTGGCGAGTAGATCGCAGGGCCGGCCGACAACAAGCGCTCGTACGCGTCCCAGAGCGTCGAGTCATTCCAGCTCGGGCTCAGGTGATCGAATCCTTCGATCGTCGAGGCCATCTGCTCGCCTTCGGTGGTGTGTGTTGTAATGACGACCCCTCCTCGAAATCAGTGCTTCACGTCACAGTAAGAGGGCGCCTTTATATAAACAATTACCGAATTGGAGATAGGAACATAACTCTCTGCTTATTCCGCGGCAAATCACTAAATAACGGTTGGCTTATGCGCACATCAGGAACATCGTCTTTGCCTTATGGCGAGGGAGCGATAGTGTGATTGCTATCACTGTCAATCCCTGTCAATCCCTGTGCGGGGAGTTCCGTGCAGCACTCTCGAAGAGGACCCCATGAAGCCGAGAACCGAAGACCCTTCGCAGTTGAGCCTCGGGTACTTCTTTCCCAGCGGAAAGACTAACTTCCTGTACTCGGACGAAGCTGCTCGGCGAACACCGGCGATGACGAAAGCGAACCTGGTCGCCCTCGCGCAGGCAGCCGAACGGGTTGGCTTCGATTCCCTGTTCATCGCCGACAACTGGTCCGGGCACCAGCGTGTCGCCGAGGAGTTCGGGCACCAGTCGCCGGCATTCCATGCGCCGCTACTGGCTATGGCACTGCTGGCCACGACAGAGCACATCGGCGTCATTTCGACGTTCCACACCACTCACCACAAGCCCGCCCACGTCGCCCGGATGGGCGCCACACTCGATGCGTTCAGCGACGGACGGTGGGGCTGGAACGTGGTGACGGGATTCAGTGCCGACGAGGCGGCACTGTTCGGTGAGCCGTTCATCGATCACGACGAGCGTTACGTCATGGCAGCGGAATTCGTCGACATTGTCAAGAGGTTGTGGACCGAGCAGGAATCTATCGACGTCGACGGGAAGTACTACCGGGTGACCGGACGGATCAAAACCCCTCGGCCCGTGCAGGACCCGCACCCCTTGCTGGTCAGCGCGGGTGCATCCCCGGCAGGCGCCGAGTTCGCGGCACGGTTCTGCGATCAGTTGGTGACGTTGGCCAACACCGAGGAGAAGGTGCGTGAAGTTGATCGTCGATTGGCTGCGCTGACCGAAAAGAGCAAACGAGTGGTGGGAACGTGCCCGTTCTCGATGGCTATCGTGCGCCCCAACGAGGGCGAGGCCGAGGAGGAATATGCGCGACTGTTGCAGTCTCTCAACGTCGAGGCCACCAAGGAGATCGCCGCCGATGTGCTCGGATCGATCGAATCTTCCCGGTCGATGTACGAGAAGATGGGGGAGGACGAAGCAACCCGCGCGTTCGGCGGCGCCGGATCGGTCTTGCAGCTGATCGGAACCCCCGAACAGGTTGCGGAGAAAATCATCTCCCTGAAGAGCACCACGGCGACAACGAATGTGCTGATCAACTTCCCGCTGTGGAGCCCGCAGGAGCTGGAATCCTTCTCCTCCGTACTGCCGTATCTGCGTGAAGCGGGGGTTTGGTCGCCACCGCAGGACCGCAACTGGTCGTGGTGAAGTGCGTTCGGTGGCGTCACCGGGAGCGAAGTGCGGCACGAATCTCGTCGACGGCCGCTTGCTGGAGTGGGGAGAAATACTTGTCTCGCCGCCACAGCAACGCAATACGCTCGGAAAGTTCGAGGCCGGGAACGGTCAGCTCCTGTAGTCGACCCGTAGCAAGGTCGGATTCGACGACGTAACGCGGAGCGAAAATCGCCCAGGCGTTGTCGGCGGCTGCCTGCTTCATCGGCTCGGCATGTCCGAAGCGGATGACGAAATTTGGTTCGATGTCACTCAGTCGAGTGAGCTGTTCCATCAGGTTTCGTTGGTAGATCACCTTGCGTGGCGCACCGACGAAAGGCAATGCCAAGGCCTCGTCGAGGGACAGCGTTGTCGAGGGGGCGACGAGACCCGGTCCGGCGCAGAGGGTGATCGGCTCGGTGCGAACGGCTTCGGAGGACATGGTGTCCGGTAGGTGTCGCTGATCCCAGGTCACCACGGCGAAGTCCGCCTCACCGGTTTCGACCGCGCGCAACGCTTCGTTGGGTTGCGAGCTGGACAGGGTGAGGTCCGCACCGGGTCGGCCACGCTGGAACCGGCTCAGAATCGGGGGTAGAAGGTAACTCCCCACCGCCATGCTCGATGCGATGGACGCGGCGCCACCGCGCCCCGAGCCGAGTTCGTCGACGTCGCGCCTGATTTGCGCCGCCGAGGCCAGCATTTCCTTGGCCCACTGATTCGCGCGTTCCCCCGCTTCTGTCAGCAGCATGCGGTTACCGCGGCGGACGAAGAGCTTGGCGCCGAGCCAGGATTCGAGAGCTCGCAACTGCCCCGAGACGGCCGGCTGGGCAACCATCAGCACTTCTGCGGCCCGAGTGACACTGCCCTCTTCGACGACGAGGCGAAAGACCTCCAGACGCTTGAGCGAAAGCTGTGCTTCCATAACTCCTCATATAAGCAATAGGTGATGCGTATATCGAGATCCTGATATTTGCTTTATACCACGTGATCTCTATCGTTAACTGCATCACAGCCGCAGTGGTTTGGATCGCCATCCGTTCCGCGGGAACGAGGACCCGGCGCCGTGAGCGAACAAGCGCGCATCGGTGCGGCCCCCTCGAACACACAACTGGCAAGGACGACGATGAACGTACCGTGGATAACGGAACAGCAAGTGCGAGAGAAGGTGTCGATTGCCGATGCGATCGAAGCGATCGCCGGATCGATTACCCGTGAGGTCGACGGGACCGCCCGAAACATCCCCAAGACGATGACGACCTGGGAGCCGGCCAGCAGCGCCCACGCGCTCGGCGCCTATGACGAGGGAGCCGGTCTCGTCGCTTTCAAAACCTGGGTCAATACCCCTGAGGGTGCCTCGGCGCTGCTGACGCTGTTCGACGCCACTACCGGTATCCCCCGTGCAGTTCTCGAGGCCGGCGCGCTCGGTGCACTGCGCACCGCGGCTGTCTCCGGGTTGGCGACACGTCTGATGAGTGCTCCCGATGCCGCCGAGCTGGCTGTGATCGGCAGCGGTCGTCAGGCGTTGGGGCAGGTTGCTGCGGTGTGTGCAGTGCGCCCGATCGCCCGGGTCCGGGTGTGGAGTCGGTCCGAGAACAGCCGGATCGGATTCGCCGCCACGGTGCGCGACACACTGGGGGTGGATGCCGTCACGGCCCCGACACTCGCGGAGGCGGTCGACGGGGCGCCGATCGTCACCCTTGTCACGCGGGCGACGGAACCGTTCCTCAGCCCAGGAGTGATGTCTGCGGGAACACACCTCAATGCGGTCGGGGCGATTCTGCCGCACACAGCCGAGTTCGATCCTGCGCTGCTGGCCGATTCCGATCTGACGGTCGTCGACAGCCTCGCCAACGCGCGTCGATCGTCTCGCGAATTGACCGAGTACTACGGCGAAGACTGGGCTGCGGTGAAGACGCTCGGTGATCTTCTCACCGGTGCGGTGGTACGGCCGCTGAACCCTGCTTTGACGATCTTCAAAGGACTCGGGATGGGGCTGGCCGATCTGGCTGTCGCTGCAACGGTGCTCGAGTCGACCCACCGCGAAGGAGCACTGGCATGAGATTCCGTACCGACACCGCACTGATCACCGGATCGATCGCGCCCCTGATCACCCCATTCACCGATAGCGGAGCCTTGGACACAGCAAGCCTACGTCGGCTGGTCCGGTGGCAGATCGCCGCCGGATCGCACGGCCTGTCGATCGGTGGCTCCACCGGAGAGCCCAGCGCTCAGACGATCGCCGAGCGGATCGAGGCGATCGAGACCGTTGCCGACGAGAACAATGATCGAGTTCCGTTCATCCCCGGAACCGGCTCGGCCAAGCTGGACGAAACCCTCGAGATCACCGCGGCCGCGCGGGCCGCCGGCGCCGACGCGGCGCTGATCATCACCCCCTACTACGCGCGCCCCACCCAAGAGGCGCTCTACCGGTGGTACGGCACCATCGCAGGGGAGTTCCCGGACCTGCCGATCATCATGTACAACGTCCCGTCGCGGACCGCCGTCGACCTGGATCCGTCCACGGTCGCCCGCCTCCACCAGGACTTCGACAACATCGTCGGTATCAAGGAAACGACGAAGGACTTCGAACACTTCTCCCGGGTGATTTTCGAAGCGGGAGAGAGTATCTCGGTGTGGTCCGGCATCGAACTGCTCTGTCTGCCGCTGCTGGCACTCGGCGGTGTCGGGTTCGTCAGTGCCGTCAGCAACATCGCACCCCACACGGTCGCTCGGATGTACGAGCTGTGGACAGCAGGTGATCACGACGGGGCCCGCGCACTGCATTATGCGCTGCATCCACTGGTCGACCTGCTGTTCGTCGAAACCAATCCGGCGCCGGTGAAGTGGGTCCTGCACCAGCAGGGGCGGATCGCCTCACCGCACGTGCGGTCTCCGCTGATCACGCCCACACCGGCGGGCATCGACAAGATCGAGACCCTGCTCGGTCAGGCCTCGACCATCCTGACCGAAGAGAAGGCGTTCTCGACCATCCTGACCGAAGAGAAGGCGTTCTGATGCGCGTGGCAACGGTCGAACACGGCGGCGATCGGCGGACCGTCGTCCTCGACGCAGACGGCCGCTCACGGGACGTCACCGGGCTCACCGGTGTGGTGGCCGCGGACGTCGACATCGAGAAATTCGTTTCCCTGACCGAGCAGGATCTCCGTCGATGCCCGTTGATCGATCTGGACGAAATCACCCGTTGGTTACCGCCGGTCACCGATCCGCGGCGGATACTCTGCGTCGGCTTCAATTACCACAACCACGCCGTCGAGATGGACAAGGAACCCCCTCGGTACCCCACCTTCTTCGTCCGTTTCCCCTCCTCGCTCGTCGGGCACGGAGAGCCGATCGAACGATCCCCGATGTCGGACAGTTTGGACTGGGAGGGGGAGATCGCGATCGTCATCGGCCGCGGTGGCCGCAACATCCGCGCCGAGGATGCGGCGGATCATATTTGGGGTTACACGGCCTTCGCGGACAACAGTGTTCGGGAATACCAGCTTCATGGAACCCAGGCCACGGCGGGGAAAAACTTCGACCAGTCCGGGTCGATCGGCCCGTGGCTGGTCACTTCGGATGAGATCGCCGACCCGAAAACCCTGGAAGTGCACACCTATCTCGGTGACAGCCGAGTGCAGTCCGGGGTTCTCGCGGATCTGGTTTTCGACGTTCCCACCGTCATCGAGTACGTGAGCACTTGGACGACACTGACCCCCGGAGACATCATTGCCACCGGCACGCCCGCGGGGATCGGTTTCCGACAGGACCCACCCCGGTACCTACAGCCCGGGGAAGTGTTGACCATCGACATCCCCGGCGTCACTCGACTCGTCAACCACGTCAAATGACGTAGCGAGGAGGAAGAAAATGGCAACAAGGTCGATCGCTCAGCACGAGGACATCGCAGCATCGCTGAAGGAGGTCATGGCTGCTGTCTGTACTCCGGTCTCGGTAGTGACGGCCATGGACGGAGAACGACCCCACGGGACCACTGTCAGTGCCTTCACGTCTCTGTCGATGGCACCTCCCATGGTCCTGGTTTCTCTCGATCGCTCCTCGGCGCTTCTCGGAATCATCCAGCGCAGCGGACGATTCGGCGTCAACATCCTCGGTAGCGCCCAGTCGGCAGCGGCCACGGCCTTCGCCTGCAAAGGGGCCGACAAATTCGCCGACACACCGTGGACACGGGTCAGTGGTGTTCCCCGCTTGGACGGGGCTCCGGGATGGGTGGTGTGTGACGCGTCCTCCTTCGTCGAGGGCGGAGACCACATTCTCATATTGGGTGAGGTTCGTGAGGCGGTAGCTCACGACGGACCGCCACTCACCTATTTCCGCCGCGACTTCGGCACCCACACGCGCCTCGCCCAGGAGCACCAGTGACTCCGTCACGCCCCGGTGATCACGCGGTGACCCGGGCCGTCACGACCTTGCGGGCCGGCGGCATGGTCGTCGTGGTCGATAGCGAGGACCGCGAGAACGAGGGCGACCTCGTGGCCGGTGCCGACACCGTCAGCGCCGACCAGATGGCCTTCATGGTCCGCCACACCACCGGCATCATCTGTGTCCCGATGACGACCGAACGAGCGGATCAGCTAGGGCTTGCGCCGATGGTGCCGATGAACACCGACCCCCACCAGACCGCCTTCACCGTCACAGTCGACCACACAGGCGCCGGAACCGGTGTGTCGGCCGGCGACCGCGCGATGACCGTACGGGCCCTTGCCTGCTCGACCAGTGTGCCCGGTGATTTCCGTCGCCCCGGACACGTTTTCCCGCTTCGCTCGCGACCGGGAGGGGTCCGCGAGCGGCCCGGGCACACCGAGGCCGCCATCGACCTACTCACACTCGCTGATCGTGCTCCTGTCGGGGTGATCGGGGAAATCGTGGCAGAGGACGGTTCGATGCGCCGGGGGTCGGATCTGCGCAAATTCGCGGACCGCCACGGATTGCCCGTGGTCGCGATCGCCGATCTCGCAGAGTTCCGGCGACCGAAAGCAGCACCTGTGGAGAGACTTTCCACCTCACGAATGCCTACCGCCTTCGGCGAATTCCAAGCGATCGCCTATCGTGCGAGCGACGACGGAGTCGAGCATCTGGCGTTGGTGATGGGCGACGTGGCTGCGGCCGCCGATAGCGAACCCGGTGCCCTCGTTCGCCTACACAGTGAATGCCTGACAGGGGACATTCTCGCCTCCACCAGGTGTGACTGCGGTAGCCAACTCGAGCAGGCACTGGTGGCGGTCAGTCAGGAGCACTGTGGCGCGGTGATCTACCTACGGGGGCACGAGGGTCGTGGCATCGGGTTGGCACACAAGATCAACGCCTACGCGCTTCAAGACAGTGGTCTGGACACCGTCGACGCCAACCTGGCGCAAGGGCTCGCCGCCGATGCCCGCTCGTACGCGGTCGGAGCCCATATTCTCGAAGACCTCGGCATAGGCAGAGTTCGCGTGTTGACCAACAATCCGGCCAAATGCGCGGCTTTGACCCGCTATGGGCTCGAGGTCGTCGACCGCGTCGCGCTCTCGAGTAACGCAACCACCGACAACGTGCGTTATCTCCGCACCAAACGCGACCGCATGGGCCATCTCCTCGACATCCCCGACGTCATCGACTCTGAAAGAAGCGTGCTGTGACCGCAGATCTCGGCGATCAGGTTCTGACACCCTTGAACTTTCTCGAACGTGCGGAGGCCATCCACGCCGATCGCACCGCCATGACCTACCACTCCCGGTCGTGGTCGTACGGTGAGTTCGCGGTCACTGCCCGCCGCATGGCCGGCACCCTCGCAGGCCACGGAGTCACACGCGGTGACCGCGTCGCCGTCCTGGCATCGAACACCCCACTGATGCTGCTCGCACACTTCGCCGTTCCCTTGGCAGGCGGTGTGCTCGTCACCCTCAACCACCGCCTGGCTGCACCGGAACTCGCGTACATCGTTCAGCACTCCGGCGCATCTCTCGTCCTGTACGACAACGAATTCCATCCTGCTGCAGACTCCTTCGGAATCCGGACCCTTGCGGTGGGCGAGGTGCTGGAAGCCGGCGGACCCGAATACGCACGCTCGGTTGATGACGAGCGCAGCCTCATCTCGCTGAACTACACCAGCGGTACGACCGGCCGGCCCAAAGGCGTCATGTATCACCACCGCGGCGCCTACCTGCAGGCACTTGCCATGATCCACCATGCCCGACTCGGTCTCGACACCGTTTACCTGTGGACGCTGCCGATGTTTCACTGCAACGGCTGGTGTTTTCCTTGGGCGATCACCGCCGCCGCAGGAACGCAGGTCTGTCTCGATCGACCCGACCCGGACACGGTATGGCGGCACCTCCGCAGTGGCGGCATCACCCACTTCAACGCCGCTCCCACCGTCCTCACCAACCTGACTCAACATCGTGAGGCGGCAAACGGACCGCTGGGAAGAACCGTCGAGGTAGGGACCGGGGGAGCGCCACCGTCGCCCACCCTCCTGTCGGAACTGACCATACTCGGCATCCACACCACCCACCTCTACGGACTCACCGAAACCTTCGGCCCTGCAGTGGTGAACGAACCACGCCCCGAATGGAACAGTCTCAGCCACCCCGATCTGTCCAAAGCGATGGCCGTGCAGGGCAACTCCAATATCGTCGGCACAGGAATCCGGGTATTGGACACCGTCGGCAAGACCGACGACGCCCCCGTCGTCGACGTCCCCGCGGACGGCGCAACCCTCGGGGAGATCGCTGTTCGCGGAAACACGGTGATGCTGGGCTATTACCACGACGACCCTGCAACCGAGGTTGCCCGCATGGGAGAGTGGTTCAAGACCGGCGATCTCGGCGTCATGCATCCCGACGGATCGGTCGAGATTCGGGACCGGGCAAAAGACATCGTGATCTCGGGCGGAGAGAACATCGCCACGGTCGAAGTCGAGCACGTACTCACCTCCCATCCCGCGGTCGCCGAGGTGGCCGTCATCGGAATCGCAGACCCGAAGTGGGGTGAAGTCCCGGTGGCTGTCGTCACGCTCCGGCCGGGCGCGAAGGTGTCGACCGAGGAACTCATCGCCTTCACCCGCACCCAACTGGCGGGTTTCAAGACGCCTAAGCACGTCTACTTCCGCGAATTGCCCAAGTCTGGGACCGGAAAGATCCTCAAGCACCGGCTCCGCGAGCTCATTTCACCGGAAGCTCCGCAGGCGCGGTCAGCGACGGTGGAATAGCGCAGCTCGCTGCTCTCCGCCGTAAAGGGCCACCGACCCCTACGCGAAACAAGTCCTGTGACGACTACTGGTTCGCGTATGAACACAGGTTCATCCGCCGAACTCTCGGTAACGTGCAGTTGAAGGCGGCGACACGTTCCCTGAGGGAAGAAGCACCGTGGTACCGAGTGCGGGTGAGGCCGCTGCCCGACGCCGCTGAGACCTCGCACCCGATCAGCAGACCGCAATGGCCACCAAGAACCACATCCTCATCGTCGTGACGAACGTCGCCGAGTACCAGAAGGTCGGCTACCGGACAGGTCTGTAACTGGGCGAACTGACGCACTTCTACGACTACGTCACCGATAACGGCTACGAAGTCGACATTGTCAGTCCTGCAGGCGGTTACGTACCGATCGACCCGGAGAGCCTCGCTCACGACGTGCTCGGTGACCTCGGCACCGACATGCGCTACCGCGACCGCGAGTTCATGGATCTTCTCCGTGACACGAAGAAGGTTGCAGACGTCGACGTCGAGGAATACGACGCCATCTACTTCACCGGCGGCCATGGTGTGATGTTCGACTTCGGCGGTGACGACCTCGGTGCAGTGACGGCGAAATTCTACGAATCCGGCCGGATCGTGTCGGCGGTGTGTCACGGACCGGCCGGCCTGCGGGGCGTTCCCCTGAGTGACGGCACTCCGCTTGTCAAAGACAAGAATGTCACTGGCTTCTCCTGGCCGGAAGAGGAGGCGGCACAACGGGCCGACGCCGTCCCGTTCAGTCTTCAGGATGAGCTGAAAAAGCTGGGAGCGAACTACAGCATCGCCGACGAACCGTTCGCAACCTATGTGGTCGAGGAGGGGACGCTGATCACGGGGCAGAACCCGGGGAGCGCCCCGCGCTGTGGCGGAAGCAGCGGTGAAGAGGCTGCACACCCGTTAGCGTCCGAACGTGTTCGGCGATCCTACGCCTTGGTGAAGAGCTGCCCTTTCCCTGCCGTGGTTCCACTTCACCGGCCCGCCGAGACCGTGAAGCGACTGTCGGTCTCTTCACGGATCTCGACGGCGCCGGGTGCGGAAGGACGCCCGATTCGACTACTTCACGAAGTCGAGGAGGGCGTCGTTGACCTCCTGGAAGTGGGTCCAGAGCAGGCCGTGCGGGGCGCCTTCGACCTCGACGTACCGCGCTTCGGGAAACGCTTCGTGGAACGGACGCCCGGCGGCGTCGATCGGGAGAATGTTGTCCTTCGTCCCGTGCAGGATCAAGGCAGGTTTGCCCGACTCGCGCACCTTCTTGATGTCGGCACGGAAATCTTCGATCCAGCTGGACACGACGGCATACGCGGCAACGGGAGCGCTTCCGGCCGCAACATTCCAGCTGTTGCGTACGGCGGCTTCGCTGATGCGACTGCCGAGGTTCTCGTCGAGGTTGTAGAAGTCTTTGTAGAAGTTGTCGAACCAGGCGAACCGGTCTTCGCGGGCTGCCGCCTCGATGCCGTCGAACACCGACTGTGGCACGCCGGTCGGGTTGTCGTCGGTCTGCAGGAGGAAGGGCTCGAGCGAGGCGAGGAAGGCGAACTTGGCGACACGATCAGTGCCGTAGATGCCGGCGTACCGGGCGAGCTCGCCGGTGCCCATCGAGAATCCGACGAGGATGACGTCGTTGAGGTCCAACGTGGTTAGCACGGTGTTCAGATCCGAGGCGAACGTGTCGTAGTCGTAGCCAGTGGTGGGCTTGCTGGACTGCCCGAACCCGCGACGGTCGTACGTGATCACCCGGTATCCGGCTTTCAGCAGTGCTGCCGACTGGCGCTCCCAGGAGTTGCCGTCGAGCGGGTAGCCGTGGATGAGGACGACGGGTTGTCCTGTGCCGTGATCCTCGTAGTACACCTCGATGGGGGTGCTGTTCTCGGTGCCGACCTCGATATATGCCATGGTGACGCCCTTCCTTGATCCTCGACTCACCGGAGAACGTGCGTTCTCCGGTGCGTGGACTACTCTAGAGAACGATGGTTCTCAGGGCAAGGGGTAAGTGACGTGGATGTAGACGCAGCGAAGGCGGCGGTGCTCGAATCGGCCGATGCGCTCTTCTATGCGCGCGGCATCCAGTCGGTCGGCATGGACGAGTTACGCACCGCCGCCGGGATCTCCCTCAAGCGGATGTACGGACTGTTTCCGTCCAAGGCTGCCATCGTTACCGGAGTCCTCGAAGGGCGTACCGCAATGTGGAATGACGGCATTCGCGCGGAGGCGAGCCGACACGACACTCCGCGCGAGAAACTGTTGTCGATATTCGACTTTCTCGACGCCTGGTTCCACGAGGACGAGTTCCGCGGTTGCGCCTTCATCAATTCGTTCGGTGAGCTCGGCAGCACCATGCCCGCGGTCGCGGCGGCAGCACACAGTCACAAGAAGCAGTTCATCGACTATGTCACCGACCTGGCCGTACAGGCCGGATGCGCGCCGATTGTCGGGCTCCAAATCGCATTGCTCGCGGAGGGGGCGCAGACAACCGCCGCCATCTCCGAGTCGCCCGAATCTGCTACCGCCGCAAAAGCGGCCGCGGCCGTACTCCTCGACAACTGTGCCGTCACGAGCTGAAGGCGCAGGACTATCGGCTCACCTCGCTGTGTCGAAGCCCCGGCTCAGCACCGTGTCGGCGCGGGCTCGCCTCGGAATCGCGCCGCGATGAACTCGTACGCATCCGGGAAACCCACCACAGCAGTGGTCATGTGCTCCGAGATTTCGTACGGCACGAACGTCAGGTTTGCTCCGGCGGTGCAGTATCGACGAGCCACCTCTGCCACCGAATCGAAGGGCGTGAGCCCGTCCAGGGTGCCGTGCCACATGTAGACCGGCGCCGTCGGCACACCCTCGAAATAGCGGAGACTGTTCTCGCGTAACACCTGGCGTGCGGTCGAACTCGCCATAAGACTGGTCGACGCGGCCAGCTGTCCGGCGTTCCGGAAAGCGCCGTGGAACAGAAGGAATCGCCGGCACTCGTTGCTCATCCATTCGCGCAGCCACAGACCGGTTTCGTTGAGCTGCGACGACACCGGCAGCCGTTCCGGGTACTCACGCTCGAGGCCGACGGCCGCCGCGAAAGCGAGCCCGAACCCGGGGTGCGGGTTGAACCCGAGCCCCTCGGCCATCTGTTCGAGATCAGCCGGAATTCCGCCCTGCACCACAGCGGCAAGCTTCAGCTCGGGAGCATAGGTCGGCGCGAGCGCTGCCGCCCAGGCGCTTGCCATTCCACCGCCGGAGTAGCCCGCCAGGGCTACGGGGCTGTTCGTGAGGCCCAATTCGGATACTCGCTGAACTGCGCGAATGCTGTCCAACGTGATCATGCCGCCGAGTTTGGCGGCACCGTACGCACCGGTCGGGCCGAGGTGGTCCGGCACCGAAACGGCCCATCCCCGCTGCAGGCCCAGATACATCCCCGGCGATTCCTGCATCTCCAGGTTGAATAGAGCTCGTGAGGGCGCGCACTTGGTGCCCAGTGAATTGACGATCGCCTGATACGACACCAGCGGTGGATTCGCGACGCCCCGGGGGAGCAGCACCGTCGTGACCGCCAGGATGGGATTTCCGGCAGAATTCGTCGAACGGAACGCGATCTGCCAGCCGTCCGAGTTGGCGTACATCCACGTGTCGATCCGTCGAGTGCGAACCACGTCGCCCGGCTGAATTGCCGCGAGATCGGCGGGAGCGAGGTAGAACGGATCCGGGTCGGGCCAGGGATAGAGCGGTTCGGCGCTTGCCGGCACCGGAACTGTCATTGCAAGGAAGATGGCACCGAGCATCGCCGCCATCAATGCCCTGAAGGCTCGCCGCATGAATTTGCTCCCTCTGCGCCGTATCGTCAAGACGCTGTGACTGTATACGAGCAGGGAGAGGCTCCGTTACAAATGTGACACGGCACGGACCATCAGACACCCATGTGGACGAACGCCCGACAATGCGCTGTCACCCGGGCAGATGACGTCGTTCGACGCAGCGGGTCGCGGTGGCCAGGTCCGAGACGTGGCCACCGCCGCTCCAGCTGTTAGCTACCGAATCCGCTGAACAGCTCGAGGAGACCGTCGAGACCGAAGTCCAGGCCGCCGCCGCCTGGGGTGGTCGAGCTGACAGTGACCCGCACGGGGGCGATGGGGTCCTGGTAGTCGACGTCGCCCTCCTCCTTGCACTTCGTGCGCACCTGGTATTCGCCGTCGGGGAAAACAGCCGAGGTGCCGACGCCGGACGCATTGGTCAGCACCTGACCGGCGACCATGGTCGGACCGGTCACGGGGAAGCTCTGGCCCACTTTCGTCGTGGAGTCGAGGACCGTTGCGTCGGCGCTGTAGACGGTGCCCTCGCACTTGACGAACGGCTTGGTGGTGTTCAGTCCGGTGATCGAGGTGGTGATCGTGCCTGCACCGGCGTCTGCGGTCACGGTCGCCGCACCGGTGATCGCTGCGGAACCGATGGCGGGGTTTGCGATCAGTGTGAGCGCGGAGAGTCCGGCGATGATGCCGGCGCCGGCCAGGCGCCGCTTGGTGGAAGAAGCCACGAGAGTATGTCCTTGTCGTTAGTCGCCGGGCCCCCGCACGCGGCGCATGTGATCCTTGCGTCCCAGCTCCGGATCACCCGGGGGGTGAGCCTCGGCTGAAGCGCGAGAACGGTTAGCCTGCCCTCTGTGAGGGCCGCCTAAGTAGATGCTGTGATCATCCCGCAAGTCAACAGATGTGACCGTCGTCACCATAAGACCTGTGAGTACTTATTACCCGCGGGCGGTTTGTGCTGTCTACGTTGATATGAGACACGGGTGTCTACGTAGATGCGAGACAGATTTTAGGCGGGTTGGAGTTGTCCTTGGTAGCGCTTGGTGTGGTCGAGGTGTAGGTGTCCGATCACGTTGCCGTCGGCGGTGTAGGCGGTGACGTGGTCGTCGTCGTGGAGCAGGGTGATGGTCTGCCCGGCTCTGCGCCGGCCGACGCTCAGTCGGGTGTGGGAGTCGATGCACACGGTGCCGGCGGAGGAGACGATCAGGGCGTGCACGGTGGCGTCGTGTTGGATCGGAAGTGCTTGTGGCCCACCGAGGAGTGGCGCGTTCTGCCAGGCCTGCAGTGGCGGCATCTTGACCGCACTGTGCGGGCGGTCGGTGTTGTAGAACCGCTGGTAGGTGTCGCAGAGCTGCTGCAGTTCGATCAGAGTGGTCGGTTGGGTGGGGTGAGTGGCCAACCATTGCTTGAAGGTGCGGTGGTGGCGTTCGACCTTCCCGCAGGTCTGTGGGTGGTATGGGGTGGAGTGGATCAGCCGCGCCCCGGCCCGCTTCACGACCCGGGTGAAGCCCGAGGTGCCGCCCTTGGTGCGGCGGGAGGTGAACGCGCTGCCGTTGTCGGCGAGTACCAGTGCCGGAACCCCGAAGTCGGTGAACGCGGCGATGATCGCCGCGATCGCCCCGGCGGCGGTCTCGGCGTCCGCGACCCGGGTGGCGACCAGGGTGCGGGTGCAGTCGTCGAGGACCTCGAAGACGGTGGCCTTGGCTCCGGTCGCCAACCGAACTTCGGTGGCGTCGATCTGATAGCAGTCGCGGGGTTTGCGGTAGCAGAACCGGCGGTAGGACGATTTCGGGCGTTTCTTCGGCTCGGGGACGACCAGGTGGTAGCGGGAGAGGATCTTGTTGATCGTGGCCCGGGACGGGATGGTCCAGCCCTGCTCGGACCAGTGTTGTTTCTCGGCGACCGCGTTCAGGTGGTAGGCGATGGTGTCGGCGCCGCGCTCGTGATGGGGCAGGTTGAGGCGAAGCCGCACGATCTCGGCCTCCACCTCCCACGCGGTGGCGTGTGGGCAGGAGGTGGGCCGGCGGGACCGGGCGGTCCACCGGCCGTCCTCCTCGATCCGTTTCTTGTGCCGGTAGGCGGTGGCGCGGGAGATCCCGTGGTCGGTGCACCAGCGGGCGAAGTTCCCGTCGAACATGTCGGCGCCGGTGGTCTGCGAGACCACCAGCAGGGCGTGTAGCAGTTCCATGACGGCTTCCGTTCCGGTCATGAACCAAGTCCACGACCAGTCAGGTGCCTCATACCTCAATCGACAGCAGCGTGTCTCACATCTGGGTGGACATCATCTGTCTCACATGTCCCCAGACTCAACAACCCGCGGGCGGTTAATAAGTACTCACAGGGGCCCCCGAGGGGGCACGTCCCCCTCATCGGCACCGGGTCGTCGCAGAAGTGAGCGGCATTCGGATAAGACGCGCGCAAAGAGGATAGCTTCACCGCTTCGGTGTCAATAGTGTTGTGGCTCACAGTCGAAGGGAATGTGATGCACAACGAATTCGATGCCGTCATCGTCGGTTCCGGAATCAACGGACTCGTCGCCGCGTCCATGCTGGCGCGATCTGGCTGGAAAGTGGCACTCCTGGAGAGTAATCCGGAGATCGGTGGGTTCGTCGGGAGCGGTGAGCGCACGGTGCCCGGCTACGTGCACGACACGTTCTCTTCCTGGTACCCGCTGTTCGTGTCGGGCCCCGCGCACACGGCGCTCGGCGACGACCTGGCCCGTCACGGGCTGCGATTCTGCAACACCGACGAGGCCGTGACCGCGAGCGTTGCCGACAGCGGCCGCGTCACCCTGGCGTATCGCGATCCGGAGCTGACGGCAGCGGGCTTCGGCAACGAAGAAGACGCGACTGCCTATCTGGAAGCGTTGCACCGGTTCGTTCGCAACGCACCGGTGATCGGCGGAATAATGGGCAGCGAAATCCGCAGCGCCGGAGTCGTTCCACTACTGGCGCGCTTCTTCAGAACCAACGGGCGGCGCGGCTCCGAGAAGTGGCTTCGAGACCTCGCTGCGTCGGGCCGCGCCTACTGTTCTCGGGAGTATGTCGGTCCCGAGGTAGATCACCTGTGGGTGCCGTGGCTGCTGCACGCGGGTCTGTCGCCGGACAATGCCTCCGGCGGCTTCATGATTCCGGTGCTGGCGGCCACCGTCCACGGGTTCGGACTGCCGGTCGTCGAGGGAGGATCGGCACGACTGCTCCAGGCCTTTCGAGGACTACTCGACGAATTGGGCGTCGAGGTGCATACCGGATCCCGCGTCGATCGCATCATTGTCGAGGGAGGACGTGCGACCGGCGTGGAAACGGCAGGGCGACGCTACCGGGCCCGGCGCGCCGTACTGGCGTCGGTAACACCCACCGCCTTGTACGGGTCGTTGCTGCCTCCCGAGGCGAGTCCTGCCCCGCTGCGGGCCCAGGCACGGCGGTACCGGTACGGGCGCGGTGAGATGCAGATCCACATCGCCTTGTCCGAATCACCCAGGTGGCGCGATACCCGCCTGGATGAGGTTCCGCTGGTTCATATCTCGGATGGATCGGCGAGTACCGGTATTGCCCGTGCGGAAGCGGAGGCCGGTCTTCTCCCCAGGAAGCCGACAGTCGTGGTGGGACAACAATCCCTTTTGGATCCCTCACGCGTTCCGTCCGGTGCCGCTTCGCTCTGGTTGCAACTGCAGGAAGTTCCGTACGAACCGCTCGGCGACGCCGCCGGCGAGCTGAACACCGCGGACGGTTGGACCCCGGAACTGGCCAAGGCGTACGCCCAGCGCGTCATCGATCGCGTGGACGCGCACACCCATGGTCTGAAGATCCTCGGAACGGACGTGATCTCGCCGGCCGATCTCGCGGTATACAACGAAAATGCCGTCGGCGGAGACCCCTACGGCGGCAGTTCCGAGCTGGATCAGAGCTTCCTGTGGCGCCCACTGCCGGAGGCCGGACGGCATCGGACCTGCGTGGACGGGCTCTGGCACATCGGGGCGTCCACTCATCCCGGAGCCGGACTGGGCGCCGGTTCAGGCCATCTGGTGGCCACCAAACTTGCCGCGCAGCGGCAGCGTAAAGCCAACTAGGAGTTGACATGCCAGTGATCACCGACCTTCTCGCGTCCATTGCCGGCGAGCGCATCGAATTGATCGACCTCACCGCACCACTGACGGACAAGACCCCGGTGCTGCGTTTGCCGGAACCGTTCAAGAACACCCTGCCGTTTCGCCTGGAGTTGATCAGCCGTTACGACGAGGAGGGACCGGGCTGGTACTGGAACAACATCCACACCGGCGAACACACCGGCACCCACGTCGATGCGCCGAACCACTGGATCACCGGCAAGGACGGACTGGATGTGTCACAGGTGCCGTTGCGCTCGCTGATCACCTCGGCCGTCGTACTCGATGTCACCGACCGGGTGGCCGAGAACCCGGACTTCCTCCTCGATATCGCCGACATCGAGCAGTGGCAACGCACGCACGGTGCCCTCCCCTCCGGTGGTTGGCTCCTCTACCGCACCGGGTGGTCGAGTCGATCGGAAAACAGCGACGACTTCCTCAACATCGACGAGACCGGTTCGCATACACCAGGTTTCACGGCCGAGTGTGCACGCTGGCTCGCCGAGGAAACCGACCTGGTCGGGGTGGGTGTGGAAACCGTCGGCACCGACGCCGGTCAGGCTGCCGCACTGGATCCGACGTTCCCCTGCCACCACCACATGCTCGGCGCGGGCAAGCTGGGACTGACCCAGCTGCAGAACCTCGATCGCCTGCCGCCGACTGGATTCGCGCTCGCGGTCCTGCCACTGCCCATCGTCGGCGGATCAGGCAGTCCCGCCCGCGTGGTCGCACTGGTCGAGAAGTAAGGAAGAGTCAGATATGGCCGAACGTTCTTTCGCCGCCGAAGTCGAACAACTCCGCAACGGCGCCGGCACCACCCTGCACGTCGAGGGCATCCTCGCCGTCACCAAGGCACTGCTGCAATCCGGTGTGGCCTATGTCGGCGGCTACCAGGGTGCACCGATCTCGCACCTGATGGATGTCCTCGGTGACGCCCACGAGATCCTCGACGAGCTCGGGGTCTATTTCGAGAACAGCGCCTCGGAGGCGACCGCGGCCGCGATGCTGGCGGCGTCCGTTCACTACCCGCTCCGCGGTGCGGTGACCTTCAAATCCACGGTCGGCCTGAATGTCGCCTCGGACGCGCTGGCGAACCTGGCCAGCGGCGGCGTCACCGGCGGCGCGCTCGTCATCCTCGGCGAGGACTACGGCGAGGGCTCGAGCATCATGCAGGAGCGTTCCCACGCCTTCGCGATGAAGTCGCAGATGTGGTTGCTCGATCCCCGGCCCAACGTCTCGGCGATCGTCGACGCGGTCGAGGTCGGCTTCGAGCTGTCCGAGGCGAGCAACACCCCGGTGATGCTCGACCTGCGGCTCCGCTCCTGCCACTTGCACGGGGCGTTCGTCGCCAAGGACAACAAGCGTCCACCCATGACAGTCAGCGATGCGCTCGACAATCCGCTGCGCGACATCGACCGGATCGTGCTACCGCCGGCCAGCTTCCTGCACGAGAAGGAGAAGATTCACGACCGGTGGCCGGCGGCGGTCGCATTCATCAAGGACCGCGGTCTCAACGAGGTCTTCGGGAACGACAAAGCCGACATCGGCATCATCGTGCAGGGCGGTCTCTACAACACGCTGAACCGGTCGATGGAGTTGCTCGGCTGCTCCGACGCGTTCGGGCGCACCCAGGTACCGACGTACGTCATGAACGTCACCTACCCGGTCGTCGACGACGAGATCATCGAGTTCTGCCAGGGCAAGCGCGCCGTCTTCCTCCTGGAGGAGGGCCAGCCCGACTACATCGAGCAGAACCTGAACGCGATTCTGCGCCGGGCAGACATTGCCACCGCACTGCACGGCAAGGACATGCTGACGCTCGCCGGCGAATACACCTCGACGGTCGTCACCCGCGGCGTCAACGAGTTCCTCCAGCGGTACCTCCCGGACGTCGTCGCGCACCAGCCCGCCCTGCTGCGTGATCCCGACGACCCGACGAGCCCCACCGCTCCCCGCGTGTCGTCCGAGGTCATCTCGCCGCGGCCGCCGGGACTGTGCACCGGATGCCCCGAACGCCCGATTTTCAGCGGTCTTAAACTCGCCGAGCGGGAGACCGGCAAACATCACGTCAGCGCCGACATCGGCTGTCACCTCTTCGCCGTCAACGCACCGTTCGACCTCGGAGCCACGACGATGGGATACGGCCTCGGATCAGCCGGTGCCTCCGCCTTGAGTTCCAAGGACACCGACCGGCGCAGCATCGCGATCATGGGTGACGGCGGTTTCTGGCACAACGGCCTCACCAGTGGCATCGGCAACGCCGTCTTCAACAAGAGCGATCAGGTCCACCTCATCGTCGACAACGCCTACGCCGCGGCGACCGGTGGGCAGGACGTGCTGTCATCCCGGGCAGACCTCCCCACCCGGTCCACCCAGCACCCGATCGAGAAAGCCGTCCGCGGTATCGGCGTGAAATGGGCACGCACGATCAAGAACACCTACGACGTCGGCAAGGTTCGTGACACGTTCGTCGAGGCCCTCACCACAGAGGAGTCGGGACCCAAGGTGCTCGTCATGCAGAGCGAGTGCCAACTCAATGCCCAGCGCCGCGTCAAGCGCGACAGAAGCGCAGCACTGGCTGCCGGTAAGCGGGTGGTGCGCGAGCGGTTCGGGGTCGACCCCGACACCTGCACCGGCGACCACGCCTGCATCCGGATCTCCGGCTGCCCGTCGTTGACGATCGCACCCAACCCGGATCCGATGCGCACCGACCCGATCGCCGAGGTCCTCGACAGCTGCGTCGGCTGTGGAGTGTGCGGGGAAAATGCCCACGCCGCGGTGCTGTGCCCGTCCTTCTACCGCACCGACGTCATCGACAACCCCACCCGCCGCGAACAGCTCCTTGCGAACGTCCGCTCGTGGTGGATCAAGATCGCATCCCGCGGCATCGAACGCCGCGCCGCTCAATTCGAGGCAGCCTGATGTCCAACTGGTACAACGGTCAACGTCCGATCACTCTGGCGATCGTCGCCCTGGGCGGCGAAGGCGGCGGCGTGCTCGCCGACTGGATCGTCGCCGTCGCCGAGAACGCCGGCCACTACGCGCAGAACACCTCCGTCGCCGGTGTCGCCCAGCGCACCGGGGCGACGGTCTACTACGTCGAGATCTTTCCGCCTGGCGACGAGCCGAATCCGTCATCGGCAGCTGACGCCCGAATCGAACCGGTGCTCAGCGTGTTTCCGAGTCCCGGCGAGGTGGATGTCCTGATCGCCTCGGAATTGATGGAATGCGGCCGGGCCGTCCAGCGTGGGTTCGTCACACCCGATCGAACGACCTTGATCACCTCGACCAATCGCGTGTACTCCATCGACGAAAAGATGGCCCTCGGTGACGGTCGCGCCGACAGCTCCGAACTCGTCGCGGCGGCCCAGCGGGCCTCGAAGCGACTGATCGCCGCCGACTTCATGGAGATGGCAGAACAGAGTCGCAGCGTCATCAGCGCCGCACTGTTCGGCGCGCTCGCCGGCTCCGGGACCCTTCCGTTCACCAGGGACCAGTTCGAGGCGCCGATCCACGCCTTCGGAAAGGGCGTCGAATCCTCACTGAAGGCCTTCTCTGCGGGCTTCGACGCTGCGGTGCAGCAGCAGAAGCCACGCCCCGCACGGAAGTCGAATCCGATTCCCATCTCGATCGGACCGCGACCGGTGACCCCGGAGGATCGCAAAGCGGAGGAAGAGGCACGGCGTAGAACGGTCGCGGCGACAGATCCCTTCGCACTGGTCGGGCCGGCCCTGCGGCCGCTCGCCGCGCGAGTCCTGGATCTCCCTCCCGCGGCGCGGTCGATGATTCTGCACGGACTGGTCCGCACCGCGGTGTACCAGAATCTGTACTACGCCGAGCGCTATCTCTCCCGGGTCATGCGCTTTGCCGAGGTTGATCCGGACACAGCCGGAGCGGCTCGGCTGACCACCGAAGCGGCCCGGCACATCGGGTTGTGGATGTGTTACCAAGACACGATCCAGGTCGCGCTGCAGAAGACGCGGCAGGCGCGGATGGAGCGGATCCGCGCCGAGGCGCGGGCGGAACGCCACCAACTGATGCAGGTTCGTGAATACCTCCATCCGCAGATCGACGAGATCACCGACACGATGCCCTCCCGACTGGGGGCCCGCATGCACCGTTCGAAGTGGTTCCAGCGGTTGGTCGGCGCGATCACCCACAAGGGGATGATCCTGAACACGAGTTCGGTGCACGGTTACACGATGTTGAGCACCATGGCGCGGTTGCGACCCCTCCGCCCGCGGTCACTGCGGTTCGTTCGGGAGCAGGCGGCCATCGAGGAGTGGATCGACCACGCGCTGCGGGCTGCAGCAGTCGATGCCGACCTCGGACGTGAGATCGTCGAATGCCAGCGTGTCCTCAAGGGTTACGGCGCCACGTATGAGCACGGCGGCGACAGCTTCGGCAAGTTGATGTCCGCGGCCCACGCATTGGTCGGCTCACCCGGTGCGGTCACTTCGCTGGCAGAGCTCCGTGAGTCCGCGCTCGCCGACGAAGACGGAGCCCGACTGGACGCCAAGCTGGCGACTATGAAGCTGGGGGACAGCCTCGTCCAGCAACTGGAGGCCACGGCTTCCGGCCGCGGGTAACGGTCAGGGCTGGTGGATGACCCGCATTGCGTGTTCTCTGGCCGGTCCGCTGAGGGCGTCGTTCAGTTCGTCGAAGAGCCGGCCGGCCGTGACACCGTTCCATCCCGGTGGAAGGAGGGGAAGGGGGAGGCCGGGATCGAGGTAGGGCAGCCGCCGCCACTCGGTGAGCATGGGCACATATTCGGCGAAGGCGTCTCGCGGGGTGAGTGTTCCGGCGCTCGACCGTTCGAGGACCGGACGGTACTTGTCGAGAAATGCGGCATAGAGGGTAGTGAGTGCGTCGAGATCCCACCAGGTGCGCACCTTCGTGCGGAGATCGCCGAAGCCGAGGTGTTCCGCGCTGTACATGTCGACGTATTCGCTGAGTCCTCGCCGTTCCAGCGTTTCCCTGGTCTCGCGCACGAGGCTTCCCGGTGCGATCCATACCCCCGGCGCGGTGGTGCCGAAGCCGAGACGGGTCAGGAACGTTCGGAGAATGTGCCGCTTGTCCCGTTCTGATTCGGGGATGGAGAAGACCACCATCAACCAGCCGTCTTCGATCTCGGCGCGCTTGCGATCGAAGATCCTGACATCGCCCTCGGCGAGTGCATCCAGAGTCTGCTTGGACAGCGAATAGCCCGCGGCGCCGTCGTGACGATGGGCTTCCAACGTTTCGCGTCGCTTGAGCCGTGAAATCGACGAGCGAACCGCGGCTCCGTCCACACCGAGATGGGACATCAGCCGGACCACGGAGGCAACCGACAACCAGTTCGACTCGGCCCGTGCGTAGAGCCCGAAGATCGTCACGATCAATTCGCGCGGTTGCAGCTCGTTCGATCGTTCGATGGCCAAGTCGTCGGCGAAGCTCTCCGTCGTCATGGATACACCATAACCATCGTCGCGGCCACGAAGCATCGGGTGGCCAGCAGGCGATCTATGCAATATTTCGTATCGTTGACGAGCGTAACAATCAGTGCATACGCTTGCGACGTCCATATCTATAGTGGGAAGGCCATCTATGACGCTGTCTCCGTCGGCGCACCTGGACTCGTTCTGCCGCGACAACCTCCCCCCGGAAAATCTGTGGCCGAACTTCGAATTCACCCTCCCGGAGTTGCGGTACCCGGACCGCCTGAACTGCGCATCTTCACTTCTCGACGACCAGGTCGCCGCCTTGGGCGGAGATCGCCCAGCGCTGCTCTCGCCGTCCGAAAACTGGACCTACGGGCAACTTTTGCGCCGCGCCAACCAGATCGCCCAGATACTCACCGAAGACTTCGGGCTGGTACCGGGCAACCGCGTATTGCTCCGCGGGCCGAACAACCCATGGTTGGTGGCTTGCTGGTTCGGGGTGGTGAAGGCAGGCGGCGTTGCCGTGACGACCATGCCGCTGCTTCGCAGCGGTGAACTGAGCAAAATTATCGACCTCACCACACCCTCGCTCGCGCTGTGTGATCACCGGTTCGCAGCCGACCTGATCGAGACCGGCCAGATCGGCGCTCTGTTCTACGGAAGTAACGAACCCACCGACCTCATCGCCCGCACCGCCGCCAAATCCGGGCGCTTCACCAACGTCGCCACCGCGGCCGACGATGTCGTTCTGCTGGCCACCACATCCGGAACCACCGGTACCCCGAAAGCGACGATGCACTTCCACCGCGACATCCTTGCCGTTGCGGACACCTTCTCGGCACGGGTACTCCGGCCGACTTCCTCGGACGTCTTCACGGGAACGCCACCACTGGCGTTCACCTTCGGGCTGTGCGGTCTCGTGGCCTTCCCGCTGAGAGTGGGTGCCGCGACGTTACTACTCGAGAAGACAATTCCGAGTGAGCTGGCCGACGCGGTACGGGAACACGCAGTGTCGGTGTTGTTCACCGCCCCCACCGCGTACCGGGCAATTCTCCGCGAGAACAAGGCGCAGAGTCTCGCCTCGGTTCGTCGCTGCGTGTCTGCGGGCGAGCATCTGCCGACAGCGGTGTGGGAAGAGTTCCACGAGGAGACCGGAATTCGCATCATCAACGGCATCGGTGCCACCGAAATGCTGCATGTCTTCATCGCGGCTAGTGACGACGACATCCGACCCGGGGCCACCGGGAAGGCCGTACCGGGTTATACCGCAGCGGTACTCGACGACGACGGACAGCCCGTTCCCGACGGCACACCGGGACGTTTGGCGGTGACCGGCCCGACCGGTTGCCGATATCTTGCCGACGACCGCCAGCACCAGTACGTCCAGAACGGGTGGAACATCACCGGAGATACGTATATTCGCGACTCCGACGGCTACTTCTGGTACCAGGCACGTAGTGACGACATGATCGTCTCGTCCGGCTACAACATCGCCGGCCCGGAGGTCGAAGAAGCGCTGGGCCGGCACCCCGACGTGAAGGAATGCGCGGTCGTGGGTCTGCCCGACCCCGATCGGGGAATGATCGTCCACGCGGCAGTCGTACTGATCTCGGACACCGTGGGCAGCGACACCAAGGTCCGCGAACTCCAGGACTTCGTCAGAAATCAGCTGGCACCGTACAAGTACCCTCGCAGTATCGATTTCCTCGCCCATTTGCCGCGCACCCCGAACGGCAAGATCCAGCGCTACCGGCTGCGGGAGTTCCGACGGGCCACGCGCTAGTCGCGCCTGAATTCGGCATTGCCGGCGAAAAACTCGGCGGAATCAAAGTGAGCGCAATCTGCACAGTCGACGCGTTCAGCGGATAGATCATCACCCAAAATGTTCCTAGTGTTGCAGATCACATCGTGAGCGAAGTCAGGAGATCTAGACCATGAGCGACTATCTCGGGATCGACGGCAAGACGGCCATCATCACCGGCGGCGCCACCAAGATCGGGCGCGGCGTCGTCGACTCTCTGCACGAGAGTGGTGTCAACGTCGTTGTCGCCGACATCGACCGGGACGGTGGCAAGATCGCTGTCGACGGCAAGAAGAACGCTCTGTTCAGCGAGACCGACATCACCGACGACGGGGCGATCGAGGCCTGCGTGGCTACCACCCTCGACACTTTCGGCTCCATCAACTTTTTGGTGAACCTGGCGTGTACCTACATCGACGACGGCGCCGAGTCCAGCCGCACCCAATGGACCACCGCTCTCGATGTGAACGTCGTGAGCGCCGCTATGTTCGCCGCAGCGGTCCGCCCGCACATGGCCGCGCAGGGCGGTGGCGCCATCGTGAACTTCGGTTCCATCTCCTCGAAGGTCGCCCAGACAGGGCGATGGCTGTACCCCGTTTCCAAGGCAGCCGTGGTGCAACTGACCCGGAACATGGCGATGGACCTTGCCGGCGACAACATTCGCGTCAACTCGGTGAGTCCGGGCTGGATCTGGTCGAAGGTGATGGATGAGCTCTCGGGGTCGGACCGGGCCAAGACCGACCGGGTAGCCGGGCAGTTCCACCTCGCCGGCCGAGTCGGAGACCCCACCGAGGTGGGCGACGTGATCGCGTACCTGTGTTCGCCCCGCGCCGCCTTCGTCACCGGAGCCGACTGGGCCATCGACGGAGGCTACTCCGCGATGGGGCCCGAACAGGCAACCCCGGCCATTCCGCTTCTCGCCCGATAACCGTCGACACAAAGGACTTTCTTTCCCATGCGCAAAATCACCATCGTTGGAGCCGGCCAGGCAGGACTTCAGCTCGCCATAGGTCTGGTCGACGCCGGGTACGACGTGACCGTCGTATCCAACCGGACTCCGGAGCAGATCCGTGAGGGCAAGGTCATGTCCAGTCAGTGCATGTTCGGCGGGGCCCTCGCGCGTGAGCGCGCCGTCGGACTGGACCTCTGGAGCGATGAATGCCCCTCGGTCGAGGGCATCTCGTTCACTGTCGCCGACAACGGAAACCAGGCCTTCTCCTGGGCGTCGCGCCTCGACCTCCCCGCCCAGTCGGTCGATCAGCGCGTGAAAATGCCCAAGTGGCTCGAGGAATTCGAATTACGCGGCGGCAAGCTGGTGATCCAGGATGCCGGGATCGGTGACCTCGAAGAGTTCGCTGCCGACTCCGATCTGGTGATTCTCGCCGCAGGCAAGGGCGAGATCGCGAAGATGTTCGAGCGGGACGCCACACGGTCGGTCTTCGACCGCCCACAGCGTGCCCTGGCGCTGACTTACGTCAACGGAATGGTGCCGCGGGAGGAACATTCCGCGGTGGCGTTCAACATGATTCCGGGTGTCGGTGAGTATTTCGCCTTTCCTGCGCTCACCACCAGTGGACCGTGCGAAATCATGGTGATGGAGGGCATCCCGGGTGGACCGATGGACTGCTGGGCGGATGTGACGACTCCCGAGGAGCATCTGGCAAAGTCCAAGTGGGTGGTCGAGACGTTCGTCCCCTGGGAGGCCGAGCGCTGCGCCGACATCACCCTCACCGATGACAACGGGATCCTCGCGGGTCGATTCCCACCCACGGTTCGCAAGCCGATCGGCGTCTTACCTTCGGGTGCGAATATCCTCGGGCTTGCCGACGTGGTGGTCCTCAATGATCCGCTCACCGGCCAGGGCTCGAACAACGCGAGCAAGTGCGCGGCCTCCTACCTTGCCAGCATCATCGAGCAGGGCGACCGACCCTTCGACGCCGCATTCATGACCAACACCTTCGAACGATATTGGGATTACGCCCAATACGTGGCGTCGTGGACGAATGCGCTACTCAGCCCGCCTCCGGAGCATGTGCTGACACTGCTCAGCGCCGCAGCCACCGAGCCACGAATCGCTCGCCGGTTTGCCAACGGATTCGACGATCCGCGTGACTTCTTCCACTGGTTCATGACACCCGAAGCCGCCGCCCAGTACCTCACCGACGTCGCGAACTAGCATTCGCCCGAATCAACGATTGGAAGCCGTCAGTCATGCGCAGCATTGCTATCGTCGGAGCCGGACAGTCCGGGGCGCTACTGGCGCTCGCCTTACTCACACGTGACTTCCGCGTCACCCTGGTGACCGACCGAACGCCCGACGAGGTCCGGATCGGTCCCGTCATGTCCAGCCAGTGCATGTTCGACTCGGCACTGCAGATCGAGCGGGATCTCGGGCTCGACCGCTGGGAGGAGCGGTGCCCGCACATCGACACGATGGCGCTCACTGTCTCGAAAACCCATGACAGCAACGAGATCACGGTAACGACACCCTTGATCGGTTTCGCGCAGTCGGTCGACCAGCGCGTCAAGTGTGCGGATTGGGTCGACGAGTTCGTAGAACTCGGTGGCGATCTGATCATCAAGGCGGCGAGGCCCGGGGACATCGAAAATCTTGCCCACAGCCACGACCTGGTCATCATCTCGAGCGGCAAGGGCGACCTCGGACGACTCTTCCCCCCGGATTCGGTGAAATCGCCGTACAACCGGCCGCAGCGGGCATTGTC